>CAWCHG010000001.1:0-357500 GCA_963795285.1 uncultured Alphaproteobacteria bacterium
GCCACGTATTGCTGGCGGCTACCCTCAACCCCGACTCGCTCGATGCGTGGAAGCTGGTCGGCACGCTCGCCGCGCAGCTCAACAACCGCAAGCTCCTGTCCGACGCGATCAGCCGGGCCGGCGAGCTCGCGCCCGGGAGCGACACGCTCCGCCAGCTCCAGCGCTTGCGGTAACCGGGCGGCGTCGGCGCGCGCGCCCGGCGCTCACTTCATCGCGAAGATCACCGGCGACGGCGGCCCCGGCGTGCGGCAGCCGTGGAGAAGGTGCTGGTGCCTCTCGGCGATCGCGGTGAGCCTAGCCCTGACTGGGGTGCTGGTCATACGAATGCGCAAGCGTATGCGCGCCCGGCTAGAGGCCGACGAGCGGATCGCCGCAGTCAACCTGCGAATCAAGAATGCATTGGATAATTGCAGCATCGGAATCATGGTGGCCGATTCTGAACACAACATCGTGTACGCGAACTCATCGGTCATCGAGCGGTTGAAGCATACGCCCGAGCTCCGCGGAGCTGCCTCACAGGCAGTGTCAGGCAATGGCTTGATCGGTACTTCCCTGCAAACACTTCTGGGCGTTGCGGCCCTGGAGCGAGCGGGTACGGGGGCCGGGGCGGCGCGCAGCGCGTCGAGTTGGGGAGACACATCTTCCATGTCATGGAAGACCCGGTGCTTGATGTTGGAGGTCGAGTGGTCGGTTACGTCCTCGAATGGAACGATCGCACCGAGGAAGAGGGGCTCGAGGAGCAGGTCACCCGCATCGTCGAGGCTGCGAGCAATGGCGATTTTCGGCAGCGTGTCTCGATCGACAGCGGCGGCAGACATGCAACCACCGAGCACGCCTTCATCCCGCGGTTGGTGGGCAGTATCAATCGCTTGCTGGAAACGAGTGATACCGGTCTGAACGAAGTCGCTCGTGTATTGCAGGCTCTTGCAGAAGGCAATCTGACGGAAAGAATCACCGCTGTCAATACGGTGGAACGCTGGCGTCCCTCAAGGACAACTCCAATCTCACCGTGACTCGCCTTCACGAGATGGTCGGCGCGATCAAGAGCACCGCGGCGACCATCGAGTCTGCCGTAGCGGAATTGTCAGGTGGTGGGCGTCGAGTTGAGCGCACGCGTGGAACCCAGGCCACACGTCTTAGCGAGGCCAGCGCGGCGATGCAGTCCCTTTCGCGGATGGTACGGGAGAACGCCGAAGATGCGCAGAAATCGGCGCGCTTTGTCTCCGATGGCGCCAGCGTAGCGAGCCGAGGGGGTGAGGTCATGAGCCAGGCGGTTAGTACGATGGGCGAGATCTCTGACGCGTCGCAAAAGATCGCGCAAATCATAGGAGTCGTGGACGAGATAGCCTTTCAGACAAATCTTCTCGCGCTCAATGCCGCCGTGGAGGCCGCGCGTGCCCGGAGAGCAGGGTCGTGGCTTTGCGGTGGTGGCTTCCGAAGTCAGGAGCCTGGCCGGCCGCAGTGCCGCCGCCGCTCGGCAGATCAAGATGTTGATCGATCATTCCGCCGGTCGCGTCGCCAATGGCCTCTCCCTCGTGGGCGCCGCTGGCAAGACCATGAACGAGGTCGTCTCGGCTGTGCAGCAGGCGACCGATCTCATCGGCGGATCTCCGCCGCCTGTAGACTCAGAGTGATGCAGATCGACAAGGTGGGGCGGGCGATCAGTGAGGTGGATGAGGCGACGCAGCGGAATACTCAACTGGTCGAAGCCACCGCTTTCTCGGCCGATTGCCTGCGCGACCAGGCAGCCTCGCTCGTCAGCACGGTCGACGTGTTCAAGTTGGTTTCACACGGGCACCTGGCGACGCAGGAACCGGCAGCCGTCTCGGCCGGCAGAGTCCATCGGGTGCCATGTGAAACGATCGACGGACACCCTGATTGCTCTGCAGTTCCTCGCGGTGGTCGTACCCATCGCGTTCGTGCTGCTCGCGCAAATGACGGCGGATGCGCGTCGGGCGAGCGCCCTCGAGCACTCACGACCCCTGCGCGAGCTGGCAAACAACATTCGCGCCAGCTACAGGACCTTCACCAACGGCGCGGTAGACGCCGTGGACACAGGAACTCTCGGACATCAATCAGCCGAAGCGCTCCAGACGACCTCACTACTCCTAAGGGATCTGGGCGGCCGGGAAGATTCCTTTGCGGTTGGCGACGCACCTCAAAAGGCCGGCGAACTGGCAGCTCAAGTGCACAGCGGCGCCGCCTTGGATACGTTGATGCCGCTGCGTGAGCGCATTGCGGATCTAGACAGAAAAACTCGTCAGATTGACGAATACTTCGAGCGTCGGGACGCGGAGGTTGTTCGCGACGCCGTGGAGTCGGCAAGGAGACAGAAGCACCAGGTCACGGTGGCGTTGCTCATCAGCCTCTTTCTAACGGTCGTCTTCGTTCTAGCCGCACGTATCCGGTTGAAGCGTCAATTGGACGCAGAAGCCAACATCGAGCGTCAACGCAGAGCGGAGCTCGAGAGGATCTCGATCCGCTTCGGCATGGCGACCAAAGCCGCCCACGCCGGGGCCTACGAGATCCAGCAGGGCGGTCAGAGCGTATGGTGGAGTGACACCATGAATGAGCTCTACGGGCGCTCGTCGGAGACGTTCCGCCCCACCATGAGCGGCTGGCTCGATCTTATCCATCCCGAGGATCGCAGCTCCGCCGAAGCCGCAATCACGACGGCATTGCGCGAACATAGGCCTTTGCGGACCCAATATCGCATTGTGCGGCCGGATGGGACGATCGGCCACGTCGAGTCCCTGGCGGATGTGACGACGGATTCCGCGGACTGCACGCCGCGCCTTGTGGGGATCGACCTGGACATTGCGGAGAGGATCGCGGCGCAGGAGCGTGAGAAGGTGCTGCAAGAGCGACTTCGGGACGCGTCACATCACGCCGGAATGGCGGAGGTCGCTACCAGCGTCCTCCATAACGTGGGTAACGTACTCAACAGTGTCAATGTATCCGCAGACGTTGTGATCGTTAGTCTGAGGGACAGCCCCGTCTCGGGATTGCACCGGGTGGTCTCTTTGATGAAGGAGCATCCCGACGACCTGGGCGCTTTCATCGATCGGGACCCTCGTGGCCGACTCCTTCCGACCTATCTGACCGAGCTGGCCAAACAGCTCGGCAACCACCAGGAGAAAGCGCTCCAGGAGATCGACTCGCTCAAGAATAACATCGCGCATATCAAAGGAAATCGTCTCGATGCAGCAACGCTATGCAAGGGTGGGTGGGGCGACAGAGACCATCGACCTGACCCAACTGGTTGACGAGAGTCTGCGATCAACCACAGCGGCTTCGAGAGGCATACCATTACGGTCGTCAAGGAGTTCGAGCGAATTCCGCAGATCACCGTGGACAAACACAAGGTGCTTCAAATTCTCGTCAATCTCATCCGCAATGCGAAGGACGCGTGCGGGGCGACTGGCGATGTTATAAAAAATGTGACGGTGCGCGTCACTCGATGTGCTCGAGGCGTGCAGGTTGCGGTGACCGATACTGGAGTGGGAATCGCCCCCGAGAACATGATCCGAATCTTCAATCACGGGTTCACCACGAAGAAAACCGGCCACGGATTCGGCCTGCACAGCGGTGCCCTGGCCGCCAAGGAACTGGGTGGCGAGCTGCGCGCACATAGCGATGGCCCCGGGTCGGGGGCGACGTTCGTGTTGAGTTACCGGTCACACCCTCTTAGGACGCCGCCTATGAACGAGTCCCTCCATGATGCGACACCGAGTCATCATTATCGATGACAATGAAGCCATTCATGCCGATTTTCGCAAGATCCTCGAGCAGGAGCGCGACGGTCGTGACGAGCTGCTGGCCGTGGAGCGCGCCCTGTTTGGCGAGGAGATCGCACCGGCCCCCGCACGGCCAATGTTCGAAATCGATACCGCACTGCAGGGTCAGGAAGGCGTCGCGTGCGTACAGGAGTCACTGGAAGAGGGCAGGCCGTATGCCCTCGCGTTCGTCGATATGCGAATGCCGCCCGGCTGGGACGGACTTGAAACCATCGAGCACCTGTGGGAGACCGATCCGGATGTGCAGGTCGTGATCTGCTCGGCCCATTCGGACTACGACTGGATGGATGTGGTCGAGCGGCTCGGACACTCCGATAAGCTGCTGATCCTAAAGAAGCCCTTTGAGCCCATTGAAGTGCTGCAGTGCGCGAGTGCCCTGTCGCGCAAGTGGCAGCAACGAGCGCGCGCTGCGGGCCGCACGTCGAGTCCCTGGAACAGGTCATCGCCATCCGCACCGACACTTGGAAGCCGCCAACCAGCAGCTGCGTCATCTGGCGACCCACGATGCACTCACTGGGCTGCCCAACAGAGTGCTCCTGGATGATCGCCTCGCGCAGGCGAGTGCCCACGCCGCGCGTGATCGTCAGCCGTTTTGCGTGCTCATGGTGGACCTGGACCGATTCAAGGTGATCAACGATTCACTGGGCCATCATGCCGGTGACGAGGTACTGCAGGAGGTGGCGCGTCGACTCAATGAGCTGGTGCGCAGCACCGACACCGTCGCGCGCGTGGGCGGCGATGAATTCGTCATCTGGTGGATCGATCCGGCCGCAGCGCGGCCGATGCCGAACAGATCGCGCGGCGTGCGAACGAAGCTGCTGCAGCGCGCCCATCGGGTCGGGGGCGTGGATATCCGTACTCAGCCAGCATCGGCATTGCCTCTATCCCGGCCGATGGCAAGAGTGCGAAGCGTCCTGCTCGCGCATGCCGACGCCGCGATGTACTGCGCCAAGCAGCGCGGCCGCAATAACTATCCAATGTTTCACCGGGCATGAATCCGTGACACAGGAGCACGTCAACCTGGAAAGCGACTTTGCACGCGGCGCTCGAGTCGCAGCAGTTCGAGCTTCACTACCAGCCCAAGGTCGACACGACCACCGGTGCGATCCGCGGCGCAGAGGCCCTGATGCGATGGCAACATCCTGAGCTGGGACTGGTGTTGCCCGGGGAGTTCATCCCGATGGCGGAGGAGTGTGGGTTGATCGATTCCATCGGCGCGTGGGTCCTGCGCGAGGCGTGTCACGAGGCGCGCGCCTGGCAGCGTGACGGCTCGCAACCCATGCGCGTGGCGGTCAATCTGTCGCGCTTCCAATTTCGACACGGAAACCTGCTCCAGATGATCAGGGATGCGTTGCAACGAGGAGCATCTCGATCCGCGGTGCCTGGAAGTGGAGCTGACCGAGAGCGCGCTCATGAGCGACCCGGAGCAGTCTGTCGACGATCCTCGAGCAGCTCAAGCCGCATGGGCGTGCTCGTGTCGGTCGATGATTTCGGGACGGGGTACTCGAGCATGAGCTACCTGCGACGGTTCCCGATCGACAAGTTGAAGATCGACCAGGGTTTCATCAAGTGAGTTGTTGATCGTGCCCCGATGATCTTTCGATCGTAGTGCGATCGTCTCGCTGGCGCATAGCCTGCATCTGAAAGTCGTGGCGGAGGGGGTGGAGACGGCCGAGCAGCGCGAGCTGTTGAAGATCTCGGCTGCGATCAGTACCAGGGCTATTGTTTCAGTCCTGCCGTACCGAGCGAGGAATTCGCCGCCCTTCTGCAGCGCTCACGAGATTCCGCGCACGGCACGAGCGATGAGGACGCCGCGGCACTCACTTACAGTAAGTTGGCTGTCTTGCGCCCGCGTTGACAGCGACGGCCCACGGTCGTCATCTACGACCGGTAACCGCTGTCGCGCACCCACGAGTTGCGTATATCTGACGGCTACGCCTACAGGTCGTGCCAGTGGGTCCGCGCAAGTCCCGCCGGTAGCCGGCACCGGCTGGAAACACCGGCCCGCAGAGAACTTCGGACCTTGCTCTCGGGCCTATAGTCGAATTCGTTCAGTGAATTTGCGGCACGCGCCCCCTGCGGAAGGTAGGCTGCGGCCGTAACCCGGTCTTGCGCGCACTGCGCGGCGCCGGTGGATTTCTTCCGGGGGGGAACCTGATGCGTCGATTGATTTTCGGTCTGGTCGTCGCGGCCGGTGTGGCCGCGTATTCGCAATCCGGCGCCGGGCTGCCGGGCATAACCCCAACGACGTCGAGTGGACCCAGTACGGCGGCAACCCGAACGAGCAGCGCTACAGCAAGCTCAACCAGGTGACCGTCGACAACGTCGGGCAGCTGGGCCTTGCCTGGTATGCGGAAATCGCCGAGCGCGGCGGCTACCAGAGCACGCCGCTGGTGATCGACGGGGTGCTCTACATGACGGCCCCGTGGAGCAGCCTCTACGCCTTCGACGCGAAGTCCGGCAAGCAGCTGTGGAAGGTCGACCCGCAGGCGCCGCGCGAGATCGCCGCCACCTCGATCTGCTGCAACATCTCCAACCGCGGCGCGGCCTATGCGGACGGCAAGATCATCTGGGGCACCATCGACGGGCGCCTGATGGCAGTGAATAAAATAAGACGTCAATGCAACCGCTCCTGATCAGGTCATCGACCACATCGATGCGCGGCGACGCGCCATGACGCGGCGCGTATTGTGTTGGCGCCAGCCGCGAATTATGACGCGCGAACGGTGGCGAGAAATTTCCGGACCTCGCTCTTGAGGCGTCCGCCTTCTTTCGACAGCGACTGGGCCGAGACCAGCACCTGCGACGAGGCAGTGCCGGTTTCCCCGGCGCCGCGAATCACTTCAGAGATTCCGGAGGCGACCTGCGAAGTGCCCTCTTCAGCCGGCCAACGTTGCGGGCGATCTCGGTGGTTGCCGCACCCTGCTCTTCCACGGCAGCCGCGATCGCGGACGTCACTTCCGAAATGTGGGCGATGGTCGTGCCGATTTCCTTGATGGCGGCGACCGACTTGCCCGTCGAGGTCTGAATGTTCGAGATCTGTGCGCTGATTTCGCTGGTCGCCCGCGCGGTTCGCGTGCTGACAGCGCCTTGACCTCCGATGCCACGACGGCGAACTCCACGCCCCGCTTCGCCCGCCCGCGCGGCCTCGATAGTGGCGTTGAGCGCCAGCAGGCTGGTCTGCTCCGCGATCATCGCGATCAAATCGACCACGTCGCCGATCTTGGTCGTCGCGCCCTGCAACGTGTTGATCCGCTGGTCGGTTTGCTGCGCCTGATCGACCGCCGCCTGGGTGAGTTTGGTGGACATCGCGATCTGGCGGCCGATCTCGCTGACGGACGAGGCCATTTCCTCGGCGGCGGATGCAACGGACTGGACGTTGGCGGACGATTTTTCCGACGCCGACGCGACGGTGACGGACATTCTCTGTGTTGCTTCCCATGTTTGCGTCAGGCTGCCGGCGGCGACTTCGAGATCGGTCGAAGCGGTGGAGACTTTTTCGACGATGTCGCCCACGGCGGCCTCGAACTGGTCGGCCAGCTTGATGACTTCCTGCTTGCGCAGCTGCGCAGCCGTTGCCGAGGCGGCTTCCCGCTCCTCGGATTCGCGCTGCGCCTTTTCGACGGCCTTGACCTTGAAGGCTTCCACCGAACGCGCCATCTCGCCGATTTCGTCTTTGCGTTCGAGGCCCGGCAAGGCAACGGCGAAGTCGCCCTCCGCCAGCAGGCCGATGGCGCGCGCCATGGCGCCGAGCGGCTTGGTGATCGAGCGGACCAGCGGGATCGACAAACCGACAACCGCCAGGAATGCGACGAGCACAGCGATCTGCATTTGTTGCAGCGTGGATGCGCGGGAGTTGTTGTTGGCTGTCTGGCATTTTGGCCAGGCTCTTTTCCGCCCCGCTGCGCATCGCCCCAATGGTGGATTTCGATACCGGCATAGGCTTCGGACGTCGCTTTCAGCTCAGCGCCGACGACAAGCGCCGTCTCCATCCAGGCGGAGAAATTTTGCTGATAGGCCGTGAGCTTCTGCTTGATCTTCGTCTTGTTCGCATCCGAGATCGAGGTCGATGCCAGCTCCGTCAGGAAATCCGTCGCGGCCTGATTGAGCTGGTCGCCGTATTTCTTGTCCCGGCGCAGCATGAAATCCTTTTCATGACGCCGCATCATCAGCATCTGAACCGCGAGCTTGGGATCGTCGAATTCCTTGATCTTGCTTTCGATGTCGTGGACCGATTTGCGCAGGACGCCTTCAAGTCCCTTGTCTTCGCTCAGCCCCAACTTGCGCTTGGCCTCGACCGCAGCCTTGAAATGTTCGCTGTACTTGCCATAACCCTCGCGCGCGGCGGCAACGTTTTTGACTAGGTCTGCTCGGGCCAAGTCCGTCTGCCCCATGGCGGCCTCGGCTTGCAGCGCATCGAGGTCCGCCACGACGTTTTTGGTCCGCGCCTCATGCTGAGCCGCATATTGCTCGTCGCTGCGCAAAAGAAAATCCTTTTCGGATCTTCGGCTTTCCAGCAAATCGACGTCCAGCTTCGCGGTGTTTTTAGCTATGGTCCGCGCTTCTGCGGCCACTGAGCGATATCTTTCCTGGGAGGCGTTGCCGCTCCAGTAAATCGCGCCGACCGCACACAGGCCCGCGATTCCAATTGCGCTGATAGCCGCGATCTTGTGAGCGAGACGCACACGAAAGCCGAGATAAGCCATCCAAGGTCCTTAGGGTTCAAAGCTCAGGCGTCTTCCCGGCTTGTTGTAAAATCCCACCGGAAGCTGCATCGATGGCGTGAAACTGTCGGTCCGTTCGCTCGCGAATTGCGAGTTCGAAAATCTCGTTCGATGTGAATAAGTTTATTCAACAACCATTAAGCAAAAGTGACTGGCAGCCATTCCAAAAAGTGGGCACTCGATGCCTGCTACACGTGCACGTTGCTCTGCTGAAGTGTGCACTGGCTGGGACACCGTCGCACACGCTGCAGGCGCTCCGCGCGTTTGTGATGAGCCGCCGAGGCCAAACATAGCTCTCGCCGCACGCTTGATCATCTCAACAGCATCGAATCTTTTGCGAATGGGATGCATGGAGTGAGTTAGGTTTAAACGCACGGACTCTGAGCCGGGGCCGTGCAGCGTCGAATTTAGCACGCAGCAGCGTTGTCAGATTACGTCTATGCCGCGACCGCAGGAGCACCGCGATAATCTCGGCGGAGTGCGACCGCCACGGCGGGCGGAAAACGAGGGAGAACGTGGGACGAGATCGCGGACAGACAAAATGCCACGCTCAGCGATTCGCAATACGCACGGAACCGCAGAAGGCTCGCCGCACAGCTTGAGCATTGAAGTGCTCGGACGGCTTTGACAAATGACTTCGCTCGATAGCTTTGAAGCCTCGCGCTCGTTCACGTCGAGACACGGCCGAACTGCAGACAAGGAAAAACCCCCGGCAGGGCATTGCCGGGGGTTCCTGGAGGTTTACTAAAAAAGCTCCTTTTGCTGGTTTACGATCAGAAGCTACGCAGGATCTGAACAGCGCCGTTGTACAGGCTCTGGTCCTTCATCTGGTACGCAGCACCGGCTGCGTTTCCAGCAATCACAGCACCCGAGCACGTAGGTGCCGTTCTGATTCTGATGGATGCGGCTGTAGATGAATTCAGCCGACAGCGTCAGATCCTTCACAGGGGTCCAGGCGGTACGGGTACCGACCTGAGCGATGTCGAAGTCGAAGTTGCCAGTTGGTTCCGCCGAAGTACCAGCAGACACAGGCCGGAACGCGTGAGCGTGTGTCGGCAAACCGGCTGTTCAGGAAACCAGCACCCGGAACTGTGGTGTTCGACATGCACGAAGCTGTGCATTGCCATTTGCGCCATAGGTGATCGCCGTAAACGATCCGAACACCGAGGTCCGCCATGCGGGGGTCCAGTAGTGCTCGTAGAGGCGCTCACTTCCCAGCGTTGCTCTTGCTCCCGATCCAGCCGCCCGCCGTTATTGCCGGCCGCCATACACGCCGTCCAGCACGTACCCGAAGGCCATGCTGCCGCCGAAGCCGCCGCGCCGCCGGTTAGTTGATCGCGCCCGTGCCAAGTGCCGCCGCTAAGCTTGGCAAAGCGGCCCGCGCCGATGGTGTCGATGGTGCCGCCGAACACGTATTTGGCAGCGCCGTGAGCGAAGCTGGCTTCAGCCTTGAAGCTGTCGCCCGCGCCGGTCGGCAGGTTCTTCAGCTCGAAAGCGCCGGTGACAGCGTAGCCCCAGGCAGCAGATACCGGGCTGTTCGGATGCCGGGGTTACCGAAACACCGGAAACGGCAGTATGGAAATACGTCCGTGGTTTTCATGAGCAGCGGCACCGAAGTGCAGCGAACCCCAGGCCTGATCGAGGCGCAGGTTGCCGACGATATCCGGAATGTGGTCACCACCCGAGGCGTTGCCCAGGAAGTTGTTGGCGAACGTGCCGTAGGCGCTGTGAGAACCGATGGCCGCCGTTGTTCGAGCTGAACGGCCCGATGATGCCCGACGAAGCGTTGACCACACCAGCGGTGCGGTAGGGCTGTGCGTCTTCAAGCGACAGTGTGCCTGACACGCCGTTTCCGAACTGAGCCGTGTAGGCCAACTGCGGAATGCCGGTTGCGTCGTTCGAACCGGACATACCACCCGAGGTGATCCACGGCTTGGCCAGCGCCCACTGCGGATCGAACTGCGAAACAGCCTTACCGAAGGTGAACCCAGCGAACTGGATGAAGATGAAGTCGTTTTCGATGTAACCGCCCGCGAGGCTTTCACGGCCCTGGTTGAAATCGAACTGCATGTTGGCATAGGTACGGACCACACCGTATTCGGTGGCGGTACGCGTATCGATGTTCAGGTTGAAGCGCTCACGAGTCGCGTAGTAGTTGCGATTGTAAGAACCAGCGCCGCCCGCGCCGCCCTGCCAGAAGGGGACGTCGTAGGTTGCGCCGTTGAACGCCGTATCCAAACGAACTGCGCCGCCGATGCGGATGCAGGTGTCGGTGCCCGGGATGTAGTAGAAGCCCGCGCCGTAGAGGGAGCAGACCTTCACGTACTCGACCGCCTTGGCTTTGACGGGAAGATCGGCTGCCTGTGCACCGGTCAGAGCGACGAAACCCGCCGCAGTGCCGAGCATAAGGCTCTTAGTAATGTTCATATAGACCTCCAAGTTTGTCCTTGTGGGTCCAATTGCCGTCGGCGTTTTCACCCGAGTAACAACCGGTGCCCGCGAACCCGGCTTCTACGCACTCGCTCGTCAACCAAGCAAACACGCTAGACGGGACGACTCTGAGGGGCCCCCCTCTGCCGCACCAATTTGATACGTAAGCAATTCAAATAACTCAAACGGTAAACCAAGACGCGAGATCGTATTATAAAAGGTGTTGCGTGTTTGCAACAACGGTTGTCAGGCAGACTGTTCTGGCATAAACTGATTATTGGTAACTGTCGCAGAAGGTGCATAAATAAAGCTTTACAACCCTGCGGCTTTAAATACCCCACCCATTTAACCGTCGAATTTGAACACGCTTGGTCGCCGATTCCCGGCAACGGGAGAATCGATCCTCACTCAGAGAGCGAAACGAGAATGACGAAGATCAATCTGGAGACCCTTTCCGCGGACGACCTCTGGTCGCTTCACGAACAAATCTCGCGGATCCTCGCGGTCAGGCTGGCCTCGGAAAAGCGGCAGCTCGATCAGCGCCTGGCCACTCTGCGCGGCCGGCAATTCGGCGACGGCATCGAGACCGGTGCGGCCAAGAAGGCACGCCGGCCTTATCCGCGCGTGCAGCCGAAATATCGCAATCCGAATTCGCTGGAGACATGGTCGGGCCGTGGCAAGCAGCCGCGCTGGCTGGTTGCCGCGCTGAAGTCGGGCAAGAAGGTCGACGATTTCAGGATCGATCAATCGGCAAGGTCCAAGGGCCGAGGCCGATCCTCGGCCTTGCGGTCGGCCTGATCAATTGATGCACGCGCCCGCCGGGTACGCCCGGCGGCTGAACAAAATCCCGCTTCAAGATCGCGATATTAAATGCCGCGTATCTAAAATACACCGTGTCGGGCATCGAATCCGGAATTCAATGGATCTCGGATTCAATATGATTGAAAATTGGATTGAATATGGACTAGCACGCGGGCTGTTCCATTGCGGGGGACCGCGCCCCTTGAACAGCCTGTAAAATCACGTGCAAAACTTGGGGGGATCTGCCGGGGAGACCTTCCATCGGTGGCCTTTTCGGGTAGGACCTGCCCGCTTCAGGTGGCATCCTGCATCAGGAGGCGTCACGCACCACGCCGATCGCCGTGGCTGTCGCGTACTCTTTTCCCCCGGCGCTGACATTTGCTTCCGCCGTCACCGTGCTGCGCCCGCCATGGCGCACGCGCGCATGGCAGATGTAATCCTGCCCCGGCATCACAGGACGAACAAACGTTACGTTTAGTTGCAGCGTCGAAAACGTCTTGCCCTCGTCGAGCGTTGCAAGGATCGCGTAGCCTATGGTGGAGTCGAGCGCGGTCGATACGATACCGCCATGGATTAACCCCATGGCATTGAGATGCACGCGCTGGGGCGAGAACGTGATCGTCGCCTCTCCCTTGGCGACAGCCGTCAGCCGCAGGCCCGCAAGCGCGATCGCGGGCGCGGTCGGAACGCACCCATCGACGATCGCCTGCAGATAGCTCAAGCCTCGCAGACCCTCCCGCGCGACAGCGTCGCGCGTCTCCGTGGGATCGCTCCACTGCAGCGTAGTTTGTTGAGTGCCGGTCATATTAGCTCTCAGACTTGCGGGGCAGAATGAAAATCGATCGCTGCTTGCGCGGCGATCATGGCTTGGTGCGCAACGGCAATCCGGCGGAGCGCCCGTATGATCGTCAATTCCTTGCGCACAGCGTGTCACAGCGAACACCGTCCCCAACCAACATCCCATCGCACGACAGCGCGTCTGTACTGTATCGGACAGACGCCGCGTTTTATATCTCCGATAATCGATTTTTCACAGTCTGGAGAAACCCGGCGGACTCTCGGCCGTCGCTCGGGGGCGTGATCATCGAACCGATCCGATTGTCGTTACCGGCCGCTTGCTGCCGTGCGCGCCGCGTTCGTGACCCGCCACACGACGTTGCCGACATCGTCCGCCACAAGCAGCGCGCCGTCACGATCCATGATGACGCCGACCGGCCGCCCCCATGCCTTGCCTTGCGGGCTGAGGAAACCCGTCAAGACGTCGACGGGGGCACCTGAGGGATGACCATCGGCAAACGGAACAAAGATCACCTTGTAGCCGCTGGGCGGTTTGCGATTCCACGATCCGTGCTGGCCGATGAAAACGCCTGAACGAAATGCCTCCGGAAGACGATCGCCTTTCGCAAAGGTCAGCCCGAGCGATGCCGTGTGATTACCGAGCGCGTAATCCGGCTTGATCGCCTTGGCGACCTTGTCCGGATCGGCCGCAACGCGCGTATCGACATGCTGACCGTAATAGCTGAACGGCCAGCCGTAGAAACCGCCGTCCTTCACCGACGTCATGTAATCGGGGACCAGATCGCTTCCCAGTTCGTCGCGCTCGTTCACCGTAACCCACAGCGCCTTCGATCGCGGCTCCCAATCCATGCCGTTGGGATTTCGCAAACCGGATGCAAAGATCCGAGATTGCCGGGTGGCAAGATCGATTTCCAGAATCGCGGCACGCTTGTCTTCCGCCGCGAGACCATTCTCGGCGACATTGCTGTTGGAGCCAACGGTTGCATATAGCTTGGAGCCGTCTTCGCTCGCGATGATGTTCTTGGTCCAGTGGTGATTGATGCTGCCTGCCGGCAGATCGGCAATCTTTTCACCTGGGCCTTCAATATGCGTTGCGCCAGGGACGTATTTGAATTTGACGATCGCATCGGTGTTCGCGACATAGAGATCGTTACCGATCAGCGCCATGCCGAACGGCGAATTCAGCCCTGCGATAAACACGGTTCGGGTTTCAGCCACGCCGTCGCCGTCCGCATCCCGCAACAACGAAATCCGGTTGGCGCTTTGCACGCCCGCACCCGCCCACGCTTGCACCCTCTCCGTTATCCATCCCTTGATGCCGCGGCTGTCGTCGCTGCGGTTTGCCGGAGCGTTGGTTTCCGCCACAAGCACGTCACCGTTCGGCAGCGCGAACAGCCATCTCGGATGATCGAGGCCCGATGCAAATGCCGCGACCAAGAGCCCTTGCGCCGCTGCAGGCTTCCCGCCCGCAGGCCAGCCGATGGCGCTTGCGATGTTGATCGTTGGGAAGCGCGATTTCACCGGCTCGGGAATCGGCGGGTTCGCACCCGTGCTGGCCTGCTCGGGCAACTTGGCGCTGTCGCCGCACGAGCATAACGCCACCGCCGACAAAACAACGGCTATCGCGCGGCTGACCTTCATGTGCGTTCTCCAAAAATCGCGGCTGCGATACCCCAAGATGGGGCGGGCGGTGGTTCGAATTCCAAACCCTGAATTCAAACTACAGCGAATTCCATTCGTTCCCATCCCGCAAGTTGAGCCGTTACCCACCGAACATGGAATTCGAATCGGTCATCGTTGCCGGATGAGACAAGCGAAGGGGGGAGCGGCTGTCCAGCAGGCGTAGAGTCGAAAGCGGCTCAGGCGCTTTCCAACGAAAAGCATGCCGCCGTGCCGCGCACCCGACACTCGCGGGCTCAGCCTTGGTTTGCTCAAGGGCTTGGGTTGCTCAAGGAGTGGTGTGGTGAGGTGGGCGCACCGGCGTTCGAGCCTGGGTTCGAACCCGGGACGGGATGGATGACCATGACATGATGGTCGGCGACATCTGTGACAAAATCAAAAAAATATTTGTTCACATTCGCTCACATCATGGACAGATAAAACAATCCCGCGATCGCAACGATTGCTCCAATGGCTGCAATGGCTATCAGGGCGAAGGGCACCGGATCATTTGCATTCATCCGAAGCTTTGTCTGGTCGCTCATTGCCGTTCTCCTTCCACACGTCGCAAACAGGCCCGCAGCTTGCCCAAAAACGGAATACGATAAGCTCATTGATGGCCCGCGCTCCCGGGGCGGGGAACGGCAATTCAAATCGAACAGATTGCAGTTCGTTCCGGGGCTTGATCGTAAATTTGCGAGTTGTGTCAGACGACTGACGCAACACCTCGCCACTTTTTGCGCTCGTGTTCAGTTCGCTGTCAGCCGGTCAGCGTCGGAGCTGGAACAAGCGCTCGTCTGCCGTGTTCTTCGTTTTATCTCTTACGAGTTCCTGGTTGTTTGCGAGTTGACCATGAGCGACCGGCAGTTGTTCACCCAAGTGGCTTGGCATTTCGCCATGGGGGCGGCGCTTGGAGCAATCTTCATCACCGTTCTTCTGATTTTAAACGTCCAGCACCTGTTCGATACCGTCATGAACAGCTCGTCACCCGTCACATGCCTCATTGCATTGGGTTTGGGTGTCTCGGCGCAATTCGCTTTTGGAGCTGCGATCACGGGATTTCATTTGATCATCGAATGCACGCCGCGCTCGGATGGATAAGCCTCGGATGGATAAGCAATGCGAGGCTGAAATCCTCATCCCGAGGAGACGCGAAGCGTCGTCTCGAGGGACGAGGCCCAAGGAATTTCAAGATCACGATCTGAGAATTGCTAAAATCCCGCGTGGTGAAAAGTTGCGCATAGGCTCGATAATATACCGCCGCACAGCGCTGGTGGCCTCATGGTTCGAGACGACGCTTCGCGTCTCCTCACCACGAGGGATGAGTTTCTTGCCGTGAAGAATGAATATCTCAAATCAGCGTTTCAACTAAGCCCCAGGTTTGCCGCGACCCTTCTCGCTTGCGCGGCGCATGGCTTCCGCCAGCGCACCGCCGCCGGAGTGCTGCTGAGGCTTGCGCGACGCCGATGATGACCTCGACGCACGAGCATCGTCGCGTGGCATTTTTTGCACCGGGCGTCCAGTCTTGCCACCGGACTTGGCACCAAGGTCGTCATCGAGACGCAGCGTCAATGCGATGCGCTTGCGACCGACATCGACTTCCAACACCTTCACCTTGACGATGTCGCCCGACTTCACCACCTCGCGCGGATCTTTGATGAAGGACTTCGACATCGCCGAGATGTGCACCAGCCCGTCCTGATGCACGCCGATATCCACGAAGGCGCCGAATGCCGCGACGTTGGTGACCATACCTTCCAGAACCATGCCGGGCTGGAGATCTTTCAGCGTCTCGACGCCCTCTTTGAACGCGGCGGCCTTGAATGCCGGACGTGGATCGCGGCCGGGTTTTTCCAGCTCGCGCAGAATGTCGGTCACAGTCGGCAAACCAAAGGTGTCATCGACGAAACTCTGCGGCTTGATCTGGCGGACCATATTCGTGTTGCCGATCACTGCTTTGATGTCACTTTTGAGCGCGGCAAGAATCTTGCGCACGATGGGATAAGCCTCCGGATGAACGCCGGAGGCGTCGAGCGGATCGTCGCCACCCGTGATGCGCAGGAATCCAGCGCATTGCTCGAAGGCCTTCGGACCAAGCCGTGGCACTTCTTTCAGCGCCTTGCGCGACTTGAACGGACCGTTGACGTCGCGATGCTGGACGATGCTTTGCGCCAACCCCGTACCGATCCCCGATACCCGCGCCAGCAGCGGCGCCGAAGCGGTGTTGGCATCGACGCCGACCGCGTTGACGCAATCCTCCACCACCGCATCGAGCGAGCGCGCCAGTTTGCTCTCGCCGAGATCGTGCTGATACTGCCCAACGCCAATGGCCTTTGGATCAATCTTGACCAGTTCGGCCAGCGGATCCTGCAAACGCCGGGCGATCGACACCGCACCACGCAAGGTGACATCGAGTTCGGGCAATTCCTCGGACGCAAAGGCCGACGCCGAATAGACCGAGGCGCCGGCTTCCGACACCACGATCTTCGACATCTTCAAATCCGGCAGCAACTTCACCAGTTCGATGGCCAGCTTGTCGGTTTCACGCGACGCGGTGCCGTTGCCGATCGCAATCAGATCGACGCGATGCTGGACGGCGAGCTTGCCAAGCGTCGCCAGCGCTTCGTCCCAGCGCCGCGCCGGTTCGTGCGGATGGATCGTCGTGGTCGCAACCACCTTGCCGGTCGCATCGACGATGGCGACCTTGACCCCGGAACGGAAACCGGGATCGAGCCCCATGGTGACGCGCGCGCCCGCTGGCGCCGCCAACAACAGATCGCGCAGATTCGACGCGAACACGCGCACCGCTTCCTGCTCGGCCGCACTCCACAATCGCATCCGCAAATCGACGTTCAGATGGACCTGGATCTTGGTGCGCCATGCCCAGCGCGCGGTTTCCGCGAGCCATTTGTCACCGGGGCGGCCCTGATCGGAGATCGCGAAGCGCTGCATGATTTTCAGCTCGCTGGAACTCCGCGCGGCCGGCGTCGCGGGGACCGGTTCGGGCAACATCTGCAAATCGAGGACTTCTTCTTTCTCGCCACGGAACATCGCGAGGATTCTGTGCGACGGCAATTTTACGAGCGGCTCGCTGAAATCGAAATAATCCTTGAATTTCTCGCCCTCTGCTTTCTTGCCATCGCGCACGGTGGAAGCCAGCAGTCCGTTCGACCACATATGATCGCGCAGTGCGCCAATCAGGTCAGCGTCCTCGGCGAACCGCTCGACCAAAATCGCACGCGCACCCTCCAGCGCCGCCGTGGCATCGGCCACCTGTTTTTCGGCATCGACGAACGGTGCGGCCACGACTTGCGGATCGTTCTCCGGCTGCGTCAGCAACAAGTCGGCCAGCGGCTCCAGCCCCGCCTCTTTGGCAATCTCGGCCTTGGTGCGGCGCTTCGGCTTGAACGGAAGATAGATGTCTTCCAGGCGGCCTTTGCTGTCGGCCGCCAGAATTGCCGCCTCCAGTGCGGCATCCAGCTTGCCTTGCTCGCGAACGGAATTGAGAATTGCGGTGCGGCGTTCTTCCAGCTCGCGCAGATAATTCAGACGCTCCTCCAGCGTTCGCAATTGTGCGTCATCGAGCGCGCCGGTGATCTCCTTGCGATATCGCGCGACAAACGGAACCGTGGCGCCGCCATCGAGCAGCGCCACCGTCGCCTCGACTTGCTGTTCGCGAACGCCGAGTTCTTCTGCGATTGTCCGATTGATGTTTGCCACGCGCGATCTCTCTGAAACTCTTACGACGGGTAAGCCGGGAGGAGGCTTATGGCTATCGCGGATTGATTCCTCAACCTGCATCCCGAAAGAAATTCACCCGGCCAATGCGTCATGATTTCGCGCGGATCGGCGGTGCGAAAAGACAGCTTAACTCGCTGATGGTTTCCAAGTGTGGAAATTTATATCTTGATGACAATTCAACTCCTCATCCCGAGGAGACGCGCAGCGTCGTCTCGAGGGACGAGGCCCCAAAGAGGAATTTCACGATCTGCATCGCGCGAGAACGTGTCGAAGTTAAGTGGTGAAACACCGTGAAGCTGTGGCTTGATGCGATATCGACGCGGCACCTTGGAAAAGACAACAGATCGGTGCGCGCAGCCTCATGGTTCGAGACAGCGCTTCGCGCTTCCTCACCATTTAGGAGTGAGTTCCTGCCTTCAGGAAGGCATCAAGAACAAATCTCTCACGCATCTGAAGAATGGTGGGCGCACCAGGGCTCGAACCTGGGACCCGCTGATTAAGAGTCAGCTGCTCTACCAACTGAGCTATGCGCCCGGAACCCGTCCGGAAAAGTCTTCGCGGGAGGGCGTCGTTTAGCAAAGCGCCCCCCCTATGTCCAGCAATGCCCGGCCCTCCCGGCACTGTTTTCCCGTGCGGATGCAATGACAGGCCAGAACGGCATCGACGACAGTCCATGGACGGAGCCCAGAGCGCGGTAAACACGCAAAAAACCCGCCTAAATGGCGGGTTTCAGCTCAATGACCATCCGCGCACGGACGAATTAATAATAAATATGAAGCGCCGTCAGCCCGCCCAAAGCGTTTTCGAGCGAAGCATGCCATCGGACTTGATCCGGTGGTGGATACCAGTTCGCGTTAGCCCTCAAAGCCGGTCCGGTCCGTCGTCACGGTCGAACCCCGGACCGCCATGGTGCGGTCCAGGCATCATCATGGGACCGCGATCGTTGAAGCCGCGCTCCTGATCGCGATCGCCGCCACGCATATCACGGTCATTATCGTCGCCTTCGAAACCGTGCTGCATCATGCCGAACTGATGGTGACCGCCCATCATCCCGCCCATCGTTCCACCCATATGCATCAACAGCCCAAGCCGGCGCTTCTGACCTTCGTCGAGAGTCTTGTAAAGCGGATCGGCGGCATCGGCGATGCGCTTGAGCCCAGCCGCTGTCGCGGCCATCCGCTCGGCGCGGTCGCGCAAACGGGCCACGGGATCGCGGGTTTGATCTGGGGTTTGATCTTGCGCTTGATCCTGTTGTTGATCCCGTTGAGGTTGCCGTTGGTCCTGCGGTGGCCTCTGATCGGTGGATGGCGCTGCGTTGGTCGCGCGTTGATCAATCCGTTGCTTGGCGAAATCGCGCACCGCGCTTTCGATGTCCGGCCAGCTCTTGTCCTGATCGGGCGTCAGCTTCAGCCCTGCCCTCACCGCCGCGAGGCGCGCATCCACGAACGCCAGCCTGTCTTCCGCGCTCATGCGCATCTGGCCATGATGCCACCCACCACGCTCACCACGCTCGTGGTCCCAGCGATGCTGGGCATAGACCGCGGAGGAGCCGGCCAACACGAGAACGGCGACACCGGCGAGAACGAGCTTAGTCATGAGAACCTCCAACCTTGTTCGATCGCGACGCCGCGCGTGACACGCGGAGCGTGCGGTTGCGTGATACCTGCCACGCTGATTTTCTGCCTGACGATGAGCGCGGCAAGCCGTCCGATCAACTTACGGTTTGGACAGGAAGCTTACGCTTTGGACACAAAGGCGCGAACGGCCCTCACATCCCGAGCGCATGCGGCAGCCACAGCGAGATCGCGGGCACATAAGTAATCAGGCCGAGGAACACCAGCATCGCCAGCAGCCACGGCAGCACGGCGATGGTGATCTCGCTGATTCCCATCTTGGCGATACTGCTCGCGATATAGAGATTGAGGCCGACCGGCGGATGACAAAGCCCGACTTCGGTATTCACGATCATCAGGATACCGAGATGAACCGGATCGATGCCGATTTTGGTGGCCAGCGGATAGAGGATCGGCGCCATGATCAGCAGGATCGACGACGGATCCATGACGTTTCCGGCCGCCAGCAGCACGATGTTGACGACCAGCAGGAACATCCACGGGCTGAAGTGCTTGCCGACGATCCACGCCGCCATTTCCTGCGGGATTTGCTCGTAAGTCATCAGGAACGAGAACAGCACCGCATTGGTGATGATGTAGAGCAGCATCGAGCTCATGCTCGCCGCCTGCAGCAACACTTTCGGAACCTGGCTGAGCTTGAGTTCCTTGTAGACGAACACCGTGATGACAAACGCGTAGACCGCCGCGACCGCTGCCGCTTCGGTGGGTGTAAAGATTCCGCCATAGATGCCGCCGAGCACCATGACGATCAGCAAAAGCCCCCACAGGCTTTCGCGAAACGCAATCCAGCGCTGCATCATGGTGGCGCGCGGCATGCGCGGATAGTCGTTTCGCCACGCGATGAACCACGTCACCGCCGCCAGCATGCAGGCGAGCAGAATGCCCGGGACGATTCCGGCCATGAACAGCGCACCGATCGAGGTGTTGGTCGAGACGCCGTACAACACAAGGATGATCGAGGGCGGCACCAGAATGCCGAGCGCCCCGGATGTCGAGATCACGCCGACGCCGAAGCGGCGCGGATAGCCGTGCTCGACCATCGCCGGCATCATGATGGAGCCGATCGCGACCACGGTCGCCACGCTGGATCCAGAGATCGCGGCGAACATCGCGCATGCGGCGACACCCGCGAGCCCCAGCCCGCCCGGCAGATGCCCGACCATCGATGTGGTGAACTCGATCATTCGCCGCGCCACGCCGCCGCGCGTCAGGAACGTTCCGGCCAGAATGAAGAACGGGATCGCCATGATGCCGAAATTGTCGAGGCCGGAAAAAAGCTTGAGGCCGACGCTTTCGATCGGCACTTGCGTCATCGTGAACAGGAACGTCAACACGGTGAGGCCGAGCGAGATCGACACCGGCATGCCGGTGAGCATCAGCGCGAACAACAACCCGAAGATCAGCGCGGCGCTCATTACGCTTCTCCCAGGCTGATGGGAGCTTTCGGCGAGACCTCGATGCCGTCGACGCTGGTCGCATCATGGTGTGGCAGGTCGCCGGTCTTCCAATAGGTCCACGACACCTGGAGAAACCGGAAGCACATCAGATAAGAGCCCAGCGGAATGCAGGCGTAAACGATCCAGCTCGGCAGTTCGAGATCGGGCGAGACCTGATCGGTATTCATGAGTGCGATTACGAATTTGAGACCCATGGTGCCGACCACGGCCGTGAACAGCGCACCACCCAAAAGACCGAACAGCACCACGCCTCGCTGCCATTTTGGTTCGAGACGATTGATCAGAACATCGACGCCGACATGAATGCCGGTGCGCACGCCATAAGCGGCGCCGAACTTCGCCATCCAGATGAACATGTAGATGCAGAGCTCCTGCGCCCAGGAGATATGGATTCCGATCAGATAGGGATACAGCAGGGGAATGCCGGTGCCGAAGCGATGCACGACGGAAATGAAGATCAAAACCGTCGCGGCACCCATCAGCGACGTGATGAGGATTTCCTCAAGCCGGTCGAGGATACGAAGCAGCAATTTCAAGGAGTGTCCCCTTCTCACGCTCGGCCGTCATGCCCGTGCATAGTCGTCTGCCTTACGAAGACTACGTAAACTTGTCGGCGCTGACGAGCATCCACGTCTTTCCTCGTGGAAATGCAGTGAAGTCGTGGATGCCCGCAACAAGTGCACGGCTGTCCGGTTTAATTTATGAGACGCGATACCGTCTCGACATTCTCCGCCGTCATCACCGGGCTTGTCCCGGTGCATCCACGACTTGGCTGCGTTCCAGGAGGAAAGACGTGGATGGCCGCGACAAGCGCGAGCCATGACGCAGAGTACGAAGAGCATCGAACGTTCCGGTTTGATTTTCTGAAGCGATCCACCCGCCGCGTCATTTCCATCTCTTCGCAAGTCTCTTCAGAAAATGCTCTAGGCGTGATGGACACGCGGATCGACGTCCGCGTGTGACGGCTGAGGGTGTGGAGACGCATCGCGCCCTCGTTTGGCGTGCAGAGCCGGTCGCGGCTCGCTCTACTGAGTGGTCGTGCCGGATTCCTTGCGGAACTCATCGACCAGTGCCTTGCTGATGCGCGAGACGACATCGCTGTAGACCGGCTCCATCGCCTTGCGCATGGCGGCGTCCTGCTCCGGCGTCAACTTGACGAACTCGGTCTTGCCGGACTTGCGCATGGCCTCGAGCGCATCAGCGTTTTCCTGCGCCGAGCGGCCGTTGCCGAACGCGGTGGCTTCCTTCATCGCCTTTTCGAGCTGGCCGCGAATATCGGCGGGAAGACCGTCCCAGAATTTCTTGTTCACCACCACGACGTAGCCGATGTAACCGTGATTGGTGAGCGTGGTGAATTTCTGCACCTCATGCATTTTCTGCGTCAGCATGTTCGACGGCGTATTCTCCTGCCCGTCGACAACGCCGGTCTGCAAGGCCTGATACACTTCGGAGAAAGCCATCACCTGAGGCACCGCGCCCAGCGCGCGGAACTGGGCTTCCAGCACCTTGGACGATTGAATGCGGAACTTGAGGCCCTTGTAGTCGTCGGGCGTCACCAGCTTCTTGTTGGCGCTCATCTGCTTGAAGCCGTTGTCCCAATAGGCAAGACCGGTCATGCCCTTGGAATCGAGCAGCTTCAACAGCCGCATACCGAGCGGGCCATCGGTCACCTTGCGCAGGGTTGGGAGATCCGGAAGGATATAGGGAAGATCGAATACCTCGAATTCCTTGATGCCGATCGGGCCGAACTTGGAATTGGAGGGCGCCAGCATCTGCACCGCGCCGAGCTGCAGCGCTTCCAGTTCTTCCTTGTCTTTGTAAAGCTGCGAATTCGGATAGACTTCCACCTTCACCTTGCCGTCGGTGTACTTCTCCGCCAGTTCCTTGAACTTGTCTGCCGCGAGTCCCTTCGGCGTATCAGGCGCGACCACATGGCTGAACTTGATGACGATGGGCTGTTGCGCAATCGCCTGTCCCGCGACCGACACCAGCGCGGCGGCCAACGCCGCAGATAAAAGCTTCCGCATTCTCATCTCCCTCTTCAATTTGTCACGGGACCGTCTTCGCGATCCTCGAAATCCTGTTCATGCCCTGCAAGCGCGCGATCCGTTCCATGTGGCTGATGGATGGAGCGATCGATCGAACGATCGAACTGGCGACACGTAACCGCGAGTGACATTCGCAAGTCACACGCCGAATGACCATAGCCCGTTAGAAGGGGGTGGTGGATTTGTTGCGCCGCACACGGCGCAGGGGGAACCATCCTCATTCACGCGCGGCAAGGGCGCGAATAGCGGCCGGGCGAGGAACAACAGCATCAGCGAATGATAAAGGGAAACCAAATAAGGAATGAAAAAACGGCGCCGGCCGAAGCCAGCGCCGTCAGATCAGATCAAAATGCAAAGATCAAAAGCGTATCGCGATCAGTGCGACGCAGCGGCCGCGACCACCGCGGGCTTGTCGCGTTGCTGCTTCATGACGATCTTGTTCAGCGCGCCCAGATAAGCATTGGCGGAAGCCACCAGCGTATCGGGATCTGCAGCTCTTGCCGTCATCGAGCGGCCGTTATGCGACAACCGCACTGACACCTCCGCCTGCGCGTCGGTTCCTTCCGTCACCGCATGAACCTGATACAGCTCCAGCTTGGCCTCGTGCGGCACCAGCGACTTGATGCAGTTGAACACCGCATCCACCGGACCGTTGCCCTCCGCTTCCTCGATACGGATATCGCCATCCACATCCAGCTTCATGGTCGCGCGCTGCGGACCGTGGGTGCCCGCGATCACGGTGAGCGACATCAGACGAATGCGATCGTTGGCGTGAACCATGTTCTCGTCGACCAGCGCTTCGATGTCCTCGTCATAGATGTGCTTCTTGCGGTCGGCCAACGCCTTGAAGCGCACGAACGCGTCTTCGAGCTGGTTGCCCGCGATCTTGTGGCCCAGCTCTTCCAGCTTGTGGATGAAGGCGTGGCGGCCGGAATGCTTGCCCATCACCAATGAGGTCTGCTTCACGCCGACCGTCTCCGGCAGCATGATCTCGTAGGTCTGCGCGTTCTTCAGCATGCCGTCCTGATGGATGCCGCTTTCATGGGCGAAGGCGTTACGGCCGACGATGGCCTTGTTGTACTGCACCGGAAACGATGTCGCCGCCGACACCACCTTCGAGGCGTGGGTCAGCATGGTGGCATCAATCTTGTTCCAGTACGGCAGCTTGTCGTTGCGCACGCGCATCGCCATCACGACTTCTTCCAGAGCCGCGTTGCCGGCGCGCTCGCCGATACCGTTGATGGTGCATTCGATCTGCCGCGCACCGGCGCGAATGCCGGCCATGGAGTTGGCCACCGCCATGCCGAGATCGTTATGGCAGTGTACGGAGAACACCGCCTGATCGGAATTCGGCACGTTCTCGCGGACGCGGGCGAACATCTCGAAATATTCCTCCGGCACGCTGTAGCCAACGGTATCGGGAATATTGATGGTGGTGGCGCCGGCCTTGATCGCGGCCTCGACGCAGCGGCAGAGGAAGTCGAACTCGGTGCGGGTGCCGTCTTCCGCCGACCACTCGACGTTATCGGTGTGGTTGCGCGCGCGCGTCACCGACGAAATCACCAGTTCGTAGACATCCACAGGCTCCATCTGGAGCTTGTATTTCATGTGCACGGGCGAGGTGGACAGGAAGGTGTGGATGCGGCCGCGCTTGGCGGGTTTGATCGCCTCGGCGCAACGGTCGATGTCTTTTTGCCCGGCGCGCGAGAGCCCGCACACCACGGCGTTTTTCGTGCGCTTGGCGATCTCGTTGACGGCCTCGAAATCGCCGTCCGAGGCAATCGGAAATCCCGCCTCGATGATGTCGACGCCCATGGTGTCGAGCATCGCCGCGATATTGAGCTTTTCCTCGAACGTCATGGTCGCGCCGGGGCATTGCTCGCCATCGCGCAAGGTGGTGTCGAAAATGACGACGCGGTCTTTATCGGCGAAATCTTTTTGAGATTGGCTGGTCATTGGCTTGCTTCCTTGAATTTCGCGCCGCTCGCGTCGTCCACAAAAGTGATCGCTGGTTTTGTGATCGGATACGCGTGAAACAGGTTATCGGGCGCTCATGTTGGGGGTTCGATGTCCGCAATCCCCTGAGTGCCCAGGCGCAAAAGCCCAGCCGGCCTCAGGGGCTGCTAAGAAGCAGAAGCCCGCCGATAAGGAGGTTGGGGATCAGGTCGGTCGCGCATGCAGCAGGGAACGCGGCGGCGAAAGCCCCCGTCCCGGTCTTGGTCTGCATCTTGCCGCGAATCGCCATTGCTTGGTCCTGGCTCAGTCCCTGTGACGCGAGTGTGGGCGAAAACCATTGACGGTTTATTGCCGGACCGGCGTCGAAACCCGTTCTAAACGAGAAATGGCCTGACCGGCAACGTTAAAAGTCGGTCAGCCACGCTGTCCTATTTGGGGTCCGCCCAAGTCTTTTCACAAGAGCGCGTGGCGTAGCGATCAGAGTGTTGCAATTGCGCATAGTTGTCCTAATGAAGTGCCCGACTGAAGTGCTTGGCGAAATACTTGCGCCCTGAAAATCCCACGCGATGCCCTTCCTCATTCAAAGCCGGAGAATTGCCCTGTCTATCGTTCAACACTTCCGGACCAGCACCATGTTGTCACGCCCCTGGACACGCAAAGCTCTTGGCGGCCTTATCCTGACGATAATGGCTCCTTCGGTCATGGCGCAAACCGCGTTGCCTGCCACCAAGGCTCCTGAGTTTTCTTCGGTTGCGGTCGACGGCGTCAACGGCAAGGTTGAAGCCTTGGGCGGCTCGTATGGCGGGCGCGGCCTCTACGCAGGCGGCGGTTCGCTCTCGTTGCCGCTCGGCGGACAGTTCGGAGCGCAGATCGATGGCGCGGGCGGCAGCTTCGATGGAGCCTCATTGTTCAGCGGCGGCGGCCATTTATTCTGGCGCAATCCACAGCAGGGGCTTGCCGGACTTTATGCCGATCATGCGACATGGGACCGGCTCGGCGGCGTCCATGTTTCGCATTACGGCGGCGAAGCGGAAGTCTATCTGGGGCGCTGGTCGAATTCATGGCGTCGCCGGCGCCGAAGTCGGCACCACTGGCCTCGGAACGATTACGACGGATGATTTCGAGACCGCGACGACCACGACCGCCACCACACTCGTCAACACCACGCGGTTTTTCGACAAGCTCGACGTTTCCTATTATCTGACCGACAACTGGAAAGCCTCGATCGGCCATCGCTATCTCGCCGGCAGCAATGCGCTTGCGCTCGGCACCGAATACGCGCTGCCTGTCTCAGCGGGGATCGGGTCTTCATTGTTCGCGGAAGCCCGGCTCGGCGAAGGCTCGAACGCGCTGGGCATTTGGGGCGGAGCGAGGTTCTATTTCGGCGACAAAACGAAATCCCTCATCCGGCGGAATCGTGAAGACGATCCGGTGTCCGGCGGAAGCGAAGCGGTGTTCGGTCTGGTCAATACGCATTTGAGTTCGACCAGCAAATGCACACCACCCGCCCACTTTGTCCCCGGTGCAGGCTGCCTGCACACCTTTTCCGATATCCGCCTTAAGCGCGATATCGGCTTCATCACACGGCTCGATAGCGGCATTGCTATCTATCGTTATCGCTATCTCTGGAGCGATACGGTCTATGTCGGCGTCATGGCGCAGGAAGTGCTGGCAATCGTCCCCGACGCTGTCATGATCGCCGAAGACGGCTTCTATCGCGTTGACTACGCGCGGCTCGGGCTTCGCATGCTGACGTGGGATGAATGGATCGAGGCTGGCTGCAATCTCGCCGCTCTCTCGGCGGTTCCGGCGAGCCTGGCAATTCACGCGCACCGCGAACGCCTGTCGTCTTCCCAATAGACTTTAGCAAATCCACGCGCCCACATAAAAGCCCGGCCTCGTGCCGGGCATTTTATATGAGCGAAAACGTTTCGCTTCAGCCCCGCGCGTCTGAAATCGATCCAAAACAATCCGACAAACGGACATCGCCGCGATAGTGGCGCTTCGCGCTCCGGCGGCGAAGCGAACACGCGAGCGCGGATCCAGAACCGCCGTCGCTCGAGGTAACAAAAAGCCCCGCGCGAGGCCTGGCTTAGCCTTAAAGAGATGAGAGCGTTTCAAGCAACACTGAGGATGATAACCAACTTGGCGAGACGCGCGTTGGTCAAAAAGCGACTTTTATACCACCCTAGGCAGTCCCCGTGCGGCTGTGGTCCGACATCGCATAACCTTCCACCGCGCCGAACACCGCGGCTTCGGCGCGATCAGACGCAGCGAACGGTGCGATCAACATGGCAAATGCGCCCACGTGCCAATGTGCTCGCCATCCAATCCGCTTCATTTTCATTCGCCTGCAACAGTTCATCAAAAATCTTCCATCTGGCAGAGATGTTTCATGTTCCTGAAGGATTGTCTGTAACGCGATCGCAACAACCCAATATACCTCTGGCATATGGACTCAAATGCATTGCGTATGGATTTACCGTCCTCGCGAAAAAAAGCCGTCGGCGAAACACCGAAACGCATGACTAACAGTTGCTCAGACAACTCAATATTTCGATGTTGCTGCCGCGCTACAGCCAAACCGGCAGATCGAAGGTATTTCCGTGGCACGATTTCGCATCCACGAACGATACATCGTTGAAATAAAAATAACGGAGCCTTGAGAATGAAGAAAATTCTGTTTGCCGCAGCTGTCGCTGGCCTGAGCGCAACACCGTCGCTCGCGGCCGATCTGGCAGCACGCACCTACACCAAGGCGCCTGGGATGGTCAGCCCAGCCTATAACTGGAGCGGCTGGTATGCCGGCGTGAACGTGGGTTGGGCTGGTGGCGGTGACGGGGTCAGCAACAACGGCGTGGTTTCCCCCGCCAGCACGGCCACTCCGATCGATCGCTTTGACCATGGCGGCTGGTGCAACAGGTTCGACCGGGGGACCGAGCAGCTTCATCGGCGGCGCGCAATTTGGATACAATTATCAAATTTCGCCGTTGTTTGTCGGTGGCTTCGAGGCGGATATCCAGGGGCTGTCCCGGTCGCACAGAAGCTCGTCGTCATCCGTATTTGTGGGCGGGATCCAAGTTGGCGGCTTCGCGACGACGATAACAAATACCTCGGGTCCTACCTATCTCGGAACGTTTCGCGGGCGTCTGGGCGTGACCGTCAATCCGAGCTTACTTTTGTATGTAACCGGTGGTTTGGCTTACGGCGGGGCAAAATCCGACACGGCAATCGCTCAATCCGGGATCAACACAGGCACTCCGGCCTTCGCGGTGACTTCGGCATCGGGAGCATTTTCCGGCACGCGCGTGGGATACGCTGTCGGTGCGGGTGGTGAGTGGATGTTCGCCTCTCACTGGAGCACCAAGCTCGAATATCTCTATTATGATCTGGGCTCCGCGACCTATTCGACCGGAAGCCTGACAAGCACCAATTTCTCGGCTACGCCTCTGATAAGCTTCTTGGGGGGTGGTCGTGGCGTGGTCGATACGTCGGCAAAAGCGCACTTCAACGGCAACATCGTTCGTGCCGGCGTGAACTATCACTTCTGATTGTCGCTCGCTTTTGCAATGAATTAAAATCCGGCCTCGCGCCGGGTTGCGCGAACGAAGAGGTCCCAGTTTGACTGGGGCCTCTTTTCTTTTGTTCTTACGGCTGTGGCCTTGATGTTGATGACGCGGAGCATGTTGTATGCGAGCACTGAGAGCGCCATCCTCGCTCGAAGAAGCTCTGTCCATAATTCAGCCTCGGCCGAGCGCGGGCTTTTTATTTGACCAAACGTTTCGCGGCGCTTGATCGCCAAGCGGCAGACGTCCGACAGACCCAAGCGGGACGAAATAATTTATATTCCCGTTCTGTTCTTAGAAGTTCCATTTGCCACATTTGCGGGTTTTTCGGCCTGTTGCCGCACGGTCACAGACACGCCCCAGTGGATGTGTTTAATCAAAAACAGTTGTTGTTCGAACTGTTAGTAGGAAACCCATGAAAAAGCAGACGGCGCTCGCCGCGATCCTCGCCCTGACCTCGACCGCCGCGCTCGCAGCCGATCTCGGCACGCGGACCTACGTCAAGGCTCCGGTCGCGGCTCCCGTGGCCGATCCGGCCTACAACTGGTCAGGTTTTTACACCGGTCTCGAGGCGGGCACGCGCATGTCGAATTCGACATGGACCACCACGCGCCTGGGCGATCCATTGCCGCCGATCGGCACCGACGTGACGGATCTGCTGTCTCACGACAATCCGGTCGGCTTCAACAACAGCACGTTCCGGGGCGCTTTCTACACGGGCTACAATTGGCAATTTGCTCCAACCTGGGTCGTCGGCCTCGAAGGCGACGTCGGATACGCCAACCACAGCAAGACCCATGCCGGCATCATCGGCACCGAAGGAGCGCTGTTCGAGGGATTCCCGACCACCCATGACAGCTCGACGGTGCGCGAGCGCTGGGACGCCAGCATCCGTGCGCGGCTCGGCTTTCTCGTGATGCCGAATTTGATGATCTTCGCCACCGGCGGCGCGGCGTGGGAAGACGTCTCGCTCTCGGCGGTCTGCCTCGGCGGCGAAGGCGAAATCTGGTGCAAGAAAAATCACAACGAAACCTACAGCACCGCCAAGCTCGGCTGGACCGTGGGCGCGGGCGTGGAAGCGCGAGTTTGGGATAACTGGCTGGCACGCGTCGAATATCGTTACGCTGATTATGGCCACATCGACCACGAGTTCTTCGCGGGCGCGAACGATGCGGTGTTCATGAACCAGAAGCTGACGACGCAAACCGTCTCGGGCGGTCTCGCCTACAAGTTCGGTGGCCCAATGGCTCCGCGCTACTGAGATCCAGTTTCCGCTTTGAATCTTTCAAAGTGAAGCCATCTGGAAGCCCGGCCTCGCGCCGGGCTTTTTATTTGATCATTTGGCCGCGTCGCGCGACGCCGCGTTGCGGCCTTTGGCAGCTCGCCATTGGCGCTCTTGCGCGCCAACCCGGCGCTGCGCTTTCCTTCGTGCTCCAGCGCGACGCGGACCTTGGCGAATTCCTGCAGCGACGCCTTGTCCACTTTCGGGTATTTCAGGTCGAGACTTTCAAGCGCGCCGACGATGGTCGAGCCGATCACGACGCGCGCGAACCATTTGTGATCGGCGGGCACCACATGCCAGGGCGCGACCTTGGTGGACGTATGCGCGATCATGTCTTGATACGCCGCCTGGTATTTGTCCCACAATTCGCGCTCGGCGATATCGCCCATGGAAAACTTCCAGCGCTTGCCGGGCTCATCCAGCCGGTCGAGAAAACGCCGGCGCTGTTCGTCTTTCGACACGTTGAGAAAAAACTTCAGGATCAACGTGCCGTTGCGTGACAAATATTTCTCGTAAGCGTTGATGTCTTCGAAACGCTCGTGCCAGATGTTTCGCGTGACGAGACGCGGCGGAATTTTCTCTCCCGCGAGAACCTCCGGATGAACGCGGACGATCAGACACTCTTCATAGTAAGATCGATTGAAGATGCCGAGACGGCCGCGCTCCGGAAGCCTCTTCGTGGCGCGCCACAGGAAATCGTGATTGAGCTCCAGCGTTGACGGTGTTTTGAACGCGGCGACGTCGACGCCTTGCGGATTGACGCCGGAGAATACGCTTTCGATGGCGCTGTCCTTGCCCGCCGCATCCATGCCCTGAAAGATCAGCAGCACCGACCAGTGGCCGGTCGCGTAAAGCCGCTCCTGGCAACCGGCGAGCCGCTTGCGATTGGCCTCGATGATCTCTTTCGCCGCGTCCTTGTCGAGATCGCCTCTTTCATTGGTCTTGTGCGACTTCAGCCGAAACGAGCTCGACCCGTCGGCGCGAAACGGCGCGACGTACCGGGAGAGATCATCGCCCAACAATTTCTGTGTTTTCTTCGACATGGCAAGAAAGACTTCGTTGAACTCCTTATCCTGAGAAGCGGCCTCTTGGCCGTGTCTCGAAGGATGAGGCCCGTTTACAATCCAGCATAACACGAGACGCAGTTGCGAGCCTCATGGTTCGAGACGCGCTGCCGCGCTCCTCACCATGAGGGAGAAAGACGAACCATGAGGGGTAAGACCTCATGAGAGGTGAGCTAAGAACCATGAGGTCAGGAAGACGTACATCAGGCGAGAGCTTACTCTCCATCGCCGGTTACCGCCTCAATAAACGCGGTCACGAACGCAGGCATCGCAGGCGTGAAGTCTCGCCTGTCGCGCACCAGATGCAACGCGCTCAATTCCGGCTCGACCTGCTGCGCCAGATTGTGCGCAATGCGATGGCGCAGCGCCTCGGCAGTCATTTCAAAGTCGAGCAACCGAAAGAACCCGATCGACTGTCCCGTGCGCACGCAATGCCATCGGTCCGCCGTGCGATAGTCGCCGGGTGACAGGCCGGTCTCCTCCAGAACCTCGCGAGCGACGCTGCCGGCCATGTCGAGCCGATCACCGCGCAGATCGTTCGGGTCCGGCGTACCCGACGGGAAATAGATCCGCCCGGCATTTGCCGTATGCGCGGCCATCTCTCCGAGCACGAAGACGCCGTCGCTGCCGCGCAGCGCGCCCATGCCGAAACCGTTGAAGACTGTCGCGTCGGGACAGTTCGGAGGGGGGCCGATACCGAGATCGCGCCAGGCCAGGAAGCTCGCAAAATCAGTCTCGAAATAGTGCGCGCTGAACGTATCGCCGTCGTGGTTGGGATCGCGCGCCAGCAGCACTCTTCCGTTCCATAATTGCGGTTTCGCGGCGCGGGCGGCATCGAACTTCGCGTCGATGTCCGCGCGCCGCTCGCGGGCGAAGGGCCAGTCCCACGGTTGAAACATCAGGTCAAGGCGGCGCGCCGTTCGGACGGAGACTGCCGCATCGCCCGCATGTGCCGTCATTTGGCCGCTGCGGCCTTGGCGACGAAACGGCCATCGAAGGTCTTGCTTAGATCGACTTTGGCGTCCTTCAATTCGGGATCGAATTGAAGCAGCATGTTTTCGGCATTCTTCATGCCCTCGGGCGGAATGATGCCGGTTTTCGAATACATCGGCGCCGACGCCTTGAACGAGGCGAGATAGAGCGCCTTGTCGCCGAGGTAATATTCCTCCGGCACGGTTTTGGCGACATCCTCCGGCGTCGCGCTCGCCAGCCACTTCAGCGATTTGTAGAACGCGTTGACGATATGCTGCGTCGTCACCGGATATTTCTCGATGAAGTCGCGCTTGAGATAAACCACCGCCGCCGGGTTGTTGCCGCCGAACAGTTTCATATTGCCTTCCTCGGTGCGCGAGTTGGCCAGCACTACAATATCGCCGTCCTGCTCCAGCTTGGTCATCACCGGATCGAGGTTCGACATGGCGTCGATGTCGCCTTTCTTCATGGCCGCGACCGCGCTCAGACCGGTCCCGACGCCAATGATCGAAACGTCGTCGGCCTTCAATCCTTCACGCGCGATCAGCGCATTGACGAAAAAGTTGGTCGAGGACCCAGGCGCGGTGACGCCGATCTTCATGCCTTTGAGATCCTTGAACGACTTGACGCTCGCCGCCTTCTCCTTGCGCACGCCGAGTACGATGCCGGGAAAGCGGCCAAGCTCGAGCACAGCGGCGATGTCCTGCCCCTTGGCCTGCATCCGAATGGTATGCTCATAAGCGCCGGTGACACCATCCGCCGAACCGCCCACCAAGGACTGCAGCGCTTTCGCGCCGCCGCCGAAATCGGTGATGGTGACGTTGAGCCCTTCATCCTTGAAATAGCCGAGACGCTCGGTCAGCGTCAGCGGCAGGTAATACAACAGGCTCTTGCCGCCGACGCCGAGCACGAGATCAGGCTTTTCGACGGCCTGCGCGAAGCCAGCATTGGCGAAGCCCATGGTGAAGGCAAGTGTGGCCAAGGCGCTTAAAATTTTCTTCATGACGTCTGTCCCTTGCGTCCCTTGATACGTTTTGTAGGAGACCATTCTGTTTCAGAAAGATGGATCCGCGGGTCTAGCCCACAGATGACGCTGTTGCTGACGAAGCGCCTTGCTTCCCACCGTGTCATTGTCGGGCTCGACCCGGCAATCCATCTTTTTTAAAAAATTATCTTGCGAATGACTAGAGCGCGTTCGGTTTTGATTGAATCACAAATGTGCTCTAATTTCTTTATTTGACGCGTTTTCTTCACGCGAACCGGTGCCCACCACCGGATCAAGTCCGGCGGCATGCTTCGCTCGAAAACGCTCTAAAGAGTTGCTCACGTCCTGCCCTCGCCCGCCTGCGGACGCCAGATCAACAGCCGCCGCTCCACCCGGCTGACCAGCATGTCGATCAGCACCACGAAGACCGCGAGCACGATCATGCCCGCGAACACACCTGCGACATCGAACACGCCTTCCGCCTGCTGGATCAGATAGCCGAGCCCGGCGGAGGAGCCGAGATATTCGCCGACCACCGCGCCCACCACCGCGAAGCCCACGGAGGTGTGCAACGAGGAAAACATCCATGACAGCGCCGATGGCCAATAGACATGGCGCAGCAATTGCCGTTCGCTCATGCCGAGCATCCGCGCGTTGTCGACCAGCGTCGAGTTGGCCTCCTTGACGCCTTGATAGACGTTGAAGAACACCACGAAGAACACCAGCGTGATGCCGAGCGCGACTTTCGACCAGATGCCCAGCCCAAGCCAGAGCGCGAAGATCGGCGCCAGCACCACGCGCGGCAGCGCGTTCATCATCTTGACGTAGGGATCGAACACCGCCGCCACCATCTGCTGGCGCGCGAACCAGAACCCGACCAGCGTTCCCGCCAGCGAGCCGATGACGAAGGCCAGCATGGATTCGATCAGCGTCACCGCGAGATGCCGCCAGATCGTTCCCTCGGCGATCCATTTCACGATCCGCGCGGCGACGCTTAACGGCGTGGAGAAAAAGAAGGGCGGCAGCACGATGGTCCCGAAAATCGGAACCGTGGTGAGCACGTACCACAACCCGATCGCGACAACGGCCACGAGCAATTGCAGGAAGAGGAGGACAACGCGCGTCATGATTGCAACCGTTGCTGCTGGAGGCTCGCGCTCAGGTCAAAGGATGAGCGTGGCCGAATAAATTGCGAGGGAATAAGCACTGAGAGAATACTCGTCGAAGGATGGGGCCTCGTCCCTCGAGACGACGCTTCGCGTCCCCTCGGGATGAGGATTTTGCGCATAGCGAGGATTTCTCTCTGCATGATAAGGGTTGTCGTCATCATGAGAAGGCCTCCACCCTCATGGGAAACCTCCACCCTCATGGTGAGGAGACGCGAAGCGTCGTCTCGAACCATGAGGCCACCGATATCGAAAACGATTTTCACGCCGCCGCATAGCTTTTCACCACTTCAGCCTTCAGCACGCTCCATATCTCGCGATGCAGATCGTGAAACTCCTTTTCCAGCCGGATCTCGAAAATATCGCGCGGGCGTTTCAGCGGCACGCGCCAATCGCCGATGATGCGCGAGGCGGGCCCGGCGGACATGATCACCACGCGGTCCGCCAGCGCGATCGCTTCTTCGAGATCGTGGGTGACGAACAGCACTGCCTTGCGTTCGGCGCTCCACAGATCGAGCAACAGATTGCCCATGATCTGCCGGGTCTGCGCATCGAGCGGACCGAAAGGCTCGTCCATCAGCAGAATCTTCGGATCGCGGATCAGCACCTGCGCGAGACCGACACGCTTGCGCTGACCGCCGGACATCATGTGCGGATAGCGTTGCGCGAAATTGGCGAGACCCACCGAGGTCAGCCAGTTTTGCGCCTTGGCCCGCGCTTCGTCACGGGACACGACCGCGATATCGAGCCCGATGGCGACGTTTTCGATGGCGGTCTTCCAGGGAAACAGCGCATCGGCCTGAAACAGATAACCCGCCTGCCGGTTCAGCCCAGATAACGCCTGCTCGAAAATGCGCACGCTGCCTGCGGCCGGTTTCAACAGCCCGGCGGCCACATTGAGCAAAGTGGATTTGCCGCACCCGGTCGGGCCGACGATGGCGACGAATTCGCCGGCCGCCACCGTGAGGTTGGCTTGCTCGACGGCGGTGTAGGTGCGGCGATCGGCAAGCCCGAACGCGACTTTCACATTGTCGAGCGCCACCGCATTCGACGCCGCGCTCACATTGGCCTGCACACTCTATCTCCCGGAACCGGCATTTTTTAATTGTTCGTTGGCGTATTCGTTGCGCGGCAAATTCCAACGAACGAGGACGAAATGCAAGAGCTTCTCACGGCGAAGATCATCACCTTTTAAGGCAGGATTTCTAAGGCCAGCTTTCGAACCGAAACACCCGCTTGGTCCCGCTCCTGCCCTGTGGCACCATGCACGCATGACGCCTGCCTTATCTCCCGCCCCCATCGCCATCGCATTCGAAAACGTCTCGAAAAGCTTCGACGGCGCCGAGGACGGTGCGCGCACGGCGACCCGCGTAAAAGCCGTGGACGGTGTGTCGCTGCGCGTCGCGCAAGGCGAATTTCTCGCCATCGTCGGCGGCTCCGGCTCAGGCAAGACCACGCTGCTTCGCCTTGCCAACCGGCTGATCGAGCCCGACGACGGCACGGTCCGGATCAATGGCGAGGACGTACGAAACCTCGATCCGATCGCGCTGCGACGGCGCATCGGATATGTATTTCAGAGCGGTGGCCTGTTTCCTCATATGAGCGTCGCCGGCAATATCGGCATCACGCCCCGCCTGCTCGGTGAAGCCCGGCCGCAAATCGCCTCCCGTGTCGACGAATTGCTCGATCTCGTGCAACTCGATAGTGCACGCTATCGCGAGCGCTTTCCGCACGAGCTTTCCGGCGGCCAGCGCCAGCGGGTCGGCGTGGCGCGGGCGTTGGCTGCGAAGCCTTCCATCGTATTGATGGACGAGCCGTTCGGCGCGCTCGATCCGCTGACGCGCGACGCGCTTGGCGAGGATTACCGGCGGCTGCACCGCGAACTCAATCTGACCACGGTGATGATTACCCATGACATGGCGGAAGCGATGTTGCTGTCGGATCGCGTCGCGGTGATGCGCGGCGGACGCCTGCTGGCGCAAGGCACGCCGGCGGAACTGGCGCAGAAGCAAGGATTCATACGTGCAGGATCTGCTGCGCACGCCGCGCCGCCAGGCCGAAAAACTGCAGACGCTGCTGCCATGAGCGATGATCGCCGATCCACGCTGGGGCGACGCACTAAGCCGCCTGCCCGATTATCTCGGCAGCCATGTGCGCGTCAGCCTCGCGGCGTTGGCGCTCGGCCTCGCCGTCAGCTTTCCGCTGGCGCTCGCGGCAAGGCGCAGGCCGCTGCTGCGCGGTACACTGCTCGTCGTGGCCAGCATCGTTCAGACCGTGCCGGGCCTCGCATTGCTCGCATTGTTCTATCCGTTGCTGCTGGCGCTCGCCACCGTCAGCGCACAGTGGTTCGGCCTGAGCTTTTCGGCGTTCGGTTTTCTGCCCTCGGTGCTGGCGCTGGCGCTCTACAGCATGCTGCCGGTGCTGCGAAACACCATCACCGGCCTTCAAGGCGTCGATCCGTCGCTGCGCGAGGCTGCGGACGGGGTCGGCATGACGCAGCGGCAATCGCTGTGGATGGTGGAGTTGCCGCTGGCGCTGCCGGTGATCATGGCGGGCATCCGCACCGCGGCGGTGTGGGTGATCGGCACTGCGACGCTATCGACGCCGATCGGCCAGACCAGCCTCGGCAATTACATCTTCTCGGGATTGCAGACCCAGAACTGGGTGTTCGTGCTGTTCGGCTGCGCCGCCAGCGCGCTGCTGGCGCTGTTCGTCGACCAGATGCTGGCGCTGATGGAAAGCGGCGCGCGCCTGCGCCGCCGCATTCGCATCGCAAGCGGCGCAGTTGGCCTCGCGGCGCTGGTGGCGGCAACGCTGTCGCCGTTCCTCGCACGCGCGCATGGCACTTATATCGTCGGCGCCAAGACTTTCACCGAGCAATATGTGCTGTCGGCGCTGATCGTCCAGCGCCTGCAGGCAGCGGGGCTTTCCGCCGGGACGCGCGAGGGATTGGGCTCCAACGTCGTCTTCGATGCACTCACCACCGGCGACATCGATGTGTATGTCGACTACTCCGGCACGCTCTGGGCCAATCAACTGCATCGCACGGACATCAAGCCGCGCGAGGAGTTGCTCGCCGAGTTGAAGACCGAACTGGCGCAACGCAACAACATCACGCTGCTCGGCGAACTGGGATTCGCCAACGCCTATGCTCTGGTGATGCCGCGCAAGCGCGCGCAGGCGCTGGGCATCCGCTCGATTGCCGATCTGGCGAACCGCGCGGGTGAGATGTCAATCGCCGGAGACTACGAGTTCTTTTCGCGCCCGGAATGGGCCGCGCTGCAAAAGGCTTATGGTCTGGGCTTTCGCCAGCAACGGCAGATGCAGCCGGATTTCATGTATGCCGGCGTGGCCGCAGGGGATGTCGACGTCATCGCCGGCTATACCAGCGACGGCCTGATCGCGAAGTATGATCTGGTGGTGCTGGACGACCCGAAGCGCGCGATCCCGCCTTACGATGCCGTGGTGCTGTTGTCGCCCCGGCGTGCGAACGACCCGGCGCTGCGCGCGGCGTTGCAACCCTTGCTCGGCAAGATCGATATCGCCGAGATGCGCGAAGCCAATCTGCGCGCAGGCGGCAATGACCAGGACAGCTCGCCGGGCAGCGTGGCGCGCTGGCTGTGGGAGAAGATGGGCAAGAAATAAGCGGGCGGTGAGAGAGCCCGGCGGCGACGGGAAGCGCCGCCGGATTCAAATTTTGATGTCAGCTTTCGAACTTGGTCTGCAACCAGTCGAACAAATCCGCGTGCCACAGCGTCGGCGCGCCGGACTGGCAGTGTTCCGCCCCGCCGGAATCGCGATCGTACACCTTCGTCGTCACGCTGCGCGCGCTGGTCAGCGCCTGTTCGAACTGCGCGAGTTGCCCGAACGGCACGAGATGATCGTTGGTCCCTGCCATCACGAGAACATCGCCTTTGATTTTCTGGGCAACGCCAGCGAGTGTGAATTTCTTCATGACCATCGCGGTTTCGAGCGGACGCTTGGTGCCGGTGACCCAACGGCCGTTGGCCGAGGCCCAGGCGTAGCCCGGCGACAGAGCCGCCCTGACACGCACGATGAGATCGACCACCGGTCCGAGCCCGTGCGTATCGAGCCATCCCACTGCGGGAGTCGCATTTCGCGCACCGATCGCGCCCAGGTCGAACAGCACATCATGTGCGACAACGCCATCGAAGCGGTCGTCGAAAGCCGCCGCGCGGGACGCCAGATAACCGCCCAGACTAAGGCCGACCAGCACCATCTTCGCGGGGCGGGGATGTTCAGCGAGGAATGAAGCCATCACGGCATTGACCGGCTTTTCCCATTCCGGCGTGAATGGCAAATCCTGCTCACGCAGGATGGCGCCCTGACCCGGCCCGTCATAGGTCAGCACGTCGTAGCCGTGATCGTGCGCATCCTTGACCAGGCTGAAATAGAGTTCTTCGATCGTGGAATCGAAACCGCCGCCGTAAACGATCAGCGATTTCTTTTTTGTCGCGCCCTGCGCCGCCGGATAATACACCGCTTCGAGGTGGTGCCCTTCACCATAGGGCACCGCGATCTTTTGATAACGAACGCCCATTGTATCGAGCCCGGCATAGAACAGTTGCCTGTTCCTGCTCGCGGCCACCGGACGCTTGGGATCGGTCGGCGGCAAAAAGAATTCCGCCGTGCGATAGTAATTATGCGCGCGAAGCAACGCACGGCCCTTGTTCATCGGATCCGCGATCGTGTCGGCGCGCTGCGCCACCCGCTCTCCGGTGGCGGACCATGCCGCAAACCAGCCTTGAGGATCCCCCGAACGAATATGTTTGATCGTCTCCAGAACTTCAGCGGTATCGGCGCCGTCGGCGGCGACATCGTTCAGCGCCCGCAGGGTCTGGAAGTGGTAGGTCTGATCGGCGAAGAACCGGCCTTGTCCGCGGTCCACGGGCCGAACGGCCACATAGATGACAACGGCTGCCAGCACGACCAATGCTGCACGCATCCATTTTGAAGCCAACACCTTGGATCTCCCTATCATTTTGATTGCATGGGGTAATTTTATTTCGCCGTCTTCAGGCGCGTAACAGCAGCCTCTCATCGGCGATCTTAATGCAACTTTTCTGCGTTAATGGCCCAGCATAGGACTTAACGCAACTTAATTTGCGTTTATAAATTACCCTTGTGGAGAGAGTTGCACTGCGAGCACCCGCACCTGTTTACGTTCGAAGCCGCGTGGGACAACGACAACAAATGGCGGAAACGGCAGATCAAAGACGCAAACGACTCGGTGGTCGCAGCGCGCGTGTACGCGACGCCGTGCTGACGGCGGCGTTCGAGGTGCTGACCGAAAAAGGCTTTCCGAACCTGACGATCAGCGAAGTCGCTGCGCGTTCCGGCGTTCATGAAACATCGATCTATCGCAGATGGGGCTCGCGCCAGTCCCTTGCCCTGGAAGCCAGCCTGCACGTCGCCGACGACGCCATCATTATTCCCGACACCGGAGCACTGCGCTCGGACCTCATCGCGCTGATGGCCAGCACCGTCGCGCTGCTGCAATCGCCGCGCGGACAGGCGATGCTGATGCTGACCACGTCGCATGAAGAAAGCCGGCGCAAGGCGAGATACGAATATTGGCAAGTGCGCTTCGAGCGGCTGCAACCGATATTCACGCGCGCGATTGCGCGCGGCGAATTTCCCAAAGATGCCGATCCGGCTGTCTTCATCGAGATCTTGATCGCGCCGTTGTATTTCCGGCTTCTGGTCAGCGCCGAGACGCTCACCGACTGGCCATTCGCCGAGTTCATCGACCGGCTGCTGATCGGTTACGCACCGTCATCGCGGGAGATCGGCGGCCGCAAAGCTACAACGCCTTGATGAATCCGGCGTCGATCAACAGGCGATTGAAGCGGCGCGCTTCGGCGCCGTCGTTGCAGGCGTAGAACAACCCCTTGCAGCGGAGCATGATCTTCTTCTGCTCCTCGAACGTGGGATCGAGCGGCAGCCCCGCCGCATCCTGGATCACCAGCGGCAATAGGCCGCATCGATCGTATCCATCTCGGTCGGGCTTGCCGCCGGTTTGAAATTGATCGCGTCGATCGCGTAATACGTGGCGTAGTAGCGCGGGTCGTAAGACATCAGCTTCTTGCCGATGTCGGCTTCGTTAAGGCCGGGGTCGAGCAATTGCGGCGAGAACTCCGGCTGATGATCGCCATAGCGCACGATCAGGAACGGCTCGTTGGGAAAGCGTTTTTTCAGCATGGCCGTGAAGGCCGCGTAATCCGCCGCGCTCATCGCCTGACGGCGGATGTATTCATCGATCGAAGCCGCATTGCCCGGCGCGCGCCAGCTCGGCGTCAGTTCGGGGCGGAACTTGATCTCCCACGGGAAATGATTGGCGGCGAGATAGACGAACATGAAAGCCGGTTGCGCGCCCTTCTCCTGCGCGAGCAAGTCCACGGCCTTGTCGTAGAAAAATTTGTCGGGCTCGATGCCCTTGGCGCCGAGCGCGTGCGCATCATAGAAATTCTGCACGCCGGTCGTGGTCTGGAAATTCTGCGCGCTCATGAAAGCGCCGAACGCGGGATACAGCGAGGTGGTGGTGTAGCCGCAGCGCCGCAAGCGCCAGCGGCAGGCCGCGCTCGACCCGGCCCGATGCGATCCGCGTCACGAAATAGGAGAACGGCCCGAACGAGCGCGACGATAACCCCGCCAGCACGTTGTATTCCGTGAACCAGCTTGGACCGCCATTGCTCTCGGCGAGGAATTTGCGCGCCTTGCCGTCCCACGACGCGAAATGGCTGCCGTATCCGGGCGGCACCTTGACGCCGGACGCGGCGCGAATATCGAAACTGGATTCATCATGGATCATGATGATGTTCGGCCGCCGCCCCGCCGGATTGCAGGAATCCAGCAGCGGCAGCTTCAGCCGATCCGAGGCCACGGCGTCGGATTCCATGAAACCATAATTGATGAAGTCGGAGACTGCCGTGACGCCGGAGCGCGTGAACTTCGAGAGATAGCCGTCGTCGTAATAGCCGCGCCACGCTTCATCCGGCCACATCTTGGCGGTGCCGACCAGCGCCGCGAGGCAGGCCAACGCCAGCGTCGCCGCCGGCAGGCGGCGGATACGGAACGGATCGAGCCACCACAGCGCGTACATCAGCGGAATCGTGACGATCACCGCGCCGATCGCCGACCAGCGCAGGTTCGGGAAGATCGTGAACAGGAAAGCGATGGTGTCACGATCGATCACCATCAGATCGACGAAGTTCGCCGTCATCTGCACGACATCGTGCTTGAGCCGCGATAGCAGGATCAGGATCACCACCATCGTCAGCGACAGCGCGCCGGACAGCGCGGGCCGCCGCAACAATGCGATCCAGGTGAAATTCAGAATGGCCCATGACAGCAGAAAACCGAGCCGCGAGGTGAAATCGGTCTCGGTCTGCACCATCAGCCCAAGCGCGGCGAGATGCGGCGACGCCACGGCCAGGTAACGCCAGACGCCATAGGACGCGATGGCCGAGGCCGCCACGGCGGGAGGCCCGGGATTCAAGGGGCCAGGTGTCAGGGGGTTTGGATTGGACGGCGGCGCCGTGGACATGGACGTGTACGCAAATCACGCCCGGCGCGGGTAAAGCCTGACCCGGCCGATGCCGGAAGGCGAACGGCGGCGGCCGGTGGGGCGCCGTGTCATCAAACCGTAGTGGAACCGTCACACAGGCGCAACCTGATCTTTAGCCGCAGCCTTCGCCGCACGCCCGCTGGTAAGCGCCTGGTAAATAGGCCCTTGCAGCGCGCGGCTGTCCGGTTTGAGTCTGTATGGCACAATGATAATCTCCGTCATTCCGGCCGAGCGGCGCGAGAGCCGGAAGGAAGTCAGCCTAGAGTCAATTGGAACAGGCTGCGTCAGTTTATTGCTGGATCTTTTTAACACCGTTGCGGCAACCAACGACCGCCTGCGTGTATTGGATCGCGGCTCGCGCTCGCAATGCTCGCTTGGCCGGGATTACGACGTAATAGGGCACTCTTGCAGCCTGGCATTCTGCCGTCATGGCCGCACATAGTAGTCTGCCTTGCGCAGACTGCGTACACTTGCCTGCGCTTGCGGCCATCCACGTCTTTCTTCCTGAACGCTGCCAAGACGTGGATCACCGGGACAAGCCCGGTGATGACGGCAGAGAATGCCGAGACGGTATCGCATCTCATCACCCCTCGGCAGGCAATCGTTAATCATTTCTAAGGCCTCTTCGCTATGATTTCCGAATCATCGGAGTCCGGACAATGCTGCTCAGACTAACTCTCTCGGCCCTCATGCTTGCGACCGCCGGGATGGCAGCAGGCGCCGCAGACATGGCCGAACACACCAAGCTGGGAGAGATTTTCGCAGCGCCGCCGCAGGGACGCCGCGTCGCCGTTAGGCCGGTGGCCACGACCACCATCGCGTTCGTGCCCTGGATCACCAGCTCTCCGAAAATTCCCGGTTATTACGGCAAGGCCGGCAATTTCGAATACAATTCCTACTACGGCACGCCGTGGTACGAATGGTACGGCCGCCAGCCCTATTCTTGCTGGTTTTCCGGCACCTGCTGACGTGGTGCGCGCTGACGCTTGAACGCTTCGGCCCTCAGCTCATTCAAACGCCACTTCGAGACTTTTGTCGTGCTTGGTTTCGATCCGGCACAGCCGATAGATCTCGTCGGCAGCGATCTGCAATTTGAAGCGATCCGGCACATCCGCCGAACTGAACACATCGAGGCTCGCGCCGGAGTCCGACAGACCGCGCACCGTCCTGAAGCGTGTCCGGCACCACCATCGGCTCGGATTGCTGAAGGGCGAAGTTGCACAGCGCCGGTCCCTTCAAGGTTTCCGCGTCCGCCATGCCCTGGCGCGATTTGAACCACTGCCGATGCCCGTCGATCAAAGTGATTGTCGACATCATCACGCCGAAAATCTGTCTTGTCAGCCGCGTGGAACTTCATCATTTATACGTCGCATGCGCGTGACATTGTTCCGCCACAACCGCCAACCACATGTTGCGCGAGGGGTCCGCAGGAATAACGAGGCGATGGCAGTGTTGAAATCGACAGCGCCATCGCGCTTGCGGGCTGGTGCTGTGTATTGCAGCATTCAAAAAATAATTGAGGAAGCGATGGCGAAAGCGGCAAATCCTGTTCATTCCCGATTACGGCAAGCGGCGATGCTGGCCTTGGCGTTCGCACCAGGGCGCATCGCAAGCTGGCGCGGCGTAATTGTCGCCACGACGATCGGGTTTGCAGGAGCCGGCGGCCAGGCTGCCAGCGCCCAGAACATAAAATCCGACATAAAATCCGACACCAAGGCCGAGGCCAAAATCATCAAGACCGACGTGCAGATCGACGGGCTCGATCCCGGCGTCAAGATTTTCCTGCGCCAAAAAATGACGGAGGGAAACACCCGTTTCACCGACGACAACATCGTGCTGTTTCTCCACGGCGCCACCAGCCCGTCGACCTGCGATTTCGATCTCGCTTACAAGGACTACTCCTGGGCCGACTGGATGGCGAAGCGCGGCTACGTCGTCTACATGGGCGACTATCGCAACTACGGCGGATCAAGTCGCGAAGCCGCCATGGACGACGTGGCGACCAAAAACCAGCCGGTGACGCGCTCTTATCTGGCGCTGCGCGACATCGAGGCGATGGTCGATTACATCAAGGCCAAACACGGCGCCAAAAAGATCACGCTGATCGGCTGGTCCTGGGGCGCGATGATGGCGGGCTATTACAGCTCGCTCCATAGCGAGAACGTGCAGAAGCTCGTGCTCTACGCACCGCTGTATAATTTCGACGAGCACACCAATCTCGGTGCTGGTAGTCCGCTGCAAAACAAGCGCAAGCCGCAGGAATTCAACTTCACCCTTGGCGCTTACCGTCTGGGAACGGAAGAGGGCAACACCGCCCGCTGGAACGGCGAAATCCCCGTCGACAATAAAGACGAGTATCGCGACCCGGCACTGCCTGCCGAATTCTGGAACGCCTGTTTGGCGACCGACCCGACCAGCACGTCGCGCAAGCCGCCGTCGCTTCGCGCGCCCAACGGCGTGCTGGAAGACTCGTTTTATCAGGCCACCGGACGCCCGCTCTGGAATGCCGCCAATATCTATGCGCCGACGCTGGTGATCGCGGGCGCGTTCGATACATGGTCCTACCCTGAAGACCGTGCGGGACTGATGCGCGATCTGGTGCATGCCCCTGTTAAAAAGAGCGTGCTGATCCCCGACGCCACGCATTTCGTGCTGTTCGAGAAAAACAGGTTTCAGTTCTTCGAAACGATCCAGAAATTTCTGACCGAATAATCGCGATCATGGCGCTGGACCGCGGCAGGCTTGATCGTCCGGCGGGGATTCGGTCGCGCTATTGATGACGGACGGTCCGTCTATCTCCGCCCCGCGCAACACGCTGCACCGGCTCAGGCCAAAGTTCGAACCAAGATTGAGGATGAATTCCGGACGGCCCGGACTCGCATTGGCATCCGCGCTCCACGACAGGCCGGAGTACCCGCCCCACAGCATGAAAAGCGTACAAAAAATCACGAGGGCGACGGCGGCAACCGCCGCTTCCGTGTGCAACCAGATCGATTTCATTTCCGGGAAATCCGCATTGCTTGACGAACGTCACGATGCTGCCGCGAACATTGCGCGTTGGCTCTGCATCAAACCCGAAAAAATCCCAGTGTGAATTACATTCCGTTTCTTGATGATGGTCCGATTGACGATCGCATGTTTGTTGACGGTCACGCGATTGTGCCCCATTTTTGTTCCCCCCATTCCCAGTCGTCTGTTCCCGTTCGTCAGTGTGAATGGGCGACCGGAAATCGTAACGCACACGGGCCGTTGTGGTTCCGCAGCATTCTACCATTTCATCTCCGCGCCATGCGCGGCCATCGCATGCATTCGCGCCATGGACAGGTGAGGCAATGGCTGAAATAATTCCTGATCGATGTCTCATCGTCAGGCCGAGGTGGCCACAACAGGTTCACGAGCGACAACACCAGGCGCCGGATTGCGCGACGCCGCGCGCAGAGGCGCAACCGCCGTTGCTGCCATCGCATTTGGCGCAGCGCTCTCCGGCTGCAGGATCGGCATTCTCGATCCGCATGGGCCGGTCGGCGCGGCAGAAAAATCGATCCTGATTGATTCAATTGCGATCATGCTGGCGATCGTGGCGCCGACCATCGTCGCGATCTTCGGGTTTGCCTGGTGGTATCGCGCCTCTAACACCAAATCGCGTTATCTGCCGGACTGGGCCTATTCCGGGCGCATCGAGCTTGTGGTGTGGGCAATCCCGACGCTCGTGGTCATGCTGCTCGGCGGCGTGGCCTGGATCGGATCGCACGATCTCGATCCGGCGAACAAAATAGCGTCGTCGCAAAAGCCGCTTGAAATCCAGGCCGTATCGCTCGACTGGAAATGGCTGTTTATCTATCCGGACCAAAAGATCGCCACCGTCAATACGCTCACGGTGCCCACCGGCGTTCCGCTGCATTTCTCCCTGACGTCCGCCAGCGTGATGAACGCATTCTTCGTGCCGCAACTCGGCAGCATGATCTACACGATGAACGGAATGAGCAACCAGCTCAACCTCATGGCCGACACGCCCGGCACTTATCACGGCCTGTCCGCGCATTTCAGCGGCGACGGCTTTTCCGACATGAATTTCGAGGTCCATGCGGTCTCCGCCGCGGAGTTTACCGCCTGGGTTGAAACAGCCGGAAAGAGCGGCGCGGTTCTCGACGCGAAGAGCTATGGCGATCTCGCGAAACAGAGCGTGAAGGTCGCGCCCGCGAATTACCGGCTCGGCGATCCGGGCCTTTATCAAGCCATCACCATGCAGACAATCGCGCCGGGGCCGGGGCCGCAAAACGGCGAACCCACGCGAGACGTGTCGCCGCGCACGGGAGACAGCAATGTTCGGTAAACTGAGCTGGGCCGCCATACCGCTCGATCAGCCGCTGCCCTTGATCGCCTCGGCCGTGGTTGCCTTTGCCATCACCGGCGTTTTGGTCTGGATCGTGATCGAAGGATACCTGCCCTATCTCTGGCATGAGTGGATCACAAGCGTCGACCACAAGCGCATCGGCGTCATGTACACGCTGCTGGCGCTGGTGATGCTGCTGCGCGGCTTTTCCGACGCCATTCTGATGCGCACCCAGCAAGCGCTCGCTTTTCAATCGCAAGGCTACCTGCCGCCTGAACATTACGACCAGGTGTTTTCGGCGCATGGCACCATCATGATTTTCTTCGTCGCCATGCCGTTCATGATCGGCCTGATGAATTTCGTGGTGCCGTTGCAACTCGGCATCCGCGACGTGGCGTTCCCGACGCTCAATTCCGTGGGTTTCTGGCTGACGGCCACCGGCGCGCTGCTGGTGAATATCTCGCTGATCGTCGGTGAATTCGCGCGGACCGGTTGGCTGCCCTATCCGCCGCTGTCGGAGATCGCCTATTCGCCCGGCGTCGGTGTCGATTATTATCTATGGGCGCTGGAAATCTCAGGCGTCGGCACGTTGGTATCCGGTATCAATCTGGTCACCACCGTGCTGAAGACGCGGGCGCGCGGCATGAGCTATTTGCGGATGCCGATGTTCTGCTGGACCACGCTGGCGTCCAACCTGCTCATCGTCGCCGCCTTTCCGATCCTCACCGCGACGCTGGCGATGCTGCTTCTGGATCGCTACCTCGGCTTTCATTTCTTCACCAATGAAGCCGGCGGCAATGTCATGATGTTCATGAACCTGATCTGGGCGTGGGGGCATCCGGAGGTCTACATCCTCGCCCTTCCCGCTTTCGGCATTTACTCCGAGGTGATCTCGACGTTTTCGGGAAAGCCGCTGTTCGGCTATCGCTCCATGGTCGCGGCCACCATGGTGATCTGCATTCTGGCGTTCATGGTCTGGCTGCATCACTTCTTCACCATGGGCGCGGGCGCGGACGTCAATGCGATTTTCGGCATCGCCACCATGATCATCGCGGTGCCGACCGGCGTGAAGGTGTTCAACTGGCTGTTCACGATGTATGGCGGCCGCATCCGCTTCTTCACCCCGACGCTGTGGTCGATCGGCTTCATGGTCACGTTCATTCTGGGCGGCATGACCGGCGTGCTGATGGCGGTGCCGCCCGCGGATTTCGTGCTGCACAACAGTCTTTTTCTGGTGGCGCATTTTCATAACGTCATCATCGGCGGCGTGCTGTTCGGCGCTTTCGCCGGCTACACTTACTGGTTTCCCAAGGCCTTCGGCTTCCGGCTGCACGAGCGTCTGGGTCAGGCGGCGTTCTGGTTCTGGATCGTCGGCTTCTATGTCGCCTTCATGCCGCTCTATGTGCTCGGCTTCCTCGGCATGACGCGGCGAATGCAACATTACGATGTGCCCGAGTGGCGCCCCTGGCTGATCGTCGCCGCCATGGGCGCGGGACTGATCCTGATCGGCATCGTGCTGCAGATCGCGCAACTGGTGGTCAGCATCCGCCAGCGCGCCGCATTGCGCGACCACACCGGCGATCCATGGGACGGCCGCTCGCTGGAATGGGCGACCGCGTCGCCGCCGCCCGCGTTCAACTTCGCCATTCTGCCCAACGTGTCGGGAGAGGATGCTTATTGGGGAATGAAGCAGCAGGTGCGCGAACAGGCCAAGCCCAGCACCAAGCCCGGCGAAGAGCCGCGTTACGAGGCGATCGAGATGCCGAAAAATTCGCCGACCGGATTCATCTGCGCGTTCTTCGCAACCGTGATGGGCTTCGCGCTGATCTGGCATATCTGGTGGCTCGTCGCCACCGGCGCAGTCGGCGCGTTTGCCACCTTCGTGGTGTTCGCCTGGCGCGACGAAGACGAGTATGTGATCCCGGCCGAGGATGTGGCGCGGATCGACCGTCTCAACAGACACGAGAGCCATGCGGCCCTGAGCGGAGCAGGCTGACATGACGGCTTTGCCCTACGCACCCGAACACGCCGATCCCAATCCAACCCGCCCGCACTCCGGCGGCGGGCACGGTTCGGGCGCGCACGCACGCGACCGCAGCGACGGCGGACCAGCGCCGAAGCGCATCGTCGTCGGCTACGGCTTCTGGATCTTCCTGCTCAGCGACATCATCATGTTCTCCGCGTTTTTCGCGACCTATGCGGTTCTGGTCGGAGAAACGGCAGGCGGCCCGAGCGGCAGGGATTTGTTCGACCTGCGTAACGCCGGCATCGAGACGGCATTTCTGCTGGCGTCGAGCTTCACCTGCGGCCTCGCCAGCATCGCCGCCGACGAGCGCAACAAGATCTGGTTCTATGCCGCGATGGCGGTCACGGGCCTGTTGGGTGCGGCGTTCCTTGCGCTGGAGCTGAACGAATTCGTCTCGCTGGTGCTGCGTGGTGCGGGCCCGACGCGCAGCGCATTTCTTTCGGCTTTCTTCACGCTGGTCGGCTGCCACGGACTTCACGTCTTTGCCGGCCTTCTCTGGCTGCTGACCATGATGGCGCAGGTCTTCGCCAAGGGTTTTCGCGCCGACATCGCGCGGCGTATGATGTGCTTCGCGCTGTTCTGGCACGCGCTGGACATCATCTGGGTGGCGCTGTTCACGGTGGTCTATCTGATGGGAGCGGCGCGATGAGCCACGACAACGGCATAACCACCGCCACCGATACGGCCCCTGGCGACGAGAGGGCCGAAGGCGGCGGCATCGGCCAGCGTGTGGTGGTCTATCTGATCGGACTGGCGCTCGCGATCATCCTCACAGCGACCTCGTTTTTCATCGCGGGCACCGATCTGGTCTGGGCGCCGAGCATTCCGGTCGCGCTCGTGGTTCTCGCCATCGCGCAGATGGGCGTGCACCTGGTGTTCTTCCTGCACATCACCACCGGCGCGGACAACACCAACAACGTCCTGGCGCTGGCATTCGGCGTACTGATCGTGTTCCTGGTGATGGCCGGTTCGCTGTGGATCATGGCCAATCTCAATCACAACATGATGACGATGGACCACATCATGCAAATGCAGCGGTGAGCGTGGCTTTGAAATTCGCTTTCGTTGTTGACGCGTTTTCTCACGCGAACCGGCACCCACGACCGGATCACGTCCAGCGGCATGCTTCGCTGAAAACGTAGGGCAACCGTTCAGATTGCATTCATGTGAGAGCAGCTATCAAGGCATCCTCTGCAATACGGAAAAGCCTGCCGGTTTCGTCCCCCTCCGGCGGGCTTTTCCATTTGCAGGACGGCGCAGTTCGGGATGTCGGAACATCTGATGGCAGCCAGCTACGGACCCATCGCCTTCGGATCGGCCACGATCGGCTTTTTGGTATCCGCCGGACTGAGCTGACTGGCATCGTCCTCGTTCAGGAAATGATCGAGCGTGGTCTGGATCTTTTGCTTCAGGCTGTCGGGGCCGCGATCACTCATATCCGTATGCTGAGCATCGGTTTTGACGATATCGATGCCCTTCTGCTCGTCGCTGGGCACCACGCCGGGATCGGGCTTGAAGTTCTGATCCTTCGAGCGGAACGACAGGATTTTGGTCGAGCCCGAGGTCAGCAGCGGCACGCGCAGATTGTCGAGCGTCACCACCTTCTTGACCAGTTGCGGATTCTCCTCGGCGAAGTACATCGAAATATCGCCGCCGTTGGAATGTCCGACCAGCGTCAGGTGATCGTAATCCGCATTCGGCACGATCTTTTTCAATTCATCGATGGCGAAGAAGATGTTTTGTTCGCCGCGTTCATAGGCCGCCAGCCGCCCGACATAGAGCGAGCCTTCCCGCGTCACCATCGGGGTATCGGTCGGCAAATCGTGTTGAATGCTGGCTACCAGATAACCGCGCGTGGCGAACGCGTTGGCGAGGAAAGAATACTCGGTGTTCTTGACGGTGTTGCCGTGACTGATGATCGCCACCGGAAGCTTCCAGTAACCCGCATTGGCTTTCATTTCGTAGTCACGCCGGACCGCGAGATCGACCTCGATGGCGCGGTTGCGCGAAGCATCGAACAGGTCCAGCGCCTGGTGCCTGATGCCCCATTTGCTCAGCGCGTAGTAGCCGCCCGCTGCAAGGGCGCAAACACATGCCACGCTGATAATCGCTCGCTTCATATGCCTTTCCATGCTTCGGACTCGAACCCGCACCATTCATCATCATAAGTATGAACATGCGACCAACGCGCGAAGACCGGAAAAGGTCGGCCGCGCATTAAATTCCGGACATCTCGCTGCAGTGCGATGCGATTGCAGCGTGCCGCAGCGCCGGAAGCTAGAACGCTTGGTTCTTGGCGCGTTCTATCGTTTGTTTTGACGCGTTTTCTTAACGCGAACCGGTATCCACCACGGATCAAGTCCGGCGGCATGCTTCGCTCGAAAACGCTTTAAAAAAACGGGACCGCGCCATGCGCGATCCCGTCTTTGGTTATTGGCTTGAAAGATAAGGCTCAGTTCTTGGTCTTGTCGACCAAAGCGCCTTTCTTAATCCACGGCATCATGTCGCGCAGCTTGGCGCCGACTTCCTCGATCTGATGCTCGGCGAGCTTGGCGCGGGTCGCCTTGAACGAGGTCTGATTGACCTTGTTCTCCAGCATCCAGTTGCGGGTGAAGATGCCGTTCTGGATATCGGCCAGCACGCGCTTCATCTCCGCCTTGGTCTCCGGCGTCACGATGCGCGGACCGGTGACGTATTCGCCGTATTCGGCAGTGTTGGAGATCGAGTAGTTCATGTTGGCGATGCCGCCTTCATAGATCAGGTCGACGATCAGCTTCACTTCGTGCAGGCACTCGAAATAGGCCATCTCCGGCGCGTAACCGGCTTCGACCAGCGTCTCGAAACCACCCTTGATCAGTTCGACCAGACCGCCGCAGAGCACCACCTGCTCGCCGAACAGATCGGTCTCGCATTCTTCGCGGAACGAGGTCTCGATGATGCCGGCGCGGCCGCCGCCGATTGCCGAGGCATAGGACAGGCCGAGGTCGTGGGCGTTGCCCGAGGCATCCTTGTGAATCGCGATCAGGCAGGGAACGCCGCCGCCGCGCTGATACTCGGAGCGCACGGTGTGGCCGGGGCCCTTCGGCGCGACCATCAGCACGTCGAGATCGGCGCGCGGCTCGATCAGATTGAAATGCACGTTGAGGCCGTGGGCGAACAACAGCGCCGCGCCCTTCTTCATGTTGTCGTGCAGATGCTCGCGATAGATATCGCCCTGCAATTCGTCGGGCGTCAGCATCATGATGACGTCGGCCCACTTCGCGGCTTCCGCGACTTCGAGCACCTTGAAGCCTGCGCCTTCGGCCTTCTTGGCCGATGCCGAGCCCTTGCGCAGCGCGATCGCCACGTCCTTGACGCCGGAGTCCTTCAAATTCAGCGCGTGGGCATGGCCCTGGCTGCCATAGCCGACGACGGCGACTTTCTTGCCCTTGATCAGGTTGATGTCCGCGTCGCGGTCGTAATACACACGCATGGTCGTTCCTCTTGTCTGGCGGGCGCGATTGCCCGTTTCACCATGTTTTCAGGATGGTCAGGCTTTCGGGCTGCGAAACCCGAGCCAGTCGAATTGCCGCCGTTGTGTAAGGCGGCTGGGGCTTCCAGACAAGCCCGAAGCCGGGCTAGAGCGCATTCGGTTTTGATTGAATCACAAAAGCGCTCTAATTTCTTTATTTAACGCGTTTTCTTCACGCGAACCGGTGCCCACCACCGGATCAAGTCCGGCGGCATGCTTCGCTCGAAAACGCTCTAGGCGGCCCGGAAAACCGTTTTAACCGCCGCCGCCAGTCCAGCAGCGCGGTTTGGGCCAAAAACACCTTGAAATCAAAATCTTCACCGGCCCCCGAAAGCCGGTCGGATCTGCCGCTTCGGGGCGCGTCGCCAGCGGCGGCGCGGAGGCGTCAGGTCGCGATATCGCTGAGCGTTTTTCCGGCGAGCGTGCGGAGCATTTTGCGCTCGGCCTCCAGCATCACGGAATACAGGCCGTAAAAGCCACGTCGCTGCGGGCGCGGCATGTGCAACATAATGCTGCCGGTCGATACGTCCCCGCTTTCGTAGACCGGACGATGCCCCTGAACCGCTTCGACGACTGCCAGCAACGATATTTTTTTCGGGGCCTGGCTCAATCGCCATCCCCCGCTTTGCGCTTTGGCTTGACGCACCAAGCCTTCCCGCGCCAGATCTGCGATCAGCTTCTGAACACGGCTGACCGGCAATTCCAGCACCTGCGCGAGTTGAACGGCGTCGTGACCGGCGGCCGGGGCCGAGGCAAGCTCCAGCAGGATTTCGACGGCAAGCTCGATATCGGAACCGAAATGAACCATCGGCATCTCCTCCTCAGGCTGTTGCGTCCGATGCCTTGTATTCGGTGGCGACCTCATACAAGCCGGGGCTGCTTGGAAATTCCCGCCACGGCGGCTGCGATACCAGATCCCTGAATTCAGTTGTGGCATGAGCGGCGGCGAAGTCCTGTGCCGAGGCCCAGACCGCGACATTGACGAAGCGATACGGTGCCTGCGCGGAGAGCGCGCGGTGCAGTTTCAGGGATAAGAAGCCCGGCCGGGCGCGGAAGTAGCCGCTGGTGCCTTTCCAGAGTTCGAAAAATGCCTCCTCCCGCCCGTCCGGCACGGCAAAGGAATTGATCAAGGTGATGGGACCGGAATGGGGCGCGTCGGGAGCCACGGCAGTGCGGCGGGATGGATCGGTGGTGTTTGCCATCGGGAATTCCTCTAACTAGAACTCTAAATTACACACGAATATACTAAGTGCACAAGAGTGCATTTATCGAAAATGGTCGCGAAGTCAAGTTGGGGAATGTTTCAAATGAAGGTGAAACGCGCAGCAGCCCGCAAAAACATTACGGACGACCCGCCGGCGCAGCAATCCGATACCGGCAGGCCGCGCCAGCGCAGCCGCACGCGCGCGGCCATCGTCGCGGCAACGATGAAATTGCTGCGGTCCAACTCGGCCCCTTCGGTGTCCGACATTGCGGAAGCGGCCGAGGTTTCCCGGCGCACGGTCTATCTGCATTTTCCAACTCTCGAGCAGTTGCTGATCGACGCCAAGCTCGGGCTGCTGTCCGAAAGCGCCATCGACGACGCCATCGCCGCATCGGAAAATTGCGAAGATGTGGAATTGCGCATCAGCCAGATGATCGGCGCGATCAGCGCCAATGCCGCACAGACCCTGCCCCTCGGGCGTTCACTGATCCGCCTGACGGTCGATCCGCAAAACTCCGACGGCAGCGTTCCACGCCGCGGTTACCGGCGCATCGCGTGGATCGAAAAAGCTGTCGCGCCGCTGCGCAACCGGCTCGGGCCCCAGGAATTCGAGCGACTGGTGTCGGCGCTCGCCATGGTGATCGGCTGGGAAGCCATGGTGGTGTTGCAGGATGTTCGCGGCCTGTCATCGGACGAGCAGCGCGAGACGTCGGCGTGGGCCGCTCGCGCTCTTATCCACGCCGCGCTTGGAAATGCTCCACCGCCGTGGTCATGACGTCAACACCGGATAGAGCGAAGTCAGCAGCAGCAGCGCCATCGCGACGTTGAAAATCCTGACGGCGCGCGGCGATTTGACGATCGCCTGCAGCCCTATTCCGAACAGCAGCCATGTGATCGCGGACGCCAGACCGATCAACAGCAGCACCGCCGATTGCAGCAAAACGTTCCACGGATAGCCCGTGATCGCAGCATACGCCGTCACGGTCCCGATCGCGAAAACCCATCCCTTGACGTTCACCCATTGAAACATCGCCGCTTTGACGAAGGTGATCGGACGCCCGGCCTCGGTGACCGCCACGTTCGGCCGGGACAACGCGATCGCGGCCGCGAGATAGACCAGATAGGCCGCGCCGACATATTTCAGCACGACCTGCAGCACGGGAAACGCTTCGAACACGGCGCCGAGACCCAGCCCGACGACGGCGACCAGAAAGGCGTAGCCGAGCGCAACTCCCGCGACACATGGCAGCGTCCGGCGAAATCCGAAATTCAATCCCGATGCCATCAACATGATGTTGTTGGGGCCCGGCGTGAAGCACGCGGCGGCAGCGAAAAGAATGAAAGCCGGAAGCAGAGAGTGCGACATCGCGGGGCTGCCTATGCTCTCACGCGTTTTCTTGACGCGAGCCGAACCCCGCCTCGCCTGCTTGGACACGCGGACGACCCAGCACCAGCATCACCGCGACGCCGAGCACGATGGTCGCCATTCCTGTCAGCCGCATCGCGCCGAACTGTTCTCCGAACACCAACATAGAGGCGACGCTGGCCACCACCGGCACCAACAGTGCGAACGGCACTACTTGCGCCGCGGTGTAGCGTTGCAGCAGATGCCCCCAGGCCCAATAGGCCAGCGTCGTCGACAGCACGCCGAGCGCCAATGCCGCACCGATGCCGGACAAGCTCAAGCCGGCGAGCGATTGAAGGGTCGCGTCGACACCGTCAGTCACCATCGCCGCAGCCGTCAACGGCAGCGGCACCACCACGCTGAGCCATGCCATGAGATCGAACATCTGCACGCCCTGCGCCCGCCGCAGCAACAGGTTGCCGACGGCGAAACTGATCGGCGAAATCATCGTGACCGCGAAAGCGCCAACACTGAAATCATGGCCGATGGTGACGCACACCACGGCAAGACCAATGGCGGCGACCGACATGCCGAGCGTCTGCATGCCGTTCGGAATTTCACGAAACACCAGCGCGGCGAACACCACGGTGAACAGCGCCTGACTTTGCACGATGACGGCGGACAGACCAACCGGGACGCCATGGGCGATGCCGTAGAACTGCGTCGTGAACTGGCCGACGAACAGCGTACCGCTGATGCCGAGCAGCAACGGCCAGGATAACTTTGGGCGCGGCACGAACAGGCAGGGAATGGCGGCGAACACGAACCGCATGGCGCACAGCATCATGGGCGAGAGTTCGCGCAAGCCGATCTTGCTGACAAGAAACGCAAGCCCCCACACGACCGCGACTGCGATCGCAAGCGCGATATCAAGCGGCTTCATGCGTTCGGGTGTCCCGCCGGTGCGAGCATCATGCGCTTACATGCTCTCCGGTCCGCGCACGATGGCGACAATGCCGGTGCGCGACACTTCGACAAGCCCGAGCGGCTTCATCAGATCGATGAACTGGTCGATCTTGTTACTGGCGCCGGTGATCTCGAACACGAAGCTTTCGGTGGAGGCATCGATGACGCGGGCGCGGAACGCTTCCGCCAGCCGCAGCGCTTCGACGCGCGGCTCGCCCGACCCACGCACCTTCACCATCGCAAGCTCGCGCTCGATGGCGTTACCCGCGAGGGTCATGTCGATCACGCTGTGCACCGGGATCATGCGATCGAGCTGGTGCTTGATCTGCTGAATTACCTGCGGCGTGCCCGTGGTGACGATGGTGATGCGCGAGACATGCTTCTGATGCTCGGTCTCCGACACTGTGAGGCTTTCGATGTTGTAGCCACGTCCAGAGAACAGACCGATGACGCGCGCGAGCACGCCCGGCTCGTTGGCGACGAGCACGGAGAGCGTGTGCGTCTCGATCGGATCTTTACGGTCATCGAGAAAATAGGCCGATGCGGGTTGGGTCATGGTTTTGTGCTCCATGTTTTAAATCGTTGATCTCGGAGGCTGCTTCCCCCTTTCGTCATGGCCGGACTTGTTCCGGCCATCCACGTCTTCCTTGGTGAGATGTTTTAAGACGTGGATACCCGCGACAAGCGCGGGCATGACGGCCGTGGGTTTCTCGACTCTATCTCCCTCACACCAGCGCCTTGCCGCCAGCAAAAGCCTTTGCAGTGGCTTCGTCGTTGGCTTCCGCCGGTAGCAGCATCTCGTTATGTGCTTTGCCCGACGGAATCATCGGGAAGCAGTTTTCCAGTGCCGCCACCCGGCAATCGAACAGCACCGGGCGCTTGACGCGGATCATCTCGTCGAGCGCGCCGTCGAGATCGGCGGGCTTCGTCACCTGCAGACCGACGCAGCCAAACGCATCCGCGAGCTTGACGAAATCCGGCAGCGCTTCCGAATAGGAATGCGACAACCGGTTGCCGTGAAGCAATTGCTGCCACTGCCGCACCATGCCCATATACTGGTTGTTGAGAATGAAGATCTTGATCGGCAGTTCGTACTGCACCGCCGTCGACATCTCCTGCATCGTCATCTGCACCGAGGCATCGCCTGCGATGTCGATCACCAGGCTGTCGCGATGGGCGACCTGCACGCCGAGCGCGGCGGGAAGACCATAGCCCATGGTGCCGAGACCGCCCGAAGTCATCCAGCGATGCGGCTCATCGAATCCGAAGAACTGCGCCGCCCACATTTGATGCTGCCCCACTTCCGTGGTGATGTAGGTGTCGTGGCCTCTGGTTTTTTCGAACAGGCTCTGGATCGCATATTGCGGCAGGATGACGTCGTCGTTCTTCTTGTAAGCCAGCGAATTGCGCGCCCGCCAGGTGGCGATCTGCTGCCACCACGATTTGGTGTCGGGAGCTTTCGCTTCCGCCTTGAACACCTGCAACAGGTCGCCGAGCACATTGGCGACATCGCCGATGATCGGCACGTCGACGCGGATGTTCTTGTTGATCGACGACGGATCGATATCGATGTGAATCTTTTTCGAGCCGGGCGAGAACGCGTCGGTGCGCCCGGTGATGCGATCGTCGAAACGCGCGCCGATGCACAGCATCACGTCGCAATCGTGCATCGCCATGTTGGCTTCATATGTGCCGTGCATGCCGAGCATGCCGAGCCAGTTCTTGCCGGACGCCGGATAGGCGCCGAGGCCCATCAGCGTCGAGGTGATGGGAAAGCCCGTCGTCTGCACCAGTTCGCGCAACAGCTTCGAGGCTTCCAGCCCCGAATTGATGACGCCGCCGCCGGTGTAGATGACAGGACGCTTGGCCGAGGCGAGCAACGCCACCGCCTTGCGAATTTGGTCGGCATCGCCCTTCACGCGCGGCTTGTAGGAGACATGCACGTCGGACTTGCGCGGCGGCGTGTAAGTGCCGATGGCGAATTGAACGTCCTTCGGCACGTCGACCACCACCGGACCGGGCCGGCCCGTGGTCGCCACATAAAACGCCTCGTGCAGCACGCGCGGCAGATCCTCGATCCGCCGCACCAGCCAATTGTGCTTGGTGCAGGGCCGCGTGATGCCGACGGTGTCGCACTCCTGAAACGCGTCGTTGCCGATCAGATGCGTCGGCACCTGCCCGGTGATGCAAACCATCGGAATCGAATCCATCAGCGCATCGGTCAGCGGCGTCACCATATTGGTGGCGCCGGGGCCGGAGGTCACAAGCACCACGCCCGGCTGGCCGGTGGAGCGCGCATAGCCTTCGGCGGCATGACCCGCGCCCTGCTCGTGACGCACCAGAATGTGCTCCACTTCGCTCTGCTGGAAAATCTCGTCATAGATCGGAAGCACCGCGCCGCCCGGATAGCCGAAGATGTGCTTGACCCCGTGATCGATCAAAGCGCGCACAATCATCGCGGCGCCGGTCATCTGATTGGGATCGTGGCTCTTGCTCTCGCTCATGGTTCGCTCCGGATCTTCCGATCTTATCGGTGTTCAGAAAGTCGCTTGCAGGCACTCGGACAATAAAAAAGGGCCTCAAGAGGCCCTCACACCGCCAGGATTGCAGGTGGCCTCAGCCACCCCCGGCGGTGTGCCCAGGGACGATAAGTACCACCACTTTGGTAATAATATTGCGCATTTATCGTCCAGAATTCCTAAAGGTTGCGCGTTTATAGACTTCAATCGCCCAAAGTCAAGCCATCAAGTCGATTCCGGCGCTGCGGGCCGATGCTATCGCGGTTTGGAGATAGCCGCGAGCGGAAATTGCCGGTGGCGGATTCGCAGCCAGAGCCGACGGCACGCGCGCAGACGCGCGGGCCGGACGTCCGGTCCCTACGCCGCCATCACATTGATGAGGAATTGCTCGACCGCTTCGCGCAGCGAGTTGGTCTGCTCGGTGAGGCTCATGGAGGTGTCGATCACCTCGCTGGTGGAGCGTTGCGTTTCCCCGATCGCGGCTCGCGTTCCGACCACGTTGCCTGTTAGCGACTGGCTGGCATTCGCGGCAATCTGAATGTTGCGGGAGATTTCGTTGGTGGCGAGGCCCTGCTGGTCGGCGGCGGCGTTGACCGATTCCGTCAACTCCTTGATCTCGTCCATGATGGCGTCGATCGAACGGATCGCGGCAAGCGCGTGACCGGTCGCGGTCTGGATTTCCGTGACCTGGAGGATAATCTCTTCGGTCGCCGTCGCGGTCTGGTTCGACAGCGACTTGACCTCGGCGGCCACCACCGCAAAGCCGCGCCCCGCCTCACCCGCACGCGCCGCCTCGATGGTGGCATTCAGCGCCAGCAGGTTGGTCTGCGCCGCCACCGCACGGATCAACGCAACCGTGCCGTCGATGTTCTTGGACGCCTCTTCAAGGCTTGAGACCAGCTTGTTGGCGTTCTTGGCGGTGTCCGATGCGCCGCCGATAGCGCCACGCGCGCGATCGAGCTGACGGTTCACCTGCTGCACCGAAATCGACAATTGCTCCGTCGCCGCCGCGATCATCTGCACATTGCTCGACGTGGTTTCCGCCGCGCCGACGGCGTCTTCGGCCTGCCGGTCCGCGCCCTTGGCGATGGTCGCAAGCGACATCGCCGTGTTGTCCATGCGCGCGCTGACATTCTCGATGCCGCTGACGACACCCGCGATGGCGGCGCGGAATTCCTGCACCTGATTTTCCATGAACTCCCGGCGCGCCATTTGCTCGGCGTTCTGCAACCGCTCCTGCTCCGCCTGAACCCGCAGCGTGCCCTGCTCGCGCGACAACGCGCTTTTCATGGCATCGAGCGAGGTCAGCAGCCGTCCGAGTTCGTCGTTGCGGTTGGTCTTGATTTCCTCGCTCAGATCGCCCGCCGCGATCCGCTCCGAAATTCGCATGGCGTAGATGACAGGCCCGGTGAAGGAATGCGCCGTGAACACCGCGAGCAACGTGCCCACCAGCACGGTGATGCCGAGCAGGACGAAGAGAGTTGATTTGGCCCGCGCCGCTTCGCTTTCAGCCTGCGATCGAAACTCGAAGCCATAGGCATTGGCCGCCTCGGCGACGAGATCGAGCGCCGCCGAGACTTCATCGGCCTTGAGCATCACGGCGCGCGGCAACGGCAATTCCAGCACGCCGCCGGGATTGGGCTTGATGATCGTCAAACCGAGCGCGAGCCAATCCTGCGCCAACACCAGTGCATTTTTGACGGTATCTCCTGCGGCAGCGGCGGGCAGCCGCTCGCGCACGACGCCGAGATCGCTGATGAGGTTTTGCACCGGCGTTTCGACAAGTTCGGGTTTGGCCGCCGCCGCGCCGCGCAGAAACAGCGCCCGCTCCATCGTGCTGCGCGCTTCGGCGAAATTCAGCTGCGCCGAGCGCGCGCTGCCGGCCGCGATCAGCGGGCCGTCATAGAGATCCACCACCAGCGCGCTGCTCGAGGCCACAAGCTTTATCCCATAGGCCGTGATCGCCGCGGCAAGCACGACGACACAACCAAATGCGATAAATATCTTGTAGCGGATCGACATGAACGGCCTTTCTGGCGGCAATCAATTCAGGTTCAGTCGCTGACCTTCACCATCATCTGCATGGTCGGATGGATCGCGCAGACAATCTTGATGTCTCCCGTCTTGTCGAACGTGACCGGCGTCGAAGCGCCGGGAGGCTGGGAGTGAAGGTTGAATTCGTTGCCGGGCGTGGTCGACAGGATGTTATGCGCCACGTTGTCGTCGTTTTGAAAAACCAGCACGTCGCCCTTCTTCAAGGTGGCTTCGCTCATGGAAAAGCGACGGCCTTTCTGGCTGACCGTTTGTTCGGCCGCCAATGCGACGGCGATCCCGGTGGCAAGTCCGAAGGCGATGGCAAACTTGACGGTTTTCATGGAGCTCTCTCGTTTAAACGGCGACGTAATAGGATCAGCGGGGCAGCGCGGGAATCATGGTCGGATCGGCTTCGCTCGTCAGCGTCTTCATGAAGGAAACCAGATCCGCCTTCTCCTGAGCGGTCAGATGAAGCGGCGCGATAATCTCGGAGCGGCTCGCACGCTCGATGCCGCCGGTGTCGTAGTGATCGACGACCGCCTCGAGCGTCGGGATCGAACCGTCATGCATGTACGGTCCACGGATCGCGATTTCGCGAAGCCCTGGCGTCTTGAAGGCGAATTGCATCTTGTCGACATCCGGCAGGAATTTGCCGCGACCGATATCCTTGCCCGGCAAGCCGATGTCGTGAGAGCTGTCGTCGGTGAAATTCCAGCTGCTGTGGCACTCGGCGCATTTCCCCTTGGTGTTGAACACCTCGAAGCCGTGTTGAGCTTCTTTCGAAATGGCGTTGTCGTCGCCGTCGATCCAGGCATCGAACGGCGCGCGGCCGGATACGATGGTGCGCTCATAGGTGGCGATCGCCTTGGCGAGGTTCTTCGCCGTAATCAATTCATTGGGAAACACCGCCGCGAACAGCGGCTTGTATTCGCCGATCTCGTTCAGCCGCGCCAACAGCTTGTCGAGCGGCAGATGCATCGTGGCGTCTGACTGGATCGGCCCGAGCGCCTGATCTTCCAAGGTCGGCGCGCGGCTATCCCACTGGAAGATCTGTCCGTAGGCGAGATTGACGATGGTCGGCGAGCGCCGGGGCAGCGCTTCCATGCCGTGACCGATGCCGCGCGGCTGGCCGTCGCCCCAGCCGAAGCCCGGGTTGTGACATGTCGCGCAGGCCAGAACGTTAGCGCCCGACAGGCGGGTGTCGAAGAACAGCTTCTTGCCAAGCTCGGCCTTCAACGGCGTGTAGGGATTCTCTTTCGGAAACGGGATCGATGCCGGGCGGCGATAAGCGTCGCGCATCTGCTGGATCGTCGCGGACTGCGGCTTGGCGGGCTCGATCAGCGTGGAGTTTCCGACCACCGCCGCGATGCCGGGCTGGGTGTTGGAAACGGCGATTGCCAATCCGGCAATCCCGACAAGGGACAGCCCGCAAGCAACTCTGGCAAAGATCGACATCGTCATACTGGGTGCGGTCACTAAGGTGCTACGCGTCAACTACACATCAACCACCTCTGTTTTGCAGGTATTATATTAAAATTCCGTGAGGGGAGATCCTTAGCTGGCGGCTGAAAGTCGCTTCAATCAGGGAGTCGAAGCCGCGAAGGTGCCATCGCACCGCCGCTTCGAAAAAGCCTGCGAGACTAAAGTGGCTCAAGGCTTTCCGATGAAACTCAGGATCGCCGGCAGCAAGGCGGGTGCGAGCGGCATGTCGGGGATCGCGTAGGTCTGCAGATTTGCGATCTGTTCCAGCGGCGCCGTCTTGAGCACATGGTTCATGCCATCGACCAGCACCAGCTTGGAGCCGGGGCGCGCTGCGAGCAGGCGCTTGGCATCGTCGACGCCGATCTGCAGATCGTTGGTGCCCTGAACGATGAGAACCGGAGCCTTGATCTTGGCCAGCTCCTTGGACGGATCGAGCGGAAACCACGACGCCAGATAGGTCTGCACGCTGGGACGATACAGCGCGGCAAGCTCGTCCGGCACATCGGAGACCGGCTTGCCGTTGGACAGGCTCGCGGCGATGCGTTTCAATTCCTCTTGCAGCGAAGCCGAAACACCGGCCGCCGAAAGCTGGCGTTCGATAATGCGCGGCGCAGGCTCGCTGGCCCCTGCGACAAGAATGAGTTGCGATACATCGGCGCGTTGGGCCGCGAGCGTCGCCACCAGCCCGCCTTCGCTGTGCCCCAACAGCACGAGGCGTGAAATCCGCTTCTCGGCGCGTAAAATCCCGAGCCACGCTACCGCGTCGTCGACATAGCCGCCGAATTTCAGCTCGTCCTCGCGCGGTCCCGCCGCGCGGCTGCCGCCGATGCCGCGCTTGTCGATCCGCAACGAGGCGACACCCTGCTCCGCAAGGCCATGGGCCAGAAGCTTCAGGCTGTCATTGGTGGCGCCCGGCAGATTGCCGTCGCGATTGACCGGACCGGATCCGGCGAGAATGAGAACACCAGGGACCGGCTGAGTGCCGTCGGGCAGCGTCAAGGTACCCTGAAGGCCCTCGGTGCCGGCGTCGCGCTCGGTCCAGGCCCGTGCCGCCGCCGGAAGACAAGCCATGGCAATACAGATCGCCAACGCGGTCAGCCGTTTCATGCTGCACTCCCCAGAACTGCCGCCACGACCGAACCCTACGACCGGTCGGTCACGGCACGCCCCCATATCCTGAGTTTTGCACGTGTAATCTTTAACGTAGTGCTACGGCCGGTAGCGAAAGCGCAGCTGTGAGCCATGCGCGGGCGGCATCGGGTGCGGTCCAGTGGAATTCCGGCATCTGGTGGCGGAACCAGGTGAATTGCCGCTTGGCATAGTGACGGGTATCGGTCTGGCCGATTGTGACAGCTTCGTCGCGGCCGATCTCACCGGCCAGAAATTTCATCAGGGCCGGGACACCATGGGCCTTCATCGCGGGCAGCAGCGGATCGAGCCGCCGCTCCGCCAGCGCCGCCACTTCGTCCAGCGCGCCTTGATCGAGCATGGTTTCGAATCGCGCATTGATCCGGGCGTAGAGCGCCTCGCGCTCGGGCGCGAGAAATATCGCAACGGTCTGTTCGGGCGGCAGCAGCGGCGGCAATCCCTCGCTGTGCCAGTCCGCGAGCGAACGCCCGGTCGCTTCCACGACTTCGAGCGCGCGTGCGATGCGGATACGATCACGCGGCTTCAACTTTTGCGCCGAGATCTCGTCGCGCAGGGCGAGCTCCCGATGCAGCGCCTCCGGTCCGTCGCGCTCCAGCCGTTCGCGCACGCTGTCGCGGATCTCCGGCGGGATCGGCGGCACCGCCGAGAGCCCGCGCGTCAGCGCCTTGAAGTAAAGCCCCGAGCCGCCAATGAAGATCGGCACGCGTCCCGCCGCGCGCACATCCGCCAGCACCGCGGCGGCATCGGTCACCCACATCCCGGCGGAATAGTTTACGGCGGCATCGCTGTGTCCATAAAGCAGATGCGGCGCGCGCGCTTCGTCCTGCGGGGTGGGCCGCGCCGTCAGCACACGCAGATCGCGATAGACCTGCATGGAGTCGGTATTGATGACGCTGCCGCCGATGGCGCAGGCGAGATCGAGCGCCAGAGCCGACTTGCCGCTGGCGGTCGGTCCTGCGATAAGCACCGCCTTGGGCGGCAAAGTGCCGCCGCGCAAGGCCGTATCCGGGTCGCTTGTCAGCTTCGTCACATGCACGCCTCGGGTGAACAGATCTCGCTTACCAAATACCGGGTTAACATGTCTCTCGTCGCCACGCTGATTTCCAATCCGAACGATCCCGCGCTCGACAGCACCGCGATTGATGCTGCTTGCGCCATTCTGCCGCCTTCGGCCAGTCCCTCGTGGCTGCACGACGAAGTCGCCGCCGACATCGCCTTCGACAGCGACGAAGACCCCCGCGTCATCGCGGAACGGCTGCGGCAGGCGCGCGGCGACCACCCGATCGATATCGTGGTGCAGCCTCGCGCGACACGGCGCAAGAAGCTTTTTCTCGCCGACATGGATTCCACCATGATCGGCCAGGAGTGTATCGACGAGCTGGCGGATTTCGCCGGGCTGAAAGCGCACGTCTCCGCCATCACCGAGCGCGCCATGCGCGGCGAGATCGCCTTCGAGCCCGCGCTGCGCGAACGCGTCGCACTGCTGAAAGGCCTGCCCGCCAGCGTCGTCGACGAGGTGCTGGCGAAGCACATTACCCTGACCCCGGGCGGCATCGCGCTGGTACGCACCATGCGCGCCCACGGCGCTTACACCTGTCTGGTGTCGGGCGGCTTCACGCTGTTCACCGACCGCGTCGCCGCGATGATCGGCTTTCAGGAAAACCGCGCCAACACCCTGGTGGTGGAGCAGGACAAATTCGCCGGGCTGGTCGCCGAGCCCATCGTCGGCCGCGAAGCCAAGCTCGCCACGCTGCTGGAGCTGCGCGAGGCGTTCGATGTCGACGCCATCGATACGCTGGCGGTCGGCGACGGCGCCAATGATCTCGCGATGATCGAGGCCGCCGGGCTCGGCGTGGCCTATCACGCCAAGCCTGCGGTCGCCGCGGCGGCGGGCGCGCGGATCGATTACGGCGATCTCACCGCATTGCTGTATGCGCAGGGCTACAAGCGCAGCGAATTCGTCACGCAATAATCTCGCGCACCCTTGCACGCGGACAAACTCGCATGACGGCGCAAACACCCAACATATCGGCGGACGATCCGGATCTTGGACGCAAGATCGAAGTGTTGCCTTATGATCCCGCGTGGCCACGGCAATTCGACGAGCAGGCCGCGCGGCTGCGCGCGCTGCTCGGAGACGCCGTGCTCGCGATCGATCATGTGGGATCGACCGCCGTTCCGGGGCTCGCGGCCAAACCTGTCATCGACATCCATCTTACGGCCCCGAATTCGGCGGACGAGCCCGCCTATGCTCCGGTACTGGAAGGCGCGGGCTATCGCCTGCTGGTGCGCGAGCCGGGATGGTTCGAGCATCGCATGTTCAAGGGCCGCGATCCGGAAGTGAACCTGGAAGTGAACTTGCATGTGTTCTCCGCCGGCTGCCCCGAACCCGGACGCTGCCGGATGTTTCGCGACTGGCTTCGCAACAGCCCGCAGGATGTCGCGCGCTATGCCAGCGTGAAACAGGCGCTGGCGCAGCGCCGCTGGGAGCACGTGCAGGATTACGCCAACGCGAAACAGGATGTCATCGCGGAGATCATGAGTCGCGCAGAGGCATGGGATAATTCAGGGCGGCCCTCGGCGGCTGCGCCCTCTTCCAACCGCTAAACCCGCGCGAGCAATCCTCTCCGGTTGCTCTTGGCAGTTTCCTTTCGGGCTTCTCTTTGGCGGCCTCTCTTGCGCCCCAATGTCCACTACTCGACACGCGCTCCGAACAACCTGGTTTAGCCTTTCGCTCTGGATGTCTTCGCGACGAACACGTTCGCGACACGCATAGGGAGGCGACATGAGCCGGACCGCGCTGGAACTGGGTAAACCTTTCGAGAAGACCGTTCCGTTTTCTCTAGGCGTTGTTTCGTCCGGACGCATGCTGCACACCGCAGGAATTACCGCGCGCGATGCAAACGGCGATGTCGTCGGTGCGGGCGACATGCGGGCTCAGGTCACGCAGTGTTTCGCCAACCTCGGCGATATTCTTGAAGCCGCAGGCGGCTCGTTCGCGAACGTCGTCAAATTCACGATTTTCACAACCGATATCGAGACCTTCAACGCCAAGACCCGCGACATCCGGTTTCCTTATTTCATCGACCGCCCGGCAGCCACGCTTGTCGAGGTCAGCAAGCTGGTCGACCCGCGAATGCTGGTGGAAATCGAAGCCATCGCCTGTCTCGGTTGAAGCCGATGATGCCCGGCGCGCCGATCTCCCCCACCATGGACGATTATCTCCGCGACGCTTCGCAGGACATCGCGGCGTCCTGCACGCGATGCGGGCGATGCGTCGAGGTCTGCCCGGTCGTTCCCTTTGGGGCGGCGGCGGGCGTGGACGCCAGTGAGGTCGTCGGCGGCATCGTGGATTTCCTCGCGACCGGCGCGGCGTTGCCGGCCGCATCGGAGGCGTGGGCCTCCACATGCAACGGTTGCGGAAACTGCATTCCCGTGTGCCCCGAAGGCATCAATCCCCGGAGGATGCTGGTGCTCGCAGGCGCCCAGCGGGCCGTCACGTCATCGAAAACGCCCGAGCTGTTTCGCCGAATGTCCCGCGCCATCAAAGTGATGGTGGCGATGCAGGTGATGCCGGAGGAATTCAAGCGCGTGTTCGTGCCGCCGCGCCGCCGCGACGTGCCGATCGTTTTCTATCTGGGTTGCAACGCCCTGCGCACGCCGCATCTGTTATTCAATTCCATGACGCTGCTCGATGCGGTCGAAGCCGATTACGAGGTTGTGGGCGGACCTTCGTCATGCTGCGGCGTCATCGCCACCAAATGGGAAGGCCAGATCAAGACCGGGCAGCGTGTCACCAACAACACCATCGACCGCTTCGAAGGCTTCAAACCCGATCAAGTTCTCAACTGGTGCCCGACCTGCCAGCTTCATCTCGGCGAGACGCTCGAAGGCTATCGCAAGACGAGCTACGATTTCGATCACGTGACGCAATATCTCGTCGACCGCCTCGACACGCTGAAAAGCCGGTTCGTCGCTCCGATCCATAAACGGGCGGTCCTGCACGCACATGTCGGCCGCGCGGACATCGGCGCCAATGTCGAAACATTGCTGCGCGCCATACCCGGGCTCGATATCGTCGAGACCGTGCTGGAATCCGGCTACACCTGCGGCGGTTCCGGCTGCAGCAAGGCGCCGGAGCTGGCGGCCCGCGAACATGCCGAACTGCTGGAGCGCACCTGCGCAACCGGTGCGGATTTGCTGGTCACGCTATATCACGGTTGCCACGCGGCATTCATCGGCGCCGAGAAAACCGAAAACTTTCAGGTGGTCAATTACACGGATTTGCTGGTCGAAGCGCTCGGCGAGACGCCCCATGTGGACAGGCTGAAGCACTATCGTTTACTTGACGACTGGCAGATGATCGTCGACGACGCTCAACCCTATCTGCGCGCCAATGGACTGACCATCGACAGCGATTGGCTGAAGGCGCATGGGCCCGCGATCTTCGCCAGCATGGAATTCAAGGGACAACTCGATTGTTTCGGCGATCCGGCCGGGACACATTCGCATCAGCATTCGCACCCGTCTGTTTGACGGATTCACGACCGGAGTTTCGAGATGGGAACGTTACAGCAAGCGCCTCCCCCGGTTCTCGCCAAGGTTCTGTCGCCGAAGTGGAATATCGCGACGGAGGGGCTCGACGCGGAACAGCGTCAAAAGATTCTCGATCGCATGAAGGCGATCTCGTTCGATCCCAGGCAAATCCTTTTCGAGCAGGGCGAGCCCAGCGACACGCTGCTGCTTGTGACTGAAGGACGGGTCCGGCTGTTTCAGACCCTGGAAAACGGCGAGGAATTCACCTTCGGCATCTGCGTGCCGGGCGCGATCCTCGGACTGGCGGCGATCGTCACCGGACAGTCGCGCATCCTGTCCGCTGAAACGCTGGAGCCAACCACCGCGTCCATCATGCTGCGCAACGACTTCATGCATTGCGTCACATCCATCCCGCGTTTTCACTGGAATATCACCCGCCTGCTGGCGATCTTATCGATCGAAAGCATCGAACGCAGCGGGCCGATGGTTCTGGACTCGGCTTCGGTGCGGCTCGGCACGATCCTGAAATCGCTGGCGCGTCCGGACGAGGACGACCCCGCGCGTCGACGTCTGCATGTCGACGGACTGACGCAGGCCGATCTCGCCAAGATGGTGGGCGTCAGCCGCAGCTGGGTGGCGGTCGCCTTGTCGCACTACGAACAACTCGGCCTCATTTCGAAAAGCCGTGGACGCATCACGATCGAGCAGCCGGCGCGGCTGGAACAGTTCATCGCAACGGAACGCAATCACTAACCCTGCAACAGCAACAACACCATCGGGAGACATCGTCCATGACCGTCTACATCATTGCCCAGCTCAAATTCACGCGCCGGGAGAACTACGACAGATACGCGTCGCGCTTCTGGGACGTCTTCAAGAAATTCAAGGGTGCGCTGCTTGTGTCCGACGAAAAACCAACCGTGCTGGAAGGATCGTGGGAGCGCAACAAGGTCGTTGTCATGTCGTTCCCCGACGATGCCGCCGCGCGGGAATTTCGCGAGTCGCCCGAATACAAAGAGATCGCGGTCGACCGCAAGGCCGGCGCGGACGCCATCGTGCTGTCTGTCAGAGGGCTGCAATGAACGGCCCGGGCGCACCGGCGCGGAGCAACGTTCCGCCAAGGCAGCCGATCGGGCTCGGCGGCATCGTCGCCGCGGTGCTCGGCAACAGCTTCGAGTTCTTCGACTTCGGCGTCTATGCCGCCTATGTCGGCATCATCGGCCGGGTGTTTTATCCGGCGGATAATCCGTTCGTCAGCGATCTCGCATCGGCGGCGACATTCGGCATCGGCTTCATCGCGCGCCCGCTCGGCGGAATGCTGATCGGCGCCTATGGCGATCGCGCGGGGCGCAAGCCCGCGATGATGCTGACCATCGCGTTGATGGCGCTGAGCAGCGGAATGATCGCATTCCTGCCGGGCTACGCCTCCATCGGCGTGCTCGCACCGATTCTGCTGGTCTCAGCCCGCGTCGTGCAGGGCTTCGCCGTCGGCGGTGAAATGGGTCCGGCGACCATGTTCATGCTGGAATCCGCGCCGAAGGGCCGGCGGCTGTTTTACGGCAGCTTCCAGATCGCCAGCCAGAACATCGCGCAGCTCGCCGTCGGCCTCTCGGGCTTCCTGCTCGCCACCGCGCTGACGCCGCAAAATCTCGATGCGTGGGGCTGGCGCGTGCCGTTCGCGCTGGGAATCCTGATCGCGCCGATCGGGATGTATATTCGCCGCCGCCTCACCGAAACGCTGGTGCACACGGCGGGCGTGACCCCGGTCAAAACCAGCCAGGCTGTGTCCACGGTGCTGCGCCACAACTGGCGCAAGGTTTTGCTCGGCGTCGGCATGGTCAGCGGCACGACCATCACCCAGTATTTTCTCATCAACATGACGCCCTACGCCATCAGAACGCTGCATCTGCCGGCTTCAACCGCCATGCTCAGCGCCATGTCGTTCGGAATCGCCGGCGCGCTAGGCGCACTGGCCGGAGGCTTGCTGGCCGATCGCTTCGGCATCAAACCTGTCGTTCTGATTCCACGGCTGATATTTCTGGTTCTGTTGCTGCCGGCGATGCATTTGCTGGTGGCGCAGCCGGGCGCGCTTAGCCTCGTGGCCGTGATCGCCATCCTCGTGGCATTGCATGCGGCGAGCAGCACCATCGTTCTGATGCAACAGATTTTCCCGCCGCCGGTTCGATCAACGGGCCTGGCATTCACCTATGCGCTGGGCATCACCATCTTCGGCGGCACCGCGACCTATATCGTGACATGGCTTGTCGGCGTCACCGGCGATCCGCTCGCGTCGGTCTATTACGTGCTGGCGGCAAATCTGGTGACACTGGGATCGATCCTGGCGGTGCGGATGCCCGCGCCATCAGATGAACATTCGATGAATGAAGTTTCAGTGAGAGGCTCTCTGCAAAACGCAAATTGACGAGATGAAGAACACCGCGCCGCACAACAGGCCGCGCGAACCACAGGCGCACAGCAAACCGGCTGACACTTTCGTCGCGAGTGTCTTCGTGATCGTCTTGATTGGAACAAGTTGTCGTTCAATGAATTGAACGAAGTTGTATTCCGTCCGGCATTGCACCGGCGGCCCCCTGAAGTTTTGCGGAGGGTGCCATGAAATATTCTGCGCCATACTCGTCGAAGTTTTCCGTTCTGAAATTCGGGACCGCGACCGTTGCCGCGATTGCGGCAGTTGCATTGGCGGCCACTCTCTCAGTATCGCAGGCTGCCCCCGGCCGGGGTGGTGGCGGAGGCGGAGCCCCGCGGGCTGCCGCCGCGCCACACGTCGGTGGAGGCGGAGGCGGCGGAGGATTTCACGGCGGCGGCGGTGGCGGTGGTTTTCGCGGCGCAGCGGTAGGCGGCGGAGGCTTCAGAGGCGGCGGTGGTGGTGGCGCGGCTCATTTCGCGGCGCGGCCGCAAATCTCGCGGCCCCAGTTCAGCGCAAGACCTCAAATCTCACGACCTCAATTCTCGCGCTCGCAAGTCGCCCGGCCCCAGTTTTCCCGATCGGCCGCAGGCCGTTCCTTCGCAGGTCCCAACGTTAGTGCAGGTCGCGGAACCGTTCGCGGCAATCGCTCGTTCGCACGCGGCAACGCCGTCGTCCGTTCACGGGTCGGAGCGGCGACCACGCGCGGTGCTTCGCGTTTCAACGCGGCCGGAATCTCCCAGCGCAACGGGCTTCGAAACAACGGGCTTCGTAACAACGGAGTCGGCAACAACGTCGCGGCGACGGCGCGCGGCGCACGCAATACCAATTTGAGGACAGCACGAAACGCCAACGCGATACGCAGCGCACTGGTTTCGCGGCCGGTCAATCAGGCGCTGCGCACGACGGCAGGGTTGCGCAATCCGGCAGCCCGGGCGCTGGTGACGGCAAGTCTCGCGACCGCGGCCTTCCATCATGGCCGGGGAGCATGGAACGGCTGGTGGCGCCATCGCAATGGCGGCTATGGGTGGGTCGGGCCGGTGTTCTGGCCGTTCGCTTATTATGACGTCTACAATTATGCCTTCTGGGGCGACGATTACGATCCGTCGTTCTGGGGCTATGGCTATTCCGATCTTTATGCCGGGATGTTCGCACCCTACGGTTACGACGACCTGTCGGGCTATGCGGAGTACCTGCCGCAAGGTGCGCCAGCGCGCACGGGAAGCAGCACGCAAACCGTCGGTTCGACAGGTTCGGTCTCGCCGGGCCGGACGGCCAATGGCGCCGCGCCGGCGAACGGCACCAACCTCGCGCAGATGTGCGGCGAGGATAACCGCGATATCGCGGGTCTTCCGATCGAAGAGTTCGACAAGGCGATCGGCCCCGGCGATGCCCAGCACGCCGCGCTGGAAGATCTCGCCAATGCTTCGGTAAAGGCCGCACAGATCATCCGCTCCGCATGCCCGGCGGACATCGCCCTCACCGCCCCGAACCGCCTTGCGGCCATGCAGCAGCGGATCGAGGCCATGGTGTCCGCGGTGCAGACCGTGCAGCCACCGCTGGAGAAATTCTATGCGGCCTTGAGCGACGAACAGAAGGCGCGGGTGGCCGCGCTCTCCACTCCGCAATCCGCGTCGCGCAACGGTGAGACGACCGGCAGCGTCTCGAGCCAGCGTCCGGCAAATACAGGGCCGAATGCGACAAACAGCGCGGCGCAAGACACAAAGGACGACACGAAGCAGGACACGAATGCGTCGACCTCCGGCATTGCACGCGCGCGCACATGCGACGTAGCACAGCCGGGTGTCACGGCGTGGCCGAGCGAGACGATCGAGCGCTCGGTGAGACCGAACGACGAGCAGCGCAAGAACCTCGACGCCTTGCGCAACGCCGCCGCGCAGGCCGCCGATACGCTGAAAGCCTCGTGCGAACCGCGCGACGCTCTCACCCCTCCGGCGCGGCTCGCGGCGGTAGGCCAGCGGCTGGACGCGATGCTGCAGGCAGTGAAGATCGTGCGCCCCGCGATGGACACGCTTCTATGGCTCGCTCAACGATGAGCAGAAAGCGGCGTTCGATGCGATCGGCCCGCAACGCGTAGCGAGCAATTCCGACGACCAGCCTTCACGCGAGGATGCGTCATCGGGCCAACCGGCCCCGAGGCGTCATCATCACGCGCGCCACGGTGTCAGCGTCGAGCACATGATCCGCCGGATGATGTCGTTCGTGCGGTAGGGACGGGGAAGGTCACGGTTCGGCCTCAGACCGGAACGTTCGGTGCCACACTCTGCGTCATGCTCGCACTTGTTGCGAGCATCCACGTCTTGCATTATGCCGGCGCGGCAGGAGGCTGTGTTTGACATTCTGACAAACGAGGCCATACGCGAGATCGCCATCAAGCACTGGATCGTGTCTGAAGTAATCGCTGAGCTAAACGCAACGTTGCAAAGACGTGGATGCTCGTGACAAGCACGAGCATGACGGCGGAGAGTGTCGAGATGCATCACGCTCAACTTCGCGAGGCTACCCCGCCCGCTGCCTCTGGCACGCATCACGCCTCACCACCCGCAGCGTCATCCCGGCCAAGCGAGCATCGCGAGCGAGAGCCGGGATCTACCGTGTCATGTGTCAAGAGTTTGTAGCCCTCGCCACGGCTGATTGGATCGCAGAACCGCATTTGCGAACACAACGAGGCGGCGCATGACGGCGATGAGCGCCAACTTGATCGGCTTTCCTGCGGCAACCAACCGATCGTAGAAGGGTTTGAGAACAGGATTGTGCTGGCTGGCGGTCACGGCCGCCATGTAAAAGATACTCCGCAGCGGAGCCCGGCCCCCCAGGATCCGTGCCGGTGCGCGGAACGTTCCGCTGCTGCGAACAAAAGGAGCGACCCCGACGAGGGCGGCCGCAGCTTTGTTGCTGACACGGCCCAGTTCAGGAAGCATGGCCAGACATGCCAGCGCTGTCTTGTCGCCAACGCCCTTGATGGTTTGCAGCAAGCGCTTCTGTTGCTTCAGGTCGTCGCGCCGTCGCACCAGGGCTTTCATCCCATCATGCAGCTTGCGGTCCTGATCCTTGAGACCCTCGAGATGCTCGCGGATGCTCTCACGCACTGCGGGATGTGCCGTTGCCAGCCGACAGGTCTCGGCGTGAATCATATGTTTGATCTGGTCGCGTCGCGCCGCCAGACCCGCCAGCTCCTGGCGCTCCGCATCGTCGGCGAGCACGACATGACCGGCCTTGCCGCGAATCTCATCGGGAGCCGCAGCATAAGACGCCAGCAGACGGGCATCCGACGTGTCTGACTTCGCCTTGCTTCCCACCAGCGCGCGATAAGCCGCAAAGCGGCTGGTGTGAACAACTTCCACTGGCAGACCGGCACCACGCAAGGCCGTGACAAGCGGCTTCTCGTAACCGCCCGTCGGCTCAATGGCGATCCGCCCGATCAAACGCTCCTCACCAAGCCGCTGCAAAAAGCATGCGATCGCATCGGGACGGTTGGCATATCGGGCGCCACCGCCCCGATGCCAGGCCACCTCGAAGCTCGCCCCTGCCATGTCGATGCCGATGAACGTATTGTCGAATGAATGCGAGACTGTCATGATTGCTCCTGCCTTGGTTCTCGAGGCAGGGGCCGGCGCCGGGATCGTCAAGCGTGCGGCGAGCACTTACTACCGTCCGGGTGTCTGGCCCCTCATCAAACCTGATGGAAGTACGAGATCCCGACGGTCGTGAAGGACCTCTCCAAAAACCCCGTAGCGTTCCATCAGGTTTACCTCATACCCGAGGCAACCAAGACTTACGATCCAGTACTCACCGCTGCTCGTTGTTGAAAGACGCACGTCACTGTCGATGCAGTTCATCCATCCGTCCGTTGATACAGGGCGTACTGGATTTCGGCTCTCGCGGCGCTCGGCCGGAATGACGGCGATGGTGGAATGAGCACGTCAGGGCACACAGCGCATTCCACACTCCGCCGTCCCGCTCCTGCTTTTTCCACGCCTGTCCGGCTTACTCAGTCGTCGTGCACATGACGGCGGAGAGTGTCGAGACGCGCCACGCTCAACTCCGCGCGGCTAAACCCCGCTGCCTCTGGCATGCATCACGCCTCGCCACCCGCAGCGTCATCCCGGCCAAGCGAGCATCGCGAGCGCGAGCCGGGATCCAGTACATGCAGGCGTTGGTGAATTGAAGAAGGCCGGGCATTAGCTGGCCGCGCTCGGTCACAAATGAAGACCGGGTGTACTGGATTCCGGCTCTCGTTACCCTCGGCCGGAATGACGGCGACGGTGGAATGGGCGCGCCTTGCTCAAGTCGGGCGACATCTCAAACCAATTCAGCAACCGGAGTTACTTCGGGACGATCGACAGGTTACGGAAGTGGCCATCGGTGCCGTCGCCCACCCACAAGCCGACGCTTCCGTGCGCATCCGCGCCGCGCTTGAGATCGCGCACGATCAACGCAGGCTGCGCGGCGGCGCCGACATACAGCCGGGCGGTTGCGCCGGACACCTCGATCTTCAGATGCGTCCACGTATCGGGCACCATATCGGCATAGGATTCATATTTTTCCGGCGCCTCGCGGCGAAAGCGGTCGAAGGCGTAGCCGGGATAGGAAAAATACTGGGTCGAATGATTGCGCCGCACCTGGTCTTCGGCGCGGCCGTTGGTCGGGCGAATGTAGAGGCCTTCGTTGGCAAAGCTCCCGCCGGCCTCATCGATGCGGAACGCTATGCCGATGAAGCCACGCGCCTCGAGCTGTGCTGTCGGCAGGATGGATCCGGCCACATCGACCTCGATGGTCCCGTCATGAAAATCCACACCCGGCACGAATGCGAACGTATCCGCATCGAAGCCACGGTTCGGACCGGTGATGCGGACTTCGAGCGCGTCGCTTCCATTGTAGCTGACGCCCGTGACCGTGACATTGCGCGGCCGCACTTGTGATACGTCGCTCAACGACCAGCGTGTCGCGCCGTCTTCGGCGTGCGCCGCGAATGCCGGCATGCTCAACAGCATTGCAAGAATCGCGGCATGAAAACCCATTATGATCTTAGTCATTCATTTTTTTGATTTCTTGTGACGCGTCGGGAGTTGCGATGAACAGATATCCATAGTCTCTGCACCCTCAGCCGTCACACGCGGGCTTGACCCGCGTGTCCATCTGTTTCGCACAAGCTTTGTTGAGAGGAAAGATGGATTGCCGGGTCAAGCCCGGCAATGACGCGGAGAGTGATACTAGGCTTGCACCGCGTATCCTGCCGTTCGAGACCGTCCCCGCTATTGAACGCTCAGGGCCACGAAGCGCAGCTCGCCATCGGCGTTCGAGACCAGCAACAGCACGGACTTCTTGCCGTCCTTCTTGAGCTGCTCGATCCGCTTCTTGACGTCGGCGCCGTTTGTGACGGCTTCCTGCGCCACTTCGACGATCACGTCGCCGCTGCTGAGTCGCTTTTCGGCGGCATCGGACGATCCATCGACACTGACGATGACCACGCCTTTGACGTTGTCCTTGATCTTGTACTTGGTGCGCAGATCCTTGTTGAGCGTGGCGAGATCGAGGCCCAGCGCTTTCTGTGTCGCGGGCTTGTCGGCTTCCGGCGTGCTGTTCTTGATCGACGCCTGAACCGGCTTATCGTCATCCTGCAGGCGACCGAGCGTCACCTGCCGGGTTTCTTCCTTGCCCTTGCGAATGATCACCACATCCACGGCCTTGCCGACGGCGGTGTCCGCGACCGCGCGCGGCAGATCCTTCATCTCCTTGATGTCCTTGCCGTCGAACCTGACCACCACGTCGCCCGGTTCGATGCCGGCGGGCTTTGCGGGGCCCTTGTCGTCAATGCCCGCGATCAAGGCACCACGCGCGGGCTTGATGTTGAGGCTTTCGGCGATTTCATCGCTGACCTGCTGGATGCGAACGCCGAGCCAGCCGCGACGGGTTTCGCCGAACTGGCGCAACTGATCCACCACACCGGCCACCGTCTTCGACGGCACCGCGAAGCCGATGCCGATCGAGCCGCCCGACGGTGAAATGATCGCGGTGTTGACGCCGATGACCTCGCCGTCGAGATTGAACAGTGGACCGCCGGAGTTGCCGCGATTGATCGCGGCGTCGGTCTGAATGTAGTTGTCGTAAGGTCCGGAATTGATGTCGCGGTTGCGCGCCGAAACGATGCCGGCCGTCACCGTACCGCCGAGCGAGAACGGATTGCCGATCGCGACCACCCATTCGCCAAGGCGCAGCTTCTCGGAATCGCCGAACTTCACCGCGACCAGTGGCTTCTCGGGTTTGAATTTCAGCACCGCGAGATCGACCTTCTTATCGCGTCCGATCACCTCGGCGCGGATCTTGGTGCCGTCGTTGAGAATGACATTGATCTCGTCGGCGTCGGCGATGACGTGATTGTTGGTGACCACGATGCCGGAGGTGTCGATGATGAAACCGGAGCCGAGCGAATTGACCTTGCGCGGCTGCGGTCCACCCTTGGAATTGTCACCGCTCTTGGGATTGTCTCCGCCGCGATCCGCACCCTTACCGCCATTGCGCCGGTTCTTAAAGAAGTCCTCGAAGAAATCCTCGAACGGCGATCCGGGCGGCAATTGCGGCATCGCGCCCGGGCCGTCGCCGCCCCGCGCATCGATGGTCTGCGATGTGGAGATATTGACGACCGCGTCGATCACCTTCTCGGCCACGTCGGCGATGCCATCGGGGCCCCGCGCCAACGCCGGCTGCGAGATCAACGCACTCGCAACGCCGATACTCAGGACTGCGCCAAGAGCTGCGCTACGAGCAGTGCGGCGGATCGTGCGATGCCAGAACGACTGGCGAGGAAGCTGGATAGGCTTCAATGCAATGATTGCATCGGTCATAGGATCGTCGTCTCCTGAAGAAGCATGAAAGCGGGCGCGTTGCTCGTCGCAATCTGCCGAAGGTTACGCGCAAATTATCGACATGACGCATTTTCTCGCGCCGGGCCGAATACCGGCCCGAATGCTCTCCCCAGAGTGCGACGGAACGGTATGCGGGCGCAAGCGCTTCGATCACCGGTCGACCCGAGGATTACGGCAAAATACGGGCTTTTTCGATGGGATATCCAGCGGCGCAAGCGCAGGTTGGGCGAGCGCGTTCGCTCTAATGAGGTCGCAGGATCCAGATGATAAGCAGGCCGACCACGGCCGATCCGATCCCGACCGCGCGCAGAATGTTGTCCGGGGTTACGATGGCGCTTTTCATGGCCGCACGCATCCAATTCGGAAGCGCCGCGAACAACAGTCCCTCGATGACCAGAAGGACACCAATGCCAATGAGGAAATCATACAACGCAATCGAACGCATCGCTTCCATGTCTCCCCTGCAACGTCGTTTCGCGCCTTCTCACGTGAGGCCGACGACGTGCGCGAACCATTTTTAATCGATCGCAGGACGGTGAACGCGCGATCCGGACCCGGCCGGACGGCAATCCACCTGCAATCAAAATACAAGCGCCATCATGATCCGATTGATGGCGCCTGCCGGAAAAGCGGTCTCCCGCTTTTCCCGATTATTTCGAAGTCCCGTCCAACGTCTTTCGAAGTCGCGGCCGTGCCCGCGAGCGAGCCGGCCCGACTTAGCGCGACGTGGCCGGAGCCGCCGGAGCCGCAGAGACCGACGGCGCACCGGCAGGCTTGCCCGACAGATTGCTGAAGAAACGGAAGAACTCCAAATCCGGGCGCAGCAGGAAGCGCGTCGAGTTCGGCCTTCAGGCTGTTCTCGTAAGCGGTCATCGAGCGATAGAACGCGAAGAAATCCGGATCCTTGCTGTAGGCCTCGGCGAAGATCCGATTGCGCTCGGCATCGCCCTCGCCGCGAATCTGCTCGTTCTGTGAATTCGCCTCCGCGACGATCACGACGCCCTGACGGTCAGCGTTGGAACGGATCTCCTGCGCTTTCTGTCCGCCCTGGGCACGGAATTCGGCGGCTTCACGTTGCCGCTCCGTCTGCATGCGCTGGTAGACCGCCTGGCTGTTTTGTTCCGGCAAATCGGCGCGGCGAATACGAACGTCCACCACGGAAATGCCGTAGCCGTCGGCCTCGCGATCGAGTTGGTCGCGAATGCGTCCCATCAGCGCTTCACGCTCGTCACGCACCACCTGGATAAAGGTGACTTCGCCGAGCACGCGGCGCAAAGCCGAGTTCAGCAGCGTGGTGAGCTGGATGTTGGCGGCCTGGATGCTGCCGACGCGTTGATAAAATCGCAATGCGTCCTTGATGCGATAGCGGGCGAACGCGTCGACGACGAGACGCTTCTGATCCGAGGCGATGACTTCCTGCGAGGGGTTTTCAAGATCGAGAATCCGTTTGTCGATGTCGATGACGGAATCCACGAACGGCATCTTGAAATTCAAGCCCGGCTCGGTGACGACACGCACCGGCTCGCCGAGACGCACGACCAGAGCCTGCTGGGTCTGGCGCACCGTAAAGACCGCGCTGTAGCCGACGATAAGAACAACGAACAGCAGTAGCAGCGCTACAATTCCTGAAAGGCCGGTTCTCATCGTGCGCTCCCGCCGAGTTGTTGCGGCGCAGGCGCCGGTCGCCGCGCCAGTTCGTTCAGCGGCAGATAAGGCACCACGCCCGGTGCACCCGACGACCCCGGCTCGACCACCACCTTGTCGGCCGAACCGAGCACGTGCTCCATGGTTTCGAGATAGATGCGCTGCCGGGTGACATCGGGCGCTTTCTTGTATTCGTCATAGACCTTCAGGAAGCGCGCGGTCTGGCCCTTGGCCTCGGCGACCGCCTGCTCCTTGTAGCCCTGCGCGATCTGCAGGATCTGCGCGGCGCGGCCGCGCGCATCCGGAACGATGCGGTTGGCATAGGTCTGGGCTTCGTTCTGCAACCGTTCGAGGTCGGCGCGCGCCGCCTGCACGTCGCGGAACGAGTCGATGACCTGCGCGGGTGGATCGACCTTCTGCATCTGAACCTGCTGAATGAGAATGCCCGACTGGTAGCTGTCGAGCGTCTTCTGCATCAGCTCCTGCACCGCGGCTTCCGTGGTGGTGCGCGCGCCGGTCAGGATCGGCTGGATGTTGGCCTTGCCGATCACTTCACGCATCGCGCTCTCGGCCACCGCCTTCACGGTTCCTTCGGGGTTCTGGATGTTGAACAGATAGCTGCCGACCCCATCGGGCTTGATGCGCCAGAGCACGGTGAAATCCACGTCGACGATATTCTCGTCGCCGGTCAGCATCAGGCTCTCTTCAGGGACGTCGCGGAACGTGCCGCTGCGGCGCGTATCGTCGACGCGCATGCCGATGCTCAATGTCGACACGCGCAGCGCCTTGGGCAGCAACACGGTCTCGATGGGATATGGCAGATGATAATTCAGGCCCGGCTGCACGGTGCGGACGTGCTTGCCGAAGCGCAGCACGACGCCGAGTTCTTCGGACTGCACACGGAAGAATCCCGACAGTCCCCAGATCGCGAGCGCACCAACGACCAATAACGCGATGCCCATGCCGCTGAAATGACCGCCCGGCAACAACGCCTGCAAACGATCCTGACCCCGGCGAAACAGATCTTCGAGATCCGGCGGCTTCGATCCGGACGGTTGCGGACCCGAGCCCCAAGGGCTTTTCGGACCAGAACCCCACGGCCCGCCACCTTGATTCTTCCACGGCATCAATTGTCTCCCTCACGCGAACCGCGATCGAGCCCGGATCGTATCCATATCTGGACAAGATCATCCGGTGTCGGTGTCCGGCGCTTTCTGGATGGCTTTATAGGGGACGCCTTCGGCCCTTACAACGCGACTTGCAACGCGACTTTGCGAAGCGCGGCGGCTGAACGCTCGCGCTCCACCTTTCTGATTGGACATGATCTTTTCCGGATCATGCCCTAGCAGGTAGGTTCGGCGCGATAAATGTCAATGCAAACATCATCTAATGAGGTTAACCCCGGCGCCGGTACGTCACATAGGAAACATCCGCGCTGTCGCCGGGGGCTGCCGCCTGCTGGACGCGCGAGACTTCATCCCACGCGGCCGGATCGATTTTCGCGAGAAACGTATCGCCTTCGGGCGCTGCGTGAACCTCGGTGATCTCCAGACGGTCGGCCCTGTCCATCCATTGCGCGAAAATATCGGCTCCGCCGATCACCATGATCTCGGTGGCAAAACGCCGCAGCGCATCGCCGCGCGCGATCGCATAGGCAGCTTCGAGCGAGGGCGCCACCACGACATTCGGGGCCTGAAACGCCGCGTCGCGCGTGACCACGATGTTGGTCCGGCCGGGAAGCGGACGCCCGACGGAGAGAAAGGTCTTGCGGCCCATGATGACCGGCTTGCCGATGGTCAGCGCCTTGAAGCGCTGCAGATCGGCTTTCAAACGCCACGGCATCGCATTGTTGAGACCGACAACGCCGTTCTCGGCGACCGCGACGACAAAGACCATGGCGGGATCGGACGCGGCGCGCGCTGTCACACCGCGACCTCGGCCTTGATGTGCGGGTGCGGATCATAGCCTTCCAGCAAAAAGTCTTCATAGCGGAACGCGAAGATATCCTTCACCGCCGGATTGATCGTCATCACCGGCAATGCGCGCGGCGCGCGCGTCAATTGCAGCCGCGCCTGCTCGAGGTGATTGGAATACAGATGGGCGTCGCCGAAGGTGTGAATGAATTCGCCGGGCTTCAGACCCGTGACCTGCGCGACCATCATGGTCAACAGCGCGTAGGACGCGATGTTGAACGGCACGCCGAGAAACACATCGGCCGAGCGCTGATAGAGCTGGCATGACAGTTTGCCGTTGGCGACATAAAACTGAAACAGGCAGTGACACGGCGGCAGCGCCATCCTGTCGACATCCGCCGGATTCCACGCGCTGACGATCAGCCGCCGCGAGTTCGGGACTGCGCTTGATCATCTCCACGACGTTGGCGATCTGATCGATCGTTCGCCCGTCGGGGGTCTCCCATGATCGCCACTGCCGTCCGTACACCGGGCCGAGATCGCCGTTCTCGTCGGCCCACTCATCCCAGATCGAAACTTTATTGTCCTGCAGATATTTGACGTTGGTGTCGCCGGCGAGAAACCACAGCAATTCGTGAACGATGGCTTTCAGCGGCAGCTTCTTGGTCGTCAGCATCGGAAAGCCGGCGGCCAGATTGAAACGCATCTGATGCCCGAACACCGACAGCGTGCCGGTGCCGGTGCGATCGGTTTTTTCAACGCCATCGGCGAGAATGCGTTCGAGCAGGTCGTGATATTGATGCATCGGCTTTTGTTGCAAATCTGGATGTTAGAAGTCTGGATGATAAATGTCTGGAACCGCGTCAGATACCGCTCGGCAACTCGCCGGAACGGGGCGGATTATACGTTTTGTTGCGCTTTGCGAACATGGCCGCGCGGGGTCCGAACAACAAGGCCCGCGGGCGCGATTCCGCCCTGTTTTCACAGGGTAACGCCCTGTTCAACCCGTTCAGAAGAAAAATAAAATCGCCGAGGTTCCGGTCGGCAAGGCCACCGCCCGGTGCTCAGGTCTCGGATTCCACGAAGACTTCTTCGCGCTTGCGCCGCATCACGGGCAGGATCGCGATCACCAGGAGGAATATCGCCATCCCCATCAGCACTGCCGACAGCGGACGGGTGAAGAACACGGAGGCGTCGCCGCGCGAGATCAGCATGGCGCGGCGCAGGTTTTCTTCCATCAGCGGCCCGAGCACCATGCCAAGCAGCAAGGGCGCCGGTTCGAAATCGTGTTTCACCAGCCAATAGCCGACCAATCCAAACGCGCCCGCCAGAACCACATCCATCGGTGCGTTGTTGATGGAATAGATGCCGATGGCGCAGAAGATCACGATCGAAGGAAACATCAGCCGGTAGGGCACGCGCAACAGCCGCACCCAGATTCCGACCAGCGGCAGGTTGATGACCAGCAGCATCAGATTGCCGACCCACATCGAGGCGATCATGCCCCAGACCAGCTCCGGCTGCTTTTGCATCACCTGAGGTCCCGGCACGATGCCGTGGATCGTCATCGCGCCGACCATCAGCGCCATCACCGCATTGGGCGGAATGCCGAGCGTCAGCAACGGAATGAACGAGGTCTGCGCGGCGGCGTTGTTGGCGCTTTCCGGCGAGGCCACGCCTTCGATCGCGCCGCGACCGAAGCGCGACGGATCCTTGGCGATTTTCTTCTCGAAGGTGTAGGCGGCGAAGGACGCGATCACCGCGCCGCCGCCGGGAAGGATACCGAGGATCGATCCCAGCACCGTGCCGCGCAAAATCGCGGGCGCGGAATCGATCAGATCTTTTTTGGTCGGCATCAGGCCGGTGATGTTCTGCTGCACCAGCGTGCGATCGGCTTCGGCGCCTTGATCCAGATTGCGAATGATCTCCGCGAATCCGAACACGCCCATGGCGACGGTGGCGAACCCAAGACCGTCGGCCAATTCAGGGATGTTGAACGCCATGCGCGACACGCCGGTCTCGATGTCGGAGCCGACCATCGACAGCAACAGCCCGAGCACGATCACGGCGATCGCCTTCAGCACCGAGCCTTTGGCCAACACCACCGCGAATACCAGACCCAACACCATCAGCGAGAAGTATTCGGCGGGACCGAACGCCAGCGCGAGCGAGGTGAGCGGCGCGCCGAGCACAGCGATCAGCACGGTGGCGATGCAGCCGGCGGCGAAGGATCCGATCGCAGCGATGGCGAGCGCGGGACCGGCGCGGCCTTGCTTCGCCATCTGGAAGCCGTCGAGCGTGGTGACCACCGATGTCGCCTCGCCCGGAATGTTGACAAGGATCGAGGTGGTCGAGCCGCCATACTGCGCGCCGTAATAGATGCCCGCGAGCATGATCAGCGCGCCGACCGGCGGCAGGCCGAAGGTGATCGGCAACAGCATCGCAACGGTGGCGATGGTGCCGATGCCCGGCAGCACCCCGACTAGCGTTCCCACCAGCGCGCCGATCAGGCAGAGCACGATGTTCATGGGGACGGGAATGGAGATGCCGCCAAGCCATGCCGGCGACCATTGGGTGATCTGGAAAACGACGTGAAAGCCCAGTCCGAGATTGCCGAAGATATCTCCCATCACGCCCTCACCGCATAAACTGGGGCTTGAGCTCGAACGGCAGCCCGAGCACGTATGGAAACAGGAATGCGCAGAACAGCGTGAGCAGCACGCCGATCACGATCAATTCCAGCCATCGCGTCTCCTCCGACCCCATGGCAGCGACCAGAAATGTGAGAATTCCCGAAACGATCAGGCCGAGCGGGCGGATCGCGACCGAGAACAGCAGGATCGCCAGCGTCACGAAGAACGGCCCGCGAAACGCGAATTGCTGCAGCGGCTCGCCATCGGTCAACAGACCCGTCAGCGCGATCGCGACACCCAGCAGAGCCAGCAGTGCGGAGAACAAGCGCGGTGCTGTGCCGGGTCCGAACGAATAACCTTTCAGGCCCCCGAGATCGCTCGACGCCCAAAACGCAAACAGTGCGACCGCGATCATGGCGATGCCGCCGTAGTAATCGCGCCCAGCCTTGATTCTCGGAAACAACGTGAAAATCGCGATCGCCAACAGCGGCAGCGAATAGATGCGGAGCATGTCACGGTCCGCGATCAGCAATTGAAAGACATCGAACACGGCGATGCCGGGAAACCGCCCGAGCAACTTTTCCGCGCCTTCCACCCATAACAGAGGCCACAACAGCAATCGTGCTAACGCATATGCGAGAACGGCAAGATGCGGTGCGAATGCGAGGCACAGTATGGCGATAGAGCCTGCCGGATTCTGGAAACCGGCCCGGCCCGGTTCGGCATCCTGCGCCGAAACGCCGCCTGGAGCTTTCCTCATGGACGTTCCCTCACATCCGCCACGAACTTGACGCTCGTCTTACAGTTGTTGCGGCATCCTGCAAACCATCGCATGTGCCGTTTGTCAATTTATCACCCGCAGCCTGCCGGCGATCCGCCTGACGCACGCCCGCTCGCACGAACCCAATCACACAAAGCCAATCATACAAAACCAAGAAAGCCGAGAAGCCCGCCCGCCGCCAGCAACCAGAGCGGATTGATTTTTGTTGCGAACGCGAGCACTGCGGCCACCGCGATCATCAGCGCGCCGACCGGAGTCCGGCCCGTTGTCAGCGACAGAATAAGCCCGCTGGCGGCCATCAACCCGATCGACAGCGGCACCAGCGCTCTCTGCAACAAGGCCGGCCATGGAGAATGACGCGAGCGTGAAAGCAACCCGCTGACGAAGTAAGCGAACACGGCCGGTGGTCCGCACATCGCGGTGGTCGCGACAAGCCCGCCCAGGACGCCCGCGACCTGATAGCCGATCAGCGTCACGATCAGCACGTTGGGCCCTGGCGACAATTGCGCGATCGCGAACGCATCGGCAAACTGCCGATCGCTCATCCAGCGCTGAACATCCACCGCGACGCGGTGCATTTCTGGGATCGTCGAATTCGCGCCGCCAATTGCAAACAGCGACATGACGCTGAACACCCAGGCCAGCGTCAGCAGCGTCCCGATGCCGGAATTGGAATTCATGCCGCCCTCCGCCGCATCAGATAGGTGATCGCGATACTGAGCGGCACCGCGACCAGAAGCACCGGCGGCAACGGCAGCCGCGCGATGCCGATAGCGACGAAGGTCGAGGCCATCAAAGTCAGCGCCAGCGGATCGCGTTTCTCAAGCAGCGGCAGCATCATGCGAACGATGACCGCGACGAACAGCCCGACGGCGGCGCAGGACACGCCCGCCAATGTCCGCTGCAAGGCGTCGATGGCTCCGAAATGAGCATAGATGGCGGCCAACACGGTCACGATCAGCACCGGTGGCCCGAGCAGCCCCGTAAAGGCAGCCAGCGCGCCCGGAATCCCGCGAAAGCGCGAGCCGAACACCACCGTCAGATTGACGACATTGGGGCCGGGCAAAAAATGACACAGCGCGAAGGCTTCGTTGAACTCCTCAGGCGTCATCCAGCGGTGCTCGTCGACGATGGCGCGGCGGGCGAACACCAGAACGCCGCCAAAGCCGGACAGCGACATCTTCGCGAAGGCGACGAAAAGCTGCGTCAGTTCCGGCGGCGCGGATGATCCGCCGGGTTGCGTTGAGGCCGGGGCTGAGGCGGGAATCGCGGCAGGGATCGAGGAATCTGGAGATGGCTGCGAATCCGGGGACATGTGAAAGTTTTAGAATGAGAGCGCCCCGGCAGCCAACTCATTTTACCGGCGTGTCATCCGCATCAGGAAGGCCGGCCGGCCCCACCGGGAAGCCAAGGCAACACGATAGGCGCGAGGAACTCCGCGCTCTGCCGTAATCCATTCAGGAATAAGGCTTTCCAGCCCTTTGCACCGCGCGGCTTTGCACACTATATTGGCAGTGCCGGTTCGCCGGCTATGGAAATAAATTGCCGTCGCAATAAACCATTCGGACCCGGGGGCAGCACCCGGCGCCTCCACCAAAGCCCGCAGCCGCTTGCGCGGGTTTCGGCGGGGGCGAAACAGGATCGACGAGGGCGTAAAGGGCGTGTTTTTTCCCGGTATTGTTCCGCCGTTATCGGGCTATGCAATAGTTGCAAACGACAACTATGCTCCGGTTGCTCAGGCTGCGTAACGCAGTTTGAAAGACCATACTTAAAGTCCTAACGGGTTAAGCTCCGTTAGGCGGGGTTCGGAGGCACCTGGCAACAGAAGCCTCCACTTTACCTTCCAACAGTGTCACCTCCCTGCAACGAAACACGCAAAACGGCAGCCGCTTTTGGCCTGTCCGGGAGATGCTTTTGCGGATCGCCCTGCCACGGGTTACGATGTCAACCGCGAGTCGGACCGCTTATTGTAAGCGCGGCATACCGGCCAATGCTTCAATCAAGAACTTTCAAACAAGAAGCCTTTTTCAAACAAGAAGCCTTCGAATTACGAAGCCTTTTGGAATAAGAAGCCTTCTGACCAAAGCGCAACCGATAGCCGATTGACTGGACCGACCGATGGCGACCGACCACATTCGATACGACATTCTGGCGCGCGACGCGCTGCGAGGCGTACTGCGCCGTGTATTAACGGACGCGACCATCCACGGGTTGCCGGGCGATCACCACTTCTACATTACATTCCTGACCAAGGCCGACGGCGTGAAAGTTTCGCCGCGCCTGCAGTCCCAGTATCCCGAAGAAATGACCATTATCCTTCAGCATCAGTTCTGGGATCTGGTGGTCACCGAAGAGCGCTTCGAGGTGGGACTGTCGTTCGGCGGCACGCCGGAGCGCCTGATCATTCCGTTCAGCGCCATCAAGAGCTTTTTCGACCCATCCGTGCAGTTCGGACTGCAATTCGAGCCGTCCGAAGCCGGCGCTGCCGCCGATATGCCGCCGGTCGCCCCGGTGGCCTCCGCGATTGCTGAAGCAGCTCCCGTCATCACCGACGAAGATGAACCGGCCCACAAACCCTCAGAAGGCGCGGAAGTTGTGCGGCTGGATCGTTTTCGCAAGAAATAACGATCAATCCGCGCGAACGCCCCTCTCCTGTCGCGATATTCCTGTCCGGACCAGACGCCGCGGTTGTCTTGCCGGCGCTGAATGATGCGCAGTCATCCGCCATCGCTCACGATCCAGCCGCCGACAGTTACGGCGGTGATCGACGTTTCCACTGATAAAATAGCGACTGTTAGACATTGCGGCGGGAAGACATTCCGGCTGATACATAGGGCTGCCGCACGTATGGATGGACATCATGGCCCGCTCATCTCAGCCCCGATCCAAAAAATCCCGCGCCTCGCGGGCGCCTTCCGCCAAACCACGACCGGTTAAAGCCAGGCGCACATCGAACGCGCCAACGGCGCGCAAGATCGCGGTCAAGACCGGGATCAAGAGCGGAAGCAAGACCGCAGGCAAGACAGCCACCCGAACCGAAACCGATACGTTTGGCCCCATTGAAGTCGCCGCCGATCGCTACTGGGGCGCGCAGACGGAACGGTCGCGCAACAATTTTCGCATCGGTACCGAACGCATGCCGCAGCCGATCATTCGCGCGCTCGGCATCGTCAAGCTGGCGGCGGCGCAGAGCAACCGCGATCTCGGATTGCTGAGCGGCAAACTCGCCGGCGCCATCATCCGGGCAGCACGCGAGGTGATCGAGGGCAAGCTCGACGATCACTTCCCTCTGGTTGTATGGCAGACGGGCTCCGGCACGCAGACCAACATGAACGTCAACGAGGTGATCTCGAACCGCGCCAACGAAATGCTCGGCGGACGGCGCGGCACCAAAGCGCCGGTGCATCCGAACGACCACGTCAATATGAGCCAATCGTCGAACGACAGCTTCCCCACGGCGATGCACATCGCGGCCGCGGAACGCATCGCCGCCGGCCTGATCCCGTCGCTCGAGCATCTGCACGCAGCGCTCCGTAAAAAGGAGCGGCAGTTCGCCAGGATCGTCAAGATCGGCCGCACACACACCCAGGACGCGACGCCGTTGACGCTCGGCCAGGAGTTTTCCGGCTATGCCGCGCAGGTCGATAGCGCCATTGCGCGAATCCGTGTTGCCGCGAAGGAACTCAACAAACTGGCGCAAGGCGGCACGGCGGTCGGCACCGGCCTCAACGCCAAGCCGCGATTTGCGAAGCTGTTCGCCAAACACGCCGCCGCGATCACCCGCCTGCCGTTCGTCACCGCGCCGAACAAATTCGAGGCTTTGGCGTCGAACGATGCCTATGTGGCGGTTCATGGCGCGATCAATGCCGCCGCGACCGGGTTGTTCAAGATCGCCAACGATATTCGCCTGCTCGGCTCGGGCCCGCGCTCGGGGCTTGGGGAACTCATCCTGCCGGAAAACGAACCGGGCTCCTCGATCATGCCGGGCAAGGTGAACCCGACCCAATGCGAGGCCCTGACCATGGTGTGCTGCCAGGTGTTCGGCAACCAGACCGCGATCACGGTGGCCGGCAGCCAGGGGCATTTCGAGCTCAACGTCTACAAACCCGTGCTGGCCTACGGCATGCTGCAGTCGATCGGTCTGATCACCGACGCGGCGCGTTCGTTCACCGATCATTGCGTCAGCGGGATCCGCGCCGATGAAAAACGTATCAGCGACCTGATGCAACGCTCGCTGATGCTGGTGACGGCGCTTGCACCGAAAATCGGCTACGACAACGCCGCCAAAGTAGCAAAAACCGCGCATGCGCGCGGCACAACCTTGCGCGAAGAGGCCATACGGCTCGGTTTGGTTTCGGGGGCGGACTTTGATCGGCTCGTCAGGCCAGACAAAATGACGCATCCGGGATGAGCCGCACGGGACAGCGCATCAATGCCCAAAGTCGGTGTTGACCCGCTCAAGCCCGCTTGCTCAAATCCCGGTCGGTTCTTGCGTATACAGGATTCGACTTGGCGTTCGACTTGGCGTTCGACTTGGCCCGTGGAACTGAGTTGTAGAGTTGCCTTGTAGATTTATCTTGCAGATTTGGCTCTGCCGCGCTTGATATCTTGATATGATGTCTGTCAAATCAGGCAGAGACTGGTCTCCCAGAGGTTTCACGGGGTTTTTAAGTCGCTGAAGTGGAAACCGGTCGGCGTGAGTAAGTCGCGTAAGTAAAATGATAAAGTCGAAGAAACGTCATCGTCATTCAATTCAATGCGATTACGGTGTAGACTATAGCCCGGTTGGCACTTTCTCGTGTGCCTGCTTATTTTAAATTTTGTTGCAAAGCATTTTTTTTCGGCGAGCCGGATCTGATTTGCCGGGAAATGCTCAGGGAGCTGCCGTGAGCAATATTGTGAATCTCAACCGTGCCCGGAAACGGTCCGCACGGGAAGCTGCAGAAAAAGAAGCCGAAGCCAATCGCGTCAAGTTTGGACGCAGCAAGGCGGAGCGTGCAAGCGATGAAGACCGCACGCGCCGGTTGGATGGCGTGCTGGATCAGCACAGGATCGAACGCGAGGGTGGACAATGAAATCGCCAGTCGTGAAACGATCCATCGTCGTCGCTGGCCACAAAACCAGCGTCAGCCTCGAAGAGGCTTTCTGGAACGGCATGAAGGAAATCTCCGGCGAGCGGAATCTGACTTTGTCGGAGCTTGTCGGCGAAATCGACGACAACCGTCAGCAGGGCAACCTGTCGTCGGCCATTCGCCTCTTCGTGCTCGACTACTTTCGCAGACGCGCAATCGTCCCGATCAAGTCGGGCGGAGGCCTGGAAGCGAACCCAGAAGGGTCTCATCCGGGAAACAACTGAGTTTGAGCCTCACGATCGTGACTCTCTTATAAGGTGTTTACCCAATACCGCAGGTAGCCGAAGTGGGTTAGCTTATACCCACATCGGACCTCCGCGTTGGAGATTCGCTGTTATGGGACGTGAGGCCGTTTGGTTATACCTCCCGATCCATCCTATTTTACCGAATAAAATTTTTGTCCGACAGGTGCGTTGCGAACCTTCGGTTTTACCACCTGACAATCAGGCGGCGAACGTCATGACGATCTTTGAACATCCATATACCCCGCGCGATGAACTTCTATCGCGCGAGGACATGACGTGTAGCGCTGAGCGACGGGTACCCAGGTAAGCCGAGGCCAAGTCGAAACGACTTTGTTGGGAGGTCCTTTAGCCGGAGGGCATTCTGGCTCCAGGATTGATTTGAATAGAAATCAATGGAGGTAAGCATGCAGACGGAAAATCTGAGCATCGCCGACGTCGGTCCCGCCCCGGCCCCGGCCGAAAAAGAGTTCGCGGTCGTCAAACGATCGGTGGTTGTCGACGGTCACAAAACCAGCGTGAGCCTTGAAGACGCTTTCTGGCGAAGCCTGAAGGATATTGCCGCCAAGCGCGGTTTGACGCTGTCGACGCAGATCGCGGTGATCGACCAAGATCGCAAAACTAACAATCTTTCATCAGCAATACGGCTATTCGTACTCGATCATTTCCGGACTCGCGCCCTTGGGGCCGTCGTGATCGGCGAACGGCGCACCATGCAAGGTCAGTTGGAACCGCAAGTCTAAAGCGTTTTCGAGTGGAGCATGCCGCCGGACTTGATCCGGTGGTGAATAACGGTTCGTGTTGGAAAGCCGCGCCCTCTCGGCGCGGCTTTCTCGTTTTGCCGTCGTGTGCTGCCATCAAGTCGCACGCGACTACGGCGCGCTATGAAAATTACATCATACGTTCAGCATCGACGTTGACGACGGACTTCGCAAGCGTGGTCAGATTTTTGTCGGTGGTGCGCTCTTCCTCCAGCGTCTCCCCTAAAAGCTTGGCCGCATCGCGCAAACCGAGTTCGTCGGCCCAGGTGCGAAGCGTGCCATAGCGCGACATCTCGTAGTGCTCGACTGCCTGCGCGGCCGCCAGCAGCCCGGCATCGAGCGCCGGCATGCCTTTAAAGTCCTTCATGATCTCATCACCCTCTTTGGTGATGCCGTTGATCGCTTCGCAGGTTTTGCCCCGCGCCGGCTTTCCGATGATCTTGAACACCGCATTGAGCCGTTTCACTTGCCCCTGCGTTTCCTTGTAATGCTTGTTGAACGCGGCCTTGAGGTCCTTGGATTGCGCCGCCTTCGCCATCTTGGGCAGCGTCTTTAAAATCTTGTTCTCGGCGAAGTAAATGTCTTTCAGGGTTTCGTGAAAAAGATCGCTGAGCAATTTCGGTTTCTTGGCCATTTGGGCTCCCTTGGAATGCGTTGTTGTGCGAAAAGAAAAAAGAAAAGATGAGCGAAATGATTGGAAAAAAGCCGGCGAATGAGGAGCATCGTGTTCCGCGATTGTTTTCTTCACGGCGATGCAAGACAATGAGCAATGCTTCGATGGTATGAAAGTTCCACCTCCCCACGCAGCGCCGGCATGCGCCACGTCTTACAAAGGCGACGGCGTGCGATGAAATGCCTGCTCGGCGGGTGTATCGGTGCACTGTTGAGTGTCGGCTTGGCGGCAAATGCCATGGCCGACGACGAAGACGATATGCCGGCCGATCCCGACACCGGTGAAAGTACGGTCACCGAAACAACGCTGGGCGTTTTGCCAAACCCCTATGAGCGATACGGCATCAAATTCGCGGCCACCTATATCGGCGAAACGCTCGGAAACGTGTCGGGAGGCATCAAACAGGGTGCGATTTATGAAGGCCGATTGAATCTGGCCGTCGATGTCGACCTGCAGAAACTGGCCGGCTGGCAACAATGGGCGTTTCACGCCAACGTCTTTCAAATTCATGGCAACGGGCTGTCGCGCGAAAATCTGCAAAACTTCCTGGTGGTGAGCGGCGTCGAGGCCTTGCCATCGACCCGGCTGTACGAATTCTGGCTGGAACGTAAATTTGGCGAGACCGCCGCGTTCCGCTTCGGCCAGCTCGCGGCGGATACCGAATTTCTCAACAGCAAATATGCCGATGTCTTCACCAACGGAACACTGGGCTGGCCGGCGATCACGTCGATCAATCTTCCGAGCGGCGGCCCCGCGCCACCGCTCGCCACGCCGGGAGCACGGTTGCGGCTGAACCTCACCGATCAGGTGACTGTGCTGGGGGCGATCTTCGATGGCGATGCGGCAGGCCCAGGCGCGGGCGATCCGCAACAACGCAACCGCTATGGATTGAATTTCCGGCTGCGCGATCCGCCGCTGGTGCTGGGTGAAATCCAGTACGCGTGGAATTCCGGGAAGACCGACGAGGGCCTGCCGGGTACGTTCAAGCTTGGCGGCTGGCGGCATTTCGGCGACTTCGACGACCAACGCTTCACCGTGCAGGGCGTCTCGCTTGCGGACCCCAGCGGCACCGCAACGCCCGGTCGCCTGAATGGCAATGCCGGGATTTATTCGGTGTTCGAGCAGAAGATTTATCGGGTCGGCCACGATCCGGAACGTGGCGCCGCGGTCTTCGCCAGGATCTCCAGCAGTCCTTCGGACCGGAATCTGATCGATCTATACGCCGACGGCGGCTTGGAGCTGATCGGCCTTTCTGACGATCGCCCAAAGGACAAATTCGGCATCGCCTTCGGTTACGCCCGCGTCTCCAAAGCGGTGCGCGCGCTCGACACGGATTTTCAACGCTTCGTCGACCCCAACTGGCCGTTGCGCAACTTCGAGGGTCTGGTGACGGCGGCCTATCTGTATGAGGTGAGGCCGGGCTGGAACGTGCAGCCGAATATTCAATACATCATTCATCCCGGCGGCGGCGCGACCGCGCCTGTGGCGAACAACCCGGGATTGCCGATGAAGAACGCATTGGTCGGCGGCGTGCGCACAGTCCTCAAATTTTAAACGCCACCTTATTCATCTTTGTTGAATGAAGCCGCACGGGGCTATTGCCCCATGGCTAATCCGCCATTGTCCAGCTGTTTCTCCAGGCGGACCGTGGTCCATTCGCCCGGAATACGCAGCAGTGCAAAACCGGCCTTGCGTCCGAACTTCTTCATCTTGTCGTTGGACTGCAGCACTTCGCCGATCAGGCGCTTGGCGCCCATTGCAGACGCGCACCGTTCCAGCGCATTCATCAGCAGAACGCCGATGCCACGCTGCTGCCAGCCGTCGTCGACCGACAGACCGAACTCACCGCATTGCTGGCGCTGATCGAACACATAACGCGCCTCGCCGATGATCTCGCAGGTGTCGCCGGACTGCACTTCCGCGACCACCGTGAATTCATCGGTGCCATCCTCCGCCGTTGCGCGCTCAAGATCGCGCGGTGATAACTCGGCGACGTCGCCCATGAATCGGTTGTAGCGCGAGGTGCGCGACAACGCGCGAAAATACGACTGCAGCGAGCGTCCATCCTCGCCCCGAATGAAACGTATGCCGACTTTTTTTCCACTCATAAGCAGCGACGAAGGCAGGAAGGATTTGAGAGATCGGACGCGCATGGGATGTTCCAGTGCCTAAGAGGAAGTCGAGGAATGGTTCGCCCGGAGAGAAAAGGAGACAAACCGTCAGAGATCGACCCGATGTTCGAACGCGCGATGGACGAGGAAGGCGAGCATCAGAAAAAAGAACGCGCTCCAGACCACGAGGTTGCCGAAGCCCCACCGACGGGCAAACGTCGATTTCGGCGACACGTTGCGGTGAGCCTGTCCGGCTTGGATGGCGGCATTGGTTTGCGTGATCTGCGACATGTTCAAGTCTCGTCTTGTATCAATTCGGTGACCTCAGAGGTCATCACGCAATCAAGCTAGGTCCGGAGACCTGAACGGCACTTGGATACCCGGTTCATTTTCGGTTCATGCCGAAAAACCGTGACACCGGGCACGTTTACCGGATATTTTTTTGTGGAATCCCAGGCCAGACGGGGGTTTGCCAGCCGTCAAGCCGCGTGGTTTGCCGCGCCTTTGCCATCGCGCAGCATGGCGGAGGCCTGATCGAACGCCACCGGCTCGCCGATCAGAAACCCCTGAACCTCGTCGCAGCTGGTCTGGCTCAAATAATCGAGCTGCTCGCGGGTCTCGACCCCTTCCGCGACGACCGCGATTTTCAGGTCCCGCGCCAGTGTGATGACGGATTTCACGATGGCCGCCAAATCCGGCTGCACCAGCATGTCGTGAATGAACGAGCGATCGATCTTGATGCGGCTGAACGGCAATTTTCGCAGATAGATCAGCGACGAAAACCCCGTTCCGAAATCGTCGAGCGCGATCGTCACGCCGAGATGCAGCAGCAAATCCAACACAGCTCTGGTGGAGCTGTATTTCGAGATCAGCATCAACTCGGTCATCTCGATTTCCAGACGTTGCGGCGACACGCCGTGGTCCGCAAGGGCGCGGGTCACCGTCGTCAGGACATGTGCGTTGTAAAACTGCACCGCAGAAAAATTCACGGCGATCCGGACATCCGCGGGCCATTTCGCAAGTGTCATACATGCGCTGCGGATGACCCATTCGCCGATCGAGTAAATCAACCCGCTTTCCTCGGCAATGGGGACAAATACGCTGGGATCCAGCAACCCGCGTTGCGGGTGCCGCCAGCGCAGCAACGCTTCGAAACCGGTGACGCGATTTTTGGCCAGATCGAAAAACGGCTGATACAGCAGAAAAAGCTCGCCACGATCGATGGCGCCTTCCAGATCGCGCTGCAGAGCCCGCCGCTCGCGAACCGACACGTCGTCGCTCGGCTCGAAGAAACGGATGGTGCCGGGCCCGATTTTTTTGGAGCGATAGAGCGCGACATCGACATGCTTGAGAAGCTCGCTGGAGGTCGTGCCATCGCGCGGCGCCAACACGATGCCGATACTCGCACCGCCCGCGATCTCGTGCTGTTCGACGAGGAATGGCTGCGCGAACGAGGCGGCGATCCGCTCAGCAACCGCCAAAGCGTCTTCCGAATTGGCGAGCTTTTTCGCGATCAACGCAAATTCATCGCCGCCGATACGCGCCACAACATCGGTGTCTTTCGCACAGCGATGAAGCCTCGCCGCCACCTGGATCAGGAACTCGTCGCCGACGAAATGGCCGAACTGATCGTTGACCTCCTTGAACCGATCGAGATCGAGCAGAAAAATGGCGAACGGCTCACCGGAAAGGGACAGTTGAAGCAGGCAGGCTTCAAGGCTTTCGTTGAAAGCAAAGCGGTTCGGCAGATGGGTCAGCAAATCCTCGCGAACGGCCTTCTCCGCCGCGAGTTGCCGGATCAGGCTGTTGGAGAATTCGAACGAATAGTCGAACACGCCCCGAAGCAACACGCAGGTATAGACGACGACCAGTACGGCAACGAGCACGTAAGTGTAATCGCCGATTTTTCCGATGCAGATCGCGGTGCCGATCAGAATCGGCACCATGAAGCCGATTGCCGCCACGGGAATGGTGGCAAAGGCGAAAGCACCGCCCGCCAGCATGCCCGCGCAAAGGCACGTGATCACAAGCTGTCCGCCGTTACTGGCATCCGCAAAGAAGGCCACCGGAACAACGGCCCATGTGCATCCGAGCACGGCGGATTTTCGCACGACGTTATGAATGGCGCGGCGGGATACAAATTGCGGTTTTGCGATCCGCCAGGATGCGCGGGCTTTGATGCCCGTCCATGCCGTCGCGCAGATCACCGCAACGGCCCAGATTTGTCCAAGCGCCGCGTCGGGTGAATTCCAAAGCGCTAATGCGAGCACCGCCGCATTGCAGGCATTGGCCAGCATGATGCCGGGCGTATGACGCAGTACCAGCGCCACCTGTTCGGCGCGAATAAATCCCGCGACCGTTTCGTCAGGCGACGGCCCGCCGAACGCGGCGAGATCGCCCGCGAACAGCTTCGAGACAAACGAACTCCAATGCGCGCGCATCTGAGACCTCGGACACCGGATACGCAGGTGCGCCCGATCCCGCTAAAATCACGCTTATTCTTTGAAGAACCGTGAACGTGCGAGGGCTGTTCGGACACCTCGAGGCCATAGTCCGCTCAAAGCCGACCATGTTTCGCGCGATCGTCGAGAGCATGGCTAACAAGGATTAACCGGAAACCGGACAATCATGCTTCGATCGTCAAGCATCAGTTTGTGTGATGGACGCGGTTCATCCCGCGCCCATCGCATGCGACGCGCGCAGGGCGCTCAGCTGCCTTTACGTAGAAACACATAGTCTGCGGAATACGCCACGCTGCGCGTGCTGCCGGCGGCATCGCACGGCCCTTGCAATGCGCCACCTTTTGTATTGATCCGCTGCACCGTGGTGACGTTCGCAAGCACACCGCTATTGCGATGATCCGTAACCTCGAGCTTCAGCCACGCAATATCGCTGGCTGTCGCGCCCGGCGCATTGCCCGCTGCCTTGGCGCGCACCATGCTTCCGTCCACATGTTCCCAGCTCGGTCCCGCATAATGGCGGCCAACGGTTTTTCCATCCTGCATCAGCGTGGCGACGGGCTCTCTGAACTGCCAGGCCAGCTTGTTATCGGCGCCTGCCTTGCATTCGTAGACTTGCGCGCCCTCGGCGCGAAACGTCGCCACGGCCGTTTCACCGGCCACCGCGATCGCGGCGGGCAGTTGCGTGGCGGTCTGCGAATGCGCGGGACACGCAAACAGCGCAGCGGTGACCGCCAAAGCCACGGGTGTCATCTTCTGTGACATCTTCAACTGCTTATTCATCGATTCTCCTGTTGAGTTTCATAGGGACGAGGGACGAAAGCCGTTCCGAAAACGCGTCAAATCCAAGAAGTTTACGAAGAACGCAGCAAGGATGCACGACTGAATGCGATCAGCCGGAGCGCATCAACGCTTTGTCGAAACGTGCCAATCCACCGTCATCTCGCAGACCTTGGTTTGGTCCTCACCCGTCAGCGTCACGACCACCGGAAACTGCACCTTGCCGTCGGTCTTCGCTGCGCGGACCAGCGCATCCGCATCGCCGCTGACAACAGCTTCAGCCCGCACCGGTCCCTTGGCAACTGCGAGGAACTTGATCGCCGCTTGCGCCGCCACCGGACGGATTTCGAGAAGAATGGGAAGAAACGCGCCGGCCATGGCCGCACCGGACGCAGCTTCACCGAGCGCGAACAAAGCCGCCGCATGCTGCGTACCGATATGATTGAGGCCCTCTGGGCGGAACGGAAGGGTTGCGCTTGCACGGCCCTTGTCGACGCTCTCGATTTCAACGCCGGCATGCCGCGCGAAAGGGACGCTCTTGCTCATCTGTTGCCGGATCAGGTCATAGGTCATGCGTATCGTTGCCTTGAAATAAGAGTGAACGAAGGGTTTGCTTCCGCCCACATGTCTATGACAGCATAGTTTCTATGACAACTTATGTAATGAAACCGCGTCAATTCGCCCGTAAAATCTGCTCAAAGCGCAATTCCTCAGGAGTTGGAACGGCTTCGACGCCAAATCCGCAGCGGTTTTCTCGCTTGGGTAAACGCACGCGGGTGGCCACCAGCCGAACTTTCTCGCCGGACCCGACGCGATTGTGATGACCGGCGCTGAGACAAAAGCCTCGCCCGGCTTCTTTTCATCACATTTTGCGCCTCTTCCGAAGGAAGTGCGCGGCAATGAAATAATTCCGCCGCCGCGCGGTTGATACCTGAGCACATCCACAAAGTGAGGACTTGATGACCGCCGCAACGGCTTTGATCTCTCTGGCAACCTCCGTGCCTCCCCATGTTTTCAAACAGACGGAGGTCGAGGACGCTGCGCGGACGTTGTTCAGCCATCGCTATCCGGAATTCGAACGTCTCGCTCCGGTGTTCGCCAACACCGGCGTTCGCAAACGTCACGGTGTCAAACCGATCGAATGGTATTTCGAACCGCGCGGCTGGCCTGAACGCACGCAAGCTTTCCTCGAAGGCGGCGAAGCCATGTTTCTCGATGCCGCCCGCAGCGCGTTGCAGCGCGCGGGCCTTGATGCAAGCGAGATCGATACGGTGGTCACCGTCAGCTCAACCGGCATCGCGACCCCCAGCCTGGAAGCGCGCGTCGCTAGCAAGCTCGGACTGCGCGCCGACGTCTCGCGCGTGCCGGTGTTCGGGCTTGGTTGCGCCGGCGGCGTCTCGGGACTTTCGATCGCCTCGCGTCTGGCGCAGGCGCGCCCGGGAACCAATGTGCTGCTCGTGACGCTGGAACTCTGCTCCCTCGCCTTCCGGCTCGACAAACTGACGAAAGCCAACACTGTGGCGATCAGCCTGTTCGGCGACGGTGCCGCAGCGGCGGTCCTGCGCGCCGGAGACGGCGGCCGGCTTCAGATCGAAGGCTCCGGCGAACATCTTTGGCCCGATACGCTCGACATCATGGGATGGGACGTCGACCCCGAAGGGTTCGGCGTGATATTCCGCCGGGCGATCCCCTCTTTCGCGACCCAGAACATGGGGCCGGCGATCAACGGCATTCTGCAGCGTATGGATTTGACGATGCAGGATATCGAACGTTTCGTCTGCCACCCCGGCGGCACGAAAGTCGTCACGGCGCTGGAAACCGCGCTGTCGCTCGATCAGGGCACCCTCGATTGCGAACGGGAGATCCTGAGCGAATACGGCAATATGTCGGCTCCCACCGTACTGTTCGTGCTGGAACGGGTGCTGGCGCAACGCGTGCCGTCGCGATCACTGCTCTCCGCGCTCGGCCCCGGCTTCACCGCGAGCTGCGTTGCGTTGCGACACGCGGCATGACGCTCGCCACCGTCATTCTTGCGCTGGTTACGTTACAGCGGCTGGGCGAATTATGGCTCGCCCGCCGCAACACCGCGCGGCTTCTTGCGAATGGCGCGCGCGAAGCCGCACCCGAACACTACGGATTGCTGGTCGCGATGCATGCGGCGTGGCTCATCGCATTATGGATTTGGGGCCGCGAACAATCCGTCAACCTGCTATGGCTCGGCGTGTTCGTTGTACTTCAGGCGCTGCGCGTCTGGGTGATCGCAACCCTTGGCGGGCGATGGACGACGCGGATCATCGTCCTCCCCGGCGCGCCGCTGGTCGCCGCCGGGCCCTATCGTTTCATCTCGCATCCCAATTATGTGGTCGTGGCGGGTGAAATCGCGACGCTGCCGCTGGCGCTTCAGTGTCCCGCCATCGCTGCAATCTTCACGCTTCTCAACGCAGTCATCCTGATCATCCGTATTCGCGCCGAAAATCGGGCGCTAGGATCGACCGGGTTTCCATGAGTTCGACGGCCGCCGCAATGACTGCGCAAATCGAAACCGCCGCGCCGAAAACGGCAGGACCGGCCACATGGCTCGGTTTCGCGCTGATGTGTCTTGGCATGTTCATGGCCATCCTGGACATTCAGGTCGTCGCCACCTCGCTGCCGAACATCCAGAACGCGCTCGGAATATCTCCCGACGCCATGAGCTGGATTCAGACCTCGTATCTGATCGCCGAAATCATCGCCATTCCGCTGACCGGCTGGTTGACGCGCGTGCTGTCGATGCGCTGGCTGTTCGTCGCGGCCATCGCGGTCTTTACGCTGGCGTCGATCGGCTGCGCCTTCAGCGACGGCTTCGCAAAGCTCGTCGCCTTTCGCATCATTCAGGGATTTGCCGGCGGCACGCTGATCCCGGCGGTGTTCGCGGCGGTCTTCCTGCTGTTTCCCGAAAAGCGGCAGGGCATCGCCACCACGATCGCGGGCATCATGGCGGTGCTGGCTCCCACCGTCGGGCCCGTGGTCGGGGGCTGGATCACGCAGACCTATTCCTGGCACTGGCTATTCCTCATCAATGTCGCGCCCGGTCTGATTGCCTGCGCGGGCACACCCTTCCTGCTGCCGAAACATTCACACGAAGCTCGAAGAAGCCACCCGGCTCGATGTCGCATCGCTGGTGTTGATGGCGCTCGCACTTGCAAGTCTCGAGATCGGATTAAAACAGGCGCCGCAGGACGGCTGGTTATCGCCGATATGCCTCGGCCTGTTTTCCATCAGCATTCTGGCATGTGCCGTTTTTTGCCGGAGGACGCTCGCGGCAGACCACCCGATCGTCGATCTCACGGCGCTGCGCGATCGAGCTTTTGCCGTTGGGTGCGCAATGAGTTTTTGTCTCGGCGTTGGCCTGTTCGGCTCTGTCTATCTGATGCCGGTCTTTCTCGCCTTCGTGCGCGAGCATGATGCTTTCCAGATCGGCTCCATCATGCTGGTGACGGGCGTCGCCCAGCTTCTGACCGCCCCGATCGCCGTCGCGCTGGAAAAACGCCTCGATGCGCGTTTCCTGACCATGTTCGGATTCTCGATGTTCGCCATCGGCCTCGGGATGAGCATGTTTCAGACCCAGGACACCGACTACGACGCGATGTTCTGGCCGCAACTCCTGCGCGGGATCGCGATCATGTTTTGCCTGCTGCCGCCGACGCGGCTGGCGCTGGGCATGCTGCCGGAAGCGCAGGTGCCGGATGCCAGCGGCCTCTATAATCTGATGCGCAATCTCGGCGGCGCGATCGGCATCGCTTTGATCGACACGATTCTCTACGGGCGCACCTCCATTCACGTGGATGCGCTACGCACGCGCCTGATGGCTGGAGACGCGAGCGCCGCCGAGGCGATCGGGCTGGACCCCGCCCTGCTCGCAGACAGAGCGTCCGGCCCTATCGATGCGGACACCGAGGCCCTGCTGCGGCCGATGGTCGAGAAAGCCGCCTTCGTTCTCAGCAGCAACGAAGCATGGGCGGTTCTGGCGGCTTTCGCATTGCTGGCGGTGCTGCTGGTCCCGCTCGCCTGGCATAAAAAGCCTGACACGATAAAAAACGGCTGAGCGTGATTGCCATTCAACCCAAATGACGGCGCTCTAGGCGTGCGGATCGAACAACAGCAGCGCGTCGAATTCATCCGCGAAAAATGTCAGCCCGAGCTTGGTCGTGATGCGAACGTCCCAGCCTTCGCGAATGAGGCATCTCGCCCGGGCGACGGTGATGACGACGCTGACGCTTTCGGCTTCGATCGTGTTCTCGTTCTGAGAGGCATGGATGGTGTAAATCATCTGATCTCAATTCAAAAAATAAATCGCCTGAAATAAGCTTCGCCTGAAAATACCCGCGCATTGCCCGGCCACCGCACCGCAGAAGCCACGCGAAATATCCAGAATTCAAAATGCTGAAGGCATGTTGAAACGTGAGCCTCGAGCTTAAAAAGATGGTTTCAAAAATGCAGTTTGAAAAATACTTGCTTGAAAATGCGAGACATGAAAACGCGCCGGGCTGAAATCAAGGGAATGCTGCGAAACAAAGACGGTAAAGATTAGCGCAGGCTGGCCGGAAGATCGAGAGCGCCGATGCGCGCCGGACCCCACCCGGGAGGTAAGGTTGAGAGGTTAGGTTAAAGCCCGTGGCAATAGATGTGTTATTTGCCAATCGCCACGGAAAGCCGGATAATCGCGATGACGCCAGCGCACGCTCCCGCGGTGAGAGCGAAAATAACGAGACTGGATCCCGACATGCCGGCTCCCGAAAATTTCCCGCCCCTCGACGACACGGACGGTTGGTTGCGGATCGTCAGGCAATTCCTCCACACGCTTTCGCTTCGCAAGAAAACCCAGTTCAACCGCCGCGTTTCCATTGGCGATCTTTTGCTGGAGCGCGACGAAAACGCCGCGATGTACGGATTTGGCGAAGGCACGACGATGTACGATAACGTCCTCGTTCGCGGCGACGTCAAAGTCGGCCGTCATACCTGGATCGGTCCCGGCTGTATCCTGGACGGCACCGGCGGCGGCCTTGATATCGGCGATCATTGCTCGATCTCGGCGGGTGTTCAGATCTATACGCATCACACCGTCAGACGATCGGTGTCGCTCGGTGTCGAACCGATCGAGTACGCGCCGACCCGCATTGGACACGGCGTCTATCTCGGGCCCAACAGCGTCGTTCAGATGGGCGTGACCATCGGTGACCAGGCCATCATCGGCGCGAATTCATTCGTGAACCGGGATATTCCGAAAGGCGCCAGGGCTTTCGGCTCACCCGCGCGCATCGCGTGAGCCGTGGCGAGGCCTCGTATTCAGGCAGCACAAGAGCTGCCCACCATCAGCGTGGCTGTCACCGTAGCGGAAACTCTCACGTCACGAATTTGATGCCCATCAGCCGCCCGCGCCGCCACACCACCGTGCAACTGCGCAGCGCTTTCGAATATGGCACCAGCGCAAGTTGAAACGTATCCGCCACATCGACACCGATCTCGACAAAAATCTTGGCGCCTGCCGGCGACAAGTCCATCAGCAAGCATTCGTGCTTGACGGTCTCGCCTTCTTGCGAAATCCACGCGCTCTGACGCCGGCTTCGGCGGACATCTCGTTTTTGTTTCGCTGGTCTCATGCGCAAGACATAACATAATAAAAACATCAGGCGCGTGCATTGCAGCACATGCGGCGAAGTTCCGACCCTATCTTACCGGTTTCTGATGCAACAATACATCACCTGCCGTTTTTGTGGGGACGAATAGAAGGCCTATCGTCAAAGCATGACACTTATGCGAATCGCACTGCAATATTGACATAATTCCCGGGACCCTAGGGGCTACGATTCTCGTTATCGCATGACGAACTGGTGTGATCTTTCCGGGACGAGGCACCCAAGGATTTATCATGACGACGCTGCAAGCCATGTTGTTCGGAGCGATGCTGGCGTGGACGCCCTCGCTTATCGTGCTGGCGTATATGCTGCGCAATATCGCGGATATGCCGGACGAGGAATTTGAATAGACCGCTGCCTTGAGCAGCGTTCGCTTGCACAAAGGCACCGTGCAGCGCCTCATTCAGCTGCGGCCTCGAAATTTCAAAGCTTAACCGGAAAAAACCGACTATTACCGGAATATGGGCCTTCGCTTGAAGCGACGGTCTGGCGCAAGCATCACTTCGCAAGGGATATCAACCAGTCCGGCTGCCGCCTGCCTCGGCGCTGAGGAACACATTCTGGCTTTGACGGTGTGACTTGCTTTCGAAGCAGGGCCTGCTGCAACGGCGGCGGAAAGTGGTTTTTTCCTTAGCCGAAGCAAACAGCGATTCAGCCGTTCATGCGCCAAACGCTTCTGCGGCGGTTGGGCATCTTCGGCGTAAAGCCGAACCAGGTTTTCGATTGACCTGCACAGATAATGAACGCTCTTTTCGTCTTCGGTGAAACCTTCGACTTCACGCAACACTTCGCCTGCCAAATTCTGAATACAATCTTCGAGACGTTCCGAAATCGTGATGCGTGTCATGACTTGATCTCCAAAACGGAGTTACTCGTTCGCAGCATTCTATCTCCGTAGGCTTGCGTGGAGCATGGTCCAAACTTCTCGCGTCGATGTGGATCTGGGGCTGAGAAGATTTCGGAAATGCGCAAAATATTTCTCTTTTCTCTCCGATCACGAGCAACTTGAGCGTGCGCGCTGCAATTCGGAGCAAACAATCTTGGAACAACTTCTTTTCAGTATCTACTACCGAGGTACGGACAGCCGGGCGGTCCGGTTCAATTTCTTCATCAAACTTTTTAAAAAAAACACTGCGTCGCGGATTATGTGCTCCGCGTGTCGACAATTTCAGCCGTTAGAAGCCCGGCCCGACAGTCATATTGATTCCGTGGAACTACGGTCGCGTCAATCACAATCCATATTCTCGCCATATTCGGCCGTCGGGTGCGGTTTCTTTGCAACGCAAAATTCGGCCGACCAAGGTTTCAGGTTGCGAGTGACGCGGATCACTTTCGAAAATCCACTTTTCGCTTACTCAAACGCAGATTTGAGGGATTGGCCCGCCGTTTGCAGCACCGCTGAAAGGGGCGATTGCCAAGCGATGTCTTTCGAGATTACGGGTCGAACAATGCAGAATATATTGGCTTCCGGCACGACCGAGTTGCGCAGCATGACCAAGAAACGTTCAGCATTGGCGTCAAAGACGGCAAAACTCGACGAAGCGCTCAACGAACTGATGTTGCTGCGCGAACGCGTTCAAAAGGCTGAAAGCAGAACGGTCGAAGCCGAGCACGGATACGCAACCGCTTTGAAGAGGGCGTGACTGTAACCGATTATCGAATTTTGATGCGCTTCACCCGCGCTCGTTCGACCCGGGGAGCCATCATCGCGAAAGCCGCCCATACAAAGATCGTCATACCGATCAGGTTCAATGCAGTCATCATCCCTCCAGCCATATCGGCCACCGCAAGACGACTACCCTCCACGGCCCTAAGCAATGTTTAGCGGAGCCGCATAAAGCGAGCCGATTGCCGCGGTAGGTTAATGCCTCGTGTAAAACAATCGCACGCCCGCCCGCTGAAACCTGAAAAGCGTGATCGGTTTATTGCAGCCGGCGCCATCATCGCGTGCGAAAGGTAATCCTGCTCAATCCCAAACAGCAGACCCCGCATACCAAGGGGATGGCCTCCACGGGCAGCTCCATGTTAGCGTTGCCGGAATGCAATGACTCCTGCGTGGGCATGATGGCTGGGAGCGAAGGTAAGGCGACCAACATCGGCGCGTCGTTGATATGCTCCGGCGCTCTCATCGGTGTGGCGGTTTCTGTTTCCAATTATCTTTCACCGGATAGCGGCATCGGCGGAACGCCGGGCGCTGTTCTGGTCATCCTCTCGACAGCGATTCTATGTGTATTGGCAGTATTGATGCGAAGCGATGCCGCGCACGCCAAATCGTTTCGCATCTTTCTCGCGGCATCGTCTGTGTTCGACATCATCGGCACCGCGTTCGCGGGTCACCTGCTCAACAGCGAAACACTCGTGGCGCTGATGGCGGTCTGCCTTCTCGGCTGGCTCATTCACCTTTTTACGCCGCGACCCGTGCTCGCCTGATTTTTACCGACGCATCCTCCGCCAGCGGATGCACGGCTCTTTGGACACGACTTTATATTTTGAGGCGTCACAGTCTTAAAAGGGTATTGCAACATGAAGCGGATCTATCTTGCTGTTGCGATCGTTGCACCCCTCGCTTTTGCTCCGCTGTCCGCGTTCGCCCAGCAACAGCAACTCTGGCAGCATTTCAACGGCGACTTGAAAGCGCAAAAATATTCGCCCCTCACGCAGATCACGCCGGACAATGTCAAAAATCTCGGCGTCGCATGGAAAGTCCATACCGGCGACGTTTCGAACGGCGCGGAGCAGGCGCGCATCGTCGGCATCCACATGGGAATGGCCTCCACGCGCAAGGACAAAATTCCCGCCACTGTTTGGTCGGCAACGCCGTTGTTCGTCAATGATACGGTTTATCTCGGGACGCCGTTCTACCGCATCTTTGCGCTTGAACCGGATACCGGAAAGATCAAATGGACCTACGACAGCCACGCTGTACTGGAGGCGCTCACCCAACCTGATCTTAAAAATCGCGGCGTCGCATATTGGCAGGCCGAGACGATCGCCGCAGGCCAACCGTGTCAGAAGCGAGTCTATATCGGCACCATGGACGCCAAGCTGCATTCGGTCGACGCCGATACCGGAAAGCCTTGTGCCGATTTCGGCAATGGGGGCGTGGTCGACGTCAATCAATGGAACACCGTGAACGCCAAATGGCCGCTGTCCCTGCTGCAGCCGCCGACCGTGTTCAAGGATTACCTGTTTGTGGGCTGGGCCGGCAAGGATTGGGCGGATGCGCAAGCGCCTCCCGGCACGGTGTTTGCACTCGATGCGAAAACCGGCGCGCTGCGCTGGACCTTCGAGGCCCTTCCCAAAGACATCGCATCCAAGACCGGCACCTCGAACGTCTGGGCTTCAATGTCCGTCGATGCCGAACGCAATCTGCTTTATATCCCGGTCAGCTCCCCCAGCCCGAATTTTTACGGCGGCGACATCGACCAGCCCATCCCGCTCGGGACATCCGTCACCGCACTCGATATCGCCACCGGCCATGTGGTGTGGAGCCGCCAGCTCGTGCATCACGACTTGTGGGATTACGACACCAACTCAGCGCCGACCCTGATCGACATCGCGCGGGATGGCAAAACCATCCCCGCTTTGGTGCAGACATCGAAACAGGGCTTTCTCTATGTTCTCGATCGCACCACGGGCGAGCCGATCTACCCCATCGAGGAACGCGCGGTGCCGAAATCGACGCTGCCCGGAGAGCGGTCGTCACCGACGCAGCCGTTCGTGGCGCTGCCGCGCCCGACGCTGAATGCCGAATGGCCGGGCATCTTCAAGCTCGCGGACATCGCCAGCTTTGGATATTGCAGCCGCAAGCTGAAAGAGCTGACCTACGAGGGCCTGTTCACACCGCCGAGCCTGAAAGGCTCGCTGACGTATCCGGGAACCATCGGCGGCGTCGAATGGGGCGGGGGTGCAGTAGACCCCAACAAACAGATTTTCATCGTGAACAGCACCAGCGCCGTGCAGATCTACCAGATACTGACACGCGCCGATTATGACAAAGCTCTCAGCGGCGGCTCCGAAACCGGCGGCCTGTTTCCGATGACGGGCGCGCCCTATGGCATCAACCTCACTACATTTCTCAATCCCATTGGCATGCCCTGCTGGAATCCGCCATATGGCTCGATCTCCGCCTACGATCTGAAAACCGGAGAACAGCTTTGGAAAAAGCCGTTCGGGCAAATTCAGAAATGGGGATTTTACATGCCGGAATCCTGGGGCACCGTCACCATCGGTGGACCGGCCATCACTGCGAGCGGATTGATCTTCATCGGGGCCTCGATGGATTCGCGCGTGCGCGCGCTCGACCTGCGTACCGGAGAAGTTTTGTGGAAACATCTGGTCGGCGCACCAGCGGTGGCGCTGCCCGCGATTTATCAATTCAAGGGCAAGCAATACGTCGTGTTCGCCGCGGGAGGAAATTCCATCCTCACCCCAAAAGTCAGCGACGAGATCGTGGCGTTCGCGCTTCCGGACTGACACCACACGGACCATGCGGGCTTGCAAGGGCACGCACTGGAACACTCGCTGGCCCTCTCAGTTGAATAAGAGGGAAACAGCATGTTCCAAATCAACTCCCGTGAGGAAATATCATGAAGAAATATGCCTTGATCGCAATCGCAGCGATGACACTGGCCGGTGTCTCCGGCGCATCCGCTCAAACCGGCGATAACCCCGGTGGACGCGGCGTGACCAGCACAGGTGGTTCTTCCGGCATCACCGGCAAGGAACCGACCGGCAAACAGGCTCCGCCCGCAGCTACGACCGGCTCGGCAATGCGCCCGGGAACCGCTGGCGGCACCATGGGTAACAACTCAAATTCAATGGGTGGAACGAACAGTCCATCCGGCTCCGCCAACAGCCGGTCAGATAAGGCAAGTTCTGCCGGCGGCGGCGAGAAATAAAGCAGCCGAACTTCCGTATAAGCGGCATTCGCTCGCAACCCGGTTCCATTCGGCGAACCTGTTGCGAGCGATGTTGCATCCTATCCGCATTCCACAACAGCAAGCGCTATGGAACAAAAAGGTTACGGGAACGAACACGGCGAAATTTAATTATGTCGAATGAGCAGCCAGAGAACGTGCCCAGAGCGTGAACAGGAGCAGGAACTTGGGCTTCAGAATTTCCAACAGAAAGACCGTTCGATGAAAACGAGAAAAACCGGACCGTGGACGGCGGACGATATCGCGACGTTGAAATCGATGGCTGACCAGCGCAAATCCAAATATGCGATGTCAGCGCGGCTGTGCAGGACGATCCAGGCGATCGAGCGCGAGGCACGCAAACAGGGTCTGGATTTGCAGCCGCGCCCGCGAGGAAGTTCATTCGAAACGCTGCAGGCGACAACGTCCAGCCGCTAGCCCATTTTTAAAACCAGGCCCCCTTATAACTTTATAACTCCGGAAAAGCTTCCGAGGTCAGGAGCGTGCGGGTGTCATCCCCCGTGACAACACATGATCGCTTGTCAGAAGCTGATCGGCCTCGATGTCCGAGAGCCTGGCAAGCTTCTCATAGATCGGGCCAAAGTCGCGGTAGCTATCTTCCAAGAGCTGATCGAAGCTTGCGATCACGAAGTAGGTCTGCTGGAAATTGTCGATAATGTATTTGGTGCGCATGACGCGCTCTAAATCGAACGCCACCTTGTTGGGCGCCTGGCTTTCCAGCGCATAGACCGCCTCGGCCGCCGACGACAAAATTCCCGCGCCGAAGATTCGAAGCCCGCCGGCACTTTTGATCAAACCGAATTCCACGGTGTACCAATAAAGCCGCGCCAGGTTTTGCAGACGGCCGAGATCCAGCGCCCGCTGTCCGCCTTTGCCGTAGGCTTCCATGAAGTCCGCATAGACCGGATTGGCCAGCAAGGGCACATGACCGAACACATCATGAAAAATATCCGGCTCTTCCAGATAGTCCATCTCGGCTTCCGACCTCAGAAAAGCCCCCGCCGGAAATCGCCGGTTTGCCAGATGATCGAAAAAAATATCGTCGGGCACCAGTTCAACCACGGGCACCACGCGCCACCCGGTCATGCCTTGCAGACGATCGCTTAACCTGGTGAGATCCGGAATGCCCGAGTCCGACAGTTTCAACTGATCGAGCGCCGTTGCAAACTCCTCACAAGCGCGGTTCTTGAGAATTTCCCTCGCCCGTTGATAGAGCCGGTCCCAGCGCCCGTGCTCCTCGGCCGAATATAAATGCCAATCCTGGGCAATCGTAAAATCCGCGCCGCGAGGAGCGTTCAGATAGCGCTGCTTTCCGGATGTCGACATGGCGATACCTCATCGAAGAACGGACGGACCAAGAGACCACACTTCAACGCTTTAATGGCAGGTTTGTTCTGAACCGGACGTGACGAGCGCAATGTCACCGTCGCAAATACGCTTTACGCCTCAAGCGCTGCGGGGCAGCCCCGCGCGCGCGATCTGCCCGTAAAGATGCTCCGAGGGCATTTCGGATTCCAGGATCGCGCGAACGCCGACGAGTTTGACGATATCGATGCCGGTGTGAAAACCCTTGGTCTCGCAGAGAAACACAAGATCCTCGAACACGACGTTGCCGGTGGCTCCCGGCGCGAAAGGGCAGCCGCCCAATCCGCCGAGCGACCCATCGAGAATACGTGCGCCGGCATCGAGCGCGGCGGAGGCATTGGCGATGCCCATTCCGCGCGTATCGTGCAGATGGACGCAAACCGGATGGGCGCCGGAGAGACGCACCATACTGGCGGTCAAATCCGACACTTGTCTGGGGCCTGCATATCCGACCGTATCGGCGATGCCGATCACGTCGGCTCCCGCCGCGAGGCATTTTTCGGCGAGCGCGACGACAGCTGCAGGGGCGACCGGGCCTGCGATCGAGCACCCCAGCGCCATCGAGATGGCGCAGTGAACGATGGGTTTGTGCGAGCCGGCGTCGCGCATTTCGCATAACCGCCGAAGCAATTCGACCGCCTCGTCGCGAGACCGATTGGCATTGGCACGGCTGTGCTCTTCAGTGGCGGATACCACGCATGCGATTTCCGCCACGCCGGAGGCGATCGCTTCCTGCATGCCGCGTTCGTTCAGCACCAGCGCGATGCCGTGAGCGCCGGGGAGCGTTCCGATTGTCTCGATCAGGCTGAGCACATCGGCGAATTGCGGAAATCGGCTCGCGGGCAGAAAAGAACCGACCTCGAAGTGCCGCACGCCCGCCTCGTATTCATCGCGGATCCAGCGCTGCTTCGCCGCCGTGGACGGAAAGGTCTTCACCAGTTGCAGGCCGTCGCGCAAACCTACTTCGCGCAGGACGACCCGATCGGATGGATAAATATCGCGTGTCTGCACCATGAAGCCTCTCCCGGCGCGCCCATGACGCACCATTCTGAATTGATTTCGCGCTGTGTTCCAGCGCCTTCAGCGGCGCGCGCTCAGCGCGAATGCCGTTGCGCGTCGATGCCGGCCAGAACAGCGTCCGTATCCGCGCCCAGCGAAGGCACGCGCAAGCCTTCGCCGAGAACCGCACCGTTCCACTCCAGCGGCAAGGCCGGTGCACGGAAGTTGGCCCCATTGGAATTCGTTGCGTTCACCAACCCCCCCGGCCGCTGCACATGCGGATCGTCGAACAGATCTTCCGGCCGGTTGATCGGCGAGAAACAGATGTTGAGACGATCCAGCACCGCGGAGAGATCCGCCATGGTCCAGCGTTTGACCACGCCGGCCACGTGGGGGACGATGCGCCCGCGCGCCAGAATGCGATCCGTCGTCGTGCGCAGCGCCGGATCGTTGGCAAATTCCGTCAGCTCGAATTCCTTGCAGAACGACCACCAGTGACCTTCGGTCACGACGCCGATAAATATCTTCTCGCCGTCCGCCGTCTCGAAAATATCGTAGATCGGCCACGCATGCGCGCGCTCCGGCATGGACAGCGGCTTGTTGCCGGTCATCTCGTATTCAACCATGTGTTGCGCCACGAGAAACAGGCAGTTTTCGAACAGGCCGACGCGGATGTCGGCGCCGGCGCGGCTCTCGCGCCGCTGATAGAGCGCGGCAAGGATCGCGATCACGCCGAACATGCCGCCCATGATGTCGTTGGCGGAAGACCCCACCCGCTGCGGCTTATCCTTGGTGCCGGTCATCGCGGCGAGCCCGGACATCATCTGCACGACTTCGTCCAGTGCCGGGCGGTGCTCGTAAGGGCCGGACAGAAAGCCCTTGTGACCGGCAATGATCAAGTGCGGATGGCACTGACGCACCGTCTCCGCGCCGAGACCCTGCTTTTCGAGCTGTCCGTCGCGAAAATTTTCCAGAAACACGTCAGCTGACGCAAGCAGACGATGCATTGCGGCGCTGTCTTCCGGCTTGTCGAGATCCAGCACGACACTTCGTTTGCCGCGATTGAACAACGGAAAGAATGCCGTTCCCATGCCGCCGAGGCTGCGCGTCTTGTCGCCCGATGGCGGCTCAACCTTGATCACGTCCGCGCCGAGTTGGGCGAGGATCATTCCGCAGGTCGGCCCCATCACCATGTGGGACATTTCCACGACCCGCACGCCTGTCAAAGGCAAATCGGCTTTGGTCATTTCGATCTCCCGCGGTGCAATGAAACTCGGGTGGCGATTTGGGGTGGAAATTTAAAAGTGCGCGTGCCAGCGAGCCGTCCGGAGCTATCCGAAAAACCATAATCTGTCGATGAAATCATTTTTCGAAGGTGAGGAACGTCACTGCCCTTCCGGCCCCGCTTGCGAGCGCCTTCTCGCCACGCTATCGAAGGCCGTGAATGAGCGGACCGGTCCGGCGTTCGGCCAACGGCCGGCGCATGATCTTAAAAAAACGCATGCGTTCTGAAGGACGCGGCTCAGAGGAAACGCGGCGGACCGTATGTGACATACATCGGGTTCGCCGATCAGGAGAACGGCAATGAGCGTCATCCCCGCCGACCTTGTATTCGGTGTCGCATCGACTGAACGCCGGGTGCACGACGTGGCCGAGCGGCTGGAACGTCTCCCCCATTCCGCCTATCTCTGGCGGCTTGTGGTGCTGCTGTCTCTCGGCGGCTGGTTCGAAGTCTACGACCTGTTTCTCACCGCCTATATCGCGCCCGGCCTGAACAAGAGCGGTCTGCTGACCACGACGACGCAAACCTTCTTCGGGTTTTCCGGCATCGGCGCATTCGTCGCCGCCACGTTTGCCGGCCTGTTTGTCGGCACGTTTTTTCTGGGCTTCCTCGCAGACCGGCTGGGCCGGCGTTTCATCTTCACTTATTCATTGCTCGGATACATGGCGGCGACCGTCATCATGGCCTTCCAGCACAGCTCCGAGGGCGTGTTGTTCTGGCGTTTCCTCGCCGGCATCGGCATCGGCGTCGAGATCATCACCATCGACACCTACATCACCGAACTGGTGCCGGGCGGTATGCGCGGCCGCGCCTTTGCCGTGAACCAGGCGGTGATGTTCACGGCCGTTCCTGCCATCGCCTTGCTCGCGTGGTGGATGGTGCCGCTCGCGCCGTTCGGCCTCGACGGCTGGCGTTGGGTGGTCCTGATCGGGGCTGCCGGCAGCATGGTCATCTGGATGCTGCGTCGCTGGATTCCGGAGAGCCCGCTCTGGCTCGCACGTCATAACCGCGCCGCGGAAGCCGAGGCGGTCATCAGCGAGATCGAAGCACGTTGCGGTTCGAACCGCGCGGCACATCCCGCCAAACCTGCGCCTTCGCGGACAGCGGCCGCCAACACGAACTACAAAGCCACCGACAAGGCGACTTTCGCGGAGCTGTTCAAGCCGCCCTATCTGTCGCTGGTGCTGATGTTCATCGTCTTCAATCTGGTTCAGGCCTTCGGCGTCTACGGTTTCGCCAACTGGGTGCCCACCTTGCTGGTCGAAAAAGGCATCACGGTCACCAAGAGCCTGCAATACTCATTCATCATTGCGTTCGCCTATCCGCTCGCGCCGTTGCTGGCCGCGACATTCGCAGACCGCATCGAACGCAAATGGGTGATCTGCGCAGCCGCGACGGCGATCGGTTGTTTCGGCATGGCTTTCTCGCAAGTGACTGAGCCCGCCCTGGTGATTGCCTGCGGCGTGCTGATCACGGCGGCGAACATGACCATGTCCTACGCCTATCACGCCTATCAGACCGAAGTGTTTCCAACGCACGTTCGCGCTCGCGCGGCAGGCCTCGTCTATTCGATGAGCCGCATCAGCGCGACATTCTCCGGTTTTATCGTGGCCTATGTTCTGCGCGAGGCAGGCGTCAACGGCGTTTTCGGCCTTATCACCGCCGCGATGGTCGTTGTGATCGTCGCTATCGCGCTCTTCGGGCCCACCGTTCGCGGCAGATTGCTTGACCTCGACCAATAGAGCGCTTTCGCGCAAAGCAGGCCGCCTAACTCGATCCGGTGGCGGAGATCGGTCCGCCGTTAAGCAATGCGGCCGCGAAACCGTCGTTTCATCGACATGTATAATGCTGCGACCTGCCGGTGGCTGGTACCGTCCAGCTTTGTGTAACGATTGCCCTTGACCCTCCACCTACTGGAAACCTTATCCTTCTGAACGGCGCGGCAAATGCGCCGATCGATCGGTCTGGACGCGCCAACAAAACCCTTGGCGAGCGCCAATTCCGAGAAAACTCGAAGGAAAGTTTCAAGGATGGAAAGGTTCAGACATTGAAACGCTACGCCACACCCCAAATCGTCTTGCACTGGATATCAGCGGTTCTCGTTACAGTTTCGCTGCTGTTTGGAACGCTCGTTCTCAAACATCTGCCCAACGATCCAGGCAAGATCACCGCACTTCGCGTTCATATGATCATCGGCGCCGTGATCGGCGGGGTCATCGTTTTGCGCCTTCTCCTGCGCTTGCTCATGCCGCAGCCGGAACGCGCCACAACGGGCAGCGCATTGCTTGACCGTTTGGCCTCTCTAACTCACGGCGCAATGTATCTCGGCGTCATTGGCATGGTCGCCAGCGGCATCGCGCTCGCGGTCCTGTCCGGACTTCCAGCCGCAGTTTTCAGCCAGTCCGCAGCGCTGCCTGAGGATTTCTGGCAATTCCCGCCGCGCTATGTGCATGCAGTTTTTGCAAGCATTCTCATAGGCTTGGTCGGACTTCACGTATTGGCCGCGCTGTTTCACCAGTTCGTCCGGAAGGACCGGCTGCTGGCGCGTATGTGGTGGACGCGGGGCTGAAGCCCGCCGGGCTCCAGCGAAGCCAACAGACCCCAAGACCCAAAGCCAGGTCCGGGGTCGCTTCAGGCCTTGACCTTCCAGTAAGGGGAAACCTTATATTCAGAACTACAGGAGACGAATTTGACCGATCTTCAAAACCAAAATGCCAGAGAGCCAGACAGCGAGCCTGACACTCACCACGCGCCTCTGGCGCTGGCCGTCAGCGGCATGACGTGCGGTGGCTGCGCCAGCGCGGTCAAGGCCGTGCTGATGCGCGTGTCCGGTGTCAGCGAGGCCGACGTGCAGTTCAAAACCGGACGCGCCGAGATCGTGGGCACGGCGAAACCGCAGGATCTCGTTCATGCCCTGCGCGGCGCAGGTTACGAGGCGCATCCAATCTGAGCGCGGGACGCACATCGCTACAACACTGCAAGGACGTTCGCGGATGAGTTCGATCGACATGCCAGAGACCGGCGCCGCGCACATCGTTCTCCCAATTGCGGGAATGACCTGCGCAACATGCGCCCAGCGCGTCGAACAGGCACTCGGTGCGCTGCCCGGCGTGCACGCTTTGGTGAATCTGACGAGCGAACGGGCGGACGTCGATTACGACACGGCGCGAATCCAGCCGATGTCGCTCGTGGCGGCGATCGAACGGGCCGGCTACGACGTGCGCCACGAAACGCGCGAACTGGCGATCCTGAACATGACATGCGCAAGCTGCGCCGGGCGGGTCGAAACCGCACTGGCCGGCGTCCCCGGCGTCAAAAGCGCTTCCGTTAATCTCGCGAGCGAGAAAGCAACAGTCGAGGGACTGGCCGGCATTCTGCGTCCAGCCGATCTGATCGCCGCCGTGCGGCAGGCCGGATACGATGCAAAACTTCTGACGGGAGATATTGCGCGCGACAGGGAAATCGCCGCCGATGACGAGCGACGCCAGACCCGCGAGGCCTGGCGCATTGCAATTGCTGTCGCGCTGACCGCGCCGCTGTTATTGCCGATGGCGGGCGTGGCGCTTCCGGCCTGGCTGCAACTGGTGCTGGCCACGCCCGTTCAGTTCGTCATCGGCGCGCGTTTTTACGTCTCCGCCTGGAAGGCAATTCGCTCGGGCGCCGGCAATATGGACCTGCTGGTTTCGCTCGGCACCTCGTCCGCCTATTTCTACAGCGTTTTTCTCATGACCAACGGCATGGGGCTGCGCATGCCGGAGCACTTGTATTTCGAAGCCTCCGCCGTCGTGATCACGCTGGTCATGATCGGCAAATGGCTCGAGTTGCGCGCCAAGCGATCCACCACTGCGGCCATTCGATCGCTGATGTCGATCCGGCCGGAGAGCGCACGAGTCGAACGCAACGGCGAAGAGATCGATATGCCCATATCCGGCATCGCGGTCACCGATATCGTCGTGGTGCGGCCCGGCGAAAGACTTCCCGTCGACGGCATCGTGATCTCTGGGCAAAGTGAAGCCGACGAAAGCCTGCTGACGGGCGAAAGTCTTCCCGTTCAAAAGAAACGCGGCGACAAGGTGACGGGAGGCGCGATCAACGGCAGCGGCCTGCTGCGGGTCGAGACCACCGCCGTCGGCGAGCGATCGATGCTCGCGCGTATTATCGCCCTGGTCGAGCGCGCCCAGGTCAAAAAAGCGCCCGTGCAGAAGCTCGTCGACAAGGTCTCCGCCGTCTTCGTTCAGGTGGTGCTGGTGGTCGCGCTGGCAACGTTCCTGGTGTGGTGGCTTGTCATCGGCAACGTCTCTTCGGGCGTGCTCGCGGCCATTTCGGTGCTGGTGATCGCCTGCCCTTGCGCGCTAGGACTTGCGACACCGGCGGCGTTGATGGTGGGCACCGGAGCTGCCGCGCGCGCCGGCATTCTTATCAAGGATGCCGAGGCGCTGGAGCGCGCCCACCTTATTGATACTGTTGTTCTCGACAAAACTGGCACGCTGACGGAGGGCAAACCCTCCGTCACCGACGTCGTTGCGTACGGGATCGACGAACGCCAGCTGCTGCAACTGGTCGCATCCGCCCAGACGGGCAGCGAACACCCGTTGGCAAAAGCCATTTTGACCAAGGCCGGAGGCCTCGCGCATCTCGCGCTCGACGCGTTTCAAAGCCTCCCCGGATCGGGACTGACCGCTACCGTCGGCGGCCGGCGGATTGCCGTCGGCAATCGTCGCCTGATGGCGACGGAGACAATCGACATCGGCGCACTGAACGCATCCGCGCGCAAGCTGGAAGAGCAAGGACGAACGGTCATGTGGGTGGCAAGCCTTGCGCCACGGCAACTGCTCGGCATCATCGCGGCGGCCGATACCATTCGCCCCACCGCGCACGAAGCCCTTCTCCGATTACACAAGCTCGGTATCGAAACAGTGCTGATGACCGGAGACAACGAGGCCACCGCAGCCGCGGTGGGATCGCAGCTCGGCATCGAAAGCATCATGGCCAGCTTGCAGCCCGGCGATAAGGCCGCGGGCATCGAACAGCTTCAACGCAATGGACGATGCGTCGCCATGGTCGGCGACGGCGTAAATGACGCACCAGCGCTTGCGGCAGCCGACATCGGCATCGCCATGGGCACCGGCACCGACGTTGCGATGCAGACCGCAGGAATCACGCTGATGCGCGGCGACCCGCTATTGATCGCCGATGCCATTTCCGTGAGCCGTGCAACCTATGGGAAAATTCGCCAGGGCCTGTTCTGGGCCTTCATCTACAACGCCATCGGAATGCCGTTGGCGGCGAGCGGATTGCTCAGCCCGATGATCGCGGGAGCAGCGATGGCGCTGTCTTCGGTCAGCGTTCTTTCCAATGCCTTGCTGCTTCGCCGCTGGCGGCCCACAACGGTTACAGCCTCCATCATAACACCTGCAAGAGATCATGCATGAGAAGTCAAGGGACCCGCCCCACCGGAACGATGACGATCGGCGAAGCGGCAAGCCGGTCCGGCGTAACGCCGAAGACCATCAGATTTTATGAGGAGGCCGGCATCATCAGGCCGGCCGCACGCGGCGAGAACCGCTACCGGGCCTACATGGAAACGGATATTCAAACCTTGCGGTTCATTCAACGGGCCCGCACGCTTGGCTTCCCGCTCAAGGACATATCCGATCTGCTGGAGCTATATCGCGACACCACACGAACGAGCCGCGAGGTCAAGAAGCTGATCCTCAAGCACGTCACGGAACTGGACCGCAAGATCATGGAGATGACGGCGATCCGCAACACCATCGCATCGCTGGCGGACCGCTGCAGCGGCAACGACCGGCCGGAGTGCCCGATCCTCGATGACCTTGGGGCGGACCATCGCTGACGAATTGCTTTCGCCGGGACGGATCCGCCCTCAAGTCTTATCGCAACTGCGACCCAATTCCGCCGGCGTATGCGGCGCGATAGCCGGCGTCAGATGACGCGGGCCCGCAGCGGGTCAGCGTATCAGGCTGGAACCGCCGAACCCGAATGCGAACTCGAAAGCGAGCGCGATGGACTGAGCGCCAGCGCGCCGTCACCGAGCAGCCACTGCGCAATGCACAACACGAATAGATAGGCTGGATATTCCCACCCGCCGTTTGGAGCCGTAAAGACCCAACCGTTCGCGAAATGAACCGTCACCAATGCCCCGATGAGAAACGGGGAAAGCGCCAACGCGACCCAGCGCGCCTGAATACCCAGCACCAGCATGACGCCGCCGACGGTCTCGCAAGCAAACGTGAAATAAGCGAGCCACGCCGGCAGACCGATATTGACGAAAAATGTCGCGGTGCCAGGCAACCCAAAGGTCATTAGTTTCAAGACCACGCCGTGAGCCAAAAACATCACGCCCAAACTCACGCGAAGCAGGGTCACCCCCCAAATCGCCGTAGCCGTTTTTTCGTTACTCATCGTCATCGTTCTCCGATAATCCGGCGCGAGGTTGACCGGTGGAGGCGGAGCATAGAGACTGAGGCAGGCAGAACAATTTGGATTTTTGCAAAGGAAGCTTGCATTGATGCAAGACGAACTGACCGACTGGAACGATCTACGCCTCGTCCTCGCCGTTGGCCGCGCCCACCGCCTGACCGGCGCCGCGAAACAACTCGGCGTCGACCATTCCACGGTCTTTCGACGCCTTCAACAGCTCGAAATCAAGCTTGGCGTATCGTTATTCGAGCGGCTTCCCGGCGGGCTGCATCGACCGACCGAGGTCGGAGAGCAGATGCTCGCAAGCGCGGAGCGTATCGAAGGCAGTATCATCGATCTGACGCGCAAGATAGCAGGCCGAGACAAACGGCTGGTGGGCAGGTTGCGGATCACATCGTCGGAAACGCTGGCCTTCCGGCTTCTCACCCGGCACATCGCGGCATTTCGTTCGGCCCACCCCGGCGTGGTCGTGGAGCTCGCGGTCGACAATCGCGTGCTCAATCTGTCCCGGCGGGAGGCCGACGTAGCATTGCGCCCCATGCGACCGATCGAACGCGATTTATGGGGCCGCAAGCTGGCGGATGTTGCATGGGGTGTGTACGGCGCCCGCAGTTACATCCAAAAGACCGGAACACCCGTTGAGCTTTCGACATTAAGCCAGCATCCGCTCATTGGGTGGGAGGAAGGCACGAGAGGCATTGCAACGGTCGATTGGCTGAATGCCACAATTCCAGCCGCCTCTTTTGTTTTCAGAACCAACAGCCTGGTCAATCAGCTGATGGCTGTGCGCGCATCCATCGGGTTGGCGGTGCTGCCCTGTTATCTAGGCGACCCCGAGCCGTCGCTGTGCCGAGCTATCGCAAAGCCGCTGAAAAAGCTCCAGGGCGAATTGTGGATTGTCACGCACGTCGATCTGAAAAAGACCGCACGCGTGCGCGCCTTTTTCGACATCCTTGCGGAGGGAGTCCGTGCGGATCGTCAACTGATCGAGGGACGGAGCATGCCAGCCCGCCCCTGAAAATCGATCAATCCTCGACCGGCGCGATCTCCAGACGGTAGCCCTTCATGCGCGCGATCGGAGCGCAGATCGTGAAAATGAGTTTTTGCAGGAAGACCGGCGGCCCGGCGAGGTAAAGGTGATCCCTGTAAGCATTGAGGATCAACGCCATCAGGAGAAAATCGGGCTTACCTTCTTTCGAGAACCAGCCCTTACGCTTTTCACAGGTCGTTCCAAAATTCGCGAAAAATCTCAGATGTTGCTGGGCGGGCCGGAATTCCGTGACGAAACGGGTTTCCTGATCGTTGATATTGGCAAAAAAATGCGGGCGTCCACGCGGGACGATGGCGGTTTCGCCGGGATTGAGAACGGTTTCCTTTCCGTCCACGACGACTTTGAGACGCCCCGACTTGACCGTGAAATGTTCGTCCGCCCCGGGGTGAACGTGCACCAACCCTCCGCCCCCATTCGACCCGCCGGCTTGAAGGATGCCTTCGAAGCGCGCGACGTCCGGATCGTCGATCGCACCGGAAAAAACAAATGCCTCCTGATTGAAATCGTTACGCAGAACCGTGCCCTGCTTCACCATCGCCGACATCGTTGAATTCTCCGAACCTTTGCTGGAAGCCGTCAACATTCAAGAACGGCTTAACCAACAACAGTTTAAGGTGTCAACTCCTGCCATCTTATAGGGATGCCGCCCAAGGCCTTGCCAGGCATAACACGGACTAATATAGTCCGCGTTATGGCGTATCTTGGAAACAGTGTCGAATACGGCCTGCATTGTCTGCTCTGGCTGGCCGGCCCGCTCGCGAACCCGGTCAGCAGCCGCGATCTTGCGGAGCTGCAGGGCGTGTCGCCGTCGTTCGTCGCGAAAATATTCCCGCGGCTGGAAAAGGCGGGGATTGTCACGGCATCGGAAGGCGTTCGCGGCGGTTATCGGTTGGCGCGCCCCCCGCGCCAGATCACCGTACTGGACGTTGTCGATGCGATCGAAGGACGGAAGCTGCTGTTCGATTGCAAGGAAATTCGCGGACAATGCGCACTCTTCAACGGCAAGGTTCCGTCCTGGAGCGGTGTTTGCGCCATCCACGCCGTCATGTTGCGCGCCGAACAAAGCATGCGCGCCGAGCTTGCACGCACCACGCTTGCGGACCTGGCTCAAACCACTGGCCGCAAAGCGCCTCAAGATCTCTCCGAAAAAGTGAACGCCTGGCTCTCAGCCCGGATGGACGCGCGAACGGGGGCGACGCCTCCGCCTTCGAAACCCAAACCGACCGGCAAACGCCGCCGTACCTGACGATCGTTCCCTCGCGCCACTTGGCCGACGCCAAATGCGCTGCGGAGCGCGCGAACAAGCAACACGAGAGGGTCTCAGTTTATGCAAAGGCAGCACGTCAACCAACCACGCCGCATCTTGATCGTGGGCGCGGGTTTCGCCGGCATGTGGAGCGCGCTCAGCGCCGCGCGAGTTTGCGACCTTGCCGGTGAAACGGCCCATGCGGTCGAAATCGCCGTGATCGCGCCCGAGCCGTTCCTGCATGTGCGGCCACGTCTTTACGAAAGCGGCCCCGCCAACATGAAAGCGCCGCTTCTCGATCTCTTCAACGTCGTGGGCGTCAAATTCATCGCAGGAACGGTCGCAAAGATCATGGCCGATGCAGATGTGGTCGAAGCGATCGGCGCGGACGGGGTTCGCTTCGGGTTGCCCTATGACCGGCTGGTGCTGGCTTCCGGCAGCCGGTTGTTCATGCCGGACATTCCGGGCCTGCGCGAACATGCCTTTAACGTCGACCAGATCGAGAATGCCGCGAGGCTTGAAGCCCATGTGAGCGGTCTTGCCGCTCTCCCCTCCACACCCGCGCGCAACACCATCGTGGTGGTGGGCGGCGGCTTCACGGGCATCGAGACCGCGACGGAAATGACCGGACGGCTTTGCGCCATCCTGGGCAACTCCGCCGACACCTGCGTCGTCATCGTCGAACAGGCCGACGAGATCGGCCCGGATCTGGGCCCCGGCCCGCGGCCAATCATCACGCAAGCGCTCCAGGAGCTGGGCGTCAGCCGCCGTTTGAAGACCGCCGTGCAAAGTATCGATGCCGGCGGGATCCGGACAACGGCTGGCGAGTATATCGAAAGCCGAACCGTGATCTGGACGGCGGGCATGCGGGCCAGTGCGTTGACCGCGCAGATCCCCGGCGAAAAGGACCGCTTTGGACGATTGGCCGTCGACCGCGATCTTCGCGTGACCGGCTTACGTCGCGTGTTTGCATCCGGTGATGTCTCACGCGCCGCGACAGACGACGATGGACATTTCACCATGATGTCGTGTCAGCACGCGATGAATCTGGGGCGATCGGCCGGGCACAATGCCGCCGCCGATCTGCTCGGGCTTCCAACGCGGTCCTATGAGCAGCCGAAATATGTCACATGCCTCGATCTCGGCACTTGGGGCGCGGTCTACACCGAAGGCTGGGATCGGCAGGTGAAACTCTCCGGCGCTGCGGCGAAGAATGTGAAGCGCCAGATCACCACCAAGTGGATCTACCCGCCTCCGGCGGATCGTGCCGCCGCATTCGCCGCCGCCGACCCAGCCCGGATCATCGTCGCCTAGCCGTTAGAGCGCTTTCAAGCGAAGCGAGCCACCGGACTTGATCCGGTGGTGGATAATGGTTCGCGTTAAGAAAACGCGTCAAAACAAACCGATAGAGCGCGACGGTAATTCAACCTGCCATGAAAGCGCCTTAGGACATATCCGCCTCGCGTATCAACGCGTTGACAGTGACAGTCCTCCATCCTACGAAAAAACAGTTTCGACAGCCACTGTTTGATCGCCGGCCGGGAGCCGTCGAGAGAAAACGCACGTCTCGGGCATGGAATTCCGAGACGGGCGATTATCGCCGCACCGGACGAGCCCTCTCAGGGATACGCACGATCATGGAAACCCGACCTGACAATCTCGTCGATCTGATCTGGGGCCACCGCGTCACGGCCGTCATCTACACCGCCGCACGGCTGAACATCGCCGACCATATTGTGAACGGCATCACGTCCTTGCACGGGCTTGCGACAGCGACCGGCGTCGACGAACAGGTTTTGCAACGACTGCTGTTTGCGCTGGTGACAATCGGGATCTGTGAGCTCAACGAACGCGGCGAATACTCCTTGACGCAAACCGGAAGCACTTTGGCGGCGTCGGCCGAAAAATCGCTAAAGGCCTGGGCTATTTTCGAAGGCGAACTGCTGTGCAAATCCTGGCATGGATTGCTGGACTCGGTGACGACGGGCAAGACCGATGCTGAACTGCTCGGATCGAACAACTGGTTCGAGCATATGGCCCGCACGCCGAAGGATGTCGCCATCTTCGATGCCGCCATGGTCAGCCTGACACGGCTTGCGACGGATGAAATTCTTGCGGCTTATGATTTTTCCAAAGCCGGAACACTGATGGATGTTGGTGGCGGATCGGGCGAACTCATCGGCGCGATCCTTGGTGCCTGCAAGACCATGCAGGGCATCGTCTTCGACCAGCCGGGATGCGCGGCCCGCGCGCAGGACCACATGCAAAAGTTGAAGATCGCCGATCGCTGCAAATTCGTCGCCGGAGATTTTTTCGCCGCCGTGCCGGCGGGCGCGGACACCATCGTTATGAAAAGCATTCTTCACGACTGGACCGACGAACGCTGCAACACGATCATCCGCAACTGCGGAAAGGCTCTCGGCCATAGTGGCCAACTCCTGATTATCGAACGGCTGCTTCCGGAAAAGCCCGCACTGTCCGTTCTCGATCGCTCTCACGCGCTGAGCGACCTCAATATGCTGCGCGGCCCCGGCGGCGCCGAACGCACCGCGGCCGCCTATGAGCGGCTGCTGAAAGCCGGGGGATTCCGTGTCGCGCGCGTCGTGCCCGCCGGACGCTTCGGCGTCATCGAGGCCGTGAAGACAGGTTGAACGAGGTGGCTCCTTTATAATGAGGGGCTACGCGCACCACATCGACTGACAGCAGTGTTGATAAAGAGCGAAGCGCATCGTCACTCTCCGCGTCATTGCCGGACCTCGATCCGGCAATCCATCTTTCTTGAACAAAAGCGTTTGTGAAAAGGGGAGAAGCATGGACACGCGGGTCAAGCCCGCGTGAGACGGCTGAGGGTGCGGAAGCGCATAACGCCTCGACACCCACCGCTGTCATCCCGGCCAAGCGAGTTTGCGAGCGCGAGCCGGGATCTAGTAAAAGCCGCCGCTCGTTGGTGAAAGATGCATGTTATCCGGCGAAGTAGTTCGTCCATCCGTCATCATTGACACCGGGCGTACTGGATTCCGGCTCTCGCTGCGCTCGGCCGGAATGACGATGGAGGATGTTGAGCGACTTTGGGCACGTTGAGCGTTGAGGGACATTGGGGACATTGAGGCAGCTTGCGAATGCCGCTATATCGCCCGGAGTAAAGTAAAGCGCAGCTTTCGTTGCAGCTCGAAGCCAAGCTTTCTGTAAAGCGTGATCGCCGCTTCGTTTCCACTCAGCACGTGCAGAAAAGGCCGCTGTCCTTGCGCGGCGATGGTGCGCCACAACGCGATCACCAGATCGGCCGCATATCCGCGCCCCCGGCAGGAGGGGTGCACGCACACAGCGCTGATCTCCGTAAAACCATCGAAGCGCATTCGCTCTCCCGCCATCGCAACCAGACGCCCTTGCTCGCGGACACCGATATAGTTGCCGAGTTCCCGGGTTCGCAAGGCGAATGGTCCAGGCCGGGTCATTTCGACGAGCCTCATCATCTCACCGACATCGACGGCCCCAAGCGTGACGACGGGTATTGCGATGGGTTTCGAAGGCGGCGACGCCCCAACCATCCGGTCGACAGGCTCGCTCTGCATGACGACAAATCCCGCCGGCGCAAGAATGTCCTCGCTCGTCAGGATCCCGATTTGATCGCCGGATGAAACGATCGATGCGAGAGATTGCAGACCGGCCGGCGACGTATCATGCGTAGCCGCAAAAGGCGCGACGTCGGCCGCATATCGCAGCGCGTGGGCGCTTCCTTGCGCGAATCCGGCGTGATGCGTCGTGAGCGCTCGCCAGACGACATCGTCCAAAGGCCAGGACGCATGCATTACGTCATCCGTTCCGATCCTCTAAAAGCCACGAAACAATGAAATGTCTCAGAACGCGACGCGAATGCCACCCTTCGCGGTGCCGATGCGGCTCTGGTCCGACATCGCAATACCTTCGACGGACGCGAACAACGCCACATTGGCGCTCGCATGGTAATCGAAGCCGAGACCGAGCACGCCGCCCACCGCGCTGCTTTTGCCGGGCGGAGCGAAATTGAAATTCTGACCGATCAAAACGGTGTGGAACGTCGTGTCGCCCGCCCGTTGCAGCGCGATGACGCCGCCATGAGCGCTGACCTTCAGCACATTGGCCTGTCCGCCCACATCCATCAGCCGCGACACTTCCAGCTCGCCGCGCTCCTCGAAGTCCTGCAGCGTGTGCGATGCGACGCTGAGGTTCTGCGCCGAGCCGGCTTCGCTATATCCGTCGAACATGCCGGCGACATAGCGCACCCGTGCGGTCGGCGTCAGCGTGATGCCGTTGCCCATGTTGATGCGATAGCCGTAGGCGATCTCTGGGCTGATAAACCAGCCATCATAGTTCGCGCTCGCGGTCTCAAGTGCGCCCGAGATATTGTTCTGAACTTGACGGCTTGACTTGTTATGAGCGTTACCCGCTTGCAGCGTGACATCGATGAACTGCGAGGCCCATTCGAAGCGGCTGTAAACCCCGCCGAACACATAATCGGTGTCGACCTTCTGCGAGCTGAAATCCACCGTGAGATGACCGGTTCCACCGCCGACGAACGCGCCGAGCAGCCAGTCCGGACGCATCTTGCGATCAATGCCGATGGCGCCGCCGTAAGCGGTAGACGTCGCGCGCAGCGTGGCGTCCGTCGCATCCTGGGTACGCTGGCCGCCGAAACCGGTGGCCCACACCGTGATCGGCGCAATCTCATAACCCGTCATGGCGGGAGCCTTGGTGAACATCTTCGCATTGGCATCGCGCGGATTGCTGTCTTCGGGTGCATAGGCCATCGCCATCATACCGTTGGCGGACGACAGGCCGTTCAAGCGGCCGGTCACCGTCGACGACACCATGCCGGTGACGTCCACCAGCGAACGATCAGCTTGCGCGAACGCCGTGCCGTCGAGTGAAGCAACCTGCCGGGCTGTTGGATTGAAAACAGCAAGGCCATTAAAGGTTCCCGTGAAGTTCGTCAGCGTCAGCAATTGCGCCATATTGGGCCGGAAGTTCACCACGTCGGCGCCGCCACCCATGTCGACCGCACCGACGATGTGCGAACCCGGCAAAATCGTGAGAGTGTCTGCAGCCGCGCTCAATTAAATCGCGACGCCACCGGTGCCGATGATGGTGCCCGCATTGGCAATGTTGCTACCATCGGGACCGACAGCCTGAATGCCGACAAGACCTAAGATAGTGCCCGAGTTGTTTATGATCGCGTTGTCGTTTGCGTAGATGCCTACTCCGGTGTCGAAGCCAAAAGGACCAACCGTGGGTGTCCCGGTCGATGCAGAGATAAGGCCGGAATTGTTGACAACGACAGTGTGAGCAAAAAGGCCGTATTGATTGCCGCTCACCGTGCCGGAATTCGTCAACGCGACGGTGCCAAAGTCGAAATCGGCGGCTACAGCCGCAAAATCCCCCGAGATCAAACCTGAGTTTGTAACAGTCGCATTCGTGAAGCCGAAAATGCCGGTGCTGTTCGCACTCGTTCCCGAAATAGTTCCTGAGTTGATGACCGTGGCAGTATCTGCACCGATAGCACTTGTACCGCCCAAAATCGTGCCTGAATTGGTCACCGTAACGATCGAAGAGGCAACGCCAAAACTAGCGACGGCGGTCCCTTCAATGGTCCCGGTGTTAGTCACAACGGCAGATACGCCTGCATTGACGCCATCCGCAACACCGGAGATCGTTCCGGTATTCGCCAGTGTGAGATTAGTGAGAGCAATTACGCCCGTGGCATCGAGGGCCGTTGTTCCTGAAATGGATCCAGAGTTGTGAACCGTGCCATCCGAAACAAATACGCCGTCGGCCGTTCCTGTGACCGAAGCCCCTGACAGCACGTTGACGGTGATGCCAGTCTCGAAGCCGGTGCCGTAGCCCTCGCCACCGTTTTGACCGTTCGTTACCCCGGAACAGGTGGCGGTTGCGTTGTTTGCCGGAGCGAGCGCCGATGTGGCCGGCGTGCATGCCGCCTGAGCGCGATCCGCCGCTGCGAACGAAACGACAAGGAACGCCAGGGTGCTGGCGCTTCGATGGAAACAGCGTTTCATAGGGCGATCCCGACAGTTGTTTAACGAACTGTTAGGTTATGAGAAATTTCCGGCGCGCCGTCCATGACAGAAATGCAACACTTTCCGGCAGTTTTTGGCGCGACCCATGTTTCACGTCGCTTCATGAACAGGCAACATGAACGCAACCGATGCTAGTTCACTGTCACAACGACGCCGCGGCCTTCCAGTATCGCAAGGGAGTCGGAACGCGCCGGCGTTCGCGTAATGTTCAACTCGGCAAGCGAAGGCATGTCCGTCAGCGGCGAAATATCGGCAAGCGGAACGTCCACAAGTGAAATGGTTTTAAGGGACGCGTGTCCCCTCAGAGGTTCGACCGAAGCAACCGGAAGTTCGTGAATGTCGAGCTCTTCGAGTTGCGTGAGTGCGGCGACGAAACCAATATCCTGAATCGACAGCGAACTCAGCGCCAGTCTCTTCAACGCTCCCAGTTCGCCAAGCGCGTCGGCATTGAGTGCGATCGATGGTCCTTTTACGCCAATGCCGCCGATCTGGAGACTCTGGAGGTTCGCCAATTGCCGCAAGGGAAGCAAATCGACCTGTGGCGGCCCCCACAACATCAGACTTTGAAGTGACGCGAGCGAACCGACCTCGGTGAGATCGACCTCTCCCTGCTCGATAATTCTGAGGTCTTTGAGCTTGTCGAGGTGGGCAAGAGTCGCAAGCCCCGCGAGCTGAGATCCGCCGACGCCAAGCTCACGCAAGTCCTGGCTTTGCTGCAACGGGCGCAGATCGTAAATCGGCGTGCCGGTGATGTCGACGGACCGAAGAGAGCCAAGCTCAGCCAACGGGGAAAGATCGCCGACCAACGTGTCTCTCAGATTCAGCGTTTCCAGTTTCTCCATGCCTGACAGAAATTCCGCCGAGTTTATTCTCGTCGAATGCAGGTTCAGCTCGGTCAGGTTGACGAGCTCTTTCAAAAAAGATGCATCGAAATCCGCGCTTTTGTTCAAAGGCAGCTGCGCCCAGTGCAAAGTTTCGAGGTGAGTGAAACCGCTCAGCTCCGACGCATCGGTGGTCTCGCCTCCGTTAATCGCAATGTGCGCACATGTCGGCACCTCGGCGATGAACCGCAGCCCGTTTAGATTTTCCAGGCCCTGGAGCTGAAGCTGAAACGGCTTGTCGAGCTGCCGGAAGAAGGCGGCGGCTTCTCTCATATCGGGAAGCTTCGTCGTCGCGGAGAATTGATATCCGTTCTTATTATGCTCGACGGTCCAACCCAGCCCCTCCAGCGATGACGCAATATCCTCATCGCTTCGCTGATGCGGCCGTGGCGTATAAGGAGCACCTTTCGGCCGCGCGGGCCGGGACCCTCGCGTACGCGCTTCCACAGCGGCGGCAACCGCGGCAAAGGAAATCGAGATGACTAGACAGGCGGCTGCGATCTCAAAGGCTGTCATGGCCCCAGCCCTGCGGTCAGGCGGGGCTGCGGTCCTGTGGTCCGGACGGGAGGGACTCGCATGGAGGCATTGACCGGATTTCCAGCGAAACCCAGTGTGGAACGAACAGAGCGCCGATAGCCGCAGCTACGGTGCATCGGACAATGCCTCCCGCGAAGATGCTCAACCAAGATCCTTTGGAGAGAGAGGATGGCATACTATAAGTTGCCAGCTTCTTGATGCCGTCCGTAAAATCTCGGCATGGCGACAAAAAGTTTCATCCGCAACCAAAACCTGGCTTTCGTACGGGGGTGTTCGCAAGCGGTGTTGATCGGCTCTTTCGTCAGATAGGACAATCCGGGTTTATTTCCGGATCTTGGCCGTTAAACTTGGCTCAAGTGACCGCTCTTGCCCGACCCGGGCATTCATACTTCGTTGCGCATATTCCAGGCCACGGCGGCAATGGCGAAGCCGACGATCAGGAAGATCGTCACCCGGGTCTGGATGAAACTGAAATTCAAGGCGTCGCGGGCGACGAAGAGCGACGCAATCGCCGCCGCGGCGATTGAAAGAAGCCGAAAAATCCAAGCCATGATCCGCTGTTCAAGTCCGCTCCAGAGCGCTTCCGTTCCGGGTTGAACAACCGTCGCGCTCTATCGTTTTGTATTGACGCGTTTTCTTAACGCGGACCGGTATCCACCTCGCTCGAAAACGCTTTAGCTCGCGGCTTTCACGACTTTCGCGTCCTCTGGCGATTCCAGATAAAATCCCGACCAGGTATCGACGAAGCACAGATGGTCATGCACTTCTCTTACGCCCGCTGTATTCTCCGTTGCGACGATCGAGGCCTGGCGTGAGCGTTCGTCGACGACAATGCCGTGCAGATGAACAACCCCATTCCTCACGGAAACCTGAAGGCCGATCGGTCGCCAGTCTGCCGCCTGAAGGATCTTGAAGACCCGTTCCCGGATGTGATCGTCGTCAGCCGTCGGATCCGGCACCTCATGGGCCAGGCTGGCCACCGCCTGCAGCAGATTGGACCGTGTGACGATGCCGACAAGCGTATTATCCTTCAGCACAGGGAGCCGCTTGACGTTATTTTTTTCCATCAGGCTTACGAGGTCTTCCAGCGGCGTGTCTTCGCCGACCGTGATGGGATCGCCGGTCATCACGTCCTCGACCTTGTGTCCCCGCTCGCGAACAAACTCGGCGGCGAGGCGGCCCGGACTGGTAAAAAACTGAAGCCAGCGCGCGCGTTTTTGCTGCGTTCCGATTTCGGACCGTCGCAGAAAATCACCTTCGGAGACGATGCCGACGAGATTTCCTGACGACTCGACCACAGGTAATCCACTCACGTGGTTTTCAAGCATCTTGGCTGCGGCATCCAGAATCGACGTGCCGGGAGCAACCGTGATGACGTTCTTGGTCATGATCTGATGAGCGCGCATTTGCGGCCTCCATTTTCACAGTTTGCAACGTAGTGGAGTTAGCGCCGGTGGATCATTCCAGCGTTTTCAAAAACACCAGAAAATCGTTGATCTGATCGGGCTCGAACTGAAATTGCGGCATAGTCGGATGGCCGGTCACGATCCCTTCGGCGAGCGCTTCCTGCAGTTCCTCGACAGGAAAACGTTCATGTAGCGTACGAAAAGGCGGCGCGATCGTGAGCGGGCTTGGGCCTACTTTATCGATCGAATGGCATCTCGAGCAGTACATTTTTGCAAGATGCTTGCCCTGCTCCACATTAGCGGCTTTGACCAAGCCCGGCGCGCAGGCAATGACGAGCGCTACGACGATGGAGTAAACGTTGGATGCAAGACGCATTCGAGTGTCCCAATCAGGTTAAAAAACGCAGGACCTACTTTTAACGATTACGCGTCGGCCGCCATTGATGCAGGTCAATGAATGCAAACCCGGATTACGTAAGCGTGCGACGGAGACCGCTTAACCGGGGAGGAAAGATGCCACTCAAGCCTTGTTGTTGCCGCAGCCGTCACCGCGATGTGATTTTCGGAGTCGCTCTCGCCTGGGCCGACCGCCGGACGCGACACCTTGCAGGCCCCAATAGCGCGAAAGTCTCCAATGCTTTTGGACGCCGTTGCGCGTTCTAATCATGTGGCGAATGAGCGGGCGGCGCACCGTATAACTCTTCCACCACCAGATCGCCGTCCGGAACGTCGAGTTCGTGGTCGAGTTCGTGGTCGAGTTTCAAGCGCGAAGCTTCCAGAATTCGCGCGGCAAGTTCCGGCTGCCGTTCCATCAAACCATGCAGGTCCATGGCATCGAGAACCAGCAACCGTGTCGGCGCCATGGCGGTGACGGTTGCCGATCGCCGCGTGTTGCGCAGCACGGAGATCTCGCCGAAAAACTGACCGCTCCCGAGCCGGACATGCTTATGGCGAAGCTTGATTTCCACCTCGCCATCAGCAATCAGATACATCGCATGGGCGGGCTCACCCCGGCGGGCGATGATCACCCCGCTTTCGACCTTTTGCGCGCGCAGCATGGTCATGATTTCCGCGATCTCCGCCGCCGTCAGCGTACTGAACAGCGGAATTCGCGCAACGAGACCCCACGTGATGATGAAGTCACGGCGATGAACTTCGTTCGCGAACGCCGTCGCAACAATACCCACCGGCAAAGCGACCATGAGCAGGCCGGCGAAGATCGTAAAGCCCGCGATCAGGCGTCCCAGCGCCGTCACCGGAACCGCATCGCCATATCCCACCGTGCCCAACGTCACAATCGCCCACCAGAGAGAATCGGGAATCGTTCCAAATCGCTCAGGCTGAGCCACACGCTCCGCCAAATGCATGAAAGCCGCGGCGATAACGGCTGTGCCGATCAGAATGATGAAGCAGCCGCCGAGGGCGCGCCGCTCGGCATACAGAGCCTCGACCAGCGAGCGAATGGCAGGCGAATAGCGCGTCAGTTTGAGGAAGCGCAGCAAACGCAATACGAGCAGCGCCTTGAAATCGCCCGCAACAAACACCGCGAGCCAAAACGGAAGCACCGCGACAAGATCGATAAGACCGGGAAGGCTTAGCGCAAAGCGCAGGCGCGATTTCAACGGGCCGGCGTGTTTATAGGGCGGATGCTCGACCGAGCTCCACAAGCGCGCCGCGTATTCCAGCGAAAAAATAGCCGTGGCCACGATTTCGATGACCAGAAAAACCGTCGAATACGCCGTGGCGTATATGGGAACGGTTTCAAGAATCGTCGCGACGATGGTCAGGACGATAAGCCCCATCAATCCCCGATTGACGGCGAGACTGACAGGATCGGAATCGTGCTCCAGAGTCGTGTAAACGCGATGGCGCCAAGCGCGAACCCGCGCACCCGCGACACGACCTTTCACGAGTCCCACCGTCAGTGTGACATCAAGGTAGGCAGCGTCATGGACTCGAACGTCGCGCGTGTCACGCCGCCCAGGATTCGCTCCTGCAATCGGGAGTGGCCATAACCTCCCATCACCAGAAGGTCGAGGCTTTCATCGGCCGCCACCGACAACAGCGTGGGCTGAATATCGCCACGGTCCGCCATCAGCCGCTCGATGTTTGTCTCCAGACCGCGTCGCGCGAGGTGCGCCGCCAGCATGGCCGATGTTCCGTCAACCGGCGCTGTCTTTTCTTCATTGATAGCGATGATGGTGATGAGTTGCGCGCGCCGCAAGAACGGCATGGCGTCGTGGACAGCACGGGCCGCGAGCCGGCTTCCATCCCAGGCAATTCCGATCCGGCTTGGATTGCACGGCCCTCGATGCGTGTACGGCAATACGAGCACAGGGCGCCCGGATTGAAACAGCACCTCCTGCGCAATGGAATTGTCAAATGTTCCCAGATTGGGTTCGGGCTGCAACACGACGGTCAGGTCGTGGAGGCGCGCGGCGGCGCATATGATGTCGGAGGCCTCCGCAGGCATGGCCGCGTAGGCCTGACTGCTATGATTGACGCCGGCATGCTGTGCCTCGGTATTAAAAACCGCGAGAGCAGCCTCGGCTCGTTCCAGAGCCTGCTCACGCTCTATTTCAAAAACAGCGGCGACGGCCGCGCCGCCCTCCGCCGCGAAATTGACGCTGGTGTTTTCATAACAGACGCAAACCGCATCGAGATAGGCGCCATAGCTCACGGCCAGCGAAATTGATCCATCGAGAACCGGCCGCAATTTTCTTTCCGATGGGATATGGACAAGGATATTCTTCAGCATGGGCTCTCTCCGATCGCGCATCCATTGACCCGTGACTGTGCGGGACCGCCGCATAAAAAGAATCGAATCTGGCTGCCTGCCTTGAGCTCAGGTTTCAGCGCCTGATTTTGCCGCGGCGGGCTTGAAGTTCGAAGGCTCAAACCGCTGGCCGTCACCTGCAGCGGCGCGTAAAACCGCGATTGCGATGATGGCCCGTTCCTGCCGAGAGATTGGATTGTCCCGGCCGATGCGATTCCCGCGACCGGCGGAACGGCGACTTATTTCAGGATACCGCCAGCCTGACCTTTGCTCGATACACCAAGGAGCGCGTAAGCCGGGCAATACCCAAAGAACGCCGTCCCTAACAGGACCGCACCGATCAGACCCAAAACCAGACCGCCAGGCATCAAAGTTCCGTCCCTGAACACGTAGGCAATGAGCGCAAGGCCGATAAATATCCGTATAAATTGGTCAAGCCGTCCTACGTTGCGAACCATGATCGTTCCTCCATCTACGGCATAGATCATCGCACCGTAATCCCAGGCCGCATTGATCTCTCGCAAACCCGCCTTGGCTTTCGATCATCGGAAAATCCAGTTTTGCGGCGCGAATGCGCTTTGATCTTGGTCAACGTCGCCCGGGTACCGCGCGTTAAACAGGACCACGGCAGCAAGCCTTGGCCTGGAAACGTATCGACATGCTTCGGCGATTCGCGCGACCCGGATGCCGGTTCAAATTCGATTAGAGATCGAACACATGTACGAATTTCTCGACGAAACGGTTGCTTCCAGTATGACCCGTCCCGTCAGGTGCGTGGCGCCGGAAACCACGGTCGGCGACCTTCATCGCCTGCTTGCCGTGGACAAGGTCGAGTCCTATGCGGTTGTGCGCCACGACGCTGTCATCGGCATCGTTTCGAAATTTGATGCCCTCAAACCTTTCGCGTTCACGGCGAACTGGCTTTTGCCGAACTATGACGATCTGATGGGCACCACCGTCGATGAGATCATGTCCCGCGATATCGTCTCGACTGACATCGGAATGGCGCTGCCGCGTGTGCTGGGGATCATGATTACCCACCGTCTCAAAAGCCTTCCGGTGCTTGACCGCGATCGTCACCTCGTTGGAATTATTGCCCGCGAAGATGTCATCCGCGCCTTGCAGCGCTGCACGCACCGCCAGTCGCCACCGCTGGATGCCCGTATGGCGTATGTATGTCGACATACCGCCTAGACCGGTTGTTTGCCCCCTCATCGTTGGCCCTTGTGGGTGGAAGCCCAAGGTCACACTCGTTGGGTGAAGCGGTCTTGCGCAATATCCGGGATGCCGGCTTTGCCGGCCAGTTCGGCATCGTCAATCCGCGCCACGCTGAAATCGACCGACAGAAAACCTGGCCGACGCTGAGCGCGCTTCCCTTCGTTCCCGAGCTTATTGTCATCACGGCCCCACCCGCCACGATTCCCGCGATCATTGCCGAGGCTGGAGCGCGCGGCGTCGCCGGCGCCGTTATCTTGAGCGCCGGCCTTGGTCACGGCGACGCGTCCGTCGCCGGCGCAACGTTGGCAGCGGCGCGCATCGCAGGCGTGAGACTGATCGGACCCAACTGCCTTGGGCTTATGATTCCCGGCCATAAACTCAACGCGAGTTTTGCGGCGCATGCGCCGCGCGAGGGATCGCTTGCCCTGATTTCGCAATCCGGGGCTATCGCGGCCGCCATGGTGGATTGGGCGGCGCAACGGCCGATCGGCTTTTCCGGTATCGTCTCGATCGGCGATCAGCTCGATGTCGATATCGCCGACTGCCTCGATTTTTTCGCGCTCGACCAGAAGACGCGCGCCATTCTTCTCTACGTGGAATCGGTTTCCGACGCGCGAAAATTCATGTCGGCGGCGCGGGCCGCTTCACGCCTGAAGCCGGTCGTCGTGGTCAAAGCCGGCCGAAGGGCTCAGGGCGCCAAAGCCGCCGCGTCGCATACCGGCGCGCTGGCAGGCAGCGATGCGGTGTACGACGCAGCTTTTCGTCGCGCGGGAATGCTGCGCGTGTTCGACTTGCGCGAACTTTTCGATTGCGCCGAAGTTCTCGCGAACAATCCAACCGCCGAGGGCAAGCGTCTCGCCATTCTGACGAACGGCGGAGGACTTGGCATTCTGGCGACCGACCGTTTGGTGGACCTGGGCGGCCTCCCCGCCGAGCTCAGCGACACCGTCAAGGCCGAGCTTGACGCCGCATTGCCGCCGGGCTGGTCGAAAGCCAACCCTGTCGACATCGCGGGTGATGCCGATCCCGCGCGGTATCAAGCCGCACTCTCTATATTGCTGGCGGATCCCGGCAATGACGGTGTTTTGGTACTGAATGTCGAAACTGCCGTCGCGGACGCGGCCGAGATCGCCAACGCCGTCGCCGCAACCGTGGCAACCCACCGCGAAAAGGGAAGCCTCACATCCGGAAAGCCCGTGCTGGCATCGTTTGTGGGAGCCGAGGCGCGCATCGTGGCCGCGCTCGACCGCGTCGCGATACCACAATTCCCGACCGAGGACGACGCAGTCCGCGCCTTCATGTATGGCGTGCGTTACTCCGAGGCGATGCACGCGTTGACGGCCGTTCCGGCCTCGACGTCCGGTTTCTTTGAAGCCGACACGGTCAAAGCGCGCAAGATCGTGGAGACAGCACTGCGCGACGGCCACCTATGGCTTGATCCCATCGAGGTGGCTGAGCTGTTGCAAGCTTACCGGATTCCGGTCGTTCCCGCCTGCAGGGCGAACGATGCCGAGCAAGCGGTCGCGCAAGCCGATGTCTTCTTCAAACAGGGATTGGCCGTCACGCTGAAGATCTTGTCGCCGGATATCGTGCACAAATCCGACGTGGGCGGCGTGGTTCTGAACATCATCGATGTCGCTGCCGTGCGGCGCGCATTCGATGACATGCTCACCCGAATAAAGAAGGCGTGCCCGACTGCGGTGCTCGACGGCGTCATCGTGCAGCCCATGATCGCGCGCCCGAAAGCGCGGGAACTGATCATGGGACTTGCCGATGACCCGACATTCGGGCCCGTCATCGCCTTTGGGCGCGGCGGCACGGCGGTGGAAATCACCAATGACAAGGCACTCGCTCTGCCTCCGCTGGACATGAACCTCGCGCGCGACCTGATTGAGCGCACCGCCATTGCGCGTCTTTTGAAGGGTTATCGCGATGTTCCCGCGGTCAAGACCGACGAGGTCGCGTTGACGCTTCTGAAGCTGTCGCAGATGGCGATCGATCTTCCGGAAGTCCGGGAACTGGATATCAATCCGCTGCTCGCCGACGAGACCGGCGTCATCGCACTCGATGCGCGCGTCATGGTGCGGGCTCCGCAAAAGCTGTTTGCCGGAAAAACGCGTCTGGCCATCCGGCCCTATCCCGTGGCGTGGCAGAAGAATATTCGTCTCGACGACGGGCGGAGGATTATGGTCAGGCCCATTCGCCCTGAAGACGAACCCGCGATCAGAAATTTTCTCGAGCGCACCGATGCCATGGATATACGCATGCGCTTCTTCAATGCGGTGAAGGAATTTTCCCATCCTTTCATCGCGCGCCTGACGCAAATCGATTACGCCCGCGCCATGGCTTTCTGTGCGATCGACCCAGCGACCCAGGATATTGTCGGCGTCGTGCGGCTGCATTCGGACGCAAGCTACGAGACCGCCGAATATGCCGTTCTGCTGCGCTCGGACCAGAAAGGTCACGGCCTCGGCTGGGCGCTGATGACATTTCTCATCACCTATGCCCGCGCCGAGGGATTGAAAGAGTTGACGGGACAGGTGCTTCAGGAAAATACGGCGATGCTGAAGATGTGTGGCGAACTTGGCTTTTCGGTCAAAAGCGATCGGGAAGAAGCAAGTATAGCCAACGTAACTCTGGATTTGACTCGCTGATTGCCGGGCCGGACGAGCGGCAACGACACGACCGAAACATCCATCGGTCTCTAGCTTGGGATTTTTCACCGCTGAAATGATGGCCCCGGCTCGTCCGGAAAATAACCGGCGCCTGTCGGGAATGGTGAATCCCTTGCGATCGATCAAGGTCGACCAGCCCTGCGCGCGCTAAGCGTCGAGGTCCCCCGGCGAGGAGCCTCTGCAGTGAACGAAGTTCCAAATCTGGATATTCAGACCAGCGAGCCGCTCGCGCTTCGTGCAACCGGAGCCTGGACGGTTGCGAACGCCGCCGTACTGGAGCGACTTGTCCAGGAGACCGCGAAGCCGCTCCAGTCCGCAAGCGCGGTTCGCATCGACCTTTCCTCGGTGACCGCGCTGGACACCGCCGGCGCATGGCTGCTCGAAAAATTGGCGCGACTGCGCGGCGAGCGGCAATCCGGCGTGATGTTTTCCAGCCTGGCACCCGAACAAGCCGGCCTGATGGACGAGGTGCATCGTCTCAATCGCCGCACCTGGCAGGCGGAGTCGCGACACGTATCGGTCGCAGCGCGGCTTGAACATCTGGGACGCAGCGCTTTTGCCCTGACAGGCGATGCCGCCGCATTTCTCGACTTGCTGGGCGCAGTGACGACAAGCTTTGTACGTGTGATCCTCCATCCTACGCATTTTCGCCTGACATCCACCGTCTATCAGCTCTCCCGCGTCAGCTGGCAGGCCATTCCCATCATGACGCTGATCACCTTCCTGATCGGCGCGATCATCGCCCAACAGGGCTTCTTTCATTTCCGGCGCTTCGGCGCGGAATCCTACGTCGTCGACATGGTCGGCATTCTTGTGTTGCGTGAGATCGGCGTGCTGATCGTCGCGATCATGGTCGCCGGACGTTCGGGCAGCGCCTACACCGCCGAAATTGGCGCCATGAAAATGCGCGAAGAGATCGACGCGCTGGCGACCATGGACCGCGATCCCGTCGACGTTCTCATCGTCCCGCGCATTCTGGCATTGATCATCGCATTGCCGATCCTGTCGTTCATTGGCTGCCTCGCCGCGCTCTATGGCGGGGGCCTCGTTGCATGGTTCTACGGCGGCATGAGCCCGCCGATTTTCATCGCGCGCTTGCATGAATCCGTTTCGGTAACCCATTTCGAAGTCGGCATGATCAAGGCGCCCTTCATGGCGTTGGCCATCGGGATTGTCGCCGCGATGGAGGGCCTGCGCGTCAAGGGCAGCGCGGAATCCCTCGGGCGGCAAACCACCGCTTCGGTCGTGAAATCGATCTTTCTCGTCATCGTGCTCGACGGCGTGTTCGCCGTGTTCTTCGCATCGATCGGAATGTAGTCCGCATGACCGACGTCGCAACAGCCATCAATGTGGACGACCTCGTCGTCAGCTTTGGCCGTCATACCGTGATCGATCATCTGAACCTCAAAGTGAAACGCGGAGAAACGCTCGGCCTCGTCGGCGCATCCGGCGGCGGAAAATCCGTGCTGATGCGAACGATCATCGGCCTGCTGCCGAAAAGTGCCGGATCGATTTCACATCGAAGCCGCGACCGGGCGCAGCAGCGCCGGCCGCTGGGGCGTGCTGTTTCAGCAAGGTGCGCTGTTCTCGTCGTTGAACGCCCGCCAGAACATTCAGTTTCCGCTGCGGGAAACCGTGGACCTTTCGGAGGAGTTACTGGATGAAATCGCCAACGCAAAACTTGAAATGGTCGGACTTTCGCCGGACGACGGCGCGAAGTTTCCGTCCGAACTGTCGGGCGGCATGACAAAGCGCGTTGCCCTGGCGCGTGCGCTGGCGCTCGATCCCGCCATTCTGTTTCTGGACGAGCCGACATCCGGTCTCGATCCCATCGCGGCAGGCGAGTTCGACGCCTTGGTCACGATTCTGCAGCGGACGCTCGGGCTCACGATCTTCATGGTGACGCACGATCTCAGCAGTCTTGCCACCATTTGCGACCGCGTGGCCGCGCTGGCCGATGGCAAGATCGTCGCCCTCGGCACGCTGGACGAGGTTCGCGCGTCGCATCATCCCTGGGTCAATGCCTATTTCCACGGCGTGCGCGCCAAGATGATTCACGATCCAGCTCATTGAAAGAACCCGTCATGGAAACCAGAGCCCCCTTCATCGTCATCGGCGGATTCGTCCTTGCAGCCATCGTCGCTGTGTTCGGATTCGTCTATTGGCTGAACAATGCGGGCGCAATCGGCCGGCGCGCCTCGTACAATCTGGCGTTCGACGGCCCGGTCCCCGGCCTGTTGACCGGCGCGCCCGTGCTGTTCAACGGCATCCGCGTCGGCGAGGTCACTTCGTTGCGGCTCGATCCCAACCATCCACGCGCGGTTGCCGCGACCATCGCCGTCGCAACCGACATTCCGCTTCGCAAGGACACCAGGCTTGGGCTGGATTTTCAGGGGCTGACCGGCGTTCCTGTGATCGCGCTCGAAGGCGGGACCGGGTCAGAGCCACTCGGTCCTGACGACACGCTGCAGGCAGAAAAAGGCGCCGGCCAAAGCATGACGCAAGCCGCGCGCGACGCGCTGCAACGCGTCGATACCGTGCTGTCCGAAAACGCCGATGCCTTGCACGGCACGATCGCGAATGTCAGCACGTTCGCGGAAGCTCTCGCGCGCAATACGCCCCGCCTCGATAACATCCTCGCGGGGCTGGAGCGGATGACGGGCACCGGCCCGGCGGTCCCCAGCAAAACGGTTTACGATATTCTGCCCGCCGAGCAATTCGATTCCCCGCGGCCCGCGCTCAAAACCCAGCTCACGATCGCCGAACCGAGTTCGGTGGCGCGGCTTCAGACACAGCGGTTTCTCTTTTCCGCCGGTGAAGAGCCCCCGGCATTCGCGCAGGTGCAATGGAGCGACAGTCTGCCGTTGCTGATCCAGGCCAAATTGCTTCAAAGCTTCGAAAACTACGACAGCAATCATCCTCCGCTGCGCCCCGACAGCGGCGTGCAGCCTGCCTATCGGCTGTTGATCGATTTGCGGCAGTTCGAGATCGAGCAAACGCCAACGCCCGTGGCGACCATCGCGCTGTCAGTCAAGCTTCTGGATGCATCAAACCAAGTCGCAGCGGCGCGCATCTTCCGCGCCTCCAGCCCGCTTCGCACCCTCGAACCCGCCGTGGCGGCCGGCGCCTTCACGACGGCATTTCAGGAACTCGCACAGGGAATCGTCCTTTGGACGGCAGCCAACAGCAAGGCACCCGGGCGGTAGCGTTTGGCTCGAAGGTTCGCGCTCATCCTGCTGATGGGTTGCGTCTACTAACTCATTAAAATCTACCTTGCACCGCCCAGATCCGCTCGCAACGGCTCGGCCGACTAGCTAGGCCTTCCCTCTTGCATGGTGGATTAATGAGTACAGGCCCTAGCTTGGAAGAAACGGTGACGAAAGTTGGGTTGCGGTCGCCTTTTCCTTCGTCAACTCTGCGATTTGCGCATCCGAATAACCGATCTCCTTGAGGATTGAGATACTCGAGTGGCCATGCTTTTCGCTGGAACGTCCGGTACGCAAAGGTCGATTGCGCAATCTCACATACCAGGGAGCAACGGTCCGGAGAGCTACGCCTGCGATATGATTGAGATCGTTCATGACCGCAAAGCTCGAAGCATCGTCCGGTAATGACGCGGATTCAGAATGAGGGATTTCGTATTTGGCGCGAATACGCGATAAGTCGACGACCTCATGAGCCCCCGCCCCCGCCCCGGTGAGCTCGCTAACAACTTCGGACACCCTTGCTTCTGTGAGCCTGCTCGACAGCAATGCCGCAGGATCGTTTGCTGCGGCCAAGCCGGCAAAACGCGGGAGACGATCGACCTTTTCAAGAACGTTGGGTTCGATATGAACGTACACCCAGCCATCGAGTGCTTCGTATAGACGCGAGCATGGTGACGAGCCGACAGCATCTTGCCCCACGGCTTCCTTCCACTCTCGCCCTTCGTACGAGTAGCTGAACGGGAGTTGGGCGAACATGGCCGAGAGTGCCAGGGATCCCCGCACCGTCGTCCCGCTGCCTGGGTTGATCGTTCGCTTATAAAGCGCGGTTGCCGTCCCGAATGCGGCGAGAAAACCGGTGAGATAATCGATTGTGGAGGCAACTCCGTGGAGCTCCGGCATATCCAATCCGCCATAACGAACGGAGATACCGGTCGCAGCCTGAACGCTCGGGTCGTATCCCGGGCGGGAAGACCATGGACCGCGCTGCGGACCATCGTAAGCACTCAGCGCGCAAACCACGATCTCGGGATTTCGCTTGCGCAACGTCTCGATATCGAGACCTAGTTCTTTTGCCGGACCACTCCGCACATTGTGCAACACGACGTCGGCACCTTCCACCAGCCGCAGGAAAGCTTCGCGACCACCCGGATGCTTCAAGTCGAGAAGCATCGACCGTTTTTCTGGGTTCATTTCCGGAGAATAAAAAAGAATCATGCGTGGCCCCAGATAGGGTGTCACGGCGTCTATCTTGATGACCTCCGCTCCATATTGGGCGAGGGTCCGGCCGCAGGCTGGCCCCGCGATCATGGTGGATAGATCCAGCACACGCAAACCCGCCAGGCAAGCCGCCTCGCCGTGCTGGTCGGCATTGCCCGCATGCGTAGGTTCGCGTTTCGTCCAGGCAATCCTGCCGTTCGGCACCGTCACACGCGGTTTCGGCGTAAGCAAAGAAGGCGGGCTTCCATCGAGCCATACCGCGGGCCCTGGCTGGACCATGTCGCCCAGAATCGGATCGGCCACACCAATGGTAATTCCGGATAGTGCAGCATGGGGCACATCCAGCCATTCAGAGGTGGTCCGTTGCATAGCGCAGCAAATTCCGGCGGCGCTGAGCCTTTCCTCCCAAACCTCTGCCTTGTCCCGCTTGAAGGCTTCGGCCATTGCGGCCAGCAGCGGGTCCTTGACGTCCTTTCCGAGCGTACCGACGTCGCTGATGTTGTTGTTTACACTGGTTGGCAGGTAGGGGTCGCGCTCTACCAGCATATCGCGAAAGCGCTCCCATAACCCGAGTTCCTCAAGAAGGCGCCGCGACATCCGCCTGTGGTCCATTGCAAATACGTAGAGAGACCGTCCATCTCCGCAAACAAAGCTGCGCATCATCGGCGCTAACAAGCCGGCTGCGAGTGCGAGTGCTTCGCGTTCTCCTTCCTTGCCCTTTTCGCGGAATGACTGCTTTAGCCCGGGAAGGACATTCTCCCTGAATGCGCGCGACACCGGCGGCAAGTCGTACCGTTCCGGGAGCTGCTCATAGGACATAGTATTGGCCCCCATCGCCGAGAGCAGCGCGCTTGCAAGGGGCACCTCGATCCGGTCACCCAAACCGCTCCTTGCTCTGGCGACCAGCGCCATCGCGACGGCGGTCGCCCCATGCACTGCTCCGTATACCGACGGGAGGGGCAAGGCCGTAAAGACCGGCGGCAGCCCGAGGAAGTCTCTGGACAAGCTGAGATTGGTGAACAATCCGGACGCTGCCGCAACAATGCCTTCCCAGGCCGCATGGTCGGCGTTTTCGGTATCGGTTGATGCAAATCCTGGAAGCGAGAGGTAGATCAGTCCAGGATTGCGTGATTGACAGACGTCATAGCCCAACCCGAGCCGGTCCATCACGCCAGGACGAAAGTTCTCTATCAGAACATCGGCTCCCTCGATCAGCTGCAATGCCTGCTGCTTTCCGCCCTCGCTCGCGAGATCGACAACAATGCGGGATTTGTTTCGCTGAAGCACCGCATCGAGCGGATCTGCAATGCCCGGGCTCCCGGGTCGATCCACGTGGACGACTTCCGCCCCCTGGTCGGCGAGCAACAGGCTCGCGAGCGGGCCTGCGATATGCTGACCGAAATCAATGACTCGCAGCCCATAATAGGGCCCGTGGGGGTCGGATGATGCCATGGTTCCTCCGGGGAATTAGTGGGTAGCTCGGCCTTCATGTCGAACTCGACAATCCAGCCAATGATGCCCAGGTCGCACTTGGGTTTTGCCCTCCGGCTTGGACATCTGCTCCCCAAACCATCGGCCGTTTGCCGGCTAGAAGTATCCCGCGTGTTGGCGGCCTTGGCCCAAGTCTTTCGCCCAAGTCTTTCGCCCAGGTCTTCGCCAGATACTCCTGACTTGAGATCAAGTCATTCATTGTACCGGGCGGCCCTTTGTCTGAGCTTTTCTTCGCACCTGAATTGCCGCTCCCAACGGGATTAATTTTTGCTATCGATTTTATCGCAGACGAGCGCTATCGTAAAGATAGCGTCAGGACAAGGTCTGTTCGCTGGAAGATTTTTTTGCGGCCTGCGGTCTTGACGGATCCTGCCGCCATCCCGGAGCACACATGCCGCCTCAAACATTTAAGTATCCGCGCCTGTCTCAATTTTCAGGCCGGAGGGCAGTCATCACCGGGGCGGCCGCCGGGCTCGGCCGGGCGATGGCTCTGGAACTGGCAATCGACGGGTGGACGCTTCTGCTGCTGGATCAGGACGCCGAAGGCCTTGCCTCGCTACGGCGGACGATCCAATGCCCTGATAAGAAAATCGAGCTCTGTGTGCTGGATGTGACAGAACTCGCAAATCTGCGCGATTCCATTACCGCCTTTTGTCACCGAGCGGATGGCGTCGATCTTCTTGTGAATTCCGCAGGTGTTGGTCTTGCCGGATATGCTGACGACTTTTCCGATGCAGATTGGCGTAAACTCTTTGACGTCAATGTTGTTGCAGTCGGCTGCGCAACTGCCGCAGTGCTGCCCTTTATGAAGAAAGCCAACGCCGGTCATATCCTCAATATTGCCAGCGCGGCCGCGTACCATTGCCTGCCCTGGCTCGGCGCCTACAGCGCCAGCAAGGCTGCTGTCGTAGCCTTGACCGAAAATCTAGTTGCCGAGCTTGCCGGTACAAACATCAAGCCGGCGGTTATGATCTCTGCCTTCTTCAAGTCGTCAATGCCGAGATACACTTTGGGCGAGAGTTTGAACGCGTCACGAACATCCGGCCTAATGAAGCTATCCACAATGACGTCGGAAGATGCTGCCACGCAGACGCTTAGAGGAATCGAGCGCGGCGGACCTTACATCATCATCGGATCACAAGCCCGCTTGATCTACCGTATCAAGAGATTTGCTCCTGCCCTCTGGTTCCGTTTGGCACCAGGAATTGCTCGAAAGGCCTTTGCGGCCGCCGACGCATTAATGCTCAAGTCACATGGCCCGACCAGCTAACGCATACTACTTCCCAATCTCGCTACCGGCAGCGTTCGACGGACAGGCTGCAAGGCGACGAAGCGCTCGATGCCAGAGGGCGGATTGGATCGGCCTTTCGCTACAAAAACTATAGCAGTCTTGGTCGATTTTAACCGTCTGGCAACAATGCCGGGCTCCAATGGATGCGATCTGTGCATTCCGGGTAGTGCGCCCATTCCTTGCTTGGAAAGAGCCCATCCGATGGTTCCGCCCGATAGAAAGTCCTGAATATGAGTGCTCTTGAAATCGCCGGTCTGTTCGCTGCCGTCGCCATGGCGGGCGCGATAGTGTTCCTGATTGGTCGAGACAGATCGACGCGCGCCGATGCCGACCTTGTCGAGCTCTGGAGGGTAGCGTTCAACTCAAGCCCGATTGCGATGCTCATTAAGCAGAATGGAGTCTATGTTCATTGCAATCCGGCCTGCGTTCGGATCCTCGGCGCCAGGGACAGGAGCCATGTGCTGGAAGTCGGGCCGGCCAAGGTCGCGGCTGAGCGGCAGCCAGACGGTCGGCTGACCGCCGATGTTCTCAGGGACTGCGCAGAAGCGCTCAAGCAGGGCAATACATTTCAGCATCAGGGGTTCGCGGGCCGCACTCTCGACAAAGACGAGCCTCTTTACGTCGATATGTATTGGATACCGGCGAAGTATCGCGGCGATATTGCGCTTCTTTCCTATATCGTGGATGCAAGCGACCGGATCCGCATCGACAATGAGGCGCGCCAGCAAAGTCAGCAGATCGCGCGAAATTTCGAAACAACGATTGGCGGTCTGGTGCAGTCTTTGGCTTCGACCGCCGCCGAGATGCGGAGCGCGTCTCAGGACATGTCGAAAACCGCCGAAGATGCCAGCGCCCAGGCGAGCAACGTTCTGACAAGGGTCGAGGAGGGTTCAGCCAACGTGCAAGTCGTGGCCGCGGCGACCGAGGAGTTGTCCTCTTCGGTCTCCGAAATAGGGCGTCAGGTGACGCAGTCAACCGAGATTGCGAGCCAGGCGGTGCAAGAAGCGAACCGGACCAATACGACGGTGCAAGGTCTATCCATGGCCGCACAGAAGATTAACGACGTCGTTAAGCTGATCAGCGATATCGCCAGCCAGACCAACTTGCTGGCCCTGAATGCGACAATTGAAGCGGCTCGTGCTGGTGACGCCGGGAAAGGTTTCGCGGTGGTCGCAAGTGAGGTCAAGTCGCTCGCGAACCAGACGGCCAAGGCGACCGAAGATATCTCGGCGCAAGTCGCTGCCATGCAGTCGGCGACCGGCGGCGTCGTTGATGCGATCAAGAATATCGGCAGAACGATCGGCGCAATGAACGAAATCACAATGACGATTGCGGCGTCGATCGAGGAGCAGGGTGCGGCGACGCAGGAGATTGCCCGGAACGTCCAGGCGACCGTATCCGGGACGAATCAGATGACGAACTCCGTCGGAGGGGTTACCCGAGCGGCCGGCCAGGCCGGTACCGCAGCGAGCCATGTGGTGATTCTGGCCGACAGGCTCGGCGGGCAGGCCGAAACCCTGCGTACGAACGTCAAGAATTTCCTGGCTACCATTCACGCGGCCTGATCATCGCGAATTTGCCGCGGCTCAGCGGGTTATCGCGAAGCAGTGGGCCAATCTTTGAACGAACAACCCGCATTTTGGCGGGGCTTTCTCAGTAACAAAAAGAAAATTCTTTCAAAAAAGGGCTGCCTGGCTGGGGCGGGAGGATTCGAACCTCCGCATGGTGGAATCAAAATCCACTGCCTTACCACTTGGCGACGCCCCAACGGCCGGAGAAGGCGGGGCTTGGGCCGCGCAGATTCCCTCAGGCACCGTGGGTGTATAGAGGGAAATGGGTCATTTCAAGCACGCGATCGTGGTTTTGCGAGGCCAAACCGCCCGAAAACCCGCCGTGCGGCCGTTGAGGACGCACAAGCGCGTCCGTGCCGCCGCTTTTGTTTGAAGAGACCGATCCGCCGTGGCAAATTCGCCCGCAGCAGCAACGCTTGCACATTATAATAGAGTAGCGCCCCTTATCCGGGCCCGAGGAGATTTTCGCCCATGACCTACCGCGCACCGATCGACGACATGCTGCTCGCACTCAACCACGGCGCGGGTCTGCTGGCTGCCGTCAAAGGCGGGCATTATGGCGATTTCGACAGCGACATGACCGCGACGATCCTCGAGGAAGCGGGCCGCTTTGCCGCCGACGTGCTGGCGCCGCTCAATCGCGGCGGCGACAAAATCGGCATCAAGCTCGACAACGGGCATGTCACCACCGCGCCGGGATGGCCCGATGCCTATCGGCGTTGGGCGGAAGCCGGCTGGAATGCGGTGTCCAGCGCCGAGGAATGGGGCGGCCAGGGACTGCCGCTGGCGATCAACGCCGCCTGCACGGAAATCTGGAGTTCGTCCAACATCGCCTTCGGTCTTTGCCCGCTGCTCACCGCGAGCGCCATCGAGGCGCTGGAAGCGCATGGCAGCGACGTGCTGAAAAAGATTTATCTGGAGAAGCTGGTGTCCGGCGAATGGACCGGCACCATGCAACTCACCGAACCTCAGGCCGGCTCGGATGTGGGCGCGCTGCGCACTAAGGCCGAACGCGCGGCGGACGGCAGCTATCGGCTGAGCGGCACCAAGATCTTCATCACCTATGGCGAACACGATATGACCGACAATATCGTGCACTTCGTGCTCGCGCGTCTGCCGGATGCGCCCGCAGGCACCAAGGGCATTTCGCTGTTTCTGGTGCCGAAATTTCTGGTCAATGCGGACGGCTCGCTCGGCGCGCGGAACGACATCTACGCCAGCGGCGTGGAGCACAAGCTCGGCATGCACGCCTCGCCCACCTGCACCATGACCATGGGCGACAAAGGCGGCGCCATCGGCTACCTGATCGGCGAGGAAAATCGCGGCATGCTCTGCATGTTCACGATGATGAACCAGGCGCGGCTCGGCGTCGGCCTCGAAGGCGTCGGCATCGCCGATCGCGCCTATCAGCAGGCGCTGGCGTTTTCCCATGAGCGCCGTCAGGGCAAGGCGAACGGAAACAAGGGCGCGGGATCGGATCCGATCTTCATGCACCCCGATGTCAAGCGCATGCTGCTGCAGATGCGCACCCTCACCGCCGCCGCGCGAACCATCTGTTACGCCACCGCTGTTGCGATCGACACCTCCCGGCGCGCCACCGATCCCAAGGTACGCGACGCAGCCGCCGCGCGCGCAGCACTGCTGACGCCGATCGCGAAAGCGTTTTCGACGGACATCGGCAACGAGGTCGCGTCGCTCGGCGTGCAGATCCATGGCGGCATGGGCTTCATCGAGGAGACCGGCGCCGCGCAGCATTATCGCGATGCGCGCATCACGCCGATCTATGAAGGCACCAACGGCATTCAGTCGATCGATCTCGTCACCCGCAAGCTCGCGGCGCAAGGCGGCGCTTCGGTCTGGGCGCTGATCGAGGAGTTGTCCGAAATCGTCGGGCGCGTCGAAGGATCGAACGATCCGGCGTTCGGCACGGCAGGCGCGAAACTGCGCGACGCTCTGGGCGCACTCGATCGCACCAGCCGCTGGCTGCTCGAACGCATCACCTCCGCGCCGAACGATGCGCTCGCGGGCGCGACCCCCTATCTGCGCCTGTTCAGCGTCACTCTAGGCGGTTGCATGCTGGCCAGCGAAGCGCTGGCCGCACGCGACGGCGGCCAAAGCCAGCGTTACGTGAAGCTGGCGCGCTATTTCGCCGAAAACATCACGGTACAGGCGAACGCGCTTGAACGCACCGTCATCGACAGCGCAGATGTGGTGAACGGCGCCGACGAAGCGCTGGTGGCTTAGAGCGTTTTCGAGCGAAGTGGGCACCGGTTCGCGTGAAGAAAACGCGTCAAATAAAGAAATGAGAGCGCGCTTGTGATTCAATCAAAACCGAACGCGCTCTAGGTATCTAGTCCCGGAGTGTGGGGGTCCAGCCCGGAGATACGCAATAATCAGGAGCCGAGCGGCTTGAGCCCGGCTTCGATCTCCGCACGGCGGGATTCCAGAAACGGCGGCAGCGACAGCTTTTCTCCGAGCGCGGCCATCGGCTCGTCGGTGGCAAATCCCGGACCATCGGTCGCGATCTCGAACAGGATGCCGTTGGGCTCGCGAAAATACAGGCTGCGAAAATAGAAGCGATCGACCTCGCCGCTGTTGGGAACGCGCAACTCGTTGAGACGGCTGGCCCAGGCCTCATATTGCGTATCGTCGGGGGTGCGGAACGCCACGTGATGCACGCCGCCTGCGCCCTGACGCGCAACCGGCAAGTCTTTTCGCTCCACCACATGCAGCTCCGCCGCCGGACCGCCAACGCCCATTTCGAAAACGCGCGTGCGATGATCGCTGCCCGGCGAAGCATAACCACGGCTTTCGCGCATGTTCATCACGCCGGTCAAAACCCGCGCGGTGGCCGCAGCGTCGGAAACGGTCAGGAAGATCGGACCCAACCCGCGGATCTGGCGATCCGCCGGCACCGGACTGCGCTCCCATGGCGCGGACGGGCCCGCGCCGCCATCGTCGACAAGCATCAACCGCTGACCTTCCGGATCCTCGAACGTCAGCGACAACCGCCCGTCCGCTTCGACGATGGAGCCGGGGCTGACGCCGGCCGCGGTCAATCGCTCCTTCCAGTAGATAAGGCTCGCTTCGCCGTGAACGCGCAGGCCCGTGAGTGAAATGCTGCGCGTGCCGCGCTGCTCGCGCGGCTTCGGCCAATCGAAAAAAGTCATATCCGTGCCGGGATTGGCATGCCCATCCGCATAGAACAGGTGGTAGGCGCTGACATCGTCCTGGTTGACCGTTTTCTTCACCAGCCGCAGGCCGAGAACCTTTGTATAAAAGGCCAGGTTGCCAGGCGCATCGGCGGAAATCGCCGTCAGATGATGGATTCCGCCAAGCTGCATGATGTTCATTCCTCTGCAAAAACCTTATCCCGAAAAACCTTATCCCGAAAAGCTTGTGCGAATCGGCGCTCGATCCGGAACGACCGGACAGGCAAACCATTTTACCCAAACCACGCCGCGCATTCCGCTTTCCACGCTACCGGAAAATGCACTAGCTTCGGGCTCAGTCCTGTTGCGTCCTGTTGCGTCCTGTTGCGTCCCGTACCGTTCTTGCCAGCCCGTATATATCTGCAAATACATTGGCAAATACATTGGATCGAATATGGCCGAGCATATCATTGTGACCGACGAGGATGCGACCCGCGTGATTCGGCTGCGGCGGCCTGAAAAGAAGAACGCGTTGACGCAACCGATGTACAGCGCCATGAGCCGGGCCATCGATACCGCGCAAAACAACCCCGCGATCCGCTGTCTCATCATCACAGGTGGATCGGGCGTCTTCACCGCGGGCAACGATGTCGACGACTTTATCGACGCCAGCCGCGAAACGGTTGAGCGCCCGACCAATGCGGTCAAGTTTTTGCATTCGCTGGTTCAGAACACCAAGCCGCTGATCGCCGCCGTGGATGGGATCGCTCTCGGCATGGGTACCGTTTTGCTGTTTCATTGCGATTACGTGCTCGCTAGCACCACCGCGACCTTCGCCGCGCCGTTCATTCAATATGCGCTGGTCCCTGAAGGCGCGTCCAGCCTGCTGATGCCGCTCTCGATGGGATATCAGCGCGCCTTCGCGATGCTCGCAATGGGACGCACGCTGACCGCGGAGGATGCCCGCACCGCCGGTTTCGTCAATGTGGTGGTCGCTCCCGGCCATACCGAGACCGAAGCGCGGAAAGCGGCGCGAGAAATTTGCGCCCTGTCGCCGGAAGCGGTAGCCATTACCCGGAAACTGCTTAAATTGCCGCCCGATGAAATGGTGCGCCGGATCGAGCAGGAAGGGCATTTGTTCAGCGAGCGCATGAGATCGCCCGAAGCCATCGCGGCCTTCGATGCGTTCGTCGCCCGAAAGAAAAAATAATCCGGACGCTCCCGCCGTCTTGTTCTCGTTCTGCGTCACGCAAGGAAGTAAAGTCGCCGATGTCCACATTGCTGATCACACACGCCGCGAGCCTCGATCACGTCGTGCCGCAGGGCCACCCTGAACGCCCCGACCGGATGCGCGCCATCGAGCAAGGGCTGTCGCGCGAGGCATTCAATGCCTTGCAGCGGGTCGACGCTCCGATGGGAACGCTGGAACATGTCGCGCTCTGTCATAGCGAACACTACATCGACGAACTCCACCATGTCGCCCCCAAGGACGGCCTGGTCTATATCGACGGCGATACGTCGATGTCTCCCGGTACATGGGAAGCGGTCATGCGCAGCGTGGGCGGCGCGATCGCGGCAACGGATGCCGTGATGACCGGCAAGGCCTCCAACGCTTTTGTCGCGACACGGCCGCCGGGCCACCACGCCGAAGCCAGCAAGCCGATGGGGTTCTGCTTTTTCGATCACGCCGCGATCGCCGCGCGTTACGCCCAGCGCAAATACGGCATCGCGCGTGTCGCAGTCGTCGACTTCGACGTGCATCACGGCAACGGAACGCAGGATATTTTCTGGTCCGACCCCACGGTGATGTATTGCTCCACCCATGAGATGCCGCTGTTTCCCGGCACCGGCGCGGCGAACGAGCGGGGCGAGCACGACAATATTGTCAACGCGCCGCTGCATTCGGGTGATGGCGGAGACAAATTCCGTCAGGCGTTCGAAGGGGTGATTCTGCCTCAGCTGAAAAAATTCGCGCCGGAACTGATCGTCCTGTCCGCCGGGTTCGACGCCCACTGGCGCGACCCGCTCGCCAACATCAAATTGCAGGAAAGCGACTACGCCTGGGTGACCCAGAAGCTGATGGAGGCGGCCTCCAGCACCGCTCAGGGCCGAATTGTATCTGTCCTTGAGGGAGGCTATGATTTGCAGGGCCTCAGGGACTCCGTGAGCACGCATGTCACGGCGCTGATGGGCGCCTGAAAACCGCACGCTTGGTCCTGATGTCAGCTTTCTGCTGTCGCCGGACCACACGCGCGCCGGGCGCAGCGCCACAAATACGCCCATAACAACAGGATTAAAGCCGCAGCGATGACGAACGGCTTCAAGGAAAACGGTATGGCTGAAAACACCCACGCGGATGTCAAGCGGCTGAGCTTCGAGCGTGCGATCGAAGAGCTGGAATCGATCGTCAAGCGCCTCGAGGAAGGCAAGGTCCCGCTCGAGGAATCGGTCGCGATCTACGAGCGCGGCGAAACCTTGAAACGCCGGTGCGAGGAGCTTCTGCGCCAGGCCGAAGCCCGCGTCGACAAGATCACCACCGATGCGTCCGGCCAGGTGACCGGCACGGAGCCGCTGGACGTTCAATAGCGGCAGACCATGCATCAGCGCCCGCATCATTTGTGTTTCGGCGCGGCCGCGTCACGCGAACGCGCTGTCACGCCACGCACCACCACTGCCGAAGGCGGCGCCTTGTCGCGCAACAGGGGTGTGGCGCACCTCCGATCCGGGGATCCGCGTGCGAGTTAAGCGTCGACACGTCATCTATGTGCAGGGATACGATCCGCGCGGTCTGGCGCAATATTATCGTATGTTCCGCACCGAGCTGCGAAAGTTCGCAACGCTCTACGGCGTGACCGCCACGATTGGCCGTCCGGTGGCGGATGACGAGAACGCCACCGCAACATGGACCATCGACAGCCGTGGGGCGGACTGGCAGGTCGACACCCGTTATGACTTCCTGCGTTGGGAAGATCTCATCAAGCGCGACATGGAATGGCCGGTCTGGCGCACGGTGTTTCACGCTTTCGCCATTTACGCCAGGTTGGTGCTCAACGGCACGATGACCAGATTTCGCAAGGCTCATTGGCGCTTCGCCGCCTTCATCAGCTATCCCGAATTCGTGGTGACGATGGAAGCGCTGCTGTCGCTGTTATGCGCGGCCCTTCTCAATCATGAGCTGCAAACGTTCGGCGCACCGCCGCTGCTCTCGATTACTGCCGCGGTCATGTTTTTCATCGCGCTGCTCGGCTGGCTGTTCAAGGCGTTGGAGAGCCGAACCTACGCGCTCTATCTGATGTCCGACACCATATTTACGTGGCAATACGCCCACCGCCAACGGCCGGAATGGGACGAGCGCATTGCGCATTTTTCCCGGCACCTCGTCGACCTCGTGCGAAACAGCGACGCCGACGAGATCATCGTCGTCGGTCACAGCTCGGGTTCTTTTCTCGGATTGGAAATTCTTGCGGGCGCGCTGCAGATCGATCCCGATCTCGGACGTCACGGGCCGCGAACCCTGTTTCTGACCATCGGCGGCAACCTGCCGATCGTCGGCTTCCATGCGGCGTCGACCGAATTTCGCGCGCATCTCAAAAGGCTCGCGGTCGAACCGTCCATCGATTGGGTCGATTGCCAGTCGCGCAAGGACGTGATGAATTTTTTCCCGTTCGATCCGATCGCGGGTCACGGCATCGACGTGGGCGATGCGCGACGCAATCCGAAGATTCTCGCGGTGCGCTTTCGCGACATCATCGCGCCGGAAAACTACAAATCATTCCGCTGGCACTTCTTCCGGATTCACTTCCAGTTCGTGATGGCGAACGAGCGGCCGAACGCCTACGATTTTTTCATGCTGGTATGCGGCCCCGTCAGCCTGCGCGATCGCGCCGATCATCCGGCCGCCGCCCTCGCAATCGCCACCGGAAACGAGGCCGGGCGCAACGCCGCGTGGGCAGCGCTCGAAAGCTAACAGCGCGAGCCGGCGTAACGTTGGTTAACCGGCAAAGGCCGAAAACGGCTGGAATCAGCTCGATTTCGGGTAATTTGTGCCAAAAACCGGCATAAATCGAGTTTCGGGGGGAACCAAACCGCGCGTTTGGGCTTTCCGACACGTTGGCTTGTTCCAAATATTAGTATAAGCCCTCGGGATCATCTTGCCATTTGATATTCATACCGCGCTTCCGGCGGCGCCTATTCCGACAAGAATACGTGCTGGTTTTCGATGCGGGCATTTTCAACGGCGAAGCGAAATTCACTTCACCTGTCGATGCTCCCGGGCGCGCAAGCGCAGTCAAGCAGTTTGCCGGCCGCAAGCGGACCACCGTATTGCCGGAAAATGCTTCGATGGGCCGATGGCCCGACATGACCTAAGGAAGTGCGAAATTGTCCACGCAAAGCCCCACCCCCCTTCTCGATCGCGTTAACACCCCCGACGACCTGCGAAGGCTGAAGCCTGAGCAGTTGCGCCAGGTGGCCGACGAACTGCGGCATGAGACGATCAGCGCGGTGTCCGTCACCGGCGGCCATCTCGGCGCCGGGCTCGGTGTCGTCGAACTCACCGTGGCGTTGCATTACGTGTTCAACACCCCGAAGGACCGGCTGATCTGGGACGTCGGTCACCAGACTTACCCGCACAAGATTCTCACCGGACGGCGCGATCGCATTCGCACGTTGCGCACGGGCGGCGGTCTGTCGGGCTTCACCAAGCGCTCGGAGAGCGAATACGATCCGTTCGGCGCAGCGCACTCCTCGACATCGATTTCAGCGGGCCTCGGCATGGCGGTCGCACGCGATCTGTCGAACGCCAAGAACAACGTCGTCGCTGTGATCGGCGACGGATCGATGTCCGCGGGCATGGCCTATGAGGCGATGAACAATGCGGGCGCGATCAATTCGCGGCTGGTGGTCATTCTCAATGACAACGACATGTCGATCGCGCCTCCCGTCGGCGCGATGTCGGCCTATCTGGCGCGGCTGATGTCCGGCCACACCTACCAGTCGATCCGCGAGATCGCCAAGAGCATCGCGCACAAGCTGCCGAAGTTTTTCGAGGAACGCGCGATGCGCGCCGAGGAATATGCGCGCGGCATGGTCACCGGCGGCACGCTGTTCGAAGAACTTGGATTCTTTTACGTTGGCCCGATCGACGGGCACAATCTCGATCACCTTCTGCCGGTGCTGACGAACGTCCGCGACGCCAAGAACGGCCCGATCCTGGTGCATGTCGTCACGCAAAAGGGCAAAGGCTATGCGCCCGCTGAAGCGTCCGCCGACAAATATCATGGCGTGGTGAAATTCGATGTCGCCACCGGAACCCAGGCCAAGGCGAAGTCTAACGCCCCGGCCTATACCTCCGTGTTCGGCCAGAGCCTGATCAAGGAAGCGCAGAAGGACGACAAGATCGTCGCCATCACCGCCGCGATGCCGGGTGGTACGGGTGTCGATATGTTCCAAAAGGTTTTCCCGGAACGCACCTTCGATGTCGGCATCGCCGAACAACATGCCGTGACGTTCGCGGCCGGTCTTGCCACCGAGGGCTACAAACCGTTCTGCGCGATTTACTCCACGTTCCTGCAGCGCGGTTACGACCAGGTGGTTCATGACGTCGCAATCCAGCACCTGCCGGTGCGTTTTGCGATCGACCGCGCCGGCCTCGTCGGCGCCGACGGATCGACCCACGCGGGATCGTTCGACAATGCCTATCTCGGCTGCCTCCCCGGCTTCGTGATCATGGCGGCGGCGGACGAAGCCGAACTGGTGCACATGGTCGCGACGCAGGTCGCCATCGACGACGGTCCGAGCGCCCTGCGTTATCCGCGCGGCGAAGGCCGTGGCGTCGAGATGCCGGAATTCGGCGTGCCGCTGGAAATCGGCAAGGGCCGCGTGCTACGCGAAGGCAACAAGGTCGCGCTGCTGTCGTTCGGCACGCGCCTGGGCGAATGCCTCAAGGCGGCTGACGAACTCGAGGCCCATGGCCTGTCGACGACCGTTGCCGATGCGCGCTTCATGAAGCCGCTCGATATCGACCTCGTGTTGAAGCTCGCGCGCGAGCATCAGGTTCTGCTTACTATCGAAGAAGGTTCGGTCGGCGGCTTCGGCTCGCACGTGCTGCAGGCGCTCGCCGAACACGGCATGCTGGACAGCGGTCTGCGCGTGCGCTCCATGGTGCTGCCGGATATCTTCATGGATCACGACACGCCCGCCATCATGTACGCCAAAGCCGGACTCGACGCCAAGGCCATCGTGGCCAAGGCTTTCGAAGCGCTCGGCAAGGATGTCAAAGCCGGGGTCACCAAACTCGCCTGATCCGCAGCGGATGCGGGAGGACAAGCAACGCGCGGACCTGCTGCTTGTCGAGCGGGGCGTGTTCGAAAGCCGTGCGCGGGCGCAGGCCGCCATCGCGGCCAACCTCGTTACGGCGGACGGCAAGCCGGTCATCAAACCCTCCGAGATGATTGCGCGAACGGCCGCGCTCGATGCGTCGCCGGCGCATCCGTGGGCCTCGCGCGGCGGCGTCAAACTTGCGGGCGCGCTGGAGCGCTATCCCATCGCCATCGACGGCCATGTCTGCCTCGACATCGGCGCATCCACCGGCGGCTTCACCGACGTGCTGCTCCATCGCAAGGCCCGGCTGATCTATGCGGTGGATGTCGGCCATGGCCAGCTGCATGACAGCCTACGCGGGAACCCTGCGGTCCGCTCGATGGAAAACACCGACATTCGCAGCCTGACAGCGGAGCATTTTTCCGACAGGCCGGACGTGGTGGTGATCGACGCCAGTTTCATCTCGCTGAAACACATCCTGCCGCCTGCGCTGGCCATCGCCGCCCGGCCGATGCATCTGCTCGCGCTGATCAAGCCGCAATTCGAAGCGGACCGCCGGCACTCGAAAAAGGGAATCATTCGCGATCCTGCCGTGCATGACGAGGTGTGCCGTGATATCGCCGGTGTCGCGGCATCGCTCGGTTGCCGCGACATCGCCGTGTTCGCCTCCTCCATCGCCGGCGGCGACGGCAACATCGAATTCTTCCTCGGGGCGCGCAATGGTTGAGCATCTGACGATCGACCATGTCGGCCATCGCGGCGACGGCGTCGCGTTCTCCGGCGGTCAATCGATCTATGTGCCGTACACGCTCGGCGGCGAGCGCATCAGCGTCGAGGCCGCTATCGATCAGGCTAGCGACCGTCGCCATCTGCTGGAGATCGAACAGGCGAGCGCGGAACGCATCGCGCCGTTCTGTCCGCACTTCGGAAGTTGCGGCGGCTGCGCGATCCAGCATTGGCAGCCGGACGCCTATCAAAAGTGGAAACGTCAATTGGTGGTGCAGGCGCTGGCGCAGGCCGGGCTGGACTGTCCGGTGAACGAGTTGATCGATGCGCATGGTTCGGGGCGCAGGCGCATCGTCGCGCATGCGCGCCGCGGCGCACAGGATATTTTGCGCATCGGCTTCTCTTCGGCCGGCAGCCACGAGATCGTGCCAATCGAGCGTTGTCCCATTCTCGATCCCGCCCTTGCGGGCGCCTTCGACGCGGCACGTGCGCTCGCGGGCCCGTTGGGCGCGCTGCGCAAACCGCTCGACATCCAGGTGACGGCGGCCGCCAACGGCATGGATGTGGACATTCGCGGATCCGGACCGCTTCCGGCCAGCGCCATGGCGGAGTTATCGCGGATCGCGCTGCGCCACAATGTCACGCGCCTGACGCGGCACGGCGAGCTTGTGGTCGTGCATGCGGCGCCAATCGTCCAGATGGGACAGGCGCATGTCACGCTGCCGCCGGGATCTTTTCTTCAAGCCACCGCCGCGGGCGAGGAAGCGCTGGCTGCACTCGTGGTCGCGCAGTGCAAGGGCGCACGGCACATCGCGGATCTGTTTTGCGGCGTCGGGCCATTTTCGCTGAGGCTCGCCGAACGCGCACGTGTGTCCGCCTTCGACAGCGACGAGGGTGCGATCGCGGCATTGCAAAAAGCCGCGCCAGCGACGCGGGGATTGAAGCCCGTCACAGCGACGATGCGCGACCTGTTTCGACGACCGCTGGCGCCGCAGGAGCTGCGCGACTTCGATGCGGTGGTGTTCGACCCGCCGCGGCAGGGCGCGCAGGCCCAGGTGCAACAGCTGGCCGCAAGCAAAGTGCCATTGATTGTGGCGGTGTCTTGCAACGCCGCGACATTCGCGCGCGACGCCCGGGCGTTGATCGATGGCGGCTATCGTTGCGAAAGCGTGACACCGGTCGACCAGTTCCGGCACACGCCCCACGTCGAACTGGTGGCGCGCTTCACGCATCGCTGAGCATCGGTTGCGGCCACGATCGCTGCACACAGACAATCGCCGTCCGGTGGCGTGCTTCGCTTGAAGACCTTCTACCGGCCCCAGCGATCCTGCCAGATCTGTTCGCCGATCATGCAGGAGATGCGCGGCGCGCTCGACGCAGCGGGAATCACGGGGCGCTCGGGAACGCGTCCGGCAACTTCGAGAATAAGCTTGGTGCGGATCGCCTCCTTGAATTTCTCGCGGGTCTGGATCGGCACCACGAACGATCCGGCGCCGCCGATGACACAGTCCTCGTAATAGAAATCCAGATTTTCGATATCCATCGTCGAATAAGACGGCTCCTTCAGCATGATCGGCAAGCCGTTGATCGTGACGCCCTTCTCAAGCGCCGCATCGCGCGCCGATGTAACCGGCGCGCCATTGTTGTTCGGCCCGTCGCCGGAAATATCGATCACCCGGCGCAGGCCGCGATGTCCGCTCTCGTCGAACAGCGGCATGGCGAAATTGATCGCACCGGAGATCGAGGTGCGGGACGCACGGCGCAGCGGCGTATTGAGGATGTCGGCCGCCACCGCATCGGCGGATTCCGGACCGTCGATCACGCGCCAGGGAATGATGATCTTCTGATCGCTCGATGCGGCCCATTCAAAATAGGTGACAACGATCTTGCCGGTCGGGCCGCTCTTGAGCGCCTGCAGAAATTCCTTCGAGGTGATGGCCAGCGCATAGCCTTCCCGCTGCAGCGCCAGTTCTTCGAGGTCCATCGAATAGGATACATCCACCGCCAGGATCAGCTCGACATCGACCGCTGGCAAATCAGCGCCCTTGTCGGCCAGAGCCCGTGAGTTCCATGACAACCCGACCGGCTTCGGCGCATCGGCCAATGGCCTGTCCGCCATTGGCTGATCCGGGACATGGTTCGTGACATGTGACGCATTTTGTGAAGAGTTTGGCGCGGCGACACTTGCCGTATCCGCGCTCGTGATCGCGCTTGCGATCAAGGCCGTTCCGATCGAGACACACCAGCGCATCGTGGCCCTCCCGTCGTCCGGGATTCACGCTTGACGAATCCCGCCGTGATGGTCGCATGCGATCTCACATCCGAAAAGCAACTTTCGCGTGGCGATTAACAAGCCCTAAGTTTTCCGGATCAAGAGATATTGAGGTATCTTAACACCTTTAGCTTCAACGGTATTTACGAACAATTTATGCCGATTGTTCATAATTTACACGTGAACCGAGTGGTCCGCTGGGGGGCAAAAGCTGGCTGTTAGGCGGACTCGCTTGAAACAAGCGGCACCGAATACCAGCCTTTTGACAGGCAACGACGCCTGATCCGATCCCAACTGGTTTCAGTTCGAAATGGAAATCGGTGCGTGTCATGCGCACGGGTCGCGACACGAAACCGGGACCCTGCTCGGCGAGATTTGCACGACGACGTCTGCACGAAGTTAGAAAGACTGAGGATAGATAGATGATCTCGAAACTGCCCATGCGGGTCAAACTCATCGCCGTCGTTTCATTTCTGTTTCTCGCCATGACCATCATGGGCGCGTTCTCGGTGATCCAGCTGCGCGCGATCAACGAATCCACGCAGGAAATTCAATCCGCCCTGCTTCCCAGCGTTCGCTGGCTCAGCGAATTGCGCATTCAAGCGGCGCGCTACCGCGCTATCCTGCGCGACCATTTGTTGATCGCCGACGCCACGCAGAAAATCAGCATCGACAAGGCGCTCGACGACCGGGTCAAGGAATACGATCAGGCGGCCACGAAATATCAGGCGCTGATCAGTTCGGCTGACGAGCGCGCGCTGTTCAACGATCTCTCCAAGCTGTGGCAGGAGTATCGCACCGCCGCGACCACGGTCATCGAGCTGTCGCGCAAGGGTGACCTCGCTCAGGCCATCGCAGCCAACACCGACAAGGCCACTCCGCCCGGCCGCGCCATGGACACCATGCTCGCCAAGCTCGTCGCCTTGAACGACGGCCGCGCCGAGGCCGCGAGCGCCAAGGCCGAGGGTAATTACTGGCTGTCGCTTCGCATCCTGCTGATTTTAATGGGCATCTCGATCCCGCTCGGTCTGTATGCGGCGTTCTATCTCGTCCGTGACATCACCAACGGCATCGGCTCCATCATTGCCCCGATGAAGGCTCTCGTTGAGGGCGACCTGTCGGTGAGCATCCCCAATCGCGGTGAAAGGAAAGAGGTCGGCCGGATCGCGGACGCGCTTCAGGTCTTCAAGGAAATGCTGATCGCCAAGAAAGAATCCGAGGCCCACGCCACGCAGGAGGCCGCGCTCAAGGTCAGCCGCGCGCAAAACGTCGATCGCATTACCCGGGAATTCGAGGCGATGGTGGGCGACATGGTTCATGCGCTGTCGTCGGCCTCGACCGAACTCGAAGCATCGGCGGGAACCCTGACTCACACCTCGGACATCACGCAACGTCTGTCGGGCTCGGCGGCTTCGGCCTCGCAGCAGGTCTCGGAGAACGTCCAGTCCGTCGCAAGCGCCACCGAAGAGATCACATCATCGGTCCGCGAGATCGGCATGCAGGTTCAGGAAGCGAGCCGCGTCGCAGGCGAAGCCGTGCGTCAGGCCGAGCAGACCGACGCCAGCATCGCCGAGCTGTCGCTGGCCGCAGGCCGCATCGGCAACGTCATCAAATTGATCACGGCGGTCGCCGAGCAGACCAACCTGCTTGCGCTCAACGCCACCATCGAAGCCGCGCGGGCCGGCGATGCCGGACGCGGATTCGCGGTTGTCGCATCCGAGGTCAAGGCGCTGGCGGCGCAGACCGCCAAGGCGACCGACGAAATCAGCGCCCAGATCGACGGCATGCAGACCGCCACCAAACAGTCCGTCGACAAGATCAAGGAAATCGGCGCGACCATCACACAGATCTCGGAGATTTCCGCGACCATCGCCGCCGCTGTTGAAGAACAAGGTGCGGCGACCCAGGAAATTGCCCGCAGCGTACAGAACTCCGCCAAGCTCAGCGTGCAGGTGGCAACCGACGTCGGTGAAGTCAGCCGCGGCACCGGTGAAACCGGTGCAGCCTCAAGCCAGGTGCTGTCGGCCGCGCAATCGCTATCGGTGGAAAGCACACGTCTCAAAACCGAAGTCGACAAATTCCTCGAGGCTGTGCGCGCCGCCTGATCGAGAGATCATAAAACTAAAAGCGCCTTATAAAATAAAAGAGCCTTGTAAAATAAAAGGAGCCTTGGTCCGGACCGGAACCAAGGCTCTTTTTTGCTCTCAAGAAGTTTCGATGTTCAGCGCTGGTTGCCTTTAGTCTTCGACGCCGCTCGTGCGCAACTGCCGCGTCGATTAGCCCTCGCCCTCTAGTTTTGATTGAGCATGATCGTTTCGGAAAACCGGTATCCACCACCGGATCAAGTCCGGTGGCATGCTTCGCTCGAAAACCCTCTAACCGCCGACCTGTCCGCGATGCCGAAGGAAATGATCGGCGACCACGCAAGCCACCATAGCCTCGCCCACCGGAACCGCGCGAATGCCGACGCAGGGATCGTGACGTCCCTTGGTGAGGATTTCCGTCTCCGCGCCCTGACGATCGATCGTGCGTCGCGGCGTCAGGATCGAGGATGTCGGCTTCACCGCGAACCGCGCCACCACGGACTGGCCCGTCGATATGCCGCCGAGAATGCCGCCCGCGTGATTGGATGTGAAGACGGGTCCGTGATTGCCCATCCGCATTTCATCGGCGTTCTGCTCGCCCGATAATTCGGCTGCGCCGAAGCCTGCTCCGATCTCGACGCCCTTGACGGCGTTGATGCTCATCAGCGCCGACGCAAGATCGCTGTCGAGCTTGCCATAGATCGGCGCGCCCAGACCCGCCGGAACGCCCTCTGCAACCACCTCGATCACCGCACCAATCGACGAGCCGCTCTTGCGAATGCCGTCGAGGTAGTCGGCGTACAGCGCGGCTGCGTCCTTGTCCGGGCAAAAGAACGGATTGCGATCGATCTCGTCCCAGTCCCAGTTGTCGCGATTGATCCTGTGCGGCCCCATCTGCACCAGCGCGCCGCGCACCGTGAGGCCCGGCACGACCTTGCGCGCGATCGCACCCGCCGCAACACGCGTCGCGGTTTCACGCGCCGAGGAGCGCCCGCCACCGCGATAATCGCGCAGGCCATACTTCGCTTCATAGGTGAAGTCCGCATGGCCGGGCCGGAATTTATCCTTGATCTCCGAATAGTCTTTCGAGCGTTGATCGGTGTTCTCGATCATCAGCGCAATCGGTGTTCCGGTGGTCACCTGTTCGCCTGTCGCGTCATTGACCATGACCCCGGACAGAATTTTCACCGCGTCCGCTTCCTGGCGTTGCGTAGTGAAACGTGACTGCCCCGGACGGCGGCGATCGAGATCGCGCTGGATCTCCTCCACCGTCAGCGGAATGCGCGGCGGACAACCATCGACCACGCAGCCGATCGCCGGCCCATGGCTTTCGCCGAAGGTGGTCACACGAAACAGCTGGCCGAAGGTGTTGAATGACATCGCGTTGACGATCCGGGGGCGTTGACGAGTAAGCGCGCTGAATGACGTGTGGTAACGCGCGCGACCGGAAGGGTCAAATCGCGTTCCAAGTGTCCCTGTTCAAGTGTCCCTGCCCGGCTTAAGCAAGAAAAACGGCCCTGTTCGGACCGGTAAATCTTTAACCATGCTTGCTGCAAATGCCGTCGGCGAAGACGTAGACCACGCCCTGCTCGATGGTCAGGTCGGCGGCGCTCTGGGGCGTCTCCACGCCGAGCGCCACCAGCAAGGCGCGCGCAGTGCCGCCATGAGCCACCGCAACGGTGTCGGCTTTCAGCGAGTTGTACCAGTCGCGCACCCGGATCGCGACCGAGGCGTAGCTTTCACCACCCGGCGGCGGCACGCTCCATTTATCGTTTTCGCGGATCGCGAAAATGTCCGGATCGGAAGCCTGCATCTGCGACAGCGTCGAGCCTTCCCAGTGGCCGTAGCCGATCTCGCGCAGGCGGTCGTCGATTGTATAACTGTCGGAGGGCAGATCGAGCGTACCGCGCACCAGTTCCATGGTCTGCCGCGCCCGGCCGAGCGGACTGGCGACGAACGGCATCGTGCCCGCGCCGCGTTGGTCACGGCTGAACAGATCGCCGAGAATGGCGCCAGCCTGCGCGGCCTGTCTGCGTCCGAGATCGTTGAGCGGAATGTCCTGGCTGCCCTGAAACCGCCCGGCGGCATTCCATTCGGTCTCGCCGTGTCGGATATAATAAATGACGGGTCCGGACATCGCGAAGGCGATCAGTCCTTGCTGAGCGTAATATCCGGCGCATCGGGCCGCTTCATGCCGACGACATGGTAGCCGGAATCCACATGATGAACTTCACCGGTTACGCCGCGCGACATGTCAGACAACAGATAAAGCGCGCTGTCGCCGACTTCCTCGATCGTCACCGTGCGGCGCATCGGAGAATTGTATTCGTTCCACTTCAGGATGTACCTGAAATCGCCGATGCCTGACGCAGCCAGCGTTTTGATCGGCCCCGCCGAAATCGCGTTGACGCGGATGTTCTTTTCGCCGAGATCGGCGGCGAGATAGCGCACCGAGGCTTCCAGCGCCGCCTTCGCCACGCCCATCACGTTGTAGTGCGGCATCCACTTCTCGGCGCCGTAATACGTCAGCGTGATGATCGATCCACCATCCGTCATCAGCTTTTCGGCGCGCTGCGCGATCGAGGTCAGCGAATAGCAACTGATGAGCATGGTCTTGGAAAAGTTTTCGGCGGTGGTCTCGATATAGCGCCCGTCGAGTTGATCCTTGTCGGAAAAGGCGATGGCGTGCACGACGAAATCGATCTTGCCCCACTGCTTCCTGACCTCGTCGAACACCGCATCGACCGTGGCGGGATCGGTCACGTCGCAATGGCCGAGCAGGATGGCGCCGAGTTCTGCAGCGAGCGGCTCGACGCGCTTTTTCAGCGCATCGCCCTGCCAGGTCAGAGCGAGCTCCGCGCCCGCGGCGCGGCAGGCCTTCGCTATTCCGAAAGCGATCGACCGGTTGTTGGCAACCCCAAGGATTACGCCCCGTTTGCCCTTCATCAGGCCCGAATTGTCCGCCATATCACTCAAACCTTCATCCGGATGTGTCGCCACTCAATGGCACAGCCGGTATAGCGCTTCAAGCAGCCGTCTCGCCCGTGTCCACGGCGCACTCCCGCACCGGCAGACTGGCGGCAATCAACGTTAACAGGCGGAATAGTCGCCACTATTTGGTGTTCTGATCCATATGGCAGGACACCACGACCCACAGGCCCGCTCATGAATGCCTTCCGACAGAGCGTCGAGACCATGATCCCGGCGTTACGCCGCTACGCGCGCGCGTTGACCCGCGACGGCGATCTCGCGGACGATCTGGTGCAGGACACGCTGGTGCGCGCCTTGCGCTCCGAGCGGCTTTTCATCGGCGGCGACCTGCGCAGCTGGCTCTACACCATCCTGACCAACCTCAATCGCAACCGCCGCCGCTCGCTGGCGCGCAAGCCGACCATCACGACCCTCGTCGATACAGCGGCGGAAGCCAGCGGCACGGAAGCCGAAGGCAGGGACATCGCCAACGCGCTCGCGACGCTGGTGGAAGATCAACGCGCCGTGCTGCTGCTGGTGGTGCTGGAAGGGCTGAGCTACCGCGAAGTCGCCGACGTGCAAGGCGTCCCGATCGGGACCGTGATGTCACGTCTCGCCCGCGCCCGCGCGCATGTGAAATCCTACATCGAAGGCGAGCGCCCGGCGCTGCGCCGTGTGAAATAGCGCCATGCTCATATCAAAACATACGATATTTGAAGGACCAGGACAGGGACCACGACGATGACCGACCGCAACATCCCCGTCACCGAAGACGAGCTGCACGCTTATGTTGACAACGAGCTGCCTGCGGAGCGCAGCCAGGCGGTGCAGGCGTGGCTGGCGTCGCACCCCGAAGACACAGCGCGCATTCAGGCATGGCGCGCGCTGGGCGACGACATCCAGCGCCGTTACGGCGGCGTCATCGACGAGCCTGTGCCGCAGCGGCTCGATCTGGACCGTCTGGTGACGCGTCCGCGCGGTTGGGTGTGGGGTGCGGTCGCGGCAACCCTGGTCGCTTTTGTTGTCGGTGGCGGCGCCGGATGGGTGGCGCGCACGGCCTTCGCCACGGACATGAGCCCGACGCAGGCGCTGCGCGACGAAGCCATCACCGCGCACAAGCTTTACACGGGCGAAGTGCGGCATCCGGTCGAGGTGAGCAGCGGTGAAGAGGCGCATCTGCTGTCGTGGCTGTCGCGCCGCGTGGGCACCACGCTGCGCGCGCCGGATCTGACGAAGTATGATTTGAAACTTCTCGGAGGGCGTCTGCTGCCCGGCCTCAGCGGCCCAGCTGCGATGTTCATGTACGAGAATGCATCCGGCGAACGCATCACGCTGTATTGCACGCCGGTGAAGGCGCCGACCACGACGCTGATGTACAAGGCGAGCGACGACACCGCGTCGGTGCAGTGGATTCAGGACGATTACGGCTGGGTGGTCAGCGGCCCGGTCAACAAGGATCAGCTCAAGATTGTTGCGGCGGCAGCTTACGACCAGATTGAAACGCGGTAGAGCGTTTTCGAGCGAAGCATGCCACCGGACTTGATCCGGTGGCGCCTACCGGTGCGCTTCGAGAAATATCTGACCGCGCACCTCGCCGTCAGTTTGCCCGGCCACTGTCCTTTTGCGAGGCCAGCCAATCCGCCAACGGCGGAGCCTTCCCGCCGGACGATTTTTTGGCCGATTTCGCGGCGCCCTTCGCTGCTGCCTTTTTCTTTTTCACCGGCGTGGCGACGGCTGGCGCATTGGCCGCCTCTTCCGCTTCTTTCGCCAGACGTAAAGCGCGCAGCCGCTCCATATTCTTGCGGATCGCCACGGCGCTTGCCTGATGATCGGCCAACGCCTTGGCGCCTTCCGTGGAGGCTACTTTTTGCTTTTCGATACGCGCCAGCTGAGCTGGACTCGAGGGTTTACTGCTCATGAGCTACATATAGTCACTCAGGCGCTTTTTGCCAGCACCGATTGAACAGTTTTCTCTGAACTACGCCCGTGGGTTGTAGGGCTTTTGGCTGAGCCATTTTTGCATCAGCGCATCGAGCTCGGCGTCCGGCGCTTCAGGGAGCGCGATCCGCAGCGTCACGAACAGATCGCCCGCCGGGTTTCGGCCTTTAGGCATGCCCTTGCCCTTCAAACGGAAGGTGCGTCCGCTCGAGGTGTTTTTAGGCACCGACAATTCCACCGCGCCATCAAGCGTCGGCACGCGGACCTTGGCTCCGAGCACGGCCTCGTACAGCGTGACCGGCAGATCGGCGCGCAGGTCGTTGCCGTCGACCTTGAAAACCGGGTGCGGGGCAATGTTCAACGTGATCAGAACGTCTCCGGGCGGATGACCGGGAGCGCTGTCGCCTTGGCCCTTCAGACGAACCTGCTGGCCGGAGGCGACGCCTTTCGGAATCCGGACGTTGAGTTCTTTTCCGTTCGGCAGCCGCACGCGCTTGTCGCCGCCATGCACGCTTTCTTCCAGCGATATACTCATCGCCACGGTGAGATCGAGATCGCTCGGTCCCATCGGATCGGGATCGAAGCCGCGTGGTCCGCCGCGTCCACGCATGCCACCGGCCGCTCCGCCGAACATGCTGTTGAGAATATCTTCGAAACCGCCGCCGCCGGCTTGCGCTCTCCCGCGCCCGCTCCGCCGTTTCGGAAACTGTATTCGAAGCCGCCCGGCGCACCGCCGGGGCGGGCCCCGCCGCCCGGGAAACCCTGATAGCGCGGCTTGCCTTCGGCATCGATCTCGCCGCGATCGAACTGCTTGCGCTTGTCCTCATCGCCAAGAATTTCGTTAGCCGAATTCACTTCGGCAAAACGGCCGGCAGACTTCGTGTCGTTCTTGTTGGCGTCGGGGTGATGCTTCTTGGCAAGCTTACGAAACGCGCTTTTGATCTCGGCAGCACTAGCGTTTCGCTGCACCCCCAAGACCTCGTAGGGGTCGCGCATCCGTCTCGTCTCCTTCAGGAAATCTCACGGCCCGTCATGGACCGGATCGCGTGGGCAACCATGTCGATTAAGTCAGCACCCAAGCTCTACGGTTTTCTGGCCGCATTTTCGAGCACCGATGTGCCTCTCATCTGGGAATTCCGTGGTATTTTTGCAACTGGTTTCCCAAGTGTGAAGCCGCCAAGGGCGTGAATTTTTGCGCATCGGATTCCGCTCGTCCGCGCCTTTCGCGCCCGGCAGCGTCGATCTGAATGACGTCAGGGCAGATTTGACGACGGCGGCAGTGCTTTAGCTCCGCTTCCATGGACGCATGGAGCGGATTTCCCAGCGCTCGCTGGCGGTCTTGCAGGCTTCGCCCTGCAACCACGCTTCCGACGAGCCGTTGACATAGCTCGCCAGGAAATCGCGACACGTGAAGCCTTCGGCGATATAGGCGTTCGAAAGCGGCGTGACCGAGCCGCGCGCCCCGGTTTTGGGATTTTCCCACGGCTGGCTCAAATCCTTGCCCCCGCGGGTCAGGACATCGGACGCCGCGATACGCGCAAACGCCAGATCGCTCTCCGTCGGCCCTGCGGCCTTTGAAGCGGGTGTGGCCACAGGCGCAATCGATCCCGTGATATCCGTATGCGCCGGCGGCTCGCTGGTCGTCAGGCTCTGGCCGAGCCGGTAGGAACACCCGCCGGACCACGAGCCGATCGCAACGGCGGCCAGCACGATCATCATTCGGCGTACGCCGGATAGGCGATCGTCCCGCCATCCCCTATATAGGGGGAGCGACGCATGACTGAACGCAGACCGATGCAACCCGGATACTCCTGCCCATGACCGATACGCCGACCATGGAACACCAAAGCGGGTTAACGCCCGGTGATTTTACGGCGGCCGAAGAGCCTTTCGCGCTGTTTTCCGCGTGGTTCCATGAAGCTAAGGCCTCCGAGCCAAACGATCCCAACGCCATGGCGCTGGCGACGGTGGACGCAGACGGCCTGCCCGATGTGCGCATGGTGCTGCTGAAGGATTTCGATGCCGCGGGTTTTGTTTTTTATACCCACGTCGCAAGTCAAAAAGGCCGCGAGCTGGCTGCGAACCCCAAAGCCGCATTGCTCTTTCACTGGAAATCGCTGCGCCGGCAGATCCGCATTCGCGGCACCGTGACTTCCGTGACCGACGCGGAAGCCGATGCGTATTTCGCCACCCGGCCTCGTCAGGCGCAGATCGGTGCCTGGGCCAGCAAGCAGTCGCAGCCGCTGGAGAGCCGCTTCGCCTTCGAGCAGGCGATCGCGAAAGTCGCCGCAAGCCACCTGATCGGCGACGTGCCCCGGCCCGCGGGCTGGAGCGGCTATCGCATCGAACCGCTGGCGATGGAATTCTGGCACGACAGGCCGTTCCGCCTGCACGACCGCATCGAATTCCGCCGTAACATGACGGCGCAAACGCAAACATCCCCGTCCTGGACCAAAGTGCGGCTCTATCCCTAAGCGCAACCGGCAGATTTTCGACGTCCCGGCGGCGCCAACCGCCTACACGAGACCCCGCATCAATGCCCAATAGCTCGTCCGCCAACACGCCGCGCCGCACGTTGCTCCTGACCGGCGCGAGCCGAGGCATCGGGCACGCCACCGTCATCCGCTTTTCCAGCGCGGGGTGGCGCGTCATCACCTGCTCGCGGCATCCGTTTCCCGAGCAGTGTCCCTGGGATGCCGGCCCCGAGGATCACATCCAGGTCGATCTTTCCGATCCGGACAGCACCACCGCCGCCATCCAGGACATCCGCTCGCGGCTCGAAACCGGCGAGTTGCACGCGCTGGTGAACAACGCTGCGATCTCGCCGAAGGCGGATGGCGGCGGACGGCTCGGCACTCTCGATACCGACATGGACATCTGGGCCAAGGTGTTTCGCGTCAACTTCATGGCCCCGATCATGCTGGCGCGCGGCCTGATCGACGAGCTCAAGGCCGCGAAGGGCTCGGTGGTGAACGTCACCTCCATCGCGGGCTCGCGGGTGCATCCCTTCGCGGGAGCCGCTTACGCAACATCGAAAGCGGCGCTGGCGTCGCTGACCCGCGAAATGGCGTCAGACTTCGGCCGCGTCGGCGTTCGCGTCAACGCGATCGCACCCGGCGAGATCGACACATCCATTCTCTCGCCTGGCACCGACAAAATCGTCGAGAGTCAAATTCCGATGCATCGGCTGGGCACGCCGGATGAAGTGGCGAAGATCATTTACGTGTTGTGCACCGAGACGTCGTCTTACGTGAACGGCGCGGAAATCCACATCAACGGCGGCCAGCACGTCTAAACAGCTTTCCAGCGAAGCATGCCACCGGACATGATCCGGTGGTGGATACCGGTTCGTGCTAAGAAAACGCATCAAAACAAAAAATAGGGAGCGACGTTAATTCAACCAAAAACGGAAACGCTTGTCGCTTGATCGTTTCCTCTCATTTCATTTCAGGCTCGGCAGCATTCGGCGCATGACGCCGTCGCGATAGACAAAAACATGCGCGACCGCCGCTGAAATATGAATCCCGATGGCGACCAACAACATCCATTCGGCGATCTGGTGCCACCCATCGATTGCGTGGATGCCATTCGTATTCTTTGCGGCCAGCATTGGAAGTGAGAACAGACCAAAATACGAAACGGACCAACCTCGAAACGAAGCGAACACCCAGCCGCTGATCGTCGTCGAGAGAACCAGCACGTAAAGCAGCCAATGGACGGCTTCGGACGTTAATCGCTGCCAGGACGGCAGCGACGTCTCCGGCGCTACCGGATGAATAATCCGCCAGACCAGGCGCAGCGCAATCAGCGCCAGAATGGTAAGCCCCAAGGAAATGTGGAGCGTCATGGCGCGACCGGGCGGACCGGCATGAACGTCAGGCATGAACCATCCGATCGGATATTAAATCGCAAGCAGCAGCACCACCACAAGCCAATGCAGGATTTTTGCTGTGGTGCCGTATTCCAGACGATTGGTCATCAAGATCCTCTCATCGAAGTCCACAGAGCGCTTACATTGTGTTTGAATCGCCATCGCGCTTTTTCGCTATGTTTTGATGCGTTCACTTAACGCGTCCTGTCGCACGTTTCAGCTCGCAGGAACGGCTCGGCTTCACTTGCCAACCGCCCATTCCGGCGAAGCGGTATCATCGCCTTGCTTGCTGGCCACGTGAGAGCAAAACTGAACCGCATAAGCGCAACGACCTTCTCGGGAAAACAACGATCTCGGGGCGATTCTGGAACATCGGACAATGCGTCGCGTTGCGGCATGTCAGCCTAGTGTTCGGCGACATCAACTGGAGGAATTTTATGGACAAAAAAATCGCCGGATTGTTAGGAGCGGTGGCGGCGCTTGGTTCTTTTCCAGCCGCCCAGGCCGCACCCGCACCAGCGCCCACGGATGTTTTGCGGGCCAATTCATATGCCGACTTGCTGGAGCCTATCCCGAACGCCATTGCGGTTTTGCAAGCTGTCGACGAGTCCGGCTCTACCCAGCCGTCGGAAAACACACAGCTCGCCCAATTGTTCTATCACCATCACCACCACCACCACCATCATCACAGCTTCTATCACCACCATCATCACAGCTTTCAACCGCGCGTCGTCGTGGTGCCGAGGCGGCGCTATCGGCATCACCACCATCATCACCATCACCACAGCTTCTATCGCCGCGACTATTGACCGTCGTGCGATTGCCACGATGAAAAACAGGACCTTCGGGTCCTGTTTTTTGTGCCAGAACGCATTCGTTCAGGGTTGAACACCGTGCGCACTTTGGTTTTGCTTCGGCTGAAAAGCTCTATTCCCGGCGGGCTTTGTCTTTGGCGGCGCGGTGCAAATGGCGATAGGTCCCGTCGAATACCGTGTTGGTCGATGAGGTCCACTCGGTCCCGGCCGACAGATTCGGACGATTGGCGTAAATGCGACGTGACTGTAGTTCCCGCTCGGCACATTCCTCCTCGTTCATGGGCTCGAGATCGAAGGTGGCTTCCTCGGGGATCACGATCATCTGGGCGAACGGTTCGTTCGGCCTGAAAATGTGTTTGCCCCCTTCGGCAGGAGCCTTGAAGACACAAAAGAAAAGCATCGGCCACCAGTTCCGGATCAGGGCCGGCACGGCGATCGGCACCGTACCGGTGCGATCGGTGTAAAATCGCGGATGGGGCTCGGTGCGAACGGCCATGCCCTTCTCGACCTTCATATCGAGCAGGATCTGATAGGTATAAAAACTATCCCCGAAATTCCGAAAGGGTGGCCACTCGGCGCCACCTGCGGGCGGCTCGCCCCAGTCCGCCTCGAAGATCAGGCGACCGTCCTCGGTGCTGACGTGCAGTTCAAAGTCATAGGGATAAAACAGCTCGATCCCATATTGAGCGCCCTCCGAAAACGGGACGCAGTGCCAAACTTGTTCGCGAGAACCATTTGCTCGCGGATTCCGCTCGCCGGCCCAGCCGGGGATTTCAAGCTTTGTTCTGCGCGGCGCCAAGCGTGGATTGTTGAGCCTGTATTTGACCTTTTGCATGCTGTCCCTGCGCCATGGAAACCACGGGAACTTAAACCGGCAGAGTGTGGGGATGTTCCACCAGCGGTCATCGCGAAATTTGAGCATCATCGAGCGCGGCTGGTAAGGGGCCGCGTAAACCACTCGTAAGTGTTTATTGCTACACTGGCGGTATTGCAGACCAATTGATTTTTCGCGGACTAAAGTCCGCTCACCCGCGTCCAGAAAGGCAAAACAGCATCCGCGCAGGCGTTGACGCTTCATCGGAATATCTTGTTGCGACCAGACGCGATTTATATTGCGAGGGTACGATGGTAGGCAGCAATCGCAAGGAGACCCGCGTCGTCTTTCAGTGTGGCCTGCCGGCCTGCATGATGAGCATCGACGGCACGTGGCGCCGCAGTTGCATGCTGGAAGACATCTCCGAGACCGGCGCCCAACTCACGGTCGAAGGCTCGATCCAGGATCTGAACCTCAAGGAATTTTTTCTGCTGCTGTCGTCGACCGGGCTTGCCTATCGCCATTGCCAGCTTCTCCATGGCAACGGCGAAGAGGTCGGCGTGGTCTCCCTTGAAAAGGAAAAGAAGCCCGCAGCAAATCGGCGAGATTCCGGGCCAGGGCGTTGTGAGCTTGTTTGAGTTGCTGACGCCCGTGCGGTTACAGCCACTTCTTCCACTTGAAGAACACGTAAGGCAGCACCGCGGCCGCTACCATTGCCAACAGTGCAACGGGATAGCCATGCGGCCAGTCCAGTTCCGGCATCACCTTGAAATTCATGCCGTAGATCGAGGCGATCAGCGTCGGGGGCATTAGAACCACCGCCATCACCGAGAACAATTTGATGATGTTGTTCTGTTCAAGATTGACCACGCCAAGCATGGCGTCGAGCACGAACTGAATCTTGTTCGAGAGATACGATGCGTGATCGGTGAGAGACTGCACGTCGCGCTGCATGGTCTTGAAGACCGCCTTCTGCTCTTTGCTCCAGCGGCCGTTATCGGTTTCGACGCCCACGAACGAGATCAGCCGTCCGATCGAGACCAGACTTTCCCGGACCTTGGACACCAGATCGCCCTTCTTGCCGATGATGAGAAGGATCTGCGAATAGGTGCGGGCGTGGCCACGGTCGGCCGACGGCTCGAAAATCTGGTTGCTGACGCTATCGACGTCGGCGCCGGCGCGCTCCAGAATGTCGGCGTTACGGTCGATCACCGCATCGAGCAGATCGATCAGCACGTTGTCGCCATTGATGCTGGAGGGGCAGCCGCGCGTCAGTTTGGCCGCGACCAACTGGAACGGCTTGGGTTCGTCGTAGCGCACCGTCACCAGACGATGATCGGTCAGAATGAACGTCACCGGCGTGGTGCGCGGGACGCTGGAATCCGCCGCGCACATCAGCGTGGCGGTCATGTAGCGGGCAGAATTGGCGGTATAGAGACGGCTGGAAATCTCGATTTCCTGCATGTCCTCGCGGGTCGGGATTTCGATGCCCACCAGCTTTTCCACCGCCTTGTCCTCGCCGGGCGACGGCGCTTTGAGATCGATCCAGACCGCCTCCGGCGGCAGCGCATCGAGGCTGACATTATCGAGCTTCTTGAGCGAGCCATCGGTGGGGACGAACGCAGTCAACATCAGCAGGCTCTCCGGATTCGGAACGTGGTCAGGCGAAACGCCCGTGCGGCAACGTTCGGCGACACTTTAACGCTCAGAGCACAAATCCGGGTGATTCGTGCAAGGCGCTCCATCGGCCACGGCGAAATCGACTTTGCGGGAGGGCGCGCGGCGGTTGCGAGACCGTCCCGCCGTTCCACCGGTCACGCCGCTGTGAGATTTCGATCCCTAAACGGGACAATCGGACGTGTGTTTTGTATCTGTGCTCGTAAACCGCGGCAGAAATGCCACAGGTTGTTCGTTGCATGGCAAAACCGTGGGAGAATAGCTGGAATTATGACGAACACTTGCGATAATCAGGATGATGGAATGGGGATGCTGATCCGCCTCTCCCGCAGAAGTGGCACGCCCTGACTTCGGTCAGCAGAATTTATCGGGAATTTGAAATGTCGGCGCTCGGATCGAAATTGGGAATTGTAGCCGCCAGCCTCATGCTGGCGGGGTGTATGCAGGCGACCAGTTATGAGAAAACGTCCGAGGCGACATTTAAGCCGCGCGATAAGGAATATCTGGCGAAGGTAAGCTACGAGAAAGTCCCGGTCGCGGAGCCTTTCCGCCGCGCCGTCGTGGACTTCCACCGTAAGGAAGCCCCCGGCTCCATCGTGGTCGATTCCGACAACCACTATCTCTATTACGTCCTCGATAGCGGCAAGGCGATCCGCTACGGCATCACCGTCGGCGAGGAAGCCATGGCGTGGTCCGGTGTGGCCAAGGTCGGCAGCATGACCGAGTGGCCTGCCTGGCATCCGACCAAAGGCGAAATCGAACGCCTCGGCGTTCCGACATTCGTGGCGCCCGGTCCGGACAATCCGATGGGATCACGCGCCATGTATCTCTACTCCGGCGGCAAGGACACACTGTTCCGGATTCACGGGACCAATCAGCCCGAATATATCGGCGCTTCGATTTCCTCCGGCTGCATCCGCTTGACCAACGAAGACGCCATCGACCTCTATAATCGCGTCAAGGTCGGCACCCTCGTGGTGGTGCTGGAGCCCAAGCAGGGCGACTCGCCCTACAATTCGAAGCTGGCGCTACAGGGTACGAACGGGCAATAAGCTCCCCAATTTCAGATCGCAAAAAGGCGCCGGTCATTCCGGCGCTTTTTTATTGCGCCGTCTTATTGCATCACTGATCGTTACCCACCGCCCCGCGCTGCCCACAATCCAAAATTTCTAAAACGGACGTAATCTCAAGGGAGGGCGCGGCGGTGCGCCCTTAATCTTGCGCGGTGTTTTGGCAGACGTGTTGGAAGCTTTCTTGGGAGCCGTCTTGGGCAGCATCGGGGGCTGCGGCGCGGCCTCGGCCCCTTCCGGTTCTTCGGCCCGTGGCTCGGCAGACGGCGGTTCGGCGCTTGACCGTTCGCCCGCTGCTCGTGGCGAGGCCTGCGTTTGAGGCGCCGCCTCGGTCGACGCGCCATCTTTGGTCTTGTTGGCCGCATCCTCGCGCGGCGGCGCATCGTCCGGCCGCACGGCAGGCATCAAAGGTGCAACAACAGGCAGCGGATCGTAGACGTTCCACTGGCAAATCCTGTAATCGCCCCGGCGCTCGGCGAGATCGAGATGAATATGGTCTTCGTGATACCAGTCCGAACCCGGCCCAAGCACGGTCGAGAACCGCTCGCACACCGAATGCAACACTTGTTCGCGTAATTCACGCGGCTGAGTGCGATCGGTCAGGGAGATGAAATTGCCGTTGGCGAGTTTGATGCCGCGCACGTCCAGCGCATTGGCCCTGCCGTGCTCCGACAGTTTCGCGCCCACCACGCGATTGCGGCCACGACACTCATAAGAATTGAAGTTGTCGATCTCGCTCACCGCCGTCCCGAGGCCGCTCGCAAACGCCGTCACATCGGTACGCACCCAATCGGCGATCGCGCTCGCCATGGTGCAGCGGAGGATCGCCGCCGGCTTCACGGCGACGTGCTTGCCCTCGGGCAAGACCACCCCTTCGAGCCGCACCAGATCGTCGCCGCCGCAGGCCCCGGGGCCGTTGATCGCCGGGACGCTCGGCGCAATAGCGATGGCATCCGACAGCGCCAGCCGGCACGCCGACGGAGGCTTGACGCTCGGGGACTTCAAGTCGGTCGTCTTGGAATTGGAATTCTTTGAATCAGGACTGCCGGAATCGGCAGGCTTGTCCTCGGACGCGGTGTCAGCGGCATCGGGCTGTGCCGGTTTGGTCTCGTCCTCTGCCGGTTTTGAAACCGCCGGCGGTATCGCGGATCGCTGCATGCGCGGCGCTTGGGCCGGCCGGGGCCTCGGCAACGGCACTGCGCCCCAGCTCACGTCCGACCAGGCCAAAATGCACGCACAAGCGGTCAGCAACAGGGCCGCACGGGACGCCAAGGTCTTTTCGTCGCGGAACGCCGGGCCAGATGCCCATTTGCGTCGCCTGCGGTCCACGCTAAACTTCATTCCAATTCCCTAGAGTGGAAACCGGCCCGCCGCAAGAACAGGCTCAAGTTCAATATCTTGCGAACGTTCCGACCGCGAGGCGGGTCTCGATTTTGGGGAACAGGCGCGAAAGCGTCGACACAATCAGAAACAAAGAAAATATCTTTCGAGGAGGACATATCGGATGCTCGGTTTGATGCAGGACTGGCCCTTGCTGTGCCATCGCATTATCGATCACGCGGCCAGAATCCACGGCGAGCAGGAAGTGATCACACGCTCCGTCGAGGGGCCCATTCACCGGACCAACTACCGCGAGATCCGCAAACGCGCATTGAAAGTCGGACAACGGCTCGATCGCGACGGCATCAAGCTTGGGGACCGCGTCGCCACCATCGCCTGGAACACCTGGCGGCATTTGGAATGCTGGTACGGCATCATGGGCATCGGCGCGATCTGCCACACGGTCAATCCGCGGCTGTTTCCCGACCAGATCGGCTGGATCATCAACCACGCCCAAGACCGGGTGGTGATCACCGATCTGACGTTCATCCCCATCCTCGAAAAGCTGGCGCCGAACCTGCCGAGCGTCGAGCGCTATATCGTCCTCACCGACAAGGCACACATGCCGCAGACCACGCTCAAGAACGCAGTGGCCTACGAAGACTGGATCGCAGAAGTTGACGGCAACTTCCAATGGAAGGAGTTCGACGAAAACACCGCGGCCGCCATGTGCTACACTTCAGGCACCACGGGCGATCCGAAAGGCGTGCTCTACTCGCACCGCTCCAATGTGCTTCACGCGTTGATGGCCAACAACCGCGATGCGCTTGGTACCGCGGCGCAGGATACGATGATGCCGGTCGTTCCGCTGTTTCACGCCAACAGCTGGGGCATTGCGTTTTCCGCTCCCAGCATGGGCACCAAACTGGTGATGCCCGGCGCCAAGCTCGACGGCGCATCGGTCTACGAGCTGCTCGACACCGAAAAAGTCACCTACACCGCCGGCGTGCCCACGGTGTGGCTGATGCTGCTGAACCACATGAACGCCAACAAGCTGACACTGCCGCATCTTCAGATGGTGGTCTGCGGAGGCTCGGCAATGCCGCGCTCGATGATCAAGGCCTTCATTGACATGAACATCAAGGTCCGCCACGCTTGGGGGATGACGGAGCTGAGCCCGGTCGGCACGCTCGCGACGCTCAAGCCGCCGTTTGCCGAACTCAAAGGCGACGCGCTGCTGGATATTTTGCAAACGCAGGGCTATCCGCCGTTCGGTGTCGAAATGAAGATTACCGACGACGCCGGCAAGGAATTTCCGTGGGACGGGACGACCTTCGGGCGGCTCAAGGTCCGAGGTCTGGCCATTTCCAAGGCCTATTATCGCGTGGACGACAACATCCTCGACGAGGATGGTTTTTTCGACACGGGCGACGTCGCCACCATCGACGCCGACGGCTACATGCGCATCACCGATCGTTCCAAGGACGTCATCAAGTCCGGCGGCGAATGGATTTCCTCGATCGATCTTGAAAACCTCGCCATCGGCCACCCGAAAGTCGCGGAAGCCGCGGTCATCGGCGTTCATCATCCGAAGTGGGACGAGCGCCCACTGCTGATCGTGCAGCTTCGTGAAGGTCAGACCGCCACGCGCGAAGAAATCCTGACTTACATGGAGGGCAAAATCGCCAAATGGTGGATGCCTGACGACGTCGCGTTCGTCACCGCAATCCCCCATACGGCGACAGGCAAGATCCTCAAGACCGCCCTGCGCGATCAGTTCAAGGACTATTCGCTGCCAACAGCTGCCGCCTGACGCGGCCATCGATCATGGCGGGATCGGCTTCGGCCGTCCCGCCATGGCGCTATCTTTTTCGGCACTCTGATCGCGCTCGCTCGATGGCGGACACAATCGCCGCTTGAATTTATCGCGCCGGCATGGTCTCAAGCTGTCCGTTCGAAGCATTCCAAGATTACTGCAAGATCATTGCAAGCCGCCGTCACTTCGCCAGAAACCGCGCGTCTTTTGATCGCTACGCCGGATATCAGGACACCAGATGGCCCGCAGGTTCTCCGCGCCGTACCAATCGGACCCGGTCTCCCTCCTCGCCACCTGGGCGCGGTATCTCGCGATCTTCTCGCTGGTGGCGACGATCGTCACCGTCATCGTCATCCGGTTCGGCTTTCTCGAATTCAAACCTGCACTGATCTCTTTCTTCGGCGCACTCGGTCTGGCGGGGCTGTCGATCCTGGTGGCCTTCGCGGGCTTTGCGGCGATCTGGCAGAACGGATCGCGCGGCATGGGACGCATTCTGGTCGCGCTCACGATCGATGCGGTCATTCTGGCCTATCCCGGCTATCTCGGGTTTCAATACCGCAAGCTGCCGGCAATCCACGACATCACCACCGATCCGGCCGACCCACCACGCTTCGATGCGCTGGCGCGGCTGCGCTCGGTCGAAGGCGCGAACCCCGCGGCCTATGCCGGATTGCCTTCCGCCGAATTGCAGCAGCAGGCCTATCCGGACATCGAACCGGTGACGCTCGAGATGCCGCCGCAAAAGGCCTTCGATGAAACGCTCAAGCTCGTGACCCGGCGCAAATGGCTGATCATCGACGAGCGGCCGCCGCAGCCGCCGCGCATGATCGGACGCATCGAGGCCGTGGCCCGGACGCCAATCATGGGATTTCGCGAGGACATTTCCATTCGCGTGGCGCCCGACGTCGGTGGCTCCCGCGTCGACATGCGTTCGGCCTCACGCTATTTCGACCACGACCTCGGCTCCAACGCCGCGCGCCTGACGAAATTGATCGACGATCTCAACGAGGCCGTCGACAACGCCAACCGACCGGTGAAAAAACAACCGACACCGGCGAAGGTTCAGGCCTCCAAAGGCCCGGTCAAGCGATAACGGCCATCGATGGCCGGATCGCCGCCGGTCGACACCACATCGCGGGCGACGAGATCCTCCAGATGTGCGAGCACCGAATAGGCCGCCGCGCCCGTCAAACGCGGGTCGAGCCCGATATAAATCGCACGCACCAGGGTCGGAATATCCGCCTCGCCCTTGGCAAGGCGATGCAGAATGGACGCTTCGCGCGCCTTGCGGTGCCGGGCCAGAAAACGGACGAAGCGCTGCGCGTCCGGAATTTCCGGACCGTGGCCAGGGAGATATAACGTCTCGGCGCGACGCTCCAGCCTGCCCAGCGATGCCATGTAGTCGCTCATCGAGCCGTCCGGCGGGGCGACAATCGAGGTCGACCAACCCATGACGTGATCACCGACGAACATCAGTTCGCGCTCGGGCCACGCAAACGCGACGTGGTTCGCGGTGTGGCCGGGCGTGAACACCGCCTCAAGTGCCCACCCTTCGCCCGCGATTGTTTCGCCCTCACGCACACGCACATCCGGCATGAAATCGCGATCCGCGCCGGATTCGGTCGAGGCCGTTTCGCTCTCATAGTAGGGGCGCGAGGCGCGATGCGGACCTTCGGCATAGACGGTGGCGCCGGTCGCAGCCTTGAGTCGCGCGGCGTTGGGTGAATGATCGCGATGCGTATGCGTGACGAAAATATGCGTCACGGTCTCTCCGCGCACCGCATCGAGCAGCGCCTTCGCGTGCGCTTCGTCGTCCGGACCGGGATCGATGATCGCCACCTTGCCACGCCCGACGATGTAGCTGACGGTTCCGGAGAAGGTGAAGGGCGACGGATTATTACAGACGACACGGCGCACACCGGGCACCACCTCGTCGACGACGCCGGGCGCAAGCGGGAAATCCCGGTTGAACGGCATATCGTCTTCAGTGTCGGCCATGCGGATCGCCTGCGATCGGATTGATTGTTGTTATCCACTTCGCGCGAAAATGCTATCGAAGCGATCGAGTGGCCCAATCATTGGCTGCGTCCGCACGAGCGGGCGCTTTACAACGACGACGCAAGCGCGCCTCTCAGGAGAACGCCTGAATGCCGGTAATGGCGCGGCCGAGGATCAACGCATGCACGTCGTGCGTGCCCTCATAGGTGTTGACCGTTTCCAAATTCTGCGAATGACGCATCACGTGGAATTCGCTGGAAATGCCGTTGCCGCCATGCATGTCGCGGGCCACGCGAGCGATGTCGAGCGCCTTGCCGCAATTGTTGCGCTTCACGATCGAGATCATTTCCGGCGCCATCTTGCCGGCATCCATCAGACGGCCGACCTGCAGCGAACCCTGGAGGCCGAGCGAAATTTCGGTCTGCATGTCGGCGAGCTTCTTCTGCACGAGTTGCGTCGCGGCCAGCGGCCGGCCGAACTGCTTGCGGTCGAGCGTGTATTGACGTGCACGGTGAAAGCAATCCTCGGCGGCGCCCATCGCGCCCCATGAGATGCCGTAACGGGCGCGATTAAGACAACCGAACGGACCTTTCAAACCGGAGACATTCGGCAGTAGCGCGCTTTCCGGCACCACCACGCCGTCCATCACGATCTCGCCGGTGATCGAAGCGCGAAGGCTGAGCTTGCCCTGGATCTTGGGCGCGGACAGACCCTTCATGCCCTTTTCAAGAATGAAACCGCGAATCTGGTTGTCGTGCGCGGCCGACTTCGCCCACACCACAAAGACATCGGCGATCGGCGCGTTGGAAATCCACATCTTGGTGCCGCTGATGCGATAACCGTCGGCGACCTTTTCAGCACGGGTCTTCATACCGCCCGGGTCCGAACCGGCATCGGGCTCGGTGAGACCGAAGCAACCAACCCATTCGCCGCTCGCGAGCTTCGGCAGATATTTCTTGCGCTGCGCTTCGTCGCCATAGGCATAGATCGGATACATCACCAGCGACGACTGCACGCTGTTCATCGAGCGATAGCCGGAATCAACCCGTTCGATCTCGCGCGCCACGAGACCGTAGGCGACATAGCCCGCGTTGGCGCAACCATACTCTTCCGGAAAGGTGATACCGATCAGGCCGAGTTCGCCCATCTCACGGAAAATCTCGCGATCGGTCTTTTCCTCGAGGTAAGCCTGGGTGACGCGCGGCATCAGCTTCTCCTGCGCATACTGGCGCGCGGTATCGCGGATCATCCGTTCGTCTTCGGTGAGCTGCGTCTCAAGAAGAAACGGATCGTCCCACTGGAACGCGACCGGGGCGGGCTTGTCCTTGGTTTGCGCGCGCACGTTCATCGGGTGTCCTTTCCTCTTCAACAAATGTTCCAGAATGCGTGGCGGGCGAACCCGTCCAGATTGGGCGGCAGGTTAGTTCGTTGCTCTGAAGTTGCAAGTTCAAACCACGGAGCGGCCGGTCATCGCCTTGTTCCGCTGCGCGGGACAAGGCGTCACAAATCTAACCCTCGAACGGTTCGCTGGCCACGATCTCGATCCCGAAGCCGGACAGGCCTTTATAATCGTGAACCGACGAGGTGAGGTTGCGGATCGATGTGACGCCGAGATCGCGCAGGATTTGCGCGCCGACGCCGACTTCGCGCCATTGGCGATTGCGGTCGGCCTCAGCCGAGGACGCTCCCTCGAGCGGAGCGACCGGAACGCCGGCCGCGCCGTCGCGCAGATAGACCAGCACGCCGCTGCCGGCCTTCTTGAAGTGATCGAGCGCGGTGAGCACGCTCTGCGATCCCATGAAGATGTCTTTAATGATGTTCGGCTTGTGGAAGCGCGTCAGCACGTTCCGCCCGTCGCCGATGCCCTGATAGACGAAAGCAACGTGATAGATCGGATCGAATGGCGACCGGTAAGCATGGCCTTCCAGCTTGCCGATCGGGCTGTCGACGGTGAATGTCGAAACCCGCTCGATCAGTTTTTCGCGCGCCTGACGGTAAGCGATCATGTCTGCAATCGTGACATGCTTGAGATTGTGCGCCTTGGCGAAGGCCGCAACCTGCGCGCCCTTCATCACCGTGCCGTCGTCGTTCATCAATTCGCTGATGACGCCGACCGGCGGCTGGCCGGAGAGTTTGCACAAATCGATCGCCGCTTCGGTGTGGCCTGAGCGCAGCAACACCCCGCCGTCGCGCGCGATCAGCGGAAAGATATGACCGGGCCGCGCGAAATCATTGGCGCCGACATTTGGATTGGCGAGCGCGCGGCAGCACGCAGTGCGCTCTTCCGCCGAGATGCCGGTGGTCATGCCCGGCTTGTAGTCAATCGATACGGTGAAGGCGGTGGAATGGTTGGAGTCATTATGCGCCACCATCGGATCAAGCCTGAGCCTGCGCGCATCCTCGCTGGTGATCGGGGCGCAAACGATACCGGAGGTGTGACGGACGATGAACGCCATCTTTTCCGCCGTGCACAGCGACGCCGCAACGATCAGGTCGCCCTCGCCCTCGCGGTCCTCGTCATCTGTCACCACCACGATTTCGCCGGCGGCGAATGCTTTCAAAACCTCAGGGATAGGATGGGGCATGGGGCTCGCTCTGAAGAAATCCGGCTCTTCCTATGACCCATGATATGGAGCGGCGCAACCGCCGGTTTGGATCGTCTCTGGCCTGTTTCGGAAGAAACGTCCCGTGAAACCGATGAGTGGTAACGCATCTCACATTATGATAAGATGGAGTTATGCCGGCGCCAAAGAAAACTGCCTCCAATAAAGCAACCGTCAGCGGCCACATTGTCGGTCGCGGCCGTTTCACGAAAATCAGCGCCGTCGAAGGCATCACGATGTCGTCGGCTATGGTTAAACGCGCCGAGGCGTCGGCTGCAAAAGGTCTTTCAGCAGAAGATGCCCGCAAGGTTATCATCCGGTCGTACCGCAAAGATTGAGTGCTTGCGAGCATGTACGACGCGGTCGATGATCCTTATACCTACACCAATTCAACAGTTTTACGAAACCTGCTCGATCTTCGCGAAGCTGCGGAGCTGAACGCATTCGAAGCAGAAATCAGCACGCAACGTGCAACTGAGCCGCTTCCCGCCGGTCAGCTTGACTTCGCCCATTACTGCGCGGTGCACCACCACCTGTTTCAGGACGTCTATGATTGGGCCGGAAAACCACGAACGGTCCGTATTTCGAAAGGCGGAAATCCATTCTGTTTTCCCGAAAACATCGATGGAGAGGCCAGGAAACTGTTCGACAAACTCAAAGCCGGCAACTTCTATCGAGAATTAACGACCGACGAGTTTGTCGCGAAGGCCACGCATTTCCTGGCAGAACTCAATGCGATCCATTGCTTTCGCGAGGGCAACGGACGCTCGCAACTCGCATTTTTCGATATGTTGGCGGCATATGCGGGCCATCAGCTCGATATGGACGAACTCGACGGCGAAAAGATGCTCAACGCCATGATTGAAAGCTTTGACGGTGACGAAACACAATTACGTAGCTTAATCGCAAGGATGATCGCCTGAACATGTCTGGTTGGAGACCGTTGTATGGGTCGTTTTCGTACCCAAATTCGCGTATCAAAATCACATTAACCCCATCGCCCCCGCCGCCCTTGACGACCAAGTCCGAGACCGGGAATACAAGGCGCGGATTTCGTTTGGCGAACGGGACTTCGATGTTGGTAATTTTTCAGGCAGGGGAATGAACATGGCGGATGCCGATCTGGACGTCGTTATTCGACGCAACGCAAAGCAGCAAACCAAAATTTTAATGGACGTCGTCAAGAAGCGCCGAGATCAATTCGTCGCCCTTGCCAACAAGGCAAAGGACAAAGCGATGAAAGAGCGGCACAAGCAGACCGCGAAAGATATCATGCTGCACGGAACGGCCGCCGCCCGGAGGCTGCAAATGTCCGCCGACAACGCCGCCGACAGCTACGCGCGATCGATCCGAAAAGCGGCGGAGGCGCTGCCCGAGATCAAAGCCGAGAAAAAAGCCAAAAAGAAAAAGAAGGCCTGATCTCCTTCCGTTTTCGGTCCACCCGAATACGCCTCTGGCGCGGTACGCTCCCCACGTCGCTGAGACGATCCGCTCTCCGCCTGAAAGCCGGAACTCTCAGGGGGGCCGGGCGTCGCGAACCCTCCTCCTGAAAGCCAATATTAACGACGGATTTCTAGGATCGAGCCGCAGCGACCGTGACCCGGCATATGGCCGGGAGGGCGTGACTGCGGTTCACGGATCCGGATGACCGTCTTGCAGTCTCAATCCAGGCTTCCATCCGACGTCGCGCCGCCGGACGAAGGCGCGGACGGCCGGCTTTCCATCTTGCTGTTGCTCGCAAGCGTGATCGCCGTCGCCATAGCGCTGCGCCATACCGTCGCCGCCAACACCGACGTCAGCTGGCTGTTGACCGTGGGCGAAAAGGTCCTGAGCGGCCAACGCCTTTATACCGACATCCTCGAAACCAATCCCCCGATCGCCGTGCTGGCCTATCTGCCGAGCGTGGTGCTCGGACGCTTGCTTCATGTCCGCCCCGAAACCGTGACCGATGCCCTGCTCTTTATCGGTATCGCGCTGTCCATGCTGGTATCGGTGCGTATCCTGCGCAAGACGGTGGCGCTTGATAACGTGCGCGGCGGCCCGCTGCTCGCATTTTGTCTCGCCGTGCTGACCATTGTTCCGATGCAGTCATTCGGTCAGCGCGAGCATCTGGCTTTCGTGGCGTTTCTTCCGGCGCTGGCCGCCTATGCTGTGCGAGCCGCCGACGGGCGGCTGCCGGTCTGGGCGATCGTTGCGGCTGGTGTGGGCGCAGGCATCACCCTCGACTTCAAACCCTATTTCATCCTCGGCATCGGCGCGGGCATTGCGATGTCGAGCTTTTACGCGCGCAGCTGGCGAACGCTGTTCGCGCCGGAAAACATCATCGCGGCGGCGATCGTGGTGGCGACCAGCATCGGCATCGCCGCATTCTATCCCGACTACTTTACCCTGATCTATCCGCTGGTTCGCGACGTCTACCTTCAATTGAAAATGCCGCTGCCGCTGTTGCTGGGCAGCATCGGCATGCTGGCATGGGCGTGCGCGATGATCCTCGCACTTCTGATGACGCGTCCGCGCAAGCCGGATGCAACGTTAGCGGTCCTGCTCGCCACCTCGCTTGGTTTCGCGGCGGCGTATGTTCTGCAACGCAAAGGCTGGAGCTATCAATCCTATCCCATGTTGGCGCTGGCGCTGATGGCCGCTGCATACGCGCTTGCGAGTCAGACGCAAGAAGCCTCGCGAACCACCCGTCGCGGCGGGCTGATCTCGCTGGTCGTCGTGTTTCTCCTCGGCGCGATGTGGATGAATGACGCATCGAGCGCGCGGGCGCTGGAACAGCCGGTGGCGCAACTCGGCCCACATCCCCGCATCCTGATGCTGAGCGCGGAAGCCTCGATCGGCCATCCTCTCGTCCGCAGCGTCGGTGGCGAATGGGTATCGCGCCAGCAGGGATTGTGGGCCCGGGAATTCGTCAAGCGGATGCGCCAGGATCGCGCCGTCGATCCTCAAACGGACGCACGCCTGAATACTTATCTGGCGCGCGAGCGCGCCGGGCTGATCGAAGACATCACACGGCAGAGGCCGGACGTGATCCTGATCGACAATCTGCTGAGCGACTGGGGAAACTGGCTGCGCACCGACGCGGAATTGAGCGCGTTGCTGAAACCTTACCGGCTCGCCACCACAGTGCAGAAAATCGACATTCTGAAGCGCACCGGCGAGTAAGCCCACCGGCAAGCCGCGCAAGACTACCCGGACAAAGCATCGTTAAATCAGGGTGTCGATTGACGCAGATCAAGGGCGGATCGCCTGCAAGCGGCAATCGTGGTGATGGTGATTTGCACCGATCTATCGCAACGATGATTTGAAGGAACGTCCGTGGCAAAATTCGGCTTCAAGTTCCTTATGACTGCAGCAGCGCTTAACCGGCGCTCCCATCAGCACGTGAATTGGAATTGGATTATTTTCATCACCAACGTCTTGCTGGCCGTCGCCATTCTCGTTTTCTATTTCCTTCGGACGCGACCGCTCATGTGATCTCTTTTGGTCGCCTAACCGCCGCTATTCCATCACGTGAAGCAGCAAAACTTCGTCGGCGGGCGTCAACTCGGAAACGTCATTCTTCGCACACGAGGTCTCGCGTTGAGCATCCGTATCAGTCGATGCAACAGCAGCGGCTTGAACTGCAGGCGCTGAAAAGAAATTTTCCGGCGACGTCAACTGCTCGCCAATTGCATTCGGCTTGAGACCAAGCGCCATGAGCTCCTTGCCTTGCGCAACCATCACGTCAAATTGCTGCTGTGTATGGCGGGAGAGTCGCTCGGCGAATTCGGTTGGCGATTTCGCGCCCATCAAATCCTGCGCATGCTCGACGGCAGTCGAGATGTTCGCGAGAGTCATTTCGAACAGCTTCAACTGATAACCCATCCCATAGGCGCTGGCGGTTTGAGCCTGGGAAACGCCGGGAGTGAAAATATCGGTTGCGGTCATTGGTGGCGTCCAGGACAGAGTTGCGACATGCGAATGGATAAGTTAGCGGACTTCCTCCGTCGCCAACTGCGCGATCAGAGAGCCCGGCTCGACGACGGCGTTGGCCGCCGCAACGATGGTCAAACGGCCCTTCGCCGGCGCGATAATTTCATGCAGCGCGCCTTCGATGCGCAGTTCAGCCATGGGAGCGCCTTCAACCGCGAACGCGCCATCGGACACAAGCCACCGCTCCACAATTCCTTCGGGGAACATGCTCGAAGCCCAGAGAGCTTCGTCAACCTTGATATCGAGATTCCGCATCGAAATTCCTTCTCATTGCAGCGCGCCTTCCGAACGGATCGATTTGACCACGAGGCCATAAAAATGAATTGATCGAGATCAAACGCCGAGCGGCCGCGATCGGTATTTGCAGGATTGTTGCGATTGAGGTGCATTGCGGCTCCGCTTGGCGCGGGCTTGAACCGAGTCTTCTGAACCGACTTTTGGAACAAGCTGCTGCGTGTTGCCTTACTTCTCCTGAAGTGTGGCGAGATACTTCACGAGCGCGGAAATCTGAGCACGCACGCGCTTGTCGATCCACTCGGCACTTTCGCTGGTTTCCTTCGTCGCCCTATAGCGTTCGCCCCAAACCGGCATGACCCGTTGTCCGTGGCTCGCAACCGCTGAGCGACCGTCGATAATCTCCGCGATCTCACCGACAGGGAATGTTCCGTTGTGCCGCTTTGCGATCTTCGTCAGATCGGCGGGAGCAACTGCCAGAGATTTTGCCAGAGGGCCGGAGCCGCGTCCGTCAATACCATGGCAAGGCAAGCATGAGATTTCATATTCAATAATTCCAAGATGCGGATCGTCGGCTTTCACCGGCAGCGCAGGCATGATCTGCAACGCCCCGGCAATTCCACATCGCAAGAGCAGCCGAACCAACCGCAACGAATGGCCGCGCGCGGAAGACGCTGGTTGACTGCCTGTCGCCATGGTCACGATTGCACTGCTCGCTTTATCGCGTTCCGGAGGAGCAAAGTTTGAGGACGACGGCAATTATTCTCATCTGCGATCGTCCCTGCCTTGATGTGCATCAACGATCCAAGGCGTCTGCCAAATATGATCCCGGTGGGAAATGAACAGGTTGCGACTTCACAATTCGACGGGGCTGATTGAAACTGACATGCCGACAATTCCACATATCGAAAAGCACTTCACTGCGACGGAATCTGTTCGCGACGTCGTTATCGGCATGGCCGACGGCCTGACCGTGCCGTTCGCCCTTGCGGCAGGCCTGTCGGCGGCAGTCTCCGACACCTCGGTTATCGTAACCGCAGGGCTTGCCGAAATCGCTGCCGGGGCGATTGCGATGGGGCTTGGCGGTTATCTCGCCGCCCGCACCGATGCGCAGCACTTTTCTTCCGAACAGGCGCGCGAGGAGTGGGAGATCGACAACAAACGAGACTTCGAAATACAGGAAGTTCGCGAGGTCTTCACCGGCTTTGGATTAAGTGGAAACGCACTGGAAGAGACGATTCAGGCCATTACATCCGATCGCACACGTTGGACCGAGTTCATGATGCGGTTTGAGCTTGGGCTTGAAAAGCCCGACCCCAAACGTGCGCCCATCAGCGCCGCAACCATCGCAGTGTCTTACCTGATCGGCGGACTCATCCCTCTCCTTCCCTACATGCTCACCCACGACCTCGGCACCGCCTTGAAGATCTCCGTGCTCACGACGGGAGCCGCGCTGCTGATTTTCGGGGGCGTGAAGGGATATTTCACCGGCCTCAACAAATTCGTATCCGCCGGTCAAACGCTGCTGGTCGGAGGTTTGGCGGCTGCGGCGGCCTTCTGGCTCGCTCATTTGTTCGGCTGAGCGCGATCAGCACGATCCAACCGATTGATCTATCACAAGGCGTGGCCGCACGGACCGGATGAAACTCCATGATGGAGGATTTACATGAGACAATTGAGCGCCAGAAACGCTGCCTTGACATTCGGACCGGTGACCGGCGGCTTCCATCTGTGTTGGTCATTGCTGGTTGCCATGGGATGGGGCCAACCGTGATCAATTTCATTCTCTGGATACACTTCATCAAACCGATCTACATGATCGAGCCGTTCGAGTACGCCCGCGCGGCGCTTCTTCTGATTTTGACGTCGGTGATTGGTGGCGTTGTGGGATTACTGGCGGCATCGATATGGAACCGATTGCAGATGCGGTAAGCGTCGGCGAACGTGATCGCGAGCTGTCTCGTGATCTCTGATTTCGTCTTTCGATCTTTGCTTCTGGTCACACCGGCAGTGGGGCTTGCGCTAGGTTTTGCCTTCGTTCCGCTGGGCATGACGGCGTGGCAGGGCTTCGTCTGGGCCGGGTTCACGATTCCAGTGCTTATCGCACTCTTATACGAAATCGTCTCGAGCCTTCGCCGTGGCGATGTCGGCCTCGATATCGTCGCTGCATTGTCGATGATGGCGGCGCTGGCGGTGGGCGAAGAACTCGCCGCCATCGTCGTCGCGCTGATGTATTCGGGCGGCCAATATCTCGAAGCATTCGCGGAACGGCACGCTCGCCACGAGATGACTGCGCTGCTGTCGCGCGTTCCGAGAAGCGCGATGCGGTATAGTCAGGGACAACTGAAAGAGGTCGCGCTGGACGACATTCAGCCCGGCGACCGGATTCTGGTCCGGCAGGGCGATGTTGTTGCCGTGGACGGCATCATCGGCGCGAATTGTCTAGCGGTTCTCGATCAGTCGGCACTCACCGGCGAGTCCATTCCCGTACAGCGGCGCGAAGGCGACGACGCCATGAGCGGATCGACGAATGCCGGCGAGGCGTTCGATCTCATTGCGTCCCGCCGCGCGGCCGAGAGCACCTATGCCGGGATCGTGCGTTTGGTGAAAGAAGCGGAGCATTCGAAGGCGCCGATCTCCAGGCTCGCGGATCGCTTTGCCATGGTTTTCCTGCTGGCCACCGTCCTGATTGCGGGGGCGGCATGGGCCTGGTCAGGCGATCCCGTTCGCGCGGTCGCTGTTCTTGTTGCCGCGACGCCCTGCCCGCTCATTCTCGCCGTGCCGGTCGCCATGGTGTCCGGACTTTCACGCGCGGCGAGACAAGGCATTCTGATCAAGGGCGGCAAAGCCATCGAAGCGCTGACACGGGTGTCCTCGCTTGTCATCGACAAGACCGGCACCCTCACCGACGGCCGCGCAAAAATCGTGTCGATCGCTGGGGTCGCTGGCGTCACTGGCGTCGATACGAAAATCCTGCGCACCGCCGCTTCGCTCGATCAAGCGTCCAAGCATATAATCGCTCAGACCATCGTCGCGGAAGCACATCGCCGCGAGCTGCGCCTGGCGATGCCAAGCCAGGTCGTCGAAACCCCGGGCGAAGGCATCAGGGGAATTGTGGAACAACAAGCCGTGGTGGTCGGGGGCCTGCCATTCGTCACATCGAAGCTATCGCACCCCGATGAAAACCTGGGCCGGACTTCGAAGCGCGATGGTTCGGTTATCGTCGGCGTCGCAATCGACGGCGAAATGGCCGGCCAGATCGTTCTCGCCGACGAGCTTCGCGCCGGCACTCAGTCACTGTTGAAACATCTCAGGGAAATGGGGATCGAGCGCATTGTCCTCGCAACGGGAGACCGGCGCGAAGTGGCCGAAGCCCTCACGGCCGGTCTCTCGATCGACGCGGTGAGAGCCGACCTGACGCCGGATCAAAAAGTCTTGCTCGTGCTGGCTGAAAAAAAGAACGGCCCTGTCATGATGGTCGGCGACGGCGTGAACGACGCTCCCGCTCTGGCCGCTGCCGATGTCGGGGTGGCGATGGGAGCACGGGGCAATGCCGCATCCGCCCAGGCGGCCGACGTCGTGCTTCTGGTCGATCAGCTCGACAGGATCGTGCCCGCCATACAGATCGCGCGCCACGCCCGGCATATCGCGCTCGAAAGCGTTTTCGCAGGAATTGGACTGTCGCTTGTCGCCATGATCGCCGCGGCGTTCGGCTATCTGCAACCGGTTCAGGGCGCGTTGCTTCAGGAAGCGATCGATGTCGCTGTCATCCTGAATGCGCTGCGGGCTCTCGGTGGATGGCGATAGCCGAAGCGGACCGTCCGGCCGCACTGGCTGGACGATTGCTGTCGAGCGCAGACGATCTCTCGTCTTTTTATTACTTCCGCTTTCCTGAACCGATCGTCGGCTGCCAGGTCGGGACGCCACCTTTTTGACTTGCAGCGGCCGCTATCGTTTTGATCTTTGCTTTTTTCGGCTTCTTGTTTTCCCGATTACTCTTTTGATCGCCCTTAGCCATGCCGTTTTCCTCCTGGTTGGTAAAACAAGTCGCGTCGATATGTTTTGGCCTCATACGGCATGCGGTCGCTCGGCGTACACTGTTTATAGTGCGCAGCGCGACCAACCGCCTCGTCGATTTCATCCGCTAGATCGTTCTCGCCGATGCCATGAAGGCTTTCCACCAATCGCGAGGCTTGTTGCACCTCCATCGACAGCGGCTCGAAATCGTCATACGAAAACTTGATGCGCCAGATGCCCTGGCGGCTTCTGTGCGGCTCGATCAATAAAATGGGCTGATCGAGCAATCCGTTATCGAGCAGCAGAGTCTGCAATGGCGAACTCATCACGGCATCTCGTCGAATTCAGGCGGCAGTTGCCCCGAGCGAAAGAACACCGTGGGCTGATCATCGTAATCGCCGGTTTCGGGATCGGATACGACCGAAAAAGCGACCACGCCGGGATTGCTCAAGGAGAGTCGCTCGGCTGTGCGACGTGCGCCTTCCGCTGACCGGCAAGGAATAGGCGTGCTCGCTTTCAAGTTGCCGCGCTTGCCGGCGCCGAATGCTTGCACGAGAAAAGTCGTCTCAGTTGTCATGAAAGCCGCCTTTCGCGATGCAAGACATCGCCTCGGAGGGCGGGCGCAACGCAACCGGAATCATCGGGCGCTCCTGCGAATCGATTACGCGCCTAATCCGCGCCGAAAGCGAGCGAAATACGCCCTATTGCGTAAAGATCCGGATGTTCTGCAGGATAAACAAACCCAAGCGAACCTCTAGCCAGATGAACGCTGCCGCGATCCGCCAAATCTCCGCTTACCGTTCCTGCATCGCACTGAGCGGTATGTTGACGTCGCACACCAGACCTTCTGGACGAAACTGAAGACGCGCCTCACCTCGTAATTGGCCAGGCAAAGACTTTTCGATGAGGCGGCTGCCAAAGCTCTTTCGCTCAGGCTCTACGACGGCCGGACCGCCTGTTTCGACCCAACTCAGAATGAAGCGCTTCGGATCGTCGTTTGAAATCAGCCAATCGATCGACACGCGGCCGTCCGGCACGGACAGCGCACCGTATTTTACGGCATTGGTGCAGAGTTCATGGATGACCATCGAAAGGGAAATCGCAGGACCGGAGGTGATCGGTATGCTTTTGCCAGTAATTGTGAACTGATCGAGGCTTTTTGATTGAAAGGCCTTGACCGCGCTCTCAATCAAGGTCCGGCAATCCGCGCCAGTCCAATGTTCACGGATGAGAAGATCCTGCGCCACCCCCAGCGCATGCAGCCGCTCCGATATGGTCTTGGAAGCTTGCTCCAGGCTCGTTGCGGTCTTCAAGCTTTGTGATGTGATGGCGGAAACTATGGCCAACGTATTTTTTACACGATGGTGGAGTTCCCCGATAACAACTCCCTGGAGTTTGGCTGCCAGCGAAGTCGCGTGCGTATCGATACCCGCCTTTGTGACGAGTTCCTTCAAGTAGTCGGGCTCGTCTTGAATTGACCGCGGCTCGGGTATGTTCATTCCGCAACGCTAGCACAATACCCGTCTGGTGTACGGTCATCTTCATCCCGATGAAGTGAATAACCGTCCTTAACGTGAGCGTTTTCAACGCTTCTGCTCTGCGCGCCAGATGCGAGGAAGTTGCAACGACGACAGCGGGCGATTTGGTCGTTTGACGTTTGGAGAGAAAGCCTGCCGCGGAAAACCGTCGCCCCTTGATCAAGTTCGGGTCAGGGGCTCGGCGTCACGCGCGGCAATCGGCGACGCCGTTTCCGGTGCGATGGCGGAGAGCGGTCGCACCACCGTCACCGTACACCCGGCCTCCGCCGCGACCTTGGCGGACACGCTGCCCAGCAGCGTGCGCATCACCGAGTTCTGTCGCGCGCCGATCAGAATATGATTGACGTGATTGGTCTCCGCAAATTCGAGAATGGCCGATGCAGGATCGACGGCTTCGAGCACATGGATGGTGAGCCGGTCCTGATCCAGTTTCAACGGCTCGGCCCAATGCTTGAGCGCGACGAGGCGATCGATGTGCTTGTTATGCCCATGCTCATCGAGCGTTTTATCGATCGTGATCCTGCCGAGTTTCAGAATGTTGACGCAGGCCAGTCGCGCGGACGGCAGCGTCGCAAGAATTCGTTTCGCGGTCGTGCGCAGTTCGTCGTTGAGCGCCTGCGACGTTTCATCAAGATTGACGGCGACGGCAATGATGGGAGCCGACGCCAGTTGCGACGCCACGGTCGCCCGGCTTCGCGGACGCGTCGTGTCGCTGTTGAACCGTCGCCGCAGCACAGTCGCCCATGGATCGCGTTTCACGCGCTCGGATCGCGCCGTCAGCTTGACGTCGTCGGGATGGGTCAAATCAAAGGCGAGCTGCGCCGCAGTGGGATATCGCCATTCCGGCTGAACCTCGAGGCAGCGCAGAACGATTTCCTGCAGCCACAGCGGAGTGTCGGGCCTGATCTGACGGGGCGGAACGGGATCCCACCACAATCTCCGGCGCATTCCGCGTAGCGTCTCGGTCTCGCCGAACGGGCGCACATTGGTGGAAAAGAAATAGAGCAAGACGCCAAGCGCGAACAAATCGCTGCGCGGGTCGTTGCGAATTCGAAGCAACCGCTCCGGCGCCATATACGGAGCCGTTCCGTAAGGCAGACGAAATTCCTCCTGCATCAGATCGGGCAGCTGATCGTGGCAGGCAAGGCCGTAGTCGATGAGCACAGCCTCTCCCGAAGGCCGGAACATGATGTTACTGGGCTTGATATCGTGATAAATCACGTGCTGCCGATGCAGATCATCCAGTGCGGTTGCGATCTTCGCACCGATGGAAGCCACCTCGGTATACGGCAGCGGAAGATCCGGCAGACGCGCCAGCAAGGTTGCGCCGGGAATCTGTTCCAGCACGATATAGGGCTGGGTCGCGAAGTCACCCGCCGCCATGAATTCCGGAACGTGCACGCCGGACAGGCGCGGAAGGATCATCTGCTCCATTTCGAAACCGACGATCGCGGAAGGATCACCACCCTCCCCGATTTTCGGAACCTTCATCAACATCGATGGCGACGCGTCCGGTCTCGACACACGCGAGACACGCCACAGCGCCGCCATGCCACCACGATGAAGCCGCTCCTCGAGCCGAAAATCGTCGATCACCGTGCCTGGTGCGAGCGCTGGTTTGACCATGCTTACTTCCCCACCAACAACCGGTCTGCGAGCCACGCCGGCAAACCTTGTTTCCGGATCCGGTCCGCCGCCTGTTCGACATCATAGGGGACACGGCGATAGGTGATCTCTGCCTTCGCCGTATCCAGCACGGCATAGGATGCGGCGGGGTTGCCGTCGCGGGGCTGGCCGACCGAGCCGAGAACCGCAAGCCATTGCCGGCCGGGCAGCAACTGAACAGCAACATCTGTGACCGGCGTGAAGGCGGTCATCTTTCCGGTGATCGACAAGGAATAGAGCGCGGGCTTGTGAACATGCCCGCAAAAGGTTGCGTGATCGGATATCGATTGCATGCTGCGGGCGGCAGTCGCGGTATCGACAACATAGGTCCAACGCTCCGGCCGACTTGCTTCCGCATGCACGAACAGGTGGCCCGCCTCGTGGTGCGTGAGCGGCAGGCCGGCAAGAAATTTTCGCTGCGGCAGCCCCAACTGGCCTCGCGTCCATTCGATGGCGGCTGTCGCTTCGGCGTTGAGTTGCGCGCGAGGATCCTCGACGGCGGCATCATGATTGCCGAGCACGGCCGCCGCGCCGCCCGCGACGAGATTCATAACCGTTGTCACGGTCCAGTCCGGATCAGCGCCGTAGCCGACATAATCGCCGAGTAAAATCATGCGCTCGATGTCATCGTCACGCGCCTGAGCGAGGCACGCCTCGAACGCCTGCCGGTTCGCATGAATATCTGCAAAAATCGCAACCCGCACAGCACATCCTCAGGTTCACAGTGCGATCATGCACCGGGCCACGCGTTGATCCTGGTCAAACGGCTCAATTACGCCGACTTGGCCAAGGCAACGCGCCACGCGTTCCATGGGAACCGCGGGCAGTATTAGAATTCCGGCTGAGATGCTGCGCAAGTGGACGGCTGGCTCCCGATCAGATGAGGGAGCAATCCAGCCTGTCACATCGGGGGACGCAATGATGAGCGCATCGGAAGCCCGAGCGATATCTCGACGTCGCACGTGTTGATGATCGCGTTCACGAATGGAGTGCGGCGGCGGAGGCGAGCGGAAACAATCCGCTCGCATCGCCAATGTGTTTGTTCAGGCGGTCTTGTTGACTTTGGTCCCGACTGTGTCCGCGGCAGGCACGCTCGCCGGCGGAGTGTAGCTGCTGGATTTTGCGGCCTTCGCTGCGGACGGTTGCGGAGCAGGCTGTGAAACCGGGCGCGGCAAAGGGGTGTGACCCTTGCTGGCGCCAATTGACGTAGCCATTGTGATCTCCAATTCAGTGATTTCGCGCGGCAGCGTTTGGGGAAGCAGCAGGTTTTCGGCGGATACGATCGGGGCTTCAATCGAGACACTTCAGAAGTGTCAGGCGCGTTTCCCTTCAACGGGAAACGGCGGACATCCTCCAGGGGGAAAACCCATTCGCTGGGGGGATAGTGGTTGACCTTGCCTCGGCTCGGGAAAAGCGGCAAAAAGCCCAATAAAATCTGGTCGGAGTGGTAGGATTTGAACCTACGACCCCTGCGTCCCGAACGCAGTGCTCTACCGGGCTGAGCCACACTCCGACTAGGAGGCGGCGTTATAGCCAAGGCGTTCGTGCACCGCAAGAACTGGTATTGGGGAAAGAATCTGAGCGAAAACACCCAAGTCACGCCCCCTTTGACGACGGCGACCGTCCCGGCCGACGCGAAGGCCGCAGAAATCGCGGCCCGGACGCTGGCCCGTGGCGGGCTGGTCGCGTTTCCGACCGAAACCGTCTATGGGCTCGGCGCCGACGCCACCCGGCCGGAGGCGATCGCGCGGCTGTATCAGGCCAAGGGACGGCCGAGTTTCAACCCGCTGATTGCCCATGTGGCGGATCTGGCCGCCGCGCAAGCCATCGCCCGTTTCGACGCGGCCAGCCTCAAGCTCGCGGAGGCTTTCTGGCCGGGACCGCTGACGCTGGTGCTGCCGAAATCGCAAGGCTGCCCGGTGGCCGATCTTGCCACCGCCGGTCTCGACACCATCGCCGTGCGGGTGCCCGCGCATCCCACCGCCCGCGCCATTCTTCTTGCACTGGGCAAGCCGGTCGCCGCGCCCTCCGCCAATCTCTCGGGGCATGTTTCACCGACGACGGCTGCCCATGTGCGGAGCGATCTGGACGGGCGCATCGATCTGATCGTCGACGGCGGGCCGGTGAGCGTCGGCGTGGAATCCACCATCGTCGGATGTCTCGATATACCGACGATGCTTCGGCCGGGAGGCGTATCGCGCGCCGATATCGAACGCGTACTCGGGCATAAACTGGCGGATGCAGCGCACGACGGCGATGAGGCCGACCCGCACCCGCTGGCTCCCGGCATGCTGGCGTCGCACTACGCGCCGCGCGCCGCGGTTCGTCTCGATGCTACGCATCTGGAACACGGCGAGGCGTTGCTGGCGTTCGGAGACGCAGCCATATCGGGCGTGGACAACACCGCGACCGTGTTGAACCTGTCGCCGCGGGGCGATCTGATCGAGGCCGCTGCCAATCTGTTCGGTTATCTTCGCGCGCTCGATCGCAAGGGCGCACGCACCATCGCGGTGATGCCGATCCCCCATCACGGGCTTGGCGAGGCGATCAACGACCGGCTGCGCCGCGCCGCCGTCGACAAGGCCCTGCCGGACAACGCGCCGCGATGAGCACGCGGGAGCATTCGAGGAAGAGAGCGGATCATGAATGTGGTTGAACGCACCGTTGCCCAGCTGTCGCCGGAGCTGATCGCTCGCTTCGCGGCGATCGTCGGGCCGAAATATGCGGTGACGGACGCTCACGACATCGCGCCTTATCTGAAGGAGGAGCGCAACCTCTATCAGGGCCGCTCCACGCTGGTGCTGCGGCCGGGCTCGACGGCCGAAGTCGCCGCGATCTGCAAGCTCGCCTCGGAAACCAAAACCGCGCTGGTGCCGCAGGGCGGCAACACGGGTCTTGTCGGCGGCCAGACGCCGCATCACGGCGAAGTGGTGCTGTCGCTGACGCGCCTCGACAAAATTCGCGACGTCGATCCGCAATCCAACACCATGACCTGCGAGGCAGGCGTCGTGCTGGCCAATGCGCAGCAACAGGCCGACCAGGTGGATCGGCTGTTTCCGCTCTCGCTCGGTTCTGAAGGCAGCTGCACGGTCGGCGGCAATCTCGCGACCAATGCCGGCGGCACCACCGCGCTCGCCTATGGCGTGGCGCGCGATCTCGCACTCGGCGTCGAGGTCGTGCTGGCCGACGGGCGCATCGTCAACAACCTCTCGAAGCTGAAGAAAGACAACACCGGCTACGACCTGCGCGATCTGTTCATCGGCGCGGAAGGCACGCTCGGCATCATCACCGCCGCCGTGCTGAAACTGGTGCCGAAGCCGCGCGCGGTGGAAACCGCGTTCGTGGCGCTCGCTTCGCCCGCCGCCGCTTTGAAACTGCTCGAGCGATCGCAAGCTGAGGCCGCAGGCACGCTGACGAGCTTCGAATTGATCTCCGACATCTGCATCGCATTCTGCGTCAAGCACGGCCCGAACATCCGTGCGCCGCTGGCGGGCAATTATCCCTGGTACGTGCTGATGGAAATTTCCTCGCAGCGCGACGATGCGCGCGGCACCCTGGAAGCGATCCTGTCGGGCGCCATGGAAGACGGCATCGTCGATGATGCAGTGATCGCGGCCAATCTTGATCAGCGCAACGCATTCTGGACCCTGCGCGAGGTGATTTCTCCGGCACAGAAGCCGGAGGGCGGCTCGATCAAGCACGACATTTCGGTGCCGATCGCGGCTGTGCCGGATTTGATTGCGCAGGCCGGTGACGCGGTGTTGAAACTCATCCCCGACGCGCGGCCGGTTGCGTTCGGCCATCTCGGCGACGGCAATATTCACTACAATGTCAGCCAGCCGGTCGGCGGCGACAAGGATGCTTTCCTTGCGCGCTGGCAGGAGGTGAACGAGGCCGTGCACGGCATCGTGGCGCGTCTCGGCGGCTCGATTTCGGCGGAGCACGGCATCGGCGTGATGAAGCGCGACGAGCTACCGCATTTCAAGGACGCCGTCGCGCTCGATGTCATGCGCAAACTAAAAGCCGCACTCGATCCGCTGAATATTCTGAATCCGGGGAAGGTTTTGTAATTTGCGCAGTCTGCAACAACTCACGCCGGGATTACTGGATTCCGGCTCTCGCTGCGCTCGGCCGGAATGACGCGGCGAGAAAGACAGCGGCGGGGGAAAATGACGACGGCGCGAAAACGCAAACCGTCTCGCATCGCGGCCGCTAATTCTTGCGAACGTCTACTCTTTCGCTGCCAATAAGATTCAGTTCAAGCGTCTCCCCTTACTCGGCCGTCATCCCGGCCAAGCGAGCAACGCGAGCGCGAGCCGGGATCCAGTACTCCGCGGAATAAAATTCTGCGCACAGCCACGCTTGTCACACGACTGTCCGGTTTACTCCGCCGTCATGCTCGCACTTGTTGCGAGCATCCACGTCTTACTTCATGTCGGCATGGCAGGAGGCTATGTTTAGTCTCTCTAATGGCGTGCTGGACGCAACGTCGTTAAGACGTGGATGCTCGTGACGAGCACGAGCATGACGCAGAGTGTGTAGAGCGTCGAGCGTCCCGGAAAGACAGCGGCGGAGAAACGTGACGCCCTATCGCCTCACGGCTCGCTGGCGAAAGTCAGGCGGCCGGCCGGCTTGAGCGTCCGCGCATCGTAGGTGCGGATTTCGGTGGTCCCGCGCACGTCCAGCGTGACGACCAGACGCTCGCCCGCGACGCCGGTCGAGACGATCTTCGCGCCTTTCGGTAACGTTGCGGTCAGATCGGCCAACGGCGCGCTTCCCTCGCTGCGGAAAACACGGTAGCCGATGGCAATGAACACCGCCGCGATGCCGATCCCGGTGGTCAACCCCGCGATCAGCATCATGCGGCGGACCCGGGCAGCCATCAGCGCGGTTTGCTCGGGATTAGGGTCTGGTGTCACGGCGACAGGGGTGCTTTCCATCATGCGGCCCCTTCAAGCAGGTTTGGCGATGAGTGACAATAAACTTCAGGCGGACGAGTTGGCCGCCCGAAGCCGACGTAGACGGCGCGGGCCTGCTCACCGTCGTGGTGGAAGGCAACGAGGGATCGACGCGGCTCGACCGCGTGCTGGCCGTACGCAGGCCGGATCTTTCGCGCTCGCGGCTGAAGGCGCTGATCCTCGCCGGACATGTCACGATCGGCGGCAACGCCATGCGCGATCCGGCGCATCAGGTCGCAACCGGGGACAGCATCGCCATCGACGTTCCGCCCGCCGCCGCGCCGGAACCCGAAGGCGAGAACATCCCGCTGCACATTATCTATGAGGACGACGACATCATCGTCATCGACAAGCCGAAGGGGCTCGTCGTGCATCCCGCCGCCGGCCATGAGACCGGGACGCTGGTGAATGCGCTGATCGCCCATTGCGGCGCGAGCCTGTCGGGCATCGGCGGCGTCAAGCGGCCCGGCATCGTGCACCGGCTCGACAAGGACACCACCGGGCTGATGGTGGCGGCGAAAAACGACCGCGCCCATGCCTCTTTGACCAAGCAATTCGCCGACCATGGCCGCACCGGCGCACTGCGCCGTGGCTATATGGCCTTTGCCTGGGGCGCGCCGAACCGCCATCGCGGCACGGTCGATGCGCCGATCGATCGCCATCCGCATGCGCGCGAGAAAATGGCGGTGCGCGGCGGGGGCCGAGACGCCATCACCCATTGGGAGGCGACGGAAAATTATGTCGGCCGCGACGGCAAGGCGGCAGCCTCATTGCTGGCCTGTCAGCTGGAGACCGGCCGCACCCATCAGATCCGGGTCCACCTCGCCCATATCGGCCACCCCCTGATGGGCGACGATGTCTATGGGGCCGGCTTCAAGACCAAGGCGCGGCAGCTCGGTTCCGAGGCTCAGGCAGCCCTGGCCTCCCTCGGCCGTCAGGCGCTCCATGCATACCTTCTGGTGATCGAGCATCCGAAAACCGGAGAAATTATGCATTGGGAAGCACCTCTGCCGGAGGATTTGCTTCTCCTTCAACAGGCACTGCGCGCGGCGGGATGACGCAGGGATTTTTGAATAGCGTTAAGATTACAATATCTTAACCAGGGTCACGGCAACGTGACAGGGGATAATCCTTCCCCCCGCCGCCTCATTTGTTGTATTGTGCACCTGCGTTGGATGTCCCAACGCGGAACATCGCAGAGCCGCTGGCTTTGACCCAGCAGCAGGCCTGCCTGACCCGCCGCTGTCGGGGGTCTGAAATACTGGAGGGCGCAGAATGGCCCGTGCAGCTACCTTACCGATTCTCAGTGGAGAATCCGGCCTATCGCATTACCTCGCCGAGATCCGCAAATTCCCGATGCTTGAACCGCACGAGGAATACATGCTCGCACGCCGTTGGCGCGAGCATGACGATCGCGACGCAGCACATAAACTCGTCACCAGCCATCTCCGGCTCGTGGCCAAGATCGCCATGGGCTATCGCGGCTACGGTCTGCCGATTGCCGAGGTCGTCTCGGAAGGCAACGTCGGCCTGATGCAGGCGGTGAAACGCTTTGAGCCCGAAAAGGGGTTCCGTCTCGCCACCTACGCTATGTGGTGGATCAAGGCGTCAATTCAAGAATACATCCTGCGTTCGTGGTCGCTCGTGAAGATGGGTACCACCGCGAACCAGAAGAAGCTGTTCTTCAACCTGCGCAAGGCGAAGAGCAAGATCTCCGCGCTGGAAGAGGGCGATATGCGCCCCGACCAGGTGAAGCTGATTGCCAAGCGCCTCGGCGTGACGGAACAGGACGTGATCGACATGAACCGCCGCCTTGGTGGCGACGCGTCGCTCAACGCCCCGATCCGCGACGACGGCGAACCCGGTGAATGGCAGGACTGGCTGGTGGATCACTCCCCGAGCCAGGAATCCATCATGGCGGAGAGCGAGGAATACGATCACCGCCGCAGCGCGCTGAACGGCGCGATGAGCGTGCTCAACGATCGTGAACGCCGCATCTTTGAGGCACGCCGCCTCGCGGAAGACCCGATGACGCTGGAAGATCTCGCCGCCGAATTCAGCGTGTCGCGCGAACGCGTGCGGCAGATCGAGGTTCGTGCGTTCGAGAAGGTTCAGGCAGCGGTGAAGACCGCGATCGCCAAGCAGCACGATCAAACCGAGATGGCGCTGGCGCACGCCTGATCCTGCAAGGATTTTGCAAGAGATCATGCGGCGATAAGCTCAGCGAAAAAGACGAAACGAAAGCCGGCGGAAACGCCGGCTTTTTTGTGTGCGCACCACGCTTCGTCCTGCGATTCTGTGCGTCATGCAGCTTTACCTCGACTGCCTGACCTTGCCTGCCTTTCGTGGTCCAACGTCCAGGACGCTTCGTCTTACGGTTCGTCACACCGTGCGCCGCCCGGAATCCATTTCAAGCCCGCGCGCTTCTTCATGCTCCGCGTCATTGCCGGGCTTGACCCGGCAATCCATCTCCTCACGAATTTTCTGAAGAGCGATGGATACGCGGGTCAAGTGTTCAGCCCGGACAGATCACTGACAGGTGTTCGGAGACATAGCTGACACATCATGATTGGCTGGCGAGGTCTTTTGGGGAGGCCTTTCATGCCATGGCAAGAGGTGTCGGCAATGGATCAGCGGCGTGAGTTTGTGCGCTTTGCGATGCAAGAGGGTGTGAACCGGCGGGAGTTATGCCGCCGGTTCGGGATTAGTCCCGATGTCGGCTACAAATGGTTGGCGCGATCGGTGGCCGGTGACAAGGAACTGGCGGATCGTTCGCGCCGTCCCCATGAGAGCCCGAGGCGTTGCGATGCATTCACCGAAGAGCGGGTGCTTGCGGTGCGCGACGACCATCCGGCATGGGGTGCGCGCAAGATCGCCCGCTGCCTGGCACGCGATGGCCTCAAGCCGCCGGCGCTGTCCACAGTGCACGAGATCTTGTGCCGCCACGGGCGTGTTCATCCGCCGCCGGGCGGGCCAAGGGCTTGGCGGCGTTTCGAGAAGGAAGCACCGAACTTGTTGTGGCAAATGGACTTCAAGGGCCATGTCGGGCTGGCGAGCGGCGCGCGGTGCCATCCGCTGACCATGATCGACGATCATTCGCGTTACGCGCTGTGCGTCAACGCCTGTGCTAACGAACAAAGCCGCACGGTGCAGGATCAACTGACCGCGACCTTCCGCCGCTACGGCATGCCGGACGCGTTCTTCGTCGATAATGGCACGCCATGGGGCGATTCATCGGGCGCGGGTTGGACCAGGTTTGGCGTCTGGCTGCTCAAGCTCGGTGTCGATCTCATCCATGCAAGAGCCTATCACCCGCAAAGCCGTGGCAAGAACGAGCGCTTTCATCGCACGCTGAACGCCGAAGTGTTAGCGTTACGGCGCTTTCGCGACTTCAAAGATGCGCAGGGCGCCTTCGATCTGTGGCGCGACATCTACAATCGGGAGCGACCGCACGAGGCGCTCGACTTTGATGTCCCGGCCGACCGCTATCGCCCCAGCGCTCGCGCCATGCCCGATCGCCTTCCCGAGATCGAATACGACAGCCACGAGATTGTGCGCCGCGTCTCGACCACCAAAGCTTACGTCAGCTTCAAGGGCCGGATGTGGTTGGTTCCTCGCGCGTTTTTGCGGCGAGCGCATGGCCATTCGGCCTCGGACCCGCGACGGTCACTTCGGGATTTTCTTCGGCAGCAGGCAGGTCGCCAAAATCGACTTGACCGCTGACAAAACTGTCAGTCATGTCTCCGAACAGGTGTCAGCTATGTCTCCGGGCTGAACATCAAGCCCGCGTTTGACGCCGTAGGTGTAGAAACGCATCAGTCCAAATACTTCAGGAATGCGCCGGAACCTGCGGCTGAGCAATCAGATCAATCCCAAGCGCGTGAAGCACCTTGATGATCGTCCCGAACTCCGGCTGAGCTTCGCCGCCCAAGGACCGATAGAGATTCTCTCGGGATAATCCCGCCTTGTCCGCCACAGCGGTCATTCCACGCGCGCGCGCGACAGCGCCAATCGCCATTGCGATTTCAGCCGCATCATCCAATTCAAGAGCTTCAGTGAGATAGGCCGCAATCATGTCAGGGCTATCGAGATAATCGGCCGGATCAAACGATTTGGCTTTGACCATTGCTCAATCCTCTAACTCATCCGCCAATTTTTTGGCACGTTCGACATCCGCGCCTTGCGAGCCTTTGTCTCCACCACACAGAAGAATGACGATCTCAACGCCGCGTTGGACAAAATAAACCCGATAGCCCGGTCCGTAGTGAATTCTGAGTTCGCTCACGCCTCGCCCGACCGGCGCAACATCGCCGGGATTACCAAGAGCCAGGCGATCGATCCGGGACAGGATTTTCGCTCTGGCTCGCAAGTCCCGCAAATTTCTGAGCCAATCGGAAAACTCGTCGGTGCTTTTCAGGATCGGCATTCGCAACTCAAACATGAGTGTTGTAGCTTATACGCTACAGTACCTTTTTAGTCAAACAAGGCCCCGCCGGTATCTGGTGCTTCCCTCATATCTTCGCTAGGTAGAACCACGGGAGGAATGGCCGGACTACAACCGCTACATCCTTCACATCGCTTGCGCCGGGCCTTCGCCCTGAACCGTCAGCGACAACCAAGGGGCAGGAAACAACAGATGAGTTTGGCAATCGAGACACAAGGCGCGGCCATCAAAAGATTTCCGCTGTGGAGCACGATCCGCCTTTCATATTCGACATACTTCGCCAACTTCAAAGACGTGCTGCGCATATCATGGCTGTGGCTGATCGTGGTGCCGCCGCTATCAGGCATCGTGATGGCGCTGCAAGCATCATGGATGACAGATTTGGTAGCGAACATGAAGTCGGGAGCCGGACCGCGAAGTCTTGTCGATGCCCGTATCACACTGCTCGTACTCCAATTTGCCAACTATTTGCTGCTAACGCTTGCGCTCACAAGTATCGCGGTTGCATGGCATCGGCGAATTCTTCTGAACGAACAGCCGGGATTGAGCGGCGGCAACATCGTTAGCAGTCACGTCTGGCGCTATTTTGGAATCGGACTTGTGATCTGCCTGATCGCCGTGCTTCCAATATTGGCGATCTACGTGCCAGCCTATTTTTTAACGAGCGGCTTCAAACCCCAAGCGCCTGGAACAATGCCTCCGGGAGCTGCATTGCTGATCCCGTTATTCCTGATTGCCTACATTTTTACGGCGGTTTTGATGCTCCGGCTGAGCTTGCTGCTTCCCGCCCGCGCGGTCGGCGACACCGGCCTGACAATTAAGCAGACGTGGATCCAAACTCGCCACAACACATGGCGAATAAATTGGGGCTTTGCCGCATGCATCGCACCTCCGCTTACGATCGTCCTTATTTTATCTTCCGGCTTGCTGGCAATTTCCGGCATCGACGAGCTTGGCGAGAACCTCGCCTGGACCGCAGGCTTGAACAGCGCGATTTACATGGGGGCCTATCTGCTCACGGCGCCGATCGTGATTGGCTTTATGTCCCACGTCTACCGGGACCTCTTTCAGCGAACGTAATCGCTCACGCGATCTGCTTCTCGCGAATGCGAGACTCATCATGAAAGCCAGCCGCCTCGGCTGGCTTTTGTGTTTGGGCAATGGCGAAACTCACCGCCCTCACGCCTCCAGCTTCGGCGCCTTTGTGGCGAACTGTTCGTCCTGCGGGATCGAGGGCAGCGTGCCCGTTGCCTTCGCATGATCGATCGCCTGCGCGAGCAGCTTGAGGCCGAGCGGCGCCAAGGCACGCTCCCATAACTCACGGGCGGTCTCGCCCTTTTTTACGAAGCACCAGTCCTGCATCACGATGGCGCCCGCATCCATGCGGTCGGCGAGATGATAGATGGTGCCGCCGGCGATGGGATCGCCTTCATTGATCGTCCATTCCACCGCCGCGATGCCGCGATGGCGCGGCAGCAGCGAGGGATGATAACCGACACCGCCGAGCTTCGCGGCCGCAAGCGCCTCGCGGCTGACGCGCGCATGGCTGTGCGCGGTGACGATGAGATCGGTGGCGGGCGCGATCTCGTTTGCAGCCACGATCCTGGGATCGATCTGCACGACCACTTCGACATCGGCGGCCCTCGCCGCCGCGGCCAGCCGGTCCTCGCCGTCATGCACGACGACGCGGGCAACGCCGACGCCGTGCTGACGCAACATCTCGAACACCGTCACGCCGAAATGACGCGAGCCAACCAGCGTGATCCGCATGCCCTGTTATCCTTGTTTTCCGTGAATGACTTCGAGAACAACCGCGTGTGCGACCATCATGCCTGCACTGTCAGCATGTCTCTGACGGCAGGCCCCGGTCGCGCTTATTGGCCCCGCACTTACTGGACCCAAAAATTATTGGCCCCAGAACTTATTGACCCCATGCCGCGAAAGCATCGTTGAAGGCGCGCTCGCCCGGCGCACCCTTTTCGATGGCGAGGATGGCGCGGTGCTGGTTGGTGTAGACCAGCGGAATGTCGAACCAGGAGCGTTCCTTCAGCAACTGGATGTTGCGGGACTTGTCGGCGTCGATGCTCGACAGCCCGACGAGGAAGAAGCCGTCGGTCACCTTCACCGCGATTCCCGCCAGCTGGTTTCCGCGCGATTGCTCGTTCGATTTCATGTACACGCCGGCCACGTTGAACACTCCGCCGCCGTTGAAATCCGCCGGCAGCGTGAATGTCAGCTCCGCCGTGTGGCTGGCGGGCAGCGATGTATCGTTGTTGCGCCGGATCGACAGCGTCATCTTCAGCTTGCGCTCGGGCACCTCGATGTCGCCGCGCACCGCGATATCCGGCGGCTGGCCGGCAGCGCCGGGAACCTGATCGGTACGCCACACCACCGTGCCGACATAACGCTTGCCGTTCGGATCGGACGCGTCGTCTTCGTAAAGCACGACCTTCTGCGCCACCGGCGCGATCTGCGAACCTGGCTGGCCGACGCGATCGGCGATCTTCGGGCGCGTGCCATCGGCGACCGGCGTTTTTGGAGCTTCCGCGACCGGCTGCGATTTCATCAAGCCTTTGACGAAGGTCGAGCAGCCTTCTGACCGAACAGAATGCCCGCACCCGCCAGCACCAACACGATCCCGAGCAGGATGGCAGACCACAACGGAAACCCGCTCGACGTGCGCGGCGCTTTCGGTTGCTTGGTTTGGCGCGGCGGCAAAGGAGGTGGCGGCGGTGGAGCGGTCTTGCCGCTTTTGGTCCGCACGATGGGCGGACGCTCCATGTAGCGGTCGGTCTGATCCGGCGCGTCTTCATAACGGCGTGAATTATCCGCCGCTGGATTGTCCATGTTCGGTTCGATCCGGTCGAACTCCGGCGACGGCGACGGCACATTGGCATAGGTGCGGCGCGCGGAGCGGCTGGCCTCCGCAGCAGCGGCGCCGAGATCGTCGACATCCGCCATGACATCGCGGAAACCGCGCATGGGAGGCTGAGGGGGTTCGGAACCACGGCGCGGCGCACCTGTGCCAGTGGACGCGGGCGATCCACGCTCGCGGCCGGGCGGCTGCGGGCGCGTGATGTCCCGGCGGGAGTTGTCGTTGTCGTCATCCGGCCGTGGCGGTTCGGGACGCTGGCTGCGTGCCTGACGCTGTGAATTGTCCGGACGCTCATCCTGGCCGAGCGGCGGACGTTCGCCGCGCAAGGTGGCGCGATCACGCTCGCGGTTGACGTTGGGATCGACCGGCGTGGCGCGCGAGCGGACGCTGGTTCGCAAGGCATCGCCCGGCCGCGCTCGCCCGAGCGGATCGGCCCGTGGCGGTTCGATGCGGGAGCGTTGAGCAGCCTCGGATTCCACCTTGCGCACGGCTTCTTCCAGCGCCAGCCGTTCGCGCGTGATTTCGGTTTCGGTGAGCGGCGGGTGTACGCCGCGCAATTGCGCGATCAGCGCGGAGCGCGCCCGTTCGTACAGCGCACGGCGCGCTTCGCCGGGGGCGCCGGGATCGAGGCCGGAAATCGCACGTGCGATAAGCGGGTAGTAATCAGCCATGAACGTCCAGTCCGCGGGCGTCGCAGCCCCTGTTAGAACATGATTCGGAAAAACCACACCGGTTTTTCAAAAGGATCATGCCCAATCGCCATGCTCAATCGAAAAGATGGAGCGCGTTCGTGTAATCTTTCACGCCTCTTTTCAACCGGCGGCTATATCGGGCCGCTCGAATTGAGGCCTTGGTTTATTCTCAATCGTCTTTGCTCAATCGTCGTTTGCCGTATCGAATCCGTCGTCCGCAATTACCTAAACGTCTCATCCGCGAAAACAGATACCCGTGTTGGCGCGGCTTGTTGCTGCATTCCAGCGCGAGGCCTTGATCGCGCCCGCGCGCAAGCGGCTCATGCCTCGAACGGGTTCTGCACCAGAATTGTGTCCTCGCGTTCCGGGCTGGTCGAAAGCAAGGCGATCGGGCACCCGACCAGTTCCTCGACACGCCGGACATATTTGATCGCCTGCGCCGGAAGATCGGCCCACGAGCGCGCATTGGCCGTGGGTTCCTTCCAGCCTTCGATGGTCTCGTAGATCGGCTTGACGCGGGCCTGCGCGCCCTCCCCCGCGGGCAGATGATCGATTTCCTTGCCGTCGAGCTCGTAGCCGACGCAGACCTGGATTTCGTCGAAGCCGTCGAGGATGTCGAGCTTGGTCAGCGCCAGACCGTTGATGCCGCAGGTGCGCGCGGTCTGCCGCACCAGTACCGCATCGAACCAGCCGCAGCGGCGCTTGCGCCCGGTGTTGACGCCGAATTCCTTGCCGCGCCGGCCGATCTCCTCACCGATCTCGTTGGTGAGTTCGGTCGGGAACGGCCCCATGCCGACGCGCGTGGTGTAGGCCTTGCAGATGCCGAGCACATAACCGACAGCGCCGGGGCCCATGCCGGTGCCGGTCGCCGCCTGCGCCGCCACGGTGTTCGACGAGGTGACATAAGGATAAGTGCCGTGATCGACATCGAGCAGCGCGCCCTGCGCGCCTTCGAACAGGATGCGCTTGCCTTCGCGGCGCTTCTGATCGAGCAGGTTCCACACCGTATCGGCGAACGGCAACAGCTTCGGCGCGAACGCCGTCAGCTCTTTCAAAATCAACCCGCCGTCGACCTCGGCCAGACCGAGACCGCGCCGTAGCGCGTTGTGATGGGCGAGCAGCCGATCGATCTTGTGGGGCAGCGTGGCGAGATCGGCGAGATCCATCAGCCGGATCGCGCGGCGGCCGACCTTGTCTTCATAAGCGGGGCCGATGCCGCGTCGCGTGGTGCCGATCGCCGTGGCAGTATTCGAGGTTTCACGCAGGGCATCGAGTTCGCGATGCACCGGCAGAATGAGGGTGACGTTCTCAGCGACCCGCAGATTATCCGGCGTAATGGCGACGCCCTGCGCCTTCAGCCGCTCGACCTCATCAAGGAAGGCCTGGGGATCGAACACTACGCCGTTGCCGATGACCGACAGCTTCGAAGGCCGCAGCACGCCCGAGGGAAGCAAGGCCAGCTTGTAGGTTTTACCGTCTATGACGAGCGTATGGCCGGCATTGTGGCCGCCCTGGAAACGAACGACGATGTCAGCCTGTTCCGACAGCCAGTCGACGATCTTGCCTTTTCCCTCGTCGCCCCACTGGGCGCCGACGACGACAACATTGGCCATTCGGAAAAGTCCCCTGAAATCAAAAACTGAGCGATGAGCGATTGAGATGGTCGATTGGGATGAACGCTTGAAACGCCGCACCTTGCGGCCGGGGCCGCTCGCATGTGAGACACACCTTCCGGATAAAGGATGCAGGCGCGGGACGCAAGCCAATTGGCTGTTTTACGCATGGGCGCGATGCAGCCAAACTATTGATATCCCCTGAAAATTCATCACAGTGGCGGCTTGTTGAACGATCGCTTATGCAACCCGGCGCCGGGGGCTTGCCGCAATTGCGGCAGCCGGTGTTCGCGGCCTTTCGAAACACCCGTCAGCCTCCCGGCCATCTGAAAGTCATTTGAAAATGAAAGCCCCGGATCAACCTCGCGGACCGTCGCCGATCCGCCGCATCGCGGAGCAGCCTTATCTGCTGTTGAGCCTGACATCGCTGTTCTGGGCCGGCAATGCGGTGCTCGGACGCTTCGCCGCCGGGCATATTCCGCCCGCGACATTGTCGTTCCTGCGATGGGAAATCGCTTTCCTGGTGGTGCTGCCGTTCGCATGGCAGCATCTGGTGCGCGACTGGCCGACGATCCGCGCGCATCTGGGATTGATGGCTCTGCTGTCGCTGACCGGGATCGGCGCCTTCAACACCATTCAATACACCGGCTTGGAATACACCCAGGCCCTCAACGCGCTGTTGCTGCAATCGACCGGGCCGCTGTTCGTCGCGATCTGGTCGCTGGTGCTGCTGGGCGTGCGACTGACATGGATGCAAGCCGGCGGTATGACGGTTTCGCTGATCGGCGTGCTCGCCATCTTGCTGCACGGCGAGATGTCGGCGATCGCCTCGATCGATCTCAACAAAGGCGATTTGATTTTTCTGCTGGGACTCGCCGTATTCGGCTTCTATTCGGTTCTGCTGCGCAAGCGGCCGGCGATCCACCCGCTCTCGTTTCTGGGATTTACCTTCGGCTGCGGCGCGCTGTGGGTGGTCCCGCTGTTCGTCTGGGACCTCCTCACGCGCCCGCTGCCGGCGCTGAACGCCGCCAATGTGCTGACGGTCGGCTATGTCGCGATCTTTCCCTCGATCCTGTCTTACCTGTGCTTTAACCGCGGCGTTGCCATCATCGGCGCCAATCGCGCGGCGCCGTTCCTGCACTTGATCCCGGTGTTCGGCGCAGCGATGGCCATTATGTTTCTCGGCGAGCGGCTGCAGCTGTTTCACCTGATCGGATTCGCGCTGGTTCTGGCCGGCGTCGCCGTCGCCGCGCGGCAGCCCTCGCCGCAAGCCGAAGCTCAAATACGCTCGGCCTGATGCTTCGCTCGAAAACGCTCTGGTGTTGCGATCCGAGCGCGCCGGCCCTACCAATTAGGCTTGATTCGATTGGGCCGCCGCTTGCCGAACATGACGAAAATCCGGATCAGCCACCTCGCAAGCTGGCTTCGCATCCAGTTCCAGCAGCGCCGTCCGCAATTCATTCTTGCGCTGCGGATCACGGTCTCGGCGCTGGTGTCGCTGGCCCTGGCGCTCGCCGTTAATCTTCCACTGCCGCTGTGGGCCGTGCTCACCGCCTTGATCCTCACCCAGGCAAATCTTGGCCGCTCGCTGCGCGCCACAATCGACTACACGATCGCCACATTGGGCGGCGCGATCTATGGCGGCGCCATCGCCGTGCTCATTCCGCATACGAGCGAAATCGCTCTGCTCGCTATTCTGGCGCTGGCGGTGGCTCCGCTCGCGCTATTGGCGGCGATCAACCCCCGCATGAACGCCGCGCCGCTCACGGCGGTCATCGTGTTGCTGCTGCCGGCGGTGACCCATGGCAGCCCGCTCGATTCCGCCATCAACCGCGTGCTGGAAGTCGGGCTCGGCGCATTCACCGCGCTGGTGGTATCGCTGCTGGTGTTCCGCTCCAGCGCCCATGATCAGGCCATTGAGGCAGCTGCGCGCACACTCAGCCTGATGGCAAGCGCGTTCGGCAAGCTGTTCGCCAATGTGGCGCAAGAACAGGACGTCGAGGCGCTGCATCAGATTCAGGACGGCATCGGCAAATCGCTGGTGCGGCTCGACACGATCGCGGCGGAAGCGGCGCATGAGCGCTCGGCACGGCTTGCAATCGAGCCCGAGATGGGACCCTTGCTGCGAATGCTGCTGCGGCTGCGCCACGACCTGGTGATCATCGGCCGCGCGGTGGCGATGCCGCTGCCCGACGCCATTCAGACGCGGCTTGCCGCGCCCCTGACGGGTGTGGTCAAAGCCTTCAGCGATTACATGCGCGCCAGCGGCAAGGCGCTGCTGATGCGCCAGAACCCGCCGTCCCTCGACGCGGTGCGGGTAGCGCTGGAAGTCTATGCGATGGAGATCGCGTCGGTGCGCCGTGACGGGCTCGTGCGGACACTGTCGGCGGAAGACGCCGAGCATTTCTTCGCCATCGGATTTGCACTCGACCAGATCCACCGAAACTTCGGAGATCTGGAGCGCTGCGTCACCGAGTGGTCGCAGGCGCCGGTTCAGGCCGCCGCAGTCAAGCCTTGAGCTTTGAAGCCAACACGCGCAGCGGATTGAAATGTGCGCCATCCGTTAAAGTAACGCAGAACGTTGATTGGCGTTTTGATAGTTTCGGATGATCGGGACAAGGCGCAACGCGCATGGCAACGTCATCGAGCACTCTCGCAGCCAGACAATCTGACGTCATGGCCGCACTTGTTGCGGCCATCCACGTCTTCCTTCCTTGAACGCAGCTAAGACGTGGATCACCGGGACAAGCCCGGTGATGACGGCGGAGAATGTCGAGACGCTATCGCGTCTCATGAATTAAACCGGACAGCCGTGGAACAAGTCCGGCAATGACACCGAGCGCGTTGCAACTCCCAATAAAAATACTGCCGTTTAGAACTTCAACGCTTTCGCCTGCTTCACATGCGGCAGAGCCGAGGTCTTGGCGAGCACATCCGCCGGAATGTCGCCGTCGACTTCGACAAGGGCGATGGCGTCGCCGCCCGGCTTGTTGCGGCCGAGGTGGAAGGTCGCGATATTGACCTTGGCGTCGCCGAGCAGCGAGGCGAACTTGCCGATGAAACCGGGCTTGTCTTCGTTGGTGACGTAGATCATCGATTTGGCGAACTCCGCGTCGACCCGAATGCCCTTGATGTCGACAAGCCGCGGCTTGCCGTCATGATACACGGTGCCGGAGACCGAACGCTCCTGATGTTCCGTGGTCAGCGTCACGGTGATCAGGCTTTCGTAGTCGCTTTGCGCGGCGCGCGTGACTTCATCGACCACCATGCCGCGCTCCTTGGCGACGACCGGCGCCGACACCACATTGACGTCGCCAAGCATCGGCCGCAGCAGACCCGACAACGCCGCCGAGGTCAGCGCCTTGATCTTCATTTCGGCGACCTGGCCTTCATACGTGATCTGCACCTTGGTGATGCCGGATCTCGGTCAACTGGCCCGCGAACGAGCCGAGTTTCTCGGCGAGATCGATGAACGGCTTCAGCTTCGGCGCTTCTTCCGCCGTGATCGAGGGGAAATTCACCGCGTTGGAGATCGCGCCCGTCAGCAGATAATCCGACATCTGCTCGGCAACCTGCAGCGCGACGTTCTCCTGCGCTTCCGTGGTGGACGCGCCGAGATGCGGGGTGCAGATCACATTGGGATGACCGAACAGTACGTTCTTGGTGGCCGGCTCCTCGACGAACACGTCGAAAGCCGCGCCCGCAACGTGCTTCGAGTTCAAGGCATCGACCAGCGCCTGTTCGTCGACCAGACCGCCGCGCGCGCAATTGATAATGCGCACGCCCTTCTTCATCTTGGCGATCGCCGCCGCATCGATGATGTTCTTGGTCTTGTCGGTGAGCGGCGTATGCAAAGTGATAAAGTCGGCACGCTTGAACAGCTCGTCAAGCTCGACCTTCTCCACGCCGAGATCCTTGGCGCGTTCCTGCGACAGGAACGGATCGAACGCGATCACCTTCATGCGCAGGCCAAGCGCGCGATCGGCAACGATGGAGCCGATATTGCCCGCGCCGATGATGCCCAGCGTCTTGGCGGTGATTTCCACACCCATGAAGCGGTTCTTCTCCCACTTGCCGGCCTGGGTCGAGGCGTCGGCCTGGGGAATTTCACGCGCCAGCGACAGCATCAGCGTGATGGCATGCTCTGCAGTGGTGATGGAATTGCCGAAGGGCGTGTTCATCACGATGATGCCCCGCGCCGTGGCTGCGGGAATTTCGACGTTATCGACGCCGATGCCGGCGCGGCCGATGACTTTCAGCCTGGTCGCCTTTTCGAGAATCTTCGCGGTCGCCTTGGTGGCGGAGCGGATCGCGAGACCATCATAATTGCCGATGATCTCGGCAAGCTTGTCCTTGTCCTTGCCGAGATTGGGCTGGAAATCCACCTCAACGCCGCGATCCTTGAAGATCTGAACGGCGGCGGCGGACAGTGCGTCGGAAATGAGAACCTTGGGTGCCATGGTGAGCTCCGGCTGACGATAAATGAAAACAGAAATGGATCGGTCGGGTCGGGACGCGTCGCGCGTTCACTGAAGAGACGAGAGTTCGCTGAAAATCTGCATCCGCGGCAGGCGCTCATGAGCGCCTGCATTGACGGTATTGCCGTCGATTGAAAAGAGAATGCGCGCCGCGACGGACCGGCGGGTGAGTTGCGCTTACGCCGCTTTCGCCTGCGAGGCCTTGGCTTCCGCGAAGGCCCAGTCGAGCCAGTGCGTCAGCGTCTCGACGTCCTTGGCCTCGACGGTGGCGCCGCACCAGATTCGCAAACCGGGAGGCGCATCGCGATAATGGCCGAGATCGTAACCCGCGCCTTCCTTCTCGACCGCTCCGACCAGCGCCTTGGCGAACGCCGCCTGCGCATCGGCCGACAGCGCCGTGATGGCCGGATCGACGACCTTCAGACATACCGACGTGTTGGAACGGATCGCCGGATCAGCCGCCAGGAAATCAATCCATGGCGTTTTCGCGACCCAGTCGCTGAGCGCCTTGGTGTTGGCGTCGGCACGCGCGACCAGCGCCTTGAGACCGCCGATCGATTTCGCCCAGTTCAGCGCATCGAGATAATCTTCGACGCACAGCATCGAGGGCGTGTTGATGGTTTCGCCGACGAAGATGCCGTCGATCAGCTTGCCGCCCTTGGTCATCCGGAAGATTTTCGGCATCGGCCACGGCGGCGTGTAGCTCTCCAGACGCGCGACGGCGCGCGGCGACAGGATCAGCATGCCGTGTGCGGCTTCGCCGCCCAGCGCCTTCTGCCAGGAGAAGGTGACGACATCGAGCTTCGGCCAGTCGAGCTTCTGCGCGAACGCAGCCGAGGTGGCGTCGCAGATCGTCAGGCCTTCGCGATCGGCCTTGATCCAGTCGGCATTGGCCACGCGCACGCCGGATGTGGTGCCGTTCCACGTGAAGACAACGTCGGACGTCGGATCGACCTTCGCGAGATCAGGGATTTCGCCGTAACCGGCGGTGAGCTTGGTGACGTCCTTCAGCTTCAATTGCTTGATCACATCGGTGACCCAACCGTCGCCGAAGGATTCCCAGGCGATTGTGGTGACGGGGCGCGGACCAAGCAGAGACCACAGCGCCATTTCGACGGCGCCGGTGTCGGACGCAGGCACGATGCCGATCTTGTAGTCGGCAGGAACTTCAAGCACTTCGCGCGTCAGATCGATCGCGAGTTTTAGCTTGGTCTTGCCGACCTTCGCGCGATGCGAACGGCCGAGGGCTGCGTCTTTGAGATTTTCAGGGGTCCAGCCGGGGCGCTTGGCGCAGGGGCCGGAGGAGAAATGCGGAACGGTAGGCCGCGAGGCGGGCTTCGCCTGTGTCATCATCTATCCTTCCAGATAGTTGCCTCTCGGTGGGGAGAGGTTTCCCGCTGGCGTGATTAGGGAAAATGCGGGCCGCCGTCAAGGAACTTCCATCGGGCCCGGCCACAAAGGTGGCATGTGGAATGCGCATGTGAGCGCGGACGCGAACGCGGATGGCATGTCAGCCGTGGATACCGAGCGCCTTTTCAGAATCGCCGATCCATCGGCGCAGCGACGAATATCCTTCCAGATGAAATCCGCCTTCATGAGCCACGCGGGTATAGGCCAATAGCGAAACGTCCGCGAGCGAGACACGATCACCGACAAGGAAACGGCTGTTGTGAAGATGGTGCTCCATCAGCGCCAAGGCAGCGTAGCCGCGCTTGACCCGATCCGGATCGAGATCGCCCAAGGATTTCCCTTGATAGATCATATGAAAGCGACACACCGCGATATAGGGCTCGTGGCTGTACTGCTCCCAGAACAGCCATTCATCCATTTTGGCTGCCTGGAACTCGTCCGCCGGAATCAACGGGCTGTTGCGTGCGAGATAACGAATAATGGCGTTCAACTCAGCGAGCGTGCGCCCGTCATCGAACACGGCCAGTGGAACCTGCCCGGCGGGGTTGAGCGCAAGAAATGCGGAGGTGCGGCTTTCGCCTTTGCTGGTGTCGATATCGGCCCAAGTGTACCGCAGCGAGAGCGCATCGCACACCCACTTCACCTTGAGGCAATTGCCCGACCTGGTATCGCCATGGATTTGCATGGTTCGCCACCGTTGTCTTGAACGGGGAGCGAACCAGATGCGCTCAACAAGGTCAATTCATATCGGGCGGGATCGATCGGAAATCGGCAGCCCGTTGCGACGCGGCGCTGCGCAACCCCATCAGAATTTGTATCCGACGGCCGCACGAACGGTGTTCATGTGAATGTCGACGTTCTGAGCCGTCATGAACTTGATGTACTCATATTCGGCGCGTCCGAACACATTTCCGAACAACATCGCTTCCAGTCCGAGCCCGGCGGTGTAGCCGTAGGTGAAGACGCCGTTGGAGACCTGCGTTTTGGAAAACCTGCCAAAGACGGTCGGGCCGTCCTGAAATGCGGGTGGCCCAGGATTGAAGAAGGTATCGGATATCGTCACCGTCGCGGAACGCGTGATGTCAGCTCGGCCGAGCGCCACACCGGCGAACATGTAAGGCAGGAAATTATCGATCGACCAACCTGCACGGCCACGCAGCGTGAGCGCGTCGGTGACGTTGGCGGATGCACTTCCGGTCAACTGAACGCCGCAAACTCCTACATCGCCCGGAGGCGGCGCAAAGCAATTCTGATTGTCGACATTGACGAACGGCAGCGAATTGTTGCTGGCCGTACCTTTCAGTCCGGAAAACCTGTTGTAGTTCGCTTCGATGCCGAGCACGACATCATCCCATTGCGAATTCCATCCGACGAATCCGCCAAAGCTGGTGCTGGTGGGACTCGTTTTTCCGAGCAGCGTGAACCCCGCCACGATACTTGCGAGTGAAAGGTTCTGAAGCAAGGAGTTGGTCAGCGACTGGGTTGCCCTGCTGAAATCCATGTTGCCGCTGGTGTAACCGAACTGGCCGCCCACATAGGCACCCTGCCAATTCACGCTGGTCTGGCCGAGCCCTTCGCTAAAGCCACCGCGCAAGGCCGGCATGCCGCCCAAGTCGGGAAGGTCCGCGGCCTGCGCGCCATGCGCGATCCCGGCCATCACTGCTGCCAATACCCACCGACGCATGCCACTACTCCACAAACCAAAACCGTACGATAAGCAGTATCCCCCGTTAACCTTAATCAATCGTTGCGTTAATGGATCTCACGTCGAATACCGTGGGTTCCCCGCATTCCAGATGGCACGCAATGCGACAACTGATCTGCACATGATCTGCAAACAAAAACGGCGCGGAATAAATCCGCGCCGTCCAAGCAATCTCGAGATACAATCAGCCCTTGGTGATCAAAGGCCTTTGCGGCATGTACATCGGCGTCGGATCGAGCGACCAGCGCACGCCGAGCTTCACGTCCTGCGAGGTGATGTGTTTGAACGTCATCGGATTGACGATCGCGTTGGTTCCATCGAACGTCCGGAGATCGCCGGTCAGGCCATCGCCCAGATCAAGATAGCGATAAGCCAATTCCATCGTCATGCCGGGCGTCACGCGATAGGCGAGGCCCGCATAGGCGGCCCAGGCGAAATTCCATTTCGAAACCGTGTCCCCGAACGACGAACTCGGGATCGCGCCCGCACCGCTGTTCGAAACGCCCTGGTCGACAAAGTTCGAAAGCGTGACACGCGCGGTGCCGACGCCGGCCCCAATGAATGGCGTTACGCTCCACCACGTGCCGAGATCCGCGTAGGCATTGGCGAGAAACAGCCATTCGGATTTTCGGGCCGTGTAATTGTCCGCGCCGAATCCGGTGCCACCCGCACCGTCCGAGAAGGTGTTCAGATCGAGACCGTGAAAGGCGGCGCTGGTACGATATTCGCCTGTGACGTCCATCCGGAACCAGCTGTTGAATTGATATCCGAGGCCAAGCCCGAAAAGGCCCGCGCTGTCGAACCCGAGGCGTTGATTCTGGGTGAACAGCGTTGAATCCAGCACATTGGTCAATCGCTTGACGCTTTGGCTGCTGATGCCGATGTCGCCGCGCAGATACCAGCCACCGAATTCGGCGGGCGGCGCATAAACCTGCGGAGCAGCGATTGGCATGTCGGCTGCAAATGCAGTCGCCGAAAACAGCGAGGCAGCAGTCGCCGCGAGAAAATATTTTACAATACGCATGATGGTCCCTTTCGTCCGGTGAGGCAGGACGACGCAAAAGGCCTCACAAAAAAACTCACGGACGGACGGTGCCACCAAATGTTTAAGCGCCACTTAACCCTAATAATTAAGGTTGATTTTTAATGAGGGAATTTAATCCGAGCAGTATTTTGACGCCTCGCATCGGTAAAATTCCGGATACGCAAAATCCCCCTGTTCTATTGTGGGACAAAAAGTTCCACGCATCGTTTATTGATAACGGCTGCGCTTCGCCTGAAAAGCACGACCGTTCTGGATTTAAATCCAGCAACCGCCGTTGCTCGCTGTTTGCGACAGATCATTGGCGGGCGCAGTCCGTCACAATTGACACCGGGGGTACTGGATTCCGGCTCTCGCCGGATTCCGTCGGCCGGAATGGCCGCGATGAGCGCGGCGATCTCCTATGGCAATCATCTCTCCTCATGGTGAGGAGCGCTGCACGGCACTGCGGCTCGAACCATGAGGCCAGCCACTTGGCCGCCTCGAACTAAGCCTCGCCCTTCGAGACGAAGGCTGCGCCTGCGCTCAGGGTGAGGGTCACCATTCAATCACGCCTTCAACGGTTTGGATCACTTCGCCGCAACGAAACCAGCGTCACAACCGATCAACCGTGACCGCGGCGTTTGAGGTTCGGCAGAAACACCGCGAACAAACCGATGGCCGGCAGAAACGCACAGATCGAATAAACGAAATCGATTCCCTTACTGTCGGCAACGATGCCGAAGATCGCCGCGCCGATGCCCCCTGCGCCGAAAGCAAAGCCGAAGAACAATCCCGAAATCATGCCGAAACGGTGCGGCATCAGTTCCTGCGCGTAAACGATGATCGCGGGCATTGCGGACGCGATGATGAACCCGATCAGCACGCTGAGCACCGCGCTCCACATCAGATCGGCATGCGGCAATAACAGCGTGAACGGCAGCGCACCGAGAATCGAAGCCCAGATCACATAGCGGCGGCCGATGCGATCGCCGATCGGCCCGCCGAAGAACGTCCCGGCGGCGACCGAACCGAGAAACAGAAACAGCAAAAGCTGCGCGCTCTGGGTCGACACGCCGAATTTATGAATGAGATAGAACGTGTAATAGCTGCTGATGCTGGTCATGTAGAAATATTTGGAGAACACCAGCGCGATCAGAATTGCGAGCGCTACGCCCGTGCGCAATGTAGACGGCGCGTGAGGATCGCGGACAAGATGCGCTGCTTTTTTCGGGACGATGCGCGGCTTGTACCAACGGCCGATCCGCCACAGGATCAACACCGCGAGCAAAGCGATCGAGGAAAACCACGCAAGGCTTGGTTGACCGAACGGCACCACGATGAGGGCCGCCAACACCGGCCCCATCGACGAACCGAAATTGCCGCCGACCTGAAACACCGATTGCGCGAATCCAAAGCGCCCGCCGGATGCGAGGCGTGCGATCCGTGCCAACTCCGGGTGAAACACGGCGGAGCCGAGACCAACCAGCCCGGCGGCGATCAGGATGACGCCGTAGTCATGCGCAATGCTGAGCAGCAGCAAGCCGAAGAACGTAAACCCCATGCCGGCCGCCAGCGAAAACGGCATCGGCTTTTTGTCGGTCAGCGTACCGATCAACGGCTGCAGCAGCGACGCCGTTATCTGGAACACCAGCGTGATCAGCCCGATCTGCGCGAAGTCGAGCGCGTAGTTCTGTTTCAGGATCGGATAGACCGACGGGATCAACGACTGCATGGTGTCGTTGAGAAAGTGCGACAGGCTGATGCCGCCGAGCACGAGGTAGGCCGGTCCTGCCGCAGTCCCCACCGGAGCTCCGGCACTCGCGGCAGCGGTTATCGTCGGCACCGAGAGCGCATCTTCGGCGGTGATGACGGACTCGGATCCGTCCTTGATTGTCAGTGGTTTGTTCACGGCGCCGTCCATAAGTGGAATGAGCGTGTTTTATGCCGCGCGCGGGCGCGGAACCAGCGTCATGAAACCATGGCTGCGTTGCAGTAGCTATCGTTTAGGCAGCGGCGGCCTGGCTCAGCGCCGACACCACGATATCGACCACTTCCTCGACCACGTCGCGATCATCGCCCTCGCCCATCACGCGGATCACCGGCTCGGTGCCCGAGGAGCGTACCAGCAGCCGGCCATGGCCGTTGAGGCGTTTTTCGGCGGCGGTGATCGCCGATTTCACGTCGGCATTGTCGAGCGGTTTGCCGCTGCGGTAGCGCACGTTTTTCAGGATTTGCGGCAGCGGATCGAAGCGATGGCAAACCTCCGACGCCGGACGTCCGAGCTTCTGAATCACTGCAAGCACCTGCAGCGCCGATACGAAGCCGTCACCCGTGGTGTTGAAATCGGACAGGATAATGTGTCCGGATTGCTCGCCGCCGAGATTGTAGCCCTGAGCCACCATCTGTTCGATGACGTAACGATCGCCCACTGGCGTTCGCACCAGCGACAAACCTTCCGACGCGAGATAGCGCTCAAGCCCGAGATTGGACATCACGGTTGCGACGATGCCGGGCTTCGACAGCCTGCCGTCCTCTTTCCAGCTCTGCGCGACGACAGCCAGCAATTGATCGCCGTCGACCACTTGCCCGCGTTCGTCGACGACAATGACGCGATCCGCGTCGCCGTCGAGCGCAATGCCGATATCGGCGCGCATCTCCCGCACCTTGCTGCGCAGCGTTTCCGGAGAGGTCGAGCCGCAATCCTTGTTGATATTGAAGCCGTCAGGGTCGACGCCGATCGAAATCACATCGGCGCCCAATTCCCACAATGCTTCCGGCACCACGCGATAGGCCGCGCCGTGGGCGCAATCGACGACGATCCGGACGCCATCGAGGCTGAGGGCGCGCGGCAGCGTGCGCTTGGCGAATTCGATATAGCGATCATGAACGCCGTCGATGCGGCGGGCGCGGCCAAGGCTGGCGCTGCCGGCGAGTTTCTTGGCGATGCTCTCGTCCATCAACTGTTCGATCTGCATCTCGACGTCATCGGACAGTTTGTAGCCGTCGGGCCCGAACAGCTTGATGCCGTTGTCGTCGAACAGATTGTGCGAAGCGGAAATCATCACGCCGAGATCGGCGCGCATCGAACGCGTCAGCATCGCGACCGCGGGCGTCGGCATCGGACCCAGCAGCAGCACATCCATGCCGACCGAGGTAAAGCCCGCGACCAGCGCGTTTTCGATCATGTACCCCGAAAGGCGCGTATCCTTGCCGATGACGACGCGATGGCGGTGATCGCCGCGCTGAAACGCCAGACCTGCGGCCTGCCCGACCTTCAAAGCCAGTTCCGGGGTGATCACGCCGTTGGCGCGACCCCGGATGCCATCGGTCCCGAAATATTTGCGAGCCATGAATCCCCCGCTCTGCGCCGACCGCGCGAGCCCAAATGATACTGCGAGGCCGCTTATAAAGCTTTTGAGGCGATAACGACTTCAAAAATGATGATGAATCATTACCAGATGCGGCCGTTTAAATCTCAACAAGCCATTGAAAACACACAAAATATTATGTGAAATGGTTAACGCATCCGGGGCCGTAGGTGGCGCGAGCAGCCGCTTTCCACCGCTTTTTCCAGCCAGCGCCACCAACGCGCGCTGAGACCATGAGACGGGGCCATAATAAAACGCGTTCGCCAGACCTCCTCGGTCGCATCTTCGAGTTCGACGTCCCTTTAATCGCACTCAGCGATTTTCACCCAGCAGCTGTAACACTTCTGGCTCGCCGTCCTTCTCACCGGCGCGCCCATCCTGCATGGTGTCGCCTCTGGTGCTACCGGCGCCCGTTCCACGTTTACCCGGCGGCGAGACGTGGTAGATGACGATCCAAGTAGATGCCGATCCAACTTGCGTGACCGGGACATCTGATTTGGAAAAAAATAACAGGGCGGGGACATACCCATGAAAGACATCACCTGCATTGAGGACCTGCGGCAAATTCATAAGCGCCGCGTGCCCCGTGCATTTTTCGATTATGTCGACGGCGGCTCCTACGCCGAGGAAACGCTGCGCGCCAATCGCGAAGACCTGCAAAAAATCAAATTCCGCCAGCGCATCCTGGTCGATATTTCGGCGCGCGATCTCAGCACCGACATTCTCGGCGAGAAAGCCAGCCTGCCGCTCATTCTCGCGCCGGTCGGCTCGACGGGGATGCAGTACAGCGACGGCGAAATTCATGCCTGCCGTGCAGCAGAGGCCGCCGGAATTCCCTACACGCTGTCGACCATGTCGATCTGCTCGATCGAGGATGTGGCGGCGAGCGTAAATAAACCATTCTGGTTCCAGCTCTACGTGATGCGCGACCGGGGCTTCGTCAAATCCCTGATCGAACGCGCCATCGCGGCGAAGTGCAGCGCCCTCGTTCTCACGGTCGACCTGCAACTGCTCGGACAGCGCCATGCCGACATCAAGAACGGCATGTCCGTGCCGCCGCAATTGCTCAAGCTGAAAAACATCATCGATTTCGTCACCAAACCCGGCTGGGTCGCCGGCACGCTGCGCGGCAAGAGCCGGAACTTCGGCAACATCGCCGGGCATCTTCCGGGCTCGCAGGATCTGGCTTCGGTGTCGAGCTGGGTCGCGTCGCAGTTTGATACGTCGCTGAACTGGAAGGATGTCGACTGGATCCGCAGCATCTGGCCCGGCAAACTGGTGATCAAAGGCATTCACGACGTCGAGGACGCGCGCGAAGCCGCGCGAACCGGCGCGAATGCCCTCGTTGTCTCCAATCATGGCGGCCGCCAGCTCGACGGCGCGCCATCGTCGATCTCCGTTCTGCCGAAGGTCGTGGATGCGGTGGGCTCGCGCATCGAAGTGATGTTCGATGGCGGCATCCGTTCGGGACAGGACGTAATGCGCGCGCTCGCGCGGGGCGCGAAATCCTGCATGATCGGACGCTCATATATTTATGGCCTCGGCGCGGGCGGCGAGGCCGGCGTCACCAAGGCCATCGATATCATCGCGCGTGAACTCAGCACCACGATGGGGTTGTGCGGCATCAACAGCACCGCCGAAATCGGGCCGCAGGTCATCGCGGAGGATTGAAAGGCGTGCCCGTCGAGAGGCAAGTCCGTGGAGACCCAAATCAGTTGAGAAACACGTCAATTGAAAGCAAAGTCCGACACGCCGCCGCCTTCTTTACGGAACACTAACGGGCGTTCTTCATTGTGGTGATTCTCATCATTCTCAAGGAGCGGAATTTCATGCGCCGTCTTGTTCTTGCCTCAGCGTTGCTCGCGTCCGTTACATTTGCCGTTCCCGCCTCTGCCCAGAGTAACAGTACGCTCAGCGGCGCTGCGATCGGCGCCGGCACCGGTGCGCTCGTGGCCGGACCGATCGGCGCGGTGGCAGGCGGCGTGGTCGGTGCTGTCGTCGGCGGTCCGACATTCCACCGTGGCCGTTATTCCTGCTGGCGGGACCGGCGCGGCTATCGCCACTGCCGCTGAGACTGCGACCTTCTCCGAAATCAAACAAAAGGCCGGTGCATAATGCACCGGCCTTTTTCATTGCAGTTCGTTTGAAACGCGCGAAGATCGCGTTTCAGATCACATTCAGAAATCACATAGGCGGCGTGAGACCGTCGCGACCGACGAAGAAACGCGCAGCGTCGAGGCTACCGTCGTCCTTCTTGGCCACGAATGCGATCACCTTGGCTCCAGCCTTCAGCTCGGCCTTGTCGCCCGGCGCAAGCGTCACGATCGGCGTTTCCGGCGTCACGATAATGACTTTCTCACCGTCCTTGTATTTCAAGGTCAGCTTGTTGCCGTCGTTGGAGGTGACCATCTGATCGACCGCCGCGTTGGTCATGGTGCTGTTGGGGCGAAGATCCCATGGACGAAAACCTTCGGCCGTACCGCGCATCGCTTCGGGAAACAGATGAACGGACAGCGCTTTCTGACTGCCGTCTTCCTGCGGCATCGCGGCGACGCCGATATAGGAGCCGGGCTTGATATCCGCCAGCGTGATCTTGACCACATCGGTGATCTGCACGTTGTCCGGCGTGTGAAGCTTCACCTCCGTGCCGTCACGCGATTTGAGGGTAACGACCGCACCGTCGATGCTTTCGACCGTGCCGCGGATGCGCGACGGCGGTTGCTGGGCAGCAGCGGGCAGAACGATCAAAAATGCGAAGGCGGCGGCTGACAGTTTGGCTGCAAGGTTATGCATGCGATGAACTTTCTTTGAGATTGGCGACATGAGATGGGCGTGAGGAGTTACGATCGATCAACCCCTGATAAGCCCGCTTATTCCGTGCTGGCCTGCGCGGCGCTTGCCGCAATGCTGATGGCCTTTGCGACGGCGGCCTTCGCCCTGCCGGTGATGTTCCACACCAACAGCCGCGCGGCGACCGCACCCGAGGGAGGAAGATGACCAAGCTGCGTCATCATCGCAATATCGTCGCGCACCGCGATGTGTTCGGCATGCAGGCCATCCCGCATGCGAAAGATATGGCAATGCCGCACTGCGAACTCCCGCCCCGTCGGCGGAAAGGCCATCGGGCTCTGACCGGGCGGAAACACGACAAAGGGACCGGTTTGACGGCCGCGCATCCATACATGCGCGATCGTCCGCTCTCCCTCCGTCGCCATTTCGATGGGCTCGAACGTCAGGTTCGGAAACGCGAACCGCAGCCACGCGCTGGTCGCCATGAAACCGGGTAATCCGGGAAGCGCGCAGGACGGCGGCTCGTCGGCTGCCATGTGATTCACATGTGCGGGATGAATGCATTGAGCAGCCAGCGTCGCATCGCCGGTGGCGATAGCCTTGAAATGCAGGGCCGCCAGCTCGGCAGGATCCCGTGCGGGCGACGCTTTGACCGTGGAATTCATTGATTATCGACTCCTATGAAGAAGGGCGGCACTTTTTCATTCGGCAAGCATCAGATGCTGGTTTGCGCCTTGTTGAGATCGGCCTCGACCAGCGCCCGCAGCTCGGGCGTTACGACGGGACGTTGTCCGAACCAGAGAGAGAAGCCGCGCACCGCCTGATGCAACAGCATTCCCAGGCCGTCCGCAGTCCGCAGTCCGCGCGACTGCGCCGCGCGAAGCAGCGGCGTCACAAGCGGGGCATAAACCAGATCGGCCACGACAGCGTTCGTCGGCAACAACGAAACGTCGACATCGAGTGAGGGCTGGCCCGACATCCCGAGCGACGTGGTGTTCACGAGCATGTGAACGTTTGGAAGTGTCTTGCCGATCAAGTCCCACGACAAAGGCTGCACGCGTTGACCGAACCGCTCCGCCAATTCCTGCGCGCGTGCGAATGTACGGTTTGCGACACGCACCCGCGCGACGCCGCGTTCGAGCAGGCCGAACACCACGGCGCGTGACGATCCGCCCGCACCCAGCACGAGCACATCATCGATGCCGGCCCAATCCGGCGCGGCAGCATCGAGACTGCCGAGGAAGCCTTCGACATCGGTGTTCGTCGAGCGCAGTTTATCGCCTTCGAACCACAACGTGTTGGCCGCGCCGACAGCCTGCGCCCGCTCATCGGGCGTTGTCATCGCCAGCACACTCTCCTTGTGCGGAATCGTGACATTGGCGCCGACGTACCCGCGCGCCGCCATATTGGCGATAAAACTGCCGATGGCATCGGGTGGCACGGCCTCGATGCGATAATCGCCCGCGATGCCGAGCGCGTTCAGCCAATACTTATGAATGATCGGCGAACGCGAGTGCGCCGCCGGCCAACCGATCAGGCATGCGGCGCAAAGAGCGGTCATCGTACGCGTTGATACTTAGACGCCAGCATCGGCCTTCAGGCCGGCGGCTTCGATAGCAGCAATTGCACAAGCTTCGTCGTTATCGGATGTATCACCCGAAACGCCGACAGCGCCGATGATGAAGCCCTCGGCGTTGCGCACCAGCGCCCCGCCTGCCATCGGCGCGAACTTGCCGCCGCTGATCTCGGCGATTGCCGCCGCGAACTCCGGCTGCTTGCTGGCGCGCGCCGCCAGCGGGCGCCCACCGGTGTTGAAACCGAGGCAGCCGTAAGCCTTGGCGCGTGCGATATCGGGACGAAACAGACCGCCGCCATCCTCACCGGAGAAGGCCACCAGCACGCCGCGCGCATCGAGCACAGCGATGCCGACCGGCTTGAGCTTCATTTCACGCGCCTTCTTCAGCGCAGCTTCGATGATTTTGGAGGCCTGAGCCAATGAAAGCGACATGATGTTGCGACAGCTCCCGTTGCGATGACGCGTGACGCCATCCGTCTTGTTTCCAGCGGAATGGAATCCTGTTCGGCTTGCGGGACGCTCCGCAACCGAATGCGTCAAACCACGCGAAACCCGATGCTGTCAATGTTCAGCATCGGGTTGGCTAAGGCGAAGCCGCTTACGCGGCGGTTCGATGAGCCGCGATGATCTGGTCCGCCGCACGCCCGGTCACTTCCGCCATATGGTCGAACCGCCGGGTGAAGCCGCCTGCCCCGGCCGTTGCCGAACGCAGCTCGACGATCAGGTCGCCGATCTCCGCTTCCGGCAGCATGGCGCGAACCGTGTCCCAGCCGGACCAGTCCTCGCGGGTGTCGAAGGAGAGGATTTGCGCGCGCCGGCCCGAGAGGATGGCATTGATCTTCGCTGTCGCATCGTTCGGACAGACGATCTCGACAACATAGATCGGCTCCAGCAACACAGGCTGGCATTGCGGCAGCGCCTCGCTCAATCCCGCGCGGGCCGCCGTACGAAAGGCGAGATCGGATGAATCCACGCTGTGATAGGTGCCGTCAGTCAACGTCACCGCGATATCGATCACGGGGAAGCCGAGCGGCCCGCGCGTGAGCCCGTCCCTGATGCCGTCCTCGACTGCCGGAATGTAGTTGCGCGGGACCGCGCCACCGACAATCCTGTCCGTGAATGTGAAGCCGGAGCCGCGCGGCAACGGCTTGATCTCCAGCACGACATCGCCGAACTGGCCATGACCGCCTGACTGTTTCTTGTGGCGACCGCGCTGCGTGATCGGCTTGCGGATGGTCTCCTGATAACCCACACTTGGCGCATGGCGGTTGACGCCAATGCCGAAACGATCGCGCAGGCGCTCGAGCGCGACCCGCAGATGCATCTCCCCCTGCCCCCACACCACCATTTCATGGGTCAGCGGATCGTGGATGATCGCAAGCGAGGGATCCTCCTCGTTCAACCGCGTCAATGCCTGACCGAGCTTGACGTCATCCTTGCGATCGGCAGCCGCGAGCGAAATCGCCAGCACCTGTGGAAGCGGCGCGACGTCGATCAGCGACGCGGGAGCAGTCTTGGCCGACGACAGCGTATCGCCGGTCTTGACGTGATCGAGTTTTCCGAAGGCCATGACATCCCCCGCGACAGCGGAGGTTCGCTTGAGGTCGCTGGCGGCGGACGCCGCCGACATGCCGGAAATGCGCGCGGAGTTGCCATGCGACGCCTGCACGGTGGCGCCATCGTCGAAATGCCCGGCCAGCACACGGCTGAGCGACAGTTTGCCGCCGTGCTGCAGATGCGCGGTCTTCATCACATAGGCAATGGCCTCCTTGCCCGTGACCGTCACGCCGAGACGTTTTGCGGTCTCGCTGACGCCGGGACATTCGTGCCGCAGCGCTTTCAAGAGCCGCAGTACGCCGTTCCCGCGTGTCGCTGCACCCAACAAAACAGGGCAGATTTGCCCCTGGCTCAATTCCTTTGCGAGATCGTCAAACACCGCATCGCGAGGCGGCGGAATATCTTCGAGCAGTTGCTCCATCAGCCGGTCATCATGATCGGCAAGCTTTTCGAGCATCGTGAACCGGGCTGCCTTCTCGCGATCGAGATCGCCGCCCTGCAGCGCCACGACTTCGGATGGCATGTGCTCGCGGTAGACGAAGGCGCGCTCCAGCGCGAGATCGACAAACCCCGCGATAATGTTGCCGCTCCAGATCGGTATCTGGCGCAACACCAGAGGCACGCGCGAGGCCGGCTGCAACGTCGCCAGCGTTTCACGCACGCGTTGATCCGCCTTGTCGATCTTGTTGAGAAACAGAAAGCGCGGAATGCCGAGGTCTTCCAGCTCGCGCATAATGATCTGAAGCTGCGGCAGCTTGCGCTCGTCGGCTTCGCAGACCACCACGGCGGCGTCCACTGCCGGCAAAGCGGCGCGCATGTCGTGAATGAATTCCACCGATCCTGGACAATCGATGAACGTGTAGGTGTCGTCCATGAATGTGGTGGTTGCCGCGGTGAGCCCGACGCTCATGCGATGGCTGCGCGCCTCGGGCGATGCATCGCCGAAGGTGGTGCCTGCTTCAACTGTTCCTGGTTTGGAAATCGCGCCGGTGCGCGCGAGAATGGCTTCGAGGAGTGTGGTCTTGCCGCTTTGGAATGGGCCCACCAGTGCAATGCACCGGGGACCGCGGGGACTTCTGACGTCATGTCCCATTGCCGCCTCCTGATTGGAGCTCGGCCCATGATTGGGTCGGCAACCGGATGGTCTCAGGCGTTTGCCTGATTGGCAAGCGCGAAACTGCGGTTCCGCAATATGCCGGCGCGATGCGCTGCCCGCGCATGACAACGGCCGCCCCACGCTTGCTCAGCGAAAGGCGGCCGTCATCACAAGGGGTAACTTTATGAGCCTGCTCTCAGCGTCGGCTATTAACGCCTGTGATCAGCGTCCTGGACGCAGCGTCAGTTCCTCGACACCAGCCGCGACGCTGAGGCCAACCTGGCCCTGCAGGCTGAGCGGTTGCAGCGCAAACGAATTCGCCGAGCCTCCGACCAGCGCATTGCCGCCGACGCCGAGCCCGACCGTCGCACTACCCTGCACGCCGCCGTAACCGCCGGACAGATCGCCACGTCCAAGACGAACGGTTGGTGCGAACACCGCCCAGGCCAGCGCGCTTTGCTCGGTGATACCGAGGTCGAGGCCAACCTTGCGAATCTGGGCGATGTAGTAATCGGGCGCGCGGCCATCGGCGCGCAGCACACAGGACAGATTGGTCACCGAGCCGATGATAAACCCGACACTGGCGCCGCCCCGGCATTCCAGCACGCCGACCTGTACGCGCTGCTGGGCATGAGCGAAAGTGGACAGGGACATGAGAGCGAAGGCGGCGATGGCGAAACGTGCTGAGAAGCGCATGGGATAATCTCCGGTAAGTCGCCAACGGAACGAATTGGTGACGACGAGGCGTGAAATAACATTAAAGGCGAGGGCTCGAAAACGAGGGCTTGCCGGCGGATATGCCACAAAAGCAATTCGGTGTGCAGTATCCGCAGTGATGTTTGGAAAAATGGCGTCCACTTCTTCCACGGCTGCGCGCCGGTTGGTGAGGCCGCGGCCAAAGGCGGTCGCGCGTCATGAAAAAAGAGGCCCGCTAATGCGGGCCTCTTGAATTCATTCACCAAACCGGGTTTCAGCGATGGTGACGATGATGACCGCGGCGATGGTGGCGGCGGTATCCGTGGTGCGGGACGGCAAGTGCGCCCGGATGAAGTTCGACGTCCACAATACCGGCCACGGCGCTGAGGCCGGTCTGGCCCTGCAGGCTGAGCGGCTGCAGCGAATAGGCATTGGCCGAACCGCCAACCAGCAGGTTGGCGCCCACGCCGACGCCGACCGTGGCGCTTGCACCGACGCCGCCGAAATGTCCGGCCAGATCGCCGGGGCCGATTTCACGGGTCGGCGCGTTGACGGCCCATGCAAGGCCGGTCTGCTCGGTCACACCGAGATCGAGGCCGTAACGGTGAACCACGGCGATATAGGGCTCCGGCGGGCGGCCTTCGGCGTGGAAAACGCATTCCAGCTCCGTCGACGAGCCGACAATGAAGCCGACATTCTGGCCGCCTTCGCATTCAAGAACGCCCACCTGCACGCCCTGATGCTGAGCATTGGCGGGGGCAAATGAAGCGACCAGGGTCGCAACGGCGAGGCCTAAGAGGGCTGAGAAGCGCATAGATTTTTACTCCGGAGATTGAATTTTAAGTACGGGAGGCAATTTTAGTGAGGGAGACGTTTGAGGGAAGCGCCGTGTCAAAAACATGGCGCTTTCCAAAAAAAGCCGCGAAAGCGACAGTCTTCAGGTTAGCAAACATCGGAAAGTTACCGAAGGTTTCCACAGAAACGCTGGATGCGCTTGCAGGCATCTTCGAGGTCCGAGGTCTTGGTGGCATAAGAAATACGGAATGCCGGTCCGAGGCCGAAGGCCGATCCCTGCACGACCGCTACACCTTCGGTTTCGAGCAGTTCGGTCACGAAATCTTCATCCGTCTCGAGCTTTTTGCCAGACGGCGCGGTCTTGCCGATGGTGCCGGCGCAGGACGGATAAACGTAGAATGCGCCTTCCGGACGCGGGCAATTGATTCCCGTCGCCTGATTCAGCATCGATACCACGAGATCGCGACGCTCCTTGAACACTTTATTGTTTTCGGGGATGAAGTCCTGCTGACCGTTCAGGGCTTCCACCGCTGCCCATTGCGCGATCGATGACGGATTCGACGTCGACTGCGACTGGATCGTGGCCATTGCGGCGATCAATTCTTTGGGACCGCCCGCATAACCGATGCGCCAGCCTGTCATGCAATACGCCTTGGAAACGCCGTTTACCGTCAGCGTGCGGTCGAACAACTTGGGTTCGACCTGAGCGGGTGTCGTGAATTCGAAATCGTCATAGACCAGATGTTCGTACATGTCGTCCGTCATGATCCAGACATGCGGATGCTTGACCAGAACATCGGTGAGCGCCTTCAGCTCGGATCGGGAATAGGCCGCGCCGGTGGGATTGGACGGCGAATTCAGAATGATCCATTTGGTCTTGGGGGTGATGGCCCGTTCAAGCGCGGCAGGCTGCAGCTTGAACCCATGCTCGGCCGTGCAAACGACCGGAACGGATTCACCACCAGCCAGCGCCACCATTTCCGGATAGCTCACCCAATACGGCGCCGGAATAATGACTTCATCGCCCGGATTGAGCGTGGCCATCAGCGCATTGTAAAGCACTTGCTTGCCACCGGTGCCGACGGTGATCTGGTTCGGTGTATATATCAGGCCATTCTCGCGCCGAAACTTGGCGATGATCGCTTCCTTCAGCTCGGGAATACCATCCACCGCCGTATACTTGGTCTTTCCGGCCTCGATGGCATGAATCGCCGCGAGCTTGATGTTGGCCGGGGTGTCGAAATCCGGCTCCCCCGCGCCCAGACCGATGACATTCCGTCCCGCCGCTTTCAGCTGCCGTGCTTTATCCGTCACCGCGATGGTCGCGGACGGCTTCACACGGGCGAGCGAGGCAGACAGAAAAGGCATCATGTTCTCCTGACAAACGACGGCGAGCAGGCTCGCGAGTCGGATTTTATGGGCAGGACGTCACCCTAAAGCCCGATCCGCTGCATCGCAAGAAGCGAGTGTGGATGTTCGGAAACCCCGGCGTGAACGCTCCACATGGATTTTCGGCCTGAACAGGCCCAAGCTATTGAAAAGCTACTGAACGAGAGTGTTTTCCGGTTGCGAGCACTGCCATCCGCCGCGAGAGCCGGCCACGTATGCAAAAGAATGCATCGATGCCAACGAGGCTAAGGAAACCTTAAAGCCGCCAACTTACGCTAGTCACCGCCCTCCCACAAATTGCAGATCAATGGCTCGTTTTTGGCAATCACTCCGGACCGGCGGCTGGCTGACGCCGGATCGCGCGCGGGGCTATTGCCTTTCGGTGCTGGCGATAGCGTCGGCGGCCATCATCGTCTGGGTCGCGCTGGCCGACCGCCTCGTCGATCGCAACGGCAAGCCGCTCGGCACGGACTTTTCCAGTGTGTACGCCGCCGGCGTGCTGACCTTAAGTGGAAAGGCCGCCGATGCCTATGATCCCGCGCTCCAGCACGCGGCTGAAAAGATGGTCTTCGGCGGACGCGATGTCCCCTTCTTCGGCTGGCACTACCCGCCATTCTTTTTCGCGGTTGCGGCGCTTGTTGCAACGATCCCCTATGCATGGGGCCTTCTGACCTGGTTGGCTTGCAGCGGGTTGGCCTATCTGCTGACGCTGCGCGGCATCCTGCCTGAACTCGGTCCGATGAAACGCGCGGCGTACCTCGCCGCCATCGCCTTCCCCGCCGTCTTCATCAATATCGGCCACGGCCAAAACGGATTTCTGACGGCTGCGTTGCTCGGAGCCGGGCTTAACCTCCTCGAAAAACGACCGGCGCTTGCCGGCGTGTTGATCGGCCTGTTGGCCTACAAGCCACAATTCGGAATTTTGATCCCCCTGGCCTTGATCGCGGACCGGCGATGGACCGCGATCACAACAGCGGCGACGACAATTGTCGCGCTCGTCGCGGCCACCTTCGTTATTTTCGGCAACAGCATATGGCTGGCCTTCGCGGCGTCGACAGCCTTCACGCAACATGTGGTGCTTGAACAGGGCACGACCGGTTGGGAAAAAATCCAGTCGATCTTCTCAGCAGTCCGGATGTGGGGCGCCGGCATTCCCGCAGCCTACGTCATCCAATGCGCGCTGACGCTGACGCTTGCCGCGAGCCTCATATGGCTCTGGCGCAGCAAGGCCGCCTACGAACTCAAAGCGTCCGCGCTGGCCACCGCATGCCTGCTGGCAACGCCCTATGTGCTCGATTACGATCTGATGGTGTTGTCGATCGCGATTGCATTTTTTGTTCGCCATGGACTAGCCGAGGGCTTCCACGATTTCGAAATCAGCCTGCTCGCCGCTGCATGGCTGACGCCCCTGATCGCACGCGGCGTAGCGAGCGCAACCGAAATTCCTCTGGGGTTTGTTGTCGTCGCGGCGTTCTACGCGTTCACGCTACGCCGCGCGATGACGGACACCAGCGATGCAGCGGCAAGCACAAATGTCTTGTTTTCTTAGTGCGATACGCCATTAACCGGCGGCAAACCGTCACTCGTTTAAAAAAGCCTGGAATGTCAAAAACTAGCCGGAACAGCCCGAATGGTTGCAGACAAAAATATCATACGACGACTGGATGCCACGATTTGGGGACTCATCTTCGTAGCCGCTTCGATTGATCTCATAGCGACGTGGGCCGGTCGATTTCTAATCTCCTGGGGCAGTTTCATCAAACCCATCGTGGCCGTCATATCGCTAACCGCTGCTGGCTGGTTCTATCGGCAAATCCGTCCGGACGCCAAACTGGCCGGAGCGCTCATCGGCACCGCGCAGATTGTGGCATTCGCGGCCGTCGCCGCACCCCTATCGTACATCGCGGCAAGCGTTGCTTGGCCCTTACAAGACGCCACATTCGCAGAATGGGACCGCCAAATAGGTTTCGAGTGGTTGAGCGTTCTTGCAGTCTTAAATGCCCACCCACTCCTTCATGCTGTTTTTGCTTATGCATACGCAAGCTTCAGCCTGCAAGCGATGACGGTTCTTATGGTCCTCGCACATACATCGAATCAGATGAGATCAAGATTATTTGTTCTCACCTTCGTTGCCGTCACCATCATCGTTATCGCTGTTTCGGCCTTCATGCCTGCGCAGGGCGTATGGGGTTCTCTCGGTCTTTCCCCCGCGGATTACTCATCAATCACGCCGGTTACGCAAAGTCAGCACTTGCCCGTGTTCACCGGTATAAGAAGTGGCACATTCCGCCTGTTATCGGCGGATGGTGCGGAGGGCATTATCACTTTTCCAAGTCTGCACGCTGCTCTTGGGATGCTTTTTATTCTAGCCCTCTGGCCCGTTAGATTTGTTCGATGGATTGCATTTTTCCTGAACTTAACAATGATTTTGGCGACCCCTGTTGATGGAGGACACTATTTCGTCGACGTCTTTGCTGGATGCGGAATCGCCATCGCGGGTTGGCTGATCATCAACCGGATTCAATATTCAGCAGATGAAACCCATGGATGATGAGACAGTATCGCTGGCTAAAATGAATTCATAGAGACAATGATTTTGCTGCATCGGGCATGGTGCAGCGCACTTCGACTTTTTCCAGATCAGGGGGTTGCGGCGCGGCGGCGCGCGCACCATTGTCCCACCGGCAGGTGGGGGAAGGCGCGTCTCGACGCGCCGGAATAGTCAATCGATGTACAAGCTCTATACGATGCAACGTTCCGGCAACAGCTACAAGGTTCGCCTTGCGCTGGCGTTGTTGAATGCGCCCTATCGCGCCATCGAGATCGACATTCTGCAAGGCGAAAGCCGCACGCCGGAATTTCTCGCCAAGAATCCCAACGGGCAGGTGCCACTGCTGGAAGTCGCCGACGGGCGCTATCTGGCGGAATCCAACGCCATTCTCTGGTACGTGGCGATCGGCACATCGCTCGCGCCTGAAAACCGTCTCGACCGCGCCGACGCCATGCAGTGGATGTTCTTCGAACAGCACGCGCTGGAGCCGAATATCGGCGCGGCTTACTTCTGGCTCTCGCTGGTCAAGGGCGGACGCGAACTGCACTCCTATTCGCTGGAAGACTGGATGGAGCGTGGCTATCGCGCGTTGCAGGTGATGGAAGATCATCTGAAGACGCGGGATTATTTCGCGGCGAACCAGCTCACGGTCGCAGACATCGCGCTCTATGCATACACGCATGTCGCGGATCAATGCGATTACGATCTCTCGGAGTTTTCCGCGATTCGCGGCTGGCTCAAGCGCATCGAGCAGGAGCCGCGCTTCGTCGCCATGGACTGGACTCCCCAATCCGTGCCGGAACAGCAGCCGGCCCAGCCCATCCGCGCATCGGTCTGACAAAATTACGGGGTTTGCGGGGATAATCGGACTTAAACCGATTTATTGCCCAGATTTTGCCACGTCGCGGTCGTTCGCCGTCAAAATCTTGACCGTTAATTTTTCCAAGTTGCAGGCATGCGGTGATTCGCAGACGAGTAAAGCTTGGTCTTGAAAGCGCGTTTCTCAAAAACGCGCGAGCTGGGGGATTTGATGGCAATGACGCGGTCACCCGTTGTGTGTCACGGTTTTGGAAACCGGGCTGCACTCGCTGCTTCTCGATCGGACAACTCCCTCGCATCGTCGCTCGCGATCGGATCACTGTCGCTCTGCCTGATCGTGACGCTCGCCATGCTGTGGATCAAGATGGTTGCGGTCCTGCCGCCGCCCTTCTGATCGCAATGCCTGCGCTTCATATGTTCCGGATAGCCGGAATCAGCCGCATCACAATGAAGTTCAACGCGTCCGCGAGTCGATGATTGCCATGAGAACGCCGGTCTTGCTGGTCACGACATCGCTGGCGGCTGCGATCACTCTCTCCGCGAGTCTGCTGATCGCAACCAGCACCCGCGGCGATAACACCTCTTTCGCGTCTTCCACCGGGCAGCTGGAGGTCGAGACCGTGGCCGGCGGCCTTGTACATCCCTGGTCGCTGGCCTTCCTCCCGGACGGACGGATGCTTGTCACAGAACGGCCCGGGCGCATGCGGATCGTCACGCGCGACGGCAAGCTGTCCGCGCCGCTCCGCGATGTGCCCGAAGTCTGGGTATCGGGTCAGGGCGGCCTGCTTGATGTCATTGCCGACAGGGCTTACGCGCAAACCCGTACGATTTATTTCTGCTTCGCCGAGCGCGAAACCGCCGGTGGCCATACTGCCGTCGCGCGAGCCGTCGTTGCTGATGGCGCCGCACCGCGCTTGGACAACGTTCACGTTATTTTTCGCCAGGAAGGGCCGCCATCAACGGGCAGCCAATACGGATGCCGCATCGTGCAGGCCGCCGATGGCAATCTCTTCGTGACGCTGGGTGACCATTTTCTTTATCGTAATGAAGCCCAAAATCTCGGCAATCACCTTGGAAAACTGATCCGCATCACGCCCGACGGCACCGTGCCCAAGGACAATCCGTTCGTCGGACGCAGCGACACCAAACCTGAAATCTGGAGCTATGGCCACCGCAACCAACAGGGCCTTGCGGTCAATCCGGCCAGCGGCGAGCTGTGGGAGATCGAACACGGCCCGCGCGGCGGCGATGAAGTCAACATCATCGGCAAAGGCAAAAATTACGGCTGGCCAGTGATCGGCTACGGCATCGATTACAATGGCGCCAAAATTCACGAGAGCACCGAGAAAGCCGGCATGGAGCAGCCGGTCAAATACTGGGTGCCCTCGATCGCCCCGTCCGGCATGACTTTTTATACGGGTGATCGCTTTCCGTCATGGAAGGGCAGCCTTTTCACCGGGGCGCTGGCCGGACAGATGCTGGTGCGGCTGACGCTCGACGGCAACAAGGTCACCGGCGAAGAACGCCTGTTGCAAAACCTCAACGAGCGCATCCGTGATGTCAGGCAAGGGCCGGACGGCGCGTTATGGCTACTGACAGACAGTCAGGCCGGGCGCATCCTGCGCGTCACGCCCGCGCAGAAATAGCTTCACCATTTGTGAAAGATGAAGAAAGCGCCACCCGCGATCATCGCGAACCCGACCGCGTGATTCCAGCCCAGCGGCTCCTTCAGATACAAAACCGAAAAGCCCGCGAAGACCAGCAGCGTCACGACCTCCTGGATCGTCTTCAGCTGCGCCGCTGAATAGACCGCGCTGCCCCAGCGATTGGCGGGCACCGCGAGACAGTATTCGAAGAAGGCGATCCCCCAACTAATCATGATGACCAGTGGCAGCGAACTTTCCTTGAATTTCAGATGACCGTACCAGGCGAATGTCATGAATACATTCGAAGCCAGAAGCATGAGGACGGGCAACAGGGCTGGCGTGATCGAGGGCATGAAGGTCCTTTAAAAATCGAGCGGGAACAATCCGGATCGCACACGCAGAAATGGAGCTATCGCGTTTTCGAGCGACCGGTTCGCGTTAAGATTACGCGTCAAAGCAAATGATAGAGCGCGATGGTGATTCAATCCGGAGGGGAAGCGCTCCAGGTGGACGACAAAAGACAGCTAATGCCAGAAAGTGGAACCGCGTTCCCATTTTTCATTGAAATTTCGCGAAATCCACAGGGGCGTTTTCAGATTTGGTTAGCCCCATCCGCGAAAACACGATGCTACCAGCGAAATGCTACCGGCATCCTGTCGCAAAAGTTTGCAAGACTGCTCGAACCAGCGGCAAGCGCGAGTTTTCATGCATCTGGACTGGAAACAAATATCCGGACCGATTTTGACGGCGGCGATGGCGATAGCCATCTTTCTCGCCGACACCGAGCGCATGGCAATTCCCGAACCTGCGTCGCTGTTCATCGCCGCAGTCGCTTTCTCCGCTGCGCTCGGTGGATCGGCGTCCGGCCTGGCGAGCGCCGTCATCGCGATATTTTTCACATCGATGTTTTTGCTACTGCCCGGCTTTCCGGCGTTCGTGGATAGCCATCTCACACGATTTATCACCATCGTCATGGCTGCGCCCGCCGTCGCATTCGCGACCGGGCTGTTGCACGCAAAATATCTCACCGCAGTCCGGCGCTGCCGTAAAAAACAGGCGGCGTTCGAGCGACTATCCGACGCGCTCGACGAGATGGATATCGGCATCGTGCTGCTTGACGCAGATACCCGCGCGCAATTCATCAACCACGCCTTCCGCCGCATGTTTCTGCTGAGCGACAAACAGGCCCAGAGCAAGCCGCCGTTCGTTGCGCTGATGTATCACGGCCGCGACAGCCACGCTTATGAAATGCCCGAGGAGGAATTGGACTCCTACGTCTCGAAGCGCATCGCCCAGGTCCGCAATGGCAATTCAACGCCGATCGATCTCAAACTGGCAAACGGTGAAATCCTGCGGTTCCGCTGTGCCGCTCTTCCCGACGGAGGCCGCATGCTGACCTACATGCCGATCACCGATCTCATGGCGCGCCAACCCCTCGCACACACGCTGCGCGCGGCGGAGTAGACCGGCTCAAAGTCCTGAGGACAACGTGTCCCTGTCACAAATGGTCTACACAGCGCGCGTAACGTTCAACGCGCACGCCGGTTGCCCCTCCCCCCGTCGCAGATCCGGCGTGCCGGCACTTATCCGTAAATCGGAGCCACTTCGCCGCAATGCCTCGGCGGTCCCGGTCAGTCGCCGCGTCTGACCGGGGCCGCCTGTATTTTTTCTTGAACCCTAAACACCGACCATCCCGTCCGATGTTCTTTCGCCAAAGCAGGCGCAAGCGCAACTTGCCGGGGCGACGGACTTCCGTCAGGATCGTTTCACATTCCTCCGCCGCCGCGCGACCACTCGGGACAACTTCATGCAAATTCGAAATCTCGGCGGCTCAGGCCTGCGCGTTTCCGCCGTCGGCATCGGCTGCAACAATTTCGGCCAGCGCACCGACGCCGAGACGTCCCGCAAGGTGATCCACAAGGCGATCGATCTTGGCATTACGCTGTTCGATACCGCCGATATCTATGCGGGACGGGGCGGATCGGAAACCGTTCTGGGCAACGTGCTTGGGGAGCGGCGCAAGGACATCGTGCTCGCCACGAAATTCAGCAAAGCGATGGACGACAGCGGCGAGAAACAAGGCGCGTCGCGCCGCTATATCGTGTCCGCGGTCGAGGCGAGCCTGAAGCGTCTCAAAACCGATTACATCGATCTCTATCAGCAACACGATTTCGATCCGCGCACGCCGATCGAGGAGACGCTGCGCGCGCTGGAGGATCTCGTCCGCCAGGGTAAGGTGCTCTACGTCGGCTGTTCGAATTTTCCGGCCTGGCGGGTAGCCGAAGCTCAGCTCACCGCGAAAAGCATCGGCACGCACGCGTTCGTCTCGTGCCAGGACGAATACAGCCTGCTGGTGCGCGGCATCGAGAAAGACCTGCTGCCCGCAGCCCAGGCCTACAATATGGGATTGCTGCCGTTCTTTCCGCTGGCGAACGGCCTGCTCACCGGAAAATACAAAGACGGCAAGCTTCCGGAAGGCACGCGGCTCGCCCGGGTCGACGGCCTGCGCGAACGTTATTTCACCACGCGCAACCTCGCGGTCGTGAAGGCGCTGGAGACGTTCGCGCTTGAGCGCGGCCGCACGATTCTGGAGCTGGCGTTTTCATGGCTTGCCTCGCGGCCGCAGGTGTCGAGCGTCATCGCCGGCGCGACCTCGATCGAACAGGTCGCGCAGAACGTCAAAGCCGCAAGCTGGAAACTCAGCGCCGACGACATGGCGGCAATCGATCAAATCACCGGCGACGCGGGCTAACGCGGCCCCGCGCGATCAGCCGATCAAGCCGGCCATGGGTTTCGCGGCAGCGCTGTCCGGAAACACCGACGCCGACAAGACGCGTTCGCTCAAGCCCAGGTGATCCTGCAGCACGCCCTTGATGACGCTGCGCAGGTCGGTGGTTGGCTTCAGGTCGCGATTTTCATAAAGGTCTGCAGTCTTCAAGCCCGGCCAGTCCGCAATCACACGGCCGCCCTTGACCGCGCCACCCGCGAGCAGCGCAATCGTGCCGGTGCCGTGATCGGTGCCTTCGGTGCCGTTGATGCGCGCGGTGCGGCCGAATTCGGTTGCGACCACCACCACCGTGTCGCGCCAGCGCTCGCCGAGCCCGCTTTCGAAATCCGCCAGCGCGCCGTCGAGGCCACCAAGCAACTGTGCGAGCCGCCCGACGGGGCCGCCTTCATTGGCATGGGTATCCCAGCCATCGAAGGCGAGCGCCGCGATGCGCGGACCATCATCCGCCGCCATCAACTTGGCCGCGCCTTTGGCGGCGATCCGCATCGCGTTGACGCCCGGTTTAGGTTTCATGGCTTCGTCGTCGCGCATGGCAATTTTTTCGATCTGCAATCCCTGCGCAAACGATGAAGCCAGCGCCGGATCGCGGTGACGATAAAGTTCGAGCAACCTCATGGCTGTGTCGTCGGCCGCCTGCGGCAACGTGGCCGGCGCCCAGCCCACGGTCGGCGCAGCGCCGCGCAACACCAGCGGTGTGGTCGGCCCGACCGCGAGCCCGCTCGTTACGCGCTCGCCCCTGGGCAGACTTTCGATGGCGCGATTGAGCCAGCCGGATTGCACCCGGCCCGGCGCCGCAAAGCCGCTCTCCAGCACGTCCTGTCCGTCGAAATGCGAACGTTCGCGATAGGAGGTCGCCACCGCGTGAACCACGGCGGCTTTGTTGTCCTTGTACATTCGTGCGAATTGCGGCATCGCCGGATGCAGGGCGAAGAATGCGTTCAATGCGGGCGCTGCATGCGGGCCGTCCAGCGACAGCGCGATCGAGCCGTGAAGCGCGGCGTAATCAGGATCTCCGACCGGCGCCACGGTGGCGAGACCATCGAGCGCCCCACGCAGGATGATCACGACAAGGCGCGGATCGCGCCCGTCGGCGGCGCGGGCGAATTTCGGAAGATAGGCCCACGCGGCGAATGTTGCCGAACCCAGCAGCAACGACCGCCGCGTCATCCCGCGCAAGGCGTGGTTCTCACAACAGTCCATGGTCATCTCCTCTGGAATTCCGGCGACATCAACAGCAATGCGAGTGCCTGCTGCCGCGATTCCGCGCGTTCGATCGTCTGCCTCGTTTCGGTCGACGCCGCTTGCCCGGCGGCGACGTCGAGCAACTGAACCACATCGATGGTGTCGGACACGCGCGAGGCAATCTGCGAGGCAATATCGAGCCGCAGCTTCATGCCTTCCGGCGAGGCCCATGCCGCATTGGTATCGGCAAAGCCGTTCGGCCCGGCAGGACTCCACAACGGCTGGCCAAGCAAACTAAGGCCACTGAGGTACCGGCCGGGTTCATCGGGAACTCGAGCGAACAGACGGCTGGATGCGACCAGATATTCATAAGGCGTCCGCAGCTTCGTCATCGACGCCTGCCAGGCGTCATCCGACTCCACGAGTGCCACGGACACGTCTTTCAAATTGCCATCGGTCTTGTCGAACACATCCGCGAGCCGGGCGACAAGCGCGGGCGGCGGATCGTCCGCCACGAAGTGCCGTGCAAGCTTGGTCGCGATGAATTTTGCCGTCGCGGGCCGCCGTGCGATCTCCGCGAGCGCGGCTTCGCCCTGCCCGACCCCCGTATCCTCGTAGATTTTTTTCAACAGCGTATGCGGACCCGGCTCATGGGCATTGGCATTGAAGACAAACGTGCCGGCCGGACCGAGACGGCCTTCCCGGCCGGCGAATGTCCAACCCGTGATGATCCGCGCAAGCGATGTCACGTCGTCCTGCGTATACCCGCCGCCGACGCCGAGCGTATGCAGCTCCATGATTTCGCGCGCAAGATTTTCGTTGAGCCCGCGTTTGCGGTTTTGCCCGGCCCGCGAGTTCGGTCCGATCGACTGCTGGTTATCGAGAAAGAACAACATCGCGGGATGTTGCTCGACCGCCTTCAGCATGTCTCCGAAACGGCCGAGCACATGGGGGCGGATCACTTCGCGTTCGAACGCGCCCGCCCACATGGTTGCTGGCTGGCCTTTATTAATGGCGACGCAAAAGTGGTTGGACCAGAACGTGACCAGCCGCTCGACAAAACCGACCTCGGCGATGCAGGCGCGCTGGATGCGCGCGAGTGCTTCCGCGCGGTAGGTCTTCTGCACCACATTGGGCTGCGCCGCCGCTGGCTTCGCCGGTTGCGCGGGCGCGACGGCTTTCATCATATCGCCAGAAGCGGATGCAGCCGGTGCGCCCTGCTTTTTCTCCTGCATCGGATCCGCGACGGACGGCTTTGACGCTGGCGACGGCGCGTTGTCCGCCGGAGTTGCGACCACGGCAGCGGAACCGTTGGACATTGCTGCATCGGGAGTTGCTTGCGCCTTGGCCGCGGCCTCGCGCTGCTGTCTGGTTTCGGCCTGATAGTCGAACAACAGCCGCGCCAATGCGGGCGTGTCCTGTAGCCCGGGCGAATCGAGTAGCGCCGCGCCCGGTTTGGCGAGTTCGGCCTTGACGAAGCCGCGCGGATCCGACGCTGCACTGGACAGATCGCCGGAGGCTCCGCCGCGCGCGCCGAATCCAAATCTGTTAAGTGCAATGAGAGCGGCTTGCGGATCGCGGGCCATCGGGATTATCTCGCAGTTATCTTGACCGGATCGGAACGCACGCTCGGCAGACACAGGATGCAGCGGTGCGAAGGAACCCGGAGTTGAGGCGCGGCGATTTGCAGATGCGAATATACGCTCACCCGCGATGAACGAGCCATGAAAGATCCGGCAAAATTGGGATGGACCGCATGACAAATCCGTTAGGTACCCCATCCGTCGCCTCCGTCGCGGAGAAGGGAAAGCGCCAACTGGCCTGTCCGCGCTGCGGAACCGTGTTCGGCTGCAGCCTGTCTGGTGAGTGCTGGTGCGACCTGGAAACCGCGCGGCTACCGATGTCGACGGACGGCGAAGACTGTCTGTGTCCGACGTGCTTTCGCGCGGCCGCGGCGCTTCAGGGTCATCGCAGACCCTAGCGGACAGCGGACTTTCGTTTTTCGGTCCCAGAGAATTTTAAGGACCCTGTTAAACCGGCGATGACGTCGTTGCGAAAGCGTATTCACGATAATTCCAACATTAAGAAAGTGAGTGATAGATCCGCATCCTCTGATTGCAGGATGCCTTTTATGCTCCGTTTCGTCGGCCAGGTTTGCGTCGCTTTCATTGTCGGTGGCATCGGGATGTCATGGGCGCTGCGCGGCTTTCCCATGAGCATGGAGCCGCCCAGCTTCGTCGCACCGTTGTCGCCGATGAAGGCGACCTTCCGTGAAAAAACTGCCCAGGACTTTGAACGCGAGAGCTGGGAATCCACGCAAACGTTACAGAGCGACAAGGACGCAGAGAGGGATCGATTGCGTCTCGATCTTCTGCAGGCCGCGAACGGCTATTCGCAGTCGCCATGCGACCAGACAATGAAAGCCAATCTGGTCGCCGCGCTCACCGCATATACGGAGGCCTGGCAACGCAAGCTCAACTGTGCCCGATCCGGGATCATGCCTATGCTATGCAGGGGAAAGCGTGAGGAAGCAGCTGCCGCCTTCGGCACCCCGCTGGACAGAACGGTGCAAGCGGCTGTAGCCGACGCAACTAATCAGGGGGGACTCGTCAAGGCCGATTTTAAGGAGTTGATCCGGTTCGATGTGCTTCAGTTCGCAGGTCCGGGCGTATGGAGCGACGATTTGCCGGTTTGCAACTGGTCCACGAAAACCCAGCCCCAACGGCGTTTGCGATGAACCGGGCCTTTATCTTAGTAGGGGTGTTTGTGGTCTGGCAGATCGCTGCCTGGACGTTTTCTCCAGTCCGGCCCCTCCCACAGCCGACCGGAGACGTGGCTGAGATGGAGGCGAACGACCAGCCGATGATCTATGGCCGCAAACGGCAACGCGAGACCGCTTTGCAAGCGCTGGACGGCGCGTGGAGCAGCCGCTGCACCGAAGAAGGGCACAAGAAATTCATCAGCGGGCTCGATTATTATTACGAGCAGCGCGAAAATCAGATGGAGCGCTATCCGGAAATCTACGGCAAGCCGGGCGCGGACTTCATCGCGAGACAATGGCAAACGGCCGACGATGCCCGCATCGAGCGCTTGACCCGCGAAGCTTACATCAACGTTACCTAAACCGAAGACTTGTCGCCACGCCGGAAAAGGGTCACTCGCAGCCAAACTGGTCAATGCAATCACGAAAGGGGAACGCGTTTCTGTTCGCGTTACGCGTGCGCGGCTGAAACAGCGTAACTTTAGACGTCATAACCCTGTGATTTGCGCGCCATGCCGTCGAACAGATCGAGCATTTTTTCGCGCCAAGCGTAAATCGCGTCGTCGTCCTTCAGCAATTTGAAAGGGCTGATCGCACGCGCCCATTGGAAACCACCGAATACGATGTAGTCGGCATAGTTCGCCGCCGCGCCACCCAGAAACGCCTGCGTGCGCAGCGTCAACCGCATCGGATCGAGCGATTTGCGAAACACCTCGACGTCCTTGTCGCGGCTGGCCGACGCTTCCTCCAGCGTCTTGCCGAGGCGGGCTTCGCGGCTCTTGCGAAAGTAGCCCTGATCGGCCGCAGGCAAGTGTCCGTAAATATCGGCCACGATCATCGGAAACAATCCGCCTATGGTCGCGATATCGCCCCACCAATTAAGCATGCGCGCCATGGCCCGGCCGCCCTCGCCGCCGAACAGCGACGGCCGATCGGGGTAGGTGTCTTCAAGATAGTTTGCGATGGCCCAGGAATCGGAGACGGTCTTGTCACCATCGAGCAGAACAGGAACTTTCTCCGATTGATGCTTCATGATCGCATCCCTTTCCGTGAAGCGCCACGGGACGGATTCGACATCCAGACCTTTGTGCGCCAGCGCCATTCGCGTGCGCCAGCAGAACGGACTGAAGGGACGGTCTGCGTCGACGCCGACCAATTCAAAAAGTTGACGTGCCATTTTTCCTCAGCTCTTCACGACGGATGCGGTCTGACCAAATAAAATCTTGCGCTGCTCCTCGGTGCGGATGCCGCCCGCATCGGGATTGACCTGTTTGCTCAGCGCATAGGCGCGCACGGTCGCCGGGCGCGCATGAATGGCGTCGAACCAGCGCTTGAGGTGCGGGAAGTCTTCGAGCTTCTGGCCTTGCCGCTCATAGGGAACCACCCAGGGATAGCAAGCCATGTCGGCGATCGAATACTCGCCCGCGAGATAGTCGCGATCCGCGAGACGTTTATTCAGCACGCCATAGAGACGATTGGTTTCGTTGACGTAGCGATTGATCGCGTAAGGCAGCTTCTCCGGCGCATAAATTGCGAAATGGTGGTTTTGCCCGGCCATCGGACCGAGCCCGCCCATCTGCCAGAATAGCCACTGCAACGTGTCGTATCGCACACGCAGATCCGTGGACAAAAATTTTCCGGTTTTCTCGGCGAGGTAAGTCAGGATCGCACCGGACTCGAAAACCGTGACAGGCTTGCCGCCGTCCTTGGGCGCGTGATCGACGATAGCGGGCATCCGGTTGTTGGGAGCGATCGCAAGAAACTCCGGCTTGAATTGGTCGCCGGTGCCGATGTTCACCGGAACGATCTTGTAGGGCAGACCAGTTTCTTCAAGAAACATCGTGATCTTGTGGCCGTTGGGCGTTGGCCAGTAATGAAGGTCGATCATCGGGCGTTCCTGATTTTTGCGAAGGTTCGCGAGACGCAGCCAGGCATTATCAATTGAATGCTCTTTGCATGCAACTCCGGCAGTTCACTCAATCGCGGTCGCGAAGTCAATGGCAGGAAACCGGCGCGAATTTTCATCTCCGCCAATTGACGGCGTGCCTGCGCAGTCCTGCAACGCGCAAATCGACATGGCCGGCATTCGCCTGGCGAATGGGATGGGGATACTGCCTTCGTCGAAACGCATGTTTGAATGCAGCGGCACGCGGCCGATAATTTTCCGTGGTGGTTCCGAAACGGTCTTTTATTGACCGATAATTCCACCCATATTCCGCTCATGGCGCCTTCCGACAAATCCGACAAGTCCAGAACTTCGAAAGCCAAAACTTCGAAAGTCTCGACGCCGAAATCCACGACGCCGAAGTCGAAGGCTCATCGCCCCGATGTGCAGCCGATCGCGCCCGCGCTCGCCGAACTTCTCAATCCGGCGATCAATCGCGGCGAGAGCGGCGTCGGCTCGCAAACCGGGCTGCAGCAGCCTCCGACCAATTCGTGGGAACGCCGCGCCGGAGGTGAGGCCGCCGCCCATCGCGCACGGGCCTCGACGAAAGCCGCCGAAGGCAAGGCTGCCGAAGGCAATGCTTCCGAAAGGCTGCCGACGGACCCGTTGCCGGACCGCAACATGACGCGCAACACCAAGGCCGCGACCCGCATCGCGCGCAATGGTCCGTTGCGCGCGCAGCCGCAGCCTCCCGGCGCCCGGCGCGATCCGCAACCGGACGCGGCGAGGGATACCGATGACAGGGTCAATGGCGCGCAAGGGTTCGACGAAGCGCCGCAGGCCACCTATGGCACCACCGCATCGATCCCGGTCATGGATCCGGAACTCGCACGGCAACTTGGCTTCGATGTCGAGGATGACGACACGCTGGCGCGGCCCGCGCGCAACAAGATGGAATCGCTGGGCGTTGCCGCGACGGCGGAAGCGCTCGAGAACCTGATCCGCGACGGACGCCCGGAGTTCCGAAAGGACGACGGCAGTCTTCAGGTCTGGACGCCCCACCGACCGCCGCGCCCGGAAAAATCGGAAGGCGGCGTCCGCTTCCAGATCAAATCCGAATATTCACCGAAGGGCGACCAGCCACAGGCGATCAAGGATCTGGTCGAAGGCGTACAGCGTAACGATCGCACCCAGGTGCTGCTCGGCGTCACCGGCTCCGGCAAGACCTACACCATGGCGCAGGTGATCGAGGCGACGCAGCGCCCGGCGATTATTCTTGCGCCGAACAAGACACTGGCTGCCCAGCTTTACGGCGAGTTCAAGAATTTCTTTCCGGACAACGCCGTCGAGTATTTCGTGTCGTACTACGATTACTACCAGCCGGAAGCCTACGTCCCGCGCACGGATACCTACATCGAGAAAGATTCCTCGATCAACGAGCAGATCGACCGGATGCGCCATTCGGCCACCCGTTCGCTGCTGGAGCGAGACGACGTCATCATCGTGGCATCCGTCTCCTGCATTTACGGTATCGGCTCGGTCGAAACGTATACGGCGATGACGTTCGCGCTGAAAAAGGGCGAGCGGATCGACCAGCGGCAATTGATCGCCGATCTCGTGGCGCTTCAGTACAAGCGCACCAGCGCGGACTTCTCGCGCGGCACCTTTCGCGTGCGCGGCGACACCATCGACATCTTCCCCGCCCACTACGAAGACCGCGCCTGGCGCGTGAACCTGTTCGGCGACGTGGTGGAAACCATCGAGGAATTCGATCCGCTGACCGGGCACAAGAGCGACGAGCTGGAGTTCATCAAGGTCTATTCGAATTCGCACTACGTGACGCCGCGTCCAACGCTGATTCAGGCCATCAAAGGCATCAAGAGTGAATTGAAGTGGCGGCTCGACCAGCTTCACGCTCAGGGCCGATTGCTGGAAGCCCAACGGCTCGAGCAGCGCACCACGTTCGATCTCGAGATGATGGAGGCGACCGGAAGCTGCGCGGGCATCGAAAATTATTCGCGCTATCTCACCGGCCGCAAGCCGGGCGAACCGCCGCCGACGCTGTTCGAATATGTCCCGGACAACGCGCTGGTGTTCATGGACGAAAGCCATGTCACCGTGCCGCAGATCGGCGGGATGTTCCGTGGCGACTTCCGGCGCAAGGCGACGCTGGCCGAATACGGCTTCCGCCTGCCCTCCTGCATGGACAACAGGCCGTTGCGCTTCGAGGAATGGGACGCGATGCGTCCGCAATCCGTCGCGGTGTCGGCGACGCCGTCGGCTTGGGAGCTGAACGAAAGCGGCGGCGTGTTCGTCGAGCAGGTGATCCGTCCCACCGGGCTGATCGATCCGCCGGTTCATATCCGCCCCGCCCGCATGCAGGTCGACGATCTGGTTGGCGAGGTTCGCGCCACTGCGCTCGCAGGCTATCGCAGTCTGGTCACCGTTCTCACCAAGCGCATGGCGGAAGACCTCACGGAATACCTGCATGAGCAAGGCATTCGCGTGCGCTATATGCATTCGGACATCGACACCATCGAGCGCATCGAAATCATTCGCGATCTGCGGCTCGGCGCGTTCGATGCGCTGGTCGGCATCAACCTGCTGCGCGAAGGCCTCGACATTCCGGAATGCGCGCTGGTCGCAATTCTCGATGCCGACAAGGAAGGTTTCCTGCGCAGCGAAACCTCGCTGATCCAGACCATCGGCCGCGCGGCGCGCAATGTCGATGGCAAGGTGATCCTTTATGCGGACAAGATGACGGGTTCGATGGAGCGCGCCATCGCCGAAACCGATCGACGGCGCGAGAAGCAGACCGCCTACAACACCGCCCACGGCATCACGCCGGAAAGCATTAAGAAGTCGATCGGCGATATCATGAACAGCGTCTATGAGCGCGATCATGTCCTCGTCGAAGTCGGCGACGGCGGCATGGCCGACGATGTCATCAGCATCGGGCACAACTTCGAGGCGGTTCTGGCCGATCTGGAAACCCGCATGCGCGAGGCCGCAGCCGACCTGAACTTCGAGGAAGCGGCGCGGCTGCGTGACGAAGTGAAGCGGCTGCGCGCGACGGAGCTGGCGGTGGTAGACGATCCCACGGTGAAGCAGCGCGTGGTGGCCGGCAAGGCGGGAGCCTATGCAGGCGCGAGGAAATACGGCGACGCCGCCAATCTTCCACCGTCGCAGAGCAAATCCAGCTCGCGTGCCAAAAAGCCGAGCCTCGACGAGATGGGACCGGGCATGGAGTCCAAACCCTACCGCCCCGAAGCGTCCCCCTCACCGCGTTCGTCTGGCGGCGCGCCCGGCCATCGGGGGCGATGGAAGAAACGCTGACGACCGCCAACTCCAACAGGCTCGAAGGCGGCGTTAACTGGCAAGCATCACAATCCACCGGCCAAGACATTGTGTTTTGCACGCGGTTCGTGAGGCGTTACATTCATCTGAATTTGGTCGGTTTGAATTATTATCATGGTTGCGTTCGCGATGTCCCCCCTCTCCCGTTTAACGACGTCACGCCACGCGTTATCGCACCGGCTCTTGCCAGCACATGCGTTGTTTGTCGGCTCCATGGCGGCGGGAATGATGGCGTGCATGCCGGCGGGTTGGGCACAGGACACATCCGCGCCGGGCGCGAAAGATCCGTGGGCCTTCGTGCAGCCATCAGAACCGGCCACGACGGATGAGACGCCTGAAGGTCAGCCGGCGGAGCGCAAAGACGCGGCTGCGATCCGGGACGCCGAACTGCCCGATCCGTCGACCGTCGACTGGAGCGTGCTGAACGCTGACACCGTTGCATCGCCGGCTGGTGCAAAGGGCACGGCGTCACGCGCGGCCCGCAAAACTGACGCGGGCTCATCGGTGTGGTCGCGGAATGACAAGCCCGAGGGTGTTGCAGCGCTTTCAGTCAAACAATCGCTGATGCCATTCTGGGATACGCGCGTCGGCGCTGACATCAATGTCGCGGGACAAACATCTTCCCTTGCTCCGCTTCCGGAAAAGTTCGCAACGGATGGACGGCTGTCGCAATCCTCAGGCTCGGCGTGGGCCGCCCTCACCGCTCCCGGTTTTGCGTCGGTGTGGGACAAGACCGCGATCGAGGCGCGTCTCGATCCATCGCAGGATCAGAGCAAGATCGGGACGTCCATCAGCAAGTCCTTGCCGGTCGGCGGCGATGCTTATTCCCTGACGTTGCAAAGCGGCTACAATCTCATCGAACAATCCCTGGTTCCGATCGTCGGCCTCAACAATCGCGCGATGCGAACTTACGAACTGGATCGCTCAGCGAAATTCAATATCGGCGATACGGGGACGAGTTTTCTCGCCGGACAATCCCTCTCCACCAGCACCGATAGATGGCTCAACAGCATGGGAGCCGAGCAGAAGCTGCTGGGAGGCGTGAGCATCACGGGAACCGTGAGCGAAACCCCGGTCGGAAATTTGAACAAAAGCCTTACCGCCGGATTCAAAAGCACCTGGTGATCAAAGGTATTTAGTAAGGGTATCGGCATTTTCACCCCATTGTTTCCGAAGGATTGCCGGATGCGCGCCGCACATCGGCCCCGGTGTGGTCGCAATCGGCGGCACTGATAGGTATTGATAGTTCGTCGTGCGGGGGACGTCCGCGCTCGCTCAACGCGAAATAAGGAAATGACGATGAATGCCATTAGGCCCGAGAAGATCGAGTCGCCCGAAGAAGACGCCAATCTCGCCGCCGTTACGGAGGTCGAGGCCGGAATACGCGATTTCGTGCGCAATGATGTCGCCTATCTGCGACGACCGGCGGTGGGGACCATGACCAACGAAACAACAGCATTGGATACGAGCGCCGAAGCAACCGTCAGCAGCGTCAATTCGTTGATCCAGCGCGTCGCAGGAACGTCTCTGACCGAAATCGAAAACCTGGTCTCGGAACTCGAAGCCTTGCGCGATCTGCTGCACAGCGAAGGCCAGCGCGTCCAGCGCGAGATCGCGGGCTATGCCCAGCTCAGCCAGGCCGCGATGAAATCGACTCGCATGATCGCCGACAACGTCGCGCAGTGGAAACGCGCCTCGGAAACCGTCCGCCAGTAAGTCGTGCGTTCTTAAGCCACTCTGCCTTCTTAAGCCTCGTGCCCCTCCAAGGAAATCGTCGCCGCCTTCAAGGCCGGCGGCGATTTTTTGTGAGCCAGTGCTTTCGTTCTGTGTTAAATCTTCGTCGCGCTCGAAACGCTCTCATCGCGTTGTGAGAAACACACCCGAAAAATACCTTGCCTTAGTTCCGATTCAATCGGAACCGACAAGCCCTCACGCCGTTCCCTTGAATCTTCCTTAGCCTTTCAGGCGCAAGATCAAAATGTAGGGAATCGTGAACGACATGCCGGGGCAACTTGTGAAAACGATCCGTCCGAACAACTCCGATCCAATTCCGGCGCTGCGGTCACCCCATCACATGGGCAAGATCATGATGCGCTTTGTGGGACTGCTCGCGGTCGCTGTGGTCATGATGGCTTTCGCCTGGAACCGCTAGAGGCGTTTTCCGGCGAAACATGCCGCCGGACTTTATCCGGCGGTGGATGACGGTTCGCGTTCAGCAAAAATCGTCAAAAAGGTAGAGCGCGACGGTGCTTCAACCCGGAATGGAAGCATTGGGGGGGGCGTGAGCGATCACATTTTAATCGGATCAGTCAGAAAGTCGCGCTTTAGCGGGAAGAGCTTTCGAGAACGTAGCGGCCATCGGCATGGCTTTTTACGACCTGCACGGTCGTAAACATCACCGCCATGGTCACGGTGGCGAAGATAAAGCCAACGATTTTCAATCCAGCGCGATCAGCCATGATCTTTCCCTTATTCTTGCTGTTCTGTCGGGCAAGTGCTGCAACAGGTTCAAATACCCAGCAGCAAGTACGGAAGTTCCAAAGCACAGATGGCGGAAACGTTCCCGGCTCACCATGTGCATAAAATCTTAACGAGTGGTTTAACCGAACCCGCCCCGCGCCGGCGCCAGGCACCTTGCGACTGCCCCATTATGGAACGAGGACGCGCACGGCGCGAGGCCGTTCAGCAGCTTCGGAAAAACCGTGAGAGCGCGCTCTATCTCAACTTTTGCGCGGATCCGCCAATCACAAAAACGGCATCGGGCAAGGGGTTGCGCGCTAGGTGCGCCGAGGAATGAAGGCCGTCGCCAGAAAGGAAAACACCAGTTCGCCTCGCTGGTTATTTGCCGTGTTCAGGGCCTGCATGATGCCCCATTCAGGCTTGGAGGCCGATGTTCGCAGCGAAACGATTTCGGAGGAATAGGTTAACGTGTCGCCGGCCAGCACCGGCTTGAGCCATTTCAGTTCGCGGAATCCCGGCGAGGGGCCGGGTGATGGATCCTCGATCCCGTTCGCCGCGGCTTCTTCGATCTCCCGGCGGCGTTTGGCGACGATCAGCTTCATCCCCACCGAGCCCACATGCCAGCCGGACGCGGCGAGGCCGCCAAACAATGATTTGCGGCCTTCATCCTCGTCGAGATGAAAGGGCTGTGGATCGAACTGAGTGGCGAACTGCTTGATCAGCTCGGCGGTGAACGTAAACGAACCCAATTCGCTGCGCTGACCGACTTTCATGTCATCGAAATATGGCATGGCCGTCTCTCAATTCGCGGCGGGCGCATCGCGCCGCTGGACCATGAAGGGCCACTTCGCCTCAAGCAGCTTGTGGCCCGCGGCATTGTGGATTTCCGCGCGCAACGTCACGATGCCAAGCTGCGGGCGATTGCGCGATACACGTGTCTCAATCACATGGACGTCGATCGTGATGTCGTCGCCCGGCCGCAGCGGGGCGACCCAATTCAATTCATCGATACCCGGACCGCCGAGCGAGGCCGTCTTGTGGATGAATCCGTCATACAGCATTCGCATCATCAGCGAGCACAGATGCCAGCCCGACGCCGCGAGGCCGCGCAGCATCGAATGCTTTGCCGCCTCTTCATCGAGATGCATGGGCTGGGGATCGTATTCCGCAGCGAAAGCAATGATTTCCTCCCGCGTCACATGACGCGGACCGAACTTGCCCAGATGGCCGGGCTTAAAATCCTCGAACGTCAGCGTCATAAATGGCTGCCAAAACTGCGAAAGGCCGAGAACGGCTGGGGACGACTGGCGAAACAGCCCGATTGTGGCCGTTATTGGCGGCAATCTCAACCATATGCGGGGCACACTTGCAATCTTGCCGCGTGGATCGTTCGGGGCTAATCCTCCCGCGACATAATCCACTATGTCGTATTTGGCGGTGGCGAACTCAGATGCAACGGCGGCCTTGCGCTTTTGCTCCATTCGTTCCGCTGAAATCGTAGCCACGCCGCTTGCAGACGCGCGCCGTAGCGACGTCATTCGTAAGGAGACACCGATGTTCGAATTCCGCGATCTGTTTCAATGGGACCGCTTCATCACTCCGACGATTATCAAGACGTTCTACTGGCTCGTCATCGCCCTGATCGCGCTCTCAGGACTGTCGGGGATTTTCTCAGGGCTGGCGATGATGGCCGTCAGCCCGTTCGTTGGCTTCATCACTATCCTGTCGAGCCTCGCCGCCATTGTTGTGGGAATCATCTTCGCGCGCATCGGCGCGGAGTTCATTCTCATCGTGTTCCGGATCAACGAGCACCTCGGCGCGATTCGCGATCAAGGCGCGCCGAACTAACGCATTTTCTCGACGCGAACCGGTGCCCACTTCGCTCGAAAACACTCTAAAGCGTTTTTAAGCGCAGCAGCCGCCACTCGTTCTCAGGTATTGAAACGGAAGTGCATCACGTCGCCATCGGCGACGACGTATTCCTTGCCTTCGAGCCGCAGCTTGCCTGCATCGCGCGCACCGGCTTCGCCGCCGAGCGCGACGTAGTCGTCATAAGCGATGGTCTCGGCGCGGATGAAGCCCCTTTCGAAATCCGTGTGGATGACACCCGCAGACGCAGGCGCTTTGGTGCCGCGCGTAATGGTCCACGCACGCGCTTCCTTCGGCCCCACGGTGAAATAAGTGATCAGGTCGAGCAACTGATATCCGGCGCGGATCAAACGATCGAGGCCGGCTTCTTCCAATTCAAGCGTTTCGAGAAAATCGGCGCGTTCTTCGCGCGACAGCGTCGCGATTTCGGATTCGATTTTCGCGGAGATCACCACCGCGACGGCGCCTGCCTTGGCGGCAAAGTCCGCGACCTGCACCGAGAAATTGTTGCCTTTGGCTGCAGAACCTTCCTCGACGTTACAAACATAAAGCACCGGCTTGGATGTGAGCAGGCCTAGCATGCGGAACGCGCGCTCTTCTTCCGGCTTGCGCTCGAGCTCGCGCGCCGGCTTGCCGTCACGCAACAGCACCAGCGCACGCTGCACCAGATCGAGCTGCTCCTTGGCTTCCTTGTCGTTGCCCTTGGCCTTCTTGGACAGATTGTCGACACGCTTTTCGAGGCTGTCGAGATCCGACAGCATCAACTCGGTTTCGATGGTTTCGATGTCCGCCAGCGGCGCGATCTTGCCGTCGACATGGGTAATGTCGGCATCCTCAAAACAGCGCACCACATGCGCCACCGCATCGACCTCGCGGATGGTGGCGAGAAACTGGTTGCCGAGCCCTTCGCCCTTCGATGCGCCGCGCACCAGACCCGCGATGTCCACGAAGGTCAGCTGGGTCGGGATGATCTGCGCGGATTTCGCGATCGCCGACAATTTGTCGAGCCGCGGATCCGGCACCGCAACCGCGCCGACATTCGGCTCGATGGTGCAAAACGGATAATTCGCGGCCTGCGCCGCGGCCGTTTCGGTCAGAGCATTAAACAGCGTCGATTTGCCGACATTGGGCAGACCGACGATCCCGCATTTGAAATCCCATTGTGTGTCCTGAACAGGCTTATGACGCCGCAGGGGCGTCGTCGCCGTTGTCACCATTGGATGCAAAGCCTTTTGCCTGCATCGCCAGGTGCACCTTGTTTTGAAATGTCGAGTCGCGATCCTTCAATAGCAGCCCCGCATTGTCAGCGATGATATCGCACAATGCGTCGACCCAGGGCCGGTCCGCCTTGGCAAAATCACCGAGCACGTGGCCATGCACGCGTTCCTTGACGCCCGGATGACCGATCCCGAGCCGAACCCGGCGATACTCATTGCCCACATGCGCCGAAACCGAGCGCAGGCCATTGTGACCGGCGATGCCGCCACCGACTTTCACGCGAACTTTCGCGGGCGGCAGTTCGAGTTCGTCGTGAAACACCACGACATCGTCCACGCCGAGCTTGAAGAAATTCACCGCCTCGCCGACCGCGCGCCCGAACTCGTTCATGTACGTCATCGGCTTGAGCAGAACGACCCGCTCGCCGTCGAGCGTGCCCTCGGAGGTCTCGCCCTGAAAGCGACGGCGCCACGGTGCGAAACCGTGACGCCGCGCGATCATATCGACAGCCATGAACCCGATGTTGTGCCGGTGCTCCTGGGATTTCGATCCGGGATTGCCCAGTCCGACAAACAGGCGCATGGCGGGAGTATCCTGGTTCTCGCGTGTCGCCGGCAAAACTCAACCGTGCCGGCGAAGCCTTGGACCGAAGCTTTGGACCGGCGTTCGCGTCGACGAAGCACATCTCGAAAAACGTGCTTCGCCGATACAGACGTCAATCCGCCGTTGCTTACTTCTTCTTGTCGCCGCCGGCTGCGGGCGCCTTCGCGGCACCAGCCGCGGGAGCCTTCGCACCAGCCGCTGCCGCGGCACCGGCCGCAGGCGCAGCACCGGCCGCAGGCGAGCAGCCGCACCTTCCGCCGCCGAGCAGGCTTGGCTTCTTCGCCGAAGCCCGAGGGCGGCACGACGGTGACAAGCGTCTGGTCGTCGCGCGAAATGGCCTTCACGCCCTTCGGCAACTTCACGTCGCTGAGATGCAGCGAGTTGTTGATTTCGAGCTTGCTGACATCGACCTCAATGTATTGCGGAATGTGCTCGACATCCGCTTCCAGATCGACGGTGTGATTGACGATGTTGACCGTGCCGCCACGCTTCACGCCCGGCGAGACTTCAGCACCGATCACATGCAGCGGAACGCTGACGCGAATGGTGGCGCCCTGTCCGAGGCGGAGGAAGTCGACATGGATCGGGAAATCCTTCACCGGATCGAGCGCGAAATCGCGCGGAATCACGCGGTGCTTCTTGCCTTCGAGATCGATGTTGTAAATCGTGGTGAGGAAGTGACCCGCGAAGATGCTCTGACGCAGAGCCTTGTCTTCGAGCGAGATGGTCACGGGGGGCTGGTTGTCACCATAGATCACGGCTGGCACGCGGCCAGCTCGGCGTTCTGCGCGGGCGGCCCCCTTGCCGGCCTTCGGACGCGCGGTCGCCTTCAATTCCTTGACGGTCGCCATTGTTGTCAGTCCTTGTTTCGAGCGTGTTCCGGGCTATGCGGATACTCGTCCGCAAGAACAAAAACACGTTCATTTTCAAAAAGTTAAAGGCCGCATCGCGGCCCGTTTGATTGTCTGCCACAAGCCTCCAGGGGTGCGGGGGTGGCCGACAGGCGGTGTCATAGCCGCAAAGGCCCGGAAAGACAAGGAAATGCCGGGGATTTTCGGGGCCTAGGCCGGGCGCCTCCGCCCTCAGACGGACCGTCGCCCTGCCACGTTGCCTTCCCGGGTTTGGCCCGATTAGATGCATTTGCAACCAATTCGAGCACGAGAGGCGCGGAGTGAAACCGTGCCGGTTGTGCCAAAAAGTTCGACGCCAAATTTGTCCCGGGAGGATTTCGCCATGCCGTTCAGCCGCCGCACCTTCATGCGAACAGCCGCGACCGCGACCCTCACCGCTGCCTTCGCCGGGCGGGGTCTGACCGCCGAGACCGGCTGGCCCGCGCATCCGGTGCATCTGATCGTGCCGTATGCTGCCGGTGGCGGCACCGACTTCTTCGCCCGTCTCGCGGGGACCGCGATGAGCGAAACACTGGGCCAACAGATCATCGTCGAGAACCGCCCCGGCGCGGGGACCAATATCGGCGCGGAAGCCGCCGCCAAGGCGGACGCGGACGGTTATACGTTCCTGCTCGGCGACACCTCGACCTATGCCTCGAACCGCACCCTCTATCAAAAGCTGAATTACGATGCACAGAAAGACCTGGCGCCGGTCACGCTGACCGGACGCTTCGCGCTGGTGCTGCTGGTGAATACCGACAAGCTGAATGTCGGCTCGGTGAAAGAACTGATCGCGACCGCGAAAACGACGCCCAGTGGCATCGACTACGCGAGCGCCGGTGTCGGCTCGCCGTTTCATCTCGCCGCTGAACTGTTTGCGCAGAACACCGGCATCAAGATCAATCACGTGCCTTACAAAGGCGCCGGACCCGCGCTGCAAGATCTTGCGGGCGGGCAGATCGGAATGATGTTCGTCGATTTCGCGAGCGCCCGTTCGCAGCTCAGCCTCAAATCGATCAGGGCAATCGCCGTATGTTCGCCAAAGGAATTTTACGGCCTGCGCGGCGTTCCGCCGGTCGCGGCCGATGTGCCCGGCTTCGAAGCCTGGGCATGGCAAGGCTTTTCCGCGCCCGTGAAAACGCCGCCGGACATCATCGGCAAGTTTCGCGACGCCTATCTCAAGGCCGTGAACGATCCCGCCACGCGCGAGAAAATCGTCACCGCCGGTATCGATCCGCTGCAGAGCACGCCGGAGGAAATGGCGCAGTACATCGCGGCCGAAACCGTGAAGTGGGAAAAGGTCATCAAGACCGCCGGCATCAAGATGGACTGACGAGCCCCCTCGTTTGCCTCGCATGACGCGCAACGCAGCTCTGCGCTTGCATCATCTTGATGAATGCAGCCCGTGGGCCAGATTTATCTGATCATTCGCCCGGAATTTTACAGGGAGTTGCCATGCCGCTCGTTCGTATCGATCTCGCGAAAGGAAAACCCGCAGCCCATCGCCGCGCGATCGGCGACATCATTTACAAGGCGATGCGGGAGGTGATCGATGTGCCGGAGCACGACAAATTCCAGGTGATCACCGAGCATCCGGCCGAGAACCTGAACTGCACGTCCAGCTATCTTGGCATCAGTTACAGCCCCGATATCATTCTCATCCAGATCACGCTCAGCGCGGGGCGCACCGTCGAGACGAAGAAAGCGTTTTACAAACGCATCGTCGACGATCTGCACGCCCAACTGAAGATCCGCCGCGAAGAGTTTTCATCAACCTCGTCGAGGTGACGAAAGAGAACTGGTCATTCGGCAACGGTATCGCGCAATACGTCTAAATTCGCGCAGGCGCGAAGCGGTTATTGATCAGGGTTGCGCGCCTGGTCCAGCCTTCTTCTCCAGCGCGTCAAGGCGCGCCTTCAAGGTTTCGTTTTCCTCGCGGGCGAGACGGGCCATGTCCTTCACGGCTTCGAACTCTTCACGCTTGACGAGATCGAGATCGCGCAGAATCCGTTCGGCCTGATGGCGCACCGCGCCCTCGACCTCGCGCTTGACGCCCTGCGCGGCGCCGGCGGCGTCATTCATCATCCGGGCGATTTCGTCGAAGAAGCGGTTGGAGGTCTGGGTCATCGCGGGTCTCCAATATAAAACCGTGAATTATCTGCAAAAAGGCCCGAAAGCTTGTCTGCGCGCGGCAGGCAGGTGTCCAGCGAGCCCGCCGGTATTCCCTCCGCCCGCTTACAAAATGGTTACGATCGCGCCGCACTGCAAGCGAAGAATCCAGACCGCACGTTCTTGCCGACCGGTCCGCCGGGATGCGAACCGGCCAGACCGTGCAGGATCCCGCTTTTGCGCCGGACGCCAGCCATGCTAGCGACTCTCGCAACCTCACGACCCCAACCAGGAAACTGAACGGACACCACGCATGATCGAACGGCAAGTCGACATACAGGCCAGTGACAGCAAGATCACGACATTTATCGTTCATCCGGAGCGCGACGGGCCGTATCCCGTGATCCTGTTCTATATGGATGCCCCCGGCATCCGCGAAGAGCTGCGCGACATGGCCCGCCGCCTCGCCACCGTCGGTTATTACGTGGTGCTGCCCAATCTTTATCATCGTTCCGGCGCCCTCGAATTGGCGTTGCCGCGCGGTCCCGACTCGCCCGAACTCAAGCGCATATTCGAGCTGATGGCCTCCATCGACATTCCAAAGGTCATGGACGACACGCGTGCGCTGATGTCGTTCATCGACGCCGATCCCGCGGCAAGCAAGGGACCGATGGGCACCCTCGGCTATTGCATGAGCGGACAGTATGCGATCAGCGCCGCCGCGCTGCTTCCCGATCGTATCGCCGCCGCCGCTTCGATCTACGGCACCCGCCTGATGACCGATCAGCCGGACAGCCCTCATCTGGCGGCGCGCCGGTCGAAAGCCGAACTCTATGTCGCCTGCGCCGAGATCGACCATTACGTTCCGCTCGAGACCGTCGCTCCCTTGCGAGAGTCGTTGCGCGAGGCCGGCGTGACCGCCGAAGTCGAGCTTTACCCCCGCGTGGAGCATGGTTTCGCGTTTCCGCAACGCCCGGGCGCTTACAACAAGGAAGCGGCAGAGCGGCACTGGGAACGGTTGTTCGCACTTTACCGACGGCGGTTGAGGCCATAAACCGGCAGGATGCCGATGTTCGCCTTTGCCTTTCCCGTCTTCGATCCGATCGCGGTCAGTTTCGGACCCTTCGCCATCCGCTGGTACGCGCTCGCCTATATCGGCGGCATCGTGCTCGGCTGGATTTACGCCCGCGCCATCATCCGCAACGGACGGTTATGGGGAGGCGCGTCGCCCATCACTCTGCTGGACATGGATGACTTCATCCTGTGGGTGACGCTCGGCATCATCCTCGGTGGCCGCACCGGCTATGTGCTGTTTTATAATTTCGACTACTTCGTGCAGCACCCCTCCGAGATCTTCCAGATGTGGAAGGGCGGCATGTCCTTTCACGGCGGTTTTCTCGGCTGCGTCGCGGCGGTGCTGCTGTTCGGCTGGAAACGCAAGGTGCCGGTGCTGTCGCTCGGCGACATCACCTGCGCCGTCGGACCGATCGGATTGTTTCTCGGCCGCATCGCCAATTTCATCAACGGTGAATTATGGGGCCGGCCGGCGACAGTGTCGTGGGCGATGGTTTTCCCGACTGGCGGGCCGATCCCGCGTCATCCAAGCCAGCTTTATGAAGCATCGCTCGAGGGCGTCGCGTTGTTCATCGTTCTGGCGCTATTGATCCGCGCCGGTGCGTTGAAGCGGCCGGGCTTCATCCTTGGCAGTTTCGCAACCCTCTACGGTATCGCCCGTATTGCCGGGGAATTCTTTCGCGAGCCGGACCCGCAACTCGGGTTTCTGTGGGGCGGGCTGACCATGGGCATGCTGCTGTCGGTTCCGATGATTTTGGCGGGACTGGGCTTTCTCGCTCTGGCCCTGCGCCGCAAGCCGCTGGCCCATCATGCATGATCCGAAAAGCGAAGACCGGAAACGCTAAGACCTGAAACGCCAAGACCTGCTTGTGATCGAACCGCAGGCGGATTATCGAACCGGGTGCCGTTGCTATATTGTCGTATAGTAAGTTAGCCGCGCCTGTCCGATACCGTCGAACCCGGACTACGCCATAGGGCAGATCGTGAATCCATCCTCGCCGCTCGAAGCCCACATCCGTACGCTGATCAAATCCACCGGCCCGATGCCGGTCTGGCGTTATATGGATATTTGCCTGACGCATCCTCAGCACGGCTATTACGTGGCGCGCGATCCGCTGGGCCGCGAAGGCGATTTCGTCACATCGCCGGAAGTCAGCCAGATGTTCGGCGAGTTGCTCGGTTTGTGGGCCGCCTCGGTCTGGAAGGCGATGGGCGCGCCGCAGAACGTCAATCTCATCGAACTTGGACCGGGACGCGGCACGCTGATGATGGACGCGTTACGCGCCATCCGCATTCTGCCGCCGTTTTATCTGGCCTGCGACGTGCATCTCGTCGAGATTAACCCGCAGCTGCGCGACAAACAATACAAGGCGCTCAATGGCGCAAGAAGCGTTCAATGGCACACCAGCATCGACGATGTGCCGGACGGACCGTCGATCATTTTCGCCAATGAATATTTCGATGTGCTGCCGGTCCATCAGATGGTGCGCAAGGAAACGGGCTGGCACGAGCGCGTGGTCGAAATCGACGCAGCCGACCGGCTCGTTTTCGGCATCGCCGCCGAACCGGCCGCGCATTTCGAAGCGCTGCTGCCGCCGTTAGTGAGCGCGGCTCCGATCGGCGCGGTCTATGAATGGCGGCCGGATTCCGAAATCATGAAGGTCGCAAGCCGAGTTCGCGATTTCGGCGGCGCGGCGCTGATCATCGATTACGGCCACACCCGCAGCGATGCCGGCGACACGTTCCAGGCCATCGCCCGCCACAGTTATACTGATCCACTGCGAAACCCGGGCCTGTCGGATATCACTGCGCATGTGGACTTCCAGGCTCTGGCGCTGGCCGCCGAGGATGTCGGCGCGCGTGTCCACGGCCCCGTCGAGCAGGGCAAGTTTCTGCGCACGCTCGGAATTGAAACGCGCGCCTTGACACTGATGGCCAAAGCGACGCCGCAGGTTTCCGAAGATATCGCCAGCGGATTGAAACGCCTCACCGACAGCGGACGCGGCGGCATGGGATCCTTATTTAAGGTGCTCGGTGTGTCGCATCCGTCGCTAACGGAGATCGCGGGCCTGACCGATCATCCGGCGCCGGTCGAGGGAGCATCGCCCGCCAGAGAACCCGTTGCTCGCGATGCATCCGGCGAAGGCGCACGCCGGAACGACACATACGCACGCGACGACGCGCATGATGACGCAAACGACAGCGAAGGCATGGGAAACGAGGGAACAGATCCGACATGAAGCTGACGTCGCCGCTGCTGTCCGCCGTGCCGGGTCTGCGTCACGCTTTCTTCACGCGCGAAGGCGGCATCTCGCAAGGCATCTACGCCAGTCTCAACGGCGGCCTCGGCTCAAAGGACGATCAGGCCCATGTCGTGGAGAACCGCCGCCGCATGGCTGCGGAGCTCGGTGTCGCACCGTCGCACTTCCTAACCGCCTATCAGGTGCATTCGCCGGACGTGGCCGTCGCCACAGAAACCTGGAGCAACGAGACGCGACCCAAGGTGGACGCGATCGTGTCCAATACGCCGGGTCTTGCGATCGGCATCACCACGGCGGATTGCGGCCCGATATTGTTCGCCGATCCGAAGGCGCGCGTGATCGGCGCGGCTCACGCCGGCTGGCGCGGCGCGTTCATGGGCATTCTGGAATCTACCCTCGCGGCCATGGAAACGCTCGGCGCGGACCGCCGCAATGTCGTCGCCGCGATCGGTCCGCTGATCCGCCAGCGCAGTTACGAAGTCGGTCAGGAATTCGTCGAACGGTTCGGGCGTGCCGATCCGGCCAACGCACAGTTCTTCGCGCCTTCCGAGCGGACGGGACACGCGATGTTCGACCTCGCAGGCTATATCCGGATGCGGCTGGAGCGTGCCGGCGTGCTGCTGATCGACGATCCCGACATCTGTACTTACGAGGACGACCGGTTCTTCAGCTACCGCAGGTCCGTCCATCTCGACGAGCCCGATTACGGCCGTCACGTCCACGCGCTGGTGCTGGATATCTGACGCGCTCGCGGGCCCGCGCCTTCGGGCTTTTTATCCAATCAGGTTGCCAAATTCAGGCCAGGTTCCACCCGTGTGCCGCGTTAACTCTGCCCTCCGTCTGCCATAGACGTTAATGGATTTTAACGATATCGCTTTGCCGGACCGGCGGCTTGGCTTAAAATCCGGCTCAAGAGCGCCAAAACAGCTCGCATTCGAGACAACTCTTGGGAAATCACTGCATGAAGCGGCACGGCCAACCGTCAGGGCTGCAGGTCATGATTAACGTGAGGCTGGCGCTGGTGCTGGTTTTCGCAGGCGCCGTATCGGGTTGTGCGGGCGGCAATCAGAGTTTCAACCAGGGACCGATGGCAGCGATGGCCTCTGCTCCGGCTCCGGCTTCGGCTTCTGGCGGACAGACCGTGACCTTCGAATCCATCGACGGACCGCCACCGCAGGTGTTCGACCGCTTCGTGCGCGTGCTCGACACGGAATCCCAGACGCGTAACGTTGCCATCGTCTCCCGCAACTCCACCGCCGCCAGCTTCCGCATTCGCAGCTATCTTTCAGCTCAGGTGCGCGGCAGCCGCACCACCATCGCGTGGGTGTGGGATGTCTACGACCGCGACCAGCAGCGTTCGCTGCGGCTGAGCGGTGAAGAAACCGGTGGCAAGGCCGGGCGCGACGCCTGGTCGATCGCCGACGATCAGTTGCTGCACCGGATCGCGCAAACCGGGCTGATCAAACTGTCCGGCTTCGTCAATGGAACCGCGCCGCCCGAAAACCCGGCCGATACGCCACCGGCAAACAACCGCACCGGTCCTGCGATTGCGTCGGACGACGGCATTTCAAGCAATTCAGCCGCCAACACGCAAACCGCTGCCTTGAGCTTTAGCAGTCATTAACCTGCTTTTGCGCAGGAAAAAGGCCTGTTGCGTATTGCCAGCCCCGCTCGCTCCTTGCTATCTCCTCGCTCGCCAAGCGTAGGGCGGACTTCGAATTCGGGACACGAGGTATGTTGAATACCGTCAACGTCGCAATGACACGGGGAGAAGCGTCAATGTCGACGAAGAACGGGGCGATCAAGCTGATTGCCGGGAACTCCAATCCCGCTTTGGCCGAAGCCATCGCTTCCTGTCTCAGCCTGCCGCTGACCAAGGCCGTCGTGCGGCGCTTCGCCGACATGGAAATCTTCGTCGAGATCCAGGAAAACGTCCGCGGAATGGACGTGTTCATCATCCAGTCCACCTCGTATCCGGCGAACGACCATTTGATGGAATTGCTGATCATCACCGATGCGCTGCGCCGCGCCTCCGCGCGCCGCATCACCGCCGTGCTGCCTTATTTCGGCTACGCCCGCCAGGACCGCAAGGCCGGCGGACGTACCCCGATTTCGGCCAAGCTCGTCTCCAACCTGATCACCCATGCGGGCGCCGACCGCGTTATGACGCTCGACCTGCATGCCGGACAGATCCAGGGCTTCTTCGATATTCCGACCGACAACCTATACGCCTCGCCGGTGATGGTGCGCGACATCAAGGACCGGTTCGACCTCACCAACCTGATGGTGGTATCGCCGGACGTCGGCGGCGTGGTGCGTGCACGCGGTCTTGCCAAACGCATCAATGCGCCGCTGGCGATCATCGACAAGCGGCGCGAGCGCGCGGGCAAATCCGAAGTCATGAACGTGATCGGCGACGTCAAAGGCTACACCTGCATCCTGATCGACGACATCGTCGATTCCGGCGGCACGCTGGTGAATGCGGCCGATGCGTTGCTCGCCAATGGCGCCAAGGAAGTCTACGCCTATATCACCCACGGCGTGCTGTCGGGTGGTGCGACCGCCCGTATCGCCTCCTCGAAGCTGAAGGAGCTGGTGATCACCGACTCGATCCAGCCGACGGAAGCTGTCCGCGTCGCGCACAACATCCGCGTGCTGTCGATCGCAAGCCTGATCGCCGAGGCCGTCGGCCGCACCGCCTCGGAAGAATCCGTTTCCAGCCTGTTCGACTAAACTCCTTCTTAGATAGCGTGACAGGGACGGCGCGAACGCCGTCCCTGCAGAGCGCTTTCATTCCGGGTTGAATCACCGTAGCGCTCTATCTTTTCGTTTTGACACGTTGTCTTAACGCGAACCGGTTCACCGCCGGATCAAGTCCGGCGGCATGCTTCGCTCAAACGCTCTTAATCGATCCCGGCAGCGACCTGGCTGCCAAGATGATCGAGACTGAGCAACGTGTTCGCGCACGCCTGCGCAACCTCGCTTCCCTTGATCGCGAAATGTTGCCGGAAAAACTCGAAGTGCGTCGCGTGCTCGTGGAATTGCTGCGGCGTGAGCACGGCGGAGAAGATCGGCACTTCGGTCTGCAGTTGAATTTGCATTAATGCGTCAATCACCGTCCCGGCGACAAATTCGTGCCGGTAGATCCCGCCATCGACCACGAGCGCCGCCGCCACGATCGCGGTGTAGCGCCCGGTTTTCGCCAGCAGTTGCGCATGCAGTGGAATTTCATAAGCGCCGGGTACCTCGAACAGGCCGACATGCGCTTCGGGAATTCCCAGCGACGAGATTTCCTTCAGGAACGACAAGCGGCACGTCTCGACAATATCGCGGTGCCAGGACGACTGGATGAACGCCACGCGATGCGGTCTGGCAAACCGCAGCGGATCCATCGCCTGAGTGAGATTGGAGTTTGATTCATTCAACATCTGATTCATGATCTGATTCATGGCTCTTCCTCGTTAGGACCAGAATCAGGGCATACGGCCAACGGCCGCGCGCAAGCACGGCTGTCGCATCCGTTCTCTTTCATCCGGACTTTAACCGTCGGCTTCGGAATCACACCGAATCTGCTGACCTCAACGGCTGGCCTGACGGCTGACCGTTGAGCGCTCGCGGGCTTGGCCGCGCATTGCCTGTCCGGCAACGAGCAGCCTTACCGCCGGTGGGGACTTTCACCCCGCCCTGAGAACATCACCGCCCGGAATGGGCGGCTTGTGGAAATTATGCAGAACCGCGTCCGCCCCCGCAAGCGCGGCATCCGGTTTTGCGCGGCATGGCCGGTATACCGCGCGGCTCAAATCTCCGGACATGGGTTTTTCGGAACTCGCAAGGCGGGAAATCCAGTTCCGCCACGCGCGACATAAATCCAATTCCGTTTTGTTCTCATTGAAGGACGATCAGCTGTGGACGAAGCCGCCTTTGCCTGTGGACGGGATTCGCCCCCCGTTGCGCCCCCGCCGCAAATCACTGATCAATCCGTCCAACACATCGCCTGATCGCACGGTATTCCGGTTCAAAGCTTAAATCCCTCGACAATTCGATCCAGGCGGCAAGCTGCGGCACATACCGCGCGACATCCGGCGTCTTGTATTCGGCATGCGCATCATCGGCACAAGACAGGGCGCAAACAGCATGTCCCATCTGGACATCAATACCGATTCCCCCCGCAATCCGATCGCGGTGGTCGAGGAAATCGCGGCGTTCAACGACTGGACGTTCGAGCGCTCGGGCATTGACGAAGTCACGATCCTGTCGAAGGGCCAATGGACCGATTACGACCTTTCATTCACATGGATGGGCGAGATCGAAGCACTGCATCTGGCATGCGCCTTCGACATGAAAATACCCGAGGTGCGGCGCGCCGAAGTGCAACGATTGATCGCGTCGATCAACGAGCAATTATGGGTCGGGCATTTCGATCTCTGGACCAGCACCGGATTGATCATGTACCGGCAGGCGCTGGTGCTGCCGAACGGCATCGCCGCAACCGAAGCGCAATGCGAGAGCATGTTCATCGGCGCGGTGCATGCCTGCGAGCGTTATTATCCCGCGTTCCAGTTTGTGGTGTGGGCCGGCAGGTCGGCGGCGGATGCCATGAGCGCCGCGATGTTCGATACTGTGGGCGAAGCGTAAGGCAGACACAGCCGTGAAAGATCCGGCGATTATCGTCACCCGTCGGTCAGGCCGATTTTAAATTCGGTGACTGACAGCTCGGGCGAATGTCGTGGCCCGCGTAATTTAAGATAAGCGTCTTTTCACGGTGTTCGCCCAAGCTATCGAGCAGACTTCGCGCGGAAACTTCTTTCCACCGGCAGAGAGCGCCGACGAAAGATTGGGGCTTGCTTGGAGCGTTAACGAAAGTTATCTTAATTTCAATTATCATTGAAATATAGGATTGTTGAATTATGAACCGGGGTCAAGCCCTTTCTGCATTTGCAGCACTATCGCAGGACACGCGATTGTCCATCATTCGGCTATTAGTAAAGGCCGGACCAGATGGCATGGCGGCGGGCCACGTCGCCGATGAAATAGGTGTTTCGGCTTCTAACCTGTCATTCCATTTAAAGGAACTGCACCATGCGGGGCTGGTTGAAGCCAAGCGCGAGGCGCGCTCGATGATTTACAGCGCCGACTACACAGTGCTGCGCGGTCTTATCGAATTCCTCATGAAGGACTGCTGCGGCGGTCGCCCGGAAGTCTGCGGACCTACTTTACCCGATGCCGTCAGCTGCACGCCCGCAAAATCCAAACGAAAGAAGCGCGCCAATGTCTGACCGTCCATACAACGTCCTGTTTCTTTGTACTGGCAACTCGGCGCGTTCGGTGCTTTCGGAAGCCATTTTGAACAAGGTTGGGATGGGAAAATTCAAGGCGTATAGCGCGGGGTCGCAGCCGAAAGGGCAAGTGCATCCGCAGACTATCGCGCTCCTGCAAAGCCTCGGCTACGACACGAGCGGATTCCGCTCGAAGTCGTGGGGTGAGTTTGCGCAAGACGGAGCGCCGCCAATCGATTTCATCTTCACCGTCTGCGACAACGCGGCGGGCGAAGCCTGTCCGGTTTGGCCCGGAAAACCGATGATCGCGCATTGGGGGGTGCCAGACCCGGCGGAAGCAACAGGCACGGACGCGCAAATCGCACTCGCCTTCAAGGAAGCTTACGAGATGCTGCACAAGCGCATCGAATTGTTTCTGGCACTTCCTCTTGAGAAGCTGGACACGTTGACAACTGCCCAGCGCCTCAAGGATATCGGGCGCACCAGCGCGCCGCAACCTGCTTGAATCGGGCCCTATCCATCCGATTGTTTTCGGAAGCGCTCGCCACGGCGTTTCTGCTGGCGGCTGTCGTCGGCTCCGGCATCATGGGAGAGCTGCTGGCAGGCGGGAACGTGGCGATCGCTCTCATGGCTAATTCCATTTCGACCGGCGCGGCCTTGGTCGTTCTCATTCTGATATTCGGTCCTATATCAGGCGCGCATATGAACCCGGCGGTCACGCTCGCCAGCGCGTTGCGCAAAGAATTATCTTGGCGAGACGGTGCGCTCTATGTCACCGCACAAATCATCGGCGGAGTTCTCGGCGTCTTCGCCGCACATGCAATGTTTGATTTGCCGATTATAGAGGTCTCAACCAAAATTCATTTCGGCGCAGGGCAATGGCTCGCCGAAGCTGTCGCCACGTTCGGACTCGGGCTGACGATATTTGGATGCTTCGCCAACGCGCGCGCCGCCATCCCGTATGCGGTCGGGCTTTATATTACGTCGGCTTACTGGTTCACGGCTTCAACTTCGTTTGCCAACCCCGCTGTGACCGTCGCTCGGTCGTTGACAGACACTTTCGCCGGTATCGCACCAGGCGGTGTCATGCCGTTCATCACGGCGCAGTTGCTTGGGATAGTGCTTGCTGCGGGCGCGGCAAAGGTGTTTTGGCCGGAGGCGCACCAATAGGCTTGTCAGACTTCAATGACGACTGGGGCACCGATTTGACGAGCAACAGGCGTATAAAGTTCGCTCTCAACACCCGGCGTGCGTGATGCGAGGTCAACCACGCGGTTCGATATGGGTATTTTTCAAAAAAAAGCCTGTGATTAAGCTCGTTTGTTTCTGATGGACATGCGGGTCCGTTCCGATGATATGGTCCGGCACGATCACGCAGGACCCTCTCGATGACGACACCCTCCACCTCCGGCATCCTCGCCAAACTCACCGGCACCATCGTTCTCGCGGGCGCGGGCAAGATGGGCGGCGCGCTGCTGGCCGGATGGCTCGCGCAGGGCGTCGACCCCCGTCGTATCGCGGTGGTGGACCCGAAGATTTCGGACGACGTGCGCGCGCTTGCCTCGCAAGGCGTGCAACTCAATCCGGCGGCAAGCCAGACAGGACCTGCCGCCGTTCTCGTGATTGCCGTGAAGCCTCAGACGTTCCGCGATGCGCGCGAGGTTATGGCGCCGTTCGTTGGACCGAATACGCTGGTGATCTCGATCATGGCGGGCATGACCATCGCATCGGTGGCGCAGATGTGCGGCGGCGCGGTGGTCCGCGCCATGCCGAACCTGCCCGCGGCCATCGGGCGCGGCATGACGGTTGCGGTGCCCGCAAACACCGTCACGCCTGACCAGCGCGCAACGGCGGACGTGCTGCTGCGGGCCACAGGCGCTGTCGAATGGGTCGACGACGAAACGCTGATGGATGCGGTCACAGCCGTGTCAGGCTCGGGACCGGCTTACGTCTTCCTGCTTGCCGAAGAACTGGCCCGCGCCGGCGCTGCCGCCGGACTGCCGCCGGAGCTTGCCGCCAGGCTCGCGCGGGAAACCGTGTCCGGCTCAGGCGAATTGCTGGCGCGCTCCGACCTCGATGCCGGCACGCTGCGTCACAACGTAACATCACCCGGCGGCACGACCGCAGCCGCGCTCGACGTGCTGACTGGCCCCAACGGCATGCAGACGTTACTGACACGCGCCGTTGCAGCCGCGACCAAACGCTCCAAAGAGCTGGCGGGTTAGAGCGTTTCAAAGAAAACGCGTCAAAACAAAACGAAAGAGCGTGAGAGTGATTCAAACCACAATGAAAGCACTCTCGAACCTCAATCGCCTGAACTGAACGCGCCTTCGCATTATGGCTCACCGAGCCGATGCCGCGACCGCATTTGGTTCGGCCGCAAGGTCGCAGATCGCCTCGATGATCGCATCATGGCGCAGGATGCTGCGATGTGATGCATCTGCCACCTCGATCAGGCGGCAACCAGGCCATAGCGCAGCGAGCGTGCGTCCGTTATCCGGATCGACGACCTGATCGTTGCCTGCGACAGCAATCAGCCCCGGCATCGTCAGGTGATCCGCCATCGCCGCACTGTCGATCGCATGCAGATCGGCGCATCGCAGCGTAAGCTTTTGCAGGGCGGCGTCGATCAACGGATCGGGAGCGCCGGCGCCGCGCGCGGACCGCTTCAGTTCATCGACGTAATTGATGGGCGGGACGAGAAACGCGGTTCGCCCAGAGCGCAAACCTTGCCCGATCGCGTAAAGTAGGACGGCCGCGCCCATTGAGTAACCGAGGCAAAGATCGAAGGGTTCGTAACGTTTCGCCACCGCGACAACTGCGGCTGCCCCTTCTGGAATCGTCATCGAATGGCCGCTTGAAGCGCCGTGCGCCGGCAGATCCGGCATCACGCACAGCACCCCCCGGCGTGACAGCGCCTCCGCAATGGTTTCCAGATCGCGATGGTCGGTCTCCCAGCCATGGATAAGCAACGCTCGCCGCGCGGCGGTGACCGATCCACGAACGGACACGGCCACGCTGCCGTCCCCTGCTTCCAGCACGTTGTCTGGCTCTCGCCAGTCGGGCTCCAGCAAACGGCGCGGTCGAACAAGCGCATCGGCAAGGTCCTGGGGCGTCATAAGCGCTTCCTTCCACTTGTCTTCAGCGAAGAAATTCGAGGACATGCCGCCCGAACAGCTCCGGATATTGAAACAGGAAGCCATGGCCCGCTCGTGGGTAGAGAATGAGCTGCGCATTCGGCATCTTCTGCGCCATGACGTAGGAGTTGTAGGCATGGGTCATGACATCGTGCACGCCGTTGGCGATCAAGGCCGGCGCCGCGATCTCGCCAAGACGCTGATAGGCCGAGTTATGACCTTGCCCCCAGGCGCCGATCGCCCCGACTTGTTTTTTCACGCTCTCAGGCGCAACCGCGCTCCGCGAGATCGATAGTCGCTCATCGAGCCGTCTCAATGAGGACAATCCCGCAGCGCGACTGTCGGCGTCCTCCGTGAAGAACAAATACAGGAAATCCTCGTCGTCATTCTGCGGCTTCCCGGCAATCTGCCAAACCTTATCGGGTGCCCGCGGCGCATCCGGCACGCCTCCGGGGCCTGTTGCGGCGAGGATCAGCCGTCGAACGAGAGAAGGGTTCTGCAGCGCCAGTAGCTGGGCAACTGCCCCGCCCATGGACCAGCCGAGCACGTCGATCTGGTCATATCCCAAAGCGCTTGCCAGCGACGCGACGATACGGGCCATGCCGGCAATATCGTCGGGAACCAGCCCCTCCGAGCGACCGACCCCCGCGCTGTCGAAAACGACAATGTTCCGCTCCGCAGCAAGCAGGTTGAGCAGCGCCCAATCCCAATGATCCATCGTGCCGCGAAACCGTTGACACAGAAACAACGGAACCCCGGTCTGGGGCCCCAACCTGCGAAAGGCCAGCTGTATGCCATTGACCTCAATTCGCTGTGTTTCCGCATCCAACGCTATGACATCCGCCAAGATCTCTCTCCTTATTATATTATGATCATCATTCTATTGAATGATCATCATCATATGAATATTCGCAAGTCAAGCCCGCCGCGAGCAGCCTGCGCGCGGAGAATGATCAAGCAACGAGATTCGCGAAATGCCACAACGGAGACGCGCGCACGGCGAGACAGACGCGCGTCGTGAGCGCGTGGAACGGGGAAAGCTTGTTTTGTGTGCGCTTGCCTTAAACCGGAATTCGCACGGTGGCGCGCAATCCGCCCAGCGGACTGTCGCCCAGCATGATGTCGCCGCCATGCGAGCGCGCGATGTCCCGCGCGATGGCAAGACCGAGGCCGGTGCCGCCCTCGTCCTGATTGCGCGCGTCGTCGAGCCGCAAGAACGGCTTGAACACTTCCTCGCGCATGTTCGGCGGAATTCCGGGGCCGTCATCGTCCACCGTCACGCTCAGATAACGATGATCGCGATGACCAGTGATGGAAATTGCGTTGGCGTGGCGCGCCGCGTTCGACACCAGATTGGCCAGACAACGCTTTAAGGCCGCCGGCTTCACCGTGACTGTCGGATGACCGTGGAACGTAACGGTTGCCGCATGACCGTGCCGCTCCGCATCGCTACGCAATTCTTCCAGCGCCGCTTCCATGTCGGTCGGCTGCGCCTGCTCGCCGCTGTCGCCGCGCGCGAAGGCGAGATAAGCCTCGAGCATCGCGTTCATTTCGTCGACGTCCTTGCGCATCGCATCGAGTTCGGGGCTTTCGCCGATCAATGCAAGCTCCAGCTTGAAGCGCGTCAGGATCGTGCGCAGATCGTGCGAAACTCCGGCGAGCATGGCCGTGCGCTGTTCGATGCTACGCTCGATACGCGTTTTCATCTCAAAAAAGGCCTGTGCCGCACGGCGGACTTCGCGCGCGCCGCGTGGGCGGAAATCAGGTTGCTCGCGCCCCTTGCCGAAACTTTCGGCGGCATCGGCCAGCCGCAGGATCGGCTTGATCTGGTTGCGCAGGAACAGCACCGCGACGATCAGCAAGATCGATGACGTGCCAAGCATCCAGAAAATGAAGATTTCCGAATTCGAGGCATAGGCCGCGCTGCGCCGGGCGAACACGCGCATCACCGCATCGTCGAGCTTGATGCGGATCTCGACCAGCGAGGATTTCCCGACGGTATCGATCCAGAACGGCTTGCCGATCTGCTGGCTGAGCTGCACCGACAGCGTTTGATCCAGCAGCGAGAAGAACGGTTTCGGTCCCGGCGGCGGCATGTCGGTCGACGGCAGGAAATCGACCACGAGCCCGAGCCGCTCCTGGGCGATCCGCCGTAACTGGGTTCGGTCCTTGTCCTGAGGATAGGCCTTATAGACATCGAGCAGCGCCGCCACATCCTGCACCACCGCCGCGGACAGATGGCGCGTCACGGTGTTCCAGTGCCGCTCCATGAACACGAAGGCGACGACCGACTGCAGGATCACCATCGGCACGATGATGATAAGCAGCGCGCGGGCGTAGAGCCCCTTCGGCATGAAGTTCTTGAACGTTGTGCCCATCCAGCCGCTCGCGCTCGACATGCGCTGCGAGGCGGAGCGGATCAGCGTGAGGCCGGTGTCGATGGTGCTCATGGCGGTGACACTATTCTCACGGTGACGCCACGAGGCGATAGCCGATGCCGCGCACCGCCTGAAGAAACAGCGGATTGGCCGGATCGCGTTCGATCTTGCGGCGCAGGCGGTTGATCTGAACGTCGACCGCGCGCTCATTGACCGAACCGCCGGCGGTGAGAGCACCGCGCGGCACGGTCTCGCCCGGCGTCGCGGCAAGAACGCGCAGCATCTCGCGCTCGCGATCGGTCAGCTTGAGGATCTCGTCGCCTGCCGAAGTTCGCCGCGATCGAGATGATAGATATATGGCCCGAACGCGACCTCCTCGATCACCGGCGCGGGAGGCGGCATCGCCCGCTTGAGAATATTGGCGATCCGCAGCACCAGTTCGCGCGGTTCGAACGGCTTGGCGACGTAATCGTCCGCGCCGATCTGCAAGCCCTCGATCCGAGCTTCAGCCTCGTGCCGCGCGGTCAGCATGATGATCGGCACCGGCGATGCAACGCGCAGCGAGCGCGCGAGATCGAAACCGGTTTCGCCGGGCATCATGACGTCCAGAATCAGCAGATCGAAATGCAGGCCGGCCAGCTTGGAGCGCGCATCGGCGGCGCTCATGGCGGTGGTGACGCGATAGCCTTCGTTGGACGAGAAACCGCGACAGCAGATCGCGGATGCGGCGATCGTCGTCCACCAGCAGGATATGCGGCGCGTCGTCCGAGGGTATCGCTTTGGCTTGTGCCGGAGTCGCGGTCTGAATTGTCATCGTCGCTGTTGCCTCGATCCGTGTCGCCTTAAGCCGGTCACCCTCATTCAAGTCACCTCACTTCGAGTCACCTTTTTGGTTCAAGTCACTTTGATCCCGTCGAGCCAGCTGCCGGATTTGCATCCAGAATGATTTCAAGAACCTTATCGGGATCGTGACGGTCGATCATCGCGCGCAGGAACCTGCGAATGGTGTCGGCTTCCTCTGCGCCGAGGCCATCGAGCGCACGGTCGATGCGCTTGGTCTGCAACCCGGCCAGTTTCGCAACCAGAGCCTCGCCCTTCGCCGTGGCGTAGAGAAGGCGCTGGCGGCGGTCGCTGTCACCGGATTTCTGCACGATGTAGTCTTCGTCGATCAGCTGTTTGAGCACGCGCCCGAGCGATTGCTTGGTGATCCGCAGCACATCGAGCAGATCGGCAACCTTCAGGCCCGGATAGCGCGTCACGAAATGCACCACGCGATGGTGCGCGCGGCCGAAGCCGAAGCCTCTCAACACCTCGTCGGCATCGCCGACGAAATCCCGATAGGCGAAAAACAACAGCTCGATGATGTCCCAACGCAGATCGGGATCGCCCGGCGAGGCCGCGCCGGACACCGTGGAGCGGGGATGCATCGTGTCCGATTTGTAATTTATGTCAGTCATATTGACATATTTCGGTTTCTTTGTTACAAAAACCCATGCTGGCGCGAAATATTAAACTACTTCGCGCTTTGACGGGCTCAAGAGCATCGCCGGGACAACGAGTTTCCCAGATTCCGTTGCTCAAATCTCGTCGGCCTTTATCGCGTATCCACAAAGGTGGGTACCGGTTTTGTAATTAGAATACGCGTGGGTTATCAAAATAGGGCATTTTCTTAGCGTGGGCCGAAGTCCACCAGACCGAAAAATGCTCCGGTACCGGGAGAAGAGCAATGGGCGTGTCGTTCGACAAAATTGATGGTGTCATCTGGTTCGATGGCAAGCTGGTGCCGTGGGCGGAAGCCAACATCCACGTTCTGACCCATGGCCTGCATTATGCGAGCGCCGTGTTCGAAGGCGAGCGCGCCTATGGCGGCAAGGTCTTCAAGAGCACCGCGCATTCCGAGCGCCTGAAGCGCTCGGCGAACATTCTCGATTTCGAAATTCCGTGGTCGGTTGCCGAGATCGATGCAGCCAAGCAATTGGTGCTGGAAAAGAACGGCCAGACCGATGCCTATGTGCGGCCGATCGCCTGGCGCGGTTCGGAAATGATGGGCGTCTCGGCCCAGAGCAACACCATTCATCTGGCGATCGCCTGCTGGTCCTGGCCGAGCTATTTCGATCCGGCGGAACGGCTCAAGGGCATTCGCCTCGCGCTGGCGGAATATCGCCGCCCCGACCCGAAGACGATCCCGGCGCTGGCGAAAGCCGCCGGTCTCTACATGATCTGCACCATCTCCAAGCACAAGGCGGAGCGCGACGGCTATTCCGACGCCATGATGCTGGACTGGCAAGGCCGCGTCGCGGAATGCACCGGCGCCAACATCTTCTTCATCAAGGACGGCAAGATCCACACCCCGATCGCCGATTGCTTCCTTGCCGGCATCACCCGCGAGACGGTGATCGATCTCGCCCGCAGGCGCGGCATCGAGGTGATCGAGCGGCGGATCATGCCGGACGAGTTGAACGGTTTCACCGAGTGCTTCATCACCGGCACCGCCGCCGAAGTGACGCCGGTTTCCGAAATCGCCAATTGGAAATTTACGCCCGGCGCCATCACCAAGCAGTTGATGGACGACTACACCGCCGAAGTGCAGCCGAAGGGCAAAAAGGCGGCGGCATAAGCCGGAAGATTTCGCGATACATGGATTTGGAAAATGCCGGGCGCAAATCCCGGCATTTTTTATTGCTTCGCAATTTTCAGATTTTTTTCCTGCATTCGCTTTGTTTGAAAGCCTACGCTCAGCGCACGGGGACGAGACCGAGCCGTTCGCGCCTGAGCCAGCGCCGCAGCATCATAAAGGCCACGACCACCAGCCCCGCCGCGAGCCCGATCCAGATTCCAAGACCGCCGAGCCCGGCCTTGAACGCCAGAAACAGGCTCAGCGACATGCCGACGCCCCAATATCCGAAAGCGGCATACAGCATCGGCATGCGCGTATCCTGCAAGCCGCGCAGCATGCCGGCGCCCGCCACTTGCGCGCCATCGGCGATCTGAAACACGGCGGCCCAGAATAAAAACGACACCGCTGTCTGCAAAACGGCGGCATTCGCCGGATCGCCAGTGTCGATGAAGGCTTCGATCAAAATGCGCGGCGCGGCGATCATGATGACGCTCATGGTCGCCATAAAGCCGACGGCAAGGCTGAACGCGGTCCAGCCCGCGCGGGTAATGCCGTCGCGATCGCCCGCTCCACGCGCGCGGCCGACACGCACCGTCGCCGCCTGCCCCAATCCCAGCGGCACCATGAACGAGGCGGATGCGATCTGGATCGCGATGGAGTGCGCGGCGATCGCCGCGACGCCGAACTGCCCCATCAGAAAAACGGCGGCGTTGAACACCGTGATCTCGAACGCAAGCGTCACGCCGATCGGCAGGCCAAGCCGCAACAGCGCCCGCAGACGCGGCCAGTCCGGCCGCCACCATCGCCCGAACAGATGATACCGGCGAAACCTGCGGCTGAGGCTCACCACCAGCGCCAGCGCAACGAACAGGAACGTGTTCGAGAGTGTCGTCGCCATTCCCGATCCGCGCAACCCGAACGCGGGTAGACCGAGATGGCCGAACACCAGCACCCAATTCGCCGCGATGTTGAACACGATCGCGGCGCCCGTGACCGCCAGCGCCCACAGCGGCCGCTGCAAGGCCGCCACGAAGGAGCGCAGCGCGATGAAGCCAAGCGAGGGAAGCAGTCCCCACTGCAGATGGCGGACGAAGGTTTGAGCGTCCGCAGCCAATTGCTCCTGCTGACCGAACAGCAACAGCAGCTTCTCGCTGTGCCAAAGCAGCGCCCAGCTTGCCAGCGAGACGATCAGCGCCGCCCACAAACCCTGCCGGAACGTGCGGCGCACCTCGCGCACGGCCTTGCGCTTGCGGCCGATCGCCGCCGCCATCACCGGCGACGTCGCCGTCACGATTCCGACCGCGAACAGCAATGGGCCGAGATAGAGATTGACGCCCAGCGTACCGGCGGCGAGCGCCGAGGGGCCAAGCCGGCCAAGCACGATGACGTCGGTGGTGGTCAGCGCGATTTGAGCGAGATTGATCAGCACCAGCGGACCGCCGAGCGCCAACGTGGCCCGCAGCTCGCCAAGCCATTCGTCTCGCGTCAGGCCCTGCCGGCCGGCAATGAAACGCATGAGAGAGGCCCGCTCGTCCGTTTCGCTATCTATGGTGCGTTCAGCACCGGCACTCGCCTTATAACGCGGCAGCCGGCAACCAGAACACCTCGCCTTCGGAGTCCTCGGTATCCAGCCAGAGGAACGGCAGATTCTCGAACGCCTGTTCGACGGCCTCACGGCCGCGTCCGACTTCGCACAGCAGGCCGCCGTCTTCCGTGAGATAACGTCCGGCGTCGGCGAGAATCCTGCGAACGATGTCGAGCCCATCCACGCCGCCGTCGAACGCAATCTTCGGCTCGTGCCGGCATTCGCGCGGCAGGCCGGCCATGCCTTCCGCATCGACATAGGGCGGGTTGGTGATGATCAGGTCGTAACGCGCATCCTTCGGCAGCGGCGCGAACAGATCGCCGCGATAGAGCGTCACGGTCTGATCGAGGCCATGATCCGTGACATTGCGTGCCGCCACCGCGATGGCGTCTTTCGAGATATCGACCGCATCGACCTGCGCGCCGGGAAAATGACCCGCTGCCAGAATCGCAAGGCAGCCCGAGCCGGTGCACAGATCGAGCACCTGCGAAACGCTGTCCGGATCCTCGATCAGCGAAGCCTCATCGCCGCTGAAGTTCTGCTCGAGCAGTTCGCCGATGAACGAGCGAGGCACGATCACGCGTTCGTCGACATAGAACGGCAGGCCGCGCATGTAGATCTTGTTGAGCAGATAGGCCGATGGCTTGCGGGTGGAAATACGCGCGTCGATCAGCGCCACGATCGCGCGAACCTCGTCGCGGGTCAGCCGCGCCGTTGCGAACATCTCGAACTGGTCGGGGTGCAGATGCAGGGTTTCGCAGACAAGAAACACCGCTTCCGCCACCGGATCGGGCGTGCCGTGGGCAAACACCACGCCTGCCTCGTTGAACCGACTCACGGCGAAGCGAACGCAATCGAGCATGGTCGCAAGATCCGACGCAACCGCCTTCGATGTGGCGCGGACGATCGCCCGCTTCGCGGAACCGCCGCGCCGGGTGGACGTCTTCGCACGTTTTGCCATTAAGTCTTTTCCCATCGGGTGAGCGCATCGTCGTCGCGACGATGGGCCTCGACCCATGCAGCGCCTTTGGCTCGCTCTTCCGATTTCCAGAACGGCGCATTGGCTTTCAGATAATCCATCAGGAATTCCGCACCCTGAAACGCGGCCTGGCGGTGCGCGGACGCGGTCACCACAAGTACGATATTCTCTCCCGGAACCACGCGGCCATAGCGGTGGATGACGCTCACGCCGGTCAGCGGCCAGCGCGCGACCGCCTCGTCGACGTGGCGCTTGATCTCGGCCTCCGCCATGCCGGGATAATGTTCGAGCGTCAACGCCGTGATCGGCTCCGCTTCCTCAGTGCCTGCGCCTCCCCCGTCGCGGCAGATGCCGCAGAAGCTGACGACCGCGCCGATATCGGTGCGCCCGGACGTCAGCGCGGCGATCTCGCGCGAGACGTCGAAATCGTCCTGCTGCAGACGGATGGTGACGGGAACATTCATGGCCGTCAGCCGCCGGTCATCGGCGGAAAGAATGCGATCTCGCGCGCACCGGCAATCGGGGCGTCGGGTTTGACATGCATGTGATCGATCGCCGCGCGGATCGCCGGCTTGTCGAATGCGCGGGCATATTCCTCGCCGCGCCCGGCGAGCCATTTCATCAGATCGCCGACGGTACGAACCGCCGATGGCGGATCAAGGACTTCCTCGGCCTTGCCGACGCGTTCGCGCACCCAGGCGAAGTAGAGAACCTTCATCGAGTCCTCCGCGATCAGATGGCGAATGCCGGCGCGAAAATAATCCCACCCAGTGTACAGCGTGAAGATCGCGGAAATCCACAACAGCGCCAGACCGACCGGCGTGACCACCTGGAACAATTGATCGCCCGCTTCGCCCGCGAGCAGGAAACCGATGGCGATCAGCTGCACCGTGGTTTTCCATTTTGCGAGACGCGTGACGGGAACACTGACGCGCAGGCCGGCGAGATATTCGCGCAAGCCCGAGACCAGAATCTCGCGACAGAGAATCACGATCGCCGCCCACAAGGTCCAGCCGTGAATGATGCCGTCGGCGGCAAGGATCAACAGGCACGAGGCGACGAGAAGCTTGTCGGCAATGGGATCGAGCATGCGGCCGAACGCCGATTGCTGGTCCCAGATCCGGGCATAATAACCGTCCAGGAAATCCGTGACGGCCGCCCCGATGAACACCGCCAGCGCTACCCAGCGCAACCACAGCGGCCCCTCCATGATCGACTGCGCATAGATGCAGCCCACCACGACCGGCACCGCCACGATCCGGGAGTATGTGAGCATATTGGGAAGCGAGAACGAATGTCTCGCCGATCCTCTGGCCGTTGCGCTGTCCATATGCATCACCAATACCGTCCGTCTATCGGCGTCAACCCGCCGCCAGCACAGTTCTTTTGTTCGACATCGCGACCGCTTGCCATCGATCCCGTCCGATGCCATCGGCGACATCGAATCCGGTCGATTAGACGGGATGCAGGCTGGCCAATGCAAGCCCGCCGCCCCCATCGATATCGGCCCGCAAATCAAGCAGACCTGACAGATAGCGTCATTCTGCCGCTCCGAAAAGCTGTCTCCGGCGCAAGCGCGGCAGGAATACCGCTTCACATGGCTGGTGGCTTGCCGGTGACTTAGCTGGTGACTTGGCGGGCACTTGGCTCGTGACTTGGCGAGTAACAAACTCGTACGGCTCGTTTCGGCTCGAAAGCCTATTTGGCCGAGGGGTGGAAGAAATCGAAAATCTTGCGCGCACCCTCGGCGCTGATGCCAGGAACCTTGCCGAGATCGGTGAGCGAGGCCCGCTCGATTTCCTTCAGCGTGCCGAAATGATGGAGCAGCGCACGTTTGCGTGAGGGCCCGATGCCGGGGATCTCCTGCAAGCCGGCTTCCCGGATGTCTTTCTTGCGCAGCTTGCGGTGCGAGCCAATGACGAAACGATGTGCTTCGTCGCGCAGCCGCTGGATGAAGTACAGCACCGGGTCGCGTGGTTCGAGCTTGATCGAGGGTCTGTCCGGCAGGAACAGCGTCTCCCTCCCCGCGTCACGATCGGGTCCCTTGGCCACCGACATCAACGTCACATTCGTGACGTCGAGCGAAGCCAGAATCTCGCGCACCGCATTGAGCTGACCAAGGCCGCCGTCGATAATTACGAGATCGGGCCATTTTGGCACCACATCGTCGCTCTCGGCCGAAGGCGCGGCATCCGTCGGTGCGTCGGCCAACAACCGCTTGAAGCGCCGCTGCAGCACTTCGCGCATCATCGCATAATCGTCGCCCGGGGTCAGGTTTTCCGAACGAATGTTGAATTTGCGATACTGGTTTTTGATAAAGCCGTCCGGCCCCGCGACGATCATCGCGCCGACCGCATTGGTGCCCTGAATGTGACTGTTGTCGTAAACCTCTATGCGCTTGGGTGCATGCGGCAGGCCCAGCGTCGCGACCATGGCGTCGAGCAGCCGCGTTTGGGTTGCCGTGTCCGCCAGCCTGCGGCCCAGCGCCTCGCGCGCATTGGTGAGCGCATGCGTTACCAGATCTTTTTTCTCACCACGCTGCGGAACGTTGACCTCAACCTTGCCTCCCGCCTTAGTGCTCAACGCCTCGGCAAGCAGGCCGCGCTCCTCGACCTCGTGCGACAGCAGGATGAGCTTCGGCGGCGGCTTATCGTCGTAGAATTGCGCGAGGAACGATCCAAGCACTTCGCCCGCTTCGATGGATTTGTCGGCGCGCGGGAAATAAGCGCGGTTGCCCCAGTTCTGTCCGGTCCGGAAGAAAAACACCTCAACGCAGGAATATCCGCCCTCCTGATGGATGGCGAACACATCCGCCTCGTCGACGGTCTTGGGATTGATACCCTGCTGCGACTGGATGGCGGACAACGCGGCGAGGCGGTCGCGATAAAGCGCCGCGCGCTCGAACGCCAGATCGGCCGACGCCTTCTCCATCTCTGCGGCAAGTAGCCCCTTCACCGCGCGGCTGCGGCCCGACAGAAAATCCGTCGCCTCGCGCACCAGCTCGGTGTAGCCGGGGAAATCGACCTCGTTAGTGCAAGGCCCGGCGCAGCGTTTGATTTGATACAGCAGGCACGGCCGGGTGCGGCTTTCAAAAAAAGAATCCGTGCAGGACCGCACCAGAAACGCGCGCTGCAAGGCCGTGATGGTCCGATTGACCGCGCCGACCGACGCGAACGGCCCGAAATATCGTCCCGGCCTGTTCTGAGCGCCGCGATGCTTGAGGATCTGCGGCGCCCAGTGATCTCCCGTGATCAGAATATAGGGGAACGATTTGTCGTCGCGCAGCAGCACGTTGAAGCGCGGCCGCAATTGCTTGATGAGATTGGCCTCGAGCAGCAGCGCCTCGGTTTCTGTCCCCGTTGAAATGATCTCGACCGTGAGGGTCGCCGCGATCATGCGCGCGATCCGCGTCGGATGTCCGGCGGGCCGCGCGTAGGACGACAGGCGCTTGCGCACGTTCTTGGCTTTGCCGACATACAGCACGTCCTGCGCCGCATTGAGCATGCGATAGACACCCGGCGATGTCGGAGCGTGGCGCACCGCATGCGCAATCGCGGCGCGTCCTGTCGCGAGAGGCCCTTCCGGCGCGGCTTCGCTGAAATCGTCGATCGCTTCCGGCAACCGTGCTTCGTCATCCTCGTCGCCCGCGGCATTCGCAAGATCGAACTCCTGCGGCGGCACGTCCTGGGATGACGACGTCACGGAAGCGGGCGCTTCGGGCTTCTGCGCTTGCGTCTCGGGCCTTTCAATTCGATCGCTGTCCATTGATTTCAAGATGCCGGGGTTTTCATTTCAGCCTGACAGATAGTCTTGCGGTCCGCGCGAGACCAGCAGAGTTCATGCGCACGCAGCTGTCCTCATTGTTGCCACAAAAATTTATCGCGCACGCTCACAAGTAAAACTCTTTTAACAACGTTATGGCGGAGCGCGCCGAACTTAACGCCTGTTTAACTTAAAGATATCGATAAATCATACCTATCAAGGTTGGAATTTCGTAACCCTAAGGTTCCAGCAGAAATCTCGAATGTCACGCAGATGATCCGCGCGGCATCAGTCAGTAGTCGGAGAGTTGAAATGAAAAAGGCAATCCTTGGCGCGGCGTTGATCGCAGCAGTGAGTGTAAGCGCAACCGCCCACGCGGCAGATCTGCCCTATCGTTCCGCGCAGCCTTATACCGTGAACGCGCCGCTCAATGCATACAGCTGGGCCGGCCCCTATCTCGGCGCCAACCTGGGATACGCCTGGGGCGACGTGGACAACAGCCCGACCAAACCATCGGGCGTGCTCGGCGGCGTGCAGGCCGGTTACAACTGGCAGAGCGGACAATTCGTGTTCGGCGTCGAAGGCGACATTCAGGCCACCGGTGCCGAAGACACTGTCTCTCCGTCGAAGTTCTCAAATCCGTGGTTCGGCACGATGCGTGGCCGCGCCGGTTTTGCGCTTAACAACCTGCTGCTTTACGGCACGGGCGGTCTGGCGTTCGGCCAATTGCGCGGCGAGACCTTCGGCCTGTCCGAAAGCCACACCACCGCAGGTTGGACACTCGGTGTCGGCGCCGAAGTCGGCTTTGCACCGAACTGGACGGCGAAGGCCGAATATCTTTATGTCGATCTCTCCAATCACGACTTCACGGTTACGCGCGCGTCGAACGGCTATCAGTTCGGCTTGGTGCGCGCGGGCGTGAACTACCACTTCTGATCGCCACGTAAGGCGTAAGATCTGAAATCCCGGTCGCCATTGGCGCACCGGGATTTTTTTATGCTGCGAAGTATTAGAGAAAGAGAGAGAGAGCGGCCGGCGTGCAAGAGGGCCTGCAGCAAAATAAAAACGGCAATGCCGTCGTGCGCGAGCAAACTCGGCATTCGCAACCGCTTAGCAAAAGTCCGTCAGCTCAAGTCCGCCTGGGCAACCGGCTCAGGATGAAATGACGAGATCGACCGCTTTGGGGCCTTTGCCCTTCTTGTCCGGTTCGACCTCGAACGTGATGCGCTGTCCTTCCTTCAAGTCCTTCAGACCCGCGCGCTCCACCGCCGTGATGTGCACGAACACATCCCGGCCGCCGTCGTCCGGCTTGATGAAGCCGTAACCGCGCTCGCCGTTGAAAAACTTGACGGTCCCCGTCATGGCCATCGGGAAAACTCCTCTCCCCGCATTGCTTCACCAGCGTGATTACACGCGCTGGCTCGACCGGACACCTTACGGCCGGAAAGCTTTGGCCGCTGATGACACCCCCACGACGCGCGATCCGGACTTCTGATCATCCGATCCCCACCGTAAGCGCCATCTTGGCCTTGTCCTCCGCCGCCTCCATTCGCGGAAGCAGAACGTAAAGCCCGTCCTCACATGTTGAGCATAATACGCTTCCGGGCAAATTGACCATGGCTCAATTGCACGATCACGGACGCCTTGTAGCGCCGCCGCCAAAGCACGGAAGGACACGGCAGGGAGAGGCAGCGTCATCGTTGTCGGGGCGCGCACGCCCGAGCGCTTTTGCGGCAGGCAAACGCTTCAACATAAGGCAGCAACGCAGAGCAAAGGCTTCAGCCCTTCAGGGATTCAACCCTGAAGCGAGCCGCTCCGCCAAGGCCCAGCGGCTTTTCCAGCTCGGGCAGGATCGTTTTCAGCTCGTCGGCCAGGGTCCAGGGCGGGTTGACGACCAACAACCCGGCCGACACCAAGGCGCCGCCCTGCGCCTGCGGCGCGACGCTGAATTCGATCCGCAACCCTTTGCCCGATGACGAGTGCGATGCAATCGCACGCGCGACGGCCTGCGCCAGCGCGTCGGTCGCCCGCCGCTCCTTCACGGGATACCAGAGCATGTAACTTCCCGTCGGCCATTTGGCGAACGCAGCCGCGAACCCTTCGGCAAGCCGCGCAAACTCGTCACGCGCCTCGAAGGGCGGGTCGATCAGAACCAACCCGCGCCGTTCGTTCGGCGGCACGAAAGCCGGCAACGCCGTCCAGCCGTCGAGATCCACCACCCGGCCCTGTTCATCACGGCGCAGCGCCCCGACGAGGCTCTTGCGCGCGACCGCTTCCAGTTCACATGCGACCAGCCTGTCCTGCGGCCGCAGCAGCGCCCGCGCGATCAACGGCGAACCGGGATAGGTTTCAAGCTTGCCCGGCGGATTGAACGAACGCACGATGTCAAGATAGGGCCCGGCGATTTTCATCGCCTCGTCGGAGAATCTGGCCTGCATCACGCGCGCGATCCCCGTCAGCCATTCGCCGCTGCGCTGCGCTTCGGAGCCCGTGAGATCGTACAGGCCCGCGCCCGCATGGGTATCGATCACGCGAAACGCAGCTGGCTTCTCCTGAAGATAAGTCAGGATCCGCACCAACACGATATGCTTGATGACGTCCGCGAAATTCCCGGCGTGGAAGGCATGGCGATAATTCATGCCGCAAGCCCTAGAGCATTTTCCGGCAAAGTGGAAACCGGTTTGCCGTCAGAAAATGCTCTAAAATATTAATATGCGTGTTCTGGTCGCAAAACCGCAAGATCACTTTTGCGGAACACGCACCGCATTTTCCGGCAAAGTGGAAACCGGTTTGCCGTCAGAAAATGCTCTAAAATATTAATATGCGTGTTCTGGTCGCAAAACCGCAAGATCACTTTTGCGGAACACGCACGCATTTTCCGGAAGCGGTGTTTTGGAAACGGCTAACCCACCCGCAAAAGAAAACCCCCGGCTTTGAGACCGGGGGTTGAGATAGCTGAATTGCATCGAACGCATTATCCGCCGCGCATCGGCGGCATTTCCACCGTGTCCTTGCGGCAGGCGCGGCGGTCGATCTCCTCGCAGGCCCGAAACTGCAGATCCTTGCTCAGGCAAATGCGGACCTCGCTGAGACGCTTGCTGTCGCATGTCACCGCGATCGCCGCATTGCTCAGCCCCGGATTGGCCTTGACGAACGCCTCCTCGATCTCGGCCGGCGCGATCACCTTGGTTTCGGACAGTTCGAGGAAATCAGCCGGGATTTTCACAGTGGCGCGGGCCTTGCGCACCGTTTCGAAATAGGCGCGCGCAGGAAGCCCCGAGCAGGTGCCATGCTTGTCCCATTCGTTGAAAATCAGCCCGGGCGCGGGCATCAGGTCGAGCATGGAAGTCATGATATTGCGCTCCAGCCGAGGCGAGGGTCGCTGGCAATAATTGGGAAAACCACTGTCATATTGCGGCCAGAGGCCATGCACGACGAAGGAGAACGGCCGGCCGCCGCATTGAGTTTGCTGGTTGCGGCCCGTATTGCCGCGCTCGCTGGCGGCCTCGCAGAACGACGGCGACCAGGACAGCGACAACACGTAGAAATCGAATTCACCCGGCGCATTCTGGCGGCGATCCTCCGCCACGGCCCGGTCGGAGACGGTCATGCCGGCGAGCAGGAGGACCAGCTCCATGATGCGAAGCATGTTGGAGAATCGGAAACGGAGTGAGAAAGACGGTGTCGAGAAACGGATCATTGCACGCCCCTACTTCAAGAGATGAGGGAGGCTAGTGCGCCCGCAAGAACATTTCAAGAACAAATTTGGGCCGCAACCGAAGGGATCTGAAAAAGGTAGTCCCCGAAACAGTTTACGGGCGTGCGGCCTTGCAGGCCGGATTGTAGGCCCAGTTGCGATCGAGCCCGGTGACGCACCACTCGACGCCAGGACCATAGGACGCGAAGCCGCCGTCTTCGATGATCGAGTAATGCACCTGACGCGGGCGTCCGTCGCTCAACATGGCGCTGGCGCTGCAGAACCGACGTGGAATTGTCCCGGCCGTCCACGGCCGGAAGGCGACTTCCCGCACATCGGCAAAGCCGGTGATCTGCAGGCTGGAATTCCAGAAGGTGCTTTCTTTTTCAGCGAACAGCGACGTAATCGCGCCGAGTGCATTTTCACAGGGCGGCACGTCACCGTCGTAGCGCGGCCCGGACAGCCAGAAATTCTTTTCCAGAGGATTGGCCGCCTGAGCCGGCTGAACGAATCCCAATCCAACACCGAGAATCACGCCGAACAATGCTCCGGCACTGAATTTGCGGGAAGATTTGGAAAGGTTGCGCATGGGTCGCCTGCCGTATGATTGATTGCGGCGGACGGTGCCGCGAAGCGGCGATCCGGTCAAGTGCAGCGCGGCAACACAGGGCCACAACTCGTTAGAAATACCGCGATACGCCTTCTCAGCGCCATCGATGGCCAGTAAGTTGCCCCAGAATCGGATGGAGACGGACATGCGAATGACGACGATCGGCGCGCTGGCGGCAACCTGTGGAATCATGGGGGCGGGACTTCTGGCTAGCGGCGCGGCGAAGGCCGACTACGTGCCGCCGTTCAAGGGGAACGACACCGGCGGCATCATTGCGTATTCGCTGACCAGCGAAACCGATATCAAGGCGCTTGCCGTCACCCACTGCGCGCAGTACGGCAAAGTCGTGAAGCTGACCGGAGTTCAGGCTTATTACGGCGGTTATCTGTCGTTTGCCTGCATCTGGGCACCTCAAGTCGAACCGCCGTTGAGCGTTCGTTACTGACGCCGCGAACTTAAATCCGGCGTTCAATATCATCAGGGAGCGATTTTCGATGCGACGATTGACGACATCTCGCGCGCTTGGCGCGTTGATTTTCTGTGCTGCATTGCCGGCTGCCGCCCAGGCGCTGGATCTTCCGACACGCAAAGCCGGGCTCTGGGAAATCAAGATGATCATGAACGGCACGCAGGTGCCGGCAATGTCGATGCAGCAATGCACCGACGAGACCACCGACAAGCAGATGGGCACTATGTTCGGCCCCATGCAGCAGAGCATCTGTCCGAAGAAGGACATTCAAAAAACCGCTAACGGCTTCACTGTCGATACGGTCTGCAACAGCCGCGGCGGTACGCTGACCGCGCACTCCGAAGTCTCCGGCGACTTCAATGCCGCCTATACCGTGAAGATGTCCACCCACACTGAAGGTGGCCCCGCTTCGCGTCCCGACGCGAATATGGTGATGGAGGCCAAGTGGCTCGGCGCCTGCAAGCCCGGCCAGAAAGCCGGAGACATGGTGATGCCGGGCGGCATTACCATGAACATCAAGGAACTCGAGGAGCTTCAGGATTCCCTGAAGAAGTAAGAAGCGTCCGTTGACGGCTTGCCGAACTCAAAAAAACAAACGCCACGATGAAGCCCTTCATCGTGGCGTTTTCTTTATGACGCGTTGTAAATGACGCGTTGTTATGAGGCGATCGCTGCGCTGGCCTACTTCTTGGCCTGGCGCTCGACGAAGGTTTCGCCACCCTTCATTTTGTCGGTGAGTTTGGCTTCAACGATCTGAACCGTGACCACATCCGACGGCACGCCGAGATTCTTCACCAGCGCCTGGGTGATATCCAGCATCATCGCTTTCTTCTGGGCATCGGTGCGGCCTTCGGCCATGAACACTTGGACTTCAGGCATTTTTGCTCCTCTGTTTTTAAAGACTTCATCCGTTGGCAACATATGTGGACACGACGCGTCAGCTTTTGGCCGCGCCGGTTTTGCTCCACGTCACACCATGGCGTGACAACACCTCGCGCACGGCGTCGACCAGACCATCTTCCTTGGCTGCGAACTGGGCAGGCCGGGTTTCGCGCCACTCCTGATTGGACGCGATCGCGGCAGCCGCCTTGGCGCCCTCGATCAGATCCTTGATCTGCACTTCGCCCCGCGCCTTCTCGTCCGAACCCTGAATGATGACGCAAGGCGCGTTGCGCCGGTCGGCATACTTCAGCTGGTTGCCCATGTTCTTCGGATTGCCGAGATAAAGCTCGGCCCTGATGCCGGCATTGCGCAGGCCCGCCACCATCTTCTGATAATCGGCGACACGATCGCGATCGAACACGGTGACCACCACCGGGCCAAACGCAGGCGCCGTATCGACCTTGCCGATCAGCGTCAGCGCCGCTTGCAGGCGCGACACGCCAATGGAGAAACCGGTCGCGGGCACCGGCTCGCCGCGGAAACGCGAGACCAGCCCATCGTAACGTCCGCCGCCACCGACCGACCCGAAGCGTACGGGACGGCCCTTCTCGTCCTTGGTGTCGAGCAGCAGCTCAACCTCGTAAACCGGGCCGGTGTAGTATTCGAGCCCGCGCACCACGGAGGGATCGATCCGAATGCGATCCTCGCCGTAACCGCCCGCCGTCACCAACTGTTTGATCTGATCGAGCTCGGCCTGCCCTTCAGCAGTCAGAACGGAATCCCCAGTGGGCTTGCCTTCCGTGAATGCGATGACTTTCTCGATGGCGTCGGGAGCAAGCTGCGCGCCTTTGGTAAAGTCGCCGCTGTCATCCTTGCGGCCTTCGCCGAGCAGCAAGCGCACACCGTCCGCGCCGAACTTATCGAGCTTGTCGATTGCGCGCAGCACGGTGAGCCTGCGTCCCGCGTTGTCGTCCCCGCCAAGCCCGATCGATTCCAGCACGCCGTCGAGCACCTTGCGGTTGTTGACCTTCACGACATAAGAGCCGCGCGGAATCCCGAGCGCTTCCATGGCATCGGCGGCCATCATGCAGATTTCAGCATCGGCAGCGGGCGACGCACTGCCCACCGTATCGGCATCGAACTGCATGAACTGGCGGAAACGGCCGGGACCCGGCTTCTCGTTGCGATAGACATAGCCCGCGCGATAGCTGCGGTAGGGCTTGGCCAGCGCCTCGAAATTTTCCGCCACATAGCGCGCGAGCGGCGCGGTGAGATCGTAGCGCAGCGAGATCCACTGCTCGTCGTCGTCCTGGAACGAAAACACACCTTCGTTGGGACGGTCCTGATCGGGCAGGAACTTGCCGAGCGCATCGGTATATTCCATCGCCGGGGTTTCCACCGGCTCGAAACCATAAAGCTCGTACACCGACTGGATCGTCTCGATCATGCGCCGCGTCGCCGCGATCTCGGCGGGAGCGCGATCGGCGAGACCGCGTGGCAGCCGGGCTCTGAGTTTCTGAGGCTTTTTGGATTTTTCGGACATGTCGCTCACGTCGGTGTTGCAGGTCGGTAGGCGCGTCAACCTACAAACACCAGACGAGTTATCAGCCGAGAGACACAGGGGCAAGCACGTCGCCCACCCGGTTCGGGGCCCGCAAAACGGCGAAAATGGCTGTTCCGAGGGGTGCCGCGAGCTTTGATGGCGTCAATTGACCAGCACGGCGCCGTCGCAGCGGATGCCCGTGACCCAGACGTCGGCCTGACCGAGCCCAACGCCGAGCGTCTGCGGCGCCGTGGCGATCAACTGATCGACCGACGACGTGGCTCCGCTGATGATCGTCGACACCAGTTGGGCAAGACCCGGGATCGGCACGCCGAGCCCGATCACCACCACCCGTGCGGGATCGCAGCCGAGCGCACGATGGTCGCGGGCGGCATCGGAACGAAATGCGGCAGCGAAAAAATGAAAAGATCCGAGGCATCGTAATTCACCGTCACCACGAAAACGTTGGCGTCGGCGCCCGATGCGACGGCATTGACCGACAGATGATTGGCGGTCAGCAGCGGATATGAATTGACGTTGATTGAAACGTAACCGGAAGCGAGACTGCTTCGCTCGGTATCGCTCAAGCCCGCGACCGACGTGCGCGCCGCTTCTGCGGCGAGTTGCTGAACGCCGTTCACAACGGCTAAGTACGCGCCGAAGATGATGATACCGAGCACGAGCGCAATGAAGACGGGCGCGATAATCGCGAATTCTACGGCAGACGTTCCGTCACAGCACCGACGAAATCGTCACAGGGTCAACGCGCGAGTCATGACCGAATGTTGACCTGCAACTATTAAGTGCCAGTGAATAAAGAACAATACTGGTGGTAGTATAAAAATGACGATACTATTCGTCGATTTCCGTACTTGAAAAAGCCCACGTGCAAGCCCTTCCGCGATGAACGCAAACTGGTAGGCTTGTTATCCGACTCCACGCGCGTGGGCCCACTCCGGTATTTTTTCGCCACCAACGGCAACTCATCAAGTTCGCCAGAAAAAACGCCTCAAAAAAAGCAGGTCATCATGTCTCCCAAAAGCAGCGCCGCCCTCGCCACAACGACCGCTCCGAACGATCTGGCCGCTTACTGGATGCCGTTCACGGCGAACCGGGCGTTCAAACGCGCGCCGCGCATGCTGGTCGGCGCCAAGGACATGCACTACTTCACCTCCGATGGCCGCAAGATCATCGACGGCGCGGCCGGCATGTGGTGCAGCAACGCAGGCCACAACCGCGACGCCATCACGGCGGCGATCACCCGGCAGGCAGAGACACTCGATTTCGCGCCGCCGTTCCAGTTCGGCCATCCGCAAGCCTTCGAGCTCGCAACCAGGATCGCGGCGCTGGCGCCGGATGGTCTTGAGCACGTGTTCTTTTGCAATTCGGGATCGGAAGCCGCCGACACCGCGCTGAAGATCGCGCTGGCGTATCACAACATTCGCGGCGAAGGCGCGCGGACGCGGCTGATCGGCCGCGAGCGCGGTTATCATGGTGTCGGATTCGGCGGCACGGCGGTTGGCGGCATCGTCAACAACCGCAAGGTCTTCGGCAATCTGCTCGCGGGCGTCGATCATCTGCCGACCACCTACAATCGCGAAAAACAGGCGTTCTCAAAAGGCGAGCCGGAATGGGGCGCGCACCTTGCCGACGAACTGGAGCGTCTGGTCGGCCTGCACGGCGCAACCACCATCGCCGCCGTCATCGTCGAGCCGATGGCGGGATCGACGGGCGTGCTCCCGGCCCCCAAAGGCTACCTCGAACGACTGCGCGCGATCTGCGACAAGCACGGCATCCTGCTGATTTTCGACGAGGTCATTACCGGCTTCGGACGCCTGGGCTACGGTTTCGCGGCGGAGCGCTATGGCGTGGTGCCGGACATGATCACATTCGCGAAGGGCATCACCAACGGCGCGGTGCCCATGGGCGGCGTGCTGGTGCGCGATGCAATCCATGACGCATTCATGACCGGACCCGAACACATGGTGGAGCTGTTTCACGGCTACACTTATTCAGCACACCCGCTGGCTTGCGCGGCAGGCCTCGCCACGCTCGACATCTACCGCCAGGAAGGCCTGTTCGAGCGCGCGCGCAAACTCGAGCCCGTCATGGCGGACGCCGTGATGTCACTGAAAAGCGCACCGAACGTGGTCGACATTCGCACCATCGGGCTGACCGCAGCGATCGATCTCGCGCCCAAAGGAACGCCCGGCCTGCGCGGCACCGATGCGCTCAACAGCTCGTTCCACGATCACGACGTCATGCTGCGCGCAGTCGGGGATACGCTGGCCTTGACCCCGCCGCTGATCGTGAGCGAGAGCCAGATCGGCGAGATTGTGGACAAGGTCGGCAAGGTGATTCGCGCCGTCGCCTGACGTGCACGGCGCGGGACGACGCGTCGCGAAGCCCACGCCGGAAAAACGCACAAAAAGAGAGCAACCGCACAAAGATTGAGTCCGGGCAACGACATTGCGCCGGGCTCGATAACTCGGCCGGGCCAAACGGATCACCGAAACCGAAATGTGCGCAACACCGCCGCGCTGTTGAACGTTCGCGCCCAAGATGTGCGAAGATTTCGACCACGAATCAATAATGGTGTTATTGTAGTGATCGGGTGTTCTTTAAATAAAATTCGAAGTTCACCGAAGACGTTACTGGGGAAGCAAGGCTCCGATCCGGAGCGAAGCTTGACGACTAACACGCGGGGACGGGGCTTGGGCATGATACGTATTTCGACGATTTTCATCGGCATTTGTATGGTGTTGATCGCGGCATCGCTCGGCCTCGTGGCGCACTCCATTGCTGGACTTAACGTTTCGGAATCGTGCATCGTCGCGGTAGTGACGCTGACCTTCCTGATTCTCTATAATCTTGTGGCGCTACGCCTGCGCGACCGCAACAAGTTCACTGGCCAGATCGAAGATCTCTCGCATGGCACGGCCGACCTTGCCCGCCAGATGACCGAGTTTGGCCGTCGACTCCTGATATTGGAACAGCGATCCGCCGCCCTGGATTCTGATCATGACGAGCGGGTACAGACCGCGCTTAACGAAATCGATGCGCTCGGCGCGCTGGTCAAGCAATTGGCCATGTCGATCGCCGGACATGACGATTCGATCGCCGCACTCGATGCGCTGCTAACGGCAAGCAGCGACCACCCCGGAGACGAGACATCAAACGCCGTCAGCGTGAAATTGACCCGGATGCGCAGCGATTTCGTTCAGCCGGAACAGGCCGCCGCGGATCGTCAACGCGACACGTCCGCCACCGCGCCGCAGGCCGACGCATCCAGGCCGGCAGCCGTCGAAAAGCCTACAGCTTTCGTTCAGGCAGCCCCTGTTCAAACGGCCTACGTTCCGGCCGCTCCCGTAAAAACGGCCCAACTGCATGACGACCCTGAGGCGCTCAACGCCGTCAAGAAGGCCATCGAGACCAACCGGATCGATCTCTTCCTGCAACCGCTGGTGACGCTGCCGCAACGCAAGGTGCGTTTCTACGAAGCCGTTTCGCGCATTCGCGACGACAAGGACCAGTTGATCGCCGCCACGGACTTCATCACCGTCGCGGAAGCCGGCGGTCTCATGGGCCAGATCGACCACATGGTTTTGCTCCGCTGTATCCAGGTGTTGCGCCGGCTGATGGTGCGCAACAAGGACATCGGCATGTTCTGCAACATATCGGGCGCGACGCTCGGCAATCCGGATGGATTTGCCCAATGCCTCGATTTCCTTGAGGCCAACCGCGCCCTTGCGCCCTCTCTGGTTCTGGAATTCAAGCAGGAAACGCTGCGCCGCCTCGGCCCGATCGAGAGCGAGCATCTCGCCGCGCTCGCGCAACGCGGCTATCGTTTCTCCGTCGATCACGTCACCGATCTGCGTATCGAACCGCGCGAATTGGCGGATCGCGGTGTGCGCTTCATCAAGGTGCCTGCGAACCTGCTGCTCGACCAGCAGCAGATGTCGGCATCGGATATTCACCCCGCCGATCTGTCCGATCTGCTCGGCCGCTTCGGCATCGATCTGGTCGCGGAGCGGATCGAAGGCGAAAGCGCCGTGGTCGACCTGCTGGACTACGACATTCGTTTCGGCCAGGGCTTCCTGTTCGCGCCTCCGCGCCCGTTGCGCCCCGAAGCTGCCGCAACGGCGGCCAATGGTTCAACCGCGAAGTCCGGAGCGGCCAGCACCGATCAGGCGCAAATCGATCCTGCGCGTTTAACCGGCAAGGCTGCGCTTGCGCGGCGAGCATCCTTGCCGAACTGAGTTCTGTTCGAATGACATCGATCCGTTTTGTCGACCATCTGCGCAACCTTACACAAGGCGTCGACATCATCCTGAGTGACATCTGGGGCGTGATCCACGATGGGCTGGTGGCATTTCCCGACGCCTGCCAGGCGCTTCAGACGTTCCGGGCAGAAGGCGGCACGGTGGTCATGATCACCAATGCGCCAAGGCCGGCGGATTCGGTGCAGCGCCAATTGAGAAAGCTCGGCGTCGCCGATACGACCTACGACGCCATCGTGTCATCCGGCGATCTCACCCGGCACTACGTCACCGAACACGCCGGACAGCTGGTTTGTAAAATCGGCCCCGAACGGGACAACTCTGTTTTCCGGGACATCGACGTTAGTTTCGCGCCGCTTGATCAAGCCGATTACATCGTTTGCACCGGCCCTTACGACGACGAAACGGAAACCCCGGACGATTACCGCGAGATGATGACCCAGGCGCTGCAGCGAAAACTGACGCTGATCTGCGCCAATCCCGATGTTGTCGTCGAACGCGGCGACCGCCTGATCTATTGCGCGGGCGCGATCGCCGACCTCTATCAATCGCTCGGCGGCGAGGTCATCTATTATGGCAAGCCGCACCGGCCGATCTACGACCGCGCGCTCGGCATTGCCCACGAGCTGAGAAAAAATTCGACTGGCCGCATCCTCGCCATCGGCGATTCCGTCCGCACCGACCTCACCGGCGCCAACGCGCTGGGATTAGATTGCCTGTTCGTGACGCGCGGGATCCACGCCGACGAATTCAAGGGACTGGACCGGCTGGACGATGCAGCTGTGCGGACGTTCTTCGGCGCCACCAAGCCTCCGATCGCGCTGATGCACGAAGTGCGCTGGTAGGACCCGGCTGCGGCCTGCAAAGCAGGCACCCTATGGCGATACCCAATTTCGTCGCCCGGCGACCAAAAGAAGGCGGCCAAAAGAAAATGGCCGGAACGGGTCCGGCCATTACGGCAAAAACGCTGAAAGCCGGAAAAATCAGGCCGGCGCGTGATCCGGGAATACCGCCTCGATCTTCGTCTTCAAAGTCGCGGCATTGAACGGCTTCACGATGTAATTATTGACCCCGGCCTTCTTGGCGGCGATCACGTTCTCGGTCTTGGATTCCGCCGTGATCATGATGAACGGCGTCGTCGCAAGATTGGGATCCGCGCGCACTTCCTTCAACAGATCGTAGCCGGTCATCGGCTCCATGTTCCAATCGGAAATCACCAGACCATATTTCTTGGTCCGCATCTTGTTGAGCGCCGCCGAACCGTCGCTGGCATCGTCGATGTTTTCGAACCCAAGCTGCTTCAACAGATTGCGAATGATGCGGATCATGGTGCTGTAGTCGTCCACCACCAACACCGACATCGACAAATCCATAGCCATCGCTCTTGCTCCCTGTCGCCGTCCTGGCGCGTCTTTTCCTGTGCCCGGCTAAAGTACCCAGCCGGCCTGCATCGCGCGACGAAGCGTCCTGAAAAACAATGCTGGCCGCCCCGCCCTCACCCCAACAACTAGCATCGGCCCTATAAACAGCCCGTTAACCGGAGCCCCGCCTGTGCTCCGGACTTGCGCTCCAGCCTTACCATTTGGCGCCCGATCGGGGCGCGGCGGCTTGACTTCCGTCGCCCGGCGGCATCACGTCGCCTGACATTCCATCTCAAGCTGTCCCCGTCTTTAGATTTCGTAAAGCGCCATGCCGGCTGAATTTTCCGTTATCCGCGACAATACCCCGATCTCCGCCATCCCCCGGGGCGCGGTGGTGGCGCTCGGCAATTTCGACGGCGTGCATCTCGGCCACAGGGCTGTGATTTCGGCGGCACTGGACATGGCAAAGCCCGACGGACGCCCAGCGCTGGCGGTCACTTTCGAGCCGCATCCGCGCAGCTTTTTCAGTCCCAACACTCCGCAATTCAAGCTGACCGAACTCCACGACAAGCTTCGCTTGCTGGCTGCGACCGGTTTGGCCGGCGCGGTGGTCATGACGTTCGATGCCGCCCGTGCCGGCACATCGGCGCAGGATTTTATTAACCACGATTTGATTGAGCGGCTCGGCATCAGCGGCATCTCCGTCGGCTTCGACTTTCACTTCGGCAAAGGACGTGCAGGATCGCCGGCGCTTTTGGCCAGCGAAGCGCCTCGGCTCGGCATCGGGGTTCACATTCAGTCGCACGTCGATTTCGATGGTCGCGCGGTATCGTCGACGGCCATTCGCAATGCCTTGGGTCAAGGCCAGATCGAGGAAGCCACCGCGTTGCTCGGCTATCCGTGGTTCGTATCCGGCGAAGTCATCCACGGCGAAAAACGCGGGCGCGATCTCGGTTATCCCACCGCGAATATACGGCTCGATCCGGCCTGCGGTCTGCGGCACGGCATCTATGCCGTACGGGTCGGGCGCGGCGCGGAGCGTTTCAACGGCGTTGCGAGTTTTGGCCGGCGGCCGACCTTCGACAACGGCGCGCCGCTGCTGGAAGTGTTCCTGTTCGACTTCAAGGGCGATCTTTACGGCAGCCGTCTCGACGTCGCCTTCATCGCCTTCATCCGCGAGGAACGGAAGTTCGAGGGTATTGAGCTGCTGATCCGCCAGATGGGCGACGACAGCGCGAGGGCGCGCGCCGCACTGGCGGCCGCTCCGGACGCTTTTCCAAAGCTCGGTTCGATCGGAAATTGAGCGTTTTCAGGCCCTTCGGCCGCCAAATCCGATTCCACTTTGCCTGAAAATGCTCTAATGAGCAGGCCATGACCGCGCGGCGCCAGATCCGCAGCATGAGAGCGTTTCGAGCGAAGCCTGCCACCGGACTTGATCCGGTGGTGGATACCGGTTCGCGTTAAGAAAACGCGTCAAAACAAAACGATAGAGCGCGACCGTGATTCAACCCAGAACAAAAGCGCTCGAGCGGCCCGGCTTTCGCCTGAGCGTTGCGCTCACGCGCAAGACCGGGACGACCTCGCATTTTGCCTCATCATCGCGCTGACCCGTTTTGTCCGCGCCGTACAGAGCTTCATCATCATCATGATCGACACGCCGAAAAAATCCGATGCACCCACATCCCAAGGGCACGACTACTCCAAGACGCTTTATCTGCCGCAGACTGAATTTCCGATGCGCGCGGGGCTGCCGCAGCGCGAGCCTGAGATTCTGGCGCGCTGGAACGACATCGACCTCTACGGCAAGTTGCGCGCGGGTGCGAAGGGCCGCGCCAAATTCGTGCTGCACGACGGGCCGCCCTACGCCAACGGCAACATCCACATCGGCCACGCACTCAACAAGATCCTGAAGGATCTGGTGACCAAGAGCCAGCAGATGCTGGGCTTCGATTCCAACTACGTGCCCGGCTGGGATTGTCACGGTCTGCCGATCGAATGGAAGATCGAAGAAGAGAACTATCGCTCGAAGGGCAAGCAAAAGCCCGACCTCAAAAATTCTGCTGCGATGATCGCGTTCCGGCGCGAATGCCGCGCCTATGCCACGAAATGGCTCGACGTGCAGCGTGAGGAGTTCAAGCGGCTCGGCATCGTCGGCGACTGGGCGCATCCCTACACCACGATGAGCTTCCCGGCGGAAGCGCAGATCGCGCGCGAGATCATGAAGTTCGCCGCCAACGGAACGCTCTATCGCGGCTCCAAGCCGGTGATGTGGTCGGTGGTCGAAAAGACCGCGCTAGCCGAGGCCGAAGTCGAATACGAGGATTACACCTCCGACACGGTGTGGGTGAAATTTCCGGTCGCGCAGGTCGAACTGCCGTCCGCCAAGGACGCTTCGGCGGCGATCGTGCAGGCGGTCGCGGATGCATCCGTCGTGATCTGGACCACGACTCCATGGACGCTGCCGGGCAATCGCGCCATCAGCTTCTCGTCGAAAATTTCCTACGGGCTTTATCGCATCACCGACGCGCCCGCCGACAACTGGGCCAAGACAGGCGATCTGCTCATTCTGGCCGATACACTGGCGGATGCTGTCTTCAAACAGGCGCGCGTGAGCACGTATGAAAAAGTCGGCGCTGTACCGGCATCCGTGCTTGGCGCCATGGAGTGCGCGCATCCGCTTGCGGGCCTCGACGGCGGCTATCAATTCCGCGTGCCGCTGCTCGACGGCGATCACGTCTCCGACGACACCGGCACCGGCTTCGTTCACACCGCGCCCGGTCATGGCCGCGAGGACTTCGAGATCTGGACCGGGAACGCGCGCGCGCTTGAAGCGCGTGGCATCAGCCCGGTCATTCCCTACACCGTCGACGAGAACGGCGCGCTCACCGAGCAGGCCCCCGGCTTCACGGGCAAGCGCGTCATCAACGACAAGGGCGAAAAGGGCGACGCCAATGAGAGCGTGATCAAGGCGCTCAGCGAACGCGGCATGCTGCTCGCGCGTTCGCGCCTGAAGCACCAATATCCTCATTCGTGGCGCTCGAAGAAACCGGTCATCTTCCGCAACACGCCGCAATGGTTCATCGCGATGGACAAGCCGATCGCCGACGGCGGCAAGGCGAAATCCGGCGACACGCTGCGCGCCCGCGCGCTGCAGGCGATTTCCGTCACGCGCTGGGTGCCTGCGCAAGGCCAGAACCGCATCAACGGTATGATCTCGGGACGCCCGGACTGGGTGGTGTCGCGGCAGCGCGCCTGGGGCGTGCCGATCGCGGTGTTCGTGCGCGAAAAGGGCGACGGTTCGGTCGAAATCCTGCAGGACGACAGCGTTAACCTGCGCATCACCGAGGCCTTCATGCAGGAAGGCGCCGACGCCTGGTATGCCGAAGGCGCACGCGAACGGTTCCTTGGCGCGCGGGCAAGCGAAGGCTGGCAGAAGGTCGACGACATTCTCGACGTCTGGTTCGATTCGGGTTCGAGCCACGCCTTCGTGCTGGAAGATGCCCAGAATTTTCCTAGTCTGGCCGGGATCAAACGCAAGATCGACGGCGGCACCGACACCGTGATGTATCTGGAAGGCTCCGACCAGCATCGCGGCTGGTTTCATTCCTCGCTGCTGGAAAGCTGCGGCACGCGCGGCCGCGCGCCATATGACGTGGTGTTGACCCATGGCTTCACGCTCGACGAGCAAGGCCGCAAGATGTCGAAGTCGCTCGGCAACACGGTCGAGCCTCAGAAGGTGATGGCACAATCAGGAGCCGACATTCTGCGGCTGTGGGTGGCGAGTTCCGACACCGCAGACGATCAGCGCATCGGCCCGGAGATCCTGAAGAACACCATCGAGACCTATCGCAAGCTGCGCAACACCATTCGCTGGATGCTGGGCACGCTGCATCACTTCAATGCGAAAGACCGCGTTGCGCTCGAAGAGATGCCCGAACTTGAACGGCTGATGCTGCATCGCGTGGCCGAGCTCGACGCCGTGGTGCGGCAAGCTTACGCCGACTTCGACTACAAAACGGTGGTGGCGAGCCTCGCGGCGTTCATGAACGCGGAGCTGTCGGCGTTCTATTTCGACATCCGGAAAGACACGCTCTATTGCGATGCGCCCTCCTCGCTCGCGCGCAAGGCGGCACTCACGACCGTCGATATTCTCTGCGACACAATCCTGAAATGGCTTGCGCCGATCCTGTCATTCACCTGCGACGAAGCATGGATGATGTATCGCCCGGACGCAGAGCCATCGGTACATCTCACTACGTTCCGCGACGGTCTCGCGGGTTTTCGCAACGATGCGCTCGCAACCAAATGGGACAGCATCCGCGCGGTCCGCCGCGTCATCACCGGGGCGCTTGAGCTAGAGCGCGCGGCGAAGCGGATCGGATCCTCTCTCGAAGCCTCGCCCATGGTCTATGTGTCGGACAAGGCGCTGTTCGGCATTCTGGCCGGGGTCGATCTCGCCGAAATCGGCATCACCTCGAATGCCATGCTGACCAACGGCGATGCGCCGGCTGATGCGTTCAGGCTCAGCGATGTGGCGGGAGTCGCAGTCGTGATCGAACGGGCGGTCGGCATCAAATGCGCCCGCTCCTGGAAGATCCTTCCCACGGTCGGCAGCGATCCGGAGTATCCGGATGTCTCGCCGCGTGACGCCGCGGCGTTGCGGGAATGGAAAGCGCTTGGCCATGCGATCTGAAATCCGCGTGACGCGCAGGCCGCGACCGGCACCGGCGTCGGCATGAGAAGCGAGCTGCGCGCCGGCATCGTCGCGGCGGCGATCGCACTCGTGGCCGATCAGGCAGCCAAGCTTTGGCTGCTCCACGGCTTCGATATCGCCCGGCGCGGAACGGTCGCGATCACACCGTTCTTCGATCTGGTGTTGGCCTGGAACACGGGCATCAGCTACGGCTGGTTCCAGAACGAAAGCCCGATGGGCCAGGCCGCTCTGATCGCGCTGAAAGCCGCCGCAGTGGTCGTCATGGCGATCTGGATGGCCCGTTCACAGACCTGGACCGCCACCGTCGCGCTGGGTCTGATCATCGGCGGGGCGATCGGCAATGCCATCGACCGCCTGGCTTATGGAGCCGTCGTCGATTTTGCCCTGTTTCACGTTCAAATCGGCGAAAAAACCTACCACTGGTATGTGTTTAACCTCGCGGACGTGGCCATCGTTGCCGGTGTGGCGGGCCTCCTGTATGACTCCTTCTTCGGACAAAACGCCGCAAAAGAGCCCTGATCGGGGCCGATACCGCCTCACCGGTCACGGAGCTGGCCTCAGCCGTGTCTTCATCATAATGTGGACAGGTTTAGCGATCAGAACACGCGCAAATTCAATGTGATAAGACTGAGGTCGTGCCCTGCGCGGCTGTTCGAACGAGATCGGGATAAAACACGATGCGCAAGACCGAAGACGCTGGTTGGCTTTTGCTCACCTCCCCGAAGACGCTGACGCGCAGCTTGCGCGTGGCCGCATGCCTTCTGGGGATCGGCCTTTGCCTGGCGTCGGGCGCGGCGCGCGCGGGCGACGACGACGAAGAGGACGACGGCTCCTCCTTCGAAGACAAGATCATCCGCAACATCATGAGCGGGCTCGGCGGCACCAACATGGACAACAAGGGCATCGAGTATCGCGAGCGTTCGCCGCTCGTGGTGCCGCGCTCGACCGATTTGCCGCCGCCCGAAACCGGTAGCGCCGCCGCGAATGCACCGAACTGGCCGAAGGATCCGACGGTAGCCGCGCGCAAGGCAGCGGCGGAGCTCAACAAACAGTCGAAGCCGAACGCATTGGAAACCGCCCGTACGCTGACGCCGGCGGAAATGGCGCCGAAGACATCGAAGAGTGCGCGGACGGCGGTCACGCAGCAGCCCGGCACGACCGACGTCTATGGCGGCGCCGGCAGCGGCCCGATGCTGTCGCCCACGCAACTCGGTTTCAACAACGGCATGCTGTCCGGCATGTTCAAGGGCAACACGTCCGAGGTCGGCCAGTTCAAGGGCGAGCCGTCACGCGAGACGTTGACCCAGCCCCCCGTCGGCTATCAGACGCCGTCGCCCGCCTACGCCTATGGCACAGGCCCTGCGAAGCCGATCGATCAGCAGAGCACCAACGCGCTCGATCCGAACATGCAGCAGAAGAAATACTGAGATTGATGCGCGGCGATTGATGCTCGGCGTACCGAAGCAAGACGATTGTCTCGCCGAATGACGCGCAGCGCTGTTTCAGGGCAGCGCTCGAATTCGCTCCAGCCAGCCGCCTCCTCATCCTCCTTGAAAAGCAGGTGTCGGTTTTGTGATGGGAATGCGCGCGACTTGATGCCATAGAGCCTTTTGTTGCAACAAACCGGCCCTACCTTGCTTAAGGTATCCGAACTCGATCCGTCAGCGAGCCCATGACATCATTCCGCCGTTTCGCCGATCCCATCCGCCATGCAACCCTACTGCTTGTTTCGCTCGTGCTCGCCACCGGCGCCGTCAGCGCCCAGGATGCATCGGCGCCGCCTCAACGTCCCGCGACATTCACCCTTGCCAACGGCATGCAGGTGGTCGTGATCCCGGATCATCGCACGCCGGTCGTGACGCAGATGATCTGGTACAAGGTCGGCTCGGCGGACGAGACCGCGGGCAAATCTGGACTGGCCCATTTTCTCGAACATCTGATGTTCAAGGGAACAACCAATCATCCCGCCGGCGAATTTTCCCAGACCGTGGTGCGCATCGGCGGCAACGAAAACGCCTTCACCTCCAACGACTACACCGGCTATTTCCAGCGCGTCACCAAAGACCAGTTGCCGAAGATGATGGCCCTCGAGGCCGACCGCATGACCGGCCTGACGTTGAAACCCGAGGAAGTGCTGTCCGAGCGCGACGTCGTACTGGAAGAATACAACATGCGGGTCGCCAACAGCCCTGACGCGCGGCTGACCGAACAGATCATGGCGGCGCTTTATCTCAATCATCCTTACGGCCGCCCGGTAATCGGCTGGCATCAGGAAGTCGAGCAGCTCAACCGCGAGGATGCTCTCGCGTTCTACAAACGCTTCTATGCACCGAACAACGCGACCCTCGTCGTCGCGGGCGATGTCACCATGGACGAGGTTCGCCCGATGGTGGAGCAAACTTTTGGTCCCGTCGCCGCGCAGCCCGACATCCCCGTTAAACGCGTGCGCCCGCAAGAGCCGACGCCCGCGGGGCCGCGCACCGTAACGCTGGCCGATCCTCGCGTCGAACAGACCAGCGTGCGCCGCTATTATCTGGTTCCCTCGGCGACAGGCGCGCCAACGGACAGCGATGCGCTCGACGTGCTGGCGCAGGTGCTCGGCGGCGGCAACAACTCGCTGCTCTATCGCGCGCTGGTGGTGGACAAGCCGCTCGCGGTCGGCGCCAATGCCTGGTACCAGGGCACGGCGGTCGATGCCACGCAGTTCGCCATTTCGGCCTCGCCCAAGCCCGGCGTGGAATTCACACAGATCGAACAGACGATCGACGCAGTGCTGGCTGAAGTCGCGCAAAACGGTGTCTCATCCGAGACCCTCGAACGCGCCAAGACCCAGCTCATCGCTGAAGCAGTGTACGCGCAGGACAATCAGAGCACGCTCGCGCGCTGGTACGGCGGCGCGCTAACGGTCGGCCTGACGGTCGACGACATCGTCGATTGGCCGCGCCGCGTTCGCGCCATCACCTCCGATCAGGTGCGCGACGCCGTCCGGCACTGGCTCGACAAAAAACGCTCCGTCACCGGGTATCTCATCAAGGAAGCCGCGCCCAAGCGCGAGGAGAAGCGCTCGTGAACATCAGCCGGCATCAATTGATTCGCGCCTGTGCCGCCGCATGGATCGTCAGCGTACTCCCGCTCGCCGTTCCGGCTGCGCATGCGGCAACCAAGATCCAGCGCGTGGTCTCGCCCGGCGGCATCGAAGCCTGGTTCGTCCAGGATGCGACCGTTCCGCTGGTGGCGATGGAATACGCCTTTGCGGGCGGCGCGGCGCAGGATCCCGCAGACAAACCCGGCGTCAGCCACATGATGGCCGAACTGCTCGACGAGGGCGCGGGCGATCTCAACTCCAATACGTTCCACGACCGGCTCGAACGTCGCGCCATCCAGATGAGCTTCAACACGTCACGCGACTACTTCCGTGGCTCGTTGCGGATGCTCAAGGACAATCGCGACGAGGCTTTCGATCTGCTGCGCCTCGCGCTCAACGAACCGCGGTTCGACAGCGAAGCGGTCGAACGCATCCGCCCGCAGATCGTTTCGACGCTGCGGCGCGAAACCACGACGCCGACGTCGCTGGCCGGCCTTGCCTTCTGGCAAATGGCGTTTCCCAACCATCCCTACGGCAAACCATCCAACGGCACGCTCGACAGTGTTCCCACGATCCAGGCGGCGGACCTGCGCGACTACAAGCGCCGCACGCTGACGAAAGATGGCCTGAAGATCGCCGTCGTCGGCGACATCGATCCGGCGACGCTTGGAAAGCTGCTCGACCAGACGTTCGGCTCGTTGCCCGCCAAATCCGATCTCTCTGCCGTCGCGGACGTCATCGCCGCCACGCCGCCGAAGCGCGTGTTTGTCCCGCTCGATGTGCCGCAAACGGTGGTCATGTTCGGTGGGCCCGGCCTCAAGCGCGACGATCCTGACTTCATGGCTGCCTATGTGGTCAATCACATCATCGGCGGAGGCGCGCTGTCGTCGCGGCTTTACCACGAGGTTCGGGAAAAACGCGGGCTGGTCTATTCGGTCTATGAATCCCTGATCTGGATGAACCGGTCCGGAATCTTCGCCGGCTCGACGGCCACGCGCGCCGACCGCGCCACCGAAACCATCGATACCGTGACGAGCGAAATTCGGCGCATGGCCGAGGAAGGTCCGACCCAGACCGAGCTGGATGAAGCGAAATCCTACCTCAAGGGTTCGCAGATGCTCAATCTCGACAGCTCGCAGAAGATCGCCGGCGCTCTGGTGCAATATCAGATCGACAAACTGGGCATCGACTATATCGAAAAGCGCAACGGCATCGTCGACGCGGTCAAGCTTGACGACGTCAAGCGCGCCGCCAAGCGGCTATGGAGTCAGGGCCTGCTCACGGTGGTGGTGGGGCGCTCAACAGAAGCCTCCGCGCAACCCTCGCAGCCCAGCGCAGCAACGCCGCCACCCGTCAAAAATTGACCGGTCTTCGCACAGCATAACAAGCTATGCTGAATTCCTGATTCCCTTAACGGGATCAGACAGCTCCGGTCCGGGCCATGTTGCGCATCACTCATTCGATTTCTATCGACGAAAACGACATCGAGATCAGCTTCGTTCGCGCGTCCGGACCGGGCGGGCAGAACGTCAACAAGCTCTCGACCGCAGCCCAGCTTCGCTACAATGCAAGGCGCGGTTCGTTTCCGCCGGATGTCGGGGCAAGGCTGGAGCGGCTGGCCGGACAGCGAATGACCAAGGATGGCGTCATCGTCATCCACGCGCAGCGGTACCGGACCCAGGAACGCAACCGCGAGGATGCGATCGAGCGGCTTGTAGATCTGATACGGGAGGCGTCCGTGCGGCCGACGCCGCGCCGCGCCACCAAGCCCACCCTCGGCTCGAAGAAGCGCCGCCTCGAAGGCAAGAAAAAACGCGGCAACGTCAAGGCCATGCGGGGCGGACGTTTCGACGATTAAGACCGCTGCTGCGCCGGAACACCGGGCATAACACAGCCTCTGCCCTCCCATCCGGAGCGGATAGGCCCTAAAATCGGGCGTTTTCCGCGAGTCGTATCAGCCATGCCCATCCGCCAGTTGCCAGAAAATATCGTCAACCGCATCGCCGCCGGCGAGGTGGTCGAGCGGCCGGCCAGTGCGGTCAAGGAGCTGGTCGAAAACGCCATCGATGCCGGCGCGAGCAAGATCGACATCTTCACCGAAGGCGGCGGACGGCGGCGGATCGCCATCACCGACGACGGTCATGGTATGACGCAGGCGGACCTCGCGATCGCGGTCGACCGCCACGCCACCTCGAAACTCGACGACGAAGACCTGCTGCGCATCCGCACGCTCGGTTTTCGCGGCGAGGCATTGCCGTCGATCGGCGCGGTATCCCGGCTCACCATCACCACCCGGCATGCGGGCGAGCCGCACGCCTGGATGTTGAATGTCGAGGGCGGCGCCAAATCGGCCATCGTGCCGGCCGCGTTGGCGCAGGGAACGCGCGTGGAAGTCAGCGATCTGTTTTATGCGACGCCCGCGCGGCTGAAATTTCTCAAGACCGACCGCACCGAAGCCGAAGCGATCCGCGAGATCGTGCGGCGGCTCGGCATGGCGCGGCCCGATATCGCCTTCACGCTGGCGGGCGAGGAGCGCGCGCCCACCACATGGGCGGCGGCGTTGCCGGGCGCGGCGGGACGGCTGACACGGCTCGGCGATATTCTCGGCGCGGACTTCCGCGCCAACGCCATCGAAGTGCGCTCGGAACGCGAAGGTGTCGTCGTGGAAGGCTATGCGGCGGCCCCTGCCCTGACCCGGGCGAACGCGCTCGGCCAATATCTCTTCGTCAACGGCCGTCCGGTGCGCGACAAGCTGATCCTCGGCGCGGTGCGAGCGGCCTATTCGGATTATCTGCCGCGCGATCGGCATCCGGTGGTCGCGTTGTTCGTCACGCTCGATCCGCAAGAGGTCGATGCCAACGTCCATCCCGCAAAAGTCGAGGTGCGTTTTCGCAACGCCGGTCTCGTGCGCGCGCTGATCGTTCACGCCTTGAAGGAAGGCCTCGGGCGCGAGGGCAAGCGCACCGCCGCGAACGCCGGCGAGGCGGCATTGTCCGCCTTCCGTCCGGGCCTCAATCGCGCCGCCAATTGGCACTGGCAGCGCTCGCCGTCCTATCCCGTCGCCGCATCATTCGACGGCGCAACGCCCGGCGAGACGGCGTTGTCCGGCGGTGGCCGGGCCTTCGGCGACCAAGCTTTCGGCGACACGGCGTTCGCGAGCTCGTTCGCTGCAGGACCGGCGCTCGCTGAACGCGATCAAGCCAGGTTCCAAGCCAGGTTCGATGTCGGCCAGCCGACCGCCGATATTCGCACCCACACGCCGCCATCCTCCGATCTGCTCGACCGGCCGCTCGGCGCGGCGCGCACGCAGATCCACGAAACCTATATCGTCTCGCAAACCCGCGACGGGCTCGTGGTCGTCGACCAGCACGCCGCCCATGAGCGCATCGTCTACGAAAAGCTGAAAGCCTCGCTGGCGCAAAACGGCGTGCAGCGGCAGCTCCTGTTGATTCCCGAGATCGTCGAACTCGACGAGGCCACGGTCGAGGAGCTGGTGACACGCGCGAGCGAACTCGAAACCTTCGGGCTGGTCGTCGAATCCTTCGGCCCCGGCGCGGTCGCCGTGCGCGAGACGCCGTCGCTGCTCGGCAAGACCAATGCCGCATCGCTGTTGCGCGATCTCGCCGAGCACATGGCAGAATGGGACGAGGCGCTGCCGCTGGAACGCCGTTTGATGCACGTCGCCGCCACCATGGCCTGTCACGGGTCGGTGCGGGCGGGACGCATCCTCAAGCCGGAAGAAATGAATGCGCTGCTGCGCGAAATGGAAGTGACGCCCAACTCCGGTCAATGCAATCATGGCCGCCCGACTTACGTGGAACTGAAGCTCGCCGACATCGAGAAGCTGTTCGGGCGGCGGTGATCGCGCCGCCCTATCGGCGGGACAAGCCGGAAATCCGGTTCCGGTTTGCCGGATCATGCTCTAACATCCCTGAACCGTTTCCCCCGATACGATCGCGGAAAACGCTTGTCACACGAGCGGCAGTCAAGCCGCCGGATCAGGGAGACGGCTATGAGGACCAAGCTGCTGGCGGGGCTGATCGGCTCCACGCTTATCGCATCCGCGATGTCATCCACCGCCGAGGCGCGGATCACAAAACTCAGCATCACGCGGGTCGAATCTCCCGCGTTCGAAGGCCGCACGTTTGGCACCGTCGGTGTCTACGAGAAACTCATGGGCCGCGCCACCGGCGAGGTCGATCCCAACGATCCGCGCAACGCCATCATCACCGATATCGCGCTGGCGCCACGCAATGCGCGCGGCATGGTGGAATACGAAACCGACGTGATGATCCTGCGCCCTGCCGATCGCAGCAAAAGCAATCACCGGCTCTGGTACGAACTCACCAATCGCGGCCGCGTTCTCTCCTTCGCGCAATTCAACGACGCCGCTGAAACCAACGATCCGGCGAAAGCCACTGATGCCGGCAACGGCTTTCTGATGCGTCAGGGCTACAACATCCTGATCAGCGGATGGGACATCAGCGCGCCAGCGGGCGGCGGCAGCTTCACCACGAAGACGCCAGTGGCGGTAAATCCCGACGGCTCGCCGATCACGGGACCATCGGTCGAGGAATTCGTTATCGAGGACGGCAAGACGCTGACCGGCCTGCTGACCTACCCCGCCGCAACGCTCGACAAATCAAAGGCCAATCTCACCGTGCGCATCCGCTATAGCGATACGCCGGAGATCGTTCCCGCCGATCAATGGGATTACGCGAACGAAGCCGGCACGGCCATCAGGCTCGCGGGCGAGGCCACGCCGTTCCGGCAGGGAACGCTTTACGAATTCACCTACCAGGCAAAGGACCCTGTCGTCGCGGGACTGGGGTTCGCAGCGGTGCGTGACCTTGCAAGCTTTGCCCGCCGCGCGGACAAGGACGACAGCGGCACCGCCAACCCGTTCGCGGGCGACGTGCAAAAGGTCTACACCACCTGCGTGTCGCAGCCGTGCCGCACGATGCACGATTTTCTCTGGCTCGGTTTCAACACCGACGACAAGGGCGAGAAGACCGTCGACGGCATCGTCAACTGGATCGGCGGCGCGACCGGCATGTTCATGAATCACCGCTTCGCGCAACCGTTCCGGACGCATCGCCAGCATATCGGCCGGCATTACCCGGAATTCCAGGTGCCGTTCACCAATCAGGTGGCGCAGGACCCGATCACCGGCAAGACCGACGGCCGCATGCGCCGCTGTCTCGACAACAACACCTGCCCCAAAGTATTCGAGGCCAATTCGGAAAACGAATACTGGTCCAAGAACATGGCGATGCTCCATGTAGATGCGAGCGGCAGGGACATTGGCGAGCCCGACAATGTGCGTTCTTATCTGGTGGCGAGCGCGCCCCATGGCGGCGGCGTCCCCAACACCGGCAAGGGCTATTGCAGGCTCGAGCGCAATCCCGTCGTCGGCAATGCCGTGCTTCGTGCACTGCTGGTTGCGATGGACGAATGGGTCAGCAACGGCACCGAGCCGCCTGCCAGCCAGCTGCCGCACAGCGCCGACGGCACGCTCGTCTCATCCGAACAGAGCAAGGTCGGCTACCCGGCGATTCCCGGCGTCGAATACAACGGTCTCATGCACACCGGCGATTTGTGGGACTTCGGCCCCGATTTCGACAAGGGCATTCTGTCCACGCAGCCGCCGCGCCTCGTCGGCATGCCCTATCCGGCGCTGGTGCCGAAAACGGATAGCGATGGCAACGACGTAGCCGGCATCCGCCTGCCGGAAATCGCCACTCCGGTTGCGACCTATAACGGATGGGGCATGCGTCCGTCCGGTGACGGCTGCGACCATTACGGCCAGATGATTCCGTTCGCAAAGACCAAGGCCGAGCGGCTTGCAAGCAACGATCCCCGCCTGTCAATCGAGGAGCGTTACGCCAGCAATGCAAGTTATGTGAAGGCCGTCACCGACGCAGCCACCGTATTGAAAGCACAGCGGTTGCTACTCGACGAAGACGTGCAGCGTTATGCGAGCAAGGCAAGCGAAAGCGCGGTGGGGAAATAAACGTCGGCAGCTCGTCAACGCTCATCACCCGGAGATTTCCTGCCCCTCACCCTGAGGAGCAGGCCAAGCCTGCGTCTCGAAGGGCGAGGCCCCGAGTTTCAAGACGGCCATGTGGCCTCATGGTTCGAGACGGCGCAAACGCGCCTCTCTCCATGAGGAGATAATTTCATCCAAGAAGGGACGTTGTTAACGCAAAAAATCGCCGCCGTGACGAAACTCACTCACCTCAAGGCAGGAATCGCAAAATGACGAACTCGGTGTCGTCATAGGCCCGCCGCTCAAGCTCCTCGAAACCGTCTGGCGTTGCGAACGCCGCCGATTTCGATTCTTCCACGATCGCCAGCGCGCCAGGCACAAGCCAGCCGCCGTCTCGCAGCGCGGCGAGAGCCTTTTCGGCAAGGCCCTTGCCATAGGGCGGATCGAGGAATGCCAGCGAAAACGGCTCCATCGGATGAACCGGCCCCGGAATCGTGGCGTCGCGGCGATAGACTTTGCTGACGCCGCCGAGACCTAGCGCCTCGATATTCTGTCGCAGCAAAGCGCGCGCTTCCGCACCGTTATCGACGAACAGCGTGAAGGCCGCACCGCGCGAAATGGCTTCGATGCCGAGCGCGCCGGTTCCCGCGAAGAGATCCAGCACGCGCGCGCCCTCGATGGGATCGCCGTAGGCATGGGCGAGAATATTGAACAGCGACTCGCGCAACCGGTCCGCCGTGGGGCGGATGTCGCGCGACGACGGCGCGGCGATGTTGCGGCCCCTCAACCGGCCACCGACCACGCGCATCAGTCTTCCCGGGGCTTGATATCGCGTTTGCCGTGATAGCCGCGCTTGGGACGGCGATAGGGCTTGTCACCACCTTCGTCGCGCTCCCCGGAACGCTGAACCAGCACCCGGCGGCCCTTGCGGTCCGCGATCATGCCGGCCCGCACACGCGGCTTCGGCTTGGCGGGCGCGGCAGCGGCTTCGTCGTCGGACCTGTCATCCTGCTTCACGGGCGTTCCGAAATCCGCACCGGACAACACGGCGATTTTCTCGCCGAGCTGTTCGCGCAGCACCCGGGTCTTGATTTCGTCGACCTCGCCTTCGGCAAGCTCAGCCAACTGGAACGGGCCATAGGAAACGCGGATCAAGCGGTTCACTTCGAGGCCGAGATGCGCCAGCACGTTGCGCACTTCGCGGTTCTTGCCCTCGCGGATCGCAAACACGATCCAGACGTTGGCGCCCTGATCGTGTTCGAGCTGCGCGTCGATGGAACCATACTTCACGCCGTCGACCTCGACGCCCTTGCGAAGCTCGTCGAGCTGCCCTTGCGTCACCGTGCCGTGGGCGCGCACGCGATAGCGCCGCAGCCAGCCGGTGTCCGGCAGCTCCAGCGCCCGCGCAAGACCGCCGTCGTTGGTGAGCAGCAGCAATCCTTCGGTATTGAAATCGAGCCGGCCCACGCTGATGAGGCGCGGCAGATGCTCCGGAAGATTGTCGAACACCGTCGGACGGCCTTCCGGATCGTCATGGGTCGTCATCAGGCCGCGCGGCTTGTGATACAGAAACAGCCGCGTGCGCTCGCGCTCGGGCAGCGGCTTGTTGTCCACCGTCACCACGTCACGCTCGGTCACATCAAGCGCAGGGGATGTCAGCACGCGGCCGTTGACGGCGACACGGCCTTGCATGATCCAGTCCTCGGCATCGCGCCGCGAACACAGACCCGCGCGCGCAAGCCGCTTGGCGATGCGCTCACCCGGCTTTTTCTCGACGACCTCGGAACGCGCGGCGCGCCGGTCGGTCTCCGGCTTGCGTTCGCGATAAGCTCCGCGCCCGCCGAATGCTGGGCGCTTGGCAAAGATTTTCGAATCGTCCTGCTCGCCGCGCGGCCGTGGCTCGCTCGCCTCGTTGCGCGGATGCTCCTGCCATGCGTTGCGTTCACCGCGCGGGCGCTCGAAGCGCGGACGGTCGGATTTCGGTCTGTCGAATGACGGCCGGTCTCCCGATCCGCGATCCTCACGCGGACGGCTGAATTTGCGCGGACCGCGATCATCGGACGCGCCACGTTCCGGGCGATCACCGTGCGGACGCGAAAAACGTGGGCGGTCGTCGCCCTCGCGGCGCGGACGGTCGTCGCGCGGCTTGTCGAAGCGACGATCGTCACGCCGCTGCGGTCTCTCATCCCGTGCACCGCCACGCTTTGCGTCGTCGCGCGCTGGCGCGCCCCGGCGTTGCCACGGTTTTTCTTCGGTGCGGTCGCGCCCAGCGAAATCCTCGCGCGGCTTGCGCGGCCCGCGCGAAAATGGCCGTTCGCCATCCTCGCGGAAACCGCCCGAGCGAGGACGATCGCCGTCCTTGCGAAAACCTTCCTTGCGGAATCCCTCACCCTTGGCGCCGAACGATCGCTTCTCACCAAACGGACGCTTGTCGCCGAATTTCTTCTCGGATGAACGCCCATGCGGCCGCGCATCGCTGCGCGGGGCGCGATCGTCGCGATTGCGGGGGGCGAAAGTTCGTTCTCCGCCGCGATCCTCACGCGGCTTGAAACGCGGACGGCCCTCGCCGCCGCCGTCGCGCGGTTTGAAATCCTTGCGTGGACCGCGATCCGGCGCGCTCGTCACCACTGCGCGCCGGGCGCTCATCGCGATTGAAGCGAGGACGTGGACGATCGCCCTCGTCGCGAAAGCGGTCACCGCTCTTCGCCGCAAACGATCGCTCGGGACGTGGACGATCCGAATCCGGACGCGCCGCATAGGGCCGCTTCGCGCCAGGCTTCCTGTCACCGAATGGCTTAGCGCCGAACGGTTTCTTCTCTCCGAACGGCTTGCCGCCGCTTCGCGCCGGACGCTCGTCGCGCGAATGGCCGCCACCGTCCCGGCTTTTGCCGGCATGGCGGGCCGCACCACGGGTGCCGCGCGGAGTTGCTTTGCTTTTATCTTTATCGCGGGGCATGAGAATACTCGCTGTCAACGTTGGCGCTCGCGAACGCGATCCAATGACCTTGAATCAAACGCGCGATTGTCTTTTCGGGCATGATATCTAGAGCGCGTTTGCTTTTGATTGAATCACAACCGCGCTCTAATTTATTGATTTGACGTGTTTTCTTCACGCGAACCGGTGTCCACTTCGCTCGAAAACACTTTAGCGCGAACTGGATTGCACTTCGCTGGAAATGCTAAACCGGCGTCTGCTTTACGTTAACGCGGCCATTCCGGTCCGGACCATGCTCTAACAGAGTTATTCGCGCGAGACGAGGCATGACTGCACAATCTTTCATGGATTTGGCCCTGAAACAGGCCGAAACCGCCGGAATTAACGATGAAGTGCCGATCGGCTGCGTGATCGTGCGCGACAGCAAAGTCATCGCGCAGGCCGGAAACCGCACCCTCACCGACCGCGACCCCTGCGCCCACGCCGAAATTCTCGCGATCCGGCAGGCCGCCGCCGCGCTCGGCAGCGAGCGGCTGGTGGATTGCGATCTCTATGTGACACTGGAACCATGCACCATGTGCGCGGCCGCGATCTCGTTTGCGCGGATCCGGCGGCTCTATTACGGCGCGGCCGATCCCAAGGGTGGCGCGGTCGATTCCGGCGTGCGCTTCTTCGCGACGCCGACCTGCCATCACGTCCCCGAGGTCTATTCGGCCGTCGGCGAAGTCGAGGCCGGATCGATGCTGCGCGAATTCTTCAAGGCGCGGCGTTAGGCGATGTTCAATTCACGTAGAGCGCGTTCGGTTTTGATTGAATCACAAACGCGCTCTAATTTCTTTATTTGACGCGTTTTCTTTACGCAACCGGTGCCCACCACCGGATCAAGTCCGGTGGCATGCTTCGCTCGAAACTCTAGAGCTTGAACTTCATACCTTCGTGCGAGGCGACAAAGCCGAGCCGGCGATAGAACCGGTGCGCGTTGACGCGCTCCTTGTTCGTGGTCAATTGCAGCAGCACGCAGCCCTTGGCGCGGGCCATGGCGATGGCGGCCCCGACCAATCGCTCGCCGATCTTGCCGCCGCGATGACGGCTGTCGACCCGCACGCCTTCGATCTGCGCGCGCCAGCCGCCCTTCAGCAGCAGTCCCGGCAGGAATGTGAGCTGCATGCAGCCGATGATGTCGCCGTCTTCTTCCCAGACATAGATCGCATTGTTGGGATCGGCCGCGATGGCGTCGAATGCCGCGCGATAAGGCGTCATATCGCCCTTGGGATCGTCAAGCTTGTCGCTGATCTGATCTTCGGCCAATAGCCGCATGATGTCGGGAACATCGCCGCGTCGCGCTTCGCGCAGAGCCATCGGTCACTCCGGGACTTCATTTCAAATCGCGGCGTGTTGTCCGCCGCGTTCGCACCCGACATGATAACTTAAGTTTGGGTTTCCCGCGAGACCGCCTGCCATCCGATGTCACGACGGCAGAAGCCGTCAGGCCAGCGAATACGATCGACCGCCTGATAGGCGAGGCCTTGCGCTTCGCGCACGGTCTTGCCCTTTCGCCGTGACGTTCAGCACCCGCCCGCCATTGGCGAGGATTTTGCTCCCGTCGGCCTTGGTGCCGGCATGAAAAATCTCGACGCCGGACGTGGTCGCGGCTTCGTCGAGCCCTTCGATCAACGTGCCTTTGGCATAATCGCCGGGATATCCCTTGGCGGCCATCACCACCGTCAACGCAGCGTCGTCATACCAGCGCAGATCGAAATGCTTGAGCTGACCGTCGCAGGCCGCCAGCAAGGCGGGCACCAGATCCGACATCAGCCGCACCATCAGCACCTGAGTTTCCGGATCGCCGAACCGGACATTGTATTCGATCAGCTTCGGTCCGGACTGCGTGATCATCAGGCCCGCAAACAACACGCCCTTGAAAGGCATGCCCTTGGCCTTCATCGCCCGCAGCGTCGGCATGATGATCTCGTCCATGACCTGCCTGCACATGGCGTCGGTCATCACCGGCGCGGGCGAATAGGCCCCCATGCCGCCGGTGTTGGGGCCTTTGTCGCCATCGAAGACGCGCTTGTGATCCTGCGCCGTCGCCAGCGGCAAAGCATTGTCGCCATCGCACAGCACAAAGAACGACGCCTCCTCGCCGGTCAGAAATTCCTCGACCACTGCTTCGGCACCCGCCGCGCCGAAACCACCACCGAGCATCATGTCGATGGCGGCCTCCGCCTCCGCGAGCGTCATGGCAACAACCACGCCCTTGCCGGCCGCGAGACCATCGGCCTTCACGACGATCGGCGCGCCCTTCTCGCGAATATAAGCCTTGGCCTTGGCCGGATCGCTGAAGCGCTCATAGGCGGCGGTCGGAATATTGGCGGCCTTGCACAGATCCTTGGTGAAGCCTTTCGAACTTTCCAGTTGCGAGGCCGCCTTGCTCGAACCGAACGCCTTGATGCCCGCCGCCGCCAGATCGTCGATGATGCCCGCAGCGAGCGGCGCTTCCGGCCCGACCACGACGAAATCAACCTTGTTGGCCTTGCAGAAATCGATCACGGCGGAATGATTGGCGACGTCGAGCGCAACGCATTCGGCCTCTCGCGCGATTCCCGCATTGCCCGGCGCGCACCACAGTTTTGTCAGCAGCGGCGATCCGGCGATTTTCCACGCCAGCGCATGTTCGCGCCCGCCGGAACCGAGAAGAAGAATGTTCATGGCTGTCTCCTGCCCTGCATCGCCAGGGCATGATCAGGATTAAAAGCGTGCTCTCGAAAGGTGAACCGGAGCGATTGCGCTCTACCGTGTCGGCGGCATCGAGACAAGAGCGCCGATGCGCGGCTTTCACGTGCGCCCCGCGCTATTGCGCGCGCAGGATGTCGGCAAGTTCCTGCGTATGGGTCCAGACCAGCGTGTGCCCGGCGCGGTCGACCAGCCGGCCGAGCGCGCCGGGGATTCCAGCCAAAAGCGTATCGAAGTGATGCTGCGGCACACCGGTATCATGCGTTCCTCCGACGACCAGTGTCGGCACATTGATCTCGTTGAGCCAGGGCCTGCTGTCGAACGTCACGAGGCCTCTGACTGCGCCGCGCATGGGCGCCGCACGGTTGACCGCCATGACCGAACGCACCCATTCCGCCTGCGTCGGCGTCAATCCTATCGCGCCTGTCGGCTGAGGCGTCGAGGACCGCACGATCAGGCTGGCGATCGTCCCCGGGCTGAGGACGCGCAGCAGCGCCGACAGCACGGCCGCCTCGAGCCGCTCGCGCGCTGTCGAAACGTTGCACGCGTAGGTGCATACCAGCGCGAGCTTGCTCACGGCATCCGGCCGGGTATGCGCCAATTGTTGCGCGACCGCTCCGCCATGCGAATAGCCCATCACGGCGGCGCGATCGAAACCGGCGTCAGTCATCACGATGTCCAGATCGGCGGCCAGCGCCGCGACATCGTAAGGTCCACCGAGATCGCCGCTGTTTCCATGGCCGCGCAAATCGGGAATCAGCATCCGGAACCGGCCGCGCAGCAATTCGACGAGCGGATCGAACATCCTGCCCGTCGCCAGCAGACCATGCAGCAGAAGCAGCGGCTCACCCTCGCCTTCGATGCGAAAGAAAATGCCATTGGATGCGCGAGACGTATTCGAGGCGATGGTCGTCGACATTGAGTAACCCAGTGTTCAGAAACCCGGAATCAGTTAACCGGCGATCAAGCCGTGCGCCGTACGGCCCCTGTTTCACAGCCGCGGCACCGAGACAACCGAATTGACGCGACGTCGCGCCATCAGCCAGCGCCATCGAGGATCTGCCGTAACAGCGCGACGTGCTCCGCGAAAGCGCGACGCCCGGCGGCCGTGGCCATGACCCTGGTCTGGGGTTTTTTCCCGGCAAAGGTTTTTTCGGTTTCGACATAACCCGCCTTGGCCAGCGTATCGATGTGCGCGCCGAGGTTGCCGTCGGTGGCTCCGGTCAGTTTTTTCAAGCGGGCAAACGCGAGCCCCTCGCCCTCCGGCAATGCCATGCAGCGCCGCCATGAGCCTGAGCCGCAGCGGCTGATGGATGATGTCGTCGAGATCCCCCATTATCAATCCCGGCGCATCCAAAGACCGCCAACGATCAGACCACCGCCGTTGACAACGGCCATCCAAAGATCGAACCAGGGGCCCGCAAAAAAATAGCCGATCAGCGTCGCTGCGGTGATGCAGAGCCCGATAGCTACGAACGCCGGCCCGATCCACAGTCCGACGATGCTGTAGACAAGCATGAAATAAATCGGCCAGAACGCACCGAGCTGGCGCGGAGTGAACTGTGCAAGCCCTGACGTCCACAGAAACCCGAAGGCAAGGAACAGAACGAAGGCCGCAAACACCCTGGTATCGAAGGTACGGACGCCGGTGTGCGCATAATCGAAAGCGCTGATAGCAAACGAACCTGCGATGCCTGCAGTGTACACTGCGATCCAAACGTATCCGGCATAACGCGGCCAAAGATGCGACATGACGTAGCCTGCCGCCGTCAGAGCCCCCCAAAGGATCAGCATCAGACTGGCGAGACGATAAGATCTCGACTGGCGAACCCGACGCACAATCGAATCAATATCCGACAGGGTCGGAGGCGGCTTCTTTTGGATCGATGATCATCCCGAACTCACATCGAATTTTGCGACATCATCCACAATGATCGACACCGCCGAGGGATCGCTGACGACGCCCATGTGATTAACACCATCGATGATTTTGACGGTCGCGCGATTGCCGACGGCCTCCTGGTATTTGTCGGACAGCATCAGTTCGTCGGAAGAACCTGAAAAAATCGCGATAGGCTTCGTCGCTGCCGCGAAGTCATTTCGAAAGTCCATCGACGCGGCAAAATCTCGCATCAACCGGTATGAATAACTGCTGGTCTGCACCTTGCTGGAATTGGGCGGTACCGCAAACGCCACGGTCGGTAGTGATTCCGCCCAGGAAATACCAATCCTTCGCAGCGCCGACAAAGCAATAAAGCGTGGAATATCGGGACTGGCCCAACCACCGGCTGATTGATCGCGCGTGCTCGGTGCATCGTAACCGAGATAGGGTGCGAGCAATACTGTACGCGTGAACAGGTTCTGGATCGGCGAGCCGGCGATGCGTAACGCAAAGCCGCCACCCGACGAGTGACCGATCAGCGTCAGCGGAGCGGTTGGGTGAACTTTCCGAATTTCACGGACGAGATCGACGAGATCGTCCTCAAGCTGGCCCTGATAAGCGATATCTCCCCGCGTCCCTGAGGCGCCATGCCCTCGAATGTCGACGGCAAAAGTTTCTATGCCACGGGCGGCGAGCGCGCTCGACAATACATGGACGACGCGGCTGGAGCCTGAGGATCCGTGCACGACAATCGCAACACGGCTCCTTTCGGGCGAGCCCGCAGAATAATGTCGATAAGCCAGCTCGGTGCCATCACGGGCCTGAAATCGGTCCACAGCCGGCAATTTACTGAAATCGATCGATTTGCGGACGTCCGTAAATCGATACAAGTTCGGGCGGCAGCTTTACAGGCCACGCGATCACCGCAGCCAGCACTAAGACGGCCAGTCCGACAGCGGCAAGCACGTGGCTCAAGGCCTTGAGTCCACGTGAGATCATCTTTGCGGCCATGCGTCACTCCTCCGACTTACCTTCATTATTTATGATAGAGAACTCTGTAATATAGAGTATATCAACAACGCGGAAGGCCAGATTGGCGTCAGCTGCACGGAACGCTTAGGTTCCTGCAATCCTGAAGGCTCGAAATCGATGTCCGAGACAGTCGCGCCCGATCGTTCCAAATTCACCGGAATTCACGGTCTCCGAGCTGTCGTCGGCGCTCAAGCGCACGGTCGAGGACGCCTACGGCCACGTCCGCGTGCGGGGTGAAATTTCGGGGTTCCGTGGCGCGCATTCCTCGGGACATTGTTATTTCGCGCTGAAGGACGCCAGCGCCAAGATCGAAGCCGTAATCTGGAAAGGCGTCCACGGCCGCATGCGCTTCAAGCCGCAGGAAGGGCTCGAGGTCATCGCCACCGGCAAGCTGACGACTTATCCCGGGTCGTCGAAATACCAGATCGTCATCGAGGCGCTGGAGCCTGCGGGCGTCGGCGCGTTGATGGCGCTGATGGAAGAGCGCAAGCGCATGCTTGCTGCAGAGGGATTGTTCGACGAAGCGCGCAAGCAGTTGCTGCCGTATCTCCCGGATGTCATCGGCGTCGTCACGTCGCCGACGGGAGCCGTGATCCGCGACATTCTGCATAGGCTCCAAGATCGTTTTCCGCGCCGTGTGCTGGTGTGGCCGGTGCGGGTGCAGGGCGAAGGGTCGGCCGAGCAGATCGCCGCCGCCATTCGCGGGTTCAATGCATTGCCGGAACGCGGCAGGATTCCCCGGCCCGATCTGCTGATCGTGGCGCGCGGTGGCGGTTCGCTGGAGGACCTCTGGTCGTTCAATGAGGAAATCGTCGTCCGCGCCGCAGCGGAAAGCATGATCCCGCTGATTTCTGCCGTCGGCCATGAGACCGACGTGACGCTGATCGATTTTGCCGCCGACCGCCGCGCGCCGACGCCGACGGCAGCCGCCGAAATGGCGGTGCCGGTGCGAGCTGAACTCGTCGTCGAAGTGGCCGGTCTGGCCCGGCGCAGTTTTGCGTGCTGGCACCGCGGCGCATGAGAACCGTCGAAGTGAATTGCGCAGCGCGACGCGGGCGCTTCCGAACGCAGCGGAGCTGCTTGCGATTCCGAGGCAGCGGCTCGACGGCGCGACGACGGCTTTGCCGCGCGCGTTGAAGGGCAACACCCATGCCCACTTCCGTCGCTTCGCCCAGGCCAGCGCGAAGCTGACCACGAATGTTCTGCGCGCCCAGGTCACGCACGCCGCACAGCGGCTGACGATGAGCGGCGAGCGCATGACCCATTGCGCACGCGCGCTGGTGCAGCGGCGACGCGACCGGTTCGCCGGGCTCGAAGTGCGATTGAAAGCCTCGCGGCTGGCCAATGCGCAGGCCCAACGCAATGTGATCGCCAGAGACCGCGAACGCGCGCAGCGCCTGGCGGAACGGGCGAAGCGCGCGCTGGCGACATTGATTCAGCGGCAGGACGCGCGTGTCAGCCACACCGGAAAACTCCTTGCTGCATTTTCCTACCGCAACGTGCTCAAACGCGGTTTCGCATTGGTGCGCGACGCCGATGATGCGCCGTTGCGCGCGGCTGCCGGCATTGCCGGTGGAACCCGGCTCAATATCGAATTTTCCGATGGACGTGTCGCGGCGACAGCCGATGGCGAGGCTTCCACGTCGCCTGCCCCCAAAGCAAGCACATTGCGGCGGCCGGCCAAGGCAACAAGTCAGGGCGACTTGTTCTAGAAATTCCACGTTTATCGGGTATATAAGATCAGGCCGGACGAACTTGTCCGGACACAATCAGGATCCGTTGCGTGCTCAACAAATTCAGTTCTTCCAACCACGGCGAAGCCAAAGTGCAATATCTCGACGGAGATTTTCGTGTGCTGTCTCCGGGAAGCTATGTGCTGTGCGCAATCACCGGGGCGCACATTCCGATCGACGAACTGAAATACTGGAGTGTCGACCGGCAGGAAGCCTATGCGACACCGGCGGCCGTTCTGGAACGGCATTATCCGAATCAGATCAAATCCGGTTAGAGCGCGTCACGGCTGCGTGCGAAACTTCGCCAGGATACCGGCGACAATCTCCCTCAACTCTCCGTCTTCGCCGATGTCGAGCGTGACGTTGAAAGCAACGACGTTCGCTGCGTAACGGGCGATGTTTTGGTCGCTCGCCAGACGCACCAAATCCTTTTCCGTGGTCACCAATGTCAGCCCGTCGCGCTCGGCCTGCGCAATCAAGGACACGATTTCGCGCGGCGCGAATGGATGATGGTCCGGGAAGGACATTTCCCTGACGACATCGATGCCGGTGTCGCGCAACGTCGCAAAAAAGCGGAGGGGATCGCCGATCCCTGCAAAGGCGAGCACCCGTTTGCCGCGAAGAGCCGCAAGCGAGGCTTGATCGGGATTCCATTTTGCATGCAGCACCGGCTTGTGTCGTGCGGCGACGGCACGCTCAACCATCGCCGACGCCTCGCCCTCGCCCTCGCCCACAACGATCAGCGCATCGGTGCGCGACAGTTGCCCGGACAAAGGCGCGCGCAGAGGGCCCGCCGGAAAGACCTGACCGTTTCCCAATCCGCGACGTCCGTCTATCACGATCAAGGCGGCATCCTTGGCCACCGCCGGATTCTGAAAACCGTCGTCGAGCAAAATCACGCTCGCGCCTTGTGCGTGGGCCTGCTTCGCGCCTGCGAGGCGATCGCGGGCCACCACCACCGGCACCTGCGCCGCCATCATCAGCGGTTCGTCGCCGACATCGGCCGCGCCGTGACGTTGAGGATCGACCGAGACGGGGCCGGACAATCGGCCGCCATACCCACGACTGACGACGAAAGGGCGCTCGCCCAGGTCGCGCAGCAATGCCGCAAGCGCAAGCACCGTCGGCGTCTTGCCCGCGCCGCCCATGTGGTAATTGCCGATACACAGCACCGGAATGCCGACGCGCGCTCCCGGCTGCGTCATCCGTCGCGCGGTGATCGCACCATAAATTGCACCGAGCGGAGACAGCAGGCGCGATTGCCATGAGGAGGGCCGGTGCCAGAAGGCCGGCTCACGCATGATGCGCTCCGCGCTCGATCCGCAACTGCATGAGATACGGCTGGAGCGCGCCGAGCGTGCGCTCCAGCGCACCGCCCAGTTGATCGACGACGTCGTGACCGGCATCGGCCGTTCGCTGACGCGCGATGTCATCGATCAGCCAGTCACGGATCTGGTACGTCAGCTCGTTTTCATTGTTGACCCGGGCCGCACCTTGCGCGGCATCGAGAGCCTCATAAACATCGGTGAAATTGAACACATGCGGACCGTGGATGACCGCGGCGCCGAGCTTGATCGCCTCGATCGGATTCTGCCCGCCGTGCTGGACCAGCGATCCGCCCATGAACACGATAGACGCGAGGCGATAGAACAGGCCCAGTTCGCCGAGCGTGTCGGCGACATAGACATCGGTCTGCGCCGTCGGCAGTTGATCATGTGATCGCACAGCGACGTGCAGCCCGGAGGAATAAACCATGCGCGCGATAGACTCGCCGCGCTTGGGATGGCGCGGCACGATCACGGTGAGGAGCATGGGGAATTCATGCGCCAGCGAGAGATGCGCATCGACGATCATTTCATCTTCGCCGGGGTGAGTCGACGCCGCTACGACAACGATGCGGCCGCGCATCAGCGCGGTCAAACGCTCCAGCCTGCCCTGATCCGCCGGCGGAGCGCGAACATCCAGCTTCAGGTTGCCGGTTGCGATCACGTCCCGGCCGCCGAGCGCGGCAAATCGCTTGGCGTCGACTTCGGATTGCGCAAGACACAGGTCGAAACTGCCGAGCAGCGACGAAATCGTCGCATGGGCCCGCTGCCAGCGCGGGAACGACCGATGCGACATGCGACCGTTGATCAGCACCATCGGGATACGGCGCGAGGCATTCGCCAGGATGAGATTGGGCCACAGATCGGATTCGATGAACAGCGCCAGGCTCGGTTGCCAGTGATCGAGGAAACGTTCGACATAACGCGGCGCATCGAACGGCACATATTGATGAATCACATCCGGGGGAAATCGTTTCGCAACGATCGCGGCCGAAGTGACTGTGCCGGAGGTCAGCAGAATGCGCACATTCAGCGCACGCAATTGCTCGATCAGTGCCGCCGCGGCCAGCACCTCACCGACGCTGGCGCCGTGAATCCAGATCAGCGGTCCCGACGGGCGCTCGACGCTCGCCAGCCCGCGCCGCTCGCAGGCGCGATCGGCTTCTTCCTTGCCTTGCCGCAGACGGTTGGCGATCAGCAGCCCGGTCAGCGGCGTCGCCGCCGCCATCAGCCTGCGATAGGCGCGCAACGTCAGCGGCAGGTCACTGCCCATGGCCGCTCTCGTCGGTTCGGCCGACCATGGCGTAAGCGCGTTGCGTCGCCCGGTTGAGGCTGCCTTCGAGCTCCACGCGCAATGCTTCCATCGCCGCGTCGTCCGCATCGGAGGGAACCGTGATCAGATCGCCGCTCACCAAAGCTCCCCGGCCGAACGGCAGATGGATCACCGTCCTGTCCCAATTGTTCAACCGCTTGAAACGGCTGGTCGCGATTGCGATCGGCATGATGGGCCGGCCCGATTCGCGCGCCACCATAATGATACCAAGACCGGCCACGCGCGACACTTTCGGCACGTCGGCGGTGAGAGCCATGTTGATATTGTCGCGCAGCGAACGAACCATGGTCAGGAACGCGGGCACGCCGCCCTTGCGCTGGTGAGCCGATCCATGATCGCCCGATCCGCGCACGGCTTCCACGCCCAGCCGCTCGGCCGCCAGCGCGTTGATCTCGCCGTCGCGATGGCGCGAGATCAGAACCCTGAAGCGATACCCGCGATTGACAAACGGCACCATGAAATGATGGCCGTGCCAGAACGCCACGATCACCGGCGCATTGCCTTCCAGACGCTCGTAGAGATCGGGCGGATCGAAGCTGAACCTGTTGGTCAGCCAGACCAGCCGCAGCGCTTCGGCCGCGACAAAACTCGCGACACGCTGCATCCAGCGCGAACGCAGGATCGAACGGGTGGTTATCATCAACTGTGCGATTTGTCGTCGCCTGCAGGATCGAGCAGCCGGTGCAGATGCACGACGAAATAGCGCATGTGAGCGTTGTCCACCGTCTGCTGCGCTTTCGATTTCCAGGCCGCATGGGCGGATGCGTAATTCGGATACACACCGACGATATCGACCTTGTCGAGATCCTTGAAGGTGATGTGCTCGAAATCGATCAATTCACCCCCGATCACGAGGTGGAGCAATTGCTGCGGCGCATCGGGCATCGATGGTTTCCCTGAACAGAAGACGTTATGCGAACGAGACGCCTGACTAGGACATGATCCCGGAAAACGGAAGCCGGTTTTCGTAAAAGGTCATGCCCAAATAAAGAACAACCGTGAAGCCTGGGAGAAAATTCGGCAGCAAACTCCGCAGCTTCACGGAAGCCTGCATGGAAAGTGTCGGGCCTCGCCCCAATAGCGCCGTCTCGGCCTATTCAAAACAGCGGGTCGTCCCGGAAATGCGCAATGATTCGGTCATGGCGCTCGCGCCCCGCGGCCACCAGAGTCTCGTGCTTTACCTCGGGCTGATTGTAGGCGATGACGTCGCCCGTCAGGGTCGTCATGGTGCCGCCCGCTTCGTGCACGATTAAATCGGCTGCGGCAAGATCCCAGTCGCGGCTGTGCCCTCCGGCAAAAGCCACATCGAGCCGGCCCTCGGCCGCACGGCAGATTTTCAAGGCGAGCGAGCCGATCCGGGGATGGATCTTGCCCTCTTCAAGGGTATCGCCCAAACGATCGATCAGCGGCTTCGGACCCGCGATCCGCGCCGGATCGAGCCTGCCGCCCGGCGCAGCCTGAATGGCTTTGCCGTTGAGAGTGGCTCCGGCGCCGCGCGAGGCGAAAAAGAATTCATCGCTCGCCGGTACGAAAACCGCGCCGAGCAAAGGCATGCCGCGCGACACCAGCGCGACGCTGACGCACCAGTCCTCCTGTCCCGCCAGATAGGACCGCGTGCCGTCGATCGGATCGACGATCCACACCAGCTGCTTGTCGAGCCTCGCCGGATCGTCGGCGCTTTCCTCCGACAGCCAGCCATAATGCGGTGTCGCCTCTTGCAGACGACGCGCAAGCAGATCGTTGACAGCGATATCGGCTTCGGAGACGGGAGAGGACGCACCCTTGGTCCAGTTGCGCAATTCCGTTCGAAACAGCCGAAGCGCAAGGCTGCCCGCCTCGCGCACGGACGCGGTCAACAGCGACGCGTCGCGCGTCAGAACATCGGAGTCGACCGCCTCAGCGTCCCGCAATCGTCAATCCTTCGATCCGCACCGTCGGCGCGTTCACGCCGTACCTGAATTCCAGGTCATTGGCGGGCGTCAGGGATTTGAAAATATCCAGCAGATGCCCGGCGATCGTGACTTCGCTGACGGCATATGTGAGCTGCCCGTTCTCGATCCAGAAACCGGCCGCGCCGCGGCTGTAGTCGCCGGTCACGCCATTGACTCCCGAACCGATCAGATCGGTGACGTAAAACCCTTCCTTGATGTCCGACATCAATTCGGCCGGTGACATCCGTCCCGGCTCCATATGCAGATTGTAGGATCCCGGCGACGGCGACGACGACACGCCGCGATGGGCATGCCCCGTGGTGACGAGACCCAGTTCACGCGCGGTCGCGCAATCCAGCAGCCACGAGGTCAGCACGCCTTCGTCGATGATCGCGAGCTTCTTCACCGCCACGCCCTCGGCATCGAAGGATTGCGAGCGCAACCCGCGAACGCGCAGCGGATCGTCGATGATGCGGATGCTCTTGTCGAACAGCTGTTCGCCCATCCGGTCCTTGAGAAAACTGGTCTTGCGCGCAATCGACGCGCCGTTCGCTGCACCAACGACATGGCCGACGAGCGATCCCGACACGCGCGGATCGAAGATCACCGGCGCCTTGCAGGTCGCGACCTTGCGTGGATTGATCCGCGCGACCGCACGCTCGCCCGCCACACGTCCGACGCTCTCAGGCGTGCGCAGGTCGGAGGCATGAATCGCCGATGTATAGTCGTAGTCGCGCTCCATGCCAGTGCCCTGGCCGGCAATCGCGGTCATCGAAATACCCTGGCTCGAACGCAGATAGGAGCCATGAAAACCCGTGCTGGTGACCAGCACCATGCCGCCGATGCCGCACGACGCCGATGCTCCGCCGGATTTCGTCACGCCCTTCACTGCGGCGCCGGCGGCCTCAGCCTCCAGCGCGCGGCGCTCCAGTTGATCGGTGGACGGCATATTCGGATCGAGCAGATCGAGCGCGGGAAATTCGCGCGCAAGCAATGCCGGATCGGCGAGCCCGACAAAGGCATCGTCGGGGGCGACGCGCGCCATGGCAACGGCGCGTTCTGCAAGTTTCGCGGCGCCGTCACCGGCGATATCGTTGGTCGAAACCACCGCCTGCCGACGGCCGACGAACACGCGCAAGCCGACATCGTCGCCTTCCGAGCGCTCCGATTCCTCGACACGGCCGTCACGCACCTCGACGCCTTGCGACACGCCGCGCACCGCAACCGCGTCCGCAGCATCTGCGCCCGCCCGCTTCGCGGCCTCGACAAGACGCTGGGCGAGATCGCTCAGAGCCGACTGATCGAGCAGATCCGACATGGCGGCTTTTGCGGAAGCTTTTGCGGCAGGCGACATCGATACGTTTGGTGAAGAGATCACGAACAAATCCCGGAGCTGGAGCAAAGCGAGGGCGGGAACCGGCCCCAAAGGCCAATCGCGGAACGGGGCGGCAAGAGACCCGGCAACACCTGAGATGTGCCGATTCCATGCGCACTTCAAGCATACGCGGCCGGCGAAATAAAACAAATTTCAACGCCGCTGCAAGGTCTCGTCAAGCATGTCGTGCGGTGAGAGACGATTAACCAGCCTTCTTAAGCGGATAAGGAGCGCCGCGTGGCACATTCATCCCATCGACCGGGAACATAATCTCGGCGGGGAGACTAAGTCGTGAGGCGTCAATTCGGAGCTGGCGGAACACCCGCCGGGTCGAGCCGTATGCTGCGGCTCGACCCTCTTTCCTTGCCCGTACGGTTCGACGCCCGCGATCCACGCGCGGACGGAGGCGTCCGCCACATCGAAATCAGCCGGGACAATGTCGTTCTTCGCCGCGCGGTGCGCGGCATGCGAATGGCGATCAATGTTCGCGTCGACGATTTTCTCGGCATCACGGTACGCGAAATCGACGAGGGCCGGATGGTGGTCCTGGTGCACCGCGACCCTTCTCTGTCGATCCCCCTGCTCATTTCAGCCGACAGCGACGACATCGAAAACGCGTTGCGAAGCTGGGGCGAGCTTTTTCTGCTTCCCTATATCGACGAAGATGAAGGACGGCCGAGCGAACCGGCGCAGCGCCGGCGGCGGCACAACGTCATCAAGACGCGCCGGCCACGCATTCAGATGCGGCGGCGCAATGGCAAGGCCATTGAGGACATGAACGTGCATCGGGCCGAGCCCGAAATCATCGCGCGAAACTAGAGCGCTTTCATTCCGGGTATCGTTTTATCCTGACGGTTTTTTTCAAGCCGTTTCGACACGCAGATTGCTGCCATCCATGGCGACGATCCTGATCCGGCTTCCCGCCGGAGCGTCTGCCCCCGCGACACGCCACACCGTATCGTCGATCCGCACCGTGCCCGAGCCGCCGACGATCGGCCGGTCGAGCGTCAACACCCGTCCGATCAATGCATCCGTGCGCCGGTTGAGAAAAGGCTGATCGGTTGCCTCATTGTGCCGCTTGCCGATGCGGCGCCACAGCGGCACCGAGGCCAGTGCAAACACGGCAAACGCCAGAAGCTGCACCGGCCACGACCAGTGGATGACGAACGACAACAACCCGACCAGCAACGCCGCCAGACCGAGCCACAGCATGAAAACGCCGGGCGCCAGCATTTCCACGCCCATCAGGATCAGTCCGGCAATCAGCCAGTTCCAGCTTCCCAAAGCGACCATCATATTCATCACCGGCATCAATCCTTAGGAGCTACGCCCGTACCGGTGTTTGGCACCGTCGGTCGGCGCGCGGCGGCGGCAGCGGACGCCGCGCTCTCGCCGAACGTTGCTTTGGCGATTTCACCGATGCCCGCGAGCGACGACAGAATTCCCGTGGCCTCGATCGGCAGCATGATCAGTTTCTGATTGGGCGAATGCGCGATCTCGCCGAACGCCTTGATGTATTTGTCGGCGATAAAATAATTCAGCGCCGCGACATCGCCGCTGGCGATGGCGTTGCTGACCATCTGCGTCGCCTTGGCTTCCGCCTCGGCCGAACGCTCGCGCGCCTCGGCGTCACGAAACGCCGCTTCCTTGCGGCCTTCCGCCTGCAGGATCTGTGATTGCTTCGCGCCTTCCGCGCGCAGGATTTCCGATTGGCGCTGGCCTTCGGCCTGCAGAATGTCCGCGCGCTTGACGCGTTCGGCTTTCATCTGCCGCCCCATTGCCTCCACCAGATCGGCGGGCGGGACGATGTCCTTGATCTCGATGCGATTGACCTTGAGGCCCCATGGCGACACCGCGGCATCGACCACGCGCAGCAGCCGCTCGTTGATCTCGTCGCGGTGCGACAGCACCTGATCGAGGTCCATCGATCCCATGACCGAACGGATATTCGTCATCGTCAACGTGACGATCGCCTGATTGAGGTTGGACACCTCATAGCTGGCCTTGGCCGCATCGAACACCTGATAGAACGCCACGCCATCGACGGTGACGGTCGCGTTGTCCTTGGTGATGACCTCCTGCTCGGGGATGTCGATCACCTGCTCCATCATGTTGATCTTGCGGCCGACACGATCGAAATACGGAACGATGAAATTGAGGCCGGGCCGCAGCGTGCGGGTGTATTTGCCGAAGCGCTCGATGGTCCAGTCGTAACCTTGCCCGACCGTCTTGACGCCCGCGAACAGCGTGGCGACCACAAGAACAACCAACACGATCGCAAAAATATCAAATCCCGACATCGCCAACCCCTGTATCGATCCCACCGATCCAACCCTAACCCTGTAAGTCACACGACATCAGACCGGACATCGCGGCTTCAATTCCCGATCTTTAAATCCAGCCTTGCAGTTCGCGCAGAACAAGTTGTCGAATGACATCCATGCCGCCGTCGCTGTCGTTCAGGCAGGGAACGGCCGTGAAATGTTCGCCCCCCGCGTGCTCGAAGATCTCGGCATTTTCCTGTGCGATCTCTTCAAGCGTCTCGAGGCAATCGGCGGAAAAGCCCGGCGTCACCACCGCGATCCGCCGCACGCCGTCCTTGGCCAGTTTTTCAATGGTCTTGTCCGTGTAAGGCTGCAGCCAAGCATCGAAGCCGAAACGTGACTGAAACGTGAGCATCAGACGTTTTTCATCGAGCCCCATGCGCTTGCGCAGCGCCTGCGTGGTGGCGATGCATTGCTTCTGATAGGGATCGCCCTTGTCGACATACTTCTGCGGCATGCCATGGAAGGACGCCACGATAATCTCCGGCTGGACCGGCTGTGCCGCAAGATGCCGCTCGATGGAAACGGCCAGCGCCTCGATGTAATCGGGATCCGCGTAATACGGCGGCGTGACCCGCAGCACGGGCTGGGCCCGCTTGCCTGACAACACGCGAAACACTTCATCGCAGACGGTGGCCGATGTCGCCGCTGAATATTGAGGATAGAGCGGCACGACCAGCAGACGATCGCAGCCCTGCGCCATCAAAGCATCGATCCGCGACTGGATCGACGGGTTGCCGTAGCGCATGGCCCAATCGACGATGACATGCCCCCGATCGGCGATCGACGCCGCAAGCTTGTCCGCCTGCGCGCAAGTAATCGTCTTCAAGGGAGATTCGTTTTTCTCGACGTTCCAGATCTTCTGGTAGTCGCGCGCCTTGCGACCGGGACGCACCCGGAGAATGACGCCGTTCAGAACCAGTTTCCAGAACAGTCCCTGATTTTCGATCACGCGCGGATCGGACAGAAACTCGCGAAGATAAACGCGCACGCCTGCTGCATCCGCGCTGTCAGGCGTGCCGAGATTGACCAGCAGCACCCCGACCTGTTCGGGTGCGGCGGCAACTGGGCCAAGGGCGTCGATGGGAACGGCCGCTGTCATGATCCCGATGGCTTCGCGCGCCAGCATTTTCTTGTCAAGAACATAGCGGCCTCAAGCGAAATGGATACCGCGCCCGTTGCGCGTGTCAGCCACCACCGCCAACCGCGCGGTCAACAACACGTGACTTGTCCCGAGACGAATGCATGCCACACGCCAGTGCAAGCACCGTACCGCGCGCGGCCTAAATCCCCGCCGCCCCGCCGTCGGCGCGCGGATCGTGGCCGCCTTCCATGACGCCGCCAGAATGCAGCACCACGGCGCCTGCGTGTCCCATCGTATCCGAATAGGCATCCGGCAACACCTCGACATCGTGGCGGGCGGACAACAACCGGTCCACCAGATTGCCGTCGAAGCGCGACTCCAGCCGCAGGTTGGTATGGCTCGAGCCCCAGGTTCGCCCCAGCAACCAGCGCGGCTGATCGAGCGCCAGTTCGAGCGGCTGGCCGAACAGCACATGGCGCGAGAACAGCATGGCCTGCGTCTGCGGCTGGCCGTCGCCGCCCATGGTGCCGTAAGCCATGACCCGGCCATCCTTGAGCGTGGCGATGGCTGGATTGAGCGTATGAAACGGCAATCGGCCCGGGGCGAGCGGATTGGCCGCCTTCGGATCAAGCGAGAAGCTTGCGCCTCGGTTTTGCATCAACACGCCGGTGTTCGGCAGCACGCAGCCCGAGCCGAACTCCCAGAAAATCGACTGGATGTAAGACACCACCAAACCGGACGCATCGGCCGCTCCCATCCAGATGGTGTCGCCCTCGCTCCAGGTCGAGGGCCAGGGGGCGGCTTTGCGCATGTCGATCTTCGTCACTTCGGCATCGAGAAACGCCGGCGACAGAAAACGATCCAGCACCGCCGTCAGCCGGCGCGGATCGGTGACGAAGCGGTCGCGAACGCGAAAGGCGCGCTTGGTCGATTCGACGAGGCCATGAATATAATCGAAGCTCTCGGCGTCCTCCACGCGCAGACGGTCGAACAGGCCGACGATCATAAGCGACGCCAGACCTTGCGTCGGCGGCGGCGAATTATAGAGCGTGCCCGCGCTGATCGTTGTCGACAGCGGCTCGGCCGCCCACGCCTTGTAGCTTTCGAGATCCTCTCGCGTCACCGGGCTGCCGATCCGGGCAAGATCGGCTGCGATCTCACGGCCGACGTCGCCACGATAAAAATCGTCGAGACCTGATCGTACCAGTTGCTCCAGCGTCGCCGCCATCGCCGGCTGCGTCATTCGCGCGCCGGTCTCTGGCACCTTGCCGTCCGCAAGAAAGGCCTGGGCGAAACCGGGCGCGTCCTTCAACTCCGCGAGCTTGCCTTGGGTCAGTTCGGCCTGGCTGCGTGTCACCACATAGCCGTCGCGAGCGCTGCGAATGGCGGGCGCCAGCAGGATATCCAGCGGCAACCTGCCGCCGAGCGCCTTGGCAGCTTCCAGCGCCAGCATCCAGCCGCCGACAGCGGCCGGCACGGTGAGCGCAGCCAGCGGTCCCCGGGGCGGGATCGTGTCGTGGCCGTGCTCCCGATAGAAGGTGGGCGTTGCGTGACGGCCCGCCGGACCCGCCCCCATCAGCGCGCGCACGCGGCCCGACGGCTCACGCACCAGCCAGAAGCCGTCGCCGCCAATATGGTTCATGTGCGGGTAGACCGCTGCGATGGAGGCCGCCATCGCCACCATGGCTTCCAGCGCGTTGCCGCCTTCCGCGAGGACGTGACGTCCCGCTTCGACCGTGGCTGAGTGAGGCGCGGCAACGACGCCGCGGCGATGTCCGGAAGAGCAAAGTGTCATGGCATGTCCGCTCGGGCGCTGGCGTGGAGCCAGAACACATTTCAACGATGTGGTTTATGTCAACGACGGGATTTATGCCGCTTCCGGGCTTTCAAGCAATCCCCGTCCACGCAGAAGGGCCTCGACCTCGGGCTTACGGCCCCTGAAGGCGACATAGGCTTCTTCCGGATCACGCGATCCGCCGGCGGCGTAGATGTCGTCGTGCAGGCGCTTGGCGACGGCTGGATCGAAGATATCTCCCGCTTCCTCGAACGCGCCGAACGCATCGGCGTCCATCACTTCCGACCACATATAGCTGTAGTAACCGGATGCGTAATGATCGCCTGAGAAGATATGGCCAAACTGCTGGGGGCGATGGCGCATGACGATTTCCGACGGCATGCCGATCTCGTCCAGCTCCTGACGTTCGAACGCACGCACGTCCGTGATCGAACTGGCAGGCTTGGTATGGAACTCCAGATCCAGCAGCGCCGATGAGACGAATTCCACCGTGGCGAAACCCTGGTTGAACTTGCGCGCGGCGAGAAAGCGCTTCAGCAGATCGTCGGGCAACGGCTCTCCCGTCTGGTAATGGCGTGCGAACTGCCGCAGCACCTGCGGCTGCTGTTGCCAGTGCTCATAGAGCTGCGAGGGCAATTCGACGAAGTCCGTAAACACGTTGGTGCCGGAGAGCGACGGGTAGACGACGTCCGACAAAATGCCGTGCAACCCGTGGCCGAATTCGTGGAACAGCGTGCGGGCGTCGTCCGGCGACAGCAGCGAGGGCTGGCCAGGAGATCCCTTGACGAAGTTCATGACGTTGATGATCAGCGGCGCGACTGTGCCGTCCAGTTTCTGCTGGTCGCGCAGCGAGGTCATCCACGCGCCGGAGCGCTTGGAAGCGCGGGCGAAGTAATCGCCATAGAACAGCGCCTTGTGGCGTCCGGCGGCATCCTTGACCTCCCACACCCGCACGTCCGGGTGCCAGACAGGAATGTCCGTGCGCTCGGCAAAGCTCAGGCCGAACAGCCGGTGCGCGACATCGAAGGCCGCATCGATCATGTGGTCGAGCACCAGATAAGGCTTGATCGCCGCGTCGTCGAAATCCGCGCGGCGCTGGCGCAGCTTCTCGGCATAGTGACGCCAGTCCCATGGCGCGAGAGTGAAGTTGCCGCCTTCTTCCCGGACGATCTCCTGCAGCGCATCGCGGTCGGCCAGCGCCTTGGCTCGCGCGGGCGTCCACACCCGCTCCAGCAGGCCACGGACCGCCTCCGGCGTCTTCGCCATGGAATCTTCCAGGCGGTAGGCCGCGAAATTGGGGAAGCCGAGAATGTTCGCCGCTTCTTCCCGCAGCGTCAGGATCTCGCGGATGGTGGCGCTGTTGTCGTTGGCGTTGCCATTGTCGCCGCGTGCGGTGAAGGCCTTGAACACCTTCTCGCGCAGGTCGCGCCGGGTCGAGCTTTGCAGGAACGGCTCCACGGACGATCGCGACAACGTCACCACCGTCTTACCCTCCATGCCGCGCTCGGTGGCGGAGGCCTTGGCTGCGGCGATGTAGGCGGCGCTCAAGCCATCGAGATCATCTGGCCCGAGTTCGAGCGTCCAGTCCTGCTCGTCGCCGAGAAGATGATGGCTGAAGATGGTGCCGAGCTGAGCCAGCCGCTCGTTGATCTCGCCCATCCGCTTCTTGGCCGTCTCGTCGAGGCCCGCGCCCGCGCGATGCATGCGCGTGTAGGTCCGCTCCAGCAGCCGCGACTGCTCGCCGGTGAGTTCCAGGGCGTCGCGATCGTGATGCAACCTGGCGACGCGGCCAAACAGCACGGCGTTCATCATGATCGGGTTCCAGTGCCGCGCCATTCGAAGCGCCACCTCGGTTTCAATCGAGAGCAGCTCCGGATTGGAATTCGCCGACACCAGATCGTAAAATACCGCCGCGACGCGATTGAGCAGTTTGCCCGCGCGTTCCCACGCCGTCACAGTGTTGTCGAAATCCGGCTCTGCCGGATCGTTGACCATGGCGGCAACTTCCTGGGCGTGATCGGTGAAGGCCTGCTCGAACGCCGGCATGAAATGTTCGGGCCTGATGTCCGCAAAGGGTGGCGTCTCGAACGGCGTCTGCCAGGCCTGCAGCAGCGGATTGCCGTTGGAGAGCGCATTCTGATCGGGAGAGACATCGCGTGCGGACATGAAAAAACCTGCTGAATGGCCAAACTGAGTGACCCAGATATATATCATTCAGCGCGCTTTTTTAGGCCTTTCGCGCTTGATCCAGACGCCGATTTCGACGAGATTGCGGCCCGCAATGGGATCATTCCGGGATCATTTTTTCATGAACGCGCCGACCACCTCTTCAAAGCCCCGCCGGACCGAATGGTCGAGCGTGGTCACCGTGATTTCCGCCGCGATCCTGATCGGCGCGGAGGTTTTCGGTGCTGCGTTCGCCGGTGGTTGGGCTCTGGCGATTCTGTTCGGCCTCGACGAGACCGGCGCCCACATCCTGCAAGGCGTGCTGTTCGCAATCGGCGTGATCATCATGGTGTCGTTCGTGCGCGCGGCTCAGCGCATCGAGCCGTTTTCACGCCGCGCCTGAGCTCTCCGCATTTATGCGGGCTCGCGTGAACCATCGAGCGCTGACTTGGTTAAGCAAGTTTAACATCCGTTCATCTCACACGCGCACAGCGCGCTCTATCGGCAACACACAGCGCGCGATGTGAATAAAACTTCCGTGTCGGTGAAAAAAATCTTGCGAAGCCAACTCAAAACACCTATTTCCACTTTGCCCAATTTCGCACGTGCCTGTGGTCGTGTGTCGGTCGGTAGGTATCCGGACAAGAGGCCGGACAGCCGCCAAGGAAATGAGAAGCCCAGCGCCACTCTCAAGTGACGCGACAATCAAGGGTCCTCACTTCTTTGCAACCGTGATCGGCAGCCGGAGGCGAACCGGCGCACCCCGCGCTCAACGGGGGACGCGACTTAAAGCAACGACGGAGCGGGCTTTTTTGGTCTCTGCCAGCTTTCCACCAGCTGGCGCGAATACCGAAGAGGCTTGTCCTTCATTGCCAGGTGTGCGGATGGGGAAACCCCCTCCAATCCACGGCAGCACAATTCGGTTCGAGTTTCAGGCTTCGTCGCGCCTCCATCGCGTGACCTGGCCCAAAGCTCTTATCCGGAATCATTTTTAAGCGGTCCGTCGCTGGGCCGTTTGGAGGGTGCTATGACCGACCGCATTCAGGAATTCCTGCGCAACCGACGCAGCGAAGGCCGCGACACCGAGCCATGCCTCGTCGTCGATCTCGAAGTCGTGCGCGACAACTACCAGACCTTTGCAACGGCGCTGCCGGACAGCCGGGTGTTCTATGCCGTCAAGGCGAACCCGGCGCCCGAAGTGCTGTCGCTGCTTGCCTCGCTCGGCTCCTGCTTCGACACCGCGACGGTCGCCGAAATCGAGATGGCGCTGGCCGCGGGTGCGACGCCGGACCGGATCTCCTATGGCAACACGATCAAGAAGGAGCGCGACATCGCGCGCGCCTTCGCGCTCGGCATCCGGCTGTTCGCAGTGGACTGCACCGCCGAGGTCGAGAAGATCGCGCGTGCCGCGCCGGGCGCCAAAGTGTTCTGCCGCATCCTCTACGATTGCGCGGGTGCGGAATGGCCGCTGTCGCGCAAGTTCGGCTGCGATCCGGAGATGGCGGTCGATGTGCTCGACCTCGCCAAACGCCTGGGCCTGGAGCCGTGCGGGATCTCGTTCCACGTGGGCTCGCAGCAGCGCAAGGTGAAGGCGTGGGACCGCGCGCTGGCGATGGCCTCGACGGTATTCCGCGACTGCGCCGAGCGCGGCATCAGCCTGTCCATGGTCAATATGGGCGGCGGATTCCCCACGAAGTATCTCAAGGACGTGCCGCCGGTCGTGCAGTACGGCCGCTCGATCTTCCGTGCGCTGCGCAAGCACTTCGGCAACCAGATTCCGGAGACCATCATCGAGCCGGGCCGCGGCATGGTGGGTAATGCCGGCATCATCGAGACCGAAGTCGTTCTGATCTCGAAGAAGAGCGACGAGGACGAGGTGCGCTGGGTCTATCTCGACATCGGCAAGTTCGGCGGCCTCGCCGAGACGATGGACGAATCGATCCGCTACGCGATCCGCACGCCCCATGACGGCGCGGACATGACGCCATGCGTGCTCGCGGGCCCGACCTGCAACTCCGCCGATGTGCTGTACGAGAAGATGCCGTACCCGCTCCCGGTGACGCTCGAGATCGGCGACAAGCTGCTGATCGAAGGCACCGGTGCGTATACGTCGACTTACTCGTCGGTGGCTTTTAACGGCATTCCGCCGCTGAAGACCTACCACATCTGAACGCGTGAACGCGTCAAATTGAAAACCCGGGGGCCGGTGCGCCGGCCTCCATCCCGTCACCTCGAAACTCTGATGACAACACTCCACGCGCTGGAGTGGGGATCGACCTGCCATGACAGCATTGAAAACCATGAGCGCAGTTTCACCGGAAGCCCAGGCTCGCGAGGCACGTAAACCATTCCGCGCGCCCGCCGACGTGTTTGCGATCCGCGCGGAGCGGACGGCGGATATCGCCGCGCGTGAAGCGCTGCTCGACGCCTGCTTCGGCCCGGACCGGGACGCGCGCACCTGCCAGCGTCTGCGCGACGGACGCACGCCCGCCGCGGGTCTCGCATTCTCTGCCGTCTATCGCGGGCGTCTCGTCGGTACGGTGCGGTTGTGGCACGTCAACGCCGGAAACCGGCCGGCGCTGGTGCTCGGCCCGCTCGCTGTCGATCCGGCGTTGCGCGATCTCGGCATCGGCAAGGCGCTGATGGCGCATGCGCTGGCGGCCGCGCAAGCACGCGGGCACGGGGCGGTGATCCTGCTGGGCGATGCGCCCTATTACATGCGCTTCGGGTTTGCGTCCCTCAAAACGCGCAACCTGTCATTGCCCGGTGCTTATGAACCTGAGCGCCTGCTGGCGCGCGAACTGCGCGAGGGCGCGCTCGATGGTGCGCGCGGCATGATCCTGCCCACGGGCATAACGTCGCGACGCTCCCGGCCGCGCAACGTTGGCCGGACAGCGGAGGTGGCGCGGCGCGCCGCTTGATTTCGCCGCCGGAACGCGCCATTGCCGCGCTGTGTCGGGCCACGTGACAAGCTGCTTCGACAAACGATCTCCTGGACTAAACAACGCTTGAACGAAAAGGTTCTGAAATGCCCCGTCGCCTGATTTCCACCGGCTCCCCGTTCGAAAAGACCGCCGGTTACAGCCGCGCCGTGGTCGACGGCGATTTTGTTTTCGTCTCCGGCACCACCGGCTATGACTACACCACCATGACGATGCCTGCCGACGTCACGAGCCAGACGCGCAATTGCTTCAAGACCATCGAGACCGCGCTCAAGGACGCCGGCTTCGCCATGGCCGACATTGTGCGCGCGACCTATTACATCACCGACTGCAAGGACGCCGACGCCGTATTCGCGGTGTGCGGCGAGACGCTCGGCGATATTCGTCCGGCGGCAACGCTGCTGACTATTGCGGGCCTCTACAAGCCGGAAATGAAAATCGAGATCGAAGTCACGGCGAAACGTCGCACGCCCTGACAGCCTGAGCGTTCGCAGCGCCATCCGCGTTGCGAGCGCCTCATTCCGCTTTGGCGTCGGTTTGCGGGCTCATCATCACGCGCAGCCTCGGCAACTGCGGCATCATGGTACGATGACGTTATAACGTAGCATCATAACGTAGCGTCGATTGATCCAGCGCAAGCAATGCTTGTCGCTGTCGGCCTCAACCGATGATATGATCCGGCCATGAACAGCGGCCACCGACACGATCATTCTCCTCACGATCATTCTCACGACCATCATCATATCCACGCCGGGCACGCCCATGCGCCCGCGAGCTTCGGACGCGCCTTCGCCATCGGCATCGCACTGAACGCAGTCTTCGTCATGATCGAAGCCGGCTATGGTTTCGTCTCCAACTCGACGGCCTTGCTGGCCGACGCCGGCCACAACATGTCCGACGTGCTAGGCCTCGTGGTGGCGTGGATCGCCGCCATGCTGGCAAAACGCCCGCCGACCGCGCGTCTCACCTACGGCTTGCGCAACGCGTCGATTCTCGCCGCGCTGCTCAACGCCGTGTTGCTGTTGATCGCGGCAGGCGCCATCCTTCTCGAAGCGATCCAGCGATTGCTGCATCCCGAGCCCGTCGCCAGCAAAATGGTGATCGTGGTCGCGGCCATCGGCATCGTGGTCAACGGATTCACCGCGTGGCTGTTCTCCGGCGGACGCGAGACAGATCTGAATATTCGCGGTGTCTATCTGCATATGGCGGCGGATGCCGCGATTTCGGCAGCGGTCGTCGTGACAGGCTGGCTCGTGCTCCAGACCGGATGGCTCTGGGTCGATCCGGCGACCAGCCTGCTGATCGTCGCCGTTATCGTGGCGGGCACCTGGGGCCTGCTGCGGGAGAGCACGGCGATGTCGCTGGCGGCGGTTCCAGCCGCCATTGATCCGGCGGCCGTGCGCGTCTATCTGTCGAACCTGCCCGGTGTGGCGTCGATCCACGATCTTCACATCTGGCCCATGAGCACCACCGAAACTGCATTGACGGCGCATCTGGTGACGCCGGCGGGCAGTCCCGGCGATGCCTTCCTGATGGAAACCTGCCGCCAGCTCAGCCACCGTTTCGGCATCGGCCACGCCACGCTGCAGATCGAGACCACCACAACGGCGCTCTGTGCCCTTGAGCCCGACCACGTGGTTTAACGGCGGCAAGACGGGCCAAAACGGCTTCGAAAGCGCGTTTTCGAGCGAAGTGGGCACCGGTTCGCGTGAAGAAAACGCGTCAAACCAAGAATCAGGACGTTTGCGATTCAATCAAAAGCGAACCTGCTCGCCCGGATCGGGCGCAAAAATCCTGATAGGTCTTGATTTCGTCCGCCTTTTGTCGTTTTCAACCGTCAGCCCGCCCGGCCTGAGCGTGTCCGCCGGCGCTCTTTCCATTCTTTCTGGAGATCCTGGATGACCACCTCCCCCGTGCATGCGCGCGTCACCGGCCCCATTGTCATGATCGGTTTCGGATCGATCGGAAAAGGCACGCTGCCGCTGATCGAAAAGCATTTCGATTACGACAAGTCGCGCTTCGTCATCATCGATCCGCATGAAGACGGCGAGCTGGCGAAAAAGCACGGCGTGCGTTTCATCAAGCAGGCGGTCACGCGCGACAATTATCGCGAACTGCTGATCCCGCTGCTGACCCAGGGCGGCGGTCAGGGCTTCTGCGTCAACCTGTCGGTCGACACATCGTCGGTCGATCTCATGAGCATGTGCCGCGAAATCGGATCGCTTTACATCGACACGGTGATCGAACCGTGGGCGGGATTTTACTTCGACAAGAGCATGGGTCCGGAAGCGCGTTCGAATTACGCGCTGCGCGAAACCCTGCTCGCCGCCAAGCACAAGAGCCCCGGCGGCACCACGGCGGTGTCCACCTGCGGCGCCAACCCAGGCATGGTGTCTTGGTTCGTCAAACAGGCGCTGGTGAATCTGGCGAAGGACACCAAGCTTGAATTCAACGAGCCCAAAAGCCGCGAAGGCTGGGGACAGCTCGCGCAGAAGCTCGGTGTCAAAGGCATCCATATCGCCGAGCGCGACACCCAGCGCGCAAAGACACCGAAGCCGATGAACACGTTCGTGAATACGTGGTCGGTGGAAGGTTTCGTGTCCGAAGGCATGCAACCCGCTGAACTCGGCTGGGGCACCCATGAAAAATGGATGCCGGACAACGGCCGCAAGCATCCGCAAGGCTGTCAGGCCGCGATTTATCTGCTGCAGCCGGGAGCCAACACCCGCGTGCGCTCGTGGTGCCCGACGCCCGGCGCGCAGTACGGCTTCCTCGTGACCCACAACGAGTTCGATTTCGATCGCCGACTACTTCACGGTGCGCGACGGCGACAAGGTGGTTTACCGGCCCACCTGTCACTACGCCTATCATCCGGCGGACGACGCGGTGTTGTCGCTGCATGAAATTTTCGGCGCGACCGGCAAGATGCAGCAGTCGTGGCACATTCTCGACGAGCACGAAATCGTCGACGGCATCGACGAACTCGGCGTGCTGCTCTACGGCCATGGCAAGAACGCCTATTGGTACGGCTCGCAGCTGTCCATCGAGGAAACCCGCCGCGTCGCGCCGTATCAGAACGCAACCGGCCTGCAGGTGACCTCAGCGGTTCTCGCGGGCATGGTCTGGGCGCTGGAAAATCCCGAAGCGGGAATCGTCGAAGCCGACGAGATGGACTTCCGCCGCTGCCTCGAAGTGCAGACGCCGTATCTCGGTCCGGTCAAAGGCTACTACACAGACTGGACGCCGTTGACCGATCGTCCCGGCCTCTTCCCGGAAGACATCGACACCAGCGATCCCTGGCAGTTCCGCAACATTCTGGTGCGCTAGCATAGCGTTTTCAAACGAAGCATGCCGCCGGACTTGATCCGGTGGTGGATACCGGCTCGCGTTAAGAAAACGCGTCAGATGAAGCAACTCATTCGAGCGAGAGGCGGCGCAGCGCGCCGTCTCGCCGCTACCGGCCACCTCTATTTGGTGGCCATGTAATCGAAGGCGACTTCACCCAAACCAAGCGTGAGGTCGAGCTTGCAGTGCAGCGCCGACACCACCTCGCGCACCGGCAACCGCGCCACATCGGCCAACGCATGGGGAAACAGCCCGAGCGCCGACGGCCCGGTCCACGCTTCCTTCAGAACGATGTCCTGTAAATGATAACGCACCAGCTCGCAGATGCGCGGCGTGCCGTCGACATGCGGGATGATCTTGAGAATGAAATTCGGCACCGACAGCGCCTTCATCACCGCTGCATGTTCCACGGGCCTGTGCTTGTAACCCATGGTGCCGCTGGCGCAGAGCACGGAGCCATAATGCAACGTGCCGACCAGCACATCGCTTTCCACCGCGAGCTTGGGCGCGGCGAGCTTCTTGGGAAAGCCCCATAGCTCACGGCCGCCCGCGATCGGCGCATCGTCGTCGAGATACATCGAATGGATATAGACGCCTTCCACGCCGTCCAGACGGACGGGGATCGCCTGACCGCTTTCGGTGTAATCGCCAAAGTCCGTGGAATCCGGCATCCGGATGAACTCGTATTTCACCACCGGCTCGATCACCTCCAAAGGCTCCGGCACGACAGCGGCAAGCGCTTCCGGATCGGTGCGGTAGGTGATGATGAAATATTCGCGGTTGAAGAAGCGATAGGGACCGGGCGGAAACGACGGACTCGTCAGCGGCATGGAATAGGCGGTTCGCCGGACGTCGTCGATTTTCATGGTTGTCGATCCCTGATGCTGCGTCGTCATGCGGCGCTGCATCAGTATGGATCAGCACCCGCCCTCAGGCGAGGCTTTAAAAACAGCATCACCAAAACGCATTGGAGCAGGCGTTATTATTTTGTGTTGATCGCTGGGGCCATCTTTTCGGCAGGCGCAGGCGGCAACGCGGTGGGCGCCCCGGCCTTTTGCGCATCGGCGTCGGGCCGCGCTGGCTCTGGCGCCGGTGTCGTTGGGCGAGTGCCGCCCGGCTTGGATTCCGCCGGCGCGCTCGAACCGGACGTCTGGCCGCTCGGCGTTTGATCGCCTTGAGCCGAACCCGGTTGCGAGGAAGGTGATGGCGCAAGCTGCGCCATATGCATGTCGTGCGAGGCAATCCGCGCGAGCGCAAAGCCGGAGACTGTCAGTCCTGCGATGACCAGCGAGACGCCGACCAACATCTGCAGGCGAAAGTCCTGCCGTTTTTGAACTTCCATATTCTCGGTATCAGGCAGCATCGTTTCCGTCTCCGGACCGGCACTCGGCCCTTAAAACCGGGGGACTGCCCCATGGACTTCGGAGGTAAAAACAATGTCGGGCGGTAAAAGTTCCGCCCACACCGGGAACAACGTCGAGAGCACCGCGCTGAGGTTGTCAGAGATCCAGCAGACCAGCGTCGCTGCCTTCAGTGGCGAAGGCTAGCCGCGATCCATTGGCGCTCCAGGCAAGCCCGGAGACCGGCGTGCCCGCATTGCGACGAACCAGAATTTCGGCTCCGTCCGCCTGCCGGACCATCAGGATGGTGCCGTCGGCGTAGCCCGCCGCGAGAATATCCTGCTTCGGATGACAGGCCACCGCGGAGACGCGGGATTGCAGCGGCGCCAGCATCGCGGGCTCCTTGCCCATCGGGCCGTCCTTGCTGGCGAACGGCCACAGGATCACCGTGTCAGCGCCGGAGGTGGCGAGAAACTTTCCGCCCGCGGTCCAGGCCATCGACCGCACCCGTCCGGGATAGCCGGTCATGCGCATATGCTTGTTGTCCGCCAGCCGCCAACCGTGCAGCGCCAACTCATGCATCGAGGTCACCAGAAAACGATTGTCGGCGCTGAAGATCACGCCGAGATGCGAGCCCTTCCATTCCAGCACTTCGGCGTTCGCCGCCATGTTGGGAAACCACAACGTCACGCCGTTATAATGCGCGATCGCAAGCCGCAAACCTTTCGGCGCGAACGCCAGACCGCCAACGGTGGACGGCACCTCGAAGAATTTGTCCTCGTGCTTCGGCGCATGCACGAATGCGATCTTGCCCGCCGACCACGCCACCGCGCCCTCGGGATGTAATGCAACGTTGTCGATCCAGCGGCGCTTCTCGTCCGTCGCCACAACCTCGACGGTCCCGGCCGCATCGACGGCGATCACCTTGCCGTCGTCGCCGCCCGTGACGACGCGCTTGCCGTCGGAAGCGGCGCAGAGAATAGCGCCACCATGCGTCGCAACCTGCACCGGGTCGCTTTCGCCACTGGCCAGTGTGATTGTTTCCTCGGCTCCGACAAAGGCCGCTACGTCACCAAGGAAATGCACGGATGTCGCCGGCTGCGTCAGCACCACCGGACGAACGCGATCGGTGACGGAGACGATCAACTCCGTCTGTTCGCGAGGGTCGAAATCACTCATCACGCTGCGATGCACTTCTCGAAGCCGTCGCGGATCGCCTGTTCGGGCAACTCGCGACCGATAAACACCACACGGCTTTCACGCGGCTCGTCCGCTTTCCATGGGCGCTGATGGTCGCCTTCCAGCATCATGTGGACGCCCTGGAAAACATAGCGCTCGTCATCATCCTTGAACGAGAGGATGCCTTTGGAGCGCAAGATCCGGGCGCCGTCCTTGGCGACCAGCTCCTGAAGCCACGGCATGAACTTGTTCACGTCGATTGGCTTGGCGGTACGCAGCGACAGCGATTGCATGTCTTCGTCGTGATAGTGCTTCAACCCGCCGTGTCCATGATCGTGGCCATGCTCATGGCCGTGGTGATGGTCATGACCGTGATCGGGATGGTCGTGGTCGTGGTGATCGTGACTGTCGCCGGCGTTGAGAAATTCCGGCTCGATGTCCAGAATGCGGTCGAGATCGAAAGCGTTGCGCTCCAGCACATCTGCGAGCGCCACCTGGCAGCGCTCGGTGCGGTGCAGCTTGGCGTAGGGATTGATGGCGCGGATCCGGGCTTCGACTTCGGCCAGTTCCGGCTTGGAGACCAGATCGGTCTTGTTGAGCACGATGACGTCGGCGAAAGCGATCTGGTTCTTGGCTTCCGGCGCATCCTTGAGGCGCTCGCTTAGCCACTTCGCATCCGCGACCGTGACCACTGCGTCGAGCCGCGCCTTGCTCTGCACGTCCTCGTCCACGAAAAACGTCTGAGCAACCGGTGCGGGATCGGCGAGGCCTGTGGTCTCCAGAATAATGGCGTCGAACTTGCCCTTGCGCTTCATCAGGCCTTCCATGATGCGCACGAGATCGCCGCGCACGGTGCAGCAGACGCAGCCGTTGTTCATCTCGAACACTTCCTCGTCGGCGCCGATGACAAGATCGTTGTCGATGCCGATTTCACCAAATTCATTGACGATCACGGCATATCTCTTGCCGTGATTTTCCGACAGAATTCGATTGAGCAGCGTGGTCTTTCCCGCGCCGAGATAGCCGGTCAGAACCGTGACGGGAATTTTTTCGGATGCGGCAACGGGTGTCGCCGGGGAAGCAGCAGGTGACATGAAAACTCCGGATGGGTCGCAAACCGCGCGGCTTGAGGCCGGCCAGAAGCCTAGCCCGACAGCGCGTTGGTCAGGGCCTTTATATTGTGCCTGACCATGTCAATGTAAGTGGGGGCATCGCCCTTTTCGCCTGTTAAGGAATCCGAATACAGCGTGCCGCCGACCCGGGCCCCGGTCTCCGCCGCGATCTGGCGAGCCAGCCGGGGATCGATCATATTTTCGAGAAAAATTGCCGTAATTTTTCCGGCCCGGACTTGCCGGATAATGGCGGCGAGATCGTGCGCGCTGACCTCGGATTCCGTGGAAACGCCCTGCGGTGAGATAAAGGCAATGCCGTAGGCCACGGCAAAGTACCCGAAAGCGTCGTGGGTCGAGATCACCCGGCGGCGATCTTCGGGGATGATGCGGACAGCCTCGCGCACCTCGCGATCGAGCGCATCCAGCCGGGACAGATAAGACGCTGCGTTCGCGCTGTAAACATCCGCGCCGGAGGGATCGGCGGCGATCAGCGCCGCGCGAATATTGGCCACATAGATTTTCGCGTTTGATACCGCCTGCCAGGCATGAGGGTCCGGCGCATCAACCCCCTCGCCCGCTCGCGGCGGATTGCGCGGCACGATACCCTCGGACGCGATCACGATGCTTGCATGTTCGCCCGCCGATTTCACCAGCCGCTGCAACCAGCCTTCGAGACCAAGGCCGTTCACCACCACCAGTTTCGCCGCCGCGACCCGCCGCACGTCTTCGGGTGTCGGAGTGTAGACGTGCGTATCGCCGCCGGGCCCGACCAGCGTGGTGAGATCGATGCGATCACCTCCCACCTGGCGAACGAAATCGCCCAGAATGGAAAAGGTCGCCACAACGTTGAGGCGCTGCTGCGCGGAGGCAGGCGATGCTGCGGCAAGCACATTGAAAAGCAACAACGCTATCGCCGAAAACAATTGGGGCGCACGCCGCTGCCTGACCATCGCTTACGCCTCGAGATGGGGCGCTGGAAACAATTGACGCAACACGCCACCAGCGGGACCGATCAACAGCGACACAAAATAGAAAAAAGCGGCAACCAGAATGATCGCCGGACCAGATGGCACCCGCGTGTGATACGACAAAATCAAACCTGCATATCCCGACAGCAACGCCGCCAGCACCGCAACCGCGATCATGCCGGTGACATCGCGCGACCAAAACCGCGCGATGCTCGCGGGCAGGATCATCAAGCCGACCGCAAGCAACGTGCCGAGCGCCTGGAAGCCATTGACCAGACTGACGACCACCAGCGCCATGAAAGCCAGATGCGCAGGCGTACCGGCGCGGCTGACCGTTCGCAGGAACAGCGGGTCGACGCATTCGATCACCAGCGGACGATAGATCACGGCAAGAACGATCAATGTCACGGTCACGTTGAACGCGATGACAAGCAATGTCGGATTGTCCATGGCCAGCACATTGCCGAACAGCACATGCAGCAGATCGATATTGGTACCCCGGATCGAGACGATGGTCACACCGAGCGCCAGCGACACCAGATAGAACACCGCCAGAGAGGCGTCTTCCTTCAATTCAGTGACGCGCGAGACGACGCCTGCCAGTAGTGCGACGGCAAAGCCCGCGATCAGGCCGCCGAAAGTCATCGCAAACAGATTGAGGCCCGACAAAAGGAAGCCGACCGCGGCGCCCGGCAGAATGGCATGCGACATCGCATCGCCGACAAGGCTCATCCGGCGCAGCAGCAGAAAAACCCCGATCGGCGCGCCACCAAGCGACAGCGCGAGGACACCGGCTAGCGACCGGCGCATGAATTCGAATTCGGTGAATGGCGCGATCAACGCGTCGAATACGACAGTCGCGCTCATCGGGCAGCCCCTTCGCCGAGCGACCCTCGAACAGGAGACCAGTTTCTAAACAATGCGATCTGCACATCATGCGGCTCTCGGCGCGACGCATGCGGCGGCGGTGTCGTCGAACGCCTCGCACATGCGGCGCGCCTCTTGAAGATTGTCCCCCGTCAAAACCTGATGCGTCGGCCCCCATGCGACCGGCGCACGCGCGAGCAGCAACGTCTCCGGGAAATGATTCCGGACCAGATCGAGATCGTGCAGGGCCGCAAGCACGGTGCGTTTTTCGAGATGCCACTGCCGGACAAGGCCGAGCAAATCGGCCGTTGTTTTTTCGTCGATCGCGTTGAACGGCTCGTCGAGCACGATCACACGCGCATCCTGCAGCAGCACGCGCGCGAACAGCATACGCTGGGTCTGACCACCGGAGAGCGTTCCGATCGGACGCGTTTCAAATCCGTTGAGACCGACAATCGCAATCGCCTGCCCGATCCGTGCCCGTGCGGCCTTGCCGATCCGGCCGAATGCGCCCGCGCTTCGCCACAGACCGATGCCGACAAAGTCGAACACGGAAATCGGAAAGCTGCGGTCGATGTCCGCGACCTGAGGCAAATAGGCAATATCGCGCGGGTTAAGATCGGCCCGCGCGATGGAGCCGGCAAGAGGTTTCAGAAGACCGGCGATCCCCCGAAACAACGTGGACTTACCCGCCCCGTTCGGTCCCACCACCGCGACAAGCGCACCGGCCGCAACGTCGCCCGTGAGATGATGAACCGCCGGGTGGCGGTCATAACCCAGCGTGAGGTCGTTGAACTGCAGCTGCGGCATCATCGCGAACTCATCGCAGCCAGCACGACGGCCCACAGAATGGCACTGACAGCCAGCGCGAGACCCAGCCGTTCCGCCAGTCCCATGCGCAGGAGCGACCATCGCGCAGGCTGAGCGGGATGGGCATGCGGCGCATGGCTGTGGCTGTGATGGTCGTGATCGTGATGGTGATGGTGAGAATGATCCAAAAGTCGGCCCTTCAGGCTAAACCCCCCGGTGAGGATCAAAATGTTATATTATAACATTCCGGGCTCCGACAACCCGCATTCGGCCCAAACACCCACGCAACAGCCAAAACAAAAGGGCGGCTCCTGCGGGCCGCCCTTTCGATCTCGTCACTGAAACTAATTCAGATTGATGAGCTTGGCTCAGCTCGCCTTGCCGAACAGATCGTCGACATATTCCCAGTTGACCAGATGGTCGACGAAAGCTTTCAGATAGTCCGGACGGCGATTGCGATAATCGATGTAGTAGGAATGCTCCCATACATCGACGCCGAGGATCGGCGTTGCGCCATGCACCAGCGGGCTTTCGCCGTTAGGGGTCTTGGAGATTTCCAGCTTGCCGTTCTTGACCGAAAGCCAGGCCCAGCCCGAGCCGAACTGGCCCACGCCCGCAGCGGCGAAATCTTCCTTGAACTTCGCAAGACCACCGAGATCCGCATCGATCTTCTTCTGCAGACGGCCCGGCAACTTGTCGCCACCGCCGTTCGGCTTCATCCAATTCCAGAAGTGAAGATGGTTGTAATGCTGCCCGGCATTGTTGAAGAGCGGGGCATTCTTGCCGAACGATCCCTTCACAATCTCTTCGAGAGATTTGTTCTCGAATTCGGTGCCTTTCAGCAAATTATTGCCGTTGGTAACATAAGCCTGGTGATGCTTGTCGTGATGATATTCCAGCGTTTCCTTCGACATATAGGGCTGGAGTGCATCGTGGGCGTAAGGCAAATCGGGAAGTTTGAAGGTCATTGGAATGTCCGCAATAATGGGAGACGGTCGTTTAACACCGGACCGTTATAGAAGTTTCCGGTGGCTGTGAATATGGGGATGGCGGCGCCAAATGCCAGTTTGGCGGCAGACCCGGTGCCGCAAGCAACGCTCGCCCTCTTAACTTCACGATCTGAAACGCGCAATCAATTGGCTGAGACAACCAGGCCTTCCGTGGGCATGGCCTTTGTCACGGGTGGTTTGACGCTCATCAGCATCTGGAACGATCCCGAGATCAGCCCGATCAAGACCGCAACCTGCCATGCACGATCGTAACTGCCGAGCCTGTCATAGATCACGCCGCCGCCCCAAGCACCAAGAAACGAGCCGGCCTGATGGCTCAAAAACGCGATTCCGGTCAGCGTGGCCATGAAGCGAAGGCCGAACAATTGCGAGACCAGCCCGTTGACCAGCGGCACGACGCCAAGCCACAAAGTGCCCATCATCGCAGCGAAGATCATCGTTGAGGCCGGTGTCGCCGGCAACGCGAAATACGCCGCGATCGCGAACGAACGAACCATATAAATACAGCCGAGCAGAATTTGCCTCGGATAGCGCCCGCCCAGCCAGCCGAATGTGTATGAACCGATGACGTTGAAAGAGGCCGATAAGCGCGAGCGCGGTTGCACCGAGCGATGGGTCCAGCCCGCAGATCGCAAGATAATTCGGCAGATGCGTGGTGATAAAGACGAGCTGCAGCCCGCAAACGAAGTATGCGATGGCCATCACCACATAACCGGGATGCCCGAGCGCAGACTGCACCACGGCCTTTAGCGTCTGATCGGTGTCGTCCGCTTTCGCGATCTCGATCCTGTCCGCCTTGCCGGCAAAGAAAGCCGACGGCAGCATCACGGCGACGAGGCCGAGGAATCCCACCAGCGCAATCTGCCATCCGGCATTCGAGATCAGCGTTTGCGCAAGCGGAGATGCGATCACGAGCCCGAGCGATCCGACGGCGGACACCGCCCCCATCGCCACGCTGCGTTTGGCGGCCGCCACCGCCCGCGAGGTCACTGTCATTGTCATGCTCGACGCCGTGCAGGACAGCGCCAGACCGACGCAGAGGCCAGCGCCAAGCGTGAACATCAGCGCGGTAGTGGCGAGCATCATGGTCACGAGCCCAGCCGCGTAAACGAAAACGCCCGCCAGCATCACGTAGCGCGCGCCGAAGCGGTCCGCGAACACGCCAATGAACGGCTGCGAGAGGCCCCACACCACGTTCTGCACCGCCGTGGCCAGCGAGAAATCGGCGGTGGTGATGCCGATATCGCGCACGATGGAAGGCTGAAACAGGCCGAAGCTTTGGCGCATGCCCATCGCCAAACTCAACATCGTCGCCGCGCCGATCAAAATCGACCAGCGCTGGAATTTGCCAAGTTCGGCCTCGGTCATGAAAGAACTCCCCTGCGTCATCCGCGATCATTGGTCTTTTTTTACAGTCTGCCAGCCGTATCCGGAATTTACTACCTGCATTATGCCGGTTAGAGATGCATCAAACGCGGGTCCCTATGACATTGAGCATCGCATGAGCATCGATATCGAAATCCGGAATGGCGATGTGTCGTGGCCGGTCGCAAAACCTCTGATCGAAGCGGTCTGGCCTCTCGATGCGAGATCGTCGATGCCATGGGCTCATATCGCGTTCGCGAATCCGGAGTTTCGCGTGCTGGTCGAAGCGGAAGGGCAAGGGCTGGTCTGCCATGTCGGCCTGTATCGCAGACAGGCCACGCTCGATGGACGCCCCGTCAATATCGGCGGCATCGGCGGCGTGGCGACACGAGACGACCACCGGCGGCAAGGCCTCGCGACGATCGCGCTCAATGCGGCGATCCAAACCCTGAAGGACGAAGGATCCATGGGCTTCGCTCTCTTATTCTGCGAGCCTAACAATTTCGATTTCTATCGCAACCGGGGCTGGCATCCGTTCGAAGGCGAAATCCTGGCGCAACAGCCCAGCGGGCATGGCCGCTTCGATGCGATCGCACCGTTCGTATTCGATCTGGTGCAGCGGCCCCGCCGTGGCGTGATCGACCTTCGCGGCCTGCCGTGGTGAGCGGTCAAGACACACGCGAACCGGGCATGACACCTCAATAAACCTTCTGTGCCTTGCATCGACCCTCAATGCATTCGTGATGCACGCAGAAGGCATATGGGGTGCAACTGGCGATCCATGGTTTTCGCCTTGCCTGCATCGCATCCGGCCTGTCATATGATCCCTCAAAATGAACGCAGCTGGCATCCGCCCAGCAAACGCAGTGCGGCTTCAACCGACTCGGGCGCGTTCGGATCAGGGAGAAGACATGACGGATCTGGGAGTTGCGGAGCTGCAGGCGGTCAAACCGCCCCCGCTCGCAGCTCCTGTCGACTCCGTTGAAAATCCGCTGCTGGACGAACCGATCCTGCCGACGCTGCTGGCTTTGGCCGCGCCCAATGTCGTCGCTCTCTCCATCGGCGTCTGCGTCGCGATCGCCGAGACGTCTTATATCGGACGGCTCGGCATCGAACCTCTGGCCGCGATGGCGCTGGTGTTTCCGTTCGTCATTCTCACCATGACCATGTCTGGCGGCGCTATGGGCGGCGGTGTTGCCTCCGCGATCGCGCGCGCCCTCGGCGCAGGCGATGTCGAACGCGCGTCGATGCTGGCCATTCACGCCATTATCATCGGCGCCTGCTTCGGATTGTCCTTCACCGTCGGCATGCTGACCTTCGGCCCCGATCTGCTGGAAAAACTCGGAGGCCGCGGCCGCGTGCTGAGCGAAGCGGTCGGCTATATCCAGATCTTCTTCGGCGGGGCCATCGTGCCGTGGCTCATGAACACGCTGACCTCCGTGCTGCGCGGCACGGGGAACATGCGGTTGCCGTCCGCACTGGTTCTGGTTTCCGCGACGATCCAGATTCTGCTCGGCGGCGCGCTCGGTCTGGGCATCGGGCCGATCCCGCAATTCGGCATGCGCGGCGTCGCGTGCGGAACGCTGATCGCCTTTGCCACCGGCACGTCGATCAGCCTCTGGTATCTTCTCAGCGGCCGAAGCCCGCTCAACCTCACCGCCTCGCACGTCCGGTTCCGGCGCGAGATGTTTTTCGACATCCTCAAGGTCGGCGTCATCGCGTGTTTTTCGCCGCTGCAATCCGTGCTCGCGATTGCCATCTTCACCCACATGCTCGCCAGTTTCGGAACCGAGGTATTGGCGGGATACGGCATCGGCGCGCGGCTCGAATTCATGCTGACCTCAATCGCCTTCGCGGTCGGCGTCGCATCGGTGCCCATGGTCGGCATGGCGGTCGGCGCCGGACGCATCGCGCGGGCGCGACGGGTCGCCTGGACCGGCGGAATGATTTCATTCGTGGCGGTCGCGATCGCCGGCACGGTGATCGCCGTTTTTCCATGGCTGTGGGTCAGCATCTTCACGGATAATCCTGGCGTACAGGCGGCAAGCTATCGCTATCTCGGGATCGCCGCGCCATTCTATGCTTTCGTCGGCCTCAACACCTCGCTCTACTTCTCCTCGCAGGGAGCCGCGAAAATTGTCGGGCCTGTGCTCGCCCAGACAGCGCGGCTGATATTCATCGTGATCGGGGGAACATGGCTGACGTCCATCGATGCGACATCGACGAGTTTTTTCATGCTCGTGGCGTGCTCGATGGTGCTGCTCGGAATTTCATGCACGATGGCGGTGAAATATACGCCGTGGCGCTAAAGCTTTTTCTTGACGCGTTGTCCTAACGCGAATGGTAGCCCCAACCGGATCATGTCCGACGGCATGCTTCGCACGCAAACGCTCTACCGCATCGCCTTCAATGCTGTCGCGGCCGAAGCATAGCCACCGCCCGCCCCGTCGATGAAATGAACGTGATCGTTGCGTGAGGGCGACGGCGTAAAACACGTCATCATCGCCGCATCCTGGCGATGCAGCCCGTAGCGAATGGTGCCCTCCGCTTCCGCTGCGGCCAACAGGCGCTCAAGTTCGCGCTCAAGCTCCGGTGTGCAATCGAGAATCATGCGCAGCGCGTCGTCGTATTTCCGGAAGTCCGAATTCGCGACCACCTGCTCGGTATATTTTTTCGGCTCGAAACCGCCGACACTGATGCCGAACCGCATGATCAGGAATGAAACCAGCGTCCAGCCGAGAACCTTGATCCGCCGCAGGAGCAGCGGTCCGCTGTGCGCGGCACGCGCCTCGTAATCGAGTCCCTTTGGCGGCCAGCCGAACGGGGGTCCGCCGGCAGGTACGGGCCGCCCCGCATCGGGGCTGCGTTCGACAAGCGCGATCACCTTTTCGATCACCTGACGGAATGCTTCCGGCGCAGCGCCCGGGGCGGGAACAACCAGCACCGACATGATCAAACCACGCGCGGCGGGAATTTCCTCGAAGCGGCAGGACAATCCGGACAGATCCGGCAGAACATCATCGGGCGCAGGCGTGACCGCGAATTCACCCCGCTTCATCGCGGCCTCGGCCCATCCCAACCCGCCGCCGGAAAACATCGCATAGGAGACGTAAGGCGAAGGCGCATAGCGCGCCACCCGCACGTCCAGACCTTTCGCGCGGACGGTCGCGACCGGCACTAGGGCGACGCGCATGATGAGATCAAGATCGTTTTTGACCCATGTCGCGGTGGCGGCGAGCGCGGCACGCGCACGTTCGCTGTCCGCCGGCGAAACCGCGAAGCTCGAGCCATCGCCTCCGAAAACAAACGGGAACTCGCGTTGCTCCAGCGCGTTCGTCACCGAGGCGATCACCGCCGCGCCGGCCATGTTCACAGCCTTGTAGCGTTTCTCGGCGATGGCTCTGGTCAATTCGACGATATCGGCGACGCCGATGATCCAGTCACCCGGCAACGGCATATAGAGGGCGGGATCCATCAGCTTTTCGAAGCTGTTGAAGACCGGCACGCCCTCATAGAACGCGTCGTGCGCTGGATCCTTGTGCTCTGGATCGTCCGTCACTGAAAAGAAGCCCTTTGCTTGAAATCGATTTCTGTGCTCATCCGTCAAACGACTGTACGCAATTTCCAACGTTTGGTTTCGCCCTCAAATTACGCTTCTCATCACGCGGGGACCGCATTTTTTGTGGACGACGCAGCAACTTGAAAATACCACGATCCTTCCGCTTCATTTTAGGGTGGATTCCCGTCTAAGTCCCGCGAATTGTCCGGCGCATCGCGCGGCCCCTGTTCTCATATCGAATGGCTCTCTCAACATGTACGTCAATTTTCGTCCCGCTATCGTCTTCGCGGCGTTTCTCGTGATGGGAGCGGTCTCGGCGGGTCAAGCGGGAGCGGTGCAGGCCGCCGCGCAAAATACGCCCACCGGAATCTGGATGACGCAGGCCGGTGACGCCAAGGTGCAGGTCGCCCCATGCGGCGCGGCACTCTGCGGCAAGGTGATCTGGTTGAAGCAGCCGATCGACCCCGCGACCAAGCGGCCCCAGGCCGACGACAAAAATCCGAATCCGGCGCTGCGTGATCGCCCGATCATCGGAATTCAACTCTTTATCGACATGAAGCCTTCCGGCCCGAATGTCTGGTCAGGCCGAATCTACAACGCGGACGACGGCCAGAGCTATGCCAGTACGGTCACGCAGACCGATGCAGCGCGATTGGAAGTGCGCGGCTGCGTCGGCGCGCTTTGTGGCACGGAAGTTTGGACCCGGACGACACGCTGACGCGTTTTCAAGCGATGCATGCCGCCGGACTTGATTGGAGATTGCATTAAGAATCGCGCCAAACAACCCGAGCGCGGTGGTGGAGCGATGGGGGATCACTGGCCGAGATAAGCCGCCAGTGGTGCGCGACATCGCGCGGTCATGACATCGTTGAGAAGATTGAGATCGGTTTGATTTCGTGGGCTTGACGTACCCCGCCGCATCGGGCACCTATCGACCGTTATCGATGAATGCCTCGCCGCCCGCCGGCGAGGCATCTTGTTTTTACCGGCATTTTCGCCAGGAAAAACAAGAGAGACATCATGACAAAACCCACCACGTCCAACGACCAACTTCGCGCAGACAACGCCGCTCGCGACATTCGTCAAGGAATGTTCGTCGAGCTGAACAGCCTTGCGCAATGGGTTACGATCCGCGGCAACGATCGCGCCAATCCCGTTCTGCTTGTCATTACCGGACCCGGCGTTGCGTTCAGCTCGATGGCGCCGTTGTTCGCACCGTGGGAACAAGACTTTACCCTGGTGCAATGGGATCAGCCGGGCGCAGGCGCGACAGCCGCCAGACATTTCGCAGGACTTGACGCAGAACTTGGCGCGAGACATTGCGGGCCGCTGACGCTCGACCGGCTGGCGAACGATGCCGTTACGCTGGCGCAGATGCTTTGCAAAAAACTTGACGTCCCCCGGATGAGCCTGCTCGGCGTTTCGGCCGGCACGATTATCGCGTTGAAAATGCTCAAGCGCGCACCGCATTTGTTTTCGGCCTATGTCGGCGCCGGTCAGGTGACCTCATGGGCGCGGCAGGATCGCCTCAGTTACGAGATCGTGCTTGAGCGTGCGCGTCTAAACGCCGACCGCGACGGCGAGTGCGAGTTGCTTGCGCTCGGTCCGCCGCCTTATGCAAATGCGGCGGCGGATGCGGTGAAAGCCCGCTATGCGGGGGCATGGACGCCAGCGGAACAGCAGGCGTTCGGCGCCATCGATCCCGAAATCGTTGCACAGCTTCAACAGCCGCGCGACGACGCCGACTATCTTCCCGCCGGGCTGCCCCGTCTCAACACGCGCGAACTGGCGCTGCGGGCCTATGAAGAGATGCGAGACGAGATCGTCGCGTTCGATGCCACCGAACTGGGATCAAAATTCGATGTTCCGATGTATTTCTTTCAGGGCGAGTTGGATGCCTACACCGTCACGTCCGAGGTTGAGGCGTTTGCGTCCGGCATCACAGCACCGGTGAAACGCGTGGTTCACATCCCCGGCGCGGGACACTCCGCGTTTCTGCTGCGCGATACATTCCTGCGGCTACTCAAACAGCATCTCTGAACAGAACGTCCGGCAGCGTCAGAAAACACAAACCTCCGAAGACAGATGTCTTGCGGAGGTTTGTATGCATGGCGGCGTCGTTTCCGCCCGGCTGGATAGTTTCAGATGCTACGCCTGAATCATTTCAGAGCGATCAAGACAGCACGAAACCCGTTTACTGCGGCCTTGCCAGTTCGCCCGCGGTAATGTTCCGAAACAGGATGACCGCGAAGACCACCGCGCCGAGTAAAGTTACGATCGAACCGACAGCCGCAACGGGCACAAAACTCTCATGGCCTGCATTGATACCAAGGACGCCGACACAGAGCACCAGCGCTCCAAGGTTTGCGAGCCAGAAGTGCAGCGGCGCCAGACCGGATAAAGCTGCCGATGGAAAAACTCGGTAGATCAGCGCATAGAGCACGAAGGATGCCCATCCGACGAGATTGATATGGGCGTGCGCCGGATACAAACTGTGGTCGCCCGAAATGCCCATTGCGAGACCAAGAACCATCCCTGCCAGAAGATAAATTACTGCAATGCGCAAAAAGCGGATGTGAATATTGGCCACACGATCTCTCCGATAACGAAATGGTTATTCAGGCGACCATTGACCCAATCAAGCAGTTTCGTCAACAATAATTACCAACTGTTACATGTCCAAACAGTTGTGAAAATTTTTGCAGCTCTCGGGTATTCGCGCAAGTGTTCGCGCGGTGCTGCAGCGGTCTTTCAACGGTCGCGCAATACCGAAGACGCGCTGCAACGACTGTCACTCAACAACATTTAACCAACCGAGGCTTCAACATGCTGACGCTGCAAATGGAACATCACATCCGGGATTTCGACATGTGGAAAAAAGCATTCGAACGCGACCCGGCCGGCCGGCAACAATCCGGCGCGCGCCGCTATCAAATTCTTCGGCCCGTCGACAATCCAAATTATATTATTATCAATCTTGATTTCGACACTCAGCCCGAGGCCGAAGCTTTTCTGGCAAAGATGCAGGATGTCTGGAAATCAGCCAATGCCGCGCCTGCACTTAAGGGCGCGCCGCAAACGCGAATTCTCGAAACCGTCGAGACGCGGGATTATTAAATCACGCGCTGGTAGAAAATCTCGCGTCGTCGAAAATCAACCGGACCACGGCGAAGCTATGCTTCAGCAACTTTCATAATCAGAGGCCGAAGACGCGTCGGGCATTGCCATGAAGGAACGCGTCACTCTGCTCCGGCGAAAGTTTGAGTTTGTCGAGACCTTCCAGACATTTCTTCGGCGAAAGCATCGGCCAGTTCGTGCCGAACATGGCGCGCGTCGTGCCGACACCCTTCATCCAGTCAATAAAGGCAGGCGGCAGCCGATGCAGAGCATAGGCGGACGTATCGACGTGAAAATTCGGGAATTTCACGGTCATGGTGATCAGCTCATCGAGCCAGGGAAAGCCGACATGGCCGCCGACAACGACCAGCTCAGGAAATTCAAGCATGACATCCTCGAGATAGGGGATGAGACGCCCGGTCTCGGACCGTCGCAATGGTCCGGTATGGCCAATCTGCGTACAGAACGGTACGCCCGCATCAATGCAGGCGGCGTAGATCGGGTAATAGCGTCTGTCATTGGGCGGGATGCCCCACAACCACGGCACGACGCGAACGCCGACGAAAGACTTACGATCCACCCACTTGCGAATTTCGCGAACTGCCTCCATGGGCCGATCAAGATCGACGGTCGCAAGGCCACGGAAACGGGTGGGTGCCGCCGCGATCATGTCGGCGACCTCCTCATTGCTGATCAGGCTGCCTTCTGGGCCGTGCCAGGCTGATAGAAGCGCAATTTCAACCCCGGCAGCTGTCCATTGCCTGCAGCGTACTCTGGGGGGTTTCCAGGTTCATCTCGTTGCGCCCGGTCCAGCGCAGCAGAGGCTCCATCCAAGGACGCCGAACCATGCGTTCCGTCGTGATCTGCGCCCACACGTCGATCGTGCCCATCGCCGGCCTCCTTTTTACTTCACTAGTGAAGTATATGCCGCTGGCCGGCTGAGTGCAAGCAGGTTATTCCATAACGATGTCCGCATCGAAAAATCGCATCTATCACCGGCTGCAGATTGCAGCCCACCGCATGCAGAAAGCGGCAGACCGCGCGCTCTTGAGCGCTGCGGACATCACGACCGCGCAAGCAGCTGTGATGACTATCGTTGCCTCTGATGGGCCCGTCACGCAGCGGTCCGTCGCCAAGCAATTGGGAATCAATAAATCTGCTCTAACGGCAATGACCAACCGTCTTCTGTCACTCGGTTTGCTTGAAAGAAATCGCGATGAAGTTGATGGGCGCGCTTGGCAATTGGAATTGACCAAAAATGGACGCGACTCACTGAAGAAAATCGAGCGACCGTTTAGGCAGATCAACGAAACAATTGAGACAGGGCTGAGCGCTGAGGATCTTGTCCGATTGTCAGACTATCTTCAGCGCATCGGCAAACTGTTTGAGGACGGTTAGGGCGTGATGTTTTTGATCGGAAGCGAGATTCTCAAGGTAAGGAATTTCTGGTTTAAACTCCATGCTTAAACTCCATGCGAAGAGCTGGCACATGCAGTGACGGGCAAGCCCGCACCTAAAGATCCAGGATACGTTTGGCGGCCCGAGCCAAAAACCAAAAGCCGCCCCGAGAGGCGGCTTTCAATCTCATGAAAATCAGAGATGTGTTTGGTTGCGGGGATAGGATTTGAACCTATGACCTTCAGGTTATGAGCCTGACGAGCTACCGGGCTGCTCCACCCCGCGATAAACCGTGCGTGCCTTTTTGGAGATCGTGCCGGAAGGGCAAATGCGGCGGCCTGGAAACCAAGGCGCCGATCAATCCTGTCCGGTAAGTCCAGAGAAGGCGACCCGAGGCGAATGCCTGCGGTGCGAGGGGTATGTACCAATCGATACCTGCTTTGGAAAGGGGCGAAACCGATCTTTTTCATGATTTTATGACGGCCGCGCACCACGCCGCAATACATTGATATTACTCATGTTATTTTAGGCTCTTTTGACTCTCTTGCAGTCTTTGTCAAAACATGAGCATGGCGCGCGGAGCGCGCATGCGTGCGCGGCCACAAACAACATGCGGGAGCCAAAGCAGTGGATTTAGGAATTTCAGGTCGTAACGCGCTGGTCTGCGCCGCCAGCAAGGGACTGGGACGGGCTTGTGCGGTCGCGCTCGCCGCCGAAGGTGTGAATGTCACCCTGATCGCGCGTGGACAGGAGGCGCTGAGCAAGACCGCCGACGAGATCCGCAAGGCCAACCCGAAGATCACCGTGACAACAGTGGCGGCCGATATCACCACGCCCGAGGGCCGCGAAGCCGCGCTCAAGGCCTGCCCGCAGCCGGATATTCTGATCAATAATGCCGGCGGCCCGCCGCCGGGAGACTTCCGCAACTGGACCCGGGACGACTGGATCAAGGCGCTCGACGCCAACATGCTGACGCCGATCGAGCTGATCAAGGCGACGGTCGACGGCATGATCAGCCGCAAATTCGGCCGCATCGTCAACATCACCTCCGCCGCCGTGAAAGCCCCGATCGATGTGCTCGGCCTCTCCAACGGCGCGCGCACCGGCCTGACCGGGTTCGTCGCCGGACTGTCGCGCAAAACGGTGAAGGACAACGTGACCATCAACGCACTGCTGCCGGGGCCGTTCGATACCGATCGCCTGCGCGGCGTCAGCGCCGGTCAAGCCAAAGTGGCTGGCGTGTCCGTTGAAGAAATCATGAAGAAGCGCGCCAGCGAAAACCCGGCAGGGCGCTTCGGCGATCCCGAGGAATTCGGGCTCGCCTGCGCATTTCTCTGCGGCGCGAAATCCGGCTTCATCACCGGCCAGAATATTTTGCTCGATGGCGGTGCATTCCCCGGCACACTGTAACGATCAAAATCGAAGCTCATATCATCGATTGCGAGCGGGCTCAGTCCCGCTCGTTTTCGTTTCTCAACATGCCTCGCTGCATGGTTTTTAACCGGTGCTAGTTGATCGGCGTCAGACGCTCGTCATAAGACAAGCCGAACTCATCGAGCCCAACGGCCAGCAAATCGCCCAGCAGTGGTTCACCCAGAAGATAACGCGCGGTGTGGCCATTATGATTGCGCGCCGCCTCGGCGCGGATCTCGTCCCAGTCATCCAGGGTGCCGTCGCCGCGACCGAGCCGCATCAACGCCACCAGATCGACCTGCTCGTCTTCGCTCATGGCGGCGATGAATCCGGCGATTTCCCGGACGACCGGGTCGTTGCCGTCGTCTTCGAGCACGTCGATCATGTTGTCGTCGCTGCCGTTGGATCCGGCGTCCGGATCGCTCACAGCCTCCTTGACGTCGAATTCACGCGCTTTCACGATCAGAAACCCGACTTTCTCGGGGGAAATCGAAAGTTCCGGCATGGGTCGCTCCAGTCATCGATGGCGATACGTCGATAACGCCCTGTCGACACGGGCGATCCCGAACGCAACGGTTTTTCTGATGCCGAGTGCTTGTCTTCGCCTTGCACGGAACCTCGGCCTTATTCATGCTGCCGCCGCCAGGCACGACAAAGCGATGCAGCGGAGCGGAGAGACGAATGCAATGGAGGGTCGGCAAGGTCAAAGTCACCAAGATTGTTGAGATCGAATCCATCGGCGGCACGCAATTCATCCTGCCGCAGGCAACTGCCGACGAAGTGCAGAAACTACCTTGGCTCGCGCCCGAATACGCCAACGATCAGGGCCGCCTGAAAATGACGATCCACTCACTGATCGTGGAAACACCAACGCATCGGATGGTCGTCGATACGGGCCTGGGAAACGGCAAACAGGGCCGCAAGGCCGCTGCCTGGAACGGCCTCGATACACCGTTCCTGCAGACGATGACCGACGCGGGCTATCCACCGGAGTCGATTGATCTCGTGCTCTGCACGCATCTGCATGTCGATCATGTCGGCTGGAATACCCGGCTGATCGGCGATCGATGGATGCCGACATTCACGAACGCGCGTTACCTGTTCGGTCAAACCGAATACGCGCATTGGTCGACACACCGGGACGATCCATCGCATCCTCCTGCGCCGTTCGACAATTCCGTCAAACCGATTGTCGACGCCGGTCTGGCCGATCTCGTCGGCAGCGATTATCGCGTCTGCGAGGAGATCACGCTGATCCCGACGCCGGGCCACAGCCCGGGCCATGTCGGCGTACTGATCCAATCGGACGGCGAGCAAATGCTGCTGTCGGGCGATGTTGCGCATCATCCTGTCCAGATGGCGCATCTCGACTGGTCGTCCACGGCTGATCACGCTCCCGCGCAAGCCGCGGACACGCGCCGCGAGCTGTTTTCGCAGTTTGCCGACACCCCGACGCGGGTGATCGGCGGGCATTTCAGCGGAGGGCGGATCGTCCGCGACGGCGACGCTTTCAAAATGGTGCCGTGACGTCCACAATGGCGCGCTCGACGCCTATTCTAGGCCTTCTCAGAGCATCCTCAGAACCTTGGCTGCATTTGCGCAATGCAGGTCTCCACTCCGGCGATTCCGCCGATGCCATGTTGAATTTTTGCCCCGGCTGTTCCAAACAAGACCCTAAACGCGGCTTGAACGCATAAAAATACGAGGGAGAACGACCATGAAACTTGTACGATTTGGCACGGCCGGACACGAGAAGCCGGGATTGCTGGACAGCTCCGGCCGGATCCGCGACTTATCCGGGCATATCAAAGACATCACCGGCGAAACCGTCTCCCCGGAAGGCTTGGCCAAGATTGCCGCCATCGACCCGGCGCAGCTGCCCCTCGTACAGAGCACGCCGCGTTTCAGCGCACCGATCGCCGGCATTTCGAAATTCGTCGCCATCGGGTTGAACTATGCAGACCACGCCGCGGAATCAGGCATGCCTATTCCGCCCGAACCGATATTTTTCCTGAAAGCGAACACGAGCCTTTGCGGCCCCAACGACGCCACAGAGAAACCGCGCGGTTCGACCAAGCTGGATTGGGAAGTCGAACTCGCCATCGTGGTCGGCACGCAAGGTAAATATATCGGCGAAGCGGATGCGCTAAAGCACGTCGCGGGATATGCGATCTGCAACGACGTGTCGGAACGCAATTTCCAGCTCGAGCGCGGCGGCACGTGGACCAAAGGCAAGTCGCACGACACCTTCGGCCCGGTCGGTCCGTGGCTGGTGACCAAGGATGAGATCGCTGACCCGCAGAAGCTCGGCATGTGGCTCGACGTCAATGGCGAACGGCGCCAGACCGGCAGCACCGCCACCATGATTTTCACGGTGGCCAAGTGTATCTCTTACGTCTCGCAGTTCATGACTTTGCTGCCCGGCGATATCATCACCACCGGCACGCCGCCCGGCGTGGGCGCGGGCATGAAGCCGCCGAAATTCCTCAACGCCGGCGATGTCGTGACGCTCGGCATCGACGGCCTCGGAACACAGCGGCAGGAGATCGTTGCCGCCTGACCAGCTGTCGGCCGGTCTCGCGAGCGACCTGCGGCAGCGAATTTTCTTTATCCTGATTTATCAACCAACGCCGGCGAAGCGCGTCGTGCTTCGCTTGAAATCACGCCAGATCGCAGGAGCACGCCCCATGAAACTGACTTTCTCACCGGCATCGCCTTACGCACGCAAGGTGCGCATCGCGGCGATCGAGCTTGGACTGATCGACAAGATCGAATTTGTCACGATGTCCGTTTCGCCGACAAAATCGAACGAGGACTACACCAACAACATCAGCCCGCTGCGCAAACTACCCGCCTTGATCCTCGACGACGGCAGCGTCATCGTGGATTCGATGGTGATCGTGGAGTATCTCGACGACCTCGCAGGCGGCGGGAAACTCATTCCCGCGTCCGGACCAGCCCGCTGGCAACGGCGAACGGAACACTCCATCATTCAGGGCATGCTCGAGGCGATGCTGCTGTGCCGCTACGAAATGATGCTTCGCCCGGAAGATTTGCGCTGGCAGGCTTGGTATGACGATCAATGGGGACGCGCCTGGCAAGGGTTCCGGATGTTCGAATCCCGCGCCGAGACGTTTTCGCCATCGCTCGACGCCACCCAGATCGCCCTGGTTTGCGCGCTCGGCTATGCCGATTTCCGCTTTGCTGACTGCGGATGGCGCAATCATTTTCCGAAGCTAAAAGCCTTCCACGACAAGATGATGTTGCGCCCCTCGGTTCGCGACACCGTACCGCCGCCGGCTTGATGAGACGAACAGAAGCGTTGCCGCATCGACGCCAACGCTTCATTTCTATCCCGGCACGCTTGCTTAATCGGAGACTGACCATGCGGCATCTCGTCCGCGCCGTTGTTGCAGCAGTTCTCTTCGCGATGACCGCCGCTGCAGCCCACGCGCAAACGCCGGTGTCATCGCGGCTCGACGAAATCGTCGGCCGCGGCACCTTGCGCGTCGGCATGACCGGCGACTATCGGCCCTTTTCGTTTCTCGACGCAGCGACATCGAAGTTCGAAGGGTTCGATGTGGATATGGCCGAAACCTTGGCTCAGGCGCTGGGCGTCAAGGTGGAGTTCGTAAAGACAAGCTGGCCCACCATGATGAAGGATTTCGAGGCAAACAACTTCGATATGGTGGCTGGCGGGGTCTCCATCACGCTGGACCGCCAGAAGAAGGGGCTGTTTTCGACGCCGATCATGCGAGAAGGCAAGACGCCGATCGCCCGCTGTGTCGACGCTGGCAAATTCGACACGCTGTCCGACATAGACAAGCCGGGCGTGCGCGTCATCGTCAATCCCGGCGGCACCAACGAACGCTTTGCCCGCGCCAACGTGAAGAGCGCCGAGATCACGGTTTACCCGGACAACGTGACGATCTTTGACGAAATCGCCAATGGCCATGCCGACCTGATGATGACGGATTCATCGGAAACGCGCTTTCAGCAGAAGCTGCATCCCGGCGTGCTTTGCGCGGTGCATCCGGACAAGCCTTTCGACTTCGCCGAAAAGGCCTATTGGCTGCAGCGCGACGTCGCGCTCAAAGCCTTTGTCGACCAATGGCTGCATCTTGTTACCGAGAACGGCAGCTACGGCAAAATCTACGGCAAATGGTTCAACTAGCGGCGGCGCTTGCACACGAGCCGCGTGCTTCAGTGAACCGAGTTACGTGGCTTTTTCCAACGCAGCCTTCATGGTCGTCGCGCCCAGCTCCATTTGTGAGCTGATGTAATCAGCGAATTCGTTGGGGAGAAAATCGGCAGTCCAGACAAACCGGCAGTTGCCGTCCGCCTCGGGAAACACCTGCGCCGACGCACTGTGCTGCGTGAGCCGCCCGCCTACGATGGCGTACACCAGCCGTCGCGAGGTCTCGTCACGATCAACCAGAATCTCGCGGGCGACGGACCCGTTGCCGAAGGTGACGATCCGCGCGCCCTCCCCGTCGAGGCGGCAATCGGTGACGAAGCCCGGAGCAAGCCGCGTATGGACGGCGCCGAAATCCGACAGCACAGCCCAGACACGATCGGCGGGTGCGGCGATTTTGAATTCCTTGCGAACTGAAGCCATGAGAATGATCCTTGAGAATGGTCCTTGAGAATAAACTTGGACGCGGGAGCCGACCATGGTCGGCGGCAGACGTCTCTCTTCGTTGAAATTTGTGTCAATCGATGTCCGTGTAAGACGCGCCTGTCTATGTCGAGCAAACCGCTTCGACATTGTTGCCGTCCGGATCGATCAGGAAAGCAGCATAATAAGTGGGGCTGTAAACTGACCGCAAACCGGGAGGTCCGTTGTCCCGGCCACCGGCAGCAAGGCCCTCCGCATGAAAACGATCGACCGCTTTGCGGTTGAGCGCGCGAAACGCGACATGCGCGCCGCAAGGAGCTGCGGCTTTGGGCGCCGTTGCATCGAGGTGCAGCCACAGCGCGGGAGCGCCCTTGGGACCAAATCCAGCGCCAGCGTTATCGCGCGAGCCCAGCACATGACCAAGGCCAGCCAGCGCGGCCGCGTAGAACCGCACGCTGGCGTCGAGGTCTTTCACTTTAAGTCCGATATGATCGTACATGTCGATCTCCTGTTGGAGATCTCACGATGAACGCTCCCAGCAAGACCGACTTGGACGATCTTGCTATCTTCAGGATCAGGCATTCAGCTTTTGCTGGACAATGCTGCGATCGCGCCGCGCCATGCGACGAAAAGCGCGCGGAGACACCCCGGCGGCGCGATGAAACGTGCGCACGAAGTTCGAGAGATCTCCGAAGCCGACATCGAATGCGACATCCGTAATCGCGCGGCTCTCATCCGCGAGCAGCCGCGCGGCATGGCGCAAGCGCGATCGAACCAGATATTGATGCGGGCTGACGCCGAGCACCCTGACAAACAGCCGCAAAAAATGGAACGAGCTGAGCCCGGCTTTTGCCGCCGTGCTCTCGAGATCAATTGCGCGGTGAGAATATTGATCTAGCCATAGTGCGGTTTCCACCATACGGCGGCGATCGTAGCCACGAACAAAGCGGCCGGCGGGTTTCACGCCCGTCGCAGCCTGCGAGAAGCGCGATGCCAGCAGCAACCCGGCCTCGTCGAGGCCGAGATCGCTGCGGCCGGCTGCGACGGATTGCGCCAATTCGCCGACCACCATCACGTCGGAAAGCGGTGGCAAGGCACCCGATCGCCACGTGTCTAAAGTGCCCGAAATCGTCTCGGCCAGTTCCGGCGAAAACTGAAAATGCAGGCACTCGTCGCCGCACAAATGATGGTCGTGGCTGCAGATATATTCGTCGCCGGGACGACCAATCATCAGCGAGCCCGCAACCAGATCGTAGGAATGCCCAAGCGCCTCGCAGGCAAAGCTGCCACGCCGGACATAGGCAATCGAGAAGCCGCCGTGGACTTCGGGAAACGGCTTGTCGTTTGGGCCGAGGTTGCAGCGATGATCGAAGACGGAGACCGGCCCTTGTTGGAGAACGGTGGTGGCCATCAGCTGGCGTCCGCTTTGCACACGATCATTGCCGCGCACCGCGTGAAGGCATGTCGGCGACATCGAACAGAGACGGCGTGTGATTCACATAGGCGCCCTCGATCGCAAGCATCCGCAATTTGGTTGCCGTTCCGCCGTTGGCCGAAAACCCGCCCGGTTTTCCGCCGGCGGCCAGCACCCGGTGACATGGCACGATGATGGGAAAAGGATTCTCCCCCAGCGCCCGTCCGACATCACGCGACAAGGCAATATCGCCGAGACGCTTGGCGATATCGCCATATGTCAGCGTCGCTCCGGTGGGAATACCGCGCGCGATCTCGTAGACCTTGCGATTGAACGCGGGAACGCGCGTAACGTCCAGCGCAACGCTGGAAAGATCGCGGGCTTTCCCGCTCATCAGAACGGCCATGCCTTCGATGGCGTCACGGATATCCGGCGGGGGTGAAGCGTCCTGTATATCGTCGCCACAGCGCTGTTTCAGCCGCGTCAATGTCTGGGCTTCGTTTGGCTGCGGCAGTTGCACGCCCACGACGCCGCGCTCGCCCCATGCGATCCCGCATCGGCCGATGGCAGTGTCGAACATCGTATAATTCATGGTCATGGGCTCGCCGAGACTAACACGGTGGCCGCCCCGTGCCACTTGGAGAATATTGCTCTGGTTGCGGAGTTGCCCGGCCCATCTCGCCCTGGCGATCATCGGAATTGTGCGCCCTTGCGAACCGGTATCCACGACAGGACCGAACCCTGCGGCATGCTTAGTTCGAAACGCTATGGGCAAAAAAATAGGCCGCGGGCCGGTCGAGGACCGAGCCGCGGCCTATTTAAAAGATGGCGTTATTTCTGCTGTTCGTTTTGCAGCGCGGCGCTCAGCTTGTCGTAGTTCTTGGTGACAAGCGCAATGTTCGCCGGGAATTGAACGGTCGGCGTGGTCTTGAGCGCCGCATTCATTTCATCGAGAGCTTCTTTCTTGTCCTTGGCCGGCATCTTGGTGTCGGACTGGATCATGGCGATCTGCTTCTTCAGCGCTTCCGGCGGCTGCATGAAGGTCTTGGTCTGCGGATCGACGCCTGACAGCACGAGGCTGATATTGTCGACGACGTCGCCGTATTCAGCGGCGCCCGAGAAGCCGTATTTCTTGGCAACGGCGTCGACCTGCGCCTGAACCTTGGGGTCCGGGTTAGCGTTGGCGTTTTCCGGAATGCCGGCGGTAATTGCTTCCATTTCCTTTTGCGCGGCCAGCACGCCGTCGACCTGCTTGGGGGTCAACGCGATTTGCTTCACCGCTTGTGCTTGCTGACCGGCGGGCGGTGCCATCTGCCCAGCTTGCGCCAACGCGCTGCTGCCCGACACGGCCGTCGCAAATGCCGCCAGGTAACCGAGACTCAATACTGCAACGAAGGGACGAATCGTATCACGCATGGTGTCTTCCTTAAGATCGCAAACCGCTCAGTATCAGTGACTGCTCCAAAGCGGCGGGGTGGATTTGAAACATCGAACAACCCGATCGGATCTGTAACCGGGACCGTCAACTCAAAAGCGCAGTCCAATGAAATGAATACCGGCTTTGTGATCAGAATACGTGCAAGTTTTTTGATTCGGAAATTTTTTCGATGCGCGGGAATCAACAATCGAATAGGCGCAGTGCAGCATCGGGCACGTTTG
>CAWCHG010000001.1:365000-3156343 GCA_963795285.1 uncultured Alphaproteobacteria bacterium
ACTCTGGGCCCGCGCGGCAGGGACGGTGGCCTGAAGGAAGGCCAGAAGTTACGCATCCTCATGGTGCCGGCGGGACCCGGCCAGCGTCTGCAGCCCTATCGCGTGATCGTCGCCAACGAAAACACCATCGAAGCCGTCGCTGCGCTCTCCGACATGGGCAAATACGTGGCCGTCGATGTGCAAAGCCTCAACAGCACGACCGAGACCGCCGAGAACAACGACGACAGCGACGACGAGGATGACGGCACAGGCGTGCGGCTCTATCAGAGCATCTACGAGACGGCGATGCGCAACAAGGTTCCGCCGTCCGTCATCGAGGACATGATCCGGATTTACTCCTACGACGTCGACTTCCAGCGCAAGGTGCAGGCCGGCAACTCGTTTGAGGTGTTTTTCGCGGGCGAGGACGAAGCGCCGAACGACACCGAGAAGAACGACGTGCTGTTCGCATCGCTCACCGTCGGCGGCGAGACCAAGAAATACTACCGTTTCCAGACCCCCGACGATGGCGTCGTCGATTTCTACGACGACACCGGCAAGAGCGCGAAGAAGTTCCTGGTTCGCAAGCCGGTCAACAGCGCCATCATGCGCTCGCCGTTCGGCGGACGCCGCCACCCGATCCTCGGCTACACCAAGATGCACACGGGCGTCGACTGGGCCACAGCCTACGGCACGCCGATTTTTGCGTCGGGTAACGGTGAGATCGAAAAAGCCGAGTGGTCCGGCGGCTACGGCAAATACATTCGCATCAAGCATCCCAACGGCTACGAGACGGCCTATGGCCATATGAGCGCCTATGCCAAGGGCATGGAGCCAGGCAAACGCGTGCGGCAAGGCCAGGTGATCGGCTTCGTCGGATCGACTGGCCTTTCCACAGGTGCACACGTTCACTACGAAATTCTGGTCAACGGCCGCTTCGTCGACCCGATGCGTGTGAAATTGCCGCGCGGCCGTTCACTGGACGGCACGCTGCTGGCGACGTTCGAACAGGAACGCGACCGTCTCGACACCATGATGAGCAATCGCCCCGGTGCGCGCGTCGCGCAAAATCAGGATACGTCGAAGGCCGGCAAGGGTCAGAGCCTGGATCAGAGCCAAACCTCGCTAAATCAAGGTGCTCTCAATCAGGTTTCGGCCGGGCAGAACAGCGTCCGCTGATAGTCGCGGCGCGCGCTTCCTGCGGTTTGCCTTCGATACCTTGCGCCCCTCTCGCGATCTCGACACGGAAAGAACGGCTTGCATGAGTGAGGTGCGCTGCGCCTCCACACTCTCAACCGTCACATGCAGACGCCGATCCGCGTGTCTGTCACCCTAAAAATTTTGCGAAGAGAGATGGATTGCCGGATCGACGTCCGGCAATGACGCCGCGGGTGGAAAACTGCTCCAGAAAAATTAGACCGGACAGCCGTGGGGAGCTTCATGGCATAATGTAAACGTGGCCGGGATTGTTATCCCGGCCACGTTTACCAGTGTATCGGATCTCACACCCTAATGCGTGGTGTGCGGACCATCGCCCGGTTTCAACTGCGGCGTGATCGTGCCGCGCTTGTCGAAAACGATATCGTCGAACCCAGCGACGGTCTCGCCGTTGAAGGTCAGCCCCTGAGGTCCGGCCCCCAGTTCCACATTCTGACCATCGCGCACCTGCCCGCTGAGGATCATCTCGGCGAGCGGATCCTGCACGCTGCGCTGGATCACCCGTTTCAACGGCCGCGCGCCATAAGCGGGATCCCAGCCTTTTTCGGCGAGCCAGTCACGCGCCGAAGGCTCCAGCGTGAGCGCGATCTTGCGCTCGTCGAGCAGCTTTTGCAGCCGGGTGAACTGGATTTCGACAATGCGGCCCATCTCGCGTTTCTGCAGACGATGGAACAGAATAATCTCGTCGACGCGGTTGAGGAATTCCGGCCGGAAATTCGCGCGCACCGCCGTCATCACCAGATCCCGCACGGCGCTGGTATCCTGCCCCTCGGGCTGATTGACCAGAAAATCCGCGCCGAGATTCGACGTCATGATGATCAGCGTGTTGCGGAAGTCGACCGTGCGGCCCTGACCGTCGGTCAGACGTCCGTCGTCGAGCACCTGCAGGAGCACATTGAACACATCGGGATGCGCCTTCTCGATTTCGTCGAACAGCACGACCTGATAGGGCCGCCGCCGCACAGCCTCCGTCAGCGCGCCGCCCTCGTCGTAACCGACATAGCCCGGAGGCGCGCCGATGAGGCGCGCGACCGAATGCTTTTCCATGTATTCGGACATATCCATCCGGACCAACGCAGTCTCGTCGTCGAACAGATACTCGGCGAGCGCCTTGGTCAGCTCGGTCTTGCCGACGCCGGTCGGGCCCAGAAACATGAACGAGCCGATCGGACGGTTCGGATCCTGCAACCCGGCGCGCGCACGACGCACCGCGGTCGCGACCGCACGCACGGCTTCCGCCTGCCCGATCACACGCTTGGCGAGACTCTCCTCCATTTTGAGAAGCTTCTCTTTTTCGCCCTCGAGCATCTTGTCGACCGGCACGCCGGTCCAGCGCGACACCACCTGCGCAACGTGATCGGCGGTGACCGCTTCCTCGACCATCGCGCCGTTGCCTTCGCTGGCCTCGATGTCGGCGAGCTTTTTCTCGAGATCCGGAATCCGCCCGTAAGCCAGTTCGCCGGCGCGCTGATACTCGCCGCGACGCTGGGCGTTGGCGAGTTCGACGCGTAATTGGTCGAGATCGCTTTTCATTTTCTGCGCGTCGGACAGCTTGCCTTTTTCGGCGCTCCAGCGCGAGGTGAGGTCCGCTGATCGCTGTTCGAGATCCGCCAGTTCCGTTTCCAGCGTCTGCAACCGGCTGCGAGAGCCCGCATCGCTTTCCTTTTTGAGCGCTTCCTGTTCGATCTTGAGCCGAATGATCTCACGATCGATCGAATCCAGTTCTTCAGGCTTGGAATCGACCTGCATCTTCAGCCGCGCGGCCGCCTCGTCGACGAGATCAATCGCCTTGTCCGGCAGAAAGCGGTCGGTGATGTAACGGTTCGACAATGTTGCCGCTGCCACGATGGCGCTGTCGGTGATGCGGACACCGTGATGCTGCTCGTATTTGTCCTTCAGCCCGCGCAGGATCGAGATGGTATCCTCGACCGACGGCTCGGACACGAACACCGGCTGGAACCGCCGCGCCAGCGCGGCATCCTTCTCCACGTGCTTGCGATATTCATCGAGCGTGGTCGCCCCGATGCAATGCAATTCGCCCCGCGCCAGAGCGGGCTTGAGCAAATTCGACGCATCCATCGCGCCATCGGCCTTGCCGGCGCCGATCAGCGTGTGCATTTCGTCGATGAAGAGGATGATGCCGCCTTCGGCGCCGATCACCTCCTGCAGCACGGCTTTGAGCCGCTCTTCGAACTCTCCACGGTATTTGGCGCCGGCGATCAGGGAACCGAGATCGAGCGACAACAATTTCTTGTCTTTCAGGCTTTCGGGCACGTCGCCGTTAAGAATGCGCAACGCCAACCCTTCGACGATCGCGGTCTTGCCGACGCCGGGTTCGCCGATCAGCACAGGATTGTTCTTGGTGCGGCGGGACAGAACCTGAATGGTCCGCCGAATTTCCTCATCCCGCCCGATCACTGGATCGAGTTTGCCGTCGCGCGCCGCCTGAGTGAGATCGCGGGCATACTTCTTCAACGCATCGTAGGCGTTTTCCGCCGACGCGCTGTCGGCGGTGCGCCCCTTGCGCAGCGCATTGATCGCGGCATTGAGATTTTGCGGGGTGACGCCGCCTTGTTTCAGCAGCGCACCGGCGTCGCTGTCCTTGTCGAGCGCGAGCGCCAGCAGCAATCGCTCCACCGTGACGAAACTGTCGCCCGCTTTCTCAGCGGTCTGTTCCGCGGCATCGAAAGCCCGCGCCGTCGCAGGCGAAAGATAAATCTGCCCGGCTCCGGCTCCGGAGACTTTGGGCATTTTTGCCAGCGCTTCTTCGGTCGATTTCAGAATTGCGCGCGAGTTGCCGCCGGAGCGGTCGATCAAACCTCCCGCAAGTCCCTCGCTGTCGTCCAGCAGGACCTTGAGCACATGCAGCGGGGTAAATTGCTGGTGCCCCTCGCGCAGCGCCAGCGATTGGGCTGACTGGATAAAGCCCCGAACCCGTTCCGTGTACTTCTCGATATTCATTGTGATCCTTTCCCTCGGCCTGCCGCGATGCCCCGAAGGCGCATGTCCGGCATCGTCATTGGGTTATCCCCGCCCGTCGTTGATGTGGCTCAACACGAACGTGGTCGTCTGTGCACCGCAAGCTATCAGATGAAAGCACCGCCAAAAATGCCCCGCCCGAGTCGTTCCGGCCAAGCCTGGATGTGGGAGCGGGGGGCCGGAAACGGAAGAGGCCGGCCTGATTTTTCACTGCCAGCCACAGCCCCACCCGCCCGGCGGAAACGGCAGGCCTGCCTGCGGTATCCGAATGTAAAATGCCATCGTAAAACTTGCGCGCATTGCGTAAACATTTCTGCGGCAAGAACCGCCTAGGCTAGGTAAAGGACGCAATTTGGTTAGCTCCCAGACCGCCATGCACCACGCCGGCATCCTCGACAGCATCTATCGCTATCCGGTCAAGGGGCTCTCCCCCGAACAGATGACCCGAACGATGCTACGCGCCGGGCAGCCCCTGCCCGCCGACCGGCGTTACGCGATCGAAAACGGGCCAAGCGGCTTCGATCCATCGGCGCCACAATATTTTCCCAAGATCAAATTCCTGATGCTGATGCGCAACGAGCGTCTGGCGGCACTGGAAACCCGTTATGACGAGACCAGCCATATGCTCGTCATCCGTCATCACGACACCGAGGTGGCTCGGGGCAATCTGCAAACCGAAGACGGCCGCGCCGAGATCGAGGCGTTTTTCTCCAAAACCTTCGCAAAAGAATTGAGGGGGCCGCCGAAAATCCTGTTCTCGTCAGGCCACAGCTTTTCAGATGTCTCGCGAAAGGTCGTGTCGATCATCAATCTGGCGAGCGTCGCCCACCTAGAAAGCCTCGTCGGCCAACCGGTGCACCCGCTGAGGTTTCGCGGCAATCTTTATGTCGGCGGGTGGCCCGCATGGCACGAGTTCACGCTGATGGGGCAAACGCTTTCCATCGGCAATGCTCGAGTCAAAGTGGTGAAACGGATCGTGCGGTGCGCGGCGGTGAACGTAGACCCGGTGAGAGCGCTGCGCGATCTCGACCTGCCTCACGCCATGATGCGCAATTTCGGCCATGACGACTGCGGCGTCTATGCCGAGGTGACCGCCGGGGGCGAGATTGCCGCCGGCGATCAGGTTAGATCAGCTGAAGCGGACACGCTGTTCAGCTCGAAGGCATGACGTAGGCGTAAACGCGGCCCCGCGGATACACGGCTTCCGCGACGCGATGACCGTGATTGCCGGAAACCACGATCGGGTTGCCGTTGGCATCGACCCCGCTGACGACGCCCACGTGACCGCCGCCACGGCGGCCCATGACCGCGATCGCGCCAACCTGGGGACCTGAAACGCGCTGGCCGTAGCTCGCGAACGACCGCGCCATGTCAGAACCGGTGCCGCGATAGCCCGAATGCTGAAGAACCATGTTCATGAAGCGTGCGCACCACAGCGTGCTGCGACCCGTCGGATTGCCGCTGCCGATATACCGGCGCGCTTCCGCGACTACATTTGAGCTGCCAAAGCCGTTGAAACCGCGCGGCGCTGGACCGGAAAGAGAGGAGTTATTCCAAGGAGAGGCAGAGGCCTCCTCGACCTGGGGTGCCCGGGCGCGGCGGGCATATTGATAGACATGACGGCCATGGTGCCGCGCGTAGTGGTGCCGGGCGTGATGCGTGTGGGCGTGATGAACATGACGGCTTGAGCCGTGGAGGTGCCTCGCCGAGGCAGGTGTCGCGATAGCGACGAATGCGACCGAGCACAGCGCAAGCGCAACGCGCGTCAGAGGCAGGCGAAAACTATTCAATTCAATCATACGCAATTCCTTAGAACGCTATTCTTGTTACTCACGACATTTGGAACGGGCCAATGGCCTGCCCCTCAGAGGCCGGAAAAGCGTCGGAATGTGACCAAAAAAAGGCAAAGCTGCGCCGGATGGAACCCGGACGGCGCTCAAAACAACGGTAAAATCGGAACTTCCGGCAAAAAGCCCGCCGAGAATCGTTAAAAAATGTAAAGGATTCTAAGTGCTCACTTAGTCAAGGCTGAACTCTAATCGTGCCCAGATTTTCGCTATGGGCTTTTTGCATGCCGCCTATGATCACGCGTAATTTTGCGTTAAGGCCGATTATTAACCCCTGATTAACCCTGTATTTTTACTTCGAATTTCGCGATCTCGGCGTCACGGTTCCCGTCGGCTCAGCAGGAAAACGCCCTGCTCGCCGAACATATTCCAGAACCACCACGGCGCGTTAAAACGCAGCGGGCGTCCATATAGATTCAACGCCACCGCGCGCTCCATCTTCACATTGATCTCGTCACAAAGCTGGACGAAATCCTTGATCGTGCAGAAATGGATGTTGGCGGTGTCGTACCAGGTCGCCGGAAGGTTGTCGGTGCGCGGCATCTGGCCTTTCACGAGAAGCTGCAGACGCATTTTCCAGTGGCCGAAGTTCGGAAACGAGACGATGGCGCGCCGTCCGATCCGCAGCAGATGCTCCAGCACGACCCGCGGCTGGCGCGTCGCCTGCAATGTCTGCGACAGGATCACGTAATCGAAGGAATCGTCGGGGTAATTGATCAGGTCGGTATCGGCATCGCCCTGGATCACCGCCAGCCCCTTGGCCACGCAGCGGTTGACGCCCTCCCGCGACAATTCGATGCCACGGCCGTCGACACCCCGGCTCTCCAGCAGGCGCAGCAGGTCGCCCTCGCCGCAGCCGACGTCGAGCACGCGGGAACCCGGCTCAACCATCTGGGCGACCAACAGATGATCGCCGCGATAATGGCCCGGGTTGACCGCCGTACCCTGCACCGAAGGAAGTGTATGGTTCTGCAGGGTCATGGCTTGCCGTCCTTGGCGGGATCCTTCGGGTCTGAGGGCTCCTTTTTTTTCGGCAACCCCCGCGTCACAGCTGCGGATTCCAGAAACGCGCGGGCGATATCGATGAATTCGGGAACATCGAGCAGGAACGCGTCGTGGCCCTTGTCGGTCTCGATCTCGGCGAACGAGACCCGCGCGCCGCCCGCGTTGAGGGCGTGCACGACATCCCGTGATTCCGAGGTCGGAAACAGCCAGTCGCTGGTGAAGGAAACCAGGCAAAACCGGGTCCGCGTTCCCCGGAACGCGGTGGCCAGCCCCCCGGCGTGATCCGCGGCGATATCGAAATAATCCATCGCGCGTGTCAGATAGAGATAGCTGTTGGCATCGAAGCGCTCGACGAACGACGAGCCCTGATGGCGCAGATAGCTCTCCACCTCGAAGTCCGCATCGAAGGAAAAGGTCGGCATCTGACGGTCCTGCAGACGGCGGCCGAACTTCCGGTGCAACGCCGCGTCGGACAGATAAGTAATGTGTGCAGCCATGCGCGCGACCCCGAGCCCACGATGGGGACGCACGCCATCCTCGAAATATCGCCCGTTCCGCCAATCGGGATCGGCCATCACGGCCTGACGACCGACCTCATGGAACGCAATATTCTGGGCCGAATGCCGCGTCGCGCAGGCGATCGGCAACGCGGAAAACACGCGATGCGGATAGGCCACAGCCCATTGCAGCACCTGCATGCCGCCCATCGATCCTCCCACGGCGGCAAGCAGGGTCTCGATGCCGAGATGATCCATCAGCATCGCTTGCGCGCGGACCATGTCGGGAATGGTGATGACCGGAAAATCCAGCCCCCACACTTTGCCGGTCGCCGGATTGGTGGATGACGGACCGGTACTGCCCAGGCAGCCGCCGACGACATTCGAACAGACGACGAAATAGCGATCCGTATCGATGGGTTTTCCAGGACCGACCAGGGTCTCCCACCAGCCGGGTTTGCCGGTGACGGGATGAACGTTCGCCGCGTGCTGGTCGCCGGTCAGGGCATGGCAGATCAGGATGGCATTGGAGCGATCGGCATTCAGATGGCCATAGGTCTGATAGGCGATCTGGAACGGCGAAAGATCGATCCCGCAATCCAGCCGCAACGGCTTGTCGGCGCCAAATGCCGCGACCAACGACGTCGGCTGATCCGCCTCGCGCGCATGTTGCATCGTGGTGGACTGGCTCTGAAACGATTGAAACTTAACCATCCTGGCGTCCCAATTCTAAGGACTCGCGGCATGGGAGGCGGGTGTCAAATCCACCGCACCAGTCCCGGCGTCCTTGCGAGGTCTCAAACCACCGGAATTCGGGCCATAAAAAAACCCGGCCTGAACAACGGTTCGGCCGGGATCAAATTGTCCCCGGCCTGTTTAGCGAGTTGTTTAACGTGGCTGCAAGCCGGCCGGCTCAAATGACCACGGAAGAGACTAAAGTTTTATTCCTGCGAGGACTTTTGTCAAGGTGAGCGGCGGATCAGACAAAGCTCGCACAAGGCTCGTGATTGCAGGCGCGCATCAAAAGCATCAACGTTTTCTTTGCTTTCGACCCCCGTCTTACCTATCAATGCGGCGGATCGGCCAGACTGACCGATCGCGCTTCGATCAGTCGCGCCGCGCTTTGCAGAGATTCCAGCTTCGCCGCCTTATATTTCGAAGATTCCGCGCTTGCAGGTTTTTGACGATGGCCAAACCACCCCCTTCTCCTCCGAAGCTGCAGGAACTGCGCGCCGAAATCGACCGCATCGATGAGCAGGTGCACGAACTGCTGATGCAGCGTGCCGACATCATCGACCGGCTGATCTCAGTCAAGCAAACTCAGGAAGTCGGCTCGGCGTTTCGTCCGGCACGCGAAGCCGAAATGATGAAACGGCTGGTGCAACGGCATCGCGGCATCCTGCCGCTCGATACCGTCGAGAGCATCTGGCGTGTCATCATTTCGACCTTCACCTATGTGCAAGCGCCATTCTCGGTTCATGCCGACCTGTCGCCGGGCGAAGCGGCCGTGCGCGACACCGCGCGATTTCATTTCGGTTTTACGGTTCCCTTCATCGCCCATGCGAGCGGCGCCGAAGCGGTTCAGGCCGCCGCCAGATCCAAAGGCGATCTCGCATTGGTCTCGGCGGTCAGCAGCCGCGCGCCATGGTGGATATCGCTGGAGGCCGCCGGCGCCCCGAAAATCATCGCGCGTCTTCCCTTCGTCGAGCGCGCCAACCATCCGGCCGCGCTGCCTGTCTTCGTTATTTCACGTGTTGCGGACGATGCCATGGTCACCGACATCGAGATGTGGAGCGTCAGAGTTTCGGGCTGGAATGCCCATGTCGCGCGCGCGCTCGCGCCATTGGCCGAGGTCGTCGTCGTGCCCGATGGCGCATTCGACGGCGCCGCTCTGCTGGTGTCGGTGCCTGGGCAACGGGGCGGCGGATCCACAGCCGGAGAGGACAGCCTCGGCAAAGCCAAATCCGCCATGATTGCCGCCGGCGCATCGCTTCGCTCCGCCACCCTCGTCGGCAGCCACGCCGCGCACTACACCGTGACATCTGGCTAAAACGCAAACACCGGCCCGCCACCCGGCTGGAATCTCGGCGCGGGAAACGCCTGGCCCATAGGGTCGCCCCATAACTACCTTCATAGAATCCGAAGGGAAATCCGCGCGATACCCCTAGAAACCCGGGCGGGTGGGCGCTGATCGCGGATCGTTCACCGCAACGCCTATCTTTTTGTTTTGGCGCATTTTCTTGCGGCGCGCCGCATTTCACTCGGGCCGAAAATGCTCTAAGTGGGACCGGCGCAATACAAGTGCCGTTTGCAAATATCCTGCGCGTTGTCCGGAGTTCGATTTGATGTCCCGTCCCGTGCCGAAACCCGGCATTCTCGATATTGCCCCCTACACGCCCGGCAAAAGCGGTGCGGAGCAGAGCGGCCGCGTGTTCAAGCTTTCCGCCAACGAGACGCCGCTGGGCGCCTCGCCCAAGGCGATCGCCACGTACAAATCGGCGGCATCGCACCTTGAGGATTACCCGGAAGGCACATCGCGCGTGCTGCGCGAAGCGATCGGACGCAAGTTCGAACTCGATCCCGACCGCATCGTGTGCGGTGCCGGGTCGGACGAGATTCTGAATTTTCTTGCTCACGTTTATCTCGGACCCGGCGACGAGGCGATCCACACCACCCACGGTTTTCTGGTCTATCCGATTGCGACCATGAGCAACGGCGCGACCAACATCGTCGTGCCTGAGACAAATTTGACGGCGAGTGTCGATGCCATTCTCAAGGCCGTGACGCCGCGCACCAAGCTCGTCTGGCTTGCCAATCCCAACAATCCGACCGGCACCTATCTGCCGTTCGACGAAGTGAAGCGCCTGCACAGCGGCCTTCCCTCCCATGTTCTTCTGGTGCTCGACGCCGCCTATGCCGATTACGTGTCGCGCAACGATTACGAATCCGGCATCGAACTCGTGGCCACCACCGAAAATACGGTAATGACGCGCACGTTTTCGAAGATCTACGGCCTCGCCGCACTGCGTATCGGCTGGATGTATGGACCGGCCCACATCGTCGACGCCGTCAACCGCATTCGCGGCCCCTTCAACGTCGGCGCTCCGGCTATGCTGGCCGGCGTCGCCGCGCTTGAAGACACCGAGCACTACGAGATGGCGCGCGCCCACACCGAGCGCTGGCGCACATGGCTGACCGATGAGGTCGGCAAACTCGGGCTTAAAGTCACGCCCAGCGTGGCGAACTTCATCCTGATCCACTTTCCGCTCGACAAGGGCAAGACGGCGGAAGAGGCGGACGCGTTTCTCACCAAGCGCGGCCTGATCTTGCGCGCGTTGAAAAACTATCAATTGCCCCATGCGTTGCGGCTGACGATCGGCACCGAAGAGGCCAACCGCCTTGTCGTCGCGGCGCTCGCCGATTTCATGAGGCAATGAGGTGGCTTCGTCCTCTGACGCCCCATTTCAACGGATTGCACTGATCGGCCTTGGCCTGATCGGATCGTCGATCGCGCACGCCGTCAAACAGCTCGGACTTGCGGGCGAGCTGGTCGCGACCGATGCGTCACCCGAGGTACGTGTGCGCGCGGCCGAGATCAAGCTCGCAGACCGTATCGCGTCATCGAATGCGGAAGCCGTGAAGGACGCCGATCTGGTGATCGTGTGCGTGCCGGTCGGCGTTTGCGCCGATGTCGCCGCAGAGTATTGCCTCTCACCTCAGCGCCGGCGCGATTGTGTCCGATGTCGGTTCCGTCAAAGGCGCGGTGCTGCGCGAGATGGCGCCGCATTTGCCGAAATCCGTACATTTCATTCCGGCCCATCCCGTGGCAGGCACCGAAAACTCGGGCCCCGATGCGGGCTTCGCTGAGCTGTTTCTCAACCGCTGGTGCATTGTCACGCCGCCGGAGCGAGCAGATCCCGCGGCCGTCGAGAAGCTCGCGGCATTCTGGCGGCGGCTCGGCGCCAACGTGGAAATCATGAGCGCGGATCACCACGATCTGGTGCTGGCAGTGACCAGTCACCTGCCGCATTTGATCGCCTACACCATCGTCGGCACCGCCGACGAACTCGAAGACGTGACGCGCTCCGAGGTCTTGAAGTTTTCGGCAGGCGGTTTCCGCGATTTCACCCGTATCGCGGCCTCCGACCCCACCATGTGGCGGGACGTATTCCTGAACAACAAGGATGCGGTGCTGGAAATGCTCGGCGCGTTTCAGGAAGACCTGTCGAAACTTACCCGCGCGATCCGCCGTGGCGATGGCGACGCGCTGTTCGAGCACTTCACGCGAACCCGCGCGATCCGCCGCGGTATCGTCAGCATCGGCCAGGATGCCGCGAGCCCCGATTTCGGCCGCCCGCATGGGCCGCTGCCGAAGACGGACAAGACGCCGGAATAAGCCCGCTGCTGGTCCCGCGCTGGATTCCGGCTCTCGCTTGGCCGGAATGAGGATGCGCCTCGGCACCCGTGCCGCAAATGCGCTGCGCCTCTGCACCCACCGATGTCACCCCGGCCAAGCGAGCATCGCGAGCGCGAGCCGGGGTCCAGTAATCACCCACGTCGGTTGGTTGGCCTCGCCCTTCGAGACGCAGGCTTCGTCTGCTCCTCAGGGTGAGGAAGAAGCGCGGTGTGAGGGCAGCCATACCGCGAAGATGAAGCTCATCGTCTATATCCGCGCCATCCGCGTGTGACGGCAGGGGGATGCCGGTGCTTGGTAGGTGCAATCGCCTGCAGTTGACACCGGGGCTACTGGATTCCGGCTCTCGCTGCGCTCGGCCGGAATGACGACGGTGACAATACCCCCCAGGATAAGGAGGGTCGTGACGGATATTTTAATTATTGCAACACAACGGCCCTTCAATACAGCGGTGGTGTCTGCGCCACCTGCATGGGCCCAAGGAAGATCGCGCCGTCGACGAATTTTAACGGCACCGCGATGGCTTTGCGTCCTTCGAGCGTCGTCTGCTGACCGAGCATGTTGATGCCCACCGCGATACCCGCATTGGCGTTCTTGCGCGCAATGTTGCCGAGACCCGGAATCATCCGGTCGAGCGCGCCGATGACATTATTGACATCACGCGCGCTGACGCCGGGCGCCATCTTGTCGACGGAGGATTGCGACACGCCCTGATCGAGCAATCTGTCGAGCCCCAGCGCCGGAATGATCTTCTCAAGACCCGCGACGGTCATCTGCAATTGACCGTCAAGTCGGCCGTTGGCGTTGATGCTGAGAGACCCCGCGGCGAGCGAAAGCAGTTCGCCCTGCTCGACCCGCGACTGGGTGATGTCGATGCGTCCGCCGGCCGCCTGAATTTCGCGAAAACGGACGGGCCAGGGTTTCGGTGAGAAATCCTTCAGCCCGCGAATTTGAGCGCGGATGTCGGCTTTGAAAGGCTCTTGCAGGACGGGATGAATGCCCTGAATGCTCGCCGAGACGAGTTGCAGCACCGTCTCGATCACCGGATTGTCCTGCGCCGAGCCCTCGGCAAGGCGGCCGTGAAATTCCAGATGATCGGCGCGCAACATCGGCACCTGCAGCGCCCCGCTCATGCGGTCGAGCGCAGGATTGTCGAATTCCAGCGACATCCGCTCCGGCGCTCGCGGCAGACCGACCACGCTGCTGCGCCCCTTGCTCCAACTCGCGACGAACGACGGCGGCTGATTTCCTTCGGCGAACGTCACGGGGCCAGTGAATTCGGCGATAATCAGCCTGGGATCGTAGATTTGCGCAATGACGAAAATATCGGCGAGCCGCGCGGTAATGGGCGTGCGCGCCGCCGCCTGGTCTGCGGTTTGCGACACCAGCGACACGCTCACGCCGCCGCAATGAACTTCGAGCCGGAACGGAAATCCCGCGATCGAACGATTGGCGCAATCGTAAATGCGGCCCGCCTGGGCCTCGCGCGCACGCCAGCCGTCCAGCGCCTCATCGACTTTCGATGCCGCGTAGAACCAGAACGCACTCCATCCAACCGCGAGGACGAGTACCAGGATCGGCATTGCGTAAAGCGGCCAGCGCGAACGGCGGCGCAATGGAGGTTCGAAGTCAGCCATCGATAGACCTTGATCACGACAATTGGTGCATTTTCAGGCAGTCGCCCGATTGGCCAGACTCTTATCCGGATTTCGCGTGAGGCGAAACGGCATTGAACTTCGAAACACCTCATGACACAGAGAAGCGATAAAGTCGCGGCCGGAACCTGGCTTGAAATCCGCGACGGTCTAAAAACATCTGAAGAAAACATACCCTGTAAACATCCCGTGAAAACTGCACAAACCCTCTCCGAAACCGACTTTCACGACGGAGACCTGTGGGTTTTCGGCTATGGGTCGCTGATCTGGAATCCCGGCTTCGCATTTATCGAACAGGTTCCCGCCCGGCTAATCGGGGAACACCGCGCGCTCTGTATCTACTCGTTCGTTCACCGCGGCACGCCGGAACGGCCGGGCCTTGTTCTGGGGCTCGATCGCGGCGGTGCGTGCCAGGGCATGGCTTACCGCGTGGCGCGAGACAACCGAAAGGCGACGGTGGGGTATTTGCGGGCCCGCGAGCAGGTCACCAGCGTCTACCGCGAAGTGATGCGTTCGGTCTGGCTGAAGAATGCCGCGCAGCAACGCATCAGCGCATTGGTGTATGTGGCCGATCGCGGCCATGACCAATATGCGGGGCGTCTTACGCCCGAACAGCAACTCCACTTCGTGCGGCAAGGCCACGGCGCGTCCGGCCCGAACGTCGATTACGTGCTGTCGACAGTGAAGGCGCTGGAATCGCAAGGCATCCACGACGAAACATTGCATCAGCTCGCAATGAAATTGCGCGGCGAAAAACCGCGCAGCTCTAGAGCGATTTCATTCGGGTTGAGTTGACGTCGCGCTGTTTCGTGTTGATTTGGCGCGTTTTCTTCACGCGAGCCGAATCCACACGGATTAAGTCCGGTGGCGAGCTTCGCGCGAAACGTCTAGTCGGACGTGGTGTCGGTGACCGGCCTGCCGAACAGTCGCGCCTGTTCTTCCCGGCCTTCCTGCACGATGCGGTCGGTCGCCGTTTCAATCGCGGTCGAAACCTGCTTGATGAATTCGCCCCGCGGCAATCCCGGCGGCAGCGGATCGAGAAATTCGACGATGATGGTTCCGGGATAGCGCATGAAACTGCGGCGCGGCCAGAACAGGCCGGCGTTAAGGGCGACGGGAAGACAGGTCACGTCGCAATCCGCGTAAACTTGCCCAACACCGAGTTTGTAGCGCGGCTCGGCACCAACGGCGCGACGGGTGCCTTCCGGGAAAATGATCAGTTGCCGTCCGCGCTGCACCTCGTCACGTGCCGCCTTTGCCATCTCCAGCAGGCTGCGCCCGCCGGCGCTGCGATTGACCCCGATCATGTCGGCTTTGACGAGATACCAGCCAAACAGCGGGATCCACCTCAGCTCGCGCTTGAGGATATAGAGCGGCTGATCGAAGAACTGCAGGAGCGCGAACGTCTCCCAGATCGATTGATGTTTCGCCGCGACGATCAATGGCCCCTGAGGGATTTTCTCAAGACCGCGATATTCGACTTTGGTGTTGCAGATCACCCGCATCAGCCAGATGCTGCTGAGCCCCCAGTTTTTGGCGATGCTCAGGATCGCCCAACGCGGCATCAGATAGGTCGGAATACCTAACAGCACCCAGAAGGCCAGCACGACATAGAAAAGAATATTGAAAACGAGCGAGCGCAGGAAAATCGAGATCATCGGCACAACGAGCTATCCACACCATGGCGTGCGAGGGCTAAACCGTAGTCGGCTCCCATACACCGCCGCCCATCGAAAAACAAAGCGGCGGCGGCGCTTGCACCACCACACGCGTACATTCCGGTCGAGCGGTTTGTCAGTTGCACGAAAATCTTCTCATCCTGACGCGAACGGCATCCACTTCGCTTTAAACGTTCTAGTTAGCCGACGCCGCCTGGCCGCGCGCTGCATTGCGGGTCTGCGAGGGCGGCTCCGATGCGACCATCGTTCCCAGCCCCCATCGATCGAACCGGACACGCACTTCGGCGACGACATATTTCGCGTACTCCAGTAGCAGGAGACGCATGGCCGCACCACTGGTCCACCACGGGTCGTCGTTCCATTTGTCGCCGACCACCGGAAACGGAATCAGCGTGATGTCCGGCATCGCATGGGACAGCTCCACGATGGCACGCGGCATATGATAGTTCGACGTGACGACGATCAGCGAATGAAAGCCGCGCTCGCGCACCCAGCGCCGGGTTTCGACGGCGTTGCTGCGGGTGTTGACCGCGGAGCGATCGAGATCAACGCAGCAGCCAAACAGCGGCTGGCTGTCCGGCAGCGAGCGCTGGATCTCCTGCGTTCCATTGGTGGGATGCACCCCGGAAATCAACAGGCGCTTGCCGTACCCCACTGACAGCAATTCCATCGCGTCCGAGACACGGGACGAACCGCCGGTCAGCACCACGATGCCGTCGGCGTCGCGGGAGGGCTTTGCTTCAGTCACGGGGAGCTGTCGCAAAAACACACCAAAACCGATCACGACGGTTGCGGCCACGGCGCATGCCGCGACCAGCACAAGTCGCACGGGCCGACGCCTGACGGGCGCGGTCAAGATCGATCGCGATGAATTTCCGGTGTCCCACATCATGACAAGGTCGTTAGGCTCCCCAGCCAAATTCCCAACCCGGCTTTCGAGCGCGGCCCCAGTTGGAAGCCAGCCTGGACGGCGGGTGATTGTGTCCCATTTCCTGATTGTAGCGCAAAAGCCGGCACCGCTGCGACCAAAACATGGGTCCGCTCAGTCGATATCCTCCAGCGTCGAGAACAGCGTGCGCCGCGAAGCCCAGCCGGTGACGGCGGCAATAAACGCGGCCTGAGCCAGCAGAACCAAGTAGCCGGACAGACGCAGCGAAAAAGTGCCCAATAACGCCGCGAACTGGTCTCCGACTGGCGTGCCCGAAAACCAGCCGCCGATGGACTCGGAAAAGCCGAACACCAGCATCGCCGCCACGACGCCGATCAAACCGCCTTCGCAGCCGAGCAGCAGAAAATGGCGCAGGAAACGGTTGGCGATATAGCGATCGCCCGCACCGACGAAATGCAGCACCTCAACGATCGGTCGATTTGCCGCCATCGCGCCACGGGTCGCAAACGACACCGAGATGATGGTGGCGACGATCACAAGCGCGAGAATGCCGATGCCCGCGAACACGGTTGCGCCTGTGGTGGAGCGCATACGCTCGATCCAGTCACGATGATCGTCGACGATGGCGGACGACGATACCTGCTTGATCCGGTCGCGTAAGCCTGCGAGATCGACCGCCGTACCGGGCACCACTCGCGCGACGATCACGCGCGGGACCGGCAGATCGTTGAGCGATAGTCCAGTGCCCAGCCACGGTTCCAGCAGTTTCGCCGACTCCTCATTGGTGAATGCACGCACGGTCACGATGCCCGGCTGGGTGCGCACGGTTTCAACAACGGCCCGCATTTCCTTGTCCAGATCATGGCCCGGCACCGGCCGCAACTGGATGGTGATTTCGCTCGCAACATCCGATTGCCATTCGGCAGCGGAGGCGCGCACCAGCAAGACAGCGCCGGTGGTCATCGAGGCCAGAAAGGTCATGATCGCGACGACGGCCACAAGCGCGCGGCCGGAGATCGAGGCGCGCGGCACGATGGGCGAGGAATTGCGGGCGCTTTCCGGCAAGCGCGGACGCTCGTCGTAGCCCATATCCATCATGCTGTGGCGGTCGCCGCCGACCTTATTCATAGATATGCAGCCGTCCCTCGTGGAGCACCATACGCCGCGCGTCGTATTGGTCCATCAAACCGATATCATGCGTGGCAATGACGACAGCGGTGCCGGATTTGTTGAGTTCGATGAAAAGCCGCAACAGCCGCCGCCCCAATGTCGGATCGACGTTGCCGGTCGGCTCGTCCGCAAGCAGCAGCAGCGGGCGCGCGATAACGGCGCGCGCGATGGCCGCGCGTTGTTTCTCGCCGCCCGACAGAATCGGAGGCAGCGCATCCATGCGCTCGCCAAGACCGACCCATCGCAACAGATCGATGACTTCCTTGCGGTAGCTGGATTCCGAACGGCCCATGACGCGGAACGGCAGAGCCACATTCTCATAGGTCGTCATGTGATCAAGCAGGCGGAAGTCCTGCAACACGATCCCGATTTGTTTACGCAGATCGGCAATGGCGTCTTTGTTCAGAAGGGACACATCATGACCAAACAGATTGACCAGCCCTCGCGTCGGACGCAGCGACAGGAACAGCAACCGCAACAAGGATGTCTTTCCGGCCCCGGACGGCCCGGTCAGAAACTGGAAGGAATGCGGGGGGATCTGAAAATTAAGGTCGCGCAGTACCTCCGAGCCGAGCCCGTAGCGCAAACCGACATTTTCGAACCGGACCAATCTCAGCTCCGTTCGATGGCGGACGGACCGCGAAACGGCATTCGCCTGGCAGGCGAAAGTGCCATAAATTCAATAGCTTGCGCAGATCCTGGCCGCACAACTGGCTCCCTTAATTGCGGGACGCGCGACCCAATCGTCAAACCCCAGCAGCAGGCGCCTGCGCTTTCCGGCGCTCCCCACGATAAAGGTTGTGCGTCCGTTATGGTTTCCGGTTCGTTAACGGTACCGATGTTAGGTTCCTTCCATTCCTGCGCTCGTCTGTCCGAGGCACTTGCGGCAGAGCGGGGTCGGGATTCAAGGGACGCTTGCACGAACGATAAACCTGCGCAGGATAACCTTGAATAACGCATGGCGGAGACGCGAATGTCCGAGTTGCCCGCAAGCGTTTCAACAGCGTTCTATTGGCGATTGGTCACATGCAGATCGTTTGTCCTCACTGTACGACATCCTACGCGGTGAACGCCGCCACCTTTGGTTCGGCGGGACGCACCGTGCGTTGCGCGCGTTGCAAGGAAACCTGGCTCGCCCAGCCCGAAGAGGTGACCAAAGCATTTGCCCTGGCCCCCGGCGCCGATGCTGGCGGCGGACCGGGTTGGGATGACCCTCGCGCGCCTGAAGAGACAAAAAGCGCACAGATTCCGGTTATCGAAAGTCCTTCCATTACCAGCGACCTGCCGGATGGCAGCGAGCATTCCGAGCCGGCGCGGGAACCGCAATGGACCGCAGGAGCGCAGCACGATGAGGAAGAAACCGACGGCCCGTTGCGCCGGCGCCGCGGACGCGCTGGATCGTCGCCGTCAATGGGACCACTGGCGAAGCGTGGCGGGCTGCCGATCGGAATTCCCGGCATCTGCGCGGGACTGGCCGCGGTCGTCCTCGGCCTGATCGTGTGGCGTGCCGACGTCGTCAGATTGATGCCGCAGACGGCGATGTTCTTCAAAATGGTCGGGCTCGGCGTCAATTTGCGAGGGCTGGCCTTTGAAGACATCAAGATCTCGACCGAGTTGGTGGACAACAAGCCGGTTCTGATCATCGAAGGCAATATCGTCGATGTGACGAAGAAAACCGTCGAAATTCCCCGGTTGCGCTTTTTAGTGCGGGACGCGCACGGCACCGAGATCTATGCCTGGAATGCGGTTCTCGACCAGGCCGTGTTGAAAGCCGGCGAAAAAGCATGGTTCAAGTCGCGCCTCGCTTCCCCACCGCTCGATGGCCGGGAGATAGCTGTCCGGTTTTTCAGCAAGAAAGACCTTGCGGCCGGCGGCTCCTGAGGAGAACCGGATCGCTCCCGCCCCCCGCGGCGGCTTGACCTGATAGCCCCGGATCGCCCACAACGAGCGCGGTTTCGCTTTGATCGCGCCGGGTCGCGCGACCGAGATTATCTTCAGCTTCAGACCTTGGAACACTCCTTCATGCCCCGCGTACTGATCGCCGACGATGAAGACTCGATGCGCTCGCTGGTTGCGCGGGCAATCGCCATGGACGGGCATGATACGGTCACCGCGGAAGACGGCGCCGAGGCGCTGGATATCCTGACCCGCGAACATGGCGCGTTCGACCTGCTTCTGACCGACATCAAAATGCCGATCATGGACGGGATCGCACTCGCGCTATCCGTCGCACGCGATTTTCCCGAAGTGACTATTCTGCTGATGACGGGATTTGCCGACCAGCGCGAGCGCGCGTCGGGGCTCGACGCCATCGTTCACGATGTGATGACAAAGCCGTTTTCAGTGGCCGACATTCGCACCGCTGTCGCCGATGCGTTGTCGTCGCGGAAACCGCGCGAGTAGCCCCCCCCTAACGATCCGTTGCGTAAATCCGGTCGTATTTTACGATTGTTGTTCGACCGTTGCGCTCCTTGTATTCTTTGGCGACGACAAACCGCAGCTCAGGCGCATAATACTCCACATAGGTTTCACGATTTTTCCCGGACCTTGTCTCGGCCCGCTCGAGTTTGAGGATGTCGTATGTGCATGCGCCAATCGGGAATTTGTCTGCCCCCACCACACTCAATCCGATCCTCGTAAGATAAGGCTTGCCGCCATCTTCCATCGCTTCCAGGTCGATGCTGATTTTTTGCTTAGGCTTTAAAGGAAACACTTTGTCGAGATCCGTTTGAGGTGTGAAGACCGTCCTGCGACCTTTGTCGACACGAACAAGCTCGATCAAGCCTTCGTAATTTTCGGCTTCAAGAAACGTTTGCCCGCGGCGCCGGGAAACCAAACGAATGAGATGCCCATCGCCGAATAAAATCTCCGTCTTCAATTCTTCGCTGCGCTCGACCATGAATGCACCGCGCCCACTCACTGCTGCGGGACAGTCATCGGCCAGACAAACTCCAGACATGAAGATCGGCGCAAAACATGCGCCGAGCAGAAAGCTCAACTTCATCGAATCAGCCCATCCACGACTGCTACTAATCTTTCAGGAGCCGCTCGATGTAATCAAGTTCGAGCTGGGGCCGCTGCGGGTCTGCAAGACGGCGGCGGAGTTCTTCCAGAATCCGGCGCACGCGCTGCACATCGATTTCACCGGGGATTTTTACCGAGAAATCGTCACTATGTTCGCGCGAACGCAATGGACGCCCCAACGGATCGCTATCCTTGCCGCCGCCCTCCTGACGGCCGAACTCGGTTGCCGCGTCCTTCGCCCTGCCCCTCGCCCATCTGCTGCTGCATGGCCTGCGCCAGTTTCTGCGCACCCTTGCGCAGCGCGTCCAGCGCCCGGCCCTGTGAATCGACCGCGCCGTCGGCATTGCCGTCTCCAAGCCGGCCATCGGCATCACCCATGGCCGTATCCGCATCGTCAAGGCCTCCGCCGTCCTCGCCTTGTCCCTGCTGGCCTTGTTGACCTTGACCCTGCTCGCCTTGCTGGCCTTTCTCGCCCTTGTCGCCGCGCTGACCCATGCCCTGCTTGTTCAGATCGTCGAGCAGTTTTTTCAGGCGGTTGCGCAAGCCTTGCTGATCCTGCCGCAGATCGTTCATCGCATTCTGGTCGCCTTGCTGACCGCGCAGCCGGTCGCGCCGGGAATCCTGGCCCTGCTTGAAGGTCTTGTCCCGCAACTGCTGCTGCTTTCGGATCACGTCGCCCAGTTCGTTGAGCGCCTGATCCATATCGCCATCGCCGGATTGGCCGGGCTGCGCCATCTGGAGATTTTCGAGCATCTGCTGCATTTGATCGAGCAACTGCTTCGCGGCATCCTTGTCGCCGGAACGCGACAACCGCTCCATGCGCTCGATCATCGCGTTGAGATCCTGTTGCCGCACGATCTTGGTGTTGGGATCGAGCGGACGCGCCAGTTGCTGCGGATTGTTCTTCAACTGCTCGGCCAGCTGGCGCATGTAGTTGTCCAGCGCCGCACGCAACTGTTCGGTGAGCTTCTTGATTTCCTCGTCGCTCGCGCCTCGTTCCAGCGCCTGCTTGAGCGCATCCTGCGCCGCGCGTAAAGCTTTCTCGACATCGGTGATGTTGCCATCTTCGATGGTGACCGCGAGCGCCCACAGCGCGTCGACGACCTCGCGAAGTGAATCGTCGTTGCGGGCCTTATCGAGTTGAGATGCCACGCTGTGGAGGCCGAGATACTGGCCAAGCTCCGGCGTGAACACTTCCGGCGCGATCAGCAGCGCTTCCAGCGCCGCGTAAACCTGCCCGTTCTGGTTGGCATCGAGCGCCAGCATTCGTCGAAGCTCGATCAAAGCACGCGGCAGAGGCTTGGCAAATACCCGCTCGGGAAGGCGCAAAGCGAACGGCTCGCTATGTCCTTCGTTGCCCGCCTCATCCTTCGCAGTCAGCGTCAGCGCCACGTCCGCTCCCGCATAGGGATGTTCGCTGAGATCCTTGACCGTCTGACCGACGCCATTGCGGGTGCGCGCATTGGGAAGCACCAGCGCGAACTGCGGCGTGTCGTACAGCGGTCGCGTGACCGGGCCATTGTCGCTTTGCGGCTTGTCGCCGTTACGCATCACGAACTCGGCACGGGCGTCAGTCACGCCGTAGTCGTCCTCGATCTTGTAGGCGAGCAGCAGAGAGCCTCGCGCCTGACGTTCCGGATCCTTGGCCAGAGCGATCGTCGGCGCGCGATCCGGCATGATCTTGAAAGTCCATTGCGGCTGGCTCGAAGGCGCACGCACATGCGCCGTGCCGTCACTCACGATGGTGAAACGGCGCTCGACGGTTCCCTTCGGCGTATCGTCCGCCGCTGACGCTTCCGTGACGCCGCCGCTGAACGCGACATCCAGCGTGGTCCCGCTGCTGCGCACGATCAGGGTGCTTCCGGACGGAATTGAGATCGGGCCGGCATCCGAAGCAGGTAGCGTATCCCTGCCGCTTGCAGCTGACAGGATAATCGGCGGACGCGCGGTGTAGGGCGGCGGCGTGACCCAGGCATCCACACGCACGGCTGGCGACGCGAGCAGCCCGTTCCAGTCGAACGCCGCGACTACGCGCGTGGTGCGCTCACCGTTCGCGGCGATGAAAGACGCCGCCAGCAACACAATCACCAATGCGCGCAGCGCCCAGGGATCGTGAATGCTTAGGCGAGGGGACGGCAGACCTGCGCGGATGCGCTTGAGAGAGGCGAGCGTGCGCTCGCGCTGCACCTGCCACAAGGCCTGCGCGACAGGATCCGACGAGGCGAGCGTATCGGCAAGCGCAGTCGCGGGACGATGGCGCACACCCGTTCCGCGATCCAGCCGGTGCAGCGCATCGGCGCGCGTCGGCCAGCGGAAACGCACCAGCGGAACCAATGCCGCCAACCCAAGCAAAATGAAGATAGCAACGCCGGCGATGCGACCCGCAAAAGGCAGCGCCAGCCACAACCCCGCCCAGGAGAGCGCCAGAAAAAATCCCGCGACTGTTAAAACACGCGCCAGATGCGGCCACGCCCGTTCCCAGCCGATGGCAAACCGCGCCCGGACCACCGCCTGCGACAGGCGCAAACGTGCGGAATCCGGGGCGTCAGGTCGCGGAGCATCAGGAGGCAAGGCGCTCAAACACGTCTCCAATTCTCCGGCCGGTGCCGGTTGAAGGCCCCCGAGCATAAGCTTTCAAGAGCGGCCGACAGTTCAATCTAGCACGGCGGCTGTAATGAGGCACTGCCGGAATGCCTAGCGCGCTTCCGTTCTGAGTTGAATCAGCGTCGCGCTCTATCGTTTTGTTTTGATGCGTTTTCTTAACGCGAACCGGTCTCCACCACCGGATCAAGTCCGGTGGCATGCTTCGCTCGAAAACGCTCCAGCAAACCTGTTTATCCCCATGCCCGGCCCCTCCAAGCGGGTTGGGCATGCTCCGCCGTGCTAGTTCCGTGCCAGACGACGCACTATGCTTTTAACGAAAATGCAAATTGGCCGGTTTGCGCTCACGATGACGTGACGTGATCGGCCGACGGGCGAGGAATTCGATGCAGTCTTCAACTGGGCCAGAGATGCCCGAGATTTACGCGGTGCGCTACGCGCGCCACGATGGCCGGACCGAAGCGCAGAACTACATCGGCGGCGATCCGCACGAAGCCTCGGAGCCGCTCGACTTCTACGTCTGGGCAATCAAGAGCAAGCACGGAACTGTGCTGGTCGATACCGGCTTCGACCAGGCTATGGCAGAAAAACGCAGCCGGACCGTGTTGAAGCCAGTGGCGGAAGGCTTACGGGCGATCGGCATCGCGCCAGACGACATCAGCGATATCATCATCACCCATCTGCATTACGATCATGCCGGCAACCACGATCTGTTTCCGCGCGCCCGCTATCATCTGCAAGACTGTGAAATGGACTACGCCACGGGGCGCTGCATGTGCGACGCGACGCTGCGCATCCCCTTCGAGGCGGACGACGTATCAGCGATGGTGCGCAAGGTTTTTACCGACCGCGTCACCTTTCACGATGGCGACGGTACTGTTGCGCCCGGCATCACGGTGCATCGGATCGGCGGACACTCGAAAGGACTGCAAAGCGTGCGCGTCGATACCGAACGTGGCGCGGTGGTGCTGGCCTCCGATGCAAGCCATTTGTATGCACACATGAACGAGCGGCGGGTGTTTCCAATCGTCTACGATCCCGAAGGCGTGGTGGCCGGTTACGGCAAGTTACAAGCGCTTGCGGCTTCGGATCGGCACATCATCCCCGGGCATGACGCGCTGGTGCTGAAACGTTACCCGCCGCCGACACCATCCCTTAAAGGCTGGATCGCCCGGCTGGATGTCGACCCACGGGATTAGGCTGGCATCAAACGCTTTCGTGCTTTGGAGCCAGAGATCTAAAGCCAAAAATCTAAAGCCAAGGCGCGGGCTGATCCATGGCGATCAGGGCATCGACCTCGATGCGCGGACGCACCACCGCGTATTGATCGTCCTTGACCAACACTTCCGGCACCAGAGCGCGCGTGTTGTAGGTTCCGGCCTGCACCGCGCCGTAAGCCCCCGCGGTCATGATCGCAAACAGATCGCCGGCCTTCGGTTCGGGCAAGGTGCGATCGAGTGCAAGATAGTCACCGGTCTCGCACACCGGGCCCACCACGTCCGCAACGATGGTCCGCGCGCCCGCAATACTTTGCCGCACCGGCAGGATGTCGTGATGCGCTTCATAAAGCGTCGGCCGGATCAGGTCGTTCATGGCCGCGTCGATCACCACGAAGTTTTTGGCATCGCCGTGCTTGACGTAGAGTACACGCGCGACAAGGATTCCCGCGTTTCCGACGATCATGCGTCCCGGCTCGAACATCAATGTGACGTCGAGATCGCGCGCCGCCTGCTTGACGATCTGCGCATATGCGGCCGGCAACGGAGGCGCTGGCTGGTCGGCATGATAGGGAATGCCGAGACCACCGCCGAAATCCACATGGGTAATGCCGTGACCGTCGGCGCGCAGCGTCCTGACGAAATCGGCCAGCAACGCGAACGCATCCGCCATCGGCGCCAGATCTGTGATCTGGCTGCCGATATGCATATCCACGCCGGTCACGCGGATACCGGGCAGCTTTGCTGCCCGCGCGTAAACGTCGCGCGCCCGGCTGATAGGAATACCGAATTTGTTTTCGGACTTTCCGGTGGCGATCTTCGCATGCGTCTTGGCGTCGACGTCGGGATTGACGCGAACCGAAATCCGCGCCTTGCGCTTGGCCGACACCGCGATCGACGACAGAAGTTCGAGCTCGGGCTCGGACTCGACATTGATGCAGAGAATATTGTTCTCGAGCGCCGCGCGCAGTTCATCTTCGGTCTTGCCGACGCCTGAAAACACGATGCGCTCGGGCGGAATGCCGGCGGCCAGCGCCCGCTTCATTTCACCGCCGGAGACCACGTCGGCGCCTGCGCCGAGCTTGGCCAACGTGCGCAAAACCGACTGGTTGGAATTCGCCTTCATCGCATAGCAGACGAGGGCTTTCACATCGGAAAACGCGTCCGCGAAAACACGGTAGTGCCGCTCAAGCGTGGCGGTCGAATAACAATAAAACGGCGTGCCGATCCGTGCCGCGAGATCGGCAAGATCGACGCCCTCGGCGTGAAGAACGCCGCTGCGATAGTCGAAATGATGCATGGCGCCACACTAGTCCAGAATCGGATCGATGATGATGCGTTTCTTCGGGCCTCGGGGCGCATACGGCGTCTTGTCGGCGGGGTTGGCCGAATTGAACAAATTGCCCTGCACCGCGGCCGAGCTCTTGCCGTCGGGATTTTGGGGTCAGGATTTTTGGGGTCCGCATTTCTGGCATCGGGATCCACCGAAAACCCGTCGCTGGCAGGCGCGGCGGCCGCGCTCGGCGGCAGATCGAGGCCGCTCTTGCGTCCGCATGCCCCGAGCGCAAGCGCCAGCGCTGCGAATACGACGAGAGTCAGCCTTGAAGAAAAACCTGCAGTGAGATTCACGATCGGATTCCCTAGGGGTCTTGATGCGGCGTCACCCTACAAAGATCGCTCGCTTTTGGCGAGCATCGATTTTTACCGGGATCGGCCTGAATTACGCTCTTTTTCCAGACGTTTGAGCCAGCTTTTGGCCTGCGCCAGAACGTTCTTCGGCGCGGTGCCGCCATAACTGGTGCGGCTCTTGACCGAGCTTTCGACAGAGAGCACACCGAGCGCGTCCTTGGTGATGCGCGGCTCCACCGCCTGCATGGCCTTGAGCGGCAATTCATGCAACGCGACGCCGTCGGCGGAAGCCTTGGCGACGATCCGGCCCGTGACGTGATGGGCCTCGCGGAACGGCATCTTCAGCGTCCGGACCAGCCAGTCGGCGAGATCGGTGGCGGTGGCATAACCCTCGCCTGCCGCCGATTTCATCCGCGCCTGTTCGGGCACGAGATCGCGGACCATACCGGTCATGGCGCGGATCGCAAGCGAGAGCGCGGCGAACGCCTCCATCGCACCCTGTTTGTCTTCCTGCATGTCCTTTTGATAGGCGAGCGGCAGCCCCTTCATAACGATCAAAAGCCCATTGAGCGCGCCGATGACGCGTCCGGTTTTCGCGCGCACCAATTCGGCGGCGTCAGGGTTGCGCTTCTGCGGCATGATCGAGGAGCCGGTTGTGAATTTGTCGGACAGCCGGATCAGGCCGACCAGCGGCGAGGTCCAGATCACGATCTCTTCGGCGAAACGCGACAGATGCACGGCGGCGATGGCCGCGGCCGACAACACTTCGAGAACGAAATCGCGGTCGGACACCGCATCGAGCGAATTCGCCATCGGACGATCGAAGCCAAGCGCCTTCGCTGTCGCCGTGCGATCGATCGGAAACGACGTGCCGGCAAGCGCAGCTGCGCCGAGCGGGCTTTCGTTCAGGCGCTTGCGCGCATCCATGAAACGCCCGCGATCGCGCGAGGCCATTTCCACATAGGCCAGCAAGTGGTGGCCGAATGTCACGGGTTGCGCCGTCTGCAAATGGGTGAAGCCAGGCATCACGGTGCCGGAATGGTCCAGCGCCCGCTCCACCAGCGCGTGCTGAAAAGACGCCAGCGCGGCGTCGATATCGTCGATGGTATCGCGGACGTACAGCCGAAAATCGGTCGCCACCTGATCGTTACGCGACCGCGCGGTATGCAGCCTGCCCGACGCAGGCCCAATCAATTCGCTGAGCCTGCTCTCGACATTCATGTGAATGTCCTCGAGCGCACGCTTGAACGTGAACGTGCCCTTGTCGATCTCTGACAAAATCGTGTCTAGACCCTTGGCGATGTTTTTTGCATCATTTGCCGTAATAATGCCTTGAGCGGCGAGCATGGCAGCGTGCGCCTTGGACGCAGCGATATCCTGCGCGTAAAGGTGCTTGTCGACGTCTATGGAGACGTTGATCTCCTCCATGATCGCATCGGGACTTTCACCGAAGCGGCCGCCCCACATCTTGTTGCTCATTGCAAACCACTCATTCGTCCGGCCTGTCGGATGTCATCCCGTTTTGGCATCGGCCAGTTTTGTTATTCACCACACCTTGCTAGTTACCAAGTCTTGCTAGTTACCAAGTCTTGCTAGTTACCAAGTCTTGCTAGTCACCAAGCCTTGTTCAAAGTCTTGTTCGTCGAAGTCTAGTTAGCCAAAGTCGTGTTCGTCACGAAGACGTCCGTTTTGAAAGCCCGCGCCTGAAGAGAGACTATGACAGATCAAACGCCCGACCACGAACAACCTGCTTCGACACCAACCCGCCGGATACCGATGGTGCTCGGCGCGATCGTCGTGGGCGCCGCCATCGGGTTCGCGGGGGTATACGGGATCGGCGGGCTGCAACGCAATGGATCGGCGGACCCGGCCTGCCGGCCTGCTGTCGCTTTATCACAAAAGATCGCGCCCCTCGCCCATGGCGAAGTCGCCGCGCTGACGATGGCCACCAGTCCACTGAAAGTCCCCGATCTCACCTTCGAGGATGGCGCCGGGCAACCCAGAAAGCTCTCCGACTGGCGGGGAAAAACCGTCCTCGTCAATCTTTGGGCGACCTGGTGCGTGCCCTGCCGCAAGGAGATGCCGGCGCTCGATCGGCTGCAAACCACGCTCGGTGGCCCGAATTTCGAGGTGGTGGCAATCAATATCGATACGCGCGATCCGGAGAAGCCTCGAGCCTGGCTGAAAGACGCCGGGCTGTCCCATCTCGATTACTTTAGCGACCAGAAAGCCAAGTCATTTCAGGATCTTAAAAGCATTGGCCGCGCGCTCGGCATGCCCACCTCGGTGCTTGTCGATGGTGCCGGATGCGAAATCGCCACCATCGCCGGACCAGCGGAGTGGGACAGCCCCGACGCCGTGATGCTGATTCAGGCCGCTTTGAAGCCATAAGCTCGTCAAAACCGCGCGTCAGATTTGCATCTTGACGTCGCGGCTTGCGTCCCTATACTTAACCATATGGTTTACTATCAACCAAAGCCGCTGGATCGAACTTTCGCGGCCCTCGCCGACCCAACCCGTCGAGCGCTGCTCGCCCAACTCCAGGATCGCGCGGGCGTGTCGGTCAGCGATTTGGCAAAGCCGCTTCCGATGTCGCTGCCGGCCGTGATGAAGCATCTCGATGTTCTGTCGGATGCCGGCCTCGTGACCCGAAACAAGACCGGCCGCACGGTGATGTGCAGCCTGAACGCCGCTCCCATGCAGGAAGCGTCCCGCTGGCTTGAGCGATACGCCCGATTCTGGAGCGAGCAACTCGACCGGCTCGCGGCCTTTTTAGAGGAGGATGAGACATGCCCGCCACAACAAGCGCCGCTGCCGCCACCCCCAAGCCTGCCCTCACTCTCAAACGTCGTCTCAATGCCCCACCCGAAAAAGTCTACGAAGCCTGGACCGACCCCGAAAAAATAATTCACTGGTTCGGTCCCGGAACCACCGTGCAAGGATCGGTAAAGGCGCAGATGGATGTGCGCGTCGGCGGCCGCTTCCGCGCAAGTTTCAAAACCGAAGACGGCGAATATCACGAGGTCGCGGGAGTTTACCGCAAGGTCATCGCCAACGAGACATTGTCTTTCAGCTGGGCATGGCATTCGACGCCGGAACGTGAATCGCTGGTGACCGTCACATTGCGCCGCGACGGGGCCGGCACGATGCTGACCCTGCATCACGAGCAATTTTTCGATGAAGCAGCCCGCGATGGCCACAACCGTGGCTGGAGCGGAACACTCGATAAACTCGAACAGTATTTCGCGTGACGCTAGAGGTTCGCGTTAAAGAAAACGCGTCCAAACAAAACGATAGAGCGCGAGGTGATTCAGCCTAAAACGAAAGCGCTTTAGGATCTCGGTTTCTGAATTCGCGGAACCGAGCCGGGATTTGCATTTTATCGTCTTTCAGCCGTTCACTGGCTGACGACCAATCATTCGCTTACAGGCCGCCAACGCGGCCCTGATTGAGGCAAGCTCATTCTGTCGAAGCTTTTTCTACACAAGACCTGTCCATCAATAAGTTTTCGCAAAATCCTTTGAAAGGAGACCGACATGCAATCGCACCCGATCGTCTCGCAGGAACAATGGACCGCAGCACGCAAGGCCCTGCTCGCCAAGGAAAAGGAATTGACCCACGCCCGCGATGAGCTCAGCCGGCAGCGCCGCGCATTGCCGTGGGTGAAAGTGGAAAAGAGTTACGTATTCGACACGCCGGAGGGCAAGGCATCGCTTGCCGATCTGTTCGGAGATCGCAGCCAGCTGATCATCAATCACTTCATGCTCGCCCCTGGGTGGAAGGAAGGCTGTGTCGGATGCTCTTTCGGCGCCGATCATGTCGAAGGCGCGCTTGCTCATCTTGCCCAGCGCGACGTTGCTTATGTTGTAGTGTCCCGCGCGCCGCTTGCCGAGATCGGGGCCTACAAGAAACGGATGGGCTGGCACTTCAGGTGGGTGTCATCCCACGGCAGCGATTTCAACTATGACTTCCACGTCTCGTTCAAACCCGAAGAACTGGCACGCGGCAAGGTCGTCTACAATTACGAACTGACCGACGCGTCGATCGACGAATTGCCTGGCGCCAGTGTTTTCATCAAGGACGCGAACGGCAATATCTTTCATACCTATTCGAGCTACGGCCGTGGCGGCGAGGAACTGCTTGGCACCTACATGCTGCTCGATATGACGCCGAAAGGCCGCGAAGAGAACGGCCCCCACCATAATCTGATGGATTGGGTGAAGCGCCACGACGAATACGGTTCGGCGCGGAGCGGCGACGCCTGCTGTCACGACAGCGAAAAAGGCAGCGACAAAGGCAGCGGAAAGGCTGCCGCGTCGTAGCACGAACACGCGAGCACGCTCGCGGCGCGCTCGACCTCATCCTCACGCGGTCAAAGGAAAGTCATGCAGAAAATTACCCCGTTCCTGTGGTTCGACGGCAACGCCGAAGAAGCCGCGAATTTCTACGTTTCCGTGTTCAAGCAATCCAGAATCGTCAAGACCGTGCCTTACAGCGAGGCGGGACCGGGGCCAAAAGGCTCGGTCATGGTCGCGACATTCGAACTCAACGGCCAGAGATTCATCGCCCTCAACGGCGGACCACAATACAAATTCACGCCTGCGGTTTCCTTCGTTATCAACTGTGAAACGCAGGATGAAATCGATCACTACTGGGACAAGCTTTCCGCCGGCGGATCGACGCAGCAATGCGGGTGGCTGACCGACAAATACGGCGTGTCATGGCAGGTGGTTCCCACCAGTTCTGAGCGAGCTGATGTCGGCTGGCGACGCCGCGAAGTCCGGCCGCGTGATGCAGGCCTGTCATGCAGATGGTCAAATTCGATATCGCGAAATTGAAACAGGCTGCACAGGGCTAGTCAATAACTTGCACCAAACGGAAAGAGGTCTCCCATGTATGTCGATGGATTTATCGTACCCGTGCCGAAGAAAAAACTTGCGGCCTATCGCAGCATGGCGCGCCTTTCTGGAAAGGTCTGGCGCGAACACGGCGCTGTCGATTATCGGGAATGTATCGCCGACGACGTCAAGGCCGGGAAACACACTTCGTTTCCTCAAAGCGTCAAATTAAAGCCAACCGAAACGGTGGTGTTTTCCTGGATCGTCTACAAATCCCGCAGCCACCGCGACCGCGTCGTCGCCAAGGTGATGAAAGACCCCCGGCTCGCCAAAATCATGAATCCGAAAGCGATGCCGTTCGACGGCAAGCGCCTGATCTATGGCGGCTTCGAAACTCTGGTGCACCTTTAGGAGCATTTGCCATGGCCGCACATGGACACTTCCAATGGAATGAACTTCTGACGCGCGATGTTGAGCGCGCAAAGAACTTCTACGAACAGACCATCGGCTGGACCTTCGAGCCGATGCCGATGGACGATGGCGCAACATATTGGATCGCGTCCATTGCAGGCGCGCAAGTCGCGGGTTTGTTTCCCACCAATCGAGCGCAATTTGACAGCGTTCCGGAAGCCTGGATGAGCTACCTCTCGGTCGACGACGTGGATCGGCGCGTGGAAAAAGCCATCAAGGCTGGCGCAACGCTGATGCGGCCGGTTTTTGAAGTGCCCGAATGTGGGGCGCATTGCGGTGCTGACCGAGCCAGGAGGCGCAGGCATCGGGTGGATGACGCCGATCGCCTGATTGCAAACGCTACCAGAAGCGTGGCTGCAACATGTAGACCCTGCAAAACGCTGCGCACAAAAAAGCCCTCGGAGTTTGAACTCGCGAGGGCTTTTTGTGTTTGACTTGCTGTGATCAGGCCGAAACGTCGATGTTCCCGCCAACACCCAGCGCAAGATTGGCCTGCGACGACGAAGCGGACGGAGCGTTGACGAATATCCTGAGCAAGCTGCAACGTTTTGAGCTCGTTTTCATGCTTTGCTTTAATGGCAGGATCAGACCGATTCATATGCGGATGCGCAACACTTAGCTTGACTCACGGCATCCATACTCAACTCCTGAAGGTCGGCACCTTAGATCGGTCCGAGAATGCCGATATCAACTAGCAACCAGTACTTGGTTACCGGGGCCGTTGTAGCGCCGCGTTGAGTTAAATAGATAGCGCTGAGCGTTGAGACGCAAATTGTAAAGAGATATAACAAGCGCGGTTAACTACGTTTAGCGCGTCGGTACCGGCTTGTCCCCGCGATAGTCGTAAAAGCCACGCTGCGATTTGCGGCCCAGCCAGCCGGCCTCGACATATTTCACCAGCAGCGGGCACGGCCGGTATTTGGAATCGGCCAGCCCTTCATGCAGCACCTGCATGATTGAAAGACAGGTATCGAGGCCGATGAAATCCGCGAGTTCGAGCGGCCCCATCGGATGATGCGCGCCAAGCTTCATGGCGGCATCGATCGCCTCGACGTTTCCGACGCCCTCGTACAGCGTGTAGATCGCCTCGTTGATCATCGGCAGCAAAATACGATTGACGATGAAGGCCGGAAAATCCTCCGAGACCGCGATCTGCTTGCCGAGCTTGCTGACGAAATCTTTCGATGCCTCGAACGTGGCGTCGTCGGTGGCGATACCGCGGATCAGCTCGACCAGCTCCATCAGCGGAACCGGATTCATGAAATGGATGCCGATGAAGCGCTCAGGCCGATCCGTCGAAGCGGCAAGCCTCGTGATCGAAATCGACGATGTATTTGACGCGACGATGGCTTCCGGCTTCAGCGTTGTGCAGAGATCGTGAAAAATCTTGCGCTTGGTCTCTTCCTTCTCAACCGCGCTTTCGATGACGAGATCGCAATCGGACAGGTCCTCGAGACTCTCGGAGGCCGTGATGCGCTCCAGTGTCTTGCCTCGAGTGTCTTCGGTGATGACCTTTTTGGCGACCTGACGGGAGAGATTGCCGTTGATGGTCGCGAGCGCCGACTTCACCCGATCCGCCGACACATCGTTGAGGACGACGTCAAAACCGGCCAGCGCAGAGACGTGCGCAATCCCGTTGCCCATCTGGCCCGAACCGATCACACCGATTTTTTTGATAGTCACCGCCATCTCGCCTTCTCGCCAGGACCTTTTCCCGGTCCTCTTCCGCCGCGCACATCGCGGCGGATACCCATCCTACATCGAACAGTTTACACAGAATACTTGAGAGAAACGATTGCCGTCACCGGCAATTCGCCTGCTTTTCGGCCTTAACGGCCCAATTTACCCAATTCCTCGGTGAGTTCAGGCACTGCCTGATACAAATCCGCCACCAGTCCGTAATCCGCCACCTGGAAGATCGGGGCTTCTTCGTCCTTGTTGATCGCAACGATCACCTTGGAGTCCTTCATACCGGCAAGATGCTGGATCGCTCCTGAAATGCCGATGGCGATATACAATTCCGGGGCGACGACCTTGCCGGTCTGACCGACCTGCCAATCGTTCGGCGCATAGCCTGCATCGACGGCGGCACGCGAAGCACCGACGCCCGCGCCCAGCTTGTCCGCCAGCGGCTCGATGTACTTGGTGAAATTCTCGCGACTCTGCATGGCACGACCGCCGGAGACGATGATCTTGGCTGAGGTCAGCTCCGGACGATCGTTTTTTGCGACTTCCTCGCCGACGAAACTCGACAGGCCGGGGTCGTTCGCAGCCGCGGCGTTCTCGACCGATGCGCTGCCACCCTCGCCGGCTGCGGCGAATGTCGACGTGCGCACGGTGATGACCTTCTTGGCGTCTTTGCTCTTGACGGTCTGGATCGCGTTGCCGGCATAGATCGGCCGCTCGAATGTGTCGGGCGAGATCACCTTGGTGATTTCCGAGACCTGCATAACGTCCAGCAGGGCTGCGACGCGCGGCATGACATTCTTGAAACGCGATGTCGCGGGCGCGACGAACGCATCGTACGAGCCGCCGAGCGACACGATCAGCGCCGCCAGCGGCTCCGCAAGGTCGTGGGCATAGGCCGCGTTATCGGCAAGCAGAACTTTCTTGACGCCCGCGAGTTTCGCGGCCGCGTCTGCCGCACCCTTGGCGTTTTGGCCCGCGACAAGCACGTGCACGTCGGCGCCGAGCGCGGCGGCGGCGGTCAACGCCTTGTTGGTCGAGTCCTTCAGCGACGCATTGTCGTGTTCGGCAATCAGGAGAGTTGTCATCACAGAACCCCGGCTTCGTTCTTGAGCTTCGACACCAGTTCGGCCACCGACGCGACCTTGACGCCGGCCTTGCGGCCTGCGGGTTCCGATGTCTTGACGATTTCGAGGCGCGGCGAAAGATCAACGCCGTACTGATCGGCGGTCTTCTCGTCGATCGGCTTTTTCTTCGCCTTCATGATATTGGGCAAGCTCGCATAACGCGGCTCGTTGAGACGAAGATCGGTGGTGACGATCGCCGGCCCCTTGACCTTGATGGTCTGCAGACCGCCATCGACTTCGCGGGTCACGTTGAAGTCCGAACCATCGACTTCGAGCTTGGAAGCGAAGGTCGCCTGTGACCAGTTCAACAGCGCCGCCAGCATCTGGCCGGTTTGATTGCTGTCATCATCGATCGCCTGCTTGCCAAGAATGACGAGGCCCGGCTTTTCTTCGTCGGCAATGGCCTTGAGAATCTTGGCGACAGCGAGCGGCTCGACCGCACCCTCGACCTTGACGAGAATGCCGCGATCGGCGCCCATGGCCAGCCCGGTGCGAATGGTCTCCGAAGCCTGAGCCGGCCCGATCGAGACCACGACCACCTCGGTGGCCTTGCCGGCTTCCTTGAGGCGCAGCGCTTCCTCAACCGCGATTTCGTCGAACGGATTCATCGACATCTTGACGTTGGCGAGTTCAACGCCCGATCCGTCGCCCTTGACGCGGATCTTGACGTTGTAATCGACGACCCGCTTTACCGGCACCAAAATCTTCATCGGTCCCCTTTCAGAATCACTCGTGTCTCGCTCTTGCGCGGCGGCGGATGAGACCTTCGCACGGCCGCATTGCGCGCCGCCAGAATGAATGCCTATCCACGCAACTGGTGGCCGCGGAACCTAATGGTCCGGCCTACTTGGGTCAACGCGCGAAACGGGAACCGGAGCATTTTCAAACCCGTGGGTTCCGATCCCGCCCCTCAGAAGCCCAGGAAATTACCGGTTCTGACCGGGCACCCAAAGAACGTCCCGGGCGCCGTTGTCGTTGACGAAACGGCTGGCGACGAAAAGGAAGTCCGAAAGCCTGTTCAAGTACTTGATGGCCTCGCCGCCGACGGGTTCACCGGGCTGGGCCGCCAATTCGACCACGAGGCGTTCCGCCCTACGGCAAATCGTGCGTGCCAGATGCAGATAGGCCGCCCCGGCCGATCCGCCGGGCAGGACAAAGGAATTCAACGGAGCAAGGTCGGCGTTCAGCTTGTCGATATCCCGTTCGAGACGATCCACTTGTGTCGAGAGCACGCGAAGCCGATCCGGTCTCTGGGTTTTGTCCGTCCGTTCCGGCACGGCGAGATCGGCGCCGAGATCGAACAGATCGTTCTGAACAAGACCCAGCATGGCATCGACCACCGGAACGGCCGCCAGATGCAATCGCACGATCCCGATCACCGCGTTGGTCTCATCCACGGTTCCGTAGGCCGCGATCCGAAGATTGTATTTGGGGCGGCGCTCACCGCTGCCGAGCGCGGTCGTCCCGTCATCGCCGGTGCGAGTATAAATGCGGTTCAGAAGAACCATTTTTGCAACCTTGTTCTCAAGTTCGGACTATCGGAACACATCAAAAAATTCACTATCGTCCCATCGCCCACACAGCCAGCATGGCGACGACGATGGCCACGAACTGCAGCAGAACGCGCAGCCGCATCAACCGCTGCGAGGTGTTGGGCGATCCGCCGCGCATCATATTGAGCAGGCCGAGCAGGAGCACAAGCGCAACGGCACCGACGGCGACGGGCAACAGAATGGTACTGAGAAAAGACGACATGGGCCGGTCATAACATTCCTGAGAGGGCAGCGCTATCGGGCCCGCCGGACTTGAGAATGGCTCAACACCCCTCCCCACGATCGCGGACAACCCGCGTCAACGCTCGACAATGATCGAGAACGCTCTGAGAACCCTTGCCTTCGCGGCCGCAATCGCTCATTTCTCATGCGGATTGCAGGCACCGAGCCGCTTCGCGGCAATTCTTCAGCCCGCCTGCGAACCAAACACGCGCGAAAAGCATGGCTTATGCGGCCTTCGATCAAACGACCGAACACGGTGACTGGCAGGCACGCATTGCAGGGGGAAGCGTGAAGCAGCTTCAGTACGTCTTCCATGTCGGGCTCGATGCCTTTTATACGTTCCTCGCCGACGACGGCTGGGCGATCGCAAGCCATATAGCGTTGTCGGCATTGATGGCCCTGTTTCCGTTCCTGATCGTCATGACCTCGCTGGCCGGCTTTCTCGGCTCCAAGGAACTGGCCGATCAGGCCGCCGAGCTGATGCTGCAGACATGGCCGACGCAGGTGGCGAACGCTTTATCAGGCGAAATCCATAACGTGCTGACCACGACGCGCGGCGACGCATTTACCGTGGGCCTGCTGCTCGCGATCTATTTCGCCTCCAACGGCGTGGAGAGCCTGCGCGTCGGGCTCAACCGCGCCTATGGCGTCGTCGAACCACGACGCTGGTATTGGCTGCGCCTTGAATCCATCGGCTACACCCTGATCGCCGCGATCGTTTCGCTAGCGCTGTCGTTCCTGATCGTGCTCGGTCCGCTGATTCTTGCCGCCGCGCGCCGGCATTTTCCTTATCTAATGGAATCCAACGAGAACCTGCTCGACCTCAGCCGTTACGGCATCGCCATTATGGCGCTGATCGTCGCGCTGTTCATCCTGCACATCTGGCTGCCTGCGGGCAGCCGCAACTCAGTTCAGATTCTGCCCGGCATTATTTTTACGGTGGCGGCTTCGCTGATATCCGGCATCGTGTTCGGACAATATCTCGCGCGCTTCGCCTATAACTATGTCACGACCTATGCAGGTCTGGCGTCGGTTATTATCGCTCTGGTGTTTTTGTATTTCATCGCCGCGATTTTCGTCTACGGCGGCGAACTGAACGCAGCGATCATGAAGTCGCGGTTGCCGCGCGGCGTGTCGCTTCAAGCAGCGCAGTCGCCAGCCCTCGGGGACTGACCGGTTTCAACAGAAAGGCATCGGCGCCGGCATTCCGCGCAGCGCGTTCGTCACCGCCCCGTCCCGACACGCCGATGATCGCAACGCGGCCCGTGGATCGCGCCAGCCCCCGGATCCGGCGGATCGCCTCGACGCCATTGATGCCCGGCAACACCATATCCATCAGCACCGCATCGAAATCACCGGCGGCGATCCGCTCGACTGCGGTCTCGCCGGTTCCCACGAATTCGGGCTGGTGACCGAGTTCGGTCAGAATGGCGTTGAGAACGACGCGACCGAACGGATTGTCTTCGACGCTCAGGATATGCAGCGCGGGGTTTAAGGGGAGCTGACGGCCGTCATGTGCCGCGCCCGATTCGTCGATGGGCTGATTTTCGGCGCGCTCGAGCGTCACCGTCAGTGTGAAAGTGGTTCCGCCGCCGCGCCGCTGCAAAACCGCGATGTCGCCGCCCATGGCGCGCGCGACCTGCTTGACCGACGACAGCCCCAGCCCCGCGCCGCCAAACCGCGCGGCAATGGACACGTTCGCCTGCGAAAACGGTTGAAACAGCCGCTTGATTTCGGCGAGCGAGACGCCGATGCCGCTGTCGGAGACCGCGAAGGCGACGGAGATCTTGTCTCCACTGCGCTTGGCCAGACTGACCTTCAGATCGACGCTGCCTTGCGGCGTGAACTTCACCGCGTTGTCGATCAGATTTTCCAGCGCCGCGCGCAAGCGCACCGGATCGCCGACGACAAACGCCGGCAATGCGCTGGAAATTTGACCGGAGGATTTCAATCCTTTGGCGGCCGCGCGTCCCGCCAGGGAATCGGCCGTGGTGCGCGCCAACGCGCGCAATCGAAAAAATCGCGGCGCAGATCGAGGCCGGCCTTGCTGCTGCGCGCCGCATCCACGAACAGCGAAGCCAGCGCCGCGAGATGATCCGCGCTTGCTTTGATGGTATCGACCCAGCGCCGCTCGCGTTCTCCGAGATCGGACGTCGCCAGCAAATCACTGATCGCAAGAATGCCGGTCAGCGGTGTGCGCACCTCGTGTGCAAACGCAGCCAATGCATTCTCGACCATGGTCGAGGGACGCCCGGCAGGTTGTTTTTGTTTTGCGGCAGGTCGCGGTTGTTTCTTGCGGATAACCGATTTTTTGGCGCGTGACGACGGCAACGCGGTTTTCTTTGCGCCGGCTGTCTTCGCAACCGTCGTCTTCGCGCGTTTTTTCGTCACGCCCCTCTTGGGCGGATTCGCTTTGCGCGACCCACTTTTGCGCGACGGTGAACGCAAACCCAATGCCATCGGCGATGCCCCTACCATGGTGCTACTTTGGCACAGCTGAAGAGGATGAGTCACGCAGGTTGAAGGCCAACACACCGGCGAATATCAGCCGCTGTTTGTCCCGCCGCGCGCAGATCCCGAAGCGCCGGCGCCCGCGCTGACTTGGAGAGTTTGTCTCCGGCCCCGTCACGGACAAGGCCATGATGACGATAGCGCGGCGCGGGCAGCCCGAGCAAATGCTGCAACAGCCGATGCACGCCGGTGGCCTGGAACAGGTCGTGGCCACGAACCACATCGGTGATGCCTTGGAGCGCATCGTCGATCACCACCGAGAGATGATAGCTGGTCGGAACATCCTTGCGCGCCAGCACGACGTCGCCCCAGCGTTTGGGCTGTGCGGGAATCGTTCCGGTCTCGCCGTCCGGGCCGGCCCCGTCCTCGATCCAGGATAGCGAGGATTTTACCCGCTCGAGCGCAGCGGACATGTCCAGCCGCAGCGCATAGGGCGCGCCGGATTCGATTCGTTCCTCCCGCTCGCGCGCAGATAACTGCCGCGCATGACCGGGATACAACAGCGCTCCGTCAGGGTCTCGCGGCCACGCATCCGCCCCTCGGTCCCGCGCGACCATTTGCGCGATCTCCGCACGAGTCTCGAAAGACGGATAGATCAGGCCGTCACGCTGCAGCCGGTCTATGGCATCACGGTAAATATCGAGATGATCGGATTGCCGCCGCACCGGTTGCCGCCATTCGAGGCCCAGCCACGCAAGATCCTCATAAATGGCCGCCTCGAATGCCGGCCTGCAGCGCGTCGCGTCGATATCCTCGATGCGCAGCAGGAACGCCCCGCCGTACTGCCGGGCAAGATCGAAGTTCAGCAACGCGGAATAGGCATGACCGAGATGCAGGAAGCCATTGGGGCTGGGCGCGAAACGGAAAACGGGTGGCGACATGGTCCCGAATATGATCGGCAGGAGGCCATCAGACAACCCGCCCCGCTTTCCGATCCAAAGCCGAGCGAGACCGGACCAAAACCACGGCGGCGTGTCGCATCGATTTGCGCTGCCCGCGAAATCCATTCATGCTGGCAGCTTCCGATGACGCAACATTTCCATACCCAGGCCGATCTCGACCGTGCACTCGCCGCGCTTTCCGAGCGGGACCCGCGACTGAAGCCTTTGATCGCACTGACGGGCATGCCTGCCTTGCGACGGCGCGAACCGGGGTTTGCCGGACTGGCATCGACCATCTGCGGTCAACAGCTCTCGACCCTCGCCGCGGCGGCGATATGGGCGCGCGTCACCGCGGCGTTCGATCCCTTTCACCACGACCTGATCCGGCGGGCGCGCGCCGACAGACTCGGCCGGCTGGGACTCTCCACTGCCAAGATCAAGACCTTGAAATTCATCGCCGGCGAAATCGCCAAAGGACGGCTGGATCTCGCGACGCTCTCGGAAACACCCGCCGACGATGCCCACGGGATACTGACCGCCTTGCACGGCATCGGACCGTGGACGGCCGACATCTATCTGCTGTTTTGCCTCGGTCACGGCGACGCATGGCCCGCCGGAGATCTGGCGATTCAGGAAGCCATCAAAATCGCCTTCGGTCTTGAGACGCGGCCAACCGTGAAAGAGATGGCCACGATCGGCGACATCTGGCGACCGTGGCGCGGCGCGGCGGCGCATTTGTTCTGGGCCTATTACAAACTGGCGAAGGCTCCCGGCTTCGAAGCAGCGCCTCCCGTGACCACGGCAATCGGAGCCGCGAAAAAGGCTGCGCCGAAACAAGCGACCGTTTCCGCGAGCCGGAACAAGGCCGAAAAATCCTGTAAAAGCCGAATCGCGGCGCGGCGTGGTGGATCGTCGTCGCGGGTCCGGAAAATCAGCCGCTGAGGGCGGTTGGACCCATATTTCACCGATAACACCACGAATATGGCCGCCGCCGGATTGGCTTAAACGCTCTTCACAATGGCGTCACGCTGCATGTAGTATCTGGACTCAATACTGCTTCGCAGCCGTTGCGAATGACACTCAATATCCTGGCGTGCTTTCGAGTTCGCATTCGGAGGTTTTGCCAGACCGTTTCGTATTCGGGGACACAAGGAGCGTTACTTGAACGCACATGTTCCACAAGGCGGGTGGCCGGCGCTGGTACTGAACGCGGACTTCAGGCCGCTGAGCTATTACCCGTTGTCGCTTTGGTCGTGGCAGGACGCGATCAAGGCGGTGTTTCTCGATCGCGTCAACATCGTCGCGAATTACGATCGCGCGGTTCACAGCCCCTCCTTCGAGATGCAACTGCCGAGCGTGGTATCGCTCAAGTCGTTCGTCAAACCATCGACGCATCCCGCGTTCACGCGGTTCAACGTTTTCCTGCGCGACAAATTCTAGCTGTCAGTATTGCACCTCCGGCGACGACCTCACCTTCGATCACATCATTCCGCGCTCGAAGGGCGGCCAGACCACATGGGAGAATGTCGTCGCCGCATGCTCGCCCTGCAATCTGCGCAAGGGCAACCTGACGCCGCATCAGGCTCACATGCATCCGCGCCAGACGCCCTACGCGCCGACGGTGCATCAACTGCATCGCAACGGCCGGCTGTTTCCGCCGAACTATCTGCACGATAGCTGGCTGGACTATCTCTATTGGGATACCGAACTCGATCCATGATCGACGGCGCTGCGGTACTTGTCGTGAGGCGCGCAAGGAGTTCGCCTAGCGCTTCGATGGCGGCAACGGAGCGAAAGCTCGCACGACGCGCTTCCCAAACATTGTTTACAATTCCTTCGATCGACCAGCGCTGTTGATTGCTGTGTGCTAGGAGTAGAGCAACCGCACTTCACCGCACCAGCCAAACCGAAACAATGAAACCCAATCACCGGATAGTGTCTGGCCGGTGCCGAAGTTGGCTACGGAGGAGATCGGCAGCGGCGATGCCAGTGGTTTTCTGCACGACGGGCGTTTGTGATGCGCCGCATGTGGCGTCACAGCTCCGACGCCGTCGAGCGCTTACAACTAAGCATAGACCTATGATCGGCTTGGGTTTTGGCGATACCCGCGCCGAGCAGGAGGACTTTTCTGCGTGCTTTCATCGTCGGTAGTTCAGTGCACGAAGTTGGACACCGCGATCCTTGTGGATGCTCGCAGGGCGACTGATCGCGCTCGACGCCGACTTCGCATCCATCCTCTTGTGTCTCATTCTCATTGCGCCTGGTCAGCGGCATACCCGTGGCCTCTCGCCGCGCTGATACCAGACTCTATTGATGGCTACAGCTCCGGGCGAAAAAGCGGGTCGATCTGTCAGGTCAAGCACAGGAGCCTTCGTTGCTTTGACTGCCTATGATGCAATCGGCTTCGCATTGCTTGTCGTTAGGCTCGTGATTGTTGTTTACGTGGGCGTTTCCATTGCTTTCGATCGATCGCGCGAGGGCAATCTCATATCACAACTGGCTCAGCGGCAGACGCGAGATATGTGCCGCGTGATCCAGCCTCGCCTTCTCCGAGATTCACGTAACCCTCACAGCGTGATCCTGCCAGGTGAAGATCCGTTACCGTCTGGTAAGTCCCACCGACTTATCGAGCCCCGACGACGACATTCTTACGTAACCCAGCTGGCTCCAACATAATTCGGCAATCGTGATTAGGTGTCACATTGGTGCGTTGGCACACTGCGACAGTTTTCCTTCCTTCCCATCGCTCGCTGAATTCCGTTGTCGAGGCTGGACCTCGCCGCCGGTCTGCCCGATATTGCCGCCGGTGCCGCATGATCGCTCCCGTCATGCGCGTGTTGCGAAACCTCACTGCTCCGTGCGGTCGCGCAAAAAAGAGCGAGAGAATTTGAATCATCCCGTGTTTTAAATCATCGACGTGACCCATCCCGCTGAGACGAACGAGGACCCATGCTGATTCCGATCGCCGACGTGCCGCGCTGGTATGCTGAACGTAAGCCCGCCGACACCATCGCTGTCCGTCACGATGGCAAGGGCCTGACCTGGGATGAGCTTGAACGCGGCGCAAACCGGCGGGCCCGCGCGTTCGCGGAACTCGGCGTCAAGGCCGGCGACTTCGTCGCGATCGGACTGCCCAACAGCAATGCGTTCTACGAGACAAGTTTTGCGATCTGGAAACTGGGAGCGACACCAACCTCGCTGTCGCATCGGCTGCCGCGCGGCGAAGCCGCGGCCATTCTGGATATTCTCAGACCCGCGCTGGTCGTCGGCGGCGAGCCGGAATGGAACGCGCCCAAATCAGTGCCGCAGGATTTCGAGCCGCAAGGGGTTTCGGACGAGCCGCTCGATGCGCCCGTCGCGCGCTACTGGAAAGCGATGACAAGCGGAGGATCGACCGGGCGACCGAAAATCATCCTCGATCATTTGCCTGCCGTCACCGACACGACAGCGCCTCCGCCGATGCAAATGCAGCATGGCGGCGCGCTGCTCAATCCCGGACCGCTCTACCACAACGCCCCGTTCATCGTGTCGCATTATGCGCTGTTCGCGGGCGGCAGTGTCACAGGCATGAGAAAGTTCGACGCAGAGGAGGCGTTGCGCCTGATCGATACGCACCGGCTGGAATGGATCAACTTCGTGCCCACCATGATGCACAGGATCTGGTCGCTGCCTGAAGAGGTACGCAACCGGTACGACGTCTCGAGTCTCAAGACCGTCTTCCACATGGCCGCGCCGATGCCGCCATGGCTGAAGGAAAAATGGATCGAATGGCTTGGCCCGGAGACGATCTATGAATTGTATGGCGGCACCGAACGGCAAGGCCGCACCATCATTTCCGGCACCGAATGGTTAACCCATAAAGGCTCGGTCGGCCGGGTCGACCAGACCTGCGCGCTGCGCATCATCGGCGAGGACGGCAACGACGTGCCCGTGGGCGAGACCGGTGAAGTTTACTTCCTGCCCAACGAAGGTGCGGGCGTCACCTATCATTATCTCGGTGCGGCGCCGAAGCGGCGGCCGGACGGATGGGAATCGATCGGCGACGTCGGGCGGATCGATGACGAGGGATATCTTTATCTCGGCGACCGGCTCACCGACATGATCCTGCGCGGCGGCGCCAACATCTATCCGGCTGAGGTCGAGGCTGCCGTCGTCGCGCATCCCGACGTGCGATCGAGCATCGTGGTGGGACTGCCAGACCCGGAGCTCGGGAACCGGATCCACGCCATCATCGAGATCAACGAGGGCGCCGATCCCCAATCCGTCGTCGACGGAATGGGCGCGGTGCTCGCGGACCTGCTCAGCCGCAACAAACATCCGGAGAGCTACGAAATCACGCCGGTGAGCCTGCGCGACGATTCCGGAAAGACGCGGCGCACCATGCTGCGGGACGAACGGCTGTCATGGTTGAAGGAAGGCCGCGCGTTCCGCCTGCACGCCTCGACATCGCAACGGCGTTCCGGGTAGTCTTCCGCGCATGACCGATCACGATCATCACCACCACGGCCATCATCACCACGATCACGACCATTCGGACTTGTCGGAAACCGAACTGCGCGTGCGCGCGCTCGAAACGATCCTGACGGAAAAGGGATATATCGATCCGGCCGCGCTCGACGTGCTGATCGAAACCTACGAGACCAAGGTCGGGCCACGTAACGGCGCCCGTGTGGTCGCAAAGGCATGGTCCGATCCTGATTATCGTGCGCGGCTTTTGAAAGATGCGACATCGGCGATCGCCGAACTCGGTTTCTCCGGCCGTCAGGGCGAGCACATGGTCGCGGTCGAGAACACGCCGCAAGTTCATAACATGGTCGTGTGCACCCTGTGCTCCTGCTATCCCTGGACCGTGCTGGGCTTGCCGCCGGTCTGGTACAAGTCCGCGCCATATCGTTCGCGCAGCGTCATCGATCCGCGCGGCGTGCTGCATGATTTCGGCGTGACGCTTCCCGACGACATCAAGATTCGCATCTGGGATTCCACCGCCGAAGTTCGCTATCTGGTCTTGCCGCAACGGCCCGACGGGACACAAGGCTGGAGCGAAGAGCGGCTCGCAAGCCTTGTCACCCGCGACAGCATGATCGGCACGGGCCTGCCCAAGCAAGCCGGCGAGGCCGCCTGATGCGAAGCTTCCGGCGATGAACGGCGCGCACGACATGGGCGGGGTGCCCAACGCAAATCCCGTCGAGCCGGAGCCCAACGAGCCGGTCTTTCACGCGGAATGGGAACGGCGCATTTTCGCAATGTCGCTGATGATGGCCCGGCCGGGCGGCTGGAACATCGACATGTCCCGCTTCGCACGGGAAGACCGTCCGCCTGAAGACTATCTCAGCAAGACATATTTCCAGATCTGGCTCGCGGGTCTGGAACGGCTGGTGCAGGAGCGCAATCTCGTCGCACCGGAGGAGTTCGAGGCCGGGCATTCCCTACATCCGCCGCAGCCCGGACGCCCGGTCGTCACATCCGACATGTTGCCAGCCATTCTCCGTCGCGGAAGTCCGACGGAGCGCGAGAGCCACGCGCCTGCATTGTTCAAGGTCGGCGACCGCGTCAAGGCGAAGCTCATCAATCCTCCGACGCACACGCGGCTGCCGCGCTATGTGCGTGGGCATACCGGCGTCGTGGAGCTTATTCACGGCTGTCACATTTTCGCCGACAGCCACGCGGCCGGCGACGAAAATCCACAATGGCTTTACACCGTGAGCTTCGATGGCCGTGAATTGTGGGGCGAGCGCGGCGATCCCAACACGCTCACATCGGTCGATGCATGGGAGCCATATCTGGAGCGGGCATAATGGCACTTGATTCACAGGCGGCACATCAGGCAACCCGCGCTCTCCCCGGCATCCCGCAGGATTCCGAAGGGCCGGTGTTTCGCGAGCCCTGGGAGGCGCAAGCCTTCGCCATGGCGCTTGCGCTGCACGAACGCGGCGTGTTCACCTGGGCGGAATGGGCCGCCGCCCTTGCGCGCGAAATCAAGCAGGCACAGGCCGCCGGCGACCCCGATACGGGCGAGACTTATTACCGCCATTGGCTGGCAACACTGGAAAAGCTGATCACGGAGAAGAACGTGACGACGACGGATACCTTGCATCGCTATCGCGATGCCTGGGACCATGCCGCCGACCGCACGCCGCACGGCTCTCCGATAGAACTGCGCCCGGACGATTTCAGAGCCTGAAGATCAAGGCCAAGGCAACCTTCACCGGATCAAGTCAGGGGGCATGCTTCGCTCGAAAAAGCTCTAATGCTTTTCCTGGCGCACCTCGTCCGCAACGCTTTTCCAGAGCATATCCTTGAACTGCGTCACAACCGGGCTCGCGGCGACGACCGGCGGTTCGTCGCGCTTGCGGCAGTCCTCCACCAGAACCAGCACCCAGACCTCGCCATCGGTGAAATACAGATCGCCACCGCCGTTGCGCGCCATCAGCGTCGGCCCGATCCCCGAAATCTGATAGCGCGCCTGCAGCAGGCCCGCGTCCTGCAAGCCAGTCTCCATCAGATTGCGTTCGAGATCGACGTCCGGCGCAATGTGATGGGTGATCGCCCCGGTGTAGCGGCTGAACCCGACGCTACGATCGAAAGTCGCAGCGGCGAGCCACACCGGACGCTTCTCGTCTCCTTCGTCGAGGACCTTCCACAACCGAATATGATGACGCTTGTCTGCGCTTCGCCCGTCCGGCTTCTCGAAAGCCAGATCCTCGCGTCGCCCCGCATAATAGAGCGGACTGACCGGCGCGGTCGGATAGGGCCGGTCCAGCAGGACGCTGCCGGAAATTTCCAGACTTGATCGCAGCGTCACCGGATCGGCCGGATACCAGCCTGTTTGATGCATGGCGCAGAGAATATCGCGGGACGATCCAACGAAAGCCAGATTGATTGGATCGCCGGGAATACCTTGCGCCGTGGCCGTCACCATCGGCAGGCCCGCGAGCTTTTTCTCGTGCTCGTAGTGCTTCCAGAATGCAGGCAGCGCCACATAGGCAAGGAAGACGTAGGACGCCAAAGCGAGCGCCAGGCATGCGACGGCATGTTTTGTTTTCGGATGCCGCCCCCGAGGCCATCGGGATTCCGGCGGCAAGGATTTGGACGGAGATGCCGCAGGTTCGCGCGGTCCGGACGACGGGCCGGATGGAGCGGGGCCGGATGGTTCAGGAGACGTCTTGCGATCCGCCACGGGACGAGCGCGCGCTCAGCGCATGACAGAACCAGACGGCTGAGTGCCGTCTGGTTCTTTGGAATGAGGCGTCAGCGCGATCAGCCTTTCAGCTTCTTGGTGCACTCGCTGTAATAGCCGCCGCCCTTCTGAATCCACTTCAAGCCGCCATTGGCATTGCTGGCCTTGTTGGCGTTGTACTGATCCACGCACGTATGCATCCGGCCCTTGCCTGCCGATTCGCTGGCGTATTTTGGAGCGATCGCGGTCGGGAACACGGCGTTTCCAACAGGAGCAGGCGCTGCGGCAGGCGCGGCAACGGTTTTCTCTGCGGGCTTCGCTTCAGTCTTGGCTTCGGCCTTGGGAGCCGCGGCAGCAGGCGCGGTCGTGGTTGCGGCGGCCGGCTCGGCTGCGCATTGCGTTTTACGGAAATCGTTCCACTTCTGCTCGCCCAGCGTACCGGCTTCCTTGGCCGCCTTATATTTTGCGCTGCACTCCTGCATCGTCAAAGCATTGGCAGGCACCGCCACGCCACACAGCAATCCGGAGAGGAGCGCCGCACCGAATATCGTCTGTTGAATTTTCATCGCAAACCTTCCTTGCATAAACGGGGCCCATCGGACCCCGGAACATCCTAACGCGGTTTTCGAAAAAGGGGAGACCCAAGAAAGGCAAAGAGAAAAACAAAGAGCAAGACAAAGAGAAAAACAAAGAGAATTATAACGAGAGATACAAAGAACGACGGACGCCTTCATCCGCATCCGGCAACAAGCGGATCCAGACATCGTCAGGATGAAAACCGGACAGTCCGAAATAGTCGGCAACAAAAAAGTGCCTGCCAAGGCGCGCCGTTCATCTGCGGTTCAGAACCATCAGGTGAATGTCCCGGCGCGTCAACCGACGTCAATCGACCTTTCAGCAAGAGGCTATTCATGACATTCGCATCCCGCGCCGCCGCAGCCGCGATTGCAACCCTGTTCCTTGCAGGCACCGCTTTTGCCCAGACCCCAGCGCCCGCGACATCGGCCGCACCGGCCGCCAAAACCGCCGCGCCGAAGGCCACTGAAGCAAAGGCGAAGCCCGAAAGAACAGCTGAATCGAAAGAATGCTCGGCCCAGGCCGACGCCAAGGGGCTTCACGGCAAGGAGCGCAAGAAATTCCGCTCCGAGTGCAAGCGCGACGCCACCAAAGCCAAGTAATAAGGCAGACAAATTGAATGTGACGACGGGAGGGACGGCATCTGCCGGGCCCTCCCGTTTTCGTTAGTCTGTCCAGAAATGCCAATAAATCATGCAATTCGGCCTGCGCAACGCGCGCAAGCCCATGCACCCATGCCGATTGCCGAAGGCGTTTTGCATTGCCATAAGGAGCCGACTCAAAACCGGTTTCTCGATGTCAAACGCCCTCCCCGGACAACTTTTGCCGACACGCTTCCTGCCCAAGCGATCCGACGCACTGATTTTGATTGAAACGCTGGCCCTCGGCGCGGCCGGCGGCCTGTTGTTCTGGTGGGCGGAGCTGCCGGGCGGATTGATTTCGGGCGCGATGATCGCGGTCGCGACGGCGGCGATCGCCGGACGGCCGCTGGCACTGCCGCATCCGCTTGCCCATGTCATTCTGATGACGCTCGGTGTTTCGCTGGGCTCGATGGTCTCCCCGCAAATGCTCCGGAACATGAGCGACTATCCCGTCACCATCGGGATTCTGGCGCTCGCGACCTTCGGAGCGACGTTCGGCAGCAGCCTTTACCTGCAACGATTCCATGGATGGGACCGCGCCTCCGCTTTTCTCGCGGGAAGCCCGGGCGCGCTGTCGCAGATCATCCTGCTCGCTGCGGAAAGAAACGCCGACGTCGCCGGCATCGCCGTGGTTCAGACCCTGCGCGTTATTATTCTGACTGGCGCCCTGCCGCTGGTGTTGAGCCTGATCGGCATCATGCCCCATGCAGGGCTGGCGATGCGCGGTCCGGCCGCCGATCCGCTCACGCTTGCGATCCTTGCCGCCGCCGCCGTCGCGGTTTCGCTGGTGCTGCGCTGGTTGAAATTTCCCGCCAGCTGGATGTTCGGCGCCATGCTGGCCTCGAGCGTTCTTCACGGCGCGGGGCTCGTCGAGGGTGGCCTGCCGTTATGGGCCTATATGCTGGCGTTGATCGGCATCGGCACGCTGATCGGAACGCGCTTCGCCCGCATCTCCACCCGCACGTTGCTGCGGCATATTCTGGCAGCGCTTGGATCGTTCGCGGTCGCGATTGCGATTACCGCCGTCTTCGTTACCGTCGTGGTTCTGACCACCCGTTCCCATCTCAGCGATGTCATCGTGGCGTTTTCGCCCGGCGCCATGGACGCCATGCTGGCGCTTGCGCTGACGCTGCACATCGATCCAATTTTTGTCGGCGCACACCATCTGGCGCGATTTGTCTTCGTCACCATCGCCATGCCCGGCATCATCCACCTGTTCGGCAAGGACGACGACGACATCGACGACTAAGCGAGGCCAGCGGCACTGTACTGGAAGCGAAAGCTCGCTGAGCAGCCGTATCTAGCGAACGGACTTGAGCCGAACGATGCCGCATAATGCGATGGCGGCCATCAGCAGCGAGATCAGGACGTTGTAACCTGCCAGCGACAGGCCGAGAAAACGCCATTGAACCTCGTCGCAGCGGATCACCTTCACGGTCTGCAGGCGATCCAGCAGGCTTCCAGCGCTGCCGAGATCGTTGATCGGCCCGGTGCATTCGGTCGGGCCCGGCCACCATCCCCATTCGACGCCGGAATGATACGTTCCGAGACCCGCATTGGCCAGCGTCGCCAAGGCAAGGATCGCAAGACCAACAGCAAGCAGCCATCGCGGCGCATCCCGCGTGGCCGCCATGGCGACGAGCGCGGCCAGCGGGATCGCGAGATAATAAGCGTAGCGCTGCTCGAGACACAGCGGACAGGGACGAATATCGAGCACGAGCTGAAAAAACCACGCTCCAGCGATGGTCGCAGCGGCGACGAGGGCAATCGCCATCGCGGGCTTGACGACCGAACCGGGTCCGGACACGGACGAAATGGTGCTGGTATCGACGCTCACGAATCCCCTCCCGGCTGACCGTTGGGTCCTATCGCGTGCATCCGGGACTGTCGAGGTAACTTCGATCACGAATGGGTGGGAAGAAACGCCGGAAGATTGCAAAGATTGCCTGAAAGGCCGTTGACCCGAAAAGCGGGCCGGATATAGTCCGCCCGCTTCGAAGCCCCGCCGTTCCCGGCAGGCGCCTCGGAAGCCCCTGTGGCGGAATTGGTAGACGCGCTCGACTCAAAATCGAGTTCCGCAAGGAGTGCTGGTTCGATTCCGGCCAGGGGCACCACGCTAAATTTCCAGCAACAACTTATACGAATGATTCGATTCCTGATTTTTCAGGAGAATTTCACGCATTGAAATCACATACATAAGTTCATCGCAGCAAATCAAAATGTGAGTACGCTTGCGCGTTTCCGTATGCATGATTTAATGAAGATATATTAGCTAATGAGCTTGATTGTGGGCTTGCCACTATTGGGCTCACGTTCAAGCGAAAGAACATGGCAGAAGAAATTTGCAGAAAGTCGTTTCCGCTCAACGAGCTTTACGAGTATCGAGGCCTGTGTTTTGCGAGTTTTACCCGGGCGAGGGGCAAGATTAGGTGAATCGAAAACGAGCAGCGGTCATTTTGGTGACCGAATACTCCCATCGTTACGCACCGGCTTCCTGAAGAAAGTTTTTAGGCCGAAAACCGTCGATCAACCATTCATTCGGGCAATATTTCAAAGTCGCCATATCAGCTTTTAGCCCTCGCTTACGGATTGCTTCAAGCGTCCCGTGTCCGACCCACACATCATGTTGAACGGTAGAAGGGTTGTAGGCCATAGCATCGTAGATCGCGGTATCATTGGATGGAATCAATCCTTTCACTCCCTATTTTTCGGAGGCCTTTGCGGCCACTTTGCGAGCGGCAAACTCCGCACACTGCTTTGCTTCCGCGCTAGCTTCTTCGCGTAGCTTCCTGCCGAAATAATCATCCAGTGCGGCATAGGCCTTGGCTTGACGCTCATAGGCGTTCGAGCACTTCTGCATCATATCACGGTCGTTGATGTAGACATACGCCAAAAAGCCGCCAGCACCGACCAGGCCGATTACTAGAAGAACAACACCAATGACGGCCCAGCCAGCTAGAAAGACAAAAATATCATGGAGGATTGCTCGCCAGTTAGCCAAAAGAATTGCAGCGAGTGCCACGAGTGCGACCACGGCAATCAGATAGACGACAATATCGCCAATACTCACGGATATCTCCTACCATCCGCTTATACGGATTGTTCGATGTCCGAAAGCGACGTTGAACAGTCGCTAGTTCATAATAGCAACTCATGGATTCTACAGGCATGCACAAGTGTGAGTGCGCGTGGGAATGCCGTTCGACCACCTCCTCGACCTCGCAATAGAGCAATAGAAATGAGCAGCGTTCCAGCAATGGCGGCGCTCCTGATACGCGTCACCCATTTCGCACCGACAACCGCTCGGGTCCATTGACGCCATTCTCATCCGGAAGCCGATAATACCGTTGCACCCGGCCCGCACATGCGCCAGCCGCCGTGATTACCCCACATTTTTCGGATTTTATGCCTTCCGGAATAGGAACGTAGTTAAGCGATGCTTAACAAGTGTTTGCGAAGAGATTGAGTGAGTCCGCTGAGCGTGTACGCACGGAGCGCTGATTGACCATTAGGAACAAGCTTGGCGTTTTGACCCTTTCCGGCGCCGCCATTGTAGCGGCGTCGATCGCGTTGAGCGCGTTCGGACCGCAACAAACCGACCAGACCGAGACAACTCCAGGGCGCGTCGCCTTCCCTGCGTCCAATGCGGACATCAAGGGCGACCGTCTGCCTGTCGTCCTGGCCTCTTTCGCACCGCAGGCAAAAGCACGTCAAGCTGACTCAGTCGGATCGACCACCAGCTCTCCAGTCAGTCAATACGCCGCGATTGATCGCGCTGTATCGCCGATGGGCGACAAACTGTCCGACGACACGACAAAGCCCGCCGCGGGCGATCTGCCGTCCCAGGCCAAAGCCAAAGCGACTCCGGTTAAACCACCGAAGCCGACAAACGTCGTCCTCAACGACGCCCAGATCGCGAGCCTCAGGGAACGCCTGAAACTGACGCCGGCTCAACAGCAATTCTGGCCGGAGATCGAGGTCGCGCTGCGGGCCGTCGTCAAGCAGATCTACGAGGCCAACAAGAAAGCCCACGGCGGCACCGTTCCGGTGGATACAACGACGCCTGAAGTCGAACGACTGAAAACCGTGGCAACGCCGCTGTTGATGCAGATGCGGCCTGATCAGAAAGCCGAGATCGTCATGCTCGCGCGAATCATCGGCATGGAGCGACTGGTCGCCATGCTGTGAGGCTCAACCTAGCTTGGGTCTACCGCTACACCTTTTCCGAACACTAATTCTTGACATAAGCGGCCCTTGACTCGGCCGCCGCTCTCGACGGCAAATACGTGATGTTGCGTATAGCGCGCGATGGGTGGATCGCGGACGAATTGGGTTCGACAGTCGAATCAAGATCGGCGCGAGACATCAGCTTCTGAATAATCGGCTTCTGGCTATCAGCAACAGTATTTCAAGACCCTCGAGGCGCCACGGAATGACCGATCGATCTCTCTTCTCCATGGCGATGCCGAACGTCGTTTTAGCTGCCGCCCTGCTTCTGACAGCCTCGACCATCGCCCGCGCGACCGACGTCAGCGGCGTACCTCACATCGTCAACGGCGATGCGGTGAGCTTCGGCAAAACCCACATCCGGCTTGCGGCCATTTCCGCGCCAGGTCTGGAGCAGCTTTGCCTGGACCGATCCGGCGAACACTGGACATGCGGGCTGACCGCGCGCGACGAACTTGCGAAATACCTCGGGACGAAACCGTGGAGCTGCCAAACCACACGCGCGGATCGCTACGGGCGCTCGGTGGCAAAATGCACGGTCAACGGCGAAGACATCGCCAAATGGGTGGTGAAATCCGGCTGGGCCGTCGCTGTCACCCGCATTTCCCATGACTATGAAGCCGACGAAGCCGAGGCCAAAGCCGCGAAGGCGGGACTTTGGTCGGGCGCGTTCATCGCACCACCGGATTGGCGCCGCCGCAACAAGCAGGCCCCAGTGCTGGGCAGCCTCGACGTTGCGCCCGCGACCCGGGCCATTCTGATGCGCGGGCGTTCAGCCTCCACGCCGCCCTCACCGGAATGCGCCATCAAAGGCCACGTCAATCGCTCGGGCGCCTGCATCTTTCACCTGCCGGGGGGCCGGTGGTATGCGCGCGTCAGCATGGAGCCGGACAACGGCGACCGCTGGTTCTGTTCCAAGGAAGAGGCTGAACTCGCCAGTTGCCGCGAGACCAAGCGATAGCCTCGGTATTGCGACGAGCGATCAGCGCGGCTCGACCAGCAGGCTCTGGATCACGCGGCCGAAATATCCGTTCGCATCGCCAAGCCGCGCCATCGACAGGCCGGCGCCCTCGGGGCCGGAAAACGATTCCGCGTTGACCAGAATCCAATCGCCGACCGGCTGCCGGGCCAGACTGATCGTCAAATCGGCGTTGATGAAAGTCCACTTGCTGAAATCCAGCATCGGCGAGGTGCCGTTGCAGAAATCCGATGCGATCACCGCGCGCTGCACCGGCGTTAGCGCCTCTCCCTCGATCAGCGGAACATCGGCGCGAAACCACACCGCGGCGCGGCCGAGCTCGATGAAACGGCCAAAGGCCGGCCGCATCGACATCGCGCCGAGAAATGCATTGCCCGCACGATCGCAGACATCGTCACGGCATTGATCGGGACCGGGCACATCCAGCACGGGCGTCGCGGCTTCCCCAGGTATTTCGACCGCGCGGCTTCTGAGTTTCAAAACGCTGGCGCGCACCACCTCGACGCCCTCCGCAAAAAGGCGGACCTCGCAAAGCTGGATCTTGCGTCCTTCCTTGACGATCTCGCTCTCGAACGTCAGCGGGGCAACCGGCACCGGCCGCATCAGATCGATCGTCAGGCGCGCGATCTGCATCGGCGCGAGCGTCGGAATCGACTCGGCGATCCACGCCACCAGCGCCGCGGGCGGCGAACCATGCTGTGCTCGCGGATCCCAGGGACCGCCGGCGCGCGGGCTCGTCTGGACGCGATTACCTTGAACGCGAAAAATCGCGTCGGTCGGAGCGTCCGTCACCGTACAACGACCTTACGCTTGTCTTGCATAGGGATACACCTCATGCATCGCGCTCTACCACAAATGTCTTTCACAGTGGCGGATCGACGGCTTCGTCATATTCCTTTTTGAAGCGCGCAATCAGCTCGGCGGCCGACACGACCTTTTCGATGCTGCCGACACCCTGCCCGCTTCCCCAGATTTCTTTCCAGGCCTTGGGCTTCACGCGTTCGCCATTGGCATCCGTTCCAAAATTCATCTTGGAAGGATCCGATTCCGGCAGGTTGTCGGGGTCCATTCCCGCAGCCACGATCGATGGTTTCAGATAATTGCCGTGCACGCCGGTAAACAGGTTCGAATAGACAATGTCCTCCGCGCCGGACGCCGTGATCATGTCCTTATAGGTCTCGACGGCGTTGGCCTCTTTCGTCGCGATAAAAGCCGATCCGATATAGGCGAAATCCGCACCCAAAACGCGCGCCGCACGAATGGCGCGGCCGTTTGCGATAGCGCCTGACAAGGCGATCGGTCCATCGAACCAGCGGCGGGTTTCCGCGACGAACGCCAATGGTGAAATCTGGCCGGCATGTCCGCCCGCGCCGGCCGCGACGAGAACGAGACCGTCCGCGCCTTTTTCAACGGCCTTGCGCGCGAACTTCTGATTGATGACATCGTGAAACGTGATGCCGCCCCATCCGTGCACGGCCTGGTTCAACTCCTCACGCGCGCCGAGCGACGTGATGACGACAGGGACACGATACTTTTCGCAAATCATCAAGTCCTGATCGAGCCGGTTGTTCGACTTGTGTACGATCTGATTGACAGCGAACGGCGCGGACGGGCGCTCGGGGTGCGCCTTGTCGTAGGCCGCCAGCTCCTCGACGATCCTCGCCAGCCATTCGTCCAGCATCCCGGCCGGGCGGGCGTTCAACGCCGGAAACGATCCGACGATACCGGCCTTGCACTGCGCAATCACCAGCTCCGGCCCCGAGATAATGAACAGCGGCGAACCGATCACCGGGATCGACAGTCGTCCCTTGAACAAGGCAGGCATACTCATTCACAAATCCTCTTATTGGTGAAACTTTATTGGCAAAGCGCGCGGATCACGAAATTTTCGACGCGGCAATCGCTCGGCTCGGCTTTCTTGCCGGAAAGCAAAACGCTTGCCGAGCAGCTCTCCGCCGAATCGGAGTCAACGCTTTGGCCTTCCTTGAAGCCCTTCTCGACGCAGAGCTTGTCGGCGGCGCTTTTGCAATCCGGCGCACCATTGGCGGCGACCGGACATTTGACGCGACCGGCCACGACCTCCCGCTTCGACAAACGCGAGAAGTTGTCGGTCGCATCCTTGGCGCGGTTGTTGAAATCGTCGATCGTCTGCTGCGGCGTTTTCAACGTCGGCAGACTTAAGGGCGAGTCCTGAAAGAATTTTCCGATCTCGTCCACAAGACCAGGGCGCCGGGGTGCCGGGAGCGTCTGCTCGGGCGGCGGCTGTACCACCGGCGGGGGGGATGCTGGAGCTGGCGAAGCGGATGGCTGACTTCCCGGTACCGGTAGGTACGGTACCGGTGCCTGTGCCTGTGCCTGTGCCCATGCACACGGTGCGGCAATCGCTCCCGCGAAGATCGTGGCGAACAAAACGACCACCCATGATGACATGCCAACCGGCGACGCGGCGGGACGTTGATTCACGGGGATCGTATCAGTCATGGTTCGAGCGGCATCCTGTATCGGGCGTCCATCTATCTGGACGTTTGGGCGAACGCGGTCAGTCTCGGCTGCCCCGGAGACGCTACCCGGGTGCGAAATTTGGCGCAACCACGCGGAGTTTCGCCGAATTCACTCCCTGCGAGCCAGCGCCACTTCACGAGCAAGGGGTTGTAATCGGGGGACAAATCGACGGCGTCCGAAACCGCAATGTCAGAACAGCCGGAAAACGACGATGAAGCCAAGCAGCAGCACGCCCGCACCCAGAGCAACCCAGAGGCCAAGCCGCTTTTCGATCGTCGCGCGAATCCATTCGCCGTAACGATTGAGCAGGATCGCAACGATGAAAAACCGGCCGCCGCGTGCAATGATGGAAAGCAGCACGAACAGTGGCAGGTTATAACCGGCGAAGCCCGATGTGATCGTAACGATCTTGTAGGGGATCGGCGTCAGGCCTTTCAGCAGGATAATCCAGGCGCCGTATTCGGCATAGGCCGCGCGAAACGCTTCGACCTTGTCGCCATAGCCGTATAATTGAATCAGCCAGTGCCCGACGAAATCGTAGAGGATCGCGCCGATGGCATAACCGAGCACGCCGCCCGCAACCGAGGTGATGGTGCAAACCAGCGCATACAGCCAGGCTTTCTTCGGCCGCGCGAGCGACATCGGGATCAGCATGACATCGGGCGGCACAGGAAAGAACGAGCTCTCCGCGAACGAGACCGCACCTATGATCCAGAGAGCATAGGGCTTGTCGGCGGCGGCAATGCACCAGTTATAAATGCGTCTCAGCATGAGCGGTGAACAACGTCCTGGAATGATCTGAAACGTGGAAGCGCGTGGACAGGCCCGCAGACTTCACGCCAGATTGCAATATCTGGATCGAACATCCGCACACTGGGGCCGTCCATCGGGGTGGGCGAGATGCAGGCTCAACGCTGCTTGCGCAAGCGCCGATCCTCGATCGCGACAATTGGCCGCCGCCTACCGATGCTGGACGAGGATGGCTTTGTCAATTTCACGGGCTTGGTCGTGGCTTTGTTCATCACCTTGGCACCCGCCGTCACCTTGGCACCCGCCGTCTTGGGCAATTTCTCGGCTATCCCGAGCAGCCCTTCCCGTCTGTCCATTTCCGCCCAGACGTCCGACGGACTGACGCCGGCAGAGGCCCAAAGCACCGTCAGATTATAAAGAAGATCGGCACTTTCCCGAACGACCGCTTCGCGCTTGCCGTTGACGGCATCGATAACAACTTCGATGGCTTCTTCGGCCAGCTTCTTGGCCATCTTCGCAGGGCCACGCTGAAAAAGACGCGCGGTCCGGGAAACGGCCGGATCGAGGTCCTTGGCCGCCAGCACCGCAGTATAAAGCCGATCCATCGAATCAGTCATTTTACCGAGGTTAGTGAAAACACGTGTCCGGGGTGTTAACGGCCCCACGCGAACAAAAACCCCGCCGGGCGATCCGGCGGAGTTCAGGAATTTCAATTCTACAGCTTGCGGCTACCAGCCACCGCCATAATAACGCGGTCCACCGTAATAGCCGGGGCCGTAACCGTAGCCCGGCCCGTAATAACCGCGACCGCCGTAGCCATCCTCGTAATAATCGCGTCGCCGCTGATCGGCGATGACGCCGCCAACAACTCCTGCAAATGCACCGAAGGCCGCAGCAGCAGCCGCATTGTTGTTATAATACCGGCGATGACGCCGCGCTGCGCTGAAGTCGGTGGCGTTGCTCGCGACGTGTGATGTGAGTGCAGTTGTTGTCTCCGACCGGCCGGCGGCCTGTGACTGCTGCGGTGAGACCACCGTGGCCGCCATCAACGCCGCTAGTGCTGCTACAGCCCCACGGCTTGTAAAATAGCTGAAATTCTGACGCTTGGACATTTCGGCGCTCCTCGCATGCCACCCACTCGCCCGAATAGAACGTACGAGCCCCCGGCAAGTTCCCATGCGCGAGGCTGCGCGAACGAAAAATCATCAAATATTTTAATGGGTTATCGTCGTAGCCCGCTACCTTTCATAGCAAAAAATGGACCGTGGACAGGTGGCCCGGTTTGCGAACAGTGGACGGCTTGGTGATGCGCACAATGACGCCTGTATTCGGCTGTCCAACCTTGTCTAGAATGTACCTCAGCGCCCGTTGGTTTCAGCTCCGGTTCTTTTGAATGTCGTTTTTACGTCTTTACACGCGCGCACTTCGAATGCTCGGGAGAGAAACGCGCCTCGCCTGGATTCTGGCCGCCGCGAACCTTCTGCTCGCCGTCGCTCAATTCGCGGAGCCGGTGTTGTTCGGCCGGATTATCGACGCGCTGTCGTCGACGCCTGCGGCCGGCGGGCTCTCGGCCACGCCGCCTGCGGTCTGGCCGCTGCTCGGAACGTGGGTAGCGTTCGGCCTGTTCACCATCGTCTGCGGCGTCATCGTCGCGCTGCATGCGGACCGGTTGTCGCACCGCCAGAGACAGGCCGTCCTGACGAATTATTTCGAGCACATCATGCAATTGCCACTCACCTTCCACTCAGGCATCCACTCCGGGCGGTTGATGAAGGTGATGCTCCAGGGCACCGACGCGCTGTGGCGGCTTTGGCTTGGCTTCTTTCGTGAGCATTTCGCCGCCATCATGTCGCTGATCTTCCTGCTTCCGCTCTCGCTTTATCTTAACTGGCGGTTGGCGATCCTGCTGTTCGCCCTGTGCATCATCTTTACCGTTCTGACCACGCTGGTGGTGCGCAAGACCTACAGCATGCAGAACGAAGTCGAACAGCATTTCAGCGATCTGGCCGCCCGCGCCTCCGACTCGCTGGGAAATGTCGCGCTGGTGCAGAGCTTCGTGAGGATCGATGCTGAGGTTCAGGATCTTCGCAACGTCGCCGGCAAGTTGCTGTCGGTGCAGATTCCCGTGCTGTCGTGGTGGGCGATCGTTGCAGTGATGACGCGGGCGTCGACCACGATCACGATCCTGGCCATCTTCGTCGTCGGCATTCTGCTGCACGGACGCGGGCTCGCCAGCATCGGCGAAATCGTGATGTTCGTCAGTTTCGCCACCATGCTGATCCAGAAGCTCGAGCAGGTCGTGAGCTTCATCAATAACATCTTCATGGAGGCGCCGCGGCTGAACGAATTTTTCGACGTACTCGACGCGGTGCCCGCGGTGCGCGATCGTCCCGACGCCATCGATCCCGGCCGCCTTACCGGACTTATCGAATTTCGCGACGTCTCGTTTTCCTACGACGGCAAAAGGCCCGCCGTACACGACCTGTCTTTCACGGCTCTGCCGGGACAAACCATCGCGTTGGTCGGCCCGACCGGCGCGGGCAAATCCACGGCGATCGCGCTCCTGCACCGCGCGTTCGATCCGCAATCGGGATCGATCCGGATCGACGGCATGGATATTCGCGGACTGACATTGAGCGCGCTGCGGCGGAACATCGGCGTGGTGTTTCAGGAGGCGCTGCTGTTCAATCGTTCGATTGCTGACAATCTTCGCGTCGGCAAGCCCGACGCCACCGACGACGAACTGCGGCAGGCAGCCGAGCGCGCCCAGGCGCTGGAATTCATCGAACGCGGCGACCAGAAATTCGACACCAATGCGGGAGAGCGTGGCCGGATGCTTTCCGGTGGAGAACGTCAACGCCTCTCGATCGCGCGGGCGCTCTTGAAAAATCCGCCGATCCTCATTCTCGACGAAGCGACCAGCGCGCTCGACGCGGTGACTGAGGCCAAGGTCAACGCCGCGCTCGATGCGGTGATGCAGGGGCGCACGACCTTCGTGATCGCGCATCGGCTGTCGACGATCCGCAACGCCACCAAGATTCTCGTTTTCCAGAATGGTCGCGTCATCGAAAGTGGAACTTTCGATGAACTCGTTGCGCGCGGCGGGCATTTCGCCGATCTCGCGCGGGCGCAGTTCATGATTCAGGACAGCGCACGGCCCGCATTGACCGCAGCGGCGGCAAATAGCGCCACGTCCGGAGACATGTGACCGGAACGAAATTACCGCCGAAATTTGGCCCCTTTCATGCGTGATGCCTTCGTGCGAAATTCGCTGTATGTTTAGGGTTCATCACGCGCGCATTTGCGATAGACTTTAAGCGTTACGTCCCGGTCGTGCACGATCTCATCGGGACGAAAATATGCCATGTGCGTGGCCTCGTTGCGCCGGCGCGCATCAAAAGATCGGAAGTTTCATTTGCGTTCTCATTTCACCGTGACGATGAAATCAATCCTGAGCAGTCTTGTGCTTGCAGCCTGCGCCGCTGTGGTCACGTGTCCGAGCGCTGCGCGGGCGGAAGCGATGCTCGTCGTCGAAGCCGACAGCGGCAAGGTGCTGCATGCGGAGAACGCGACCTATCCGTGGTATCCCGCATCGGTCACCAAAGCTGATGACCGCCTATGTGGTTCTCAAGACCGTGAAAGAAGGCAAGCTGTCGCTCGACAGCCTGATCAGCGTCTCACCGATCGCGGCTGGGCAAGCTCCCTCCAAGATGGGTTTCAGGGCCGGCACGCAGCTGACGGTCGATAATGCCCTGAAGATGATGATGGTCAAATCCGCCAACGACATGGCGGTGGTGCTGGCCGAAGGCGTCGATGGATCGGTTGAAGGATTCGCCGACGACATGAACCGGAACGCGCAGCGCCTCGGCATGACCCAAACGCACTACGTCAATCCAAACGGCCTGCCCGCGGAAGGCCATGTGACATCGGCGCGGGATCTCGCGATCCTTGCGCGCGCCATCATCCATGATCTTCCGGAGTACGAGTATTTCGTCCATATCCCGGCCATCAAATTCGGGCGCCGGATCACGCGCAACTTCAACAGCCTGATCGGGCGCTATCCCGGCGCGGACGGCATGAAGACCGGGTTCATCTGCGCCTCTGGCTTCAATCTGGTGGCCTCGGCGACGCGCAACAACAAACGCCTTATCGCCGTCGTGCTGGGTTCGCCGTCCTCGAGCATGCGCGCTTACAAGGCCGCACAGCTGCTGGAACGCGGCTTTTCCGGCGGCGGGCTTGCGTGGCTGACGCCGTCACTCGGCACCGTCAATGACCTGGTGCCGGTTGCGGCGGAACCGCCGGATTTGCGCGACGACATGTGCGGCCCGAAACGCAAGCGCCTGCAAGCTCCGGAATCCGATGACGACAACGCTGGAGCGGCGAGTGGCGAAGGCGGCGTTTCATTGTTTGCGGGTTTGCAGCCCGGCCAAATGAAGGCCGCAGAATTGCTGGCAGCCGCGCCCCAACCTGCCGAGCCTGTGGTTGTGTATACCGGCCCAACCAAGACCGGCGCGGCATTAATCGCCGCGAATGCCGTGGATGTGGAAAGCCAGACCCCGAAAGCCAAAGGGCGCAAGTCGCGAACCGCGAAGCCCGGCGTAAAACCGGACACCCAACAAGCCGAGGTCAAACCCGGCGCAAAAACGCCTGAAGCGAAACTCCCGAATAAAAAACTCTCCGTCGCCAGACCTGAAGCCAAGCCTGAAGCCAAGCCTTCGGCAAAGCCCGATGCCAAAGCCGATGCAAAGGCCGAGACGACAAAGTCTGCGACGGATGCCAAGGCTGCGAAAACCGCCAGCCTGAAGCCGGTTACGGACAAGACCATCACAGTTAAGCCTCCAGCGCCGAAACCAGCACCGGCGACGGCGACGACAGCTGCCAAAAGTGATGCAAAAGTTGACGCAAAGCCTGCCGCCACGACCGGCAAACCGGCTATCGGAAAGAAAGACGGCAAGACCGATGGCAAGCCGGTCACCGAGCACAAGACAGACGGCGCGCCGCGCGGCTGAACATCCCGAAGGCCAGACCGAACTTCCGCGATTTCGACGGACAACGGCCACTTTCGAAAAAAATCCCTGACGGGAAAGCCCAGGCTTCTCGATTTTGAAGCCGTGCCGCAGTGCACCGCGGAATGCGTCCCTAAGGCACACCCGCTTGCCAGTTGCGGGTGCTTTGCCCGATACTCACCTTCAGAACACTTTGAAATCGGGAAAGGCCCTGCCAAGAACAGGCCGACCTGAAACGCTGAGGGGGAACGCTATGGATCGTATCTGGCTAAAAAATTATCCTGTTGGCGTACCCGCCGATATCGACACCACGCAATACTCTTCGCTGGTCGGCCTGCTCGAAGAAAGCTTTGCCAAGTTTCGCGATCGCAAGGCTTTCATTTGCATGGATAAGTCGATCACCTATCGCGAACTCGACGAGATGTCAGTGGCGCTGGCGGCCTACCTGCAGAGCAAGGGCCTGAAAAAAGGCGCGCGCGTCGCGATCATGATGCCGAACGTTCTGCAAAACCCGGTTGCGACCGCTGCGATTCTTCGCGCGGGTTATGCGGTCGTGAACGTCAATCCGCTTTACACGCCACGCGAACTCGAACATCAGCTCAAGGACTCCGGCGCCGAAGCGATCTTCCTGCTGGAAAATTTTGCGACCACGCTCGAAAAAGTTCTCACAAAAACCGACGTCAAACACGTCATTGTCGGGAGCATGGGCGATCTGCTCGGCTTCAAAGGGTGTGATCGTCAATTTCGTCGTCCGGCGCGTCAAGAAAATGGTGCCGCCGTTCTCGCTCCCGACCGCCATTGCGTTCAACGACGCGATCGCAGCTGGCCGCCAGATGAAACTGAACAAGCCGCAGATCGGCCCCGACGACGTCGCCTTCCTGCAATACACCGGCGGCACCACCGGCGTTTCAAAAGGCGCCACGCTGCTCCATCGCAATATTCTCGCAAACGTGCTGCAAAACGATGCGTGGCTGCAACCCGCATTGCGCAAGCCGCCGATCGTCGACCAGCTTTTCATCGTGTGTGCACTGCCGCTCTATCATATCTTCGCGCTCACCGCGTGTTACCTGCTGGCGGTTCGTGCGGGCGGAGTGAATCTCTTGATTCCGAAATCCGCGCGACATCCCCGGGTTCGTCAAGGAACTTCAAAAATACAAAATCAACAGCTTCCCGGCGGTGAACACGCTGTACAACGCGATGCTGCAGCACCCGGATTTCAAGAATCTTGACTTCTCGCAACTCAAAAGCTGTTTCGGTGGCGGAATGGCGGTTCAAAGACCCGTTGCAGACGCCTGGAGAAACGCCACCGGCTGCACGCTCTCCGAAGGCTACGGCCTGTCGGAAACCTCGCCCACATTGACCTGCAACCCCGCCGATATTGAGCAGTTCAACGGCACCATCGGGCTACCCGTTTCTTCGACCTTTATCGCGATACGCGACGACGACAACAATGAAGTGCCGCTCGGCGAGCCGGGCGAAATCTGCGCCAAGGGCCCGCAAGTAATGGCCGGATACTGGAACAGGCCGGAAGACACCGCGAAGGTGATGACCAGCGACGGCTATTTCCGGACCGGCGACATCGGCATCATGAATCCGGATGGCTACGTCAAGATTGTCGATCGCAAGAAGGACATGATCCTGGTCTCCGGTTTCAACGTCTATCCCAACGAGGTCGAAGAGGTCATCGCCAGCCACCCCGATGTTCTGGAGTGTGCGGTGATCGGTGTGCCGGACGATAAATCGACTGAAGCGGTGAAGGCCTTCATCGTGAAGAAGAACCCGAATGTCACGGCGCAGGACATCATCAAGTTTGCCCATACGCAATTGACGAATTACAAGGTTCCCAAGCATATCGAGTTCAGGACCGAGCTGCCGAAGACCAACGTCGGAAAAATTCTTCGACGCGAACTGCGTGACGAAAAACCGAAAATGTCAGCCGCGAGCTGATCGAACGCTACGCGGCCGGATCAGACATCCCTGCCGGTATCATCGGCAGGGATGTCTGTGACAAACGAAACTATCGCGTAACGTGCGCGACCGCATTGAAACGCCGTCGTCCAACCAAATCTTAAGCAATGGTTGATACGACTTGGCGCGCCGCATCGTGATCGGCGGAGCTCGCATTGCCGTGACCGACACCAATTCCGTCGCTTCAACGCTGTCAGGATTTTTCGCACGGTTGCGCGGGCTCGGTGCCGGTGAAACATCTCATGAAGCCTCGGTCACCAAACGGCTTGCCGGAACCATCTTTATCATTCGGGTTTTCAGCGCCGGGCTGGCCTATGTCTCGCAGGTGCTGCTGGCGCGATGGATGGGCGGAACCGACTACGGCATTTACGTATACGTCTGGACCTGGGTGCTGCTGCTCGGCAGCATGATGGACTTCGGCATCGCCGTCTCCGCTCAAAAACTCATTCCCGAATATCGCGCCAACGACCAATCCGCCCTCTTGCGCGGCTTTTTGTCCGGAAGCCGTTGGTTGACGCTTGCTGCGTCCATCGTTTTGTCGCTGCTATTGGCGGGCGCCGTTAAACTTTTTACCTCATGGATCGATGCCGGCAGCGTCATGCCGCTTTACCTCGGCTGCCTGACGTTGCCCGCTTTCGTGGTCGCCAATGTCCAGGACGGATTGGCGCGTTCGCATGACTGGATGCGCCTCGGTCTGATGCCGCAATTCGTGGTGCGGCAATCGCTGATCATCGGGTTTACGGCGGGCGCGTTCGTCCTCGGCTTCCACCTCACCGCCGTCGACGCCATGCTGGCGAGTGTGGCGGCGGTCTGGATCGCCATGATCGGACAGATGATTGCGTTGAACCGCCGTCTCGGCGGCACCGTGGATGCGGGCGCGAAAGCGTATGACATCCGGGGCTGGCTCGCCGTATCGCTGCCGATCCTGCTGGTCGAAAGCTTTTACCTGCTGTTGTCCTACACTGACGTGCTGATGCTGCAACAGTTTCGCTCATCGGAAGAGGTCGGCGTCTATTTCGCCGTGGTCAAGACACTGGCGCTGGTCTCGTTCATTCACTACGCCATGTCCGCAACCACCGCACATCGCTTTGCCGAATATCATGCGGCAGGCGATCAGCAGCGGCTTTCGGATTACGTCGCCTACGCAATCAAATGGACCTTCTGGCCATCCGTGGCTGCGACAGCCGTTCTTCTCGCGTTTGGAAAGCCGCTGCTGTGGTTATTCGGTCCACAGTTCATCGGCGGCTATAGCATCATGTTCGTTCTTGCGATCGGCCTCGTCGCCCGTGCGGCGATCGGCCCGGTTGAAAGACTGCTCAACATGTTGGGCCACCAGCACATCTGCGCCACGGCGTATGCGTTGGCGTTTGCCATGAACGTCGTGCTTTGCGTTATACTGGTGCCACGCTTTGGAGGGCACGGCGCCGCTGCAGCGACCTCGGCGTCGCTGATTTTTGAAACGATTTTGCTGTTCTGGATCACACGCCGCCGCCTTGGACTTCACGTCCTTGCATTTGGCAAGTCGCGCACCCGCAGCACCTCTTGATCCGGAGATTGGGTATCGTTTCAGCGTCTACGAAAAGTCAATGTCAAGCGAGACCACCCAACGGCTGGCCCCCGGACAGCCTCGCTTGAAGCGTATCAACGGCTAGATCGCGCTGGCTTTTGATTAGATCACAACCGGCGCGCTAATTTATTGATGACGTGTTTTCTTCACGGGAACCGGTGCCCACTTCGCTCGAAAACATTCTGGCGAAGTTATTCAGCGGTCCAGCCGCCATCGATCGAGAGATTGGCGCCGGTGATCTGGCTGGCCTCGTCGCTGCAAAGATAGAGCGCGAGCGATGCCACCTGATCGGATGTCACGAATTCCTTGGTCGGCTGCGCTTGGAGCAACACGTCATGGATGACCTGCTCCTTGGTCAAGTTGCGCGCCTTCATCGTATCGGGAATCTGATGCTCCACCAGCGGTGTCCAGACATAACCCGGGCTGATGCAGTTGCAGGTGATCTTCGACGTCGCAACTTCCAGCGCAACCGTCTTCGTCAACCCGGCAATACCGTGCTTCGCCGACACATAGGCGGACTTGAAGGGCGAGGCGACCAGCGAATGCGCGGAAGCGGTGTTGATGATACGCCCCCATTGCCGCTTCTTCATGCCAGGCACGGCTGCGCGGATGGCATGGAACGCGGCCGAGAGGTTGATCGCGATGATCGCGTCCCACTTCTCGATCGGGAAATCCTCGACCGGCGAGACGAACTGAATGCCGGCATTGTTGACCAGGATATCGAGCGAACCGAACGTCTTCTCGCCTAGCGCAACGAATTCAGCGATTTCGGCCGGCTTTGTCATGTCGGCCGGGGAATAAACGCACTTGACCTTGAACTCGCTCTCGATAGCAGCGCGTTCCTTTTCGATATCGGCGGGATTACCCATGCCGTTGATCACGATGTTGGCGCCAGCCTTCGCCATCGTACGCGCATAGGACAATCCGATGCCGCTGGTCGACCCAGTGATCGCCGCCGTTTTACCTTTTAAGTCCGTCATCAGTTACTCCTTGTTTCGTCAGGATCGGTTTGCTCGTCACCGGTGAGATCGTATGTCACCATGGTCTCGCCGTTCTGCGGCCGGTCGAGCCATTTGGGATGGCTCATGGACAGATCGACGTCATGCACACCGGCTTTCCAGTGCTCCTCCATGGCGTAATGCGAGAAATCGTAATCCCTGGATGACGTTTCGAAATTTTTGCTCTTGTAGATCAGGTGCACCACGGTGACCGTATTTTCCTTCGCGGCCTCGTTGAGCACTTCAACGATAGGATCGGCTTTCAGGCCGTCGGGCAACTTTCCGATCAGCGCGCGGATGGCCTTGCGCATATTGTGGATCTTCTTGTTCATGTCGGTATTCATACGCGTGCGGCTTGAATACCGAATGTCTTTCTCGCGCTCCGCCGCTTCGAGCAAACTCGTCGGCAGCGGTCCGCGCGCGCTGAACAGGTCCACCTGAAAAATCAGCAGATCGCGCGTGAATTCCTGATCCAGCACATAATCGAGCGGCGTATTGCTGGCGACACCACCGTCCCAATAGAACTCGCCGTCGATCTCAATGGCCGGGAAGCCGGGCGGCAGCGCCCCCGAGGCCATGATATGCTCGGGGCGTATTTCCTGACGCATATTGTCGAAGTAAGTGAAGTTTCCGGTCTTGACGTTCACCGCGCCGACGCTCAATCGCGTTTTCTTCGCATTGATGAGATCGAAATCCACGAGACTTTCAAGCGTCTGCCTCAAAGGGTCGGTGTCGTAGTAGCTCAGCGACTGTTCGCTGCCCGAGGGCCACAACAACGCTGGCGGGAAACGCGGCACGAAAAACCCGGGCACGCCGAAAGTTGCGATCAGCGCTGCGCTGGTCTCGTTGAAAGCTGAGCGGGCATCGTCTCCCGTGACCAGCGGCTGCCAGGGAATCGGCGAAGACACCAGATCCCAAAACTCCTGCAGCTTGGCCCGCCGCTTTTCGCGTGGGTTGCCTGCGATAATGGCGGAGTTGATGGCGCCGATGGAAATGCCGGCAACCCATTCCGGCTCGAAATCATGCTGACACAGTGCCTGATAGGCGCCCGCCTGATAGGACCCGAGCGCGCCGCCACCCTGCAAAACAAGAACCCGTTGCGCCTGGGATGGGATCGTCGAAGCCGATGGTGGCAAAATGGAATTCATGAAATCCCGACACACAACTCGAAGTAAAATATGCGCAAGCCAAAAAGTTCATTCAGCGTGGCGTTAGCTCATCGCAACGTTAACCGACAAGGCCACTTGGCAACTGGGATCGCCTTGTAACCGCATCCGTTCGATTTATGAAAATCATTTAAAGCCGAAAACCGAAGCCTGCGCCACTCACAGTCTAGCGGGCATCCGGTGCCGCAAGAATGAGCGTCCAAAATACCTTATATTTGGTGTTTGGAGCATAAGCCGCCGCTATGCCTAGTTTTGTAACATCGCCTTTCAGCATATTGGCGCGATGAGGCGGCGAATCCCGCCATCCGGAGAAGGCTTCCGCGAGGGTGTGATATCCGGCCGAGACGTTTTCGACGGCAACCCGGGCGTCGTACCCAGACGACTTGATCCGCTGCCCCAGCGGACCGGTCACGTTATGATCGAGTTTGTTGCGGCTGGCCATGGCCTGGGATTGCGCTTCCGCCGCCGCCATCAGAACCGGATCGACCTGAACCGCTCCCAATCCATTATTCTGACGATAGCCAGAAATCATCGATGCGGCGACCGCGGCATCCAGCTTCGCGCCTTCGCGAGCCATGCTCAGATAAAAGGCAGGTTGCTCCGGCGGCAGATCGCGATCCGCCGCGCAGCCGCTCAATAAGAATACTCCGGCCAGTATCGAGATCGCTACGGTCGCTCGCAACATTCCATTTCCTCCGCCCGGCCCCGGACGCGCAGCCCGGCCACAAGGGCCGTTTGCCGACAACGCCGAAAACCCGATTCGCGGATGGTTGTTGCACACCAACCGTGGCTGAAAGGTGAATGAGAGGGAAAGATTGCGATGCCGCGCCACACGACGCGCGCGGCTCAAATCCGATCAGGGCTGCGCCGCGAAGATCCGATAGCGCTTTGGTTGCAAACCCACAATGTCGCCGGGCTTGAGGTCGCGGTCGCGAGGCGCATCGATTTCAATCATTGTCTCGTCGCCATTGGTGCGCAGAGCGATATCCGCGCGCTGCGTTGGACCGAACGCACGGACGCGTTTGACCGCTCCCTCCAGCGCGCCGCTGCCGGCGGGCCCGACAACCACATCATGCCGCCGGATGAATAAACTTCCGGGGCCCGCAACCGCGTCGTGCGGTTCCAGGCTGAGGACTTTTTCTCCCAACCGGACACGTCCATCGCCGACCTGCACCGGGAAGCACGATGGATTCTCCGATGAAAGCCGTGGACGAAAGCCGTTTCGGGATTGTCGTAGACATCGCTGGGCGAGCCGATCTGCTCGATCCTGCCTTTGTCCATCACCACCACCCGGTTGGCGACCTCGAGCGCTTCTTCCTGATCGTGGGTGACGAAGATCGAGGTTACGTGAATGTCGTCGTGTAATTGACGCAACCAGCGGCGCAGTTCCTTGCGGACCTTGGCGTCGAGCGCACCGAACGGCTCATCGAGCAGTAGGATCCGCGGCTCGATCGCCAATGCGCGCGCCAGGGCGATGCGCTGGCGCTGGCCACCCGACAGCTGGCTCGGGTAACGATCGGCGAGCCAATCCAGCTGCACCAGATCCAGAAGTTCTTTCACGCGTCTCGTGATGTCGGCATCGCTCTTGCGCACAGCCCGCGGCTGCACGCGCAGGCCGAACGCGACGTTTTCGAAAACGCTCATATGGCGGAACAGCGCATAGTGCTGGAAGACGAAGCCGACGTGACGTTCGCCTGCGCCGCGCGCAAGCGCATCCTCGCCATCGAAAATCACGCTCCCGGAATCGGGCCAGTCCAGGCCCGCGATGATGCGCAACAGGGATGTCTTTCCGGACCCCGACGGCCCGAGCAAAGCCAGCAGTTCACCGGTTGCGACCTTGAGATTGACGTTGTCGAGCGCCCGAAACGCGCCAAAACTCTTTACGATGTTGCGGACTTCGATGGTCACGGCCACGCCCTTCCTGAAACGTCAATTCTGATAAATCTGGTCGAACATGCCGCCCGCACCGAAGTGTTCGCTCTGCGCTTTGGTCCAGCCTCCGAACACCTCGTCGATCGTGAACAGCTCGACCTTGGCGAACGAACCTTCGTATTTCTTCGCGGTCTCGGGATCGCGCGGGCGGTAGGAGTTGCGCGCCGCGATTTCCTGACCTTCCTTCGTATACCAGTATTTCAGGTAAGCCTCCGCGACCTCGCGCGTCCCTTTTTTCTCGACAACCTTGTCCACCACCGCGACCGAGGGCTCGGCAAGAATGGACGTGGAGGGAGCGACGATCTCGAATTTGTCTTTGCCAAATTCCTTGAGTGCGAGAAACGCCTCGTTCTCCCAGGCCAGCAGCACGTCACCTGTTCCGCGCTCGACGAACGTCACGGTCGATCCCCGCGCGCCGGTATCGAGCACAGGTACATTTTTGAAAATGCTTCCGACGAATGCCTTGGCCTTGTCTTCCGAGCCATATTTCTTCAGCGCATAACCCCACGCCGCGAGGTAATTCCAACGCGCACCGCCCGAGGTCTTCGGGTTGGGCGTTATGACGCTGACGCCGGTTTTGGCCAGATCATCCCAATCCTTGATCCGTTGCGGATTGCCCTTGCGCACGAGAAACACGATGGTCGAGGTATAGGGGGCAGAGTTTTGCGGCAAGCGCTTTGCCCAATCCACCGAGAGAAGCCCGCGCTTTGCAATCGCGTCCACATCGGAAGCCAGCGCCAGCGTCACCACATCGGCCTGCAATCCATCGATGACGCTCCGCGCTGACGCTCCGGAGCCGTTATGCGATTGCTTGATTTCGACGCTTTTACCGGTTTCCTTCAAGTAGGCTGCCGCAAAGGCCTTGTTGAAATCCTGATAGAGCTCACGCGTGGGATCGTATGAGACATTAAGCAATGTCACGTCCGCGGCGAGAGCCGGCAGAGCCAATAGAACTCCTGCGACGACAAAGGTAATCCGGCGAAACATTCCAATCTCCAGTGAGAACGCTTTCGAGCGACGTCTTTTTTGCGATGCAATGACGAACGTCGGTGAGAAGCCCGTAGGAGTCAACGAAACCGGATTTCATTCTTCGTCGAGATAATGGACCAACATGCTAGGAAGTCGGCACGGTATGGATGCCGCATTCCGTTTTGTCACGCCCTCGCCAACGACCGGCGCGCGCATCCTCTCCCGCCTCGCTGCGGCTGGTGCAGGGCATGCAGCCTACCGAGGCGAATCCGGACGCCACCAAAGGATGAGGTGGCAAACCCGCCGATTTGAAGACGGCTGCCAATTCCTCAGGAGATACGTTGGCCAGCGGGTTGAATTTCAATCGTGCGCCATCGGCTTCAACGACCGGCAAGGCCGCACGCATACCGCCCTGAAACCGCTTTCGCCCGTTAATCCAGGCTTTAAATGGTTTTAATGCCCGCGCCAGCGGTTCGACCTTGCGGATCCGGCAGCATTCATCGGGATTGGAAAACCAGAGGTCGCGATCGGCATCCTGCTTCGCGAGGTTTTCTTCCAGGGGATGAATGGTGCGAACGTCAAGCAGACCGAGCTGCTTGACCAGGACATCGCGGTAATCCAGCGTTTCCTGAAACAGCCAGCCGGTATCGAGAAACACCACCGGTATCGCCGGCTCGACATCAGCAACGATCTTGAGCAGCACCGCGGATTCCGTGCCGAACGAGGACACCACAGCAAGATGCTCCCGTCCCACGGTCTTGAGCGCCGCCGAGACAATCCCGGCGGGTGAAGCATTGGCCAGATCGTTGTTCAACTGCTCGGCAAGCGGAGGTAAGGAGGTGAGCGCGCCTCCCTGATCACCTTGCAAGCTGTGACTGGCCGGAATGCTCATGAACGCGCGTCTTCCGTATGATGAGAAATTCGCTGATGCGAGGCGACATCACGGCCGTCTCCCGTTGGCTGATAAAAGACCGAATAGTGTTTTGCGACCTTTGCAAATGCTTCCGCGTCGCTGTCCTTCTTGACCTCGAAGGCGTCGAAACCGGCACGCAGCATGAAAACGAATTGATCACGTAGCACCTGACCGGTCGCCCGCAGTTCTCCCCGGAAACCGTAACGTTCGCGCAGCAGACGCGCCTGCGAATAGGCGCGGCCGTCGCGGAATGTCGGAAACACCAAAGCGATGGCAGCGAGGCGATCGAGATACGGCGTCAATTCGGTCACGTTCTTGCTGTTCGGCCAGATGATGCCGAGCGGACCGTTGCGCTTCAGCAATCCCTCCGGATCCGCAAGAAACCTTGCGGCCGACAGCAGAACAGCGCCATCGGGAAGCGCATCGTCGTCTGCGACGTGAACGAATTGATCGGCAACGATAGCGCAATCTTTAACGAGTGGCATAAACACGCTCCTTGAACGGCTCGACGCCGAGGCGCTTGACCGTATCGATAAACAGTTCGTCCGGCCGCGCACGCAGCGCCAGATAGGCCTCGACGATATCCTCGACCACATCGGCGACTTCCGCATAGGGAACCGCGGGTCCGATCAACGTACCCACCACGGCTTGTTCGTCCGCGCGGCCGCCGATCGTGATCTGATAAAATTCCTCGCCGTTTTTCTCGACGCCGAGAATGCCGATATGGCCGACATGGTGATGCCCGCAGGCATTGATGCAGCCGGAAATATTGACATGCAGCCGGCCGATCATATTGGCGAGGCCATGATCGGCAAATCTGCGCGTCAGTTCCTGCGCGATGGGAATCGAACGCGTGTTGGCGAGCGAACAGTAATCGAGCCCGGGACACGCGATGATATCGGAGACCAGATTGACGTTCGGTGTCGCCACTCCGATCTTGTCGAGCGCGCGCCACAACGCCGGCAAGTCGCGTTTGGCGACGCTGGGAAGCGCCAGATTCTGTTCGTGCCCGACGCGGATTTCGCCGAACGCGTAACGATCCGCCAGATCGGCGATGGCATCCATCTGCTCGGCGGTCGCGTCGCCGGGCGGACCACCGACCGGCTTGAGTGACAAGGTCACGATCGCGTAACCCGGCATCTTGTGCGGAGCGACGGAGTTTGCCAACCACGCCGCAAAGCGTGGATCGCTCGATGCCTTCGTCACTTCGTCGGGAGAATCCGACAGCTTTTCATAAGCCGGATATTCGAAGCGCGAGCGGATATCTTCGACCATGGCGTCATCGATCAGGAGCGCGCTGTCGCGAATCTGCGCCCACTCCTTCTCGACGTCCTCGGCAAACTTTTCCGCGCCGAGTTCGTGCACCAGGATCTTGATGCGCGCCTTGTAGATATTGTCGCGGCGGCCATACTGATTGTAGACGCGCAGCACCGCCTCGACATAACTGATGATGTCGCGGGCGTGCACGAACGGATTGATGACCTTGCCGATGAACGGCGTGCGGCCGAGACCGCCACCGACCAGAGCTTCAAACCCTGTCTCGCCCTTGTCGTTCTTGAGAATGCGCAGACCGATATCGTGAATCTTGATCGCGACGCGGTCATGCTCCGAGGCGGTGATCGCGATCTTGAATTTGCGCGGCAGGAATGAAAATTCCGGATGCAGCGTGGTGTACTGCCGCAGGACCTCGGCCCAGATTCGCGGATCCTCGATTTCACCCGGCGCGACACCAGCCCATTGGTCGGTGGTGATGTTGCGAACGCAATTGCCGCTGGTCTGGATCGCGTGAATGCCGACTTCAGCGAGATCTTCCATGGCGTCTGGCAGTTCGGCAAGCTTGATCCAGTTGTACTGGATGTTCTGCCGGGTGGTGAAATGGCCATAGCCACGATCGTATTTGCGGGCGACATGTGCCATGCGGCGAAGCTGCGTCGACGACAGCGCGCCGTAAGGAATGGCGACGCGGAACATGTACGCGTGGAGCTGCAGGTAGACGCCGTTCATCAGGCGCAGCGACTTGAACTCGTCCTCGGTCAGCTCTCCCGAAAGGCGGCGCTGCACCTGATCGCGAAACTCGGAGACGCGTTCGCTGAGGAACCTGCGGTCGATCTGGTCATATGCATACATTGTCGAAAGCCTTATGCCGAGACCAGAAGGTCGATGGTGACGCCGTCCCGGCGGATATGTTCACGAAGATTGCCCGGCGCAACCTTGCCGTCGGCAGCAACTTCGACCGGCGCGATGTAGGCGCCGATCGCGCCCAGATCGTCCGCGATGGCCTCGGCCAGCAACGCACGCGCATCATCACCGGTGCGGACGATGGCGGCATCGGACAAATTCACCGACCAGTTTTTTGAAGCGGTGCGATAAATCACCACGCCATCGCCGGTGCGATTGGCGGTCACGACCGACGGCCCGGTAATTTTTATTTTTTGTTGAAGCGGAGAGGTCATTCGGCAGCAATCCCAAGGCTGGAGAGAAACTGATCGGGGTTCGTCGCGCGCCATGGCGCGGAATGCGCCACGACATCGCCAATAACAAGAATTGCGGGGCCTTTGTCGATCTGTCCGGCAAGCGCGGGCAGATCATCCAGAACACCGACAACGGCCTTCGCGTCTGGCCGCGTCGCCCGTGCGAATACACCGACCGGCGTTTGCGGCGAGCGGCCCGCAGCCAGCAGGCCAGCCCGAATCGAGGGCGCCGCAGTCGCGCCCATATAAACCACGACCGTCATTTTCACATCGGTTAACGCCGACCAGTCGACTGCCTCGGCATCGGTGACTTTGTGGGCGGTCAGAAAGGTGATGCGAAGCGCCTGGCGGCGAAAGGTCAGCGGCACTTCGGATTCGGCGGCGGCGCCGAGACCCGCGGTGATGCCCGGAACCACTGTGTAGGCGACGCCGGCATCGCGCAAGGCTGCGATTTCCTCGCCGCCGCGCCCGAAGATAAAGGGATCGCCCCCCTTCAGCCGCACGACACGTTCGCCGCTATGCGCGGCTTCAATCAACAGACGGTTGATGGCGTCCTGGCCAATGCCGGGCTTGCCGACGCGTCGTCCCACCGAAACGCGACGCGCATCGCGCCGGGCGCGATCGAGCACTTCGGGCGACACAAGATCATCGTAAAAAATCACATCCGCATCCTGCAGCGCCCGCAGAGCCTTGATGGTCAATAAATCCGGATCTCCCGGCCCGGCCCCGACCAGGGTTACAAAGCCCGGCTCGCGCTGGACGGCAAACGTCGCCGGATCGGCGAGATTTGCCAACGCGCGGTCGGCCTCGTCTCCGCGCCCCGCGAGCACGGACGCGCCGATTGGACCATCGACAACGCGCTCCCAGAACCGCCGCCGCGACGGCATGTCCGGGATACGATCGCGGATGGCCTTGCGCCAGCGCCCGACGAATGTGGCAAGCTCGCCGATGCGCGCAGGCAATATGGCTTCAATACGCTCACGCACCCGGCGCGCCACGACCGGCGACGCGCCGCCGGTGCCGATCGCGACAACGACGTCACCGCGATCCACGATAGCCGGAAAAATAAAGGTCGAATGATCGAGCTCGTCCATGACATTGACAGGAATGCCGCTGGCGCGCGCCCGCGCCGCCATCGCATGTCCGGTCGATCCCGCCCCCGCACACAGCACGGCAATCACGTTGCTCAAATCCGCCGCAAGCGGATCGGCCTCGTGGCGGGTGATGGCCGAAGATGATGCGGCAGCATCCAGGGTGCTCAGATCATAATGGCCGTCGACCGCGTGCCATCGCACGTGGGCTCCCGCCGCAAGCAGAAGGCGCAATTTGGCCTGCGCGAGCTCGCCGGCGCCGACCAAAAAGATCGGCCCGGTGGTGAGATCGAGAAAGACCGGTAGAAAGCGCATCGACACTCCGCTTCCCCATTCGTGGGGTTGACTGGAATTATTTTCTATATATGTATCGGATACCGCCAGCAAAGAGAAAATTATTTCTTCTCCTGTCAAGCGACCCTGGAGAAATTCATACTCCTAAATCCCGGAGGAAGGGATCCTTCTTCTCCCGGTAATTCTCCCGGGGTTAATTGTTTCCCCACGATAGGTTTGGACGAAAGACGCGACCATGGATCATCTCGACGAACTCGAGGCTCAGAGCATCTACATCTTCCGTGAAGCTTTTGCCCGTTTAAAGAAGCTCGCATTGCTGTGGTCGCTTGGCAAAGATTCCAACGTCATGATCTGGCTCGCCCGGAAAGCTTTTTTCGGCAAGGTCCCCTTCCCTGCACTTCACGTCGATACCGGCAAGAAATTTCCGGAAATGTACGCCTTTCGCGATCGTTACGGGTCCGAATGGGGTCTCGATCTGAAAATCGAGCCATGCCCTCCTATCGATGCGGTCGATCCCACGCTGCCGCCCGCCGCCCGTTCGGCCGCGCGCAAGACCGAAGGCCTCAAGCTGGCGCTGGCGAAATACGGTTTCGATGGCCTCATCGCCGGCATCCGCCGCGACGAGGAGGCCACGCGGGCCAAGGAACGCGTGTTTTCGCCGCGCGGCACCGAAGGCGGCTGGGACGTGCGCGATCAGCCACCGGAATTCTGGGATCAGTTCAACGCCTCGCCGCCGCCGGGCGCGCATTTGCGTGTTCACCCGATCCTGCATTGGACCGAGGCCGACATCTGGGCCTACACCCAGCGCGAAAACATTCCGATCATTCCGCTTTATCTGTCGCAAAACGGCAAGCGCTACCGCTCGCTGGGCGATCAGGACATCACATCGCCGGTGGCCTCCAATGCCTCCAACATCGTCGAGATCCTGCGCGAACTCGAAAGCACCAAGGTGCCAGAGCGTTCGGGCCGCGCCCTCGACCACGAGACCGAAGACGCCTTCGAGCGCCTGCGTGTTTCGGGCTATCTCTGATCAATTGGGCTATCTCTGTTACTTGGAATGAGCAGCATGACCATCGCCGTTTCCAATCTTGTTGCGGAGTCTTCGTCCGCACCGAAGCGTCCGCAAGTGCGCATCGTTATCGTCGGCCACGTCGATCACGGCAAATCCACGCTCGTCGGCCGGCTGCTGCATGAAACCGGCAGCCTGCCCGAAGGTAAGCTGGACATGCTCAAGGCCGTCAGCGCCCGTCGCGGCATGCCGTTCGAATGGTCGTTTCTGCTCGATGCGCTGCAGACCGAGCGCGATCAGGGCATCACCATCGACACCACGCAAATTCGTTTCCGCACCAATGCGCGCGATATCGTGCTGATCGATGCGCCCGGCCACGCGGAATTCCTGCGCAACATGATCACCGGCGCGTCGCAGGCCGATGCCGCCGTGCTGATCATCGATGCCGCCGAAGGCGTGCGCGATCAAACCCGGCGTCACGGCTATCTGCTGCATCTGCTCGGCGTCCGGCAGGTCGCGATTGTCATCAACAAGATGGATCGGGTCGACTTCTCGCAAGCGCGCTTCGACGACATCAGCAAGGAAATCACCGCCCATCTCAACGGCCTCGGAGTGACCCCCACAGCCATCGTTCCGGTTTCGGCACGCGATGGCGACGGCGTGGCCGCGCGCACGCCCGCCATCGCCTGGTATTCCGGACCGACGGTCGTGGAAGCTCTCGACGCCTTGACGCCCGCACGACCGCTCGACGAACTCGCGCTCCGGCTGCCGGTTCAGGCCATCTATAAATTCGACGACCGGCGCATCGTGGCCGGACGCATCGAATCCGGCAACCTGATCGCGGGCGATGAGATCGTCATCATGCCCGCAGGCAAGATCGCAAAAATCCGGACGGTCGAAAGCTGGCCGTCGACGCCCGTCGCGACCCGTCAGAGCGCAGGATGCTCGGTCGGCATCACGCTCGACCGCGAGTTATTCCTCGAACGGGGCGATATCATTTCTCATCCCACTGCGGCCCCGCGCGATACGCGGCGTCTGCGCGCGCGGGTGTTCTGGCTGCACGATGCCCCGCTCAAGGCGGGCGCATCGATTTTGGTCCGGCTCGGCACCAAGGAAACGCGCGCGAGCGTCGTCGCCATCGAAAACGCGGTCGATCCGGGTGAACTGTCGAGCGTCGGCACTCACGCCATCGCCAGGAACCATGTCGGCGAAATCGACATCTCGCTGGCGCAGCCGGTGGCCGTCGATCCCTATGCCGACAACGCACGCACCGGACGCCTCGTCATCGAAGTCAACGGACGGATCGCCGGCGGCGGCCTCGTTCTGAGTGTCGAATCCGGACAGCGCGCTGTTCCGGTCGACATCGTACCGGTTGAATCCGCGCTGCGCCTCGACGAGCGTTCGGCGCGTTATGGCCACGGCGGCGCGGTGATCTGGCTCACAGGTCTGCCGGGATCGGGGAAATCCACCCTCGCGCTGGCGCTTGAACGCAAATTGTTTGCTCGCGGCGGCTCGCCGATCCTGCTGGACGGAGACACGCTGCGTGCCGGTTTGAACGGCGATCTCGGCTTCTCGCCCAAGGATCGCACCGAAAATATCCGGCGGCTTGCCGAAATGGCGACGCATCTTGCGCGCAACGGGCATATCGCGATTGTCGCCGCCGTGTCGCCCGCGACCGAGGACCGTGCCCAGGCACGGCGTATTGCCGACGAGCTGTTTCGCGAGGTCTACATCGCGACACCGGCGGACGTCTGCGAAAGCCGCGATCCGAAGGGCCATTATGCAAAGGCAAGGGCCGGCAGCCTGCCGAGCTTTACGGGCATCGCCAAGGACTATCAGCCTCCGCTCAATCCCGAATTGACCATCGACACCACTGGCCGCTCGATCGCCGACGCCGCCGACGAGATCGAGCGCCTGTTGACTAGCACAGGCGTTCTGTTCGACGAACCTCTGGATCTTGCCGCCAACATCTGAGTTTCATGTCTCGCGTATCTTGAAGGAGACTTCCCTTGCGCCGTTTTCTTATCGCCCTCACCCTCGGTCTTGGTACGATCTCGGCGGCAAACGCCCAGACGCCCAACACGCTTCTCAACGTTTCTTACGATATCGCGCGCGAACTCTACGCCGAGGTCAATGTCGCTTTCGCCAAGCAATGGAAAGCCAAGACCGGCGAAGACGTCACGATCAATCAGTCGCACAACGGCTCGTCGCGTCAGGCCCGCTCCATACTCGAAGGTCTCGAGGCCGATGTCGTCACGTTCAATCAGGTGACCGACGTGCAGGTGCTGTACGACAAGGGAAAACTGATCCCGGCCGACTGGCAGAAGCGCCTGCCGAACAATTCTTCCCCCTATTACTCGCTGCCGGCGTTTCTGGTTCGCGCAGGGAATCCGAAAAACATCAAGGACTGGGACGATCTGGTCAAACCGGGCGTCCAGGTGATCTTCCCGAACCCGAAGACCTCCGGGAATGCACGCTACACTTACCTCGCAGCCTACGCGTTCGCGAAAAGCAAATACGGCAGCGAGGACAAGGCGGACGAATTCATCAAAAAGCTGTTCGCCAACGTTCCGGTGTTCGACACCGGCGGCCGCGCCGCCACAACGACATTCGTCGAGCGTCAGACCGGCGATGTGCTGATCACCTTCGAGGCGGAGACCAACGGCATTCGCGATATCTCCGGCAAGGACAAGTATGAGGTCGTCGTGCCTCCACAGAGCCTGCTCGCGGAGTTTCCCGTCACCGTCGTCGACAAATATGCCGACAAGCACGGCACGCGCGCACTGGCGACCGCCTATCTCGACTATCTCTACTCAACCGAAGGGCAAACCATTCTTGCCAAGCAGTATAATCGGGTCAACGACAAGACCGTGGCGGCGCAGTTCAAGGACAAGTTCCCGAACGTGAAGCTCGTAACGGTCGACGAGGCCTTTGGCGGCTGGGACAAGGTCAACACCGACCATCTCAATTCCGGCGCAAAGCTCGACCAGTTGTTCGGTTCACGGCAAAACTGACGCCCTAAAGCGAATAGGCGATCGCAGATGTCTCGACAGCCTTGATTGCGATGCAAAAACCGGTATTCACGGCTGCGGGAACGCCTTCAAACGAGGCTCCCCTTGAGCTGACCGGGTTTTTCGAATCGGATTCCGGCGCGAGACTTCAGAAGGTTGGCAGGAAAGTGCGACGCCGGGTTATTCCAGGTTTCGGGTTGGCCCTTGGCACGACCGTCCTCTATCTTGGGGCGATCGTGCTGCTTCCGCTCTGCGCGTTGCTGCTGAAGGCATCGGGGATCGGCGTCGCTCAGCTCTGGGCCATTCTCTCATCGCCCCGTACTCTGGCCGCGATCCGCGTCACCCTGACCATGGCGTTCGCCGCAACAATTTTCAATGCGATCTACGGGCTGCTGCTGGCCTGGGTGCTCGCCCGCTACGAATTTCCAGGCAAGCGTATACTGGACGCTCTGGTGGACGTGCCGTTTGCTTTGCCCACCGCAGTTGCTGGGCTGGCGCTGACGGCGCTGTTTGCCAAGAATGGCTGGTTCGGCGCGCCGCTGGCTTCGATCGGCATTTCCGTCGCCTATACGCCATTGGGCATCGCGATCGCGATGGCCTTTACCAGCATTCCCTTCGTGGTGCGCACGGTCCAGCCGGTGATCGAAGATCTCGGCTCTGACGTCGAAGAGGCGGGCCGTTCGCTCGGTGCAAGCGACTTCCAGATCCTGCGCAAGGTTATTTTCCCGTCGATCTTCCCGGCCTTCCTCGCCGGCTGTTCGCTGTCGTTCGCGCGCAGTCTGGGCGAATTCGGTGCGGTGATCTTCATCGCGGGCAACCAGCCGATGCGCACCGAGATCGTCGCGCTCCTCACCTATATCCGTCTCGAGGAATACAATTATCAGGCGGCGGCGGCGATCGCGACGGTCATGCTCATCATGGCATTCGTCATGCTCATCGTGACCAATGCGGTGCAATCCTGGCACCTGCGCTACATCGGACGCGGAGAGGTCTGATGACGACACCGGCAGATCATTCGCCCCACGAAAATACCCGCGCCGAGTGGATGCACACGCCCGTCGGTGGCGGGCCGATCGCGCGGCGGGTGGTGCTTGCCATCGTCGTGATACTGACCGTGTTCTTTCTGATTGCGCCCCTGGCGCTGATCGTCACCACGGGCCTGTCGTCCGGGCTGGCGATCTTCTGGAGAAACCTGACCGAACAGGCGACCCTTCACGCGGTGATGCTGACGCTGATCACGGCGGCGGTCGTTGTCCCGATGAACATTCTGTTCGGGCTCGCGGCGGCGTGGACCGTCACAAAATTCGAATTCCCGGGTCGAACCTTTCTGATCGCCTTGATCGAACTGCCCTACTCGGTTTCGCCCATCGTTGCAGGCGTCGCCTATCTGTTCGTCTACGGCTCTCAAGGTCTGTTCGGTCCGTTGCTGGAGCGCTTCGACATCAAGATCATGTTCGCGCTGCCGGCCATTTTTCTCGTCAGCCTGTTCGTGACAGCGCCGTTCGTCGCGCGCGAACTCATTCCGCTGATGCAGGTTCAAGGCACGGATGAAGAAGAAGCTGCAGTCACCCTTGGCGCATCGGGGCTTGCAACGTTCTGGCGCGTGACGCTGCCGAACGTGAAATGGGCGGTCGTCTACGGGGCGATTCTGTGCAACGCGCGCGTCATGGGCGAGTTCGGCGCAGTCTCTGTCGTCTCGGGCAATATTCGCGGACAGACCACGACGCTGCCGCTGCAAATCGAGCTGCTCTACCAGGACTATAACGTCGTCGGCGCATTTACCGCCGCGACCGTCCTGACCGCCGTCGCGCTGCTGACCATCCTGATCAAGGTCGGACTGGAGCATGTGGGACGGGTGCCGCACGGCGGCCCCGGGCATTAAGCGCCTCGCCCTTCGCCCCACCCGAATATTCCGCTTCGCGGCGCGGTTATGCAGGGCGACAAGGCCCTTCTCTTTGCCCCGGCTTTGGCGCTAAAACGTCCCCCGCACCGTCGTTTGGCACACGACGTCCTGTCCCGCACCTCTTTCAGTAAACCAGAGGCGACGCCGCTATGTCCCGTGAGATTTCAAAGATGAATCGTGTCGAATCCAGTGGATTAAAGATCGCAGCTATTTTGTCCGATTTCGTCGACAAGGAAGCGACGCCCAAAACCGGAATTTCACCGGAGACCTTCTGGGCTGGCCTCGCCGCCATCGTCCGCGACCTCGCGCCCCGAAACAAACAGCTGCTGGCATTCCGCGACACCCTTCAGGCCAAGATCGATGATTGGCATCGCGCCAACAAAGGCAAGGCGTTCGATCTCAACGCCTATAGTGGTTTTCTGAAAGAAATCGGCTACCTCCTCGACGAGCCCGCGACACGCGAAGTCACAACCACGGGCGTCGACGAGGAAATCGGTCAGATATGCGGGCCGCAGCTCGTGGTCCCGCTGACCAACGCGCGCTATTCGCTCAACGCCGCCAACGCGCGGTGGGGCAGTCTGTACGACGCACTTTATGGCACCGATGCGATCCCGCACGAAGCGAGCGAAGGCGGCAAGGGCTATAACAAGGCGCGCGGCGCCAAGGTCATCGCGAAAGCAAAGGCGTTCCTTGATCAGGCCGCGCCGCTCGCCAACGCCAGCCACAGCGACGTCGCCTCTTATAGAGTCGAAAACGGCGCCCTCGCCGTCAAACTTGCCGACGGCAAGACCACGGCTCTGAAAAACCCGAAGCAGTTTGCCGGTTATCAGGGCGACGCTGCATCGCCGACCGCAATCCTGCTGGTGAACAACGGCCTTCACATCGACATCAATATCGACCGCAAGCACGTCATCGGCAAGGACGACTCCGCCGGCGTCTCAGATGTGGTTCTGGAATCCGCCGTCAGCACCATTCTCGATATGGAAGACAGCGTTGCGGCGGTCGATGCCGAAGACAAGGTTCTGATCTATCGCAATACTCTTGGTCTGATGGACGGCACGCTGTCCGCCGATTTCGAGAAGGGCGGCAAGACGCTCGAGCGCAAGCTCAATGCCGATCGCGCCTACAAGTCTCCCACAGGCAAGGACATCAAGCTGCACGGGCGCAGCCTGCTGCTGATGCGCAATGTCGGCCACCACATGTATACGGATGCGGTGCTGGATAGTGCAGGCGAAGAGATTCCCGAAGGATTCCTCGACGCGGCAATCGCGGGCCTGCTGGCGATGCACGATCTCAAGGGCAATTCCGCCACGCGCAACAGCCGCACCGGCTCGGTCTATATCGTGAAGCCTAAAATGCATGGCCCCGATGAAGTCGCGCTGACCTGCGATCTGTTCGGCCGTGTCGAACAGATGCTGGGATTGCCGAAGAATACGCTCAAGGTCGGCATCATGGACGAAGAGCGCCGCACCACCGTTAACCTGAAAGCCTGTATTCAGGCGGCTTCCGAGCGCATCGTTTTCATCAACACCGGTTTCCTCGACCGCACCGGCGACGAGATTCACACCTCGATCGAAGCCGGACCGATGATCCGGAAAAACGATATGAAGGCGCAGCCCTGGATCAAGGCCTACGAAGACTGGAACGTCGACAAGGGCTTGATTGATGGCCTGCCAGGCCACGCGCAGATCGGCAAGGGCATGTGGGCGGCCCCCGATAAAATGGCCGACATGCTCGCGCAAAAGGTCGGACATCCGCAGGCCGGCGCGACCACAGCCTGGGTGCCCTCGCCGACGGCTGCGACGCTTCACGCCCTGCACTATCATCAGGTCGACGTGCTCAAGCGCCAGCAGGAAATCAAGCAATCCGTGCCGCGCGCGAAACTGTCCGATATCCTGACCATACCGGTCTCGCAGTCGAACTGGGCACCCGGACGACGTGAAGCAGGAAATCGACAACAACTGCCAGGGCATCCTCGGATATGTGGTGCGCTGGATCGATCAAGGCGTCGGCTGCTCGAAAGTGCCGGATATTCATGATGTCGGCCTGATGGAAGACCGCGCCACGCTGCGCATCTCCAGCCAGCATCTGGCGAACTGGTTGCATCAGGGCGTGGTCACCAAAGATCAGGTGATGGAAGCCTTGAAGCGCATGGCCGTGGTGGTGGATCGGCAGAACGCCGGCGATCCCCTCTACAAGCCGATGGCGCCGACTTTCGACGGCATCGCGTTCAAGGCGGCGTGCGATCTCGTGTTCAAGGGACGCGAGCAGCCGAACGGATATACCGAGTTCATCCTGCATGCGCGCCGCAAAGAGGCAAAGGCCGCTGGATAAACGTTTCGCGAGACCGACTTCAGACGCGACAAACCCCGGCCTCGCGCCGGGGTTTTAATGATGTGCCGTCGTCACACGTCGAATTGCTGCACGCGCGCCTGGAACATCGGTGCAAGACCGCCGTTTGTTTGCCATCCAGAAAAAGGAGATGGCAATGGACTGGAACCGCATTGAAGGGAACTGGAAACAATTCAAAGGCGCCGCCAAGGAAAAATGGGGAAAGCTGACGGACGACGATCTGAACGTGATCGAAGGCCGCCGCGAACAGCTCGAAGGCAAGCTTCAGCAACGTTACGGCTTCGCCAAGGATCAGATCCACAAGGACGTCGACGACTGGTTCCGGACGCTGAAATAGCCGCTGTTCTTCGGACCAGTTACTTACCAGGTGTCAAAGACCGACAAAGCCCCGGCGAGATGCCGGGGCTTTTTATTGCGCACGTCAAATGGACGTCAGCTCAATACATCAGCGGTCGCAAGAGATTGAGCACGCCGATAATGATGACCACGATTCGAATGATCTGTTTGGCACGTCCATCGATCGGCAACATGTTGACGAGATACAAAATCAAAATCACGACAAGGAACGTGACCAGGGCGCTGATCAGCAATGACATGTAAATAACTCCCGGGCAGGATTGCGAACGGCGCGATGGCCTCCGCGTGTGTAACGCCTGTGGTGCAGCTCAGGTTCCGTTCCTGGAACAAATCGGCGCATCCCTTGGGCTATTGAAAATTCCCGTCCGTTTTCAAAGGCATAGTTACGGGTATTTTACCAATTGGGCTCCATATTCGTCCGACCATTGGAGAATATTGATGCTCAGCCGCCTCAACGTGACCGCGTTGCTCACATCCGTCATCGCGATCATGGCATTTGGGGTGGTCGCGATGCTGTCCCTAACAGCATGGAATTCTCTGCAGCAACTCAGGACGGCCGCCCTCATCAGCCTCGTCGCCGACGCCTCCGCGGACGCCTCCAGAGCGCTCCACAGCGTTCGCACCGAACGATCAACGGTCAATCGCATCCTGATAAGCGAATCCGTCATCGACCCAGATACGAGCAAATATCTCAAGGAAGTTCAGGGTGTCGAGGTTCCGGCGTTGCAATCGTTGATCGATCATCTCGCATCGTCCGACACTTCGGAAAAGGATCAACTGCTTTCCGATTTGAAGCCGAAATTCGAACGGCTGAAAGCCCTGCAATCCGAAGCGTGGGACGCCGCGGACAAACCGAAAGCCGCGCGGCGGGCTGGCCTCGCTAAAGAATTCGCGGAAGCAGCCCTCGCATTGCTTGAGGTGATCGACAGGACGTCCGTGCGCCTTGCCGCATATGTCAATCATATAGACGCTGTCATCGATCAATTGCTGAACATCAAGCAAATGGCCCTGATGCTGCGCAATGTCGCCGGCGAGGCGTCGCTGGTTATCTCGAACAACATTGCCGCAAACAAGATTTCGCCTGAAAACCAGCGGTCTTATGTGAAACTGACAGGTGGCATCGAGAACGCATGGGCGGCACTGGAGGCTTCATCATCTGGAATGAAATTGCCAGATCCTCTCGCCAAAGCACTTTCCGACGCGAAGATTGCATATTTTGACAGCAAATATGTGGATCTGCGCGATCGCATGGTCAAAGCGTTGTCCAACGGCGAAAAACCGGAAAAGACAGGCGGCGAGTGGAGCCCGTACAGTATTGAACAGATGGCCAGCGCCGTCGTCGTCGCGGAACGGGCCCTCGACGCGGCCAGAGAGCATGCGCTCGCCCAGCACAGCAAAGCCGTGCAGAGGCTTGTTGAGCAACTCCTGCTGCTCGCGACTGCAATCGCGGTGGCTCTTGGCGGCATGTGGGTGGTCCGCAGCCGAGTGATCAAGCCGTTGCAGGTCATTCGAGACGCCATGCTCAAGGTGGCCGCAGGCGATCTGACCGCGGGAGTGCCGGTCGCCAACGCCCATGACGAGATCGGCGCGCTTGCCGGGGCATTGGACACGTTCAAACAAAACGCCACGGAAAAAAACCGCATCGAAGCCGAGCAGCAGACGCGGAACGATCAGGCCGCTTTTAAGCAGCATGCGATCGAAAAACATATTTCGGATTTCGAGATCATGGTCCGCGGCACGCTTGAGGCGCTGGCTTCCGCATCCGAACAAATGCGTGAAACGTCAGGCAATATGTCCGCCATTTCCGATCAGACCAACGAACGGGTGCAACTGGCTGCGCGTGGCGCCGACGAAGCATCGATGAACGTCCAGAACGTCGCCACCGCATCCGAGGAGTTGACGGCGTCAATCGCCGACATCAGCCGGCAGGTCACACACGCGGCCGACATTGCCGCGCGCGCCGTGGATCAGACCCGGGAAACCGACGGAACGGTTCAGGGGCTTGCTCACACCGCCGGACGCATCGGCGAAGTGGTGGAACTGATCAACAACATTGCAAGCCAGACCAACCTGCTGGCCCTGAACGCCACGATCGAAGCCGCGCGCGCGGGTGAGGCCGGCAAGGGTTTCTCCGTCGTCGCGTCAGAAGTCAAATCGCTCGCCAATCAGACCGCGAAAGCGACGGAGGATATCTCGCAACAGATTGCCGCCGTGCAAAAAGTCGCCGACGACGCGATGAGCGCGATCAAGTCGATCGGCGGCACAATCGGAAAAGTCAGCGAAGTTGCCAATGCCATCGCGGCGGCCGTCGAGCAGCAAGGTGCAGCGACCCGGGAAATCACGCGCAACACACATCAGGCCGCGACCGGCACCTCCGGTGTTTCAACCAACATCGCCGGTGTCAGCGAAGTCGCGGACGCTACCGGATCCGCGGCGCAAAACGTCAAATCGGCGGCGGAAGCCCTCAGCGCCCAGACGCGGCAGTTGAGCGACCAAGTGACGGAATTCCTCGGAAACATCCGAGCAGCCTGAGCTCGCACGCCCGGCAGACAACCGGCTGTTGGCAGATTACCGGTATTTTTACGATTTTCTGCCAGTATCCGGATGCTGATCCGGGGGAATTCATGTTGAATCGTTTGAGCGTGACTGCGCTTTTGACGTCCGTCATCGCGATCATGGCGTGCTGCGTGGTTGCCATGGTGTCATTCACCGCCTGGGATTCCTGGCACCAGCTGCAATCAGCCAGGTACATCAGAACGGCCGCGGAAGCGTCAGCGAATGCGTTCAAGGGGACGCACAATTTGCGCGTTGACCGAGCTACCACCAACCGAAATCTCAACGCTGATAGCGTCATCCAGCCCGATGTCGCCAAATTTCTCCAGGGCATTGAAGGCGCCGAAATGCCAGCGATGCGATCGGCGATCGACCTGTTATCGACGATCGAGTTTTCCGAACGCAACAGCCTGTTGCCAGAATTTTCTAGGCTGTTTCAGAAACTGAAGTCGCTCCAGGACGAGGCCTGGGGTGACATGGCCAAACCGAAAGCATCCCGGCGCCCGGCTCTGGCAAAAGAATTCATGGACGTCACCGCAAGCCTGCTCGATCTGCTGGATAAACTGTCGGCACGCCTCGCGGCGGAGGTCAGTCATGCCGATGCGGCCGTCGACCAATTTTTAATGATCAAGCAGATCGCATGGCTCCTGCGCAACACTGCGGGAGAGGCTTCCGTGCTGGTCGCGAACGGGCTTGCGACCGGACAGGTCGCGGCGGATAGTCAAAAGACCTATTCGCAATTTGTGGGAGGAGTTCAAACTGCCTGGACGGCGCTGGAGACAGTCTCGTCCGGCATGAAACTCAACGGCGATCTTGCAAAAGCTCTTTCGGACACCAAGACCTCATACTTTGATCCCAAATATACCGGACTTCGTGACCGACTGCTGAAAGCGCTTATTTCCGGCGAGAAGCCCGAAATGACGGCGACGGATTGGGGCACGCACACGGTAGCGCAAATGACCCCAGCTATCGTTCTCGCCGAACAGGCTTACGAGGCTGCCAAGGATCACGCGCTGGCAAAACAGACCGCTGCACTGTGGACGCTTTTCGAGCAGCTGGCTTTGCTTGGGGCAGCAATCGCGGTTGCTCTCGGCAGCATGTGGGCCGTTCGGCACCGCGTGATTATGCCGCTGCAAGTGATCCGCAATGCCATGCTGAAAGTTGCCGCAGGTGACTTGACGGAGGAAACCCCCTTCGGCAACCGCCACGACGAAATCGGCGCTCTGGCCGGCGCGCTTGGCACCTTCAGGCAGAATGCTGTCGAGAAAACCCTTATCGAAGCCGAACAGAACGATCGAACCGCACAGACAACTGCCCGCCAAAAGGCCATGGAAGATTTCATCGCCGTCTTCGAAGATCAGATGCGCGACACCCTGAATGCGCTCGGCGATGCGTCCCTGCAAATGAATGAAACGTCGACCACGATGTCGTCGGTGTCCAGCCAGACCACCGCCCAGATCCAATTGGCGGCCCGCGCGTCTGGAGCGGCTTCGACCAACGTTCAAAGCGTTGCCTCCGCTTCGGAACAGTTGAGTGCTTCGATCAACGATATTAGCCGCCAGGTTACCCATGCCGCAGGCATCGCGGCGCGCGCCGTCAGTCAGGCCAACGAAACGGATGGGACCGTTCAAGGTCTTGCTAACAGCGCCCGCCGGATTGGTGAGGTGGTGGAATTGATCAACAATATCGCAAGCCAGACCAACCTTCTGGCATTGAACGCAACGATCGAAGCCGCGCGTGCAGGAGATGCAGGCAAAGGATTTTCCGTTGTCGCCTCGGAAGTCAAATCCTTGTCCAATCAGACGGCCAAGGCCACCGGGGACATCTCCGAACAAATCGCCGCCGTGCAAAAGGTCGCGGGCGAAGCCATTGAGGCCATTCGGACGATTGGGGGTACGATCGCCAAGGTCAGCGAAGTTGCGACCGCGATTGCGGCTGCGGTCGAACAGCAAGGAGCTGCGACGGAGGAAATCACCCGGAATACACAGCAAGCGGCGTTGGGAACCCAGGATGTTTCCAATAATATTGTCGGCGTCAGTGCCGGCGCCGACGCGGCCGGCTCAGCCGCTCAAAATGTCAAAGCGGCGGCGGAATCTCTCAACAGCCAAACCCAGCAATTGCGCCGTCAGGTTACCGAATTCCTCGGAAATATCCGCGCAGCCTGAGCGCCTCACGGGACTTTCAAAGATATCATTTGGATATCTGCTGAAACGTCGATCACTCCGACGCAACAACCGGAAGCCGGCTGAACTTTGCGCGAACCGATGGCGAGACCGGCGAGAAATTCGCCGATGCGCGTCTATCGGCACGCCCGGTGGCCCGCATCAACCCATCGGGCCCTGCAACGATATCGCCTTTTCGCAACGTCCAATCATCTTCGATCTTGATGGCTGCAAGACCAGTGGGATCTTTGCCATTGCAACTGCAGCCCGAAACCATCTCGTTGCGGTATCGAAATGCGTTGGGAAGGTCCGAATAGGATTTTCCGTTTTCCGTGGACGCGTTGTCGATGGAACCGCCATAGAAGACTTTGGTTTCGGCGGCGGGACAGAGACTGCTGCAAGCCGAGGTCCGACTTTCACCATCCGAGGTTGGCACGGGGAAATACCGTCCGTCACAGGTGCGAACACAATATGCGGTGCGTCCTCCCCCCGTTCGGGAGGTTGACGGAGGACGGGTGTCGTCGGTGTTGCCGCCAAACGGGCTGGGAATAGAAGGAGGCGTCATTGCGGGCGCTCCCCCACCCGTGAATGCGCCGAACAGTGTTGAAAACAGATCGCGCGCGGACGCGTCCGAGGATAGCGCCCAACCACCCAGCAAGCCGAGAGCCATTCCCATCGCGATCCCTTGAACCGACGCATACTTCATGACGTTCTCCCGAGGGCGATGCTGGGCGCGGACTTCTTTAGCGAATTCCTCGTTAGTAAAGACCAGAACCGGATGTGTTCACCGCTTGGTGTTGCAGAGTTTGCGGCATAGCCGTTGCTGCGGAAGTCCTCAGCGTGGAAGACGATGAAGCGGAATATCTGGAAGTGGAAGAATTGGCCTCGATGCGAGATGCCGATGATGCGCTTTTCGGCAAAACCACGACCCTGGTGCCGACGCTGGCGCGACTGAACAGATCTTCCACATCCGAATTCGTCAGCCTGATACAACCGCTCGAGACGAACTTACCGATGGTCGAGGGGTCGTTCGTGCCATGAATGCGATACACGCTCGACCCGAGATACATCGCACGTGCGCCGAGCGGGTTGCCGGGTCCGCCGGCCATGAAGCGCGGCAGATACGGTTGGCGGGCGATCATGTCGGATGGCGGATGCCAATCAGGCCATTCCGCCTTGCGCGAAATTGTCTGCGTGCCAGACCACGTAAATCCCTCACGACCGACGCCGACGCCGTAACGAATGGCCCGCCCGTTGCCGAGAACGTAGTACAGCACCGTATTGGAGGTATCGATGACGATTGTGCCAGCTGCCTCGTGCGTGGTGTATGAGACGATCTTGCGTTGCAAGCGCTGTGGTAATCCATCGGATTCGTTACCCCCCGCAGTGCTGTCGTCAGTTGTGCCGTATGATCCGCCATCCATGCCGGGAATCCCAGTTGGCGACGTTGACGTTGCGGCATAGTTCAGGCCTTGCGCGTGGGCGTTGGGGCTGGACACAAGTGCGGCAAAAGCCGCGGTCGCCACCAACATGAGCAAACCAGTTTTACCAACGCTCAATTGTGTCATGAGCCTGCCCTCGCGCCGTTTGCGCCACTGCACGTGATGCAATCTTTCATGAAGCAAACACGGCCACGGCGAGAGAGTTCCTTGGGCAGTGATCAGCGAGTGGAATTGTCAAGCGAACGACAGTCACATCTGCGCGACGGAACTTTCAAGGCGCCTTCTTGGTTGGAAGCGGAGTTAGCGAGAGCCGAAACAGCTGATCGCGGCCCGAGCCGGCCAGGCTTGAGAGGAATTCACCATGTCGCTCGGCACCATTCTTCTCGTTCTTCTGAGCCTGATGCTGATCGGCGTCATCCCGAACTGGGGTTACAGCAACGCCTGGGGGTATGGGCCTTCAGGGATCGTCGGCACGGTGCTCGCGGTTGTCGTGGTCTTGGTTTTGTTGGGGCGAATTTGACGTTGATGAATCAGCCACGCGCGGAAGCGACCCAAGAAAACTCGCGCGAAACCTCCTCGCGCGAACTCTCTGTCAGATCGAGCGGGAAGTCCCGGCAGGATCCGCCAGACACTCAACCTCCGGCTGTTCGACGCACTGATGTAGTCGCGTTCGCGCTGGCTGCACTCACCGTGATCGCAGTGATCGCGGTTCTTTACCTGGCTCGCGTTTTGTTCATTCCGCTGGTCGCTGCCTTCGTGATCGGCACCATGTTATCTGCCGGCGCAGACTTTCTTGAGCGCTTCAAGATCCCGCGCGCCGCGTCCGCGGTTCTTATGCTCACGAGCACGTTCGCAATCGTTGCCCTGATCCTGGCATTGATTTCGGCCCCGCTGCTCGAGTGGAGTTCGAAGCTTCCCGAAATCAGCCTTCAATTGAAGGAGAAACTCCACGTCTTCGATCGACCTCTCGCGCTTTGGCGCCAAATGCAATCGGCATTCGGCGTGACCCCGTCGGAGACGTCGTTTTCGCTGCCGAAGATCGAATGGGTCCAACCGACATTGGAATTCCTGTCGCCGACGGTGACGGAGATTTTGATGTTCATCGTGACGCTGATTTTGTTTATTGCCAGTTGGCCGGATTTGCGGCGCTCTTTGATTATGACGTTTGGCGTGCACGAATCGCGGCTGCGCACCCTGCGCATTCTCAATGCGATCGAAAGGCATCTCGGCCTCTATCTGCTTACGGTCACCATGATCAATCTGGGCGTAGGCGTCGTGACGGGCGTGATTTGCTCGGTCACCGGCATGCCCAACCCGGCGGGTCTCGGCGCACTTGCGGCCACGTTGAATTTCATTCCCATCATCGGACCGGTGGTCATGTTCGTGGTCTTGCTGGCGGTGGGGGTTATCACCGGATCGACGCTGGGCGCCGGCCTGATGGCGCCAATGCTGTTCGCCGGCGCAGCGTTTCTGGAAGGGCATTTCATTACACCCACCATCATCGGCCGGCGTCTGGCATTGAACGCGCTGGCCGTTTTCATCGCCTTTGCATTCTGGACCTGGCTGTGGGGACCAATCGGCGCTTTTCTCGCATCGCCGATGCTGATCGTGGCGCTCATTTTGAAAGAACATCTCTTTCCGGCTGAGGGCCCTCAACTGCCGAATGAATAACGGTTTTTCCGATGGAACCATGGCCGCTACGCTGCGTTTTCCCGGCACTCAATGTCCCCGGAGCACGACCCGGAAAGTGGGCGCCGGTTTTCCGAAAATCGTGCTCGCACAACGGCAAGGAAGCTCTCGATGTCCAGCGGTGAAGGTGAAGCTGTGATGAAAGATCTGAGCGACAAAGCCAATTATGACCGTCTTCAAAAGGATGTGGATGCCGTGAAAAACGACATATCGAACTTGGCCGACCAGATTACCGAAGCGCTCAATACTCTTGCTGGCTCGGCCCGTAAACAGGCGCGAAAGAGTTACAAGCAAGCACGGTCGAATGTGGATTTGGTTGTTTCGGATATGAGCGAACATGGTAACGCGGCTCTCGAAGCAGCGCAGGATGTCGCAACGACGCTCGAAGAAACGCTTGAAGAGGCGATCCAGCAAAGACCCATTGCAGCCGTCGGCCTCGCAGTTGGGTTGGGCTTCCTGATTGGCGTTACCTGGCGTCGCTAGCCGAATGACTGTGGGGGCCCGCAGCGGCCTTTGCCGCGGGCTCGATATTTTCGCGATCAACTCGAATTTCAGAATCTTAAGGACATGGCGGGCGCAATGCTTCAGGGCTTCATCGAGGATCTGAAAGAGAGTACGGGCACGGCATTTCGAATGACATCGCTGATACTCGCCGTGTCGATATCGCTGTTCGTGACAACGTGTTTCCTCTGCGCTGCGGCCTTCGTTTTCGTTCTCCAACGCTTCGGCCTTGTTTATGCGTGCCTCGCAGGAGCCGGCGTATTTTTCGTGGTCACGCTGATTGCCGCCGGATGCTACCTTTACAAAAAACGTGAGAGCCAAAAGCCGGTGGAGGCCACCAAATCTGCTTTTGCGACCGCCATGAGCGATCCCATGATAGTGGCAACGGGGCTGCAAATCGTGCGTGCGGTGGGAGTGAAGCGATTAATCCCGCTCCTTGCCGTGGGCGGGATTGCGCTCGGCTTGCTCGCCAGCCGAAAATCCGCCGGTGAGCCGACGCCGGACTAAGCGTCCATTCCATAAAGCATTTCAGCCGATCAGGTGATGCAGCGGCCTGGGCCTAACTGCTTCGCCACGGCAGTCAAAACGCTGACCACGGGCTCGCAAGCCACAATCATTTTGCTCCGCATCGCACCACCTTTGACTGTGGTGGTTTCGCCCGGACGAAGCCGCCGGGCATCGGCGATAGGCAGGCGCATGGTCACCGACGCATCGCTGAGATTCGGCAACCGGAAGGAAAGCGTCACCGTCTCTGACTGTTCGGGAACAAATGCTTCGCGATCCGCCTTCGACGCCCGATTGACCGCCGCAGCCGTTAGGAGGGATTTGTCCGCAGCAGATCCCAGATCGGACGCCAAACCCATTCCAACACCACCGAACGCAAGCGACGCTGCGATCAAGCCTAATGCGCTTTTTGAAATATGGGACATGTGATGCCTCGAGCCGCGATGATCTGCGAAGTGCATCATTAACGGCGCGGGCGACGGCTTGGTTCCTGAGAGTATTAAGCGGAGATTAAAAAAACACGGGCGCGAAAATTTTTGAAAAATTTCTCGCGCAGTCAGGAACGATATCGTGACTGGCGCGTCGTTACGGCAGCCGGTTATTCCCCCTGCCCCTAATTAACCGGCGAACGCGGGGCGCTGCCGTGGTGATGCCGGCGGCGTCCCGCTTCTTTATGTTTATCAATGACATCAATTGAAAAATCGCCGGGCGTGAGAACGCACAGCCAAAACGGTTTGGTGGTGCCCTTCTGATGGCATCCTTCGAAAGATCAAACAAAAAACGGCCCGGAATCCAATCGGATCCGGGCCGTTTTTGGTGGGAAGAGCGCCTAAGAGGCGGCGGCCTTGGCGGACTTGTTTCGCGAGTTCCGCTGGAAGAACAGCGCCTGGCTGGCCACCGCGGACACCATGGCAGGCTGGAACGGCTTCGAAATCAGGAAAGCCGGTTCAGGCCTTTCGCCGGTGAGAAAGCGCTCGGGATAGGCGGTGATGAATACAACGGGAACTTCAAAAACACGCAGCAGCTCGTTAACCGCGTCGAGGCCGGAACTGCCGTCGGCCAGTTGAATGTCGGCGAGTATCAAGCCGGGACGATGGTCCTTTGCAAGCGCAATGGCGTCGGCATGCGTCCGCGCTACACCGATGACGTTGTGGCCCAGGTTTTTCACCAGACTTTCAAGATCCATCGCAATGAAGGTCTCGTCCTCAATAATAAGAACGTCGGTCGCGATTTCGGCCGCTAGCTCACGGCCGGCGGTATCGGTGAGCTGACGAATTTCGGCGACGTCGGTGTCAAGAATGAAGGCCACCTCGGCCTCGGAAAATCCTTCGAGCGAAAGCAGCAAAAACGCTTGCCGTGGCAGCGGTGTCACGTTTGAGAGACGCCGCTCGGACGGGACCGACGAGGCGACCGCGACGTCCGCCTCTTCGTTGATCGAGACAGAATTCCATATGCGCGTGAACAACCGGAACAGCCCTGCGCGAGGTCCGTTCTTTTCGTCGAGCAAAGATTGATCCTGCAGCAGCGCCTCCAGCATGGCGGCCACATACGCATCCCCCGATGCCTGATTTCCTGTCAAAGCGCGGGCATACCGGCGCAGCAGCGGTAAATGTTCGGCAACAATCTGGGAACGAGACATCCCCCCTCCATCGATTTTACTAAGTCAGCGCGGTCCCCGAAACGCCGGTTCCCACCTGCGCCTGTTTACGCCTCAGCCCGGGAAAAGTTCCAACTTTATTGGAACTTTGTCGTGCCTATTGAATTACGCCTCCACACGCCCGGCGAGGAAAGGCTTAATTCCGAAAAAAGCCTTTTGTTTCGAGGAACTTAACTCTTAGGGGAAGTTACGGAACGGATCATGAAAGATGTGAAGCCTCAGAAACAAGGCGGGTTGAACGCCGAGATTCAATCCCGGATCGGGCACCAACTCAGGGCTATGTACGATGATGTCGTCCGCCAGGGCGTGCCGGATCGTTTCGCAGAGCTCATTCGTAAGCTCGACACCGCTGAAGAACAGCCCCAACCTGCCTCGGGCGATATGGCGCCCAAAAACGATGGGAGGGACTAATGCCTCTCACAAATCAGCTCCGCGACGACATGCTTGCCTGCGTACCGAGCTTGCGCGCCTTTGCGATCTCGCTCAGCGGGAATGGCGATCGGGCTGACGACCTCGTCCAGGAAACCCTGCTTCGCGCGTTGGCGAATATCGATTCCTTCCAACCGGGCTCCAACATGCCCGCGTGGCTGTTCACGATCCTGCGAAACCTGTTTCGCTCGGACTATCGCAAACGGCGTCGTGAGGTCGAGGATGCCGACGGCAGTTACGCAAAGACTTTAAAATCCCAACCCGCTCAGACGCAGCACCTGGAGTTCGAGGAATTCCGTGTCGCACTCGAGAAATTGCCGCAAGACCAGAAAGAAGCTCTCATTCTGGTTGGGGCCTCGGGATTTTCCTACGAAGATGCGGCGGCCATTTGCGGCTGTGCGGTCGGCACCATCAAGAGCCGGGTTAACCGCGCCCGCTCAAAATTGAGCAACCTGCTTTATGTCGATGGGACCGACGATTTTGGCCCCGACAATACGGTGCGCGCTGTGATCGGAAGTGGCGGCGGAAGATAATCCGTCGCTGGCATGGCCGACGCGAAATCGAAACGGCCACCGCAGCGGTGGCCGTTTCGCTTCACATTCGGTCTCCGTTTCCAAAGCCTGACCTCGCGCTGCGCGCCGGCTTCATCAGGCACGGAATGACTAATAATGAAGGCCGCCAAACGCGTAAATCAGGACCAGAATCGGTATCGGTACGCCAAGCAACCAAAGCAACAAGTAACGTCCCATGATTGCCTCCCGCAATTAATGTCGATGGGCGGTCAATTCAGCGATCGAAATTTTGTTCCGTGGTAGCCGAGGCGCGCCGTTCATACGGTGATCAACACAGAATGAAAGCGGTCTAGCGTTTGGTCGGCTTCAGCGGCGCGGCCAAACGATCGGTTCGATCCAATTCAGTCTGGTCCACCACAGTCTCCATGGGCGCCGTCAGTTCGTAGACGTAACTGACGTCCGTGAAATAGCGCTTCGATGCGCCGCCGAGCGCTTCAGGCGCCACGCGATCCAACAGAATCGTCCCGAAGTCGCTATCCGGACGACGCGTGGCGGCGCTGGTGTTGAACTCCTCCCAACGGAAGTCAAAAATCGCGTCCTTGCCTTCTCCCATCACCTTCCATTGCGCGGAGATGTTCGGATGCTTTCCGACCAACGACAATCCTTCGTCTGCGTGGGAGGCCAGCTCGAAAAATAACAAGGACAGACTTTGAGCCGCGCGCGGGCTGACGGCAATATCTGGTCCGCTGATCGCGATACGTTCAGCATGTGGAATTGCGCGCGATTCCAGAAGCCCTCGAAGGTTCACGCCTTGCCACTGACTATCGCTCAGCAAGGACACCACATTGGACATCGCGTGAATGCGGCCAATAAGCAAATCACGTGCGGAATCGATGTCCACGCCGTGCCGCAGAGTGCGCGTCACGATGGATTGAATCACGGCAAGGATATTCTTGACCCGGTGGTTCAGCTCTCCGATCACCGCAGTCAGGCGGTTTTCGAAACCGATGCGAACCTCGATTTCCCGGCTCAAGCGAATGTTGTTGTAAATGACATAGCCGAACAGGCCGCAAATGATGCTGGTCAGGGCCACACCAATGATCGCGACGATCGAGGCCAGATCCTGAGCCCGCGCCCTCGAATCGGTGCGCGCGTAGTAGCCGAGGCTCCAGTCCTTGTCGCCAAACGAGACCGTGCGCGCCAAACGCCGCGCCGAGGAAGTCTGCCGGATAGGTATCGCAGCGACCGTACCCTGCCCGTCCGCCTTCAAATCCTTGGTCGCATCACGCGGATCACGCAAGACAACGTCGAAGACACTGGTGTCTTCGTTGACCAACATCAACGGCGCGACCCGATAGGAAAATGTGATGAAGCCGGCCACCGCATTGCTGCCATCCTGCGTCACCGGTGCGATCAGGACAATTCCAACCGGGCCGTCGGTCCGCATCAGGATCAGCGGGTCCGAACACAGTGGCTTGCCCTCCGCAGCCGCCCGCGCGAGCAACGGGCCGAGAACCGGATGCTGATCGAATGTCCGACCCGGAAAAGCGAGCGTCTCCGTGTTGCGCGGTTCGACATCCATCAACACGTCGGTCGGTTGCGAAATGGAGGCAACGTTGAGGGCCTGGTCTTCGGCATCGCGAATCCGCGGGCTTGAGAAGCCCGCAGCCGCCAATTGTTTTTCGGCATTCACCAAATCCGAAGACTGAAGTCGCGCAATCCAGCCGGCGACGACGAAATCGGTCTTGAAGGCGTAGATCGATGACCGCAGCGGTTCCAGAACATTGCCTTGCAACAAGGACGGCTTGCGAATGAGGCCAACGATGATCCGGGTCAGCAACTCGCGCTCGCTCAGTCGGTCCTGAACCAATCTTGCATGGACGTCGACGGCGCGCTGCAAAGCGGCCTCGTCCAACGAAACGTCCTGCTGATAAACCCGGTATGCCACAAGGCCGGAGATTGTCACGCCGAGCAGGGCAATCAGGCCAATGAGAAATCCAAGCCGGAACACTAGCCCACCCAGTCCATGAAACGCCGGCGACAACCAACCTTCGCGATCATTTGATGCGCCGGCTGGGCGGAAACCGGCGAGCGGTCGTCGATAAGAACACGCATAAGGTCATTGATACACGGCACGCGCTATCCGGCAATTCGTCCTAAGGAGGCTCAGTTCAACCAGCTTCACCAACCGGCAAGTAGACCAACATCTTAACGCCCCTTTGGTTCCAGAAGAACTTGGGAAATCCAATACAGCATCCGCGATATCGTCCGCCCACCTGAGCCAAGGTCAGGTCTTTTTCGTGGACCTGGGCGCGGAGTTGGTAGAACACTGAGCCGATGGCGCGCAAGTATTCCCTCACCGATGCTTTGCTTCCGGCCGGCCTGCGGGTATTGGCCGTCGAGGATGAAACGCTGATTGCGCTGGATCTTCAGGACATGCTGATCGCAGCTGGCGCGCTGGATGTGATCATCGCCCGATGCCGGGTGGAGGTTGAACAGGCGCTGAGCCAGATCGCCGAGATCGACATCGCGATTATCGATCTCAATCCCGACCCCGACGGCAATTCCGATCTCGAAACGGCGAGAATTCTCGCGGGAGCCGGGATTCCCTTTGTAATCGCGACAGGAGCCCACCAACAACCGGTATCAAGCGAGCTTTCCCAAGCGCTATTCGTCGGCAAGCCCTATACACGCGAGACGATCGTTGCGGCGGTCCTTGAAACGCTTCGGCGCGCGAACTGTTCGCCGCATCCGTGACCTTGGAGCACCGACCGCTATCCAGAGGCGAGCGCCAGCCCAAAAACCATCATGATAATGCCGGCCAGCATCAGCCCAAGAAAAACGTTGCTGTAGTCCTTCGTCAAAATGGGGCGTGGTTGTCTCATGGGAAAAGAACCACCAGTGGTCCCTTCCTGTTCCCGGTAAATCGCATGGCTCGTTTCGTAAATGGGGGAAACACGCCTTGCTAATGCAATTGAGCCGCCGAACCTTATCGCGCAAGCCCACCCTTGCTCTCGATAAAGCCAATGATTCGCTCAAGGCCCTCGCTTTTCTTCAGATTGGTCATAACGAACGGGCGCTCGCCACGCATTCGCCGGGCATCTGCATCCATTTTTTCGAGCGATGCCCCGACATGGGGCGCCAGATCGATCTTGTTGATCACAAGCAGGTCGGAGCGAGTAATGCCTGGTCCTCCCTTCGATGGAATTTTGTCGCCGGCGGCAACATCGATCACATAGATCGTGAGATCGGCAAGTTCCGGTGAAAAGGTGGCTGCAAGATTGTCGCCGCCCGATTCAATGAGAATCATATCGAGACCGGGAAATTTCGATCGCATATCCGCGACCGCGGCGAGGTTCATCGAAGCATCTTCACGTATGGCGGTGTGAGGACAGCCACCGGTTTCAACACCCGCGATGCGATCCGGCGTCAGCGAGCCCGATCTGACCAGAAACTCGGCGTCCCATTTTGTATAAATATCGTTGGTGATGGCGGCGATGTCGTAGCGCTCCCGCATGGTTTTGCAAAGCAGGTCCATCAACGCTGTCTTTCCCGAGCCGACCGGGCCGCCGATACCAACACGAAGAGGGCCATGGAAAGTGGACATGTCAGCTTCTCATTTGATTGAAAATCAGGATTGCGCATGTCGCGGCGATTGCCAGGCACAGCGGTGAATAAATCCAGCGATCAAGCGTCGCAAATGGCTGGCGCGGAAACCTGTCCCGCCATGCGGGCACGTACCCGGCAATCCCTCGCCCAGCAAACACTGTCATCATCCCCAATCCGAGGAGCGCGATGAGCCGGTAGGAAAGTGGCGAATGAACGTATCCCGACAGCCATGCCAAAATAACCCCGGCGGCAAAGATCGCGCTTGCAGCCACGAAACACTGGGACGGCGACGGCATGCGCTCGTGCCGGTACCCGACCACGAGCGCAACCAGCGCTGCTTCGTCGCGGCGCGGCCAACGCAGTCCAAAGCCCCACGCGGCATGCAGGACGGCAATTGCCACGAGCAGGACAGCCTCCACCGCAGCAAGTGTACTCATGATCGAAACAGTCTGGTGTACTGCGCCTCGTGCCGCATGCTGGCGAGGTCAGCACGAAAGGTTGTGCTGGCTATATCGTCAAGCCCCGCGGCAAGTGCGCGGTCTGCCGTGCTATTCACCACGGGTTCGAGAGCGGCAAGTATTCTCTGACTTTCGGTCTGTCCGAGAGGAACCAGCCGCGCCGCGGCCGAAATCCAGTTTGCCGTCAGCGCGTGCAGAAAGGCATGGACGGTTAAACGTAGTGAAATCCGGTGAGCGGCGCTGACGATCCCCACGGCGATCGGATAAACGAAAGACTGCGGTACACCGTCGACAACTCGCTCGAGGGCCTCACACGTCCACGCCGCGCGCGCGGCAGCGATGAAAGCCTTGCCTTGGGTGGTCGTCTCCAGTTGCCGTTCGCGCGACGGCACGAAAGCTGCGGCCAATTCGGCAAGATCGATCAAACCGGCCTGGTCGCCGTCAGCGACGCGACGATGTGCATGCGCCAGGAAAACACCATCGCAAAATCCCGCCCCCTCCGAGAGCATCGACGCCAGCCACGCCCGCGACGATGACGCATCGATGACGTCTCCCGCCTCCACTGCCCATTCGAGCCCGCTTGAATACGAAAAAGCACCGACCGGAAATGATGGCGAGAGCCAGGTCATAAGCCGGTAGAGCGCGGCCCGGTCATCTTCCGGAACAGCAACGCTGGCGCTGGCTAGAGAATCCGCCTGTCTTTCTGCAATGCCGCCAACGACGGCGGTTTTTTGCTCGCGTGCTCGATGCCCGGATTTAGTCGTGAGGGTCATGAGCATGGTCGTGACCGCAACAGCCATCATGATGATTGTGATCGTGGGAGTGGCCATGATCATGGTTCTTGTGATCGTGGCGGTGGGCATGTTGAGCATGATCATGAGCTGTATGATCATGACCTTGTCCACTGGAGTATGCGCCACCTTCGGGATCGAAAGGCGCTTCGATGGCGACCACGCGCGCGCCCAACCCCTGTACCATGGCCTCGATCACATGATCTTTCCGGACCCGAAGGCCGCGCCCTGCGATCTGAGTCGGCAAATGACGATTGCCCAGATGCCAGGCGATACGCACAAGATGCTGCGGATCTGCGCCGCGAATTTCGATCAACGGCTCAGGCGCTGCGATGACTTCGACGAGGCGGCCATCTTCCAGCTCCAGCGCATCGCCGTTCCGCAAGGCAACCGCCTCTTCGAGGTCCAGCAGAAATTCCAGCCCGCGCGTTCCCGTCATCGTCATGCGACGGCGATGACGGTCGTCGAAATCGAGCACCACGGTATCTGCCGGCTGCTGCGTCCAGCTCAACGGGGCCCGAACCTTAAGGGCACGGATCACGATGAAATTCTCATAGAGGTTTCAACCTTGCCATCACTGATGATTTCAATCACCGTCGGACTGACTTTGAAATCTGCCGACAACATGCGCCAGACTTTCATGTGCGCGGAACGTCCATGCGCGCTCAATGCGTCGCGGGATTCCCAGCGCTCGACAAACACGAACCGGTTGGGATCGTTCACACTGGCGTGGCTGTCATAATAAATACAGCCGTCTTCCTTTTGCGTTGCGGCGATGCACTCTTTTGCGCCGGCGATATAAGCGTCGCGGTGTTCCGGTTTTACCTGCGTGGTTGCGACCACATAGATCATGATTTTCCTCCATCGTTCTTTCGACCTGGAGCGCTTTTTGTTCCGGGTTTAATCACCGTCGCGCTCCATGGTTTTTGTTTTAACGCGTTTTCCTAACGCGAACCGGGATCCTCCACCCGATCAAGTCCGTCGGCATGCTTCGCTTGAAAACGCTAACGGACGTCGACCTTTTCGGGCGTGATGATTTCGATGCGCGGCGGAGCCGTCATGCAATTCACGGCAACGCGACCGAATGCCCGCATGTGATCGCTCTTGCCATGCGGGGTCAGCGCCTCCGCGGTCTCCCACTGCTCGACAAACACCACCTTGGTCGGGTCGGTGACGCTTTCGTGCATATCGTAGGCGATGTTGCCGGGCTCCTTGCGGGTGGCGGCGATGGAAATTTTGGCAGCGGCTATAAGCTCGGAGCGCATCTCCGGCTTAACGGAGAGCGTTGCAACAACATAGATCACTGTAATCCTCCCGGCGTTTTTTGTTTTCAAGACAGAAATCAGGACGCGCCTGATTTCCGAACCCAGCCACCCTAGAACATGAAATAACGCTGCGCCATGGGCAGAACATCGGCGGGCCCACATGTCAGCAATTCGCCATCGGCGCGCACCTCGTAAGTCTCGGGGTCGACGTCGATCTTGGGCGTGGCATCGTTGTGGATCATGCTTTTCTTGGAAATCTTGTCGCGGGTGTTTGCCACTGCATAAAGCGATTTCTGAATTCCGAGCTTCTTTGCAAGCCCGGACGCCACGGCTGCCTTTGACGAGAAAACCACGGACGACGCAGTCAGCGCGCGGCCGTAGGCCGCAAACATCGGCTGATAATGCACCGGCTGGGGTGTGGGGATTGACGCATTCGGATCGCCCATGGGAGCAGCCACAATCGAACCACCCTTGATGATGCAATCGGGCTTTACTCCGAAAAATGCCGGCGACCACAACACCAAATCCGCCATTTTGCCTTTTTCAATTGAGCCGATCAACTTCGAGACGCCGTGGGCGATCGCCGGATTGATCGTGTATTTCGCGATATAGCGCTTAACGCGAAAATTGTCGTTATTGCCCTTATCCTGCGGCAGCGATCCCCGTTGCTTCTTCATTTTATCGGCGGTCTGCCACGTGCGAATGATGACCTCACCAAGTCTGCCCATCGCCTGGCTATCGGACGACATCATCGACAGCGCGCCCAGATCGTGCAGGATGTCTTCCGCTGCGATCGTTTCCTTGCGAATACGGCTTTCGGCAAATGCCAGATCCTCCGCAATCGACGGATCGAGGTGATGGCAAACCATCAACATATCGAGGTGTTCGTCGATCGTGTTGCGAGTGAACGGCCGGGTCGGATTGGTCGAGGATGGCAGAACATTCTTCAGGCCCGCGACCTTGATGATATCCGGCGCGTGTCCCCCGCCCGCTCCTTCGGTGTGGAAGGCATGAATGGTGCGCCCTTTGAACGCCTTGATGGTGTCTTCGACAAACCCCGATTCATTCAGCGTATCGGTGTGGATCATCACCTGGATGTCATGATCGTCCGCCACCGAAAGACAATTATCGATCGCGGCAGGCGTCGTTCCCCAATCCTCATGCAGCTTCAGTGCACAAGCACCCGCCTTGATCATCTCCACCAGCGCCGCCGGGCGAGACGCATTGCCCTTGCCGGAGATTCCAAGGTTGACCGGAAACGCATCGAATGACTGGATCATACGCCCGATGTGCCATGGGCCAGGCGTGCACGTGGTGGCGAACGTGCCGTGCGACGGCCCGGTGCCGCCACCGAGCATCGAGGTGACGCCCGACATCAGCGCATGCTCGATCTGTTGCGGGCAGATAAAATGAATGTGGCTGTCGAAGCCGCCCGCGGTGAGGATTTTGCCTTCGCCTGCGATCACATCGGTGCCGGGGCCGATGATGATCGTCACACCCGGCTGGATATCCGGATTGCCTGCCTTGCCGATCGCGCTGATATAGCCATCCTTGATGGCGACATCGGCTTTCACGATCCCCCAATGATCGACAATCAGCGCGTTGGTAATGACGGTATCAACGGCGCCCTGGCGATTGGTGATCTGGCTCTGGCCCATGCCGTCGCGGATCACCTTGCCGCCACCGAATTTCACTTCTTCACCGTAGACGGTGAAATCCTTCTCGACCTCGATGATAAGGTCCGTGTCAGCGAGGCGCACGCGGTCACCCGTCGTGGGGCCGAACATGTCGGCATAAACCGAACGGGAAATCTTGGTCGCCATCGACGCCTCCGGGACTAACTTCGCTCAGCTTGCAGTCAAGCGCTCAACAAATCTGTTCTTAACTTCACAGCTTGCCCATCACATCGCCGCGAAAGCCATAAATCATGCGCTTGCCGCCCAGCGCCACCAGCGTAACGTCGCGCGATTGGCCCGGTTCAAACCGCACGGCCGTTCCAGGCGCAATGTCCAGCCGCATGCCGCGCGCCTTCTTGCGCTCGAACTTCAGCGCAGGATTTGTCTCGAAGAAATGATAGTGCGAGCCCACCTGAATAGGACGGTCACCGGTATTGGCGACGGTTAACGTCACCGTTTTGCGACCGGCGTTCAATTCAATCTCGCCATCCTTGATAAACAATTCGCCGGGTATCATGAGAACCTCAAATCGCTTGCGTGATGAGGGCAACGCCGATCACGACACATGCGGCGCCAGCGAGGCGCACCAGCGGCCGCCGGCGCGCAGGCTTCAACGCCAGCGCCGCGGCTATTCCGGCCCCGTGCAAAACCGCCGTCGCCAAGGCAAAGCCGATCATATAGGAGAACCCGCCAGTCGCGCCGGGCGCCTCCAATCCATGCGCGTAGCCGTGCAGAAGCGCGAACGTGCCGACGACGAGCGCGCCGTATCCAACCGGCACATCGATCGCCAACGCCACCATCGCGCCCAGCACGACCACCGAAGCCAGAATACCGGGCTCGACGAACGGCAGCGGCACTTGCATCATCCCCAACACGCCACCGATCAGCATCACGCCAACGAAAGCAGCCGGCCAAGCCCAAAGCGCGCGACCGCCCTTCAATGCCGCCCATAGGCCGACAGCCACCATGGCCGCGACATGGTCGAAGCCCGTTAACGGATGAGACAGCCCCGCTGCAAGGCTCGCAGCCTCGTCATGTCCCGGATGCGCAAATGCCGCAGTGGGCATCAACAGCGCAACGAAGGCAATCAGTCTGACCATATTCATTCTCCGAACGTCTGCTGCGATAAAAACCGATGAAGCGATGGCATTGGTTTGATGAAACCCTGCCCTATCGAATGGGCGCGTGAACGGTGACAAGTTTGGTGCCGTCCGGAAACGTCGCCTCGACCTGAATGTCGTGGATCATCTCCGGAATCCCCTGCATCACTTGCTCGCGCGTCAGCACTTCCGCGCCTGCCTTCATCAATTCCGCAACGGTACGGCCGTCCCGCGCGCCCTCAACGATAAAATCGGAAATAATTGCGATGGCTTCGGGATGATTGAGTTTGACGCCACGTTCCAGCCTTCGCCGGGCGACAATTGCCGCCATGGAAATGAGGAGCTTGTCCTTTTCGCGAGGGGAAAGATTCATGGAATGTCTGCTCTCAAGAAATCAAGATAAAGAACGCCAACTATTGAAGCCCAGCCTACTGAAGCCCAACCTATTGAAGCCCAACCTATTGAAGCCAAAGCCGTGGCAGCGAAGCGCGATCGACACGCGCCAGCACGGCCATCATATCGGCGCGCAGGAGCGATGCATTTTGCGCACAGAAGCGCGCCAATGCAAATCCGTTCCAGGCAGAGACACCGACCTCGCCGCCAAACCCGGCGGAGGCCTCGCGAACGCGTTCGACCAGCGCTTCGTCTCCCGGAGCGATCAATGCCACGCCGACAGCGGCGCCGTTATTGGCAATCGCCGGCTGGGCAAGCTTGGCTCCGATATCGCCATCCAGCCGGACGTTTTCGGCAAAGATCAGCTTGCCTCCGCGCCGCAGCCGCCAGCGATCCGAAAAATACCCGCTCGTCATCCGTTCGCCCATCGCCGCTCGTCCGAACACGACAATTTCGCAGAGCAGCAACGACGCCGTCTCCGCAAGATCGATATCAATACGACGTTCCAGGCGAGCCTGATCGAACAGGATCGTTTCCTGCGGCAGCCAGGACAAATGCGCACCAGCATCCACGCGCAAGGCGATATTCAGAAGCGCCGAGGCGTCGCTTGACCGATACACTTTTTCGGCCGCTGCGGTGGTGACGGTGAGGCGCGATCCCTCGCTCGCAGCAATGGAAATATCGAACCGGTCGCCCCCCGCGATACCGCCCGCGGTGTTGATGAAAACGGCCGAAAGCCCTTGCGCTTCCGGCGATGGAAACCGTACGCGCAACGAACCAGCCTCATGGAGCTGACCTCGCCGCGTCACGCCGTCGGTCAATTGGACGTCGAATGCCACCGCTCCGACAGCCCGGTTGGCCGCGAAAGTACCCGATAGTTCTGACGTTACGTCACGTTGCATCCGTCTTTGCTACTCTATCGCCATCCGAAAGACGACCCAGGACCGTGCGGAAGCCACCGTCAAATGGCCATGGCGCGGCTGATGGCGCTCGGATCGAGCGTCGCACGGTCGCAGGTGAAGGTGACAGCGCCGCGATCCATCACCGCGAAATGATCGCCCAGTTCGCAGGCAAAATCGAGATACTGTTCGACGAGAACGATGGCGATGTTACCGAGGCTGCGCAAATAAGAAATGGCGCGACCGATATCCTTGATGATCGAGGGCTGGATTCCTTCCGTGGGCTCATCAAGCAAAAGCAGCTTGGGCCGCATCACCAAGGCCCGGCCGATGGCCAGCTGCTGCTGTTGGCCGCCGGATAGATCGCCGCCTCGCCGTCTCAGCATGGATTGCAGCACCGGGAACAATGAAAACACATCGTCCGGAATATTGCGCTGGTCGCGCTTCAACGGGCCGAAGCCGGTTTTGAGATTTTCCTCGACTGTCAGCAGAGGAAAAATCTCCCGCCCTTGCGGGACGAAAGCAATTCCGCGCCGCGCTCTTTCATAAGGCCTAAGCGTTGTAATGTCGCTGCCATCGAACACGATGCTGCCGCCGGCAATCGGTTGTTGTCCTACCATGGCACGCAACAGGCTGGTTTTGCCGACGCCGTTGCGGCCAAGCACGCATGTGACCTTGCCGGGAACAGCCGCGATCGAGACGCCGCGCAACGCCTGCGCCGCCCCATAAAAAAGACTGATGTCCTTGACGTCGAGAGCGCCGGTGTTCGTCGTCATCTGGCCGAGCCTCCTGTCGCCGATTGCGAAGCATCCACCAAAGCGTCGCGCTTAAGGTCGTCTCCGGCACCAAGGCCGCACGATCGAACAACAATTGCAGACCCAATACGCATAATCATCGCCCCAGATACACCTCGACGACACGCTCATTGGCAGAGACCTGATCGATCGACCCTTCCGCAAGTACCGAACCCTCATGCAGGCAGGTCACGCGCACGCCGAGTTCGCGCACAAAGGTCATATCGTGTTCGACCACCACGACCGTCTTCTCGCGGTTGATTTCCTTCAACAGTTCTGCCGTCTGATGCGTTTCGACATCGGTCATGCCGGCGACCGGCTCGTCCACGAGCAGCAGCTTGGGATCCTGCGCAAGCAGCATCCCGATTTCCAGCCACTGCTTTTGTCCGTGCGAAAGGCTCCCCGCCAGCCGATTGCGTGCGTCCGTCAATTTGATGGTCTCGAGCACGCGGTCGATGCGCTCGGCTTCATTCGGCGATTGCCGCCAGAACAGCGTGGTGCGCACGCGGTGATCGGTATTGAGCGCCAGCAACAGATTGTCTTCGATGGTCTGGCTTTCGAACACCGTCGGCTTCTGAAATTTGCGTCCGATGCCGAGTTCGGCAATCTGGGTTTCATCCAGCCGGGTCAGATCCACGGTACCGTCGAAGAGCACGTCCCCCTCGTCCGGCTTTGTCTTTCCGGTGATGATATCCATCATGGTGGTTTTGCCAGCGCCGTTGGGGCCGATGATGGCTCGCATCTCGCCGGGCGCGATCGTCAGCGACAGATTATTGATCGCATGAAAGCCGTCGAACGAGACATGGACCCCGTCGAGATAGAGCAGCGCGGATGTGGCTCGCGTATCCATGATGTTCATGCGCTCACTCCGCTAAATGGGGTTCGCTGACGCCATCCTCGCGCGCCGCGCTTGCGAGATCTTCAGCAAGGCTGCGTTGCCGCCAAGGCTCCCACCACGATTGCACCGTGCCGATGATGCCTTTGGGCAGGAACAGCGTCACCAGAATGAACATCGCGCCGAGCATGAACAGCCAGTACGGCGCGAGAACGCCGGACGTGAAAAACGTCTTGGCATAGTTGACGACCACGGCGCCAATCGCGGCGCCGATCAGCGTGCCTCGGCCACCGACGGCGACCCAGATCACTGCCTCGATGGAATTGCCGGGCGCGAACTCGCCGGGGTTGATAATGCCGACCTGCGGAACGTAAAGCGCACCGGCGACGCCCGCCATGCAGGCGGACAGCGTGAACACGAACAGCTTGTAGGATTCGACGCGGTAGCCAAGGAAGCGCGTACGCGATTCCGCGTCCCGCACGGCGATCAGCACTTTGCCGAGCTTGGAGGTGACGATCGCGCGGCAAATCAGAAATCCAGTCATCAAGGCCAGGCACGACAGCATGAACAAGACCGCGCGGGTGCCTTGCGACTGAATATTGAAACCCAGGATGTCCTTGAAATCGGTCAGACCGTTATTGCCGCCGAATCCGAAATCATTGCGAAAGAATGCCAGCAGCAGCGCGTAGGTCATCGCCTGCGTGATGATCGACAGATACACGCCAGTGACGCGCGAACGAAACGCCAGCCAGCCGAAGCCGAAAGCCAGCAATCCCGGCACCAGCAACACCATCAGCGCCGCGAACCAGAACATATCGAAGCCGTGCCAGTACCACGGCAGTTTTTGATAATTCAGAAACACCATGAAGTCCGGCAGCACGGGATTGCCGTAGACGCCGCGGCTGCCGATCTGGCGCATCAGATACATTCCAATCGCGTAGCCGCCGAGCGCAAAAAATGCGCCATGCCCCAGCGAAAGGATGCCGCAATAGCCCCAGATCAAATCGATCGACAACGCCAGGATCGCGTAACAGACATATTTCCCGAACAACGAGATCAGGTAAGTCGGCACCTGAAACACGGACGATTCCGGCAACAGCAGGTTGGACAGCGGCAACACGACACCGAGCGCTGCGACAATCAGCAGAAATGCGACAGCGCTGCGATTCAAAGACCGCGTCAGCAGATAGGGCATCATGCTTCCACCGACCGCCCCTTCAGGGCAAACAGGCCGCGCGGGCGTTTCTGGATGAAGAGGATGATCAAGACCAGAATGGCGATCTTACCGAGCACGGCTCCCGCGACCGGCTCAAGAAACTTGTTGGCGATACCGAGTGTCAGCGCACCGACCAGCGTGCCCCAGAGATTGCCGACACCACCGAAGACCACGACCATGAACGAATCGATGATATAGCTCTGCCCCAGATTTGGGCTGACATTGTCGATCTGCGACAACGCCACGCCCGCGATCCCGGCGATGCCGGAGCCAAGCCCGAAGGTCAGCGCGTCGACGCGCGATGTCGCGATTCCCATCGAGGCCGCCATGCGCCGGTTCTGCGTCACCGCGCGCATTTCCAACCCAAGGCTGGTGTAACGCAGCATGGCCAGCAGCATCACGAAGACTGCCAACGTGAAACAGACTATCCAGAGCCGGTTGTAAGTTATCGTCAAATGACCGATTTCGAATGCGCCGCTCATCCATGATGGATTGCCGACCTCGCGATTGGTCGGGCCGAACATGGTGCGGACGGCCTGCTGCAGCACAAGAGAAATGCCCCAGGTCGCAAGCAGCGTTTCCAGCGGCCGTCCATAGAGGAAGCGAATGACGCTACGCTCAATGACCACGCCGATGGCCCCCGCGACGATGAAAGCCAGCGGCACTGCGATCAGCAGCGAATAATCGAATAAGAACGGATAGCGGGTTCGGATCAGTTCCTGCACCACGAAAGTGACGTAGGCGCCGATCATGACCATTTCGCCATGCGCCATATTGATGACGCCCATCACGCCAAATGTAATGGCAAGGCCGATAGCCGCGAGCAGCAGCACGGACCCGAGCGACACGCCGTACCATGCGTTTTGCAAGGTGGACCAAATGGCGAGGTTGTTCTGAATCGACGTGACAGCATTTGCCGCGGCGCGGGCAACCGCTGGCGAAGTCTCCGCTGGAAGACCTGATAGCAAAGCCAAAGCTTCCTGATCACCGCGCGCGCGGATGGTCGCGATGGCGTCGAACTTGTCCGCCTCGCTGGCGTCGGTCTTAAACAGCAGAATCGCGGCACGGGCGGAGGCAAAAGCGCGTTTCACGGCGCCGTTGGTTTCCTTTTGCAACGCGCTTTCGATCGCCGGCAAATCCGTGGCTTCATGGGTCCGGAATACCGACTGCGCGGCCAGACTGCGTTTGGCCGGGTCCGGCGACAACAAGGTCAGACTGCTGACCGCCGCCTCGACCGTTCGCCGCAATCGATTATTGAGGCGCACGCTCTCAAGATTTGTGAATTCGGACGACACCAGACTGCCGGTCGCGGCATCGACGACCTTGCCGTCGACCTCCTTGATATAAACCTTTTTGCTCTGAGGATCGGCGATGAGACGGCCTTCCTGAAGAGCGCTGACAATCGGATAGGCGCGCGGGTTACCGCTGCTGCTCAAAACGCCGATAGCCTCGTCGGTATCAGAAAACGAATCGTTGGCGAACTTGCTGACGGCATCCTCGAAAGGCCCCGCTAGAGCGGGCAGAGACGAGACCATCACCAGCGCCAGCACAAAGACAGGCGTCAAAATGCGAACAATGAAATTGCCAAACACCACGCGACCCCGGCGGAAGTGAGCGAAAGGCGGCGACAGCCGCCGCCTTCCGAAGTCTTTCATCTCAAGAGGAACTGGGCGGGATCAGGATCCCTGACCGCCGCACTTGTTGGTCTTGGTGTTGTAGTTGCCGCACTTCTTGCCGACCCAGTCACCGACCAGATCCTTCGAGCCTTCCAGCTCTTTCGACCATGCGTCGCCGGCAACGAGACCAGGCGTTTTCCAGACCACATCGAACTGTCCGTCACCCTTGATCTCGCCGATGAAGACAGGCTTGGTGATGTGGTGGTTCGGCAGCATTTCCGAGGTTCCACCGGTCAGGTTGGCCTGCTTGATGCCCGGAAGCGCATCGATAACCTTGTCGGGATCGACTGACTTGGCCTTTTCGACCGCCTTCACCCACATGTTGAAGCCGACGTAATGCGCTTCCATAGGATCGTTGGTCACGCGCTTCGGATTCTTGGTGTAGGCCTGCCACTCCTTGATGAACGTCTCGTTCGCAGGCGTCTTGATCGATTCGAAATAATTCCACGCCGCGAGATGGCCGAGCAGCGGCTTGGTATCGATGCCGGCGAGTTCTTCTTCGCCGACCGAGAAAGCAACGACCGGGATATCGGTCGCCTTGATGCCCTGGTTGCCGAGCTCCTTGTAGAACGGAACGTTGGCATCGCCATTGATGGTCGAAACCACCGCTGTCTTCTTGCCCGCCGAGCCGAACTTCTTGATGTCAGCCACGATTGTCTGCCAATCGGAATGGCCGAACGGCGTGTAGTTGATCATGATGTCGTCCTGGGCCACGCCCTTGGACTTCAGATAGGCTTCCAGAATCTTGTTGGTGGTGCGCGGATAGACGTAATCGGTGCCGGCCAGCACCCAACGCTTCACCTTCTCTTCCTTCATCAGATAATCGACCGCAGGGATCGCTTGCTGGTTCGGGGCAGCGCCGGTGTAGAACACGTTGCGCTCGCTCTCTTCGCCTTCGTATTGCACCGGATAGAACAGGATCGAATCCAGTTCCTTGAAAACCGGCAACACGGACTTGCGTGACACCGATGTCCAGCAGCCGAACACCACGGCGACCTTGTCCTTGGTGATCAACTCGCGGGCTTTTTCGGCGAACAGGGGCCAGTTGGAAGCGGGGTCAACCACCACGGCCTCAAGCTTCTTGCCGAGAACGCCGCCTTTTTTGTTCTGCTCATCGATCATGAACAGGATGGTGTCCTTCAACGTCGTCTCGCTGATCGCCATCGTGCCGGACAAGGAATGCAGGACGCCAACCTTGATGGTGTCTTCGGCAGCCTGCGCCATGCCGAGAGTGGCAAGCCCGAATGCGAGGCCAGCGGCCGTCGCCAGCGCTTTGCGACGACTCAGCGGTCGAACGACCGCCGATGTGAGTTGAGTAAACATGCGATGTGATCTCCCTGACGCAGACATAAAGATGCTGGGCCAGCCACTGGCGTGGCCGCCTGCGTTAACGGAATCGCAAGAACTGTGCCATCGGGCAGACGGCGTTTAACATATTGAAATTGTTCGAAAATATCTGATTATTGAGCGCAGCGACCGAGAATCTCGCCTAATTTGAGTGCACATAATTTTGGCTGCCTCATTAGCAATCTGCAAAACTTATGGGCACATAACGATTTATGTCTAATTTTACAGCAACCACCCTTGGAGCAATCCCCTCCTGGAAAAGACCGGTCTAAAACGGCCCCGCCAACAGGCCCGAGATTTTTAACCTTGAAAGCGCCGTGTTCCTGGCTCATATAGCCGGTGCGACCTTGAGAATCGTCAGGTCTCTGCGGGCTGCGTGTTCTGATCTGTTGCCATTTTTCTGCGCAATGGCGTCTGGCTTGCCCTTTCATCTAACCTAACAGACGCCCCAAACACGCGGGTGTCCCACGACACCCGCTCGTATCCGGCATGACTGCCAGATGCGCGCCATGACTCTGTAGAAAGAAACACTTTGACATCCTTTCAGGATTTCGGCCTTGCCGATCCAATTTCGCGTGCGCTTAAAGAAGAAAATTACGTCACGCCAACTCCCATCCAGGCTCAAACCATCCCTATCGCCCTGACCGGCCGCGACGTGGTCGGGATCGCCCAGACGGGCACCGGGAAAACCGCAGCCTTCGCTCTTCCCATCCTGCATCGCTTGCTCGAATCCAGGATCCGTCCGCAGCCGAAAAATTGCCGCGTTCTGGTTCTCAGCCCGACGCGTGAATTGTCCGGACAGATCCTCGAAAGCTTCAACGCTTACGGTCGGCATCTGAAAATTTCATCGACGCTGGCCATCGGTGGCGTTCCACTAGGGCGCCAGGTCCGTTCCCTGATGCAGGGCGTGGAAATCCTGGTCGCGACCCCGGGCCGCTTGCTCGATCTGATCCAGGGCAACGCGCTCAAACTCGGTCAGGTCGAGTTTCTCGTGCTCGATGAAGCCGACCGCATGCTCGACATGGGCTTCATCAACGACATCCGCAAAATCGTCGCCAAGCTTCCGATCAAGCGCCAGACGCTGTTTTTCTCGGCAACCATGCCGAAAGACATCGCCGATCTTGCCGAAAGCATGCTGCGCGATCCTGCGCGCGTTGCTGTCACGCCGGTGGCGTCGACCGCCGAGCGTATCACCCAACGCATCATTCAGCTCGATCACTCCGCAAAACCCGCAACGCTGGCCCAGCTTCTGAAACAGGAGCCGGTCAACCGCGCGCTGGTTTTCACCCGCACCAAGCACGGCGCGGACAAGGTCGTGAAAGGATTGGCAAAGGCCGGAATTCCAGCTGACGCCATTCACGGCAACAAGTCGCAAAATCACCGTGAGCGGGTCCTCGCCGCCTTCCGTTCAGGCGAAATTCGCACCCTTGTCGCCACCGATATCGCGGCGCGCGGCATCGACGTCGACGGCGTCAGCCATGTCGTGAATTTCGATCTGCCGAATATCCCCGAAACTTATGTCCACCGCATCGGCCGTACGGCCCGCGCGGGAGCAGAGGGCGTGGCGATCTCGCTCTGCGCCGGCGAGGAAATCGCCTACCTTCGCGACATCGAGAAGCTGATTAAAACCACTTTGCCGCGGGAAGACCGACGTACCCCCGGACATCGCGATTTAGCCGAGGCCGCACCGGCACAGCAGCGCAACTCCCGCCACGCATCGCATTCCAATGGCGGCCGGGCTAACCCCCAACCGGCCTCGAAGAGCAAGCATCGCAGACGGCGCGGTCCCGGAGGCGGAGCGCCTCAGGCAACCCGCCATGAGGCCGGCCGACACGAAACGGCGCGGCCCGCTCATAGCGGCGGCGGCGGCGGCGAAAGCATGCAGGGCGTCGCATTCCTTCACCGCGAAAGCCGCCCGAAGCGTCAGCGGCAGCCTCAGCATTAAATCCTCAATATTGCGAAATTTTCTATCCGGAGAAGTCCATGGCGAAAGAAGAACTGATCCAGTTTGAAGGACTGGTGACCGAAATCCTCCCCGATGCCCGGTACCGTGTCCAGTTGGACGCCGGGCACGAAATCGTTGCCTATACCGCCGGCAAGATGAAGAAAAACCGCATCAAGACGCTGGCGGGAGACCGCGTGACGATCGAGATGTCGCCCTATGATCTGGAAAAGGGCCGGCTGATTTTCCGACACAAGGACGAGCGTCCCAGCGGCGGCCCGCCTCGCAGCGGCCCACCGCGCGGCCAGTTCCGGCGGCGATAACAGCCCAGCTCGCGAGAGACTGAAAATTAACTCTGCACGTCCGCGTGCAGAGTTTTGTTATATTTAAGGCAATTAAGCCCCCCAAAAAATCCGGGGTGTCAGGATTGTTTGAAATTCCATTTTCGCTTATGACTTCAAAATATCGATTTTCGGCCGGACGACATTGGCTATCCACCGGTACAGCCGGGTTACGCTGACGACCCTTCCAAAATTCGATCTCGCCGGCTCGTGTCACAATGAGCTTTGACTATATCTATCCGAGAAGGGACTACCCCCGTGAGCATGGGAACCGTGAAGTGGTTTAACGCGACCAAAGGTTATGGATTTATTCAGCCGGATGACGGCGGCAACGATGTGTTCGTGCACATCAGTGCCGTTGAGCGCGCAGGCCTCGGAACTCTCCGCGAAGGCCAGAAGGTCAGCTACGAAATCGTTGCTGATCGCCGTTCCGGCAAATCATCGGCCGATAATCTTCGGGCCGCAGGTTGATAACCTGGCGTATTGAGCCGCTATATTTTTGATTATTACGAAAGGCCGCGCCTCTGGTGCGGCCTTTTGATTTGGTGCGAACGGTGTGACGGAAAATATTCTAGCAGGATGTCAGCGTCGGCAGCTGCGCTGGATACAGCACGCAATTCGTTTGACGCGGGCGGGTATAAAATTGATCGCTCAGAGTGAGGGGAGTCTTCATGACGTACCCCACCAGAGGCGTATAGGTGTAAGCGACCTCGCTCCAGATCAGATACGTGTTGGGCATGGCAAGAGCGGGCGGCAACGTGACAACAGTTCCCGGAGCATGCTTTTGTTCGGGCGTCGGGTTCAGTGTTTTGGTCCATGAGACCGTCGCTTTGCCCTTGTCGTCGATCGCCACCTGCGTAATCGCCGCTTGAACAGGCGTCGGCGAATACGGCGTCATGATCGAAGAACTCGCCGCGAATGAATTCGCGAGATCGGTATCCGATACTGTCGTCGCCTGGGATATCAAATCCGAAAGCGTGCGCGCTGTGAGCGTAACCTTGCGGTCCACGGCAACGCCAGTGGAGAGCTCAAGCGTTCCGAAGAATAAAACCAGCATCACCGGCAGTATAAAGGCGAACTCCACTGCCGACGCCCCACGATAATCAGCGCAGAACCGCTTCACAATAGAATTGGACTGCATGTTCGTCATGGTCCTGGCCCTGCCTGCACGGATCCAAACGGCTCGTTGCGAAAGGCAGCCGTGGCTGTCATGAGCGATGTGCCGCTTCCCCTGGGATTGGAAATATCGAAGTAGGGCATCGTAATAAAAAACAACGGCCATTTATAGAACGAACGAACCACGACGATATCACCCTGATTTCCGGGCTGATAAACGAAATCGCTCCGCAGCTGATTGTTGGCATCAAGTGGATTGTCGAGCACGACATTTGAAAACGAAGAGTAGCTTTTGACGTCGATCTGCACGCCGCCCTGACAATTGATAAGGGCGACAATCCGGCTGCAAAGATCGTTCTTGAATTGAGATTGAGTGAGCTTGGCGGTTTGGGCCTGGCCCGTCATGATCATGCGCGCAGAATCCTGCGTAGCCGTCTCCAGCGTCTGCCCGGCGAAAAACACCAGAGCCACTTGAATGATCGAGAGCAACAAGCCGAAAAATATTGGCGCAATAAGCGCAAACTCAACCGCAGCCGATCCCCGGCGGCTTTCCCGAAACCGAAGCAATACTGCGACGATCGATATCCGAGCGCGAACGAATGAAGCCATGAAATACAATCTCGGAGGCGGCTGAAAATAACTGCCGCCATTATAGCCAAGAGTAATTGTTGAAAGCTTTCGGCCTGTCCGGACAATTCGGCAGGGCGCGATAATATTGCGTTAACCCTCAAACCATTTCGATTCCGGGGCGATATTTGTTCAATTCTTGGGCGTAGCTGCCGTGTTGCTCGCTGCGGTCGTAGCGTTACCGGTGGCCTGGCCGCTGAAACTTCCTGCCTGCTCCAGAGTCGACGAGAAATAGGTCGCTCCATCGCCCAACGTGATGCGCCGCTGGCAAACCGGCGTGCAGCTATATGTTTCGCGGTCGATTCCCCGATAAACAGTGACAAGCTTGTCAGTCGGACCCTCCACCTGAATGATGCGATCGATCAAGACCGTTCCATCACGATCCATCGCAATCACGTTGGTTGCGCCATATCCCTTGCCGGTCACGACCATGATTCCCCCGGCCTGAAGGGTAATGTCTGCGATCATCGGATTTCCGACGACAATGGTCGAAACATTGCCGGGCAGCTTGATGAGTTTTGCCTGATCGACGATCACATCGATCTGCACATTCGCGGCGGTTTCGGCCGTTGCAACCGCAGGGATTCCCAGCGATCCGATCGCGAGGATCGAAAGCGCGAGAACACTTGAGCGGACGAAAAAAAGCGCGCGGCCGCGCATATGGAGCCAGTCGACATACTCTACCCCGGGACGTTCAAAAGCCGGAAAAAGCGATACGCAGTGGAGCCGGCGCCCGACATGGAGAATTTGACGTTAATTGATGAATGAACTGCAAACGACCGTTCGCGACAGGCGTGATCAAGATGCATGATGGAAGGGATGAGCAAGCTGGCCACCAAATCCTTCCGGAACTTTGGCGTCATCGACTCCATACGACTCAGGCAGCTGCCCTTCCGGCATGCGAAAGGTGCCAAACATAATGTCCCATAGCGGGAAGGTGCCCGCAAAATTGGTATTGCCACCCCGCTCAAGCGAGGTGTGATGCCACCGGTGAAATACCGGCGTCGCGATCAGGTATTTGAAAGGCCCCAGCGTCCAGTTCAGATTCTGCGTGGACAAAAGCCGAGTGGAACGTCGTGAACGGCCCGACCCAAACCATTACGTTCGGCGAGATGCCCGCCATCAAGAGGATAACGTCGACGGCGATCGTGCCAATCAGGAGATTTACCGGATGAAACCGCGCGGCCGAAATCCAGTCAAGCTCTTCGGACGAATGATGGATGGCGTGATACTTCCAGAATGCGCCGCCATGAAACATGCGGTGGAGCCAATAGAGCATGAAATCGGAGAGGACGATAAACAAAAGCCCCTGCACTATAAGAGGCAGCCTCGACAGCGGACCATGACCGTTGTCGTAAAACGCGATCAAGTCGTCCGCGCCGTGTATATTGAAGACAACGGACGCACCTAAAACCAGAAGGCCTATGCGGAACACGCGCGCGAAGAGCGGCACGAAAAACCAATAACAAATATCTGTCACGAGATCCCGCTTGCGCCACCAAGGCCCGCCGGGATTGCAAGCCCAGAAATTCGACAAGACCGAAAATATCAGGGCCAGCGCGATCGTTACAGGCACGACCTTCAACAAGGTCTCCCCGAACATCGTCAGCACATCGATCACCCAATCAGGCATCGTAACCTCCCGCCGATATTCCGGTCTGCAAGACCGATAGTGCGTTATGCTTAAAACGCCGTGAATACGCAGACGACCTTTGAAATGTGATCCAAGAGGCGCGGGCCGCGCGGAATCGGTGAATAAGTGTCGAACCACGACGACATCCGATATCACGCTACCGACAGCGGCCCTGGTTTGAGCGATTTAGTTAAGTCGGTGTTTACTGTGCGAAGAAAGAGCCCACTACCTCACCCTTTCCGCGACTGAATTAACTGCGCCGAAATTGTCGGGCCATATGGTGGCGCCATGGTCACGGCAAGCTGCACGCTGCCGAAGCCAACGTTAGTTTCGACAGCCCCGTGTGGACATGGAGTGAATTATGAAGAATCTTATCGCTCGTTTCATTAAAGACGAGTCCGGCGCGACTGCTATTGAATACGGCCTTATCGCAACCGGCATCGCTCTCGCGATCATTACCGCTGTGAACTCGGTCGGCACCAAGCTGAACGGCGTGTTCGCGGGCATCAGCAGCTCGCTGAAATAAACATACGCGATACAAACGAATATAAAGGCTCCGGCATTCCGGAGCCTTTATTATTTTTAAATTCTTTTAATGCATTTCGCGATTATTCACCTTTGGGTACTATAACACACGGCTGGAACGCGTGACCGCCTCTGCGCCTGGGATGAGTATGATCGCCGATCTTGCACGTCTTTGCTTTTTTCCAGCACTCATGGCCTTTGCAGCGGCCAGCGATCTTCTCACGATGACGATTTCGAATCGCATCTCCCTGCTCCTGGTGGCAGGGTTTGCTGTTCTTGCCGCCCTCGGCGGAATGACCGGCGGAGATTTGCTGGAACATACCGCGGCGGCTCTTATCGTCCTCGCAGCCGCGTTTGGCTGCTTTGCCATGGGCTGGATTGGCGGCGGCGACGCCAAGATCGCTTCGGCAGCCGCGCTTTGGCTAGGGCTTTCACATCTTCTTAATTATTTTCTTTATGCCTCGCTGTTCGGCGGAGCGCTCACTTTACTTCTAATTCAATTCCGGCAGTGGCCGCTGCCTCAGGCGCTCGGCAATCAGGACTGGCTGATAAGATTGCACGTCAAGGACGCCGATATTCCATACGGGATTGCGCTCGCACTTGGAGCGCTGATGATTTACCCGGAGACCGAATGGATCAGAGTTCGTCAATCTGGCGAATTTCCCTTTTTAATTACGAGCCGCACTGAAACTTCCTATTAACGTGATTTAGATACGGCTCATTAACCATGCTTTGACGATTAACTGCTCAACTCCGGGGACGGCGACAAGTGCGTCGCAGTGGTCTTGCGGAAAGTGAAGCGTATGAATACCGCGCGTATCGTCGTCCTTGCCATTTCAGTCGCCGCTGGCGGCTTGGCAATTTACCTCCTGAGCGGTTCCGAGCCCCAGCCCACCGTCGTGCAGGCTCCCGCACCTCAGATGGAGACGGTGGACGTTCTCGTCGCGAAATCGGACATCCCTCTGGGACAAACCGTCACCGCAGACGATCTGCAATGGCAAATGTGGCCGGCCGCAAACGCAAGCGCGAATTTTGTCCGGAAAACGGACCGCCCGGAAGCCGTCACCCAATTTGCGGGCTCGATCGCCCGCTCTCCTTTTATCGCCGGTGAACCAATCCGGGAACTCAAGCTGGTCAAGGGTCCGGGATCCGGAATCATGGCGGCGATCCTGCCTTCGGGTATGCGCGCCATCTCCACCGAGATTTCAGCAGAATCCGGAGCCGGCGGCTTTATCCTTCCAAACGATCGCGTCGATGTCATTCTGTCACACCGCGAAAAGGGATCTGACCGCTCAGGCGCCGACGTTATCGTCTCGGAGATTATCTTCAGCAACATCCGAGTGCTGGCGATCGACCAGACGATTGAAGAGAAAAACGGTCAGAAGGTCGTGGTCGGAAAGACCGCAACCCTTGAGTTGAAACCCGAGCAGGCGGAAGCGCTGTCCAAAGCGCGCCAAAGCGGCACCCTGGCATTGGCTCTGCGCAGTATCGTCGATGCCAATGCGCCGCCGACCCGGGCCGAGAAAAGCCAGAGCAACAGCATCAATGTCGTGCGCTTCGGTGTGCCGACATCCACGACGCTGCAGAGATGACGAAGGGGCGCAGACTATGAAGCGCGGGAATTATCGACAGAAACTGCGGACAGGCACGGTGCGGGCTTTGTCGTTTGCGGCTGTAACGGCACTTACGCTCAATCCGGTCTTCTCGCCAGTCATCGCCAGCGACGCTCGCGTCCCAGCGGCATCGGCCGCCGGGCAGATCAATGCGCGATTTCTTTCGCTTGGCATTGGAAAATCGATCGTCATCGACCTTCCGCGCGATATCAAGGACGTTCTCGTTGCCGACCCCAAAATCGCAAACGCGGTGGTTCGCTCGGCCCAGCGGGCTTACATCATTGGCGCCGCCGTCGGACAGACCAACATCGTGTTCTTCGATTCCGCAGGCCAGCAGATCGAGGCTTATGACATCGCGGTCACGCGCGATCTCAACGGCGTTCGCGCGGCCTTGCGTCAGGCTTTTCCGAACAGCGATATTCGTATCGAAGGCGTCGGCGACGGCGTCATGCTCAGTGGTTCCGCCAACAGCCCGGCCGAAGCGCAGCAGGCGAACGACATTGCAACCCGGCTTGCCGGAGAAAGCGCCAAGGTCATCAACAATATCGTCGTGCGCGGCCGCGATCAGGTGATGCTGAAGGTGACGGTGGCTGAAATACAACGCAACATTCTCAAGCAACTGGGCGTCGACCTCAGTAACCTGAGCATGGGCACCGCAGTCGTGAACTTCAATAACTCCAATCCGTTCACGGCGAATGGTACGCAGTTGGTCGGCGCAAACGCCATCACCGGCAATTTCCCATCCGTCACCGCAACGCTTCGCGCGATGGAAAGCGCAGGCGTCATCCGCACCCTGGCTGAGCCTAATTTGACCGCTATCTCGGGCGAATCGGCAACCTTCATTGCGGGCGGCGAGTTTCCCATCCCGAAAGGCTATTCCTGCGATCCGACCACGCACGTTTGTACGACGCAGATCGACTTCAAGAAATTCGGCATTTCTCTGAATTTCACCCCGCTCGTCTTGTCCGAGGGCCGCATCAGCCTGCGCGTGATGACCGAGGTGTCAGAGTTATCGAACGACAACTCCTTCACCGTCACGCAGGCCGTGACGTCGGGGCAAAACAATTCGATTACGGTTCCGTCGATCAGAACGCGCCGCGCCGAAACCACCCTGGAAATCCCGTCGGGTGGATCAATGGCGCTCGCCGGCTTGATCCAGGAACAAACCAAGCAATCCATCAACGGCCTGCCCGGTCTCACTCAGCTTCCAGTACTCGGCGCTCTGTTCCGCAGCCGCGACTATGTCAATCGTCAGACCGAACTGGTGGTTCTAGTGACGCCATATATCGTGCGCGCTGTCGCACAAAAGGATCTATCGCGCCCCGACGACGGTTTTGCCGATGCGGCGGATCCTCAGTCGGATCTTCTCGGCAACATCAATCGCATCTACGGCGTTCCCGGCCGTGTCGAACGCGGCCGGAACTACCATGGCAAATATGGCTTCATCACCGACTGAGACGAGACAATGACCGCATATAAAAACTCTGTTGCGATGAAGTCCCGGTTGCGCGCGGTGTTGCTTCTCGTCGGCCTTTCGATCTCGCTCGGTGGATGTCTTACCCACACACGCGATCCAAATGGCGCGCTCGCGAACCTGCCCTCCGATTATCGTCAACGCCATCCCATCGTGATCGAGGAGGCCAATCGTTCGATCGAGGTTTTCGTGGGAAGTGGCCGCGGCGGACTAAGCGCGTCGCAGCGCTCCGATGTTGTCGGGCTCGGCCAAACCTGGCTTCGTGAAGGCACGGGCAGCGTTACCGTTGACGTCCCCAAGGATACGCCGAACGAGCGCGCTGCGGTGGATTCCTATCGCGAGATCCATGCCCTGCTGACGGCGATCGGAATCCCCGCAAACGGCATTATAACCCACGATTACCGGCCGAGCGATCCTCGCCAGTTTGCGACGATCCGCGTGTCCTATCCGCGGATCGCTGCCGATGCCGGTCCGTGCGGTCTTTGGCCTGACGATCTCGGGCCTTCGATCAAGAATAAAGTTTATATCGAGAACAAGCCGTACCACAATTTCGGGTGCTCGACGCAGCGCAATCTCGCAGCGATGGTCGACAATCCTTCGGATCTTGTTCAACCTCGCTCGGAAGCGCCGCCCTATACGGCCCGACGCACCATCGCGTTCGACAAATATCGCAAGGGCACCGCGACCTCCACAAGTTATCCCGATGCCGAAAAGGCAAAACTCAGCGACCTTGGCAAATGATCAGCTACGCCCGTCAAACGCCCGAAACCGGATTCGTCGATTCATCGGCGGACGATCACATTGCGCCGGCGCCACGCGTGTCGGTGCAGGCCTTTTGCGAAACGGTGGAAACCGCCGCAACTGTGCAGTCAGCCGGCGAAGACCGCCGGCTTGGAAAAGCTCACCTCAAAGTGCAAATGGGCGGCATGGCCGCAGCAATCGAAGCTTATCGCACTGCGCCTACGCCGAACGTCATCCTGCTGGAAACCGACGGCCGGAGTGACATTCTGGCCGGGCTCGATCAACTGGCCACAGTTTGCGACCCCGGCACACGTGTCGTCGTGATCGGCAACGTGAACGATGTCACGTTGTATCGCGAGCTCGTTCGACGCGGCGTCAGCGATTATGCGATTGCTCCCGTTTCGGCGATCGATGTCGTCCGCTCCATTTGCGGGTTGTTTTCGATGCCGGAAGCCAAGGCTGTCGGCCGGGTCATTGCCGTGGTCGGCGCGAAAGGCGGCGTCGGAGCATCGACGATTGCGCATAATATCGCCTGGGCAATTGCCCGCGACCTTGCTTTGGATTCCGTCGTTGCCGATCTCGATCTTGCATTCGGCACGGCCGGCCTCGATTACAATCAGGATCCGCCGCAGGGCATTGCTGAAGCGGTGTTTTCGCCTGACCGTGTGGATACCGCCTTCATCGATCGGCTGCTCTCGAAATGCACCGATCATCTCAGCTTGCTCGCCGCCCCGGCGACGCTCGATCGCGTTTACGATTTCGGAACAGAAGCGTTCGATTCGATATTCGATACGCTGCGCAACTCTGTTCCCTGCATCGTTCTGGATGTTCCGCATCAATGGTCCGGCTGGGCTAAACGAGCGCTCATCAACGCGGACGATATTCTCATCGTCGCCGAGCCCGACCTGGCGAACCTTCGCAACACCAAGAACCTGTTCGACTTGCTCAAGGCGGCGCGGCCGAACGACCGCGCTCCGCATTTTTGCTTGAACCAGGTCGGGGTTCCAAAAAGGCCGGAAATCAACGCAAAGGAATTCAGCAAGGCAATCGAGAGCGACTCTGTTGCATCGATTCCCTTCGAACCTCAGATCTTCGGCCTGGCTTCGAACAATGGGCAAATGATCGCCGAGATTTCGAAAAACCATCGCACCGCTGAAATGTTCTTACAGATTGCACAACGTCTGACCGGGCGCGGCGAAACGAAAAAGCCGCGCAATTCGCTTCTGGCGCCGCTGATCGAAAAGCTGCGATCCAAATAGTACTTGCGTGAGGTATTACTGTGTTTGGTAAGCGTAACGGACAGGAGCAAGAGCCGAAGGCATCGAAGCCTTTAGCGGCGTCGCCGGAGTCGCCGGCGGCGGATGCGCGAACGCCCGCCCCTTCGACCGTTTCTCCTCCGCTCGCCCCCGCAAAGCCCACACCGCAACAACCCGTGACCGAGAGCAGGCGGTCCGATAGTTACTATCAGGTCAAGGCGACAATCTTCGGCGCCCTGATCGAGGCGATCGACCTCGCGCAACTCGCCAAGCTGGATGGAGAATCCGCCCGCGAGGAAATCCGCGACATCGTCAACGAAATCATCGCCATCAAGAATATCGTAATGTCGATTGCCGAGCAGGAAGAGCTGCTCGATGATATCTGCAATGACGTTCTGGGGTATGGCCCGCTCGAGCCGCTTCTGGCGCGCGACGATATCGCCGACATCATGGTCAACGGCGCGAACACTGTTTACATCGAAGTCGACGGCAAGATCCAGAAAACCGGCATTCGTTTTCGTGACAATCAGCAGCTGCTGAACATCTGCCAACGCATCGTCAGCCAGGTCGGCCGGCGCGTCGACGAATCCTCACCCATATGCGACGCGCGCCTCGCGGACGGGTCCCGCGTCAACGCCATTGTCGAACCCCTCGCAATCGACGGACCGGTTCTCACCATCCGCAAATTCAAGCGCGACAAGCTGACGCTCGACCAACTGATGAGATTCGGCGCAATTTCCCCTGAAGGTGCCGAGATCCTTAAAATTATCGGGCGCGTTCGCTGCAACGTCCTGATTTCCGGCGGTACCGGCTCAGGCAAAACCACCTTGCTGAACTGCCTGACCAATTACATCGACCACGACGAACGCATCATCACCTGCGAAGACGCGGCCGAGCTGCAACTGCAGCAACCGCACACGGTCAGGCTCGAAACACGCCCTCCGAATCTCGAGGGAGAGGGCCAAGTCACGATGCGCGAACTGGTCAGAAACTGTCTGCGTATGCGGCCCGAGCGCATCATCGTCGGCGAAGTGCGCGGACCTGAAGCATTTGACCTGCTGCAGGCCATGAATACCGGTCACGACGGATCAATGGGAACGTTGCACGCCAACAGTCCCCGCGAAGGGCTGTCGCGCTGCGAATCGATGATCACCATGGGCGGATTTTCGTTACCGTCGCGTACCATCAGAGAAATGATCTGTTCCTCGATCGACGTGGTCATACAGGCGGCCCGCCTGCGGGATGGCTCGCGCCGGATCACGCACATCACCGAAGTGATGGGCATGGAAGGCGATACCATCATCACCCAGGATATTTTTCTCTACGACATCATCGGCGAAGATTCGGAAGGAAAGATTATCGGGAAACACCGCTCCACTGGTATTGGACGCCCGAGGTTTTGGGAGCGAGCACGTTATTACGGCGAAGAAAAGCGCCTTGCCGCTGCGCTCGATGCGGCAGAAGTCGCGGCTGTTATTTAGAAGCCTGATTGGCCAATGCATGGCCGGAGCTTTGGGTATTTTGAAAAGATGACGGCTTCGAATTGCAACGAAAGCTTTTCGAAATGGCGTTTCAGAAAGCGTAAGACATGAGTATGCAGTCGCTTGCCCTTGCGTTTCTCGCCGCCCTTACAGTGGGCGGTTTTGCTTGGGTATTCATTTATCCGATGTTGTCCGGAGAACGGCAGAGTGAAAAACGGCGCGCCGCGCTGACGCGTACTGACCCCGTTGCACGCAGCAGCAGCGATCGGGGCCAGCGAACGCGCCGGGAACAAGTCGAGGAATCAATCAAGGATATCGATGCACGCAACAGGAAAGCGCAAAAAGTTCCGATTACGACCCGAATCGCCCAGGCCGGGCTGGATTGGTCGAAACAAAAATTCATCACTGTTTCCGCCGTTCTTGGTGCGATATTTTTTCTGGTGCCCTTCGTATTCGGCGTCAACATTTTCGGCGCAATCGGCCTGGGATTTTCGGCGGGCTTCGGACTGCCGCGCTGGGTCCTTGGATTTCTAAAGACTCGCCGAGAACGAAAATTCCTGGACGCCTTGCCGGATGCCGTCGATGTCATCGTGCGAGGCGTCAAATCCGGACTGCCTCTTTTCGATTCGCTTCGCGTCGTCGCGACCAATTCCCCCGAGCCGCTGAAAAGCGAATTTGCGGCCATCATCGAAACGCAGGCCATCGGCATGCCAATCGGCGAGGCCTGCGCCCGTCTCTACGACAGAATGCCGCTGGCTGAAGCGAATTTCTTCGGGATCGTCATCGGAATCCAGCAGAAATCCGGCGGCAATCTCTCCGAGGCCCTCGGCAACCTGTCCAAAGTTCTGCGCGACCGGAAAAAAATGGCCGCCAAGATCCAGGCAATGTCGATGGAAGCCAAAGCGTCGGCTGCGATCATCGGCTCATTGCCGCCGATCGTCATGGTCCTCGTTTATCTCACGACCCCGGACTACATCTCGCTGCTGTGGACCCATCCAACAGGGCGGATCATGCTGGCAGGTTGTGTGCTGTGGATGGCCACGGGCATTTTCGTCATGAAGAAAATGATCAATTTCGATTTCTGAAGGTGGACAATGCTCGACTTACTGATTGAGAGATTTCATGACACCCGTTTCATGGCGATGATTCTGGCTGCGATCGCAGCCAGCTTGACCGCCTATACCCTCGTGACGCCGTTTTTTGCCGGAGAAAACCTCTCCAAGCGCATGAAAGCCGTCGCCAGCGAACGAGAGCGCATCAGACAGAGGGAGCGAGAAAGACTAAACCGCAACGAGAAGGTCTCGCTGCGGCAGGCACCCAAGCAGATGATTCAGAAAGCCGTGGACGATTTCAACCTCGGGAAATGGGTCGCTCAGGAATCGGCGCGCGAGAAACTCGTCATGGCGGGATATCGCGGCCAGGCACCCTACACGACGTTCCTGTTCTTTCGCATGGTCACCCCGATCGTGCTTTTGCTCGGTTCGGCTTTTTACGTCTTCGTTCTCTCTGGAATGCAGCAGACAATGACGGTCAAACTCGGCATATGCGCTGCTGCTGCATATCTTGGCATGCACGCGCCAATGCTGTTCCTGAAAAATGCCATCAACAAGCGTCAGCTATCGATCAGGCGGGCATTCCCCGATGCGCTCGATCTGCTGCTGATCTGCATCGAATCCGGCATGTCGATTGAAGCGGGATTCCGCCGGGTCAGCCAGGAAATCGGCTCTCAATCGATCCCGTTGGCGGAGGAACTGACATTGGTGACGGCGGAGCTGTCCTATCTGCCGGATCGCAAGGTCGCGTATGAAAACCTCGCCAAACGAATTGGCCTGGACACTGTCAAATCTGTCGCGCTCGCCCTGCAACAGGCAGAGCGCTACGGCACGCCGCTGGGCTTGACGCTGCGCGTGCTGGCGCAGGAAAATCGAGACATGCGCATGACGGAGGCGGAGAAAAAGGCCGCGGCCCTGCCGCCCAAATTGACCGTACCGATGATCGTGTTCTTCTTGCCGGTGCTGTTTGTCGTCATCCTTGGCCCGACGGGCATCAAGGTCTCGGCGGTCATGCACTGATGGATCAATGGCTGATAATTGACGGCTGATGCAAACGCGGCTGCCGCCATATTCAAATCGGCATAAGCTAACGCGCGTGCGGCAATCGGTAAAAAATTTCAGGAGCGATCGGGCGCCTGCGCCGAAGCGTTGCGCGCGCCTTCGTTGCGGTTGAGCATTTGCCTCAGATAGGCAACGTTTGACGCGGCCTCTTCCGGAGGCAGATCGGCTTTCACAATCATTTCGGCTTCCGCGAAGCGACCCTGCAAACCGACGATAAGCGCCAGATTCTGCCGCACGCGCGCATCCGCGCCCGCCCCTGCATACGCCCGGCGCAGCACCTGTTCCGATTTCGTCAAATCCTTCGACAGCATGTAGGACAGGCCGAGATTGGACAGAACCGAAGGCTCGTCCGGCACGATTTTCAGGGCGCTGGCATAATAACGTCGCGCCTCGTCGTGGCGGCCCATCTGATCGAGCGCCGTTCCCTGCACAGAGAGAATTCGCCAATCGGGATTCGCGGGCGTGTGCGCGAGGCTCAGCGTATCGAAGGCCTGCTTGAAATTTCCAATGTCGGCCAATGCGCGCCCATAGGCGGCCAGCAACTGCTTGTTGCCCGGATTGGCAAGGGTCCCGGATTCATAGACCGCGACGGCCTGGGAACGCTGGCCGTTGTCCCGGAGAGCCTGACCGTATTTAAGGGCTGCATCGGCATCGCGCGGGTTGGCGCGAAACCGTTCGCCCAAAGCGTCGGTCGGGACACGCGTCCCCGCGTCGGCAGCTTCCGTGCGAGCGCCGAGAGGACTGCCGATCGAGCCTGTAATGTCGGGAGACTTTGCCGTGGTCTGGCAACCGGCAACTGTCGCCGCCAAAATCAATGTGGTAGCCGCTGACATGAGAAAGCGGGCAGTATGAGACTGGTCACGCATGACAGTTCAACTCGCAGCGTTCGACACAACTGGACACCGTCCATCAATAGACTGTTAACCCTAACGCTCGGTTAATCGCGCTATAGTTCTCCTGACTAACCGAACCGTCCATTGTTCCCGTTTCCGAGACCCCGATGAAAAACGCTTTCGAATTTGCCGCTACCCCATCCACGCCGATCAGCTTTGTCACCAAGTCGACATGGCAGGCCATAAAGTCTGCTTTGCCACCCCATGGCCAACGGTTCGCCGAGAGTAGCGGTTTCGAGGCAAAGCCCGGCCAATACCTCGCATTACCGGATGCGGATGGCGGCGTCTCGCACGTCCTCTTTGGATTGGAAAACGCGGAAGATCCCGCGCGCGACCCGTTTCGTCCGGGCCAGCTTCCGGGCCTGCTCCCTGCGGGCGTTTACAGCTTTGCCAATGCTCCGCACGATACTTATCTGGCGACGCTGGCATTTGCACTCGGAAGCTATCGCTTTGCGCGCTACCGCAAAGCGGACCGTCCCGAGGTGCGACTTGTGCCACCCGATGGAACGAATATCGACGATATCGTTCGCATGAGCGCCGCAGCCATGCTCGCGCGCGACCTCATTAACACACCCGCGAACGACATGGGCCCAGGCGAACTTTCCGACGCCGCGCGTGAAGTCGCGGAACGCTTCGGCGCGAAATTCAGCTGCATGGTTGGCGACGAGCTCACGCAGAACAACTTTCCCTTAATACACGCCGTCGGGCGGGCCTCACCGCGAGCGCCGAGGCTGATTGATTTTACCTGGGGCGACGCTTCGCATCCCAAGGTTACCCTTGTCGGCAAAGGCGTCTGTTTCGACACCGGCGGCCTCGATCTGAAGCCTTCCGGCGCCATGCTCATTATGAAAAAAGATATGGGCGGCGCCGCCAATATTCTGGCGCTGGCGCAGATGGTGATGGATGCGAAACTCAAAATACGCCTGCGGGTCCTGATCCCGGCGGTGGAAAACTCCGTCGCCGGCAACGCGTTTCGCCCTCTCGACATTTTCCCCTCTCGAAAAGGCCCAACGGTGGAAATCGGCAATACCGATGCCGAAGGCCGCCTCGTGCTTGCCGATGCCTTGGCGCTTGCCGATGAAGAAAGCCCGGATCTGCTGATCGACATGGGAACATTGACCGGTGCCGCGCGTGTCGCGCTCGGTCCCGATCTGCCGCCGTTTTACACCAGCGATGAAAACCTCGCGGCGGACGTGGCGCGGTTTGCAAAACAGGAAAACGATCCGCTGTGGCGCCTGCCGCTGTGGCCGGCCTATGACAAATGGCTGGACTCCAAAGTGGCCGACATCAATAACGCGCCGTCGAATGGATTCGCCGGCTCGATCACATGCGCGCTGTTTCTGCAGCGTTTCGTCGAGGCCGCCAAAAGCTGGCTTCATGTCGATATCTACGGCTGGACACCCACTGCGAAGCCGGGGCGGCCAGAGGGTGGAGAATGTCAGGCAGCCCGCGCGGTCTACAAACTGCTGAGCGCGCGCTATGGCTGATCCGAGACTGACACCCGCGCGGCCCGATCTTGCCGCTCGCCATCTGCAAGGACAAGTCGAAGCCGACCGCTTCGTCGACGGCGAGGAATTCGAAGTTTACGACGCCATCGTGCCGGTGCGCCGGGAACCGTCCCATGACGCCGCACTGGATACGCAAGCGCTGAAGGGCGAACGGGTCACAATATACGACCGCAACATCGAAGGATGGGCGTGGGGTCAGCTGCAACGCGATAGTTATGTCGGATGGCTGCCGGACGTCGCGCTGGTCAAGCCTCGCAGCACGCCGACGCACAAGGTCACCGCACTGAGAACCTTTGCGTTCCCGGGTCCGTCGATCAAACTTCCGCCAGTCGAAACACTGCCTTTGGGGGCGCGCGTCGAGATCGTGCGAACGGACAAAGCATTTGCGGTGACCAATCAACTGCATTACCTCCCGCTGCTCCACGTCGCTCCGCTCGATCACATCGAACTCGACTTCGTTGCCGTGGCCGAACAATTCGTCGGAACGCCTTATCTGTGGGGCGGAAAAACCAGCCTTGGCATCGACTGTTCGGGCCTGCTGCAGATCGCGCTCGCCGCGGCCAACGTCACTGCGCCGCGCGACAGCGACATGCAAGAGGCCGCGCTCGGAACGCCGCTGCCGCCTGCGGAATGGAAAAATCTCCAGCGCGGAGATTTGCTGTTCTGGAAAGGACACATTGCAATCGTTCGCGACCACGACAGCATCGTCCATGCCAACGCCTATCACATGGCGACGACGATCGAACCGACACGCGACGCCGTTGAAAGGATCAAGGCCGCGGCCGGGGATGTCACGAGCATCAAAAGGTTAAGTGTCGCCCGCGCCGGGTGAAGCGCGGCAGAACGAGTCCAGCATAGCGCCCGTAGGAGGCTCTACAGCCCAATCCCCGGTGCAGTTTCATGATGGAACGCCGCCGCGAACAATGCGCGCGTGTAGTCGGTCTTCGGATGCTTGAACAGATCCATTGCCGGTCCTTGCTCCACGATCTTGCCGTGGCGCATGACGATCAGATTGCTGGCAAGCGAGGCCACCACCCGAAGATCGTGGGAAATGAACATGTAGGTCAGATCCCGCTTGCGCTGCAGGTCGCGCAGCAGATCCACCATCTGCGCTTGAAACAGCATGTCCAACGCGCTGGTGGGTTCGTCGAGCACGACGAAATTCGGCTCCAGCACGACTGCGCGCGCAATGCTGATGCGCTGGCGTTGACCGCCGGAAAATTCGTGCGGATAGCGGAAACGGGTCTGCGGATCGAGGCCCACCTCGTTCAACGCCTTGATGACGCGCACTTCTCGCTCCTCGGCTGAGAGGGAGCGTTGATGCACGCTCAGGCCTTCCGCCACGATGTCGCCGACAGACATGCGAGGACTTAGCGCTCCGTACGGATCCTGAAACACGATCTGCATATCGCGTCGGAACGGCCTCATCGCCTTGAAGCGCAGGCCTTGAATGTCCTGTCCGAGAAACACAATCGGCCCGTCGGACGAGATCAGCCGCAGCAATGCAAGGCCAAGAGTTGTCTTGCCCGAGCCGGATTCCCCGACCACACCAAGCGTCTCGCCCTTGCGCACCGACAGACTGACACCATCCACGGCCTTGATCTGGCCGACGGTTTTGCGAAGCAGACCGCGTTTGATCGGAAACCAGACTTTCAAATCGTCGGTCGCAATCACCACAGGCTCACCGGGTCGCGGGGGAGCCGGGTCCGGTTTGGGCTCAGCCGCCAGCAATGCACGCGTGTAGGGATGTTGCGGCGAGGTGAAAACCTGCTCGACCGGCCCCTTTTCGACGATCTTGCCGTTGTTCATGACACAGACCACATCGGCGATACGGCGCACGATGCCGAGATCATGGGTAATGAACAAAAACTCATACCGAGCCGCGCGCGAATGTCGGCGAGCAGCTTCAAAATCTGGGCTTGCACGGTCACATCGAGCGCGGTCGTCGGCTCGTCCGCGATCAAGAGATCCGGCTCATTGGCCAGCGCCATGGCGATCATCACCCGCTGACGCTGTCCGCCGGAAAGCTGATGAGGATAGCTGCCGAGACGGCTCTCAGGGTCGGGAATTCCGACCTGCGTGAGCAGTTCGATGGTGCGCACCCGCGCGCCCGGCCCGCGAAGGCCGCTGTGCAGCATAAGAATCTCGCCGATCTGCGCCTGGATGGTGTGCAGCGGATTGAGCGAGGTCATCGGCTCCTGGAAAATGATCGAGATGTCGTTGCCGCGAATGCCCCGAATCTCGCGCTCTTTCGCGGTCAGCAATTCCCGGCCCTTGAAGCGGATGCTGCCGGAGGGATGCGACGCGGTGGGATAAGGCAGTAACCTCAACACCGACAACGCGCTGACCGATTTTCCTGACCCGAATTCGCCGACCAGCGCCACGCACTCGCCGCGCTTGATCTCGAAGGAAATGTGGTCGACCGCGATGGAGGTGCCCTCGCCATGGCGAAACGCGACCGAAAGATCGCGGACGTCGAGCAGTGGCTGATTGATCGCATCCATGGCCGAGACCCGAAGTCCTTCGCTATCTGAACGTTTTGCGCGGATCGAAAGCGTCGCGCACGGCTTCGCCGATGAAAATCAACAAAGACAGCATGATCGCGACTGAGAAGAAGCCGGTGAAGCCGAGCCAAGGCGCCTGCACGTTGGCTTTGCCTTGCGACAACATTTCACCCAGCGATGGCGAGCCGGGCGGCAGACCGAAGCCGAGGAAATCCAGCGCCGTCAACGTCATGACGGAAGAGGAGACGATGAAAGGCAAAAACGTCATGGTGGCGACCATGGCGTTCGGCAACAAATGGCGGAACATGATCATTTGGTTCGAGACACCGAGCGCCCGCGCCGCCTGAATATATTCGAAATTCCTGCCGCGCAGGAATTCGGCGCGCACCAGCCCGACCAGCGAGACCCAGGAGAACAACAGCAAAATACCCAGCAGCACGAAAAAGCCGGGCACCAAAACCGAAGACAGGATCAACAACAGATACAATGACGGGATTGCCGTCCACACTTCGATAAAACGTTGAAAGCCGAGATCGATCCAACCGCCGAAATATCCTTGTATCCCACCCGCAGCGATGCCGACGACGGACGAGATGATCGTCAGCGCCAGCCCAAACAACACCGAAACGCGAAAGCCGTAGATCAAACGCGCAACAACGTCGCGGCCCTGATCGTCGGTGCCAAGCCAATTATATTCGAGGTCACGGCAACTCTTCAGCCCTTTGCGCTCGACAACGGTTTTGCACTCCGCTTCCGTGAGCAGCCATGTAGGTTTTGACGGCGCCGGCGTCGGCAGATCGAGATTATGCGTATCGTAGGAATAGCGGATCGGCGCCCAGATAATCGCGCCGCTTTTTTCGGCAATCAGTTTTTGCAGGAATGGATCACGGTAATCGGCGGAAGTTTCAAAATCACCGCCGAACGTGGTCTCGGAATAGTTGACGAAGGCAGGCCAATAGAGATGCCCGTCGTATTTAACCAGCAGCGGCCGATCGTTCGCGATCAATTCGGCAAACAGCGAAATCAAAAACAGAATGGAGAACAGCCAGAACGCCAGGTAGCCGCGCCGATGCGATTTGAAATTTTCCCAGCGGCGCTTGTTGAGCGGCGAAGGGGTAAACGGATGGCGAGCGACAGGGACGGCATCGCCGAGCGGCGCCACCGTTGTTGTCTCGACCGGGCCCGGTGCGATCACGCTCATCATACTTCCCGCGCTTCGAAATCGATCCTGGGATCGATCCACATGTAAGCGAGATCGGACAGAAGATTCACCACCAGACCGACCAGCGAGAAAATATAGAGCGTTCCGAATACGACTGGATAATCGCGGTTCAGCACACTTTCGAAACCCAATAGCCCCAGCCCGTCGAGCGAAAATATCGTTTCGATCAGCAAGGACCCGGAAAAGAACGCGTGGATGAACGCTCCGGGAAATCCCGCGATCACGATCAGCATCGCGTTGCGAAAGATGTGATTATAGAGAACCTGCCGCTCGCTGCAGCCCTTCGCGCGCGCGGTCATGACATATTGCTTGCGAATTTCATCGAGGAAAGAATTCTTGGTCAGCAGCGTCATGGTGGCGAAAGCGCCCAGCGCCATCGAGATCAACGGCAGCGTCAGGTGCCAGAAATAATCGATGATTTTCCAGTACCAGGGAAATTGCGACCAGCCATCTGACGTCAAGCCACGCAGCGGAAAGATATCGAAGAACGACCCTCCCGCGAAAAGGATAATGAGCAAGATCGCGAACAGAAATCCCGGTATGGCAAATCCGATAATGATGATGCCCGACGTCCAGACATCGAACCGCGAACCGTCCAGAACCGCCTTGCGGATTCCGAGCGGAATCGAGATCAGGTAGGTCAGCAGCGTCATCCAAATGCCCAGCGACATGGAAACCGGCAACTTTTCCTTGACCAGTTGAAGCACGCTGACGTCGCGAAAATAGCTCTTGCCGAAATCGAACCGCGCGAAATTCCAGAGCATCAGCAGAAACCGTTCCGGCGCGGGCTTGTCGAAACCGAACTGCTTTTCGAGGCTTTTGACGAAATCAGGATCGAGCCCCTGAGCGCCACGGTATTTCGAACTGACCGCGTCGGCGGATGCTCCGACCTGGGCGCGCGCGCCAAAATCACCGCCCGAAGAGCCGGAAATGCGCGAGCTTGCGCCGGTATCCGCGCCGCTGAGTTGCGCAATCACGCGTTCGACGGGGCCACCCGGTGCGAACTGCACGACGATGAAAGAGACCAGAAGGATCCCAAGCAATGTTGGGACCATCAACAACAATCGGCGGGCGATATAGGCGCTCATGGCTTGACCGCCTGTTCTGGTTTGGTGGCTTTGGCCGGATCGATCCACCACAGATCCGGAGCGCCGACGCCCGATGCGTAGCGCGGTAAATTGGACGGATGCCCGAACACGTCCCAGTAGGCAATCGGATGAGACGACCGATACCACTGCGGCACCCAATAACGTCCAGCGCGAAACACGCGATCGAAAGCCCGGCACGCCGTCCGCAGATCGTTGCGATTGTCCGCGCCGATGATTCGATCGATCAACGCATCGATCGCCGGGTTGGCGATGCCGGCAAGATTATAAGAGCCCTTGGTTTTCGCAGCCTGAGACGAGAAGAACGGACGCATGCCATCCCCTGGCGTCGCAGACATCGAGAAACGCTGCACCGTTAGATCGAAATCGAAGTCATCGACACGCGCGCGATATTGAACCGGATCGACAACACGCAGCGTGGCCTCGATTCCCAGCGTGCCCAGATTCTTGATATACGGCATGTGATGGGGCTGGAACGTTGGCTCGTCGAGCAGAAATTCCAGCCGAAACGGCTCGCCATTCGGCAGCATGCGTTTGCCGTCCTTGATAGGAAAACCGGCGTCGAGCAGCAGTTGAGAGGCCTTGCGCAGCAGCGTGCGGTCCTGCCCCGAGCCGTCCGAAACCGGCGGCACGAACGGTGCGCCGAAAACCTCGTCAGGAACCTGGCCTCGAAATGGTTCGAGCAGACGCAATTCGTCTTCCGAGGGCGGACCGTTGGCGACCATGTCGGAATTCTGAAACGGCGAGACCGTCCGGGCGTAGGCGCCGTACATGATCGTTTTGTTGGTCCACTCGAAGTCGAAGGCGTCGATCAAGGCCTCGCGCACGCGCGGATCCTTGAACCGATCGCGGCGTGCGTTGATGAACCAACCTTGCGCGCCCGAAGGCGTTTCGTCCGGCAACGTCTCGCGCTTGACCCGGCCATCCTTGATGGCTGGAAAGTCATAACGGGTCGCCCAGACGCGCGACGTGAACTCTTCGCGAAACAGATAATTCCGGCCGGTAAATCCCTCGAACGCCACATCGCGGTCGCGATAGAATTCGTAGCGGACTGCATCGAAGTTATATATGCCGCGAGACACCGGGAGATTTGCGCCCCACCAGTCCTTGACCCGTTCGAATTGAATAGAGCGCCCAACTTCGAAATGGCCCACCTTGTAGGGCCCGGAGCCAAGCGGAATATCCAGTGTGGATTCGTCAAACGGCTTGGTTGCGTAATAGGTCTTGGAAAAAATCGGCAGGCTCGCAATATAAAGCGGAACGTCGCGTGCACGCTTTTCGGCGAACGTGACCACAAGCGTCGCATCGTCCGCCGCTTCGGCCTTGATCATATCCCGCATCTGCTGCTGGATGATCGGATGGCCTTTTTCTTTCAGAACCGTCAGCGAAAAGGCCGCATCATGCGCGGTCAACCGCGAGCCATCGTGAAATCGCGCTTCATCACGCAGCGTGAAGCGATAGGTCAGCTTGTCGGCAGAAATCGCCACGGAGCGCGCAGCGAGGCCATACATCGCGTCGGGCTCGTCGGCTGCCCGCGTCATCAGCGCCGTGAAGGTCATCTCCATGCCCGCGGCGCCGTCACCCTTCAGGATGAAGGAGTTCAGCGAGTTAAATGTCTGGAACGATTGATTGTACGCTCGTCCTGATGGAATCGTCGAGAACACTCCGCCTTTCGGCGCATCGACATTGACGTAGTCGAACTTCGCAAAGTCGGCCGGATATTTCAGATCGCCGAACACCGAGATGCCATGGGCGCCCTGCTCTGCCGCAATCGAGGTTTTGGGCGATAGCAGCGCCACCGCCGCTCCGCCCCCAAGAAGCAGAGCCTCGCGCCGTGTCAATGACGTCAGACGTTCTCGGCCGATCAAGAGCGTTTGCCTGTACGTGCTGCTTGACCGGAATCGTGCCACCAGACCGTCGGGAACGCAGAGGCGCCATACTTGGGCAACTGCTCGGGCCGCCCGAAACGATCCCACCGGGCGATACGCTGCTTGTTGTAGGTCCACTGCGGCACGACAAAATGATTCCACAGCAACACCCGATCGAGAGCTTTGGTGGCCGCGACCAGTCCTGCGCGATCCTTGGCGTAGATGATGCGGTCGATCAGCGCATCGATCGCTTCATCCTTGATACCGATGAGGTTGCGCGAGCCAGCCTGATCGGCGGCTTGTGAACCCCAATAGCCGCGCTGCTCGTTGCCCGGCGAGAGCGATTCTCCCCAGCTCGCCGTTACGATATCGAAGTCCCATTGCCGCAGACGATTTTCATATTGCGCGTCGTCGACGGTTCGAACCACAACCTCGACGCCCAGCCGCTCCAGCGATGGCTTGTAGAACAACACGAACCGTTCGGAATTCGGATCGGACACCAGAAATTCGACCTTCAAGGCTTCGCCGGTTTTAGCATTGGTCATCTTGCGATCGCGCAGGTCGTAGCCGGCCTCTTTCATCAGCCTGATGGCTTCGCGCAGATTGCCGCGAACTGCGTCCGGATTGCCGCCGACCGGATTGGTATAGGCAGTCGTAAACACCTCCGGCGGGACTTTAGCCCGCACCGTTTCGAGAATGGCAAGTTCGTCGCCTTGCGGCAGCCCCGACGAGGCAAGCTCAATGCCTTCGAAATAACTTCCAATACGCTTGTATTGTCCGAAAAAGATCTGCTTGTTCATTTCCTCGAAGTCGAAGGCATAGTTGAATGCGCGGCGAACGCGCGCATCCTTGAACTTGTCGCGCCGGACGTTGAACGCGAAAGCCTGCATGATACCGATGCTGCGAATCTCGAACTCTTCCAGAACGACACGATTGTCTTTCACAGCCGGAAAATCGTAGGCGGTCGCCCAGTTTTTTGCGCTGTTCTCGACGCGAACATCGACCTGATCCGCTTTGAACGCCTCGATCGCGACAGTCGAATCCCGGAAGTATTCGAAATCGAGTTCCGCAAAATTGTCGCGACCCACATTCACGTTGAGGTTTGCGCCCCAGTAATCAGGCACGCGTTCGTAAACGACCCGGCGTCCGGTCACGAAATCCTTGATGCGATAGGCGCCGCAACCAAGCGGCTTTTCCAGCGTCGTCGCACTGACGTCGCGCTTGCGACCCGCTTCATCCGTGCCTTCCCACCAATGCTTCGGCAGAATGGTGAGCTGGCCGATGATCTGCGGCAACTCGCGATTGCCCGGTCCATCGAAGGTGAAAGCGACATCGCGCTCGCCGACCTTCTCCGCCTTCACCACATGGCGATAATAGGCCGAAAGCTGCGGGCTGTTTTTCTTGAACGCCTCGAACGAGAAGATGACGTCGTCCACGGTCACGGGTTTACCGTCATGCCATTTTGCATCGGCCCGCAGCCGATAGGTCACCGCGCTGAAGTCTTCCGGAAAACGAACCGCCTCTGCCAGCAGCCCGTATTCGGTTGAAACTTCATCCATGGCAGGCGCCATGAGGGTGTCGTAAATCTGGTCGATACCGGCAGCGATCGATCCTTTGACGCCGGCCACGGTGAGATTGAAATTATCGAACGTCCCCAGCGAAATCTGCCTGACGGAGCCGCCCTTCGGCGCATCAGGATTGACGTAATCGAACCGTTTGAAACCGGCCGGATATTTCACGTCGCCAAACAGCGAAACGCCATGCCGCCAACCCGCTTCGCCTGAAGCGGTTTGCGCATATGCGGCTTCGATCAAAAATCTGGCGGGAGTGATCCCGAGCAAGGGTGCCGTGGCGGCGACAGCACCGCTCTTGAGAAGATAGCGACGGGAAGCTTTCAAAAATCGATCCTGTGATTTGCCGGGTTACGTCCGCCGGAGCGAGATACGCGCGGCTCAGCGTCTGCACGGATTATGTCGGTTTTTGGATATGTTTCCACCCCTCGCCTCCACACGAATGCGTTTTCAGGCGGGCAGGCCACCCTAGGCGTTGAAGCTGCAAAAGCCAGCCAAAGCAGCGGTTTGACGAAACGCTTACAAACGAAAACGGCCAGGCGAACCTGGCCGTCGAACATGACAAAAACGCAATCAACCGATTATTTGGAGGCGGTCGGCAATGGGACGGGGCTGTCCGCCAGAGTGTGAAGATAATCGATCACATCGGCGCGCTCGCTGTCCTTGGGCAAACCGGCGAAGCTCATCGCGGTGCCGGCAATGTAACCCTTCGGATTCGACAGGAACTTGTTGAGTTCGTCGAACGACCACTTGCCGCCCTTCGCCTTCATTGCCGCGGAGTAGTTGAAGCCCGGCTCGGAGGCGCGGTCGCGGTTCACGACGTTATAGAGGTTCGGGCCTACGCGATTCGGCCCGCCCTTCTCGAAGGTGTGGCACGCCGCGCATTTTTTGGCGGCGGCAGCGCCCTTCTCAACAGACGCGGTCTGCAGCAATTTTTCGATGGGCTCGGACGGGGCAGCCGCGGCTTCCTTGGCGCCCCACCTTCCTCGGATTCCTTGACGGCAATCTCGAAGCCCGGCTTCTCGAGGGGTTTGGGAGCAAAAATGGCATTGGCGGTGAAGTTGGTCACCAGCAAGACCAGGCAGGTGCCTAGAATTGCGCCCATGATCTTGTTGAGTTCGAAGGAGTCCATATCGGGTCAGGCCCCATGCCGGAAAGGTCACGTTTGGAAGCGCGAATAACGTGATTGAAGACCAAAAATCGGCCAAAAAATCAAGGGTTCGCAACCGCGTTCGCGGTCAGCGACGAGATAACGGTTTGCCTGGGCTCTGGCAACCCGTATAACCCCACCAGCGCGGCGGTTCGGCAATTCCCCCCAAGCCTTGTCCCACAAGCCTTGTCCCCAAACGTTGCGGCCGATTTGCTCAGGGGAATCGCCGAACCGACGTTGCACCGTTTGGTGCCACCCAAAGGCGCAAACTTCCAAGCCGGGGCGCCAGCTTTGCTGAAAACGCCCGTTATTTTCCATTTCCACCACACCGCAATTGCTTGCCGATGGCCCAAACAGAAACATTGGTGCTGATTCCAGCGCGCATGGCCGCCACGCGGCTGGCGGGGAAGCCCCTCAAGGATATCGCTGGTCTGCCGATGATCGTCCACGTCTGGCGCCGCGCCGCCGAGGCCCGCATCGGCCGCGTCGTGGTCGCCACCGACGCAGCGGAGATCGCGGCAGCCATTGCTGCCCATGGCGGCGAGGCGGTCATGACCCGCGGCGATCATCCTTCCGGATCGGATCGTATTTTCGAGGCGCTCTGCCAACTGGACCCCGGCGGGACGATCCAGACGGTGATCAATGTCCAGGGCGACCTGCCGACCATCGCGCCGGAGGACATCCGCGCCGTATTGGGACCGTTGCGCGATCCCGATGTCGCGATCGCAACGCTCGCCGCCGAGATCCGCAACGAGGACGAGCATACCAATCCCAATGTCGTGAAAGTCGTCGGCGCACATCTGAACGCGACCACATTGCGAGCGCTGTACTTCACGCGCGCAACGGCCCCCTACGGAGAGGGGCCGCGCTACCACCATATCGGCCTTTATGCCTACCGCCGGGACGCGCTGCAGCGATTCGTGGCGCTGCCGCCTTCACCGCTGGAGCAGCGGGAGAAGCTCGAGCAATTGCGCGCGCTTGAGGCAGGCATGCGGATCGACGTCACGCTTGTTGACTCTGTGCCGCTAGGCGTCGATACGCCGCATGATCTTGATGTGGCGCGCCGGTTGTTGGCGTCCAAGCCGAAACCGCCTGAGACTTAAGCCTGAGAAAGACTTAAGCCCGAGAAAGACTTCAGCGAGAAAGACTTGCAACCGTGATGAGCAAAAGCATGAAAATCGCATTTCAGGGCGAAAAAGGCGCAAATTCACACATCGCGATCGCGGAGGCCTTTTCCGAAGCCGAGGCCGTTCCCTACGCGACCTTCGAGGATGCGCTCGCGGCCATCGCGTCGGGCGAGGCGGATCTCGGCATGATTCCGATCGAGAATTCGGTCGCGGGCCGCGTCGCCGACATTCATCACCTGCTGCCGCATTCGGGATTGTTCATCGTCGGCGAGTGGTTTCTGCCGATTCGCCATCAACTGATGGCGCCCCGTGGCGCCAAAATCGGCGACATCAAAACTGTCGAGAGTCATGTTCATGCGCTGGGGCAGTGCAGGAAGATCATTCGCAAGCTCGGCATCAGGCCCATCGTCGCCGGCGATACGGCTGGCTCCGCCCGTATCATTTCCGAACGCGGCGACAAGACATGTGCGGCAATCGCCTCACGTCTGGCTGCGGACATTTATGGGCTTGATATCTTGAGCGAGGACATCGAGGACGAAGACCACAATACCACGCGCTTCGTCGTCTTGGCGCGGAACGAGAACTGGGCGAAGCAGGGCTCCGGCCCGCTTGTTACGAGCTTCGTGTTCCGGGTGCGCAATCTTCCCGCCGCGCTTTACAAGGCGATGGGCGGGTTCGCCACCAACGGCGTGAACATGACGAAGCTGGAAAGCTACATGGTTGACGGCAATTTCTTTGCTACGCAATTTTATGCCGACGTCGACGGCCATCCGGACGACCGCAACCTGGCTTATGCGCTCGAGGAATTGAAGTTCTTCTCGCGCGAGTTACGCATCGTCGGCGTCTACCCGGCGCATCCGTTTCGCGCCACCTTCAGCGAAACGAAAGGCTGAAGCGCCTTCGTTCCGGGTGAGATCACCGTCGCGCTCTATTGTTTTTTTTACGCGTTTTCTTAACGCGAAGCGGTATCCACCACCGGATCAAGTCCGGTGGCATGCTTCGCTTGAAAACGCTCCGATCACGCCGCCTGCTTTTCAAGACGGAAAACCTCCGCCAGCAAGCCGTAGGACCGCTTGCGCATGCCATGATCATACACCGCGGTTATGACCATGACCTCATCGGCTTCGCTCGCTGAAATCAGTGGCTGTATCTGACGCATCACGGTTGCCGGGCTGCCGACGAAAAGCCGGGATCGATTGCGCGCGATCGACGCACGTTCCGCCTCCGTATACGGATACGCCAACGCCTCTTCGGGGCTCGGCAGCGGCAGATACTGCCCGCTGTCCCGCCTCAACCGGTTGAGATCCATGGACGACGCCAGCCGCTCGGCTTCCGCGTCGGTCTCCGCGGCCACGACCGCGATGGCAAGAATGGCGTGCGGTTTGTCGCGCCAGCGCGACGGCACAAAATGGCTTCGGTAATGCCTCATCGCGTCGACAGCATCATGCGAGGCGAAATGATGCGCGAACGCGAATCCCATCCCCAGCTGCGCGGAAAGCTGCGCGCTGTAATCGCTGGACCCGAGCAGCCATATCGGCGGCAGGGGCGCATCATCCGGCATAGCGACGACGTTGTTGAAAGGATGCCCCGCCGGAAATTCGCGCGTCTCCCAAAGCGTGAGTTCGTGCAGCCGCTCCAGAAAGTCGTCGCCCTCGCGACCCTGCAACCGCTGGCGCAAGGCATAGGCGGTAGCGGGATCGGTGCCCGGCGCGCGGCCGAGGCCAAGATCGATCCGGCCCGGAAACAGCGCCTCGAGCATTTTGAAACGTTCCGCGACCATCAGCGGCGCGTGATTGGGCAGCATCACGCCGCCCGAACCGACATGGATACGGCGCGTCACGGCCGCGATCTGACCGATCATGATGTCCGGCGAAGGACTCGCGACGGACGATAGATTGTGGTGCTCCGCCAGCCAGTAGCGGGCATATCCCAGCCCATCGGCAAACCGGGCAAGATCAATGCTGTTTTGCAGCGCTGCGGAGGGCTTGGTGCCGGTGGTGACGACCGACAGATCCAGGATCGAAAGAGGAATGGAAGATGTGAGGGAAGACATGGGTTCAAGCTAACGGCTCACGTGGTTTCCTCAAGGGCACGCCTGCGGTACCCATGATTTTCGGCTGGCGAGTGGGCTAAATTTCATAACCGGAATTAACTTTTTTGCACCCAATCAATATTTTGCAATAAAATCAGGCTTAGATGGCAATTTGCTCTAAAAATCCAATAATTTATTGCCCACTTATAGCAATAAACAGGGCAAAATTCCTTATCAAATGTTTTGTATTGGGCAATTTCCCATCTTTATATGGCAATGTTGGGCTGTCAGGCTCTGCCGCTTTCACTTATTGTACCGCCTCAGTTGTGCGCGATTGCGCAAACACCGGAGGCCAGATCCGTCCGAGCCCCGGCCATCCCAACCCGTCGCAAAGTCGACGAGCCGCGCAGGCCGAGTGGAGTTTAGAGTTCTGATGAGTGAGACCGCGTCCCCTGCCCATGGCAGCGCTTCGTCGAAACGTCCCTCGATCTCGTTTGAATTCTTCCCCCCCAAAACGGCCGAGATGGAGGCCAATCTTTGGGAAACGATCAAGCGGCTTGCGCCCCTGCAACCCTCCTTCGTGTCCGTGACCTATGGCGCGGGTGGATCCACCCGCGAACGCACCCATTCCACCATCACAAGGATCCTCTCGGAAACCAGGCTTCTGCCCGCCGCGCACCTGACATGCGTGGGCGCTGCGCGCTCTGAAATCGACGATGTGATCGATCGCTATCACGACGCGGGCGTCCGCCACATTGTGGGACTGCGCGGCGACCCTGCGGGCGGCCTCGGCACGTCATATACCGCGCATCCGGAGGGCTATCGCAGTTCCGTCGATCTCGTCGCCGGCATCAAGCGGTTGCATTCGGACATTGAGGTCTCGGTGGGCGCCTATCCCGAAAAGCACCCTGAGAGCCCCGACTACGATGCCGACATCGATGCGCTGAAAGCCAAAGTCGATGCCGGCGCATCGCGCGCCATTACCCAATTCTTCTTCGATAACGATCTGTATTACCGTTATGTCGACCGCGTCCGCGCCCGTGGCATCGATATCCCGATCGTGCCCGGGATTTTGCCGGTCCAGAATTTCAAACAAGCGCAAAACTTCGCAACGCGCGCAGGCGCAACGCTGCCGTCATGGCTGGCGGAGAAGTTTGAAGGCCTCGACGACGATCCGGAAACACGCAAGCTGGTCGCCGCCACCGTTGCCGCAGGCCAGGTGCAGAAACTCGCCAAGCAGGGCATCGACACCTTTCATTTTTACACGATGAACCGCGCCGACCTCGTTTTCGCCATCAGCCATTTGCTGGGCTTGCGCCCGGCCGGCGCGCAACAAGCCGCCTGACCGCATAGCAGGATCATGAACACCAAGATGAAGTCCGACTCCGAAATCCGCCTGCGCGCGCTCGCCGCCGATCGCATCCTTGTGCTCGATGGCGCCATGGGCACGATGATCCAGGCACTGCAATATGACGAAGCTGATTTTCGCGGAACGCGCTTCAAGGACTTCCATCGCGACCTGCGCGGCAACAACGATCTTCTGATCCTCACCCAACCGCAGGCGATCGAAGACATTCACGCGCAATATTTGCGCGCGGGCGCGGATATCGTTGCGACCAATACTTTCTCATCGACATCGATTGCGCAGGCGGACTACGACATGTCCGGCCTCGCCTACGAACTCAATTTCGAGGGCGCGCGACTCGCGCGCAACGCCGCAAAAAAAGTCAGCGCGGAAGACGGCAAGCCCCGCCTCGTGGCGGGCGCTCTCGGCCCGACCAACCGCACCGCTTCGATTTCTCCGGACGTCTCGAACCCGGGTTACCGCGCCGTTACTTTCGACGACCTCAGGCTCGCCTATGGCGAACAGATCAATGGTCTGCTGGATGGGGATGCCGATCTTCTTCTGGTCGAGACCATCTTCGACACCTTGAACGCCAAGGCAGCGCTTTATGCGATCGCCGAGATTTGCGACGCGCGCGGCATTCATGTGCCGGTGATGATCTCGGGCACGATCACCGATAAATCGGGGCGTCTGCTATCGGGCCAGTTGCCCGAGGCATTTTGGAATTCCGTGCGGCACGCGAACCCGGTCACCATCGGGTTCAACTGCGCGCTGGGCGCCGAAGATCTGCGCGCGCATGTCGCGGATATCGGCCGCGTCGCCGATACTCTGGTCTGCGCATATCCCAACGCCGGTCTGCCCAATGAATTCGGCGAATACGACGAGAGCCCGGAATACATGGCCGGGCTGGTGGGAGAATTCGCTCAGGCAGGCCTCGTCAATATCGTCGGCGGATGTTGCGGAACCACGCCGGATCATATCGCCGCGATTGCCGCGGCGGTGGCGACACATGCGCCGCGAAAAATTCCCCAGATCGCCCCGCGATTGCGGCTGTCGGGGCTGGAGCCGTTCGAGCTGACCCCAGCGATCCCGTTCGTCAATGTGGGCGAGCGCACCAACGTCACCGGCTCCGCGCGATTTCGCAAACTGATCACCAGCGGCGACTACACCGCCGCGCTTCAGGTGGCGCGAGATCAAGTGGAGAACGGCGCGCAGATCATCGACGTCAACATGGACGAAGGCCTGCTGGATTCCGAGCAGGCGATGATCAATTTCCTTCACCTCGTCGCCTCGGAACCGGAAATCGCCCGGGTCCCTGTGATGATCAACTCCTCGAAATTCCACGTGATCGAAGCGGGACTGAAATGCGTTCAGGGCAAGCCGATCGTCAATTCGATCTCGATGAAGGAAGGCGAGGAGAAATTCATTCATGAAGCGACGATCGCGCGCCGTCATGGCGCGGCTGTCGTTGTGATGGCGTTCGACGAAGCAGGCCAGGCGGATACGTTCGCGCGCAAGACGGAAATCTGCAAACGCGCCTACGATATTCTGGTCGGCCGGCTGAATTTTCCTGCGGAAGACATCATCTTCGATCCCAACGTGTTTGCCATCGCAACGGGCATCGAGGAGCACAATAATTACGGCGTGGACTTCATCGAGGCGACGCGGTGGATTCGGCAGAACCTGCCCCATGCGCACATCTCCGGCGGCGTCTCCAACCTGTCATTCTCGTTTCGCGGCAACGAGCCTGTTCGCGAGGCGATGCACTCCGTATTTCTGTATCACGCCATCAAGGCCGGTATGGACATGGGTATCGTCAATGCCGGACAGATGGCGGTGTACGACGATCTCGATCCCGAATTGCGTGAGGTTTGCGAAGACGTTGTTCTCAACCGCGACCCAGGCGCGTCCGAGCGATTGCTGGCGCTGGCCGAGAAATTCCGCGGCCAGGAAAAGCAGACCAAGGAAGCCGACGTTGCCTGGCGGGAATGGCCGGTCGACAAACGGCTGTCGCATGCTCTGGTGCACGGCATTACCGAATTCATCGAAGCCGATACCGAAGCGGCGCGCCTTGCGGCGGACCGCCCGCTTTCGGTGATCGAAGGCCCGTTGATGTCGGGCATGAATATCGTCGGCGACCTGTTCGGCGACGGCAAGATGTTCCTTCCCCAGGTGGTCAAATCCGCGCGCGTCATGAAACAGGCGGTCGCCTACCTGCTTCCCTTCATGGAAGAAGAAAAAGCCCGCGACCGCGCCAACGGCGTCGCGACCGATGGACGCAATACCGCAGGCAAGATCGTGCTCGCAACCGTCAAGGGCGATGTGCACGACATCGGCAAGAACATCGTGGGTGTCGTGCTTCAGTGCAACAACTTCGAAGTCATCGATCTCGGCGTCATGGTTCCGGCAGCCAAGATCATCGAAATCGCCAAAGCCGAACAGGCCGACATCATCGGGCTTTCTGGCCTCATCACGCCGTCCCTCGACGAGATGTGCCATCTCGCAGCCGAGATGGAGCGCCAAGGTCTCGACCTTCCGCTATTGATCGGCGGCGCAACCACCAGCCGCGTCCATACTGCGGTAAAGATCGACCCGAACTATCAGCGCGGCCCGGTCGTGCACGTCAACGATGCCAGCCGCGCTGTCGGCGTTGCATCGGCACTGCTCGCGCCGGATCGCCGCGAGGCCTATGCCGCGGAAATCCGCCAGGAATATTTGAAGATTTCCACCGCGCACGCCAAGGCGCAAGCCGACAAGAAGCGGTTGTCGCTGGCGAAGGCGCGCGACAACGGTATGAAGATCGACTGGGCACAGGTTACGCCGAAAAAACCGTCGTTTATCGGCATCAGGTCCTTCACCGATTATCCTCTGGCGGAATTGGTTGATTACATCGACTGGACACCGTTCTTCCAGACCTGGGAGCTGACGGGACGCTTCCCCGCGATTCTCGACGATCCAAAAGCCGGCGAAGTCGCGCGCTCGCTTTATGACGACGCGCAGCTCATGCTGAAACAGATCGTCGATGAAAACTGGTTCAAGGCCTCCGCCACCATCGGCTTCTGGCCGGCCAATGCCGAAGGCGACGACATTATCGTCTATAGCGACGAGACGCGCACGCAACCGATTGCGACGTTTCATACGTTGCGCCAGCAGCTTGAAAAACGCGAAGGCCGCCACAACGTGGCGCTGTCCGATTTCCTTGCGCCACGCTCAAGCGGCGTGAACGATTACATCGGCTCGTTCGTCGTCACAGCCGGCCTCGGCGAAGATGTCATTGCCGACCGCTTCAAGCACGCCAACGACGATTACTCATCCATTCTGGTGAAAGCACTGGCCGATCGTCTTGCAGAGGCTTTCGCGGAACGGATGCACCAGCGCGTGCGCAAGGAATTCTGGGGCTACGCTCCGGACGAAAACGCCGGTGTCGATCAATTGATTCTCGAACAATATGCAGGCATTCGTCCGGCGCCGGGTTATCCAGCCCAGCCGGATCACACCGAAAAGGGCACGCTGTTCCGCCTGCTCGATGCCGAGCGCACGGCGGGCGTCACGCTGACGGAAAGCTACGCCATGTGGCCGGGCTCCTCGGTCTCGGGAATATATTTCAGCCACCCGGAGAGCTTCTACTTCGGCGTCGGCAAGATCGAGCGCGACCAGGTGGAGGATTACGCGGCGCGCAAGGGCTGGAGCGTGCAGGAAGCCGAGCGATGGCTCGCGCCGGTGCTCAATTATATTCCGGCGGCAACCGCCAAGACCGCGACGCGCGACGACGGCAAGGCGCCGTCACTGGCGGCTGAAAACATCGACGACCTGCCGTCGCATCCGCCAGGATGCAACTGCGCATTCCATTTGCAGTATCGAAAAAAGGCCGCCCGAGCTTAGTATCGCATTACTCGCAACACTCTATCAGAAAACACGAACTTAAATATTTCGTTCTGGACGGTGAGATCAAATTATCAACGTGTCCTGATTCAGAGCACCTTTCATTCATCAGCAATTTTGTACCACTTACCGTTAACGTCTTGCATATCCCTGTGGGAGGTCCCATCGTCCCAATTGACGCATTTTCTGATATCGTTCGACTGATTGAAGGTGCACACTTCACGCCGAATAATCTTATCATTCAAATCTTTTGTGACCTTCACCAAAGCCATCTTACCGTCGTTAGTAAGAAATGCGATTGCATCGTTGCAAGTTTTTAATTCGGGCTGACAACTGCGCGTGTAGTTTGCTTTCCCGTTATTTTGTGCCGTCGATCGCTTGTGTGCTAGGTCGAGAATTTCTTCCCAGCTAGGGGCGGCGTTAGTTGTCGTCTGCGGTTTCAATGACATTGGGTCGCTTGGTTGCGTCTGACGAGGGGCGACCGTGGGATCAGCGTTTGCGGTCGCCGAGGGAGACACGACGACCTGCGACGGTTTTCCTACCATTGTTGTGCCCATCGACTGCAAGTCTTGGGGGCTTAGCCAAACCATATCCGTGGGAGGTGTAACTACCATTCGTCCGATAATAGCAGGAGGAACGCCCAGTTCCTTGGCGGCCCGAGCCATCGATACAGTAGCGGCGCTGGATGCGATTGTTTCTTCGCCTTGCTGATCGGAAGCGCCGTGCACACCTACTTGGGCTGCATAGTTGGCGAACTTAGTGACACCGGCTGCATAAACGAGAAAACATGCTGATGCGCAGGTTGCTCCGCTTGCCACGTTTGTTGCAACCTTTGCGTACTGAACAACCTGTGCGAGTTTAATGCCCTCTAGTAGATTTCCTCCAGGAGAGTTCAGCCGAATGCCGGAGACGAACTTGCCAACGTCGTTGGCTGATTTTATTGCGGCTTGGAGCATCCCGGCATCACCTTCGGCGATTTCCCCATTTAGCATTATGACCGTCTTGCCTTCCTTGGTCGCAATATTCTTAAACGTCGCGGCATGCGCGGACGTGGTGACTGTGAGCACTGCCCCTAGAATAAAACGCAACATGATGAGGATCCCCTAAGGAGGGACAGGATTCGTAAGTTGTGCTATGGGGCAAGTACGACTTTTGGTTCTTTGCTGAATATTCAAGAGTGGGTGTCTAATTCACCCTCGATTGGCCCACACTGCTAATTCAAGGCGGGATGCATTCCGGCCTTGCAAACGCTTAGTCTTCGCCGGGATCGCTCGCCAATAGCCCTGTCACCGCGCGGCTCCAGCCCCGCAACTTCCGTGAGCGGGTCGCTTCGCTCATGTTCGGCTTGAACCGATGCTCGAGCCGCCAGTTGTCGGCGAAGCGAGCTGGCTCGGGATAAATGCCGGCACTCAATCCTGCGAGATAGGCTGCGCCCAGCGCGGTGGTTTCCTGAATCACCGGACGATCGACCGGTGCGTCGAGCAGATCCGCCAGCCGTTGCATGGTCCAGTCCGATGCAGTCATGCCGCCGTCGACACGCAGCACCGTGTTCGCGGTTTTGGCTTCGGGCCAGTCAGCACGCATCGCCGCCCATAAATCGTGAGTCTGATAGCAGACGCTTTCAAGCGCCGCATGGGCAAGCTCCGCTGGCCCGGTGTTGCGGGTCAATCCGAACAAGCCGCCGCGCACCCGGGGATTCCAATAGGGCGCGCCGAGACCGACAAAAGCAGGAACCAGATAGACAGACTGGGTAGGATCGGAGCGATCCGCCAGCGGTCCGGTTTCGGCGGCATTCTTGATGATACCCAAGCCGTCGCGCAGCCACTGCACCGACGAGCCGGCAACGAAGATCGAACCTTCGAGCGCATAGGTGCGCTGTCCATTCAACTGATAGGCGACGGTGGTCAGAAGCTTGTTTTTCGAGGTAACGGGCGTCGATCCGGTGTTGAGCAGCGCAAAACATCCCGTGCCGTAAGTCGACTTCATCATGCCAGGCGTAAAACAGGCCTGACCGATGGTGGCGGCCTGCTGGTCTCCGGCAATGCCGCGAATCGCGATCGTGCCGCCGAACAGCTCGGGCAAGCTATCGCCGAATGACAGCAGACGAATCCTTCACCTCCGGAAGCATCGAACGCGGCACGCGCAGGATCTTTAAAAGATCGTCATCCCACTGGCCGGTATGAATGTTGAAGAGCAAGGTCCGCGACGCATTGGTCGCATCGGTCGCGTGCGAGCGGCCGCCGGTCAACCGCCACAGCAGATAGCAATCGACCGTGCCGAACAATAACTCGCCGCGTTCGGCGCGTTCGCGCGCGCCCGGCGTGTGATCGAGAATCCACGCGACCTTGGTGCCTGAGAAATACGGATCGATGATCAGACCAGTCTTGCTGGAGATCGTCGGTTCATGCCCCTCGGCTTTCAGCTTTGCGCAGATATCCGCCGTTCGCCTGTCCTGCCAGACGATGGCGCGATGCACGGCCTGCCCGGTTTTGCGATCCCACACCACCGTGGTTTCGCGCTGATTGGTGATGCCGATCGCCGCGATATCGGAGGCTGCGATCTTGGCCTTGCTCAAGGCTTCCCGGCAGGTCGCCACCGTGGAATTCCAGATGTCGTCTGGCTCGTGCTCGACCCAACCGGAAGCTGGAAAATGCTGGGGAAATTCCTGCTGCGCCTGCGCCGCGATCGAGATATCGGCGCGGAAAACGATGGCGCGCGACGATGTCGTGCCCTGATCGATCGCAAGGATATAAGACGCCATGCGCTTCCCCAAAAGCTCCGCACCAGCAATTCGGTCGAGCCGCGGCGAATACCGCGACTCGAGCCGATCGATGGCGACCTTACGATCTGGTCTTAGTCGTTGAGCAAGCCACCCTGCTCGCTGACGCGGCGCAGGTGGTAATCGGCATCGCCGAACAGGCTTTCGATCATGGTCAGGCGCTTGAAGTAGTGCCCGATCTTGTACTCCATCGTCATGCCGACACCGCCGTGCAACTGGATGGATTGCTGACCGACATAGCGCGCGGAACGGCCGACCTGCACCTTGGCGGCGGCAACAGACGTTGCCCGTTCCTTCGCATCATTGAGGTCACCGGCCATGGTCGCGAAGAACGACATGCTGCGCGCCTGCTCGAGCGCGACGAACATATCCGATCCACGATGCTGCAACGCCTGGAAGTTTCCGATCGCGACGCCGAACTGGTTCCGGGTCTTGATGTATTCGATCGTGGTCTTGAGCAATTCATCCATCGCACCGACGGCTTCCGCGCACAAAGCGATGCGCGCATCGTCGACGACGCGCTCGATCAACGGCAGCGCATTTTCCGCGTCTCCGATCGCTGCATCGGCTCCGACTTCAACGCTTGAAAACGTAATGTCGGCCGCGCGCAGACCGTCCTGCGTCGGATAACCCTTGATGGCGACACCCTTCGCATTCGCAGGAACGAGGAACGCGCCGATGCCTGATTTGTCACGCTGGCCGCCATTGGTGCGCGCCGTGACGATCAGCGTATCCGCCGTATCGCCATGGATGACAACGAATTTCTCGCCGTCGATCACCCAGCCCGCGCCGCTCTTCTTGGCGGTGGTGGAGACATCGGCGAGATCGTAGCGCGAGTTTTTCTCGAGCTGCGCAAAAGCGAGCGTCTTGGTGCCGTCGATGATCGAAGGCAGGTAGGCGGCCTTCTGTGCAGCCGAGCCGCCATGGCGCAGAAACCCGCCGCCGAGGACGACGGTCGCAAGATAAGGCTCGAGCACCAGCGCCTTGCCGAGAGCTTCCATCACGATCATGGTTTCGACAGCACCCGCGCCGAACCCGCCATCGTCTTCGCTGAACGGCAGGCCAAGCAACCCCTGCTCGGCGAACTTGTTCCAGACGCTCTTGCTCCATCCGCCCTTCTCCGAGGCGTATTTCTTGCGTTGGTCGAAGTCGTAGGAATCGCTCAGCAATCCATCGACGCTTTCCTTGAGAAGCCGCTGCTCCTCGGACAAATCAAAATCCATCTACTCTATCCTCAAATCGCTACCAAAGATCCGGAGCGCGAACTCCGGACATCACAGGCCGAGCACGGCCTTGGCGATGATGTTGCGCTGAATTTCGTTGGACCCGCCGTAGATCGAGACCTTCCGGTAATTGAAATAGCCGGGAGCGATCTGCGTGGTCCAATCCGCCAGTTCATTGCGGCCATCTTCGTCGTCGGGTGCGTATTGCGCGCCAAACGGTCCGATCACCTCGAGCAGCAGTTCGGTAATGGTTTGCTGGATGTCCGATCCCTTGATCTTGAGGATCGAGGATGCGGGATCCGGCTTGCCCTTGCCGTTCTTGTGCTCGTTCGCGACAACGCGCATCTGGGTCAGTTCAAGGGCCTTGAGCTCGATTTCCGTCGCCGCGAGCTTCTCGCGAAAACGGGAATCCTCGATCAGCGCCTTGTCGCCGGCCTGCACTTTCGACGCCAGATCACGAATGCGTCGAAGCCGTTCCTTGGACATGCCGACGCGCGCGATATTGGTGCGCTCGTTGCCGAGCAGGAACTTGGCATAATCCCAGCCCTTGTTTTCCTCGCCGACAAGATTGGCCACCGGCACTTCGACGTCGTCGAAGAACACTTCGTTGACCTCATAGCCGCCATCGATGGTCTGGATCGGGCGCACGGTAATGCCGCGCGACTTCATGTCGATCAGGATGAAGGAAATGCCGGATTGTTTTTTGGCCGCAGGATCGGTGCGGCAAAGGCAGAATATCCAGTCGGCGTATTGCGCGAGCGTGGTCCAGGTCTTCTGGCCGTTAATGACATAGACATCGCCCTTGCGCTTGGCGGTGGTCTTGAGCGAGGCGAGGTCGGAACCCGAACCCGGCTCCGAGAAGCCCTGACACCACCAGTCGTCCAGATTGGCGATGCGCGGCAGATAATACTTTTTCTGCTCTTCGTTGCCGAACGTATAGATCACCGGACCGACCATGTTCGCGCCGAAGGCCAGCGGCGACGGCGCTGGCGCCGTCTGCAGTTCTTCGAGGAAGATGTATTGCTGAACGGGCGTCCAGCCTGTGCCGCCATACTGCTTCGGCCAGTGAGGAACCGACCACCCCTTTTTGTTCAGAATGCGCGTCCAGACCACCAGATCCTCTTTGCTGGTGTGGCGGCCTTCCATGATTTTCTGCCGGACGGCGGGCGGAACGTTCTGCTTGAAGAATGCGCGCACTTCGTCGCGAAACGCCAACTCGTCCTTGTTAAAGCTGAGATCCATCGGACTCTCCCTGAGCTGAAGGCACGGGCGCGGGCGGCGTATGGCCGCCGCGCCCTCAAATGAAATTTACTGGATGATTTCGAACAGTCCGGCCGAACCCATGCCGCCGCCGACGCACATCGTCACGACGCCATATTTCGCCTTGCGGCGGCGGCCTTCGATCAGCAGGTGGCCGGTCAGCCGCGCGCCCGTCATGCCGTAGGGATGACCGACTGCAACCGAGCCGCCGTTGACGTTGATCTTTTCCGGATCGATGCCGAGTTTGTCGCGGCAGTAGATCACCTGAACCGCGAAGGCCTCGTTCAATTCCCAGAGATCGATATCCTCGATCTTCAAGCCATGCCGCTTCAGCAGGCGCGGGATCGCATACACCGGACCGATGCCCATTTCGTCGGGCTCGCAGCCCGCCGACACGAAACCGCGAAAGATGCCGAGCGGCTTCAGGCCTTTCTTGGCGGCGAGCGTGTCGCTCATGATCACGGTCGCGCTGGCGCCGTCCGACAGCTGACTGGCATTGCCGGCGGTGATGGTGTAGCCGTCGCCGCGCACCGCCTTGAGGCTTGCGAGACCTTCCGCGGTGGTTTCGGGCCGAGGTCCTTCATCCTTGGACAGCGTGATCTCCTTGAAGGAAATTTCACCGGTTGCCTTGTCGGCGACGCCCATCGTGGTCTTGATCGGCGCGAGCTCGTCGTTGAAACGGCCACCCTGCTGCGCGGCCGCGGTGCGGCGCTGGCTTTCCAGTGAGTATTCGTCCTGCTTTTCACGGGAGATTCCGTAGCGCTTCGCCACCACTTCGGCGGTATCCAGCATCGGCATATAGACATCCGACTTGATCTTCATCAGTTCGGGATCGACGGCGTGGAATTTGTTGATGTGATCGTTCTGCACCAGGCTGATCAATTCCCCGCCGCCACCGACCGCGATCTCGACGCCGTCATGGATAATGGAGCGAGCCGCAAGTGCAATCGCCTGCAAGCCCGACGCACATTGCCGATCGATGGTGGTGCCGGCAACGCTGACGGGAAGCCCGGCACGCAGCAAAGCCTTGCGCGCGATGTTGCCTCCGGTCGTGCCCTGCTGCAGCGCCGATCCCATCACCACGTCTTCGATCTCGCTGGGGTCGATCTTGGCGCGGGCCACCGCCGCCGAAATCGCATGGCCGAGCAACGTCGAGCCTTCAGTGTTGTTGAGCGCGCCGCGATAGGCCTTGCCGATCGGCGTGCGAGCGGTGGAAACGATTACTGCATCGGTCATGGCGATTACCTTGTTGCTGCGGATTGTGAGGAATGGGTCTGCTGTTGGGAACGTAGTTCGTGGCGGGACAGTTTTCCAACGGTAGTCCGAGGCAACTGGTCCCTGAATTCGAGCGCGGCAGGCAATTCGTGCTTGCCGATCTTGCCGGTGAGAAATTCGCGCAATTCATCCAGCGTGAAGGCCTTTGCGCCGGCTTTCAAGGTCACGAAGGCCTTTGCCGCTTCGCCGCGATATTGATCCGGAACGCCAAGCACGATGACTTCCTGCACGGCGGGATGCTCATAGATCGCCTGCTCGATCATCTGCGGATACACGTTGAACCCGCCGGAGATGATCATGTCCTTCTTGCGATCGACCAGATAAAAATAGCCGTCCGCGTCCACATAGCCGATGTCGCCTGTGAGAAAGCGATCGCCGACGAAGGCTTCCGCCGTTTCCTGCGGCCTGTTCCAGTAACCACGGGTGACGTTCGGTCCCCGAATCCGGATTTCGCCGGTCTCGCCCGTCGCCATCACCCGGGTGGGATCGCTGAGCGACACGACATCCATTTCAATGCCTGGCAGCATCAAGCCGATGGAGCCCGGCTTGTCAGGGCCGGCCGCCGGATGCCCCGTACCGGGGGAGCACGTTTCCGTCATGCCCCAACCGCTGCGCAGCTTCATGCCGGTCTTGTTTTCGAAGACCCGCGCCACTTCGACCGGAAGCGGCGCGCCGCCCGAGCCGCATTGCGCAAGCGACGAGAGATCGCGCTTGTCGAGGTCCGGCAGGTTGGCAATGGCTATCCACATGGTGGGAACGCCGGGAAATGCCGTTGCGCGCTTGACTTCGATATCGCGCATCACGGCCTCGACATCGAAACGCTGATGCAGCGAAATCAGATCGCCGTTCTGGATATTGCGCAGCAGGATGACGGTCAGCGCGTAGATGTGAAACAGCGGCAGAACGCAGATGACACGCTCAACGGTGTTGCGTTCGCGGCGAAGGTTCTCACCCCACACATCATAGACTCCGACCGCGGAGGTCAAATTCTTGTGGGTCAGCATCGCACCCTTCGGAAGCCCGGTCGTGCCTCCGGTATATTGCAGCAATGCCACATCGTCGGGATTGACCTTCGGCCATTGAGCCGGCGGCGTCGCACCTTTGACAAAATCCTTGAACGTGACGATGGCGGCGCTCTGCGGATAGGGCGCTTTGGGATTGCCAACATCACCCCATCGGTCGTCCTCGCAGACCACCAACCGGTCGAGCAGGCCCTTGTCGAGAAACTTCAGCGCCATCGGCAGCAAGGCTGCGGAATTGCTGGTGACGAGAACACGGGCACCGCTGTCACTCAGCTTATGCGACAGCGCGCGTTCACCATCGAGAGGGCTGAGGTGCACAACGCGCGCACCCGCCTTCAAACCGCCGAAGAAATTGACGGGATGATCGGGCGTATTGCCCAGAAACAACGCGATGGACGAATCCTTGCCGTAGCCCGCGCGCAAAAACGCGCTTGCCGCAAGATCCGCCATGTCACCGAGTTCGATAAAACTGATGGGACGGTCGCGAAACTCGATCGCGGTGCGCGAGCCGTAGTCCGCCACCGCTTTCGACAACAGCCCGGGAAGCGTGCCGAATGGAATCGGCGCGTTCCAGTGCACCCCCTCGGGGTAGAATTTTTCACCGACGTAAGCCATCGCGATCAAGCCGCCTTCGCGGTTGCCTTGGCGTGCGACGCGAACGTCCCGCCCTGTTCGGCGAGGCGCTTCAGCAGCGGTGCAGGCTCAAGCGACGGATCGTTGGTCTGTTTGGCGTAGACCGATAGCCGTTCGGCGATATGCTTGAGGCCAACCTGGTCGGCATAGAACATCGGACCGCCCCGGTAGATCGGCCAGCCGTATCCATAGAGCCAGATCACATCGATATCGCTGGGCCGTGCGGCGATCTTTTCCTCGAGAATGCGCGCACCCTCGTTGATCATCGGATAAATCATGCGCTCGAGAATCTCGTCATCGCTGACCACGCGACGCTTGATGCCCAACCGCGCACAGGTTTCGTCGATCAGCTTCTCGACATCGGGATCCGGCAGCGGGGCGCGCGAACCGCTCTCATATTTATAGTAGCCCTTGCCGGTCTTCTGACCGAAGCGGCCGGCTTCGCACAGCGCGTCCGCAATCTCCGACTTGATGCCGCGGTCCTTGCGGGAGCGCCAGCCGATATCGAGTCCGGCGAGATCGCCCATGGCAAAGGGTCCCATCGGCATGCCGAATTTGGTGACGACGGCGTCGACCTGCTGCGGCAACGCACCTTCGAACAGAAGCTTTTCGGCTTGCTTGCCACGCGCGGCCAGCATTCGATTGCCGACGAAGCCGTCGCAAACACCGACCACGGCTGGAACCTTGGCGATACGCTTGGCGATCGAAGCGGCCGTCGCCAGCGCATCCGGCGCGGTCTTCGCGGCGCGCACGATTTCGCAAAGCTTCATCACATTGGCGGGGCTGAAGAAGTGCATCCCCAACACGTCCTGGGGGCGCTTGGTAACGGCGGCGATCTCGTTGATATCGAGATATGAGGTGTTGCTGGCCAGCACCGCGCCGGGTTTGGCGAACTGATCGAGCTTGGTGAACACCTCTTTCTTGATCGCCATTGTTTCGAACACGGCTTCGATAACGAGATCCGCATCCTTGACGTTCTCAAGGCCGACCACGCCGTTGATCAATCCCATTCGCTTGGCCGGTGCATCAGCCGGGATGCCGCCGCGCGCCGCCGTCGCTTCATAGTTCTTCTGCATGACCCCGAGGCCGCGCTTGAGCTGCTCTTCGCCGGTCTCGATCAAGGTGACCGGAATGCCGGCATTGGCGAACGACATCGCGATGCCGCCGCCCATGGTGCCGGCGCCAATGATGGCGACCCGCTCCACCTTGCGTGGCTTGGTGCCGTCCGGCACGCCGTCGATCTTGGCCGCCTCGCGTTCGGAGAAGAACGCATAACGTTGGGCTTTCGACTGGTCACCGACCACGAGCTTCATGAAGCTCTCACGCTCGCGCTTGAGCGCTTCGTCGAACGGCACGTCAAATATCCAGCTCACTGCTTCGGCGCAGGCCAGCGGCGCTTCGAGTCCGCGATTGCGCTTGTTGGCTGCGGCCGCAGCATTGGTGAAGATCGAGCGATCCGCCTTCGCGGCCGCGAGCTTAGAGTTGTCGTCGCGCAAACGGCGAAGCGGTCGCTTCTCCGCCAGCACCTTGCGCGCGAAAGCCTCGCCGCCGGACGCAGGCCCCTCGACGATCTCTTCGATGAGACCGTTCTTCAAGGCTTCTGCTGCACCGATCGGATCACCACTGACGACCATTTTGACACCGAGCTCCGGCCCGACCGCGCGCGGCAACCGCTGCGTGCCGCCAGCGCCCGGCAGCAACCCTAGCTTGACTTCCGGCAGGCCGAGTTTGGCATCCTTGGTGGCGACACGGAAATGACAGCCGAGCGCAACTTCGAGACCGCCGCCCAATGCGGTGCCGTGGATGGCCGCAATCACCGGCTTTGGGCAATTCTCGATGTCCGCAATCACTTCGCTCAGACCGGGCGGTTGCGGTGGCTTGCCGAACTCGGTGATGTCGGCGCCCGCGATGAAGGTGCGGCCCGCGCAGGTCAACACGATGGCCTGTACCTGGGGATCGCTGCCTGCGCTTTTGATGGCCGCGCTGATGCCCTGGCGAACGGCCGCACTGAGAGCGTTTACGGGAGGACTGTCGATCGTGACAATGGCAACCACATCATGACGTTCAACCTTGACCACTTCGCTCACGCTGACTCTCCCTGACTGATCTTTTGATCGTTGCGTTTCTCTAAACCGTGCGGCGTCTTGTTGTATTCAGTGCGCGCCCGCTGTTAACAGTAAGAAAGATAAATGGGCATTTCGCACTGCGGAATTTAATTTCACACCTTGACATGGAGGGTTATTTTGAAGAGCGTCCGTTGTCAACGAGGGCGATGCTGCTGGTTTGGGTCGGTTTGAAAATTCCCTTCATCGGCGCGAAAATCCTTCAGGGAAATTTCTGAACAGACACGCGAGATGACAATCTTCGCTGTCTTGCGAAGCCGAAGGTCGTTGAGGAGCGTATAGCCAAATGAGACGGCCTTCGGACCCGGGATATGCGTTTGTATGAAGCGACCTGCGAAGAAAAGCGCGACCGATCGCAACTTTGTCGTGGCGCTATCGCGAGGGCTTGAAGTTCTACGCGCATTTCGGCCCAGTGACGGCCTGCTCGGCAATCAGGAAATCGCGGCGCGCACCAAACTTCCGAAACCGACGATCTCACGACTGACCTATACGCTGACGAAACTGGGCTATCTTACGCCTGTTCCGCGGTTCGAAAAGTATCAACTTGCGCCGGCGGCCATGGCGCTCGGATATTCCGCGCTGGCAAATCTCGGCATTAGGCATATGTCCGATCCTTTCCGCGACAAACTGATGCAGGAAACCGGCGGAGCTGTGGCGATCGGCGCACGAGACCGGCTCAGCATGATTTATTTCGGGCAAAGCCGGAGCGACCTGACCGTCGGCGTGTTGCTTGATGTCGGCTCCCGCATTCCGATCGCGACCACAGCGATGGGGCGCGCTTACCTGTTGGCGCTGCCTGACGACGAGCGCGCGGCATTATTGCGCCAAATCCGCGAGAACTCCGGCAATCGCTGGCCCAAGATCAGGGAAGGCATCGAACGTGCGAGCGACATGATCGCCAAGCACGGCTTCGCGATCTCCGCCGGCGAATGGCACAGCGATATCCATGCGGCGGGTGTTGCGCTGCGATTGAACGACGGAACGGGACCTTACGCATTCAATTGTGGCGCACCCGCGTTCAAGTTCTCCGAAGACAAGTTGCTGCATGACATTGGACCGCGGCTTGTCTCGATGGTAAAAAATATCGAAAAAGCGATGACCGGTCGTTCGGGGACGGGACGAGTGGACACACCGAACATCAATAAGAAAACAAAATCAGGAGGGAAAATTGCTCGGCTGGTTGAGGGAATCGGATAATTTCTGTGCTTGCGGGTTTGGTACCGGCACGGTGATGCCGGCATGCGAAAGCATGTCCGCATGATGCAGGCTGATTTGACGCGGGCGCAAACCACTCCGGTTGCGCCCCTGCTCTCCGTACGCGACGTCAGCGTCACGTTCGGCGGCATCATCGCATTGAATGGCATTTCGTTCGACATGCGCAAGGGCAACATCCTCGGCCTGATCGGGCCGAATGGCGCAGGCAAGACCACGCTGTTCAACTGCCTGAGCCGTTTGTATCAGCCCAGCCATGGCGACATTCTGATGGAAGGCCGTACCATTCTGGACCAACAGCCGCACCGGATTCCGGATATCGGCATCGGCCGCACGTTTCAGAACGTGGCGCTGTTCCAAAACCTGTCCGTTCTCGACAACATTCGGATCGGCGCGCATTCGCGCACCCGAAGCGACGTGGTCAGCGACATGCTGAGACTGCCTTCCGTGCGCCGTGGGGAAAAGGCTCTCGACAAGCGGGTACGCGATATCGCCGAATACCTGGACCTCGCCGACGTGGGCGAACAGAAGGTCACGGGACTTCCGTTTGGAACACAAAAGCGGGTCGAACTGGCGCGCGCGCTGGCGGCGGAACCGAAAATCCTTCTGCTCGACGAGCCGGCTGGCGGCCTGAACCATGAAGAAGTCTACGCGCTTGGCGACCTCATTCGCCGTATTCGCGACCAGCGCGGCATCACCGTATTGTTGGTCGAGCATCACATGGGGCTGGTGATGTCGATCGCCGACCACGTGGTCGCACTCAATTTCGGCAAGAAACTTGCCGAAGGCACCCCCGCCGCCGTGCAATCCGACCCCGCCGTTATCAAAGCCTATCTGGGGAGCAAGGATTCATGAGTGCGATGCTCGATATCCAGGATCTGCGCGCTTACTACGGCCAAGTTCAAGCGCTGCACGGGCTTCAGTTCAGCCTCAACGAGGGTAGCGTCACGACGCTGCTCGGCGCCAATGGCGCCGGCAAGACCACAACGCTGCGTTCGATCTGCAATATGATCCGCTCCACCGGCAGCATTCGGTTCGACGGCAAACCGCTGGCGGGCAAAACCACCGAGAATATCGTCAAGCTCGGCATTGCGCACGTCCCGCAGGGCCGTGGCACTTTCACGCGCATGACGGTGGAGGAAAACCTTCAGCTCGGGGCAATCACCCGCAACGACAAGAAGGCGATCGCCAGCGACATCGACCGCATGTATGCGCACTTTCCGAAGCTGAAGGAGCGCAGCCACCAGCAGGCAGGCACGCTTTCCGGCGGCGAACAGCAAATGCTGGCGGTGGCGCGCGCGCTGATGCTGCGCCCGCGCCTGATGTTGCTCGACGAGCCGTCGTTCGGCCTGGCGCCGCTGGTCGTTCGCGACCTCTTCAGCATCCTTGGCAAGATCAATCGCGAGGACAAGGTGACCATCCTCGTCGTCGAGCAGAACGCGCAGCTCGCGCTGGAAATCGCCAAGCAGGCCTACGTGATCGAGACCGGACGTATCGTGATGTCGGGCGACGCAAAAGAAATCGCCGACAACGAAGACATCCGCAAATCCTATCTCGGATATTAAGGAGACCAGCCGTGGAACTATTCACCAACCAGGTTCTGGCTGGCATTGCGACGGGCGCGATCTATGCCTGCATGGCGCTCGCCGTGGTCATGATTTACCAGGCGATTGATCATCTGAATTTCGCGCAAGGCGAAATGGCGATGTTCTCGACCTTCATCGCCTGGCAATTGATCGAGTGGGGCGTGCCGTACTGGGCCGCTTTCGTGCTGACGCTGGCGATCTCGTTTGTCGGCGGCATCGTGATTGAACGCACGCTGTTCAAGCCGCTGGCCAATGCGCCGATTCTCACTCACGTCGCGGGCTTCATCGCGCTGTTCGCCATCATCAACAGCGTCGCGGGACTGACGTGGGACTTCACCATCAAGCAATTCCCGACACCGTTCGGATCAAAGCCCTTCCTGGGTAGCCAGTTGATCAGCACCCATCAGGCCGGCATGATCGGCGTAACCGTGCTGCTGCTGACCCTGCTCTATATTTTCTTCCGCTTTACCCGCATCGGATTGGCTATGCGCGCCGCGGCCTCGGTGCCTAAATCGGCGCGACTGGTGGGCGTCAATGTCGGTTGGATGATCGCACTCGGCTGGGGAATGGCGGCGGCGATCGGATCCATCGCCGGCATGCTGATCGCACCCATTGTGTTTCTGGAACCCAACATGATGGGGGGAATCCTGCTGTACGGGTTTGCCTCGGCAGTGCTCGGCGGCCTGACCAGCCCGTTCGGCGCTGTCATCGGTGGCTTTCTGGTCGGCGTCTTTGAAAACCTCGTCGGCACTTATATTCCCGGCGTCGGCAATGAATTGAAATTGCCGATTGCGCTGGCGCTGATCATCACCGTCCTTGTCGTGAAACCCAATGGCCTGTTCGGCCGTGCCGTCGTCCAGCGAGTATAACCATGACCGCAGTTCAGGAAACCGTTGCGCAAAGTCCGGCGGTCAGCGTTCCCAGCAAGAAGGCGATGACGCCGAGCCGCTTTGCTTCGTTCGTCATTCTGGCGTTGCTGCTGATCACGCCGCTGTTCGTCAAAAACTTCATTATCTTCCAAATGACGATGTGGCTGGTTTACGCGATCGCCATCATCGCACTCAATCTCTTGACCGGAGGCAGTGGCCAGTTCTCGCTTGGACAGAGCGCGTTCTACGCACTCGGCGCCTATACGGCCGCGATCCTGATGGAGCACGGCAATATCAACTATGTGCTGACGCTACCGGTCGCCGGCCTCGTCTGCTTTATTTTCGGGTTCCTGTTCGGTTTGCCCGCCTTGCGACTAAGCGGAGTTCTATCTCGCGCTGGCCACGTTCGCGCTGGCGACCGCGATGCCGCAAATGCTCAAGCTCGGACTTTTCGAGCACTGGACCGGCGGCGTGCAGGGTCTCGTGGTCACCAAGCCGGAGCCGCCTTTCAACCTGCCCATGTCGCAGGATATGTGGCTGTATTACTTCACGCTGATTGTCGGCCTGCTGATTTACGCAGCCTCCGTCAATTTGCTGAATTCACGGTCAGGCCGTGCCATGATGGCGATCCGCGACAACCAGATTGCCGCCTCCGCGCTCGGCGTCAATCTGTCCCTCTATAAAACACTCGCCTTCGGCATCAGTGCGGGCTTCACGGGCATCGCCGGCGCGCTCGGTGCCATCGCCGTGCAGTTCGTGGCGCCGGACGGCTATACGTTCCAGCTTGCGGTCGCCATTTTCCTCGGCATGGTGGTGGGTGGCGTCGGCTGGCTGCCCGGATCGTTGGCAGGATCGGCATTTATCGTCTTCGTGCCGAATATCGCCGAAAGCATATCCAAGGGATTGTCCGGCGCGGTGTTCGGCGCCCTTCTCATCGTCGTCATTTTCCTCGTCCCGCACGGGGCGCGGCAAGTCGCTTACTATCTCGAAGCCATCACCAAAAAACTCATCAAAAGCTGAAACGACAAGGAGTGTTCTGAACGATGACGACCTTTACCAGAATGATCGGCATGTCGGCTGCGGTTGCGGCTTTGGCAATCACAAGCGGCGCGGCCGTTGCGCAGAAGAAATACGACACCGGCGCAACTGACACCGAGATCAAGATCGGAAATATCATGCCCTACAGCGGACCGGCGTCCGCCTACGGCATTATCGGCAAGGTCGAAGCCGCCTATTTCACCATGATCAACGAGCAGGGCGGCATCAACGGCCGCAAGATCAACTTCATCAGCTATGACGACGGCTACAGCCCGCCGAAGACGGTCGAGCAAGCTCGCAAGCTGGTGGAAAGCGATGAAGTGCTGTTTCTGTTCGGCCCGCTGGGAACCGCTTCGAATTCGGCGATCCAGAAGTACATGAACTCCAAGAAAGTGCCTCAGCTGTTCGTGGCAACCGGCGCGACCAAGTTCGGCGAACAGAAGGACTTTCCGTGGACCATGGGCTGGCAGCCGGCCTATCAAAGCGAAGGTCGGATTTACGCGAAGTATCTGTTGGCGACGAAGCCCGACGCCAAGATCGCGATCATGTATCAGAACGACGATTTCGGTAAGGATTTGCTGAAGGGCCTCAAGGACGGCCTCGGCGCGAAGGCTTCCCTGATCGTCGCCGAAGAAAGCTATGAGGTCACCGAGCCGACGATCAACTCGCACATCGTCAAGCTCAAAGCCACCGGCGCGGATACATTCTTCAGCATGACCACGCCGAAGTTCTCCGCTCAGGCCATCAAGAAGGTGGCCGAACTCGGCTGGAAGCCGATGTACTTCCAGAGCAACGTCGGCGGCTCCGTTGGCGCCGCGCTGAAGCCCGCCGGTTTCGAGAACGCGCAGGATCTTCTCACGGCCGCCTACGCCAAGGACGGCGCGGATTCGCAGTGGGACAACGATGAAGGCATGAAGAAGTTTTACGCCTTCCTCGCAAAATATGCGCCCGATGCGAGCAGGATCGACGCGTCCACCGTCTATGGCTACGGCCAGGCCCAGACTGTCGTGCAGGTCCTGAAGCAGGCCGGCGACAATCTGACTCACGAAAACATCATGAAGCAGGCCGCTAGCCTGAAGAACCTCACGCTCGACACCTTGCTGCCGGGCGTGACGATCAATACCAGCGCAACGGACTTCTATCCGATCGAACAGCTTCAGATGAACAAGTTCAAAGGTGAGAAATGGGAGCCGTTTGGCCCGATCCTCACTGGTGAACTCGGGGGCTGACGGCAAGTCCAGCCTGATCTGGCTAAAAATAAGCCCCCTGCGACACCGTCGCCGGGGGCTTTTTCTTGAAGCCTTCCTGCAAAGGGTATTGAATGTTGCAAATGCTCGCAGAAGCATTTGTTAAAAATAAACGGCACATTGATCAGCAGGGAGAAACCGAATGTCCTTCGTCACTCGACGTCTGGCGGTGCTTTCGACCGCCATTGTCGTGCTTGCCGCAAATGGCAGCGCTGCGCTCGCCCAAAAGAAATACGATACTGGTGCGACCGATACCGAAATCAAGATCGGCAACATCATGCCCTACAGCGGTCCCGCGTCCGCTTACGGGGTCATCGGCAAAACCGAAGAGGCTTACTTCCGGAAGATCAATGCCGAAGGCGGAATCAACGGCCGCAAGATCAACTTCATCACCTACGACGACGCCTACAGCCCACCCAAGGCCGTGGAACAGGCCCGCAAGCTGGTCGAGAGCGATGAAGTGCTGTTCGTGTTCAATCCGCTGGGCACGCCATCGAATTCGGCGATCCAGAAATACATGAATGCCAAAAAAGTGCCGCAGCTGTTTGTCGCGACCGGCGCCACGAAATGGAACGACCCGAAAGAATTTCCGTGGACCATGGGCTGGCAGCCCAGCTACCAGAGCGAAGCGCGCATTTACGCCAAATACCTGATGAAGGATAAGCCCAACGCCAAGATCGCGGTCTTCTATCAGAACGACGATTTCGGGAAGGACTACCTCAAAGGGCTGAAGGACGGCCTGGGCGCAAAGAGCTCCATGATCATCGCGGAGGAAAGCTACGAGGTTTCCGAACCGACGATTGACTCCCACATCGTCAAGCTCAAGGCTTCCAACGCCGACGTGCTGATCGACATCACGACGCCGAAGTTCGCGGCGCAAGCTATCAAGAAAGTCGCCGAGATCGACTGGAAACCGCTGCACCTCCTCACCAATGTGAGCTCGTCGATCGGCGCGGTCATGAAGCCGGCCGGCCTGGATAACTCGCAAGGCATCATCTCGGCAGCCTACGCCAAGGATCCGAACGACACACAGTGGAAAAACGATCCCGGCATGAAGGCATATGACGACTTCCTCGCCAAATACGCTCCCGATCTAAATCGGACCGACGCCAACGTAACATACGGTTACAACGTCGCCCAAACCATGGTCGAAGTGCTCAAGCAATGCGGCGACAATCTCACGCGCGAAAACATCATGAAACAGTCCGCAAGCATCAAGGGCTTGCAGCAGGGTGGAATTTTGCCCGGCGTTCTGATCAAGACCAGCGCCACCGACTTTGCGCCGATCGAGCAATTGCAACTTGAGAGGTTCAAGGGCGACGCATGGGAACTGTTCGGCGACATCATCAGCGGTGAAGTCGGCGGATAGTTTGCGTTTTCTGGTCAACGGCCTCCTGCAACAACTTTGCAGGAGGCTTTTTTCACGACCGCTTTCGAGAGGCGCCGATAGCGGGTTTTGTTTCGCTAATCCGCATGCGATAGCTACCGAATGACCGATCACCGCCGCCTTTTGCGTTCCATTTTCGATGCCGCCGTCGCCGCAGCGCATCCCGACCGGGTGCTTGCGGCGCATCTCCCTGCCGCGCCCGCCGGGCGCATCATTTGCCTTGCGGCCGGCAAGGCTGCCGCGGCCATGGCTGCCGCCGCAGAGGTGCATTATCTGGACCGGTTGGGCTTCGACCCATCGCGGCTGAGCGGACTTGCCACCACCCGGCACGGCCACGGCGTTCCCACCCGCCGCATCAAAGTGATCGAGGCGGGCCATCCGGTCCCCGACGAAGCCGGCTTGAAAGCCGCCGATGCAACGCTGAAGCTCGCGGAGAGCGCGACCAAAGAAGATCTTGTGCTGGTGCTGATTTCCGGCGGCGGATCCGCGAACTGGATCGCACCCGTCGAGGGCGTATCATTCGCCCAGAAACAACAAGTCACCAAAGCACTGCTTCGCTCGGGTGCGCCGATCGGCGATATCAACACGGTGCGTAAACATCTGTCACGCATCAAGGGTGGACGGCTCGCACGCGCGGCCTCGCCTGCCACAATCGTCACGCTTGGCATTTCCGATGTGCCCAACGACGATCCGGCCGTGATCGCGTCGGGGCCGACGGTGCCCGACGCGACAACGCTGGCTGATGCGCGCGCCGTTCTCGCGCGCTACGATCTGACGGTCGACGACGCCGTGCGCCGCGCGCTTGACGATCCGCGCTACGAAACCTGCAAACCGAACGATCCGGCTTTCGCACATGCCCGCTTCGAATTGATCGGACGGCCGCGCGAATCGATCGATGCCGCCGCCATGATCGCGAAAGAGGCCGGTTACGATGTCGTCAATCTCGGCGCCGATCTCGAGGGCGAGGCGCGCGACGTCGCCGCCGAACATGCCGCCATGGCGCTGAAAGCCCAGGCCGAGGGCCGCCGGCTTGCGATCGTCTCCGGCGGCGAACTCACCGTCACCGTGACGGGCGACGGCCGGGGCGGTCCCAACCAGGAATACGCTCTCGCGCTCGTCTCGAAACTTTCGGACACAAAAGGACTCTCGGCTCTCGCCGCAGATACCGACGGCGCGGATGGCGGCGCGGGGTCTTCCATCGATCCGGCAGGCGTCATCATCGACATGCGCACATTCGAAAAAATGCGAACGCTCGGTCTCGACCCCGCCGCCTCGCTCAGCAACAACGATGCGACGACTTTTTTCGAAAGGACCGGCGATCTGCTCGTGACCGGCCCCACGCTGACCAATGTCAACGACGTCCGCGTGATCCTGATCGACCCCGAGTAGACCAGAACGTCGCGCTCCACGCCTCGCGCGCCCGGCCATCCGTACAGGGTTTAAAACTTTGCCAGCTTGTCGAGAATTTTGAGCAGCGCGGCGCGATCGGCCGCCCCGAGCAACGCATTCAACCGCGCCTCATGCTTGGTGGCCACAAGCCGTTTCGCGCGTGCGAGAATGGAGCGACCCTTGTCCGTCAACATCAAGATATGAGAACGGCGATCATGACTGGAGCGAACCCGTGTGCAAAGCTCCCGACTCTCGAGCCCATCGAGCATCGACACGAAATTGGGCCGAAGGATTCCAAGTGTTGTCGCAATCTCGGTCTGATTTCGGCCCGGGTTTTTCTCGAGAAGAATGAGTACCGAAAATTGCGCCGGCGTCAGTTGCAGCGGCGCGACGCAGCGAATGAAATCCTCGAAAATCCGGAGCTGAGCCCGCTTGAACATATAGCCGAGCAGTTCGGACAGCTCGCCGAGTTGCAACGGCGCAGCGTCAGCCGCGACCGAAAGTTTCCGCGGCGTGGACCGCGCCTTGAGAGCGGGAGAATTTGCTGCCTTCGAGGCTGCGTGTCTTGAAGCGGCCATTGCCAAGCCTGTCATGCGCCAGATCAGGTCCGGTTCAGGATGTCGAACAGGACCGGTTGATGTATCGGTGAAACACGACGATGATCCGGACAAACGATATATCACGTCGGTCGAGTGTGCGAACCACGGCGAGCCGCTTGAGATTATACATAATAATTGTTATGAAACATATCAAATAGCACGCGAGGGATTGACCGTTCGCGATTGTCCGAGAGCGCGGCCAGACTTCAGGCGGCCGATCATACGAAACGCTGAAGAGGATGCGCGGCCGTGGATATCACGATCCTGCTGTTCTTGTTACAGGACGGAATCACCAACGGCGCTGTCTACGCGCTGCTCGGTCTTGGGCTCGTTCTGGTGTTTGCCGTCACGCGGGTGATCCTGATCCCCCAGGGCGAGTTCATCACATATGGCGCCCTGACCTATGCCACGCTCTCCGCCGGAAAGATGCCGGGAACCGCGCGTCTCGCAGTGGCGATGGGTATCGTCGCATTGTGCTTCGATCTCGTCGTCGCCCGCCGCGGGCTTCATATTCGTTTGGTCGCACGCTCCCTCGCCCTCAATGTTATCCTGCCGGTCGCTATTCTCGGTCTGACCACTTTCACCGTCGGACAAAGCGGCGTTCTGGATCATGCCGCTGTCAAGTTCACGCTGTCCCTTGTGATCGTCGCGCCGATCGGTCTTTATCTCTACCGCATTGCCTACCAGCCGATCGCCCACGCTTCGGTACTGGTGCTGTTGATCGCATCGGTCGGCGTTCATCTCGCGATGCAGGGTCTTGGCCTCGTTTTTTTTGGTGCTGAGGGCCTCAGAGCTCCTTCGATCTCCGATGCCGCATTCTCGCTCGGTCCACTCAGGTTTACCGGTCAAAATCTGGCGGTTTACGGGATCGCACTGCTGCTGATTGTGGGTCTCTGGCTGTTCTTCGGCGTCACGCTTTACGGCAAGGCCTTGCGGGCGACGGCGGTGAACCGCCTCGGTGCACGGCTGGTCGGCATTCGCACCACATTAGCCGGACAGATCGCGTTCCTGCTGGCGGCGATTATCGGAGCCGTATCGGGCATCCTGATCGTGCCGATGACAACGATCTATTATGACAGCGGTTTTCTGATCGGCCTGAAAGGTTTCGTCGCCGCCATCATCGGCGGCCTCGGCAGCTATCCGGTCACCGCCATCGCTGCGCTGGTGGTCGGCACCGTGGAAGCGTTCTCGTCGTTTTATGCTAGCAACTACAAGGAAGTCATTGTCTTCACGCTGATCATTCCGGTTCTCCTCGTGCGGTCGCTCTCCGCGCCCGCGGTCGAAGAAGAGAAGGATTGATCGCGATGATGCAGCGCTGGCCCATATTGATTTTCGCCCTGATCATGGTCGCGATCCCTCTCGTGCCAGGGGTTCCTCCGTTCTGGATTGTGCTGCTCGACAATATCGGGCTGTCCGCGCTGGTCGCGATGGGACTGGTGCTATTGACCGGCGTCGGCGGGCTCACCTCGTTCGGCCAGGCCGCATTCTGTGGCTTCGGCGCCTATACGACCGCAGTTTTGACGACAGCCTATGGTCTTTCGCCCTGGCTGACGCTGCCGCTTGCGCTCTTTGTCAGCGGTCTCGCGGCCGTGTTGCTCGGCCTCATCACGGTGCGGCTCTCCGGACATTATCTTCCGCTCGGCACCATCGCGTGGGGATTGAGCCTGTTCTACCTGTTCAGCAAGCTCGAATTTCTCGGCCGCAATGACGGCATTTCCGGCATTCCACCGCTATCCATCGGCCCACTTCGGATGGTGAGTGCCGGCACGATCTATTATGCGATCTGGGCCGGCGTCATTGTCTCGGCGATCCTGACGCTGAACCTGCTCGATTCACGCACCGGGCGGGCGATCCGAGCCTTGCGGCGCGGTCACATTGCGGCCGAAGCGTTCGGTGTGCAGACCGCACGGGCGAAATTACTGGTGTTCATCTATGCCGCCGTGCTCGCCGGACTTTCGGGCTGGCTCTACGCGCACTTCCTGCGCGCGGTCAATCCGACACCGTTCGGGGCTCATGCTGGCATCGAATATCTGTTCGTCGCAGTTGTCGGCGGCGCGGGCCATGTCTGGGGCTCCCTCCTCGGCGCGGGCATCGTCGTTGTGCTGAAGGAAGCTCTGCAAAGCTATCTGCCGTTTGTTTTCAGCCAGGGTCAGCTGGAAACCGTCGTGTTCGGTGTGCTATTGGTCACCTTGTTGCAGATCGCGCCTTCCGGCGTCTGGCCGCGTCTGATGGCGCTGTGGCCATTCGATCCGCCGCGCAAACAGCCCGACCCGTCACTTCTGCTGCCGCAGCGCGAAAAACTGCAGCAAACCGCGACACCTCTGTTGAAGCTGGAAGCTGCCCGCAAGCAATTCGGCGGCGTCATCGCGGTGAACGATGTCAGCTTCGAGGTTCGCGCCAACGAAATCGTGGCGCTGATCGGTCCCAACGGCGCGGGCAAAAGCACTACCTTCAATCTGATTACCGGTGTTCTCAGATCCAGCGCCGGAACGATCTCGCTGTTCGGACAATCTCTCGTCGGCGCGCCACCGCAGCAAATTGCAAAGCTCGGCGTCGCTCGAACCTTCCAGCACGTCAAGCTGGTGCCCGACATGACAGTGCTGGAGAACGTCGCGATCGGCGCTCATTTGCGAGGCCGCGCCGGTGCGATCTCCAGCATGTTGCGGCTCGATCGCGGCGATGAGGCAAAGCTTCTCGCCGAAGCCGCGCGCCAGATCATCCGTGTCGGCCTTGGCGACCACATGCATCAGCCGGCGGGAAGTCTCGCGCTAGGACAACAGCGCATCGTCGAGATCGCACGGGCGCTCTGCGTCGATCCTATCCTGCTGCTGCTCGACGAGCCCGCCGCAGGCCTGAGGCACAATGAAAAGCAGCAATTGGCGGAACTGCTGCGGCAGTTGCGCGCCGAGAGCGTATCGGTACTGCTTGTTGAACACGATATGGGCTTCGTCATGAACCTCGCCGACCGCATCGTGGTGCTCGATTTCGGCACCAAGATCGCCGAAGGCGTTCCGAGCGAGATCAAATCCAATCCGGATGTCATCAAGGCCTATCTCGGAGTCGTCGCATGAGCCGGCCCCTGCTCGCCGTCGCCGACGCACACATCTCATACGGCAAGGTCGAGGCCGTGCGGGGCCTCTCGCTGGATGTCCAACCCGGTGAGATCGTGACCATCGTCGGCGCCAACGGCGCCGGAAAGACCACGCTGCTGAACGCAATCATGGGCATCCTGCCGCTACAGGGAGGTGTCATCCTGGGGGGACAGCGGATCGAGCGATACGACATCGAGGACCGGGTTGCCGCAGGACTGTCGCTGGTGCCGGAGCATCGCGAACTGTTCGCAACCATGACAGTCGAGGAAAATCTGCAGCTGGGCGCATTCCGAACCAGCGCTACGTCGACGGCGTCCTCATTTGAACGCGTCTATACGTTGTTTCCACGCTTGAAAGAGCGCCGCCCTCAGCTCGCCGGCACTCTCTCGGGAGGCGAACAGCAAATGCTGGCGATGGGCCGCGCGCTGATGGGACAACCAAAACTATTGATGCTGGACGAACCAAGCCTCGGTCTCGCGCCGCGCATCGTCGCCGATATCTTCAAAATTATCGGCGAGTTGAAGCAGGCAGGCGTCGCGGTCTTGCTGGTCGAACAAAACGCACAAGCCGCGTTGCAGATCGCCGACCGCGCTTACGTCATGGAGCTCGGCGAATTCGTGTTGAGTGGATCGGCAAAAGACATTGCGGCTGATCATCGCGTGATCGCGAGCTATCTCGGCTTTCAGCACGATGCCCCGGCTGTCTGAGGCGGTAATTCACTCTCTTAGAGCGTTTTCGAGCGAAGTGGGCACCGGTTCGCGTTAAGAAAACGCGTCAAAAAGCGATAGAGCGCGACGGTGATTTAACCAGGAACGGAAGCGCTCTGGACAACCGAAAAAAAAAACGCCGGGGCTTACGACCCCGGCGTATTTATCAAGGATGCAGAATTTATTTCACGACGGCATATTTTCCATCGGTGACCGTGAGCAGAATGCGTGAGCGGTCGTCGAGACCGTAGCGATCCTTTTCTGTGAAGTTATAAACACCCTGGCTCGCTGCGATTTCCTTTTCGCTGAGCAGCGCCTGGCGAATAGCCTCGCGGAATTCCGGCGTGCCGGGTTTTGCGGTCTTCAGCGCGACCGGGATCACACGCTTGAGAACCTCGAACGCGTCGTAGGAGTGGCCGGCGAACTGGCTGCGGCTGTTGGGGCCGTATTTTGCCTCATAGGCCGTATTGAGCGCCATGCCCGGCTTCTTCGTCAACGCGTTGTCGGGCTGGCCTTCGGGTGACATCACGGGACCCGACGACATCAGCACGCCCTCGGCCGCCTTGCCCGCGATGCGAATGAAATCCATGCTCGCGGCGCCGTGCGTCTGATAGATCAGCCCCTTATAGCCGCGTTCGCGCAAGGCGATTTGCGGCAGCGCTGCCGCAGTTCCCGAAGCTCCGACGAGAACCGCGTCCGGATTGGCGGCAACAAGTTTCAACACCTGCCCTGCAACCGATGTATCGGGGCGCGCATAGCGCTCCTCGGCCGTCACTTGCAATCCCATCGGACCGCCCTGCGCCTTCAGATCGTTGATCCAGAGATCGCCATACAAATCCGAATAACCGATGAAGCCCACGGTCTTCACATTATTCTTCTTCATGTGCTCGTAGAGCACCTTGCCCATAATAGGAATCGGTTGCGGCATATCCACAGACCACTTCTCACGCGCGGGAGTGAACGGAAACGGCGCAAGACCGAAATGCGGCACGCCCGCTTCATTCGCCACGGTCGAAACCGCAATGCTTGGAGGAGTAGTCGCCGATCCCATGATGATGTCGGCATTGGACTCGGTGACGAAACGGCGGGCGTTGGTGGTCGCGTTGGTCGGATCGCCGCCGTCGTCGAGAACGATGACCTTCAGCTTGACGCCGCCGATTTCGGTCGGCACGAATTCAAGCGCGTTGCGTTCCGGAATGCCCAGTGCCGCAGCCGGGCCAGTGGTCGAGATCGTGATTCCGATGACAATCTCGTTGCTTTGTGCCGCCGCCGGAGCGATCAGGCCCGACAGGGACAGCGTCGCTGCCGCTGCCGACAAAAATAGCTTGTTCATTAAATCCTCCCTTTGTGATGACGTTCTTTTTCGATCCGACCCGCACTTTAGGTCAGGCTTGATTGAAGCGGGCGAGAATTTCCTCGGGAACCGCCTTGGACTTTAGTCGCTTGGGATCGTCCGGGTGCGGGCCGACAAAGACCCGCGTTTCAAAGCCTTCAACCGCTAATACCGGTCCTTTGAAAATCTTGTGCAGAATCTCGAAACTGGACCGATGCCATCGCTCGACGCAGCTTTCGATCTCAATCTCGTCATCGAATGTCGACGGGACGTGAAATTTCGCGCGCGTATCGACCATCGGCCAGCCTACCATACCGAAACGCTGCAGGGTCTCCTTCTTGGGAAATCCGGCTGCGGCAAACAACGCGTTGGTGGCGCCATCGAACATTTCGAAATAACGCGGGTAGTAGACGATGTTGGCGGGATCGCAATCACCCCACGCAACTCTTATGGTGTGGCGATGGGTGAACATGTGCCCTTGCTCCAAATGAACATCACATCCGTCCGGCGCTGGCATCATCGAGCACGATCGCCTGCACGGTATCTGGCGCATCATAAAGTCTGTCGACGAGCGCCGCGCGGTGCTCGAGCACGGCCCGCTGGTTGACCGAACCCTTGTCGGTCACTTCGCCGCGATCGATCGACAGCGGCGTATCCAACAGCAACGCACGCGTGATCCGTGTCGACGAGCCGGTTGCCTGAGAGACGAACGCGGCGAGGCGTGCGCGAAACTCCGATCGAATGGTCCAATCCGAGGCAGCCGCTGGCAGATCGTTCGCCGCCAGCGCTGGATTGACAATGCGACAGCCATCGAGATCGAGAATGACGAGCGCGCCCAGTTCCTCGCGGTTGAGCCCCGCGATCACCACATCGCGGACCAGCGGCGCGCAGGCGGCGATAAAGCGCGCCCGCAACGGACCGACGCTGACCCACGTTCCGCTGCCGAGTTTGAAGTCTTCCGTGATCCGACCGTCGAAATCGAACCCGGCATTGAAATCGCCGGGATCGGCCGGCTTCAGTGCATCGCCTAACTTATAAAATCCCTCGTCGTCGAATGCCTTCGCGGTCATGGCAGGTTCACGCCAGTAACCCGGCATCACATTGGGACCCTTCGCCCGCACCTCGAGCTTGCCGTTGTCTGGCACGAGCTTGGCTTCAGTGCCCGGCACCGGCAAACCGACATGACCCGAACGGCTTGTCTCCGGAGTGACGCACATAAAGAACGGAGCGGTTTCGGTTGCGCCGAGCCCGGTCAACATTGGAACACGCAGGCCTGTTTCTCCCACCGCAATTTCATCCAGCGCGTCCCAGACGTGAGCCGACATCGCCGCGCCGGAGAAAAACATCGCATGCAGACGGCTGAAGAATTTCTTTCGCAAAGCCGCGTCACTGCGAAAATACGGCAGCAGCAATTCGTAGCCCTTGGGCACATTGAAATAAACCGTCGGCGCAATCTCGCGCAGATTGCGCACCGTCTCCTCGATGCCGCCGGGCGTTGGCTTTCCTTCGTCGAGATACATTGAGCCGCCGTTGAACAGCGTCAGGCCGATATTATGATTGCCTCCGAAGGTGTGATTCCACGGCAGCCAGTCGATAATTACCGGCGGCTCGTCCTTGAGGAACGCCAGCGTCTCGCTCAGCATGATCTGGTTCGCGCAGATCATACGCTGCGTGTTGATCACGGCCTTCGGCTTGCCAGTCGACCCGGATGTCAGCAGAAATTTTGCAATGCTCGAGGGTCCGATAGCCGCATTGGCGTCGTCGAGGTGCTTGTGATCAGACGTTGCCAGCAATTCCGCCAGCGGCGTCACCGTGCGGCCGACAATCTCGCCGCGCGATGCGACGACCTCGGTTCCCTCCGTAATATTGGCTGCAATCGCATCTGCGAAGGCCGTTGCGTCGTCGGCAAACACCAGCCCCGGCGTCAGCAGGCCGATAATGTAGGCCAGCTTGCTGTAATCTCTCGATACTAGCGAATAAGGCGGCGAGACCGGACAGAACGGAATGCCGGCGTAATAGGCGCCGAACGCCATCAACGCATGATCGATCGAGTTTCCCGACAGGATGACCAGCGGCTTCTCGGCGGACAGGCCGCGCGCGATCAGGGCCGATGCAATGGCGCGGCTGGACTTCAGAAGTTGCGCATATGTCACCTCGCGCCAACCGCCGCTTGCTTTGCGTTCCGCTATAAACACGCGATGCGGTTCGGCTTGAGCCCAATGATGAAGCTTGTCGGTGAGGCGGAGAGGATAATGTTTCAGCACGGTTTTCGGACGCAGATAAATCGTGCCATCGTCCCGGCGATCCACGGTCACCGACGTGCTGCCGAACGAAATCGGCCGCATCGGCACATCGGCGCGTTTCGCTCTGTCGTTGTTCGGTGTTGCCGCGGACATGATATCTGGCATCCCGTGGACCGGCATCAGGTCGGCTTGACCTTGGCTGCCTTGCGATCGAGAAACGCGCGTATGCGCGCCTTTGCTTCCTTATCGCTCTGGGCGACGGTCGCCATCAGCGATTCCATCACAAGCCCGACCTGGGGGCTGGCCTCGGCGATCATCGGCAGAGCCTGCAGCACGGCGAAGTTTGTGAGCGGGGCATTCGCGGTCACGCGCTCTGCCAATTCCATCGCTTTATGGAAAGCACCGCCTTCTTCGGTCAGATATTGGGAAAAACCGAGCGTCACACCTTCCGACGCATTGTAGATACGCCCTGTTAGCATCATATCGGCCATTCGCGCCACACCGACCAGGCGCGGCAGCCGAACCGATCCGCCGCCGCCGACGAAAATTCCGCGCTGACCTTCCGGCAGCGCATAATAGGCACTGGGCTCGGCCACACGAATGTGCGCGGCACATGCCAGTTCGAGGCCACCACCGATCACTGCCCCTCTCAGCGCCGCGATCACCGGCACGCGGGCAAACTGCACCTTGTCGAAGGCATGATGCCACATTCGCGAATGCGCCAGTCCTTCCGCGACATCCCGCTCGGACAATTCGGAAAGATCGAGCCCGGATGAGAAATGATCGCCCACACCATGAATCACGACGGCGCGAACATCATCCGCAAGATTGGCGAAACAATCGCTGAGCGCCATCACCGTGCCGTCGTTCAGGGCGTTGCGCTTGGCCGGCCGGTTGAGGCCCACGGTTAAAACAGCGCCCACGCGCGCGATGACGAGCGGCGACGATGAGGGCGGGCTGGTTTCTGGCGTGGCGTTTCCCATGGCGGGTATCCGGGTTTTTATTTATAAGAATAATTATACTGTATAATCAAATGAGGTCGAGTTCAACAACCGCACACTCCGGCCCGGTTCCCGGCGCTGTATCCAGCAGCCTCGCGCGACACGTCTTTTTGCTTACAAAACCTGATGGACGTCGAGTTCGACGCGGTCGGGATGGCGTTGACCGACCCCGACAAACAGCGACTCCATCAACCAGCGATATTTTTCGTGACCGGTCTCGAAACGCGGCGCCGAACGGAAATAAATCAGTTTCGGGTCGACAGCTTCCCCACGCTTGATTTTGTCGAGCGCCTCTCTGGGGCCGAAGCGAATGCCGATATTTTCGATGTAGACGATTGCTCCGTCATCCATCTCGACCGCGTATTTCGCTTCAAGTTCGGTAAAGCCATTGGGACGAATGATCTGATAGTCCGCGCCACCCTCGCGAATCCGGCCGTGAATGCCGTCGCCTTTCAACTCACCGCCGGTAATCGGAATGACTCGCCGCGCCCCATAGCCGAAATCACCGGCTTCGATCGGCGAACCCACAATGACAGCGAGGCTGAAGACGTATCGAGTGGCGAGAGCAGGCATGTCGTTCTCCGGCCTACAGCATTTTCAAGCACGCTCTAGCCAAGCATCCGCTGCGGCAACCACGTCGCAAGCAAGGGAAATAAGATCAGGATAACAAGGCGGATCAGATCCGTCACGACAAAGGGCAGAACGCCGACGAAAATCGTCGACATGTTGACGTCCTTGATGACGCTTTTGATCACGAACACATTCATGCCGACGGGCGGATGAATAAGGCCGAGTTCAACCGTCATCACGATGATGATGCCGAACCAGATCGGATCGAATCCGAGCGCCGTCACCACCGGAAACACGATCGGAACGGTGAGGATGATCATCGCCATGGCATCCATCAGACAGCCGAGCACGAGATACATCAGCAAAATCAGGGCCAACACCCCGTAAGGGCCGATGCCGAGCCCGGTCAGGAATTGTGTCACATGTTGCGGGGTCTGGGTGATGGTCAGAAAATAACCGAAGCACAATGCGCCGATCAGCACCGTAAATACCGCCGCGGCCGTCCGCGTCGCCTGCAGCAACGATTGCAGGATCCCCTGGCCTGTCAGCTTTCCGCGCAGCACGCCGATCAGGAAGGCTCCGACGGCACCGACCGCGCCGGCTTCGGTCGGAATAAACAGACCGCCGTACAATCCGCCGATGACAAAGATAAACAACAGCAGCGGAGACCAGACATCGCGAAGCGCACTGACGCGATCGGCCCAGGAACTCTTCGGCCCCGCCGGCAGAAAACCCGGCTTGACCCGGCCTATGACGGCAATCGTGATCATATGCATCGCAATCGCAAGCAATCCTGGAATGATGCCGGCGATAAATAATTTGCCGATGTCCTGCTGGGTGATGATGCCGTAAACCGCAAGCACAGTCGAAGGCGGCAGCATCGCTCCGAGCGTGCCGCCGACCGCGATCACGCCGGTCGCAAAGGATTGCGGGTAGTTGAAGCGCCGCATCTCCGGATATGCCACGGCAGAGAATGTCGCGGCGGTCGCGACTGACGAGCCGGAAATCGCGGCAAAGCCGCCGCAGGCCGCAATCGTCGCAATGCCGAGGCCTCCGCGCCAGTGCCCCACAAAAGTATTGGCCGCGCGAAACAGCTCGCGGCTGATGCCCGAGACCGAAACGAAGGCGCCCATCAGAAGAAACATCGGAATGACGCCGAAGGTGTAATCGGTCACGGTGCGCATCGTGGTCTGGCCCACGAGCTTCAGGGCGGGCGCAAAACCGGTGAGATATCCGAAGCCGGTGATGCCGACGAGCCCCATGGCCATGCCGACCGGGACACGCAGCAGCATCAGCACGAACAAGACGACAAAGCCGAGAATGGCGACTGTTTCAGCACTCACGGCGACTACTCCGCCGTCTTGAACTTGGCATCGTGAATCTCGTCCGGATGAAAGATCAGGCGATAGGTCCGGATTGCGATCAGCAGCACCGCCGAGACATCTCCGATCCATGCCACCGCGAAGAACGGCCAATTCGGCAGCCGCAAATCGTAGGTCAGGACATTGTCCTGATAGGTGGTCCGCACCTTGTCGAACAGCGTAATGGTCTGCACGGTGACAACAAACAACAGCACCAGGGTGGCGAACACATCGATCCAGCGTTGATATTTCGGGGTGACGTTGGCCCAGACGAGATCCACCGTAATGTGCGATCCGCGATAGCTGGTGGCCGCAATGCCCCAGAAAATCAGGATCCCGAGCAACAGCCGGCCGAAATCGTAATAGTCCGGAATTGTCACGGCGAAGAATTTGCGCATGAAGATGGCGACGAACGTATTCAACGCCACGATGCCGACGAAGGCAGCCGCGATCAACTCGATCGAGTCGATGAACCGATCCATGAATCCCTTCTTGCGCCCGCTTCCAGGCGGCGGCGCGAGCGCGCCAGCCTCGGACGCGTCAGGCAATGCGGTCATGATTCACCGGGGTAACGACAAAAACATGGAGTGGAGAAATGAAACGGTCGCGTCAGCATCGATGCCGACGCGACCGCAGGACATTCGTCAGAGGCCAGCGCCATGTTTCTTGATCGCGGCCTGAAGATCCGCATCGATCTGGGCCGGATCGCCGCCACCCTTTTTCACAGCTTCGGCCCAGCTTGCATGCAGCGGATCGACAGCCTTCTTCCATTGCGCGAGCTGATCGTCGGTCAGCTTGTAGACCTCATGGTCCGCAAGCGCTTTCATCTTGGTCCGGCCGGTCGCTTCGAAATCCGTCCACGGATCGGAAATTTTCGAAGCCCACTCCGGCGTGCAGTGATCGTCGAACACTTTCTTTTGCGCCGGCGACATCGAATTGTAGGTGTTCAGATTGACGTTGTAGGTGAACACCGTGGTGTAGAGCGGCACGTCGATATGGTATTTCACAACTTTGTCGATCCCGAACAGGAAGATCGATCCCCATGGAAACGCAATCTCGTCAGCCACGCCGCGTTCGATCGCATCGCGCGATTCCGGCGCCGACGCCTGCACGTTGGTACCACCCAACAGCTTGACCATCTCGGCGATGGTGCTTTGCGCCGGACGAACTTTCACGCCGCTCAGGTCGGACGGCACCACGATCTTCTTCTTGCCATGCAGCGTGCCGGGATCGTGAATAAAGGCGAAGCACAGCTTGGTGTCCTTCATCTCGGTCGGCGCATATTTGCGATACCATTCGTCGAGCGCGAGCGTGCCTTTCTTGCCGTCGCCGAACACGAACGGAATCTGGCCCGCCGCAACGACCGGAAAACGTCCCGGCTGATAGCCGGGATTTACATAAGTGACGTCAGCGATGCCGTCGCGCGCCATGTCGTAGTGATCGAAAGCCTTGCCGAGCTGCTCGGACGGAAACACCGTTGCCTTGATCGTGCCGCCCGAAGCCTTCTCCAGATCCGCCGCCCACGCCTGCGTCGCCGGCACCAGCGGATGGGCCGGAGGCACCCACAGCGAGATCTTGAGATTGATCGTCTTGTCCTGCGCGAAAGCGGGCGTCACGCACGCCGCAATCAACAGCCCCAACAGTGCTCTTCTCATCGACGATTCTCCCTGATGTGATTGCCCTCCGGACGTGTGCCGGAGTTAGCCGATCGAATATTTGTTAACATGTTATCGGGGTTGGTTTGCTTTGCAAATAGCCGCATTCGAGAGCCGCGCCCGTTCGAAAGCAACGACTTTCGCTTTCTCTCGCCTCTCGGCCTTGTTGATCCTGCTTTTCAGCTATCGTTATATCATATAACCATCAATACCCGACCAACCGCGAGGAACCTCTGTTGCGCACTCAGGTCGTCATCATCGGAAGCGGGCCCGCCGGGTTGCTGCTGGGTCAGCTTCTTCATACCTACGGCATCGACAACATTATCGTCGAACGCAAGGACCGCGACTATATCCTGGCACGGATCCGGGCCGGCGTCCTGGAACAGGGCACGGTGAAGCTGCTTGATCAGGTGGGAGCCTCATCGCGGCTACATCGCGAAGGGCTGATTCACGACGGGATAGAGCTCGCATTCGGCGGCGTGCGCCACCGCATCGACATGAAAGCGGCGACCGGCGGCAAGACCGTGACGGTATATGGCCAGACCGAAGTCACCCACGATCTGATGGATGCTCGCGCAAACGCCGGGCTGACGACGATCTATGACGCAGACCAGGTCACGCCTCTGGATTTCGACGGCGAGAATCCGCGCGTCACATATGTCCGGAACGGCACGGCCCACGAAATCGCCTGCGATTATATCGCGGGTTGCGACGGATTTCACGGCGTCAGCCGGCAGAGTGTTCCGGCGAAGGCCATTCGGCAATTCGAGCGGGCTTATCCGTTCGGCTGGCTAGGGCTTTTGTCCGAAACGCCCCCGGTCTCGCCGGAGCTGATCTACACCAAGCACGCGCGCGGTTTTGCGCTCTGTTCCATGCGCTCGCACACCCGCAGCCGCTATTATGTTCAGTGCAGCCTCGAGGACCGCGTCGAAAACTGGTCCGACGACCAATTCTGGGACGAGTTGAAACTGCGGCTCGACGAGGAAGCCGCCGACCAACTGGTCACAGGTCCATCGATCGAAAAGAGCATCGCGCCCTTGCGCAGCTTCGTCGCGGAGCCGATGCAATTCGGCCGGCTGTTTCTTGCAGGGGACGCGGCGCATATCGTGCCGCCGACGGGCGCCAAGGGTCTCAACCTCGCGGCCAGCGACGTGCACTATCTCGCGGAGGCCTTACGCGAGGTCTACGGCGACAAGTCGTCGGCAGGAATAGATGCCTATTCGGCAAAGGCGCTCGCACGGGTCTGGAAAGCCGAGCGCTTCTCGTGGTGGATGACCTCAATGCTTCATCTCTTTCCGGATACCGACGAGTTCAGCGCGCGCATTCAGCTCGCCGAGCTGAATTATCTCGTCGGCTCAGGTGCGGCAACCACATCGCTGGCCGAAAATTACGTCGGGCTTCCGTACTAGCGCGTTTGCAAGCGAAGTGAATATCGCGCACGCCGCAACGACAGCGTTGGACAGGCACAGGCTCGTCAACTGACAGGGAGACCAGATATGGACACCCCCATTGTTCCGCCGGGCTTCGAACGTCACGCCCGCAGCAGCCCTGTCACAGAGCCATGGGAGCCGATCTATTCCAAACGGACACCCGAGGCGCTCATCATTGGATTGCGGCTGAGCGAGGCTCATACAAACTCGCGCGGGCTGATTCACGGTGGCGTCATCGCCGCCCTTGCGGACAACGCGATGGGTTTGAGCTGTTCGGTGAATTTGCCCGAACCAAGATTCCTCGTCACGGTCAGTCTCGCGATCGATTACCTTGGCCCTGCGGCAAAGGGGCAATGGCTGCAGATCGATACGAACTTCGTCAAAACGGGCGGCTCGATCTGCTTTGCCCAGTGTCTGGTCAACGCAGACGGAGTTCCCTGCGCGCGCGGCAACGCGACATTCAAGGTCTTGCAGCCGAAGGCTTGAGTGAGCCTGGCATCCCGGTTGAAAAGCCGGAGCGTTAGGATTACCGCTGTGGGGACCTTTCAATCCAGCGGCGCGCTGTCGAAACCGGTAGTGAATCGTCAGCCAAATCGACAGTCCCTGCCAGACATGCGGCGCGTGCTGCGCCTATTCGTCCAACTGGCCGCGGTTCACCGTGGAAGACGATGCCGCGCTTGATCGCATCCCAGAACAACTGGTCAATGACAGGCTATCGGGCATGCGCTGCGACGGGGATCGATGCTCGGCGCTGGATGGCGAGATCAGCGTTACGACGGCGTGCCGGATTTATGACGTACGGCCCGAGGTATGCCGCATATGCCAGCCGGGCGACGTCGAATGTACGATGGCACGGCGGCGATTTGGGCTGAACGCACTTCCCGCCTTGACTTGATGAAACGACAAATCACCCGACGCAGTTGGCGCGGGAGAAGAAAGGCGGATAAGAAAACGGGGGTGAAAGAAGATCGGGCTCAGGCGACTGCCGGTTCGATGGCCGGAACTTCGTCATCGTCAATGTCGTCCATCGCCGGAACCGCGCTCAACGGCGTCGTCGACAGTGTGATTGAACGGCGATGACCGGACAATGACGCCGGACGGGACGACGGCGCCTCACGGGAAATCGCGAACAAGGTGGAGCCGACGCGGCCGCCCAATCGCACCAGTTCGCGTTCTTCGCAAGTGGCCGCAATCGCAACGCTCATGGCATGCAAGTGGCTTCGGCGATAGCAATAAAGGGCCAGCATCGCACGCACATCCGAGGAAACGGAGTCGACCAGCGCGGCCAATCCATGTTCATTCGTGCGATAGAGCTGCCCCAACATATCGTCGCCGACGGGACAGGCATCATTTTCAAAGGCGACGCGACCAGACCACATTGCTAAATCTCCTGATGGGAGAATGCAACGCAACATCCTAACGAGTGGTTAACCAATGAATGCGGATGTCGAAAATAGACTACGATACCGCCTCAAAATTAGGTTTCGAGAAAGGTTGCCGCTGCCTGCAGCTCCGCGCGATTCGTCCGGTAGCTGTTGGCAGGGTGGGCATCGTCGGTGAAGCCGAACGAGATTCCGCAAACCACCCGACGCTCATCGCTTAAGCCGAAGTGCTGACGAATAACGTCTGAATACCCCGCCAGCGCCGCTTGCGGGATGCTGGCAACGCCCGATGCCTGAGCCGCCAGCATGAAATTTCCTACATAACCGCCGCAATCGACCGCGCCATACACACCAAGCGCTTCATCCGTGGTGATGATAGCAACGTGCGGTGCGCCGAACAGCTTGAAATTCTCCAGCATTTGCTGCCGGTATCCGGCCTTGTCGCCGCGCGTAATTCCCAAGGCATTGTAGAGCTGGAAACCGCTTTCGCGGCGGCGGTCGAGATACACGCCTTTATATTCGCGCGGAAAAGGGAAATCCGAGCGCGGTTCATGCCCTGCGTCCGAACTCGCCGCCGCATAAAGCGTATCGCTGAGTTTCCTTGCAGCTTCGCCGCTGGCGATGACGACCTGCCATGGCTGGCTGTTGCACCATGACGCCGTGCGCTGGGCTGCCTTCAGAATTCGCTCGATCGTGGCGCGCGGAACCGGATCAGGGCGGAACGCGCGGCAAGAGTAGCGTTCCGACAGCAGGGTTTCGAGCACCTCAATCGGCGCGCCGGATTCGAGTGTCATAGGCAATGTTCCTTTTCGAAAGCGCCTCGCGACCGTATGCGCGAAAGGCGACTCTCTCAGCGGCCTTTTGTGGGCACCTTGTTGAACGGCACATCCTTGTCGACCCGAATGTCTCCGGGAAGACCCAGCACACGCTCCGCGATAATGTTGCGCAGGATCTCGTCCGTGCCACCGGCGATGCGATCGGAGGGCGAACGCAGCAGCATCGACTGAAACTGCCCCGCGGCCTCCGCAATCTCGGGATCGGTCAAGACACCCATCCCACCCTGGAGATCCGTAGCAAAGGTCGCAATGTCCTGCAGCATCGTGCCGGAGACCAGCTTGCCGATGGAGTTTTCCGGACCCGGCCGCTCACCCCGCGACAGCGCCGAGATCGCACGATAGCTGGTGTATTTGAGACCGCTGTTGCGCACTGCCCAGTTTGCGAGCTTCGAACGCACCGCGCGATCATCGAGCGCAGGGCCATCGGCGGTCATCAGATTGTTGCAGAACTCGAACATTTCGGGGAACCCGGTCGACACCCGCGCGCCGATCGAGAGCCTCTCGTTCATCAGCGTCGTCAGCGACACGTTCCATCCGTCACCCACCGCGCCCAGCCGCTGCGCGTCCGGAATCCGAACGTCGGTGAAGTACACCTCGTTGAATTCCTGCTGACCGTTGGCCTGCTTGATCGGTTTGACCTCCACGCCGGGGCTCTTCATGTCCAGAAAGAACATGGTCAGACCCTTGTGCTTCGGCACATTGGGATCGGTGCGCGTAATCACGATGCCGTAATCCGAATAATGCGCGCCGCTGGTCCAGACTTTCTGGCCGTTGATGATCCAGTCATCGCCGCGCTTCTCGGCGCGGGTGCGCAGGCCCGCAACGTCTGATCCTGCCGAAGGCTCCGAGAACAGCTGGCACCAGATGTGCTCGCCCGACGCGAGTTTCGGCAGGTATTGCTGCTTCTGCTCCTCGCTGGCGTAAGCCATCATGGTCGGACCGCACATGCCCTGGCCGATCAGGAAAATGCCGGCGAGCTTGTCGTAGATGCCCTCTTCCTGCTGCCAGATCACGCGCTCGATCGGCGTGGCTCCCCGGCCGCCGTAGTCTTTCGGCCAATGCAGGCAGGCCCATCCGGCCTGCGCTTTTTTCTTCTGCCAGGCTTTCGATGACTGAATGATATTGCCGTGATCGAGCTTGATGCGGCCGACCGAGGGTCGTGACAACTCTTCTTCCAGCTCTTTCGGCGCGTTCGCATCGACCCAGTCGCGCGCCTGTTTCCGGAATGCGGCTTCCTGAGGTGTGTCGTCGAAATTCATGGCTGCAATCCTTCTTCAGGCCGCGTTGCGGGTGCGCATGCGTTCGATCAGCAGGTCTTCCCAATGAGACAGGCTGCCCAGCGCCAGCGCCAGCGCATTGGCGCGCCGATAAAACAGATGGCAATCGAACTCCCAGGTGAACCCCATCCCGCCGTGCACCTGGATGTTGTTCTTGGCGCAGTGCTGAAACGCCTGCGTGGCGCTGATGCGCGCCGTTGCCGCCGCCTCAGCCAATTCAGATGCGTTCGTCGACAGCGCCCATGCTCCATAATAGGCATTGGAGCGGGCAAGCGTTGCCGACACGTACATATCAGCCAGCATATGCTTGACTGCCTGAAACGAACCAATGGGCCGACCAAACGCGATACGATCGAGCGCATAGTCGCGGCCCATTTCCAGCGCACGGTCGGCCCCGCCAACCTGCTCGAATGCCATCAGAACAGCCGCGCGATCGAGCAGTCGCGTCAATATATTCCAGCCTTCGCCGGCTGGCCCCAACGGCTCCGCCGCGCAATTCTTGAAGACGATCTCGGCTTGATTGCGGGTCGGATCGAGATTTTGCAGGGTTTTTCGTTCGACGCCCTTGGCTTTCAGATCGACGACAAAGAGCGAAATGTCGCTATCTCGGCCGCTCTTTCCCGTGCGCGCGGCAACGATGGCGATGTCGGCGATCGCACCATCGGGCACCGGAATTTTGGTGCCGCTGAGCGTATCGTTGAAAGCGCTTGTCTTGATCGCGCGCGGCGACGGGTTGCCGGGGCCCTCGAACATCGCCAGCGTGCCGATGGTTTGTCCCGATGCCAGGCCCGGCAGAAATCTCTGCCTCTGCTCTTCATTGCCGGCGAGCATGACCGCTTCGGCCGCGAGATAGATCGACGAGGAGAACGGCACCGGCGCAAGCGCGCGGCCCATTTCTTCGGCGATCACGCACAATTCGAGATAACCGGCGCCGGCGCCGCCATATTGCTCCGGGATCGCGACACCGAGAAAGCCCATCCCGGCAATCCCTTTCCAAAGCTCCTTATTATAAGGAGCCTCACCGTCGAGGACGGTGCGAACCGCCTTCGACGATGCATGCTCGGTGAGATAACGCCGCGCCTCGTCGCGCAATTGCTTCTGTTCGTCCGAGAAATCGAAATTCATAGGATTCTCTCTGTCTGGCTCACGAAAACATTGCGCTCCTGCCGGGCGTGACCGGCAAGCTCGGCGTAGCAGCCGTTATCGGGGCGCCATGCGAATGGCGCCGTCGAGCCGAATGGTTTCGCCGTTGAGCATCGGGTTTTCGACGATATGCACGGCGAGCGCGCCGTACTCCTCCGGTTTGCCGAGGCGTGCTGGATGCGGCACCTGCTTGCCGAGGCTTTCGCGCGCTTCTTCGCTCAACCCCATCAGCAACGGCGTCAGAAACAGTCCCGGCGCAATGGTGTTGACGCGAATGAACAGACTTGAAAGGTCGCGCGCCACCGGCAATGTCAGACCGACGATGCCACCTTTGGACGCCGAATAGGCAGCCTGCCCGATTTGACCGTCGAAGGCGGCGACGCTTGCGGTATTGATGATGACACCGCGCTCCTCGCCTATCGGCGACTGCGACTGCAGCCGTTCCGCCATCAGCCGGATCATGTTGAAGGTCCCGATCAGATTGACCCGGATCACCCGCGTGAACTGGTCAAGCGGGTAAGCGCCCGTCTTGCCTACAGTCTTCATGGCGCCGCCGATGCCTGCGCAATTCACCAGCACCCGAACGACACCGTTGGCGGCTTCGGCTTTCGCAAGTGCGGCCTTCACGTCGTTTTCATCGGCAACGTCGCCGATCAGCGCGACGCCCTTGATCTCGGCCGCGACCTTTTCTGCATTTTCCTTGTTGACGTCCAGAACGGCCACCTTGGCCCCCTTGGCCGCCATGGCGCGCGCTGTTGCGGCGCCGAGCCCCGAACCGCCGCCGGTCACGAGTGCCGATATATCCTTGAGCTGCATGATGGAGCCTTTCTGTCAGGTTGCTGGAATCATGAAACGGGAACGGCGGTGGCCCGCCGGGACCACGTCGCGAGAATGTCGGAAATCGTCGAAGGCGCTGCCGCAGCCGAACTCTGGATCGCGGACACTGTCCGCGAAAATCGCGGCGCCGGTGCGGGTTGCAGCTGGCCCGCATGCTCGACAAAGGTCCGGCGCGCGGCGAGATGCGGATGCGATGGCGCCTCGAACAGCCCGACGACCGGGGCAGCACATGCATCCGTTCCCTCAAGGATCGCGGTCCATTCGTCGCGCGTTTTGGTTTTGAACACCGCTGCCGCCTTCTCTTGAAGGTCCGCCCACTTCGTCCGGTCCATCTGATGATCGAACGCTTCATCCTGCAGACCGGCAAGCCGCCTCAAATCGGCATAGAACTGCGGCTCGATTGCGCCGATCGCGATGGCGCGCCCATCGGCGCATTCATAGGCCCGATAAAAATGTGCGCCGCCGTCGAGCAGGTTGGTGCGGGGCGTGTCGGTCCAGCGATTCATCGCATGCATGCTGTGGAACAGCGACAGCATTAGAGACACACCGTCGCACATGGCGGCGTCGACCGTCTGCCCCTTGCCCGAGCGCCGGGCTTCGACCAAAGCCGCCAGCACGCCGACGACCAGAAACAGCGCTCCGCCGCCATAGTCGCCAACCAGATTGAGCGGCGAGACAGGCTCTCCGCTCGAAGACCGGAAAGAGTCGAGTGCGCCGGTAATGGCGATATAGTTGATGTCGTGGCCTGCCGCCTGCGATAACGGGCCGTCTTGCCCCCAACCGGTCATCCGCCCGTAAACAAGCTTCGGATTACGCTGCAACGCAACGTCAGGACCGAGACCCAGCCGCTCCATAACCTGCGGTCGAAAGCCTTCGATCAATACATCCGCCGCCGACATCAGATCGAGCACCTGCGCGACGTGTTCGGGGTTTTTCAGGTCGAGTTCAACGACGTGCCGGCCGCGATTGACGAAATCGCGCGCATCCCGCCTGCCGTGTCCCGGCCGCACCACCGATACGACATCGGCCCCCATATCCGACAACATCATGGCCGCGAACGGACCCGGCCCAATACCTGCGAACTCGACCACGCGCACGCCACTTAGCGGACCCGAAGCCGCTCCTGTCTTACCCACGCACATCCTCCCGACACAATTTTCTCAACTTTTTTCATAGGACTATCATGATCGGCGGCTAGTTTGCCGCCGTCACATTTCGTTTGACGCCGCCGCGCAACAATCCGCCAAGCAGCATATCGGTCATATAGTCGATATACTGCCGCCGGACGTCATCCGTGACGCCGCCGACGCCGGCCGCGCGCGACATTGCGTGGCGGCCATGAAACAGATGATCGCAAGCGCCGATCAGGCTGGTGTAGAAAAACACCGGATCGACCGGTTTGAACTCGCCTTCGGCGACGCCCTCTTCGAGCAATCTGCGCTGAAAGTCGAGCAAAGGCTTGACGAAAAACTGCGAGACCGACGCCGCGGATGCCTCGCTGCTCTCGTGCAACAGCAGATGGATCAAGCGGTTCATATAAGGAAAGCGATAGTAGGCATTGATGATGCCGGCGATATGCAGCTTCAGTTTTTCGATCGGCGCGATGGGTTGCCGGAGTAGATATTCGACATGGGCAATCTGGGCTTCGGCGTCGCGGGCTAGCAACGCCAGCAACAGGCCCTCCTTGTTGCCGAAGTGATATTTGACCAGTGCAGCGTTGATTCCCGATTTGAACGCGAGGTCGCTCAACGAGACCTCGATCGCATTGCGCTCGATCATCAGTTCGCTGGCAGCCGCAAGCAACCTGTCGGCGGTCGCGTTCCTGGACGCCGGCGCCCTGGCACTCGAACTCGACCCCATGGGCGCTCCCGCATCTCTCGGACCGTTCAGCAGACTTTGCATTGCCGCTCAAATTAATTGATTGATTGACTAAGTCCAGCCTCGACTCTTTAATTCAGGCAATCAAAGAAAAACGGCTATCAGGGAGAGCATCATGGCAGAGGCCTATATCGTCGCAGCGGCACGAACAGCGGGTGGAAGAAAAGGCGGCAGGCTTGCCGGCTGGCATCCCGCCGATCTGGCCGGTGTCATTCTCGATGCCCTTGTGGAGCGTTCGGGCGCCGATCCCGCCCAGATCGAAGACGTCATCATGGGCTGCGTCATGCAGGCCGGCGAGCAATCCAACAATATTGCGCGCAGCGCGGTGATGGCCTCCAAGCTTCCTGAAAGCGTTCCGGGCACATCGATCGATCGGCAATGCGGATCCTCACAGCAGGCGCTGCACTTCGCGGCGCAGGCCGTCATGTCGGGATCGATGGACATCGTGATCGCCGCTGGCGTCGAGAGCATGACGCGGGTGCCGATGGGATTGTCGTCGTCGCTGCCGGCCAAGAACGGCTTTGGGCACTACAAAAGCCCCCACATGGAACAGCGCTATCCCAACATCCAGTTCAGCCAGTTCACCGGCGCCGAGATGATGGCAAAGAAATATGGCCTCGAGAAAGACGCGCTCGACCAATATTCCTATCAGAGCCATCAGCGCGCTATTGCGGCAACGCAGGCCGGTGCATTCAAGGACGAGATCGTCCCGCTGACGATCACCCGTGCGGACGGCTCGACCGACACGCATCACATCGATGAAGGCATCCGCTTCGATGCAACGCTGGATGGCATTCGCGGCGTGAAACTGATCGTTGAGGGCGGTCGGCTGACTGCGGCCAGCGCCAGCCAGATCTGCGACGGCGCCTCCGGCGTGATGGTGGTCAACGAGAACGGCCTGAAGGCGCTCGGCATCGCGCCGATGGCGCGGATTCATCACATGACCTTGCTCGGGCACGATCCGGTCATCATGCTGGAAGCCCCGCTTCCCGCAACACACCGGGCGCTGAAAAAAGCAGGCATGAACATCGACGACATCGATCTGTTCGAAGTCAACGAGGCCTTCGCCTCCGTTCCGACCGCCTGGCTGAAGGACACCGGCGCAGACCCCGCCAAGTTGAACGTCAACGGCGGCGCGATCGCCCTCGGTCATCCGCTCGGCGGGTCGGGCACGAAGCTGATGACGACACTGGTCCATGCGCTCAAACAACAGAATAAGCGTTACGGACTTCAGACGATGTGCGAGGGCGGCGGAATGGCGAACGTCACGATCGTCGAACGCCTGTAAGCCATCGGGCGCTGCGCCCAAACGTACAGCGCCCGGAGGATCTCAGACGGCTGCGAGCGTAAAGGACACATAAACAATACAAAAAGAGCGGCAAAAGCCGCCCGCGATCATCACAAGGAACGCCGAGGGCATTGATGTCTCATCCGTCGCTTCACGCACGCTCCACCCCCGACAAGATCGCTTACCAGATGGCCGGATCGGGAGAGGCCATCACCTATCGCGCGCTTGACCAGCGATCCAATCAGGGCGCGCAATTGTTTCGCGCCCTTGGCCTCAAGGCCGGCGATCACATCGCCTTCCTGCTGGAGAATTCCCTGGCATTCATGGAGATTTGCTGGGCCGCCCAACGGAGCGGACTTTATTACACGGCCATCAGCCGTTACCTCACGCCCGACGAAATTGCCTACATCATCAAGGACTGCGGCGCGCGCATTCTCATAACGTCTCCAAAATGCGCCGATGCGGTTTCGACGCTGGTGACAGATGAGCCGTCCGCGCCGCTGTTCTTCATGACCGGCACGCCCCGGCCGGGATTTCGGTCGTGGGACAAGGCCATCGCCGAGCAACCGACGACGCCGATCGCGGACGAGGTGGCGGGCTACGATATGCTTTATTCGTCGGGAACGACCGGCCGCCCGAAAGGAATCAAGCGAGTCTCGGCTGAAGCCTCCATCGAAACCCCCAATCCATTTCTGAAATTTCTCTGCGCGGATATGTGCGGGATGTCGTCGGAGACTGATCTATCTTTCACCGGCCCCGCTTTATCATGCCGCTCCGCTGCGCTTCAATATCATGGTCGGCGTGCTGGGCGGCACATCGATCATCATGGAATCCTTCGACGCTGAGAAGTATTTGCAGTTGATCGAACAACACCGCATCACGCAGACCCAGCTGGTGCCGACGATGTTCGTTCGCATGCTGAAACTGCCGGAGGACGTCCGCACCCGCTACGACATCTCATCGCTGAAAGGCGCTATTCACGCCGCCGCGCCCTGCCCGGTCGACGTCAAGGCTCGGATGATCGATTGGTGGGGTCCGATTCTGATCGAATATTATGCGGGATCCGAAGGAAACGGCGTGACCGTTGGAACGTCGCAGGAATGGCTGTCGCATCGCGGCAGCGTCGGGCGCGCGGTGATCGGCAAAATCAAAATTCTCGACGAGAACGACAACGAACTTCCGGCCGGTGAAATCGGCGGGGTGTACTTCGCCGAAGCGCCACAATTCGCCTATCACAACGATCCGGAGAAAACCAAACGCGCCTATAATGAAAAAGGATGGTCCACGCTCGGGGACGTCGGCTACCTGGATGCGGAAGGCTATCTCTATTTGACCGACCGCAAGGCCTACATGATCATCTCGGGCGGCGTGAACATCTATCCGCAAGAGACCGAGGACATCCTGATCACACACCCTTCGGTCGCCGACGTCGCCGTATTCGGGATCCCGAACGATGAAATGGGAGAAGAAGTGAAGGCCGTGGTGCAGCCGTACGACATAAAAATGGCCGGCAAGGACCTCGAAGCCGAATTGATTCTATTTTGCAGACAGCGGCTGTCCCCCATCAAATGTCCAAAGTCGATCGACTTCGATCCCGAACTGCCGCGCACCCCGACAGGCAAGCTGGTCAAGCGCCATCTCCGCGACCGTTATTGGCCGGCCGCTGAAAAAAGGGCGTGACCGGTGCGTCCGCATAGTTCTTTCGCAGCGCATCATGTCTGGAACGGTCATCGCAACGCAAGATGCAGAAGCGATAGCGCCGGGTGTTTCCAAAAAGGCGCGCTCACCTTTTTATTTGCCGAGCGCAGGCGAACCCGTGGAGAAGACTTGCGGGTTTGTGCTAAGCAGAATCGGGCTGAGTTTCTCGCGCTCGTCCGCCAAAATCGATCTCTCTTTTACGGCTCTCACGCGCGCTCACTGTGAACCGAAGCATTTGACGGCAAATCAAGCTGACGAATGCTCGCACGAAAATGAAGGAACCTGATGTTGAAACCTTTGCTTGTGACCGCTCTTTTTCTTGCATCCGTTTCCACTTCCGCGCTTGCACAAAACGCGCAACGAAGTGGAACGCCGGAAGAACAAAAAGCCTGTGCGAAAGACGTGGCCCGCTACTGCCGAACGGTGATGAACGAGGGCGACTTTGTCGTCCTTGGCTGCCTTCAGCAGAATCGCGCGAAGCTGGCGCCGTCCTGCAACAAGGTTCTGACCGATCACGGTCAATAAGCTACAATCAGCCTGGTCATCTGGGTCATGCCGATGAACCAACGGCCGCGCGAAATCTCGCTGCGGCCGTTTTCTTTTTGGATTTATATCGAGAACGTCTGGATGATGCCTCGAATGAATGGAAGACAAAGCTGTTCCGGTTCAGGACGCCGTGTTTTAGGCGGACTTGCGCACCGCGTTGTCGACGAGGGTTTTCCCGAGCGACCACACGGCTCCGGGAACCCGATGACTGGCGCCGATCACGGCATCGAAGGCCGTCTCAATCCACTGACAATCCTCATCCGTGATCGTCAGCGACGGCAACAGCTTGATCGTATGACTGGCGTGACCGGACACCTGGGTGAGGATCTTGTGATCCTTGAACAGCGGGATGGTGATGAGCTGGCAGAACAGCCCCTTGCTCGCGGTCTCGAGCACATTCCATGAGGCTTTCAGGGCCAGCGACTTCGGCGCGCCGAATTGCACGCCCAGCATCAATCCCTTGCCACGGACCTCCTTCAGCAATTCATACTTGTGAACCATCCGCTCAAGACTAAGACGCAGCCGGTCACCCTGCCGCTGGGCGTTCTCGATCAACTTTTCCTGCTTCATCACCTCCAGCGTGGCAATGCCTGCAGCCATGGCAAGATCGTTCTTGGCGAACGTGGATCCATGAACAAGCGCACGATCCATGCGGTCGAACACCTTATCGAAAATATTCCTGCGCGTGAGAACCGCGCCCACGGGAACGTGGCCACCGGACAGCGCCTTCGCCAGCAGCACCATGTCGGGCTCGACATTCCAGTGTTCGACCGCGAGAAACCGGCCGGTGCGTCCCAGTCCCGTTTGCACTTCGTCGGCGATAAACAACGTGCCGTAGCGGCGGCAAAGAGCGGCCGCCTCGGGCAGGTAATTGTCATCCGGAAGGTTAACGCCTTTGCCCTGAATCGGCTCGACGATAAACGCGGCGATCTGCCGTGACGCGAGCGCTTTTTCCAGCGCCGCCAGATTGTTGAACGGAATGCAATTGCATCCCGGCAGCAAAGGCTCGAACCCGCTGCGAAAATTCATGTCGTCAGTCAGCGACAGCGCCCCATACGTGAGGCCGTGATAGGAATGACCACAATAGACAACGTCAGTGCGGCCGGTCGCGATCCGCGCGAACTTGATTGCAGCCTCAACCGTCTCGGTGCCCGAATTCGCGAAAAATACCTTTTCGAGATACGGAACACGCTCGATCAACTGCTCGGCCAGAATGCCGGCCAAAGTGGATACATCCATCTGAACCAGATTGGGCAGATCGCTGTCGAGGACGCTTTTCAGCGCATCGCGGAGAACGGGGTGGTTTCGGCCGATCGCGAACACCCCAAACCCGCTTAAAAGGTCGAGATAACGCGCGCCTTTCCGGTCGAACAGATATTGCCCGCGCCCCTCAACGAAACCGACATCGTAACCGATTGTTTTGAGCACCCGGACGAGTTGCTCATTGAGATAGCGCCCATGCAAATCGCTGCGTTCGGCCTCGCGGGCCGTGAACATCGCGGAAAGGTCAAGATTCGGATACATCATGGGGTACATAGGTCGTTTCGTTACGGGCTCGTCAACTGGAAATCAGAAATGCGGCGATTTGCCCCGATCAGCGGAACTTCTGCTAGGGTCGTCCATTACTTTCGCTGCATTGCCGAAGAGGTTTTATGAAGACGTTCGTTATGTGCGGGATTGCGTTGCTTGCCTCGCTCGGATCTGTTTCCGCAGCCGAGCCCTTGGGACCGCCTGTCGGGGAGTGGATTGTCGAGGACGGGGTAGCACGCATTCGCATCGTGGATTGCAACACTCGTTTATGGGGTGTGATCTCATGGGAGAAGGAACCGGGCGGTCTCGACGCCGAGAACCCTGATCCTTTGAAGAAATCCCGCCCCACGCTCGGGATGCCTATACTCCTTAATATGAAAAAAGTGCAGACCGAAAACAGGCCGGATTCCGAGCATTGGGATGGCAAGGTCTACAACGCCAAAAACGGCAAGTTGTATGATTTTAAAATTAGGCTTACCGCGCCGGACAAACTCGAAATCAAGGGATGCGTGCTCGGCTTCCTCTGTGGCGGCGAGACCTGGACACGTTATATCGATCCCGCTGCTCCACCGCCCCCACCGGCGGGCGCACTTCCCACAGCCAAGGCCAATACGGCAAAAGCAAAAACGCCTGTTACAGCCGGAGCTTCGAAAACAACGGCGACGGCCGCGACTGCTATTCCGGCAGCCCCCGTCGATCCCGCAACCATGGATGTCTGCTTACTTCCCGACGTCGCGGGGGCGGCCCATTAGCGCCGGCTGAAACAACACTGCGGCGCACAGGGTGGTCACGAGCGACAGCGCAAGCAACTTGCCCATGCTGGACGTACCGGGATGGCTGGACAGCCAGAGGCTGCCAAAGGCCGTCATTGTGGTCATCGCACTGAAGAAGATCGCCCGGGTCAGGCTCGATTGCAGCAGATCGGTCTGCCCCGCGCGCCAGGCGGTGACGTAATAAATCTTGAAGGCGACGCCGATGCCCAGCAGCAACGGCAGCGCGATAATATTGGCGAAATTCAGCGGCAATCCGATTAGCACGCAGATTTCAAGCGTCAGAACACCCGCGAGCAGCAACGGCACCAGCGTCAGCAGCACATCTCCAATCCGCTTCAGGACGATCCAGAGCAGGATCGCGATCGAGAGCAGCGCCCATCCTCCCGCCTGAATAAAGGCGGCTACGATGGTGTCGCCGGATTCCAGGATCGAGATCGGGCCGCCGATCGCGGTCGGTTCGACCTTCAGCACTGCGCCTGCGAATTTGCGCAATGTGTCGTTGTCGTTGGGATCGCCGTTGGGCTGCGCTTGAACGTGAACGCGGCCATCGGGTGTGCTCCACTCGCTGACGATATCCTGCGGCAGCGTCTTCACGCTGATCGGCTGGGCTTTGAGCAGGTTGCGCACCTGATCCAGCATGGTCGCCAAAGGCGAAATGAAAATCGCTTCGACCCTGTCGCGCGTGGTCTTGTCGGATTCCGCGAGCTTGGTGAGATCGTCCGCGAGACGCCGGCAGGTCGCAGCCCAGACCGCATCGGCCTTGCCCGCGAACTTTCGCAAGTGCTGGACGGTCTGCGTCAAGGCGACGACGCGATCCGTATCGCTCGCCGCAGCGCCCGCGGATCCTTTCAGGATCGGATCGAGCGTCGCAGCGGCCTTTCGGATCAACGCGAGCTTCGCCGGCTGATCGTCCGGAACGAAGGTTTCCAATGAAATGGTGCGCGCCACTTCAGGCAGCTTTGAAAGTCTTGCCTGCAGATCCTTCGCGGCGGCGTCAGACGGCACGATCATGTCGACCGCGTTGGTTCCGGTATTGGGATCCCGGCGCAGGTCAAGATAGGTGGCGATAGACTCCACTTTCGTGCTGCGCAAGTTGATCGGATTGAAATCGAAACGCAGGAAATACAGCAGCGGCAGGCCCGCAACCGCGATGATCAAGGTTCCGGCGACGATGGGAATGCGATGCCGCTCAAGAAAGCGGTCGACGGGCGCCATGAACGCATAACCCAGCGGTTCGGCTTCTCCGGCGGGATTGAACAGCTTGAGCAAGGCCGGCAACATGGTCAGCGCGGCGATGAACGCGATGATCATGCCCGCGCCGGCGATTTCGCCCAGCTCCGAGACCCCTCGGTAATCGGTTGGCAAGAACGACAGGAAACCGGCCGCCGTTGCCACCGCAGCCAACGTCAACGGAACTGCTGAGTGATCGGCGGCAACCTCGATCGCTTTTTGCAAATCGCCTTCGTTAAAGCGCTCGGCGCGATAGCGCACGCTGTACTGAATCCCGAAATCGACGCCGAGACCGACGAACAGCACAGCGAAGGCGATCGAGATCAGGTTGAGCGCGCCCACAAGCATCAGGCCGACGGCCGTGGTGAGGGCAAGACCGACAGCAAGCGTGATGAAGACGGCGGCAATGATTTTCGGCGAGCGCAGCGCCAAGTATAGAATAAAGAGTACGACGACGACGGTTCCGATGCCGTTGACCAGCGCGCCTTCCTGAACGGTTGCGAATTCTTCATTCGCGATCGGCACCGGCCCGGTGAGCCGAACGCGTGCTTGATATTTGCCGGCGAGATCGAGTTCCTGAGCCGCATTGCGAATGGCGTCGGTCGCGACCTTGCCGGGTTCGAGCGCCTGAAAGTCGAGAACCGGACGGATCGTGATCAATGTGCGCCGATCTGCGGGCGTCAGAGGTTCGGGACTGGTCAGTTCGCGCCACGAAAATGTGGTGGCGGATCCATCCTTGGACAGCGCCTTCTCGACGGTGTCCGCCACCATGCCCAGCGGCCGCGCCAGTCCATCACGCGAAAACTGATTGCGCTCGGCCCCGGTCAGCGCGAACTCCAGCACCCCGGTCAAACCTCGCAAATTCGGATCGTCGATCAGGATGTCGAGAATGGGCCCGGCGGACGAGAGCTGGCTGGTTTGCTTGGCTACATCGGCGGTCGGCAGGAACAGCAGGCCGTTGTTGTCGAAAAATGGTCCGCCGCCCGGCAGCTGCACCCAGATGAACTTGTCGGTCTGAGGGGCCAGCTTCTTTTCAAGCGCGAGGCCTGCCTGCCGCGCCAATTCAGGGGTCGGGGCCTCGACAACGGCCAAAATCAGGTCATTTCGGCCCGGAAATGCCTTTTCAAAGCCAATTTCGCGCTGCCGCCAGCCGATATTGGGCGAAATCAGCTTGCCGATGTCGGTATTTATCGCGAAATGTTCCGCCGAATAAACACCGGCAGCGATGGCCAAAAGGGTTCCAGAAATAAGGGTGAGCCATGCGTAACGGGTACAGCCCCTAACCAGGGCAACAATTATCCTTGTCAGCACGGTTTTTCTTTCTATTTCTCTGGATTGAGCAGTGGAAGCGGCGGTTTTACAGCCAGCCGGATTAACTCTGTTAGGCGCGGGCGGTGCCCTTAAGTCACATAATCATGGCATAACGCCAGCCCTTAACCGAGCAACGCTGCTTAAAATCTGTCATAATGGTAGACTGCAACCGTTCTCGTCTTGTTCTTATGCTGAGTTGAAAGATAGTGCATGACTTCACAGACGCCACTTCTTGACGCTGTCAAATCTCCTGCTGATCTCCGAAAGTTAAAAGAGAGCCAGTTGACGCAACTGGCGCAGGAATTGCGCGCAGAAACAATCAGCGCGGTCGCCGTCACGGGCGGCCACCTCGGTGCTGGCCTCGGCGTCGTCGAGCTCACTGTTGCGTTGCATTATGTTTTCGACACCCCGTCCGACCGTTTGATCTGGGATGTCGGACACCAGGCCTACCCGCATAAGATCCTGACGAGCCGCCGCGACCAAATTCGCACCTTGCGCCAGGGTGGCGGTCTGTCCGGTTTCACCAAGCGCGCCGAGAGCGAATACGACAGCTTTGGCGCGGCGCACTCATCGACCTCGATTTCCGCCGGACTCGGTATGGCGGTCGCGCGCGACCTCGCCAAGGAAGACCGCAACGTCGTCGCGGTGATCGGCGACGGCGCGATGTCCGCTGGCATGGCCTATGAAGCCATGAACAACGCCGGCGCGATGGATTCCCGGCTCATCGTTATTCTGAACGACAACGAGATGTCGATCTCGACGCCGGTTGGCGCGATGTCGGCCTATCTCGCGCGCCTGCTGTCCGGCCGCACCTATCGTTCGCTGCGCGAGATGGGCAAGCAGTTCGCCAACAAGATGCCGAAATTCGTCAAGACCGGAGCGGCTCGCGCTGAAGAATACGCGCGGGGCATGGTCACCGGCGGCACGCTGTTCGAGGAACTCGGCTTTTATTACGTCGGCCCGATCGACGGTCACAACTTCGATCATCTGTTGCCGATCCTCAAGAACGTTCGCGATTCCAAGGAAGGCCCGATTCTCGTCCATGTCGTGACGCAGAAGGGCAAGGGTTATGCGCCCGCGGAAGCATCCGCCGACAAGTATCACGGCGTCGTCAAGTTCGACGTCGCCACCGGCAAGCAGGCAAAGGCGCAGGCCAACGCCCCGTCCTACACCAAGGTGTTCGGCGAGAGCTTGGTCAAGCATGCCGAAAAAGACGATCGCGTCGTCGCGATCACGGCGGCCATGCCGTCCGGCACCGGCATCGATATCTTCAACAAGTCGTTCCCGGAGCGCACCTTCGACGTCGGCATCGCCGAGCAGCATGGCGTGACCTTCGCCGCCGGCCTCGCCACTGAAGGCATGAAGCCATTCGTCGCGATCTATTCGACCTTCCTGCAGCGCGCATATGACCAGATCGTGCATGATGTGGCGATTCAAAGCCTGCCGGTGCGCTTCGCCATCGACCGCGCCGGCCTTGTCGGAGCCGACGGTCCGACCCATGCGGGTTCGTTCGATCTGGCCTATCTCGGCTGCCTTCCGAACATGGTGATCATGGCGGCCGGCGACGAAGCCGATCTCGTTCATATGGTCGCAACCGCGCACGCGATCGACGACCGGCCTTCGGCATTCCGGTTCCCGCGTGGCGACGGTGTCGGCATCGATCTGCCCTCGGTCGGCGTTCCGCTCGAAATCGGCAAAGGCCGGATCGTGCGCGAAGGATCGTCCGTCGCGCTACTCTCGCTCGGCACCCGTCTGTCGGAATGTCTCAAGGCGGCGGAAATCCTCAAGACGCACGGCCTGACCGCCACCGTGGCTGACGCCCGCTTCGCCAAGCCGATCGATACGGATCTGGTGCTGCGGCTGGCACGCGAGCATGAAGTTCTGATCACCGTGGAAGAAGGTTCGATCGGCGGCTTCGGATCGTTGGTGTTGCAAACGCTGACGGATCACGGCGCCGTGGACAAGGGCCTGAAAGTGCGGTGCATGGTCTTGCCCGACACCTTCATCGATCAGGACTCGCCCGCGGCGATGTACGCAAAGGCCGGTCTCGACGCCAAGGGCATCGTTATAAAGGTCTTCGAGGCTTTGGGACGCCAAGCCGACAAGAGCATGGTGCAACTTGCTTGATCGTCGCACCATGCAAATCGTACTCGCTCAACCTCGCGGTTTCTGCGCGGGCGTGGTGCGCGCCATCGAAATCGTCGAACGCGCGCTCGAAAAATACGGGCCGCCCGTCTATGTGCGGCACGAAATCGTTCACAACAAATATGTCGTCGAGAGCCTGAAAGCGAAGGGCGCGGTGTTTGTCGAGGACCTCCATGAGGTTCCGGCGAATGCCGTCACTGTCTTCAGCGCCCACGGCGTCGCAAGGCGTGTCGAGGAAGAAGCCGCCGCGCGCGGCTTGCCGGTTCTCAACGCCACATGCCCGCTGGTCACGAAAGTGCACAACCAGGGCAAGCGTTATGTCTCGAAAGGGCGCTCACTGATCCTGATCGGCCATGAGGGCCATCCGGAGGTGGTTGGAACCATGGGCCAGATCGATGGCCCGGTCACGCTGGTGCAGAACGTGGACGAAGTCGCGGCGCTCGATCTGCCGGACGACACGCCGCTTGCCTACATCACCCAGACCACCTTGAGCGTCGACGACACCAAGGACATCATCGCGGCGCTGGAAGCGCGGTTCCCTGATATTCAGGGCCCAGATACCCGCGATATCTGCTATGCGACACAAAACCGCCAATCGGCCGTGCGAGATTTGAGCAAGGTCGTCGACGTCATTCTTGTCGTTGGCGCGACCAACAGCTCCAATTCCAACCGGCTTCGCGAAATCGGCACTGAAGTCGGCGTCGCGAGCTACCTCGTTGCCGACGGCAGCGAAGTCAATCCCGAATGGCTCAAAGACGCACGAACGGTCGGCATCACGGCCGGTGCATCCGCGCCTGAGGTTCTTGTCGATGACGTTATCGAAGCCCTGCGGCGTATCGGACCGGTTTCCGTTTCGTTGCTGCCGGGCCGCGAAGAAAACATCGAGTTCCGTTTGCCGGTCGAATTGACTCGCGCCAGCCCCTCACATTAATCAGATCCCAGAAAGTCTGTCGTTCATCATGGCCATACCGTTTTTCAAAGAGATCAAAATTGGTTCGTACCTCGTGAAGCAGAAGCTTCTCGGGCGTAAACGCTATCCGCTGGTTTTGATGCTTGAGCCGCTGTTCCGCTGCAATCTGGCCTGTGTCGGATGCGGCAAGATCGATTATCCCGATGCGATCCTCAACCGCCGCATGTCGGCGCAGGAGTGCTGGGATGCGGCCGACGAATGCGGCGCGCCAATGGTCGCCATTCCCGGCGGCGAACCGCTGATCCACAAGGAGATCGGCGAAATCGTGCGCGGCCTCGTCGCGCGCAAGAAATTCGTGTCGCTCTGCACCAACGCTCTGTTGCTGGAGAAGAAGCTCGATCTGTTCGAGCCGTCGCCATATCTGTTCTTCTCCGTGCATCTCGACGGTCTGAAGGATCACCACGACAAGGCGGTTTCGCAAAAGGGCGTGTTCGATCGCGCGGTGTCGGCGATCAAGGCCGCGAAAGCCCGAGGCTTTACGGTCAACGTCAATGCGACGATTTTCGACGGTCATTCGGCTGAGGAGATCGCGAAGTTCCTCGACTTCACCAACGAACTCGGCGTCGGCGTATCGATGTCGCCCGGCTATGCCTATGAGCGCGCTCCGGATCAGGAGCACTTCCTCAACCGCAAGAAGACCAAGGAATTGTTCCGTAAGGTCTTCGCGCTCGGCAAGGGCAAGAAGTGGAACTTCATGCACTCCGGGCTGTTCCTGGACTTCCTCGCCGGCAACCAGAACTTCCATTGCGAACCGTGGGGCATGCCCGCACGCAATATCTTCGGTTGGCAGAAGCCCTGCTACCTGCTGGGTGAAGGCTACACCAAGACCTTCAAGGAATTGATGGACACCACCGATTGGGACACCTACGGCACCGGCAAGTATGAGAAGTGCGCCGACTGTATGGCGCATTGCGGCTACGAGCCGACCGCGGCCAATGCGGCGGTGAGCAATCCGTTCAAGGCGGTGTGGGTTGCGCTGCGCGGGATCCGGACATCAGGCCCGATGGCGCCCGAAATCGACATGACCAAGCAGCGCCCGGCGCAGTACATCTTCTCCGAACAAGTTCAGAAGAAGCTGTCAGAGATTCGCGCTGACGAGGCTGCGTCCGTCGTTCAGAAGCAGGCTTCGACAGCCGCTTAACGAACGCAGGGCGCGATTGAAATCGCGCCCGGCCGAGACCAGCGCGGGGATCGCTGCCGGATTGACGGCGAGCCCCCGCATCACCTTCCAGACATCGACCTTGCCGTCGGGCTTCAGCGCATCCATCGCGAGCGCCGGCAACGCACGCGACGCGGGATCGCTGATGACGCGAACGGCTGCGAACGGCAGTCCGTTATCCTGCGCATAGTCGGCGGCGATGTGGCTTTCCATATCGACGGCGGCAGCGCCGGTTGCGGCGCGCAATGCCGCCTTGTTCGCCTGGCCGAGCACGACTTCTTCCGATCCTGCGAGAATACCGGGCACGATCCTGCGGCGGGACAGCCCCGGCAGCGCGACGAGATCGTCGCGCATGAAGGAAACGGCCTGCCAGCGCTTTTTCAATGTGACGATTTCGGTGGCGACCACGATGTCGCCGGACTTCAATTCCGGATCAAGCCCGCCGGCCACGCCAAAGCTGACGATGCCGCGCACGCTCGAGGGATCGAAGGTTGTCATGAGTTCCCGCAGCTGGCGCGGGCTGCTGCTGCTGCACACCACGGTCAGGCCCGGACCCGCGGCGATCCGCGCTTCCTGCCGCAGACCGGTCACGATCAATACGGGAAGACCATCATGATTGGCGTCGCCGCCCGCTCCGAGAATCACATCCCAACCCCTGTGAGGCGGCTATTACTATCTCGCAAATTCCGATACCGCGCCAGCGCCCAGAGCGGGAAGAACTTGGAATAGCCGTGATACCGCAGATAAAACACGCGCGGGAAACCGCCGCCCGTATAGGCCTGCTCGTCCCACAGGCCATTCGCGGCCTGCGTTTGCAGCAGATAGCGGATTCCGCGCTGCGTGGCCAGATGGTCGACCTCGCCCGCCGCCATTAAGGCCAAAGTTGCCCATGACGTCTGCGATGCCGTGGTTTCGGAGCGCTCATAGCCGCGATAGTCGAGCTTGTAGCTGTTACCGTCCTCGCCCCACCCGCCGTCATCGTTTTGAATCAAAACCAACCAATCGACCGCTTTTCGGATCATCGTATCCTGATGATCGACGCCGGCCGCATTCAGCGCACAGAGCACCGACCAGGTTCCATAAATGTAATTGACGCCCCAGCGGCCGAACCAGGATCCGTCGGCGAGTTGCGTCCGCCTCAAATAGTCGACACCCGCCTTGAGCGCGGAACTTGAGTCCTGTGTTTCGCCGAGCTGTGCCAGCATGGAGACGCAGCGCGCGGTGACATCCTCGGTCGGCGGATCGAGCAACGCGCCATGATCGGCAAACGGGATGTTGTTGAGATAATATTCGAGGTTGTCGGCGTCGAAGGCGGCCCAGCCGCCGTCACGGCTTTGCAGACCGAGCAGCCATTCCCGGCCGCGCGCAATCGCCTCGTCATATGTGTTGCCAGCGCCCAGACCACGCGCGCGATCCATCGCCATCACCACAACTGCCGTATCGTCGAGGTCCGGATAATGCGGGTTGGCATATTGGAAGGCCCAGCCACCGGGACGAACGCCGGGTCGTTTTTCGATCCAGTCGCCTTCGACGTCGAGCACTTGTTTCGGCTTCAACCAATCGAGCGCGGCCTTGACCGGTTCGCGCACGGCATCGCCACCGGCCTCGATCATCGCATGCGCGGTCAGCGCGGTATCCCAGATCGGCGACACACACGGCTGGCAATAAGCTTCGTGGTCCTTAACGACCAAAAGCTTTTCGATCGATTTGCGGGCGATCGCGCGGGACGGATGATCGACTGGATAGCCGAGCACGTCGTACATCATCACGCTGTTGGCCATCGCCGGATAGATCGCGCCAAGACCATCCTCGCCGTTCAAACGCTCGGTGGTGAACGCCACCGCCTTGTCGATTGCCTTTGCGCGCAACTCTTTCGGGAACAGCGGATCGGCGAAACCGGAGAACCTTGTCCACGGCCGTGAAGAACACGAACCATGACGCTTTCTGGTGCGGCGCTTTCGGCAGCGTGCCGATGGCATCGAGATCGGTTTCGACGAACAGCTCCGTGATGGATATGCCGAGTGCGTTTTTCGCTTTTGGCTTTTTGAGCATCAGCACCAGCAACGGAACGATGACCGTGCGCGCCCAATAGGAGATCCGCGTCAAGTGGAACGGGAACCAGCGTGGCAGCAGCATGATTTCGATGGGCATCACCGGCACGGCGCGCCATGACAGCACGCCGTACAGCGCCAGCAATATGCGCGTGAACACGTTGCTGCGTGAGGCGCCGCCGCGCGCCAGCATCGCCTTGCGCGCGCGAACCATATGCGGGGCATCGACGAAATCGCCGATCATCTTCAGCGCGAAGTATGCCTTGACGCTCGCGCTCATATCGAAATCGCCGCCATGGAACAGCGGCCAGCCATCGTGACCGGCCTGAATGCGGCGCAGATAATTCCCGATCTTGGCTTCGAGGGTGCTGTCGACCGGCTCGCCGAGGTAGTGCCGCAGCAGAACATATTCCGCCGGAATGGTCGCATCGGCTTCCAGCTCGAATACCCAATGACCGTCGCTCTGGCGATAGCTCAGCAACGCGTCGCGAGCCGCGGCAATGCCGGCTTCCAGCGAGGCTTTCGAAGCGTGAGTCTGGGATTCCTCGTTCGTCAAAGTCATTCGCTATCGCAGTCCCTGAGTCAGAGCGGGATCGAGCCGATCCTCGCGGCGCTCATTCTCGTTACGGTCTAAATTCCAAGCACGTGATCGGCGGCGCGGTCGCCGGATTGAACCGAACCCTCGATCGTCGCCGGCAGCCCCGTATTCGTCCAGTCTCCCGCGAGAAACAGGTTCGACCAAGCGGTCACCGCGCCCGGCCGCATGGCATGCTGTTCGGGTGTGGCTTCGAAAGTAGCGCGACGCTCGCGCACGATTTGCCAGGGCGGCAGGTTCGCCTCAATGCCCGCCGCTTTACAGACGTCAGCCCAGATGGCGCGTGCGAGTTCTTCGCGCGGCGTATCGACCAGCCGGTCTCCATCGCTGATGGTCACGGAAAGACGCTGCTGGAAAGCGAACAGCCATTCCACCAGCCCACCGACGACGCCGAGCAATGGCGGCAGATGGGCGGGGGGATCATAGCGAAAATGCGCGTTGACGATGGCGCGGAACTTGGTCGGTGCGCTGAGGCCCGGCAACAGCGACGCCGCCGGACGCGCGGGCACGGCAAGGATCACCGCATCCTCCGCGCCAACCGCGATTTCGTCATCGACGAATTTCAATGTCTCGACACGATTGGCGGACCGTACGATCTCGCGCAACTCATGGCCGATGTTGACGCTGCCGCCACGGGCACGGATGAAAGCGATGGCCGGATCGATCAGCACCGAGCTCAATCCATCGCGTGCGATCAGCGGACGGCAGGCCTGACCTCCAGCCAACAAGGTTTGCCGGACGATCGCGCCCGCGAGACCAGCCGAGCCTTTCGGTGGATCGATGTTGAGCGCGGCCAACAGCAGCGGCTGCACCAGACGATCGTAAAGCGTGCCTCCGCAATTGATCGTATCGCCGACAAGCTTGTCGGTGCCCGCCCACATCAGCGGCGCGAGTGCGAAATAATCGCTCACGTTCGTATCCGGCACGCGGCTGTTCTTGTCGAACACCCAGAATGGAATGCGGCTGTCGTTGAGCTCCAGCGTCCACTGACTATCCGTTCTGAAATCGACGAAGGAAAATCGGGCCTTGTCCGGACCCGCCAGTCCCTTCTCCGATCCGACCGTCCGCGCATAATCCAGCGCATGGCGATTGCCGGACAGCAAAAGATGATTGCCGTTGTCGATGGTCAGCCCCGTCGCACCATCGAAATACGAGCGGCAACGTCCGCCGACCTGTTGCGTCGCCTCATGCACATGCACAGTGAGACCGGCATTTGCCAGACGCACGCCTGCGGAGAGACCGGAAATTCCGGCGCCGATGATATGGACGGTTTTTGTCATCAGAAAAATGCGTACCGGGCAAGAATGAGAATTTTTGACGCTTTGCCGAGTTCGAACCGGCGCGCGCGGCGGCGAAAAGCCTCGCGCAATCAGCAAATCAAGGATGGCGTGATAGTATCTGGACATGATGCGCGGCGCTTTGACGAGACGCCGGGGATGCCGCGCCATGATGGCATCGGCCTTCTCGAAATGTTCGCGGGCCTGCGCGATCAGTGGCCGGCACGCCTGCGCCACCGCCGGGTCGGCGGCAACAGCTGCTGGATCCGTGGTCATGATTCCAGCCGCCTGCAACGCCTCTCGCGGCAGATATAGCCTGCCGATCGCGGCGTCCTCGTCGATGTCGCGCAAGATGTTCGATAGCTGCAGTGCACGGCCAAGATGATGCGCGAGCGCCTCGCCGTCCGGCGACGGAATGCCGAACACTTTGACCGACAGACGGCCAACGGCGCTGGCGACACGATCGCAATAGAGGTCGAGCGTGGCGGCATCCGGCGCGCGAATATCGGCCGGAATGTCCATCTCCATGCCGTCGATGATCGCCAGGAAATCCTCGCGCTTCAGGCCGAAGGTTTTGACAGCCGGGACATAGGCTTTGACCGAAGCCGGCGGGTTGCCCTGATACAGCGCATCGATATCGCGGCGCCATTGCTCGATCGCCGCCAGTCGCTCGGGCCTCGGCCCGTCGGAATCGGCGATGTCGTCGACATGGCGGCAAAAGCTGTAGATCTGAAACATCGCCTCGCGCTGCGCGGGCGGAAGAATCCGCATCGCCGCGTAAAACGAACTGCCCGAGGCCTGCCCGGCGGCAGTCATATCCGATGTCGTGTCCTGAACGCTCATGCGCCGGCCGCCGGTCTGGATACGGACGCTCGCGCAGTCATCCTGCGGTAGAGTCCCGAGGCAAGCCCGGTCAGGCTGAAACCCATGAATTGCAGCGGCGAGAGATGGACGCGCTCGCTCAGGGGATCGCGGACCTGCAACAGGTGAACGATTTTTTCGGCGTAGGTCTGGATCACCGAAACCTCGAGCCCAAGACGCAGATCCTTGACGCTCGCGCTCAACCCTTTGCCCTCAACGAGCAACGCTTCCGTGCGATGCGCGAGCTTGTGCAGGCAATCCAGCAGCGGTGCGGTGGCACGCGGCTGGCCCAGCGCCTCGACCCTCGCGCCCGATGCAGTAAGCGCATCGAGCGGAATATAGACGCGGTCGAGATCGCGATAGTCGTTTCCGCAGTCCTGCAAATGATTGTTGATCTGGAGCGCCGCACAAACCGCATCAGACGCAGCCCAGGTGGAACGATCTTCGCCATGCACGTCCAGCATGAAACGGCCAACCGGCATTGCGGAGAGCGAACAATAATGAATCAACTCCTCCCAGTTGCCGTAGCGCAGTTTTGTTACATCGAGACGAAAAGCATCGAGCAGATCCTGGGCATGTTTCGGCGGCATCGATCTTGCGGCCAACGCATCATGGAGAACGGTTGCCTCGGGCTGATCGCTGGCTTTTCCGAGCAGACCGGCTTCAAGCCGATCCAGCAGATCGAGCTTCTCCTGCGGCTTCAACGTCGCATGATCGGCGATGTCGTCGGCGGTCCGCACAAAATTGTAGAACGCCAGAATCAGCGCGCGATGCCTGGGATGAATCACCCACGACGCGACGGGAAAATTCTCGTCGCGGTGGGATTTCCCGGAACGAAGCTCGGCTGCAGCGGTCATTGGAACCCGGACAAATTTGATTGGGCGCGGCCTTTCCACATTCCGCCGCGGCCCCGGTAATACTGATAGGCGGAATTGAGGGTGTATATCAGATAGGTGAATGCAATGGCGGGCAGGATCAGGCCCCAGATCGGCGAGCGCTGATAATACCGCAAGGTCGGCTGGAAGGCGAACGCCATCAAAACCCAGGCCACCAATGCCATGACCTGACTGACAGATCCGCCGCCGAAGCAACCGATCAGCACGGGCGCAAGGTAGACGACCGCCATTGCCAGAACCGTTCCCGCCAGAAGAAGCGGCGAATAGCCGAGCTGCGCGTAGGCCGACCGCGAAATCATCTGGCCGACATCCTCAAATGTATCCGACGGTCGAACGCTGCTGACACCTTTGGAAAATCCGAGCCACACGGGGCCACGGCTTTTCAACAAGCCGCCCATCGCACAGTCGTCGATCAGGGATCCCCGGATCGCATCGATGCCGCCCGCCTCGTGCAGCGCCGACCAGCGTGCCAGAATGCATCCACCGGCCGCAGCCGCCGTCGCGCGGTCTCTCCGCGTCACCCACGAAAACGGGTACAACATCTGAAAGAAGAAAATGAAAGCCGGTATCAAAAACCGCTCGGCGAAGCTTTCGCAGCGCAGCCTTGCCATGACCGATGTCATGGTGAGCCCTTGCGTTTCGGCGCGGGTGACAAGGCGTGGTAGCACGTCGCCGGAATAAACGATATCCGCGTCGGTCAATAGAATGTAGCTCGGCGCGACATCGCGAGCTTCGACACGGCTCAATCCCTGTTTCAAGGCCCATAATTTTCCAGTCCATCCGGCGGGTGGAGAATTGCCCGGCAAGACGGTCAGCCGATCGGCCGCACCTATCTCCGCCGCAGCCGCCATCGCGAGCGCCGCGGTACCATCGCTGCTTTGATCGTCCACCAGAATGACCGACAATGTTCCGGCATAGGGCTGGGATAGAATAGAGCGAATGCAGTTGCCGATGTTCGGCGCTTCGTCGCGCGCCGGAATCACGGTGACGATCTCCGGCCAATCGGACCGCGATGCGGGCTCCGGCAGATCGTTGTAGCGCGAAGTGATCCAGAAGCCGCCGTGAAAAACGATCAGGTAAATCCACGCGGCAAGACTGACAGCGGCGACGGCAAGCAACAGCATGGCGGCGATCGAACTCGTTTATCACTCAAACGGACACTGGAAAAAAACCGCGCGCCGGGCCGACAAAACGGCCGTCCGGTCTCGCGATTATTCCGGCCTTCTTTGCTCTTTATTTGGGATCCAGACAAGACCGCCCCGGCAGGGAGGTCTTCTCGGCCATATCAATTTTTCCTTAAATATGAATAACTTGACTGATTGTATCGGGGCGAGCGGCGCATTTCACTTAACCGTAAAATGCGCTAATTCAACACTTTGCCCGGGCTCACGGCCAAACCGGTTTCGGCTCTCTCAAATAGGCGTTAACAGCGAAACATGTCGCAATTTCCCCCACACCGCATCGTCTGCCTGACCGAGGAAACCGTCGAGACGCTCTACCTTCTGGGCGAGCAGGATCGGATCGTCGGAGTTTCCGGGTACGCCGTGCGTCCTCCCGGCGTCCGCAAGGAAAAGCCCCGGGTCTCCGCCTTCATTTCCGCCGACATTCCCAAGATCACGGCGCTGGCCCCGGATCTTGTGCTGGCGTTCTCCGACCTGCAGGCCGACATCGTGGCCGATCTCGTGCGAGCCGGAATTGCGGTCCATGTGTTCAATCATCGCGATGTCGCGGGCATCTTCGCCATGATCCGTACCCTGGGAGCGCTGGTGGATGCCGCACCTCGGGCCGCCACACTCGCCGACCGCCTGGCGCGACGGCTCGACGACGTCGCTTCCGCCGCATCGCGAACGTCATCGCGGCCGAAAGTTTATTTTGAGGAATGGGACGAGCCGATGATCAGCGGCATCCGCTGGGTCTCGGAGCTCGTCGATATTGCCGGTGGCAGCGACGTCTTTCCCGATCTCAGCCGCGAAAAATCCGCCAAGAATCGCATCGTCAATTCGGAGCAGGTCATCGCAGCCGCACCCGACATCATTCTCGCCTCGTGGTGCGGGAAGAAAGTTGTCCCGAACAAGATCCGGCAGCGCGATGGCTGGGCCGGCATTCCGGCGGTGCGCGACAGCAGGATCTTCGAAATCAAGTCGACCCTCATTCTGCAACCCGGACCTGCCGCGCTGACCGACGGTCTCGACGCCATCGTGGCCGCGCTACGCAACGAAGGTGTTCGCGCATCAGGCGCGCAAGCGGTCGAATAAGATCGCCTCGTATCAGGGAAACAGGCCCCGGGTATTCTTTGCGGCCCGAACCCGCTCGACGCCTGTCGCCATGGCTGCGGTGCGATTGAAAACCTTGTCGCGCTTGGCCCGCGCGATCATCTCATCGAAGGCGCGGTCCAGGATCTGATACTCCCGCTTCATCACCTCTGCTTCTTCCCAGAAAAGCTGCTGCAGGTCCTGCACCCATTCGAAATAGCTGACGATCACTCCGCCCGAATTGCATAGAATGTCCGGGATCAGGAAGATTTCGTCCTGACGCTTTTCCAGAACCAGATCCGCCTCGGGCGTCGTGGGGCCATTTGCCCCTTCCGCCACGATACGGCAGCGAAGCCTGTTGGCGACATCTGCATCGATGGCCCGCTCCATCGCCGCAGGGATCACGACGTCGCAAGGCAGCGTCAGGATCTCGAGCGGATCGTGGGCGAGTTCGTTGGAATAGCCTGCCAGATTGCCGTGCTTCGCCGCGTGGTCGATCAAGGCGGGGATGTCGAGACCGGCCGCTCTATGTAGTCCTCCGGTGTGATCGCTCACCGCGATCACCTTGACGCCCATGTTGTGGAGCTCAAGCGCGGCGATCGAGCCGACATTGCCGAAACCCTGTACGACCGCGGTCGCGCCGCTGAGACCGATCTGCAGATCGCTCATCACCCGGCGCGTCAGATACGCCACGCCGCGCCCAGTCGCTTCGCGGCGGCCGAGCGTTCCCCCGGCACTCACTGGCTTGCCGGTGACGATTTCCGTCACCGTGCGACCCTGATACATCGAATAGGTGTCCATGAACCAGGCCATCACCTGTTCGTTCGTCCCCATGTCCGGCGCCATGACATCGGTGTGTGGACCGACGAAAGGGATCATCTCCTGCATATAACGACGCGACAGCGCTTCGAGTTCGCGCTTCGACAGGCTGGCGGGATCGACTCCGATTCCGCCTTTCGCGCCTCCATACGGCAGGCCCACGAGCGCGCACTTCCAGCTCATCCAGATCGCCAACGCCGCGACCTCGCCGAGATCGACGCTGGCCGCGAAACGGGTGCCCCCTTTGGTGGGCCCCAGCGTGAGGTGATGCTGCACGCGATAACCCTCGAACACCGCAGTCGTGCCGTCGTCGCGGTGGATCGGGCAGGAAATTGTAATCGCCCGCTTGGGCATCAACAGGCGGTCGCGCTCGTCGATCGGGATTGCGAGATGATCGGCAATGACACCGAACTGGTTCACCGCCATGTCGAAAACCGGACCGCTATAGACCGTCATTCGACTTTCCCTTGCATGCCGAACATGCATTGGATGCTTGCATGCGGGCGTCCGAAAACGAAACGAAAAGGCTAGAGCGAAACGAATTCAGAACCGGACAAGCACGATCCGGCAGAGACGAATTGCGACTGCTTCAGTTGTTGCCGCCCGGCGAAGCCGTCGAGAACCCTGAACGCATCTTCGAGCTGCGCCGAAATCGGCACATCCAGCTTCTCGCCGGTCGGCAATCGCGAGATGAACCATTTCTGTACAGCGGCAGGAGATCCTGATTGGTGGCAAGCTTGCGCATCGTGCGCTCGACCACGCCGGTCAATTGCAGCTCGCCTTTGCGAAACATGATCCCGTAAGGATCGTAAGAGAGATAATCGCCCGTCACGCGAAATTTGTCCTGCGACTTGTGCCGGACGATCAGGCCGTAGAGCAGGATATCGTCGGTGGCGAATGCGTCGGCCTTCCGGTCGACCACCATCTGATAGGATTGCTCGTGATCGTCACCGACGAGAAATTTCAGACCGAGGTTATATTTCGCATCGGCCAGATGCATTGCCTGCTCGTTGGTCGTCCCCTTGGTGATCACCACGGTTTTGCCAGCGAGATCCTTCGGCCCATTGATCGCTGATGCTTTGGGCACCAGCAGCTTGGTTCCCGAGACGTAGATCATCGGCGAAAACGCGACCTGTTTGGCCCGCTCCGCATTCGCGGTGGTGGACCCGCACTCCAGATCGACCTGATTTTGCATCACAGCACCGATGCGGCTGTCGGACGTGACCTTGACGTAATCGATCTTGAGGTTGGGGTCGTCGACCTCATTGCCGATTTCCTCGACAATCGCCTCGCAGATTTCAAGGCTGTAACCGATCGGGCGGTTGGCATGATCCAGGAACGAAAACGGCGGTGAACTCTCGCGATATCCAAGCCGCACGGTGTGCGTCTTTTTGATGTTCGCGAGCGTGGGAACTCAAGCCACCGTCCGGCGTCTGCGCAACCGCAAGCATCGGCAGGCAGGTCAGCCCGATCAGCAAACCACCGCCCCTCAGCACCGCCTTGACGACATCGCGCATGGTTGGACCCAATCCGTCAATTCGATCTGTGGCTGGACAGTGCATGAGCGTTCATGCCGGGACCGGTTCTCCCGGGATCGCATCGGGCGGCACCACATCATCGGGACGCAGTTCGTGCTCCTCGGCGAGTTCGCCCTCCCATTTCGCAACGACGGCGGTGGCAAGCGAATTGCCGATCACGTTCGTGGCGCTTCGCCCCATATCAAGGAATGTATCGATGCCCATGATCATCAACAGTCCCGCCTCGGGAATATTGAACTGGCTAAGCGTCGATGCGATCACGACCAGCGATGCACGAGGCACGCCGGCGACACCTTTCGAGGTGATCATCAGCGTGGCGAGCATCGCCAGCTGCGTGCCGAGCGACATCTCGATGTGGTAGGATTGCGCGATGAAGATACTGGCGAAGGTGCAGTACATCATCGTTCCGTCGAGGTTGAACGAATATCCCAGCGGAAGCACGAAGCTTGAAATCCGCGAGGATGCGCCGAAGCGGTTCAAGCCTTCCAAGGTCTTCGGATAGGCGGCTTCCGAGCTTGCCGTGGAAAACGCGATCATCAGCGGCTCGCGGATCAGCTTGAGCAGATGGTTGTAGCGCGGCCCGATCACGAGGAATCCGACGACGACGAGAATGCCCCACAGGATGGCAAGCGAAAGATAAAATCCGCCCATGAAGACAATCAGCTTCCACAACACGCCAAGCCCGTTCTTCGCAACGGTCGCCGTGACCGCGGCCCAGACCGCGAGCGGCGCGAACAGCATGACGTAGCTCGTGACTTTCAGCATGATGTGGCCGAGGTCATCGATCAGACCCAGCATCTTTTTCGAGCGCTCCGGCATCGCGCCCATGGCGACCGAGAAGAAAACCGCGAAGATGACGATCTGCAGAATTTCGTTCTGCGCCATCGCGTCGGCGATGGATGTCGGGATCAGATGGGTCAGGAACTTTTCAAGAGAAAATGCCGAAACAGGAAGACCGGTCGACTGGGTCGCCGCCGGCAACGTGCCTGGAAAATTTGCACCCGGCTGCAGCAGATTGACCATGACCAGTCCTAACAGCAGCGATATGAATGACGCGCTGACGAACCAGCCCATTGTCTTGGCGAAAATCCGCCCGAGCTTGGCGCCGCTTCCCATATGCGCAATGCCGCCGACCAGCGTCGCAAATACCAGAGGCGCGATGATCATCTTGATCAGGCGCAGAAACAGCATTGCAATCAGATTGATGGTGGAGGCAATTTCGGACCTGTTATCAGGCAAATATTCGTAAATCGCGGTTCCGATGACGATGCCAAGCACCATGGCAATGAGAATGTAGCGCGTGAACTTGTTGGACATCGTTCATGACTCCAAATGCCGACGGCACAGAGTATGACGGAAATTCCGGACAGGGCAACCGAGTTGGCTGCCGGTGTTTCGTCAACACGGTTCCCGGGCACAAGCCATGGCGACTCTGCATGCGCGGTTTCGCGCTTCGGTGGAGAGACTGTTGTGCCAGCAAGCGTTTCCGTTATGTCCCGGTTTGCGTCCCCTTGTTCGGTTACCTTGGGGGAGAACGGGTCGCGCAACGTCTTGTGAAATCGAGTGCCGGTGTCTAGCGTTCGCTCCAACCCCCGCATATCGCCGGTGGCATGTGACAAACAAGCAATCATTGGAGGACTCGCATCATGACGGACGGCATCAATCGCCAGGTTTTATTGGTTGAAAAACCGGCGGGAAAGCTCGGCCTTGAGCATTTCAAAATGTCGGAAGCGCCCATGCCCGTCGCCGGAGACGGCGAAGTGCTGCTGAAGGTGCGCTACATTTCGCTCGATGCCGCCAACCGCGCGTGGATGCACGGCGCAACCTATCGCTCCGCGATCGAGGCCAATTCGGTAATGGCGGGAGGCGGCCTTGCGGAGGTTGTTTCGTCGAACGCCCTCGGCCTGGTACCAGGCGATATCGTGTTTGGCGACACCGGTTGGCAGGACTATGCAGCGGTCCGCGCGAAGCACTTAACAAAAATGCCTCGCATCGAACCGATGACGCATCTGTTGAGCGTCTACGGTGTCGCGGGTCTCACAGCATATAGCGGATTGCTCAGCGTCGGGCGGCCAAAGGAGGGAGACACTGTCGTGGTCTCCGCTGCCGCAGGTTCCGTCGGATCGATCGTCGGCCAGATCGCCAAGATCAAGGGCTGCCATGTGGTCGGCATCGCGGGCGGCGCCGATAAATGCCACTGGTTGACATCCAAGCTCGGATTCGACGCGGCCGTCGATTACAAATCCGGCGCCGTGTTCAAGCAGTTGAAGGCCGCCGCACCCAAAGGCATCGATGTCTACTTCGACAATGTCGGCGGCGATATTCTCGAAGCCTGCATCGCTCAGATGAATCTGTTTGGCCGCATCGCTTGCTGCGGCGCAATCTCTCAGTATGACGGCGTACCTTCCGCCAGCGGCCCGCGCGGTGTTCCGGGGACGATCGTGGTCAAGCGCCTCACCATGCAGGGCTTCATCGTGATGGATTTCGACGATCAGCGCGAGAAAGCGCTGGCCGATCTGCAGTCCTGGGTCGGCTCGGGAAAACTGCAAGTTCAGGAGGACGTGATCCATGGCCTGGAAAATACGCCGAAGGCCTTGATCGGCCTGCTTGCAGGGGAAAACCGCGGCAAGCGCATGGTGGAGCTATAAAAGAATGTGCTCTCCGGAAAGACCTTCAGGTCTTTCCGGCCCCGGCAGGCGCGAAGCCTTTATTTCGATGCCGATGAATCTCGCTGGCAATTCGCTGCGTCCGGTTGCAGACTGCCCATCAAGAAACCGCCTCGCTTGCACGTTCGCACCGCCGGTTTTCTGATCGGATGCATGTTGCAAAGCCGAAGGGCGGACCTGATCGGGGGAAGCCATGACCGCCATTCACGCCGGTGCCTCACGCGCTCGTAACGGCCTTCCCTTGACCGCAACGATCGGCGCACTCGGTGTCGTCTACGGCGACATCGGCACCAGTCCACTTTATGCGCTGAAAGAAGCCGCCAAGGCCGCAACTCACGGGGGCGCGCTGAGTTCCGCAGCGGTGCTCGGTATCGTGTCGCTGATCTTCTGGGCGTTGATCACGATCATCTCCGTCAAATATGCGCTTCTGATCTTGCGCGCCGATAATCGCGGTGAAGGCGGAATTGTCGCTTTGCTGGCGCTGTTGTCCGCACGCAATGCACCACCCGGAACATGGCGGGCGCAGCTGTTGATCGTCGGGCTGATCGGCGCCGCGCTGCTCTATGGCGATGGAGCGATTACGCCCGCGATCTCCGTTCTGAGCGCCATCGAAGGACTGAAGGTCGACGCACCATCATTGGCGCCAGTGGTGGTTCCGTTGACGATCGCTATCCTGATCGGCCTGTTCCTGGTGCAGAAAAAAGGCGCGGGATTTATCGGCGGAATTTTCGGCCCGGTGATGCTGGGCTGGTTCGCGGCGATTGCATTGCTGGGCCTTTACGGAATTGCGCGCGCTCCCGGCGTGCTTGTCGCGCTCAGCCCGCTTTATGCCATCGAATTTCTACTGCATCAGGATTTTCATGTCAGTTTCGGCATCATCGGGGCGGCCTTTCTTGCCGTCACCGGCGGCGAAGCCATGTATGCCGACATGGGTCACTTTGGCCGCGTGCCGATCCGCCTGGCATGGTTCGGCATCGCTCTGCCTGCGCTGGTCATCAATTATTTCGGACAGGCCGCTCTTCTGGTGACCGACCCAAGCGCGATGGACAACCCGTTCTATCAGCTCGCGCCAGACTGGGCGCACTACCCGCTGGTCGCATTTGCGACGGTGGCAACCGTGATCGCATCGCAGGCGATAATCTCGGGCGCCTTTTCGTTGACGCAGCAATCGATTCAGCTCGGCTTTCTGCCTCGCATGCAGATCATGCACACCGCAAGCCACGAGATCGGGCAGATTTACGTTCCGCTCGTCAACTGGTTGCTGGCGGCAGCGACGCTCGGTGCGGTAGTCGGCTTCGGAACGTCGGATGCGCTGGCAGGCGCCTATGGAATAGCCGTCTCGTTGCTGATGGCCATTACGACGTTGCTCGCGGCTCTTGTGGCCATTCAATGGGGCTATCCACCTGCGCTTGTCATCGCCGTCAACGGCTTCTTCTTCATCGTCGATTGCATTTTCTTCGCGGCCAACTCTATCAAGCTGTTCGAAGGCGGCTGGTTTCCACTGCTGCTCGCGGGCGTCATTGCTTTTCTCATGCTGACATGGCGCAGCGGTGTCAAACTGGTGGAAAGCGCTCGAGGTAAATTGCGTCAACCCGAAGAAGAGTTGGTGGAAACGGCGGTGAGCAAATGCCACGCGCGATTGCAAGGCGCGGCGGTGTTTCTCGCATCCTCGCAGCGCGGCGTGCCACTCGCGCTCACCCAATTCGTCAAGCATAATCATGTCCTGCACGAACGCGTACTGATCGTGACGGTGCTCATCGAGGAATCGCCCCGGATCGCGGAGGCAGACCGGGTCGAAGTCATCGAGGTGATCGAAGGCATCACGCGAATTATCCTGCATTTCGGATTCATGCAGTATCCGACCATCTCGGAAGGACTTCGCCTTGCCTGCGACCAAGGCAAGCTGCCGGGCCTCGATCTCTCCGACGTGAGCTACTACATCGGGCGCGAGACCATCATTCCCACCGAGAAAGTGGCAGGAATGGCGTTGTGGCGCGAAGGCATATTTGCATTCCTGCAGCGAAATGCTGAGCGCTCGGCTGCGTTTTTCGACGTTCCAACAAAACAGGTGGTCGAGTTCGGCACCGAGATCGAAATATAACCAATACGATCACGATGACCGTCAAGCGGTGCGCGCACGATCGGGTGCGGGGACGAAGACTTCTCAGCGAATGCGGGCTTTCAGAATCGGGCCGCCGGCATCCGCCTCATTCGACACACATCTCACGAGGCTCCCCACGAGATCGATCATCAGACGCGCCGTCCTTCGCCGATCGTCAAGCAGCGGATTGAGTTCGACAAGGTCGACCGATCGTACCAGCCCCGAGAGGCGAAGCAGCTTCATGATGAGATGCGCCTCGCGATCGCTGGCGCCGCCGGGAACGGCCGTTCCCACGCCTGGGGCAAGAGCAGGATCGATGAAATCGGCATCCAGGCTGACATGCAGCACGCCGTTGCGACTCTTGACCATCTCGATGACGCGCCCGATCGCTTCACCGGCATCGGCTTGCCTGTTGCGGGATGCATCGACGACGGAGATCTCGCGCGCGTGCAACAACTCCTGTTCCAGTTGATCGACTGAACGAATACCAAACAACGCCAGCTGATCGTGCCTGATGGAGGCGCGCGGCTCTGGCCCCAAAAGATGATCGAGCCCGGGCTCACCGCAGAGAAAGGCGGCGGACATGCCGTGCATATTCCCCGAGGGCGTCGTGAAGGGCGTGTTGTAGTCGGCATGGGCATCAAGCCAGAGAACGAAGACCTCGCGCCCCAACTCATGCCAATACCGCGCAACGCCGTTCACCGACCCCATCGAGAGACTGTGGTCGCCGCCAAGAAAGATCGGCAATGCACCGGACCGGGCCAATAGATAGGCCCGCCGGCTCAGCACCTGAGTCCATGCTTAAATCTCGTTGTAGCGGTTTGAGTTGGGTGGCAGTGGCGCGCCAACGGTGACGGAACCATTAGTCGATAAATCGATCGACAGATCGCCATGATCGTCGACCTCGCAACCGGCGCTTTCGAGCACGGACAGAAGTCCCGCCTCCCGAAGCGCGGCTGGTCCCAGCGCAGCGCCGCAACGGGACGCGCCCGCCTCGACCGGCACGCCGAGCAACGCAACCCGCCGACCGGCCTGAACAGGCTCAGGCGGCCGCGGCCATCCTGCGAGGACTTGCCCCATGTTCTTTCAGAACCACGTCGGAGGCATCGACCTCCCGCAGCAAGACGTCGTAGCTCCAGAGATCGGCGAGATGCTGCAACACGAGCTTAGTGTCCGCCTCATTGAGCAAGCCTCCATTCACGACCTTATGACGAAGCAGCAGACGCCGGTCTCCGGCGAGATCCACATCCACCACCTCGATATTGGGCTCGATCAAACCTACGTCGTACTGCCTGGAAAGTTCACGGCGAATACGGCGATAGCCGCGCTCGTCGTGGATAGCCGCGACCCTGACGCCTTCGCTTTCCGCCGGATCGTCGTGAACATGAAACATGCGCATCTGGCGCATCAGGCGCGGGCTGAGAAACTGGCTGATGAAGCTTTCGTCGCGATAATTGCTCCATATATCGCGTAATACAGCCATGACGTCCTTCGTGCCCGCGATGTCCGGGAACCATGCGCGGTCCTCGTCGTCGGGGTCCGCCACGATCTTTTCGATGTCCTGCATCATGGCAAAGCCCAATGCGTAGGGATTGAAGCCCGAAAAGCGAGGGTCGTCGAACGCCGGCTGAAAAACCACATTGGTGTGCGACTGGAGAAATTCCAGGAAATTGCCGTCGGAGATGCGCCCCTGCTGATGGAGGCGAGTCATGATGCGGTAATGCACGTAGGTTGCGGTGCCCTCGTTCATGACCTTGGTCAGTCCCTGAGGGTAGAAATACTGCGCGATATGGCGGACGATGCGCAGTAATTCGCGCTGCCAGAGTTGCAACCGGGGCGCCGACTTCTCGAGAAAGTAGAGAATGTTTTCCTGAGGCAACCCGAGCAGTGCGCGCCGGCGGTCCACACTTAACTCCAACGCGGTTTTTCCCGGCCCGGTCGGAATGGTGCGCCAAAGGTCGTTGAAGACCCGCTCCTTGTGCGTCCGCCGATCCTGTTCGCGCCTTTCCTCGGCCCGAAGATCGAGCGTCTTCTTGCCCGGGTAGCGGAATACGCCGTGAGACATCAGCGCGTGCGCGGCGTCCAGCGTGCGCTCGACGGCAAGCTGGCCATGATGTTCCTCGCATTGCGCGACATAGCTCTTGGCGAAATTCAAATAATCGAGGATGCCGTCGGCATCCGTCCACTGCTTGAACAGATAATTGTTTTTGAAGAAGTGATTGTGCCCGAATGCTGCGTGCGCGATCACCAGCGTCTGCATCGTCGCCGTATTTTCCTCCATGAGATAGGAAATACAGGGCGAGCTGTTGATCACGATCTCATAGGCAAGGCCCTTCAGGCCCTTCCGGTAAAAAGCTTCTTGATGCGCGAAATGCTTGCCGAACGACCAGTGCTTGTAGAACAGCGGCATGCCGATCGACGAATAGGCATCGAGCATCTGCTCGGCGGTGATGATCTCGATCTGGTTTGGATAAACATCCAGGCCGAGCTCTGCTTTCGCGATCTCCTCGCATGCGTCGTGAATTCGCTGCAGCGTCGGGAAATCCCACTCCGCGCCCTGATACAAACGCTGAGACGATGTCTCGGTCACGGCGCTGTCCTTTCCTGTGCCCGGCGTCGCTGGAAAAGCTCGTGGAACACCGGAAAGATCTCGCTGCGCTCGCTGACCTTGCGCATCGACAGCGACGCGCCATCGGCGCGTAAACGCCGGTACAATGTCCAAAGCGCTGAATCGGGCATATCGGCGGGAGCGCCGGATTCGCTGACTTCGAGATAAGCGAAATATTGGGTGACCGGCAGGATCAGATCGGTCAGCAACCGTCCGGTCACCTCGCCGTCTGAATAAGAATTGTCGCCGTCGGAGCTTTGCGCGGCATAGATATTCCAGTCCGCCGGGTTGAACCTCGCCCTGACGATATCGTGCATCGTTTGCAGCGCGCTCGATACCATCGTGCCTCCCGACGCAGGGCCACGGAAAAAGGTTTCCTCGTCGACTTCTTCCGCCCGGTCGGTATGTCGAATGAAAACGATTTCGACGTGACGATAACGCCGCGTCAGAAAAATATAGAGCAGCATGTAAAAGCGTTTCGCCAGGTCCTTCATGTGCTCCGACATGGACCCTGACACATCCATCAGACAAAACATCACGGCTTGTGCGACGGGCTTCGGAACGTTTTCAAAACGGCGATATCGAATATCGATCGGATCGATAAACGGAATTCTTCGGATCTTGGATTTGAGCGCTTCTATTTCGGCGCTGAGCGTCGCCTTGCGCTCGTCGTCACAGTCGGCCAGCTGGGCTTCGAGTTGAGCGACCGTCTCCGGGCGCGGCCGGCGCAACGCCACCCGGCGCGCCATCGCCAGCCGCACCGTGCGGCTCACGGAGAGATTTGCCGGCGATCCGGAGACCGTGTAGCCCGCTCTGCGGATGCCGTCATGATGGGCTTCCGCGAGCCTGCGCTTGGCAAGATCGGGAAGTTCGAGATCGTCGAGAAACAGATCGAGAAATTCTTCGCGGGTCAAAACAAAACGAAAGCTGTCTTCGCTGTCGCCCTCGCCCGCTTCCTGGGGCTTGCCTCCAGCTTCGCCTGAACGAGGGATAATATCTCCTTCGATGAATTTCTTGTTTCCCGGAAGCAGATGGTCTTGCGTGCCCGCATTGCGCCGGAAGCGCGGCTCGTTCGTGCCGTCCAGCGGAATGGAGACTTCTCCACCTTCAAGGACATCCTTGATATCGCGATTTTGCGACGTGTCTTTGACCGCCCGCTGGATCAAAGCCTTGGCGCGGCGCAAAAACCGCTGGCGATTTTCGAGGCTCTTGCTGCCCGGATTCAGGCGTCGATCGACAATATACATCGCTGCTTTCGCATTCGACTAGCCGGCCTGCTTGACCCGCATGTACCACTCGACGAGGCGGCGCACCTGACGTTCGGTGTAACCGCGCGTGATCATTCGCTCGACGAATTGCCCATGCTTCTTCTCGGTATCGCCATCCTTTTTGGAGCCGAAGGAAATGACCGGAAGCAAATCCTCAACTTGCGAGAAGATGCGTTTTTCGATGACTTCCCGAATCTTTTCGTAACTGGTCCAGTATGGGTTCTTGCCGTTATTTTGCGCCCGCGACCGCAGCGAGAATTTGACGATCTCGTTACGAAAATCCTTCGGATTGGCGATGCCTGCGGGCTTCTCGATTTTTGTCAGTTCCTGATTAAGCAGCTCGCGATCGAGAAGCTGCCCGGTATCCGGATCCTTGAAATCCTGATCTTCAATCCATGCGTCGGCGTAATCGACATAACGATCGAACAGGTTTTGTCCGTAATCGGAATAAGACTCCAGATACGCTTTCTGAATTTCATGACCGATGAACTCCGCGTATCGCGGCACCAGTTCAGCCTTGATGAATTCGAGGTAGCGCTTCTCCGTTTCCTCGGACAACTGCTCGCGGCGGATCGACTGCTCCAGCGTGTACATCAGATGGACGGGGTCGGCGCCGATCTCGGCGGTGTCATGGTTGAACGTCGCGGCAAGAACCTTGAATGCGAAGCGTGTCGAGACGCCGTCCATTCCTTCGTCGACACCCGCCGTATCCTTATATTCCTGAACACTGCGCGCCTTTCGGATCCAACTCTTTCAGGCTTTCACCATCATAGATCCGCATCTTGGCGAACAGTGTCGAGTTGTCGTGCTTGCGCAACCGCGAGGCCACCGTGAAGCGAGCAAGGGTTTCGAGCGTCGCCGGGGCGCAGGGCGCGCTGGCGAGTTCCGATCCCTGAATAAGCTTCTCGTAGATCTTCTGCTCTTCCGTCACCCGCAGGCAGTAAGGCACCTTGATGACGCAGATGCGGTCGATGAAGGCTTCGTTGTTCTTGTTGCCTTTGAAGCTCTGCCATTCTGACTCGTTCGAATGCGCCAGAATGACACCCGTGAACGGGATTGCTCCAATATTCTCCGTTCCGATGTAATTGCCTTCCTGTGTCGCGGTCAGCAGCGGATGCAACATCTTGATCGGCGCCTTGAACATCTCGACGAATTCGAGAATGCCCTGGTTCGCCCTGTTGAGGCCGCCGGAGTAGCTGTAGGCGTCAGGATCGTTCTGGGCGAAGGTCTCCAGCTTGCGGATATCGACCTTGCCGACCAATGACGAAATATCCTGGTTATTCTCGTCCCCGGGTTCGGTCTTGGCGATGGCGATCTGCCGCAGGCGGGACGGCTGAATCTTGGCGACACGAAAGCGCGAGATATCGCCGCCGAACGCTTCGAGCCTCTTGTAACACCACGGGCTCATCAAGCCGCTCAACCGGCGGCGCGGAATTCCGTATTTCTCTTCGAGAATGGGCCCCAGTGTTTCAGGGTCGAACAGGCTCAGCGGACTTTCAAAAACCGGGCTCAGCTCATCGCCCGCTTTCAGCACATAGATCGGATGGACCTCCATCAAGGATTTGAGCCGCTCCGCCAGCGACGACTTGCCGCCACCGACCGGTCCCAGCAGATAGATGATCTGTTTTCGCTCTTCGAGACCCTGTGCGGCATGGCGGAAGAACGACACGATGCGCTCGATCGTTTCTTCCATCCCGTGAAATCCGGCGAACGCCGGATAAGCCCGCATGGTGCGGTTCAAAAAAATACGGCCAAGGCGGGGGTCCTTGGCCGTGTCGATCATTTGAGGCTCGCCGATGGCAGCTAACATTCGTTCTGCAGCGTTGGCGTATCTCATGGGGTCGTCGCGACACGACTTCAAGATACTCGGCCATCGACATATCAACTTCGCTGCGCGCCTCAAAAGAGCGCGCAAAGGCATTGAATAGAGAATCGTTGTACATGACCCCTCTCCTTAAAGCCCCCGTCAGCCGGCATGCCGGAACTACGACGCTTTGTAGCGGTCATATAGGCCGCACAATTCCATCGCAAATCAGCAGCAGCACTGCTGATTGGACACCCGTGGGCCGCGCTTCGGCAATACACGAAATAGGCAGCGGGAGAATCAATATTCATCAGTTGCAAAAATGTTCGGCGGAATGCTGAACGCTCGCAACAAAACTGGCAACTCCACTCGCTCGTTTAGCTAAGTCAACTTGCTGGGATAATGCGGCTCGGTGGAAGTAGTTCCAAAAATGGTTCCGGCACAGCAACCCACTTGAAAATCTGCAGAATTTCTCGCCGGACAAAGCCGTCCTGAAGTTCATTGCCGCTCGTATGAAATATCGGCGGGCGATGACACCTGAATAAAGACGATCATGCGTGGTAAGGCGCTGCCGCAATCGCTATCCACTTTTGGTCGCACAGTCGGCGATCAAACAACAGCAACGCACGCCTGAGACGAACAACGCACGCTTGCGCAGATCCAGCTATCAGCAAACTCGCAGGCACTTTCGCAACGACGGTCGTCAAAGCTTGTTCTGAATCCACCGTGCGACGGCGGGTTGTACGGCACGTGATCCACGAAGAACAATTCTGCGTTTGCCGAATATTCGAAGACGGCGCGAGCTCGATCAATTTACAATCTATCGGAAATGAGAGCGGCAAATTTTGGCGTCCGCGAAATCACGGATCCTCGCGTGAGCGGCTCCCGCCTTTTAATTTAAAGAAACCAGCCACACCGTAAAAACATCACCACGTATCGAAGTGCAGGGAAACGATCTCGCCTCCTGAATGACAAGTGACAACAGCCGCGTCACCGGGCTCTTTAAAAAGCCCGACCCTTCGAACTCCTCGATCATCGCTGGCAGACAAACTCTTCGGCGAGCCACGAGAATGGTAAGTCAGTCCTGAGCAAACGTGTCTTCAAAAACTGCGCCGCAGCGCGAAGCCAATACCAGGACGTGAGCGGTCGCGAGCGGATCGATATACAGTCTAAGGTATAGTATTGATGTTTTTACAATTTGAGGTAGCATTCGGCCGAGGATCAACGGCAAGCCAAAATACGCACTTACCCAACTCGAACTCGCTTCACGCAACGCCGGCCCAAGCCGAAGCGCGGCGCGATCGCCATCGGGAGAAAAGCCATGTCGATGTTCAACGACCTTTTCGTCCGTGACACCTGGCAGGATGACGGCACCGAGCCGGTCCCCTCATCTTTCGTCAGCGCCTCGCCCGACATTATTCCCTATGCGGGTCAGACGATCACGACGGACCAGCTGATTCAGACTTATTCATCGGGCACGCTTTTGGATAAGGGTGTTATCGCCGGGCGCCTCAACAATATTTACGTCCGCGCCAAGAACAACGCGCCGGGCAACACCATCGGCCAGCTCCACCTTTACTACGCGACTGCCAACCTGCTCGTGCAGCCCAGCGTCTGGAAGCAAAATCAGGTTTCCAACGGGAACGGCACCAAGGCTGCCAATCTGAGCGCGACAACCAATCGGCAGATCGTCGCTGGTGACCAGCCTTTCTACTTCACCCCGTCAAGTTCGCTCGGCACCCACTTTTGCTTTCTCGCGGTGATCGAGAAGGAGGGACGGCCCACGCCAATCCCTGCTGCTAACTTTACGAACTGGCAGGCGTTCGTCGATTGGGTGCGCGACCACGCCAATGTGGCGTGGCATAATGTCAACGTCGTCAGCAACGTTCCGCCCGAAGGGTGGAAGGACGCGCTCCGTTTCGACAGCGTCGACCCTGAACCCACTTACCACGGCTTTTTGACCAGCTATCGCAACCTGCCAGTCGGAGCGATTCTGCGGCTCTACTCCCTTGCGAATACGCCCGCCGGTTATTCGGGATTTGATAGCGGCAACATCACGATTCAGGCAGGTCAGGAAACGGGCTCGATCGGCCAGGGCGCAGTGTTTCCCGCGAATTATTCGACGACCATCTTCACGACCTGCATCTACCCCGCCGCTGTGCCGCCGACGGCCGTGATCCAGACCACCAGCCTTGGCTATCTGCCGCCAAATCTGGTCAGCGCGCATGAACAATTCCGTCCGATCATGCTGACCTCGGTGCCGTTCAAGGTCGAAGGCGTTCAGGCTGGCGGCAGCTTCGTCAAGATCACGTCCGCCACCTCCTACTTCACCGGTAGCTGAAACGACAAACGAGCCGCGCTTGCCTCGCGCTCGTGCCGGGCGCGAGGCATCGCGGTGAAGATCATGACCTGCACGGGCATCAGGCCGGGAACGATGTCGTGACCCGGCGCTAACGCGAGGGCGAAACCATGGAAAGCGATCTCGGCGCGTCGATCGGCGGCGACGGCGCACTCTTTGTTCCCGCGGCGATGGCCTACGGCTTCGGCCCTACGGGAGCGCAGTCCTTCACCATTAGCGCCCTGGTTTCGACCAGCGCGGCCGGCACCGTCCTGTCCTACAACGGACCCGACATCGGCACGGCCGGCATGCTGGGCTGGATTCTCGCCATCGACAGCAATGGAAATCCTAAATTCGCGGTCGCCATGAATCAGGATGCCAATTGGTCGCTCTATCAAGGCACGGCGGCGGCATCTCTGCTCGACGGCAACTGGCATCAACTGGTCGTGATCGGCAATAACGGCACGATCGGTCTGGAGGTCGACGGCGCGGGCATTACCATGTCCAGGCCCACGGCAATGGTGGTGCCTTCCAATTCGAGCCTTCAACCGAGCCTGAGTATCGGCCGAACGCTGATCCCGAACCAGACATTCGCGCAGTTCGTCGGCATCATCGAGGATGTCACGCTGTTTCAGCGAGCACTGAGTGTCAACGAAATCACCGCCTGCCGCGTCAATTTGATCACAGGCAAAGCAGCTAACCTGGTCGGGCTGTGGCGGATGAACGGAAATGCCAACGATGAATCTCCGCTCGGCAACAACGGGCGCAAGGCCGGGACGGTGAGCTACGTTCCCGTTTTCCACACTGTCTGGGCCAATGGCGCCAACGCTTTTGCCTACGTTTCGATGGAAACGCGCTACGGCACACCCGACTATGGTCCGCATCAATCGCTGGAGCACGCGGCACCGGAGGCGTTCGATCCCGTGGCCACCGTGACGCGGCGCCAAAACCTGAACGTCGCCGCCGGCACGCTTTACCTCGCCTTTCTGATCTATGGCGACGACGGCACCTTCGCTTATCCGCCCAATGTCCAGTGCATCATCACCAAACCTGACGGGACCACGATCTCGGCCGACGCCAACAACGCCACTCTCTACGTCAAGATGTCGGGCACCTCGCCGTGGCAGGTTTTGGTCGCCAACCCAACACCCGGCATCTGGAAACTCTCCGTCACTGCGCCCGGCACGTCGGAATTCACGCTCGGTTTCCAGACGACCGGAAGTCCCCGCGCCTCGATCGAGGCGGCGCTCGATCCCTGCTACGCCGATAACTGGCAGGCCGAGGGTTATGATTCGCGCAGCGACTATCTGTTTGCGACCGGCGCCGGCATCATCACCGCGCTCGCCGCCGCCTCCGGAGCCACTCCGGCCCGACTTCACTCAGATCAGTCTTCTGCGGCTACCGAGGCCGTGTTCATCGCGCCAATCCTGCTGATCGCGGCCGCCGGCGTTGTGATCTTGGGCGTCGCCAAGGTCGCCTGGGAAAGCTACATGATCTCGAGCGATGAGGCCAAAATAGGCCCATCGCTCACGCCGCAGCAGGTGCCGCAGATTGTGGCCGGAAAGAAGCCGCTGGTCGAAGTGCGCAAAGCGCTGGTCGGCAAGGTCGGCTCGCCGGCAACCACGAACCCGGCTAATTTCGCGAAGCGCAGCGATCTCGGGATCGACCGGGCTTATCAACTGACGTTCGATCTGGGCGGCGAGGGCCATCACGTCGTCAACGGCATCACGTCAGGCTTCCTCAACGCGATCAATTTCAACGACCACGTCAACGACGCCTCGCATCCCCAGGTCCCGATCCCTAATCTGGTGCTGATGAACTCGTTCACCACCAAACCGCCTTTTCCAGTCGCCGACGGTATCGGCAACTACATCGTGATGCAGGACGCGCCTCTGACCGACACGAACGTGTCGGAGATCACACGCATGATCGCGCCGGGCGGTCGCGTGGGCCTCTGGATTGATCGCGTCGCCTATGCCACGCAACTCGCGGCGCTGGCCAAAGCGCTGCAAACTCAACCCGGTCTTCAGCGAGACGCCTAATTCGCCATGCGACGACGAGTTCAAGGGTCAGCTTCGGTACAAAAAAACCTGCCTGCGCAACGAAAGCTCAGGACGCGTGATCTTCTACGCGACCGACTTCTCCGACATGAGCCACGCACTCAACGCCGCGCAGAGGGGCTTCATCACCCATGTGCTGATCGGCCTGTTTCACCTGGGCTATGACGACGAGGTCCGCAAGACCGGCCCTTATATCCACCTCAACACCAAGAACGTGACCGATCCCAGCTATAACGATCTCTGGACCAAGGTGGCCACGCTACAAAGCCGCGGCGTGCGGGTTCTGGCTTCGCTCGGCGGCGGCGGCGTAGGTGATTTCACCAACATGTTCACGACCGATGCCACATACAACGTCTTCTATCCGAAGCTGAAGGACGCATTGACGCAAAAGAATCTCGACGGCATCGATCTCGATATCGAGGAAGGACAGTCGCCAGGTCAGCGGGTCGTCAACACCGCGAACGTCACCAAGTTGATCGACAACCTTCGCAGAGACTTCGGCTCTCGTCCCAACGGTTTCCTCGTCACCAGCGCGCCCGTGCCATCCGCGCTCACCGGCGGCAGTAACATTTCGCCATACGTCGATTACAACAGCCTATTCGGCAAATTCGATTTTTACATCCTCCAGTTCTACAACGGCTTCGGCAATCTCAATCCGACCGGCGCGGGCACCCCGCATTACGCCGATGTCGTCACCCGGATGGGCGCGGGCTCGGCGCGCAAGCTGGTAGCTGGCGTGCTGACCAATCCGTTAGACGCAGGCAACCCAAGTCAGCCGGTCGGCTGGAACCAACTGTCCGCCATCGCTTCGTTTCTGCCGGGAATCGTCGACGCCTATCCGCAATTCGGCGGCATCTGCGGCTGGACCTATCAGAACGCGCTTAATCTTGCAGGCACGAAACAGCCTTACGAATGGTCGCAAACGATTGCGGGAATGGTCCGCCCCAAGGTCAGCCAGCCTAGCGAGAGGGATTCTGTGTTTGCGTCAGCCTGATTGGGCTCGTGTCGAGGAAGGTTGAAACGCACACGGCCGAAATTACGAAAGCAGCAACTTGTGACCCAGAAGAAGGAAAGGATTTATATTCCCTATGTACCCTTTTGGGCATCCCGCTTTTCTATGGCTTTCAACTTCGTCTCTGGCAATTTTCCATAAAGCTCAGCAATCTGCTTGGGGCGGGATACCATCGCGTCCGCAATAATGTTTACGAGCGTAAACAATTTCATAGCAATCTGACGATCATCACGAAGGTCGATTTGACCCGGATGAACGGCCTCGTTTCCGATCACGCGAACGATATCTAATGCCTGTTGAATGCTAGGTTCTAAACCTTTCTGAACAAGCCTACCGACATCCTCATCAATATTCTTACCCTTTTCGCCCAATTGAATGCACAGTTTTTGAATACATAGCCGCAAAATGGCAGCCGCACCACGAGGGGAAATGTCAATTATCTTTGCCGCTTCCCTGAAGTCTAATTTTATATCGTCATCTAGATCCTCGTTAGCGTCTACGGCATAGATTGACGACGGAAAAACTAACTGGTCATAAACCCAGAGTGCGAGAGCGTCACAACTATAACATTTGCTTAGCGAGCAGTTTTCCAGACGTAAGTTCAAAACGAAAGATTTATCCGACTGCTCGAAAAAAGGCGCCTTTGCAAGACGCAGCTCATAATATCTAGTCAACTCGCTCTTCAATCCGGCCTCAATCGAAACGTCCCGCCGAATTTGTTCGACGACATCCGATTCAGGAATATGTGGGCCATCACCCTTTTTATATCCATCACAATAAATTCTGTACCAACTTTGATGAGCGAACGCTCCGCATGAGGGACAACGGAAGGAGTCGGCGCCCAGCTCGGGGTTGCTCTGCCTCGGTGACATTCGATTTGGCCCCTATCTCGCCGACGCTAACTCTAAGACCGGCCACGATCCACTTTTACGCCATACTTCTCTACACGTGCAGCGTTAATCCTATTTTCTCTGCCTATCATTTTGAGGGCTGCTTTAGTCGCCTCCACGATTTTGAGCATTTCCTCCGAAGCATTTCCAAATTTTCCAAATTCGAGTCCAGCATATATTAGACTGCGCATGCGATCTTCTTTGAGATCCTTAATAGCCGAACGCATCTTCGCAGGAGTGATCTCGTTCGCAATATTTTTGATGACGTCCGAATTCAGGTTTTTTGAAGCCGCTAGCAATTCACGCTCCAGATTGAACTCGGCTTGTTCTCTTGGTCTATTATTTTTTAACGCCTCCTCGACATCAGGATCATAAGCACCTCTCCGAAATGAATCATTTTCGGACTCCCAGAAGATATCATCTTGTTCTTCTTCGAAGAACTTCAGCATGGACAAAGCGTCAGTCGATCTATCAATATTTTTTAGCAAAGCAACGCTATCGTTAAGAGTGCCTATACTCACGTATTTACGATTAGTTTCAAGCGCTTGTCGTATACTGGTCACGACATCATCCTCATTATCGATCGAACGAGGAATGGAACGACTTAAAGCCTCGCTCGATTGCAGCGTGCGCTTTGCGTTTTTCTACCTCGGTATCTTGAACGGAAGCCGCAGTCACAATGCCGGCGGCGGCATCAGGAAGCCCACTCTTAATAAATGCCAATAGACTGCGATCGTACTCATCAAGATATTCAAATTTGTATCGATCTGTTATCGCAGACCATGAGACTTCTTGATCCGACATTTCTTCATTATCTTCTCCCGAAATGATCCGTTCAAAGGGGTTTTCTTTGTAGTATTCAAAAGGAGGGGCAAGACCGGGTTGGAATTTGGACCAGCCGAGTATGGTCACGGTGTGAATGGTTTGCTCTCTCGTTTCGTCCGAACGATCCTCGATGAGCAGCATTATCGAACGTACCAACCGCTCGATCTTCTTAATCACTCGGATATTCGAAATGCCGAGTGATATGCAATGATTACTGATTTTCTTACTTACGTCGTCGTCACCCTTAATCGCGTGACTAACGGCATCTATTGCGGTTGGAGCGAAAACCAATCGATTATCGATTACTTTTTCGAAGTGACGATCGAAGCTTTCCTTTTCATCGAGCCTATCTTCATTCAGCAACAGCGCGACGCTGCACTGCCTTTCATCCCTTAACGACGTCACTAAACCAAGAACGTCTTCGATACGAAGGCTAGTGCCTCGACGATCTAGATCATCAACGCAAACAATCAGATCAGCGACCATCGACGAAAAAAGGAGGTGGCTAGATTGAGCTATTCCGCTGCCGACATAAGGTATGACCGATGTAAAGCCTTTTAAATACTTGATAGAGTTGAGCGCAGCATTCTTTATGTCAGTAATCGGCTTCAGGTTATCAGATTGAAGAATTTGCATATTTTCAGCGATGGCGAATTTCACATCGGCAAGGGAATTTAATCCGAAGAGCGATACATATGAATACTTTGTTTTCCCAAGTGCCTTCTCTTCAGCAACCTCTTTGATAAGCTCATTCCACACGTGTGTTTTCCCAACGCCCCAATCCCCTGTAACGCAAAGCACTTGCGGCTCTTTCGATAGCAAAAATTTTGTGATTTCAGACCTAATTACGTCTATCGAACTCATTGCCTTCCCCCTTGACCGTCCTTTGGTAGCTTTCAAAAGGGTAATAGGAGGAGGCCACTTGGAATAGGCGTGGAAGTGCGTATTCCGGAACCTACGGCATATTCATTTGGGGAGACGCGTCGCGATATATTCGGAAATAACGTATGACTGATGAGGGTGCCGAAGAGTGACCCGCTTCACAGGCCTAGGATGATTTCTTCTGATCTTCGGTATTTAAATTTGCGATTTAAAAAGCTTGCTTGGCTTTCGTGCGCGCCCAAAATCGGCGCCTGTGGCCTACCAGCGTAAGAGGAACGCTCAAAATCGGCAGACCTGGCGGAGAGAGCGGGATTCGAACCCGCGATACGGTTTCCCGTATACACACTTTCCAGGCGTGCGCCTTCAACCACTCGGCCACCTCTCCCCGCGCCTCTCATGACGGTGCGGAGACACTTTTGCAAGGGAGTGTCGCACGGCGGCGTCAGATTTCCACAATGCATTGAAATAACAGAGTTATTTTTGGAACGCGGATAGACATTCAGCAGGCGCCGCGTGCCCCGCACTCTTAAATATGAAATTCAGCTGCATGTGCGTCTGCCATGGGTCGGCGCACGATGGGGCAAAATGCTGGCCCCGGGCACGTGAGATCTATAACGAGAGCATTATCCCACCCCTCGATGCTTCGAAACACCATGACCGAAACCGTTCTGCGCCTTCAGGGCCTGAAGTGTCCGCTTCCCGCGCTACATACCCGCAAGGCGTTGCGTAGCGCCAAAGCCGGAGAGATCATTGTCGTGGAATGCACCGACCCCATGGCTTCGATCGATATTCCAGCGCTGGTCGGCGAGACCGGAGATAGGCTGGAATTCTCAGAACACACGAACGGTGTCCTAACGTTCCGGATTCGTAAACAATAGCTGATGTCGTGCGGCCGGAGGCTGCTACTGCAGCCTGCCCGCGCCGACCGAGTACAGCGGCCTGACGGCGGCTCCCTCAAAGGCGGGCTTGGTGGGGATTGCGGTCCGTTCCGTTGGCGCGCGCGTGTCTTCCAGCGCTTCGATGAAATCGGCGAACCATTGCTGAATCGTCCCAGCCCGCAACTTTTTCATCATCGCTTCCCAGCGCATGCGGCGCTCAACCGCGGGCATCGTGAGGGCCGTTGCGATGGCTCGCGCCATGGCGTCGACATCATGCGGATTGACGATCAACGCCGTTTCAAGTTCGTTTGCCGCGCCCGCGAATTTCGAGAGCACGAGGACTCCTGGATCGACGGGATTTTGGGCAGCCACATATTCCTTCGCGACAAGATTCATGCCGTCGTGAAGCGGCGTCACCACACCAACCTGCGCCGTCCGGTAAAACCCCGCCAGCACCGTTTGACTGAATCCCTTGCTGAGATAGCGAATGGGGGTCCAATCGACCTCGCCATGGCGTCCGTTCACATCGGTGACAAGTTTCGACAGGTCGTTCTGTAAATTGCCGTAAGCCTCGATGGAGCCGCGCGACGGCGTTGCGATCTGCAGAAGCGAAACAGATCGCTTCAGGGCGGGTTGCATCGTGAACAACCGGTCGAAAGCACGGATCCGGTTGACGAGCCCCTTCGAATAATCCACGCGATCCACACCGATCGCCAGACGCTCGCCATTCAGGCTTTTGCGAAGCCGCGAGACATCGGGGTGCGACGCGGCACGCGCTGCATGCTGCGCGAACTCATCGACATCGATGCCGATGGGAAATACCGCGATGCGGGACGTGCCATAAGGCGAGACTACGACACCGTCTTCAACATCGAGACCAAGTTCGTTAGCGAGATAGTCGGAAAAATTGTCAAAATCGTCGCGCGTCTGAAAACCGATAAGGTCATACGCCAGCATCGCACCAATCAAGTCACGATGATTGGGCACGCCGTTGATGACCGAACGCGCAGGCCAGGGCGTGTGCAGGAAAAACCCGATCGGATCACGGACGTTGAGATCGCGCAGCTCCGCGCCAAGCGCGAGAAAGTGGTAGTCCTGAATCCAGAAAGTAGTATCGGGCTTGCGAAAACGCAGCAGTTCGCGCGCCATGAACGCATTGACCTCACGATAGGACTGATAATCCTCTTGCGAGACACGAATAAGGTCTGAACGCGAATGCAGCGCCGGCCACAAAGCCGAATTTGCAAATCCCTCGTAATATCCACCGTAGTGAGCTGCCGGAAGGTCGAGCATCGCAATGGCGCCGGCGCCAAGCGCCTCGATTTGCGGAAACGATTCTTTTTGATGCCCTTCACGGACGCGACCGCTTGAACCGACCCAGATCGCTCCTGATTTCTCAACCACCGGCAATAACGCGGCTGCCAAGCCCCCCGTCATGGGCTCGTTTGCCTTCACGCGCGCGACGCGGTTCGAGACAACAACGAGATTCAAGGCTGTTCTCCGGATGCTAGTCGACAGATAAACGGCCATTCATCAATATGGTTCCTAGGTGTCGCAAATTCGGAAGTTCCTGTATCCGTTAGGCCGAGTAGAAACAGGAATCAGACATCGCAGGGCGGGAGAACGTACAGAACTCATCTGACTTCTATGACTAAATTTTTCGGGGGCTTCAAAAAGGTTTGTTCGAGGGAACTTTGACTGAAATATGCCAGCCAACATTCTTCCAAATTGAAGTCAAATTCGGGCAGCAAGCGAGCGGAACCGGATTTCTATTTGAAAATATCAGTACGCGTTGGATTTGTGGTTCGAATTGCTCACTTCGCGCAAAAAATTAGCTGCGCCAATAGCGATCTTCCCAATTTCGCGAAAGTTTCATTCCAGTCAAAATCAATCCCGCCATCGAATATGTCTGGGGGAAATTCCCAAATAACGCACCGGTTTTAGGATCGACATCTTCCGACAGCAATCCGTACCGATTTCGATGAGCGAGCGCGTCGACAAAAAGTTCGCGCGCTTCTTCACGGCGCCCCAACGACCACCACGCATCGATCAGCCAGAAGCGGCAAATCAAGAAGGCCGTGACCGGCAATCCGAAGTCATCCTCAGCTGCATACCGCATGACGTGCTTTTCGCGCAGCAATTCGCGCTCCATGGCTGCGACGGTCTTGATGAAACGTGGATCGTCCACCTCGCAAACACCGAGATCGGGCAGCAGCAGCACGCTGGCGTCAAGATCGTCCGACCCAAATGCCGCCGTGAACGCTTCGCGCTTCGGATTCCACGCGCGCTCCAGCAATTCCGCGTGCAGAGGATCGGCGATCGCATTCCAGTAAGCCGCGCGATCGGTCAATCCGAGGCGCGTGGCGATGGCCGCCAGACGGTTGATCCCGGCCCAGCACATCGCGGAGGAATGGGTATGTATGCGTTGCCGTCCACGGTATTCCCAAATTCCAGCATCGGGCGCCAAGGAAACCTTGGCGGCCTTTTCGCCCAAGGATTCCAGCAAACGGAACAGGCTCTCGTTTCCCGGCTGCGGTAAGCGGCGATCGAAAAACAACGGAAGAGCGGCCAGAATAACGCTGCCGTAAGTATCATGCTGGATCTGATCGACGGCCGCATTTCCGATACGCACAGGCCCGTCGCCGCGATATCCCTGCAAATCGCTGGCAATCCATTCATTGAGCGGCAGTGTCGGAACAACTCCGTAGACCGGTTTCAAGGCCTCTTCCGCATTGGCTGCGATCGACAACGTGAAGCCGATGAAATCTTCCATTGTCCGCGTTGCGCCGACGCGATTAAGCGCCTTGACGACGAAATACGCATCCCGCAACCAGCAATACCGATAGTCCCAGGTGCGGCCGGAGCCCGGCGCTTCCGGGATCGACGTGGTGTGCGCGGCGATAATGCCGCCGGTCTCTTCGAAATTGGACAGTTTCAGCGTGATCGCCGCGCGAATGATTGCTTCCTGCCAGTCGTAGGAAATGTAAAGCCGCCTGACCCAGTCCGACCAATACGACTTGGTTTGTTCTGCGAAGGAGGCTGCTGTCGAAGCGAGATCGCCGGGGAAGGCCTCGTCATTGCCGAACACCATATGAACCGGATGCGTCAGAACGAACGGCGCTTCGCTATCGATCAGCGCGAGCGGTGCATCGGTGGTGACGCGAATCGCCAGATCGTCGTGAAAATAGCGAATGTGATTGCTGCCGAGCGTACGACGCTGCAATGGCTTGCCGTAGGAATGCGTGGGACGAACGCGGATGGTAATTCGAGGCAATCCCGCCACCGGCTCGATAATGCGAAACAATTGCGGCGGGCGAAACATTCTGCCGTATTGCCGGAACCGAGGCGCGAAATCGGTAATGCGGATGGCATTCCCTTGCTGGTCCGTCAGGACCGTGGACACGATCGCGGTGTTGCGGACGTATTCGGATTGAAAATCCACCATGCCGTCCAACACGACATCGCTGAAGCCTTTTTCCTCGTTGCCTGCCAACAGCCGTGAGAAAACGGGATCCGAATCGAACCGTGGGAAGCACCACCAGAGCAGACGAGACGTCGGATCGACCAGAGCGGCGGTGCGCCCGTTGCCGATCACGGCGAGATCGAGACCGTGATCGATCATTGCGCGTTGATCCTTTCCGGGCTCAGAAGATGACCCAACCATGAGCGGACGTGTTGTGGATCGTCAAAATAACCGGCAACGCCCTTCGCCCGCCGCCCGACGGAGAACGACAACCCACGCAGATCGGGCATGATGGCGAAGACTGATTCATCGGTCACGTCATCACCAAGAAAAACCGGAGTTTTGCCTTTGAAGGGAGGCAGCGTCATCAACTCGCGAACGCCGGTCGCCTTGCTGAAACCGGCCGGCTTGATTTCGCACACGGACTTGCCGGGCAACACCTCGATCGGCGCCTCGGGAAGGTCGGCGCGGATTATCGAGACCGCATCGTAAATCGCCCGTTCTGCCTGCGGCGCCAGCCTGAAATGCAAAGCTATCGAATATCCCTTGTCTTCGAGCAGGATGCCGGGTGACAAGTCCGCGATCTTTGCGAACCGGCGTTTCAGATCGCTGTCGATCGGTTGAATTTTTGAAGGCACGACCGGTCCTCCTCCCGCAATTCGCATTTCCGCTCCATGACCGCCAACCGCCGGGAATTGCGCCGGCGCAAAGATCATATCGATGTCATCGATGGCGCGGCCGCTGACCAGCGCGAGCGCGCCGGACGTACGTTTCGACAACCCTCTGATCGTCTCGCGCAATCCCGGAGGCACCCAGACATCGCTCGGCGTCGGGGCAAGCTCCAGCAAGGTTCCATCGATATCGAGCAACAGCGCGCAATCTTCCAGCCCCGGGACAATCGTCCCCACGACCAGCGCGGGACTATCCGGCCAGTCTTTGAGTAATTGCGGTTCGGCGGAAGGCTGCACCATTCAATCCTGCTTTAAAGCGGCGAGCGGTCGCGCGATGGATTCGAGCGAGCGACGCTCTGTGGAAATGCAAAAACGCCAGGCAACGAGCGATGCGGCGATCATCAGGCCTGCTCCAAGAAGATAACCCGCGAAGACACTGGCGCGCGATCCGGTCTCGATCAGGACGCCGAAAAGAGCTGGCCCCGCGATGCCGCCGATGGCGGTACCCACGGCATAGAACAATGCGATAGCGAGCGCACGCACCTCGAGAGGGAAAGTCTCGCTGACCGTCAGGTACGCTGCGCTGGCGGCCGGCGAAGCGAAAAAGAAGATAACCATCCAGGCTATCGTCTGGGTTTGCGCGCTCAGCGCCTCAATGGAAAACAGATAGCCCGACACCGCAAGCAGAATTCCGGAAAGCCCGTAGGTGAGCGTGATCATGACCCGCCGCCCGACGGTATCGAACAGGCGGCCCAGCACCAGTGGGCCAAGAAAATTGCCCGCCGCGAAGGGCAGGATATACCACCCGACCTGATTGGCGGCGATGCCGAAAAAATCCGTCAGCACCAGAGCATAGGTAAAAAAGATCGCATTGTAGAAAAAAGCCTGCGCAATCATCAGTGCGAGGCCCACGAACGTACGCTGCCGGTAGGTATGAAACAGTGCGCGCGCCACTTCCCGCAGCGGCGTTGAACGCCTCAGAGTGAGTCTGATGCGTGACAATGCGCTATCGTCCGTCCACGCCAATCGGGATTTGGCGCTCGATGCCGCTTCGATGTCCTGCACGATTTGATAGGCCCGTTCCGGATTGCCGTGAATCATGAGCCATCGTGGGCTCTCCGGAATCCAAAGCCTCATCACGAAGACGACAAGGCCGAGTATAGCACCGGAAAAAAAAGCCAGCCGCCAGCCAATGTCCGGATCGATTACCGCCGGATCGAGCAGCACGATCGCGCTCACCGCGCCGATCGCGGCTCCAATCCAGAAGCTTCCATTGATCACGAGGTCGGTCCATCCCCGATACCGCGCGGGCACCAGTTCCTGGATCGTCGAATTGATCGCGGTGTATTCACCACCGATCCCGGCGCCGGTCAGAAACCTGAAGAGGGCATAACTACCTACGCTCCACGACAGCGCCGTCGCGGCCGTCGCGATCAGATAGATCGACAATGTAATGAAGAAGAGCTTTTTACGACCGAGACGATCGGTCAGCCATCCGAACAACAGCGCCCCGAGAACCGCGCCTCCGAGGTAGGCGCTGTTGGCAAGACCCACATCGATGTTGGTGAAATGCAGCGACGGACTTTGCTTCAATGCTCCGGACAAGGCTCCAGCGAGAGTCACTTCCAGCCCATCCAGAATCCAGGTGACACCCAGCGCCATGACCACCAGCGTGTGAAACCGCCCCCAATAAAGGCGATCGAGCCGGGCCGGAATATCGGTTTCGATAACCCGCGCGGCATATTCGCTTGAAATGTTGGCGGCCGGACATGCAGCGGGGACTGTGAGCGCAGGATCGGCCCGCGTTGGAGGGGGCGAGCGGTCCGCGCGCGGCTCAGCCGCCATCGCCGATATTTTTGAATACGCTGGGTGAGACAAAAGGCCCAACATCAGTCCTTTCGGCTGAGGAAACCGCAGGGTGTGCCGTGCCTAGCGTAGGGATCAGACAAGCAGCGACCGACGTGACTTGACCCGGAGCGAACGGGCTCCAGGTCTCGCTTCAGGCCGAGCGGCCTTCACGCAGGATGATAACGCGGGAATAGCACCCGGGTTCCCTGGGCGCGGGCTTTAAGCGGCCCGAATGGTCGCCATGAACCGATCGAGCTCCTCGCGAAGCTTGGTGCTGTCGACGGACAAGGTTTGCGCCGAATTGAGCACCTCGCCGGAGGCCGCGCCCGTTTCGCTCGCACCGCGGTTCACTTCCGTGATGTTGCCGGCAACTTCGTGCGTGCCGCGCGCAACGCCCTGAACGTTTCGCGCGATTTCCTGCGTTGCGGAGCTTTGCTGCTCCACCGCGCTCGCGATCGAGCCTGCAATCTGGGAGATCTGACCGATGGTCTGACCAATCTCCTTGATCGCATTGACTGATTCCTGCGTCGCCACCTGCATGCCGGTGATGTGCGATGAGATTTCATCAGTCGCTTTCGCGGTCTGGCTGGCGAGGGATTTGACCTCCGAGGCAACCACGGCAAATCCGCGGCCTGCCTCTCCGGCGCGCGCAGCCTCGATGGTCGCATTCAGGGCCAGCAGGTTGGTTTGCTCGGCGATCGCGGTAATCAATTTCACGACGTCGCCGATCTGCTGTGCAGCGCGCGAGAGTTTTGCAATCCGCGCGTCGGTCTGCTCGGCCTGTTCGACGGCCGCAGCGGCGATACGGCTGGATTCTTTGACCTGCCGCCCGATCTCCACCACCGATGCGGAGAGTTCTTCCGTCGCCGATGCGACCGACTGCACGTTCGAGGACGCTTCTTCCGAAGCGCCGGCGACCTTGCCGGAAAGTTCCTGGGTATTTTCGACCGTTCGGGTCAGCGTCGCCGCGGCGTTTTCGAGTTGGCTTGCGGAGGCGGACACATTCGAGACGATCCCGCCGACGGCGGTTTCGAAGTTTTCTGCGAAGCGATGCAACTCCGCGCGGCGCGTATCGCTGTTTGTTTTGCTCTGAGCTTCGCGCTCGGCTGCGTCGCGCTCGGCTTTTGCCACGGCCTGCAATTTGAACTCTTCAACGGCGGCGGCCATCTCGCCGATCTCGTCCTTGCGTCCGAGTCCCGGAAGCACCGCATCGAAATTGCCGCCCGCGAGCTCGCGCATCGCCGCGCACATGCCGATCATCGGCTTGGACATGCCCTGGGCCAGTGACCACGCGAGGATCAGGCCGAAAAGCAGCCCGCCGCCCAGAAGCAGCGCCGCGACATTTTCCGTATCGTGAGCGATGGCATTCGACTGGTTTGATATGCGCTCCTGCTGAGCCAGCAGGCCTTCCTTCATTGCCTTCGCATCGCCGGTGATGGCGTTAGCGGCTTCATTCATCTTGTCGGTCAGCTCATCGACTTTCGCGGAGTTCTGCACGAATTTCATGAAAGCAGCCTGATAATTTGTGAGCTGCTCGGAAATTTCCTTAACCTTGACCGTGATTTTCTCATCGCTTTGGGCAAGCGAGGCGAACCCGTTTTTTAGCAACTGGATTCGGGCGCTGGCACTGTTCGAAACGGCCGGATCTGCCCTAACAATGAAGTTACCGACGTTTGCGGTGACGGCGGCGGACTGCATCGCCATCTCCTTCACGCTCGACTGAAACGATGTCTCGCCGGCCAGCGCCGCTGTATCGGCAAGATCTTCAAGTCGATACCGGAAAAAATTCCCGAGCCGCAAAAGCTGGTTGGACGCAAGCTCAGCATTCTCGACCTTGAGGGCGACGACCTGGGCAAACAGCTTGGTGAATTCGTCGAACTTTCCGGTCAGCGCCGAAATCTTTTGCCGATTGCCGGCACTTGCAGCGCTCGAGGCCCGCTTGATGGCTTTTCCGAGTTCAGTTTCCGCAGCACGGGCTGCCGTCTCGTCGGTGACCGTTCCCGTTAATGCATAATAGCGAACGAGAAGCTGATAAGCGGCCAGCTCGCGGTCGATATCGCGCGCGCCATCCGTTTCGGCGACAATATCATGGTAGGACGCCATTCCGGCCGTGATGCGTTCAAAGCCGAAATAGGCCACGCCCATGCTGACGGCGGAGATGCCAAGCACCGTGGCGCAACCCATCAATATCTTGGTGCGAAACCTCAGATTGGACAGGAAACCAGGCTTTTCAATCTTTTTTTGCCCTGCGGCGCGGCGGAACCAACGCATCTGAGAAACACCCCAACCGAATTGCCGGCACAAAACGGATCGTTTCGGCCATTCCGGGCAATCTAGGGTAAATTTCATAAAAGGTTGTAAATGCGTACCTCTCCCGCGGTTCCATCTTTGGTTCAGGCGGCGCGCTCGGCGATTTTCTCACTCACATGCGAAGGAATATTCAAGGGCTTCCAGTTCGCGGCGAGTTGCAGAACAGGCTCAGTCATTGATTGCAATCGGGCGAGATCCATCCCCGGCACCATCTCAAGAACCATCAGCCCCTGCGACGTCACGTCGATCACTGCGAGGCTGGTGTAAATGCGCCTGACCACGCCGGAGGCCGTCAGCGGCAGCGAACAACTATGCTTGATGCGCGGCTCGCCCTTCTTGCTGACATGCTCCATCAACACGCGAATTTCTCGTGCGCCGACCGCGAGATCCATCGCGCCACCCACGCCGGGCGGAAAATCAGGATCTTCCGTGGTCCAGTTGGCGAGATCGCCGGCTTCCGAGACTTCGAAAGCGCCGAGCAGGCTGACGTCCAGATGCCCTCCCCGGATCATCAGAAAAGCGTCGGCATGATGCACATAACATCCGCCGGTCACGAGGGTCGTGTAGTTTTTCCCCGCATCGATCAGTTCTTCGTCTTCCTCGCCGGGCTTGGGGGCTGGCCCAAGACCCAGCACGCCGTTCTCGCTGTGAAAGATCACCTCACGATCGGGCGGCACATAACTGGCCGTGAGCGTGGGAATGCCGATGCCGAGATTGACATAGGCGCCTTCCGGCAGATCCTGCGCGGCGCGCCAGGCGATCTGATGACGCGTCAGCGGTTTCATGCGGCAGCTCCCGAGTATTTTGCATAAAGCGGATGGTTCTTCGGCGGCAGTTTCCCGACCTCTACGATGCGATCGACGAAAATTCCCGGCGTCACGACCACTTCGGGATCGATATCGCCGAGTTCGACGATCGTCTCAGCCTCGACGATTGTGAGATCCGCAGCCATGGCGCAGATAGGATTAAAATTGCGGGTGGATTTTCGGTAAAGCAGATTTCCCCAACGATCGGCCCGCGCGGCTTTCACCAAAGCGACATCGCCGCGTAGCGGCTTCTCAAGCACATGAAGGCGGCCATCGATCTCCCGGGTTTCCTTCCCGTCCGCCAGCTTGGTGCCTGCCGACACCGGAGAAAAGAACCCGCCCAGGCCGGCTGCAGCGCAGCGCATCCGCTCACTGATCGTGCCCTGCGGCACCAGCTCAAGCTCCAGACTCTTGGCCCGATAGGCCTTTAAAAATGCACTGTAGTCTCCGGAACGAGGATAAGAACAAATCACCTTGCGAACGCGGCCGGCATTGATCAGCCGCGCAAGTCCATGTTCGTCATTGCCGGCATTATTGGCGACGATCGTCAGATCGCGCGCGCCCTGATCGCACAAAGCTTCGAGCAGATGGTCGGCAATACCGACAGCGCCGAAGCCCGGAACGAGAACGATCGCGCCGTCGCGAATGTCCGCCACGGCCTCCCTGATATCCTTGACCTGCTTGTTGATCACGCCCGGACTGTCCTTCCTGCTATAATGTTCGGCTATTCTTCATTCTTGCCAAATCGCGGCCTATTTTGCACCGGTGCAAGGCCTCGACAAGAGCGGAAGCAGCGCAGCATGCACGCCCGCTCGGCATATCTCGCAAAACTCAAACCACGCAGATTCCGCCTTTCCGCCTTCTGATCTGTCGCCGCAAGCGTTGCGCAAGGAGGTATTGGACAAAATTCGTGGTTGCAAAGCTCCGCCGCCGCGTTCTTAATCAAAGCAATAAAAAATAATATTTCAGGGAGCTCCGGCATGCCAACAGTCAAATTGACGGTCAACGGCAAGGCGGTTTCCGCCGACGTGGAAGACCGGACGCTACTTGTTCATCTCCTGCGTGATCATCTGGGTCTCACCGGCACCCATATCGGATGCGATACGAGCCAGTGCGGTGCATGCGTCGTTCACATCGATGGCCGCGCGGTCAAATCCTGCACGACACTGGTCGGGCAGGCGAATGGTGCGAACGTCACCACCATCGAAGGCATTTCGAAAGGCGACGAACTGCATCCCATGCAGGCCGCATTCCGCGACAATCACGGCCTGCAGTGCGGCTATTGCACGCCGGGCATGATCATGTCGGCCATCGATATCGTCAATCGATATGGCGGCAAACTGGACGAAACCACCGTTCGCCACGAACTTGAAGGCAACATCTGCCGCTGCACGGGCTACCACAACATCGTCAAATCGGTGCTCGACGCCGCCGGACGAATGAAAGTCTCGGTCGCGGCGGAGTAAAGCGGACGCGACGTTCGAGCCCAACAGCAACATCGTTTTCGGAACACTGATTTTAAGATTCGAAGCCTTCTTAATAAAGCGGCTGTGGCCGGCGAACATTTCAAAACTCGCGCGGCACGCGGCCCGACAGGGAGAACCGGCATGGGCGTTGATGGTATAGGTGCGAGCGTCGTTCGCAAGGAAGATAAGCGTTTCGTCACCGGCAAGGGCCGCTATGTCGATGACGTCCGGATCCACGGCATGACCTATGCCCATTTCGTGCGAAGCCCGCACGCCCATGCGAAAGTCAAAAGCATCGACGCGTCCGAAGCCTTGAAGAAACCCGGCGTGGTTGCGGTCCTCACCGGCCAGCAGCTTGTCGACGACAAGGTCGGAAACCTGATTTGCGGATGGATGATCCATTCCAAAGACGGCACGCCGATGAAGATGGGAGCATGGCCAGCCATGGCCCCCGAAATCGTCCGGTTTGTCGGTCAGGCCGTTGCCGTGGTGATCGGCGAGACGAGAAATCAGGCCCGCGACGGCGCTGAGGCCGTTGCAGTGGATTATGAAGAACTTCCGGCTGCGGCGAACATTCGTGCCGCGATCGCACCGGGCGCGGTTCAGCTTCACCCCGAAGCGCCCGGCAACGTGATTTATGACTGGCATATCGGCGAAGAAGCCGCGACCAACGAGGCCTTCAGTAAAGCGGCGAATGTCGTGGCGCTGGACATCACCAACAACCGCCTCGTGCCCAATGCTATGGAACCGCGGGCTGCGGTTGCCGACTACGATGCCGCAGAAGAGCACTACACATTATATACCACGTCGCAGAACCCGCATGTGGCGCGGCTGGTGCTGTCCGCATTTTACAACATCGCCCCCGAGCACAAGCTCCGCGTGATCGCCCCCGATGTCGGCGGCGGCTTCGGCTCGAAGATCTTTATCTACCCCGAAGAGATGGTCGCGCTGTGGGCCTCGAAACGCGTCGACCGCCCGGTGAAATGGACCGCGGATCGTACCGAAGCCTTTCTCACCGACGCGCACGGCCGCGATCACCTCACCAAAGCAGAGATGGCCTTCGACAAGGACAACAGGATCACCGGGCTCCGGGTCAAGACTTACGCGAATCTCGGCGCTTATATGTCGCTGTTTTCGTCATCGGTGCCGACCTATCTCTACGCAACATTGCTGTCAGGCCAATACAACATCCCCAACATCTCTGCTGAAGTGATCAGCGTTTACACCAACACCACGCCGGTGGATGCCTATCGCGGCGCGGGACGTCCCGAAGCGAGCTTCGTCGTCGAGCGCTTGATGGAAACGGCGGCGCGGCAACTCAAGATCGACCCGGCCGAACTGCGGCGGAAGAATTTCATCACCCAATTCCCGCACCAGACCCCCGTGATCATGGCCTACGACACCGGCGATTTTAATGCGTCGCTGGATTCAGCGCTGAAGGCAATCGACTATGCCGGATTTCCGGCACGGAAGGATAAGGCGAAGAAGGAAGGCAAGCTGCGCGGCATCGGCTTCTCGTGCTACATTGAGGCTTGCGGCATCGCGCCATCGAAAGCGGTCGGCAGTCTCGGCGCCGGAGTTCGGTCTCTGGGAATCGGCGGAGGTCCGCGTCAATCCTGTCGGAACCATTGAGATTCTGACCGGGTCGCACAGCCATGGTCAGGGCCATGAGACGACGTTCGCGCAAGTGGTGGCCGACCGTCTCGGCATTCCGATCAGCCAGATTTCCATCGTGCACGGCGACACCGACAAGGTGCAGTTCGGCATGGGAACTTATGGCTCGCGTTCCGGCGCTGTCGGCCTCTCGGCCATCGTGAAAGCGATGGAAAAGGTCGAGGCCAAAGCCAAGAAAATCGCGGCGCATCAGTTGGAGGCTTCCGAAGAGGATATCGTCATCGAAGAAGGGCAGTTCAAAGTCACCGGCACCGACAAGGCGCTGGCGCTGCCGATGGTCGCGCTCGCGGCTTACACCGCGCACAATCTGCCGGACGGGATGGAGCCGGGGCTCAAGGAAACCGCGTTCTACGATCCGACGAACTTCACCTTCCCGGCAGGCTCATACATCTGCGAGATCGAGGTCGATCCCGGAACCGGCAAGACCAACTTCATCAACTTCGTGGCCGCCGACGACTTCGGGCGATTGATCAATCCGATGATCGTCGAGGGTCAGGTTCACGGCGGCCTTGCCCAGGGCATCGGCCAGGCAATCCTCGAAGGCACGGTTTACGACAAGAGCGGACAGCTTTTGACCGCATCGTTCATGGACTACACCATGCCGCGAGCGGACGATCTGCCCTCGTTCAAGCTCTCGCACACCACCACACTGTGTCCGGGCAATCCGCTCGGCATCAAGGGCTGCGGTGAGGCCGGCGCGATCGGCGCATCCGCCGCCGTGATCAACGCCATTACCGACGCCATCGGCAACAACAGCCTGGAAATGCCGGCCACGCCCGACCGGGTGTGGCACGCCGTCCACCGGCAGCAGGCCGCAGAGTAACCGCGAGGAACACGATCATGTACGAGACCACATATCATCGTCCCTCGAGCATCGAGGAAGCGGCCAGCCTGTTCGCAAAAGGCGCCGAAGCGAAATATCTCGCGGGCGGCCACACCCTGCTTCCCGTCATGAAGCAGCGGCTCGCCGCTCCGTCGGATGTGATCGACCTCGCCCGCATCAAGGATATGGTCGGGATCGAAGCTTCAGCCGACACGCTGACGATCAAGGGCGCGACCACCTATTACGACATCATGACAAGCGCGGTGGTCAACAAGGCGATCCCGGCAATCGCGCATCTCACATCGGTGCTGGGCGATCCGGCGGTTCGCTATCGCGGCACCATCGGCGGCTCGATCGCCAATAACGATCCGGCCGCGGATTTTCCCGCCGCAGTCCTCGCGCTCGACGCCACGGTGAAAACCAACAAGCGCAGCATTAAGGCCGATGATTTTTTCAAAGGCCTGTTCTCCACCGCGCTGGATGACGGCGAGATCATCACCGCGATTTCGTTTCCGATCCCGGCCAAGGCGGCCTATTCCAAATTCCGCCATCCTGCGTCGCGCTTCGCGCTGACCGGCGTGTTCGTCGTCAAAACCAAATCGAACGACGTTCGCGTCGCGGCGACCGGGGCGTCGCAAAATGGCGTCATGCGCGTCAGCGATTTCGAAAAAGCCCTGAAAGCCAACTGGTCGGCGACTGCGCTCGACAATGTGACCGTTTCGGCCAGCGGGTTGATGGAGGATATCCACGGCACCGCGACCTACCGCGCCAACCTCATCAAGGTCATGGCGCAACGGGCTGTCACCGAGGCTGGCTGATCTTTCGCTGAGAACAAGTCATTGAACGATCAACGCCGGTCGGCGCCCGCCGCGCTTCGCAATCGCGATCCAATTCTTGACGTGCTTCGCGGCGTGTTGCCCGCGCATGGAACGGTGCTTGAGATCGCCAGCGGCAGCGGAGAGCATGTGGTGCATTTCGCCCGCCACCTGCCGAACCTGACATTCCAGCCATCGGACCCAGATCCTGCCGCGCTTGAAAGCATCGCGGGCTGGATCGCCGAAAGCAGTGCAAACAATGTGCGCCGTCCGGTCGTGATCGATGCAAGCGAGGCGACCTGGCCGGTCCAGAATGTCGATGCGATCCTTTGCATCAACATGATCCACATCTCGCCGTGGCGGGCCACGGAGGGATTGATGAAGGGGGCGGCGGCGCGTCTCTCGCCCGACGCACCACTCTATCTCTATGGCCCCTACCGGCGTGACGGCGTGCCGACCGCACCCAGCAACGAGGAATTCGACCGAAGCCTTCGCGCCCGCGATCCGGCATGGGGACTGCGCGCGCTTGAGGATGTGGCAGAGCTTGCGCGCAAGTCGGGTTTCTCGGCGCCCAGCATCGTGGAGATGCCCGCCAATAACCTCAGCGTGATCTTTCGCAAAATCTGATGCGCGAAAAATCTGATGGCCGACTTTCAGGCAGCGTTTTTTCCGTCGATCGAGAGAACGCCGCGGCGGATCTGATCTTCCTCGATCGATTCGAACAGCGCCTTGAAATTGCCCTCACCGAACCCGTCGTCGCCCTTGCGCTGGATGAATTCGAAAAAGATCGGACCGATCGCGTTGGCTGAAAAGATCTGCAGCAGCACTTTGGTGAGGCCGCCCTCGACGACGCCTTCGCCGTCGATCAAGATACCATCGGCCTGCAAACGCGCGACGTCTTCGCCGTGCTTGGGCAAACGCCCATCGATGCGTTCGAAATAGGTTTGCGGCGGCGAGGGCATGAACGGCAATCCGGCGGACCGGAGCGTTTCAACAGTGGCGTAGATATCCTTGACGCCGCAGGCGATGTGCTGAATGCCCTCGCCGCGATAGATGTTGAGATATTCCTCGATCTGCCCGGCGTCGCCCGCGTCCTCGTTGATGGGAATCCGGATTTTGCCGTCCGGGCTGGTCAGCGCCCGGGAAAACAGGCCGGAGGCACGGCCTTCGATATCGAAAAAGCGAATCTGGCGGAAGTTGAACAGCCGCTCGTAAAATCCGGTCCAGACATCCATACGGCCGCGGTGCACGTTGTGAGTCAAATGGTCGAGATAGAACAGACCCACGCCTTCGGGCCGGGGGTTTGGCGCGCCGAGCCACTGGAATTCCCGGTCATAGGCCGAGCCTTTGGCCCCATACTTATCAATGAAATAAAGCACGCTTCCACCAATGCCCTTGATCGCCGGGACATCGAGAGTTGTCTGCGCGGGCGTCAAGCCGGCCGGCTCGGCACCAAGCGAGATCGCGCGCTCATAAGCGCGGCGCGCATCGACAACGCGAAACGCCATAGACGGCGCGCAGGGGCCATGGGCGGCGACGAAATCATGACCGTGCGTACCGGGCTCTTCGTTAACGAGATAATTGATATCGCCCTGGCGATAGACGGTGATTGCCTTGGTTTTGTGTCGCGCGACCGGCAGGAACCCCATGAGGCGGAACAGCGCGTGCAATTGCTGTGCGTCGGGATGCGCATATTCGACGAACTCAAATCCATCCGTACCCATCGGATTCTGGTCGGAGATGACGGCGGGGGGCGCATCATGCGGAAACGGACCCATCAGATTTCCTCGCATTTGACTATTGCTTTGGGGCGCCAGTATCGGTCACATTCAGCGCAATGTTCATGCAAAATGGCCTGAAAAGGCCCACACGAACGCACGATTATTGCAAAAATAAAGGGCCTTATGCATGATCTCAGTTGACACATTCGACCTTAAAATCCTGGCAGCCCTGCAGACCGACGGGCGGCTGACCAACCAGGAGCTGGCCGAAGCCGCCGGGCTGTCCGCTTCGCAGTGCTCCCGGCGCCGCACGCGTCTGGAAGAGGAGAAGATCATCCGGGGCTATCACGCCGATCTCGACGGCGACGCGCTGGGCTTCAATGTCATCGCGCTGGTGCACATCACGCTCGCGACCCATTCGCCAGACAATGCCAAGCGATTTCACGATCTGGTCACGCGCGTCGATGACATTCAGGAAGCCTATGCCCTGACCGGAGACGCGGACTATCTTCTGAAAATTGCGCTCCGCGATCTCAAAAGCCTGTCGGATATCGTCAACAACGTCCTGATGCCCCATGAGAGCGTGGCCCATGTACGCTCCTCGATCGTGCTCGATTGCCTGAAAGCGACACGAAAACTCCCCCTGGCATTACAAGGTGGCTGAGGATCAACTACCCTCAACCTTAGCCGGACGCCTTCCGGTCGCGGCGACACCAACCCCGCCCTCTATTAACGTTCGACGCTCTATCGAGCGCGCACGAAAAATCGCAGTGACTTTATACGGTGCCCAAGACTGAGGCGGATCACCAGATCAAGATGGCCACCTCAGTGCTTTCACTGATTCGGCCGATTCGGGCCCCTTTCGTTCCGAGCCTGTTCTCAAAGTTAACCGCCGTGGTGCGCCGTGGTGAAAGCGTCATGTTGTGGGACAGAACTGAGTTGGCTTGACTCGCCACACCCTGCAACTTTAACGTCCAATTGACGGTTCCCAATTGGGATCAAAAGGGAATGCGGTGAGGATTTATCCAACGCCGCAGCTGCCCCCGCAACTGTAAGCGACGAGCCTGATATCCTTTGCCACTGGGAAACTTCGGTCCTGGGAAGGCGATAACAGGTGTTGACCCGTGAGCCAGGAGACCTGCCGTCAATCGTGGTCACACGCGACGATGTCGGTCGGGGAGTACAGACATTGGTTTCAAAGAGGCCCGATTGGCCTCGATGAAACTTTGGTTGCGGTGACGTGCCACTGACGTCAACCGAGGCTCAACCGAATGTCTTACGTCCCCCATGTCGTGCAGCGACGCCGCTCCACCTTGCTTGCTTCGACTTTTCTCGTCCCATTGTTCTCTATCTATGGATCGCCCGTCTACGCTCAACAGACGGCGCCCCCCGCCGACCTGCCCGGCATCGTTGTGAGCGCCACCCGCACCGAAACACCCGCCAACCAGATCGCAAGCTCCGTGACGGTCATCACCGGCAAGGACATGGAACGCGATCAGCGACGCACGGTGCCGGACGCGTTGCAGACCGTGCCCGGACTCGACGTCGTGCAATCCGGCGGCCCCGGCGGCTTTACATCTATTTTCATGCGCGGCACCAATGCAAATCACACCAAGGTGCTCATCGACGGCATCGATGTCAGCGATCCCAGCAATCCGAGCCGTACCTTTGACTTCGGCCAATTGCTGACTTCGGATATCGACCGCATCGAAGTGTTGCGTGGCCCGCAAAGCGGCCTGTACGGCGCCGACGCCATCGGCGGCGTGATTTCGATCTTTACTAAAAAGGGCGAAGGCCCGCCCCGCGCGACAGCCACGATCGAGGGCGGATCGCACGGCACGTTCAACCAGACGGCAGGGGTGAGCGGATCGCAGGACAGGATCAACTACGCGTTCAACGTCGCGCATTTCCAGTCGGCCAACACGCCGGTCACGCCGAACGAGTTGCTGCCGCCCGGACAAAAGGCGATCGGAAATTTCTACGATAACATGACTTACTCGACGCGACTCGGCGCCGATGTCACCGATACTTTTTCGGTGAATACCACGGCGCGCTTTACCGACACCAAGCTGCGCTACACGGGTGACTCATTCGATCCGGTAACGTTTGCAAGCTTCCCGAGCCCATTGCAAAGCACCCAGCATTTTCAGCAGATTTTCACCCGCGCCGAGGGTGTCTGGTCGTTGTTCGACGGCCGGTTCAAGAACTACTTCGGCGTCAACTACACCAATCACTGGAATTCCAACATCAATCCCGGTGACGACCTCCCGTCGATCACGACCGGCGAGCGCGTGAAATACGATTGGCGCGGTGTCGCTGCGATTTTGCCGGGACAGACCCTCGTGCTGGGCGCGGAGCACGAAACCGAGAACCTCAATTCCTCGACGGCTCATGTCCAAAATATCAACAAGGCGGCCTATATCGAATTGCAGTCCGAATTCGCCAAGCGGTTGTTCATCGTCTCCAACGTGCGGATCGACGAAAACGATCGCTTCGGGGATCACACGACCTACCGGGTCGCACCCGCCTATATTGTACCAGGCACCGAAACCAAGCTGAAGGCCAGCTACGGCACCGGCTTCAAATCGCCGACGCTCCATCAATTGTTCGGCGATGAATTCACCACTGCCAATCTCAATCTGAAACCCGAGGAAAGCGTGGGCTACGACGCAGGTTTCGAGCAACCGATCGGCGACCGGTTCCGGTTCGGCGCGACATACTTCCATAACGACATCAAAAATCTCATCAATGGCGTGTTCGATCAGACCAACTTCACGTTCACCAATGTGAATATCGGCAAGGCGCAGACGGAGGGCGTCGAAACCTTTGCTGGTCTTACGGTCACCAGCAATTTCAGGCTACGCGGCGACTACACCTTTACCCGCGCCGTCGACGAAACGACCGGGCTGGAATTGCTCCGCCGCCCGAGAAACAAGGCAAGCATCAGCGCAATCTGGAATCCGTATGCGCCGCTGACGGTTTCAGCCACGGTGCTCCACGTCGGCAGCTTCGTCGACATCAGCCGCGACGGCTCAATCCTGCGATTGGATGCACCGGGTTACACGGTGGTTAATCTCGCCGCAGATTATGTCGTGAATGATCAGGTCAAGGTGTTCGGCCGGATCGACAACCTGTTCGATCAGCATTATCAAAATCCCACGGGGTTCCTGCAACCCGGCTTCGGGATCTTCGGCGGCATCCGCGTCGCCAATTACGGCGTCAACTAGGACACTTGGTATGGGCGGGCTCGCCTCTCAAATGAGAATTCGCTGGCCCGCCCTGTCTTTTTTCAGTTTCGGATTGGCCGCGCTGGCATTTCACGCGGCCGCTCCCCTTCAGGCCTCGGCGCAAACGCAGCCCCGACGCATCGTCTCGATCAATGTCTGCACAGATGAACTGCTGCTGAGGCTCGCACCCGCGTCCCGCATCGCATCGGTCACGTGGCTGTCGCGGGACCGGGAGGGATCCAACGTCGCCGATCTCGCTGCGCGAATGCCGATCAATTACGGTCTCGCCGAAGAGGTGATCCCGCTGGCACCAGATCTGGTGGTCACGGGTATTGCGACGATCCGGGCCGCTGTCGCATTGTTGAATCGCGCAGGCGTTCCGGTCGTTGAATTCGGGATCGCCAACAACTTTACGGATTTTCGCGCGCAGGCTCGCAAGATGGCTGCCCTGTTGGGCGATATCGGTCGCGGCGAGCAATTAATCCGAGACATCGACCACCGGCTCGATGCTATCGGGCTGGAGCCGGGAGCGGTGAATACGATTGATCGGCCTACGGCACTGGTCTTCAATCCTAATGGTTTCACCGACGGCAGCGGTACACTGGTCGATGAAATCATGACTCGCGCAGGTCTGGATAACCTCGCCAGCCATCCTGACTTTGCAAACTACGACCGCGTGCCGTTGGAAGTGTTGGCCGAACGCGCACCCGACGTGCTTGTGGTCGGTGAAAGCCGCGATGGACCGCCTGCGCTCGCAACGGAGCTGCTTAAGCATCCGGTGATCGCGCGTCTGCAACCGCATACGCATATTGTCGTGCTGCCATCACGGCTGTGGACCTGCCCGGGTCCGGCATCGGTCGATGCCATCGACATATTAAAGGCTGTCGCCGACAAGGTGCGCGCGGAGAGGACAGCGCGGTGAGCGAGCTCAATCCAGCGGCGCATCGGCCGGAGCGACTCCCGTATCGCACGCTGGTCGCAGGTCTTTGCGTCTTGATGCTTGCCGCCTTTGCCGGTTCGCTCGCGATTGGATACGCGCCGCTCGATCTGCCGCAGGCGGCGAGCGACGTGATCCATGGCCGCGCGAGTTTGGGCGCGCTGGTGCTTGTGGAATTACGCATTCCGCGCGCCGTGCTGGGTGTCCTGGTCGGCTTTAGTTTGGGGCTGACGGGGGCCGCGATGCAGGGTCTTTTGCGCAATCCGATGGCCGAACCCGGCATCACCGGGGTCACCAGCTCGGCGGCGCTAGGGGCCGTGATCATGTTCTATTTCGGCTTCGTCGGGCTTTCGCCCCTGATGCTTCCGTTAGGCGGCATTGCGGGCGCAATCGCGGCGACGTTCCTGCTCTATGGAATTGCAGGCCGCAATGCGAGCATCACCACCGTCATCCTCGCAGGTGTTGCCATCAACAGCTTCGCGAGCGCGTTGACGACGCTTGCCCTCAACCTTTCACCCAATCCCTACGCCGTCACTGAAATCGTATTCTGGCTTCTGGGCTCGCTGGCCGACCGCAGTTTGCTTTATGTATGGCTCATCGCGCCGTTAATGGCGGCCGGCTGGGTGCTCCTTCTACTGTGCGGCCCTGCTTTGGACGGCCTCGCGCTTGGCGAGGATACCGCACAAAGTCTCGGCTTTAATCTCAACCGCCTGCGAACCCGGTTGATCGCCGGCACGGCGCTCGCGGTCGGCAGCGCCGTGGCGGCAACAGGCTCAGTCGCATTCGTCGGGCTGGTGGTGCCTCATCTGCTGCGACCGCTGGTCGGCTACCGGCCAAGCCGCCTGCTCCTCGTCAGCGGATTGGGCGGCGCCGTGCTGACACTGATGGCGGATATCGCCGTCCGCCTGCTGCCGGTACACCCGGAACTCAAACTCGGGGTCGTCACCGCGCTCATCGGAGCGCCATTTCTTTTTCATCTGCTCTACCGCTTGCGCGTCGAGGAGCGATGATGCTCGAAACAAACAATGTAGCGATCAAGCTTGGTTCGTCGCTGCTGCTCGACGATGTCGGCCTGTCGATCGAAAAGGGAGAGCTGGTCGGACTGATCGGCCCCAACGGCGCAGGCAAGACAACCCTGTTGCGCGCGCTGGCGGGATTACGGCATCCCGATGCGGGTACGGTGAGAATCAATAACCGCGACATCCGGAATATGACAGCGCGCGATCTTTCCAGGCTTGTTGCATATCTGGCGCAAGACGGCGAGGTCCACTGGCCGTTGAGTGTCGAGGCCCTGGTCACGCTGGGCCGGCTGCCGCACCGGCGCGGGTTTGGTGGAATTTCGGACGCCGACCGCAATGCCGTCGAACGCGCGATGGCGGCCACCGACATCAACGCGTTCCGCCACCGGACAGTGGCGCAGGTGTCGGGCGGCGAGCGGATGCGGATTCTGCTGGCGCGCGCGCTCGCGGTCGAGGCGCCTTTGCTGATCGCCGACGAACCGATCGCCGCGCTCGATCCGTTACATCAGCTTCGGGTGATGGAATTGCTTGTTGCGACGGCACGACGTGGGCACGGCGTGATCGTCGCGTTGCACGATCTGTCCCTCGCCGCGCGTTTTTGCGATCGCCTGATCCTGCTTGCTCACGGCGGCATTGCGGCGCAAGGCGAGCCGGCAGGCGTCCTGACGGATACGAACCTGGCGCGCGCCTACGGCATCGCGCTTGTCCGGGGCGTCCAGGATGGAATACCCTTCTTCCTGCCGAAAGCCCTTGATCAAGGCGCATGATCAAGAGCCCAATCAGCGTCCCCTCCTAGCCATCCTTGAACGAATCATCGAGCCTCCCAATAAAGGGGCCGCGCGCTCTACTGCTCAACCATCACGTCGCTGCGCGGAACGGCTCGCCCGGATCTTTCTCGAATGGAGTGTCGATGAACAACACAAACAGCTCGGAGAGCGGCGGGGAAAACGACCAGCATATCGTCGACATCGCAGATATGATCGAAGCGCAGAGTATAGGCCGTTTCCGTGTCCTTGTGATGATCTGGTGCGCGCTGGTTGTCCTGCTGGACGGGTTTGATGCGCAGATGGTCGCATATCTCGGGCCCGCGATCGCCACGGATCTTCAGTTAGGACGGAATGAACTGGGTCTGATCTTCTCGGCAGGCTTGGCGGGGATCATGGCTGGATATCTCCTTGTCGGACCTCTTGCCGACCAACTCGGCCGAAAAACAATCATTCTCGTATCGGTCGGATTGTTTGGTCTATTCACCTTGCTGGCCGCCAGCGCGGGCACCGCCACCGAACTGATCTCTTACAGATTCATTGCGGGGATCGGCCTTGGCGGCGCGATGCCGAACGCTCTTGCTCTGACCGACGAATATTGCCCGCGCAAACGCCGAGCGACACTCGTTATCATTATGTTCAGCGGCTTTTCTGTCGGTTCTATACTTGCCGGCAGCGTCGCAATCGGGCTCATCAGTCATCTCGGATGGCGATCGGTGCTGATCGTCGGGGGTGTCTTGCCTTTGCTCGGTCTTCCTTTCCTGGCATCGCAACTCCCGGAGTCACTGCTATTTCTCGTCGCTAAAAACAAACCGCTTGGACGTATCGAGGAGTTGGTTCGACGCATAGATCCTGATCAAGCTGCGCGCGGCGCACGGTATGCGACCGCTGACGTGGAATCCAGCGGGATTCCCGCCGTTCAGCTCTTCCGCTCCGGGCGCTGGATGGGAACGCTCTTGCTGTGGATCGTATTTCTGATGAACCTGATGGTGATCTATTTTTTGCAAAATTGGTTGCCGACCGTTTTTACAGACTCGGGGTTTTCCAACGAAACCGCCATCTTTGTCACCACGCTGATTTTCGTCGGAGCAATCCTGGCAGGAATCCTGAGTGGGCCTCTGATGGATCGCTACGGCCCTTACGTCGTTCTGGTCCGGCTTTTAGCTGCAGCAACGGTTCTCGTACCCGCCATCGGGCTGACCGGCTCTTCGATCGTTGTCGCCATCACAACAACCTTCAGTGCGGGGTTTTGCGCGGCCGGCGCGCAAAAATGCATCAATGCTCTCGCCGTGATCTTCTATCCGACCGAGATAAGAGCTACCGGAGTCGGTTGGGCGCTTGGCATAGGTCGCGTCGGATCTATCGTCGGGACAAGTATCGGCGGATGGTTGCTGAGCAACCATGTGGCCGTCTCCGGCATCTTTCTGTTCGCAGGCATTCCGATGCTGATCGCGACCATCGCCATGTTCGCCATGGGCTTCTTTTATCGCGACAAGGCTCTCGCGGCCTGACTGGCCGGCAACGCGGGTAGCGATGATGCCGGCGCGCCGTTCAGTAGCAAGTCGAACCCTCCCCAACCCCAACCACGTCATCGCGCCGAAGCTCGTTTCAAAACGTCGATGACCGCATCTTTCGCGCAGCAGCGATAGAGCTCTGGGATTGCTGCCCTTTGATGCTTGGCGAGGCGCGGCTTTACACGTATATTGCAGGCGTTGGAACCTGATCGGACCACCGGCGACAGATGTTGAAGCGTTTGACCAGAACGAAACGATTGTTGGCGGGACGCATTCTCGCGCTTGCCTACATGGTCTGCGTCCTGGCACCAGTTTCATTGGGATCGAGCAATGGGGCCCTTGCGGCGCCGTGCCTGACTGACCCGGATCACGCCGTTGGGCTGGCGCATGTTCACAAGACCGCAACTGGTACGGGGCAGCATGTTCATCACGGGCTCGACGGCCACACGGATCACAAAAAAACAAGTGACCATGACGGCGTCAGCGCTGGAACGCAGGTGGCCGACACTCAGCTTCCCTCCCAGTCCGGCAACGGGCACAAGATGCCCGGTGCGTGCTGCAGCGTATTCTGCGTGAGCGCACTGCCGGCGAGCGTAACTGAAATCGTCGCTCCCTCCGCGCCGACATCTTTCTGCGCGCTGGAAATTCATCGCGATGTCGCGAACCATTTCCCGCCGACGCTCTACCGTCCTCCTATTTCCTGACCTTTCCGAGGCGGTGCATAGCCGCGCCACTCGAGCGTTTTCAGGCGAAGCATGCCGCCGGATTTAATCCGGCGCTGGATGCGGTTCGCGTCAGGAACACGCGTCGAAACAAAATAATAGAGCGACGCGATTAGCCAGAACAAAGCGTGCTAAGGGCGCGCGCACCTGTTTTCAACGTCAGTTCAGGAAGCGATCATGCTTGCGCAGTTTAAGGCGACCATCGTCGCCGTTCGAGCGGCAGCCAAAGTACTCAAGGTATCGGTGCGGATAACGGCCGCGATAATGGCCGCGTTCACATTTGGTGGCTGCACGCCAACCATTGGGCAGTCCACGGCCGGGGCGGATCCCGCGGACTTAAAAATACGGGTGGACGGCGTCGTCTATCGCTCGACAGTCACGCCCTACAGCAGCTTGCGTCCGGCCTCCCCGTTGCCATGGCGGGAGCAGAACAACAGCGCGGCGCCGTTGCCGAAAACGGACCAGTAGGCGCCGGATGAACAGGGACACCAATTTGAAGCCGAGATTGAGGGACAATCCCGCCACGATGCCGAGGCATGTCGCGACGCTGCTCGCGAGCCTCGTTCTCTCCGGATGCGCAAGCTTTTCGCCCGACCGCGGCATGACGGTGGTCGCTGACATCGCCGATCAAACACTCAAGAAAGAAGTGATTTCGATCGAGACCGCCGATGATGCGGAACGAGCACGAAGCGGCGTCAGCGCACTTCTGAGCCGGTCACTTACGGTGGATTCCGCGGTCCAGATCGCGTTGCTCAACAATCGAGGCCTGCAGGCAGCTTATAACGAGCTCGCGCTGGCCGAAACCGATCTCGTCGCGGAAAGCTTGCCACCCAATCCGACGTTTTCGGTCTCGCGGATTTCCGGAAACGGAGCGCTGGAGATCGAGCGTCAGGTGGTCGGCAACATTCTGGCGCTGACGACATTGCCTTTCCGCTCGGAGATCGCCAGGCAACGATTCCAGAAGGCCCAGCTGCGTGCCGCTGAACAAACGCTGCAGCTGGCTGCGGATGTTCGCCGCGCCTATTTCGACGCCACCGCCGCTAACGAAATGGCTGGCTTATTGACCGATGCAAAGGCGACAGCCGAGTCGACCGCGCAACTCGCCAGGAAGCTGGGTGAGACAGGCGCCCTCAACAAGCTCGACCAGGCCCGCCAGCAGGTATTCTATGCGGAGACAGCGGCCGATCTTGCGAATACGCGCCAGGAGGCGGCGAGCGCGCGTGAACGTCTCGCCCGTCTGCTGGGTCTTTGGAATAGTGACCTCGGATTCAATCTCCCGGCCCGTCTTCCATCGTTACCACCGCAACCGCGATCGCTGCCGCGCATCGAGGTCGATGCTGTCGAACACAGGCTGGACTTGCAGATGGCGCGCATCGAGCTGGCGGCGCTGGCGAAATCGCTCGACCTCACACAAGCCAGCCGCTTTGTCACGATGCTCGATGTCGCCGGTATCGACCGCAAGACGCGAGATCCTGACACGCGGCAATTTCGGGAGCGGGGCTTTGACGTGCAATTCCAGATCCCGTTATTCGATGGCGGCGAGGTGAAGGTTCGGCAGGCCGCGGAGACCTACGCCTTGGCGTTCAACCGTCTGACCGAGAAAGCCATCAACGTCCGGTCGGAAGCCCGCGACGCTTACCGCACATACCACGCGGCCTACGACATCGCCGGCCACTATCAGCACGAGGTCTTGCCACTGCGCAAGATCATCACCGAAGAGATGCAGTTGAGGTTCTCCAGCATGCAGGTCGATGTCTTCGCCCTGCTCACCGAATCACGCCAGCGCATCGCCTCGCTGCGCGCAGCGATCGACGCCAAGCGGAGATTCTGGTTGGCGCAGTCCAACCTGCAGACAGCCGTAAACGGCGGAGGGCTCAGCGCAGCCGGCGAGGATAATCAAACGAAGCCGTCCACGGCCACACAGGCGGATGGTGGCGTCCACTGAACGGAGAGTAACGATGTTTTCGCGCAGAGGATTTCTCGGCACCGCCGCATTGGTCAGTGCCGGCGCCGTCAGTGGACGGGTTCAGGCGGCCGCCATTCCCGAAGCGCCGACCATGGACAAGGCAACGATGCAATCGCCATTGCATCCCACCAGCGGCCCGGACTACCGGCCTGTGGTCACGCTGAACGGCTGGTCGCTGCCATGGCGAATGAACGGCGACTGGAAGGAATTCCATCTTGTCGCGGAGCCCGTCGTGCGCGAATTCGCCGCCGGGCATGAAGGCAAACCTGTGGGGCTACAACGGCCAGGCGCCGGGCCCGACGATCGAGGCGGTGGAGGGCGACAAGGTCCGCATCTTCGTCACCAACAAGCTGCCCGAGCACACGACGGTGCACTGGCACGGCATGATCGTGCCGAACGGCATGGACGGCGTTGGCGGCCTCAATCAGCCGCACATCCCAGCCCGGCAAGACCTTCGTCTACGAATTCGAACTCAGGAAGAGCGGGCACATTCATGTATCACCCGCACGCCGACGAGATGGTGCAGATGGCGATGGGCATGATGGGCATGTTCATCGTGCACCCGCGCGACCCGACGTTCCGGTCGCGTCGACCGCGACTTCGTGTTCATGATGAGCAGCTACCACATCGAGCCCGGCACGCTATCTGCCGAAGGTCAACGAGATGACCGACTTCAACATGTGGACGTGGAACAGCCGCGTGTTTCCCGGCATCGATCCGTTGGCGGTGCGGCGGGCGACCGGGTGCGCATGCGCGTCGGCAATCTGACCATGACCAATCACCCGATCCACCTGCACGGCCACACTTTGCGGTGACTGGCACCGACGGCGGCTGGGTGCCCGAAAGCGCGCAATGGCCTGAGGTCACGATCGATGTCGCCGTCGGCGAGATGCGCGCGATCGACGTTAACCGCCGACAATCCCGGCGACTGGGCACTCCACTGCCACAAGGCGCACCACACGATGAACGCGATGGGCCACGATATGCCGAACATGATCGGCGTGTCCACGGAACGACCTTGCGAAAGCTGTCCGCAAGCTCGCTCCCGACGCCATGGTCATGGGCGCAGACGGGCATGGCGATGGGCAACATGGAGATGCCGGCACCCGACAACACGCTGCCGATGATGACGCGGCAACGGCCAGTTCGGGCCGATTGAAATGGGCGGCATGTTCTCGGTGATGAAAATCCGCGAGGGCATGGCTCGCGACGATTACCGCGATCCCGGTCCCTACCAACATCCACAAGGCACAGTCGCCTACGAGGTGGATGCTCCCGCCGACGAACCGGCGCGCCCGGGGCCAATCATCACCAAGCCCCAGCGAAAAGTGGCCCGTTGAAGGGAAAGAAGATGTAACGCGATTCCGCGAGATCACGAACCAACCGCAATCGAAGAATTGAATGAAATATCGACAATAGCAGAAGGAGAAAGCAATGAACGGGTTCATGCGCAAGATCGGAACGGCGGCTGTGGCGATGGCGCTGATCTCCACCGCGGCGCTCGCGCAGAGCGTGACCATCAATGGTGAGGTTAAAAAGATCGACGTGAGCGCCGGCAAGATCACGCTGAAGCACGGTCCGGCCAAAGGCCTCGGCATGGACGAGCCGATGACTATGGTCTACCGCGTTAAAGACTCTGCGATGCTCGAACAAGTCAAAATCGGCGACAAGGTTCGATTCGAAGCCGAGAACGGGTCAGCCGGCTACACAGTCACCAAACTAACGAAGACAAAATAAGGTTTGGCGGCGGCGTCGACACGCAAGCGGATGCGGATCGAAAGCGAATAAAATTATAGTGGCACGAGCGTGTATGCACTCGGGCATGCTTATTGATCAATATTGCTCAGCGAACCTCGCTGAATAAGCGCATGGTCTAATTCGATACACTCCTGGGAGATCGCATTGGATCATTTCGTCCACGAGCAAAACATTCTGAACTATAAAAAGCTCATTGCTGCGTCCGAATTGGACCCCAAGCGGAACGAAACCCGTCATGTCCAGCTGCTAGATCTTCTGGCCGAAGAAATTGCGAAAGAGACTGAGCCGCTAAATGAGCCACATTGAGTTCTCGGCCCTATTTGCACCCTATCCACGATGAGTTTGCGCCCAGGGCAGCCTGCTTTGGGCGACAGCATGCAAGTCTCGTCGCTCGGTCCGCAACGCTCAGCCTCCAATCCCGCGCGCGAGCTGACGGGCGGCTGCTTACCTTGCTGCGACATCATCGTCGCGCGTCCGATGAAATTGGAATTTGCTTCGCGGGCTTGCCCAACGACGGTCTAGCTTGAAATTCAGTCGGCATTCGTTCATTTTCCATGCCATCATTTTGACGGCTGGCGCGAAGGAAACCCGTAGACGGGCGTCCCAGATAGAAGCCTTGGCCTAATCCGCAACCAAGCGTGCGAAGTATGAAAGCCTGCTCTGCCGTCTCGATTCCTTCCGCTATGACTTCCAGATTCATGTTTTTTGCCAATTGCAAAATGGTCTTCACGATGGCAAGCGATTCCGAATTGTCATTCATGGACCGGACGAAGGTCTGATCGATCTTCAGCGCGTCGAAGGGAAGCTCACTCAAATGCTGAAGACTCGAATATCCGATTCCGAAGTCATCCAACGCGACGCGTACGCCCAGGTTTTTCAGCGATGTTAGAATTGTCTTGGCCATCGTCACGTCAGTGACGAGCGCGTCCTCCGTTACCTCAATCTCCAGACGGGTCGCCGGAAAGCCGCATTCCGACAGGACTTTCAAAATCTTCTGCGGCAGCACTGTGTCCCGCAACTGAACGGGCGCAATGTTGATTGCTATCCGGGGGGTACCGGGGCAATCCGCTGCAACCTCCTGGCACGCACGGCGCAACAGATTTATCGTGAGGGCTCCGATCAGCCCTGTCTCCGTTGCGATTTTGATGAATTGCCCGGGCTGAATCAGGCCGCGTTCGGCATGCGGCCAACGTGCGAGAACCTCGTAGCAGACCACCAGCCCCGTTTGCAGATCCAGTATCGGTTGAAAGTAAGGAACGATCTGGTCGGCTCTGATCGCGTTCCTGAGGTCGTGCTCGATCAGCGCGCGCTCCCGCGCTTGAAGCTCCATCTCCGGTTCAAAGAGGACAGCACGGCCACGCCCCAGTACCTTTGCACAATACAAGGCCATGTCGGCGTGACGCATGAGAGTGTCGGGATCGCCCCCGTCCCTCGGCGCTTTCGCCACTCCGAGCGTAGTCCCGACCACGACCTGATGCTCGGTGAGCATCTGAGGTATCTCGAACCTCGCAATCAAGTCGCGTAGCCGGCCGGCCAACTCCTCGTCCGAACTGAAGCTCAGCAGCAAAATGAATTCATCGCCGCCCATCCGCGCAATGAACCCGTCGGTGCCGACCTCTTCGGAAAGCGAGCCTGCCATGGTCCGCAGCAATTCATCGCCGACAGCATGGCCGTACAAATCATTGACCGTTTTGAATCGGTCCAGATCGAGCGCGACGACTGCAAAGCGATCCTCAGGTCTTTCGCCGAGCAGCAATAATCGCTCTTGCAGCTTTTCTTCGAGAAAGTGGCGATTGGGAAGCCCTGTCAGCGCATCGTGCATAGCCATCAATGCGGTTTGTTTCACGGCCGCAAATTCGATGGCCAGCCGCACACGCTCGGCTTCGGCGTTTCGACGTTGTGTTGTATCGCGATAGGTTCCGAGCACGCCGACAATAGCGCCGGCGGCATTGCGCAAGGGTATTTTATTAGTTTCAATCCATGCCGTCGTGCCATCCGAAAGAAGCAGCGGCTCCTCGATCGCGAGCTTGGGCTGACCGGAATTAATCACTTCGAGGTCGTCAGCGCGGTAGGCCTCGGCCTGAGCGGGTGGATAAACTTCGAAATTGGTTTTCCCGATCAGATCAACCAGATCAGCCCCGGCATCTTCAGCAAACTGCCGATTGCAACCCAGAATGCGAGAATCCCGATCCTTCCAGAATATTGCGACAGGCAATGCATCGAGCACAGTGCTCAGCATCAGTTCGGCTGAAAGATCCGCGTTCAGCGGATTGATCTCGCGCTTTTGGGTCTCGGGCTTGGTTTCAATCGGCACGCAGATACGCTCTCATCATGAGATTTTTGTAATACTGGCGAACACTACACCGCGATTCAACCACGCAGTCTTAATCTCAATGACCGTGGAAACACGGAGCGTTGAACGTGATCCCAGCGCCGCGGCTGTGGATTACGGGTGCACAGTGGTCGTTATTACTAACTAAACCTGCTGCCGTGTAGACGCCATTGGGACGGCGGAACAAAGTCTTCACATACCGTGATTCTCAGATGGGCACCGAGCGCTTATCCCTGTGTCGGGTATATCCTCCCTAAACTCCCCGGCGACCGCTTGTCGCCGGCTTTTTCTGATCTAGCTTTCAGTTCAGGACTTTCAACAGTGTTCTGAGCGCGCACGCGGCGTGCACCAAGCTTTCATCCGTTGAATGATTATGAATAGACGCTGACCTTTACGTCAGGCCCGGGTTATTTTCACGGCTGTCCGGTTTAATTTATGTGACGCGATAGGGTCTCGACATTCTCCGCCGTCATCACCGGGGTTGTCCCGGTGATCCACGTCTTGTTGATCCAGGTCTTGTTGATCCAGGTCTTGTTGATCCAGGTCTTGGCCGCGTTTCAAGGAAGAAAGACGTGGATGGCCGCAAGCGCAGGCAAGTGTACGTAGTCTGCGCAAGGCGGACGACTATGTGCGGCCATGACGGCAGAATATCAGGCTGCGAGAGTGCTCTATTACGTTGCCATGCACGTTGCATCTTCCCGTGTCCCGATCATCCGAAACTACCGAAAAAGCTAATCAATCCGTATCATACGCTGCAGTGGTCAAATTAAACCGACAGCCGTGGGTTACTTTCAACGGTCTATCTTTGACCGAGTCTCTCTGAAATGTGGCCCCATCGGCGCACTTACGAACGAACACGCGGACACAACTTCACAAAAGTTCGCCAGTCCGAATCTCCGCAACTTTCTTATCCCATATGAACTGATCTTCGAAGATCCGGCTCAAAGCTGCAAAATTGCTTCAGAGTGTGGAATAACGCGCCGGTGTCCTGGGATTTTTTCAGGATTTGCGCCGCCCCCGGACGACCGAAAATCTCGCGTCTCAGGTTTTGCTCCCTCACGTCCCCAAGCTCTCGCCCGGAAAGAACGATAACCGGGATGTTCTTGGTTGCTGCCAGGCTGCGTAACCTCGTCAGCAAATATTGAGCATCACCATTTGGCATGTAATAGTCGGTTATGATCACCGCAGGTTCCTCCCTGCAGGCCATTCGAAAGCCCTGCTGAGCATCGCTGGCGTATCTGACGTCAAGACCACATTTTTTTAGACGACTGGACAGAAACAATCTTACATCATCATCGTCGTCGATCAATAACACGCAAGGACGCAACCGCACCTCGGGCGCGGCTGAAGACCGATTTAACTTCCCGATTCGACCGGCCATACGCGGGTGGATCTCAGCCAGAGCGGCTTCGAGATCGATCCAGAAGTTGGGTCCTTTGCGCGCGTAATACGCGCCAAAGCCTTCGCACCTGTCGAGCGTATCCGGATCATCCTTGCTGCCAGTAATCACGATCACATTAGCCGGCGTTCTGTCCGGCTCCAGCAGACGTGCGCAAACCGATAGACCGTCTATTTCCGGCATATTGATATCGATCACCAGCGTATACAGTTTGCCCTGTCTCGCCTTGAGAAGGGCTTGCAGGCCATTCGTCGCGGTATCGACAACGAAGCCCATGCGGGAACAGCGATCCGCAAGCAGACTCACAATGGAGGGATCGTCATCGGCGATCAGCATCCTTGGAGCTTCCTCGATCGTGCTCGATTCGGCTAACTCGCGCGCGCCTACTTGAACATCGAGTTGTTCCATTTTTTCGACAGATTGACGCATGACGTACCCCTGATCCCGGACACTCGAATTTCCATGCCTGCCAGCGCCGGTATGCCGGCCGAGTAAACCGCAATTCAATATTGATCAGACCTCAGATCACCTAATGTGAGGCTAAGTATCGTCTCCGTAAAAATGCACAGGGAGCTCGACAAGGCGTGGCTAGACTGTCTGAAGTGAACGCACCACAACGCCTGCGGTCTCGTCGCAATTGCTCGCGCAGGTAATGAGGCCGTCGAGCGCGCGGTCAGTCTTTTTGTCGCAGCTCGCATCGGCAAGTTCCGCGATAACCGCGTCCTCCAGATCGGCAGCGGCCTCGCTGAGTTCAGCAAAGCCATAGATTCCACCCGCTCCGGAGAGGCCATGCGCGAAGCGTTTGATTCGATGCAGCGTGTCGGACAGTCGATTTCCATCCCTGAGCGCACCGCGATCTTCCAAGAGAGTTGCGGCGTCCTTCTTGACCCGCTGCAGAAAGCCGGCCCGTAAATTATCGATGGGACTTGGCGCCGGCTGCACGTAGCTGCGCACCGAAGCCGCCAGGGTCATCGGATCGAACGGTTTGGGAATTACCCCTACGGCGCCGAGCGAACGAAACCGATCGACCTCGCGGGCCTGGGCGCGGGCGGTCATGAATACCACCGGGATGCTCGCGGTCCTTGGGTTCTCCCGCAACCGGATGAGCGTCGCTGGCCCGTCCATGACCGGCATCATGACATCAAGGAGAATGAAGTCAGGCTGCCATTCGGCAGCGCACGCCAGCGCCTCCTCGCCTGATCCGCAGCCTCGCACGGTGAAATCGGAATCCAGATTGAGCGATATTTCCACTACTTCGCGGATGTCAGGCTCGTCATCCACGTGAAGAACACTAAACGTTGTCATGCGACTTCCTTTACAAGCGGCAGCAGCGCCAATTGATCTTGAACCGCAAACCTCAGACTTTCGACCGGCGAATTCATTTTGGACAGCGCGACATGAACCTGCTCGTGACGAGCCGTATCCGCACCGTGAGTGGAAAAGATAATCACGGGGATCGTGTGTCCCACAGCGCCAAGAAGATCGGGCAGCAGATCCAGGCCGGAATCCTCGCCCAGAGCTATATCGAGGACGGCGAGGTCGATGCGGTCGGTGGCCAGCGTGCGGCGCGCGCTTTCCATACTATCCACGGATACCACGTCGGCAATTGAATCAAGTTCCCGGCGAACCAGCGCCAACACATCATAATCGTCGTCCACGTGCAGGATGCGCGGGCGCTGGCGCAACGGCGCGGCGATCACCGCTCGAAGATTCTGTATGAGCTTCTCAAAAGCAACCGGCTTGTCGAGCCAGTGCAACACATTAAGCCGCGACGATCGTACGTCGCTGCGGCCTTGATCGGGATCTCCGGCGATGACAAGGATCGGCACATCGCGATAATGCGGCTGTTCTCGCAACTGCACGATCAGGTCGACGCCATCACCATCCGGAAGCCGCAGATCAACCAGAACAGCCGCATAGCGGCTCGCATCGGTTCGCGTCATCGCTGCTGCAACGGTATGGGCAAAATCCACGGCGAAACCGCCTTGACGCAATTGCTCGCGAATACTCGCCGCCGCCTCACGGTCATCCTCGCAAAGCAGGATGCGGGTGTTACATGCGCCGGAGTTTTGGTCGATCTCACCGGCTGCCGCACCATCCCATATGGGTAACTCGACACAAAAAATCGCGCCGCCGCCTAACGCATTATCGAAGTCGATTTTGCCGTCCAAGCGCTCAACGATTTGCTTCACGATGCTCAGGCCAAGGCCGGTGCCGCCCTTCTGCCGCGTGTTGGTGGCATCGGCCTGAGCGAACTTCTCGAAAATATGAGGTTTGAATTCATCCGGCACACCGGAGCCATGATCGCGGACGGTGATGCGAACATTACCGGCATTTTGCCCCACGGAGACCAACACCTCCTCCCCGCCGGGAGAAAATTTGATCGCATTCGAAAGCAGATTAGTGATGACCTGGGCAAGCCGGTCGGGGTCGGCGTTCACGTCAATCTCGACGGACGCGCTGTCGAGCCGCACGCTCACGCCGTAACTCTCTGCAAACCCGCGATTGTCGTCGATTGTTTTTTCCACGAGCGCCCGTACGGCAATCTTGTCGAGACTGAAGACGACGCGGCCGGCCTCCAGCTTCTCGACGTCGAGAATGTCGTTGAGCAGACGCGCCAGCCGCTGGCTGTTGGTGTGTGCAATCGTCAAGAGCCGGGCAGCCGATTCGGGCAGCTTGCTGGCCCACCGTCCTGCGAGCAGACCGAGCGATCCGGAGATCGAGGTCAGCGGCGTGCGCAGCTCGTGGCTCACGGTGGCAACGAACTCGTCTTTCAGACGCTCGGTTTGCCTGCGCACACTGATGTCGCGGATTACCATAATCCTCTCGGCGCTCCCGATTGAACTCAGCGTGATTTCGATGGGGAATTCTGCACCATCCTTGCGCCGGCCGGTCAGCTCGATCTCGGAACCCCATTGCGACCCGAGCGCATCCCGCGAGGTGGGGAAAGCATCTTCGATCAAAAGCTCGGCGACGCGGCGGGGAATGATCTTCTTGATGTTATGATCCAGCAGTTCGTCCCGGCTGTAGCCAAATTCTTTTTCGGCCTGGAGATTTAAAAGCACGATTTTCCCGGCCTGGTTCACGACGACCATCGTATCCGGGACCGCTTCCAGCAAACTGAGATATCGCGCCTCCATATGCGCAAGATGCCGCTCTGCATCCTTGCGAACGCTTGCGTCGCGTATCACCAAAATCCCCTCCCCGCTTCGCAGCGGGCTCAGCATGATCTCGATTGGAAATTCGCCCCCGTCCTTCCGCCGCCCGATCAGATCGATCCCGCCAACAATCTGCTGCGCGAGAACGTCGATGCCGTCAGCCAACAACCGCTTCGCAAATCCTTTTGGAATGATATTCGTAACGTTCTGCCCGAGGAGTTCATCGCGGCGGTATCCGAATTCCTTTTCCAGTTGCAGGTTCAGCAGAACGACGTCGCCGTTCTGATTGACCACGACCATCGCTTCGGGCGCTGCTTCCAGCAGACCACGGGACCTGGCCTCGAGCTGAGCCAAATGTTTTTCCGTCTTCTTTCGCAGGCTGATGTCGCGGATCGCGCTTGACACCAGCGTTCCCTCGTCTGTCTCGAGCGGGCTGAGACTGATTTCAATCGGAAACTCGGTGCCATCCGAGCGTTGACCGTATAGCTCGAGGCCGTCCCCCATCGGACGAACTTTCGGGCCGGCAAAAAAACTGTCGCGGTGCGACGGATACTGGTCGTGGAATTGCGGCGGCAGTAACAACTCTATCTTCTTGCCGAGCAAATCGGCGCGCGCATAACCGAATAATTTCTCGGTCTGCGCGTTGACGAGCACGATGTCACCGCTTCTGTCCATGATGATGACGGCGTCGGGAGCAGAGTCGAGCAGGGCCCGGAATTTTTGCTCGGTCCTGTGGCGCGTATCTACAATCGCCTGAAGCTCGTTGGCGCGGCTTTCACTCTGCGCCAGCTCTTTTCCGGTCGAGCGGCGTATTGCGATGAGAGAAATCGCCGCCAACGCGACGATAAGAGCGAGACCGGCGAGATTGACGAAAAGGAGCCCCATGTTGGTCGACACCGAATTAGAGGTTCGTCGCGCGATCAGTCGATGCTGATCCTCCATCATCCGAACCACCGGCGCCCGGATTTTGTCCGTGAGGTCGCGGCCGACGCCGGTCCGCACGATATCAAGTGCGGCCGCGCGGTCGCCCGCGTCAAACAGCCTTATCGTCTCGTTTAATTCGGCGATCTTTTGCAGCACCAGCGGCTTGATTTCAGCCAGCGTGCCTTGCTGCTCCGGGTTAGCCACAGTGTTTTCTCTGGCGGCTGCGATAGCTAAAATCACGGCGTCGGCGGATTTGCGGGAAACGTCCAGGTATCCGGGATCGCCCGTGAGCAGATAACCGCGCTGTTCACTCTCCGCGATACGAACAGCGCCGAGGATTGCCCCCAGCCGATTTTCGAGCTGAAGAGCATGAGTCATCATTTCCTGGCTGGATTGGAAGGAAACAACCAGATAGATCGACGACGCACTGACAAACACCAGGAACGCGCATGCCAACGCAAGAGGCCACGTCCGTTTGCGCCATAGCTTGCGCACGACTTCCGCCGCACTCGCCTGGGCAATCGACGCTGGAGCACTCATCGTGCCGCCGACTTTTCCCCGAGCACGATGCGAACCAAATCCGCCCCATTCCTGGCGCCGAGTTTGCGCATAAGCCGGAAACGATGGCTTTCGAACGTCCTCGGGCCAATTTTCAGCCGGAGAGCGCCTTCCTTGTTGGAGTGCCCCTGACGGATCTGAGCGAGAACCTCACGCTCTCGCGGCGTCAGCAGCGCCTGCACCGAAACGGATTGCTCGGGAGGCCGTCCGTTATTGTTGCCACTCCGGGACCACCAGGCGATCACGTCGCGGCCAAGCGCAGGAGCCGTTTCCAGGTATAGCGGCTCCTCGAACTTCTCCGTGATCAACTTCATCATGGCGCAGGCACGTTCGATTTCCCGAAAGGCCCCTTCCACCATCTGGTGCATGCCATGTTCGGCATCGTCGACCCCACCAAATCGATGGCTATTTTCCCGGATTTCGCCGACGTAGAGCCGTAAAGCAGTCAATGGTCCGTTGAGTTGATGCGCGATGGCCGATCCCACTTCGTTGGCCGCCCCGGCTCTCTTCTGCGACGAGTACCCGGTTTCAACGCCATTGGTCAGCTGATCGCCGGTTTCATTTCGCCCCGGTTGATCCAGGTTGGCCGCGCAATTTTTCACGAATGTCATTGCAGCGTCCCTTGGTGCGGGGGCATCAAGCCCAGACTAAATTCGATTGCCGCGATCAATTGCGGAGGCGAGAACGGTTTAAATAACGACGTCGTTGCGCCCCGCAGCGTGGCCATGCCGAGAAAATCCTGATCTGGATCCAGAGAGTTCCGCAAGCGAAAGCCGGACATCGCGATGATCGGAACCTGCGACAGCCTTCGAATTCGCGTGATGGTGTCGAGTCCGTTCATTCCGGGCATAAACAGATCGACCATCACCGCATCGAACCGGGCCGCCTGGAATGCGTGAATGCCGGCGTGGGCCCGTGACGCAATCACCGTTTCGTAGTGGTAACGACCGAGGATGGCCTGAATTGCCGTATTGACGCAGGCATCGTCATCGATGATGAGAATTCGCGCCGCCGTTTTTACAAGGGGCGTCAGTTGGGTATCGTGCAAGCGCAGCGCAGCCATCGGCGGCCTCATGGAGCAGAGAAATACGACGCACTGATCGATAGCTTTCAAGTTAGCGCGCCTTGTGCAATCCGCCGGTTAATTTCCGTTTCCGTAAAAACACGGGCGTCAACAGGGAACGCCTTGATCATGTCGTTTGTCGCGGAAGCGTAAGCGCAGCGAAACGCGTGAATGCCACATACGCAGCCATCATGGCGAACTGGGATCAAAGCCGAAAACTCCTCAACCTGAAGAAATCGCACGGCCGCGTTCGACGACCCTCATCGGAACCAGGAATGATGTTTCCTTGAGGTCGAAAGCGCTCGATTCTGGACTTTCGGCCTCGCCGCCGTCGAGCGCCAGCCGGACCATGCTCGCCAGTACGGATTTGCGGTAGGGTTTGGAGAGCAGCGATACGCCAGGATCGAGCCGCCCATCATGCACCATTGCACTCTCGGTATATCCGGATGTGTAAAGCACCTTCGTTGCCGGCTGAGATTTTGCGAATTCGTGAGCAAGTTGCCGGCCGGTCATTCCGCCCGGCATCACGACGTCGGTGAACAGCAAATCAAACCGGCGACCGCTTTTCAGATGCGCCAGGGCTGCCTGACCGTCAGCCGCCGCCACTATCGTGTAGCCAAGGCTCTGCAATTGAGCGACCACGAATTTACGCACCAGCGCGTCGTCCTCGACCACCAGAATCGTTTCGCCCGCGCTCTGCGCGGGCGCGGCCACGGCCACGGCCACATCTGCATCTGTCTCCCCGATGGCGGCCGGCAGATAGAGCTTGATCGTCGTGCCGCGGCCCAATTCACTGTGGATCTTGACATGCCCTCCCGACTGCTTCGCAAAGCCATACACCATGCTTAGTCCAAGTCCTGTCCCCTTACCGATTCCCTTGGTGGTAAAGAACGGCTCGAAGACCCTGTCGCACAACTCCGCCGACATGCCGGTGCCGGTATCGCTCACGGCCAGCACCACATAAGGACCAGGGCGCATGTCCGTTTTGCATTCCGCGTCGGCCTCACCGAGCACGACCCCGGCCGTCTTCAGCACGAGCTTTCCGCCATCGCGCATCGCGTCCCTTGCGTTGATCGCCAGATTAATCAGCGCACTCGCGAGTTGCGAGGGATCGACGCGCGCCAACGGTATCCCCTGCTCCAGGATCGACTCGACTTCGACCTGTTCGCCGAGCGTTGGCCTAAGCAACCTTGCGATATCGCCAACCGTTGCGTTGACGTCCACGTAACGCGGCTGCAGTGGCTGTTCGCGGGCAAAGGCGAGCATATGCTGGGTCAATTCAGCGCAACGGTCCGCTGCCTGATCGATGAGAACCGCCACATCCTGAAGATCGGGCCGGTCGTGCAATCCTTCGACCAGAATTTCTATCGTTCCGACGATCACCGTGAGCATGTTATTGAAATCATGCGCAACGCCACCGGTCAGCTTGCCGATCGCGTCGAGTTTCTGGGATTGACCCAGTTTACGTTCCGTTTCGCGAACCGCGGTCACGTCATGGAAAACCAGCGCTCCGCCGCTGACGAGGCCACGGGCGTCCAGTAACGCGCGACCGCCAACCACGAACTGAAGCGGATCGTGGCCATCATTGCGATACATAACGACTTCGAACTCGTCGAGTTCTCCACCGCGCAGGATGCTTGCGGTCAGGGCTTCGTCCGTCGCCAGCCGGGTCAAACCGTCGGATTTGCAAGTGTCGTTTTGCGTCAGCAATTCGGTAAGCGTCATGCCAGGGCGATATCGGAGCAGACGTTCGGCCGCCAAATTGACGAGAACGATTTTTCCCTCGTTGTCGACGACAATTACTGCATCCGCCGTGCTGGCAAACGTGCAGTTGAGCACCGAGGTCGAATGATGAAGTTTTTCCTGCGCCGCCAGCAGGTGCTTCGTCCTCTCGGCCACCGCCACATCAAGCGTTTCATTGAGGGATTCGACCGCCTGCTGACGGGCGGCTTGTTGCCGTCTGGAACGCAATGCCTCTCTCGTCAATATCGCTGCAAGCAGCAGTATGAGCGCCGCGCAGGACAGATCTATCGCGAGGAGCAGGCCTCCCGTCACTTCCGATGCCGCGGTGCGGGCCTCGAGCAGCCGCTGTTCTCCCCCGGCAAGCTGTTCGAACGTGGCGTCAACGGTTTCCATAAGGAGACGACCTTGGGCTTCGGTCGTGAGTGCCACGATTCCCGCGGTATCGCCGGCGGCCCTTAGCCGTATCGCTTCGCTGGTGAGGGCGAATTTGCGAGCAACGATCGGCTCGCCGCTTTCGATCAACTGTAACTGGGCGGGGTTATCCTTGACGATCTCCTTCAGCTCGGCGAATGCGGGCGTGATCCGGCCCAGCGCCAGACGGTATTCGTCGGCGAAGTATTGATCGTTGGTGAGAAGATAGCCGCGCGCCGCGCTCTCGGCGCGTCGAACTGACACGCGCGTGTCCGCCAGTTTGTTCAGCGCTTCCAGCGTGTGCCTGACCCAGGCTGCATCGGACCGCGACTTGACGTCGAGAGCGATCGACGCCGCGCTGATGCCCGCAAGAACGACAAAACCAATTCCAAGGATCAAACGTTGGAACGATATCGGGAGAGTCAATTTCAATCCTGTTTTGTCGCGTAGGCCGGTCACGCGAACGGTACCGTCAGCGACCATCGATCCGCAAAGACGGCGCGAAACATCGTGATGTCCTCATGAAGCTGAAGTCGAATTTCAACGGCCTTCAATACGACCGTGCTGACACTCGAATCATTCCGGTCACGCAAGCCTGATCTAACGCCCGCGCGCTGTCTGCACGACAACGTGTATAATATTGCTCATACGCGTGATAGGAGACGCCCGTGTCATTCGGGATCCAACCTCCCGTATTTTCACGGTGTCGGATCGGTGCTGGTTTCGCGCCTTCACGCTCCGCGTGATGCTCGTGCATAAGAGTTTGCCTTGCGCAGACTTCTATGCGCAAGCATGACGCAGAGACTGTAAAATGCTTTCCGACGAGCCCGGACGGTCGCGCGCCGGTTTCAGGTTCGCAACGTCCATTCGGAGAGCCCGTGAACGACGTCGTGAGCGCCTTACAGTTCTGATCCGAATGCCGCGGGGCAACTCACCGATAAAGCAACTCTCCATCCAGATCGCGGGCAAACCCGCAAAGCCTTCGCAGCGCTTCGAATAATTCCAGACAGTCGTGGGATTTTTGAACAATCCGCACCGCGCCCTGCTGACCGCAAGCTGTCTGCCGGAGCCGTTGCTTGACGGGAACACTGAGCCGCCGGCCGGTATGCACGATGACCGGGATGTTGCTGGTCTCCGGGTTATTTCTCAACCTCGTCAAGAGGTACTCCGCGTCGCCGTTAGGCATGCAGTAATCCGCGACGATGACGGTCGGCTCCTCGCGGCGAGCTTTCCAATAACCTTGAATTCCGTCCACCGCGTGCAGCAGCTCGGCTCCTACATTCGCAAATCGATGAAAGAATAATTTTTTGACGGTTATATCGTCGTCCACCAACAAGATGCGCGGAAGCTTCTTCACTTCGATCGCCTCCCATGGCTGGGCCGATTGTTTGATCGCGACTGACATCTCGGGATATATTTCGATAAGGCGCGCCTCGAATTCATTCCAGAAGTCCGGTCCCTTCCGGACGCAGGAAGCATCAATCCCTCGACACTGCTCGATAATTTCCTGGCTCGGTCGCCCGGTTATGACCATCACGTGGGGCATTCGCTTCGCCATATCCTGCATCAAGCCGCAAAGCGAAAGACCATCTACCTCGGGCATATGGACGTCCACGACGAGAATATCGGGATTGCATTGAACCGCTTTGATCAGTGATTTGAGTCCATTGATCGTGGTTTCGACCTCGAAGCCAATCCTGGCGCATCGATCGGAAATTGCCCGCAGAACACAGGGGTCGTCATCGGCAACAAGCATTCTTGGAAACGCGCTGCTCCCCAGTTCATTCATTGCACAGACCTCCAGCGCAAGCGTTCCGGTCGTCCGCGAAGGACTTCACCGTCGATGCACCGTCGGGTCAGGAAACACCGATACAGTTAATACAGTATCGGGAGCGCCAGGTTTCGGGGCGCTTGAAGACACGTTGGATAATGGCGAGCTAAGGGATGTCTAAGTACGATTACGTAGCCGGCCTTATGGGCAGTGAACCTTTGCGCGAACTGCAGAGCGAAAGCGCCACAGCAATCGCAAGGCTATGAGCGATCGGCGATCGGAAACGACCTGCCAATCAATTGAAACGCACCGCGTTTACTTGATGGTCTGGATTGCATTTTCCGGGGGTGGCATGAACACGTAAGCACGCAGCACGTATTCGACACCAAAGCCCCAAAGCAGAACGGCCACCACCGTCGCGGCAATGAACATGTTCGTCTTCTCTCGCCTGATCGACTGTAAATCCATTGCGGCGCGCCCCAGGTCCGACACGAAGCCTGCGCCGACGCATCCGCCCGGTCCACCTCCTCTCGTGCTTATGCGATATTGCTCGCTTTTTTTAGCGAAAACCGTTCTACCCTCGAATCTTCGCAGGAAGGCCGCAAATAATTTTCAAAACTGAGCTGTATTGACCACCGACTTATACCGCCGGGGCGCAAACTTGATCGGGGCATCGTCAGCTTTTTCGACCGCAAAAGAAGTGCGAGACGATACCGTTTGGCGAACGCGTCAAACAACACCTCAGTGTGCGACAGCAATTCAACCCCGAACGAAAGCGCTCTAACTCCACGGTTCCCGCAAAGCGAGATTTGATGCAGAAGCCAGCCCCGAGGGCATTTAATGCGAAGAACTTTCTCGCCAAAGTGGGGGCAGGCAAGACAATCATGGAGTTCGAAAAAAACGACACCATATTCAAACAAGGCGACATTGCCGATACGGTCTACTACATCCAAAAAGGCAAGATCCAACTGACGGTCCTGTCCAAGCAAAACAAGGAAGCCGTCGTCGGAACCCTGGGGCCCACGCAATTTTTCGGCGAAGGCTGCATGAACGGTCACACCATACGTATTTCCACGACGACCGCTTTGGAAAATTGCCGGATTACGGCAATTACCAAACAAGCGATGAAAGCCGCGCTGCACGACCACCCCAAGCTTTCCGATGTGTTCGTCGCCTACCTCCTCACCCGAAACAGCCGGATCGAGGAGGACCTGATCGATCAGCTCTTCAATTCGAGCGAACGGCGGCTGGCGCGCATGCTTCTCCTGCTCTCGCAATTCGGCAAGGAAGGGGCTCCGCAGCCTATCAGCCCGAATATAAGTCAGGACACGTTGGCGGACATGATCGGTACCACCAGATCGCGGGTCAGCCACTTCATGAACAAATTTCGCAAGCTCGGACTGATCACCTACAACGGACACATTGAAGTCAACAATTCGCTTCTGGACGCGGTGTTGCGCGACAAGCCTGAGCTGAAAGAAGATGAGTAATCAGAGGAACCGGGCCATCAATTTCAGATGACCGCAAAGCGGCAATTGCAAGCAAGATCTGACCGAGCCAAAGATCAGGCTCACCACTCGGCGGCAGGGCTTGATGTTGAGAGGGCAGCAAGACTGACTGTTTAGTCTCTTCCCACTGGACCTGCGGTTTGATCTACTGAACGCTCAGATCTAAAGTCGGCTTTACGTCAAAGCTATCGCGCGGACACGGTCGGGACAGGCATCCACCCGCCACTACGAGGTTTTGATGGGGAAACCATCCAAGAACGTGCTCGATCCGGCTGTCTTCCTTTCCAAGATGGGCAAAGGAAAGACGATCCTTGAAATCCGCAAGAATCAAACCGTGTTCGCGCAGGGCGACGTGGCGGACAGGGTCTTCTACATTCAGAAAGGCAAGGTTAAACTCAGCATCTTGTCCGAAGAGGGCAAGGAAGCCGTGATCGCCATTCTCACGAGCGGTCAATTCCTGGGAGAAGGCTGTTTAAACGGACACCGCGTCTACGTTGCGACCACGACAGCGCTGGAAGACTGCCTCATAACCTCCATCGCCAAACCCGAGATGCTCAGATTCATTCATGAAGAGCCAAGGTTTTCCGATTTCTTCATGGCTTATCTTCTGACTCGCAACAGCCGAATCGAAGAAGATCTCATCGATCAGCTTTTCAATTCGAGTGAACGACGGCTCGCTCGCACGCTCTTGTTGCTGGCGAATTTCGGGAAAGAGGGCAAGCCACAGGCGATCAGTCCGAATATAAGCCAGGAAACGCTGGCCAAAATTGTCGGCACGAACTCGTTCTCGTGTCAGCTTTTTCATGAACAGATTCCGCAAACTGGGCTTCCTCGATTACAACGGCCACATCGAAGTCCATAGTTCGCTGCTCACCGCCGTTTTACACGACAAGCCCCACGTCCACGACAAACCCCCGTTGAAGAAAAGCGGACTGAAGGGCATCCCACGCGCCGCCGGCGACAGGTAGCATGCCGCTGCGGAGCCTTTTTTGAGCTCAGCATGCCGCCGGGCGACCTGCTGAGCTAAAGTGACCAACATGCATGCTGCAATGGTGTTACGGTCAGCACTTGACGTGCAGACTCGACGGCGGCGAGCCGTCGCGATCGCCGTCCGACTGCAGGCTCTCGATGCAATCCCCTCATTCTCCCAATCATCTGTTAGCCGCCTTGCCACCGGCAGAATTCGATGTGCTTCGCCCACACCTCCAAACGATGGTTCTCGTGCAAGAGGCCCCCTTGGTGGCGGCCGGCGACCGGATGGAGCAAGCGATCTTCCCCCACAGCGGGGTCATATCGCTGGTCGTGAGCCTCTCGGGTGGCGAAATCGTCGAAGTGGCCATGATCGGGCGTGATAGCGTGTTCGGTGGAGCGGCCGCATTGGACGGCGGCGTCTCATTGACCGACGCCATGGTTCAACACCCCGGTATCGCTTCGACGATCGATATCGAACGCCTGCGGACTTTCGCCAATCACAGCATCACGTTTCGCACCAAACTCGTGCGCCACGAGCAAGCCCTTTTCGCGCAAGCCCAGCAATCCGCAGCGTGCAATGCAACTCACTCGGCGGAGGCTCGCCTGGCGCGTTGGCTTTTACGTATGCATGATCTGGCGGAGGATGAAGATTTGCCGCTGACGCAGGATTTCCTTGCTGAAATGATCGGGGTGAAGCGCAACAGCGTTTCACTCGTGGCACATGTCCTGCAGACAGCCGGTCTCATAAAATACAGCAGGGGGCACATCAAGATTTTGGATATTGATGGTTTGAAAGATATCGCATGCGAGTGCTACGCTGCGGTCAACGCCCAACACCGCAAACTGCTTGATAATGCAAATGCCACCGCCGGCACTTAGCCGTCAGTACATTTTATGCAATCCGAGCGCGAACCAGACGCCTCCTGGTAACCAAAATAAATCGGAAGATCGATCAAAACCGAACAGCGGCCCGCATGGGTATGTGTTTGTATCATGATGGATACCAGCAGGCGTTCTGCAGATCCTCCCAAACTTAACAGTCTCGGTGCGTTGGCCCGCACTGGGGCTGTTTCTTCAGGGTCCAGGCGGACCCTCTAAACTTTCAAGCCGCCTCTTCGGCCATGCCGGCCGTCTTGGATATGATCGCGACCGGCAAAACGCCGGGCAGCCTCGGGATTTTGATCGTCCACACCGTACCGTTATCCGAGTCGACGGTCGCGGTGCCGCGAACCTGCTCAACGAGACGCCGTATCAGGCCGAGGCCATGCCGCTTGCTTTCGGTTTTAGCTTTAAATCCCCGGCCATCGTCGCTGATCGTGATGACCGCCGTATCACGATCTTTCGAGGCGCTCCGTACCGATACGACGATTGATCCTCTGCCGCCGGGGAAAGCGTGGTCGTAGCTGTTGGTGACCACCTCGGCGACAACAATCCCGAGAACCGTCCCGACATCGAGATCGAGGATCAGCTTCTCGCTGTCGCACGTCAGCGTGACCGTGCCGGCCGGCGCTCCTTGTATTTCTGAAAGACTGAGACACAACGATTTCACGTAGCTGCCGAAATCGATCGTTCGCGCCATTTCGGTGCCAAGCAAATGGTCATAGACCTGGGCCAGGGTGGAAACCCGGCGCGAAATCGCCCTGATGCCCCGTTGTCCGGCCTTATCTTTGGTGTCTCCCAGCTGCTTGTTCAGCATTCCGTAGACAAGCTGCAGATTGTTTCGCACCCGATGTTGCAGCTCTTCCGCCAAGGCTTTCTTCTGGTCCAGCAACCGGTCTTTTTCCTGCATCAGAATTTTCATTTGCGCGATGGTGTTCTGCAGTGTGGCCGTGCGCGCCGAGGTCGCGACCGCTTCGGCAAGGACATTGGTGAAACCGGTGAGGAAATCGATATCGTGCTGATCGTAATCATGCTGCCGGTCATTATCGATTTCCAGCACACCATAGGGCTGCGCGGCGTTCTTGACATGGATGATGACGTCGATGGTCGAGACGATGCCGTGCTCAGTGTAGAAGCCCGGCAACTCGAAATTGCTATCCTTGCGTATATCGTTGCAGATCGATGGCTCGCCGGTCACGAACGCGCGGCCTTGCGGCGAACTCGGATCTGCGCTTTCGACCGTGCCGATGACCCCCGCCTTCCAGCCGTATCCGGCTTCGATGATAAGGTCGTTCTCCGCGACGCGATGCCGGCACACCTTCGCGAAAGGCACACCAAGGCTTTCGGCGCAGACCCGCGACGCCTCCGTCAGGATCTTCAGCAGATCGCCCTCGCGAAGGGCAAAACTGCCAAATTGGGCAATCGCCGTCTGCTGACGCAGAACTTTGCGGACCTGTGCGCCATCGTCGCTCATGCGGCGACCGCCGGCGGCGCCGTACCCGCCGGGTAAAGTATCTGGAAGCCTTTCGGAAATGGCGGCAATGCCTCACCGGTGGCGACCATCCCCGCGACGATGTCCAGACTACGGAGCAAGTCAGCGGCACCGTAAGGTTTGGAGATGTAGGCGTGGCCGTCGGCTGTTGTCAGCATGACCTGCGATATGTTGCCGGTCGCATAAAGCACGCCGAGCCTGCCAAGCGGGAGCAGTTGGGCAGCAACCTCGGTACCGAGACCGCCATCGGCGAGACGGAGGTCAAGCACGGCGAGATCAGGTTTGTGCTGGTGAGCCAGAGCGACCGCCTCGGCGACCGTACGCGCAATGCCGCAAACCGCATATCCCGCGCCAACGAGGATCTCCTCCGCGAGATCGGCGATCATCAGGTCGTCTTCGACAATCAAGACCTTGGGCACACAGTCCTCCGGCTGCTGACTAGGCCACTTACGCTCGCCTTGGTGGAAAGAGCGGAGCACACCGAGCTCGGAACCCACCCAGGCGTCGCTATTCAAAACCGTATTCGTTCAACTCAGCCGTAAACAGGTTGGATGGCCGCTGAAAAAAAGTCTGTGCAATTTTGACCACGTCAACAAAATCGACGCTTGCGGCTCTCAAATAGGAGCGACGATCTGCGCGGGGCCCGGCGCCGCTCTGAAATAGCGATATGATTTGAGATATTTCGACGACAAGACTTGCAAGAACGCGCGACACGACTTGCAGGCCCGAACTCCTTGCAATCCCTTCGCACCAACATGTTACCTGTGTTCAGAGCAGACCCGCTTTCCGCCAGCAGCGGGCACGCGCGCACCGAACATATTGATCAAAAGCTTCTAGGCAGGAAATGGCTGGAATTGATCCAGCAAACTAACCAGCCGTTAAGGTTACCGGCCAATTGTGAGCCTAGCAATTCGCCGGTCGTTGATTGCCTCTCTCACAGGAGTGCTGCTGGTGAATGCCATCACATTATCTCATGGAACGTAAGCACGCGGGTCGCCTGCGATCGATAGTCCAGAGTTTTGGACTCGACGACGTATTTCTACTTATCGTAGCCGCCGTCATCCTTTATCCGACGCACGCCCTGTCCCAAGTGGCCCCAAGCCTGGTCACGCCGCAAACCTTGCGGCCGGTGGCGCCGAACGCCCCGGCTGAGGTGCCGCGCCCGGGTCGCGTACTGCTGCAGGCTCCCGCCGGCTCGGACCAATTAAGCTTCACCGCCGGGCGCGTCGTGATCAAGGGAGCCTTTCCCGAGTTCGAGCTCGAGACACGTGCTCTTGTTGCTGCCATCGAGCAGCACCGTGTCAGCGTCGAGCAAATCTACGAGTTCGCCAACTCGCTGGAACAAGCTTACGCGCGTGCCGGTTACGTCCTTGTGCGGGTGACAGTACCTCCACAGAAATTGAACGATCACGGCCCCATCAGGATCGTCATCGTCGATGGCTTCATTGAGCGCGTCCAGGTCGACAATGTACCGGACCGTGCAAGGCCACTGGTCTCGGCCCGCATGGCCTCGCTGATCGGCCGCCGGCATATCAAGCTTGAGGAGATCGAACGCCGGTTGCTAACCGCTGGCGGCGTGCCGGGCCTTCGTCTGAAGAGCACGCTCGCGCGTGGAAAAGCGGCTGGCGGAGCTCTGCTGGTACTCGAAGGTACGCATCGGCTGATGACAGTGACAACTAACCTCGACAACCGACTGCCGTCCTCGCTTGGAACCTGGAGCTATGGAACCAGCGTCGCCCTCAATTCAGCGTTCGGCTTTGGGGAGCAGTTTTATGCGTCGGCACAATGGGGTGGCGATCCGTCGCGAATTTACGATTTCGATCTCGCCGTTGCGCGTCCTTGGCGCCGGCGCCGTCTTTCCGCTTGGCAGCGACGGTTGGGTTCTAAATCCGGAGTATACCAATTCGCGCAGCCAACCGGTCCCTGTGACTGGCGGCCTTGCGAACATCGGTCAATTCGAACGCTTTGCGCTGCGAACCTCTTTCCCGCTCATACGCACGCGCGCGAACACCTTTAGCCTGAACGGCGCGTACGAATATATAACTCAAAGCGTTGCGCTGCCGCTCTTTTCCACCGACCTCAACAGAGACCGCTATGGCGCAATACGCGTTGGCGCTACCTTTGAAACCGGACTGCCGTGGTGGAGTGCTGCGTTACAAACTTCGGCCACCTTTTCACAGGGCACCGGCGGCCGTGATAGCACGGGCGCGCTCGCCTCCGGAATTCCACTGTCGCGGCAGGGCGCCAGCCCGCTTTTTTCCAAAGCAGCCTTCGATGTTCATCTTACACAACCATTACCCGAACAGTTCCGCATCGATTTCATCGCTCGCGCTCAAACATCTTTTGGCGCTCCGCTTTTGGTATCGGAACAGTTCTCCCTTGACGGACCGCAAGCCGTATCGGCCTATCCGAGCGGCACCCTGAATGTCGATGACGGCGGCACTGTACGGATGGAGCTTAGCCGACCCTTTGTGCTCCCCGGTGCGAACGCACCATTAGTTCTATCGCCCTACGGTTTCGGCAGTTTTGGAGTTGGCCGCCTGGTCGAGCCATCTTTCGTTGAACTTGCCGTTGTGCGCGGCGGCGCAGTTGGGGCTGGCGTGCGCGGCAGTTTCGACGGTTCCGACGGATATCAAGGCGCCTCACTCGGGCTGGAAGTTGCCCGGCAATTTTCCAATCTGCCGACCCTGCTGCAAGCCTGGCGAGGAAACATCGTGATCAGCCTTCGGTTTTGAAGGTGACCGTCTGCAAACCTTTCGATCACGACGATGGCTGGAGGGCCTTGGGGTATCGGGAAGCAAGTCCAAGGATTTCTTATGCGCTTGTTCCAACGCCCTCGTGATGGCGGCATCAGTATGCAAGCGTCGAAAGGATTGTCTTGGACTATCGGCACGATCATTAATTGTATCGTGTGCAGTGTCACGCGTGTTTGCTTCGATGCGTCGTTCCGCAGCCGGACGACAACGCCGGTTCCGCGAATGGGAATGCAATGCCCCAGAGTGCGTCCACATCGATCACACTCGGTATTGGCTTGGCAGGACCACCAATGACCCATTGCGTGGGTCGCCATGAAAGGATCGGCATGTTTTGCGTCATCCGTTTAGCTCGATCGGCCCGCTCGCGCTTTGTCTCGCACTAGACGGCGCGTCGCCGGTTCTGGCGCAGGGTATCGTGCCGCAAGGCGGATCCGTCGTCGGAGGCAGCGCGACAATCGCGCCCCCTGTCAACAACGCCCTGACAATTACCCAACGTTCGTCGAACGCGATAATCAACTGGAACTCATTTTCCATTGGGCAGCCGAACGCGGTCACCTTCATTCAGCCAAATTCGAGTTCGGCAATCCTTAATCGGGTTACCGGCAATACACCCTCAACTATCGCCGGAAGCCTTCAGGCCAACGGACAAGTTTATCTGGTCAATCCGAATGGCATTGCGATCACGCCTGGTGGAATGGTGAACGTCGGTGGAGGATTCGTCGCTTCCACACTTGACATAAGCGACAGCGACTTCCTCTCCGGCAAGCGCGCATTTACCGGCAATGGTAGTTCGGCCGCGGTCGGCAACGCGGGCAGGATCAATGTCGGACGCGGTGGCTTCGTCGCCTTGCTTGGAGGCACGGTCTCCAACGGCGGCACGATCAATGTGCCACTTGGCAAGGTCGGGCTGGGTTCTGGTGAATCGATCACCCTCGATCTCGCGGGCGACGGCTTCCTGCAAGTCGCTGCACCCACTGCGGCGGTGGCGAGGGATCATAAGTCGCTGATTGATATCTCAGGCAGGATTTCGGCAGCAGGCGGGTCGATAAATCTCAAGGCGGCAACGGTCAAACAGGCAATCCGCGATGCAGTAAATGTCTCGGGTACGCTCTCCGCCCGCTCCGTATCCGGCCGGTCCGGTGCGATCGTGCTTGGCGGTGGCGGGGGCGGCAATGTCAACATTGCGGGCAGACTTGTTGTTTCAGGCGGCAAAAAAGCCAAAGCGACGAATGGCGGCGCAATCGTCATCACAGGTTACGACGTCAAAATCGCCGAGAAGGCAGACATCAGGGCTACCAGCAAAACGGCGAGCGGCGGCACGGTTACCGTCACCGGACCGACGATATCGATTGGCGCTGCGGCGCTTGATGCTTCCGGCGCGACGGGCGGCGGCACCATTCTGATTGGAGGCGGCTTGCAAGGCGGCGGAGCGCTCGCTCACAGCGAAACACTCACAGTTGCGTCGGGTGCAACACTCAAGGCTGACGCCACTGGAAACGGCAACGGAGGCACAATCGTCGTATGGTCGGACGGTGCAACCGGCGTCAAGGGCTTACTCACCGCCACGGGTGCTGATCGGGGTAATGGCGGCATGATCGAGACCTCAGGTCATGGCCTCGACGTCACCGGCATTTCGGTCAATGCCGCAGCACCGCGCGGCGTCGCGGGAACGTGGCTGCTCGATCCGTTCAATCTGACCGTGAGCGACACTGCCTCGACTGCGATTCAATCACCCGCCGGAACCTGGACGCCGAATCCGGGCGGCAGCGTTGTTCTTAACAGCGATGTCAGCGCCGCGTTGAATGCCGGCACCAACGTCGTGCTTCAAACTGGCGGTGCTTCACCCGAAGCCGGCAACGTGAATGTGAGCGCCGCGGTTTCGTGGAGCGCCAATACGACACTCACACTTACCGCCGCGAACAACGTCAATATCAACGCCGATATCACGGCCACAGGTAACACCGCAGGGTTGGTCATCAATCCCAACACTGCGACGAGCGGCGAGCTGGCGAGCGGAACGGGTGTATTCAATCTTCACAACGCATCCATCACCTTGTCAGGGGCGACTCCCAGCCTCTCCATCGCCGGCAACAACTACATCGTGATCAACAGTCTCGGCCTGGCATCAGATGGGACGATAGCGCCGGCGACGCCGACGCTGCAGGGGATGACTGCGTCCAGCATGTCCGGGTATTACGCACTCGGAAGCAACATCGATGCGACCGCAACCTCCGCATGGAACAGCCTCGCAGGCTTCACCTCGATCGGAACGGTAGGCGTTCCCTTCAACGGCATATTCAACGGGCTGGGTCATGCAATCAGTCATCTCACCATCAATCGGCCGGCTACGGCCGATATGGGTTTATTTGGATCCACCGGGACGACCGCGATAATTCAAAATGTCGCGCTGATCGGAGGAAGTGTGGCCGCGTTGAGCAGCGCTGGCGGCCTGGTGGGGAGCAATACCGGCACAGTCGCCAACAGCTCCAATACGGGCACCGTTAATGGCGGAAGCAGTCTCGGCGGACTGCTGGGAAGCAACACAGGAACGGTCAGCAACAGCTACGCCACAGGCAATGTGAGCGGCACCAGCAGTCTGGGCGGCCTGATGGGAAGCAACACGGGTACGGTTAGCACCAGTTACGCCACAGGCAATGTGAGCGGCACCAGCAGTCTGGGCGGCCTGATGGGAAGCAGTACAACAGGCACGGTGAGCAACAGTTATGCGACCGGCAGCGTGACGGGTACCAGCAGCGTCGGCGGGTTGATGGGCAGCAGCACGGGCCCGGTCGTCGATAGCTACGCGACGGGTGCCGTGAGCGGCACAACCAGCGTGGGCGGACTAATGGGCAGCAGTTCAGGAGCGGTCACCGACAGCTATTGGAACACGGAAACGTCAGGTCAGCCCACGTCACCGGGTGGTTCCGGGCTAACCATCGTCCAGATGCAGCAGCCTGGAAATTTTCACCTATGGGACTTCGCCAATACCTGGACCATCTACAACGGGCTCACCAATCCGCTTCTGCGAACCTTCATGGCACCGCTTACGGTAACGGCCAACGATGCGACCAAAACTTACAATGGCCAAGCGTTTTCTGGCGGAAACGGCGTAGCCTATTCAAGTGTTACGAACGGCAACATATTCGGTATCGTGGGCTTCAGTGGCACCTCGCAAGGCGCCATAAATGTCGGCGGTTACGTCATTACGCCAAGCGGAATGTACTCTAATCAGCAAGGCTACATCATCAGCTACAGCAACGGCACGCTTAGCGTTACCGCGGCACCGCTCAGCGTGACCGCCGATGCGCAATCCCGGCTCTATGGCGCAACCAACCCGGCTCTGACCTATGTCAGCTCGGGTCTCGTCAATGGCGACACGCTCTCCGGCAACCTCGCGACGCTGGCGACGACAACTTCCAACGTCGGGGCCTACGGGATCACCCAAGGCAACCTCGCCGCCACATCGAACTACGCACTGAGCTATAGCGGCGCCAATCTCAACGTCACGGCAGCGCCGCTCGCCGTTACCGCCGATGCGCAATCCCGGCTCTATGGCGCAACCAACCCGGCCCTCACCTATGTCAGCTCGGGTCTCGTCAATGGCGACACGCTCTCCGGCAACCTCGCGACGCTGGCGACGACAACTTCTAACGTCGGGGCCTACGGGATCACCCAAGGCACTCTCGCCGCCACATCGAACTACGCACTGAATTATAGTGGCGCCACGCTCAGCGTCACCGTGGCGCCGCTCGCCGTTACCGCCGATGCGCAATCCCGGCTCTATGGCGCGGCCAACCCGGCCCTGACTTATGTCAGCTCGGGTCTCATTAATGGCGACACGCTCTCCGGCAACCTCGCGACGCTGGCGACGACAACTTCCAACGTCGGGGCCTACGGGATCACCCAAGGCACTCTCGCCGCCACATCGAACTACGCACTGAACTATAGCGGCGCCAACTCTCAGCGTCACGGCGGCGCCGCTCACCGTCACCGCCGATGCGCAATCCCGGCTCTATGGCGCAATCAACCCGGCCCTCACCTATGTCAGCTCGGGTCTCGTCAATGGCGACACGCTCTCCGGCAACCTCGCGACGCTGGCGACGACAACTTCCAACGTCGGGGCCTACGGGATCACCCAAGGCACTCTCGCCGCCACATCGAACTACGCACTGAACTATAGCGGCGCCAAGCTCAGCGTCACCGTGGCGCCGCTCACCGTCACCGCCGATGCGCAATCCCGGCTCTATGGCGCAACCAACCCGGCTCTCACCTATGTCAGCTCGGGTCTCGTCAATGGCGACACGCTCTCCGGCAACCTCGCGACGCTGGCGACGACGACTTCCAACGTCGGGGCCTACGGGATCACCCAAGGCACTCTCGCCGCCACATCGAACTACGCACTGAACTATAGCGGCGCCAATCTCAACGTCACGGCAGCGCCGCTCGCCGTTACCGCAGCACTGCTCCCGGTCACCGCCGAAGCGCAATTCCAAGCCTTTGCCAGCTACTTCGCGACAGATATCCTCATTGTTGACGATGACAACGAATGTATTTCTGCGGCTTCCAATTTTCAAACGGCTTTCGACGCATCGTTCTGCTCGCCTTTAGCGATACTGCATGCTCTCAACCAATACGGCCGCGTCGATTTATCTGCTCCAAAAAAGGATCCCGCAAATCGAATATCTTGCGCACAAGATAACCCAACGCGATAGCGTCAGGTCGCAAGGAATGCGAGCGACATCGTTTGAAGCTATCGGCGACGTTACTCTGAAACTATGTTGAAGAATGGGAGCAGGCCATGTCAGCTCACCGCGAAGGCGCGGTCGCCGCATAGCCGCTCGCTCGACAATACCCGGAATAACCGCCGGCTTATCTTCAGTTCGACCGCCGCCAGATCGAGATCGGCGTATTTCCATCCGGCCGGGGTGGCACGCGGTAGCTCAGCTCGTTGCCTTCCAGCTTGTAACTGCGCTTCTGCGCTGTTCCTTCCCAGTTGGGAAAAGATGCATTCTCGATTTGGAATGTCATCGTACCGCCGGCCGGATCGATACTGATCGTGCCAGAATGAGTGCTGGAGCCGAGGACGGCGGCTTCGAACTCGGCAGGCGTCCCGGTCGATTTGTCGCCTGAGGCAAAACGTGGCCGTTCCGACTTAAAGATCTGGAGCGAGTAGCGCCCCTGTGCGTCGATCATCAAAAGTCCTTTGGGGGCGGCGCCGTAATCGCGAGCACGCGTGCCATCGGGACGCAAGACATCAGCGGCAACGAGGGACCACGTCCCGGCCAAGGACGTTGCGGGAGGGGCGTCGGCCGCGTGCGCGGCAGGGACCATCAGCGCGCTCGCCAAATACAGCACAACGGCCGCGCGAATTTTCAGAATCGCAAAGAAACTCATGGTGGAAACTCTCCGGGCGCGGCCTCTTCGGTGCGAAGGGGATGACGGGCGTGCGGCGGAAAATAGGCACTTGCTCAGTTAAGAAAATCAGATAATTCTAATTTCTATTATGCGAAAAACTGAACGATGACCCGCATTAATCTCGACATGGCCGTATTGCGTACGTTGATCACTGCTCAGCAGCTTGGCAGTTTCAACCGCGCGGCCGACCAAATCGGCAGATCCCAGTCGGCGGTCAGCCAGCAAATGCGCAAGCTTGAAGAACAAGTGGGCGAGCCCCTGTTTCGCAAACAGGGACGGGACCTGGCCCTCACTGATGCTGGCGCGATTGTGCTCGCTTATGCCCGTCGCATCCTGGACCTCAATGACGAAGCCGTTGCCGCAGTCCGCGGCCGAGCCATCGAAGGGGTCGTACGTTTTGGCTTGCCCGCCGATTTCGCCGAAGCCTGGTTACCAAGCGCGCTCGGACGTTTCAAACGCGCTCACCCTGCGGTGAGGATCGAAGCAGTGGTCGATCGAAATCGACGGTTGCTGGAACGCCTGGATAAAGGCGAGCTGGATCTCGTTTTGGCGCTCGGCAATCGCGCACGCGAGGACGCTGAGTCAGTCGCGCACCTGCCGCTGGTCTGGATCGGCCCCTCCTCGATGCAGCCGATCTGGACGCCCGGCGAGCCGGTCCCGCTCGCGATGTATGAACCACCCTGCTTCTTCCGTGAGGGAGCCATTACTGCATTGGATCGTGCTCGTGTGCCGTGGTGCATCACTTTCACCAGCCCGAGCCTTCACGGACTCTGGGCCGCTGTCGAGGCCGGGCTCGGCATAACCCTGCGCACGTCCGTCGGATTGCCGCCCGGCGTAAGAGCGCTGGATGAGTCGCTCGGGTTGCCGGCCGCTCCGGATACAGCGCTTGAGCTTTGCCTGCATGACGGAGGGCGACCGCTCGAGCCTGCTTTGAACCAGCTCCGATCAATCATTATCGAAACGCTGGACGAGAATTTACCGAAACTCGCAACGCCCGGACAGCCCTGAGCCTCGCGTGGCATTAAATCTGCACATGCTGAAGTTCAGGCCAGCGTCGCTCCAACCTTAATGCCCGCAAGAACGCAATTCGTCTCGCTCCGGATCACTTTCGCATAACAAGCCACACGAAAATTCTTGAGGAGAACATCATCCGCGCCGCGCGGCTTCGATCGCGGCAACGTCGATTTTCTTCATGCCCATCATCGCATCGAATGCGCGCTTTGCTTCGTCGCCGCCGGCTGCGAGCGCCTCCGTCAGGACCCGCGGCGTAATTTGCCAGGAGACGCCCCACCTGTCCTTACACCAGCCGCACTCACTCTCCTGGCCTCCATTGCCGACGATAGCGTTCCAGTAGCGGTCGGTTTCCTGTTGATCATCGGTCGCAATTTGAAACGAGAAAGCTTCGTTATGCTTGAATATGGGACCGCCGTTCAAGCCGATGCAAGGGACGCCGGCAACTCTAAACTCCACCGTCAATACGTCCCCTTCCTTGCCGGACGGGTAGTCACTCGGTGCACGATGAACACCGTCAACGGTGCTGTTGGGGAAGGTCTCGGCATAGAAGCGGGCAGCAGCCTCTGCGTCCTTGTCATACCAGAGGCAGATCGTGTTCTTGGCCATTGCATGTCCTTTCCTCGGCTAAATGCCATCTGTTTTGCTGGGCCCCGCGACGCTTCGAGCCGACAGGTCGTAAATCTGTTCCTGAACTGAGCGGCACCCAACCCGGCTCGGATTCACGCGCGGCGTCTGCCATCGATATAAAACGGCGGAACGACGAAAATGTTCAGCTAACTGAGAGGCTGGTTGTTGCTGGCTGAAACCGCCGGCGGACGGCTCAGTAATACCCGCAGGACGGGACGAGGGTTGAAAACCGCACGCCAAAAGAGCGCTCGAACTGTGCTCCCGAAACGGGTGACAACTCATTCCGGACCGCTTGCACAATCGCGCTTTTTTGCAAACAGAGCCGGGACAGGGAGAGCAATGATGGCTGAGCGGTGAGTTCACCACTGGCCAACTGAAAAACCCGTGTGACCTGAATGGACCCGAAGGTTAATGGCGCGCCCGAAGAGATTCGAACTCCTGACCCCCAGATTCGTAGTCTGGTGCTCTATCCAGCTGAGCTACGGGCGCGTTTGTCGCGAACGCTTCAGATATTAAGTTTTATGTCTGAGCGTGCGAAAGCCCGGCAGCCGTTGACCGCCGAAAGCGCGCCATAGCTACCGGCTCCCGCTTCGCTTTGCAAGCGCCCAAACCGATCCAAAACAGACCGAGTTACTCTGTTTTCGAACGCCGGCCGCGAATATGGGCGTCAGCGAGCCGCCGACGGTTCGGGAGATGTCTCGATTTCAAGAACGGAGTTCCGTGCGCCCGCTTTCTAGGCGGTCAGGCGCGCGCACGCTCGTTGCTAACGCTGTACAGCTCCACCGGGCGGTCCGGAATCGAAATTCGGAATGTCGCGCCGATCGTTCCCTCCACCAGATTGAGCTCGCCCCCATGAGCGCGGATCAGCTCGGCCGCGATGACGAGCCCAAGCCCAGTGCCACCGGCGCGCGACGAGCCCTGGAACGGTTCGAACAAATGCTCTCGTGCTTTTTTTGGGACGCCCGGACCTGTATCCGACACCTCGACAATAGCGACACTGCCCTCCCGGCGGCCCGTAATTCGGATCTGTCTGGTGGCTGTCTCGCCGATGTTTTCTCCGGCCAGCGCCTGCGCCGCATTGCGCACCAGATTGAGCAGAGCACGAAACAACTGGTCCGGATCCGCATCGATGGTGAGCCCCCGCTCGATCGCGGTGATCCAGAAGATCGAGCTGTCGGTCGCCAGCCCCGCCGATTCGCGGACCTCGTTGACGATCGGCTCGATGGCCACCATCCGGCGGTCCGGTGGCGCTTCCTGGGCACGGCCATAAGATAAGGTGGACTGACAAAACGCGATTGCGCGTTCGAGCGAGCGCATCAGTTTGGGGGCGAAACGCTGCACCCGTGGATCGGGCACATGCGCCAATTGATCGGAAATCAGCTGCGACGACGCCAGCAAATTGCGCAAGTCGTGATTGATTTTCGAAACGGCGAGCCCGAGCGCCGCCAGCCGGCTTTTCTGATGAAGCATCGAGACGAGATCGCGCTGCATATCCGACAGTTCACGCTCCGCCACGCCGATTTCGTCGCCGCGTCCCGAAGGCGTGATAATGCGCGCCGGGCTTTCGGGGTTGGCATGGAACGCCACCAGGCTCGCCGTCAGCCGCCGCATCGGGCGCACGAACATATAATGCAGGGCAAAATAGACGAACGCTGCTGTCAGGCTCGAAATGACCAGCGACAGCAGCAACAGGTTGCGAGAGAAGCGATACATCGCCTGGCGCAGCGGAAGCTCGTCGACCACCACTTCGAGAAACTGTCCGTCCTTGTTCGGCGCTGGACCGATGATCCGGATCGCCTCGTTGCCGCTTTCAAGCATCACCTCGAACGCATCGACGATGGCCGACCACGCGGTCATCGACCGCATATCGACATCGTGATCAATTGCAGGGGGCATATCGGCAATCGCCAGCAGCCGCCGCTGTTGGCCCATCTTGATCGCCACCGCCCGCGCCCCGACACTGTTGAGAATCTCACGGGCGAGCGAGTCCGGCACCATGCCGCTGGGGGCGGCATTCAGCACCAGCGCCGCGGTATTGGCCGACGCCAACCGGTCGTTCAGGCGATTGACCCGGTAGTTCGCGATCGAGGGAACGTAGATCAGCACTTCTGCGATCATCACCAGAGGAATGGTGAGCAGCAGCAATTTGGCCGACAGCCCAAAGCGCGGCGGCGCCAGCTGTCGCGCGGTCAGTTCTGTGGTCGGTTCCGCAGCCTCGATCATTGCGCTTTTTATATACCTATTTCCCGCTCGGCGGCCCATTGCGGGTTCTGGGCGGGCTCTTGGCGGAGTGTCCTGGCGAGCTTCCTGCCGGAATGTATTATCAGCCTGCCATATGCGCCATCGGAACCGGGCCGCAAACCGCCGAAGAGGCCGTCGAAGGCCTGATTTCCGCCGCCAGATCCTGAAAAAGGTGGCCGCCGCCTTACGAAGGCCGCGCCGCAGATGTATTAAAGGCCAAGATTGACGAAAACAGGTCGCTCCCGTATAAGCCGCCCCGACTGTCTCCGGTGGCCGATCTAGCTTTTGGCCGGGTCAATTTTGGGGTCGAAACCGACCCTGATTTGGCGCATCGGGACTGAAATAACCTCAATCCTTCTAACCTCATACTCGGCGAATTGCCCGGTCAGCGGAGAACGACCCGTGAAGCGGACTTATCAACCCAGCAAACTGGTGCGCAAGCGCCGTCACGGATTTCGCGCCCGTCTTGCGACCACCGGCGGCCGGAAGGTCCTTGCCGCACGCCGCGCCCGTGGCCGCAAACGCCTGAGCGCCTGAGCGCTCTTTCAGAGAATCCATCCATGGACCGGTTGTGATCATGGACCGGTTAAGGCAGCGAGCCGATTTTCTCGCCGCGGCCCAGGGGCCGCGAGCGAACGGGGCTGCATTTGTGGTGCAACACCGTCCCCGTGACGACACAGGCCCGGTTCGGGTCGGCTTCACCGTATCCCGGAAGGTTGGAACCGCGACCGAACGCAACCGCGTCCGGCGCAGGCTTCGCGAAGTGGTGAAGCGTATGGACACGGTATCCATGCGACCGAACAGCGATTATGTGTTAGTCGGCCGGCGGGCCGCGCTGAACCGCGACTTTCAGGCGATGCTCGACGATCTGCGAACGGCGCTCGCGCGCCTCCACCGCAAGCCGGCACGGGCGTCGAGCGAAGTGGATACCGGTACGCGTCAGGACGCGCGCCAGAACGAGCGATCATAGATTCATCGACAGCGCGTCATCGTGGCCGAGTGCGAAGCAATGACGCGACAGACCGTAACCCAGACAGACGAATGGCGAGATAAAGACCGATGACCGACAATCGCAACACCATCCTCGCCGTCATTCTTTCGGGTATCGTGCTGCTGGGCTGGCAATATTTCTTCAACATTCCGCAAATGGAAAAACAGCGCGCCGCCGAACGCGCCGGACAGCAGCAGAGCGCACAGCTCCAGCAGCAATCGCAATCCGCTGCCCCGGGCCAGGCCACCAACAGCGCGCCCGTCGACACACCGGCCTCGCAGCTCGCGGTTCCCGGCCAGACCGCCGCCGCACCCGTGGCGACGCGTGAGGCCACGCTTGCGGCTTCGCCACGCGTCAAGATCGATACGCCCAGCGTCCACGGCAGCATTGCCCTGAAGGGCGGACGCCTCGATGACGTTTCGCTGGTGAAATACCGCGAGACTGTCGACCCGCAGTCACCGCCGATCGTGCTGTTTGCGCCGTCGGGCACGCCACACCCTTATTATGCCGAGTTCGGCTGGGTCGCCGCCAGCGGCTCGAACGCCAAACTCCCCGATCAGAACACGCTCTGGACCCAGCAGGGCTCGAATGCGCTGACGTCGTCGACCCCGGTGACGCTGACCTGGAACAACGGCGAGGGCCTGAATTTCAAGCGCACGATCTCGATCGATGACAACTATCTTTTCTCGATCAAGGACGACGTCAACAACGTCGGCAATGCGCCGGTCACGCTCTATCCCTTCGCACTGATCTCGCGCCACGGCACGCCGCAGGTGTCGGGCTACTACATTCTGCATGAAGGCCTGATCGGCGTGCTCGGCGATCAGGGGCTGCAGGAATTCAATTACAAGAAAATCGACGAGGACAAGAAAAAGGAATTCAAGGTCACCAATGCGTGGCTTGGAATTACCGACAAGTATTGGGCCGCGACGCTTCTTCCTGACACCAACGTCACCGTTCAGGCGCGGTTCTCCTCGAACGCGACCGGCAACGTCAAGACGTACCAGACCGACTATTTGCTCGATCCGCAGACGGTCGCGGCCGGTGGATCAGCCAGCGCGAGCGCACGGCTGTTCGCGGGCGCCAAGGAAAGCAAGACTGGTCGACGCCTATGACAAGGATCTCAAGCTCAATCGCTTCGAGCTGTTGATCGATTGGGGCTGGTTCTACTTCATCACCAAGCCGATGTTCTGGGTGATCGACTTCCTGTTTCATCTGGTCGGCAATTTCGGCGTCGCGATCCTGCTCGTCACCGTTCTGGTGAAGGCGATCTTTTTCCCGCTCGCCAACAAATCCTATGCCTCGATGGCAAAGATGAAGTCGGTGCAGCCCAAGCTTGCCGAACTGAAGGAGAAGTATCCCGACGACAAGATGAAGCAGCAGCAGGAGATGATGGAGCTCTACAAGAAGGAGAAGATCAATCCTCTTGCGGGCTGCCTGCCGATCGCAATTCAGATTCCGGTGTTCTTCTCGCTCTATAAAGTGCTGTTCGTCACCATCGAAATGCGGCACGCGCCGTTCTTCGGCTGGATCCGGGATCTGTCCGCGCCGGATCCGACCAACCTGTTCACGCTGTTCGGCTTGCTGCAGTTCGATCCGACCCAGCTGCCGCTGGTCGGGCACTATCTCGCGCTCGGAATCTGGCCGATCATCATGGGCATCACGATGTGGTTCCAGATGAAGCTGAACCCGACCCCGCCCGACCCGACTCAGAAGATGATCTTCGACTGGATGCCGCTGATCTTCACCTTCATGCTGTCGTCGTTCCCGGCGGGCCTCGTGATCTACTGGGCCTGGAACAACACGCTGTCGGTGCTGCAGCAGAGCGTCATCATGCAGCGTAACGGCGCGAAGATCGAATTGTTCGACAACATCAAATCGACCTTCGCGGGCAAGAAAGCCGAACCGAAAGCCGAGACCAAAGCGTAGAACGTAACCATTGGGGCTTCGCATGGATGCGAATATCGATGCGGAGCTGATCGAGAAGGGGCGAAAAGTCTTCGCCGGCGACTGGCAATTCATTTGGGCGGCAAGCTCGGTTGAAACGCTACCGCCCATGGCCGGCGTCGAGGTCGCGTTCGCGGGCCGGTCCAACGTCGGCAAGTCCAGCCTGATCAACGCGCTGACCGGGCGCAACGCGCTGGCGCGAACCTCGCATACGCCGGGCCGCACTCAGGAACTGATTTTCTTCGAAGGTCCGCCTCATGTCGGCCTTCGGCTCGTCGACATGCCCGGCTACGGCTACGCCTCGGCGCCGAAAGCAAAGATCGCGGCCTGGACCTCATTGATCCATGATTTCCTGCTCGGACGCAGCACGCTTGCGCGCGTCTATGTGCTGATCGACTCACGACACGGTTTTAAAGAAGTCGATCTCGATATCCTGAAGACACTGGATCGTTCCGCCGTGAGCTACCAGATCGTGCTGACCAAATCCGATCAGGTGAAAGCCTCGGAGCTGGCGCAACGGATCGAAGAGACCAATGCCGTGCTCGCCAAGCACCCGGCGGCTTTCCCGGACGTTCTCGCCACATCGTCGCAGACCGGAAAAGGCATGCCCGAACTGCGCGCCGCCATGATCCGCCTGCTTCACGAGCGCTCATGAGTGCGCCGCGTGCTCTCCTCCGTGCACTCATCGCCATCGCAGGCCTGATGGGCGCCGCGGGCGTCACCCTCGCCGCGCTGGCCGCGCATCAGCCCGACAGCGCGCGCCTCGGCCCTGCGTCTTCGATGCTGCTGTTTCATGCCACCGCCGTGATCGGAGCGATTGTCCTCGACGGACCGCGGTCTGGCGCAACGGCATCTCGGTGTGATCGCGGCAATCGGCTTCATTGCCGGAGCCACGCTGTTCGGCGGCGATCTGACGCTGCGGCAGTTCGCGGGCCACGCTTTGTTTCCCATTTTGTTTCCTATGGCCGCACCTACCGGCGGAACGCTTCTCATCGCGAGCTGGCTGGTACTGGCGGTAGCCGCGCTTCTGGCGCGGAATCCCTGACTTTCGCGACCACACGCACCGGCAAACGGGCTTTGCGCTGGCTGCCTCGATCGGCTAAAACGCGCCGACGGTTTTAAAAGCGCAATTCGCAAGATTGGCTTCCGATTTTGCAACTGACATAACCACACGAACGAAGTTCAAGCTCCCAAGCCAGCCGAGATACGCTTCATGATGGACGCGTCCAAGATTTCTCCGATCGATCAGGCCCGTATTCTTTCCGAAGCGCTGCCGCACATGCAGCAGTACGACGAAGAGACCATCGTCATTAAATACGGCGGCCACGCCATGGGCGAAGAAGAGCTCGCCAAGCAATTCGCCCGCGACATCGTGCTGCTGGAGCAGACCGCGATCAACCCCGTGGTCGTTCACGGTGGCGGCCCGCAGATCGCGGCGATGTTGAAGCGCCTCGGCATCCAGTCGGAATTCGCGGCGGGCCTGCGCATTACCGACGCCGCGACCATCGAGATTGTCGAGATGGTGCTGGCCGGTTCGATCAACAAGCAGATCGTGAGCCACATCAACGAGGCCGGCGGCAAAGCCGTCGGGCTTTGCGGCAAGGACGGCAACATGGTGATCGCCTCCAAGGCCACACGCACCATGGTCGACCCGGACTCTCACATCGAAAAGTGATCGATCTTGGTTTTGTCGGCGAACCCGAAAAGGTCGATCTCACGCTGCTGAACCAGTTGATCGGCCATGAACTGATTCCCGTGCTGGCCCCGCTTGCGACCAGCAAGAACGGGCAGACATTCAACGTCAACGCCGACACCTTCGCGGGCGCCGTCGCCGGCGCACTGAAAGCCAAACGCCTTTTGCTGCTGACCGACGTGCCGGGCGTCCTCGATAAATCAAAGAAGCTCATTCCCGAGCTTTCGGTAAAAGACGCGCGCAAACTGATCGCCGACGGCACGATTTCGGGCGGCATGATTCCCAAAGTCGAAACCTGCATCTATTCCCTCGAACAGGGCGTCGAAGGTGTCGTCATCATCGATGGCAAGACGCCGCATGCGGTGCTGCTCGAACTGTTCACCAATCACGGCATTGGAACGCTGATCCACAAGTGAACGTGCTCGCGCCACGCACAGTCTCCGGCAAAGGCTCTTGCCGCAAGCGCAAGGCCGCCGGGCTTTGGATCATGCTGGCGGTCGCGATGTTCGTGACGATGCGGGCGCAAGACGCCCGCGCGGATCTCAAGCTCTGCAATCGGATGAGCTACGTGGTCGAGGCCGCCATCGGCCTCGATGACAAAGGCACCACCGCGACGCGCGGCTGGTTTCGCATCGATCCAGCCCAGTGCCGAACCGTGCTGCAAGGCAGCCTGACCGCCGAGCACATCTGGTTGCATGCCCGCGCCCTTGCGGTCTACGGCGCTTCTCCCGTGCCGCAAAGCGGCTCCGACAGGCTGTGCATCGCCCCCGACAATTTCACCATCGCGGCGGCGCGCCTTTGCCGCAGCGGACAAACGCCGGTTCCTTTCACTGAAATCAAGCCGACGCAAACCGACGACGGCAACATGACGGCCTATCTGGCCGAGGACAGCGAATACGACGACGAACAGGCGCGGCTTGCCGGCATCCAGCGGCTTCTGGTGATTGCCGGATACGATGCCGCTCCGATCGACGGCGTCGATGGGCCGAAAACACAGGCCGCGCTGACTGCATTTCTTAAGAGCCGGAATCTCGGCACTGAAACGGCGCAAGCCGCCGATTTTTTCACGACCATGATCGCAAAGGTGCAATCGCCATCGGACACCAGCCTGACATGGTGCAACGATACATCTTTCAAAGTGATGGCCGCTATCGCGATCGATGACGGCAAGACCATCGTCAGTCGCGGCTGGTATGGTATCGAGCCGGGCAAATGCCTGCATCCGGATATTAATGGTCAGCCCAAGCGCGTGTTCAGCTTCGCCGAGGCGGTCGGTGGCGATGGCAAGGCGATCCGGAAGAGCGACAAGGCGCTGAACTGGGGCGGCACGACCTTGCTGTGCACCCGGGACTCGAAATTCGAAATCAACGAACAGGGCGACTGCGCCGCGCGCGGTCTTGCCGCCACGGGCTTTGCCGCGCTCGATGCCGTGGCGGGCAAGACCTTGCGATTTGGAATGCCATGATGACACCCCGAGGCGGCTTCGCACACATCGACACCTGGGTGTTCGATCTGGACAACACGCTCTACCCGCATCACGTCAATCTGTTCCGGCAGGTCGACGAGCGCATTTGCGACTTTGTCGCCAATTATCTCGATGTGTCGAAGGACGAAGCGTTCCGGATTCAGAAGGATTACTATCTCCGCTACGGCACCACCATGCGCGGCATGATGACCGAGCACGGCGTCAACGCCGACGACTATCTGGCCTTCGTGCACAAGATCGATCATTCCCCGCTCGAGCCCAACCCGGCGATGGGAGCGGCCATCGAGCGGCTTCCCGGCCGTAAGCTGATCCTGACCAATGGGTCGTGCGACCATGCGGGAAACGTGCTGGAACGCCTCGGCATCGCCAAACAATTCGAGGCCGTGTTCGACATCGTTGCCGCCGAACTCGAACCGAAACCTCTGCCGCAGACCTACCGGCGTTTCCTGGATCTCCATACGGTCGATCCGACACGCGCCGCCATGTTCGAGGATCTCGCGCGCAATCTTGTGGTCCCGCACCAGCTTGGAATGACGACGGTTCTGGTCGTTCCCGACGACACCAGGGACATCATTCGCGAAGACTGGGAAGAAGAAGGACGCGACGCCGCGCATGTCGATCACGTCACGGACAATCTGACCGGATTTCTGGAAAAACTGACACAAACCCGCTAGAGCGCTTCCGTTCTGGGTTGAATCACTGGCGCGCTCTATCGTTTTGTTTTGACGCGTTTTCTTAACGCGAACCGGTATCCACCACCGGATCAAGTCCGGTGGCATGCTTCGCTCGAAAACGCTCGAGCCCGCAGCTTGACTCCGGGCCTTCGAATACCGACAAAAGCGCCATCGAGCACGCTCGCCGCAGCCTGCTCCTTCTGACGAAACACCCGGCTGACCGCCTCCCTTGCGAAGGAAAACGATATGTCTCTGTCCGCCCTCGAAACCACCGTCAATACAGCCTTCGATGCGCGCGACAGCATCAACGTCGCCACCAAGGGTGAAGTCCGCGATGCGGTCACCCATGCGCTCGACCTGCTGGACAAGGGTGAGGCGCGCGTCGCCGAGCGCGCCGCGGACGGCAAATGGCACGTCAATCAATGGCTCAAGAAAGCTGTGCTGCTTTCATTCCGCCTCAACGATATGGGCCAGATCGCAGGCGGTCCCGGCGCTGCAACCTGGTGGGACAAGGTGCCGTCGAAATTCGAAGGCTGGGGCGAGAACAGTTTCCGCGCCGCGGGCTTCCGCGCCGTGCCGGGCGCCATCGTGCGCCGTTCGGCCTTCATCGCCAAGAACGTCGTGCTGATGCCGTCCTTCGTCAATCTGGGAGCTTATGTCGATGAATCGACCATGGTCGATACCTGGTCGACGGTCGGCTCCTGCGCGCAGATCGGCAAGAACGTTCATATCTCCGGCGGCGTCGGCATCGGCGGTGTGCTCGAGCCGCTGCAAGCGGGGCCTGTCATCATCGAGGACGATTGCTTCATCGGCGCGCGTTCGGAGGTGGCGGAAGGTGTCATCGTGCGCAAAGGCGCGGTGCTGTCGATGGGCGTTTTCCTCGGCGCATCGACCAAGATCGTCGACCGCGAAACCGGCGAGACCTTTATCGGCGAAGTGCCGTCCTACGCCGTTGTGGTTCCAGGTTCGCTGCCCGGCAAGCCGTTGAAAAATGGCCAGCCGGGTCCGTCGCTCAGCTGCGCCGTCATCGTCAAGCGCGTCGATGAAAAGACCCGCGCGAAGACCAGCATCAACGAACTGCTGCGCGATTAATCCCGGCGACCTACTTCGTTCGAATACGCTCTAACAGCGAGAACTTTGATGGACCTGAAATCGCTTCTGTTCAGCTTTCGCGGCCGGATAAATCGCGCCAGATACTGGTGGGTCGCTTTTATTTATATCATTGCGTGGGCTATCCTGGTCGGCGTCATGACTTTTTTCGCGGCGTTTCATGACTCACCTGACACATCGATGGTGACGCCGGCCATCTTCGGAATTGGCGCAATCCTCGGCCTGATCGGCACATGGTCCAGTTTCGCTGTCGTGGCCAAACGGCTGCATGATCTCGACATGAGCGCGTGGTGGATCCTGCCTTACGTATTTGGGCCGGCGATTATCTCGTCGATCGCAAGCGAAACGAGCGGAATCATCTTTGGGATCCTGACCATCGCCAATCTGGCGATCTGCGTCTGGTTTATCGTCCAGCTCGGTTTCATTCGCGGGACCGCTGGCCCCAATCGTTTCGGCCCGGACCCGGTTGACGCATACTCGTTTGGAAATTCAACTTCTGCTTGAACCATCGTCCTGCTTGAATGAAGCGTGGAGAAGACATGACTGACGTTATCTCTATCGCCCGCGACCTTCTGCGCTGCCCGTCGGTCACTCCGGCCGACGCGGGCGCCCTCAGCGTGCTGGCGCGACTTCTCGGCGATGCCGGTTTCGAGGTGCATCGTCTCACATTCAGCGAACCCGGCTGGCCTGACATCGAGAATCTCTATGCGCGCATCGGCTCGGGCGCACCGCACATCACCTTCGCCGGGCACACCGACGTGGTTCCGGCTGGTGACGAGGCAGCATGGTCTCACGGCGCATTTTCCGGCGACATCAAGGACGGCGTGATGTATGGCCGCGGCGCGGTGGACATGAAGGGCGCGATCGCCTGCGCGGCTGCCGCATCGCTCGACTATCTTGCGGCCAATGGCGGCAAGCCGAAGGGCTCGATCTCGTTTCTCATTACCGGCGACGAAGAGGGCCCGGCCGTCAACGGCACCATCAAGCTGCTGCAATGGGCAGCGGAACGCGGGGAAAAATTCGATCACTGCGTGCTCGGTGAACCAAGCAATGTCGAGCAACTGGGGGACTGTATCAAAACCGGCCGGCGCGGCTCATTGTCAGGCACGCTTACCGTCGATGGCGTGCAAGGGCACGCCGCCTATCCAAACCGCGCCGTCAATCCGGTGCCGGACATCGCCACATTGATTTCAATGCTGGCATCGGAGCCGCTGGATCACGGCAGCGCGCAGTTTCAAGCCTCCAATCTCGAATTCGTCTCGGTGGATGTCGGCAACCCCGCATGGAATGTCATACCGGCTCAGGCGCGTGCACGCTTCAACATCCGCTATAATGACTGTCACACTGAAGCGTCTTTGAAGGAACTCGTCGAAACCCGCACCGCGAAAGCCTGCGGCAATCGCATCAAGGCGCATATCGCGTGGGAGCCTTCCAACGCAGGCGTGTTCGTGGCCAAGCCCGGACCGTTTACCGATCTGGTGGTGACCGCCATCGAGGAGATAACGGGCCGCAAGCCGGAGCTGAGCACCGGCGGCGGAACATCCGATGCGCGGTTCATCACGCAATACTGCCCAGTGCTTGAATTCGGCCTTGTCGGTCAGACCATGCATCAGATCGATGAACGCACACCGGTGTCCGATCTCGAACGCCTGACCAAAATTTACCGCGTCGTGCTCGACCGCTATTTCGCATGAGCCGGATTCTCGTTCTCACCGCCTTGAAAAGCGAATTGAACGCGGCGCGCGCTCCCGAAGGCATCGATGTCGTCTATTGCGGCGTCGGCAAGGTCAATACGGCGATGGCGACCACCTCGGCCATCCTGGCCGGCAAGCCCGCGCTGGTCGTCAACTACGGCACCTGCGGCAAGATCACCGAAAATCTGCGCGGCCTTCTGGAAATCGCGCAGGTGATCCAGCGGGACATGATGGCGATGCCGCTGGCGCCGCGCGGCGTCACCCCGTTGTGCGACGATGCCAGCGTGCTGACGTCCGGCTTCGGCACCGCGATCTGCGGCACCGGCGACAGTTTCGTCACGTCCGCCGATCCATGGCTGACCGACAACAAGGTGGATGTGGTCGACATGGAATTGTTCGCCATCGCCCATGTCTGCAAGAATTTCGGCGTGCCATGGCGGGCATTCAAGTTCATCACCGACGATGCCAACGATTTCGCCCATGAACACTGGACCGCCAATGTCGCCAACGGCGAGGATCTGTTCTGGAATGCGCTGAAACGCGATGTGCTGAGGCAGGGCTAAAAGCACCGGTCACCAGTCCGGACGCTTGCGCTGCTGGATCGCCTTCTTACCCGGCGTCGTCGTAATCCACCCGCACCAGATAAAGCCCGTCGGGCGGCGCAACCGGCCCGCATGCCGCGCGATCACGGGCCTTCAACGCGGCCTGCAGATCGTCAGCGTTCCAGCGCCCTTCGCCTACCCACACCAGCGAGCCGACCATCGAACGCACCTGACTGTGCAGGAACGAGCGCGCCGAAGTGATGATATTGATGTTGTCGCCGTCGCGAAGCACATCGAGTTGGTCGAGCGTTTTCTCCGGCGACTTCGCCTGACATTCTGTGTCGCGAAACGTCGTGAAGTCGTGCTTGCCGATCAGAAGCTGCGCCGCCGCGTGCATGGCGACGGTATCGAGCAGCTTCGCAACACGCCAGGCTTGTCCCATGGCCAGCGTCAGATCCGCCCGGCGATTGACGATGCGATAAAGATAATGCCGCTTTCTTGCCGAGAAACGCGCCTCGAAATCGTCCGGCACGCGCTCCGCCATCAACACACCGATAGGGTGTGGCCGCAGATGGGCATTGAGCCCATCGCGAACGCTGTCGGCGCGGAAATCCTTCGGCAAATCGAGATGCGCCACCTGACCCAGCGCATGGACGCCCGCGTCAGTGCGCCCGGCGCCATGGACGCGAACATTCTGGCCGCACAGCGCCCTGGCGGCAGCCTCCAGCGCACCCTGCACCGATGGGCCGTTTTCCTGTAGTTGCCAGCCGCAATACGGGCCGCCGTCATACTCGATGGTGAGTTTATAACGCGGCATCAGTTTGTGAACGTCCGAAGGCGTGCGGGAGGGCCGAGCGGTGTGCCGCGCAGAAACACATCGGCGCGCATCGGCTGTTTGCCGGCGCGTTGCAACTCCAGAATGCGGATCGCTCCTTCACCGCAGGCGATCGTCAACTGCTCGTTGAGCAAAGCTCCGGGCGCGCCGGACCCGCCGGCCAATTCGCAGCGAAGCACCTTGACGCGCACCGCCTCGCCATCGATCGGCATCTCGCACCAGGCGCCGGGAAACGGCGACAGACCATGGCAATGCCGCAGCACGTCGCGCGCGGGTTTAGTCCAGTCGATCCGGGCTTCAGACTTGTCGATCTTGGCCGCATACGTCACGCCCTGCTCGCTCTGTTTGGTGAAAGTGAGCGTGCCGCGTTCCAGCGCGCCAACGGCGCGCGCCATGAGGTCGCCGCCGATCCGCGCCAGCCGGTCGTGTAGGTCGTTCGCGGTCATGGCATCGGTAATGGCGATGCGCTCGCCGAGCGCGACATCTCCCGTGTCGAGCCCCGCGTCCATTTTCATGACCATGACGCCGCTTTCCGCATCGCCAGCCATGATCGCACGATTGATCGGCGCCGCGCCACGCCAACGGGGCAGCAGCGAGGCATGCAGGTTGAAGCATCCGAGCGGCACGGCATCGAGAATGGACTGCGGCAGGATCAACCCATAAGCCACCACGATCGCCGCATCGGCGCGATGCGCGCGAAACTCTGCCTCGGCCTCCGGCGTCTTCAGCGTTTTCGGCGTCAGCACCGCGATGCCGAGCCGCCGGGCTTCGCGTTCGATCGGCGTGGCCTGTTCCTTCATGCCACGGCCTGCCGGTTTCGGCGCACGGGTATAGACCGCGGCGATCTCGTGGCCTTGCGCCACGAGTTCGAGCAGCGTCGGCACCGCGAACTCCGGCGTGCCCATGAAAATCAATCGCAACGGCATGGATCGGACCGGCCCTTCAAATGAGATCGTGACGCATCGTCTGCCGCGAACGACCCGACGCCGCCTTCAACGGCGCAATCGAGAGGCGGAACCGGCTTTGTCTGCGCGGCACTCGCGCACGTCGCGGCTTATCCCGTGCGCTTCGCCGCCTTGGTGAACTTCTTCAAGACCCGGTCGCGCTTGAGCTTGGACAGATAGTCGACGAACAGCACGCCGTTGAGGTGATCGATCTCGTGCTGGATACAGGTTGCGAACAGACCTGCCGCCTCCTCCTCCTGCATCTTGCCATCGATATCCATATAGCGGATCCGCACGGTCGCCGGCCGCTCGACCTCTTCGTAATATTCCGGGATCGAGAGGCAGCCTTCTTCGTAGACCGACATCTCCTCGGATGACGACAGGATCTCCGGGTTGATGAAGACGCGCGGGTTGGCTTCCTCGTCTCTCCTTCTTCGAGAGATCCATGGTGATGAGGCGCACGGGCTCGGCGATCTGAATCGCTGCGAGCCCGATACCGGGCGCGTCGTACATCGTTTCGAGCATGTCGTCGGCAAGCTTGCGCAGCTGCGGCGTGACTTTCTCGATCGGCCTGGAAACGAGTCGAAGCTGTTTGTCCGGAAGGACGATGATTTCGCGAATAGCCATGGCGCGCGATGTAATCCGGGCTCATGCTTGGGTCAATCATGGAACGCGCGATGCGTTAACCGGTGGTTAACCATGTTTTTTAGCAAAGCCTTAACCATAAATGTTCCCTCTTCGTTCGCGTTCTCGGCCGAATCGCGCTAATAAGGGCGCATGAACGAGATCATTTTTGTTGTCGGTGGCATCGCCGTGCGCACGGGTCTGATGCTGACGGTATTTGCCGTCCTGCTGCTCATCATGCTGCTGACCATCACCATCGTGGTCGCGCGGTCCGGCGGCCGGACACGCGCCGCCGCCATGGCGCAGGCCATCCGGGCCGACGAACTCGAAGAGCGCGTTTCGGATCTTCTCAACGCCCACAGGGAATCCCAGGGGCGGGTCGATGCGATGGGACAGGCGCTTGCCGGGCGGCAGGCCGAAATGGCGCGCGCGGTCAGCGAACGGCTCGATGCGGTCGGCCATCGGGTCGGGCAATCCATGGAGCAGACCACCCGGAACACCGCCGAGAGCCTGCATGCGCTGCATGAACGCCTCGGCATTATCGACAATGCGCACAAAAATCTTACCGAGCTGACGACGCAAGTGACGACGCTGCGCGACGTGCTGGCCAACAAGCAATCGCGCGGCGCGTTCGGGCAGGCGCGCATGGAAGCCATCGTCCAAGACGGCATGCCGAAAGGCTCTTATGCATTTCAGCACACGCTTTCGACCGGCAAGCGGCCGGATTGCGTGGTGTTCCTGCCGGATCAGCGCCCCCTTTGCATCGACGCGAAATTCCCCCTCGAAGCCGTCACGGCGCTGCGCGATGCACGGTCTGACGAAGAGAAAAAGAGCGCGGCCCAACGTCTGCGACAGGACGTGATGAAACATGTCAGCGACATTGCCGAAAAATATCTCATCGCCGGCGAGACGCAGGATACGGCGTTGATGTTCGTGCCGTCGGAATCCGTGTACGCGGAGATTCACGAGGGCTTCGACGACATTATCCAAAAAGCCTACCGGGCCCGCGTGGTGCTGGTATCGCCGTCGCTCCTGATGCTGGCGATTCAGGTGATGCAGCAAATTCTGAAGGACGCGCGGATGCGCGATGCCGCCGATCAGATCCGCACCGAAGTCATGAACATGATGGGTGACGTGGAACGGCTGCGCGACCGTGTCAGCAAGCTCGGCAGCCACTTCGATCAGGTTAGCGAAGACGTCCGGCAGGTGCTGATTTCGGTCAACAAGATCGGCAAGCGCGCGGCGAAGATCGAGGAACTGGATTTCAGTCCGGTGGCCGAGGAGGCCCAACAGCCTGCATCCGCGCCGGAGCTGTTCTCGGTTGCGGCGCCCCGTAAACTGCAAGCCGGAGAATGAATTCAGGCGGACCTGCTCCGGAGTAAGTTCGAGGCGGTCGAATCTGGTATCACGTTGATATGACAGCCACGCCGGACGATCTGCCCGATCCCTCGCACCAAACCACGCGCGCCTCCTGGCGCCAGGCCATGGCGGTCTATCTGCAGCCCCGCGTGTTGATCGTGCTATGTCTCGGTTTCTCATCGGGCCTGCCGCTGGCTCTCTCCGGCTCGACGCTCCTGGTCTGGATGCGCGAGGCCGGCGTCGATCTCGGCACCATCGGCCTGTTCGCTCTGGTGGGCACGCCTTACACGTTGAAATTCATCTGGGCTCCGCTGGTCGATGCCCTGCATGTTCCGCTGCTGACCCGGCTGCTCGGCCGCCGTCGCGGCTGGCTGGTCTTCGCTCAACTGTTGCTGATCGCCGCAATTCTGGTGCTCGCCGTTTCCGATCCGGCGCGCGCGCCCTTTCATGTGGCGATCGGCGCGCTGCTGGTGGCGGCGGCGTCCGCCACGCAGGACATCGTGGTGGACGCATTCCGTGTTGAGAGCTTGCCGGAAAGCGAACAGGCCGCGGGCATGGCGTCCTATGTCGCGGCCTATCGCATCGGCATGCTGGTCTCGACGGCGGGCGCGTTGTTTCTCGTCAGCGCAATTCAAGGCATGGGCCTCGATCCAACCGCCGCATGGAAATGGGGTTATGTCGTCATGGCAGCGATGGTGCTGATCGGGACCATCACCGCGATCGTGGCGACGGAACCCGCGCAGTCCACGCGCGCCGACGCGACCATGGAAGGAAAATCCGGCAGTGCGCGTATCATCGAGGCCGCCGCAGGCGCATTCTCGGATTTCTTCACGCGCGAAAGCGCCGTCGCGATTCTGGTGTTCGTGGTGCTGTTCAAGTTCACCGACGCATTTTCCGGCACCATGACGGCGCCGTTCGTGATCGATCTCGGCTTCACCCGGAACGATTACGCTGCGATCGTCAAAGGCGTGGGGCTGGCTGCGACGCTGCTTGGCGGTTTTGCGGGAGGATTCGTCGCCCGCGCCTATTCGCTGCCCGCCAGTCTGTGGATCGGCGGCATTCTGCAAGCAGTCGCGAACCTTTCATTTTCATGGCTCGCGCTCACCGGCATCAATCACTACGCTCTGGCGGTTGCGATCAGCGCCGAAAACTTCACTAGTGCCATCGGCACGGTGATCTTCGTGGCCTATCTCTCCGCACTGTGCAAAAGCCCGCTGCACACCGCCACGCAATATGCGCTGCTCACGGCGCTCGCCGCGGTCGGCCGGACCTACCTGTCTTCGGGCGCGGGGTATGTCGCCAAAGCGACCGGCTGGCCAGCATTCTTCGCCATTTGCGTTGTGGTGGCGATTCCGAGCCTGATCCTGCTGGCCTGGCTGCAACGGCGCGGACACTTCGAAACGCTTGGTGAAGCCCAGAATCTGACCTGCCTGTTTCGCGACCCGCTTCAGTGGCTGGTGACCGAGACTCCACTTCGAGACGATGGCGTCGCTCATTTGCCCGGCTGCATTGGCGCAGGAAATTTCATCGGCCCGGATCGAAACCTGCTTGCCGATGAAGTCCTTCAACTTGCTCGTTTCGGCCGGGTTATTTGCCACGATCTGAAATGTCTCGGGGCCGGTTTCGAGATTGCAGAGCCCATTCGGCTCAGGCAGCCGGTGCGGCTGGCTGACCAATTGAAACGTATTCACGCGCTTGCCCGCAGGGCCACGGTTTTTCATCGACTGCAATTCGCCTGACAAAACCACGCCGGTTTTGATCGCCTGTTGTGCGCAGGCGTCCGCGAGCGGAACCGCAACAGCGGAAAGCACCACGAGCGACGCAACGAGCAACTTCGGTAAATTCGTCATGATGACACCGCATACATGTTGAAGTCAGAACAGCGTCCGCTGTCGCATTGCCGCCGAAAGCGTTCCTTCGTCAAGGTAATCGAGTTCGCCGCCAACCGGAACGCCATGGGCGAGGCGCGTGATCTTCACGTTGGCGTCCTGCAGCAGATCAGTAATGTAGTGCGCCGTGGTCTGCCCGTCGACTGTCGCGTTCAGCGCGAGAATGATCTCCGTGACCTGTTCGCCGTGCGCGCGACCCACCAGCGCATCGATCGTCAGATCCTGCGGGCCCACGCCGTCGAGCGGGGACAACGTACCGCCCAGCACATGATAGCGGCCATGCGTCGCCTGCGCGCGTTCCAGCGCCCACAGATCCGCGACGTCGGCGACAACCACAATGATCGACGGATCACGGCGCCCGTCGGTGCAAACCGTGCAAGGATTTTGCGTATCGATATTGCCGCACGTCTTGCAGACCTGAATGCGTTCAATCGCCACCTGCAGCGCTGCCGCAAGAGGCGCCATCAAAGCTTCACGCTTCTTGATCAGATGTAAGGCCGCGCGGCGGGCCGAGCGTGGACCGAGGCCGGGCAGGCGCGCTAGCAACTGTATCAGGCGTTCGATCTCGGGACCGGCGACGGCAGTCGACATATCAGGTCAAGACCTTTTGTATGAATAGACGGAGCGCGAACGTGCCTGAAGACGCAAGGTGGCTTTACGTGATGTAGCAGACACTCACAACTGGCAGAGCCTTCTCAAGACAAGCCAAGACTTCTCAAGACAAGCCAAGACTTCTCAAGACAAGCCAAGGCCTGGCGGCAGCGACAATCCACCGGTCAACGTCTTCATCTTGTCCTGCATCGCGTCTTCGGCCTTGCGGCGCGCATCGTTATGAGCTGCGACGAGAAGGTCTTCGAGAATTTCGCGATCATCGGGCTTGATGAGCGAAGGATCGATTTTCACCGCCTTGACCTCGCTCTTCGCGGTCATTCGCACTGTCACGAGACCGCCGCCGGCGCTGCCTTCGACCTCAACGTGATCGAGCTCTTCCTGCAAGGCCTTCATTTTCGATTGCAGTTGAGCGGCCTGTTTCATCATGCCGAGAAAATCAGCCATCGGTTCCTCTTCAGGTTGTTCAAACTTGCTTATAGCTCGGGCGGCTAACGCTCTAATCGTCGCTCTCGCCGTCAAATGATTCCGCTCCATCCTCGTTATCGACATTGGATGGCACTTAAATCGCAGGCGTGTGCCTGACCTCGACGATCCGCGCGCCGGGGAACCGCGACATCACTTCCTGTACACGGGAATCCGCTTCGGCCGCGCGTTCGCGCTCGTTGCGAATCCTGTCGCGTTGCGCACGAAGTGTCGGCTCGCCTTCCGCGTTCGAGACAGCGACCATCCAGCGGCGTTCGGTCCACTGCCTCAAGCTTTCGCTGCAATTCGTTCGGCAATCCGCGAGGCGCGCTGTTTTCGAGTGCAATCTCCAGCCGGCCGTCTTCCATGCGAACGAACCGCACATCGCGTTCGAGCGTCTTCTGCAACTGAATGTCGCGCTTGGCGACGAATGCGACGATCTCGGCAAAGGTTCGAAGATTGACGGCGGGAGACTGCTGCACGAGCTGAACGGGTGCGATCGTCTGTGGGCTGGGCGACAACTCCGCTCCGCCACGCGATCCCGACGCCATGGCACGCGGCGCCATGGAAGGCTCAACCCGTTGCGCGCCGACCGATCCCGTCGCCTGGGCCGAACTCAAGGAAGATCCCGATGGGCCGCCTGCGAGCGCTGGCGCACCTACGCCACGCTGAATGCCACCACCGGTCGAACCCGTCGCGCCACCCTGCTCGATCATCCTGATCGCTTCGTCGGGCGTGGGAAGATCGGCGACATAGGCGATGCGCACCAGCACCATTTCCGCCGCCGCCTGCGGACGCGTGGCGGACTGCACCTCGGTAATTCCCTTGAGCAGCATCTGCCACATCCGCGACAGTACACGCATCGACAATTTCGAAGCGAAATCGCGCCCACGCACCCGCTCGGTTTCGCCGAGCGCAAGATTGTCGGCGGTCGCAGGAACGACTTTGATCCGCGTCACGAAATTCACGAATTCCGCCAGATCGCTCAACACCACCACCGGATCTGCGCCGGTATCGTATTGATCGCGAAATTCCTTGAAGGCGCTGGCGATATCGCCACGTGCGAGCAACTCGAACAGATCGATAACACGCGTGCGATCGGCAAGGCCGAGCATCTGACGCACGTCGTCGGCACGCACCGGACCGGCCGCATGCGCGATTGCCTGATCGAGCAGCGACAGCGAATCGCGGACGGAGCCTTCAGCCGCGCGGGCGATGACGGCCAGCGCTTCCGGTTCGATCTCGACCTGCTCTTTGGCGCTGATATTGCCGAGATGCGTCATCAGCACATCGGCGTCGACGCGGCGCAAATCGAACCGCTGGCAGCGCGACAGCACCGTGACCGGGACTTTCCTGATCTCGGTGGTGGCGAACACGAACTTGGCGTGTTCGGGGGGCTCTTCCAGAGTCTTGAGAAAGGCATTGAAAGCCTTTTCCGAGAGCATGTGGACTTCGTCGATGATGTAAACCTTGTAGCGCGCGCTCGAGGGCGCGTAACGCACACCGTCGGTGATCTGACGCACGTCGTCGATGCCGGTATGCGACGCAGCGTCCATTTCGAGCACGTCGATGTGACGGCTTTCCATGATCGCCTGACAGTGCAGACCCGGCACCGGCATGTGGATCGTCGGCCCCTTCACCGAACCATCCGGCAATTCGTAATTCAGCGCCCGCGCCAGAATACGCGCCGTCGTGGTCTTGCCGACGCCGCGAACGCCGGTCAGAATCCAGGCCTGTGGAATGCGTCCGGTTTCGAATGCATTCGAGACCGTGCGGACCATGGCTTCCTGGCCGATCAAATCATCGAAATTCGTCGGCCGATATTTACGAGCCAGAACCCGATAGCCGCGGCCTGAATCCTGCCTTGAACCGTGACTTGCGCCGGACGCAGCATCGGAACCGACGTCGAGTCCGGAATGTCCAGCATCAGCCATCAAACGATCCGCGATTGGTGTCTCGATATGTCCAAGGACGATTAGGGTCGGCGGCGTGAGCGCGTTGCGCTTTGCAGAAAATTAAATGCATTTTCGGGCGACGTGGAAACGGCTTCGCTCAAAAAGGCTTCCTCTGCGGGCCGAGGTGGGAGACTGACGAGCGACCCGATCCGGTTCTCGTTAGGGCTGCTTCCTTCCGGACCTGACCCGGTTGGCGAGTGGCTCGTCCACCGCCAATCTCCCGCCCCTATTTGGGGCCAAAACGCCCGGAAAGCAAGCGCAACGGCCGCAACATCTGACGGTGCGTATTCCGTAAAAGTGGATACCAGCCCTGTGTAATACACGCTAGGTTCCTCTCAATATTCGTAACGTTTTCAGCCTCAATTCAGCTTTGGAAATTTCATGCCGTCTTCCGCCTGGCTCCTGCACTCCCAGCTCGAAAAAGACACCATCAATGTGGGTGATTTGCCGCTCAGCCGCGTGCTTGTAATCAAGGATGCCAATTATCCCTGGTTGCTGCTGGTGCCGCGCCGCGCGGAAACCGTCGAAATCATCGATCTGGACGAAGTCGAACAGGCGCAGCTGATGACCGAAATCACCCGCGTGGCGCGTGTGTTGAAGGACATCACCAAATGCGACAAGCTGAACATCGCCGCATTGGGCAATCTGGTGCCGCAACTCCACATCCACATCATTGCACGGCGGTCCAGCGATGCGGCATGGCCACGGCCGGTCTGGGGCGTCGCCCCACCGCTTAATCATGATCCTGAAGAAGTGACGGATTTCATCAGCGCGCTTCGGCGCAAGATTTGGCTGGGCTGATCGCCGATGGTCATCAACACGTCGTTCCCGGTCGGCTCGCCCGGCTTTTCCACACACCCGATCGATCGTGCCGCCCATCTTCGCGACGACATCGAAAAGCTGATGGCCCTGGAGGAGCGCAATGACGCCCGTGCCTACGTGGTGCATCGGGATTCGCTGCTGTTCCGGAAAGACGGTGCTGCCCTAACAGCGCTGCTCACGCTCCGGGACGCACGCGGCTACGGCGCCAATCCAGGAACCGTGTTTTTGGGTTTGCGCGACGGCGCGCCGGTGTTCGGCATGGGCATCGCGGCGAGCGCCGCCGAAGCTCTGATGACGCGCGACGACGTCGCGATCAACGATCTGCGCGGCGCCATCACGCAGGGTCTGCTGCCGGTTGAAGAGCTGTCGGCCATCGCGATGGCGAAGTCGCTCGTCACCTGGCACCAGCGGCACGGGTTTTGTCCAAATTGCGGTCAACGCAGTGCGATGTCGAGCGGCGGCTGGCGTCGCGACTGTCCCAATTGCAAAACCCAGCACTTTCCGCGCACCGATCCCGTCGTCATCATGCTGGTAACCCATGGCGACAAATGCCTGCTCGGCCGCCAGTCCCAATTCCCGGCGGGGATGTGGTCCTGCCTCGCGGGATTCGTCGAGATCGCGGAAACGATCGAGGACGCCGTGTGCCGCGAGGTCGCCGAAGAAGCCGGCGTTCAATGCACTGATGTCGCCTATTACAAGGCGCAACCTTGGCCGTATCCGTCCTCACTGATGATCGGCTGTACCGCCCGCGCGACCACCACCGACATCGTCGTGGACAAAACGGAACTCGAAGACGCCCGCTGGTTCGACAAGGCGGAAGCGAAGCTGATGCTCAAACGCGAACATGCCGACGGCCTGATAGGACCGCACCCCGTCGCCATCGCCCATCACCTCCTTGCCCAATGGGTAAACAGCGACGGCTGACGGCACTTGAACCGGGAGCCACAGAGGCCATCTATCGGATGAGCATCACGAATACCCAGCAGCGGACGACAGAATGAATGTCCCTCGCAGCACGGCGCAGAAGTCCCCGCCGCGAATCCTCTGCATCGGGATGCCGGTGCGGGATCTCATTTTTCGAGTCGCCGATCTGCCGTTGCGAGGCAACAAGGTTCGCTCCACCCATTTCGACGAACTCAGTGGCGGCAATGCGCCGAATGCAGCCGTTGCCATCGTGCGGCTGGGCGGCAAGGCCCGCCTGTCCGGACCGCTCGGTGCGGCCAACGAGACAAGCACGCAATATATTTTCGATCAGATGAACCGCGAGGGCATCGAGACCACACATCTCCTTCGTGTGCCCGGCACCGTGACGCCAATCTCCAACATCATGATCGATCCCACCGGCGAACGCACCATCGTCACCTATCGCGATCCCAAGCTCTGGAATGTCACGCTGCCCGACAGCGACGCCCTGCTTGAAGGCGTCGACGCCGTCTTGACGGAAAACCGTTGCGCCGATTTCGTCACGGATGTTTGCGTCGAGGCGCGCAGACGCGGCATCCCCGTCGTGCTGGACGCCGATCGCGTGATGTCGTTGCGCGAAGGGCTGCTCGCCGCATCGACGCATGTGATTTTTTCAGCCGAGGCGCTGCGTGCCACCGCCGGACACGAGGACCTGATCGGCGCGCTCAAACGCATCGCCGATCTCACGCCGGCGTTTCTTGCCGTCACCAGCGGTGCGCAGGGCATGTACTGGCTGGATCACCGTCACGACTCCCATCACATGCCGTCGTTTCCGGTTCACACGGTCGACACCCTCGGAGCGGGCGACGTGTTTCATGGCGCTTTCGCGCTCGCCATCGCCGAAGGGCAGGACCTGCAGGCAGCGATGAAGTTCGGTTCCGCGGCGGCTGCGCTCAAATGCACCCGGTTTGGCGGGGCATTCGCCTCCCCCACGCGCCCGGAAGTGGAGGCGATGCTGGCTCAGCCCCCCGTGCCCGCGCTGGTCTGAACCGGTTTCCGGACCAAAACCGGACTTGCGTGAGAAGAATTTTCTATATATGAGGCATATTATCCCATATTTGGAAAAAAGTTCTCCTCATGAATGATCTCGCCCCCGCCGCAGACCACGCCCGCCGCCTCGATGCCATCGACCGCAAAATCCTGACCGTCCTGCAGGACGACGCATCGCTCTCCGTCGCCGAAATCGGGGATCGCGTGGGTTTATCGTCCACGCCGTGCTGGAAGCGCATCCAGCGGCTCGAGGCCGACGGCATCATTCTGCGCCGGGTGGCCCTGGTCGATCAGAACAAGATAGGCCTGGGAATCTCGGTTTTCGTCTCGATCGAGAGCGGCGACCATTCCGACAGCTGGCTTGCGAAATTCGCCGAAGCCGTCAGCGCCATGCCGGAAGTGATGGAATTCTACAGGATGGCGGGCGACGTCGACTACATGCTGCGCGTCGTTGTCGCCGACATGCAGAGCTACGACGTGTTCTACAAAAAATTGATCAGTTCCGTGCCGCTGAAGAATGTCACGTCGCGCTTTGCGATGGAAAAGATCAAGTCGGTGACTGCCCTGCCCGTGCCACCGGCCAGCGCGGCGTAATGTATAGCAGGCCTGAAAACCCGGAAGGCAGCTACGCAAAACTACGCGTAAAAGAATATAATAGTTTCATACACAACCGTTTGTTTACCTGCTCTTATATTTTCCACTCAAGAATGATCGGCGTCTGATGGGCTTGGAAAGTCGATCATGGAACGACGTTGGTCGGCTTGGCTGAGTGCACTCTGCTTGCTGTTTGCAAGCTGGATTGCGATCGCGTTCCTGTCGCTGCGCCTGGCTCCTGGCGCCGAGATCGCGGCGGTTTTGTTTCCGCCATGGTGGAGCGCCCGGCAAGCGATCGCTGCCGCGGCATCTGCTGATGCCGCCATCATCAGGACCGGAATTATTCCCGCCATCCTGGTTGTCGAAATCACCAAACAAAACGGATTGGCACGCTTGCACGACGCCGGGGCCTGGTTTGCCGTCGACCCGCAAGCGCTCGGCGGCTGCCTTGTAAAATAGATAAGAAAATCGAGGAATTCGAAAATGGACAAAGCAACCAGCGATATGGACGGCCTGCGCGAGACCGCGAGCAAAGCCCTGCTGATCCTGCTTTGGGCTCATGTGATCTTGGCGGCCGCGATCGGACTTCTGCGCGGAACGGACTGGATCACCCCGGCAACGCTGGCTGCGGCTTTCGCGGCGGTCGCGACCTGGTCCTGGCGCACCTCGGGAAGTTCTCTGTCGACAAGCCTTATCGTCGCGGTGGGGATGACCGGTGACATCTCATTGTTCGTCTACGAGTTGTCCGGGCACCCCTGGCAGCCCGACATGCATATGTATTTCTTCGCCGCGCTCGCGGCGTTGACGGCCTATTGCGACCATCGCGTGATCGTTCTTGGCGCCGCCGCCACCGCGCTTCATCACCTCACGCTGAATTTCCTGCTCCCGGCTGCGATTTACCCGGGAGGGTCCGACGTCGGCCGAGTCGCGCTTCATGCGGTCATACTCGTGCTTGAGGCTGTCGCATTGATCTGGCTGACCGGACAACTGCGCGCGCTGTTCCAAACCACCGCGCGGCAGACTGCAGAAGTAGAAACCGCGCAGGCCATGGAAGACCGCGCGAACGCCGAGCGCCAAGCCAAGGAGGACCGCGAGAGGGCGATGAGCGAGCTGGCCCAGGAGTTCGAACGCAAGATCGGACATGCCGCCGATGCCGTCGCTAAAGCGGCGACCGAAATGCAGGCCATGTCCACATCCATGAGCAGCGCATCGGATCAAGCGACGCGGCGCGCGGCAGCGGTTGCCGCGGCATCGACCGAAGCCTCGGCCAGTGTGCAAACCGTTGCGACGGCGACGCAGGAACTCACCTTGGCGATTGGCGGGATCGGCCAACAAGTGACGCGTTCGGCTCAAATCGCCATCAAGGCGAGCGACGAGGCGGGCCGCACAAATACGGTCATTCAAGGCCTGTCCGCCGGCACGCAGAAAATTGGAGAGGTGGTGACCTTTATTCAAAACATCGCCAAGCAAACCAACATGCTCGCCTTGAACGCAACGATCGAAGCGGCGCGAGCGGGCGAGCACGGCAAGGGTTTTGCCGTCGTTGCCGGTGAAGTCAAAGCCCTTGCCAGCCAGACCGCGCAGGCGACCGAGGAAATATCGAAACAGATTCACAGCATCCAGACGGTCACGACCCAAGCTGTCGAAGCCATCGAGACGATCGGCGGCACGATCAGCGAGATCAACGACATCTCGGGCGAAATTGCGGTCGCCATCGAACGCCAGGGCGAGGCAACGCATGAGATCGCCAACAACATTCAACAGGCGGCGCGCGGCACCAGTGATGTGGACGCCAACATTGCCGGTGTTACGCAATCGTCCGGCGAAGTGGATAGCACAGCGGCGAAGCTGCTCGCAGCCGCGACGGGGCTTTCATCGCAATCGGACCTGCTGAAAGCCGAGATCAAAAATTTTGCGAGCTCGTTCCGCGCCGCATAGAGCGTTTTCAAGCGAAGCATGCCGCCGGACTCGATCCGGTGGTGAATGCTTTAACGGCGTGCGGGAGGCGGAAAGGTTTCGCGGTCAGATCTTCTGATTGTATTCGCCGACTTCCGGATGCGTCCGCAGCACGGAATCCATCGCCTCGAACATATCGCGCATGCGGTGTTCGGAGACCGGGCTTTCGACCACCACGACCAGCTCGGGCTTGTTGGACGACGCGCGGACCAATCCCCAGCTTCCGTCCTCGGACGTGACGCGAACCCCGTTCACCGTCACCAGATCGCGAATACCCTGCCCCGCGACCTTTGCACCCTTGGCCTTGGCATCCTCGAAATGCTTCACCACCTGGTCGACGATGCCGTATTTGGTTTCGTCCGCGCAATGCGGTGACATGGTCGGCGACGACCACGTCTTCGGCAATGCGTTCTTGAGATCCGACATTTTTTTGCCGGAGGCGCGATCGAGCATTTCGCAAATGGCGATCGCCGAAATCAACCCGTCGTCGTACCCGCGCCCCATCGGCGCATTGAAGAAGAAGTGGCCCGATTTCTCAAATCCCGCGAGCGCGCCAAGCTCGTTGGTCCGTCGCTTCATGTAGGAGTGGCCGGTCTTCCAGTAGGTGGTTTTCGCGCCCTGTTTCTGCAGCACCGGATCGGTCACGAACAGACCGGTGGATTTCACGTCGACCACGAATTGCGCGTTCTTGTGCAACGCGGACATATCGCGCGCCAGCAACACGCCGACCTTGTCGGCGAAGATTTCCTCGCCGGTGTCGTCGACCACGCCGCAACGGTCGCCGTCGCCGTCGAACCCAAGTCCGATATCGGCCTTGTGAGCAAGCACCGCATCGCGAATGGCGTGGAGCATCTCCATGTCTTCCGGATTGGGATTGTATTTCGGGAAGGTGTGATCGAGCTCGGTATCAAGCGGAATGACCTCGCAACCGATCGCTTCCATGACCTTGGGCGCGAAAGCTCCCGCCGTCCCGTTGCCGCAGGCGACGACGACCTTCAGCTTGCGCTTGAGTTTCGGCCGCTTGGTCAGATCGGCGATATAGCGCGCCGGAAAATTCTCGTGAAATTCATAAGAGCCGCCGGCCTGGGTTTTGAAAGCGGCATTGAGAACGATGTCCTTCAATCGCGTCATTTCGTCCGGGCCGAATGTCAGCGGGCGATTGGCGCCCATCTTCACGCCGGTCCAGCCGTTGTCGTTGTGGGAGGCGGTCACCATCGCGACGCACGGAACGTCCAGATCGAATTGCGCGAAATAGGCCATCGGCGTCACCGCAAGACCGATGTCGTGGACCTTGCAGCCGGATGCCAGCAAACCCGAAATCAACGCGTATTTGATCGAGGCCGAATAGCCGCGAAAATCGTGACCGGTGACGATCTCCTGTTTCTGCCCCAGCTCCGCGATCAGCGTGCCGAGCCCCATGCCCAGCGCCTGAATCCCCATCAGGTTGATCTCTTTGCCGAACAGCCAGCGCGCGTCGTACTCGCGAAAGCCGGTGGCCTTGACCATCGGCTCGGATTCATAGGCGTAGGTATTCGGAGTGAGCTCGGCCTTCGGCTTCGGAAACATCAAGGAGCCTCGTTAAACAGTGGATGACGAAGCCATAGCCGAGGGAAAGGACTCTGAAAAGGCTTCAAAAGGAAGGGCGAAGCACAACCTAAGAGCCAATTACGGCGCAATGGCAGCAGGTGCCGGATCGTGGCCCGTGGGCACGCCAGCAAAAACCGGCTTTGCAGCGCTTAATGCTGAAACGCTCGAGTTACTCGAGCACCATCTGCCCGTTGGCATATTCGAAGCGTTTCAGCTTCGACAGATAGGACAAGCCCAGCAGATTTTCCGACAAGGCGCCTTCGGGCAGCACCACCGCGTCGACATCCCTGACCACCAGCCCGCCGACATCGACGCTGGCGAGGCGCACGCGTGCGCCCTTGACCTGACCATTCGCCGTCGAGAGGGGAGCGTTGTAGTCACTGCGCGAAGGACGCACGCCGATCCGCGCAGCGTCGTTTTGCGTCAGCGCGATCACGGATGCTCCGGTATCGACCAGAAAGTTCAGCCGCTGGCCATCGATACGCCCATCGGTCTGGAAATGTCCGCGGCTGTTGCGAGCAATTGTCACGGAACGAATGCCAGACGAAACCTGCGATCCGCGCGACGCGTCAATCAGCAGGGCTTCAGCCTGCAAGGTGTTGGCCGGCGCGGCTGTGATCCTGTCGGCCATTTGCGCCATATAGGTGCCGGCCGCGATCATGACGGCGGCGATGATCAAAATGTTACGCATCACGCATAAACCTGTCCTGACCACCGTCGGCAGCATCTCCCACCCGAAGGGATGGGAGATCACGCAAACCTCGAATGCTCTCTATCAAATCATGTCCGGCCGGAAGCGCAGCCTAACGCCGGGGATCGAGCACCCTGTTTCGGCAAAAAGGGTGAGCGAAACGTTAACGCGCACAAATTGCGGTGCCGAGGTAAGGAGAGACGTTTCAGGTTCCACGCGGCTTTGCGCGGCGGGTGGGTGTCGCGGATGCGGGATCGTCCGGCCAGGGGTGACGCGGATAGCGGCCGCGCAGGTCCGACCGCACGGCGGCGTAGCTTCCCCGCCAAAAGCCCGGCAGATCACGGGTGACCTGAACAGGCCGGTGCGCCGGCGACAGCAATTCCACCACCAGCGGCACGCGGTCCTGCGCCACCGATGGATGGCGGTTGAGGCCGAATAATTCCTGCAGCCTGACCGAAATCTTCGCGCCTTCCTCGGCCTCGTAATCGATCGGAATCATCGAGCCTGTCGGCGCTTCAAAATGCGTCGGCGCCTCGCGATCGAGCCGCGCGCGCTGCTCCCACGGTAACAACGCCATGATGGCGTCGGACAAATCGGCGGCGGAGAACTGCGCCAGCGAAGTCTTGTCGAACAACGCCGGCATCAGCCAAGCGTCGCGTCGTTCGGCCAGCGCTTCGTCGGACAGATCGGGCCATTGATCCAGCGCGGCCGCACGCAGAAACATGACACGGTCGCGCCATTGCTTCAGAGGCTTTGACCACGGCAACCGATCGAGCCCCACGCCGATCAATCCATCGGCCAGCACGCGCGCGCTTTCAGCCGACGGCGTGATCGATAGCGGCTGTTCGGACAATGTGATCGCGTGCAATCTCTTCCGGCGGCGCGCCCGCAGCGCCATCGCCGGGCGATCGAACGTCATTTCATCGTCGATCGTGACGTGCTCGGCGAAATGCTGTTCGATGTCGGCCAGCGCGAGAGGAGCCGCCAGCAGAATACGCCCCTGCGCCGCCGTGCCGGTGAGTTCCGCAACCGCAATGGCGCTTTCGCGCGAAAGCGCCGACGTTTGGTCGATCGCGGCGCCGCGACCGTTAGCGAGAACAAACGTGCCATTGCCGCGATTGCGCGCCACACGATCGGGAAACGCGAAAGCCAGCATCATGCCGGTCGAGATAGAGGAGTCAGAAGCCGGCTCGCCCTCGGTCGCAGCGACCTGCGCTGCCCAGCGTTCCGCCAGCTGACGCGCGCTCGCGCCACGCGGCGAACGGTCGCGATGAAATTGACTGAGCCGCGTATCGAGATCGACGCTGTCACCACCAAGGCCACGCTCGGTCAGGATGGCGGCGATGTGGGCGGCCTCTTCGCCCGCACCGACCCGGTGCGAATCCACGATCATGCGCGCCAACCGCGGCGGCAGTGCCAGCGCGCGCAGGCTCTTTCCCTCCGCCGTGATGCGGCCGCTTGGATCCAGCGCACCAAGTTCTTCCAGCAAGACGCGCGCCTCGCGCTGCGCCGGCGCGGGCGGCGGATCGAGGAACGCCAGAGCCGAGGGATCGCTCACGCCCCAATGAGCGAGGTCCAGCAGCAGCGACGACAGATCCGACGAGAGGATTTCGGGGCGTGTATAGGCTTCGAGCGAAGCGGTCTGCGGCTCGTCCCACAGTCGGTAGCAAACGCCGGGCTCGGTGCGGCCCGCACGGCCACGGCGCTGATCGACCGCCGCGCGCGCGGCGCGCACGGTCTCCAGCCGCGTCAATCCGATATCCGGCTCGTAGCGCGGCACGCGGGCAAGACCGCAATCGACCACGATGCGCACGCCTTCGATGGTAAGCGAGGTTTCCGCGATCGATGTCGCAAGCACCACCTTGCGATGCCCCTTCGGCGCAGGCGTGATCGCCCGATCCTGAGCCCCCGCATCGAGCGCGCCAAACAGCGGCACGATATCGATGCCCGCATCGGCAATTCGTTCGGACAAGAAAGTCTGCGTCCGGCGAATTTCAGCGGCCCCCGGCAGAAACGCCAGCACCGATCCCGCGTCCGCGCGCAACGCCGACGCAATCGCATCGGCCATCTGACGCTCGATCATGACGTCCGGTTTGCGCCCGATATAACGCGTCTCGACCGGAAAGGCCCGTCCTTCACTTTCCACGACAGGCGCATCGCCGAGCAGCCTTGCGACCCGCGCACCATCGAGCGTGGCCGACATCACCAGAATGCGCAGATCCTCGCGCAGACCCTGCTGCGCGTCACGCGCGAGGGCAAGACCAAGATCCGCATCGAGCGAGCGTTCGTGAAATTCGTCGAATACGACGGCGGCAATACCCGACAGCTCCGCGTCGTCGAGAATTTGGCGTGTGAAGATACCCTCGGTGACGACTTCAATGCGGGTACGGCGAGAGACTTTCGAGCCGAATCTCACCCGATAGCCGACGGTTTCGCCGACCTTCTCGCCCAGCGTCTTCGCCATTCGCTCGGCGCTGGCGCGGGCCGCGATCCGGCGCGGTTCCAGCACGATGATTTTCTTGTTCGCGGTCCACGGCGCATCGAGCAGAGCCAGCGGGACGCGGGTGGTTTTGCCGGCGCCAGGTGGCGCCACCAGCACGGCGGCGGTGCGCGCCTCCAGCGTGGTCAGCAGGTCGCTCAAAACGGCATCGATCGGCAGTGGACTATCGAATACGCGCAAGGGATGGGACCAATTTTCGACCATGTCTTCGCGTCTCATATCGACTGTCGCAGTATGATGAAGCTTCCTAGCAGAGGCTTTCTGCACTGACGAGCCGGTTCCCCCCAAACACACTTCAACGCTGCTCAATGCTGCGGTGACCAGTCATATGTATTACAAGTCATGAGTATTAAATGCCGTCACGGCACCAAATAGAGCGAGCCGCTGGTTCGCCCGGCTTCAAGGTCGGCGTGGGCCCGAGCCACTTCGGTCAAGCGATAAGGCTGCGCGACGCCCTGCAGAGTACCCCTTGCCAGCGCCGTAAGCACGGCATCCGCCGCTTTGTAATAATCGTCGGTTCCATTCATGTAAGCCATGACACTTGGCCGCGCGAACACCAAGCTACGGCGTGGACCGATATCATCCACGTCGATTCTCGGGATCGCCCCCGCCGACTGGCCAATACTCGCCACGACCCCAAATGGGCGCACGCACGCCATGGTCTTGGCCAGTGTTAAGCCCCCAACGCCGTCATAGGCCACATCGACACCGCGATTGTTCGTCAGGTCAGCTACGGCGCAAGCGAAATCCGCCTCTCGTCCGACAATGACATGACGCGCGCCATTCGCGCGCGCTGTCGCGGCCTTGGCGTCGGAGCCGACCGTACCGATGACTGTTGCACCGAGATGAGCCGACCATCGTGTCATCAACTGTCCAAGGCCGCCCGCCGCACTGTGAACGAGGATAGTTGTGCCCTGACCAACAGGATAAACCCTGTTTAACAGCATGTACGCGGTGATGCCTTTCATAAACATCGCCGCCACAGTTTCGTCCGGCAACGTATCCGGCAACTTCACCCCACGCCATGCGGGCAGAATTCGTTCTGAGGTGTAGGCCCCGACGGGCGCACCCGCATACGCGATCCGATCTCCGAGCTTCAGCGAAGAGACATTCGCTCCGACCGCAGTCACGACGCCGACAGCTTCAACACCCGGTATCGCTGCGGGAGACAAAGGATACAGTCCGAGGCGTTGATAAATATCGATGAAATTCACGCCGATCGCGGTCTGGCATATGCGGATATCATCCGGTCCCAGCGCCGGAAGCTCGGTAGCCGCGACCTCTAGCTGCTCGATCCCACCGGGGGCCTTCAATCGTATGACGTTGGCCATGACAACTACTCCATTTTTTCGTTCTGATTTTTTCGTTCTGAAACGACTTTATAACTCGCGGCAAATATGCGAAATTCCCCATATAAGCATTCTTGTTGTGAGAATTTGCACAATGCTGAATTGGGAAGACCTGCGCCATTTCGTCGTTTTAGCCCGCGAAGGAACGTTATCCGCTGCGGCGCGCGCGCTTGACGTCGATCACGCGACCGTCGCACGGCGTGTCGCCGCGCTTGAGGCGGCGACCGCGATGAAACTGGTCGATCGTCGGGGACGCGCCATCACTTTGACCAATGATGGCCTGCGTATCGTCGCGATCGCTGCACGAATGGAAGAAGCAGCCTTCGCTGTAGGGCGCGCGGTGCAGGCCGCAAAACCTGGCATCGGAGGCGAGGTAACGATCAGCGCTCCACCTTCACTGGCCAACGCGCTTATCGCTCCGCAGTTGATACGGCTGCGGCAGAAATACCCGGGCATCCTGGTCAAGCTGATCGGTGAAAAACGTAGCGCCTCGTTGAGCCGCCGGGAAGCTGACGTGGCGCTGCGTCTGTCTCGTCCCGTCGAGCCGCGATTGATTGCGCGCAAGATCGGCAGTTTCGGCTTCAGCCTCTACGGTGCCCCGGCTTACGTCGAGGACACACCGCCTCACGCGTTTACGTTCATCGCCTATGACAGCGGCATGGACGACACACCCCAGCAAAAATGGCTTAAAGCCATTGCCGGAAGCAGTGAGATTGTCCTGCGCACCGACGACTTGGAAAATCAGGCCGCAGCTGCTCGAACCGGTGTCGGATTAGCAATATTGCCACATTTTCTCGGCGATCCCGATCCAAACCTCAGACGTTGTGAAGTCGCGCAAAAGCCAGTCACTCGTGACGTATGGCTTCTGGTTCACCGCGACCTGCGCAACACTCCCGCCGTTCGCGCGGTCATGGAGTTCCTGGTCGACTGTCTCAAGGCCCGGTAGCTTGAGCCGGTATCTTTATCCTTCCGTACCCCAAAATGGCAGGCACGTCTTTTGTAGTCATAAAGGAGAATGAAACCCGTTGAGGCGAGAATAGCCCGATGCTGGCACGAAACGAAACACCTGCAGGCCGCACTGGCACAGCTGCTTTCACCGCCTCTCCTGAGGCGGCTGCGCGCGTGGACTGGGTCGACTATGCCAAAGGCATCTGCATTATCATGGTGGTGATGATGCATTCGACGCTCGGCGTCGAGGCAGCGGCCGGCCGCGAGGGTTTCATGCATCTCGTAGTGGCCTTCGCAAAGCCGTTTCGCATGCCGGATTTCTTTCTGATATCGGGCCTGTTTCTGTCGCGCGTGATCGACCGCGACTGGCGCACTTACCTTGATCGCAAGGTCATCCACTTCGTGTACTTCTACGTGCTGTGGGTCACGATCCAGTTCGGCTTCAAGGCGCCCTCCTTTGCCGCAGATCAGGGCTGGGCTCACGTCGGCGCGATGTATCTGGAATCGTTCATCGAGCCCTTCGGTACGCTGTGGTTCATCTATCTGTTGCCGATTTTCTTCGTCGTCGTGAAGCTCACGCAGCGGGCGCCACCGGTCATGATCTGGGCGGCAGGCGCGGCGCTCGAGATCCTGCATGTATCGACCGGCTGGACCGTGATCGACGAATTCGCGTCCCGCTTCGTGTACTTCTATTCAGGCTATCTGTTCGCCGACTACGTTTTCGCGCTGTCTGATCGCGCGCGCCGGAACAATGGCGCAGCGCTGGCAGGCCTCGTCGTGTGGGCGCTGGCCAACGCTGGCATCGTTCATGCGGGTTTGAGCGAATGGCCGTTGATCTCGCTTGGGCTCGGCTTCGCGGGCGCGTTCGCCATCATCGTCACCGGCACGCTGCTGGCGGAGGCGCGGTGGCTCAACACGTTGCGCTACTGCGGCACGCATTCCATCGTCATCTACCTGGCTTTTTTCCTGCCCATGGCCACGACGCGGACGATCCTCCTCAAGACCGGGTTTATCGGCGACATCGGCACGGTAGCGCTGATCGTGACCGCGGTCGGCGTGGTGGGTGCGCTTGTCATCTGGTGGGCGGTACGCGGAACACGGCTTGGCTTCCTGTTCGAGCGGCCCGACCTATTCTGGATCGTGCCGAAGAAACCCGGCCCCGCGCTGCAAGCCGCGGAGTAGCCCGCGCTCCGAACCGGCGGTTTTCCAAGCCCGCGCCGCGCTTTTTCAAGGCCACTTTGCCGGGAAATACCGGAAAAATCCGGTGCGCAGCAGCCCATGAACGGGTGTCAATGCCGGTAAAAATCCTTACATTGCCGCCATGTCAAAAAAGCCCAGCACTGCCGCGGCGCAACCGAACGCCGTTCCCTCCGCTGCCCTGAAAAAGGGCGACCACGTCTTTCTGGTCGACGGATCGTCTTATATTTTTCGTGCCTATCACGCGCTGCCGCCGCTGAACCGCAAGTCGGACGGGCTGCAAGTCAACGCCGTGCTCGGGTTCTGCAACATGCTCTGGAAGCTGTTGCGCGACATGCCGCAGGACAACCGGCCGACACACCTCGCCATCATCTTCGACAAATCCGAGGTCACGTTCCGCAACGCGCTTTATCCGGACTACAAGGCCCATCGCCCGCCGGCGCCGGAGGATCTGATCCCGCAATTCGCGCTGATCCGCGAAGCCGTGAAGGCCTTCGATCTGCCGTGCCTGGAACAGGGCGGCTTCGAAGCCGACGACCTGATCGCCACTTATGTTCGCGAGGCCTGCGAGCGCGGAGCGACCGCAACCATCGTGTCCTCCGACAAGGATCTTATGCAGCTCGTGAACGATTGCGTCGTGATGTACGACACCATGAAGGATCGTCGCATCGGCGTTGCCGAAGTGATCGAGAAATTCGGCGTCCCGCCGGACAAGGTCGTCGAAGTGCAGGCGCTGGCAGGGGACTCGGTCGACAACGTACCCGGCGTTCCCGGCATCGGCATCAAGACGGCGGCGCAGCTCATCGTCGAGTATGGCGATCTTGAAACCTTGCTGGCGCGGGCAACCGAGATCAAGCAGCCGAAACGACGCGAGGCGCTGATCGAAAATGCAGAGAAGGCGCGCATTTCGAGAAAGCTGGTGCAGCTCGATGACAAGGTCGCGCTCGACGTGCCGCTCGACGATCTCGCGGTGAACGAACCGGATGCGCGCAAGCTGATCGCCTTTCTCAAGGCCATGGAATTCACCACCCTGACGCGGCGCGTCGCGGACTATTCCCAGATCGATCCCAACGATATCGGAGCGGAACAACGCCTGAAAAGCGCGCCATCCTCCTCGCAGGCCGCATCCGCCGCTAGCAACGCGCCGACATTTGCGTTCGGAGACGATAGCGCCAAATCAGCGGCCGCTCGTCCGGCGCCCGGCAAATCGGGCAGCGGCGCACTAACGCCCCAGGCTCTCGCCGCTGCACGCGCAGAGGCCGCGCGCAACACCAGGATCGACCGCACGAAATACCTGACGCTCCGCACCGCGAACGAATTGCAGCAATGGGTCACGCGTGCACGCGACCAGGGGTATCTCGCTGTCGACACCGAGACGACGAGCCTTGATCCGATGCAAGCCGAGCTGTGCGGCTTTTCGCTCGCGCTTGCGCCCAACGAAGCGTGTTATGTGCCGCTCACCCACAAAACCGGCGGCGACGGATCGGGATTGTTTTCCGGCGGCATCGCGCCCGACCAGATCAAACCGGAGGAGGCACTCGCCATTCTCAAGCCGCTGCTGGAAGATCGAGCCGTTCTCAAGATCGGCCAGAACCTGAAATTCGACGCGTTGGTTTTTGCGCAGCACGGCATCGAGATCGCCTCGCTCGACGACACCATGCTGATGTCCTACGTGCTCGATGCCGGCCGTGGATCCCACGGCATGGATGGTCTCTCGGAAAAATGGCTGGGGCACGCGCCGATTGCGTTCGGCGATGTTGCCGGCAGCGGCAAGAACCGGGTCACGTTCGATCAAGTTTCGATCGACAAAGCGACGGAATATGCAGCCGAAGACGCTGACGTGACGCTGCGGCTGTGGCAGGCGCTGAAACCGCGCTTGGTCGCCGAGCGCATGAACACGATATACGAGACCCTCGAGCGGCCCATGAGCGGCGTGCTCGCGCGTATGGAGCGGCGGGGAATTTCGATCGACCGGCAGGTGTTGTCACGGCTGTCGGGAGAATTCGCGCAGACCGCCGCACGGCTCGAAGCCGAAATCCGCGAGATGGCCGGCGAGCCGATCAATCCAGGCAGCCCCAAGCAACTCGGCGATATCATGTTCGGAAAGATGGGACTTCCGGGCGGCAGCAAAACCAAAACCGGCGCGTGGTCCACGTCGGCATCGATTCTCGACGATCTGGCCGAGCAAGGTTACGATTTTCCGAAAAAGATTCTGGAATGGCGGCAGGTCTCGAAACTCAAATCCACCTATACGGATTTGCTGCCGACATTCGTGCATCCGCAGACCCACCGCATCCACACGTCCTATTCGCTGGCGTCGACGACCACGGGCCGGCTTTCGTCGTCGGAACCCAATCTGCAGAACATCCCGGTGCGCACCGAGGACGGCCGCAAGATCCGCCGCGCCTTCGTCGCGATACCCGGACACAAGCTGGTGTCGGCTGATTATTCTCAGATCGAATTGCGGTTGCTCGCCGAAATCGCCGACATCCCCGCGCTCAAGCAGGCATTTCAGGACGGCCTCGACATTCACGCCATGACCGCGTCCGAAATGTTCGGCGTTCCGATCAAGGACATGCCGGGCGAAGTCAGACGGCGCGCCAAGGCCATCAACTTCGGCATCATCTACGGCATTTCGGCGTTTGGCCTCGCCAATCAGCTCGGCATTCCACGCGAGGAAGCGTCCGCCTACATCAAGAAGTACTTCGAGCGTTTTCCCGGCATCCGCGCCTATATGGACCAGACCCGCGATTTCTGCCGGGAGCACGGCTACGTGCAAACGCTGTTCGGGCGAAAGTGCCATTACCCAGATATTAAGGCCTCGAACCCCTCGATCCGGGCATTCAACGAACGCGCCGCGATCAATGCCCGCCTTCAAGGGACCGCCGCCGATATCATTCGCCGCGCCATGATCCGGATGGAAGACGCGCTCGCCGAGAAGAAGCTCTCCGCGCAAATGTTGCTGCAGGTCCACGACGAATTGATCTTCGAGGTTCCGGACGACGAGGTCGAAAAGACACTCCCCGTTGTCCAGCATGTGATGCAAAGTGCGCCATTCCCTGCGGTCGCAATCTCGGTGCCACTCCATGTGGACGCCCGCGCCGCCCACAATTGGGACGAGGCGCACTAGCAGACGCAGTATTCGCGGCTTGAACAGGGGCGGTATCGTGAGGCCGGGCGGCTGGGACTGTTGACGGGAGGGCGGAAGCTCTGGAATTGCAGACCCGCGCCCGCTAAGACTGACGAAACCCTCCAGACCCGCGAGATACGACCCTTGTCCAAATCAGCCGCCCGCGCCCGCCTCGCCGACATTATCGCCAAACGATCGTTCGGGCGTGGCGAAATCACGCTGGCCTCCGGCCGCAAGAGCGACTTCTACTTCAATCTCAAACCGACCATGCTGGATCCCGAAGGCGCGGCGCTGCTGGCGGAACTCACATTCGATGCATTGAAGGATGACGAACTCGATTACGTCGGCGGGTTGGAAATGGGCGCGGTGCCGCTCGCGGGCGCTCTCGCGCAACTGTCCTGGATCAAGGGCCATCCCATAGCCGCGTTCTTCGTCCGGAAAAAACCCAAGGAGCATGGCGCGCGCCTTGCCGTCGAAGGGCTGGCCAAAGGCGAGACCCTGCAAGGCAAACGCATCGTGATCGTGGAAGACGTGACAACCACCGGCGGCTCCGCGATCAAGGCCGCAGAGGCCGTCCGCGACGCAGGCGGCGAAATCGTGCTGGTTTTTACCATGGTGGATCGCGAGGAAGGCGCTGCCGACACCTTCAAACAGGCCGGCATCGTGTTCCGCTCGCTCTACAAGGCCAGCGAATTCCTGAAATCCTGACCGGCCGCTCACCGCCGCACGGCAACGCCCCGGCGTTGCACTCGTCTACGCAGCGGCGCGGCGGAAGACAACTCGACTTGAGGCGCGGCGCATGACGCACACGGCATCGCAGATTTATTTCGGGCTTAACCCGATGTGGGTTTCGACCTGCGTGCTGTTAGTGACGTACGCACTGATCATCGCCGAGAAAATCAATCGAGCTATCGTGGCTCTGCTTGGCGGAAGCCTGATGATCGCCGTCGGCGTTCTCGACCAGAACGAAGCGCTGAAGGGCGTTGACTGGAACACGCTCGGCCTTCTCACCGGCATGATGATCCTGGTGTCCATCTCCCGGCGCTCCGGCATGTTTCAGTATGCCGCGATTCGCGCGGCGCAAATGGCGAAGGCCAATCCGGCGGGCATCCTTTTGCTGCTGCAGATCATCACCGCAGTCCTTTCGGCCCTGCTCGATAACATCACGACCGTCCTTCTGATCGTGCCGGTTACGATCGCCATCGCAAGACAACTCGATGCGGCGGCCTATCCCTTTCTGTTCGCTGAAATCTTTGCCTCGAATATTGGCGGCACCGCGACCCTGATCGGCGATCCGCCCAACATTCTCATCGGCTCGCAGACGGGGCTTACGTTCAACGCGTTCGTGGTTCATCTGACGCCCGTTATTCTGATCGTCATGACGGTTCAGGCCATCGCCATGCATTTGCTGTGGGGCCGGAGCATGCGCGCGTCGGCCGAAGCCAAGATCCGATTGCTGGCAATGAATGCGGGCGAGGCCATCGTCGACCAGCGGCTATTGAAGCAGTCGCTCGCCGTCCTGGCACTGGTCATGTTCGGATTCATTTTCGCGCGCTCATTGGTGCTGGAGCCGGCAACGATTGCGATCATCGGCGCAGCCGCACTGATGCTGCTGGATAACCGGAACCGCAATTCGGAAAAGGCCGCGCATCATATCCAGAAGACCTTCGGCGACGTGGAATGGATCACGATCTTTTTCTTCATCGGCCTTTTCATCGTCGTGCATGGTGTGGAGGTCGGTGGGCTTCTCACATTACTCGCAAGCCGGTTGGTCGCTGCCACCGGCGGCCAGTTGCCGGCGACGGGCTACGCGATCCTGTGGGCGTCCGCCATCCTGTCCGCGTTCGTGGATAACATCCCGTTCGTCGCAACGATGATACCGCTGATCAAAACCATGGCGCCATCGCTCGGCGGCGCGGATCAGATCCAACCGCTGTGGTGGTGTCTTTCACTGGGCGCGTGTCTGGGCGGCAACGGCACATTGATCGGGGCCTCGGCAAATCTTGCCGTGGCAGGCATGGCGGATCGCAACGGCGTGCGATTCAGATTTCTTCCCTATATGCTGCAAGCGTTTCCGCTGATGCTGCTTTCCGTCGCCATCTGTCACATTTACGTTTGGTGGCGCTATTTTTAACGGCGCTCTGTATCTCGATTGACGACGCCTCGACCGTTTGCTCACGGCTCGTTTACCATATTGCGATAACGTTTCTTCGCTGGGCCGAATGGCCCGGTGCATTGGAATGCGCAAGTGGAGTGGGCGTTGCGTCCGAGTTCAGTGTTGTTGCGCCGCGTGGCGCATCTGGTCGTCATGACCATGGTCGTCGCCGCCTGTCTGGCACCTCAACGTGCGTCCGCAGGATTTCTCGATTTTCTGTTGGGCGGGAATAATCATCCGGCGCAAAAGACCAAGTCTTTGACCGATCCCGCTGGATCAAGTTCCGCGCGTTCGGCCGCCCGCGCCGATGCCGGCCACTCCACGGGCTATTGCGTCCGCAGTTGCGATGGTCGTTACTTCCCGGTGCAGGCGCGCGGCAATGCATCACTCGCGCAAACCTGTCAGGCGTTTTGTCCCGCGGCGTCAACGCGAGTTTATTTCGGCGGCAATATCGACAGCGCTGTCTCGGAAACCGGCGGCCGCTATGCGGACAGCAACAATGCGTTTCTCTATCGAAAGACTCTGAAACCCGGCTGCACCTGCAATGGACGCGACCCGGCAGGGCTGGCGCCGATCGATTTGTCTTTCGATACGACGTTGCGGCGGGGAGATGTCGTCGCCACGTCCGACGGGCTTGTCGCCTACACCAGAGGCAAGACAGACAGTCAGACCACTGACGACTTCACGCCTGTTGCGGACTACCCCGGATTGACCACAGAGGTTCGCGCCAAACTTGGCACGATGAAGGTCGCGCCGCTCGACCCGGATATAACGGACGAATCCGCGGATGCGTCGACGGACGATGAACCTGTGGCGCCTTCAACGATCATTTTAACAAAGTCGCCCGCCTTGAAGGCAAAGCGAGCGGATCTCGACTGACATAAGTTTCCGTTCAATCCGAGCCAGTCACGCATACTTCCTAGCTCGCTGAATTCGCGGGCGACGGAGATCAAATACTTCGATCGGTACCGAAGGCATCTGTCTCTTCGTTCGATTGCCCGCGGTTCGCGGCGCGTCTCTTAACGCGAACCGCTACCTTGCCCCGAAAACGCCCTAACTGGCTTTACGCATGCGCGTGGACTTGCGGCGCGCTTTCCCCCGCGACGAGCGAGGTGCTTTGTGTCCCTGCCTTTCAGTCGCACCGCTTTTGCCTTTGAGGCTTTGCCTCAACGCATCCATCAAGTTGATGACGTTGCTCGGTGGCTCATCGTGCTTCGGAGCTTCGATTTTCTTGCCGGACGCCTTGCGTTTGACCAGCGCCTTCAAGGAGGTTTCATAGGTATCCTTGAATTTCGAAGGATCGAAATGAGCGGCCTTCGACTTCAGAATGTGCGCAGCCAGCTCGACCATGTCGCGGGAAATTTTCGGGCTTTTGATGTGTGCAAAGAAATCATTCTCCTCGCGCACTTCATAGGGGTACCGCAACGTGGTGACCAGCAACCCCTTCCCGAGCGGCTCGATGGTCACGACATGCTCGCGATTGGTCATCACGATCCGTGCGAGAGCGACGCGCTCTTCGCTCTTCAAGGCATCGCGGATGACAGCAAAGGCGTCGGCACCATCCTTGCCGTCGGGGACCATGTAATAAGGGTGGTTCAGATAGCGCTTGTCGACTTCTTCCTTCGGAACAAAGCTGTCGATATTGAGCGTGTGCGTGCTTTCGACCTGAACGGCTTCGAGCTCTTCTTTCTCGATCTCGACATATTTGCCTTTGCTCAACTCATACCCTCGCCCCTTCTCGTCTGCCTCGACGACATCCCCCGTCTCGGCATCGATCATCTGTTGTTTGAGGCGGTTGCCCGTCGCTTTGTTGATCATGTGAAACCGGGTTTTCTCCGAAGCCGTCGAAGCCGGGTAGAGCGCGACCGGGCAGGCCACCAACGACAATTTCAGAAAGCCTTTCCAGTAGGCGCGCTGCATGACCTTCGTCTCCACCTCGAGGAAAAAGCGGAACCTCAACCGCAATGGCGGGTTTTCGTTCCGGACAGGCCGCGATCCCGGCCGGTAAAGGTATACGCGTGAGGCTGTGCCGTGGTTGCGAAGAAGCGGGCGTCCAAAAAACTGGCCACCTACCGAACCAAGCGAGACTTTTCCAAAACCGCAGAACCGAGCGGCGAAGCTAAAGTAGCCCGCGCACCACAGCGGCGCTTCGTGATTCAGAAGCACGATGCGCGACGCCTGCATTACGATCTGCGACTCGAACTCGACGGCGTTTTCAAGTCCTGGGCCGTGACCAAGGGCCCTTCCCTCGACCCCCACGACAAACGTCTGGCCGTGGAGGTTGAAGACCATCCGCTCGACTACGGCGATTTCGAAGGCACCATTCCTGAAGGGCAGTACGGCGGCGGGACCGTGCAGATCTGGGATCGCGGTTACTGGCTTGCGAACAACCCGGAAGCCGGGTTGAAAAAAGGCGACCTCAAATTCGCACTCGACGGCGAAAAGCTGCACGGCGAGTGGGTGCTGGTGCGCATGAAGCACGACCGCAGCGGCGGCAAGCGAACAAACTGGCTGCTCATCAAACATCGCGACGCATATTCAAAAGAAGGCCGCGCCAATACAATTCTCGAACAAGAGGCTTCCGTGGCGTCCGGCCGTTCGATCCCTCAGATCGCGAAAGGCACCGGCAAAAAACCCAAAGCCTTCATGCTGACAAAGGCCGTGATGCCGCCTGATGCGGTTTGGGATTCACGCAAGGGGCTTGCGGCGGAGGCGCGCAAGGAAACTCACCGGACAAAAGACGCTGCCTCGAACGGGGTAAAACCAAGGACCTCGCGAAAACAATCCGCGGTGCGCGCACGTATTCCGGATTTTGTCGCTCCGCAACTCTGCAAAAGCGTCGACCGCCCACCGGGGACTGATGACTGGGTGCATGAAATCAAGCTCGACGGCTATCGCATGCAACTGCATGTCGAAGACCACAAAGCCACGCTGATGACCCGAAAGGGCTTGGACTGGACAGAGAGATTTCCGACCATCGCAAAAATCGCATCGAAATTCCCCGACGTCATCATTGACGGCGAAATCGTCGCTCTGGATCATCAGGGCGTAACGAACTTCGCCGCGTTGCAGGCCGCGCTCTCGGACGGCGACGACGCCAATTTGATGTTCTTCGCCTTCGACCTGCTGTTCATGGACGGAGAGGATTTGCGCGAACTCCCGCTTATCGAGCGCAAGCAACGATTGAAGAGCCTGATCGAAAAGCAACGGAAGAGCGCCGGCGACATCCTTCGCTATGTCGATCACTTTCAGACCGGTGGCGATGCGATCCTGAAATCGGCATGCAAGCTGTCGCTGGAGGGCGTCATCTCCAAGAAGGCCGACGCCCCCTATGTCTCCGGACGGAGCGATGATTGGACCAAGGCGAAATGCCGTGCCGGGCATGAGGTCGTGGTCGGAGGCTGGAAAAGCAATGGCGGGAAATTCCGTTCGCTGATGGTTGGCGTCCACCACGACAAGAAGCTGGTCTACACCGGCATCGTCGGGACCGGGTATGGGCAAGACAAAGTGAAGCGCCTCATGCCCGCCTTGAAGAAAGCCGCCGCGGCGAAGAGTCCGTTTGGCGGCCATGGCGCGCCATCGGGTGGCGCCGGTGTGCACTGGTTGAAGCCTACGCTCGTGGCCGAAATTGAATTCGCCGGATGGACCGGCGATGGAATGGTCCGGCAAGCGGCGTTCAAGGGACTGCGTCAGGACAAACCGGCCAGCGAAGTCGAAGCGGAAGATCCGGCAAGATTGCCGGCTCGCCGCCCGGACAAGGCAGCTCTCGACAACACGCAACGCGGCCAGCGCCAGCCGCATTACAAACGAAAGACGGCCTCCCCCCAGAGTTCGCCCGGCACCAAAGGCACGGCGATCGTGATGGGAGTGACCATTTCGAAACCCGAGAAGGCGCTCTGGCCTGACGCCGGGGACGGAAAGCCGGTGACCAAGCGCGACCTCGCCGAATACATGGAAAGTATCGGCGAATGGATGCTTCCGCATATCGCGGGACGGCCTTGCTCGATTCTGCGTGTGCCGGATGGGATCGGCGGCGGGGCCTTCTTCCAGCGCCATTCCATGGCCGGCATGTCGAACCTGTTGTCTGAAGTAAAAGTCTCCGGCGATCGAAAGCCCTATCTGCAGATCGATCGCATCGAAGGACTGATCGCCGTGGCGCAAACGGCAGGCCTTGAATTACATCCCTGGAATTGTGCACCGGACGAACCGGAAATTCCCGGCCGGCTGGTGTTCGATCTCGATCCGGCCCCGGATCTCGACTTCACTGAAGTGATCGACGCAGCCAAGGACATGAAGCAGCGGCTCGATGCGCTCGGGCTGGAAAGCTTCTGCAAGACCACAGGCGGAAAAGGGCTTCACGTCGTCACGCCCGTGCTGCACACCAAGCGCGACGCCGTGACGTGGCCGGAAGCCAAAGCTTTCGCCCAGGAAGTATGCCGGCGAATGACGGACGACGCGCCAGATCGCTATCTCATCAACATGTCGAAGAAGCTGCGAAAAGGGAAAATTTTCCTGGATTATCTGCGCAACGACCGCACCGCGACGGCGGTCGCGCCGCTTTCACCGCGCGCGCGCGAAGGCGCGACGGTGTCCATGCCCTTGACGTGGACAGAGGTGAAAGCAGGTCTCGACCCTTCGCGCTACACCGTTCGCACCGTTCCCGCGCTTCTCAAAAAAAGCAAAGCCTGGCGGGATTATGATGCCGCCGCGCGGTCGCTCAAGGCCGCGCTCAAGAAAGTGCTCTGAATAAATTTCGACAGCCGAGATCGCCGGCAAGTGGGGCAAGTGAGTTTGCAAAGCTGACGGGCGATCAAAAACAAAAAGGCGGCTCGATGAGCCGCCTTTCGTTAAGCTTGAAGCCGATGAAAATCACTCGGCTGCGAGTTTGACTTCCGGTGCTGCGGCCCGCACTTCGGCGTCCACTTTGCTTTCGAACTTGCCGAAGTTCTTCTGGAACATGGCGACAAGACCACGAGCCGTCTTGTCGAACTCCGTCTTGTCCTTCCAGGTGTTCACGGGGTCGAGAATCTCGTTCGGAACGCCGGGCAGCGATGTGGGTACGGCGAAACCAAAATACTTGTCTGTTCGGAACTCGGCGTTGCGCAGCGAGCCGTTCAGCGCGGCGGTGAGCAACGCGCGGGTGACCTTGATCGGCATGCGGTTGCCGACACCGTATTTGCCGCCGGTCCAGCCGGTGTTGACCAGCCAGCAATCGACATTGTGCTTGGCGATCAGCTCGCGCAGCAGGTTGCCGTATTCCGAGGGATCTCGCGGCAGGAACGGCGCGCCGAAGCAGGTGGAGAACTCGGGCTCCGGCTCGGTGACGCCGCGCTCGGTGCCCGCCACTTTCGCGGTATAGCCGGAGAGGAAGTGATACATCGCCTGCGCCGGGGTGAGTTTGGCGATCGGCGGCAATACGCCGAATGCGTCGGCGGCAAGCATCACCAGATTCTTCGGCTGCCCGGCACGTCCGGTCAGCGAGGCATTCGGGATGAAATCGAGCGGATAGGCCGAACGGGTATTTTCGGTTTTCGAGCCGTCGTCGAAATCCACTTCGCGCGTGGTGGGATCGAACACCACGTTTTCCAGCACGGCGCCGAAACGCTTGCTCGCCGCGTAGATCGCCGGTTCGGCCTCTTCAGACAGCTTGATGCACTTGGCATAGCAGCCGCCCTCGAAATTGAAGACGCCGCTTTTGCCCCAGCCATGCTCGTCATCGCCGAGCAGCGTACGCCCGGGATCGGCCGAGAGCGTGGTCTTGCCGGTGCCGGAGAGGCCGAAGAAGATCGCGGTGTCGCCATCGGGACCGACATTCGCCGAGCAATGCATTGGCATCACGCCCTGCGCGGGCAGATAATAGTTCAAGGTCGTGAAAACCGACTTCTTCATTTCGCCCGCATAATGCGAGCCGCCGATCAAAACGATCTTGCGCGCGAAATCGATCGCCACGACGTTTTCCGAACGCACGCCATGACGCTTCGGATCGGCCTTGAAGCTCGGCAAATCGACGACGGTGAGTTCGGGAGCAAAGCCCGCAAGCTCGGATGCTTCGGGACGGATCAGCAGCGTGCGAATGAACAGGGAGTGCCAGGCCAATTCCGTGAAAACGCGCGTCTTGATACGGAAGCTCGGATCGGCGCCGCCGTAGAGATCCTGCGCGAACAAGGTCATGCCTTCGGCATGCTTGATGAAATCGTCATACAACGCTTGAAATTGATCGGCGGTGATCGACTGATTGCCGGCCCACCACATCGTCTTTTCGGTGGTGGCGTCGCGGACGGTGTATTTATCTTTGGGGCTGCGGCCCGTGAACACACCGGTCTCGGCGCACAGCGCGCCATCGGCGGTCAACGAAGCTTCATTGTTGCGCAGGGAGTGTTCGTAAAGCGCGGGGGTACCGAAATTCCAATTCACGGCTTTCAGTTTTTTGAAACCGAATTTGTCAGCGCCGAAAGCACTGTTGCGTACGCCCGTCTCTTGCACCGAAAATCCTCCTTGCACCCGCGTCTCGCAGTGCGCCAGCATCGCTAACGCCGAGGGCGGTTGCCGAACTATAACCGCCCGGCTTCAGTCCAGCGATCTAATAGTGCTCAATGGGGATGTTGCCAAGACGATCCCGCTTAAATTGGTTTATTCGGCGCATGATGCGTTGCGGGATCGATCGCGTTTTTCCAACCAGCCAGCTTGCACGGTGTGGTCAATCCGATCGAGCGTCATCCGCCATTTCCTTCAAAATTTTGCGCAGTGCAGCGGGCGCGACAATCCGCCGCGGAAAGTTGAGCCGCAGCGCCTGCTGCTCGTTTTGAATGTCTAGCCCATCGGGGTCACAGCCCACGCAGCGCCAGTCCCCAGCTGACCCGCCTAGGAGCCGGGTTGCGTAGAGATTCATCGTATCGCGGTGGTCGTCGTTCATATGGCTGACGATGTCGGGCTCAGCCTCAAGCAGGGCCTCCGCGCCGGAAAGATCGGTGAGAAGCTGCTCCGGCCGCAGATCGACAATCCGTCCGAAGCCGGCCACCAGATGGCCGGACGTGACTTGGATCGTCAAAAACCTAAAATCCTTAAATTTTACAAAGGCTTCTGCTGAGGGATGCGCAGCAAGATAGCGCCGGCTCACGGCGGCCTGAGCTGCCTCGCCCACCGCCTCGGCCACACCCCCGATCATGATCCGTGTGCCCTCCAGCGGATCGCCTTCCCGGCGCTCGTCCAGCATCAGCGAGACCCTGGAATTGGCTAGGACATTGCGGGTGTGGAGGGCCAGCCGGGATACCAGCAAAATCGGCGAGCCGTCCGCCGCGCTGGCCACGTTAACCAACGAACAATAGGGATCGCCCGACCCCACCATAAGGGTCGCCAGAGCGCCCTGGCGGCTGCGGCGCAGTAACCCCCGGCCAACCTGCCCGGGCTCGAAATCAGGCTCTGGTGTCATCCTGCACTGCCATATATCGGGCCCGACTCTCCGGAGACGGTTTTTTTGGCCATAAAGATCACTATATAGCTGGGAACTGCCGGTTGCATTGGAGCGTTTCTGGGAACTCGGTCACATTTCAGCCCAGCTTGCATTGCTCGCTGGTCTAGTGCGCCGAAATTGAGTTCGCTCCCGCGTGGCAGGATCGTCGGAAGCGGTATTTGGTTTCGGAAGGCCACAAGTATTCGTTGTTTTGAGTGTCGCTTCCGGCTCAGACATTTCCACATCCGATGCATTCCGTGGGAGTTTTTGAGCCAGCGCGTTTAATTCAAAGGCTCTGTCTTGCGGCCCCCTCGGTTGAGCGTCTTTGGGACGAAGCGCTCGCCGTTTTAGCCACAACGTTCTGAAAGCAGCTCATGCCCACAATCGCCTTGGTCGATGACGACCGCAACATTCTGACATCCGTATCGATCGCGCTTGAGGCCGAGGGTTATCGCATCATGACCTATACGGACGGCGCCTCCGCGCTTGATGGTTTTCGAACCAGTCCGCCCGATCTTGCGATCCTCGATATCAAGATGCCGCGGATGGACGGAATGGAAACGCTGCGCCGGTTACGGCAGAAGTCCGATCTTCCGGTGATTTTCCTCACCTCGAAGGACGAGGAAATCGACGAACTGTTCGGCCTCAAGATGGGCGCCGACGATTTCATTCGCAAACCGTTTTCGCAGCGTTTGCTGGTCGAGCGCGTCAAGGCGGTGTTGCGCCGCGCGATACCGAAAGATCCCGCCGCCACTCCGAAGGAAACGGATCCGAAAGCGCTCGAGCGCGGCCTGCTGCGCATGGACCCGGAGCGTCACACCTGCACCTGGAAGAATGAACCGGTCACGCTCACCGTCACCGAGTTTCTCATCCTGCAGGCGCTCGCGACGCGTCCCGGCGTCGTCAAGAGCCGGAATGCATTGATGGATGCCGCCTACGACGATCAGGTTTATGTCGACGATCGCACCATCGACAGCCACATCAAGCGGCTGCGCAAGAAATTCAAGGTGGTCGACGACGATTTCGAGATGATCGAGACGCTCTATGGCGTCGGCTATCGCTTCAAGGAAACCTGACAACGCAGCTTTCGAAATAGCGGGTCCGCGCCGGAGTGCTCACAAGCAAGGCTTGACGCCAGCTCACAGGGATCGACGGCAACGATTGTTTTCGTGCGAATGCTGTTTGCTTGATCGTTCATGTGCCAGTTATCAGGCCCGCGCCGGGACGCTGCTTTCTGGTCCAATTGGGTCGAAAATGCGCTATGCTTCGGAATGGCCGGCACCGATCTGCAGATCAAGCACGCAGTTTCGCCGGCCCGAGAAACAACCGCACGGTTTTGCCATTGCTAGATCGCACCCTTCCTGATCGGGATCAGAAGAAGACGGACGACGTCTCGCCGCCATCCGCTCCGATCGCAGAGCCGGACGCCGGTACGGATCCGATTGACCTCGCGGGTGAGCAAACCACGCCGCGCTGGCAGCGCCCGCTCGGCTGGCTGCGCAGGGCCGGTCAATATTTCTTCTCTCTGAGCTTTTCGAGTCTGACGCGACGCATCGTCTCGCTCAATCTCGCGGGCCTGATCGCGCTGGTTGCCAGCATTCTCTATCTCTCGCAGTTCCGCGCCGGTCTGATCGACGCACGCGCACAGAGTCTTCTCGTGCAGGCGGAAATCATCGCGAGCGCCATCGCGGCCTCCGCGACCGTCGAGACCAATACGATCACGGTCGACCCGGACAAGCTTCTCGATCTGAAACCGGGCGAGACCTACGGCCCGTCGGAAGACGTGCTGTCCGGCCTTGATTTTCCGATCAATCCGGAACGCGTGGCGCCCGTTCTGCGGCGCCTGATTTCGCCGACCAAGACGCGCGCGCGCATCTACGATCGCGAGGGCGTGCTGACGCTGGACAGCCGCAGCCTTTACGGGCGCGGCGACGTCCTGCGCTTCGATCTTGCACCACCTTCGCGCGAAAAACCCGGGATGACCGAACGCGCGATGATCACCATCCGCACCTGGCTCAATCGCGGCGATCTGCCTCCCTATCGCGAACTCGGTCCCGAAAACGGCAACGGATATTCCGAAGTCGGCGAGGCGCTGAACGGCCAGAAAGGCAGCATGGTCCGCATCAACGAACGCGGCGAAGTCATCGTCTCGGTCGCGGTCCCCGTGCAGCGCTTTCGTGCGGTGCATGGCGCCCTGATGCTGTCGACACAGGGCGACGATATCGACCAGATGGTCACGGCGGAACGTCTCGCCATCCTCAAGGTGTTTGGCCTTGCGGCCGCCGTCATGATCGTTCTTTCGCTGCTGCTCGCAAGCACAATCGCCGGACCGGTGCGACGTCTTGCCGACAGCGCAGAGCGGGTTCGCCGCCGCATCAAGACCCGGGTCGAAATCCCCGACTTCACGGGACGTCGCGACGAAATCGGCCATCTGTCCGGCGCGCTTCGCGACATGACCGACGCGCTTTACAACCGCATCGAAAGCATTGAGCGTTTCGCCGCCGACGTCTCGCATGAGTTGAAAAACCCGCTGACGTCGCTTCGCTCCGCAGTCGAAACTTTGCCGCTGGCGCGTAACGAGACAAGCCGGGGCCGTCTGCTTCACGTCATCGAGCACGACGTGCGCCGTCTCGACCGGCTGATCTCCGACATTTCCGATGCAAGCCGCCTCGATGCCGAATTGCAGCGGCAGGATGCGGCGCCCGTCGATCTTCGCCGGCTGCTGACGACACTCGCGACCGTGGCCAACGAAACCAGTCACAACAATAATGTGCAAGTCCAGGTGCGCTTCGACGGCGCAGCAGCGGATACATTCTCCGCCCCGGGCCATGACTCGCGATTGGGTCAGGTCGTTTCAAATCTGCTGTCGAACGCACAATCTTTTTCGACGAGCGGCGGCGTGGTGCGCGTTGTCTGCCGCCGCGCGAGAAACCGGATGATCGAAATCGTGATCGATGACGACGGACCCGGCATTCGTCCTGGAGCGCTCGAGAAAATCTTCGATCGGTTTTACACGGATCGCCCGGAGCAGGGCTTTGGACAGAATTCAGGTCTTGGCCTCTCGATATCCAAGCAGATCGTGGACGCGCATGGCGGACGCATCTGGGCCGAAAACCGCGCCGGAAAAACCGACAGCAATGGCGATACGCCGATTGCCGGCGCACGCTTCGTTGTGAGGCTGCCGTCGCTATGACCGCGCAACTTGCTCCCAGCATCCACGCCTCTGCCGTGCGCGTCGGCGAACAGGCAATCCTGATTCGCGGTCCATCGGGATCCGGGAAGTCGCGCCTCGCCTTCGATCTGATTGCCGCGGGACGCGCCGGGCAAATCCCGCGTGCAATCCTGATCGGTGACGACCGCGTCTATCTCACACGCCAGCTCAATGAGATCGTCGTGCGTCACGCGCCCGAACTCGCGGGCTTGATCGAAGTGCGCGGACTCGGTATTCGCCACTGCGACTTCGTGAGCGAGGGTTCGGTGAGCCTCGTGGTTGACCTTACGGCCGACGACGCCGCGCGCCTTCCGTCAGCCGAGGCGTTGCGGTGCCTGATTGATGGTATTGAGATACTCAGAATACCGGTAGGTGCTGGCTTCTCCGCGCTCCCACTGGTTGTAGCCGCGCTACTTACGACCCCCGGCATGACGGCGGACCCTCGACCTTCGCCTGATTGCCGGAAGGGATTTGGTAACCATATAAGGCCCACTATCGCCACCGAATAGACTGCACGCCCTGTCTCTTTCGCTGTTGGAAGGAGCGGCATAGAGATCAAGATCCCCTTGCCTCGGGCCTCTGGATAGTCAAGATGTGGCCCTTTCGTGCGGTGCACAAAGCACCCGCGAGGAGTTTTTGATGATTGGTTTAGTACTAGTTACCCATGGGCGCCTGGCCGACGAGTTTCGGGCCGCGCTGGAGCACGTCATGGGTCCGCAAAAGCAGATCGAGTTCGATCACCATCGGCGCGGACGACGATGCAGATTTGTGCCGCAGCGATATCATCGAGGCGGTCAAGCGTGTCGATACCGGAAACGGCGTCGCTATCCTCACCGACATGTTCGGCGGCACGCCGTCCAATCTTGCGATCTCATGTATGAGCCGCCCGAAAGTGGAAGTGCTCGCCGGCATCAATCTTCCGATGCTGGTGAAACTCGCAAAGGTCCGCGACGACATGCCGTTGCCGGACGCCATCACGGCCGCTCAGGAAGCCGGCCGCAAATATGTCACCATCGCGAGCCGCGTCCTCGCTGGTAAATGACTTGATGTCGGACAACGAAGGTCAGCCCAATCCTTTGCCCGCGCAAGACGGGGTATTCGTCCGCGAAGTTCCGATCACCAACAAACGCGGGCTGCATGCGCGCGCCTCCGCCAAGTTCGTCCAGATGGTGGAACAGTTCGACGCGGAAATCTCCGTCACGCGCAACGGCGAAACGGTCGGCGGCAATTCCATCATGGGGCTGATGATGCTTGCAGCAGGCATCGGCACAACCATTCTGATTTCCTCGAAGGGCCGCGAGGCCGAAAAGGCGCTCGACGCCGTCGCGACGCTTGTTGCCAATAAATTCGGCGAGGAAGAATAAAGCCAGCCCACGCGCATCGGCTCGGCGCTACGTTCCACTGATCCGTGCGTTTCGAAACGATCGAACCTTCATCGCGCCGCTGGCGGCACCATATAGATTTTCCACTGAACCGACGGACCGCTCGTTCCGCGAAAGAATCGGCGCGAGTTCATGTTGAAGCGCTCCGCATCCGGCGCGTTCTTCGCCATCCAGTCGTCGCAAGCCGCCATGCGATTATCCGTGGTATCGCAAATTCCAACGAAGCCGAGACGCTTCGCTTCCTCGAGCGACGTCAGCCCGGAGGACCAGATTTCGCCGGGCGTCAACGTCACCGGACGATCCGGACTATAGAACGCCATCGGCGCGCCGACCTCGGTCGTTCCCGCGACCACGGCCCAGCGTGAATGAAAGCGCCGGTGCCAGGCTTCGGTCAATTGTTCAGCGAACTGCGAGGTCAGGTTATTGGCAATGCCGGCCGTCGCCATTTGACGAACGCCGTACTGCACGATCAACGGCGAGGCGATCAAGACGGCAAAGGTCATCGCCAGCCAGACCCCCGCAAGCCGCAGCAGCGCGATCCGTTGCACACCCAATCTGGGAATCGCGATCAAGGCCAGCGGCACAAGAAAAAACAGCGGAATGCCCCAGTCGGTCTTGATGTAAATGGCAAGAGCGAAGGCGGCGACCGGCGGTGCAACAGCAACAATCGTCTGGATGATCCAGACGTTGCGCGCCTGCGAGATGTCAACGTTGTGAGCGCCGGAGGTTCGCCATAGCAGCGCATTGCGCATCGTTTCCATCGGGCGCTGCCGCCAAAGTATCGAAAACCGCTGCCAGCGCAAAGCGATCAGCGCGGCCAATACCGCCGGCAGCAGCAGGCCAATATTATGCCCGACATAGTTGGTGGCGAGCTGCAGGCTTCGTGCGCGCGACGACAACTCGTAGACATCACCCGCATAGATCAGCGGAGCGAAATCGGCCTGCACCAGCCACCACAGGTGCGGGGCCATTCCGGCAAACAACGTGATCAGCGCGACCCATGGCGCGGGAGACGCGAGAAACCGTAATCGATCCGGGTGCATCAGCGCCGCCAGTCCGACCGCGCCGATGATCGTCAAGGCCCAGTACTTGGTTATCATCCCTGCGACGGCGGCAAGGCCAAGCCAGATGCCCGATCGCATGCTGCGCTTTTCGAATGCGTTCAGATAGGCCAGCACGATCAGCGGCAGCGTCACCAGCTGCAGCAAATCGGCATTATATTTAAAGCCCTTGAAATTGAAGATCGGATAGATCGCCAGCATCAGCACCGTGAGAAATGCGCGCCTGCGATCGACGACACGCGTGGCGATGTGCCAGCAGATCACGAGCCCGACGCTGACCGTCGCCATCGCCAGGGCATAGGCTGACCAGTCACGCACGGGAAATGCCATGAACCAGAGGCCGGCGACCCAGCCTGACAATGGCGGGTGCTTGCCATAGCCCAGCAGAAACTTCTGCCCCCACGAGAAGGCCTCGGCGACATCCATGTGAACGTCTTGCGCGGCCTTTAGCGATGTCAGAATAACGGTCCACAGCACCGCATGCAGCGCCGCGAACCAGATGACAAAGGCCGGCGCGGTCTTGCGATCGGTGGCACGGAGAGCAAACCATGCCCCGACATAGCGCAACCGTCCCGCGCGCCGGGCACGGGACGCCGGCCGGGCCTGAACTGATTGAACGTCCGTCATCACCAAGTCCTTCGGACGCTTTGCCCGCGCGTTTTCATTCTGGGTTAAATCACCGTCGCGCTCTATCGTTATGTTCGACGCGTTTTCTTGACGCGAACCGGTATACGCCACCGGATCAAATCCGGCGTCATGCTTCGCTGGAAAACGCTCTAAAGCATTTTATGGCGAAGTAAATTCCGGATTGCAGGTAACACGCGCTAACGGAACGGCAGCGCCGGGCCGTCCAGCTTGCGCAGCCCCGGCTCGCGGCGTTCAAGCCACCAGCCATATTGCTTCGGCCACGAATGAAACAGACTTTGGACCGAAGCGTCCTGCTTTCCGGCCAATGCGAGTTCGGCATGCAGCGCCCAATTCGGATCGAACAGCGATTCGCGGCCGATCGCGACGATATCCGCCTGCTCTTGAACCAGAATATCTTCCGCCTGCTGAGGATGCAGAATAAGTCCCACCGCCATGGTCGGAAGAGCGGCCTGCTTGCGAACTTCCGCGGCGAACGGCGCCTGAAAACCGTAACCGCGCGGAATACGCGCCGCGGTCGCGGACCCCATCAAACCGCCGGATGAGCAATCGATCAGGTCGACGCCACGCAATTTGGCCTCGCGTGCGAAAGCGATGGAGTTCTTCTAACTGCAATCCGCCGTCGAGACCATCGACGGAGGAGATGCGCACGAACAACGGCTGACTTTTCGGCCAAACCGCGCGCACGGTCTCGATCACTTCAAGCGGAAAGCGCATCCGCCCGGCGCGATCTCCGCCATAGGCATCGATGCGATGATTGGATAGCGGCGACAGAAATTCGTGCAGCAGGTATCCGTGCGCGCAATGCAATTCCAGCACGTCGAAGCCCGCCGCTGCGGCGCGCAATGTCGCAAGCCGGAAGTTTTCACGAAGAGAAACCATGTCGCTTTCCGTCAGCTCACGCGGCATGAGCCAGCCCTCTTCCATCGGAATCGGACTGGGCGCCACGATCTGCCACGGCCTATCCCCCCGCGCATGATCGTCCGGCGTGAGCGCCGCATTGCCGAACCAGGGCCGTTGCATGCTCGCCTTGCGCCCCGCATGGGCGAGCTGGATCGCCGGCACCGCGCCGTTGTTGCGCAGAAACGTCGCGATCCGCGCAAGCGGAGCGACCTGGTCATCATGCCATATGCCGAGATCGCCGTGGGTGATGCGGCCTTCGGCAACCACAGCGGCGGCCTCCGTCATCACGATTCCGGCGCCGCCCTGCGCGAATTTCCCGAGATGCACCAGGTGCCAGTCGTTCGCCATGCCGTCATCCGCCGAGTATTGGCACATCGGCGATATGATGACGCGGTTTTTTGACGTGACATCCCGCAACGTGATCGGCGTGAACAGGCAAGGGTGCGACATGAAAGCCATCTCCGTTGCAGCAACGTTCGAAGTTCGAGCTGCCTGTCCGCGTGTCCGCAGGATCAGGTTTTGAGACGATAACCGGTCTTGAAGATCCACCAGATGGCAACCAGGCACAGCGTCAGGAACGTTATCGCAACCGCAACGCTGATGGCCACATGCACATCCGAAATGCTGTAAAAGCTCCAGCGAAATCCGCTGATCAGATAGACCAGCGGATTGAAAAGAGAGATCTTCTGCCAGGTCGGCGGCAGAACGTTCATGGAGTAGAACGTGCCTCCCAGGAACGTCAGGGGCGTCACAACCAGCAAGGGAATAACCTGAAGTTGCTCGAAGCCCTGCGCCCAGATGCCGATGATGAACCCGAGCAGACTGAACGAGACGGCGGTCAACACCAGGAATGTCACCATCCACACCGGATGATCGATGCGCAGATCCACGAACAAGGCCGCGGTGACAAGCACGATCAGGCCAAGAATGATGGATTTGGAAGCAGCCGCCCCGACATATCCGATGACGATTTCAAGATAGGAAATCGGCGCGGACAGCAATTCATAGACCGTGCCGGTGAACTTCGGAAAATAAATGCCGAACGAGGCATTCGACACGCTCTGCGTCAGCAGCATCAGCATGATCAGACCGGGGACGATGAACTCGCCGTAACTCACGCCGTCGATTTGCGTGATGCGCGAACCGATCGCGGCCCCGAACACGATGAAATAGAGCGATGTCGACAGCACCGGCGAGACAATGCTTTGAAACACTGTGCGCTTGGTGCGCGCCATCTCGAAGCGATAGATGGCAAAGGCGCCGCGAAGGTTCATCGATTTTTCCTCATGAAGGCGTTCGAGCCGGCATTCGTTTCTGTTGATGGCTGACCATCCCCGCGAACGCCTAATTCAGAACCGCATTCGATCTTCCATTTTTCGAAACATCCCGGCCTCACACGCGCTGACTCGATCGAGCCCGGCTTTTGAGAACCAGGGTTTTTACAACGTGAGCCGACTAAGGCTTGCGTGCGCTGGGCCGGTGCACCAGCCCGACGAAAATATCCTCGAGCGAGCTTTCCCGGGTCTGCAGATCCTTCAACGTTAAACCGGCCTGCCTGAGATCACTCAGGAGGGATGTGATGCCCGTTCGCTCGCCTTGAGTGCCGTAGGTGTAGACCACCTCGTTGCCGTCGGCCCCGAGCGTCAATCCGTAAGCATCCAGCGACGCCGGAACGGCATCGATCCTGGTTTGCAGCTGCAACGTCAATTGCTTTTGGCCGAGTTCGCGCATCAACTCGGCCTTTTCCTCGACAAGAATGAGTTCGCCGTTTCGGATGATGCCGATCCTGTCGGCCATCTGCTGGGCTTCCTCGATGTAATGTGTGGTCAGGATGATGGTCACGCCGTTGTCGCGCAGATCGCGGACCACATCCCACATGCCCTTGCGCAATTCGACATCGACACCCGCAGTGGGCTCGTCGAGAAACAGAATGGACGGTTCATGCGCCAGCGCCTTGGCGATCAGCACGCGGCGCTTCATGCCGCCGGACAGCGTCCTGAGCATGTTGTCTTTCTTGTCCCACAGCGACAGTGCTTTCAGCACCCGTTCGATATGCGCCGGAGACGATGGCTTGCCGAACAAGCCGCGGCTGAAACTGACCGTCGCCCATACCGTCTCGAACGCGTCGGTCGTCAGCTCCTGCGGCACCAGACCGATCAGGGCGCGCGCCGCACGATAGTCCGTGAGAATATCATGGCCGTCCACGCGCACGGTACCCGCCGACGGGTTGACGATGCCGCAGATAATGTTGATCAGCGTGGTCTTGCCCGCCCCATTTGGGCCCAGCAGCGCGAAAATCTCGCCGCGCTTGATATCGAGATCGATCGATTTGAGCGCGTGGAACCCGGACCCGTAGGTTTTTGACAAGTTCGTGACGGAAATTATCGACATAAGACAGATGCGATCCGTAAAGGCTGGAGCGGGCGAAGGGAATCGAACCCTCGTATGCAGCTTGGGAAGCTGCCGTTCTACCATTGAACTACGCCCGCGATGGCGTGAACATAGCCGCATCGTCTTGGCTGCGGCAAGATCAAGTTGCCGCGTTGATCCAACAAAAACTCTTGATATCAAGGATGATTTTCGCTTGGCGTGTACCGAGGCGACTGCTCGCCCGGCGTCGAGCGGCGCTCTCGAAGCCGGCGTTTTATATGTCGAACGCGTTCAATTTGAATTGCATTCGCAGCTTTAACCCTGTTCGCCCATATCAGTGTGTTGCCGCAAGAATTCCCTAATCCCACGACGTCGACTCGGTAGGAAGGTGCCGCTCCTATCCATCAAAATCCGACGGTGGCGAATGCAAAATCAACGATCGAAATCACATTCGAAGTTCGTCGCATTCGGACGGCGCAAGGTCATGCCGAGCGTTTGCATTGTCGACGACAAGCAGCACATCCGGACCTTTCTCAGCGAAGCACTGGAAGAGTTGGGTTTGCTGACGACGCAATGTCAGGATGCTCGCGAGCTGGATGCGCGGCTCAGCCAACAACATATCGATCTTATCGTTCTCGGCCTTTCCGGAGGCGGCATTGAAGCGGGCCGCGTGCTGGCTTGCCTGTCCGCTAAATTGTTCGACGGTCAGATCCTGCTGCTCGGTCCCTCGGGCGCTCCCATCGTTGCCGCCGTCCGGCAACTCGGAAACCAGCTTGGGATGAAGCTGCTGCCGACGCTTTCGACGCCGTTCGGCGCCGAAGGCTTGCGCGCAAGCATCGCGCCCCTGCTGCCTGCCAAGAGACCGACAAGCGCTCCGGTGGATGTGCCCGAAGCGCTCAAATCAGGCTGGCTTGAGTTGTGGTATCAATCCAAGGTGGACACGAGAACACTGGCACCTTGTGGCGCGGAAGCGCTGGTTCGCATGCGGCATCCATCATGGGGCGTGGTGCCGCCGGCCTATTTCATTCCCGATGACGGCGACCCGCATTTTCGCGGCCTGTCGGAATTCGTAATCGGCAAGGCGCTGGACGACTGGCATTATTTCCTTGGCCACAGCGGCCCGGTAGACCTGTCGATCAACCTGCCCGTGTCGTTTCTCGAAGACCCCGCTTCGATCGAAAATCTTTGCCTGCAAATGCCCAATCATCCCGCCTTCAGCGGTCTGATGATCGAAATCAACGGCACCGAAATCGTCCGCAAGCTTGATCTATTGGTGGGCGTCGCCAAACAAGTCCGCTTCCACAATATTGCGATCTCGGTCGACGATGTCGGCGCGGAATGGCCATCCCTGATGGGCCTCGACAACTTTCCGTTCACGGAAGTGAAAGTCGACCGTAAGTTCGTCACGGGCTGCGCGGAGGACAAATTGAAGCGAACCGTCTGCCGCCGCATCATCGAACTCGCGGAAAGCTACGGCGCGCGGACAGTCGCGGAAGGCGTCGAAACGCGGGCGGATCTCGTCGCCGTGCACGAGATGGGATTCGATATGGTGCAGGGTTTTCTGTTCGGCGAGCCGGTGGCGGCGAAGAAATTCGCCCACACCGCGTTGTCGCGGCCGACCATGCCGTCTTGAGAAGTTCGCTGGAACACCTGCCCCGACAGGCCGATCAGGGCGCGCGGAAATGCTTCGAGAGTTTCAGGCCCTGGCCCTGATAATTCGAGCTGATGCGCTGGCCATAAAGCGCATCGGGCCGCGAGAGCATTTTTTCGTAGACGAGACGCCCCACGACCTGGCCGTGCTCGAGAATGAACGGCACCTCGCGCGAACGGACTTCGAGCACCGCCCGTGAACCCTGCCCGCCAGCGCCGGCATATCCGAAACCGGGATCGAAGAAGCCCGCATAATGGACGCGGAATTCGCCCACCAGCGGATCGAACGGCACCATCTCGGCGGCATAATCGGGCGGCACCTGAACCGCTTCCTTTGAAGCGAGAATGTAAAATTCGCCCGGATCAAGAATCAGGCTCCGGTCAGCACGTGCCGCGATCGGCTCCCAGAATTCATTGACCGCATATCCGCCGCGGCGATCCACATCGATGACACCGGTGTGTCGTTTGGCGCGATAACCGACAAAGCCGTTCGAACCTTCGCCGGAGAGGTCCACGCTGAGCGCGACGCCGTTCGTGAGATCGGCGTGATCGCTGTCGACCAGTCTTTCCTTCGCATGCAAGGCTTCGAGCGCCTGGGTATCGAGCAACGCGTCGCCTGCCCGGAAACGAATCTGCGACAGCCGCGATCCCTCGCGCAGCAGCACCGGGAATGTCTTGGGGCTGATCTCCGCATAGAGCGGCCCGTGGTAACCCGCACCGATCATGTCGAAACGCCGGGTTCCATCGGCGATCACGCGCGTGAACACGTCGAGACGCCCCGTCGAACTTTTCGGGTTGGCGGCGGCGCAGAGCGTTGGCGGCAGAGCGAGGCTTTCGAGCAGAGGGGCGATGTAGACGCAATTGGTCTCAAGCACCGCATCCTCGGACAGATCGATCTCGTGCAGCTTCAGTTCCTCGATCCGCTCCGCGACTGTTGAGCCCGGCCCGGGAAGAAAGCTGGCGCGCACGCGAAACGCCGTGCTGCCGAGGCGCAGATCGAGGCTCGCGGGCTGGATCTGGCTCTCGACGAAAGGATATTCGGGCAGGATCACGCCATCGTCCGCCATCGCCGCGATCATCCGATCGGGCAGAATTCCTTTGGCATCCGGTGGCAGCGACAGTGTCACGAGCGAGGTCCCCAGAGCATGATCCGGTCCGATGGATCCGGTTAACCGTCAGAATATGCTCTCATTCAATAGCTTGGGCGCGCGCCGATCGCAAAGCGGTGAGTTGCTTCCATGACCGCACCAGGCCCTGAAATAAGGGCTTTTATCGGTTACCCGAAGCCCGTCTTGACGAAAAGCCCACCCAGGATTAAGACCCTGACTTATCCCGTGGTCATTTGAGCCGGCCGGCTTGCAGCCACGTTAAACAACTCGCTAAACAGGCCGGGGACACACGTGATCCCGGCCGGACTCTTGTTCAGGCCGGTTTTTTATTGGCCATCCGGTTGGCCAGTCTGGAGACACGTATGTCCGACGTCACGAAATCCTCAGGCAAGCCCGTTTCGCCGACCGCCAATTATCGCCCCGAGACACGGCTGGTTCACTCCGGCACGCTGCGCTCACAATTCGGCGAGACCTCCGAAGCGCTGTTTCTCACCCAGGGCTTTGTGTACGAAACCGCGGAGCAGTGCGAAGCACGATTCACCGGCAAGGACCCGGGCTTTCTGTATTCACGCTTCTCCAATCCGACCGTGGGGATGTTCGAGCAGCGCATGGTCGAACTTGAGGGCGCGGAAGCGGCCCGCGCCACCGCCACCGGGATGGCGGCCGTGACCACGGCCATTCTTGCACCTTTGCGAGCCGGCGATCACGTGGTCGCGGCCAAAGCGCTGTTCGGCTCATGCCGTTATGTCATCGAAGACCTGTTGCCGCGTTACGGCATCGAATCCACGCTGGTCGATGGTCTTGATCTGGACCAGTGGCAGAAGGCCATGCGCCCCAACACGCGCACATGCTTTCTGGAAAGTCCGACCAACCCGACGCTCGACGTGTGCGATATCGCGGCGGTCGCGGAGATCGCACATCAAGGCGGCGCGCGGCTCGTGGTGGACAACGTGTTCGCCACGCCGATCTGGCAAAGCCCGCTCACGCTCGGCGCGGATGTCGTGGTCTATTCGGCGACCAAGCATATCGACGGCCAAGGCCGTTGCCTGGGCGGAGTGATCCTGTCATCCGAGCAGTTCATTCAGGACCACATTCATAACTTCCTGCGACAGACCGGCCCCTCGATGTCGCCATTCAATGCGTGGGTGCTGCTGAAGGGGCTTGAAACGCTGGCGATACGTGTGCGGCAGCAGACCGAAAGCGCCGCGGCAATCGCCGACGCCCTGGCCTCACATCCGAAAATTTCTCGTCTTATCTATCCGGGCCGGTCCGATCACCCACAGGCCGCCATCGTCAAGAAGCAGATGCGCGCGGGCTCGACCTTGATCGGGTTCGAGGTGAAGGGCGGAAAGCCGGCGGCGTTCAAAACGCTGAATGCGTTGAAACTGGCAAAGATCAGCAACAATCTAGGCGATTCCAAAAGCATCGTGACGCATCCGGCAACCACGACGCATCAGCGCCTGTCGCCTGAAGCGAGAGCCGAACTTGGAATTTCCGAAGGCTTTATCCGATTTTCGGCGGGGCTCGAACATCGCGACGACCTGATCGAGGATTTGCAGGCCGCGCTGGAGAAAGCCTAGAGCGTTTTCGAGCGAAGTGGCCTGCTCTACATCGGCCGATAGGTCAGCACGTTGGCAGGCACTTCAAGCCCGGCCTTGACCTGATCGACCGACTTGATGATGGAATCGCCGAGCAGCTGCGCAAAGCATGCGTAGCCCCAATCGTTCATATGCAGGCCGTCCTGGATAACGAAGTCCTCGAACGGCAGCGCCTGCGTGGTGTGCCAATCCTTCATCACCTGAAAGCGCGGAAACACGCCGACCTTCATCACTTGCGCGGCGCGGCCGATAATGCCGACCATCTTGTCGGTATCGGCTTCCTTCGCTGTCGTCGCTGGAACATATTGCGGATCGACCAGGACCACGTCGGTGCCGATATCCTGAAGCCGCTTGATGCCCTCCTGGAGCAATCCCATAGTGGCGTCGATATCGCCACCGTTCACCACCGTATTGGTGCCGAGCTGCCAGATGACCAGATCCGGCTTCTGATCGATCACGCTGGTCTTCAGCCGCTTCATCATTTCCGGCGTGTCTTCTCCGCCGATGCCCTGATTCATCACCGCGATGTCGGCCTTGGGATAATGCCGCCGCAATTGATCGGCGAGCCGGTTCGGATACTGGAAAGCAGGCGAGCTTGCGCCGTAGCTTGCAGTCGACGACGAACCGAAGGCAATGATCGTAACGCGCTCGCCAGCGGCAATCTTGCGAGCGACGTGGGGCAGCGACGCGGCGAATTTCATGTTTTTAGGCGAGGAGCACGGCACGCGACTGAAAATATTGCCGGCGCTTTGAGCTGCTGACTTCACGGCATCGATCGCCTTGGACGTCACGCTTCTCGGCGCCGAAGCGGGCGCATCGGACGTAACCGCAGCGACATCCCTGCTGGTTACCTGCGCAAAAGAGACGCCCGAGAAACCGAGAACAGCCGTGGAGAGAAGAAGAGCGGCGGTGGCGGCGGGAGAGCTGGCAACCAGGGCACGCGAAACAAGCAGCTGCAATTTCATCAGCGCTGGATCCTGAGTTCAGCTGTGTTGATGTGAGCCGCATCGATCACAAAGGTCGCCAGCGCTTGACCCAGACAATCGTGAACGCGCTTCGCCATCCCGAAACCATGGGACGGATTGAAAAGATCGAAATGTCCACTCTCATTCCAATGACGCATTATCGCAAACCTGTCGAACAGCGGCACGTTATGTTCCTGTGCTCCCACTCTCATATTGTCGAGATAGGGCGCAACGGAAATCATCGTTTCCGTTCGCGGACTATACTGCGGATTCATGAGCAGAACGTCGCTGCCGGCGCCGCGCAGCGTCGAAGTTCCATCGTCTATTGCAGCGCGAAAATCGTCCGGATCGACGGATTTCAAGGCGTCCACCGTGCCCGTTTGCCAGATAACCAGCGTCGGCTTGCGCTCTTTCGCCCATTTTTCCAATTCTTCGGCGACATCCGCTGCGGTTTTTTTGATCTGAAGATTGGTTGTTACATTAACCGTAATTCCTGGAAGTCTTTCCCGCAGCGCGGCTTCGAGCCGCGCCGGATAGGACGTGCTGGCGCCGTCCGGACCGGCGAGAATGGAGGACGCGCTGCCCACAACCAGGATGTCGAGCCGCTGCCGGGTCTTAACCGCATCCGTGACATTGGCGAGCGGACTCTCGGTCGTCAGCAAATAGGCCGGCACTTCACATGCATCCGCTTCCGCCTGCGGGGCAGGCGGAACGAACTCTTTCGAGCTATTTGAATCTTGTTGGTTTGACGGGGATTTCGAATCCTGCGGGTTCAAAACTTGTGGGTTGGAGTCTTGAGGTTTTAAATCCTGCGAATTGAGATCCTGGCCACGCGCCATCCCCGCGGCCAAAAGGCCGGCGAACATCATCACAAATGCAACGGCTTTGGAGCTGATCCTCACAACTCCCCTCCTGCCATATCGGCGTTCGCTTCCGCGCGCTTTGCGGAGGCGCCGCTCTTGTCGGCAACCCGCTTATACCACGAAAACAAAAACGCTGCGGCGGACATCACGACGATACCCGTTACACTGATAACAAAGTGCATCCATGCCCCGCCAGCGACTTCCGCGAGCACGAAATGCCCGGCAAAGGCAAGAAATACGCCCAGACAGAAGATTTCGAGCGAATGCTGACCGCAGAGCACAAGCGGGCGGAGCCACTTAGACTTTAGTCCGGGCCAATCGGTGTGCAGGAAATGCACCGTGATGGCCGCCAGCGCGAGAAAATGCGCAAACCGAAGCACGTCGAGATCGGTCTTGTTGATCGGATACATCCATTGTTCAAGCAGGCTCGGCATCAGCCGGTTGAGCTGCGGCACGTACCATGTGAGCGTCACGCAAAACGCGAACAGCAAATAAGCAACCGAAATCCCGAGCGTGATCCGCGACGACAGGATTCCCGCCATGCGTTTCGCGCCGCCAAGCGCACACCACGCGCCGAACACGAACAGAAACTGCCAGGCGAATGGATTGAAGAACCAGACGCCGTTGGGATAGGCCGGAAGCGCGAGATCGTATTCCCACGTGAAAGCGTAAAGCGCGACCGACAGCGTCAACGCCACATCCGCCTTGCGCTGCATCAACCACAAGATGGGCGGCAGAAACAGCATCAGCACAATATAGAGCGGCAGGACGTCCATGTTGACGGGACGGAATTTCAGCAGCAGTGCCTGAACGATAGTGACGTCGGGTTGCTTGAGGAAATCGAGAATTCCCATTTCCTCAGCGTAAAGCGGATTTTCGAAACTGTTCGCGACGTAGGCAATTTCGGCAAGGTAGATCGTGAACAGAAAGACGTGCGCCACATAGATCTGCCAGACCCGTTTCAAGATGCGGGCGCTCGCTACCACGAAATCCGCGCTCTTTCATGGCGCGGCCATAGACGAATGCTGCGGTGTAACCGGAAATGAAAATGAAGATTTCCGTGGCGTCGCTGAAACCGTAATTGCGGATCGTGAACCACGTCAGGATATTCGGCGGCAGATGGTCGATAAAAATCAACCAGAGAGCGATGCCGCGAAACAGATCGAGCCGCAGTTCACGTTCGCCAGGCGCATGGAATGTAGCAGGTGGAGATACAGGCGTGACGTGTGTTTCGCCGTCGTTTTTCACCGCGACGGCAACCCCGGCCTTGGCGGTTTCGGCAAGTTGAGTGACAACGGGAGTCATTCTTTTCCGCTTCTTGCTTTTCCGCTTCTTGCGCCGATGTGAATAAGACACGTTATGGCGGCCGCCAATGTGCGGCCACCACTGCATGACAGCAAATCTGACGCCGCCGTGCTTTGGATCGATACCGCTGCAGCAGAGCTACCACGGCGCGAGATCGACTTGAAGGCCGGCGGCCGATCACAAGCTCGCCAGCGTCGCGAAATCGCGGGCGGGATTCCGAATTGTCCGCTTTTGGTATATTGAGGTGTCATCGCCTGCGCGGATCACAGCGCCGTCGCAGGTCGCGTATGTCGAAATGGTAATATCGCTTGGCCCTCAAGCGCCAAAACTTGGGCGTTTAGCAAAACTTGGACGTTTAGAATGTACCGTGCCGTAACCCGCCAGATTGTCGTCACAGTACAACCGAATTTCATGCCGGAGCGATCGTCTGCCGAAAAGGGGCAGTATTTCTGGTCCTATACGGTGGCGATCGTCAATGCCGGCCCGGAAACGGTGCAACTGAAAACGCGGCACTGGATCATTACCGACAGCACCGGCCAGCAGCAGGAAGTTCGCGGTGACGGCGTGGTCGGCGAGCAGCCGGTTCTCGCGCCGGGCGAACGCTTCGAATACACCAGCGGGGTGCCACTTCCCACTCCGTCCGGATTCATGAAAGGTAGCTACCAGATGGTCGGCGAAAGCGGGAATCGGTTCGACATCGATATTCCGCTATTCTCGCTCGACAATCCGAACAGCAACCGAACGATCAACTGACGTCGTCCGCGTCGCTTTCACCGACGCCAGCTTCCTCCGGAGAGAAATCGTAGACCGAGCTGCAGAATTCGCACGTCACAACGACTTTTCCGTTCTCAACCATGTCGGCACGATCCTTCGGCGTGAAGCTTTTCAGCATCGCCTTCACGGCATCGCGCGAACACGAGCACTGGGCATGCACGGGCTGCAGCGGAAAGACGCGAACGCCGCGCTCGTGAAACAGACGGTAAGCCAGTTGTTCGCCGGACAGATCCGGATCGATCAGCTCAAGATCCTCGATGGTGCCAATCAGGGATTGCCCCTCGACCCATGCATCATCTTCCGGCACAACTTGGGTTTCGCTGCCTTCCGGCGCGTCACCGGGGTCAAGGTCGGCGATCCGCGCCCGTTCTGGAGCCTTGGGCAAAAACTGCAACAGCATGCCGCCGGCGCGCCAGCGATGCCGTGGACCGTCGCCGGCGCGAAATTCCTCGCCGACCGCCAACCTGACCCGTGTCGGGATTTGTTCGGAGCGCAGGAAATATTCATGGGCCGCATCCTCAAGCGTGCCGCCCTCGAGCGCCACCAGCCCCTGGTAGCGGCTCATATCCGCGCCCTGATCGATCGTCAGGGCGAGGTGACCGTGCCCAAGCAACGCGCCGCTCCCAAGCCCCGGGGTCAGGCGCTCCTTGTCGAAGCGCGCATAGGCACGCAGCCTGTCCGGCGACACGAAATCCACAATGATCATGGACACCGGACCATCGGTTTGGGTCTGCAGCAGAAAGCGGCCGTCGAACTTCAGGGACGAGCCAAGCAGCGTGGTGAGAACAATCGCCTCTCCAAGCAATTTTCCGACCGGCGCGGGATAATCATGCTTGGTGATGATGGCGTCGAGCGCGGGCCCGAGTTTGGTCAGTCGTCCGCGCAGATCGAGCGATGCCACCTCAAAGGGAAGAACCGCATCGTCGACCGGCGTCGCCGACGGGGCGCGCACGTTGCTTTCACCGGCCATGCCTTGATCCATCATGATTGATCTTTCAAAAAGTGAGCGCGATGACCTTGGATGAGATCAATCCTGCGTCTTCAGCGCGATCGTTTCTTATATCTATAGCTATATAGGGAGCGCGGGAGGCGGTTGCAGCCCAATCGCCTCGCTTCGAAATACGCTACGCAACCGCGTCAAAGCACCAAGCCAGTATCCCCTTTTGCGCGTGCAAACGGTTCTCCGCCTCGTCAAAGACAACCGACTGCGGCCCGTCGATCACCTCATCGGTGACTTCGTCGCCGCGATGCGCCGGCAGGCAGTGCATGAACAGGGCATCAGGCTTGGCCAGCGACATCAGCTTGGCATTGACCTGATAGGGCTTGAGAAGGTTATGGCGATGTTCGCCATCCTTGTCGCCCATCGACACCCAGGTATCGGTGACGACGCAATCCGCGCCGCGGACCATGTCTTCTGCGCTGGTCCCCAGAACGATTGGCGCATCGGTCGCCTTGATCCAGTCCTTGAAAGCTTTCTTCGGTGACAGCTCCGGCGGAGTCGCGACCCGGAGATTGAACTTGAAACGCTCCGCGGCATGCGCCCACGATGCCAAAACATTGTTGTCGTCGCCGGTCCAGGCCACGGTACGCCCGGTAATCGGCCCGCGATGCTCCTCGAACGTCAGGAGGTCGGCCATCACTTGGCATGGGTGCGAGCGCCGCGTCAGGCCGTTGATCACCGGAACCGTCGCGTGTGCGGCGAGTTCGAGCAAAGAATCGTGGCTCAAGATACGGATCATGATCGCATCGACATAACGCGACAGAACGCGCGCCGTATCGGCGATGGTCTCACCCCGGCCAAGCTGCATCTCCTGCCCGGTCAGCATGATCGCCTCGCCGCCGAGCTGGCGCATGCCAACATCGAACGACACCCGCGTACGCGTCGACGGCTTTTCGAAAATCATCGCCAGCGTCTTGCCCTTGAGCGGCTGGTCGTCGATCTTTCCACTGGCTTTGGCTTTTTTCAGCCGAGCCTTCATCGCCGCGCTGGCGTCCAGCATCGTGCGCAGCTCTTTGGTCGGCAATTCAGTTAGATCGAGAAAATGGCGGGGCAGCTTGCTCATCAGATGGCCTTCCGCTTGAGCTGATCCTTCGACAGCGTAGCGCAGGCGCGTTCGAGCCGGAGTAGAGCCTCATTGATCTCAGCTTCGGAAACGATCAACGGCGGCAGCAGCCGCACCACATTGTCGCCCGCGCCGACGGTCAACAGTTTCTCATCGCGCAGAGCCACGACCAGATCGTTGGCGGGAACAACAGCTTTTAGGCCGATCAAAAGCCCTTCGCCACGCACGTCGCTGAGAATGTCGGGATAGCGGTCCACGACCGAGGCGAGCTTTTGCTTCAGCAGCAACGATATGTGTCGGACATGATCGAAAAATCCCGGTGCGAGCATAACGTCCAGCACGGCGCCGGCCGCCGCGATCGCCAGCGGATTGCCACCAAAGGTCGAGCCGTGAGTGCCCGCAGTCATGCCGGCTGCGGCCTTTCCGGTGGCGAGACAGGCGCCGATCGGGAAACCGCCGCCGAGCGCCTTTGCAAGCGCCATGACGTCCGGGGTGACTCCGGTTTTCGCATAGGCGAACAGGTCGCCCGTGCGGCCCATTCCGGTTTGAACTTCGTCGAAGACCAGCAGCAGGTCGTGCTCATCGCAAAGCTGGCGCAGCGCCTTGAAGAACGCCGGCGGAGCCGCGCGAACGCCGCCTTCGCCCTGGATCGGCTCGATCAGGATACCGGCGGTGTGAGGCCCGATGGCTTTTTTCGTCGCCTCCAGATCGCCGAGCGCAACCTGATCGAAGCCGTCGACCTTGGGACCGAAGCCTTCGAGATATTTTTCCTGACCACCGGCAGCCAGCGTCGCAAGGGTGCGGCCGTGGAAAGCGCCTTCAAAGGTGATGATGCGATAGCGCTCGGGCTTGCCTCTGGCTGCCTGATACTTTCGCGTCACCTTGATCGCGGCTTCCATCGCCTCGGCGCCGGAGTTCGCGAAGAACACGACATCCGCGAAGCTGTGTTCGCACAGCCGCGCTGCAACCTTCTCGCCGTCTGGGCTTTTGAACAGGTTGGACATATGCCAGAGCCTGGTCGCCTGCTCCTGCAGCGCCGCAACCAGATGCGGATGCGCATGACCGAGAGCATTCACCGCGACACCGCTGGTGAAATCGAGATAGCGCTCGCCGTCGACACCGTGCAGCCAAACGCCCTCGCCTCGTTCAAAGGCGAGATCCACCCGTGCAAACACGGGCATGAGACGTGGGTTCGTGGCGTTGCTCATGGCGACCTGATCGAACTTTCAAAACGGGGAAACCGGCGGGTCACGGCGTGACCCGAGGGAACCGTCTCCAATAAAACTCAAATTATAACGATCCGCATCTTCGCTTGAATCCGGCACTTGCTTCCGAAGCGACTGAAAGCGCAAATGAACTTCAGATGCGAACGCCAAATGCGGACACCGGAAACAAAACGTGCCGCCTCAACGGGCAGCACGTTAAGCGGTATTGTATTTTTGCGTACCGTTGACTGTCAACATGACAGTGATGCTCAAAAGCCTCAGAAAAAGCCGTTTGTTGGGTTTACATCCAGAACATGTGGACGCACTGCCTGCGAACTCTTGCGCGCGAGTCACGGCATATTGTAGCTTTTGGCTTGTCGGATACGACATGTCGTGCGGCAGATCTGATCCTCTGGTCCCTGTAAAAGCGTAAATGCACGGTTGCAAAAATTGCGACCGGCGAGGGCTAAGGGATTCTGCCGACAGGAATTTTTTTGCAGTCGCCAACAGCCTCGAACAGCAGGCGCGACACGAAGGGAATGGTGCGATGACGGTAGTGGGTTGGACCGACGATCGCGTTGAGCAGCTTAAGAAACTTTGGGAAGCAGGTCTCTCCGCCAGCCAGATCGCGGCGGAGCTCGGCAACATCACCCGCAACGCGGTGATCGGCAAGGTCCACCGGCTTGGCCTGTCGGGCCGGGCCAAGAGTCCGTCCTCCGCCGCACCGCGCCAGCGCAAGGCACGGCCCGCGCAACATATGATGCGCATTTCCCGGCCGATGTCGCGCGGCAATACCGCGCTCGCGCACGCCTTCGAAGTCGAGGCGGAGCCGGATCCGATCGCCTTCGACAATGTCGTGCCGATGAGCCAGCGGCTCTCGCTGCTCGAGCTGACCGAAGCCACCTGCCATTGGCCGGTCGGCGACCCGGGCAGCGCCGACTTCTTTTTCTGCGGCGGCAAATCGCTTGCGGGCCTTCCCTATTGCGCCCATCACTCGCGCGTCGCCTACCAGCCGGCCAGCGACCGGCGTCGCGACCGCCGACCCGTCAGCAAGTAATCGCACGGACTTATGAAAAACGGCGCCCATCGAAAGATGAGGCGCCGTTTTTTTATGAGCGGCAAGGAGCTCGGATCGGTCGCGCAAGTCAACACTTTCATCCTGGACCGCTAGTCCACCTTGGCGAAGCGGTCGTCGAGCGCATAGCCCGCGCCCCGAACCGTCCGGATCGGATCCTGCTCGCTCCCTGAATTCAAAAGCTTTCGCAGCCGCCCGATATGGACGTCGACCGTTCGCTCGTCGATATAGATATCGCGGCCCCAGACGCTGTCGAGCAATTGCTCGCGACTGTAGACCCGGCCCGGGTGTTCCAGAAAAAATTCGAGCAGGCGATATTCGGTGGGTCCGAGATCGATCGGCTGACCAGACCGGACAACACGGCGCTTGTCGCGATCGAGTTCGATATCGCCATATGCAAGCACTGTGGCCAGACGTTCCGGGCTGGCGCGGCGCAAGAGGGCCTTGACCCGCGCCACCAGCTCGGGGACCGAGAACGGCTTGACGATATAATCGTCGGCACCCGTCGCAAGGCCCCTGATACGTTCGCTTTCCTCGCCGCGCGCCGTCAGCATGATGATGGGAAGCTGTTTGGTTTCGGAGCGGGACCGAAGACGCCGGCAGAGTTCGATGCCGGACAGGCCCGGCAACATCCAGTCCAGCACGACCAGATCGGGATTCGCTCTTTCAGCCGCGTATCGGCATCGTCGCCCCGCGCCACCGTCTCGACCTCGTAACCCTCGGCATCGAGATTATAGCGCAGCAACGTCGTCAGCGCCTCTTCGTCTTCAACAACCATAATGCGCGCACCCATGGAAACTCCCCGATCGTGCTTATCAATTGCCCGGGATGACGGAGGCAAATGTCGTCATGTCGCCCTTGGGTCGCGGGTCCAGCATCTGCTGGCCTTCGACCATATAGAACACGGTTTCCGCGATGTTGGTGGCGTGATCGCCCATGCGTTCGATGTTTTTGGCACAGAACATCAGATGGATGCAGAAACTGATATTGCGAGGATCTTCCATCATATAAGTGAGCAGTTCGCGAAACAGCGACGTGCAAATCGCATCGACCTCTTCGTCGCCTTTCCAGACCGCCATGGCCGCGGGAAGATCATGGGCCGCATAGGCATCGAGCACGGACTTGATCTGCGATTGCACCAAATTCGCCATGTGCTCCAGGCCGCGGATCAGCTTCAGCGGATGGAAGTCTTTATCCAGCGCGCTGACCCGCTTGCCGATATTCTTGGCGAGATCGCCAATGCGTTCGAGATCGGTCGCGACCCGCATCGCGCCGACGATCTCCCGCAAATCGACTGCCATCGGTTGCCGCCGCGCGATGGTCAGGACGGCCCGTTCCTCGATAACGCGCTGTAGCTTGTCGAGTTCCGCGTCCATCGCGACCACGCGTTGACCGGACGCAACGTCCCTGCGGACCAGGGCATCGAGAGCATCGACGATCTGACGTTCCGCAAGCCCGCCCATTTCGGCGACCATGCGTGTCAGTTCCTGCAAATCCTGATCGAAGGCTTTTGTCGTATGTTCGAAGGGCATCATATTCTCCCGCGCGGCGAGCGCTTCGTGAGCCGGACCCGTTTCATCCAAACCGGCCCGTAATGTAGTCCTGCGTCCGGCGATCCGATGGAGCGGTAAAAATCTTCGTCGTCGGACCGAATTCGATCAGTTCGCCCAGATACATGAAGGCCGTGAAATCGGAGACACGCGCGGCCTGCTGCATATTATGGGTGACGATCACGATCGTATAGTCGTCCGTCAATTCGTCGATCAGCTCCTCGATCTTGGCGGTCGAGATCGGATCGAGCGCCGAGCACGGCTCATCGAACAATATGACCTCCGGCCGGACAGCCACGGTTCGCGCGATGCAAAGCCGTTGCTGTTGGCCACCCGAGAGACTGAGCCCGTTGGCGTTCAGCTTGTCCTTGACCTCGTCCCACAACGCGGCCCGGCGCAGCGATTGTTCGACACGGTGGTCGAGTTCGCTTTTCGGCAGCCGCTCATAAAGCCGGATTCCGAAAGCGATATTTTCATAGATCGACATCGGAAACGGCGTGGGCTTTTGAAACACCATACCGATCCGCGCGCGCAACAGATTGAGATCGAGGCCCGGCTCCAGAATATTCCGGCCGTCGAACATGACTTCGCCGCCGGCCCGCTGGTTCGGGTAAAGATCGTACATGCGGTTGAGCACACGCAGGAGCGTCGACTTCCCACAGCCCGAGGGACCGATGAAAGCCGTCACCTTGTTCTCATAAAGCGACAAGGTGATGTTCTTCAGCGCCTTCGCCTCGCCATAAAAGAAATCGAGATCGCGAATGGCGATCTTGTCCCGCAGCGAAGACGGATCGATCGGGAGAACGCTTGCCGGCGAAGGGGCAATGGTGGCGAGATTCATGATGTCTTCCTTGCACCCGAAAGCGCCCGCGCAACGATGCTGAGCGCGAGCACGGAGAGCGTGATGATAAGAGCGCCGGTCCAGGCCAGCTTCTGCCAATCCTTGTAGGGACTGAGCGCAAACTGGAAAATGACCACTGGAAGGCTGGACATCGGCGCGTTGAGATTGGTGCTGTAGAATTGATTGTTGAGGGCGGTGAACAGCAGCGGCGCCGTCTCTCCGCTGACACGGGCGATCGCAAGCAGAATACCCGTCACGAATTCCCGATCGCGCGGCGCGATAGGCGATCTTCTGGATCATCAGCGATCGCGGCAGTCCGATCGACGCCGCCGCTTCCCGCATCGTATCCGGTACCAGCAGCAACATGTCTTCCGTGGTGCGGACCACCACGGGGATCACGATCACGGCAAGCGCGACAGCACCCGCGATACCGGAAAAGTGCCCCATCGGACGAACCATGACTTCGTAGATAAACAGACCGATCACAATCGACGGCGCGCTTAGCAGAATGTCGTTGATGAAACGCACGACGCTGGCCAGCCTGTCATGGCGGCCATATTCGGCCATATAGGTGCCAGCGAGGATACCGACGGGCGTTCCGAACAGGACAGCGAGACACGTGGCGATCAGGCTGCCGGCGATGGCGTTAAGAAGACCGCCATCGGACCCGGGAGGCGGCGTCATCTCGGTGAAGACCTTCACGGACAGTCCGCCAAACCCCTGCCACACCAGCGCTCCAAGGATGAGCGCAAGCCAGGCGAGGCCGATCCCCGTGGCAATGATCGAGGCCGCCATGGCCAGTTTGTTGCGACGGTGGCGCGACGCATAGAGCGACGTATCCATCAGCCGATCCTCCGTTCGATCCGAAGCAGCATGTAACGGGCGATGGCGAGCACGAAGAAAGTGATCACGAACAGGATCAGGCCGAGCGCGATCAACGACGACGTATAGAGATCGCCGACGGCTTCCGTGAATTCATTGGCGATGGTCGCCGAAATCGTCGTGCCGGGAGCCAGCAACGACGTCGCGATCTTGTGAGCGTTGCCGATCACGAACGTCACCGCCATGGTTTCGCCAAGCGCCCGGCCAAGCCCGAGCATGACCCCGCCGATCACGCCGACCCGTGTGTAAGGCAACACGACATGACGCATGACTTCCCATGTGCTGCAGCCAAGCCCATAAGCGGCTTCCTTCAGCACCGGCGGAACGGCCTCGAACACATCCCGCGAAATCGACGTGATAAACGGCAATACCATGATAGCCAGGATGAGGCTCGCAGTCAGGATTCCGATGCCGTAGGGCGGTCCCGCGAACAATGCCGACAGGCCCGGCACATTCGCGAAGGTCGCGATCAAGGCGGGCTGAACGTGCTGCTGCAGGAACGGCGCCAGCACGAACAGGCCCCAGATCCCGTAGATGATGCTGGGAATGCCCGCGAGCAATTCGATGGCGATCCCGATGGGACGACGCAGCCATTTCGGACAAAGCTCCGTCAGGAACATCGCGATCAGCAGTCCGAACGGAACCGCTATGAGCATCGCCACGAACGACGTCACCACGGTGCCATAGATCGGAGCCAGCGCGCCGAATTTCTCGGTGACCGGATTCCAGCTCTGGGACGTAATGAAATCAAGGCCGAATTCGTTCAACGCCGGCAGTGAGCCGGAGATGAGAGCGACAATGACGCCGCTCAGGATCAAAAGCACGGCAATCGCCGCGCCCCGCGTCAACAGCCGAAAGACATTGTCGTTCAGCCTCAGCCTGCCAAGCGCACGTGCGCGATCGACAACATCCTGCCGGGCGTTCACGCTTTCGCCTTCCCACGCAACATCAACCACAGTCCGCCTCCCAACGCATCGCCCTCAAATGCGGTATTCGTCGTGAATGGCCGGAGCAACACACCGCACCGGCCGCATCACGACGGCAGACTTAGTTCGAAGCGGAGAACAAAGGCTTTCCGCTTGCATCCTTGATGTCGGATGCCCAGACCTTCTGAATCGCCGTCACGACTTTCGCCGGCATTGGAACATAGTCGAGATCCTGCGCCGCCTGACCGCCTTTTGCATAGGCCCAGGCGAAGAACTTCAACGCTTCCGTCGCAGCCGCGGCATCCTGCGGTTGCTTGTGGATCAGAATGAACGTCGCGCTTGAGATCGGCCAGGTTGCGTCGCCGGATTCATTAGTGAGGATTACGCCGAACCCCGGCGTTCCTTCCCAATTGGCATTCGCGGCCGCAGCCAGGAACGACTCCACGGTGGGCGCAACCGTCTTGCCGGCCTGGTTGATGAGCTTGGTATTGGTCAGTTTGTTTTGCTTGGCGTAGGCATATTCGACATAGCCGATCGCGCCCTTGGTCTGCGCGACGTTGTTGGCGACGCCTTCGTTGCCCTTTGCGCCGAGGCCGGTCGGCCATTCGACCGCCGTGTTGGCGCCGACCTTACCCTTCCAGTCCGCGCTCACCTTCGACAGATAATCGGTGAACACGAATGTCGTGCCCGATCCGTCCGACCGATGCACCACGACGATCGCCTGCAACGGCAACTTCGTGGACGGGTTCAGCTTCTGTATAGCCGCATCGTCCCAGCTTTTCACCTCTCCCTGGAAGATGCGGGCGAGCGTTGGGCCGTCGAGCACCAGTGTGCCTGCGGCAACGCCGTCGAGGTTGATGACCGGCACCACTCCGCCCATCACGGTCGGGAATTGTACCAAACCGTTTTTCTCAAGTTCTTCGCCCTTGAGCGGCATGTCCGTCGCGCCGAACGTAACCGTCTTGGCCTGGATCTGCTTGATGCCACCGCCGGAACCGATGGACTGATAATTCAAACCGCTTCCGGTTTCCTTTTTGTAGGAGTCGGCCCACTTCGCGTAGATCGGATAAGGAAACGTCGCGCCGGCGCCGGAAATGTCCACGGCACGAACCGGCAAGGTCGAGGCGGCGACAAGGCCGGCCGCGCAGAGCGCTTTGATGAAATTCACGGGTTTCTCTCCATCTTGTGAGCGGAGCACCGATCGCCCTCGATCGGGCCCCTGCAGTCTTTCTGTAAAAGCCTGCCTTGGAGGTTTTATGAGAGTTTGACGACAGTCATGTGACACCCGCAAGCATCTGATAACGCGGGTCTTTAAGCGTTGGCGGCAGGCGCGAGCTGTGGAAAACAGGCCGTAAAAGTCGCTCCACTTTTGGGAGTGCTTTCGATCAGCAACCGTCCGCGATGGCGGTTGAGAATATGCTTCACCAGCGACAACCCTAGCCCCGTGCCGCCCTGCGCGCGGCTGTCGCCGACATCCACCCGGTAAAACCGCTCCGTCAGGCGGGGCAGGTGCTCCGGCGCAATACCAGGCCCAAAGTCACGCACCATCACACGGACTTCCGGCCCGCTATCGCCAGCGGCAGCCATCATCAGCGAGACGATCACCCTGCCGCCCGACGCGCCGTACTTCAACGCGTTTTCGATCAGGTTCTCGAACAGCCGCAGCAACTCCTCGCGATCCCCGGCGATGACGACGCCGGCCGGTGGAAGATCGATTTCGATCGCGACCTGGCGTTCTTTCGCCAGGGGTTCGAGACCGTCCACGACCTCGCGAATGATCGCAACGAGGTCGATCCGCGCATCGGGCCTGACATGAGCGCTGAGTTCGACACGCGACAGCGACAACAGATCGTCGATCAGCCGCGCCATGCGCGTGGCCTGCGCATGCATGATGGCGAGAAACCGGTCGCGCGCCTTCGGATCGTCGCGTGCCGGGCCCTGCAATGTATCGATAAATCCGGAAAGCGCGGCCAGCGGCGTTCGCAACTCATGGCTGGCGTTGGCGACGAAATCGGCGCGCATTTCCTCCACGCGCCGCAATGGCGTTTGATCGTGGAAGGTCATCAGCATGCAATAGTCTGTCCCGCCGAAGGTCGTCGGCACCGGAATCGGCGTCACGATCAATTCCATCCAGCGATCGACGGGAACATGATCGAGATATGTGGCGCGCTTGGGTTCCGCGGTCGCAATGGCTTCGCGCAACGCGGTGATGATTTCCGGCGAGCGTAGTGCGAATTGAGCCAACTCGTTCTTGCGCAACGCAGGCGCAAGCTGACCCGCCGATGTATTGAAATGCAGAACGCGGCCGGCACGATCTAGCAGCACGGCCGGATCGGGCATGCCTTCGACAATGGCGCGCACCACCGCCGTCTCGACCGGCGCGATGCGTTCGCCTTCGCCACGCAGCTGTTCGGTGTTGTGCAACTGCCACGGAATCAGCGCGCTGATCATCAGATAAACGAACACGGCAATGGCGCGCGCGAATGACAACTCTCCGAAGAGGACGAGAGCGGCCAAAGCAAGCCCGGCGGCGAGCAGGATAATGGCTGAGCGACGGAGCCGGTCCGACCACTGCGCGAGGCGCGAAGGCGGCGCTTTTTCGATCTCCGGAAAGCGAGAGGGGGTCGGACCGGCCTGATCAGGCACTGCCGTCGCCCTGATCGCGCAAAATCGGCGGGCCCTGCTTGGTCTTTTCATCGAGCGCCGCAAGCGCTTCACGCACCCGCTTGTTGCGAGCGCCGACGATTACCTCGCGAAGCGTCAAAAGGCTGACCGAGAGGACGAACGGAACAATGTAATAGAGAACGCGGAACAGCAGCATTCCCGCCAGCAGATCCTCCTTGTCGAACTGCCACAGCCCGACCATCATCGCCGCGTCGAACACGCCGAGACCGCCGGGAGAATGCGAAGCAAAGCCGAGCAGCGTCGCGGCGACGAAAATAACCGCGACCACGACAAAGCCGACATGCGGTTCATCGGGCAGCAGAATGAACATCGCAAGCGCACAGAAGCTGAGATCGACGATGCCGATCGCGATCTGCAGCAAGGTGAGCGGTCCGCCCGGTAACAACACCGTCCATGTGCCGCGACCCACCTGCCGCGGCCGGGCCCAGACCCAGCCCACATAGCTCAAAAGCGCGACGATGATGACCCCCGCAGCAGTGCGATTGAGCCATGCCGGGAGCTGGTCGACCGCGGTGGCCGCCTCCGGATGATAAAGCACGCCGAGGCCGAGAACCGCGGCATTGCCTAGCCAGAAGGTGAGACCCGCGACAAAGCACACCTTGGCGACGTCAATGGCGTTCAAACCCCACGCCGAATAAATGCGATAGCGGACGGCGCCCCCGGTGAAGACACTCGCACCCACATTGTGTCCGATCGAGTAGCTGGTGAATCCCACCAGAGCGGCGATGCGATAAGGCACATCGGTCTTGCCGATCGTGCGCAATGCGAACAGATCGTAGAACGTCAGTGTGAAATATCCAGCGGCGACGCATAACGCAGCGAGCGCGATGGATTTTCTGTCGGTGTCACGAAGCGCTTCCATCAGATCGTCGAGATCGAGATCCTGAAGCATATGATAGAGAATGTAGCATGCGGTGGCGATGATCGTGATGCTGATCACAATACCGATTTTTTGCAGGATTTGCCGTTCGCGCAGAACGGCGATCGTCCTGCGTAGTGATCCCAGCATCTAAACCTCGAATACCATACTCCGCCGCAGCCAGGCCAGACGACTTCGGCCTCGCGAGGTCGTGTTAAGCCCCATTCTCGTCCGTGCCTTCATCCCATCAGGTCTGAAGGCCGCATTCAACACGGCAAAATGGACCTTTTCATCGCGTCGCTTGCCGGTGTGGTAGCAGAACCGCCGCCCCATCGCGAGAGCGCAACAAGCCGGATTTTGCCTTTTCCCGGACCCCGCCTCATTTGCCAGGCATTTCGGATAAACGCTGAAAGAAAAGAAGGTCCAGCTCCGGGGCCTGCCCGCTCAAGCCGGTCAGCAAGGCGTGAACCTGGCCGCGATGATGCGTCTGATGGTTGAACCAGTGCGCCAATGCAGGGCCTAATTTTTGTTCAAATGTCTCGGAGGTGGAAATTCGACGATATGTGATGGTCCCCGCGATGCGGTCATCATCCAGACCTTCGACATAATCCGTGATCCGCCGGTCTTCGGCTTCGCGCGTCTGGCGAAGTTCCTCCAGCGTATCGCAAAGGATGATGTCGAGCCGCGCGGGCGCAACGCCCTCGCCCGTGAACCGATGCATCCAGACCCGGTCCGTGACCAAAAGGTGATTGAGCGTACCGTGCACCGATTTGAAGAACGCGCCGCGATCCGCCCGGTACTGGCCATCATCGAGCTTGGCGGCTGCGTCGTAGATCCGCCGGTTGGCCCACGCATTGTAAGCCCCGAACATCCGATAATGTGCCGCGAAACTCATCTTTTCGTATCCGTGGTTTTTCTGACTTCGTCGGTGTCTCTCATCCGCGCGTTATGTGGTGGACGCATGGTGTGAAACCACCCGGTCCCGCAACCATGACCCCGCCGTACATCCCACGAGATAGATCACCAGCATGACGAGACCGAGATCGAACCAGTATCCGACACGTCCGGGGATCAATCGCGACAGCGTGACGCCGACAAAAACCATGGCGACAAGGGCGATCCGCCGCAGCATGGTACAACTCAACGGCTTGCCGCGGTGAACCACCGCGATCCAGCCCATGCCAAATCCCAACAGCAGCGCCGCCGCGAGCCAGTTCCAGTGAAATATCGCGAGATAGACCATGTCTATTCCTTCACCGTGAATTCGATACGGCGATTCTGCGCCTTACCCTCGTCGGTGTCGTTGGGAGCGATCGGCTTGGCGCTGCCATAGCCCACCGCGGTGAGGCGCTCCGAGGGCAACCCGGCCCGGACCATATAGTCCGCCACCGCCTGCGCCCGCTTTTCGGACAAGGCCTTGTTCGTCGCGTCGTCACCGGCGGAATCGGTATGACCGGAGACTTCAATGGCGGCGGCGGGGCATCGCAGCGCGGTTTCCACCAGACGGTCAAGCAGGCTCACGGAGTCGGGATCGATGGTGGCGCGCGCCAATTCAAAGCGGATCCTGCCCTTGCGAAACAGATCGGCGAACAGACCCTGACAAACCGTCGCATCCACCGCTCCGCTGGCGGGCCGGACCGAAATCTCGGCGTTCGCTTTCCAGCCCTGCGGCAGATCGGTGGCGAGCGCGGCGCGGATCTGGTCGGCCGCCCCGCCATACAGCGCGTCGCCCGAGATTTTCACCTCGCGGTCGGCGATCACCAAAGACCCGGTAGACAGTCGCGACAACGCGCCGAGCGCGGTGACGGCCGCGTTCGAGAAGCCGGACGGCGCGCCGGCGCTTGCCTTGAGATTGTCGACGACCTTTTCGTCGAAGAATTTACGGGTCGCCGCCGCCATCAGCGCCGCATGCACCGCATTATCCGGGACATAACCGGTAAACGTCACCGTGACCCCTACGGGATCCTTGTTGGCCTGGAAAATATAGGGCGGGGCCTTGATCGCGTTGTCCGCTACGGAGAACCCCTCCGGCAGATTTTTCAGAGCGGCGGCGATCGCTTCCCGCCCCCCCGGATCACGCGCCATGCCGGTGAGGCTGACGCTGGTATCGGACAAGGTCATCTGGCCGTCCTTCAGCTTGCCGATCTGGTCGATCAACAGCAAAGCCGCGGCATCGAAATGCGCCGGCGCACCCCGGGACAGCGCCATCTGGTCCGACACCTCTGCGCCTCCGGCGGCCGCCTTGGTGGCGTCGAGCAGCCGCGCCTTGACCGCGGGCAAAGGTGCATTGCCGCTGAGGGTCACACGCACCACGTCGCGCCCGGCGGACCAAACGAAAGGCTTTGCCTCCTGCACCAGCCGGGTCTCGTCATTGACCAGACGAACGCCGGGCTCGGCCTCCGCCAATGCGAGGGCGGCTTGCCTGCCTTCGGGCGAAAACGCCTCGGCCGAGAGCGTCATGTCGCGCCCGGACGCAGCGATCCGGGTTTTGTCGAGAACCGTGTCTTTCAACGAGGCTGTCACACGGGCAGCGAGGTCATTTTCCAGCGGAACAGTGCTGCTCCAGGCGGCGAGCAGCCAAAGCGCGGCCAAAGGAACCAGCCCCGGCCACCATTTACCGCCCCACCTCATAAAGCTGCGCATTCAGCTGGCTACCTTGGACCCCAAGGTCCACGTTAAAAATTAAAGACCTGCTTCTGCGTTTTAGGGCGACGTCTGTCCAATTCGCCGAAGAAAAGCTTATGCGCGGCCCCGAAAAAAGGGTTTGATCCCAATTGTTCGCGTTTGCGATCCCGATCTCTCGTCCCGGGCACTGAAAACAAACACTTGCGAGGGTGTCAATTTAGAAATGAGACGGTGGTGTCGGCGAGGATAACCGTTTTTTCAGCGGTTCCTGTCACAACCTGCAGTCTATATTAATGTCATACGGTTTCATGAAGCCCTTTCGCAGCAATATGATCCGCGCCGGCTTTGACGCGCTTTACTTTTCCGGCGCCCACCATCTGCTGCGGCCACTTCTGGCCGGGGTGGGCTTCATTTTGATGCTGCATCACATCCGGCCGGCCCGCAGCGACAGCTTCCAGCCCAATCGCCATCTCGAAATCACGCCGGATTTTCTGCGCGCCGCGCTGGCGCATGTGCGCGAGCAAGGCCTGGAGATCGTTACCATCGACGAAATGTATCGGCGGCTTGTCGCGCGCGACTTTTCCCGCCGCTTTGCCTGTTTCACGTTCGACGACGGCAATCGCGACAACCGCGACTTCGCTTTGCCGGTGATGCGCGAATACGACGCACCTTTCACGGTCTATGCAGCCACCGATTTCGCCGACGGAAATGGACAGATCTGGTGGGTCGCGCTCGAACAATTGATTGCGAAAACCGAAACCATCGATGCGCCGATCGGCGGCGGCGTCAGGATCGACGCCAGCACACCGTCCGCCAAATACGCCGCCTATGAATATCTTCATGGCTGGCTGCGCAGCTTGCCGACCTATCCCGATCTGCTCGCTGCGATCGACATGCTGTGCACACAGCACGGCGTCAGCAATCATCCGCGCAGCCGCGACCTGTGCATGTCATGGGATGAGCTGCGATCGTTTGCGGCCGACCCGCTCGTGACCGTCGGCGCGCATACGATCACTCATTGCAACCTTGCCAAGGTCACCGAAGCCATGGTGACCAACGAAATGACCGGGAGCCGCACGCGGATCATGGACGAACTGCAGCGCCCGGTGACGCACTTCGCCTATCCTTACGGCGACAGATGCGCCGCGACCGCGCGGGAATTCGATATCGCACGCGGCGCCGGCTACAAAACCGCGGTCACGACACGGCCTGGAATGCTGTTCGAAGAGAATGCGGACTATCTCACGGCGCTTCCGAGAATTTCACTCAATGGAAATTATCAGGACAAGCGCTTCCTTTCGATCCTCACATCCGGCGCGGCAACCGCAGTGTGGAACGGATTTCGCCGCGTCGATGCCGCCTGAATCCGCGTAGGGTCGCTTCAACCCATCGCAGTGAACGGTCTTCTTGACTTGCTCGCTGCTCCGCGCTCAAACCTGAGGCCGGACGCGCCTGACTTGGCGCCTCAACAATAACAAAAGACAGAGCGGGCTTGATTCAAATCATTGCGCTCGCAAGGGAGGATACATGTTCACAGACCTATTTTCACTGAAAGGCCGCGTCGCGCTCGTCACCGGCGGTTCGCGCGGCATCGGCAAAATGATTGCGTCGGGCTTTTTGGCCCAGGGCGCGGCCAAGGTGTACATCACGGCGCGCAAGGCGGGACCATGCGAGGAAACAGCCAAGGCGCTGTCGAAACAATATGGCGGCGAGTGCATTGCCCTGCCGATCGATATCTCCACGATGGCCGGCATCGAGATGCTCGCGGCCGAGATCAAGAAGCGCGAGCCGAAGCTCGATATTCTTGTCAACAATGCGGGGGCCGCATGGGCCGCGGACTTCGACGAATTTCCCGAGAGCGGCTGGGACAAGGTTATGAACCTCAACGTCAAGACGCCGTTCTTTCTGACCAAGGCGCTGGCCTCGGTTTTGCGCGCGGCCGCATCCGAAAAGCAGCCCGCCAAGGTCATCAACATCGCGTCGATCGACGGCATCTTCGTCAATCCGCTTGAGACTTATTCCTACGCGGCGAGCAAATCGGGGCTGATCCATCTGACGCGCCGGATGGCGGTGAAATTGATCAAGGATCATATCGTCGTCACCGGCATCGCGCCGGGACCGTTCGCCTCCGACATGAACAAGGCCGCCCGCGACAATGCGGACACCGTTGCCACCCGCGTTCCGTCCGGGCGGATCGGAACGGACGAGGATATGGCTGGAACGGCGATCTACCTCGCCTCGCGCGCTGGCGATTATGTGGTGGGAGCGACCATCGCGGTGGATGGCGGCATCGTTTATGCCAATCCCGGTATCAAGGGCGACGGCTGGGATTGAGGACAATGATTGCGGCTAACTCCTCGTCCTGAGGAGCGGCCCACCAGCACATGCGTTCAGATGACATAGTCGGGCCGCGTCCCGAAGGATGAGGCCCGCATTCGCTGCAAGAGGTGCGTTGCGTTCCTCTGCCGTCATAACGCAGGCATGACGGCGCGCCATACCGGGTAACAATCAATACGTCTCGACGTGGTAACGGCCGCTTTCGCGCATCGCGACCTTCAGAGCATTCCAGTCGATCGAAGCATGGCGGCAGACATCCGCGAACGCTTCGTCGACGCCGCTCTCCATGCCTTTCAGCCCGCATATATAAACGTGCGTATGGGCGTCGTTCAGCAAGGACGCGACGCTTGAGCCCTCGCTGCGAATGCGGTCCTGCACATAAGTTCGCGGCTGATCCGGCACCCGCGAATAACAGAAATGCCGGGTCAGCAATTTTTCCGGCACTTTCTGCAACGGCCCGAAATACGGCAGCTCTTCCGGACGCCGCGCCCCGAAGAACAGCACCAGATGCCCCGGCGCTTCGCGCATTGCCCGCCGCCGCCGCTCGGTAAAGGCGCGAAACGGCGCGGAGCCGGTGCCCGTGCAGATCATCAGGATGTTCGAGGCGGGATCGTTCGGCATCAGGAAGGTCGCGCCGAATGGCCCTGTGATCTCGACTTTCGCGCCGCGCGGCAGATCGCACAGATAGTTCGAACAAATCCCGTCTGCCTCCCGCTTGATCGTGAGCGAAAGATTGTTGGCATTCGGCTTCTCGCCGTTGCGCGAGCTGGCGATCGAATAGAGCCGCGCAGCATGCGGCTTTCCGCTGGCATCCGCACCCGGTGGAATGATGCCGATGCTCTGGCCTTCCAGAACAGGAAACGGCTGATCGCCCAGATCGAGAATGATGTGACGCACGTCGGAATCCGCATCCGCATGGGTCAGACAGAAATTCCCCGTGATCGTCGCGATCGCCGGCCGGCCACGATTGTGCAGATTGACCGTCGGCTTACTCGCCGATGCAGGCGCGACGGCCTTGCCGCCGAGGCCCTTGCGCGCTTCTTCGAGCAGCGCGCCGATCTCCTCTTCCAGAGCCTCGACGGCGGCGCCGGTTTCGCCGCTCTCGATGTCGGCCTGGGGCGGCAGTTCTCCCCAGGAGAATTGTTCTTCAAGGGAATAAGCGTGAGGCACCACGCGCCAGTTGTCGATGGCGCCCGTCGGGCACGGCGAAATACAGTCCATGCAATAGTTACAGATCTCCGCATTGACGACATAGTTGTTGTCGTCGTGCGTGACCGCGTCGATCGGGCACGTCTCCTCGCACGTATTGCACCGGATGCAGATCTCCGGGTCGATCACGTGTTGCTTGAGAAAGCCTTCAACATGCATGTGTACGATCCAAACAAAAATACTTACTCCTCATCCTGAGGAGCCCGCCGCAGGTGGGCGTCTCGAAGGATGAGGCCTCGTCCCTCGAGACGGCGCCGCGCGCCTCCTCGGGATGAGGAATTTCACCTCATGGTCAGAGAGGCGTTGCGCCCGTAAACCCACGAAAGGGTATCACGCGGCCCTATCCAGCAATGCGTCACGCGGCGATCTTCACATATTCAAAGTCGCCGGGCTTGTTGTCGATGCCGACCTTCGGCGGCGCGATCCAGTTCGCGAACTTGCCGGGCTCGCTCACCGGCACCATCAGCGAGGCGATGAAATCGCCATCGGCCAACGACGGCAGATAATCGTTGCGCAGCTTTGCCCATTCGGCATCGTTGACGATCACGCCCTTCGGCGTGGCGTGAGCATTGGCGAACTCGCCGATCTGACGATGGAACGCCGTGTGCGGCAGCTCCAGCCGGAAATTCACGCCGGTCTTCTCGATGATCTTGTTCCAGCGCTCGACCCCCTTGACGCAATCGGCGGTGTAATCGTCGCGCAGCCGCATGTTCAATGCGGTGAGCGCCGGCTCGTCGACCAGCTTGATCTCGCCGTTGACGAATTTGAGGACCTTGTAAATATCGTTGGTCAACCGGTGATCGTCCTCGATCTTGGTTTCCTGGAAGCGCCCCTTGAGGCCCGCATTATAGAAATTCGCGGCGTTGGTGGAAACTTCCGAGCCGAACAGATCGAGCGACAACGAATAATGCAGATTCATTTTCTTCTGCATGGTCGGCAGATCGATGACGCCCAGCGCCCGCACCTTCTCGATATCGTTTGGATCGTCGATGCCCGCAGCCTTCATCGCCTCGCAGGTTCGCTGAAGCACACGGCCGACACCGGTTTCGCCGACGAACATGTGATGGGCTTCCTCCGTCAACATGAAGCGACAGGTGCGCGACAGCGGATCGAAGCCTGACTGCGCCAGACTCTCGAGCTGCATCTTGCCATCGCGATCGGTGAAGAACGTGAACATGAAAAACGACAGCCAGTCGGGAGTGGCTTCGTTGAACGCGCCGAGCATGCGCGGCGCATCCGCATCGCCGGAACGGCGGCGCAGCAGTTCGTCCGCCTCCTCGCGGCCGTCGCGACCGAAATATTTCTGCAGCAGATACACCATCGCCCACAGATGGCGGCCTTCCTCGACATTGACCTGAAACAGATTGCGCATGTCGTAGAGCGACGGCGCGGTCTTGCCGAGATGGCGCTGCTGTTCGACCGATGCAGGTTCGGTGTCACCTTGAATCACCACCAGACGTCGCAACATCGCCCGATATTCACCCGGTACTTCCTGCCAGGCTTTCTCGCCCTTGTGCTGGCCGAAATTCACTTGGCGCGTTTCGTCCTGCGGCGCCAGCAGCACGCCCCAGCGATAATCCGGCATCCGCACATAATCGAATTTGGCCCAGCCCTTGGGATCGACGCTGACCGCCGTGCGCAGATAGACCAGCAATTCCTGAAATCCTTCCGGCCCCATGTCGTTCCACCAATCGAGATAGCCGGGGTGCCAGCCCTCCAGCGCTTTCAGTACCTGACGGTCTTCGGCCAGATTCACATTGTTCGGAATCTTGGTGGTGTAATCGACGTTCATGATGTTCATGGCCAACTCCCGTTGTGCGCGTATTGGTTCGTCATGGCCGCCCGCTCATGGGCCGGCGTATCAATCTGCTCAGACCCGCGTCATATCGAATTTCGCGCGTTCGCCCGTTCCGTAACGGCGCAACGCGCCTTCTTCACCCACCGCATTAGGGCGCTGGAAGATCCAGTTCTGCCAGGCAGTCAGCCGCGAAAAGATTTTCGATTCCATCGTCTCGGGGCCGACAAACCGCAGGTTCGCCTCCATGCCGGTGAGGCTGTCCGGCGAGAAGCTGGTGCGTTCCTCGATGAACACACGCACTTCGTCGTCCCAATCGATGTCGTCGAGCGCGAACGTCACGAGACCCAATTCTTCTGCGGCCTTCGCATCGAGCGGCTCGCCTGCTCTCGATTTCGCGGTCTCGACATCCGAAGGATCGGCCTGAAAACGGGACTCAAGGCGCGTCAGCCCGTGGCTCATCGGGTACGGCCCGAAATTCGCGGAGGTCAGCACGATCTCGGCGGGCGGGCGGTTATCGCCCTGCTTGTCGCCGATCAGCATGTAGGAACGGTCGGCCGCGAACACCAACTCGGCGAGGGTGCCGACGAAGCATGAGCCGGGCTCGACCAACGCAACCAGTGTGCGGGAGGTCACGTCGATGCGCTTGAGCACGCGCTTCCAGTAATGGCGGATTTCGTTGACCAGCCAATGATCTTTGTGCGCGTCGAGCAACGCGTCACAGGCAAGAACATGGGCCCGGTCGCCGTGCGACTTGAAGACGAACATCGCGGTTTCGAGTTCATTGATGCGCAGATGCAGGATGGCGTCGTCGAGTTCGCGCGCGGCCTGCAGCGGCCAGAAATTCGCGCCCTGCGCCATCATGCCCGCGACATCGGCGGGCGGCGCGGTCTCCGGCGCCTTGATGGAAATCGTGGCAACTCTGGTATCGCGGTTGATGTCGACGCCGACAAACCCGTAACGGATGCCGTTGTGATCGATCGTGCGATCGAGTGGCGTGAGCGCAATGCCCTGCCCCGCGCCGTCGCGCTTCGACAGCGCGGCAAATTCGCTGGCTCGCTCGGAGACCGTCGTTTCCAGCTTGGAGTTGGAGACGATCTCGTCCACCAGCCGCCATTGCACGGCGCGCTTGCCTTTGATGCCTTCCTCGATGGTGCAAAAATAATCGGCGTGATCGCGGCGCACCTTGCGCTTGTCGACCACGCGCGTGAGACCGCCGGTTCCCGGCAACACCGCAAGCAGCGGCACTTCGGGCAGCGCGACCGCCGCCGAACCGTCGTCGGCGAGCACGATGTGATCGGCCGCCAGCGCCAGTTCATAACCGCCACCGGCAGCGGTGCCGTTGATCACGCAGATAAAGCGCTGGCCGGAATTGGCGCTGGAGTCCTCGATGCCGTTGCGCGTCTCGTTGGTGAACTTGCAGAAGTTCACCTTGTGCGCATGAGTCGATCCGGCAAGCATGCGAATATTCGCGCCGGCGCAGAACACGCGATTTTTCCCCGAACGCAGCAGCACGACCTTGACGCCGGGATGCTCGAACCGCAGCCGCTGCACGGCATCGGCGAGCTCAATATCGACACCGAGATCGTAGGAATTGAGCTTGAGCTGATAGCCTTCGAACAGCCCGCCGTTCTCGTCGACATCCATGGTCAGCGTGGCGACGTCACCGGCAACCGCGAGCTTCCAGTGGCGATAGCGCAACGGCTCGGTCTGGAAATCGATAAATGTCGCGCCATTGGCGAGCTTGCGATCCTCAGCAGCCATCCGTCACCGCCCTTCGACTTTTCTTTTAGGTTCTTGTGGGCAGCACGTTCGGTTGGCCGATCGTGACCGCCTTATCATGCATAATAATGCATATTACGCCACGCGTCCAATTCCAATACGCAGAAATATGCATTTTCTTGCATTATATGACTGACAAAGCAGGCGCTATAGGTAGTTTAGGGTCACTGGAGCAAGCCAATGACCGATCTTCTCAAGAACCCGATCTTCGTCGACGAAACCTCAGCCCGCGATTGGCTTGAAGCCCGCGTCTGGGCGAACGGTCGGGTTTGCCCTCATTGCGGCAACGCAGATCCGGACAAGCTGACCAAGCTGGAAGGCAAGGCACATCGTCCCGGTGTTTACCAGTGCAACGAACCGGCTTGCCGCCAACAATTCACCGTCACCGTGAATACTGTTTTTGAGCGCTTCAAAATCCCGCTGACCAAGTGGCTTGCCGCGCTGTTTCTCATGACCGCCTCCAAGAAGGGGATTAGCGCGCATCAGGTTCATCGTATGCTCGGCATCAGATACAAATCAACTTGGTTTCTTATGCACCGCTTGCGTGAAGCAATGCGCGTTGGCGGCATATGCTCCCGCCCATGGGCTAGCGAAGGCGGTGTGGTAGAAGTTGACGAGACGTACATTGGCCGCTTACAGGACGTTAGAAAGAAACGCGCTGGGCGCGGCTCATAAGAACACGGTTCTTTCGTTGCTTGACCGCAAGACCGGGAAAGTCCGCAGCTTCCATGTTGCTAACGCGACCGTGGGCGTGGTTGCCCCTATCGTCCGCGATAACATTTCCAAAGAAGCCCACTTGATGACGGACCAAGCCAAAATCTATAAGAAGCTTGGCGCTGAGTTTTCGCGCCACGATGCGCGTCAATCACCAAGAGGACGAATACGTTCGCATTGAGGGCGAGCATTGAAAGCGTATCACCACCAACACCATCGAAAGTTATTTCTCAGTGTTCAAACGCGGTATGCGCGGCACCTATCAGCATTGCGCCGAAAAACATCTGCATCGCTATCTGGCGGAATTTGATTTCCGCCATAATAACCGCGTTGCCCTAGGCGTGAACGATAGCTGAGCGCGCCGATCACCTCGCAAAGGTCATCGTTGGCAAGCGCTTGACCTATCGACGGCCTAACAGCAAAAACGTTCAGGCATAAGGCACTGCGCCTTCCTGCGCTGGCGTGAACAACTTCCCAAACCAAAACCCAAATTCGTAAAATACTGGCGCCCCCGGTAAAACTGGCTCGAACTCAGGGTTGAGGCACACTTTAGGATAAACTTTTAGCTTAGGGGGATGGGGATGCCGAAAACTTGGGAAGAGATAACTCAGGGCGAGAAGATAGAAGAACTCCGCCGCGATATTCTTAAGACGATGGAAGCAGTCAACCTATGGATCGCAGAGCAGCGGCAGTTAGGCGGAATTGCACAACGACCTTAAAAGCAAGCATCAAACTACGTCGAGCTTTGTATCTGAGGTTGCGGCGGCGGTAGAGGTTCTAGAGAAGAAGGTCGCCAAACTGGAAGAGTAGCGCATTCCTTTGCGTGAGCCCGAATGGCTTCTACCAATTCGCGTATGGGGCGCACGTCTTTCTTTTGGTCACTCATTTAGCCTCCCCCTTCTTTGCTTTGATTGGCTTGGTTTTGACCTTGCCAAGGTTCACCTGTTTCTTCGCCACCCGATGCTGCGGCGGGCTTTTCGCAACCACCCCGGCAGCGCGATCAAAGCGCTCCCATGCGTCGGGGTGAAACTCAACATCTTCCTTTGAGGTCTTTGCCATGGCCGATCAAATCCAGAAGATGACGGTAACAAAATTAGAGGCCGCGCAACGGCAACTAAGAACCGCGATACGCCTTTGGTTTAACGATGGTGACCCGGTTTCCATCCATACCCTGCTTGCTGCCGCTCACGAAATTATTCACCGCCTCTACAGAAACAAGGGCCTAAGCGGGTTGCTGTTCAATTCGAAGCGGATAAAGGATGAATTTCGCGCCGAGTGGGCGCGAAAGATCAAAGAAGCCCCCAACTTCTTCAAACACGCCACCCATGAACCGGCGCAGGCAACTCTTGAGTTTAGACCCGGAGTGAACGGCACTCTGCCAATCTTCATGATCCAGGCTCTTCGCGACATGGGAGAGCCGCTAGGAATGGAAGAGATGGCTTATACCCGATGGAAATGGGTGACCGAGCCTGAGCTATTCCATCTTGAGAGCGGCTGCCCTCCAGTTCACCTTGTCGAGCATTTCAAAGGGGTCACTAAGACTGAGTTCTTCAAGGTAATGGAAACGCTCGCCGCGAAGGGTGAGCTTCCTGACACTTTCGAGTAAGTCGCAGCCGGGATCACCAGTCCCGGCAGCGGCCGGGGCAGTCGCCAGCATACATGGTGCGTCTTGCTTTGTCATAGTTACAATGTGCACTTTCTTTCATGATCTGGATGCATAGCCCAGCATGATCGGGCTGGAAACATTCGGTTGCCCGGCTCTGGTCCGCAGCACACCGGCAAGCGCGGCGGCGGGGAAACCATTCGCAAAACAATCGTCATGGTCCTCGCGACCTCTCACTCCCAGTTCCACGAATTCAGCCTCGGCCTCCGCCATCAAGCGAAGCGCCGCATGAACTTTCCCCGTCTTCAGTTTCAGATTCGCGTTGGCGACCTGAATGCAGCCGCGCAGGCAGAGCCTGTCGCGTCCACCCGGCGGCGCTGCTTTCCAGACCGCCTCGAGCACTTCATGGGATTCCCAGAAGAACCCGGCATCGTTGAGATGCAGTCCGTAGATCAACGCGGGATGCGACGCGGGCACGAAGCCATTGAATTTCGGCGGCACCATCTCTTTGGCTCGTTCAAGCACCGCGCGATCCGGTTCGCTGCCCGTACCGGGGATGTATGCGTGAAGGGGGAGGGGCAGGGTGTTCATCGATGAAATCTTACACGCATTGGCATCGGGCCATCCATGGCCTCATGGTTCGAGACGCGTGGCAAGCCACGCTCCTCACCATGAGGGGTTATGCCATGCCTCACCACGAAGAGGCATGCTTACCCTCATCCCTCATCCCTCTCCCCTCATCCTTGTAACTTGAAGAGGCCGAAATCGGCTAGAGTAGCCGTTGCGGTGGCGGACGAGAGCCCGGCTCATCCAAGGGTATTGCAACCCGATCCTCAGCGCGGGACTTCGTCCGTCGTTCCATCGAACCCGAACAGTCGCGGGGGCCGCATTGCGAGCCCGATTGCACAAGGACGGGAGACGGTGGAGATGTTTGTCGGCATTGATGTATCGAAGGATCGGCTGGACGTGCATGTGCGTCCCGGCGGAGAAGCCTTTGCCGTTGAGCGTAATGGCAAGGGTTTGGAACAACTGGTGGAACGGCTGCGAGAGTTGTCGCCGACGTTGGTTGCTGTGGAAGCGACCGGCGGCTTCGAGACGATCGTAGCCGCAGCTGTCGCGGGTGCGGAGTTGCCGTTGGCAGTGGTGAACCCGGCGCAGATTCGTCACTTTGCACAAGCGGTTGGCAAGCGGGCGAAAACCGATCCGATCGATGCCGGTGTGATTGCTCACTTTGCCGAAGCGGTGCGGCCCATGACGCATCGGCTTCCCGATGAAGCCTCCCGCCTGCTGGCCGAATTGGTCGGCCGGCGGCGGCAGATCATCGAGATGATGGTTGCGGAACGCCAGCGCGAGAAGCGGGCCAGCAATATACGGGTGCGAAAAAGCCTGGCACGTCATATCGCGGTGCTGGAGAGGGAGCTTGGTGAAATCGACCAGGACATCGACACACTGGTGCGTGGCTCGCCGGTATGGCGTGTCAAGGAAGACCTGTTGGCCTCGGTCCCGGGGATCGGCAAGACGCTGGCGCGCACGTTGCTTGCCGAGTTGCCGGAACTCGGCAATCTTGATCGGCGGACAATTGCAAGCCTGGCCGGGCTTGCACCCTTTACCCGCCAGTCCGGACGATGGCGCGGCAAGAGCATGATCGGTGGGGGCCGCGGAGCTGTTCGGGCCGCGAGCTTTTTGGCGGCTCTTGTCGCCAGTCGGCACAATCCGCCTTTGCGGGGCTTCTATCAACGCCTCCTCGGCGCCGGTAAGCCGAAAATGGTGGCGCTGATTGCCGTGGCTAGAAAGCTGCTCACCATCCTCAACGCTATTCTCAGGGACAATCGCCCATGGCAAAACGCTTGACCGCCAAGACAGTCGCTGAGGAGGCGCGAAGCGCGCGTCTCGAAGGATGAGGCCGAGCTGAGCCGCCCCGATAAGGCTGAGGCCCAGTGGTCACAACGCCACACTAAGCCGCGCGCTCCATCGCGCCTTCGCCGTGCAGGCGTAAAATCCGGTTCACGAAATCAGTCAGAATCCTCAGCGTCGCGTCCGGCGCTTCGCGATGCGGCGCGTGCGCAGCGCCCGGAATGATCTCGACATCGACCGGGCAGTAACACTCTTCCTGCGCGATCTCGATCTGCCGCAACGTGCCGTAGTGATCGTCCGCCCCCTGCACAATCGCGATCGGCACGCGGACATAGGCGAGCTGTTCTGAAATGTCCCAGTGGCGGAACATCGGATCGAGCCATGCGCCGTTCCAGCCATAAAAAGCGTTATCGACATTCTTGTGCCAGCGGCCGAGTTTCGCCTTGAGATCGGTGGTCTCGTATTCAGTCTTGATCTTGGCGATCGACGCCACCGAAATATCTTCCACGATGAAATGCGGCGCGATCAGCCCGAGCCCGCGAATACGATGATCCTGCACGCTGCCCGCATAGATCGTCGCAATCGACGCGCCGTCGGAATGGCCGATCAAAAGCCCTCTGCGAAACCCGATTGCGTCAAGCACCTTCGGCAACACGTCGAGCGCCTCGACATGCATGTAATCGAGCGGGCGCGGCAATGGCACGGGGCTCGATGCACCATAGCCCGCACGCGAATAGGCAAACACGCCGGTGCCTGTCGCCGCCGCGAGCCGTTCGGGGAAATCGCCCCACAATCCGGCGGAGCCGAGGCCTTCATGCAAGAGCACCAGCGTGGGCGCTAGATCCGGCGCGGGCCCGACCATGCGGTATTCCAACTCATTCGCACCGATGGTGAGAAAGCCGGATGGCTGCAAGGTGGTCATTCTCATTCTCCGCGTGATCTGATCGCTCGCTTCATCCATTCGTGAAGAACCGGCGGTGGCCTCATGGTTCGAGACGCGCGGCAGACCGCGCTCCTGACCATGAGGAGTGGGCGAAGCGCCGTCTCGAAGGATGAGGCCACATCCTGACTGACATTCACCCGCGCAGCTTGAAGCGCTGGATCTTGCCGGTCGCGGTTTTCGGCAGGCTCTCCACCACATCGATCCAGCGCGGATACTTCCACGGGCCGATCTTCTGCTTGACGTGTTCTTTCAGCGCTTCATGCAGACCGTCGGTGCCCGCACCGGCTTTCAGCACTACATAGGCTTTCGGCTTCAACAAACCTTCGGCGTCGGGAGAAGGCACCACCGCCGCTTCGGCGACCGCCGGATGGGTGATCAGCGCGCTCTCCACTTCGAACGGCGACACCCAGATGCCCGAGACCTTGAACATGTCATCGGAACGGCCACAGTAGGTATATCGGCCCTCGGCGTCGCGAATGTATTTGTCGCCGGTCCGTGTCCAGCCGCCCTCGAAAGTCTGGCGGCTCTTGCTGCGCTGGTTCCAGTAACCTTCACCGGCGGACGGCGCGTTCACGATCATCTCGCCAACCTCGCCGTCGGCCACCGGTTCACCTGCATCGTTGACCAGACGCACGGAATATCCCGGCACGGGTTTTCCGGATGTGCCGTATTTGATGTCGCCCGGCGCATTCGACAAAAAGATATGCAGCAGTTCGGTCGAGCCGACGCCGTCGAGAATGTCGACGCCGAACCGGCTTTTCCAGGTCTGGCCCACCAGTTCCGGCAGCGCTTCGCCGGCCGATGTACAGATGCGCAGGCGCTTCGTGCGCGGCACGGTCTTGAACGTCTCGTCGTTCAGCATCGCGGCGAACAATGTCGGAACGCCGAAAAAGATGCTCGGGTCGTGACGCTGGATCAGATCGAACATCACTGCCGGTGTCGGTCGCTCCGGATTGAGAATCGTGGACGCGCCCACCGACATCGGGAACGTCAGCGCGTTGCCAAGGCCGTAAGCAAAGAACAGCTTTGCTGCCGACAACCCCACATCATCCTCGCGAATGCCGAGGACCTGATGGGCATAGGTTTCTGCGGTCGCCTGCAAATTGGAATGCAGATGCCGCACGCCCTTCGGCATGCCGGTCGAACCGGACGAATAGAGCCAGAACGCGGGTTCGTCAGGATGGGTGGCTACGGTCTCGAATTCATCTGATGACTTGGAGAGCTCATCGGCGAGCTTCAGGTAACCATGCGCATTGGCGCCGGAGACGAGGACGTGTTGCAGATCCGGCATCCGCCCGACGATCTCGCGCACCGCCGGAAGCAAAGCCTCAGAGACGACCAGCACGCGCGCACGGCAATCCGCCAACACGTAAGCATATTGTTCGGTCGTCAGCAGCGTGTTCAGCGGAACCGGCACGATGCCCGCGCGGATCGCGCCGAGAAACACGATGGGGAAATCGATCGTGTCGAGCATGATCATCGCGATGCGCTCTTCGCGGCGCACGCCGAGACTCTTCAGCAGATTGGCAAGACGGCGGCTCTGCGTTTGCAGCTCCGCATAGGTGATCGTCGACGCAGGATCGGTGAACGCGGCCTTCGCACCACGGCCTTCCGCGATATTGCGATCCAGCAGATAGGTGACGGCGTTATAACTGTCGGAGACGCCGCTCATGATGCGCCCTCCGAAGCAAACCTGCCCTCACATGCCACGGCGGAGCTCCCTCATGTTTTTTTGAATTATAATTCATATAAGTGCATTTGGCATTCTTGCTGTCAATTCTTCCGTGCATTATGTTTCAGGTTCAGGGAGTTTCGATCCCTTTTCTCTTTTATTGAGCGCTTCGACATCCCGACATGACCGAGCCCGCAGACCCCCCTCAGGCCCAGTTGGAAGACAGCTTCCTGGAGCAACTCGGCCAACGGGTTCGCACCATGCGCGGTCTTCGCGGCATGTCGCGCAAAGTACTCGCGCGGGTATCCGGCATTTCGGAGCGCTACATCGCGCAACTGGAAAGCGGCGAAGGCAACGTGTCGATCGTTTTGCTGCGGCGCGTGGCGCAAGCCATGGGCGCACCGCTGGAGGATCTGCTTCCCGCCGGCGACGCCGCGCCGGACTGGCCGGTGATCCGCGATCTCGTTCGCAAGGCCACGCCGTTGCAGGTGTCTCAGGCGAAAGACATTCTCTCGGGAAAGGCCGCGACCTCGCTCACCCAGCGCAAGGTCGCGTTCGCGGGCATCGCGCTGATCGGTTTGCGCGGCGCGGGCAAATCGACGCTCGGCAAGATTCTGGCGGAACGCATCGGCTGGTCGTTTGTCGAGCTGAACAAGGAAATCGAACAGCAGAACGGTCTCTCGGTCGCGGAAATCATCGCGCTCTACGGCCAGGAAGGTTTCCGGCGCATGGAGCAGGCAGCGCTCGGCCAATTGCTGGCGCGGAAAGAGCCGATCGTGCTCGCCACCGGGGGCGGCATCGTCTCCGAGCCGCTGACTTTCGAACTCGTGCTGTCGTCGTTCTACACGATCTGGCTGAAGGCCGAGCCGGAAGAACACATGGCGCGCGTGCGCAAGCAGGGCGATCTGCGGCCGATGGCCGATGACCGCTCCGCCATGGCCGAACTGCGCACCATTCTTCTGAGCCGCGAGCCGCTTTATTCGCGCGCCTCGGCCTGTGTCGATACGGCGGGGTTGACCGTCAAGGACGCTTCCGCACGGCTGATCGATGCAGTCACTCCGGTACTGGCGGAAGACAGCCACGAATTCGCATCGGCGGCGACGTCTTGAGCCGGCGTTCGACGCGATCGGTTTCGTCACGCTTCGACACTCCTCACAACATAGACCCAGCCTGTTCGCGTTCTCTCACAGCACACCAACATACTCAGCCGTCATGGCCTCGCGCCGCAAGTCGCCTCGGCACGTTCAGTATCATGCCCACGTGCCGCGGCTTTCAGGCACACCGCATCACATACACTCAGCCGTCATGGCCGGGCTTGTCCCGGCCATCCACGTCTTTCTTTGCGGACTCGCCGTTAAGACGTGGATGCTCGCAACAAGTGCGAGCATGACGACCTCACACTGCGCTCGCTCTGCACATCAACTCCGAGTCACACATCAGGCACAAACTTCGCAATGACCGACACCCTCGCCGATCTGTTGCGACGTCGCGGCCTTGATCCCGCCGCCATCGTCGCCATCCGCAACGATCTGCATCCCGGCTCGGTCTCGTCCGATTTCCGTACCATCGCCGATCTCGAACGCGCGAATGTGCTGCACATCCTCGACCGCATGCAGGACGGCCCGCGCATCGCGCACGACAGCCGCGTGCTTTCTTTCATGGCGCTACCCGAAGGCAAAGCCAGACTGACGGCGTTTCGCAGATTTTCCATGCGGCGGCCCGGTATCGCGCCGGGCGATATCGTCTATGACTATGACGCCGCGCATCTGCTGCACAGCTTCATCTCCCACGCCGCCAACCCGGTATTCTACGATGTTGCTGATGAAGGCGGCGTCGACGACCTGATCGGGCATCTGGTGGTGCAATGGCCGGAGCCGTTGTCGGAGGATATCCGCGAGGCGAAGCGATGACGAGCATTCACATCGGTCGAGGCGAAGCACGCTAAAGAGTAGGTTTATGAAAAATTTAAAAGAGCTGGTGAGCAAAATGTCGCGCTACCTAGCGGAATTGAACTTACCATAATAATCTGTAAGCTATAATTCTTAAGCGTTTGGGCCACTTCTGATAGCAGACTGAGCGAATTTCAGTCGTCGCAAGCGGATGGTCGTGCCAAGGCTTGACACATCATGACGGCACTTTCTACGAATGATTGAGCACAATATGCCATCCGGAAGAATGCCTTCCAATCTCACCAATGTTTTTCGAAGCGTAAGTCATTATTAAGCATACATTCGACAAACTTCTCGTAACGAATTCGCGCATTGATACTGGTCAATCCTTGTAAATGCTGTTTGAATGTCATCATAAGAGGATCTAGTTCATTGATCATCAGGTCGCGACAAAAGATAGGCGGAGCGCCAATGTTCGGCTGAAATTAACGCGATCCGCAAATTGCTTGAAGCATATGCCGTGCTACAATCGGCAAACATCGGGGTAATCATTTTCGCAAGAACATCGCGTTGAAGGACTTGCTGTAGAAATCTATAAGTCGAAAGATTTGTTGCTAATTGACATTGCAAGGGCAAATAAGCTCACCTAATGTCCGACGTCTAAATCTGACGGAATGCTGAATCTTCTGGAGAACTATTCTATCTGTATATGCTGATTACTGGCACCACCGTCTGACATGTCAAACTTCGATCGCTCGCAATCAACTTTGGCGGAATCTTCGAGTTGATCTCTCAAGAGATGACAAGCTTGTACACGTTAAGGCTATAGTGGATCAGCCTTGAGCCTCTTCCGATGGTAAGTCATGAATTTTTCTTCTACGGAGCTTTCGTTCAGTAAGAAATGATACGAAGTGCCGCATGACCAATCGACCTGATGCCGAAATGTGAGTGCAAATACTTTCCAAGCGACTGATTAGATCTTCCTTTTTGATAGATATGCGCTCAGAGAATTTTGCTACATGACTACAAAGAACCTCCAATTCCAAATCGGTGCATAAATGCCATCTGGCTAAAATAGTACTCACACCCCCAGATGCCGCTCCAATAACTCCTTCTGCAGCGGCAAGCTCGGACGGCGCACCGTTGAACACCACCGTGCCTTTCGACAGCAGCACCGCGCGGTCGGCGATCTTCGAGAGACTGCGAAAATCCTTGTCGACCACGATGGTGGCGACGCCTTCGTCGCGAATGACGGAGAGCGTGCGCCAGATATCGCGCGCCACCAGCGGCGCGAGGCCCTCGGTGGCCTCGTCGATCAGGATCAGATCGGGATTGGTCATCAGCGCGCGGCCGATGGTGAGCATCTGCTGCTCGCCGCCCGAGAGCTGCTGACCGCCATGGCCACGCCGCTGATGCAGGCGCGGAAACAATTCGAAAATGCGATCGAGCGTCCAGTGCCGCCGCCCATCCGTGGCCGGGCGCGCGGCCATCACCAGATTTTCGACGACCGAGAGCGAGCCGAACACCGCGCGGCCTTCCGGCACCAGCGCCATGCCCGCCCGCGCGATGTCTTCCGGCATGCGGCCTGCAATATCGCGGCCTGCGAACGCGATGCGGCCCCGGCAATCGGGCACCAGACCCATCAGCGTGCGCAGCAGCGTGGTCTTGCCCATACCGTTGCGGCCGAGCAGCGCCACCTGTTCGCCGCGCGCAACCGTCAAATCAAGGCCATGAAGGATCTGGCTCGCGCCATAAAAAGTCTCGAGCCGTTCGACCGTGAGCAGCGCGGTCATGCGTCCGCTCCGTCTTCGCCAAGATAAGCGGCGCGCACCGCCGGATGCAGGCGCACCTCCTGCGGCAGGCCGCTGGCGATCACGCGCCCGTCGGCCATCACCGTCAGGCGATCGGCCAGTTCGAACACCGCGTCCATGTCGTGCTCGACAAGCAGCACCGCGCGGCCCGCTTTCAACGAGGCAATGAGATCGACGATGCGGCGCGCTTCGGACTGGCCCATGCCCGCCAGCGGCTCGTCGAGCAGGATGACGCGCGGATCGGTTGCCAGCACCATGGCGATCTCAAGCTGGCGTTGCTCGCCATGGCTGAGATGCCGCGCCGTGACGGGACCGCGCAACGCCAGACCGGTTTTCGCCAGCGCGTCGGAGGCGCGGCTGCCGGTCGTGACATCCGACAGCACCTGCCCCGATCATGCGCAACGGCTGTTTGGCATGGGCCTGCGCGGCGAGGCGCACGTTTTCATACACCGTGAAATCCGGAAAGATCGTGGTCTTCTGATAGGAGCGGCCAAGGCCCGACCTGGCGCGGCGGTCCGGCGCAAGACGGGTGATGTCCGTCGTACCGAGCGTGATCGTTCCGGTGTTGGCGATCAGATCGCCGGACAGCAGATTGATCAGCGTCGACTTGCCCGCGCCGTTCGGGCCGATCACCGCATGAATTTCGCCGACGTGAACATCGAGCGACACATCGTTGACGGCGGTTAAACCGCCGAAATGCTTTGCAAAGACCACTGGCGCGCAGCGCGATGGTGGTTTTGCTCTCAGTTATGCTCTCAGCCATGATCGGCCTCGGCGGCAGGCTTGATTTTGCGAGGCGAAGGCGAGCTCTCAGACGTTTCACCGAACGCGAAAGCAAACAGCTGCCGGACACCGTTCGGCAGCAGCAGCACGATGGCGACGACGGTCGCGCCTTCGACGAGCTTCCAGTAGATCGTGGTCGCCTTCAGCACTTCCTCGAGGCCCATCAGCACCACCGCGCCGACGAGCGGGCCAGCGACGATGCGCAGTCCGCCGATCAGAACCATCACCAGCACCGTCGCCGATTGATGCCAGCCCAGCATCTGCGGCGCGACAAAACCGAATTGCGCGGCGGCGAAATAGCCGGCCACGCCGGACAGCGCCCCCGAAATGACGAATGCGGTGAGACGCAGGCGGAAGATCGGAAAGCCGAGCGAGCGCGCCCGGCGCTCGTTGTCGCGCGCGGCGGCCAGCGCATGCCCGAACGGCGAGCGCACCAGCATCGCCGATCAGCGCCACTGTCGCGATCAGGAATGCGAGCACGACGAAATAGAACGTCAGCGGCTTTTCCAGATCGATGCAGCTTGTATCCGGCGACAATCATCTCGGGCTTGGAGTTGATGAACGCGCCGTCGGAGCCGCCCGCGATGTTGGTGTCGTGAAACAGATAAAACAGCATTTCGCCGAAGGCGAGCGTGACCATGATGAAGTAGACGCCGCGCGTGCGCAGCGCCAGCGCGCCGATCACGAGCGCCGCGGCGGCCGATGCCAGCGACCGCCAGCGGCAAGCGTGAGCCACAGCGAGGCCGGATCGTATTTCGGCGTCATCAGCGCCAGCACATACCCGGCGATGCCGAAGAACGCCGCATGGCACAGGCTGACCATGCCGCCATGACCGACGACGAGATTGAGCGCCATCGCCAGCATGCCAATGATCATCACCTTGCTGGCGAACTGCACGTAATAGACCGGCACGACGAACGGCAGCACGACCGCGAGCGCGACGAGACAGGCGGCGATCAACCAGACGCGGGTGGTGGCGTGTGACGTTCACGTAAAAGCCCTCAACGTCGTGCATCCACGTCATATCGGACGCAGCAGGGCAAGACGTGGATGGCCGGAACAAGTCCGGCCATCGACGCGCGGAATGCAGAATCGGCTTGTCCCGGTGACGACATCTGGATAGCAATTCCACGCCTCAAACCTCACGGCGGCCGAGAATGCCGTTGGGGCGCCACAGCAGCACCGCCGCCATCAGCACATAGATCAGGATGCTCGAGACGCTCGGGAAGAACACCTTGCCGAACGTATCGGTGAGACCGATCAGCAGCGCGCCGATCGCCGCGCCCGCGACCGAGCCGATGCCGCCGAGCACAACGACCACGAAGGACAGGATCAGCATGCTGTCGCCCATGCCGGGAAACACGGTCGAGATCGGCGACGACCACGATGCCGCCGAGCGCCGCCAGCGCGATGCCGACAGCGAACACGTAGCGGTTGACCTTGTCGAACGGAATGCCGAGCACGCGCGTCATCTCGCGGTTTTCCGCGCCGGCGCGCACGATCATGCCGATCTTGGTGCGCCGGATGACGAGAAAGATCACTGCGGCGACCAGCAGACAGAACACGCAGATCGCCAGACGATAGACCGGATAGGACAGATTGTCGGTGAGCTGGATCGAGCCGCGACAGACCCGGCCGGCGGCGCGACCGAATGCACATCCTTGCCGAACAGCAATCTGCCGGATTTCATCGATCACCAGGATCAGGCCGAAGCACAGCAGCACCTGCGCCAGATGATCGCGGCCATAAAGCCGGCGCACGAACACGATCTCCAGCAGCCAGCCGACCACGAATGCGATGGCCACGCCGCCGACCAGCGCCAGCCAGAAACTGCCGGTCATGGCCGCGATCCAATAGGCGAGATAGGCGCCCAGCATATAGAACGCGCCGTGGGCGAGATTGATGACGCCGAGGATGCCGAACACCAGCGTCAGCCCGCTCGCGACCAGAAACAGCACCATGCCGTATTGAACGGCATTGAGCAGTTGAACGCCGAATGTCACGAGGTCCATTGCGGAAGTCCTGATGCGAAAGCGTTCAGCTGCGATAGCGCATCTACACGCATCGTCGTCATGGCCGGGCTCGGTCCGGCCATCGACGCCTTGCGGAAGCCGCTTAATCAAGACAGTGGATGTCCGGATGTCCGGGCCTCGCCTAGACGCTCTCCCGGGCATGACGAACTCTGGTGCAGTGACAGCTAGGACTACCGCTGCCTTACGCAAGCTTGCAGCCGCGCGCCGGATCGTCGACGCTGGCTTGCGCGATCGAGATCAGTTCGTTGCGGCCGTTGCGGACTTCGCGCAGATAGATGTTCTGGATCGGGTTGTGCGCCTTGTTGAACTCAGCGGCCCGCGCGGGCTGTCGATCTTGGCCGCGCCCATCGCCGCGACCATCTTGTCGCGCGCGGCCGAATCGCCGCCGACCGCGGTGAGGCCGATATCGAGCAGCGCCGCGCGCATCAAAACCCTGCACCGCGTAGATGTCGCCGTCCTTGCCGGTCTTGGCCTTGAACGCCTTGAGGAAGGCGAGGTTGGCCGGGTTGTCGAGATTGTCGGCATAATGCAGCGTGGTCCTGATGCCGTTGGCGGCCTCGCCCTGCGCCTCGATGGTGCCGTCGGTGAGGAAGCCCGCGCCATACAGCGGAATGGTCTTGTTGAGACCGGCCGCCGCGTAATCCTTGACGAATTTCACCGCGCCGCCGCCGGCGAAGAACGAGAACACCGCATCGGGCTTCAGCGTCGCGATCCGCGTGATCAGCGCCTGGAATTCGACTTCGGGGAACGGCACCGTGAGATCTTCGACGATCTTGCCGCCGTTCTTGGTGAAGTTTTCCGCGAACGCGCCGATCATTTCCTGCGCCGGCGGTGTAGCGCCAGGTGATGGTCGCGACATTCTTGATGCCGGCATCGACCATCACCTTGCCCATCGGGATAGGTCGTCTGCCAGTTCGAGAACGAGGTGCGGAAGATATTCGGCGCGCAGGCCGGGCCGGTGGCGTCGTTGGCGCCGGCATTGGGAATGATCATCAGCGTGTTGGTGTCGCGCGCGACCTTCACCATCGCCATCGCGACGCCGGAATGCACGGTGCCGACCACGACATCGACCTTCTCGCGGCCGACCAGGCGGTTCATGTTGTCGGTCGCGGCTTCGGGCTTCGATTCGTCATCGACCTGCACGAACGCGATCTCGCGGCCGCCGAGCTTGCCGCCCTTCTGCTCGACATAAAGCCGAAAACCGTCGTCGATGAACTGGCCGAGCTTCGCGTAGGTGCCGGTGTAGGGCAGCATCAAGCCGACCTTGAGCGGCGCGCCTTGCGCAATGGCCGGGCTCATCAGACGCGGGGCCACGGCGAGCGTGGCGGCGCCGGCTACGCCGGAGAGCAGGGTTCGGCGCGTGACATTCCCCGCGAATTTATCGGACATCTTTTTACGATCGGCCATCAACATCTCTCCCTCTTCAAATATTGTTATGTGTCGTTTGTTGTTTTCTCGTTGTTGATTTGCGCGAGCGCGCTTGCCGATCACCCATTGCGATGAGCAGCGCGTTCGCCGCGGCCGCATCTTCGGTCGCAAAGCCCCCGCAAAGCAAGACGTTTCATTGAGATTGCGCTGCGATAGACTCGCTCCGGGCTGACGCTTCTTCACAACCCAATGACGTCCGGCGACTTATTGTCGGCAAGCATCCGCCACAAGATCACTGCGGCGCGACAGCACAGCACGCTGGTTGATGTAACCCTTGTCGGTGATTTCGCCGCCGTCGACCGATGGCGGTTCCGCCAGCAGCAGCGCGCGCGTGGCGAATGCGGAGGATCCGCCGCCTTGCGCCTTCAGCTTCATGAGACCCCGCGCGATCCCATCACGCACCGAGGGATGCGCAAGCACATCGTCCACGCTGGCGGAGTCCGGCAGACCGGCAAGCGCGCGGCACGCCGCGATATTGGGAAACACAAGAAAGCGGACATCGTCGGCGCCATGGCCGCACACCACGATGTCCTGCGCGAGCGGCGCAAGCGCGGCGATGCCCGCGACACGCAGCGTGCCGACATTGACCCAGGTGCCGGACATCAGCTTGAAGTCTTCGCTCACGCGACCGTCGAAAAACAGTCCGAGCTCCGGCCGGTCGGGATCGGCGAATGTCACCGCGTCGCCGATCAGATAAAACCCTTCGTCATCGAACGCGGCGGCGGTCTTGTCCGGCGCTTTCCAGTATCCCGGCGTGACGTTCGGGCCGCGCACGCGCACTTCGAGCTTGTCGCCCGACGGCACCAGCTTGATCTCCGTTCCGGGAACGGGAACGCCGATATTGCCCGAACGCTTCGCCTGAAAATGACAGTCCGTCGCCAGCGGAGCGGTCTCGGTCGATCCCCAGGCCGACACCATTGGAATGGCGCGGCCCACGGTCTTGACGGACAGCTGCTCCAGCGCCTCCCACAGGTTTTGCGGCAGCGCCGCGCCCGCATAAAACACCAGCTTCACGTCGCGAAAGAAACGTTGGCACAGCTCGTCGTCATCGCGCAGCGCACCGATCAGCATGTCGATGCCGCGCGGCACGTTGAAATACACCGTCGGCATCACGGCGCGGAGATTGGCAAGCGAGGTCGCAAACAGGTTCGGCAGCGGTTTGCCGCCGTCGATATAAAGCGTGCCGCCGTGACGCAGCACCATATTGAAATTGTGGTTGGCGCCGAAGGTGTGGCTCCAGGGCAGCCAGTCCAGCATCACCAGATCCGTCCGGGTCAGGAACGGCCACACCTGCGCCTTGGCGGCCTGACTCGATGTCAGCATGCGCTGGGTATTGATGACCGCTTTCGGCGCGCCGGTCGAACCGGAGGTGAACAGGAATTTGGCGATGGTGTCCGCATCGATCCGCGCGAACGCCCGCGCGGCCTCGTCCGTGACAGGCGTTGCCGCAAGCGACGCGAACGGCACCACGCCCTGCGCGTCGCGCGTTTCGCTTGCGACGACAACCGCCGAATGCAACGGCGCGATGGCGGCAAGCGCCGGCGCGAACATGGCCGCATCGGACACATAGATCGCGCCCGGATCGAGCAGGCCAGTCATGCTCTTGAGTTTGTCGAAGTCCTTCGACACCAGCGAATAGGCAGGTGAAATGGGAGCCGCCGGCACACCGGCATGCATGGCGGCGAGCGTCAGCAGTGCGTGCGCAATGCTGTTGTCGGACAGGATCATCATCGGGCGCTCGGCCGACATGTTCCGGCTCAACATCCATGACGCCAGCGAGCGCACCTTTTGCAGCGCTTCGCCGTAGCTGATCGTGGTCCAGGGCAGCGAGGCGTTTGCCCGCTCGGCCAGAAAAATCCTGTCCGGCTGCCGCTGGGCTGTATGTTCCAGCCAGTCGCCGACGCAACGCGCGGGCGTGTCCAGCGCGACCGGCGATTTCAGGATAACACTGCCGTCGGCGCGGCGCGCGGTCACGGCTCGCGGCGGCGCAAACAGGGCGTCGCTATCGTCGCCCGTATTCTCAAAAGCGAGAGCCATCCTCAACCCTGTCATTTCCACCCGTTTGAAACCGGCACGTCTGCGGTGCCTGGCCAGCCGACGTTCCCTCGGGGCTCGCCCTTTGGTCAACCGACTGATCCGAAATACAAAACCGAAACGCTCTCCGGCGCAAGGCGACTTGAAGCTAAGGAGGCTTCGGTCCGGCTGTGACGAGGCAGATCGTGATCCATTATATGGAGAACAGGCACCGCTCGCCTTAGCTGACCCGAGGCCGGTTCGGCAATGACGCGGACTTAAACCTGCCCTAGAATGGTGGCACGGAAGGACGGCGCATCCTCGCGCGGCGCGGCGCGGCGGATACCGCTTTCAAACGGCCCCAAAGACCGAAACAGCACCCGAAACAGCACCGCAGGCGAACCGGCAACCATGACTCAAAATTGCAAACCCGCACGCGCCGGCCGCGCCCCAAGCTGGGCGAGACGAACCGCAATGGCGCTGGTCACAGCGACGCTGGTCGTCGATTCTGGCGGCCGCGTCGCAAACCGCCCAGGCTGCGGCGGCCAATGCGCTGCTGCCCCGCGACCTGTCGCCGTGGGGAATGTTTCTGAATGCCGACATCGTGGTCAAGGCGGTCATGGTCGGCCTCGCGATGGCATCGATCATCACATGGACGGTGTGGCTGGCGAAAACCGTGGAGCTCGCCGCCGCGACACGCGCGGCAAAGCAACGCCTCGCCCTACTTGAAAGCGACACCACGCTGCCCGACGCGGAACGCAGCTGCGGCGACGGCACTGATGCGGTCGCGCATATCATCCGCTCCGCCGCACGCGAACTGTCGCTCTCGCAAAGCATTTTCGACGACGGCCTCAAGGAACGCACGGCACTGCGTCTCGAACGGGTGGAGAGCGCGATGTCGCGGCGGATCGCACGCGGCACCGGCATCCTCGCGACCATCGGCGCCACCGCCCCGTTCGTCGGACTGTTCGGCACCGTGTGGGGCATCATGAATTCCTTCATCGGCATATCCGAAGCCAACACGACCAATCTCGCCGTGGTCGCTCCCGGCATTGCCGAAGCTCTGCTGGCGACAGCGATGGGTCTCGTCGCCGCCATTCCAGCCGTGGTGATCTACAATCACCTCACCCGGACCACGGCGGCTTACCGCGCGCTGCTCGGCGACGCATCCACGCAGGTTCTGCTGATCCTGAGCCGCGATCAAAGCCGGCGCGCATCGCACATTGCACGGGCGGCGGAGTAAACCATGGCAACAGGCCTCCTCCATCTTCGTCGCGCGCCCAGAGACAGCGATCTGGTCGAGGCGCATGAAATCAACGTCACGCCGTTCATCGACGTGATTCTCGTCCTGCTGATTATTTTCATGGTCGCCGCGCCCCTTGCCACCGTCGATATCGGCGTCGATCTGCCCGCCTCCACAGCCGCGCAGCAACCGCGTCCGGACAAGCCGCTCTATGTCACACTGAAGCCGGACCGCACCATCGCGCTCGGCGAGGATGTGACGGCGCGCGACGGCCTTAAGGCAGCGCTCGATACCGCCACGGCGGGCCGGAAAGACGAACGGATTTTTCTTCGCGCCGACAAGGCCGTCAGTTACGGCGATCTGATGGAAATCATGAATCTGCTGCGCGATTCAGGTTACCTGAAGATTGCCCTTGTCGGCCTCGATACGGGAAGCGACGCGCGATGAACGCGGGGAATGTCGTGAGTAACGTGAGTCAGACAGGTAGCGGTGCGCGTGACTAAAGTGTCGCAAAATTCGGCGCCAAGGCGTCTCCATGTCAGACATGCCATTGAGCGCATGACCCGGGGAAGTCCGCCTCATCGCGCCAAACGACCCGGACACGACCACGCGCCGCAACGACGGCGCGACGGCGCGCTCGCATTGTATGCAGAGCGAAATGAAATGCAGCGTCCGACGCTGGACATTCGCGCTTCTCATCGTGGCCATTGGACACCTGGCAGTATTCGCGGCCATCGCATGGCACGCGCGCCAGACGCCGCCCGGGGTTTCGACGCCCGCGATCCTCATCGATTTGCCGCCCGCTTCCGCCGCGCTGGAGCGGCAAAAGGAAGATCTCGCGCCCGGTCCGCATATGCAGCAAGCGGAAACGCCGGTTCAAGACACGCCTCCGCCGGACACCGACGACAGCCTCGCGCCGACGCCGCCGCAACAGAACCCTGCCGTGGCGGTGCCGCCGGACCAAAAGCCCCAACCGGCACAGCGATCGGTCGATCCGAGGCCCGTGCGCGAAGCGATCAAAAAACCCAACGAGAAACCAGCCGCGCCGAAAACCACCGCCGCCCCGAAAGCCGAGCGGCAGGCGCAGACCGCTGCCGCGACCGGCACCGCGGCCGCAGCGGCAACAGCCACCTACCGCGAGATTTTGGCCGCGCATCTGCAGCGTTTCAAACAATATCCATCGGCGGCCCGCGCCGCGCGCGAACAAGGCACGGCCATCCTGAGCTTCTCGGTCGGACGCAGTGGACAATTGCTCGGCAGCCGCATTGGGCGATCGTCGGGTTATCCCTCGCTCGACTCTGAGACGCTGGCGATGATCCGGCGCGCGCAACCGCTCCCCGCCTTTCCGGCCGACATCAAGGTGGCGGCGATGAGCTTCAACATCCCGATTACATACGAAGTGCACTGACGGACCACCACGCCGCTTGCGTGGCCTCGACAGGCGCTTGCGAATTATGCGTTACGGATTTGCACGCTCGAACTGACGCAGCAGCTTGTTGCCGCGCTCGACGGCGGAGTCCAGCGCCGCTTGCGCGCTCTTTCTGCCGTTAAAGGCCTGCTCCAGTTCCTCCTCAATCACATCGCGGATCAACACGAACGATCCGAGACGCAAACCCTTTGAGTTTTCCGTCGGCGGATTCAAAGTGATCTGCTCGATCGAGATCGCTGTTCCGGGATTGCGATCATAGAAACCCTGATTGCGCGTCAGATCGTAAGCCGCGCGCGTAATCGGCAGATAGCCCGTGTTCTGATGCCATGCCGCCTGCACTTCCGGTCGCGACAAAAAGGCGAAGAAGCGCGCGACTCCTTTGTATTCATCCCGCGGACGATCCTTCAGCACCCAGAGCGTCGCTCCGCCGATGATCGAATTCTGCGGCGCGCCCGGAACGTCGGGCCAATAAGGCAGCATGCCATAGCCGATCTCGAATTTGGAGTTGGCGCGAATATCGGCGCGCGTCGCCGATGAGCCAAGGAAAATACCGCACTCGCCGCGCTGGAAGCGAGGCTCCGCCACAGTGGCGCGGCCGCTGTAGTCGTACGCCCTGGTCTTCTGCCATTCGGCAAGTTGCGCGATGTGGCGAACCATCAACGGGTTGTTGAAGTTCAGCACCGCATCGAGACCGGCCATGCCGTTCGATCGTGTTGCAATCGGCAGATTATGCAGGGCCGAAAAGTTCTCGACATTGACCCATGACGGCCAGTGCGTGGTGAAGCCGCACGCTACGCCTGCCGCACGAAGCCGCTGGGCAGCCGCCCCCAACTCCGGCCATGTCTTCGGCGGAACGTCCGGATCGAGACCCGCCGCGCGAAACAGATCCTTGTTATAATAGAGGATCGGAGTCGATGCATTGAACGGAAACGAGAGCATGTTGCCCTCGAGATCGGTGTAATAGCCGGTGATCGCGGGCAGATAAGCCATCGGAAAGAATACTTCGGCTTCGTCGCGCATCAATTCCGACACGGGATAGGTCGCGCCTTTCGCGGCCATCATGGTCGCGGTCGCGATCTCGTTGACCTGAACGATGGCAGGCTGGGTCCGCGAGCGAAACGCGAAAATCGCGGCGGTCACGGTTTCGGTGTAGCTGCCTTTATAAACCGGCACGACACGGTATGCGGTCTGCGACGCATTGAAATCCGCGGCGAGTTTCTCAAGCTGTCGGCCGAGTTCGCCCTGCATGGCATGCCACCAGACGATATCGGTCGCGGCGCGCGCCGGCCCGCACAACGACAGCGCGATGATAACTGTCGCGGCAAACCCGAGAAGCCGCCGGCATAGCGCCGCGAAATCCGTTTTGCCCGGAACCGCTGGCCGCAAAAGCTGAATTTCGACCCGCCTCCCCTTGCCGGTTCCGGCTGGTGAGCGCGGGCGCAAGCATTGCCGCGTTGAATTTGATCGGCCGCAATAAATTGCTCCAATTCAATAACTTGCGCATCGTCCGGCGATAAAATCGGTATCCACTTCGGTGGAATACGCGCTAGTCTTGCAATTCAGTTTTTGCCTTGTCCGGCATGCGCAGGCTGGACACCCGGATGCGAAACGGCTCAAGATCGCTATGATTTCAATATGGTTTGTCTGAACAGAACCAAACCATAACAATGTTTTTGGAAATTGATATTGCCAATGAGGTGGTGAATTGCCTCTGGTTTGCCGAACGACCCGCAGCACGATTGCGATCCTGGCGGCCGCCCTCGCGTGGATAATGCTGGCGACCACGGCGAACGCCCGCGAGTTCCGCGCTGCCGACACTCAGGCCGAAGATTATCCGACCGTTCAGGCGCTGCGTTTCATGGGCAAGCTCGTCGCCGAGCGAAGCCAGGGCGAATATCAGATCAGGGTCTTTCATTCCAATCAGCTTGGCGAAGAAAAAGAAACCATCGAGCAGACACGCGCCGGCGCCATCGACCTGAACCGGACCAACGTTGCATTGATCGGCAGCTTCGTGCCCGCCACCAACGTGCTCGCGATGCCGTTTCTGTTTCGCTCCATCGATCATCTGCACAAGGTTCTGGACGGCCCGATCGGCCAAGAGATTCTTGCAAGTTTTGAGCCTTACGGATTTGTCGGGCTGGCTTTTTTCGATTCCGGCGCACGCTCGATCTACAACAGCATCAAACCCATCAAAACCATCGACGACCTGAAGAACTTGCGGATTCGCGTCCAGCAATCGCCGCTGATGGTGAGCATGATCAAGGCGCTGGGCGCCGATCCCATCGAGTTGCCCTATGGACAGGTTCGCACCGGACTTGCGACCAAGCTGATCGACGGAGCGGAAAACAACTGGCCGTCCTACGTCACCACCGACCACTACAAATACGCCGGTTTCTACACGCTCACCGAACACACCATGAGCCCCGAGGTGCTGGTCATGTCGAAAAAGGCGTGGGACAGCCTGCCGCCCGGCGGCCAGAAAATCTTTCGCGATGCGGCGCAGGAGGCGAGCCTGTTCATGCGCGCGCAGTGGAAGCAGCTTGAGGAAAGTTCACGCCAGCGCGCCGAGGCGGCGGGTGTGTCGATCGTCACCGAATTCGACCGCGCGCCATTCGAGGCCGCCATGGCCGACATTCAAAAACGCGCGCAGCTCGATCCCGCAATGAGCACACTCATTCAACGCATTCGCCAGGTGCAGTGAGTTGTCACTCGTCCCCACGACACCCAATACGGCGCAGGACATCGCGGAAGGCGAGACATTCGTCGCGCGCAGCCGTTTCGGCATCGTCAATCTGGTTCGCGCGGTGCCGATCCGGTGGCGCATTCTGTCGATCGCCGCGCTCAACTCCGCCGTCGTGCTGATACTGGCGGGCCTGATCTGGAGCGGAGCGAAAGTACTGGATTCCGCGTGGGACGATGTGCGGCAGGTGCGCGAGTCCGACAAAATTCTCGCATTGCTCGAGAGTGAAACCGGCCGTCTGCAAAACCTGATCCACCGCTATATCAACCAGCCGAGCCCCGATCTGTTCGCGGAAATCCTGCTGCTGCGGGAAGCGGTTCTGGGCACCCTGAAAAGCCGGGCCTCCACCGACCCGATGCTGTCCGGCTCGGTCGAGGAACTGGAGCGGGTGACGGAGTCGTTCCTGGACGGCTTCGGCGAACTTCGCTCGGTGCAGGCCACCATCGCGAAAACCTATGAACAGCAAGTCCTGACGCCGGCCAAGGACATCGCAGGTCTTTATGCGATCATCGAAGGCGCGACCGGCCGCCGCGAGGCGCTGATCTGGCCCGCGCTCGGAAAATCGCGCGAAGCCTTCACGGCCATGCTGGTGGCGGCGAACGCGTATTACCTGTCGCTGGCATCGGAATCCGCCGAGGAAGCTCGCCGAAACACCGAAACCATCGAGCGCACCATTCCGGTGATGACCGATCTCGCCGAGAACGACCTCCAGCGAGTCGCACTGCAACGGCTGAAGGAGCGCACAGCCTCGCTTCGCGAAGGTCTCGGCAAATTGTCGGAGCAATTCGCATCCCGCACCGCCTTGCTGCGAAACTCGATCGACGCGAGCCAGGCTGAAACCATTGCGGCCATCGACGGGCTCTCGGTCAAGATGCGGCAGCGCGAACAGCAGGCGCAAGAAAAATTCGATCAAACCCTGACCGACATCTCCCACAAGGTGTTGTCGATCTCGCTGTTTTTCCTAGCCGTCATCATCGTAGCGGGCATCGTGATCGCGCTCAGCATCCGCCTTCCGCTGCAGCAGATCATGGCCGCCATGCATGCGATTACATCAGGCGATCTCGGCAGGAAAGTACAAGGCACGCAGGCGAAGGACGAAGTCGGCGCCATGGCGCGTTCGGTCGAGGTGTTTCGCGAGAACGCCATCGCAAAACGCGAGGCCGAGGACGAACTGCGCGCCTCCAAGGAAAAGGCCGAGAACGCACTGGCCGAACTGAACGCGACCCAGCAAAATCTGATCGATGCCGAGCGCCTTGCCGCGCTGGGCGGCCTCGTCGCCGGTGTCGCCCATGAGGTGAACAATCCAATCGGCATCAGCCTGACGGTTGCCTCAAGCTTCGCGCGGCGGACGGAGACCTTCGCGAACGAACTGAATTCCAACACGCCGCTGCGACGCTCCCAGCTCGACGATTTCGTGCGCCTGTCGCGGGATGCCGCGCAGCAACTGGTCGGAAATCTGCAACGGGCGGGAGAATTGATTCAGTCGTTCAAACAGGTGGCGGTCGACAGGTCTCATGCCGAGCAGCGCGAATTCGACCTGCGGGAAGCCACCGACCAGATCATCGCCAGCCTGCGGCCGGTTCTCAAGAAAGCGCCCATCAGCGTGCTTATCAATATACCGGACGACCTCAGGATCAACAGTTACCCCGGCTCCTACGGGCAGGTTTTGACCAATCTGTTCCTGAATGCGGCCAATCATGCATTTCCCGATGGACGCGCCGGATCGATTTCCATTGCAGCAATGCCGCGCGGCAGCGACGATGTCGAATTGATTTTTGCCGACGATGGCGTCGGAATGACACCCGAGGTGCAGCGCCAGGCTTTCGATCCATTCTTCACCACGCGCCGCAGCGAGGGCGGCACCGGGCTTGGCCTGCACATCGTCTATAATCTCGTCATTCAGCAGCTCGGCGGCCGCCTCAAGCTGGAAGTCAAAACCGGGACTCGGTACAATATTTCGCATTATCATCCCCAAAAACGCGGCGCGGGGCTCAAGTATTATTAGCAATGTCATTGAACGTGGAACAGCAACATGGCCGACCAGGACGATGTCCTCCACCTGATCGACAACTCAGGCTTTGCTCCGGAAGCGGAGACAGGCCGCAAATGGAAAATCGCGGTGATCGACGACGATCACGCCGTTCATGAAGGCACACGCTTCGCACTGGGCGATTACAGCCTGAACGGCCAGACGCTCGAAATTCTTTCGGCCTATTCCGCGGCCGACGGCAAGATCCTGATGCGGCAACATCCGGACATCGCCGCTGTTCTTCTCGACGTCATCATGGAAACAGATGCCGCGGGTCTCGACCTCGTTCAGTTCATTCGCAACGATCTGAAAAACGAAACGGTCCGCATCATTCTTCGCACAGGACAACCCGGTCAGGCGCCGGAACGGCGTGTGATCGTCGATTACGACATCAACGATTACAAAGCGAAGACGGAGCTTACGGCCGACAAGCTGTTTACGTCGCTGACGGCGGCGCTGCGCAGCTATCAGCAGCTGGAGCGGATGGTGCAGACCCGCCGGGGCCTTGAGATCATCATCGACGCGGCGTCAACGTTATACGATTTCAAATCGATGCAGCGTCTCGCCGAAGGTGTGTTGACGCAAATCGCATCGCTGCTGAACGTCGATTGCGCCGGCATTCTCGTGCTGCGCGACGGCAACGACGCGGGCGACGCATTTTCCGTGCTCGCCGGCTCAGGATGCTATAGCCACTTCACCGACGGCAATGGCTCGCAGGCGCTCGGAACCGATCTGCGCCGGATGGTGAAAGCTGCATTTCTGCGCCGCAAGCACGAATTCGCCGACAACCGCACGGTTCTCTATGTACGCACGGGCAGCGGCCGCGAAGTGGTGGTGCTTCTCGAAGCGGCGCGGGAGTTGTCCGACACCGACCGCTCGCTGGTCGAGATTTTCGGCAGCCGGCTGTCCATCGCGTTCGACAATGTCATCCTCTATCAGCAGCTGCAGGACGCCAATACCCAGTTGGAGGATCGCGTCACGGAGCGCACCCGCGCGCTGATGACCGCCAATCGCCGTCTGTCCGCGCAATGGCTGCGACTGCAGCGGGCCAACGCTTTCAAGAACGAAGTGCTCGGTACCGTCGCCCACGATCTGAAAAATCCGCTCGGGGTTATCCTCGGACGCACCGAAATGTTGAGCGAATTGATCAGCGTGAACTCGGCGCGGGATAACATCGCCTCGCAGGTCGATCACATCCGCGATGCGACACGGCGATTGACCATCATGGTCGACCACCTGATTTCCGACGCCATGGCCGACGCCTTCGACATCACCATCCGCCGCGAGCCGGTCGATATCGCGACGCTGGTGGCGGAAGTCGCGGAAGCCAATCAGCCATCCGCGGTGAACAAGCAGCAAACGCTGACGGTGTCGGCACCGGCGCACCAGATGACGACGTGCGATTCCGACCGCATGCGGGAGGCGATCGACAACCTGATCAGCAACGCGATCAAATACAGTCCGCTGGGTGGCAAGATTTCGATTGTCGTCGCTCCGAATAACGATGACCTCACTATCCAGATCACCGACGAAGGCGCGGGGCTCTCCCCGGAAGATATCGGGCGGCTGTTCGGCCGCTTTCAGCGACTGTCCGCCAAGCCAACCGGCGGCGAAAGCTCGACCGGGCTCGGCCTTTCGATCGTCAAACGCATCATCGACATGCATGGAGGGAATATCTCGGCACATAGTCCAGGCCCCGGCCGGGGCTCGACATTCACCGTCACGCTACCCAACATGAAGCCGCTGATATGAGCCAGCCGCAGCACATCATCATCGTCGACGACGAAGCCCCGGCACGCGAGATGGTGGGAGATTACCTCCGCATGCATGGATTCGGCGTCACCCTGTGCGACGGCGGCCATAGTCTGCGCGCGGCGATAGCCGGTGCGATGCCCGATCTGGTCGTGCTCGACCTCAATATGCCGGAGGAAGACGGCCTTTCGATCGTTCGCGACCTGAAAAGCCACAGCAACATACCCGTCATCATGTTGACCGCGACCGCCAGCCCCATCGACCGCGTGGTCGGTCTCGAACTCGGCGCCGACGATTACATCGCCAAACCCTGCGAGCTTCGCGAGTTGATGGCGCGCATCCGCTCCGTTTTGCGCCGGAGTGCTCCTTCCAAAAATCTCGCACCGGCAACTGCACCGAAGGCTGAAAAATCCGAACTGGTTCGTTTCGGCACCAAATGGCTCGATCTTAACGCTCAGGCATTGCGCGACGACGAAGGCAACGAACACCCTCTTACCGCCTCGGAATTCTCACTGCTCAAGGTGTTTGCCGCCAACCCGAAACGGGTTCTATCGCGGGAGCGGCTGCTTGAGCTGGCCAATGCGCGCGACAGCGAAGCCTTCGACCGGGCGGTCGACCTTCGCATCATGCGAATCCGCCGCAAAATCGAGCCCGATCCCACGCGGCCCGTGGTGATCCGCACCATTCGCGGCGGCGGATACCTTTTTTCGCCATCGGTCGAAAAAATCCAAGCCGAAATTCACTGAAACCATTGGTGTTTTAGGCCCCCTGTTTCGTCGAAGCCTGCGCGACGACACAAAAAGCCCCGCCGTGAAACCATTTTACGGCTTACGTGGAAACACGGTGAAACGCAGCCCGCTTATCACTGTCTCCAACACGCGCATAAGCGCGACCGAGGGAGACGATCATGCATACCGCTTTCGCAATCACCAGCGCAGCCGCTCACGGTATCATCGCCGCGCAGGCCACATCGGATGAGATGCTGATCGAGAGCATCGCCGATGGCGAGAAGGCCGCGATGCACATTCTCTACGCTCGCCACAATGTCCGAACCTATCGCTTCATTCTGCGGATGGTTCGCGATACGTCGGTCGCGGAAGATCTCGTCAGTCAGGTTTTTCTCGATGTGTGGCGGACCGCAGGCCAGTTCGAACAGCGCTCGCAGGTTTCGACCTGGATTTTGTCGATCGCACGCTTCAAGGCCCTGACCGCGCTGCGTCAGCGCCGCTTCGAGGATATCGAGCAGGACGAGGTTCTCCAGATCGCGGATGACAGCGAAACGCCCGAAACGGCATTCGACCGCACCAGAACCCATTCCGTGCTGCGCTCATGCATCAACAAGCTGTCGGCGCCGCACCGCGAAGTCATCGATCTTGTTTATTATCATGAGAAATCGGTCGAAGAGGCCGGCGAAATCATCGGCATTCCCCAGGCGACCGTGAAGACCCGCATGTTCTATGCGCGCAAGGCTCTGATGGAATTGCTGAAGTTGCGTGGCATCGAGAGCATTGCAGCCTAGCGAAACCATTGAAACAAACGACGACATGATACTGAAAACATCATCAGCTATCACAGTCACAGCATAACGAGCGTGCCGGGAGCCCATCATGCAAAAGCCCACACTTCGCTTTTTCATCATACCGCTCGGGGCAATCTGCACGCTGGCAACGATTGCGTCGCAGAACCCTCAACTGCGCACCCGCCATGACGGCGGAACATCGATTGCGCGCGAACAAGTCACGGACTGCAGCCTGAAGAACCCGGCGGACGTCTGCGTGATTGCCATGGAAGACAGCACCGGCACTCGTTGAGATTTTCAATGAGCCTCCAACGGCCCGGACCGGGATGCCCCCCGTCCGGGCCGTGCTCGTTTTCAATGCCGCTTCACGTCACTAAAATCATATGCCACCTCCCTTAGCCTTGCCCCCGCGCCAACTGCATAACCGCTGGTATCGCTTGCCAGCCTGAGGCGGCTGCGCTTTGATGGGGGCTAGAGTCGAGTTGTGTTTGAAGTCGTTTTATTGCCGCTGTTACCGATTCCATCCGAAAGGTCGAGTGAATGAGCCGGCTTGTCATTTTCATTCAATTTCTTTGTCTCGCGTTTCTGCTCGCGCCATCGACCGGGGCCCTTGCCCAAAGCGCGGAGATGAACATCTCCGACGAGCCGGGTTACGTGCCTGACGACGAAGCGCTGCCGCCGGAATATCAGCGTCAGATGGTGCTTTATCGAACCGCCGAACCGCCCGGGACCATCATCATCCAGACATCGGAACGCTATCTCTACCTGGTTCAAGGCAACGGACGTGCGTTGCGCTATGGCATCGGCGTCGGCCGCGACGGCTTCCAATGGCAAGGGCTCCTGAAAATCTCGCGCAAGGCCGAGTGGCCGGACTGGACGCCACCGCCCGAGATGATTGCGCGGCAACCTTATCTGCCTCGCTTCATGGCTGGCGGTCCCGGCAACCCGCTCGGAGCGCGCGCGCTTTATCTCGGGGCGACTGTCTACCGCATTCACGGCACCAATCAGCCGCAAACGATCGGAAGCGCGGTGTCTTCGGGATGCTTCCGTCTCGTCAACGCGGATGTGACGGACCTTTTCGACCGCGTACCGGTCGGCACCAAGGTCGTGGTCAAGCAGAAGCCCGAATTGTGAGCGCGACCACACTGTTGCACTCTCCTCATTTTTAATCGTCGTTCAGCGCAAGCCAAGCGGGGGCAAGCCATGTGGAATTTCCGAACCGGCCTGTTGTTGGGCTGCGGTCTTGCGATCGCGGTCGCTGTGGCCGCTATTACCTACGAGCGATACGACACCCAAACCTTGAAGCGGATCAAGCGGCGCGGCGAGGTGCTCTGTGGCGTCAATACCGGCTTGCCGGGCTTTTCAAACCCCGACGACAAGGGGAATTGGACCGGCTTCGATGTCGACTTCTGCCGTGCGCTGTCCGCAGCGATCTTTGACGATCCCAACAAGGTCAAATTCGTTCCGCTTGATGCGAACGAGCGCTTCAAGGAGCTTCAAAGCCGCAAGGTCGACGTGCTGTCGCGTAATTCGACGTGGAGTATGTCGCGCGAAACCGATTACGAACTGCACTTCGCGGCGGTGTCGTATTACGACGGCGAAGGTTTCATGGTGCGCAAATCGCGCAATATCAATTCCGGGCTGGAGCTGGACGGCAGCAAGGTCTGCGTTCAGGACAGCACGACCACCCAACTCAATCTGGCCGACTATTTCCGGGCCAACAATATGAAATTCCAGAGTGTCCAGTTTCCGAAACTCGACGATGTGGTGAAAGCCTATGACGCGGGTCAATGCGATGTCCTGACCACCGACATCTCGCAGCTTTATGCACTGCGCCTGCGGCTCGCCAACCCGAACGACCATGTCATTCTTCCGGATGTTATTTCGAAAGAACCGCTCGCGCCCGTGGTGCGCCAACGTGACGACGACTGGCTGTTGATCGTCAAATGGACGTTCTACGCGATGGTCAATGCCGAAGAGCTGGGAGTCTCATCGAAGAACATCGACGCGGCGTTGAAATCCGACAAACCCGACATAAAGCGTCTGGTGGGGACTGAAGGCGCCTATGGCGAAGAACTCGGCCTGACCAGGGATTGGGCCGCACGCATCATTCGCCATGTCGGCAACTACGGCGAGGTGTATGATCGCAATGTGGGCGTCGGCTCGAAACTGGTCATTCCGCGCGGGCTCAATCAACTCTGGAGCGCGGGTGGCATCCAGTATGCGCCGCCAATTCGCTAGCGCATTGATCTAAAAAACTTAAGTGACGAATGGCGTGAGCTTTCACGCCATTCGGCGCAGCCGCCCCATCAAGACGTCGATCGAAAACGGCTTGGCGATGATTTCCATGCCGGGCTCCAGAAATCCGTCGCGCATGGCGGCATCATCGGCATATCCCGTAATGAACAGAACCCTGAGGTTCTTGCGGCGAAGCCTTGCGAAGTCCGCAATCTGACGTCCGTTGAGGCCGGGCAGCCCAACATCGGTGATGAGCAAATCGATCGGCTGATCAAACTCAAGAACGGGGATCGCCGTTTTGTCGTCCGCAGCTTCGATCGCCGTATAGCCGAGATCGCGCAGCACTTCGACCACCATGAGGCGCACGGCGGCATCATCCTCGACGACAAGCACCGTTTCACCTGAGGCCGATTGCGGCAGCGCGGCTCGCTCGCTTGTCCGCTCCACGCTCGCGTGGCCTCGATAGCGCGGCATGAACAGCGAGACCGTCGTTCCTTCGCCCTCGGCGCTGTCGATGTGAACATGGCCCCGCGCCTGCCGCGCATAGCCATACACCATCGATAACCCGAGCCCTGTCCCTTGTCCCATCGGCTTCGTGGTGAAGAACGGCTCGAACACGCGCTTGCGAATATCCGGCGCCATTCCGACCCCGGTGTCCTTCACCCGCATCACGACATAATCGCCCGGTGCCAATCCGGACATCTCCAGGGCATCGCCCGGCGCGATGCCGACATTCGCCGCCTCAATCATCAGCGTTCCGCCGCGCGGCATCGCATCGCGCGCATTGATCGCAAGATTGATCAGGGCCGTTTCGACCTGATTGACGTCGCCTTCCGCGATCCACAAATCGCCCTTCGCAATAATCTGGACATCGACCCGCTCACCCAAAGTGCGCCGAAGCAAATCTTCCAGCGACGCGATCAGTTGTCTGAGATCCAGCGGCTTGAGGTCGAGCGCCTGACGCCGCGAAAATGCCAGCAGACGATTGGTGAGGCCTGCCGCCCAATTCGCGGAGGTCACTGCCGCATCGATGAAGCGGTTGATGTCGTCGGTACGTCCGGCCGCCAGACGCCGCTTGACGATATCCAGACCTCCGATGATGCCGGTGAGAAGGTTGTTGAAATCGTGCGCGATGCCGCCGGTCAATTGTCCGACCAATTCCATTTTTTGCGATTGGCGCAGCTGTTCTTCGGTCGCCTGCAAAGCTTCCTGAGCCTGCCTTTCGGCCGTCACGTCCCGCCCGACCGCATAGATCAGCTTGTCGTCGAGTGCGGCGGTCCATGAAATCCAACGATAGGTGCCGTCCTTGTGGCGCAAGCGATTCTCGAATCGCGGGGTCAAACGGGCCTCGGACAAATGCAGAAGCTCAGCGCGAGTGCGCTCCACATCATCGGGATGCTCAAGCCATTCCGACGTCTTGCCGAGCATTTCCTCGCGCGACCAGCCAAGCGCAGCGGTCCAGGCAGGATTGACGCTCAACCACACGCCCGCCCGGTCCGCCACCAGCAACATATCCTGCGAGACGTTCCAGATACGGTCGCGTTCGCGCGTACGCTCCTCGACTTTTTGCTCAAGGGTGGCGTTGAGGCGTGCAAGCTCCGCGGCAGCCGCTTCACGTTCGGTGGTGTCGATATGCGCACCGACAAGCCGGATGGCCCGGCCGTAAGCATCGCGCTCGATTTCGGCATTCACGGCGATCCACCGCGTTTCTCCGTCGCTCGGCCGGATGATACGATATTGGGCGGTGTACTCGCGCGCATCGCCGGAGATCGCATCGCGGAAGTGCTTTTCGGTATTTTCGCGATCATCGGGATGAACACGCGCCACCCAGTTTTCATGCGTCTCATGCGCAGCATCGGGGGGCAGCCCGTAAATCATCAGGTATTCGGGCGAGCGGCGGTTCTGAAATCCGTTCTGAAGAAAAACCTCAACGCCGCCGACCTTGCCGATGCGTTGGACACGCGCGAGCTCTTCCTCACGCGCGAGCAGTTGCCGCGCGGCATGCACCTGTTTGGTCGTCTCAGAGACGATCGACAGAACCCCCGAGGGGACGCCGGTCTCATCGCGGACCGGGCTGTAATCGAGGTTAAGCCAGACGTCTTCCGGATTGCCGTTGCGATTGAGAACAAGGTGTTGATCACGGAACGAGATCGCACGGCCTGCAAGTCCCGCATCGATCACACGGCGATTGAAGTCAGCAACCTCCGGCCAGATGTCGAAAACAGATATACCGAGGCTGGACGGATGCCTGTTTCCCGCAATACCGATGAAGGCGTCGTTATAGAGCATGATGCCGTCCGAGCCCCACAACAGGCACGTCGGCACCGGCGATTGCACCGTGATGTCCACCGCCGTTTTGAAGCTTTGTGGCCACCGCGCGATTGGACCGAGTGAAGTCTTTGACCAGGGAAACGCACGAATAAGCGCGCCCAGTTGGCCTCCGCCGATCGGGAACGGGTCAGCGGTATGTCGCGGAGCAGGCTCCGCCGGGACCATTCTAACGCCCATGGCCACCGATCCGGACGCGGGGCCCCCCCGGTGCGCCGTTTCCAAATAAAATCGGCCGGTCTTCAGCTGAGCCCCACACTCTCAACCAAGCCCCGCAAAAACCATCATTTTTAATCAGAAAACTTTTTTCTTCCAATAACTTACGCAAGGTACAGCCGATCGTTGGGCAACCTCTACGCGTCAATACTTTTTCAGCCGCGCCAGTTGATCAGCATGAAAGTTTAAATCGCCGAAAAGTTCCTCACAAACCCGGGCCCGCTTCATAAAAAATCCGATGTCGAATTGGTCGGTCATGCCCATGCCGCCGTGCATTTGGACGGCTTCCTGAACCGCGAGCGTTGCCGTCATCCCCGCTTTGGCTTTTGCGACGGCGACCGCGGGACCGGCTTTTTCGAAATCCTGATCGAGCATTTGCAGTGCCTTGAGCACGGTGGCCCGGGTCAGCTCGATCTCGCAATACAGGTGCGCGGCGCGGTGCTGCAGCGCCTGAAACTCACCGATCAATTTCCCGAACTGCTTGCGCTCCTTCAAATAGGCGACGGTGCGCGTGAACGCCTCTTCCGCCGTCCCCAGCATTTCGGACGCAATCGCGCCACGGCCGACGTTCAGCACGCCTTCCAGAAGATGCTCGCCTTGATCGACCTCGCCGAGCACGCTATCCGCCGTCACATCCACATCGCTGAAAACGATACGCGCCGCATTATGGGAATCGACCATCACCGTTTGTTCGATCGCGATACCTTTTGTTTTGGGATCGACCAGAAACAGCGTCAGACCGGCGGCATCCCCTACGGATCCGGAGGTTCGCGCAGCGACGATCAGAAGACCGGAGACATGGCCGTCGACAACGAAGCCCTTCGCGCCGTTCAACCGAAACCCGTTTCCGAAGCGCTTGGCCTGCATTTCGATTCGATGAGGACGATGCTTGGGACCCTCATCGACCGCAAGCGACGCAATCAATTCACCCTTGACGATCCTGGGAAGGTAGTCCGCCTTTTGAGCGCCCGTTCCACCTCGCGACAGCGCCGAGGCCGCCATTACCGCCGTGGAGAAAAACGGCGAGGGCATCAACGTGCGTCCGATCTCTTCCATGATGATCCCGGCCTCGACACATCCGAGCCCCGTACCGCCAAAGTCCTCGGCGACCAGCAGCCCGGAAAACCCCATCTCCGCGAACGTGCCCCAAAGTTCTTTCGAGAAGCCCGTCGGGTCCTTGCTGTCGCGCATCTGCCGCAGATGAGAGACGGGCGCTTTGGTGCCGATCAGCCCGCGCGCGCTGTCGCGCAACATCGATTGTTCTTCGTTGAGGACGAGTGCCATTTCAAATTCCGGTAAACGAGAAAATTGAGAGAGTGAGTGTGCGAACCGGGACGACGGAGCAATAAACGCCGCGTCACGCGCCCGGCAGATCGAGGATGCGCTTGGCGACAATCCCCAGCATGACTTCGCTGGTACCGCCCTCGATGGAATTCGCCTTTGTGCGCAGCCACGCCCGCGCGGCAGCTCCGTCACCAGAACGCTCGCTCTCCCATTCGAGAGCGTCCGCGCCGCCGGACGACATCAGAAGCTCATGCCGGCGCTTGTTTAACTCCGTGCCGTAATATTTCAACGCCGACGAGAATGCCGGGTGGGCCTGCCCAGCCTTGGCAAGATCGACTGCACGCTCAGCGGCACAGGCCAACGCCATTTCGTCGATCTCGAAGGACGCGATCTTGCCGCGCAACACCGGATCTTCCAGACGCCCACCGTCGTCGACGCCGAGAGAATCCGCCGCCACCTGACCGAGCGGACGGTTGGCGCCGCGATCCCCCATGCCGCTGATCATGGCGCGTTCGTGCTGCAGCAGATATTTCGCCACGTCCCAGCCGCGATTGATCTGACCGAGGACATTGGCTTGGGGAACGCGAACATTATCGAAGAAGGTTTCGCAGAACGGCGACTTGCCGGAAATCAGCAGAATGGGTTTGGTCGAAACGCCGGGCGACGCCATGTCGAACAGGATGAAACTGATGCCGTCGTGCTTTTTCGCGCTCGCATCGGTGCGCACCAGGCAAAAAATCCAGTCCGCGAAATTCGCGTAGGATGTCCATATCTTCTGGCCGTTGATGATGAAGTCGTCGCCCGAAGGCTCGGCGCGGGTTTGCAGCGACGCGAGATCGGAGCCCGCATTCGGTTCGGAATATCCCTGACACCAGCGGATCAAGCCCGCCGTGATCTTCGGCAGATGTTCGCGCTTTTGCGCATCCGTGCCGTATTTCAACAGCGCCGGGCCAAGCATCGAGATGCCGAAGCTGACCAACGGCAACCGTGCAGAAATCGCCGCCATTTCCTGGCGCAGGATTTTTGTCTGCTCGCCGTCGAGGCCGCCGCCGCCATATTCCTTCGGCCAATGCGGCACGGTCCAGCCTTTGTCGCGCATGCGCTCGAACCACACCCGCTGCGGTTCCGACGAAAACGTCGCGTTACGTCCTCCCCAGAACGTATCGTCTTCCTTCGTCATAGGTTTGCGCATCTCGGGCGGACAATTAACTTCCAGCCACGCGCGCGTTTCCGTGCGAAATTGATCGAGGTTTGTCATCGGCGTATCCTCAGGGATATTTTTCATATCGGTCGACGTTCGCCGCAAGTGCAGCTGTGCCCCCGATTTTGCTTCCCGCGGACTTTACCTGCCGTCTTGCGAAATTCAACACATCAGCCAAAATTACCCGTAAGGACGATTTCGCCCGCCGATGAAAGCCGGCAACTGCACTTTAAACCGGAGTAAATTCACTATGCGTCTCAAGCTGATTTCGCCTGGCGAAATGAACGAGAGCCAGCGGGCGACCTATGACAAGTCGATCGCCAGCAAGCGCGGAAGCCCGCCCCCGCCGATGATGGCCTGGCTATACAGCCCGGAAATGGCAAGGCACGCAACGCGGCTTGGCGCCTTTCTGCGCTACGATACGACGTTGACGCCGCGCCTCTCCGAACTGGCGATCCTGGTGACAGCCCGTCACTGGACCGCCCATTACGAATGGTATGCCCACAAGAAGATGGCCCTCGCCGCAGGACTCGATCCGGTCATCATCGACGACATCAATGCGAGACGCGCACCGCGCTTCGACGATCCAAAAGCGCAGGCCATCTACGACGTCAGCAAGACTCTGCACGAAACGCACGTCATTCCATCCTCGCTGCACGCCAAAGCGAGAGAGCTTCTGGGCGAGCAAGGATTGGTCGAGCTGATCGGTTTACTCGGCTATTACACGCTCGTCTCGATGACGCTCAACGCTTACGAATTTGGCCTGCCAGACGGAGAGGTCTCCGATCTTGCACCTTAAGCCGATGCGACCCACATAGCGGTAGCGCGACCCTCGCGCCGAGGAGCCAACATGTCCGCAGACACGCAAGCCCACGTGAAGTCGATCGCGGCAGGTACCAGGATCGGCCACGTTCACCTGAAAGTGGCCGATCTCGACCGGGCGCTGGGCTTCTATTGCGACATCCTCGGATTCGAGTTGATGCAGCGCTATGGCACGGACGCCGCCTTCATTTCCGCCGGCGGCTATCATCACCACATCGGGCTGAACACCTGGGAAAGCAAAGGAGGCCATCCTCCGGCCCCCGGCACCACCGGCCTGTTTCACACCGCTATCCTTTATCCAACGCGCGCAGCGCTTGCCGATGCGTTGCAACGTCTGAACGACGCCGGCATTCCGCTCGACGGAGCCAGCGATCATGGCGTCAGTGAAGCGCTTTATCTGCGCGACCCCGATCAGAATGGTGTCGAGCTTTATTGCGATCGGGACAAGGAAAAGTGGCCACGGGACGCCAATGGTGCGCTCGCCATGTTCACGCGCAAGCTGGATCTGCAAGATTTGCTCAAGGCCAGAAACGCCGCCTGACGCCGTTCAAACGATCGCGTCTTGTTTTCCGCGAACAAGAACGCCGGCCGCTGCCGCGAGTTCGAGGCCGATGCAGACATAGAACGGCAATGCGTAACTGCCCGACAGGTCGCGCAACACGCCGACCAGCGCGGGACCGCAGGCATAAATCACCTGGCCGATTGCGGTGGTCAGACTGATCACCACCCCGAAGGCCCGGCCATCGAACTCACGGTGAACGATCATCGACGGCAGCGTGATCGCATTGCCGACGGTAAATCCGAATAGTGCGCTTCCGGCAAACAACACCACTTCGCTTGGGATATTGATCATGGCGTACAACGCCATCGCCTGGGTGACGAAAAGGACGGCGGATGCAACACGCTAATTCATGCGATCGATCATGAATCCGAAGATGACACGCCCGATCACCGCCATCGCCGTCATTACGGACACCGCGAGACTTGCGTGTTCGCGACCGATCATCGGCTGCATGAATGAAATCTGATGCACGATGAACCCGGCCTGAGCGAGCAGGACCAACGCAAACGGCAATGTGATCGTCCAGAAGCGAAGGCTGCGAAGCGCATCACCGCGCATACGTGCCGACGATACCCCTGCAGGATTGCCGCCGTCCTTCCGATGGACCTGTAGATGAGCCGCCCGTCGCGGCGTGCCAACTCCGAACAAGACGACGGGCACCAGAACGGCGACCATGATTCCCGCCGCCGCGACGATCGCCTTCGTAAAGCCGGCGTATCCAATAGCCGCGACCAGAAGCGGCACGCCGATAACGCCGCCGATGCTCGCGCCGTTCAAGGCGAGGCTGATAGCGAGCCCCCGGCGCTGATCAAACCAGAGGCCGATGGTATTGGTAATGGCGCCGACACTCAGACCGGCCCAGCCGAAAGCCATCAGCGCATAGACGCAATAGAGTTGCCACGTCGCCTCGATGAAACCGAACAGCGCGGCTGCGAGCGCCATGCACCCGACCCCACCGATGAGAAACAGGCGAACGCCCAATACACGGATCGCTTCGCTGACGAATACGACGAGCAAGGCGCTGAAAAGATAAAAGCACGTGGTCGCAGTGGAGATTGTCGACGCAGGCCATCCGTGCGCCCGCTGGAGTTCGACAAGATAAACGCCCTGCCCGTAAAATCCGAGCGCCCACGCGAACGTGGCCGTCAAGAAACAGACGAGCACCACGCGCCATCCATCGTAACGAATGGACGCTTCGTCGACGACAGGAACAGGACTGGAAGACCTCATAGAATGATCCGGAAAGGTTATCGGAGCTGCGAAACGGCGGGGTGATCCGAAACACATGCCCCGGAAACTCGTCCTTCCGGTATCATATCAAAGCGGAATAGATAAACGACAACGATAGGGTCAGCGCACAGCTATCATGCGTATATGTCGACGCCCTTTGGGCTGCCTTGCAGAGCGGTCAGCTTGTCGAGAAGCGCCTGCATTCGCTCGACCTGACCCGGAGCCGCGTTTGCGTTCGTCTTGTCGTAATCGATACGCTGCTGGAGTTGCTGCAGAAGGTTCTGGGGCTGTGCCGGATTCCGGTCGGCTACCCCCAACAGTTTGAGATGATTTCCCGAAAGAAAACTCAAATTCAGTGAATCCATGTCCGAGAGCTTGCCGGACCGGCTGAGATCCTGCTGTAGTTTATTCAGGTCGGACGGCAACACCGCTGTGAAATCGAACTTTTTCCCAGACGACGAAGACACGTCTGACGAGTTCGTTGTGGATTCGGTCGAGGCAGATCCAAACGCATCCGGCGCAAACAGACTTTGCGACCCCTTTGCCGCATGAGAGCTGCGATTCGTAAACATCGATGGGTAGAGGCTGCTCAGGATATTCATCGTGGTGCTCCGTGTGCGCGTATCCGATGGAACCCGCGAGATGCCGTTCGATCGAATGTCAGACCGAGACCGCTTCGCAAAATCCGTGCCACCATCACACAAGCGCGATCATGTTCACCCGGGCCGATAAACTTCTGAAGCAGATCGACGTCCCGGACAATTCTCCTGACAAAAACGAAGTAAAAGCACCAAAAAAAGGCTGAGGCGGAATTTGATCCCGCCTCAGCTTCTGATTCGTTCTGAACGGTCTTGTCCCAGGCGAGTCTTCTTAGGCAAGTCTTCATAGGCAAGTCTTGCCCGCAGCGGCAGAAATTTCTGCACCCCGCCACTGTCTCGGACAGAACCTATTCCCAACTCAAAGCGCCGCCGCTTTGATATTCGATGACGCGGGTTTCGAAGAAATTCTTTTCTTTTTTGAGATCCATCGCCTCCGACATCCAGGGAAACGGATTTTCGGTTTGCGGGAACACCGGTGCAAGTCCGATCTGTGCACAGCGTCGATTGGCAATGAAATGCATGTACTGTTCGCATAACGCCGCGTTCAGGCCGCGAAACCCGCGCGGCATGGTATCGCGGCCATATCAGCCTCGAGCCGGGCCGCGTATGCCGTTGCGTACAACGCCTTTAAGTCGTCGGGCACTCTGTCGATCTGGCCGACGCTGCCGTCAAAATATTTCAGATCCGATATCATCATATCGTCCCACAAACCGCGATTTGAGATCGTGCACGAGCGCTGCATTCACGACCGTGAAATCGCCGGACATGTTGGATTTGACGTAGAGGTTCTGATAGGCCGGCTCGATCGATTGCGCGACGCCGCAGATACGGCTGGGTGCACGGCGTCCGTGATCAGGCGGTGTCGTACGGCCTCTTCCGGGGGCGACAATTGACGCCTTGGCCGCTTGCCTCGACATTCGGCGGAACTACACCCGTGATAATCATGCCGACGCCGTGCCGCGCACGCTCTGCGAAGAATGCCGCTTGCAGGACAAAGCCGTTCTCGGCCTCTTCGAGCCCGGTGTGCATGGACCCATGAGCGCCCGGTTCTTAAGCCGGGTGAAGCCAAGATCAAGCGGGGAGAACAGCTTCGGATATTTCTAGCCGACCAGCATCAGGCTGCATTCCGTCAGGTCTGGGCGCTATTTGTCGCCGATGAGGGGACAGTTACCGTCCTTGAGCGGCTTGAACGCCTCTTCAGCCTTTATTGTCGACAATATCTCGTAGTAGTCCCAAGGCGCTTTCGAATCCGCCGGCCGCTTGACGCGGGCGAGATACATGTCGTGGATCGCTCGACCGTCTGGCCTTACTTTCAAATTGGCGAATAGCGGATCCTTGAGGTCGGCCTTCTTCATCGCGCTGATAATCGATGGACCTTCGTCAGAATTATTCTCTGCCACGAGTTCGAGATAGGCACGAATGCTCGAATAGACTCCAGCGTGGTTCATATTCGGCATCTTGCCCGCCGCACGCTCAGCAAACCTTCGGCTCCAAGCACGCGTCGCCTCGTTGAAATCCCAGTAGAATGCAGTCGTCAGCAGCAGACCTTGCGCAGTTTGGAGCCCGAGAGCGTGAACGTCGTTGATGAAGATCAGAAGAGCCGCAATTCGTTGCTTGTCCGAACGACCAACGCCGAACTCGGCCGCCTGCTTCAGCGCGTTGATTGTATCTCCTCCAACATTTGCAAGCCCGATGATCGTTGCATTTGAGTTCTGGGCTGTCAGCAAGAATGACGAGAAATCAGCTGTATTCAACGGGTGCTTAACGGAGCCGACGACTTTACCTCCATTGGCCTCGATCACCTTTGTCGCTTCGCTTTCGAGAGAGGCGCCGAACGCAAAATCGGCGGCTAAGAAATACCAACTCTTCCCACCCGACTGCGTCACTGTCCGTCCAGTCGAGTTTGCCAGCGCATATGTATCGAACACCCATTGTACCGTATTTGGCGAACACTGGCGGCCCGTCAGCTCGGTTGTCGCGGCGCTTGACGGCAGATAGGCGACGCGAGAGCCGCGGAGCAATTCGTTAACGGCCAAAGCCACCGCAGAGTTTGGCACATCGAAGATGGCGTCCACGCCATCGACATCGCGCCAGCGCCGCGCGATCGATGCTCCAACATCGGGCTTATTTTGGTGATCAGCACTCACGAGCTCCACCTTGATTGACGGATGGTCGCGCTGGAAGTCCTCGATTGCCAGTTTGGCTGCAATGATAGACCCTTGTCCGGTCGCATCAGCAAATAGGCTGGACTGATCGTTGAGCACACCGATCTTGACCACCCCTCCAGAAATTTCGGCCTGTGCCCGGCCCGCAATCGCGGCGTTGAGCAATGTCGCAACTATCAGAAAGCTTGAAAATTTCATGTGTCACCTCCCATTTGACTTGATCGCGATTAGTTGTCACTGCCGGTGAAGTGCATTGGCTGCCCCAAGGACACGACCGGTCGACGAGAGCGCTGCGCGCATCCTGCCACCAGGGTTACCTCCTGGTATTCGCTCGCCCGAAAGCGCCACACCGATAAGCAAATCGAGATCGACGCCTGTCTCAATACCCATGCGCTGGCAAAGCCAAACCAAATCCTCGGTTGCGGTGTTGCCTGTCGCTCCGGGAGCGAAGGGGCAGCCGCCTAAGCCGGCAAAGGAGGCGTCCAGAATTCGTACCCCGCTTTCATATGCAGCAAATGCGTTGGCCAGGCCGAGACCATAGGTGTCATGGGTGTGAATCGCCCAACTCGTCACATCGGGATAGCGATCCTTGACAATCATGAAGAGCGATTTGATTTGGTCGAGGAGTTGCCTTTCCGGTCGTGTCGCACAGACATATTTCGGCGTCCTGCTTCACGGCGACGAGAATGTCGAGCAACGCGACCACCTGGTCAGCGGAAACCCGGCCCTCAAATGGACAATCGAACGCCGTCGCTATGTTGAGGCGGATCTTTGTTCCTGCCCGCAGAGCCTTAACGAGATTTCCGTACTCTTGCGCAGACTCTTCGGGCGAGCGTCGGACGTTGCTCCTGTTGTGAGCATCCGAGGCTGACATGACGAAGGCGAGAAAGTCAGCGCCTGCCTCCAAGGCCTTGTGACCATATCGCGCATTCGGAACGAGTACTTGATGTATCAACCCATCCATCTGCCTGGCTGCGTCCAACAAGGCGATCGCGTCGGACAGTTGCGGGACAGCATCGGCATTAACGAAGGACGTGATCTCCATTCGTCTGATGCCGGCAGCATGAAGTCGATGCATGAATTCGATCTTTTGCTGCGTGGGAATGAATGGGCTGATCGCCTGGAATCCGTCACGGAGCCCGACTTCGACGATATCGACGCTCTGACCGAAAGCTTCCATCACAAGATCGCTCCCTGCCTTCGGAGGTCGCAGATCTCTACGGCTGACAGGTTCAGAAGTTCTCTGAGAACCTCGTCGGTATGCTGTCCGATCGTTGGACCCGGCCAACGTATGTCACCGGGAGACGTAGGATGATGTGGAACAATCCCCGGATGAAGCAGGCTGCCGAAGAGAGGGTCCGTGATCTCGCGCACCATGCCTCGGGCGGAAAACTGTGCGTCGGATGCGCAGTCCGACGCATCATAGATGCGGGTACAGGGAATGCCGGCATCCATCAGCTGCGTGATCAGTGTTTCGGAAGACAGCGTCGATGTCCAAGCCTCGATAATGCGGTCGAGATCGTCGACATTGGTTACGCGCGCCGGGTTTGTTGCGTAGAGCGGGTCCCCAGCTAGCTCCGGTTTGCCGAGTACGCGCATCAACTTGAGGAAAAGCGCTTCCGAATTTGCGGCAATGACGATCCATTTTCCGTCGGCGGAGCGATAAGCGCTGGTTGGCGCGGCGGTGGGGATGCGAGAACCTGATGGTTGCCGTATCTTTCCAAGTGCGCTGTACTCCGGCAGCATGCCCTCCATGAGACTCTAAAACAGCCTCCGTCAGCGCGACATCGACGCTGCCCACAGGACGTCGCTCGGGAGAGCGCTCACGTTGCCACAGTTCGGCGAGGATCCCCATGGCTGCGTAGAGTCCGGCGAGCGAATCACCGATGCTGATGCCGGCCCGAACGGGAGGGCCGGCCGACGATCCCGGCTCATGGTCGGTCAAGTAGCGTAACCCGCCCATAGCCTCGCCTATCACGCCAAAAGCGGCGCGATCACGATAAGGACCGGTCTGCCCGAATCCAGAGATATGGGCGATCACGAGATCAGGATTGGCTGCGCGAAGCGCCTCATCAGCCAAACCAAGACGAGCCAGCTGCCCAGGACGAAAATTCTCGATGAGCGCGTCGCAGGTTTTCGCGATGTTGAGGACAATTCCTGCCGCGACCGGAGACTTGAGGTCTAACGTTACCGACTTCTTGTTTCGTGCATGTACGCTCCACCATAGGGATTGGCCATCAAGCTGCCCGCCCCACTTTCGAACCGGATCACCAGACAGAGGCTCGATCTTGATCACCTCCGCACCGAGATCGGCGAGTAGTCGCGCGCAGAACGGGGCGGCAACAAAATGCCCTAACTCAAGGACCCGCATGCCTTCGAGCGGCCCGGGAGCGACGACGCGCTGCGATTGATCGGTGCTGGATTTCAGACGTCATATGAAACGACCTGTATTCTGATGAGGAGCCATGCTGCCCCCAATGAGGCACTCCAGAAGATCAAGGCCGGAATGCAGTCCAGACCCAGGCGAGGCAGTTGTAAAAATCTTCTGCAGATCGACCTTCGAACTGCTGATTGCGCACATCGGCGTCAACGCCGCCCGCGTGGTATGTCGCCCAAAGCGCGCGAGATTCCAGCTGCACCCGCGCCGAACGAACGAGACGCCTATTCTCGTAGTGCTTGAGCGCATCGTCGAGACTGCCCCGGTTGTCTCGCAGACTGTCCGCGAGGACCACCGCATCTTCGATCGCCATACAGGCGCCCTGCGCGAGTGATTGGAAGGTTGGATGCACGGCGTCTCCAAGAAGGACCACCCGCCCATCGACCCAATTGCGCATCGGCCGGCGATCGGCCAAATCCCAGCGGCTTTCGAAATTCATAAGTTCGAGGGCGGCAATCATTTCTGGATGCGCGTTCCTACATCGACGCAATAGCTGATCTCTTCGCTCACCAGCCCGCGCCTCGGCCTCATCCTCTAACTTGCTGAAGACGGCGACAATATTCTGTCCGTATCCTTGAAGAGGATAGTAGATCACGTGAAATCCATCGCCTGCCCACAACACAACCTGGTCCCGCCGTATGATGTCGGGGACCTTGTTGAATGGCACGATGGAACGATGGGCTACATAGCCGATCGGCTGCACGCGACTTTCGGGATGCATTTGCATAAGCATCCTCGAATTGATCCCGTCGGCGCCGATAAGGACGTCGGCCTCAATTTCGCCGACCGTCTCCGTTAGAGCCACGGCGCGCTTCGGAGTTTGCGCGTAACCCGTGACCGTCACACCTTTCTTCAGTTCTATGTTCGGGACTTTCTCGCAGGCGTCGAGCAACAGCCTGTGAATATCACCCCGATGAATGCAGATGTAGCGATCATGGAATCTCTCAAGGAAGCGGGCGCCCAGGGGGATCTCGGCAATACTTTTCGAGGTCGTCGCATCGACCATCTGAATCGCACTCGGGAAATGCGACAGCTGGTACGCGCTTTCCAGAATGCCAAACCTCTGGAATATGGGCATGACATTGGGGCCGAGCTGGATCCCGTAACCGATCGGCTCAATCTTTTGGGCCTGCTCGAGAAGCGTGACCTTGATGCCCGCGTCGGCCATCGCAAGCGCCGCAGACAGGCCGCCTAAACCGCCCCCGACCACGACACAGTCCCGCACCACGCCGCCCTCCCTTAATTTCTTAATTGGTACGTATACATACTATCACGACCGAGGCCAGTCAACTGTGAAAAATGCCCCATCGCTTCGGATGCCATATAGCTTGCTGAATTTCTCACGCGATAGAGATGGACGACCTGAAAGCCCGGGCTTGAGGTCTATTGATGGTCGCTAAATTAGTATGTATACGTTCTAATAATCGATCGCCATTGGGAGGAAACGGAAATGCTGAACTTGCCCGACGACTATTCAGTGAGGCTAGGTGCACTGAACCTACGTGCTCTATGGGGTCCACAGCTAAAGTCGCTGATGCCGGGCGTGCGCCCGCAATCGGGTGCTGTCGGTGCTCACTGGCGATACAAAGATGTCCGGCCGCAGCTATTGCGGGCGACAGAACTTACCAGCGCCGAGGATGCCGGGCGCAGGGTACTGGCCCTCATCAATCCCGGCTTTGAGCACATGTCGGTCTTTGCAGCCACGCCAACCATCTATCTCGGTCTGCAGATCGTTCTTCCCGGCGAGTGGGCCCCGAAACATCGGCATTCACCAACGGCTTCCCGCATCATCGTCGAGGGTGAAGGAGGCTTTACAACTGTCAACGGCGCCAAGATCCCAATGCTCGAAGGCGACGTTGTGCTCACACCGACATATCACTGGCACGAGCATGGCCATGAAGGCAGCGGGCCAATGGTTTGGCTCGATGTGTTGGACATACCAATTACAATTGCCGTTGGCGAAGCGGCCTTTGAGCCAGGCGATGGCCTACCTACGAACACAAACCGGCAAGACGCTTCGGCAACGACCTACGTGTGTCCTGGTCTGATTCCCTACCGGTCTCCATTGGCAGGGAGACCTGAATATCCGATGTATCGATATGAGTGGCAGCGCGTGCGGGAAGCACTTCGTACCGTCGCGGCCTATGCCGGCAAGAACGACGCAGTACACATGCTCTACGTGAACCCCGAGACCGGCGAAAATCTCCTCAAGCCCTTCAACTTTTCGGCACGCATGTTGCGCCCAGGTGAGACGATCGAGTTGCGGGTGACATCCGCGACGTCCACGATTCTCGTTCAGGACGGCAGCGGTCAATCCGAAATTGATGGGCGGACTTTCAACTGGGAAAAGGGGGACTCATTGGCCGTTCCCTGCTTCGGCAAAGTGCTTCACACCAACGCGTCGTCTCGTGAGCCGGCGTTCTTGCTTCAGGTCGATGACGCGCCGCTGATGCACAAGCTCGGTTACTACCAGGAAATTTGACGAAGAAGCGCAGGAGAAAACCATCATGAAGCTTTGCCACTTCGCGCAAGGACGTCTCGGACTAATTAACGGCGAAGAGGTCCTCGACGTGACGCCGGCTCTTGATGTATTGCCGGCACAGACATGGCCGCTCGCAATCGGTGATCCGCTGATCTTGCATCTGGACGCTCTGATCGAACGCGTCCCCGAGATCGCCCGCAGCGCAAAATCGTTCCCACTCAAAGACGTCCAGCTTCTCAGTCCAATTATCTCCCCGTCAAAAGTCATGGCTGTCCCGGCCAACTACCGCAAACACGTCGAAATCGACGTGATGCGAGACCCGGGGGTAGACCAAGGCGTACACGCAAAACAACTTGAGGGGGTCGAACGTCCGGTCGAGACTTACGGTCTGTTCATCAAGGCCAACTCGTCCATACATGGCGCCTCACAAGGGATCGAGCGGATCTTGCCCAAGAGACGCACGGACCATGAAGCGGAGCTTGCCGTGGTGATCGGCAAAGCGTGCAGGTCGGTATCGCCTCAGCAAGCCCTGGCCCATGTTGCCGGCTACACCATGGGGCTCGATATGACGGTGCGAGGTTCCGAAGACCGAAGTTATCGAAAATCACCCGACGGTTATACCGTCTTGGGACCTGCACTGGTCACGGTCGACGAGATCCCGGATCCGACCCAGATAACAATATGGCTCGACGTCAATGGAAAACGAAGGCAGTCGTCGTCAGTCGGCGCAATGACTGTCAACATTCCCGATCTTGTCGCATTTGCATCGGCCTTCTATACCTTGCATCCTGGTGACGTAATATTGACAGGCACGCCAGAAGGAGTGGGGCCTGTTGAACCAGGTGACATAATCAGAGTTGGCGCCACGGGCCTCGGTGAGATGGAGGTTCGGGTTCGATAGGACGAAGGTATATTTGACGTTGATGAAGCAGGCCGAGCATCACCGCGATCTCTACCCCGTCGAGGATATGGAGGAACTGGATAACATGCCCGGTTATCTGTTCCGCGTTCTCGAGAATAAGGCCAATAGCCTCTTTCAAACCGCACTTGCCGATATAAATCTGACGACCAGACAGTTCGGCGTCCTGAGCACCTTAGCGCGCTATGGCGTAATGACACAAACGGAGTTGGCCGAACGAACATCATCAGACAAAAGCACGCTGGGTGAAATGGTGGTTCGAATGCGAAAGCGCGGCCTTCTCACCAGAAAGCGCGGCGCCGATAAGCGCTCGGTCGTGATCGCTTTGACAGATGATGGACGGAGCCTGGTTCTCGACGTCACGCCTGTCGTTGTGTCCATCCAAAAAAGGATCCTAGAGGCGCTCCCGGAAGAGTATCGGATGTTGTTCATGAAGTGCCTAAAGCAGCTGGCAGCAACCGATTTCGAAACATCTGCCGCCACTTGAGCAGGCCACAACGTGGACAGAAATCAACATTCAACATCAGATCGACCCACTCTCCAATCCGTTCTAGGGTCCGGACTCAATTGATCCACCAAGTTAGAGCTGCGGCCAAGAGGATGGTGGAAAGGTAGATGTCGGCGCGTTTGTCGTAACGCGTTGCGATACGCCTGAAGTCTTTGAGGCAACAGAACATACGCTCAATGACGTTGCGGCCCTTGCAGGCGTTTTTGTTGTAGCTGTGGGGACGCTTTCGGGTGGGATTTGGCGGGATGACTGCCTTGATCCGTCGCAGCGCGAGTTCCTCGCGTAGGCGGTTGGCATCATAGGCGCGGTCAGCGAGAACTCTTTTGGGCCGATGGCCCATTGCAAGCAAGCTCGCGCACCGGCGAGATCGTGGACGTTGCCGGTCGTGCGCCCGCTGGAGTTCGGCAAGATAAACGCCCTGCCCGTAGAATCAAAGCGCCCACGCGAACGTGGCCGTCAAGAAGCAGCCAGCACCACGCGCCATCCGTTGTAACGAATGGACGCTTCATCGACGACAGGGGTAGAGCTGGAGGAATCCATAGAATGATCCGGAAAGGGCTTCGGGGCTGCGAAACGGCGCGATGATCCGGGACACATGCCCCGGAGACTCGTCCTACCAGCATCATATCAAAGCGGAATAGATAAACGACAACGATGGGGTCAACGCACAGGTATCATGCGTAGATGCCAAGGCCCGTTGCGCTGCCATGCAGAGCAGTTCGCGGAATGCCGCGACGGATCTATTCCCAAGTCAGCGCGCCGCCGCTTTGATATTCGATGACGCGGGTTTCGAAGAAGTTCTTTTCTTTTTTGAGATCCATCGCCTCCGACATCCAGGGAAACGGATTTTCGGTTTGCGCGAACACCGGCGCAAGTCCGATCTGTGCACAACGCCGGTTGGCAATGAAATGCATGTACTGTTCGCACAACGCAGCGTTCAGGCCGAGAAACCCGCGCGGCATGGTATCGCGGCCATATCCAGCCTCGAGCTTGGCCGCGTCGTGCAGCATCTGACGCGCCTCATCCTTGAACGAGGCCGACCAGAGATCCGGATTTTCGATCTTGATCTGATTGATGACGTCGATCCCGAAATTCAAATGGATCAATTCATCCCGCAGGATGTATTGATACTGCTCGGCGATGCCGACCATCTTGTTGCGCCGGCCGAGCGAAAGGATCTGGGCAAAGCCGGTGTAAAACCACATCCCCTCGAACACCACATAGAATGCGATCAGATCGCGCAAGAAGGCCTGGTCCTTCTCGACTGTTCCCGTGCGAAACGCCGGATTCTCGATATTCTGCGTGTGCTTCAATGCCCACGCCGCCTTCTCGGTAATCGAAGGCACCTCACGATACATGTTGAACAGCTCGCCTTCATCAAGGCCAAGGCTCTCGACGATGTATTGGAAAGTATGAGTGTGGACAGCCTCCTCGAAAGCCTGCCGCAGTAGATATTGCCGGCATTCCGGATTGGTCAGATGGCGGTAGATCGCCAGCACGATATTGTTCGCAACCAGCAATTCCGACGCGGCGAAAAAACCAAGATTGCGCTTGATCATGCGCCGCTCGTCCTCGGTGAGGCCGTCACGGGACTTCCACAGCGCGATATCGGCCTGCATGGACACTTCAGTCGGCATCCAGTGGTTGTTGCAGCCGGCCAGGTATTTCTCCCAGGCCCATTTGTACTTCAGCGGCAACAGCTGATTGACGTCGGCGCGTGAGTTGATCATCGCCTTGTCGTCGACACGCACTCGGCCTCCGGCGCGATCGATGACCGGATCGACCTCACCTGTAGGAGTGTTTGCGCGCAGCGGCGGAGCGGAATGGATCGCTTTCGCCAGCGAGGCTTGCGATGGTTCTGACCAGTCGAGCATTTTTTGTTCCTTTTGAATATCGATATGGCTCACTGGCACGCTTCGCAGTCCGGATCGTTGATCGAGCACGCAATGGGCTCCGCCGCCCCAACCGCATGCGCGGACACGGCGTTGAGCTTCCCGTCGGTGCCTTTCAATGTCGACTTCTCGACATGGGTGGCGCTGCGGGATCGCAAATAGTAAGTGGTCTTCAATCCGCGTTGCCATGCCAGACGATAAAGCTGGTCCAGCTTCTTGCCCGAGGGGTTGGCGATATAAAGGTTGAGCGATTGCGCCTGATCGATCCATTTCTGCCGGCGCGCCGCGGCTTCGATCAACCACGATGTATCGATCTCGAATGCCGTTGCGTACAACGCCTTTAAATCGTCCGGCACCCGGTCGATCTGGCCGATGCTGCCATCGAAATATTTCAGATCCGATATCATCACATCGTCCCACAAACCCCGCGATTTGAGATCGTGCACCAGCGCCGCATTCACGACCGTGAAATCGCCGGACATGTTCGATTTGACGTAGAGGTTCTGATAGGCCGGCTCGATCGATTGCGCGACGCCGCAGATGTTGGAAATTGTCGCTGTCGGCGCAATCGCCATCACGTTGGAATTGCGCATGCCGACGGTTCTGACACGCTCGCGCAGTGGCTCCCAATCCAGAGCGGCTGACCGGTCGAGATCGAGAACACCGCCGCGCGCATCGGCGACATGTTCGACCGAATCCAGGGGCAGAATGCCCCGGCTCCAGAGCGAGCCCTCGAACGACGCGTAGCGGCCTCGTTCGGCGGCGAGGTCAACCGAGGCCGAGATTGCATGAAAGCTGATCGCTTCCATGCTCTCGTCGGCAAAGGCAACCGCGACATCCGACGCGTAAGGCAAGCGCAGGATCTGAATCGCGTCGTGGAAGCCCATGATACCGAGCCCGATCGGGCGATGCGCCAGATTTGAACGGCGCGCTTCCGGAATGGTGTAGAAATTTACGTCAATCACGTTGTCGAGCATGCGTACGGCCGTCTTCACGGTACGGGCAAGCTTCGCCCGATCCAGTCCCCCATCGGCGATATGCGCGACAAGGTTGATCGACCCGAGATTGCAGACCGCGACTTCGGTGTCCGACGTATTCAGCGTGATTTCGGTGCAGAGATTCGACGAATGCACGACGCCCACGTGGTTCTGGGGCGAGCGAATGTTGCATGGATCCTTGAACGTGATCCATGGGTGCCCGGTTTCGAACAACATGGTCAGCATCTTGCGCCATAGATCGACCGCCCGCAGTGTCTTGGAGACGCGCATCTGACCGCGTGCGGCCTTGGCTTCATAAGCCTCATACGCCTTTGCGAAAGCCGGGCCGTAGAGATCGTGCAGATCCGGCGTCTCGTCCGGAGAGAACAATGTCCAGACGTCATCGGCAGCAAGCCGCTGCATGAACAGATCCGGCACCCAGTTTGCGGTGTTCATATCGTGAGTGCGGCGACGGTCGTCGCCGGTGTTCTTGCGCAGGTCCAGAAACTCTTCGATATCGATGTGCCAGGTTTCGAGATACGCACAGACCGCGCCCTTGCGCTTGCCGCCCTGATTGACGGCGATCGCAGTGTCGTTGGCCACTTTGAGAAACGGCACAACGCCCTGACTCTCGCCGTTGGTGCCCTTGATGCGCGCGCCGAGGCCGCGCACCCGCGTCCAGTCGTTGCCCAGCCCGCCGGAATATTTCGCAAGCAGCGCATTGTCTTTGATGGATTTGAAAATCCCGTCGAGATCATCGGGCACGCTGGTCAGGAAGCACGACGACAATTGCGGACGCAGCGTTCCCGCATTGAACAGCGTCGGTGTCGAGGCCATGAAGCTGAACGATGACAGCAATTCATAGAATTCGATGGCGCGCGCCTCGCGATCGATTTCCCGAACCGCGACGCCCATCGCGACCCGCATGAAAAAAGCCTGCGGCAGCTCGAAGCGCGTGCCGTTCACGTGCAGGAAATAACGGTCATAAAGCGTCTGCAACCCCAAGAACTGGAATTGACGGTCGCGTTCCGGTTTCAGCGCCGCCGCCAGCCGCTTCAAATCGAAACGCCGCAGTTCCGGGTCGAGCAATTCGTGGCCGATACCGGTGTCGATATAAGCGTGGAAGTAGTCGGCATAGAGATTGGCCATATCCGACTGGCCGACTTGCAGTTCACGTTGATGAACGAAACTCAGGGCTTCATGACGCAATGCGTCGAGCAACAGCCGGGCGCTCACATAGCTATAATTCGGCTCCTGCTCCACGAGCGTGCGCGCCGCCATGACCTGAGCTTGTGAAAATTCATCGAATGTCATTCCGTCGTAGAAATTACGGCGCGCCTCCGCAAGCACGGGCTCAGCGGCAACGCCTGCGAGATTTTCGCATGCCTCTGCGATAGCGCGCTGCAGCTGCAGCTCGTCGATAGGCTGAAGCTGCCCGTCCGGCGTCTTGATACGCAACTGCGGGACGTCAGGAGCGGCGACGCTTTCCGTCGATTGCGCGGCGTGCTTTCGCTCGTTCCTCGCGATAAAGCACGTAGGCGCGCGCCACCTTGTGATGGCCGCCGCGCATCAGCGACAGCTCGACCTGATCCTGGATATCCTCGATATGCAGCGCACGCTGTGCATCGACGCGACGAGTCAATGCGGACACCACCTGAGCCGTCAATTCTTCCACGACCTCGTGGACGCGCCGCGAAGCCGCCGCGCTATTTCCTTCGACCGCGAGGAACGCGCGCGTCACGGCAATGGCGATCTTGCCGGCATTGAATGCGCTGACCGCGCCGTTGCGGCGGATGACATGAAACGCGGGCGCGGACAACGGCGCGTCCTGAGCGCGCAGCATGAGCACTGGCGGCTGGAAACCGGAATTGGAACTTTCGATCAAAGACATTCGGCAAACCCCTTTTAAGTTGGGGGGCTTGGGCCGAGGGGACGCTGCGTGAAAGTGGCGACCTCGTGCGATCAGATAGAAGCAAACAAAGTTGGCGGGACGAAATACGCGCTCTTTATTGTAAGAGCGAATTCGATCGCAAACCCGTATTTACTTTTGCCGAAGTCGCGTGAAGCGGCCAGCCGTCAGTGAGCGACCACCGGGACACCCCGCCCGAGGACGTTTTCTGGTGTCGCGGCAGGTCTCCTGGCTCCGGGTCGTTGCTTCGGTCTGCCTTCCCGGGCGATCGCGTGAAGCGCTTGCCTAGTGGCCCATTAAGACTGAAGCTCGCCGTTACAGTTGCGGGGGCAGCACCGGCTTTGCCTTCGATTGACGCGATCGAACGGCGCACCGGCTTCCCTCTTAGCCTCCGAGCCTTGCGACTCAGAAGAACCGTGACCTCTACATGTGGTATTAGCGGCGGCTTGGGGTCAATACCCCTTGTGGAAAATGGCGTGAATAGTTTTACCGACACGAACCCTCAATCGCGCGGATGAGGATTGTCGCGTTTATTGTGAAATGCTCGCGGGGTCGTAGAAGAAGCGCTCGCGAAAAATCCTGTCGCCGCGCCACGCCTGCCAAGCGACCTCGTCGAACCTGCGATGTTGTCCATCCAGACCGGTGATGTTGAAGAGCCAGTGGATCGCGACACCGTCCCCCTCGACAACGGAAGAGAGCGCCTTTGACTCCACACTCTTCATGCGGGCCAGCGCCTTGCGTTCGTGCGCGACCAAATGATCGCGGCCGACCCGCGGCGGAGCCAGATTTTCCTGCATGGTTGCGTCTTCCGTGTAGAAGCGCTCGATCGCTCCGGCATGATCGCCGCTTTCGACTACAGCGATGAATTCGTCGACCCGGGCACGTGATGGCATGGCCCCCTCAGCTCCCGCTTTGCCGTAAGGAAAGATTTTCACACATCTGCGTCGCGGCTTGCGCAAGTCCTGTCAGCTTGTTCCAGTTCCCCGCTTTGATATCCGCAGCCGGACACATCCACGATCCGCCGACCGCAACGACGTTTGGCTCGGACAGCCACTCGGCGGCGTTGGACGCGCCGATGCCACCGGTCGGGCAAAATCGGACGTGAGGAAATGGTCCGGCTAGCGCGCGCACGGCGGCGATGCCGCCAGCCTGTTGCGCCGGGAAGAATTTGACCACATCAAAGCCGCAGGCCAGCGCGGCCATCAATTCGGATGCTGTCGCAACGCCGGGCGCAAATGGGAGGTCAATTCGAGCAGCGGCATCGAGCAGCTCCGGCGTCGCGCCGGGGCTGAGCGCGAATTGTGCGCCAAGCGCTTTTGCCCGCAAAAGGTCGTCTGGGCTGAGCACCGTTCCCACTCCCACGACCGCGTCGGGAACGTTAGTGACGATCGCCTTCACCGCATCGGCTGCGGCCGATGTGCGCAGCGTGATCTCGAGTGTGCGCACGCCGCCTGTGACAAGCGCTCGCGCAAGCGGCACCGCATCCTCGGCACGCTCGATCGTGATCACCGGAATCACGCGCGCGGCCTGTAAAAGGCGAACCAACGTGTCGCGGCGGGATGAGGCAGCCGAGCCGGTCATGCGCGTGTCCTCATTGTATTTGAGTTTTCAACGTGTGGAGGCATCGCGGCGGCGGGGATGATTGCGCCCGGATAGCCCACAACGACGCCGGCAAGATCGTGACCCGCCCGTGCAGCCTCCACGGGCCCACCTCCCGCGAGGCGGCACACAAGATACGCCGCCGAAAAACTATCGCCCGCCGCCGTCGTATCGACGACGCGCGCGGCCGGGGCGGCGTCGACCCTCTGGTTGATGCTTCGCGTGCGTACCACGCAGGCCGGCTCGGCCAGCTTCAGCACCAGTTCGTCGACGCTGAGGCTGTCCGCAACGGCCATTGCCTTGCCGTCACCGAATAAAAGATCGAGGTCGTCGATCGACGCCAAAACGATATCGGCGCCGGCGAACGCTTCACGATAGGCGCTTCGTGCAACAGCGCGATCGGGCCAGCCTCGCGGCCTGAAATTGGCATCGAAAGCGATCCGGCTTCCCGCCTGACGGGCGCGGGCCAGTGCAGCTCCAAGACGTTTGCGCACCTCGACGGAGTATAGCGAGAGGGTGATTCCGGACAGATAGATCAGGTCGTAACCGGAAAGCGCATCGAGAATTGCATCGGCTTGGGGACCATCGAACAGCGCCCGCGCCGCCGAACTGTCACGCCAATAATAGAAACGCCGCTCGCCGTCCGCGCCGTTCTCGATCATGTAAAGGCCGGGCAATTTACCAACGATCCGGACGACACGACGGGTGTCGATGCCTTCGGCCTTCCAGCCCGCGATCATGGCGTCGCTCCACGGATCGTCACCCAGTGCGGTGATGTAGTCGACATCCGCGCCGAGCCGCGCCAGATAGACGGCGGTATTGAGCGTATCGCCGCCATAACCGCGCACCAGCTGTCCCGCTGCGGTTTGCGCCAGCTCGATCATGCACTCGCCAAGACAGGCGGCTTTCATCGTCGTGTTTCCAAAAACAGGAGAGATTCCGAGCGAAGCATGCCACCGGGCTTGATCCGGCCGCGGCACCAATTCGCGTGAAGAAACCGCGTCAAAAGCAATCAAAGCACGTTTGCGGCTCAAACCCGAACGCACTCTAGGCCACGAATTTTCCGCCCAGCTCGTCTTCGATATGAATACGGATGATGTCGTCGAAATTTTTCTCAGCCGTCGTGAACCCCAATTTGAGTGCACGTTCGGTGGAAAAATCGCGCGGCCATCCGGATACAATGCCGATGATGGTGGAATCCGGCTCGCGGCGGATGCGGCCCGCGACCTTGGCGCCCGCAACACGCGTCAGCGCCGCGATCTGCTCCGCAACCGTGACCGACAGACCGGGCATGCTCAACCCGCGACGCCAGCCCAGTGCCTGCAGATCCATTGTTCCGGCATGCAGCAGAAATCCGACCGTCGATCGGGGCGATGCATGCCAGTGCCGCACATCCTCGGACACCGGCAGAACGGCGTCTTCGCCGTTCAACGGCTCGCGGATGATATTGGAGAAAAATCCTGAGGCCGCCTTGTTCGGCCGGCCCGGCCGGACGCAAACCGTCGGCAGCCGAATGCTGATGCCGTCGAGAAAGCCACGGCGCGAATAATCCGACACGAGCAATTCGCAGATCGACTTTTGCGTTCCATAGCTTGTCAGCGGCGTATGAAAAAACTGGTCGTCGATCTTGTCAGGAAACGGCGCGCCGAATACCGCGATCGACGAGGTGAAAACCAGGCGCGGTCTATAGCTGCCGCCAACGGCGCGGATCGCTTCCAGCAGATAACGCGTGCCGTCCAGATTAATGCGGTAACCCTTGTCGAAATCGGCCTCCGCCTCACCAGACACAATCGCGGCAAGATGAAAGATCGTGTCGGGCTTGCCCGCGATAAGTGGCGCGACCGCACCCGGCACTGCGAAATCGCACGTTACGGTCTCGACAGGGATCGACGCGCCGGACGGCTTCGCGGGGGCGACCACGTCCTGCAAGGTCATTTTCGAGATGGCGTGATTGCCGAGCCGGCCATCGCGAAGCAGCCGGTCGGTGAGTTTGCGGCCAACCATCCCCGCGGCGCCGAGAATCAGAACGTGCAAGATCGTGCATCCTTCGTGACGAGATCAAAATTCAATCGCATTGAAGCATCGTCGAACGCCTGCGCCCTTATTCCTTCACCGCGCCCGTCATGGCGGACACATAGTGTTCGACAAAGAACGCATAGAGAATGACGAGTGGGAGAGAGCCTACCAGAGCGCCTGCCATCAGCGAACCCCAGCGATAGATATCGCCATCGACGAATTCATTGACGATCGCGACCGGGACGGTCTTGTTCGGCGTGGAAGACAACAGCGTCAGCGCATAGATGAATTCATTCCAGCACAGCGTGAACGAAAAGATGAACGCGGAGATCAGGCCCGGCACCGCCAACGGCAGAATAATCTTGACGAGAATTTGCCAGCGGCTGGCGCCGTCGATCAACGCGCATTCCTCGAGCTCGAACGGAATGGTCTTGAAATATCCCATCAGCAGCCAGGTCGAGAACGGGATCAGCAGCGTCGGATACACCAGGATCAAGGCTATCGGCGAATCGAACAGGCCGTAGGCTTGAATCACCGTAGCCATCGGGATGAACAGGATCGACGGCGGCACCAGATAGGCGAAGAAGATCGCGGCGCCGACAATCTGCGCGCCCTTGAACTGCAGCCGAACGATTGAATAGGCGGCAAGCACGCTGGCGGCAATCGACAGGATAGTAGCGCCCGTCGCGACATACATCGTGTTCCAGAGCCAGCGCGGGTATTGCGTCTCCACCAGCAGCTTCTGGATGTGCTTGATCGTGGGATGGATGACCCAGAACGGATTGTAGGTCTCCATATCGATCAGCTGAGCGTCCGGTTTGATTGACGTCAGCGCCATCCAGTAAAACGGAAACAGCAACACAACGAGTATAATCGATAACGGCAAATAGAGTGTCACGAGACGCGACGGCAGCGTCTCGAGATAGCTCATGCCCTCGGTGCTGTCGGTTGGGTCTTTTGTCAGGACAGTGCGGCCGGCTGCGGTGTCAGTCATTGCTATTTCCACCCTGCTGCCATTTGCGCTGCTGCAACCCGAACCACGACAGCGTGATCGCCGCCAGGAGGAAGGGAATCATTGCGGTCGCGATAGCCGCGCCTTCACCGAGACGGCCGCTCAAAATCGCGCGCTGATAACTCAGCGTCGCCATCAGATGCGTGGCATTGACCGGCCCGCCGCGTGTCATCGCCCAGATCAGCTGAAAATCCGTGAACGTGAACAGCACCGAGAACGTCATCACCACCGCGATGATCGGCGTGAGCAGCGGATAGGTAATGTAACGGAAGCGCTGCCACGGCGTTGCGCCGTCGAGCGTGGCGGCCTCGTACAGCGAAGGCGAGACGGTCTGCAGCCCGGCCAGAAGCGTAATCGCAACGAACGGCACGCCGCGCCAGATATTGGCGAAGATCACACTGCCCCGCGCCCAGTTGCCGTCGCCGAGGAAATTGATGTTCTGGGTGATCAAGTGCATCTTGCGCAGCGACCATGAGATGATAGAAAACTGCGCGTCGTAGATCCACCAGAACGCGATCGCGGACAGCACCGTGGGCACGATAAAGGGAATCAGAACGGCGGCGCGGATCAATGCCTTGAACGGCATATGCCGATTCAACAGCAACGCGAGATAAAGCCCAACGGCGAATTTGATGATGCTGGCGATCACGGTGTAGAGCAGCGTGTTAAAGATCGAAAGCCAGAATACGCTGTCGTCCGCCAGCCACTGATAATTCTCCAGGCCGATGAACTCGCCGGGCCGCCCGATGCGGGCATCGGTGACGCTGAGCCAGAGGCCAAGGCCGAGCGGATAGGCCAGGAACATGATGAGAAAGGCGGCCGCCGGCAGCATGAACCAGATCGCCAGCCAATTGCGGTTGGAACGAAGTTGCTGCCAGGCCAGCGTCAATCTTGACGGTTGCCGGCGCGACATCGGAGACGCTTCTATAACGGCCATTTCGCCACTGCTCCGAATTCAAAGCTCTCCCGGTTCGAACGCGGGAGTAAACGCAGATTCCCCGAACGGGGCACTTGTTGCGCCGAGACGCGCGAACGATCCTCACGCAGCCTAAGATCGACGCCGGTGCGAGCGTTGAACCCGCACCGGCGCATATTCTTTAGCGATAGATACGCTTCGCCTGTCGCTCCGCATTCGCGATCGATCCCTTGAGATCTTCACGTCCGGTGCAGTAGTTGGCGAACATATCGACCAGAATAAAGTCAGCCACCGCGGCCGCTGCTTTTTCGCCGAGCGTGCCGACACCCGCCGGGGTCAACGTGCGCTTGGCGACATCGCGATACGGCGTCACCTTCGGATCCGACGTCCAGACCGGGTTGGCGTCGTAGGCCGCCAGAAACGGCGAGAGGTAGCCCTGCGCGGCCGAGACCCATGGATTGAACTGGTCGGCTTCCTGCATGAAGGCGGCGAAGGCCTTGCACGCCTGCGGGTACTTGGTGAATTGGAACGTCAGAATCGGGAACGCCAGATGAAGCTCGGTCGGCTTTCCGACCGGTCCGACTGGCATATAGGCGTGATTCATGTCGTCCGCGATCGCCTTGTTTTCCTTCTTCGCGGTGACATAGATCGAGATGCCGTTATTGGTGCAATACAGCTCGCCGGCGAGGAACGCCTTGTTGTTGGAGCTGTCGTTCCATGACGCGGTGCCCGGAATGAAGGTCTCGTAAAGCTGCTTGACGTATTCAAGCGCCTTCGCGGTCTCCGGCGAGTTGATGACGACCTTGTCGTCCTTGTCGACGAGAAACCCGCCATGTGACCACAGCGCCCAATGGATCCAGCCAGTGGCGTCGCCCGATGCGTGACCAAGCGCCATGCCGGCCGGCGTGTTGTTCTTCTTCAGGCCCTTGCAGAGTTCGAGGAAACCCGCGGTATCCTTCGGGAATTCCTTGAAGCCGGCCTTTTCGCAGGCCGCGATGCGATAGTTGACCAGCGCACCCGTGGTCGCGACCGGAAGACCGATCCACTTGTTGCCGGACTTGCCGTAAAGCTCAGCCGAGTGCGCCCATCCGCCATATTTGCCGCCGAGATAATTGGCGACATCAGTCATATCGAGGCACTTATCCGGAAACAGATGGGGGAGTGAGTAAAGACCCCACACCATATCGAGGCCTTGCCCGGTGTTGGCGGCGACCGATGCCTTGGGCTGAATATCGTCATAGGATTCGTTGGACACGTTGATCTCGACGCCGGTGGCCTTGGTGAAGGCTTGAACCATGGCGACGAACGCCTGGTCTTCGGCTTCGACGAAACGCTTCCAGCGCAACAGATTGATCTTCGCGCCGGCTTCCGGCTTCCACTGCGCCGTCTGGGCCCAGGCCTTGGCGAAGCCGAAAAGCTGATCGGCAGACATCGCCGAAATACCCGCCGCGGTGGCGGCGCCACCCAGCAACAGCGAACGCCTGCTCGGATTGAAGTCAGTCATACTTGCTTTCTCCTTGGTCACCGGCTTCTGATTGTTCCGGCTGTTGGTTTAAACGAATGTTCTCAAGAGGGGCGGACGGCGCGCAAACCACGCCATTGACCGCGACGCTGCAGGCTTCCCAGATTGGCCGTTACAGGCGCTTGCCGGTTTCCTTGTCGAACAGATGCACCGCGCTGGTTCGCGGCTTGAGGCGAATGTTTTCTCCGGGACGCACGGTCTGCCGTTCACGGAAAACCGCGATAATATCCTGCGAACCGACGCGCGCGACGACCTGTGTTTCCGATCCGGTGGGCTCGACGACAACCACTTCCGCCATCACACCATCGTCCGCACGCTCGAGATGTTCGGGGCGCACGCCGTAAACCACCGGCTTGCCCTCAGAACCCGCAGGCGCTGTCGCCAAAGGCAATCGAGATCCATTGGCCGTCTCGACCGAAGGCGAACTTCCGCCGATGATTTTACCTTCGATGAAATTCATGGCCGGCGATCCGATGAACCCGGCGACGAACTGGTTTGCCGGACGGTCATAAAGATCCAGCGGCGCGCCCATCTGCTCGATGACGCCATCATGCATGACCACGATCTTGTCGGCCATGGTCATGGCTTCGATCTGATCGTGCGTGACATAAACCGTGGTGGTCTTCAGCCGCTGATGCAGTTCCTTGATCTCCGTGCGCATCGCGACACGCAATTTTGCATCCAAATTCGACAGCGGCTCGTCGAACAGGAACACCTGCGGATCGCGCACGATCGCCCGCCCCATCGCCACGCGTTGCCGCTGGCCGCCCGACAGCTGCCGCGGGTATCGATCGAGCAGCGGCTTGAGCCCGAGAATATCGGCAGCCTTGCTGACGCGTGTTTCGATTTCCTGTTTCGGCGCGCCCCGCAGTTTCATGGAGAACGCCATGTTGTCCGACACCGTCATATGCGGATAGAGCGCATAATTCTGGAATACCATGGCGATATCGCGCTCTTTCGGGTGCACGTTGTTCACGACGCGGTCGCCGATCGAGATGGTTCCCGAGGTGATATTCTCAAGGCCAGCCAACATCCGCAGCAAGGTGGACTTGCCGCAGCCCGATGGCCCGACCAACACGACGAATTCGCCGTCTTCGATCGGAATGGACACCCCGTGCAGAACCTCGAATCCAGCAAACGACTTACGTACGTCGTGAATTTGCACTGACGCCATGCATTCCCTCCCGATAATTCCAGCGATGTGTGACGGAAGCCAACTTCGCTCTTGTTCTTCGTTCTTGTTGGGGGAGGATGCGGCGCATTGCGCTCCACTCACCCGATCCGATGATCATACCCGATTATTGCATTTGCGCTGTGCGATAAAAGTCTAAGTCGCGGCCTATAGCAAGCGTTGCGAAGAATTGATCGAAATGCAAACATCGCGCGGCAATTTAAAGTGTGCACTGCGGGAGATGCAATGAAGACGCCGGAAACTGCCTCAAAAAAACGCAATCTCCGCTCCGAAAGCTGGTTCAACGACCCGACCAATCCCGGCATGACCGCATTGTACCTCGAGCGGTACCTCAATTACGGGCTGACGCGCGAGGAATTACAGTCCGGGAAACCCATTATCGGAATCGCACAAACCGGAAACGATCTCTCGCCGTGCAACCGGCATCATCTCGAGCTCGCCCATCGGGTTCGAGAAGGAATTCGCGAAGCCGGTGGAATCGCGATGGAGTTTCCGACCCATCCGATCCAGGAAACCGGCAAGCGGCCAACGGCGGCGCTCGATCGCAATCTGGCGTATCTCGGCCTCGTCGAAATCCTGTTCGGCTATCCGCTCGATGGCGTGGTGCTCACCACCGGCTGCGACAAGACCACACCTGCCTGCCTGATGGCCGCGGCGACGGTCAATCTGCCCGCCATCGTATTGTCCGGCGGACCGATGTTGAACGGTTGGTTCAACGGCGAGCGGACCGGTTCCGGAACCGTGGTCTGGAAATCCCGTGAAAAGCTCGCGGCCGGTGAAATCGACTATGAAGAGTTCATGCAGATCGTTTCGTCGTCGGCGCCTTCGGTCGGGCATTGCAACACCATGGGCACCGCCTCGACCATGAATTCGCTGGCGGAAGCTCTCGGCATGTCGTTGCCCGGCTGCGCCGCGATTCCCGCGCCCTATCGTGAACGCGGACAGATCGCCTACGAAACCGGCAAGCGCATCGTCGACATGGTGTGGGAAGACCTGAAGCCCTCGGATATCCTGACGCGAAAGGCCTTCGAGAACGCCATCATCGTCAATTCCGCGATCGGCGGCTCGACCAACGCGCCGATCCATCTCAACGCGCTGGCGCGCCATATCGGCGTCGAGCTTTCGATCGAGGACTGGCAGAAAGTCGGCCTCGATGTACCGCTGCTGGTCAATGTTCAGCCCGCCGGCTTTTATCTTGGCGAGGAATATCATCGCGCGGGTGGCGTGCCCGCTGTTGTGCGCGAACTCATGGAGCACAAGCGCATTCACGAAGATGCAGTCACCGTCAACGGCCGCACCATGGGCGACAATTGTCGCAATGCCACGAAGGCCGATGGCGACGTGATCTGGAGTTACGACAAGCCGCTGGTCAAGGATGCCGGTTTTATCGTTCTACACGGCAATCTTTTCGATTCCGCTATCATGAAGACCAGCGTTATTTCCAAGGAATTTCGCGACCGCTATCTGTCCGATCCGAAAAACCCCAATGCGTTCGAAGGCCGCGCCATCGTATTCGAAGGGCCGGAAGACTATCACCACCGGATTGACGATCCCTCGCTCGATATCGACGAACACTGCATGCTGTTCGTTCGCGGCGTCGGACCGATCGGGTATCCCGGCGGCGCGGAGGTCGTGAACATGCAGCCCCCGGCGGCTCTTATCAAGCGCGGTATTCACTCGCTGCCCTGCATCGGCGACGGGAGACAATCGGGCACATCCGGTTCACCGTCGATTCTCGAATGCATCGCCGGAGGCCGCCGCCGACGGCGGTTTGGCGTTGCTGAAAACTGGCGATCGCGTGCGTATTGACCTCGGCAAGGGAGAAGCCAACATTCTGATCAGCGACAAGGAGCTTGCGGATCGAAAAGCCGCGTTGAAAGCGCGCGGCGGCTTCGGTCATCCGGAAAACCAGACACCGTGGCAGGAAATCTATCGCAACACTGTCGGCCAGCAGGCGACCGGCGCCTGCATGGAATTGGCAACCCGCTACCACGATATCGCGGGCCGCATCGGCGTCGCCCGCGACAACCACTAGAGTGTTTTCGAGTGAAGTGGACACCGGTTCACGTAAAGAAAACACGTCAAATCAATAAACTAGAGCGCGGTTGCGATTCTATCAAAAGCAAACGCGATCTAGGTCGTTCGACCGCAAGCGGCGCGCGGAATGAACGCACGCTGATCCGTTACGTACGAGGACCGCGTAGCCGGTCCCGCGCCAATCAGGGAGGAAAGATGTCAGATCGATTGAAAGGCAAGCGTGCGCTTGTCACCGCTGCCGCCGCGGGAATTGGCCGCGCCGCGGCGATCGCGTTTCGCGCGTGAAGGTGCGAGCGTCATCGCCACCGACATCGATGATGCGGCACTTGCATCGCTGAAGGCCGATGGCATTTCCGAAGTGACGCGTCTGGATGCCCGCAACACCGCCGAGGTCGAGGCGCTTGCCAAACGGATCGGCAAGATCGACGTGCTGCTCAATGCCGCCGGCTTCGTACACAACGGCACCGTGCTGGAATGCTCCGAGGACGATTGGGATTTCTCGTTCGACCTCAACGTCAAATCCATGCATCGCACCATCAAGGCATTTCTGCCGGCGATGCTTGCAGGCGGAGGCGGCAGCATCGTCAATATTTCGTCGGCTGCGGGCGTCTTCAAGGCCGCCCCCAATCGTTACGTCTACAGCGCCACCAAAGCGGCGGTCGCCGCGCTGACACGAGCGGTGGCGGTCGACTTCATCACCAAGGGCATCCGCTGCAACTGCATCTGCCCCGGAACCATCGAAACACCTTCAATGCTGGGACGAGCCGCCGCAGCCGGTCCAGGTGGCCGCGACATGTTCATCAGCCGTCAACCGATGGGGCGGCTCGGAACTGCGGACGAGATCGCACTGCTCGCGCTCTACCTCGCCAGCGACGAAAGCGCGTTCACCACCGGCGTCGCCCACATCATCGACGGCGGCTGGACGCTCTGACACTGCAGTTTCGGGAGGACCAGTCTTGAACAAGATCGATTTGATGGGGCGGCGGGCAATCGTCACCGGAGGCGCGCAGGGTTTTGGCCGCGCCATCACGGAGCGGTTTGTGCTCTCGGGCGCGAAGGTCGCGATCTGGGACGTGGATCAGACGCTGATGGATAAAACCGCCAAAGAGATCGGCCCTGCCGTCTCCGCCTTCAAGGTCGATGTGACGGACCTCGCCGCCGTCGAAGCTGCGAAAGACAAGACTATGGCCGCTCTCGGCGGCATCGACATCCTGGTGAACAATGCGGGCATCGCGGGCATCAACCGCACCGTCTGGGAAACGGATTTCGAGGAGTGGCGCAAGGTCATGCGCATCAATCTCGACGGGCCGTTCATCTGCTGCAAGGCTGTCGTTCCAACCATGATCGCGCAGAATTACGGGCGGATCATCAACATCGCATCGATTGCGGGCAAGGAAGGCAATCCCAACGCCGCGCATTATTCCGCTTCAAAGGCCGGCGTGATCGCGCTGACAAAATCGCTCGGCAAGGAACTGGCGAGCTACAAGATCGCAGTGAACGCCGTGACGCCAGCCGCAGCAAAAACGGCGATCTTCGACCAGATGACGCAGCAGCACATCGACTTCATGCTCTCGAAAATTCCGCGCGGACGTTTCGTTCTGGTCGAGGAGCTTGCCGCGATGGTCGCATGGATGGCGTCGGAAGAGTGTGCTTTCACCACCGGCGCGGTGTTTGATCTCTCGGGCGGCCGCGCAACTTATTAGAGCGTTTTCAAGCGAAGTGGATACCGGTTCGCGTTAAGAAAACGCGTCAAAACATAGAGCTGCCCCACCCCCTCCGCTTACGCATCCTCCGCCCGCAGATAGCCGTGCCGGCGGGAATCCGCCATCACGATCGCAGCGATGAAAGCGATCGCGCACATGATCGTGACGTACCAGTAGAAATCGGTTTCGGCACCGGCATCCTTGAACCAGAGCGCGACATATTCCGCCGAACCGCCGAAGATCGCATTGGCGATGGCATAGGATAATCCGACGCTCAGGGCGCGAACCTCCGGCGGAAACATCTCGGCTTTCACCAACCCGCTGATGGAGGTGTAAAACGAGACGATCGCGAGCGCAGCGACGATCAGGCCATAGGCAACGTATGGATTGGTCACACTGCCGATCGCATACATCAACGGCACGGTGAACAATGTCGACAATCCGCCGAACAGCAGCATCGAGGTCTTGCGGCCGAAACGGTCCGCGAAAGCGCCGAACGGCGGTTGCATAATCATGTAAGTGAACAGCACGGCGGTCATTACGACATTCGCGGTGCGGTCGTTCATATGCGCCGTGTTGACCAGATACTTCTGCATATAGGTGGTGAAGGTATAGAAAATCAGCGAGCCGCCCGCGGTGTATCCGAGCACGATCAGGAACGCGCGCGTGTGATTGCGAAAAATCTCAGTCAGCGAACCGGCTTCCTTGCGGGCGCGGGTTTCGGGGGATGATGTCTCGTGCAGCGAGGCGCGCAGCAGCAGCGCAACCACCGCGCACGCCGCACCGACGAAAAACGGAATACGCCAACCCCACAAACGCAGATCCGCATCCGAGAGCACTTGCTGAACGATCAGGATGACGAGCGAGGCGAGCAACTGACCGCCGATCAAGGTGACATACTGAAACGAAGCAAAGAAGCCGCGTTGGCCAGGCAGCGCCACCTCGCTCATGTAAGTGGCGCTGGTGCCGTACTCTCCTCCCACCGAAAGGCCCTGAACCATCCGCGCCAGCAGCAGTAAAGCCGGAGCCGCGGTTCCGATGGTCTGATAAGTCGGCATCACGGCGATCGCGAGCGATCCCGCGCACATCATCAGCACCGAGATCATCATGGAGATCTTGCGTCCGTATTTGTCGGCGATGAAGCCGAACAAATAGCCGCCGACAGGCCGCATCAGAAAGCCGATGGCGAACACCGCCGCGGTCTGCAGCAGCTGAGTGGTCTGATTGCCTTTCGGGAAAAACGACGGCGCGAAATACAGCGCCGAGAATGCATAGGCGTAGAAATCGAACCATTCGACCAGATTGCCGGATGAGCTGCCGAAGATCGCGAATATCCGGCGACGGCGGTCGGCGCTATCGCCTGTTACATACGTGCTCGTTTCTGTGGACATGGTGTATTCCTCTGCCGTCCTTTAAAACAAGAATGAGCGCCCGTGGACGCGAACTTTAAGTTTTTCGAACAACGGCGTCATAGGCCGTTACCGCGTCTCGGGCCCGCACCTGGATGTCCGCGCGTGAAAAGCCCGGTTTATAGAGATACCTTCCCAACCCGAAACCGGTACACCCGGCTGCGACGAATTCCGAAAAATTCGAGGGGTTAGCACCGCCGACTGCGTAAAGCGGCATGCTATCGGGCAGGACGGCTTTCATGGCGCGAATGCCCATAGGACCGAGAACTTCGGCGGGAAACAATTTAAGCGCCGTCGCCTTCAGGCGGATCGCACGAAACGCCTCGGTCGGCGTAAAGACGCCGGGATAGGATTGCAGACCGAGCGCGAGCGTGCGCGCAATGACATCGTCATTGCAGTCCGGCGAGACAACAAATCGGCCACCGGCCTGCGCGACTGCATCGACCTGCTGCGGATTCAGAACGGTTCCCGCACCGACGGACGCCTGTCCGACGAAAGCTTTCGCCGCCATCGCGATCGACGTCAGCGGCTCCGGCGAATTCAGCGGCACCTCGATCATGGCGATACCGGCACCGACGAGGACCTCGCATGCGCCCAAAATCTCGGACGGCGGAATTCCCCTGAGGATCGCAACCAGATGACGGGGTTTCAGCATATGTTTCGCGCCTTTGTTTACAACAGAGGTCTATCGCCGGGCGCTGTGCCACGCCTGCCGCAGACCTGCAAGCGTTGCGGTGATCGCGTCGATGGGATGCGATTTCGCACCGATCATCGATAGTCCCTGGGCGTAAATCGGCACAAGTGCCTCGCCGCCGATGAGCGGAATCTCCCCGGAGCCAATCCAGTCTCGCTGGCCTCCGATCTCCGTTCCCACCAGCAGTCCGGACAGAAACCCCATGCACCATCCAGACTGGCGTTCGGATAACAGCGCTGCGGCGCGCACCTTGAACACCGATGTCAGGAGCTTTTGCGGCGATGCGATGCCGGCGGCGAGGCCGTCGGTCAACCCGCGCGCGTGTTCGGCTGGATCGAGCGCGCCCGCGAGAGAATGGCGCAACACCGAGTGCAGCTTCAGAAGTTCGAACACTTCCCCGGTCATGGCCGACGCGAAGCCTTCGATCTCAAGCCCATTGAGCCGGACCCATTTGCAATGCGTTCCAGGCATGCACACGACGCCGGCAAAACCCGGCTCCAGCACTGAAAGACCCAGCAGTTGGGTCTCCTCACCGCGCATAACATCCTCGGTGCCCGCGGACCGCTGGCAAACGCCAGGAAGAATGCGCGGGGTTAGCCGGGAGTGCGGCAGCAGCGGACGCACGGCTTTGGATAGCAAATCGCCCAGATAGGCCGGTGTATCGAGATAAGGGGCTTCCAGCCAGCCTTGCCGGGCGCCGGCCATACCGCAAATGATGACGTCAATGGGCGGGCCGTCCGGCTCGCAACACCCGTCAAGCAACTGCAACAGCGCCGCCTGATAGTCCTCGCGGGAGAGTTTACTCATCCCGCGGTCCGATATTCGGGACGACGTCACGCCGCCATGAGGATCGATACACCACGCGCGCAAATTGGACGTACCCCAATCCACCGCGATCCAGTCCGGTTCGGCAGCCACTTCAGGTTTCTCCCTCTGCCGCTCGAGACGGTTCACGCCTCCAACACCAAGCCGCGAACTTAGGTGGAGAGACAACCTATTCGTCAACGTCAAATGGGCAATTTTCGTAAACTTGGTCGCTCAAAACCAATCTTTATCAAAACCGGGGGAAAAAATCGCGCAGCTCCGTGGCGGTTTAACTCGAGGTGTGACGATCGATCTTGCACTTTTGTCCGGATGGACAAAGCGCGATAAGTGGTTTGAATTCATGGCGTAAGTTGATGAATAATTCTTTGTCCGTAAGCTGAACTCCGATTGAACCCTTTGCAATACGAGGCGACTAAAAAGCATGGATCGGCGGTCGTATTTTGACCGGGCAATCGATTGATGACAGGGACCCCAGATGAAAGCGTTCGGTTCGAGGTTTTTCCGACAGGTCGTGAAAGCCGCGTGCGTTGTAGCCGGCATGACGGTCGCGGCGTCCGCCTGCCATGCCCAGTCGGGACCGTTTAGCGGACTGGAAGGCGCGTGGTCAGGTACAGGCGTCGTCCAGATCGCCGATGGCGGCAGCGAGCGCATTCGGTGCCGCGCGACTTATACAGTCGGTTCCGATGGCAACAATCTTCAGCAAGTTCTGCGCTGCGCAAGTGACAGTTACCGCTTCGATCTCAACAGCAATGTCACCAACCGCGGCGGCGCATTGACAGGTTCCTGGAGCGAAGCCAGCCGTGGTATCAACGGCGGCGTTGAGGGACAGGCCACCAACGGTCAAATCAACGCACTGGTGACGGCCAACGGATTCGCGGCCTCGCTGTCGATGATCGCGCGGGGCAACCGGCAAACCATCGGCATCAATTCGGAAAACGCTCAGTTGAAAGGCGTCCAGATCACACTGGCGCGCTAGCAACGATAATAGCTGGCTGACCAACGCTGCAACGAAAACCCGAAGAAACATGGAAAAGGCGGCTCGCGCAGAGCCGCCTTTTTATTGTGCTCGCCGCTGGGCGTTCATTCAAACACCGGATTTGGCGGGGCCCTTCCAGGCCGATTTCAGCTTTTGTGACAGGCTGATGAGAAACATCGCTGTCGGACGCAGGATAAAGAGATCGGCAACCAGCGCAGCAACCATCGAGAACGCACTGAGCCATCCGAACAGCCGCAACGACGGCAAATCCGAAAACACCATCACGACCAACCCGCATGCGAGCACGACCGTGGTCAGGATCAAGGCCGGACCGACCAGCACCGTCGCCCGCTCCACCGCGACCGCAGGATCGGAGCCCGGCGTATTTTCGAGCCTCAGCCGATTGAGGAAATGAATTGTCGCGCTGAGGCCCAGCCCGAACGACACGGTCAGCGCCACCACGCTCGCAAACTGCAATCCTTCGCCGAGCGCCCAGAGCACGGTGCCTGACATCACCACGGGGAAGATGCCCGGCAGAATGCTGGAGAACATCACCACCACCGAACGGAACGCCAGACCAATGAAGACGGCCACGAAAGCAAATTCGATCGTGAGACCGGAATTGAGCTTCTCGATCATGTTGGCGCTGTTGCGCGCGGCAATCGCCGAGAGACCCGTGACCGCGATCTCGTAACCGGGATGTTTTGCCCGTACCGCGTCCATCGCCTTATCGAGATTTTCAACGACCGGAAGAATCTGGCTGGAATCGAGATCCGGGACACGCGCGGATACCACGACCGCGTCCTGTTGGGCAGCAACGAAACGTTGCTTCAGATGATCGGGAATGACGTCGACGTATTCTTTCAACGTCGCCACGTCGTGGGAGCCCGCCTTCTCGGCAAGCCAGCGCCGCAGCGTCTCCACCGACCACACATTGCCGACGCCTGCCTGCTTTTCGACCAGGGCATGCACGTCTGCGATGGTTTGCAATGTATCGGGCGCATAGAGCGAAGCGCCTTTGGGGAATTCGATCAGCACATCGATCGGGTTCGCACCGGTCAATTTGGCGTCCAGCCGGCCGCTGGCCGCAACGGCCTGTTGCTTGTCGGGGACTTGATCGGCCAGACGATAGCGCGGCTCCAGATGGGAATAGGCAAGCGCGAGGCCGCCGACGACCAGCAAGGCGATCAGACTGAACAATGCGGGATGACCGACCATCCTGATCGCGATCCAGGCGCAGAACCGGCGCAAGGCGTTGACGCCCGCGTCGCCGGTCTTGAACTTGGCCGCGAACTTCTGCTCGCCGCGCACCAGCAGGATGCCGAACACCGGAACGAATGACAGTACGACCACGAGGGCGATCAGCGTCGCCGCCAGTCCCGCTTCGCCGAACGCGCGGATCAAATCGGAATTGGAGAATTGCAACGCCAGAAACGAAATGCCCGCGGTGGCATGGGTCAACACACACGCCGGACCCACCACCCGGATGGCATTGCTGAAGGCGGAAACCTTGTCCTCGCCGGCGAGCAAGCGGTCGCGCGCGGCGAATGTCAGCTGCATCGAATCCGAAAAGCTGATGACCATGATGAGCGGCGTCATGACGTTGAGAAACATGTTGAGGCTGAAGCCTGCCCAGCCCAATCCGCCCAGCGCCAGCAAAATGGCCAGCAGCGGCGGAAAGGCCGCGACGATCATGAAGGATATCTTGCGAAAGAACGCGATCGCGATCAGACAACCGGCGAGAATACCCGCCACGTTATAGATCAGGCCATCCCGCTCCACCGCATTACGGATTTCGAGCTGCATCACGGGGACGCCGGAGAGCTCGACCGATAGTCCGGTATCGCCGAGGTCATCCTTCATCATCTTGCGGATGTCACCGACGGTCGCGTTCAGGCCCTTGCTGCTGACCACCGCGGGCTCGAGAGACAGCACGATCAGCGCCAGCGTTCCGTCTTCCGACAGCAGCTTGCCGCGAATCAGTTCGTTGGCTTTGACCGTTTCGATAAACTTGTCGTAGTCGGCGCCTTCCGGCAGCTTTTCCGGAAACAGCGCCGCCGGAAACTGGCCGGGCGCCGGCGCTTGACGCGCGGAAAACAGCGAAATAATCCCGCGCGTGCCGTCGACGAGTTGGAGGTCGGTGACAAGATCGCGCAGCTTCTCCAGATTGGAGCGCTGAAGCAGCGTCTTGCCTTCGACGACGACAAGCACGTCGAATTCCGCCGACGGAAAGCGCTTGGTGACCTGCTCGTACTGTTTGTATTCGCGGGAGTCCGAGCGGAAGAGCTGGCTCAGCGAATCGTCGATCTTGATTCGCTGCAGCCCGAAGAAGGCTCCGACACACAAGCCGACCAGAACGATGCAGGCCAGGATCGGCGCGCGCATCGCGACCAGACCGATTCGCTCAAGCCCGAATGCAATACTTAAAGAGCGCCGGGCGGCGCTTTCCTCCGCGCCGACGTTGATCTTACCGGGGTCGAGCATGCGTAATCCGTTTGGTGAACGACAGGTTAGGGTCTAGCAAATTTCCGAAGCAATAGGGACGCCCCTTATTCCTGCGGCAAAGTGCGGCGCGCGGATCGAACCACCAACACGCACGCGCGACCAAAGGATATCCGGATCATGTTACCGATCCGATAAACCACGCACATCGCTCCCGTTGAAAAAATCAGAAATTGTCGCCGGCAAGAGCCGAAAGCACCGCGTCCGTCACCTGCCGGGTGGTCGCCCGGCCGCCTAAATCGGGTGTGTGCAGGGAGGGATCGGCGGTCACGCGCTCAATCGCCCGCATCAGTCGTTCACTGGCCGGGTTTTCGCCGAGGTGCTCCAGCATCATCGTCGCCGTCCAGAACGTTCCGATTGGATTGGCAATCCCCTTGCCGGTGATGTCGAAGGCCGACCCATGGATCGGTTCGAACATCGAGGGAAATCGGCGCTCGGGATTGAGGTTGGCGGTCGGCGCAATGCCGAGCGAGCCGGCAAGAGCCGCCGCCAGATCGGACAGGATGTCCGCGTGCAGATTCGTCGCCACGATGGTGTCGAGCGTCTGCGGCCGCATCGTCATGCGCATGGTCATGGCGTCGACCAGCATTTTGTCCCAGGTGACATCCGGGAATTCGCCCGCGACCTCGGCTGCGATTTCATCCCACATCACCATGGCATGCCGCTGAGCGTTGGATTTGGTGACGACCGTGAGCAGTTTGCGCGGGCGCGAACGGGCCAGCGCAAACGCAAAGCGCATAATGCGCGTTACCCCTGCCCGGGTCATGATCGAGACATCCGTTGCGGTTTCCTCGGGCAAGCCGCGATGAACGCGCCCGCCCACCCCGGCATATTCGCCTTCCGAATTTTCCCGAACGATCACCCAGTCCAGTTCCTTGGCCGTGACACCCCGCAACGGACTGGTGATGCCGGGAAGAATCCGCGTCGGCCGGACGTTGGCGTACTGATCAAACGGCTGACAGATCGCGAGCCGCAATCCCCACAGACTAATGTGATCGGGCACGTCCGGAGCGCCGACCGCGCCGAAATAGATGGCGTCGAACGGCATCAGCAAGTCGCGACCGTTCGCGGGCATCATGGCCCCATGGATCTTGTAATAATCCGATCCCCAATCGAAATGATCGAACTGCAGCGCAAAGCTGGCGTCGCGCGCGGCCAGCGCCTGCAGCACCTCGATCCCGGCGGCGATCACTTCCTTGCCGATACCGTCGCCGGGAATTGCCGCGATCTTGTACGTCTTCATCGGGGAGCCGTCCGGTTCAACACGTTGCAGACGAATTGGTCTTGTTCGCCGGATCGCGCCTGCGGGATCGCGCCCGCAGGCAAATACGAACGAAATGACTCAGCCTAACACCTGCGCAACGGCCTTTCCGCAGGACACCGTGTCGGCGGAGCCGCCGAGATCGCGCGTGCGCAGCTTGTCTTCCTTGAGGACGGTTTCGATGGCGGCGACCACTGCCTTTCCGGCTTCCGGTTCGCCGAGATGATCGAGCATCATCGAGGCCGACCAGATTTGCCCGATCGGATTGGCGAGATTCTTGCCGGCAATATCCGGAGCAGAGCCGTGGACCGGCTCGAACAACGACGGGAATTTACGTTCCGGGTTGATGCTGCCCGACGGCGCAATGCCGATAGTACCGGTGCAGGCCGGGCCGAGATCGGACAGGATATCTCCGAACAGGTTCGAGGCCACCACCACGTCGAAACGATCCGGGTTCATGACGAAATGCGCGGCCAGAATATCGATGTGGTATTTATCCCAACGCACGCCAGGATAATTCTTCGCCATCTCTTCCACGCGCTCATCCCAATAAGGCATGGAGATCGAAATGCCGTTGGATTTGGTCGCCGATGTGAGATGCTTTTTCTCGCGGCGGCTCGCGAGATCGAAGGCGAACTTCAGAATACGATCGACACCGATGCGCGTCATCACCGTATCCTGCACCACGAATTCACGGTCGGTGCCGGGAAACGCCTTACCGCCGATCGACGAATACTCGCCTTCGGTATTTTCTCGCACCACGAAGAAATCGATGTCGCCGGGCTTTCGTCCCGCCAGCGGCGACTTGACACCGGGCATCAAGCGCACGGGACGAAGGTTGACGTACTGATCGAACTCGCGGCGGAACTGGATGAGCGACCCCCACAGCGAGACGTGATCCGGTATCGTCGCAGGCCAGCCGACCGCGCCGAAGAAGATCGCGTCATGATTGCCGATCCGGGCCTTCCAGTCGTCCGGCATCATCTGACCGTGCTTTGCATAGTAATCGCACGAGGCGAAGTCGAACGTATCGAGCTGCAAGTCGAAGTTGAATTTGGAGGCGGCGGCTTCCAGCACGCGCAGGCCTTCGGGGACGACTTCTTTGCCGATGCCGTCACCGGCAAGGACGGCGATGCGATATTTGCGGTTCGTGCCCGGGCGAGTGCTGGCCATGTTAGTGTCCTGTACCTTTGTTCTGGAACCCTGATGTCAGTCGTCGCGCGAAATGCGCCGCCGTCGGCGTGAGCCCCACAAAGGCCACACCATTTCTATCGAAACGGCCATCGCCTTAAATACCAGGATCACAAATTTTACCAGCCTTCCGTTTGCAACACCTGGAGCGCAATGACGCACACCTCGTCACGACGTTCTGACATTAATATAACCCGATCATGGTCACGATGACGCAGCAGGGCGCTTCGTAAAGACGGCTTTCTCACCAGCATATAAGACTAGACGTATGATATATGGGGTTGAATAACGCGCGATCATGACGAACACTGTGCAAGATCGCAGGAAAAATAAGTACCGCCGGAAAAGGCGGATCACAGGGAGGATGAGCCTATGGCCGTTTTTGGCCCGACCCGGCGTTCTTTGCTGCAAGGCACACTCGCGACCAGCGCGCTCGGACTGAGCGGATTACCGGCATTTGCCGACCCATCCTGGAAAAAATATGCCGGCACCTCGATCGAGGCCAATCTGATCAAAGGTCCGCGCGGCGAACTGCTGCAGCGGCATGAGAAGGAATTTACCGACCTCACCGGCATCAAGGTGTCGTCGGAATTGATTCCCGAACAGCAGCAGCGCCAGAAAGCGGTGATCGAGCTCACCTCCGGAAAACCGAATTTCGATGTCGTCCATGTAAGCTATCACGTGCAGAAGCGGCAGTTCGACAAGGCGGGCTGGCTCGCGGATTTCTCCGGTTTCATCAAGGACCCCGCGCTCACGACAGCCGATCTCAAGCCGGAGGATTTTTCAGCCGCCGGGCGCACCTACGCCACACGGACAAGGGTCAGTTGCGTTCGCTGCCATGGTCGGTCGACTACTTCATGCTGTATTACAACAAGGAATTGTTCGCCAAGAAGAACATCCCCTATCCCGACACGATCGAGGAAATGATCAAAGCGGCCGAGCTTCTCAACGACCCGAAGGAGGGTATTTCGGGATTTGTCGGACGCGGTCTGCGCAACGCCAACCTGCCGATGTGGGCCAGCATTTATCTCGGCTACGGTCTCGATTTCATAGACGATAAAGGCAACCTGCTGACCGACAGCCCGGAAGCGATCGAAGCCACCAAGCAGTATCAATATTTGCTGACCAAAGCCGGACCTCCAGGCATTGCCGGTTTCAACTGGATGGAATCCCAAGCCGCGTTCATCCAGGGCCGCGCCGCAATGTGGCTCGACGGCATCGGCTGGGCACCTCCGCTGGAAGATCCGACACGATCGCGCGTCGTCGGCAAGGTCGGCTACGGAGTGATTCCCAAAGGCCCGAAGATCCGAGCCTCGGCAACCTATGGCGACGGCATCGGCGTGGCGGAAACCAGCAAGAACAAGGAAGCGGCCTATCTCTACTGCGAGTGGGCCGTCTCGAAACTCATGGGCGCGCGGCTTTTGCAAATCGGCGGCGGCGTGCCGTTCCGCAATTCGGTGATCGACGATCCCGAAACCCGCAGCGGCGTCAAGATGCCGAGCGAGTGGCTCGATTGCGTAATCGGTTCCGCGAAAGTCAGCAAGCTGGGACTGCCTGTCATTGTTCCGGTCGCCGAATTCCGCGATGTTATTGGAGCCGCGATTACCGCCACACTATCGGGCGGCGATCCCGCAACCGAAATGAAAAAAGCCACCGAACAGTTCAAGCCGATCCTGGAGCGAAGCGAGAAGGGATAGAAAGGCAGAAGCGCGTTGCGCTGTCACGACACGGCATGGATTTGACGTTCGCAAGGAGATCTCGTTGCCATGCTGGATACGAGCGTCAAACCCTCTCTCCCGGCATCTGCGGCATCCGCACCTGACCACGGCGGTCCGGCTACTGCCGTCACGGCACCGTGGCGGCCGCCGACCTATTGGCCGTTCGTCTTGCCGGCGGTTGCCGTCGTCGCCAGCGTCATCGTTTTCCCCTGGGCCTTCACCCTCTGGATGAGCCTGCAGGGCTGGAAAGTCGGCGAACCGCCGCGTTTTGTCGGGCTCAGCAACTTCGTCAGGCTGTTGAGCGATACGCGCTTCATCGAAGCTACCCTGCACACCTTTATATATACGGTGCTGGCCGTCATCCTGCCGCTCGTGCTCGGCATCGTCGCGGCCTTGATTTTCCATGCCAGGTTTCCCGCACGCGGTTTTCTGCGCGGGCTGTTCGTGATGCCGATGATGGCGACGCCTGTCGCCATCGCTCTGGTCTGGACCATGATGTTTCACCCGCAACTCGGCGTCATGAACTATCTGCTGTCGCTGGTCGGCATTCCGCCGCAACTCTGGATCTTCCATCCCGCAAGCGTGATCCCGTCGCTGGTGATGGTCGAGACTTGGCAATGGACGCCGCTGGTGATGCTGATCCTGCTCGGCGGTCTCGCCGCCATTCCGACCGAGCCGTATGAAAGCGCGCTGATGGACGGCGCCAGCAAATGGCAGATGTTCCGTTACATCACGCTGCCGATGCTCGGCCCCTTCATTCTGGTGGCCGCCATCATCCGCACCATCGACGCGGTAAAAAGCTTCGACATCATCTTTGCGATGACCCAGGGCGGCCCGGGCAACGCATCGGAAACCATCAATCTCTATCTCTATTCCGTGGCGTTCGTTTACTACGACGTGGGGTACGGCTCGGCGATCGCGCTGGTGTTCTTTCTGCTCGTGGTCGCGCTGTCGGTGCTGCTGCTCTATTTGCGCCGCCGCACGCAATGGATGGAAATCGGAACCGGCGCATGATCAGGAAATGGTCCGAACAGGTTGGCCTCGTGTTCGTGGCGATCATGCTGGTGTCGCCGGCGGTGCTGTTCTTCATCTGGATGCTGTCGCTCTCGTTGAAATTCGAAATCGACAACTCGGCCTATCCGCCGATCCTGATCCCCAACAAGGTCACCTGGGATAATTACATTCAGGTGATGCAGTCCAATCGCTTCATCCAGTATTTTTTCAACAGCCTGATCGTGACGGGTTCGGCGACGCTGCTGGGGCTTCTGGTCGGCGTGCCTGCCGGCTACGGCATCGCGCGCATGAAGGCGATGAAATCGGCCTTCGTGGTGTTGATCGCGCGTATGACGCCAGGGTTATCCTACCTGATCCCTCTGTTTCTGCTGTTTCAATGGATCGGATTGATGGGTACGCTGTTGCCGCAAATTCTCATCCATCTCGTCATCACAGTGCCGATCGTGATCTACATCATGATCAGCTATTTCGACACCACGCCGATGGAGCTTGAGGAAGCCGCCATCATCGATGGCGCCGGCAGCTGGCAGGTCTTTCGCCACGTCGCGCTGCCGATCGCCAAACCCGGGATCGCGGTATCGTTCATTCTGGCTGTGATTTTCTCGTGGAATAATTTCGCTTTCGGGATCGTGCTGGCCGGGCGCGAGACCCGCACGCTGCCGGTCGCGGTCTATAACATGATTTCGTTCGATCAGTTGAGCTGGGGACCGCTCGCCGCCGCAGCCTCGATCGTTACGCTGCCGGTATTGCTGCTGACGATGTTCGCGCAACGCCAGATCGTTGCTGGCCTTACCGCCGGCGCGGTGAAAGGCGGCTAGCGCGCGTTCGCGTATGATTGAATCGCCAACACTCTATTATTTGACGCGTTGTCTTCACACGAACCGGTTCCACAACCAAATCAAGTCCGTCGGCGTGCTTCGCTTGAACGCTCTCAATGGATGCAAGGCAGTCCATGACCGTACCAGGATTTCACGGCATTCACGCAATCGTCTATGCGCTGTTCGACGCCGACGAAAAACTCGACCGCGCTGCAATGCGCCGGCAGACCGAATTGTGCCTGAAGGCAGGCGTGCATGGCATGGCGGCGCTCGGCCTCGCCACCGAGGTTTCCAAGCTGACCCAGAGCGAGCGTTGCACCGTGATGGAATGGGTCGCCGAGGATGTTGGAGGACAAGTCCCTCTGGCGTTCACGATCTTCGGCGCGTCGGTCGCCGAACAGATCGAACAAATCCGTGTCGCGGAGACCAACCACGCCGACTGGGTGATCCTGCAGCCGCCGATGGTGGGGCAGTTCGCTCCCGCTGAATACATCCGATTCTTCGGCCGTGTCGCCGAGGCCACGCACCTTCCGATCGGCATTCAGAATGCTCCCGCTTATATGGGTCGCGGGCTGACCGCGGCCGAGATCAGGGACCTGGTGACGCAATATCCGAACATATGCCTGCTGAAGGGTGAAGGTCCGGCGACTGACATCAAGAGCATCATCGAACTGACCGAAGGCGGCGTGCCCGTCTTCAACGGACGGGGTGGCCTCGAGCTGATCGATAATTTGCGCGCGGGTTGTGCCGGATTGATCCTGGCGCCGGATTGCATCGATTATGCCGTGAGGGCCTATGAAGCCTTTCGCGCCGGCAAGGAAGACGAAGCGGAGCGGATTTACCAATCGATCCTGCCCGCCGTCCTGTTTGTCATGCAATCAGTCGAGGGCCTGATTTGCCATGGCAAGCGGCTGTTCGCGGCGCGCGCTGGTCTCGACGTGCATGATCGCGCACCCGCGATGCGTCCCAATGCGTTCGGTCTCGCACAGGTCGAACGATTTTCTCATAGGCTCGGCTCACTCGGATCGTGACAGAACGACCCGCTTTTTGAAATCGTTCGGCTTGCATTGCTTGAGGCCGCGCGGCAGTCTCCGGTGCAGAAAAAGAAACCCTCCCTCGCATTTGTGATGCGAAATGGAAACCGAGGCTGGCTAAACGCCTGACAGGCAGAAGCCTTCAATCATTTCTGTTCGGAACGAATATATCGAAACTACCCGATCTCGAAGGACTCGCGATCTTCGCCAAGGTTGTTGAGATGCGCTCGTTCGTCGGTGCAGCGACCGAGCTCGGCCTCTCGAAAGCCACCGTATCGAAAGCGATCAGCCGCGTCGAAACCCGGCTTGGAGCACGTCTTTTCAACCGGACATCGCGACGCTTCGCCTTGACCGACGCCGGCAACCTGCTGGCGGAACGCGCGGCGAGAATTCTTGCCGAAGGCGAGGCCGCGGAAAACGATGCGTTGGCGCAATCGGCAACGCCGCGTGGACGTATCCGGCTTGCGGCGCCGATGTCGTTCGGCTTGCAGCAGGTCGCAGCGCTGCTGCCGGAATTCCTGAAGCAATATCCGGATATCGCGGTCGATCTGCATCTGAGCGATGCCACCGTCGACCTGATCGGGGAAGGCTTCGATGCCGCACTGCGCATTGCGGTGATGCCGGATTCATCGTTGGTCGCAAGGCGGCTCTGCGGGATCGCGCGCCACACGCTGGCAGCGCCGTCATACCTCAAGCAGCATGGCCGCCCGTCGCATCCGCTCGATCTCGCCAAGCACAAATGCCTGAGCTACGCCTATATACAGACCCCGGACACCTGGCATTTTGCCAACGCCGCCGGCGAGCATGTCAGCGTTCGCCCCAGCGGGCCGCTTCGTGTCAACAACGGTGACGCCCTGCTTCCGGCGTTGGTCGCCGGCCTTGGGATTGCCGAGCTTCCGGAGTTTATCGCCGGCGACGCAATTGCCGATGGGCGGCTGGAAATCATTTTGAAGGACTGGACAATCCCGCAGGGCGCTCTGCATTTCGTCACGCCCTCAGCGGGGCCACGGCCAGCGCGCATCGACGCGCTGGCGGATTTTCTGGCCAAACGGCTGTCCCGGCCGTCGTGGCAACATCGCGCGAATGGTGAGAAGAAACCGCTTAAGCGCGCACGCGGGCGATGAACGTCTCGAATGCCGCGAGCTGCTGTCCGATGATCTTGCGGGTTGGTTCGTCCGTCAGCTCGAGCTTTTCGTTGAATTTGGTATGTGCGGAGCCCACGAAGATTTCCGGCGTATTGAAGGTGAATGCATTCAGAAACACCATCGTCGAACGCAGATGATATTGCATGCGCGCGCCGCCCATCGGGCCGCCGGTCGCAGACTGGATCGCAACCGGCTTGTCCTTGAATGGCTGGTTTTCAAGACGCGAGACCCAGTCGATCGCGTTCTTGAGAGCACCGGGAATCGAATAATTATATTCCGGTGTCACGATCACGACGCCATCGGCGTTGCGGATCGCATCGGCGAAGGTTTTCACGGCCGCAGGGAAACCCGATTCATTCTGAACGTCGGCATTGTAAAGTGGGAAGCCATCATAAGGCGGCGCTTCTGTCAGCTTCATACCGCTCGGGGCCAACGCCGGAAGTGCGCGCTGAAGCGCGGAGTTGAACGAGCCCTTGCGAAGGCTGCCGCTGATCGTGAGCACATTGGTGGTCATGGTGAATCCTCAAATCTTGCAATGCAGAACAGGAAGCGAGAAGGCGGCATCGGCCTAGCCCGCCGGAAATCGACAAGACCATAGCCCCATTCGTACAAATTAAAATATAGAAACCTCGGAAACTCATCGTTTCCAAAAACCAATGCATATGCCGCATGCAATCGAGCCTCTGCCGAAGGCCCGGCTCGAACGTTATATGGTGGCTTCCGTTTTCCGAAATCGGCAAAGGAGCCGGTCGCATGACGGCTCATTTTCGTCCCACTACACACCCGTCTTGCTCCAACCCGAATTGACCCTGCCAATGGATGCCCGCGCGCTTGAGACCAAAGTGATCGAAACTGACGGCCTGCCCGCCGAACGCCGCCGCTGGGCAGTTCTTGCGATCTTCACCGCGCTGGCCATGGCCTCGCTCGACACCGCCATTGCCAATGTCGCGCTGCCGGCGATCGCCGCAGATCTTCATGTCAGCCCTGCCGATGTCATCTGGGTGGTCAATATCTATCAGATCATCATGGTTGCCACGCTGCTGCCGCTCGCCGCGCTGGGCGAGATCGTCGGCCACCAGCGCATTTATCTGGCAGGCCTTGTGTTATTCACCGTGGCCTCGCTGGCCTGCGCCTTCGCATGGTCGTTGCCCACACTATTAATAGCGCGCGCGCTCCAAGGCATCGGCGCCAGCGGCATCATGAGCGTCAACACCGCGTTGGTGCGCTTCATCTATCCCCGCCGCCTGCTCGGCCAGGGCTTCGGGATGAATGCGCTTGTGGTCGCCGTCGCTTTCACTGTCGGACCGACGGTTGCCTCCGGCCTGCTCTCCGTTGGGCCCTGGAGCTGGCTGTTCGGCGTCAACGTGCCATTCGGCCTGGCTGCGATCGCCATCGGATTGAAAACGTTACCTGCGACGCCACGCGCCACTCATCGGTTTGATTTTTTCGGTGCCGCACTTGCGAGCGGATGTCTGGGATTGCTGATCTTCGCGCTGGGCAGCGCAGCGCACAGCGCAGACCTTCCGATGGTCGGGCTCGAACTTTGCGGGGCTCTCGTTCTCGGTGCCTTGCTGATGCGACGGCAGGCGGATCATCCCGCACCGATGCTGCCCATCGACCTGTTTCGCCGGCCGATCTTCGCATTGTCCGCCGCCACCGCGCTATGTTCCTTCGCAACGCAATCGCTCGCGTTCGTATCCCTGCCGTTTTACTTCGAACATACGCTCGGCCTTACCGCCGTCGCGACCGGGTTCTTGATTACGCCGTGGTCGCTTGTGGTTGCCGTCATGGCCCCGATCGCCGGCCGCCTGTCCAATCGTTTTCCGTCCGGCGTTCTCGGAGGCATCGGCCTGCTGGTGCTCGGTGCGGGAATGGCCCTGCTCGCCACGCTCCCTGACAATCCGCGCATCATCGATATCGTCTGGCGCATGGCGGTTTGCGGCTGCGGATTCGGCTTCTTCCAGTCCCCCAACATGAAGACCCTGATGTCGAGCGCGCCGCCGGACCGTAGCGGCAGCGCCAGCGGCATCGTCGCCACCGCGCGGCTGACCGGACAAACCACGGGCGCTGCGCTGACCGCGTTTTGTTTCAGTCTCTCCGCCGCCGATGGACCCACCATCGCGCTCGCGCTCGGTGCGGGCTTTGCCGCGCTGGGCTCGCTGATGAGCTTCTTGCGCCTCGTCGCCAAACCATCGCATTAAATCAGCAAAATATATGGGCACGCCGCTGTGGGGGTTTGCCGCGCGAGCGCTGCTGCTGGCGCAGAGTTCATTTTTTTACAGCCTTAGCAAAAAATGCACTCGCCTGTATGTTGCCGAGTTCCATTCCGCGATAAACTACTTCAATGCTGACATTTCGGAACGGCTATTGAGGGGCGTTTAGGTGTGAAAATGACCGGGTTCTTTTGGGTAATTGCTGTACTAAGCATGATTGGTCTGGCGGTTTCATGGTCCGGCCCATCCGCACGCGCTCAAAACAAACAGACCGAACATTTTCCACCCACTCAAAATACAGATAGTGCGCAAAAAGCAGCCAACGAGAGAGCGGATTCGAGCAGTGTCTGGCGCAAATATAAGGGGAAAATAGAGAGCAATGAGAAATTCATTACTGCTACCAGCACGATTTTCATTGCTGCCTTTACTGTGCTGCTCGCCTTCGCAACTTTCTTCCTTTGGTCAGCAACTCGCGAGTTAGTGGATGACGCCAAGTCTAACTCTGAACGGCAATTGCGTGCTTATATATTCCCTCATGAAATGAGGGTTACTGATGTTGATATCGGAGGCCGGCCAACCGCCGATATAGTAGTCAAAAATACTGGCTTAACTCCCGCAACCAATGTCATTTCTTGGGCTGGGATTTGGGTCGGCAATTTCCCCCTCCAAGCTCAACTGAGTCGCGCCAATTCGGAATTCATGAAATCTGCCTCCAGGCGCTCTGCAGGACCGGGAGCAACTTTTTCAATTGCCCCAGTTTGGAGCGAAACGTTGACTGAACAACATATGCGGATGTTGCGGAACGGTACCGCTGCAGTTTTCGTCTGGGGTGAAATAACCTATGTCGATGTATTCGGACAAAAAAGAATTACCAGCTTTCACAGCTATTACGGCGGGGATATGGGGCTGCGCCCAGACGGAGCTACAACAACGTCCCCAGAGGGTAATAATTCTGATTAGTAATACAGCGCTGCCCCTAGGCTTCTGACAAAGAATACAAGCCCAATCGAGTAAGGGCGCGCGGGAGATTGCCGCGCCAACCGCGTGCTCGATTTAATTTAGTCCGATATCGGACGACCCCGCGCTATCCTCTTGATAGGCTCAGAGAAATGAGCAGCGTTACGAGAACAGATTGAGCAACTAAAGCGTTTTCGAGCGGAGCATGCCACCCGGACTTAATCCGGTGGTGGATTCCGGTTCGCGTAAAAAAACGCGTCAAAACAACCGATAGAGCGCGACAGTGATTCAACTCAGAACGAAAACGCTCAAGAAGGAAAACCCGATCAAGTCCCTCAATAGGTCTGCGTCAGATAATCGACGATCTTGCCCACATCCGCGTCATCGATCGGCGCGCCATACACCTTGATCATCTTGGTGACCTCGGCCTGCCAGAAGTCTTTCTTGAACTTCGGACCTTGCGGCTGGGTTTTGATGTAATCCGCCGAATGGCACGCGGTGCAATTGTTTTGCACCACCTCCAGATTCGGCCCCGGCTTGAATGCCGCCGTCTCCTCGGGAAGCTTGTAAGGGTCTGGCTGCAGACGGGGGTTGAGCGGATTTGGCATCGACGTCCGCCGCCCCTGCGATCATCGTGAAAACCGCCAGCGCCGACACCATTCTGAAAGACGTCATGATCGATCTCGTTTCATCATTTGCATATGCACGCCTGCTCGCAAAACCGCGCTCAGGTTTTTCGCGAAACGCGCGTCAGGCCGCGGTGACCGCGACGGTTTCAACCACGTTGCGCATATAGCCCGCGGGATTCCACGTGGCCGTGAGCGGCTGTGTTTGCCCACTCAGGCTGGTGGCGCGAACCTTGAGGTCATGCGCGCCTGCCGAAAGGCGTGACCGGCAACTGCCACTCGCGGAATGAATATTTGCCGAGGTCCTTGCTCAGTTTGGTATCGAGCCAGGTCTTGCCGCCGTCGATCGAAAGACTGACCTCCTTGATGCCCTTGCCGCCGTCGAACGCCACGCCGCGCACCAGCGTCGAGCGGCCGGCTTTCACCTTCGTGCCGTTGGTGAGATTCGTGATGAAGGAGCGAACGTTGAAACGATTGATCGGAACCGTGTTTTTCGGCGCGGTGCCGGGATCGACGCAAGCACAGTCGTTATCCGGAATCCGGTAAGCGCTTTTCATCCAAAAACCGTCGAAGGTGTTGTCGATCACCGCGATGTCGTTGAGATGCTTCACCCAATAGGTGCCGTAATGGCCCGGCACCACCAGCCGTAACGGGAAGCCGTTGAGCAGCGGCAGATCCTTGCCGTTCATGCTGTAGGCCAGTAACACCTCGCCGTCGCGCGCGTGATCGATATCGAGCGCCTTGACGAAATCCGGCGTCTTGTCGCCGACCGGCCCATCCATGCCGTTGAACGTGACCTGCTTGGCGCCTTGCTGCACACCAGCCTTGTCGAGCACTGTCCGCAGCGGAACGCCGCGCCATAACGCATTGCCCATCGCGCCGTTGCCAAGCTGGCCTCCCGCCACACGCGGATCGGAAAAGCCGCGGCTGTTGCCGGAGCACTGATTGACCGCCACGAATTCGATCGCTGGCATTTTCTTGAGTTCAGCCAACGACAGCTTGAGCGGCGTATCGACCTTGCCTTTGACGTTCAGCGAAAATTTTTCAGGATCGATATCGAGCGGCACGTCGGCCAGATGATAACGAACGAAGAATGCATCGTTCGGCGTGATCGCGCCTTCGTTGAACACCGAGAATGGCGTTTCGAGCTGCGGCGGGCGGCTGGTGAGTCCTATCATCGGACGCTTCTGGGGATATTTCACCAGCGGCCGCTCGCCATTGTCAAACGGCAAGGTGGCGGTTTTCGCAGCAGCCTCGGCAAACGCCTGCGACAGACCGAAGCGCAAGCTAACCGACGAGAGAGCGCCGAACGCAAGCACGGCGCCCGAACCCTTGAGGAGAGTACGTCTGTCGATCAAGTTGGCCTCCTGACATCCATATGGTGTTCGGGATTGCCGCGCGGCGTTTGCAACAACCCTGCAAGGCCTCGATGTTACCAGGCCCGGCACGACAACAAATCACGTAAGAACATGACGCGATGCCGCGCCGTCTGCAAGAGCGCGCTGCCTACAACCTTCGGTGCCGGCAGAGCGTCGTGCGATCGATATTGCGCTGCAAGAGTTCGATGTTGTGCGAAACCGGAAACAGAGCACGATGATGGCGCGATCAACCCCCGCGGCAGTTTGATCCATGCGCTTCGTCAGGCCGTTTCGATAAAAACCTTCTACGCATTTTTCCGAAGCACAAACCGCTCAGGCGGTCAGACGCGAACGCCGGCCCATCGTCCGTGTCACTGGAATTGCCCTTAGCCCAGAATTTTCGATCTCGGGCCCGGTCCGAGGGAACTTTCTCGCAGCGAGATCGTCAAACGCCTTTCAAATTCGCCTCCTTTTTCCTTCCTGCGACCAATTCCCCGACCGAACCATTGAGGTGACCATGTCTCAGCTTGTTGAGCAGTCCACCAGACGGCCTTTTTGGGCCAACCGCACCGGCTACAGCCTCCCTAGAGCCGTTTTCCGAAAACTGGTCCATTTCTTTTCTTATCATTTCATCCTCCAGCGCACACGCACGACATCCACCCGGGTTTCCGGGTTGCAGCTCACCGTCCAGCCTACGGTCTTCAATCCAAAGATCTTCCTGACCAGCAAGTTTTTTGCGGACTTCGTCCAAGGCCTCGACCTCAGCGGCAAGCGCGTGGTCGATGTCGGAACGGGATCAGGCATACTCGCGCTATCGGCCGCGAAAGCCGGTGCGATTTCAGTGCTGGCGCTCGATATCAATCCGGCCGCCGTGTCAGCAACGGCGCTCAACGCGATCGCCAACAATTTCCAGGACCGAGTTTCCTCGATGGAATCAAATTTGTTCTCGGCCGTTGCGCCCGATCAATCGTTCGACGTCGTGCTCAGCAGCCCGCCCTCATTTTCCGGCGAACCCTTGAGCATATCCGACCGTGCATGGCACGCTGGGCCGAACTACCGCGACATTCAGCCGTTGTTCGGCCAGGCTCAAAAACGGCTACGGCCTGGCGGCGTGATGTATCTGCTACTATCGTCCGACTCCGACCTTGAGCTGTTTGAGCAGCTCATCACCGAGGCTGGGTTATCCAGCAAACTTGTCGCCGAACATTCAATCGTGATTAAATCGTTTTTGCTTTTTGAGCTGAGCGCGACGATGAATGCGCCAAGCCTCGTCCCCAAATCGACAGCTGCGACATAGACACAAAGCCAGAGACGGCCACGCTGAGCAGCGAACCGAAGCTGGTTTCGCTCGCGGGGCGGGAAACAACGGAGCGCCGGAAGATTCAGGCACCGTCCGGATCGACATGACCGTGGGCATGCTACAGCATTGTTTCATGAAAAAATTGAAAGCCGTTTCGCCCCGACGACTTTACGGCGTAGAGCGCGGCATCGGCTTTCGTCAGTAACGCGTCGCCCTCGGCGGAGTCGCCGGGAGCAAGCGCGATACCGATGCTGACGCCCACGCAAGCAACATGTCCGTCAAGGACATAGGGCTTCGAAATGGTTTTCACCAGCCTGTCCGCCAGACCTTCCGCACCTTCGATCTGGTTCTTTTCTCCGGACTGGATGATTGCGAATTCGTCTCCACCAAGACGGGCTAGCACATCCGTTTCGCGAAGCGCGGATTTTAGTCGCAGCGCGGTCTCCTTGAGCAATTGGTCGCCTGCGGCGTGCCCCAAAGTGTCATTGACGTTCTTGAACTTGTCGAGATCCAGCATGAAGACCGTAAAGGGCTCGCCGAGCCGGCGCAGACGCGCCATTGCATCGTTCAAGCCTTCGGAAAAGACGACGCGATTTGCTAAGCCGGTCAACAGATCATGATGCGCCAGAAACGCAATCTTGGCGTCACGCTGATGACGGTCGGTGATATCTTCGTGCGTTCCTACCCAACCGCCGTCTTTCAGCGGCTGCCGGGTAACACTTATGAGCCGCCCGTCCGCCAGTTTTTCAATTCGGCTGGAAGCGCTGTCCTGCGGCAGCGCACTCAACTCGTCCAGCTTGAGCTGAACCGCAGAACCGCTTGCATCTCCATCCATGATGCCATGTGTAATGCGATAATCGACGATGTCCTGGTATCGCGTTCCAGCTGATTGCATGTCGTTCGGCAGATTGTAGAGAGCGCCGTACGTATTATTGCAAACGACCAGCCGCCCCCCAGCGTCGAACATCGCAACGCCATCCCCCAGATTCTCAAGCGCAGCTTTGAGACGTTCGCTCTGGATTCGCTGTCTCTCTTCATGCAGCAACCGCAATTGTATCAACTCCGCTTTCGCGCGCAGCGCAATCGCGCCTTCGATGGCACCCTTCAATTCGCGTGCGATCGCAAGGTCGGTGTCAAGCCACGAAACGGAGCGGCCGCTCACTGTCTGTTTCCAAACGGCGAAGGAGCTGCGTGGCGAAATCTGGCCCGTGGCGGGATCCGAAATTACGTGCCCATTTGGATTGCCGCCCCACCGCGTCGTCCGCGACACCTCTCTGCGAAACCATAAGATAGCGTCGTCAGTGTCTTTCGCGAGCGGCAGCAGCAGCGCGCCGCTGCCGTCCTCTTTACATGCAGCGAGCTCCGGATAGCGCAGAGTAAGATCGTCGAGCGCCAAAGGCTCGCCTTTCGCTGCGGAGTACAGCAATCTCAAAGCCTGCTTGGCAGCCTCCAGCGGTGGCGTTCGTCCGAAGCTCCGGACGGTGCCCTCGAAGCGCACCAGCGCTCCTGCGGAGTCGACCAGATCGAGCAATTGCGCGTTGGCTGCGGCCAATGCATCAGCCATGGGTTCCGGTGTAGCGAACCCGTCGACCAGCGCACGCATCGCTTCGTTGCGCTCAAAGCGTTTTGCGGCCACTTCCGCTTCGCCAAGGGCGGCAAGCCGCAATGACACGACCTGACCGAGGATATCGGCGACCGCGCGCAATTCCGGCTCGGGGATCCGCGGCGAACAATGATGGCACACAAGCATGCCCCAGAGATTCTCTCCCTGCGAGAGCGCAATGGTCAGGCTCGCGGCGGTTTTCATATTCCGCATATATTCACAGTGGAAGGGTGACACGCTCCGCAACGCGCTATGAGTGAGATCCAGCGGTGCGCCATCATCAAGCGCCCGATCGGCGAGTAAAGGCACCGGCCGATAACTCGAATCGATAATCGCACCGACGCGCTTGCGCAGATATAGTTTGCGGGCCTGCGGGGGGATATCGCTCGCGGGATAGCGAAGACCAAGAAACGACTCAAGCTCCGGAATTCGAGCCTCGGCAACCACCTCGCCGTGCCCGTCGCGATCGAAACGATAGGCCATCACGCGGTCGTAGCCGGTGATCTCTCTCAGGCCGCGAACCGCAAGCGTGCAAATCTCCTTCTGCCCGGCACCAAGCTTGAAGGATTCCGTGAGGGATTGAAGCTTGAGAAGTGCCGCCGCCCGGTCCGGGCCAGGAGAGTTTGGCTCGATATCGATACAGATATGCCGGTCGGATTGAAACGCCGTGAGGCGCAGCGTTTTGCCGTTGCGCGCAGGAAAATTCATTTGGCACAACGCGGCACCGTCGAGCGACCTCGCAACCTTCAAGGCGCGGCACACAGCCTCATCGAGTATATCTTCAAGGGGCTGACCAAGCACGCGCTCGGCAGCGATACCCAGGAACCCGATCAAATTGGCGCTGGCATGCGTGACGATCAGATCGTCGATCCGCACGGCAAGTAGCGCGCCATGTGGCTGGATCGCGTTCGGGATGTGGATCGGTTCTTGGGCGCAAATCGAGAAATCGAGCTGTGACCTATCGTTGTCCATTTCTGGATTCTCTTTGAGCATCATATCTGTGGAGCCAGGACGTCACGGGCAGGCCCGAACCATGCGAGCAGCGCCTCGAACACCCGCTCCGCGCCGCTTACGACATCGGCGCAAAGCTCAGGCCTCGCGTGGCCGAAGGAATCGAGCGCGGCTTTGAACGAACTCCAGGTAGGCTCATGCTTGCTATCGCGGCTACTAAAGAAATTTGTTGCGCCTTCGACTTGCTGTCTGATGCTCTTTTTCAGATCGCGCATGATGATTTTGCCGCCCATCGCCGACCCTTCAAGAACATAAAGCGCGCCGAATGCATGTGAAAACGTGGGCAGATCTGGAACGATTTCCGGCGACGCACGCGGCACGCGGCCAAGGTCCGCTCCAAGAACGGAAAGGTCATTCGACAGACGGGATGATTGATCGGCGGTAACCAGAGGAAGCCCAACACTGTTCCAGTCGTCAAACCTGCAAATCGACCGTTCGAGCGGTTCGTAAAGGCCCAGGAACCGTTCAAGCAGCCGACGATAATCTTTCATGTCTTGGATCGCATCGGGCAGCCTCAGGAGGCGCTCGATCCTGGCATGGAGAGAAGCAGTTTGCGTCCGCAAGCGCAGGGACAAGGGCAAACCAGGATCATACCCAAGCGATCCTGTTGTAGCGGGCGAAATTTCAAATCCACTGATGAGATTGTATTTCACGTGTACACCTTGAGTGGCCAAGATGCCGTCGAAAATAAAGTCGAATGAACATCTTCACGTTAAATTGCGCACCCGTGGCAATACGGGCCGCGAAGCCGGAACCTAGTTCCTGAGAGGGAAGTATCTGATTTAAGGCCCTGCTCGCGCCTTCCGTTGTCTGCCCATCCTTGCGTGCGGCCCTCTTCAAGGGGCCGGAATGAATGATATCGGGCAACGAGCTGCGTTATGCTTGATGGATGCGCTAAGCGCTGCATTCTTGCCGGGAACCCCCGTAGTCATACGGGTCACAAAACTCTCAAATCTGTAACGGATTGCCAGCCATAATCGGTAGCGGTGCAAATTGAAGATCCGGATCGAGGATCTGAACACGGGCAACATGAATTTGGGAAAGGCAGCAAGCGGGAGGCGGCTTGGCTATGCCGGTGCGGCCATGATGATCGCGCTGGTCAGGCTTCGCACAAACAGGTTTTGGCGCTGCGATCGTTGGAAAAACGAGATCGTACCGGCGACGACTTTGGATATTGTGACTAACATCGATTTCGTAAAGGCAGAGTATCTGCGACCTGAAAATATTCCATTTCCGCGAGATAATCCGTACACGCTGAACAAGGCTCGTCTCGGTCAGCGACTGTTCTTCGACAAACGACTATCGCACAGCTCCGCACAATCCTGCGCAAGCTGCCATGATCCAGGTTTCAGCTGGGGTGATGGATTGCCGGTCGGTGTCGGCTTTGGCATGGCGAAACTTGGGCGCCGGTCGCCCAGCATCATCAATGCGGCATGGGGCGCGGCCTATACATGGGATGGCCGTGAGTCCAGTCTGGAAGAGCAAGTAAAGGGCCCGATACAGTCGCGGTCAGAGATGAACATGACGATCGACGACGCTTTTGAAGCGACTGTCGTCGCTACCCCAATACAATCAACTGTTTGACGCCGCCTTTCCTGGCGAGGGTTTGAACGTCGAGACGTTGGCGAAAGCACTGGCAACTTACGAGCGCACGATCGTCTCCGGCCGCGCTCCGTTCGACGCCTGGATCAACGGCGACGAAGACGCAATCCCGGAAGAAGCCAAGCGTGGATTTGCCATTTTTAATACGACGGGTCATTGCTCGTCCTGTCATGAAGGCTGGAATTTTACCAATGACGGCTTCCACGACATCGGCCTTGCCGGCGCGGATGCGGGACGCGGGTTGTTGATGCCCCGTGTCGTCAAGATAAATCACGCCTTCAAGACGCCCGGCCTCCGCGAGATCGTGAACCGCAGCCCCTATATGCACGACGGCTCGCTCGGAACACTCGAAGAGGTCATCGACCACTACAACAGCGGTGGCATCGACCGGCCGAGCCGTTCCGATCTCATCGCACCACTCGGTCTGGCCGAGCAGGATAAGCTCGACTTGATCGCATTTCTCAAAACACTTTCAAGTCATCTGGCGGCGACCAGCGTGCTTGCTCTTCCCCGGTGAAACGGCTCCATAGATCGGTGTGTTCATGCGTATGCTACCTCTTCTCGTAATTCTTGGACTATTCGGGCCGCCAGCTATCGCCCTGACAGCAGAAAACATCGTTCACCAGCAGGGCCGCTTGTTTTCGTTCGCGCCCGCGACTGTCAGGAAGGGGGAGCCCGTCACTTTCCTCAACGACGACAGCGTGCCCCATAATGTTATTTCGGTCAGTCCCGGGAATGAATTCGATCTGGGATCGCAACGTCCGGGCACATCGACCGATGTGACATTCACCCAGGCGGGCGAAGTTCAAATCATGTGCGCGATCCATCCACGAATGAAGATGACGATATCGGTCGTCGAGTAACCCGCGTGTTGCCAGTCAAGAGTCCGTAATGTCCATTCGTATCAAATTCTTTGGCGCGTTCAGCGTGCTCATCGCTTTGGCATGCACACTCGCGGCCTTCGGCATCCGCGGCGTCTCCGAATCCGGCGATCGGGTCGTCCGTCTCTATGACGGCCCCTTGATGGCAATCAATCATGCGCGCGCGGCTCACGCTGCATTCAATGACGTCCGCGGCCTTGTTCAGTCCAACAGCGATCAAACGTCAACGATCATCCCGACGTTCGAACAGCGGCTTGCAGAGATCTCGGAAGACCTCGATATCGTCCGACAACGTGTGGACAATGTAGATGTAACAAACTCTCTCGTGAACGCCCGGTTCCGCGTCACGGAGTGGTCGGACGCGGTGCTCCGTATACTCGATCCGCCCGTTGCCGGGCTCACTTCGATCCCCTCCCCGGTTGTCATCGAACGAAAAAACGCCGACGCTGTCGCCGCTCTCGATGACCTCGTACAAGTTGTCGCAGCCTACGGCTTCGAATACCGCACGGCCGCTGAAACGACTGTGAGAGAATCGCGGGCCTCGTTGTTTGCGCTCTCAATCGGGACGGCCTTGGCCGGATTAATACTGGCGTTCGCATTTTCGCATTCCATGAGCAAGCCTATCCTTGCCTCCGTTAAATTCGCGGAACACATCGCCGCCGGCGTTTTGACCAATCGGATCGAGATCAACCGAAGCGACGAGATCGGCCATCTCCAGCAATCCTTGCTGACCATGCAAAGCAGCTTGAAGATTCGCGCGGACGAGGACCGGTGCTTAATGGACCGCGTCCTCTTCCTCGCCCACTACGATCAACTCACCGGCCTTAGCAATCGGGCGCAGTTTACCCAAGCGCTCGACGAATCGATTTCGAAATTGAATGGACCAGACAAGTGTTTTTCGGTGCTGGTGCTGGACCTTAATAAATTCAAGAACGTCAACGATACGCTGGGTCATCCCATGGGCGACGAGCTTCTCAAGCAGGTTGCCGAGCGGCTGAAGTCGTCGGTCCGGGAAGCCGACCTAGTCGCGAGGCTCGGCGGCGACGAATTCGCAATTCTTCAATCGACATCACACGATCAACGCGAGGCGGCAATCGCCCTGTCACTGCGAATCGAACAACTGCTCTCCGCGCCATTCGACCTCGGCGGCAACACGGTCAATGTCGGAACCAGTATCGGCATTGCCCTTGTGCCCGAGCACGGAATAATTTCCAGTGAACTCCTGCGCAAGGCAGACTTGGCTCTCTATGAAGCCAAATCCAATACAAGCGTCGCGTTTACTTTCTTCACAGCGTCGATGATGGTCGCGGTCGACGCACGGCGCCTCCTGGAGCTTGAGCTTCGAGCGGCGCTCGAGCACGGAGAATTTGAATTGCATTATCAACCTGTCGTCGACGCCAAGACCAATCGGGTCTGCGCGGTGGAAGCTTTGATCCGCTGGCGGCATCCGGTAAGAGGTCTTGTTCCGCCCGATCAGTTCATCCCGCTGGCCGAGGAAACCGGCCTGATCGTTCCGATGGGCGAATGGATCCTGCAGCAGGCCTGTACGGATGCGGCAATATGGCCCGACGACATCACCATCGCCGTCAACCTGTCAGCGGTTCAGTTCAAACGCAGCGATCTGTTCGACGTGATTTTGTGCGCGCTTGTCGAGTCCGGGTTGAAGCCCGGACGGCTCGAACTCGAAATTACAGAAACCATGCTGCTCGAAAACGAGCAGGAGTTCCTGACCACGATCAGGCAACTGAAGAATGTCGGGATCACCATTTCGCTGGACGATTTCGGCACCGGCTATTCCTCGCTCAGCTACCTCACGAAATTCCCGTTCGACAAGATCAAGATCGACCGTTCGTTTACGCAGGGAATGGGCAAACGCTCGGACTGTGATGCCGTTATCTCCTCGGTGCTGACGCTCGCCCGCGGACTCGGTATCGCCATCACCGCCGAGGGAGTGGAGACGGAAGAACAAGCCACGCTGCTGCGTGATGCCGGCGTCAACCTTCTCCAGGGTTATCTTTTCGGCCGCCCGGTGCCTCTGCATGACCTCTGCTTCGTCTCGAAGTCTACGGATACCGCACCGGCCGAACGGCCTACCTTGCGCGATTGGGTCGTGCCACAACTTTCCGTTTTGAACGGATAATGGTCATGGTCCCGCAATCCAGCCCGATCGACGAACTTGAGCAGGCTATTTCCAACGGTGACATTGCGCGGCGGGCCAAGGCTCTCCGCGTTGTATCCGACCTCTTCCTCCTCGGGTCCGGCAGCTTTTCGAACGAGCATATTGAGCTGTTCGACCAGATCATGCAGAGCATCATCGGCAACGTGGAGGTGTCGGTCCGAGCCGAATTCAGCAAATTCTTGTCATTAATCCCGGACGCCCCCGGCGGGATCGTCCGTCAGCTCGCCTTCGATGACGCCATCGAGGTCGCGGGTCCGATTCTGTCCGTTTCAGAGCGGCTTGAGCAGACCGACCTTATTCAAAATGCCAGGACAATGAGCCAGCCGCATTTGCTCGCGATCTCCCAACGCACCGTTCTTTCCGGGGATGTCACGGATGTTCTGCTGAAAAGGGGCGACCGCGCCGTTACGAAATGCACGGCACGCAACGCCGGGGCCCATTTTTCCGACGACGGCTATATCGAATTGGTCGAACGATCTCGCGACGATATCGAGCTGGCATTGTCGGTTTTGGCGCGCCCCGAATTGCCACGAATGTATCTGGTCAAGCTATTCGTGGACGCATCGATCTCCGTTCAGGAATTATTCGAAGCGCAGACCCCCCGAAAATCATCGCTCGTGCGGGAGCTTGTCGCGCATGCCTCGGCAGAATTGTTGAAAGAAAGCCGGTCCGGATCGTTGGCCCATGGAGACGCGTCAGCGCATGTCTTGTCGCTTTATCGCGCGGGTGAACTCACCGATGAGAGGTTGGCCGATTTTGCGGAGCGGGGAGATTTCGAAAAAACCGCGATTGCAATATCTCTGATGTGCGACCTTCCAATCGAACTGGTCGAGCAGGTTCTGGTCCGAGGCAAGAACAATACCGAGCAGTTGCTTGTCTTGGCCAAGGCAATGAACCTGACCTGGAGGACGACGAAGGCAATCCTTGGTCTGAGCGCGCGTCCCGATCCTGTTGAAGCAAGCACATATGAGCGAGCGTTCATTACCTTTACCCGACTGCAGCCCAAAACGGCAACTGCCGCGATGCAATTTTACCGACTGCGCGAGCGCGCCAAGCTTTCAGCGCGCGGAGCGTGAGCTTGGGAGGAAAAAATCGGTGGTCGCGGCATTAACGAGCAATCACCCACACCCGGATTGATCTCTTTGTGCCAAATGCGGCCATATGCGTTGCCGCTCAAGACCACGCAAGAGACTATAATTGACTCACAAAAATTTAGTGCCCGCTCATGACCAGCGTCTTGATGGGAAGCACCAACGCCTGGACGCGCAGCAACATCGCATGGACGATGCCGACGGCATCGACGGCATGCAACGCCAGACGCTTGAGCGAACCGGTCTCAGTCGCGGCGATCACGTCATGATTGCTGGTATAGGCATTGACGATGCAGCTGCTGCCGGGCGTCACGCCTTCAAGGCCGTCTTTGTAGATGGGTTCAAGGAACGTGAGGATAGTGCCGGGCGCCAGCACCTGTTGCGCCTCCACCAATTGCTCGCCACCGCGAAACTGACCGGCAGCGATGAAGTCCTGCACGCCAGTCACCACCATGGGGATGATAGCCCAGGGCTTCGAGATGCAAGTCGCCTCGGCGACCATTCCCACCCTCATCACCTGTGCTTCGATCTGCCCGAATCCTGCCGAGAGCACCCGCCCGGCATTCTCCGGAATGAGAATGCCCGCCGACCGCATGACGGGATTGACGACATCACCGGCGCGCAATGTGAATTGCTCAACGCGACCGTCGATGCCCGCCCGGATGAATGTCTTGTCGAGATCGACCTGCGCCTCCGCCAGCGCCGCTTGCGCGCTCGCCTTCTCCGCCGGCAGCAGGGCGGTCACGCGCGTCATTGCTGACTGTCGCGATGCCATGGCCGCGTCGAGCGCACCCTGGCGGCCGTTCAACAGGACTTCGAGCTTCTCGATATCGCGTTGCGGCACTATGCCTGGATTGCGCTTCTGTAGCTCGCGCTTGGTGTCGAGCTCGTCCGCTGCTTGCTGATAAGAGCCCTTGGCCTCTTGCGCCTGCCCCTCGGCCTTCAGGATGTCCGACTGCGCCGCCAGCAACGCTGCATCGATCTCGGCGATCTTGCGCCGCGCCGTTTCCATCGACGCCTCCTGCTTGGCATTATCGAGCCGGAATATCACATCGCCCTTCTTGACCGGTGCACTGAACTGAACGTGCACTTCTGCAACGCGGCCGTTGGCTTCCGGAAGGATCGGAACGGTTCTGTAGAACAGGGTCGCCGCTGTTGTTGAGGGGTGAAAATAGAAAATGACGGTGATCAAGGCCACCGTCAGCATCAGGCAGGCAGTGATCCCCCACCTGAGCTCGAACCATACCGAATAGAAAGTGATTTCCTGCCCGAACCGCTTGCCCTGCCTGTAACGGCGGTAGAGATAATCCGGAAAGATGGTCAGCAGTGAACACAGAAGAAGCTCAAGCATGGCGTTGTGCTCCACCTTCCCTGCCGCCTGACCCTTGCGCTGTCATGGAACCAGCCGCGTCATCATCAGCCGGATACGGCGATTCAGCAGCCTGCTCCGCGCCAGCTATCTTTTTGACCGATCCCGCAATGCTGCGCAGCGGCGTACCGAAATCCGGCAGATCGACCATCGCAAGCAAAAGACCGATCACCCAAAACAGGTGATTGTGAGTGAACAGAGCAATCAGCCCCAGCACCGCGACGATCTCGAATTGCAGCTTTTGTGATTTATGCGCCATGCGCTCCGGCAGGCTGTGCAGGCGCAAGTAGAGATTTCCAACCATCATCACTGCACAAATCAAAACAAGCGCGACGATCACCATGAGCGTGTCGGTGTCTCCGGGCGCGGTGATAAAAGCAGGGAGGTGAGGCGGAGCGCTTGGATGCAGAGCGTCAGTCACGTGCTCCCCCAATTCCGGGATGGGCATGACGCCCTTAGCCGGAGTTCCATAGTCGCACAAAGCTCGGACTTGGCAAGTTAGGAGTTGGCAAGCGCTGGGTCATCTGCGGTACGATATGGTGCGACAAACGTCGGAATTTAAACGCGCTCAGGCAGCGATCGAACGATCGGCGGCAAGATCCGCCAGTTTTTTTGGTTGCACTGTTGAAAGGATGACAAGGCTTTCCGCCGGCGATTTTACAAGAGTTGGTTCGGCTCCGGCGGGCTGTTCGGGCTCAGCCGCCATCGGCGTCCCGCCAGCTGACCAAATGCTCATAAGCATGGCGCCGGTGGATGACAGCGCCGAGGCTGTCACGGTTGTCGCCTCGAGCCCCGCGGTAAACAGTTTGCGAATAAGCAGGTCCCGCTCGACACAAGCTGGAAGATCGAAGTGGACAGCCAAAAATCGGCCAGTCTGTCGAACCACCGTTACAGAAATAAATCCAACTTCGGAAACAAAGACGCGAGCCCTCTCCCCGGCCTTGGTCGCGAGAGCAAGATTTTCGTCAGCAACGACAGCAGCGCCGGTAAGCGATATATCCCTGATGCGCCCTGTCGACAGAGCGCCGTTGGCTGCAATGATTGAAATCGGCTCGCTCAGCGTGAACCGCTCTTCACCGCGACGCACCGGCGCCTGCAACGACATCATGCACACGAGAAACAGCACCACGATGTTGATGACAGACCAACATGCCACGATCGGAAACAAGCCCGCCTGCCCGATAATCCGCCATTCGGAATGAGAATTGATGGCCAAGCCTAGAATGGTCGCTGCCATCAAGCTTGCGGCAGTCCAGAAAATTCTTCGGTCGTAATCGGATTTCTTGGCAAAGGCGCCTTTGGGGGTCACCTTGAAAACATGACCGAAAGGCTTCGCCATCGTCAGCAGGACGGTCGGCAAGATCTTGAAGCTTTGGAACGTTCCATGCACCTGCGCGGCGAACGGAAAATATTGACGCGGCGCAAAGGTCCAGATGCCGCCGGCGACTGCCAGCAGCATCGGCAGGAGATAGTATAATACGGCCTCAGGTGTCACGTTGACGAGGGGCAGCACGCCGGTCCAAAGGAATACCAGCGGCGCGATAATGGTCAACATCAGCATCAGACTTTGAGTGAGCCAGTGCGTCGGCAGAAACAAGAGCCGCTGCATGAGGGTAAGATTGCGGCCTAACGGCCCGGCGGCGAGAAAGAGTATTTGCATCGCTCCACGCGCCCAGCGCTGACGTTGAACGAAAAATGCCTTCAATCCCTCTGGAGCCAGACCAAAAGCCAACCTCTCACAAAGATATCTCGTGATGTATCCATTGCGTAACAGCGAAATGCTGAGAAGCATGTCTTCGGTTATCGAATCCGTGGGGAGAGCATCGCCGATACTGCGAAGCGCTTCGCGTCGCGTGACCGAGTTTGAACCACACGAGAACGCGGCATCCCAACCGTCTCGGCTCGGCATAATCGCCTCGAAGAAGAAACGCTGGTCGTCCGGCAGAGCCTTCTGAACGCCGAGGCTCGATTGGGTCGGGTCATAATTGTAGAAAGTATGTGGAACCTGAACGATCCCGATACCGGGATCTGAAAAAAAGCCGACCGTTCGCATCAGAAAATTACGTTGCGGAATGAAATCCGCATCGAAAATAGCAACGAAGTCTGCGTTTGTTTTGGTGAGGGCGTGATTGATATTGCCAGCCTTGGCGTGCGCGTTGTCGCCCCTGGTGAGATACCCGATCCCTTTTATGTTGCAGAACTCCCTGAGCCAGGGCCGCCGTCCATCGTCCAGCAGCCACACCTTGAAGTTTGGATAATCCAGGGAAATGCATCCGGTGATGGTCTTTTCCAGAACCTCCAAAGATTCATCGTAGGTCGGGATATAGACGTCTACCCAAGGCAACTTTTCAGGCGGTGACGCACGAAGTCTCGCCTCATGACAATCGGCTTCGGCGCGGCGGTCGCTGGTCCGAAGGAAAGCGAGGTAAAGTATAAATGCATCGCACAGCGCGAGAACCTCGATAGCGAAACAGGCCCATACCCATCCGATCTGATACCAATCGCCAGACACGGGAATGACAGTCGTAAACAACCGCCAGTCCAGATAGCGGGCGATCACAAGCCAAACCAAACCAAACACCACTTTCCGCGCCCAAGGACGAGACAGTGGCAGCATGGGGCCCATCACGTAGAGGGCGCCGATAACAAAGATCAGCGGGCTCAGCAGCTCAAAGAACGGAAGCGCTTGGGCGTTCATATCATTTAGCAGCTGCGCTATTGATCTCGGCTTGGGGGCCGTCATGGAAAGCCATGCCAGACAAGGCGTTAAACAACCTGTCTGCAAAGCCGAACCCTGCACGCTGGAAACGGACCTCCGCCATGCGGCCGATGTTACAGAAGCTGTTGCGTTCCGCGTCAAAATCCTCCTGTAGCAGCTCAACCTCGACGGCAATGTTATTCGACGAGGTACGAATGATTTGCGCGGCAAGAAGCCGATCGTCCGTTCGGGCTGCAGATCCCAACACCTGGCGGATCTTGCCCTGCTGCCAATCACCGCTTCCGATCAGCCTCACGGCGGCGAGGTCGCCTGCTTTGATCCGCTCAAATTCGCGGTCGGGGAGATCGACCACGACAAATCGATGCGCGCAGTCTGCAAAATCGAGAACGGTCTGCCCTTCAGAAACCACCGATCCCGGACTCGCGGATACCGACCAAACCACGTGGTCTGCCTGCAACACGACATCAGAATGGCCGGTCTGGTCGAGCCGGGTACGCTCTCCCAGGATCTCGGCGGCGACTTGCGCTTGATGCGATGTCTGCTGTAGCGCTTCGGTTTCGAGTTCCTGACGGCGCAAAACAAGCCGATCGCGTTGCTGCTGTGAGTAAGGAACGTCGTTCGCGCCGTCGCGTAGGAAGACCCCGGCCTGGGCAGAACTGCGCTCGATCTTGAACCGCTCGATCTTCGCGTTGGCCATCTCGCAACGCGTAACGTTTGCCTCCTGTGTCGCAAACGCCTCCGCAGTGCGAATCGCCGACGCGTAACCGGACTTGACCAGCTGCTCCATTCGGGAGCCGATGTCGCGGCGCTGGTGGACTTCTGCAAGACAACCGGTTTTCTCGGCCTCAGCTTCGGCTATTTCCTGGCCGATCCGCTCGATCATCCCGGCGCGATAGTAATTCGTTCGACCCTCGAGTTCGCCGTCCAATTTTGCAACCTCGATAAGTTGCCGGTTTGCGAGATTGGCGCGGTCCTTTGCGACCATACTTTGCTGTTCAAGGTCAAGAAAATGCCGGCGATCAGGCAGCAGCGTTTCGGTGAGGTTCACGGTACTTGTGCGCTCGATGATATCGCCCTTGCGCGGAAGGTCTCTGGAGAGACGCCCAGCCATCGGCGCGACAACACGAACGAGCTCAGCGTTGACGAATGCAGTTGGTGCTATGCGATAGACCATGTGGGGAAGGAATGCCCATGCGCTTACGCCAATCATTGCGACCGCGAGCAATATCCGGACACGCCGATTGCGAACAAGACGTTCGACGGCTGCAGAAAACGACTCCATGATGAGATCCAATTCTCTTGCCGGACGACGAGGTCCAGGAAACTTTCAAGTCCGCGAAACTTTCAAATCCGCCAATCGCCCCCGACAATTGCGGCGCTGTTGCCGGAGTTTTATCAATTTGGCATCAGCCTTGTGTCGGCCTGCGCAGCTCACGGCACGCCATCGATCGCCGGCATTGACGATTTTTGTTGCTCATGATGCTGACGCCACTGATGCTACCGAAGACTTAAATTCGTCTCCCGTATAACTACGGGGGAGAGGTGCCCAGTCGCCAATTGATTAAGGTCTAGGTGCGAGATTCGTGTCGGAGCTCAATATGACGCCGCGCGATACGAGCCACTCGCAACTTCCCATTCGAGCCGCGGCATTTGTCGCATTGGTTTGCGTTGCGATTCTGGCATTGAGTGGCTGGAGAGAAATGGTCTCCAGAAGTGCGGTGATGGAAACGTCTGAAGCAGATATGTCTAATCTTGCACGCTCGCTGACGCAGCATGCAGAAGACACCTTTGAATTGGGCGATACCGTTCTGGTCGGCATGGTTGATCGCCTGGAAAAAGATGGAACGAGCCCGGCGGCGCTCGAACGGCTTCAAACCTTTCTCGATCTCAGAAAGACCACGATCACTCGTATCCGGGGCCTCTTCGTTTACGGCGAAGACGGACGCTGGCTTCTGACAACAGAGACGATCAACATCGCCGGCCTCAATAATAGCGATCGAGATTATTTTCAATTTCATCGCCAATCGACCGATCGCAAAACGCTGATCGGCAGGCCCGTCCGCAGCAAATCAAGCGGGCAATGGATCGTTACGCTGTCACGACGGTTTAATCATCCCGATGGTCAATTCGCCGGGGTCGCACTGATGACGGTCGACGTAGCCTATTTTTCTCAATTCTATGCACAGTTCGACGTTGGCCCGCATGGCGCCATCACGCTGCTCAGCGAGGATGGAATCATCCTTGCGCGTAGTCCCGACGATGGCACATACGTTGGGCGCGACATGATTACATCGCCTCTTTTCAAAGACCGCGGTTCTCGGCTCCCCGCTGGGGCCTATAGTTTTACATCGCCGCTTGACGGCGTGGAGCGGCTCAGTTTCTACAAACGCAGCGATCGATATCCAATCATGGTGCTTGCGACGAGATCTCAAAATGACGTTCTGGCGTTCTGGTGGCGGCAGGTCAGCATACGCATTGCGTTCGTCATCGCTCTTGTGGCTGTGATCGCGGGATTGGGCTTTTACATCGTGCGGCAGTTGTTCGATCGTCAGCGCATGGCGGTCGCCCTGGCGACCAGAGAAGCCGCCTTCCGAATGCTTGCGGAAGAGTCCAGCGACATGGTTACGCGGATTGGATGGGACGGGCGGATTCTGTACGTCTCTCCGTCGTGCGTTCGTGTCGTAGGCTGGCGAGCGGACCAGCTCACGGGCACGTCCGCGCTCGGGGGCGTAAACGACGAGGATTTGCCTCAGGTTGAGTCGGCGGTGGAAGCCTTGAGACGTGGCGAGATTGAGGACGCCCGCCTCTCTTACCGCACGCGGCATCGAGAGAAAGGCCAGATCTGGATCGAGTCGACCATGCACGCGACCAGGGCATCCGAGACCGGCGAGGTTGACGGCGTCGTTGCGATATCGCGCGATATGACCGCTCAAAAAGATCTGGAGGGCAAGCTGGCGGCTCTTGCGAGCATCGACGGGCTAACCGGGATCGCCAATCGTCGACACTTCGACGAGCAACTGGAGGAGGAGTGGGCGCGAGCCAAACGTGACGGCACGCCTTTGTCGGTGCTCCTGATCGATGTAGACCATTTCAAGACATTCAATGATCAATACGGACACCAGGCCGGAGATCGATGCTTGGAGTTGGTCGCAAGAGTTTTGGCCGCCAGCCGCTCGCCGACCCGCCGATCTGGCAGCCCGCTATGGCGGCGAAGAGTTCGTCATGCTTCTGCCGAACACAGACGAGGACGGCTGCGAGCAGGTGAGCACCAGATTTCGTCTTGCGCTCCGCGAGCTTGGTGTGGCTCACCATTCGAACAAACCTTCCAAACTGGTGACCGTGAGCCTTGGCGGCGCCACGATCCGGCCCAGCGCCGCTCAAGGACCCGCCGAACGTTCGATGCTGGTCGAAGCGGCGGATTGGGCGCTCTACGCAGCAAAAGACAGCGGGCGCGATCGATTGGTCATGTCGGCGCAGGTGGTGAAGCGATCTGAGCGAACGAATGCGTGAGACTCATAAATTGGCTCGGCGTGCCGGAAACTTTCCGGAACAGCTGATTGAAATAACAACTAAAGCATGCGGTTATCATACTTGAGGATTGCGCTCAATCCGATCTCACGACCCTGTTCAGTTCTCGGAAAGTGCACCTCGCTCCGTCCTCTCCCTCCGCAAGACCGTCCTGGCGACCGTCAGGACGCCGCTGTTTAGATCGCGGGCCCAGCGGCCTGAGGCACTCGGCGGGGGCGCCAATACCGCCTAGGTCAACATGCAATCCCGGGAACCTTGATCCCCGTGATCAAATCATAGAAGATTTTGGTCCTCATTATTATATTCAGTTGATTGGAGAGGGGCCACGTGACATTTCGATATATAGGTTCGAAAGCACGCGTGGTTCAGGCCATTGCAGCCCAGATAGGAGCTCCGCCCCCTGGAGGCGGGCGTTTCGTCGACCTTTTCTGTGGGACCGGGGTCGTCGCAGAGGCGGCTGCAAGGTTAGGCTGGAGCGTACACCTGAATGACCAGCTTGAAAGCGCAGTTGTGATGGCTGCGGCTCGTTTGATCTCAGCTGATCAAGCTTGTTTCAAGAAATTTGGTGGCTATGAGCGCACATTGGCGGATCTGAATAATACGCCACCGAAACTAGGGTTCATCCACCGGGAATATAGTCCTGCCTCCGTTGCTCGGTTGGGGTTCGAGCGCCGCTATTTTACCACAGAAAACGCTGCGAAAATCGATGGAATACGTACTCAGATTCACCATTGGGAAAACGAGGTGACTTGACTTCGGCTGAAAGAAATCGTTTGCTTGCTGATCTCGAAAGCGCTCTGAACCGCGCGAATATCGCACGGCACTCACGGTTGTTTTCTTTCCAAATGGCAACCTCAGGCGCTCGACAAAATTGCTTTGCGTCCCCGAACTCTTTTCCCACTCGGCGGAATGGTTACTACAAGTGTCTGCGACGCGAAACTCGTGAAAGTCGAGCGCGGTGATTTAGTTTATCTTGACCCGCCGTACACGAAGCGACAATACGCTGCCTACTACCACTTGCTAGAAACGATCGCGCTAAGGAGACACACCAGAAGTAATTGGTGTGACTGGCCTCCGTCCGTGGCAAACTAAGTCTTCAGATTTTTGCTACAGACGAAAAGCGTTAGGCGCTTTCAAAGGCATAATAGCCAATGTGGATACTGAACGTGTATTAGTATCCTACAGCGATGATGCTCACGTAAAGATAGACGAACTTACTCGCGCGCTTCAAAAAGTACGGCGCTGTCCGCCCCGTGCCGATTATGGATATCGCACGATATCGTCCAAACCAAGTTGCGCGCGACGGTCATGCTTTCGTTACGGAATACTTGATCGAAGTTGAACTGCAATCCCGCTCCGGGCGGCCGCATGAAGTCTGCTTCTCGGGAAAACCAGCTTCTCAAACCCGCGAACGCTCTGGTTACTCGTTTCACGAACGCTTTCCCGGCCTCATCTCGCACAGGGAAATACGTTTCCATCTGGAAGCCGTAGAAGTCGTTGGTGGCATTGATTTGATAATTCCAATCATCGTTCGCCATAGCCGCGGTCATCGATCAGACTGTGGTGCTGCTCGATTCTGCGCGTGAAGTGGTCGAATGTATTGAAATTACTGGTATCGCACCAAGCCTCGCCATCAGCGCGCTCTCCCGAGAGTTGTTGCATAAATCTGCGCAACGAGCCTCTGGAGCGTACCACACCGATTTTCGGCTAGCGTTACATTTGGCAGAACGAGTTGCTGTCAAATACCGTGCAGGAATGAAAGTCATTGATCCAGCGTGTGGGGCGGGAATTTTACTCGCGGCACTGACGACCGTCACCTGTGGCGCGGATCGTCAATTATCAAACGCCTGGCTCTCTGATTGCGTCTACGCTGCCGACCTTTCCGAGAATGCTCTACGCGGAACGCTAATCGCCCTCGCTTGTCATACCGATAGCGTAGCCATCCTAGTGAAGATGCGTTCCCGGTGGCGCGTACAGGACAGTTTAATAGCAGGTCCGGAAGAGTGGAGTGAGGACGTCGAACAGGGCTTCGATGTCGTCGTTGCCAATCCACCTTGGGAGAAAGTGAAATTAACCCGCCACGAGTTTTTACAGTCAGAAGGCGTCGACAGACACTACGGCGCGTCTTATTCAGACTTTGAACTCAAGAAATATCAGCAAAAGAAAGCGGTGGCTGAAAGTTACGGCGCTCAGCTTGTTACGAAATATCCGGCGCTACGTTTCGGCGAACCAGATCTGTACGTTGCTTTTACTGATCTTCTTTTTAAGCTTGCTAAACCTGGTGCGTCAGTTGGCGCTATACGTTCCGGGAGGACTTATTTCGTTCGCAGATCACTGCTTCTAATCGCCGATATGTTACTGCACAATCGAGTCAGATCTTTTTGAGGCGATTGAGACCCTTGCTCGAATTTTCGAAATCGAAACTCGGTTTAAATTTTTAGCGGTCGTGGCTCGAAAACAAAACGAGCTAATCGTCACGCAATCGAGATCAAGCTCAAGGCACGCCTAACGGTGTGAAATCGCCAGCCCGAGCCGAAGGGCATCCGGTTCTGGCAAATACTGGGAATGCATTTATCCGTCCCGAAGCAAGGTCCGGCTTCTGAATGGCAACTCTTCGCAAAATGCCCAAGCGAAGAATGGACTGGCAAAGCCCAGATTTTGTCTGGCATCCACATTTTATGCGCGAGGTCGATATGACGAGAGATCGCGGCTTCTTTCTATATAGCAAAGTGCACGAAGCATTACCTCGTTGAAGGCCGAATGGTTCATCAGCATCGATTTGGCGCAAAATCTTTTCAAGCCGGTTGTGGCCGATCGGCTGTGTGGCATTTGAAACGGCCTGGTAATAGCGAGATCAAACCACAATTTTGGCTCAGGCCGCACAAGATTAGCAAACGGATTTAAAGATGCCGTAAGGTCAGAGCTGGATTCTGTGATATTACCGGTCAAACAAATAAAGATCTTGTCTGGCCGCCATATTCCGTCGGCTCTCCGTATGCGGAAACAAAGTCCCAACTCTTCTTTTCCCAACGATCGACGCGAAGATCGTCCTTGGCTTTTGGGTAACCCTAGCAAATTCCATCCCATTCGACTGGATGGTGCGACGCGTCATAACAACAACGCTAAATTACTGTCATTTGTTGAGCGTTCCACTTCCGCCGCTTGCGCCGGACACATTGCCAGGGCGACAGTTGATCTCGATTGCAAAACGTCTCTCTAAACTCGACGAGGAGGGGGGCACTCGCCAGGTTCATCTGCAGTTGGCAGAATTCGAGCAAAGGCCGATGCTATTATATTAAATGCCTATGGCTTAGGCACGACCGATCTCGACGTGATGATAAAGGACTTTCCGTGAAATCGCCCGGGCCCACCGCCGCTTCCTTTTGAAGAGGTTTCAACGGTTACACGTGACCATCGTTGAAAAAAGTCATGTCTCAACAGCATCAAAGGCAAGAGCGCGTGCAACAGCGGCAATTAAATTAGGGGCGATACCTTAAGCCGAGCAAAAGACTCCGCCGGAAAATCCTCGGCGCCTAACGAGGAGGACCATGTCACGCTCAAGCCGGCGGTGATGTCGCCATGATCGTTTTCCTTCACATTCTTCACTCAGATCGACGTAAGGTTTATTACGCAATCTAACGACAGTACACAGGCGGGGGCGCGCGCATCTTCGATCTCGAACGTGGACGAAAATGAAGCCAACCCTGCTCAAGCTTTTTCCAAACGTACGGGCTGAGAAGCGAAGGCGCGGCGCGAGCACGTCATTAAATGTTTTCGTCGGTCATTTTCACTGGTTGGAAAATGGAAAAGACGTTTCTCGTGAAGCGATTTTAGAACCTCCCACTGATGCCAGAGCTAACGAAAGCAGAGTGACACGCGTTCACGAGTACTGTTGCTTCACTATCGAAGCGCCGGAAGAAGGCTCGGGGCGCCTAATCGTTATTTTTGTTCAAAAAAACGATGGGACGGTTTGGCCTTTTGTAATAACCGAGAGATAGTGGAACATAAGACTTGTATTCAGGGGTCGACGACTTTTTGGTTGCGGCCTCGAACGCGCAAGACCATCGAAGACAGGCCGCAACGGGTATTATGATTTTGAGACGGGGAAAAATTTGTCCGATGAGCATTCGAACGACTGTATCGAGGTTTTGCGGGCATTATCAGAGCGTCGCAATGTTTTGATTTCTGGACCGCCAGCAGCAGGCAAGTCACGGCTTCTAACCGAAGTGGCGCGTGCATTTCTCATCCAAAATCGTGTTGGATCCGCGAGCCGCACTCCTGTCCTGCGCCCTGCATCTAAAGTGCCGATTCCTGCAACACCCTCGGCAGGGTTAGGCTCCGATCTAAAACGAGTATTGCCTAGCGCAGGTCGCACTGATCGCAAAGTTTTTCGAACGGTCTTCCATCAGAACTCGAAGTATCGCGAGTTTTTGACTGGGCTAACGCCGAGCTTGAAACAGATTGGCGGTTTTGAAATCACTTCGGGTGCGCTTTACCGCGCAAGTGAGCACGCCAAAACTCCGCATGGAGCTGCGTTGTTGATTATCGACGAGATTAATCGCGGACCGGCGGTCCAAGTCTTTGGTGGAGCGATCGTTGCGATAGAGCCCGAAAAACGGCTGGGACCGGACGGCGGCCCTCAGGATTTCAACGCAGTATTTCAATTACTAGACCCGACGAGCGGCGTATTGTCCGAGTATGCCTTTCCTCACCTCTTTACATTCTCGCCGCTATGAATTAGGCAGACGTTTCTGTCGAACCGTTGATGTGGCTTTCCTTCGCCGTTGGGCTCCCTTCAACCTCAGCCCAGACGTAGCTGTGCTGCGAAGTTATTTTGGACTTCGCCAGAGTACGGGAAGTTTGCCTGAAACTCCTTCGAACGCAGGCCACGTGTATGAGGCGCTAGTGCAAGCTTGGGAAAAAATCAACGAACGGATTTCGTTGGGGCGGGCTCCGGAGTTTCAGATCGGACACGGCGTAATAATGGCGCCCTCGGGCACGGCACCCTCGGATTTGGGTGAAGCCTTAGCGCCAGCGCGGGGTTGGAATACTGTCAGGACGCATCTGAATGAAGTTTTCTTCGGCGACATGCGAGGGCTTGCGGTAGCCCTTAACGCGACGAGCGAAACTGCAGGGCATCCATATACGTTGCAAGAAGTTTTCTTCGGAGATGAGCCTAAGCAAGAACTGAGCGGTCCAGTCCAGGTGACCGCCGGTAATGTATTTAAGATCTTGTCGGCAGTCGCAGGATGAAATGGCGAGACAGCGGTTTTCCATTACAGAATACGAGCCCCCGATAGCGCTAGGCGCTGAAATATCGCGAGCGACTGGTTTACCGCTCCATAAAGTTACTGATTACCTGAAAAACGCTGGTGATCGTGTAGCGCACGCCCTGAATTTTTCTACTAACCCGCTTCCTTTGGTTGGACAGCGGGTTAGAGCAGTTAATTTTGCCGGACTTCTTCAAGCGGGCCCTGGCTTCGAACTGGAAGTAGTTCCTAAATTCCTTGGCAACTGCACGGTTGGTTGGCGGGAGGACTTCTTTTTTCTGGCAATGCTTTCACGGCACGGCCGCTTGCTGAGCCAGGAGAGGCTGAGAGCTCTGAGCACCGCTAATGCCGATCTTACCACGCTAGTCGGACGTGCACTCGTCCAAATGTTTTGGGACCAACACCGACGGCCAATTAGAACATATAGAAGGGCGAACGAGCAGCATTTTGCCATTGAAGGCGAATTCGAGGCAGAGGATTTAATGATGCCTCAAGCAGATGGTTTTCCCCAAAAGACCATTCGTTTCGACCGTAAAACCGTTTTCAATTCCGCGATCAAGCATGCAGCTTCCGCATTAATACCATTAGTCAAAGATATGGAGACACGCGCATCTCTACAGCGAATAGTACATCTGCTCGGTGCGCAATCGCTCGGGAAATTTCTAAAAACGGCCCGAATTCCTAGCCGATCTCGTTCTTGGCAGCCTACTTATGATCTCGCGGTTGATATCTTGCGCGGCTTCGGGCTGACATTTGGATCCGGGCAGGCGCTAGCACCTGGCTTCTTGCTTAGCACATGGCAAGTCTGGGAAGATCTCGCGACGATTAGCTTGCGGGCGCAACTCGGTGGACAGGCGGTAGCTGCACAAAGGGGCTACGAGCTTGGCCATAGGCAACGGCAGGCCGGTGAAGTCTGGGGCAATCGCCGCGCTTTTGCGGTAACGCCCGACTTGGCAGTAGACGGAGCTAAGGCGGGTTTCGGAAAGCTGCTTGTAGATGCCAAGTACAAAGGACGTCTGCATCAGGGCCGCCAAAGGATCGATGAAGCGGATATTTACGAAGCGATGGCCTTTGCTCGCGCCGCACATGCCGACAAGATTGTCTTGATGTACCCGAAGATTGCCATTGGCCCACAAAAGGAAACTGGCAACACTGAGGTTTTCGAGCGAGTTGAAATTGAAGGCCTCGAAATTTGGGGAGTTGAATCAGAAACTCGGGGCGTATCTCAAACAAGTGGCCTCAGGAAATTTTCTGAAGGACTTATATCCGGCCTTCGTGCCGTTAGTGCATGATACTGTAGGCCCACAGTGTGGGTCGGGTTTCGAAACCCAAAAACGATCCTGCCGCTCGAAGTCTTGGAGCGTTGAAGCATCTGGCGGAGAGGGAGGGATTCGAACCCCCGATAGGCTTGCACCTATGCCGCATTTCGAGTGCGGTGCATTCGACCACTCTGCCACCTCTCCGCGAGGCTCGAAGCGGGCGAGACGCCCACCGGTCGGGCGTGTTCTAGGCGAGGATTCTTAAGGAAACAAGGCATCGGGCGGGGGATTTTGCTGCGGCAGGCGCGGATTTGCGCCTTCCGCGCTGAAAGTCCAGCACCAGACCGCCTCGCGCCCGGCTTTCGAGGAAAACGACATTGCCACCGGGCGGCTCGCCCCGGATGCGCCGTCGCAGGCCAGGGCCGCATGGCGCTAGCCCTTGCTCTTCTCTTTCTCGCGGTCTTTGTCTTTCTCTTTATTGTCCTTGTCTTTCTCTCGATCTTTTTCCTTATCTTTTTCTTTGTCTTTCTCCTTGCCCTTGCGGTTGGTGAAGCGGGCGTTGCCGAGGCCGGTGCCGATGGTGAGGATGCCCCAGCGCTTGCAGTCCTGCATGAAAGGCACTTCGCTCAGGCCCTGCACGACGCCGTCATTGTGCATCAGCACCGCGGTGTCGTGATCGCCGATGGTGGGGATCGCCTCCACCAACTCCGCCGGCAGGTTGAAGCGGCTGCTCTCCCAATTTCCCGGAAGGTTTTGCGCGCCCTTCTCGATCGAACCATCCGCATCGATGACGCCGGGACACGAGACACCGATGAAGGGCGTGAGCTTCAATCCTTCGGCCTCCGCCTGGGCGATCAGCTCCTTCAGCATCTTGACCAGCTTTTTCACCGAGCCTTCGCGGGTCGGCTCGTCGTCCGCATGCCGCCACAGGCTGGATTTCCAGACCGTGGCTTTTGACAGGTCCGAGGCCTTTTTCTGGCGGGTCTCGACCACACCGCAACGAATATTGGAGCCGCCGATATCGATCGCCAGAATGCTGTCGTGCGCCTCGAAAATCCACGACGGCGCAAGATGCATGCACCCGATCAGCCCGGCCTCGTCGGGATGATAGCGGATCGGAAACATGTCGGTCTTGGCGCCTTCGGCCTTGAGCAGAATATCCGCCCGCGCAATCGCAAGTTCACCGAGCCGGCTCTGGCGAAAACCGCCGCCGACCACGATGCGCTCGGTGTTGGCCCAGGCTTTGGTCTTGAGAAACCTCATGGTGACATGGGCCAGCTCCTGGGCGAAATCCTCCACCGCGCTATGGATGAGAGCCGCCGCGCCGATGTCGTCGCCGAGCAGAACCTTGTCGAGATCCTTCTTGGAAATGTCGCCGGAGGGCTTGTCGCCGAAGGGGTCCTCGCCGGTCTTGCGCAACGGCTTGCGCCAGCTTTCCAGAATGTTCTGAAACGCGCCCTTGCTGGCGCGGTCGCCCAGAAAGCCATCCTCGTCTTTCAACTCGATGTTGTAGCTATCGATATCGACCGACGGCAGCCGATCCGCGCCGTGTTTGCCGATCCCGGCGGTCGCCAGATCCTCAGCCATCTCCTGCCCCTCTCGTGTCCTGTCCCGCATATGTGACAGGCTAACGGCCGGGGAACCCCTTGGTTTCATGACGAGTATTTGACCCGCATTTGGGTTCGCCCTGGCTTGGACCGTCGAGCGGCCGAACCGTCACCACACATTCGGACACGGGGGCATTTAGGGCTGAAATCGCCCAAATCCCTCATTTTGGAAGGGTTTTTGCGGGCATTTGCCTTAACTCATTGATTAGGGCCTCTATAAGTCCCCGCAACCCGGCGCGGGATTTCTCGCGCCGTTTGTTTTGGCTTGGCCCGTGCGCTTTTTCGAGCCGCCAAAAATCAACATAACCGACTGACAAGAAGCCGGCCCGGATGAACAATCCGAAGGCGCGGATTATGAACACGAAGGATCAAAACGATGTTCGCAGTCATCAAAACCGGCGGCCGGCAGTACCGCGTCGTTCCGGATGATGTCTTAGAGATTGGCAAGATCGCCGGCGATGTCGGCACGATCGTGCAGCTTGGTGAAGTTCTGATGGTGGGCGGCGACAAGCCGGCGCTCGGATTGCCGCTGGTTGCCGGCGCGTCCGTCGCGGCCGAAGTGCTCGACCACAAGCGCGGCCCGAAGGTGATCGCCTTCAAGAAGCGCCGCCGCAAGAATTCCCGCCGCAAGCGCGGCTACCGCGACGAGATTACGGTGATCCGCGTCACCGAGATCCTGACCGACGGCAAGACGCCGACGGTGAAGCCGCGGCCGAAGAAGGAAAAGGCAGTCGCTGCGCCCGTCGAGGGCGAAGAGACCGCGAAGGCTCCCGCCAAAAAGGCCCCTGCCAAGAAGGCAGCGGCGCCGAAGGCAGAAGCAAAGCCCAAGGCAGCAGCGAAAAAGCCGGCAGCGGCCAAGACCGCAGCAAAAAAGCCGGCGGCTAAAGCCAAAAGCGACAAGAAGTAAAATGTGACGTGATTCCGTCAGGGAATCGATTTAGAGTTTAGAACGAAATCGGAGACGAGCCATGGCTCACAAAAAAGCAGGCGGTTCATCGCGCAACGGTCGCGATTCTGCGGGCAAGCGCCTCGGGATCAAGGCGTTCGGTGGCGAGCACGTCATTCCGGGCAATATCATTGCACGTCAGCGCGGCACCAAGTGGCATCCCGGCCACAATGTCGGCATGGGCACCGATCACACCATTTTTGCCAAGGTCGAAGGCCGCGTGGAATTCCGCGCGAAAGCCAACGGCCGCACCTTCATCTCGGTCATTCCGATGACGGAAGCTGCGGCAGAGTAAACGGTGGACACCATTCGAGTCCGCCGGTCCTGTTGATCCGGCGGAGCTCGTAAAAGGCTCCAAAGGGGAGGCAGGGAAACCGGCCTCCCCTTTTTTCATGCGCGTTGCGGTGTTTTCGAGCGAACCAAAGACCGGTTCGCGAAGACCACACGGCAAGCAGAGCCAGGAGCCTTGTCATGTTGCAAAACACGCCGACACCCTTATTGCGGGAAGCGAGTAATGTCGTCCTCGAGACCGAACGGCTGGTGCTGCGCCAGCCGGCACTCGCGGACGTAAAAGCCATCGCGCGCCTCGTGAACGATCGCCGCGTGGCCGAAAACCTGCGCCGCGTTCCCCATCCCTACACGCCGGACGATGCGGTCGCGTTCGTGGACGCGGTGGCGCAGAGCAATCGCGACACGGTTTTCCTGATCGAACATCAATTCACGCCGATCGGCGTGGTCGGCCTCGATTGGCAGACCCCGGAAACCCCCGAGCTCGGCTATTGGCTGGGCGTGGATTTCTGGCGCCAGGGCTTCGGGACGGAAGCCGCCCGGGCCGTGATCGACTATGCGTTCGGCGCATTCGCCGTCGAGCGGTTGATCGCCGGGGCGCGCGTGGTCAATCCGGCCTCACGCCATATTCTGGAAAAGTGCGGGTTTCAGTGGACCGGCGTCGAACTGCATCGCTTTCTGGCGCTCGGTTCCTCCACGCCGGTGGATCGTTTCCGGCTCGATCGCGCGGTGTGGGCCTCACTGAAAAGCTGGAATACCAGCACGCGCCGTTATGCTTAATCGCCGCATTTCCACGAGCCGGTCCCCGCTACGCTTGAAAACCTACTAAACAGAACGACTTGATGTCCGGCGCGCATCATCCCAGCGCCGGGCAGGTTGCCGCCCGGTGAATAGAACGGTACGTCATATCCATGAAATTTCTCGATGAAGCGAAAGTCTACATCCGCTCCGGCGACGGCGGAAACGGCTGCGTGGCGTTCCGCCGCGAAAAATACATCGAGTTCGGCGGCCCGAGCGGCGGCAATGGCGGCAAGGGCGGCGATGTGATCGTCGAAGCGGTCGACGGCCTCAACACGCTGATCGACTATCGCTATCAGCAACATTTCAAGGCCCCGAAGGGCACCAGCGGCATGGGCAAGGATCGCCACGGCGCCAACGGCAAGGACGTGACGCTGAAGGTGCCGGTGGGCACGCAGATCTTCGACGACGACCGCGAAACGCTGCTGGCGGATTTCACCGAGGTCGGCCAGACGATGGTCATTGCCGAAGGCGGCAATGGCGGCTTCGGCAATGCGCATTTCAAATCCTCCACCAACCGCGCGCCGCGCCATGCCAATCCCGGTCAACCCGGTGAAGAGCGCTGGCTGTGGCTGCGGCTGAAACTGATCGCGGACGCCGGTCTCGTCGGACTTCCGAACGCGGGCAAATCCACCTTCCTCGCGGCGGTTAGCGCAGCCAAACCCAAGATCGCCGACTATCCGTTCACCACGCTGCATCCGCAGCTTGGCGTGGTGAACATCGACGGCCGCGAATTCGTGCTCGCCGATATTCCTGGCTTGATCGAAGGCGCGCATGAAGGCGCGGGCCTCGGCGACCGCTTCCTCGGCCACGTCGAACGCTGCCGCGTGCTGCTGCATCTGATCGACGCCACCTGCGAACACGCCGGCAAGGCCTACAAGACCGTACGCACCGAGCTCGAAGCCTATGCGGAGACGCTCGCCGACAAGATCGAGATCGTCGCGCTCAACAAGATCGATGCGGTCGCACCCGACGAATTGAAAGAACAGGTCAAGCGGCTGAAGCGCGCCGCCAAGAAAACACCGCTGCTGATGTCCGGCGCGACGCGCGAAGGTGTGCCCGAGGCGTTGCGCGCGCTGGCCGAAGTGATCGTGGAAGCACCGGTTTCTATCAAGGCCCAGTCGGCCTCCGACGCCGCGCCGTGGTCGCCGTGAATATGCAGCGATTGCGACACGAAAAGAACGGATGCATGCGAAGTGAGTCCGATGCGTCTCCACACTCTCAACCGTCACACGCGGACATTCGATCCGCGTGTCCATCGCGCTTAAAAAAGCATTTTGCGAAGAGAGATGGATTGCCGGATCGAAGTCCGGCAATGACGCGGTGGGTGGAACATCGCGCCAGGAAAATCAGACCGGACAGCTGCCTACATGTCGCGCCCTGAACTGAAAAATTTTCGCCGGATCGTCGTCAAGGTCGGCTCGTCGCTGCTGATCGACGCTGACAAGGGCAACGTGCGCGAAGCCTGGCTCGCCGCGCTGGCCGCCGATGTAGCCAAACTGCACGGCGAAGGCCGCGACGTCATGATCGTGTCGTCGGGATCGATCGCGCTCGGCCGCAGCCGGCTGAAGCTGCCGCGTGGCACGCTGAAGCTGGAAGAAAGCCAAGCTGCCGCCGCGGTGGGACAGATCGCGCTGGCGCGCACATGGTCCGAGGTATTGGGCAATCACGGCATCGGCACCGGACAGATTCTGGTGACGTTGCAGGACACCGAGGAGCGCCGCCGTTATCTGAACGCGCGCTCGACCATCGCCAAGCTTTTGGAATGGCGTGCGGTGCCGGTGATCAACGAAAACGACACTGTTGCCACTAACGAAATCCGCTACGGCGACAACGACCGGCTGGCGGCGCGCGTCGCCACCATGGCGAGCGCGGATCTGCTGATCTTGCTGTCGGACATCGACGGACTGTACGACGCGCCGCCCGGCGCAAACCCGAACGCGCAGCTGATCCCGCTGGTGGAAAGCGTGACGGCGGAGATCGAAGCCATGGCCGGTGCCGCGGAATCGGAGCTGTCACGCGGCGGCATGGCCACCAAGATCGAAGCCGCCAAGATCGCGACCACGGCGGGCACCCATATGCTGATCGCCTCGGGCAAGATCGAGCATCCGTTGCAAAGCATCGCCGATGGCGGCCGCTGCACCTGGTTTCTGACACCCGCCAATCCGGTCACCGCGCGCAAGCGATGGATCGCGGGATCGCTCGAACCGAAAGGCACGCTGACCATCGACAGCGGCGCGGTCAAAGCGCTGCGCGCGGGCAAGAGCCTGCTGCCCGCTGGCGTGATCCGCGTGGACGGGCAATTCGCGCGCGGCGACGCAGTGATCGTTCGCGATCCCGACACCCACGAGATCGGCCGCGGGCTGGTGGCCTATGACGCCGGCGACGCCGACAAGATCAAGGGACGCACATCCGCCGACGTCATGCTGATCCTCGGGACCTCCGGACGCTCGGAAATGATCCATCGCGACGACTTGGTGATCGGCCGCAGACCCAGCGATTGACATCAGAACAAGCTGATAGGCCAATGGCCTAGCCATTCAGACATATCCGCCAATGGCCCACCTCGCTCCGAACTGCAGCGAGGCCATGCAACGGGAAACCTCGCGATTCGTGATTTGAGGTGCTAGAACAGCATCTTAATTAAACTTCGCTCCAGAGACGCGCTCCGACAGTTCCATGACCTCGCCCCTTAAAGCCGTTCAAGGCGCCCAGGATTTACCGGATCAGGCCGCGCAGGATTTGCCGGCGCTGATGACCGGGCTTGCGCGGCAGGCCAAGGCCGCGGCGCGGGTGTTGGCGCTTGCATCGCCGGAACAAAAAAACCGGGCGCTCGAGGCCATGGAACGCGCGATCCGCGCGTCCGTGTCCGCGATCCTTGCCGCCAATGCAGAGGACGTCGCGGAGGCCCGTGCGAGCGGCGCGAGCGCGGCCTTCATCGATCGGCTCATTCTCAACGAAGCGCGTATCGCCGGCATCGCCGATGGCATTCGTACCGTGCGCGATATTCCTGACCCGGTCGGCGCGGTCACCGAACGCTGGCAGCGCCCCAACGGCATGACCATCGAGCGCGTGCGCGTGCCGCTCGGCGTCGTCGCCGTGATTTTCGAAAGCCGCCCCAACGTCACCGCCGACGCGGGCGTGCTGTGTCTGAAATCCGGCAACGCCGTCATCCTGCGCGGCGGATCGGAAAGCTTCCGCTCGGGCCAGGCGATCCATGCGTGCCTCGTCGCCGGTTTGCGGGAAGCGGGATTGCCCGAAGCCGCCATCACATTCGTCCCCACGCGGGATCGCGCGGCGGTCGGACTTCTGCTCGGCGGTCTCGACGGCACTGTCGACCTGATCGTGCCGCGCGGCGGCAAGAGCCTGGTGGCGCGCGTCGAGGCTGATGCCCGGGTGCCGGTGTTCGCGCATCTCGAAGGCGTCAATCACGTCTATGTCGATCACACCGCGAAACTCGACATGGCCAAGGCCGTGGTGCTCAACGCCAAGATGCGGCGCACCGGTGTCTGCGGCGCGGCGGAAACGCTGCTGATCGAACGCGCCGCGATCGCCTCGCATCTCAGGCCGCTGATCACCATGCTGCTCGATGCCCCTTGCGAGGTGCGCGGGGACGCCGATGTTCAGAAAACGGATTCGCGGGTGAAGCCCGCATCGGAGGCCGACTGGGCCACGGAATATGAAGACGCCATTATCGCGGCGAAAATCGTCGGCTCGGTTGACGAGGCTATCGCCCATATCGAGCGCTACGGCTCGCACCATACCGACGCCATCGTGACGGAAGATACGGCTGCGGCCACAAAATTTCTCAACGAGGTGGATTCCGCGATCGTGCTTCACAACGCCTCGACGCAATTCGCCGACGGCGGCGAGTTCGGCTTCGGCGCCGAAATCGAAATCGCGACCGGCAAATTCCATGCGCGGGGGCCGGTCGGGGCGGAGCAACTGACCAGTTTCAAATACCGCATTCATGGCACGGGGCAGACGCGCCCGTGACAGATGCCTCAACGCGCGCGGCGGCCAACATCAAAAACCGTGTCGTGCTCCCTTATCACGCCGACGGCATGCGCATCGGCCTGCTCGGCGGCTCGTTCAATCCGCCGCATGCGGCGCATCGCGCCATCAGCCTGTTCACGATGAAGCGGCTGCGGCTTGATCGCATCTGGTGGCTGGTCTCGCCGGGCAATCCGCTCAAGGACACCAGCGCGCTTCACGAAATGAAGGAGCGCGCGGCAGCCGCCGAAGCCATGGCGGACGACCCACGCATCGACGTCACCTGTTTCGAAGCCCTCATCGGCACGCGCTACACGGCCGACACCATCACCTATCTGCGCCGCCGCTGCGCGGATGTGCGCTTTGTCTGGATCATGGGCGCCGACAACCTCGCGCAATTTCATCGTTGGCGAAACTGGCAGCTCATCGCGGGCCAGGTTCCGATCGCGGTGATCGACCGCTCGCCGCAAAGTATTCGCGCGCTGGCCTCTCCCGCAGCTCAGGCTCTCGCCCCATATCGGTTGAGCGAGCGAAGCGCGGGGCTGCTCGCGACGAAACGTGCACCGGCCTGGACGTTCCTGACCGGCTTGAAACTGAACATGTCGTCGACGGATTTGCGAAACCAGGATGGCAGCTGGAAAAGCAAGATCGATGGCAAGACGGAGTGATGTTTGACGACCACGCGACAAATCAAAACCACGGTTGCCGGTTCTTATTTACCGCGCCACTGCGTTGCGTGTTCTGCAAACAACGCTTCCGGAAAATCCTCTCTTGAAACAATTGGGCGATTGAAAGCTTTAACTCACCGTGCGTAGTATTATCGTGACGTCCAAATTCGGCGTTCGCGATACAGTGAAAGGAATTGGTCCCTGACCACATCTGTATTGTCCCGGGCAAGACAACAATCTGCGCCCGTTGCGGTTTTGAAGGCGCGACCTGACGCCGAAGAGACCCTGAACCTGATCCTCTCCCGTCTCGACGATATGAAGGCGGAAGACACGGTCACCATCGACCTTCGCGGCAAATCCTCTCTCACCGATTACATGATCGTGACGTCCGGCCGGGCCAACCGGCATGTCGGCGCGATCGCGGAAAACGTGACGAAAGGACTGAGCGAAGTCGGAATCAAAGGCGCTCACATCGAAGGTTTGCAAAACTGCGACTGGGTGTTGATCGATTCCGGCGATGTGATCGTGCACGTGTTCAGACCCGAAGTCCGCGAGTTCTACAATCTGGAAAAGATGTGGACCACGGGCGAGAAGGCAACGCGCGAGATCTGATCGGACGCCCTGCTCCTGCGCCGATGTCAGCGCCAATGATTGCGCGCCGGTTGTCGCGGGATTAAATCGCGGCGCAGGGATGCGCCAATCACGAGCGCGTTCGCGCCGCTCACGGATCTTGATCGCGCATGCGCATTCTTGTGGTTTCCATCGGCCGGCTGAAGCAAGGACCGGAACGCGAACTCGCCGATCGCTATCGGGAGCGCTTTACCGACATCGGACGAAAGCTCGGGTTTCGTGGCCTCGATATTCATGAACTTCCGGAAAGCCGTGCGCGAGACGCCGCGACGCGGATGGCGGAAGAGGCCGCGGCAATTTTAGGGGTCGCCCCCGACAAATCGGTCCTGGTGACCCTCGACGAACGGGGCAAAAGCATCGAAAGTTCCGCTTTCGCGCGGCATTTGGGCGATTGGCGCGATCACCAGTCCGCGAATACCGTTTTCATCATCGGCGGCGCTGACGGACTTTCGCCCGAATTGCGGCGCAAGGCTCATCTGAGCATCGCCTTCGGGGCCGCGACGTGGCCGCACCAGATGGTGCGGGTGATGTTGCTGGAGCAGATTTACCGGGCGGGGACGATATTGGCGGGGCATCCCTATCACCGTGAATGACGAGCGTGCATGTGGACTGGACTCCGATTTGGGCTCCAATTCCGGCGTGATGAGAATCAGACTTCCATGAGAAACGCTCTGTGACGGATGGCGCATCACTTTATTGCTGCAAATCCCTGCAAGAGATTCCACGACTTTGGAAAATGCTCTAGAGCATGATCGGGATACGCCGAAACCTGTTTCTGATTGAGATGGTTTTTGGTTCAGATCATGCTCGGTCGAACAGTTAGAGCGCAATGAACGAAACGGATAAGCTCGACGTGCAACAGCGGCGCTTGCCAATCGGACCGAGGATTTCAGTTCGCGCCACTGCTCCGGCTTTTTTTGCTCCGGCTTTTTTTCCTGGTTTTTTGCTGACGCTCGGTGTTTCGCTCAGCGCTTTGGTGGCTCCCGCCAGCATCGGCTCCTTATCCGCGCAGACCGTTTCGGCCAACACGCCTGCCCCATCCAACAATCAAGCCAGCACTCAGACGGATAAAAGCCCCGACGCCACGACCGCTGAAGATGCGATCAAACAGCGTGCTCAGGAACTGGAAGCCGCACGCGTTCAGAAAAAGAATGCCGATGAGCTGCAGCAGAAGTTAAAGGCGGATATCGCCGCCATCGGTCAAGACCGCAGCAAGCTGAGCCAGCAATTGATCGACATCGCCGCTCGCGTGCGGGACGTCGAGACCAAAATCGCCGCCACGGAAGCGCGCCTCAGTCCTCTCAATACACGCGAGCAGGAAATCCGCGCCTCGCTGGATTCGCGCCGCGGTGAAATCGTCGAAGTGCTTGCGGCGCTGCAACGCGCCGGACGTCACGCGCCCCCCGCTTTGCTGGTCAAGCCGGAAGATGCGCTGCAATCGCTGCGTACCGCCATGCTGCTTGGCGCCGTGGTGCCCGAGATGCGCGCGCGCGCCGAACATCTCGCCAACGATCTGGGCGAATTGTCGACACTGCGTAAATCGATCGCCGACGAGCGCGATCGACTGGCGACCGATCGCGACAAGCTCAACGGCGACCGCACCCAATTGGCCGCCTTGATCGGCGAACGGCAGCGGCAGCAAAGCGCGGTCGAAAAAGACATGGAAACCGAGCGGACACGCGCGGCCTCGCTGGCGACACAGGTCGAGACGCTGCAGGACCTGATCGGCAAGATGGAGCGGGATCTCAAGAGCGCCGCCAAGGCGGCTGCCGCGGCGACCCTGCAAGGCACGCCGCCCGCCGTGAACGGCAAGCCCAATCTCGCGGCTCTCAAGGATCCCGGACGCTTGAGCCCGGCGATCTCCTTCGCCTCCGCCAAGGGACTGTTTGCTTTACCGGTTAACGGCACCCGGATTCGCGAGTTTGGCGCCTCCGACGGGTCCGGCGGACTGGAAAAAGGCATTTCTTTGGCAACGAAGCCCGGCGCGCAGGTCACAACCCCGTGTGATGGCTGGGTTGTTTATTCGGGACCCTTCCGGAGCTACGGACAACTCTTGATCCTCAATGCCGGCGGCGGGTATCATGTCTTGATTGCCGGCATGGAACGGATATCGGTTAACATCGGCCAGTTCGTGCTCACAGGTGAGCCGGTGGCGACGATGGGAACGACATCGCAGGTTGCCTCGATCCTGGCGGCGGCTTCCAGTCAGCCCATATTATATATTGAGTTCCGCAAAGACGGAGCTCCGATCGATCCCGGCCCATGGTGGGCCACAAACGAAGGCGAAAAGGTTCGCGGATGATGCGCAAGACTTCTCTGGTTCTTCTCAGTGCGGCGGCTGGTGCGGCAGCGACCCTGTTCATCACCCAGCCTCGTGCCGTGATGGTGGGATCGAGCGCGCGCGCCGCGTCGTCCGACACCTATCGCCAGCTCAATCTGTTCGGCGATGTGTTCGAACGGGTTCGCAGCGATTACGTCGAAAAGCCTGACGACAGCAAACTGGTCGAATCGGCGATCAGCGGCATGCTGACCGGCCTCGACCCGCATTCGAGCTATATGGATGCCAAGAGCTTCCGCGACATGCAGGTGCAGACGCGCGGCGAATTCGGCGGTCTCGGCATCGAGGTCACCATGGAAGACGGCCTCATCAAGGTGGTCTCGCCGATCGACGATACGCCCGCATCGAAGGCCGGCATTCTCGCCAACGACATCATCACCAATCTCGACGACGAAGCCGTGCAGGGGCTGACCCTGAATCAGGCCGTCGAGAAGATGCGTGGCCCGGTGAACACCAAGATCCGGCTGAAGATCGCCCGCAAGGGCCAGGACAAGCCGATCGAAGTGACGCTGACCCGCGACAACATTCGCGTCCGTTCGGTGCGCGCCAAGGTGGAAGCCGACGATATCGGCTACATCCGGATCACCACCTTCAACGAGCAGACCACCGAAGGCCTCAAGCGCGAGATCACCAATCTGACCAATCAGATCGGCGCCGAAAAGATCAAGGGCTTCGTGCTCGACCTGCGCAACAACCCCGGCGGGCTGCTCGAGGAAGCGGTTTCGGTTTCCGACGCGTTCCTCGAACGGGGCGAGATCGTCTCGACCCGTGGCCGCAACGCTGAGGAAACCCAGCGCCGCACCGCCAAGCCGGGTGATCTGATCAAGGGCAAGCCGCTGATCGTGCTGATCAACGGCGGCTCGGCATCGGCTTCCGAAATCGTCGCGGGCGCACTGCAAGACCACAAGCGTGCGACCCTGCTCGGCACCCGGTCGTTCGGAAAGGGCTCGGTGCAAACCATCATCCCGCTCGGCTCCGGCAACGGCGCGTTGCGGTTGACCACCGCGCGTTACTTCACGCCGTCGGGCAAATCGATCCAGGCCAAGGGCATCATCCCGGATATCGAAGTCCTGCAGGACGTGCCGGACGAGCTGAAATCGCGCGTCGACACCAAGGGCGAAGCCTCGTTGCGCGGCCACCTCAAGGCCGAAGGCCAGGAAGAGACCGGGTCGCAATCCTACGTGCCGCCGGACGGCAAGGACGACAAGGCGCTCAAGGCGGCCGACGACCTGTTGCATGGCATCAAGGTCAACGCCTCCAACGCCACCCCGGCGACCCCGGCGGCTCCGGCCAACAAGGCGGCGAACTGACGCGGCCATCGGCACCGACATCATCGAAAATCAAGGGCGGCCTGCGGGCCGCCCTTTTTTCATGGGCGCGCGGGGGCTTTAAGGCCGCTCGGGCGGTTACGCGGTGATCGGCGGCAAGCGCTTTCCGGCCCAACGGATGATCGTGGTAGTCTCGCCCAAATTGATTCGCGGGATTGTAAACGCCGTGACGACAGACGATTTGAGCGCACCCTTGGGACAGACACCGGCGCGAAAGCGGCGTTTCAAGTTCCCGCTGACCATGCCGCAATTGCTTGCAATCGGGCTTTCGCTTTTTATCGTCGCATTCGTGGGCGTCGCGCTGTTTGGCGACAACCCGCTCGGCGGCGAGCCTCTCGCCAAGATCGCTTACGATCCGGCAAAACTGCCCGGCGATAAACAGGCGCTGAAGCCGGCGGCCACTGCTCCGGCAGACAGCGCCAAACCCGAATCGGGCGTGGTTATCAAGCAAGCCGAAGCGCCGGCCACGGACCAAAAAACCATCACCATCATCGATGGATCCAGCGGCGCGCGGCACGACGTAGTCGTGGCCAACGGCGGTCCGGTGAAAACCGAGGGCGCAGCCGCGCCCGTGGTCGCTAACGGCATCAATCCGAAATTGCTGGAAAACTCGCGCTACGGAATGATTCCCGTCGTCGCGGACGGGGTGAAGCCATTCCAGGCCTACGCGGCCGGCGGCGAGGCCGAACTCGCCAAGGCGGCCAAGATGCCGAGCATCGCAATCGTGGTCGAGGGGCTGGGTGTCGGCGCAGCCAAGACGGCCGACGCCATCATGAAACTGCCGTCCGCCGTCACGCTGGCATTCACGCCCTATGGCCCCGATCCAGCAAAGCTGGCGGAGCGTGCGCGGGCGCAGAAGCACGAATTACTGCTGCAGATCCCGATGGAGCCGTTCGACTATCCGGACAACGATCCCGGCCCGCAAACACTGCTGACGACACTCATCCCCGAACAAAATCTCGATCGCCTGTATTGGCACCTCAGCCGCATCCAGGGTTATGTCGGCGTCGCGAATTTCATGGGCGCACGCTTCGTCGCTTCCGATGCGATGATGCAACCTCTGATCCAGGAGGCCAGCAAGCGTGGTCTGGCGTATCTCGACGACGGTTCATCGCCTCGCAGCGTCGCGGCGCAAATCGCCGAAGGTTCGTCGCTGCCATTCGCCAAGGCTGATGCGAGCATCGACGCGGTGCCCACTGCCTCCGAAATCGACCGCGTTCTCTCCAAACTCGAAGGAATCGCCCGCGAGCGTGGCACCGCCGTCGGCGTGGCATCGGCGCTGCCGATTTCCATCGACCGGATCGCCGCGTGGAGCAAAACGCTGGAAAGCCGCGGCATCGTGCTGGTGCCGTTGACAACGGTGATGATGAAATCCAAATCGAGTTGAGCCGTTCCTGGTAAGGCGGCTGTCCGGCCAACCGGATTCCACTGTGCCGGAAAATGCTCTATGATCCGGGAAACGACTGGAGCGCATTTCTTTTTTGATTGATCGCAAACACGCTAATTTCTTTATTTGACGCGTTTTCTTTACGCGAACCGGTGCCACCACCGGATCAGGTCCGGTGGCATGCTTCGCTCGAAAACGCGCTAAGAGGCTTTGACTGAATGGCTCGCTACGATGATCTGCCCTACCGGACCTGCGTCGGCATGATGCTGATCAATGCGAAAGGGCTGGTATTCATCGGACGGCGCGCGGGCGGCATTGAACATGTGGATGAAACCCATGTCTGGCAAATGCCGCAAGGCGGTGTCGATCCCGGGGAAGATACCTGGGCGGCGGCCAAGCGCGAGCTCTATGAGGAAACCAACGCACGCTCGGTCGAGAAGCTCGGCGAGGTTTCGGATTGGCTGACTTACGACATCCCTCGCACGGTAGCCGGCAGAACCTGGAAGGGCCGCTATCGTGGCCAAAAGCAGAAATGGTATGCGGTGCGTTTCACGGGCAATGACGACGAGATCAATGTCGCCAATCCCGCCGGAGGCCATAAACCGGAATTCGTGACCTGGCGCTGGGAGCCGATGAAAAATCTTCCGGAGCTGATCGTCCCGTTCAAACGGCCGGTCTATGAACGCGTGGTGCAGGAATTCGAAAAGTTCGCCGCCCCATAATGGCCTTCTCATTAATGCGAGCCGGTACCACCACCGGATCAAGCCCGGTGGCATGCTTCGCTTGAAAACGCTTGAACATGACTCTCGCGCAACCCTTCGAACCCAAGCCCTATCGTCTGAACGTCGGCGCGGCGCTGTTCAATGCCCGCGGCGAGGTGCTGATCGCGCACAGATACCGCGACGACGGACCAGAGGTGGTTTATCCGGGGCTCGATTGGCAGATGCCTCAGGGCGGCATCGATGCACAGGAAAACCCGCGCGATGCCGTGATGCGCGAACTGTGGGAGGAAACCGGCATCACCCATGCCGCGTATCTCGGTGAAACCGATTGGCTCACTTACGATTTCCCGCCTTACGACGGTCCGCCCCATCGGTTGTCGATCTTTCGCGGCCAGCGTCAGAAATGGTTCGCGCTGCGTTTCACCGGCGAAGATCATGAGATTGACCCGACGGCGACACGCAACGGCCAGCCACCAGAATTTGACCGATGGCGTTGGGAGCGGCTCGACCGCGTTGCGGACCTGGTGGTGCCGTTCCGGCGCGATGTCTATGCGTCCGTCGCAGCACAATTCGCAGTGTTCGCCGCTGACCCTTCACCGCGATGAAACGCCAATTCGAACTTGATCAAACAAAAACCCGGCCTCTGATGAGACCGGGCTATCAGCATTCGAGAATGCGATTGGCCGTCTTCGTTTCGTTTCAACCGAACCGGCGAGACATTCAATGCATCGCGGTCGAGGAGACCTGCTGCTGGATCGTCTTGTAGTGATCGAGCCGGGAAATGGCGTGGTCCAGCGCGTTGCCGGGCTCTTCGTCCTTCAGCTTCTCTTCCATTTCGGCGATCTGCTGGGCGAACGCCGCGCGATCGAGCTCTTCGATCGAGGTCGCGGTATCGGCGAGGACCGTGAGACCCTTGTCGGACACTTCGGCGAGGCCGCCCAGGACGATGATCTTTTGATGCTTGCCGTTGACGGTGACTGTCAGAATGCCGGGACGCACGCTCGCCACCAGCGGCGCATGGCCCGCGAGCACGCCGAAGTCGCCTTCAAGTCCGGGCACGTCGACCTGTTCGACGTCTCCCGAGAAGGCGATCTTTTCCGGCGATACCAGATCGAAATGAAACGTGGCCATTTTTTTCTTCCTGCGCGTCCGTCCCTCATTCCGGCGAGGCGCATCGCGCCATCGCAAAGGATGAGACCGAGATCGTTGCCTTACCCTGCGAGAGGCCGGCGGCTGGCCGGTCTCTTCGGATAAGAAGCCAAAACTACAATTACGCCGCTTCCGCGAGCTTCTTGCCCTTCTCGATCGCTTCTTCGATGTTGCCGACCATATAGAACGCCGCTTCCGGCAGATGATCGTACTTGCCTTCGCAAAGACCCTTGAAGCCCTTGATGGTGTCGGCGAGATCGACGAACTTGCCCGGCGAGCCGGTGAAGATTTCAGCAACGTGGAACGGCTGCGACAGGAAGCGCTCGATCTTGCGGGCGCGCGCCACCGTCAGCTTGTCTTCTTCGGACAGTTCGTCCATGCCCAGAATGGCGATGATGTCCTGCAACGACTTGTACTTCTGCAGGATCTGCTGAACCTGACGGGCGCAGGCATAATGCTCCTCACCGACGACCAGCGGCGAGAGCATGCGCGAGGTCGAGTCGAGCGGGTCCACCGCCGGATAGATGCCCTTTTCTGAAATCGCGCGGTTGAGCACGGTAGTGGCGTCCAAGTGGGCGAACGAGGTGGCAGGCGCGGGGTCGGTCAAGTCGTCGGCCGGCACGTAGATCGCCTGCACCGACGTGATCGAACCCTTGTTGGTGGTGGTGATGCGCTCCTGCAGCGCGCCCATGTCGGTGGCGAGCGTCGGCTGATAACCCACCGCCGACGGAATACGTCCGAGCAGCGCCGACACTTCCGAGCCGGCCTGGGTGAAGCGGAAGATGTTGTCGACGAAGAACAGCACGTCCTGACCCTGGTCGCGGAAATGCTCGGCCACGGTCAATCCCGTGAGGCCGACGCGGGCGCGGGCGCCGGGCGGTTCGTTCATCTGACCGTACACAAGAGCGCACTTCGATCCTTCGCCGCCGCCCTTCTTGTTGACGCCGGATTCGATGAACTCGTGATAAAGGTCGTTGCCTTCGCGGGTGCGCTCGCCGACGCCGGCGAACACCGAATAACCGCCGTGCGCCTTGGCGACGTTGTTGATCAGTTCCTGAATCAGCACTGTCTTGCCGACGCCGGCGCCGCCGAACAGGCCGATCTTGCCGCCCTTGGCATAAGGGGCGAGCAGGTCGACGACCTTGATGCCAGTGACGAGAATTTCAGCTTCGGTCGATTGTTCGGTGTAGGAGGGCGCGGGTTGATGGATCGCGCGCCGGCCTTCCGACTTGATCGGGCCGCCTTCGTCGACCGGATCGCCGATCACGTTCATGATGCGGCCAAGCGTTCCGGCGCCGACCGGCACCTCGATCGCATCACCGGTATCCGTCACTTCCTGACCGCGGACGAGACCTTCGGTGGTGTCCATCGCGATGGTGCGCACGGTCGATTCGCCGAGGTGCTGCGCCACTTCGAGCACCAGCCGCGATCCCGCGTTCTTGGTCTCAAGCGCATTGAGAATGGCGGGCAAGGGTCCATCGAACTGCACGTCCACGACGGCGCCGATGACCTGGGTGATGCGTCCGACCTGATTGGCTGGCTGAGCCATGGAAACTTTCTCCTCGAAGTCTTGAATTCAATGACCGTCAAAGCGACGGGAAATGGTCTTGAACGAACGGTTAAATCGCCTCGGCCCCGGAGATGATTTCGATCAGCTCCTTTGTGATCATGGCCTGGCGGGTACGGTTGTAGATCAGCGTCTGCTTGCGAATCATGTCGCCGGCGTTGCGGGTGGCGTTGTCCATCGCGCTCATCTGCGCGCCGTAGAACGACGCATTGTTTTCCAGCAGCGCGCGGAAAACCTGAACCGCGAGATTGCGCGGCAGCAGGTTCGCCAGAATTTCGTCTTCAGCGGGTTCGTAATCATAGACCGCGGAAGCCGAGCTATCGCGCTTTTCGATCACCAGCGGAATGATCTGCTGGGCGGTCGGGATCTGCGCGATCACGGACTTGAAACGGGAATAGAACAGCGTGCAGACGTCGAATTCGCCGGCCTCGAACAGCGCGACCACGCGCTTGGCGATATCGTCCGCGTTTTTAAATCCGAGCTGACGCACCGCGCGCAGGTCGATGTGCTCGATGATCTGCTTGTCGAAGTTCCGGCGCAGCTGCTCGTAGCCTTTGCGGCCGACGCAGAAGAACTTCACGGTCTTGCCCTGCGCCATCAGCGCCAGCGCACGCTCGCGCGCCAGACGCACGATCGACGAGTTGAAAGCGCCGGACAGCCCTCGCTCGCCCGTGCAGACCAGCAGCAGTTGAACATCGTCCTTGCCGGTTCCAGCCAGCAGCAACGGGGCGCTTCCGGAGCCTGCAGCGGCGCTTGCGATATTGCTGATCACGGCGTCCATGCGCTCGGCATAGGGACGTGCGGCTTCGGCCGCCGACTGTGCACGGCGCAGCTTGGAGGCCGCGACCATTTGCATCGCCTTGGTGATCTTTTGCGTCGCCTTCGTCGAGGCGATGCGGACACGCATGTCCTTGAGTGAAGCCATTCTCGGTTACCTCTGCGATCCGATATCAGATCGGATCGCGAACCCCTCTTTCATGACCGGCCGCGCGCCGGTCATGACAGCAATTGACGGTCACAGCTTAAGTGAACGATTTGGCGTAGGCTTCCACAGCGGCCTTGAGCTTCGCCGCAACGTCGTCGGCGAGATCGCGGCTGTCGCGGATGCTGTTGAGAATATCGGCATGCTTGCCGCGCAGCAGCGACAACAGGCCATCCTCGAAGGCGCGGATCCTGTTGACCGCGATTGCATCGAGATAACCATTGGTGCCGGCCCAGATCACCGCCACCTGCTCTTCCATCTTCAGCGGCGAGAATTGCGGCTGCTTCAAGAGCTCGGTCAGACGCGCGCCGCGATTGAGCAGGCGCTGGGTCGATGCGTCGAGGTCGGAGCCGAACTGCGCGAACGCCGCCATTTCGCGGTATTGCGCCAGCTCACCCTTGATCTTGCCCGCGACCTTCTTCATCGCCTTGGTCTGTGCGGCCGAACCGACGCGCGACACCGAGAGGCCGACGTTCACCGCCGGGCGGATGCCCTGATAGAACAGATCGGTTTCGAGGAAGATCTGACCATCGGTGATCGAGATCACGTTGGTCGGGATGTAAGCCGAAACGTCGTTGGCCTGGGTCTCGATCACCGGCAGCGCGGTCAACGAGCCTGCGCCTTCGGCGTCGTTCATCTTGGCAGCGCGCTCAAGCAGGCGCGAATGCAGATAGAACACGTCGCCGGGATAAGCTTCGCGGCCCGGCGGGCGACGCAGCAACAGCGACATCTGACGGTAGGCGACGGCCTGCTTGGACAAGTCATCATAAATGATGACGGCATGCATGCCGTTATCACGGAAATACTCGCCCATGGTGCAGCCGGTGAACGGCGCGAGATATTGCATCGGCGCCGGATCGGATGCGGTCGCGGCGACCACGATCGAATATTCGAGCGCGCCCTGCTCTTCGAGAACCTTCACGAATTGCGCCACGGTCGAACGCTTCTGGCCGATCGCGACGTAAACGCAGTAGAGCTTGACCTTCTCGTCGGTCTGCGCATTCAGCGGCTTCTGGTTCAAAATGGTGTCGAGCGCGATCGCGGTCTTGCCGGTCTGACGGTCACCGATGATCAGCTCACGCTGGCCGCGGCCCACCGGGATCAGCGCATCGATCGCCTTGAGGCCGGTCGCCATCGGCTCATGCACGGACTTGCGCGGAATGATGCCGGGCGCCTTGACGTCGACCCGCTTGCGCTCGACGCCCTGGATCGGGCCCTTGCCGTCGATCGGATTGCCCAGCGCATCGACGACGCGGCCGAGCAGACCCTTGCCGACCGGCGTATCGACGATGGCGCGGGTGCGCTTGACGGTCTGGCCTTCCTTGATCTCGCGGTCGGCGCCGAAAATCACGATACCGACGTTGTCGGTTTCGAGGTTCAGCGCCATGCCTCGCGTTCCGTTCTCGAACTCGACCATTTCACCGGCCTGAACGTTGTCGAGACCGTAGACGCGCGCGATACCGTCGCCGACGGACAGCACCTGTCCGACTTCAGAAACCTCGGCTTCCTGGCCGAAGTTCTTGATCTGGTCCTTGAGAATTGCGGAGATTTCCGCGGCGCGGATGTCCATCAGCCTGCCTCTTTCATCGCGTGCTTGATCGAATTGAGTTTGGTGCGAAGCGAACTGTCGACCATGCGGCTGCCGAGCTTGACGACAAGCCCGCCGATGATCGAGGGATCGACTTTCACGTTGAGGGCGACGTCCTTGCCCGTCACTGATTTCAGCGCGGTTTTGAGGGCGTCGAGATTCTTGGCGCTGAGCGCTTCGGCGACGGTCACTTCCGCCGACGCTTCACCCTTGAAACGGGCCACCAGCACATTGAAGGCACGGATCACGTCGCGCACCGCGAACAGGCGGCGATTTGCGGTGAGAACACTGACGAACTTCGCGGCGGTACCCCCGATGCCGGCCTTGGCCAGCACGGCCGACAGAGCTTTTGCCTGCTGGTCGGCGGTAAAGAGCGGGCTCCGCACCAATCGCGCGAAATCCGGACTTTCCGCGATCAACTGGTCGAGCTTGTCCAGGTCGGCTTTAAGGGAATCGACGGATTTTTCATCGCGCGCAAGTTCGAAAAGGGCCGTCGCATAGCGACCGGACACTCCCGAAACGGATTGATCTTCTGCTGCCACGAATACGCTCTATCTGGCTGTCGAAAAGCCAAGCACGACGACCGTCGCCACCGGAAAGTGACAGACGAGCAAAGCCCTTGGAATTCAAGCGGGACTTCTGTTTTTGGACGGCAGGGCGTGCGCCACCGCCGCTGAAAATCGCGGTTTGCTAACATAGGCGGCGGGCAGGTGCAACACGACCGCGCACGGACAGCGATGGTTTGTCGCATTCATCCGTTTGGCGGTCCTTCATGCGGAGTTGCCGGGCAAAATCGCATCGATTCGAACAGCCATAGCCGGTTCGAAATATTCAAAAGCCCGAGCCGCGTAGAAGCGACAACGAACAGCTTTTGCCTTTTGTACCGTCTTTGCTGCGATGCCTGATGAGTCTGCGCGAACCCGCGTGGCCCCACACACCACGTCCAGCGCATCCCTCTTCCTAAAGTCTTAGAGGGGAAATTTCGAAGACGGGGATCGGCCCGCGAGCCAGCGCCCAAGGTCCAAGGTCCAAGGTCCAAGGTTCGGTGGCCGGTCGCGCCTTCGGAATCACGCCGACGAAATTAAGGCCCTTTCGGCCCCATTTGGCCTCAGCCTCCCTTTGAGCTCATGGCGCCCCGCGCAAAGCGCATGTGAACACTCCGCCAAACCTTGACGGTCTCTTCTTGGGTAACCTCAATGAATTCTTTAATCTCAAGTATTCCAAAGTCAAAACTCATCACAAATACTGAAGAGAGCGCTTATTTCAAAGACAACCCGTGACCGGCAAGATTTTAAATAAATCAAATATGGTTTACGGAACAAAATCCCTTGCCCCGGTTATGCCTCATTGTCGGGTAAAGCGTTCCGGCGTCGACGAGCGTGGCCATCTATAGCCAGCCGTCCTGCCATAATACCTTTCAATACGATGCGAGGGACGAATTGATGATCAACAATATTAACCATCGACCATTGCGATCCAAAACATTTTCGAACCTCTTCACCTTGGCCGTTGCGGCCTCTGTTCTCGCCGGCGGCATATCGGCCGCATCCGCCAAATCCCGTCGTGCGTGGCGCGACGCCAATGCGTCAATCGCCGCGGGCCAAAAGGCCCCGAACCAAAGCATTTTCGGCCAAGGCTTTCTGGGCCAGAACTTTTTGGGCCAGAGCTTTTCGCGCAATGGTTCCTCGAACCATAGTTTCTCGGGCATGGCCTCTTACTACGGCAACGAAGCCGGACACCGCACTGCGTCCGGCCAACGCTTCAATCAGAACGCCATGACCGCAGCCCACCGCACGCTGCCCTTCGGCACGCGCGTCAAGGTCACTCATGCGGGACGCAGTGTCGTCGTCACCATCAACGATCGCGGTCCGTTCATCCGTGGCCGGGTTCTGGATCTTTCCACCGGTGCGGCGCGGGCTGTCGGCCTGACGGGCCGCGGCGTGGGACGCGTCGTCGCCGAAGTTCAATAAAACCGGCGTACGAGAGCGTTTTCGAGCGAAGCATGCCACCGGACTTGATCCGGTGGTGGATACCGGTTCGCATTATGAAAACGCGTCAAAATAACCCGATTGAGAGCGACGGGGGTTACCCGAAATGAAGCGCTCTAGGTTTTTTCACCGTAGCGTCGTGTTGCGTAAGTTGCGTGTAGCGTATTCATGGCCTGCCATCGTGTGCGCGGTGGCAGGCCATCGTTTTTGATCGGTCCGCATCCGAAACGCTTTAAAGAAAACTCTGGGGATCGATATCGACCTCGAGCTTGAGATTGCCTTTGGTCTTGGGACCGCCCGCGAGCCAATCCCGCAGATAGGCTGACAAATCGTAGCCCCGCGCCGATTTCACCAGCAAACGAAACCGGTAGCGGCCTTTGATCACCGCGAGCGGCGCTTCCGACGGACCAAGCACCTGCACTTTATCGTCCGCTGGCGCGACTGCCGCGAGCGAACGCGCAAAGCCTTCGGCGGTCGGCCGATCACCGGCCGAAACGATCAGGCTCGCCAGCCGCCCGAACGGCGGGTAACCGGTGCGCTCGCGCGCCTCGATCTCGCTGTCGTAGAAGGCCTCCCTGTCGCAAGCCACCAGCGCCTTCATGACCGGATGCTCCGGCTGATGGGTCTGCAGATAGCCGATGCCGTGCCCCTGCTCCCGCCCGGCGCGGCCGATGACCTGATTGAGCAATTGAAACGTGCGCTCGGCCGCACGCGGATCGCCATTGCCCAGACCAAGATCGGCATCCACCACGCCCACCAGATTAAGGCGGGGAAAATGATGGCCCTTGGCCACCAGTTGCGTACCGATGATGACGTCGACCCGGCCCTCCGCGATCTCCGTCAATTCCGCCCGCATGGTTTCGATCGAGGTGATCAGGTCGCTCGACAGCACCATGCTGCGGGCGCCGGGAAACAGCGCCGCCGCCTCCTCCTGCAAACGCTCGACGCCGGGGCCGATGGCCGCCAGCGATTCCTCGGCGCCGCAATGCGGGCAGAGATGCGGACGCGGCGTCGAGAAGCCGCAATGATGACAGACCAGGCGCTGCCGGAACCGGTGGTCGACGAGCCAGGCGTCGCAGATGTTGCAGGAAAAACGATGGCCGCAGGCGCGGCACAGCGTCAGTGGCGCGTAGCCCCGGCGGTTGAGAAACAGCAGCGCCTGTTCGCGCCGCTCGATGGCGTTTCGCACCGCTTCGGCCAATGGCGGCGAAATGAACTTTCCCCGCGCCGGGCCTTCGCGTCGCAGATCGATCGCTTCGATGTGCGGCATGTGCTGCCCGCCGAACCGCGAAGGCAAGGCGATCCGCTGATATCGGCCTCGGCGGGCATTGACTTCGGTCTCGACCGATGGCGTCGCCGACGCGAGCACCACCGGAATGTTTGCGATGCGGCCACGCACCACCGCCATGTCACGCGCGTGATAATGCGCGCCGTCATCCTGCTTGTAGGCTTGATCGTGCTCCTCATCGACGATGATCAGACCCAGATCCGCGTAAGGCAGAAACAACGCCGAGCGCGCGCCGACCACCACGTGAGCCTCGCCGGCCGAGATCGCGGCCCAGTTGCGCGCGCGGGTGCGCGGCGTCAGCTCCGAATGCCATTCCAGCGGCCGGACACCAAAGCGCTTGGAAAACCGGTCGAGAAACTGGCCGGTCAGCGCGATCTCCGGCATCAGCAGCAACGCCTGCCGGCCGCGCGCGACGATCTCGGCGACCGCCTCGAAATAGACTTCGGTTTTTCCCGAACCGGTGACGCCGTCGAGCAGCGCCACCTGAAATTCGCCTTGCGCGAGACGCCGCATGGCTTCCGCCGCCTGCTGCTGTTCGGGCGAAAAATCCGGCACCGCGAAGGATGGATCGGGCGCGGGCGGCGGCGGCGCTTTCGGCAGGATCTCAACGGCCAGCGTGCCTTCGTCGACCAGCCCGTCGATGACGCCGACGCTGACGCCCGCCTCGCGCGCCGCATCGGATTTTCCATGCAGCAAACCATCGGACAATACTTCGATAACTCGCCGGCGCGCCGGCGTCATGCGTTGCGGCGGTGAGCCGATCAGCCGCACACCCGGCCGCACCCGTTCCGGGCCCAGATCGCCCATGCGCAATGTCATGCGCAGGACCATGCCGCGCGCCGACAACGTGTAATTCGCCACCCAATCGACAAAACTGCGCAGCTCGCCGCGCAACGGCACAACATCGATCTTTTCGCCGACGTCCTTGAGGCGATTGTGCAAGCGTGGATCCGGATTGGCGTTATCGGCCCACACCACCGCCATCACATCCCGCGCGCCAAGCGGCACGCTGACCACATCGCCCGGCTGGAGTTCCATACCTGTCGGCACGCGGTAGGAATACGTCTGGTTCAACGCAACCGGCACCAGAACGTCGACGACGCGGGTTGTATTGATGGGACGAACCATAGGCGAATCGAACTCGGGACAAGGGGTGGCCGGTAACCTAAAGCGTTTTCGGTCCAGGTGGATACCGCCTCTACGCCACCGATCCGGAAAATTCCAATAGCGCAATCGACCTTGGTTACGCCGCCAAGTTCATGGAGGGTATGAATACGGCCACCCGATTCAGGCGCTTAACCAAGGCTGAACCAACAACCGCGATGATGGCTTCCGCAACCCCGGCAAACTCGCCGAACCGAGATTCGAATCCACCATGACCACGCAAGCCGAACCCGACCACGCGAGCCTGTCCTGTGCGGCGTCGGATTTGCTGTCCGAAATGGCGCGATGGATGGTGCATTTACGCGCCGAGCGCAGGCTGTCGCCGAAAACGCTCGAAGCCTATGAGCGCGATGTCCGTCAGTTTCTGGTTTTCCTCGGCGCGCATTGGGGCAAAAGCATCACGCTGAAACGCTTCGCCGCCCTCGAAGCTACAGACGTCCGCTCGTTCATGGCCGCTCGGCGTGCCGATGCGATTACCGGCCGCTCGCTGATGCGGGCGCTGGCGGGATTGCGCTCGTTGGCGCGGTTTCTTGAACGCGAAGGCAAGGGAAAGGTCGGCGCGCTGTCGGCAATCCGCGCCCCGAAAGTCGGCAAGAGCCTGCCGAAGCCGCTGCAAATGGCCACCGCCAAACGCATCATTGATGCCGACCTGCGCGCCGGTGAAGACCGCGCGCCATGGATCCTTGCCCGCGACGCCGCCGTGATGGCGTTGCTGTATGGTTCAGGCCTGCGCATTTCGGAGGCTCTCGGGCTAAAACGCCGCGATGTGCCGGTCGCCGGCGCAGGCGACGTGCTGGTGGTGACCGGCAAAGGCAACAAGACCCGCATGGTGCCGGTCTTGCAGAACGTCCTGAAACTGATTGAAGATTACGTCAGCATCTGTCCGCATCGCCTCGCTCCCGAACAGCCGATCTTTGTCGGTGCCCGGGGCGGACCGTTGAGCCCCCGCATCATCCAGCTCGCCATGGCGAGCCTGCGCGGTGCGCTTGGCCTGCCGGACAGCGCCACGCCCCATGCGCTGAGGCATTCCTTCGCCACGCATCTCCTGACACGCGGCGGTGACTTGCGTGCGATCCAGGAACTGCTTGGCCATGCCTCGTTGTCGACGACCCAGATTTACACCGGCATCGACGCCGAACGGCTGATGGACGTCTACAAAACCGCCCACCCCCGCGCCTGACAGGCTCGTCCCGAACGCCGTTCGATTTCAAGCCGTTTCAAACGCGAAACCGGAGTTCGTCCCTGCTGGCCTTGCCTTCAGGCCGCGATGGGCCGACCTGCCCCCTTGCACATGCGATTGCGTTGCGCCAAACGTGATTGGCCCACAGGATGATTTCGCAGGAGAAAACACGATGAGCGCGCATGAAAGCATGGAGCACGCGGAACACGCCGAGCATGCATCCGGCGAGAACAAGAAGATCGCCCTGCTGATCGCGGTGATTGCGCTGTGTCTGGCGCTCTCGGAAACGCTGGGCAAAGGCGCTCAAACCGAATCCATCAGCAAGAATGTCGAAGCCGCAAATCTCTGGTCGTTCTTCCAGGCCAAGACCATTCGCCGGACGGCCGTGCAGACCGCCGCCGAAGGATTGAAAATTACGGCGCCGACGCTGACGGACGAGGCGCAAAAGGCCGCTGCCTTGAAGCAGATCGACGACTGGCAAAAGACCGCGGCGCGCTATCGATCCGAGCCGGAAACCAATGAAGGCTCCGAACAGCTGGCCGAGCGCGCCAAGCATTCCGAGGAAGAACGCGATACGTCGCTTGCGAAATACCATAACTTCGAAATCGCATCGGCTGCGTTTCAGATCGCGATCGTTCTCGCATCAGCCACCATCATCACCGGCATGATCGCACTGGCGTGGATTTCAGGCGCGCTCGCGCTTGGAGGCATCGCGTTCACGCTGATCGGCGCTTTCGCGCCCCATGCCGTCCATTTGTTTTAACGGCTATTCACGGGATGCGGCATGCGCCTTGCGGCGCAGCCGCTGCACGAACCGCGCAACGCGCGAACCGGACGATAGCTTCAGCTCTCGTATCCAGGCCTTGATCTCGCAGAGATAAGGATCGGCCAGACGATGGGCGGCATCGCGCCATCGGATCACGAACTCATAACCACTGCGAAACCAGTCCATCTGCAGCAGCTTGTCGCGAGTCACCTCGAAGGCAAAGGCGGTGATCGCCGCGCCGACGATCTTGGCTCCGATCAACACCGTGAGCGCAAGCATCCATCGCCCATAAGCCATCGGCCATAGCGCGATCAGCTCGAGACCGAAATAGATCGCGGCTGGAATCAGAAAGACCACAAGCGTTGCGGGCGGCGAGAGATCCTCGATCGCGTCCGACAGCCTGGCCTTCAGCGCCTTCCATGGAATGACATCCACGACCCAGCGAATAGCCGGGACAAGATGATCCCACAGCCACGCTTCGACGAGGAAGAGCAGCGCAAGCAGGAACCACAACGGCTTCAAGAGACGGCGCATCTCTCTCCTTACGCGCGGCGATTGCGGGCGCGATTGTCCGGGCCAGAGGCATGATGCCTTGACGCCAGCCGTTACAGCCAGCGCCGGTTTTGTGACCAGATTAAGCGCATAACGTTGACGAAGGGTGTGTTCGAAAATACCGTTTCGAAACGCCCGCGCTGGTCGTCACATCATTACATATGGATAGCGCGCTTGCCGACGCCAAGAGCGGCTTCCTTGACCGCCTCGGACCGCGTGGGATGGGCATGGCACGTCCGCGCCAGATCTTCCGCCGAACCGCCGAACTCCATCAGCACCGCCGCTTCGTGAATCATTTCACCGGCTTCGCGGCCGACGATATGAACGCCCAGCACGCGATCGGTTTTCGCATCCGCGAGAACCTTCACAAGTCCGTCCGTGGTCTGATTGACCTTGGAGCGTCCGTTCGCGGTGAACGGAAACTTGCCGACATTGTAAGCGATGTTGGCCTGCTTCAGCTCTTCTTCGGTCTTGCCGACCGAAGCGACTTCCGGCGTCGTATACACAACGCCCGGAATGACATCGTAATTCACGTGACCCGCCTGCCCGGCAAGGATCTCCGCCACGGCCACGCCCTCGTCTTCCGCCTTGTGCGCGAGCATGGGTCCGGCAATCACATCGCCGATGGCATAGATGCCGGCAACGCTGCTTGCGAAATGCGCGTCGGTTTGAATGCGGCCGCGATTGTCCAGCGCAATACCGGCTTCCTTCAGGCCCAGCCCTTCGGTGTAAGGCACCCGGCCGACCGCAACGAGAACGACGTCGGCTTCGATGGTCTCGGCGTTGCCGCCGGCCGCCGCCTCGATCTGCGCCTTCAGCTTCTTGCCAGAAGCGTCGACGCCGGTGACTTTTGCGCCAAGCTTGAAACTGACGCCCTGCTTTTCAAGAATCCTCTGGAACTGCCTGGCGATCTCGCCGTCCATGCCCGGCAAAATGCGATCCAAAAACTCGACCACGGTGACCTGTGCGCCGAGGCGCCGCCACACCGAGCCAAGCTCGAGCCCGATGACACCTGCGCCGATCACCAGCAGCTTTTCCGGCACCTTATCCAGCGACAAAGCGCCCGTCGACGACACGATGCGCTTCTCGTCGATCTCGATGCCTTTGAGTCGCGTCACATCCGAGCCGGTGGCGATGACGATGTTTTTCGTCTCCGCGACCTGGGTCTTACCATCGGCGGATTTCACCTCGACCTTGCCCGCGCCAACAACCCTGCCGACCCCGCGCAGCACGTCGATCTTGTTCTTCTTCATCAGGAAGTCGACGCCCTTGACGTTGCCGTCGATGCCTTCCTGTTTGAAGTTCATCATGGCGGGCAGATCGAGCTTCGGCTTGGAAACGCTGATGCCCATTTTGCCGAACGAGTGCTCGGTTTCCTCGAACAACTCGGACGCATAGAGCAGCGCCTTCGAGGGCATGCAGCCCACATTGAGACAGGTCCCCCCGAGCGTCGGATTCTTTTCGACAACAGCCACCTTCATGCCGAGCTGCGCCGCGCGGATCGCGCAGACATACCCGCCCGGACCGGTGCCGATAATTATGAGATCGTAGCTCGCCATAAATGCTCCTGTAGAAATCGACATACCCAATTGACGTTACCGCTCGGTCAACGTCCGCCCGACACGTCGAGAATTGAACCTGTGACGTAAGACGCATCGTCCGACATCAGCCAGACCACCGCCTTTGCAATTTCGTCCGCTGTCCCGACGCGCTGCATCGGCACCATCTTGCTCAAACGATGCGCGCGATCCGGCTCTCCGCCGCTGGCGTGGATCTCGGTATCGATCAACCCGGGTCGAATTGCCGCGACCCGAATGCCTTCGTTCGCCACTTCGAGCGCCAGTCCCAGGGTGAACAAATCGATCGCGCCCTTCGAGGCGGCATAATCGACATACGTATTGGGCGAGCCGAGCTTGGCGGCCACCGACGACAGATTGATGATGACGCCGCCTTTGCCGCCGTGCCGGGTCGACATCCGCTTCACCGCTTCGCGGGCGCACAGAATGCTGCCGGTCACGTTCACGGTCATCATGCGCTGAATGCGTGCGGCGCTCATATCCTCGACACGCGTGGAGACGTCGACGACACCGGCGTTGTTGACGAGGACGCCTAACGGACCGAACGCATCGGCCGCCTTGAATAGGGCAAGAATATCGGCCTCGCTGCCGACATCGCATCGCACCGCGATGGCTTTGCCGTTTCCCGCCTCGATCTTGCCGACAACCTCGCGGGCCGCCGTCTCATTCGAGGCGTAGCCGATGCAGACACGATAGCCACGGCTGGCCGCAGCCAGCGCCGTAGCGCGTCCGATACCGCGACTACCCCCCGTAATGACGACGACGCGATCCATCAACGTTGACCTTCCGGCCCGATCAAAGGTCGAGCACCAACCGCGCCGGATCTTCCAGGCTTTCCTTGATCCGCACCAGGAACGTCACCGCTTCCTTGCCGTCAATCACGCGGTGATCATAGGACAAAGCAAGGTACATCATCGGACGGATTTCGATCTTGCCGCCGACGACTACCGGTCGCTCCTGGATTTTGTGCATACCGAGGATGCCGGACTGTGGCGCGTTCAGGATCGGCGTCGACATCAGCGAGCCGTAAACGCCCCCGTTCGAAATCGTGAACGTGCCGCCCTGCATGTCCTCGATCTTGAGCTGGCCGTCGCGTGCCCGCTTGCCGAATTCGGAAATCGACTTCTCGATCTCCGCGAGAGACTTGTGGTCGCAATCGCGCACCACGGGAACGACAAGGCCCTTCTCGGTGCCGACCGCAACGCCGATGTGATAATAATTCTTGTAAATCAAATCAGTGCCGTCGATCTCGGCATTGACCGCGGGGACATCCTTCAACGCCTGCACGCAGGCGCGGGTGAAGAAGCCCATGAAGCCGAGCTTGGTGCCGTGCTTCTTTTCGAACAAATCCTTGTATTGCGTACGCAGTGCCATGAGATGGCTCATGTCGACCTCGTTGAAGGTCGTCAGCATCGCCGCCGTGTTCTGCACATCCTTCAGACGGCGCGCGATGGTCTGCCGCAGGCGGGTCATCTTCACGCGCTCTTCGCGGGCGGCGTCGTCCGCCGGAGACGGGGCGCGCACCTGAACGGCAGCGGCTGGCTGATTGAGTGGGGTCGGCGACGAGGCGGCTTTTTCGATCGCCGCCAGCATGTCGCCCTTCGTCACACGACCATCCTTGCCGGAACCTGGAACGGTGGACGCGTCGACGCCACTTTCAGAGGAAAGCTTGCGGACCGACGGCGCGAGCGGCGCGTCAACAGGCGGAGCCTTCTGGGCTGCAGCCGCAGGCGCTGCGGACGCAGCGGGCGCGGCAGCCTTAGCGGGAGCAGCAGCCGGTGCAGCCGGCTTGGAGGACGCTCCTGCACCATCGGAGATTTGTCCGAGCAGCGCGCCGACGGCGACGGTCTCGCCATCCTTGGCGACGATTTCACCGAGCGTGCCGGCAGCCGGCGCAGGCACCTCGATGGTGACCTTGTCGGTTTCCAGCTCGACCAGCGGCTCATCGACGGACACGGCTTCGCCGGGTTTCTTGAACCAACGGCCGATGGTCGCTTCGGTGACGGATTCGCCGAGCGTCGGGACACGAATTTCAGTCATGATTTTTTCCCTCTTGCGCCATGACCGTTTGGGATCGGTTGCGGCGTCTCAATCCTTGTCCGGCGAGAAGCTTTGATCAATCAAACCCTCAAGCCGGCACGTCCAGTTGCGGTGATATAACAGGGAAACCCGTGTTGAGAGATGAACGAACACCTTCAACGCGGGACGCCCGGCCTGCAATGATTATCCGAGCGCCTCGTCGAGAAGCGCCTTGAGCTGCGCCAGATGCTTCGACATCAAGCCCGTTGCCGTCGCTGCGGCGGCGGCCCGCCCCGCATAGCGTGGACGCTTGTTCGATGCATTGATCTGGTTCAACACCCATTCGAGATAGGGCTCGATGAAGTGCCAGCCGCCCATGTTGCGCGGTTCTTCCTGGCACCACACGACTTCGGCTTTCTTGAAGCGGTCGAGCTCCTGCACCAGCGTCTTGACCGGCACCGGATAGAGCTGCTCGACGCGGAGCAGATAGATATCATTGATGCCGCGCTTCTCGCGCTCCTCGTAGAGATCGTAATAGACCTTGCCGGCGCACAGAACCACGCGGCGGATTTTGTCGTCGGTCGCGATCTTGAAGTCGCCGCCCTTTTCCGCATCGTCGTGCAACACGCGGTGGAACGAGGTGCCCGCACTCAATTCGGCCAGCGTCGAGACGGCGCGCTTGTGGCGTAGCAGCGACTTCGGCGTCATCAGGATCAGCGGCTTGCGGATCTCGCGTTTCAATTGTCGACGCAGGCTATGGAAGTAGTTGGCAGGCGTCGTGCAGTTGGCGACCTGCATGTTGTCTTCGGCGCACATCTGCAGGAAGCGCTCGAGCCGCGCGGAAGAATGCTCCGGACCTTGCCCCTCGTAGCCGTGCGGCAGTAGACACACCAGGCCGGACATGCGCAGCCATTTGCGCTCGCCGGAGGAAATGAACTGGTCGAACACGACCTGCGCGCCATTGGCGAAATCGCCGAACTGCGCTTCCCAGATCGCCAGCGCATTCGGCTCGGCCAGTGAATAGCCGTATTCGAAGCCAAGCACCGCCTCTTCCGACAACAGCGAGTTGATGACTTCGTAGTGTCCCTGCTTCTCGGACAGATGATTGAACGGCGTATAGCGGCTCTCGTCTTCCTGATCGAACAGCACCGAGTGACGCTGCGAGAAGGTGCCACGCTCGCTGTCCTGCCCGGACAGACGAACATGGAAGCCTTCTTCCATCAGCGTGCAGAATGCCAGTGCTTCGGCCGTCGCCCAGTCGATACCGATACCGCCATCGATTGCCTTGCCGCGATTCTCAAGGAAGCGCTGGACTGTACGGTGAACGCGGAAGCCGTCAGGAACCTTGGTGATCTTGCGGCCGATCTCTTTCAGCACCGCCGCGTCGACACCGGTTTCGCCGCGGCGCGGGTCTTCGTCGATATCGGCGACCTTGAAGCCCGCCCACTTGCCGTCCAGCCAATCGGCCTTGTTCGGCTTGTAGCCCGAGCCTGCTTCCAGTTCGGCGTCGAGGCGAGCGCGCCAGTCCGCCTTGGCTTTGTCGACTTCACCTTCGGTGATGACACCGTCCGCGATCAGCCGCTTGGAATAGATTTCCAGCGTGCTCGGATGCGACGCGATCTTCTTGTACATCACCGGCTGGGTGAAGGCAGGCTCGTCGCCTTCGTTGTGCCCGTGCCGGCGGTAGCAGAACATGTCGATGACCACCGGCTTGTGGAATTTCTGCCGGTATTCGATTGCAACCTTCGCGGCGAACACCACCGCTTCCGGGTCGTCGCCGTTCACGTGGAAGATCGGCGCATCGATCATCTTCGCGACATCGGACGGATAGGGCGAGGAGCGCGAATAGCGCGGATAGGTCGTAAAACCGATCTGGTTGTTGACGATGAAATGCAGCGAGCCGCCGGTGCGGTAGCCTTTCAGGTCGGACAATCCGAAACATTCCGGCACCACGCCCTGGCCCGCAAACGCCGCATCGCCGTGCATCAAGAGCGGCAGCACGGACACGCGCTGGTCCGGCGCGTCGCCATGCTGGTCCTGCTTGGCGCGCACTTTGCCGAGCACCACCGGATCGACGATTTCGAGATGCGACGGGTTTGCCGTAAGCGACAAGTGAACCTTGTTGCTGTCGAACTCGCGATCCGAGGAAGCGCCGAGGTGGTACTTGACGTCGCCCGAGCCTTCGACCTCGTCCGGATTTGCCGAACCGCCCTTGAATTCATGAAACAACGCGCGATGCGGCTTGCCCATTACCTGGGTCAGCACGTTGAGACGTCCGCGGTGCGGCATGCCGACCACGATTTCCTTCACGCCGAGATTGCCGCCCCGCTTGATGATCTGCTCAAGCGCCGGAATCAGCAATTCTGCGCCGTCGAGACCGAAACGCTTGGTGCCGGTGAATTTGAGATCGCAGAACTTCTCGAAGCCTTCAGCTTCGATAAGCTTCATCAGAATGGCGCGACGGCCTTCACGGGTGAAGCTGATCTCCTTGTCCGGACCTTCGATGCGCTCCTGAATCCACGCCTTCTGCTGTGGATTGGAGATGTGCATGAATTCGACGCCGAGTGTCTGGCAATAGGTGCGCTGGCAGATCAGGACGATCTCGCGCAACGTGCCGAACTCGAGACCGAGCACGTGGTCGAGGAATATCTTGCGATCGTAATCCGCGTCGGTGAAGCCGTAGGAGCGCGGATCGAGCTCCTCGTGATCCTTCTGTCCTTCGATGCCCAGCGGATCGAGGTTGGCATGGAAATGGCCACGCATGCGGTAGGCGCGAATCAGCATCAGCGCGCGGATCGAATCGCGGGTGGCCTGCTGAACGTCGGCAGCGCTCAACTCCGCGCCTTTGGCCTGTGCCTTCGCCTGCAGCTTGCCGCCCAGCACTTTTTCGGTTTGCGCCCAGTTGCCGTCGAGCGCGGACGTCAGTTCGTCGGTCGGCTGCACCGGCCAGTTGGGTTTTTCCCAGGACGGCCCTGTGGCGTTCTTGGCGACGTCGGCTGGCTGATCTTTCAGGCTTTTGAAGAAATCCTGCCACTCCGCATCGACCGAGGCCGGATCTTTTTCGTAACGGCCGTAGATTTCGTCGATGTAGGCGGCGTTACCGCCATAAAGGAACGAGGTGAGGGCGAAAGCGGCATTCGCGTCCTGGCGAGACATGATTGCGTCCTGATTTTTGGCGTCGCGCGGAAGAAATTGAGGGCGAAAAAGCCCGAACGGAGCCCCGTTCGGGCTAATGTCCCCATCTTTACCCTATTCTGGGCAAATATACGCGCCAAAAAGAACCAAGAATTGAATTACGATTTCAATTTTTCGGTCAGGGTCTTTCCGAGCCGGGCGGGGGATGGCGATACCGCGATTCCCGCCGCTTCCATGGCAGCAATCTTGGAGTCGGCGTCGCCCTTGCCGCCGGAGATGATAGCGCCGGCATGGCCCATGCGGCGGCCGGGAGGAGCGGTCCGGCCGGCGATAAACCCGACCATCGGCTTCTTGCGGCCACGCTTGGCCTCGTCACGCAGGAACTGCGCGGCTTCCTCTTCCGCCGAACCGCCGATTTCGCCGATCATGACGATCGAGGTGGTTTTGGGATCGGCCAGGAACAGCTCCAGCACATCGATGAATTCGGTGCCCTTGACCGGATCGCCGCCGATTCCAACCGCCGAAGTCTGACCAAGGCCCTCCTGCGAGGTCTGGAAAACCGCTTCATAGGTCAGGGTACCGGAGCGCGACACGATACCGACATTACCTGGACGGAAGATGTTCGCCGGCATGATGCCGATCTTGCATTCGCCAGCGGTCACGACGCCGGGGCAATTGGGCCCAATCAACCGCGACTTCGAGCCCGACAGCGAGCGCTTAACCCGCACCATGTCGAGCACGGGAATGCCCTCGGTGATGCAGACGATCAGCGGGATTTCCGCATCGATCGCTTCGCAGATCGCGTCGGCCGCACCCGGCGGCGGAACGTAGATCACGCTGGCGTCGGCGCCGGTCTTCTCGCGCGCCTCCGCGACGGTGTCGAACACCGGCAGTCCGAGATGGGTCGAACCTCCCTTGCCCGGCGACGTGCCGCCGACAAGCTTGGTGCCGTAGGCCAGCGCGCCTTCCGAATGGAAGGTGCCGTTCTTGCCGGTGAAGCCTTGGGTGATGACCTTGGTGTTTTTGTCGATCAGGACGGACATCGGCTTACTTCCCTCTCACGGCGTTCACGATCTTCTGCGCGGCATCGTCGAGATCGTCGGCGGGCAGGACGTTGAGCCCGGACTCCCGGATGATCGCCTTGCCTTCTTCGACATTGGTGCCTTCGAGACGCACCACCAGCGGCACTTTGAGGCCAACTGTCTTCACCGCAGCGATTACGCCGCGCGCGATCACGTCGCACTTCATGATGCCGCCGAAGATATTGACGAGAATGCCCTTCACGTTCGGATCGGCGGTGATGATCTGAAATGCAGCCGCGACTTTTTCTTCCGAAGCACCCCCGCCGACGTCGAGGAAGTTGGCCGGGCTTTCACCGTAGAGCTTGATGATGTCCAGCGTCGCCATCGCAAGACCCGCGCCATTCACCATGCAGCCGATCGTGCCGTCGAGGGTGATGTAGGCAAGGTCGTATTTCGAGGCTTCGATTTCCTTGGCGTCTTCCTCGGTCATGTCGCGCAGCGCGACCACCTCCGGATGACGGTAGAGCGAGTTGGAATCGAACGACACCTTGGCGTCGAGGCAGCGCAGTTCGCCCTGCTTGGTGATGATGAGCGGATTGATCTCAAGCATCGCCATGTCCTTGGCGACGAAGGCCGTATAGAGCTGCGCGATCAGCTTTTCCGCCTGCTTGGCCAGCTCGCCCTTGAGGCCGAGCGCCTGCGCGACCTTGCGGCCATGATGCGGCATCACGCCGGTCGCAGGATCGATCGAGAAGGTGATGATCTTTTCGGGCGTCTTGTGCGCGACATCCTCGATGTCCATGCCGCCTTCGGTCGAGACCACGAAAGCGATTCGCGAGGTCTCGCGATCGACGAGCGCGGAGAGATAGAATTCCTTTTCGATATCGGAGCCGTCTTCGATGTAGAGGCGGTTGACCTGCTTGCCTGCCGGACCGGTCTGGATCGTCACCAGCGTCGCGCCCAGCATCTGCTGCGCGAAGGTCTTGACCTCATCGATGGACTTGGCCAGCCGCACGCCGCCCTTGTCGCCGGCGCTGGCTTCCTTGAACTTGCCCTTGCCGCGACCACCGGCATGAATCTGGCTCTTCACCACCCAGAGCGGGCCGCCGAGTTCCTTGGCGGCAGCTTCCGCCTCGGAGGCCTTGAAGATCGGCACGCCGCGCGAGACCTGCACGCCGAACTCCTTCAGCAACGCTTTTGCCTGGTATTCATGAATATTCATCGATCGCCCCTGACGGCTTCAAATGACGGCTTCAAACCGGAGTTGGTTTGCCGAATATCTTCTCATTCAAACTGCGCATCGTCCTATCGCGCGAGACCTTCCAACTTCGTGAAGGCCGGCGCGGATGGACGGTGGTTTGCTCGCTTAGTTATTTACCAAGCAAATCCGGCGCGATCTTCTTGCAGGCATCGACCAGACCCTGCACCGATGCCACCGACTTGTCGAACGCTTCGCGATCCTTGCCTGCCAGTTCGATCTCGACGATGCGCTCGACGCCCTTGGCGCCGATCACCACCGGCACGCCGACATACATGTCCTTCACGCCATATTCGCCGTTGAGATGGGCGGCGCAAGGCAGCACGCGCTTCTTGTCGCGCAGATAGCTCTCGGCCATCGCAATGGCCGAAGCCGCAGGCGCGTAGAACGCCGAGCCGGTCTTGAGCAGATTGACGATCTCGGCGCCGCCGTTGCGGGTGCGGTCGACGATCTCGTCGATGCGCGCCTGCGAGGTCCAGCCCATCTTCACGAGATCGGGCAGCGGAATACCGGCCACTGTCGAATAGCGCGTCAGCGGCACCATTGTGTCGCCATGGCCGCCGAGCACGAAGGCGGTGACGTCCTCGACCGACACGTTGAATTCATCGGCCAGGAAATAACGGAAGCGCGCGGAATCGAGCACGCCGGCCATGCCGACGACCTTCTTGCTGGGCAGGCCGGAGGCCTTTTGCAGCGCCCAGACCATCGCGTCGAGCGGGTTGGTGATGCAGATCACGAACGCATTGGGCGCGTATTTCTTGATGCCCGCACCGACCTGTTCCATGACCTTGAGATTGATGCTGAGCAAGTCATCGCGGCTCATGCCCGGCTTGCGCGGCACGCCGGCGGTGACGATGACAACGTCGGCGCCGTCGATCGCTTCATAGGAATTGGCGCCCGTCAGTCGCGAGTCGAAGCCGTCGACTGGAGACGATTGAGCGATATCGAGCGATTTGCCCTGCGGCACACCTTCGGCGATGTCGAACAGCACAACGTCGCCCAGCTCCTTAAGCCCGACGAGATGAGCAAGTGTTCCACCGATCTGGCCGGAGCCAATCAAAGCAATCTTGTTGCGCGCCATCGGAATCTGTCCTTATGAATCCAGCGGGAGGAGGGATTAAAGCCTGTAAGAAAACCCAGAGCGAAATCGCCTTCCCAATCGCTTGGAGTGGATCGCGACGACACTCTAACATTTTGTTTTGACGCGCTTTCTTCGCAAACCGGCATCCGCTTTGCTCGAAACCGCCGACGAAATAAATCTGGGAAGGCTGTTAGCTCTTTCGTCGCACCCGTTCAAGTCGCCACTATAGCATTTTGGATCGCGATCACGTTTCGACCAGACCGGTGCTGGCGCCGCTGGCCGTGGAATCACTGCTGCGGCCATGGGGAAGCGCCAGATAGGATTCCGATCCCATTTCGATCAGCCGGGACGACGTGCGCTTGAACTCGTTGGCCTCGACCCCCTCGGTCGCACGATAGAGCGAGACCGGGTCAGCCTCGGCGGAGGCCATCAGCTTGACGCCATTGTCGTAAAACGCGTCGATCAGGGTAATGAACCGCTTGGCGGCGTTGCGCTGGTCGTAATCCATCACCGGGACATGATCCAGAATGACGGTGTGATAGTCATGCGCCAGATGCAGATAATCGGACGCCGCCAGCGGCTGTTCGCATAATTGACTGAAGGAAAATCGCGCCACGCCATGAGCTGCGCGCGGCACATGAAGCGTACGCCCCTTGATCGTGAGATCGCGCGGCTCGCCGTGCGCCCCACCGGTCAGTTTCAGAAAGGCCTTGTCGAGCGCGGCATCGGCCGCGGCATCCGCCGGCACCAGCCACATCCGCGCCCCGGCCAGCTTTTCCAGACGGAAATCGGTGCGCGCATCGAGCCGCAACACCTCCATATGCTCCTGAATCTGCTTGATAAACGGCAGAAACAGCGCGCGATTGAGGCCGCCTTTATAGAGATCGTCCGGCGCAACGTTCGACGTCGCTACCACCACCGTGCCCAGATCGAACAGCTTTTCAAACAGCCGCCCGAGGATCATCGCGTCCGCGATGTCGGTGACATGAAATTCATCGAAACACAGCAGCCACGCATCCTCGAAAATGCTCTGCGCGGTGAGCCGCACCGGATCGGCATCCGCGATCTCGCCTGACATGATCTTCTGACGGAAGCCGTAGATGCGCTCATGCACGTCGGCCATGAATTCATGGAAATGCGCGCGCCGCTTGTGCGTGACCGGGCTGCCTTGAAAGAACAGATCCATCAGCATGGTCTTGCCGCGGCCGACCTCGCCGTGAACGTAAAGCCCGCGCACCTCGTCGCCGTTCTTCTTGTCGCCTCCGAATAACCGGCCCAGAAATCCATTTTTCTGTCCGGGACGGTAATTGGCCAGCCGCGCCTCCAGCACTGAATAGGCCTCGACAGCCTGCGCCTGGGCAGGGTCGGGCTCAATCTCGCCGGCTGCGACAAGAGCGCGATACTGGTCGCGGAAAGGAAGAACCATCGAAGCTTAAACCATCGCGGCTGAAGGACCATGAACGGTATGGCTGGATCGGAAAGACCCACGACAACCGAGCGCTGGTGTTATCGGCCGGATGACGTCAGGCGCTAATCGCCAAACAATGGCATAAAATGCAAGGGGCGGCCGCGCAATGACGTCAGTCGCTCAGCGCATAAGAATCCTCGACGAGGTAAGGACCGCCACCCACGGAAGCGCGCGACGAGAACAGCACGAAGCGCGAGGCCGTGAAAACGCGGGTCGGGAAATAGCCCCTAACCGACAGATAATCCGCCACGTCCTGATTCGACGCATCGCGCAGCCGGGCCAAAGTGACGTGCGGCGTGAACTTTCGTCCTTCCGGATCCAGTCCCATCCTTTGCATCAGCCGCTCAAGCTCGGCCTGCAGCTCCATCAAGGGGCGGCTCGGGACCACCGATGCCACCACCGCACGCGGTTTTTTGCTGCCGAAGGTCGAAAGGCCCTGAAGTGCGACCTCGAAGGGCTTGCGATTGACGCGAAACAGCGTCGAGGCGATCTCGTTGGCGATGATGCCGTCGATATCGCCGATGAAGCGCAAGGTGACGTGGTAATTTTCCGGATCGATCCAGCGCGCTCCTGGCAGGCCGCCACGCAAACTGGACAGGGTTTGTCCGATCTCAGGAGGTATTTCCAGTCCGGTGAAAAGACGCGGCATCACAGGATCCTCGATCGCGCGTATTCCGCAACAGCTGGGACCGGTTGTGCAACCAGACTACGCCTACGCTATTCAACACGAACATTTCCCGAGTGACCAAGTTCCGAAAATGCTCGCGAGGCCGACACCGAATCACTAAGCCTTACTTTTAACGTGCCTCGATGACAGTGTGAAAGACCGCCGGTCGATATGGCTGTTAGTAAACGGCAATTCAGCCTTTCTGCCCAGAAAATTTGCTGAGGAATGCCTGAACCGAAGGCAGAATCCGCTGCACGATGACATCGACGCCTTCCGCGGTGGGATGCAGACCGTCCGACTGAACCAACGTCGGCTCGCCGGCCACCCCGTCGAGGAAAAATGGATACAACGGCACCCCATACGCCTTGGCGAGCTCCGGATAAATCGGATCGAACTTCGCCACATAATCCGGCCCCAGGTTGCGGGGCGCGTACATGCCGCAGAGCATCACGGCGATGCCCTTGCCCTGCAACGTTTTGATGATGCCCTCTAGCGCCGCCCGGGTGATCGCAGGATCAAGACCGCGCAACGCATCATTGGCGCCAAGTTCGACGATCACGGCCTGAGTGCCGTCGGGCACCGACCAGTCCAGGCGATCCCGGCCGCCGGAAGACGTATCGCCCGACACACCCGCATTGACGATGTCGACATCCACCCCTTTGTCTTTCAAGGATTTTTTGAGGCGCTCCGGGAAGGCCGCCGAGGCCGACAGACCAAGCCCCGCCGTGAGGGAATCGCCCAGCGCCACGAGCTTGACCGGCTTCGCCGAGGGCAGTGTTTGGGCCGGTGTTTGCGCCTGCCCCGGCTGCAACATCGCCACATTAGCCAGCAAAACCGCCGTCATCACGGCGGGAACCCTTAACCAGCGAACAGCCGAACCGATAAACCTCGGCAAGAGACCCTCGACCGCGAGGTGGAAATTCCCATATGAGCAACCCATGAACAGTCTCACCGCACCCTTGTCGTCAGCCGGCACAGCGCCGGACCCGATTTCCATCTCGCACGTTAATCTCTCGCTCGGTCAAGGCGCCGCGCGCGTGCACATCCTCAAGGACATCAGCCTGCGCATCGGCGCGGGCGAGGCCGTTGGCCTGATCGGCGCATCCGGCTCCGGCAAATCGACGCTGCTGATGGTCATGGCCGGACTGGAGCGACCCGACCAGGGCGAAGTGGTGGTGAATGGCGAGTTGTTCAATAGTCTGAATGAGGACGAGCTGGCGCGGTTTCGCGGACGCCATATCGGCATCGTCTTCCAGTCGTTTCATCTGATCCCCACAATGACGGCGCTGGAGAATGTCGCCGTCCCGCTCGAACTGGCGGGCCGTACCGACGCCTTCGCGCGCGCCGAGCGCGAGCTCGCTTCCGTCGGACTCGGAGAACGGCTGCATCACTACCCCTCGCAGCTGTCCGGCGGCGAGCAGCAGCGCGTGGCGCTGGCCCGTGCGCTGGCGCCCGACCCCGCCATTCTCGTCGCGGATGAGCCGACCGGAAATCTCGATGAAACCACCGGTCAGCAGATCGCCGACATGCTGTTCGCCAAACACCGCGAACGCGGCATGACGTTGGTGCTGGTCACTCACGATGCCGCATTGGCACGCCGCTGCGGCCGTGTCGTGCGTCTGCGCTCGGGCCATATCGATGCAGCGGCGGGCAAACACCTCCACGGCGTCGCGGAAACGGCAGCCTCATGACGATCGCGCTCGACGGCGTTGCGTCGCAGCGCTCCAAGTCCCGCCGGCCGATCGGCTTGCTGGCGCTGCGCTATGCGTTTCGTGAACTGCGCAGCGGCTTGCGCGGCTTCTATGTGTTCATCGCATGCATCGCGCTCGGCGTGATGGCGATCGCGGGTGTCGGTTCGGTCGCGGCCAGCCTTGGCGATGGATTGTCGCGTGAAGGCCGCACATTGCTGGGCGGCGACGCCGCGTTTTCGCTGATCCAGCGCGAAGCCACGGCGCCCGAGCGCGCCTACCTCGACACACGGGGCAAAGTCTCCGCGGCGGCGACGCTGCGCGCCATGGTGCGCGCGCAAAACGGCGAGTTCGCGCTGGTCGAACTGAAAGCGGTCGATGGCAATTATCCCATGCTGGGTAAAGCGACCCTGATGCCCGACATGCCGATCGCTGATGTGTTGGCGGAGCGCGACGGTGCTTATGGCGCGGCGGCGGATCCTGCGCTGCTGGCGCGCCTGGATTTGAAGGTCGGCGATCGCGTCACCCTTGCAGCGGCGACATTCGTCATCACCAGTGTGATCGATGCCGAACCGGACAAACTTGCCGGCGGCGTCGGATTCGGACCGCGTTTTCTGATCAGCGAAAAGGGTCTGCGCGCCACGGGCCTGCTGCAGCCCGGCAGTCTGGTGCGCTGGACCTACCGGGTGAAGCTGCAGGATCAGTCCGAGCAACGACGGAGCGGTAGAGTCGATGATCGCCGATGCCCGCGCCGCCTTTCCACATGCCGGCTGGGAAATCCGTTCGCGCAGCAATGCTTCGCCGCAACTCGAACGCACCATCAGCCGTTTCACGCAATTTCTGACGCTGGTCGGTCTGGCCGCGCTGCTGGTGGGCGGCGTTGGGGTCGCCAACGCCGTGAAGAGCCACATCGACCGCCGCCAGGACTTGATCGCGGCGCTGAAATCGCTCGGCGCGACCGGCCGTGACGTGTTCGCGATCTATCTGGTGCAGGTGATCCTGCTTGCCGTGGTCGGCTCAATCATCGGGCTCGTGGTCGGCGGCGCATTGCCTTTCATCATCGTGCATGCGTTCGGCAAGCTGTTGCCGCTGCCGATCGAGCCCACGCTGCATATCGGCGAACTCGCGCTGTCCATGCTTTACGGCCTGCTGACCGCGCTGGCCTTCGGGCTCTGGCCGCTCGGACGCGTGCATGACGTGCCGGTCGCGGCGCTGTTTCGCGACATGGTCACGAGCGAATGGCACTGGCCGCGCCCGGCCTATCTCGCGTTGATGGCGGCGGTGATCGCGCTGCTGGTGTCGGTTGTGATCGGTCTGGCCTACGACAAGCGCGTGGCTGCGGTGTTCGTGGCATCGTCGGTCGTCGTGTTCGTACTGCTGCGGGTGATCGCGGCGGGAGTGATGGAAATCGCGCGGCGCGTGCCCCGGCCACGGTCGACCATGCTGCGGCTCGCTGTCGGCAACATCCACCGCCCGGGCGCGCTGACGCCGTCGGTTGTGCTGTCGCTCGGACTGGGGCTGACCGTGCTGGTAACGATCTCGCAAATCGACGGCAATCTGCGGCGGCAGTTCATGGCGGCGCTCCCTGATCATGCCCCTTCGTTTTTCTTTGTCGACATTCCGTCCACCGATGCCGACCGCTTCAATGATTTCCTGCAGGCTACCGCGCCCGGCGCGCATATCGAGCGGGTGCCGATGCTGCGCGGGCGCATTACGGCCGCCAACGGCGTCAAGGCCGAAGACCTCAAGCCCTCCAACGACGCCGAGTGGGTGCTGCAGAGCGATCGCGGTCTGACCTATACGGACGATATCCCGACCGGCTCCAAGGTCGTCGAAGGACAATGGTGGGAGCACGGCTATAGTGGTCCGCCGCTGGTCTCGCTGGAGAAAAAGATCGCCGACGGCCTGGGATTGAAGCTCGGCGACACCGTGACGGTCAACGTGCTCGGCCGCGACATCACCGCGACCATCAGCAATCTGCGAACCGTGGACTGGCAGAGCCTCGGCATCAATTTCGTTCTGGTGTTCACGCCGAAAACATTCGCGGGCGCGCCGCATACGCACCTTGCGACGCTGTCCGAACCGGAGCCGAGCGCGCAAAGCGACGCCCGGATCGTCAAGGCCGTCGCAGCGCAGTTTCCGATGGTGACCAGCGTGCGCGTTCGTGAAGCGCTGCAGACGGTAGGCAGCGTGGTCGAGAACCTCGTGCTGGCGATCCGGGGCGCCAGCGCAGTGACACTGATCGCTGCGGTCCTGGTGCTCGGCGGCGCACTGGCGGCGGGCCACCGGCATCGCGTCTACGACGCCGTCATCCTCAAGACGCTGGGCGCGACCCGCGCACGCCTGATCGGCGGCTACGCGCTGGAATATCTGATGATCGGTATCGCGACCGCCGTGTTCGGCGTCATCGCCGGATCGGTCGCTGCGTGGCTGATCGTCACCCGGCTCATGACCTTGAGCTTCGTCTGGCAGGCGGGAAGCGCCGCAGCCGTGGTGCTGGCGGCGCTGACAGTGACGGTAGGTCTTGGTCTCGTCGGTACGCTGGTCGCCCTGACCCGAAAACCCGCGCCCATCCTGCGGACGCTATGACGATTTAACGCAGCCTGAAGCTGCGATTAACCGTGATTCGCGACATTCAGCCGCGCATGGAAGGTTGCAGCGGATGTGCTAGTTTCCCACATACCCAATGGGCCAGACCGGGCTTGCAACATCACGTTTGGTAACGCAAATTTAATGTCACCAAATACCGGTATCTGGGATACATTTCGCCCCGGCCGCCCTGACCCACAGTGAGCGCCGGACAACAACGAGGTTTCGACCATGTCGGACTTGGACCGTAACTATACTTCTCCGTTCGGCCGGGCCGCCGGGCGTGCTGACGCCGCAGCCGTCGATGCCGGCCTGCGCGCGTATATGCTGAAAATCTATAACTACATGGCGATCGGCCTTGCCATCACCGGCCTTGCCGCACTTGGCGTCTATATGGCCGCGGTCACGCCTGATGCCAGCGCCGGCGTCGCCAAGATTGGCAACGCTTATCTGACGTCATTCGGTTATGCGATGTTTGTCAGCCCGCTGAAGTGGCTGTTCATGCTCGCGCCGCTGGTCATGGTGTTCGTGATTTCGTTTGGCATTCAGCGGCTGAAGCCCGCGACCGCGCAGATGCTGTTCTGGGCCTTCTCGGCCTTGATGGGCATTTCGCTGTCGTCGATCTTCCTGATCTATACCCACAGCTCCATCGTGCGTGTGTTCTTCATCACTGCGGCCTCGTTCGGTGCGCTGAGCCTTTACGGCTACACCACCAAGCGTGACATGTCGGCGATGGGTTCGTTCCTGATGATGGGCCTGTTCGGCATCATCATCGCAAGCCTGGTGAACATCTTCGTCGCCAGTTCGGCCTTCCAGTTCGTGATCTCCGTGGTCGGCGTGCTGGTATTCGCTGGCCTCACCGCCTGGGATACCCAACGGCTGAAGAACGATTACATCTACGGCTACGCCGGAGCCGGCGGAGACGTGGCGGAACGTGCGGCGATCACCGGTGCGTTGTCGCTGTATTTGAACTTCATCAACCTGTTCACGCTGCTGCTGCAGTTGCTCGGCCAGCGCGATTAAAGCTCGGCTTTCGGGTAAATCATCAAGCCCCGGCCTTCGCGCCGGGGCTTTTCTTTGCTTGGGATGATGCCTTAAAACGGGGCCATGTCCGACATCCGCATCAGGCCCGCCACGGCAGCCGACCTTCCCGCCATCACCACCATTTACGCGCATGCGGTGCGCACCGGCACCGCGACCTTCGAGCTGGATCCGCCGGATCTCGCGGAAATGACCGGTCGTTTCGAGAGGCTGACGCAGACCGGCTTTCCCTATCTGGTCGCGGACGCCGAAGGATCGGTCGCCGGATACGCCTACGCCGGACCCTATCGGCCCCGGCCCGCCTATCGGTTCACCGTGGAAAATTCAGTGTATCTGCCGGCGGAAACACAACGCCGCGGCATCGGATTGCGGTTGCTGACCGCGCTGATCGATGAATCCACCACACGAGGCTATCGCCAGATGATCGCAGTGATCGGCGATTCCGCCAACGCCGGATCGATCGGGCTTCACACCCGCGCGGGGTTTCAAATGATCGGGACCCATCGCGACGTCGGTTTCAAATTCGGCCGCTGGCTCGACACTGTATTGATGCAGCGTGAGCTTGGTGAAGGCGCAACGACGACACCATAAGCGGCGGAAGATCGTTTCCTCGGCGTGAGCACACCCTCAAATCACCGACAGCTTCCGATCGATCACCAGCAGCACGCGATCGAGTTCATGGCCACGCCGCAGGATCTGTCCGCTCGCGGCGATGACGCTATAGGCACCCTGCTTGCGCGCCAGCTTTGGATCTTTTTCGATTCGGTAGATCGGGACTTCCGATGCCCGTCGAAAAATCGAGAACACCGCGCGGTCTTTCAGGAAGTCGATCGCGTAGTCGCGCCACTCGCCTTCGGCCACCATGCGGCCGTAGAGATTGAGAATGCGATTGAGTTCAAGGCGATTGAAGGTAACCCTCGCCGCGACCGGAGCGTGGGCGGCGCCCCGCTCGGTTCCCCGGTTCTCGCCCGGCTGGGCGTCCCCCGAAATGACTTCCATCCAGCGCCCCCTCAGCGCATTTCCAAGAGGCCATGATCGACCCGCCGGAGACGCTTCGCAAGCCCACACGGCGAGCGCTTTCACAGTCTGCGCAGCCTTGGCATGCCGCCCTCAAGGTTTCCCGCCGGCGTTGTCTGAGGTTCCAGTAAAGTTCCTTCGAAGTTCCGTTTGGAGTTCCTTTCGGGTTCCAAAGAAACCGTCTGTTAAGCCAATGCCTTGCCGCTCACGGCGATGTTAGCGAAATCATGAAAGCGCCCAATTTCGGTCAAGACGATGCCGCCGTATCCCAGGATAAAGATTTACTGCGTTGGCCCGGTTCTTTCAGCTCCGGATTCCTCAGCCCCCAGCCCCCCGGGGCCGTCGGGACCGGGCCTATTTTGCAGCCGACCTTGAGGCCAACGAAAGTTGGCCTTTTTTATTGTTCTGGGTTTTTATTGCCTTGGTGGTGCGCGAAGGTTTCCCAGGCCTGTCACAGACCCGGCGCGTCGCGACTCGCGCGAATCAAACCGCTCAATTCGAGGGTCAGTGCAACGTGGTGTAGCTGGCGCCGAGCATTGAGCCGGGCTGCTCACGGTTGCCGTCCTGCACATAAACGACCGCAGCGTCGACACCTTCGGTCTTGATGTTTTCGAGTGGAATGGCCCAGGTCCCGGCTTTGCCAGTCCAATCACCGACCTTGAGCCAATTGCGAACGACGTTGTGATAGGTCACATCGCGTCCACGATTTTCGCCGCGTCCGATATGGATCTGGACGGATTTCGAAATCGCGCAAACCCAGACCTCGCCGTGATCAACCGCGCCGTTGCCCGCCGGAACTGAAACCGTAAGCTGCTTGTCGGCCTGCTTGACCGACACCGGCACGGACATCACACCGCTCTCCTGCGTGTGGACCGCTGCTTCTTCGATTCCATGGCGATCGCTGCCGAGAACATGGGTCGCGCCATTGACCACAACCTGAGGCGTATAGACCTCGCGGTCACCGCGCATGTGCGAATAGGCCTTCTGGCGCGCTGTGAATCGCGAATCGGCCAGCGTGTCCTTCCAGCCAAGATAATCCCAGTAGTCGATCGGCATGCTGAGCGCGATGATCGATGGATCTTTCGCGAGCTCGCCAATCACCCTGTCAGCGGCCGGGCATGACGAGCAGCCCTGCGATGTGAACAACTCCACCACCGCGCGAGGATCGGCCACCGCGCGCCCGGCAAAAACCTGGCTCAGACAAACGACCAGAATGGCGGGTAACGTCGCCGACGACATCGACAGCCATTGTGTCGCGCGCAACGATTGTCGACGTGCGATTTCGATCATTCGAACCTGCGACGCGGGGAGCGCCGTCTCCACAAGATTTTACACACGAGTGACAGCAAGACTTAATACGGAAAGGCGGCCCTTCATAGGCCGCCCTTGGATTGTCCGCCACTCACATCGCGGTGAGGCCGATCACTTCTGTCACGCCGCGAGCTGCCGGATGACGTATTGCAGAATGCCCCCGTTCCGGAAGTATTCAAGCTCGTCCAGCGTGTCGATGCGGCAAAGCAACGGCACCCGCCGGAGCGATCCATCTTCCGAGACGATTTCGGCGGACAGCGTCTGGCGTGGCTTCAGATCGCCTTGTAGACCGCGAATGGTGACCTGTTCGTTACCGCGCAGGCCGAGCGATTGACAGGACGTGCCTTCTTCGAAGGTCAGCGGCAGGATACCCATGCCGACCAGATTGGAGCGATGGATACGTTCGAAGCTTTGGCAGATCACGGCGCGAACACCGAGCAGCCTCGTGCCCTTCGCAGCCCAGTCGCGCGACGATCCATTGCCGTATTCCGCGCCGGCGAACACCACCAGCGGCACCTTCTCCTGCTGATACTTCATGGCCGCATCGTAGATCGTCATCTGCTCGCCGTCCGGCCAGTGCCGGGTCAGGCCGCCTTCGGGAATATTGCCGTCGGCGCCCTTCAGCATCTGATTCTTGATGCGGATGTTGGCAAAGGTGCCGCGCATCATCACTTCATGATTGCCGCGCCGCGTGCCGTATTGATTGAAATCGGCGGGCCGTACCTGCCGCTCCGACAGATACTTGCCGGCGGGCGAGGTGAGCTTGATCGACCCTGCGGGCGAAATGTGGTCGGTGGTGATCTTGTCGCCGAAGATCGCAAGGATGCGCGCATCCACGACATCGGTGATCGGCTCGGGCTGCTGCTTCATGCCCTCGAAATAGGGCGGATTCTGAACGTAGGTCGAGCTCATATTCCAGCGATAGGTCTCGCTGGACGTGGTCTTGATCTTGCGCCAGTTGGTGTCGCCCTTGAACACATCGGCATATTTCTTCTTGAAGATTTTCGCCGTCACGAACTTCTTGATAAAGGCGTTGATCTCTTTCGTCGTCGGCCAGACGTCCTTGAGGAACACCGGCTTGCCGTCCTTGCCGATGCCGAGCGGCTCCTTGGTCAGATCCTTGGTGACGCTGCCCGCCAAAGCGTAGGCCACCACGAGTGGCGGCGACGCGAGATAATTGGCCTGCACGTCCGGCGAGACGCGGCCTTCGAAGTTGCGATTGCCTGACAACACGGCGGCAGCAACGATGCCGTTGTCGTTGATCGACTTCGAAATGTCCTCCGGCAGCGGACCGGAATTGCCGATGCAGGTGGTGCAGCCGAAACCGACGAGATTGAAGCCGACCTTGTCGAGGTCTTTCTGCAATCCGGAATTGGCGAGATACTCCGCCACCACCTGGCTGCCCGGTGCGAGCGAGGTCTTCACCCATGGCTTCGCCGTCAGTCCCTTTGCGGCGGCGTTGCGCGCAAGCAGGCCCGCGCCGATCAGCACGCTCGGGTTGGAGGTGTTGGTACACGAAGTGATCGCGGCGATCACCACATCGCCATGGCCGAGATCGAAATTGCGGCCTTCGACCGCATAGCGATGCGACTCATCGTCGGCCTTCTTGTATTCGCTGGCCATGGCCGCTGCGAAGCCTTCCGCCACCGCAGGCAATGCGACACGGCCTTCCGGACGTTTCGGTCCGGCAAGCGACGGCACCACCTCGCCGAGATCGAGCACCAGCGTTTCGGTGAACACCGGATCGGCGGTCTTCGCGGTCCGGAACATGCCCTGCGCCTTGGCGTATTTGTCGACCAGCGCGACGCGCGCCGAGGCGCGGCCGGAAATCTTCAGATAATCGATTGTCTCTTTGTCGACCGGGAAGAAGCCGCAGGTCGCGCCGTATTCCGGCGCCATGTTGCCGATCGTCGCCTTGTCCGCGACCGAGAGATGATCGAGCCCGGGGCCGAAGAACTCGACGAACTTGCCGACCACGCCCTTCTTGCGCAGCATCTGCGTGACCGTGAGAACCAGATCCGTGGCGGTCACGCCTTCCTTCAGCGCGCCCTTGAGCTTGAAGCCGATGACTTCCGGCAACAGCATCGACAGGGGTTGACCGAGCATCGCGGCTTCCGCCTCGATGCCGCCGACGCCCCAGCCGAGCACCGCAAGGCCGTTGACCATGGTGGTGTGCGAATCCGTGCCGACCAGCGTATCCGGATAGGCAACCTCGAATGTGCCGGTCTTCTTGCCGATGGTGAGTTTCTCTTTTCGGGTCCAGACCGTCTGGGCCAGGTATTCGAGATTGACCTGATGGCAAATGCCGGTGCCGGGCGGCACCACCGAGAAATTCGAAAAGGCGCGCTGGCCCCATTTCAGGAATTCGTAGCGCTCCTGATTTTGCTTGTATTCTTCTGCGACGTTCTTGCCGAACGCAGCATTGTTGCCGAAGAAGTTGACGATGACGGAGTGATCGATCACCAGATCGACCGGCACCAGCGGATTGATCTTCTCGGCATCGCCGCCGAGCGCCTGCATCGCATTGCGCATCGCGGCCAGATCGACCACCGCGGGCACGCCGGTGAAGTCCTGCATCAGCACGCGCGCGGGGCGGAACGCCACTTCGTGCTCGAGCTTGCGCGTCTTCAGCCATTTCGAGACAGCGATGATGTCTTCTTTCTTGACCGAGCGCCCGTCTTCATTGCGCAGCAGGTTTTCCAGCAAGACCTTCATGGAGAACGGCAGCCGGGAAATGCCCTTGAGACCATTCTTTTCGGCGGCCGGCAGGCTGTAATAGACATAGGTCTTGGCGCCGACCTTGAGGGTCTTCCGGCATTTGAAGCTGTCGAGTGAACTCATTTGGGGCGATCCTGAATAAGCATGAAGGGAAGACCGGCGATCGGGTATGGTTGCACCGTAAAACTGTATACAAACGGGAAATCCCGCCGGCAAACCATGACATCTTTGTTGCCGGTTTATAATCCTTTTAAACAAGCCGCCAAGGGCCGGGGCATTCGACGAAAGCATGTGTTCTGGATTGAGATCATGACGTTGCATTTTCGCGATCGGCTTGGTGATTGTCCGGCGCGCGGGATATTGGAATCGTCACACCGCGATGATGCCGATTTGCATCAGCAAATCCTGAAACAGGCCGGAAATTCATGAGTATGCAGATATCCTGCACTGGCCTTGCCTGCGCTCGCGGCGGGCGCACGGTGTTTTCCAGTCTCGCTTTTCAGGTCAATGCGGGCGAGGCCCTGGCCGTGACCGGCCGCAACGGCGCCGGCAAATCCTCGCTGCTGCGTCTGATCGCGGGACTTCTGCAGGCCACCGAAGGGAGCGTCCAACTTCATGGCAATCCAAATCCCGACCTGACGCTTGCCGAACAAGCGCACTATCTGGGTCACCGAGACGCCTTGAAACCGTCGCTGACCGTGCAGGAAAACATCGCTTTTTGGCAGAATTTTCTCGGGTCCGATACGTCCGATGACGGCGCACGTACTTCTACGGGCCTGCCGTCAAAACGTCGTTCCAGTCTCGACGCGAGCCTTGCGGCCACCGGTCTTGGCCACGCCGCCATGCTTCCGGCTTCGGTTCTGTCGGCAGGTCAGCGCAGGCGCCTGTCGATGGCGCGGCTTGTTGCGATCCACCGCCCGATCTGGCTGCTGGACGAACCGGTCGCGGCGCTCGACAGCGATGGACAGGCGATGTTCGCCGGGCTGATGTCCGATCATCTCGCGCACGGCGGTATCGTCGTGGCGGCCACCCACGGTCCGCTCGTTATTGCCGGCGGCACCACTGCGCGGACGCTGCAGATCGGCGCGGCCTCATGATCGCGCTGATCGCCCGCGATATTCGCATCGCCCTGCGCGCCGGCGGCGGCGCACTGATCGGCGTGCTGTTTTTTCTTACCGTCGTGGTGTTGATTCCGTTCGCCGTCGGCCCCGATCTCGCGCTGCTGAGGCGGCTTGGCCCCGCGATCCTGTGGCTCGGAGGGCTGCTGGCAAGCCTGCTGACACTCGATCGGCTCTTTGCGGCCGATCACGACGACGGCTCGCTTGATCTCATCGTCATGAGCGGCCGTTCGCTTGAATTGGTATGTCTTGCCAAGGCGGTGGCCCACTGGCTCGCCGCGGGCCTGCCGCTGATCGTCGCCACGCCAGTGCTCGGCCTGCTTCTGAACCTCGATGCCAACGCGACGTTCGCCGTGGGACTGACGCTGCTCGCGGGAACGCCCGCGCTGACGTTTACCGGCATGATCGGCGCGGCGCTCGCCGTCACGCTCCGGCGCGGCGGATTGCTGCTCGCGGTTCTGGTTTTGCCTCTGTCGATACCGGTTCTGATTTTCGGGGTGGCCGCCGCCAACGCCATGACTGCGGGCGACGCGGACTTCGGCGCACCGCTCTCGATTTTATGTGCGCTATCGTTGATTGGCCTCGTGGTCGGCCCACTCGCGGCCGCAGCCAGCCTGCGGCAAGGACTGGACTAAACCCGGTAACGACCATGCGCCCCGTGCGACGATGCAGCACCGCTCGGGCGCCGCGCCGCCGCTGACAACGCCCGCTATTCTGGTATAAGCCCGCCATGGCCTTGATCGACCTTGCAAACCCGACACGTTTTCTCGCGTATACCGCGCGCCTGTTGCCGGGGCTCATTGCCGCGACAGTGATCATGCTGGCGATAGGGCTGCAGCAAGCATTGATGGCGCCGGACGACTACCAGCAGGGCGCAACCGTCAAGATCATGTTCATCCATGTCCCGAATGCGTGGCTCTCAATGTTCGTCTGGGGCGTGATGAGCGTCGCAGCACTTGGAACGCTGGTGTGGCGGCACCCGCTCGCCGACGTCGCAGCGAAGGCCGCCGCTCCACTGGGAGCGGCCTTCACGTTTCTCGCGCTTGTGACCGGCTCGCTGTGGGGCCGCCCGATGTGGGGCACCTATTGGGAGTGGGACGCGCGGCTGACCTCCGTGCTGATTCTGTTTTTGATGTATCTCGGTATCATGGCGCTGTGGCGCGCGGTGGACGATCAGGCCCGCGCCGCGCGGGCCGCCGCCATCCTGACGCTGGTTGGCGCGATCAATCTTCCGATCATCAAGTTTTCCGTGGACTGGTGGAACACACTGCATCAGGGCGCATCGGTGTTGCGCATGGGCGGGCCGACCATGGACCGCGCCTTCCTCGTTCCGCTGCTGGTCATGGCGGTCGCATTCTCACTGCTGTTTCTCACGCTGCACGTCGCCGCCATGCGCAACGAGATCCTGCGGCGACGGGTCCATACCCTGCAGACGCTGCAAGCCAGCCAGCGGTCGGCGTGAGCGGCATCATGCTCGGTCCCTATGCTGCGTTTATCGTGTGGTCGTATCTCACGGCTGCTTTGGTGGTTCTGGGGCTGATCGGCTGGGTCGTCGGCGATTACCGCCGCCAGCGCGCGACGTTGCGCGATCTTGAAGCCAAAGGCATCACGCGGCGATCGGGGCAAAACATTCCGTGAGCATTCCGGACAACCAGCAACCGCAACCGGCCCGTCGCAAATTTCTGGTGGCGGCGCCGCTGATCGTCTTTGCGGCGCTGGCGGCGATCTTCTGGTTTCGCCTCGGCGGCGGCGATCCATCGCGGATTCCCTCTGCGCTGATCGGCCGGCCCGCGCCACAGACGAAACTCGCAGCGCTCGACGGCCTCGTCAGCAGTGGCACGCCGGTGCCGGGTCTCGACCCATCGATTTTCAAAGGCCGCGTCAGCATCGTCAATGTCTGGGCATCATGGTGCGTGCCCTGTCACGACGAGGCGCCGTTGCTGCTCGCACTCGGCAAGGACAAGCAATTGCAGGCCGGCGGCGTGCAGGTGATCGGCATCAATTACAAGGATTTGCCGGATAATGCCCGGCGATTCCTCGGCCGCTACGGCAATCCGTTCGACGTGGTGGGCGTCGATCCCAACGGCCGCGCTTCGATCGAATGGGGCGTGTATGGCGTGCCGGAGACCTTCGTGGTCGGCCGCGACGGAGCGGTCGCCTACAAACTGGTCGGCCCGATCACGCCCGAGAACGTCAATGCCGTACTCAAGCCCGAAATCCTCAAGGCGCTGAACGCCGGCTGAGCATCCCTCTCCGAGACCGAGCGCATCCCGCACATGCGCGCGGAAGCGGCGAAAATTATTTCGCGCATTTATCTGCCATTCATTTCCGGGCCATGGCGCGGCCACGAATTCAAAGCTAGCTTGTGGCGTTGCCGGCATCACGGCGGCAACGTTTCGGGCGGGCGGAGATCAACCGGTCGCTCGCATTTTTAATTATATTGGTCCTTGGAGGGACTACTCGAATGCGTCATTTCACGCTTGCAGCAATCACTGCCCTCGGCCTGATCGCGGCCTCTCCGCTGATGGCTCAGACCCCGGCGCCAGCCACAGGTTCACAAAAGATGGCTCCCGCTCCGGCCGCCAAGATGGCGCCGGCCGACTTGAAAATGGCGCCGGCTCCGAAAGCCGAACTGCTCGACATCAACTCGGCCACCGCCGACCAACTCGATGCGCTTCCCGGCGTCGGCAAGGCCTACTCCGCCGCGATCATCAAGGGCCGCCCCTACAAGGGCAAGGATGAGCTGGTGCAGAAGAAAATCGTGCCGGAGAAAACCTACGACGGCATCAAGGACAAGATCATCGCCAAGCAGAAATAACTGGCTGGTTTGATTGGTCTTCACATCGCGCACCGGCGGCAACGCCGGTGCGTTTTTCTTTGCGAATCTGGAAGGCTCAGATTCAAATCACATAAATCCGATCCGGCAGTTCGTCGCCGCTGTTTGGGCCGCGCGGGAAATGCCGCGCCAACTCGACGCCGCACAACTCGATCGCAGCGATGAACCCGTCACCGATACGTTCCGCGCGCATGTGAGCAACCAGCGCATCGACCGCGCCCTGCCATGTCGATTGCGGGACTTTGGCGGCAATGCCGTCATCCGCGATGATACGGACATAGTGCTCAGCCAGCGAGACGAAGATCAGGATTCCAGAACGGTCTTTCTTGCGCGCGATGCCCCGGCTGACGAATTGCTCCATCGCCACGCGATGCGCCACGGCGCGGCGCGCCTTGCGCGGCATCAGCCCAATGCGGACCGCCGGCAGGCAGAGCACGAACAGCAGCAGCGCGAACAGCACCACCTGACAAACCAGAATGCGTTGCACCGGTAGCGCCGTGAATGCGACCAGCAGCCAGGGCAGCACCAACGCGGCCACCGCTGCGATGAAAACCGGCAACGCGGTTTTATCGACCGACGAACGCGCCAGCACGCAGACGATCTCGCCGGAGGTTGATGCCTCCGCAGCGCGAATGGCGCCTGCAATACGTTGCCGGTCCTGCTCCGTTATGCTCATCACCAACTCCCCGAGGCCCCGCCGCCGCCGGACGAACCTCCCCCGCCGGAAAACCCGCCACCGGACGATCCGCCGAACGACCCGCCGCCGCCCGAGCTGCCGGAACTGGCAAGCACGTTGAACACGATGTTGAAGAACACCCAGCGAAAGCCGGGTGAGACGATCAGCAGGAACACCAGAACGATTCCGCCGGCGATCAGAACCCAATTCCAGGAATCGTTGGGCTGCTGCGTGTCCAACCGCAGCGAGGGCCGTTGCTGCCATTCGGAGGAATCGGTGGTGAGTACCGTGATGATGTCGTCGACCCCGCGCGAAATGCCGTCGCCGAAATTTCCGGCCTTGAAGCGCGGCGTGATCGCATTGGTGATGATGACCTTCGACAACGCATCGGTGAGCGTGCCTTCGAGGCCATAGCCGACCTCGATGCGAACGCGCCGCTCGTTTGGCGCGACCAGCAATAATACGCCGTTGTTTTTCGCTTTCTCGCCGAGCTTCCATTCACGAAACAGCTGATTGGCGTAGGGCTCGATCTCCTGCCCCTCCAGCGAAGAGACCGTGGCGACGACAAGTTGGATACCGGATTTGGTTTCGAGATCGGTGAGCTTCTGCTCGATGGCGGCGCGCGTATCGGCCGGAATGATATTGGCCTGATCGACAACGCGGCCGGAGAGCGGTGGAAACGTCAGCGCGAAAGCCGCCGTGACCGCGCAAACCAGCGCAATCATAACGCAGGCCATATAATCGCGGACCGGGGAGTGTCTATCACCCGTTACACGCGAGATGATGCGGCCTGCGCTCATCGCGATGCCTTGACGCCGTTACGGCGCATGATGAACGTCAGAACTTGACCTGTGGCGGGCTCTGCGCGGTATCGCCCGCCGTGAATTCCGCCATCGGCTTGTTGGCGCGGAACGCCGTGCTCGCCCACAATACGCCGGGGAACGTTCGCAGCTCGGTATTATAGGCGCGCACCGCTTCGATGTAGTCGCGGCGCGCCACCGTGATGCGATTTTCCGTGCCCTCGAGCTGCGACTGCAGCGCCAGAAAATTCTGGTTGGATTTCAGGTCAGGATAATTCTCGCTCACCGCCAGCAGCCGTCCAAGCGCGCCGGACAATTGATTTTGCGCGTCCTGGAACTGCTTGAGCTTGTCCGGATCCGTGAGCTGCGAAGCGTCGATCTTAACCTGCGTCGCCTTGGCGCGCGCTTCGACCACCGCCGTCAGCACATCCTTTTCCTGCTTGGCGTACCCCTGCACCGTGGCGACGAGATTGGGAATAAGATCCGCGCGGCGCTGATAGTTGTTCTGCACGTCCGCCCACTTCGCCTTGGCCTGTTCTTCAAGTGTCGGGATGGTGTTGTAGCCGCAGGCCGAAACCGACAGCCCGAGCAGCACAACGGCAATGAATGAGCGAATGCGCGCAGCGGTCATAACCATGGTGGCCCCTTAAAGTTTTTGATCTGAAATACGAAACTCAACGGCATGTCTTCTGCGGTGTCGCACGGAGCTTACAGCAGTTTCACAACATAACAATTGCTCCACTCAGGCAAGAGGCCATGCGCAACTCATTTGTCGGTCGAGGTGCGTAATCGTATCGTGGTTCGATGGCGGTTACCCTCACGCAGATTGGATAAACGGCCGGCTTGTCGTGTCGATGAACGAAATCAGTGCGCGCTGTTGGTGGGGTTGCAAAAGTCGTTCGGGGATTGCGAACGCTGTCCCGGACGCCGTCCAAAGTAAAATCAATGCTTTCTGGCGAGTGACGGCCTTGATCGCGGAACGGCTGTGAAATGCCCGTGTGCCCGGCATCCGCGTCATGATGCCCTTTGCGCTGATGAACAGAGTTGCGCCGTGCAGGTGCGTAAACCTGGCATGCTGCGTGGAGGGGCGCTTCGACCACATAGCCGGGCTCCAGAACTCCAAGCCAAAACACGGCGAATATGAGCATTGCCGTCAATGCGCCCTCGGCGGGGCGAACGATGCCGGCAGCGCTTAAAAGCCACGCGCCGATCAATCCGATCACGAAGCCCGTAGCGGTTACGCCCCATTGGCGAAGAACGGAAGACGCTGGGATCTGGCGTTTGGCTATGATCTGATAATATGCCCTCAGATCTTCATCGGTATAGTCAAGGCGAACGGTAAAGGCCGGCCAGGAGATGTTCTCGGCATGATCATCCAATGATCGCTCTCCATGGTTGGTCGTCAGCGTGTGGCATGCATCATTCGGATAACCACATGACAGGCCGAGCACCGCCTTCGTGCCCAATGCCAGCAAGCCCGGCCGCCGAGGGAGCCGGGCCCGCGAAGGCAGTGAGCCGAATGTTATTTTCCGGAGATGCGGTCGACGCCGTTGGCGATCCAGTCGACTGCCACCGGTTCGAAATCCGGCGTTGACGTCGCATCGATGTAGCGCTCGAACGCATAAATTCCGGATTCCTTGGCGAGACGCTCGAACTGCATCGTCAAAATCTTGCTGCTCAGAATAACGCACGAGCGCTGCATGCCGGCGGCCTTCACGCCCGCCTGCGCCGCTGTCATCACCGCCTGGGAATCTTCCGGCAGCGGCTTCAGATCGCGCATGTCGACCAGCACGCCGAACGGAGCTTTGGCGGCGCCGCACGCGGTCTTTGCCTCGTTGACCCACTGCTCCATCTCGGCTTTGGGCATGAAACCGGAAAACGTGAACTTAAATCCGTATTTGGTGGCTTCGATACGATACATAACAACCCCTTCGCGCCTGCTTTTTAGCGGCTTTGTATGTGCTTCTCATTCAATGTCTTGGCCCGGTCGTGGCCGGGTTTCCGATAGTTGTCATCGAAATCTTTTAAATATTGGTATTGCTGTCTTCCCGGACAGGCGCGCGCGAAACGCCAGCGTTCGAACGCAAACGCTTCCCGCGGCGTCTTTCGGCGTCATTTCCCGTGAAATAATTGGGGCGCGCGAGTTCCGGCGGCGAGAATGCCGATCGAACGTCTGCGAAAGATTGTTCGAATGCTTAACCGCTACTTACGTCACCGCGCTCGGTGTCGGCGGCTTCCGCCGTCGCGGGTTCCAGATGATGGCGGTTGATCAGCGGCATCTGCATCATCGCGAAGATCATCGTGAGCGGGATCACACCGAAGGCCTTGAACGCCACCCAGAAATCGGTGGTCTGAGTCCGCCACACGATTTCGTTCAGCACCGCCATGGCAAAAAAGAAGATTGCCCAGCGAAGGGTCAGCGACCGCCAGCCTTGCGGCGTCAGGTTGAACATCTGATCGAACATCACGGCAATCAGCGAGCGGCCGAGCAGCAATCCGCCGCCAAGGACGCCACCGAACAGCCCATAGATGATGGTCGGCTTGATCTTGATGAAGGTTTCGTCGTGCAGCACCAACGTCAGGGTTCCGAACACCAGAACTATGATACCCGATACGATCGCCATGATCGGCACATGCCGCGCCACCACATACGACACAGCCAGCGCCACGACGATGGCGACCATGAACGCTGCGGTCGCCACGAACAGATTGGCCTTGGCGTTGGCGACGAAGAAGATCACCAACGGGCCGAGTTCGGTGGCGAGCTTGAACAGCGGATGCGGCGCTTTTTTATTCATGGTAAATCCAGTGTCGGTTATGTCACGGGCTTGATATTGCCAGCGCGGCCCTAGGCCCTTCATTAGATCCTTATTCGATTCCCGCGATCGCCCGCGCGAAGTCCCGCGCGGCGAACGGCGCGAGATCGTCGACGCCTTCGCCGACACCGATAAAATGCACCGGCAGTTTGAACTTCTCCGCCAGCGCCACCAGAATTCCGCCCCGCGCCGTGCCGTCGAGTTTGGTCATCACCAGCCCGGTGACGCCGGCGGTCTTGCCGAACACCTCGACCTGCGACAGCGCATTCTGGCCGACAGTCGCGTCCAGCACCAGCAGCACCGCATGCGGGCAAGTCGGATCGACCTTTCGCAGCACGCGCACGACCTTCTCAAGCTCGTTCATCAATTCGGCTTTATTCTGCAGCCGCCCGGCGGTGTCGATCAGCAAGACGTCGCGATGGTCGGCCTTCGCAGCGGTCAGCGCGTCGAACGCCAGGCCCGCCGAATCGGAGCCATGGGCGCGCGCAATGACCGGTGCGCCGGTGCGCTCGCCCCAGATCTTGAGCTGTTCGATGGCGGCGGCGCGAAACGTGTCGCCTGCCGCCAGCATCACCTTGCGGCCTTCGCCGGAAAATTTCGCGGCAAGCTTGCCGATAGTCGTGGTCTTGCCGGAGCCATTGACGCCGATGACAAGAATGACGAACGGCTTTTGCGCGACGTCGATCTCGAGCGGCTTCGCCACTGGCGCCAGAACCCTTTCGACCTCCGCGGCAACGACGGCCTTCACATCGTCCGCCGAAATCGCCTTGTCATAGCGGCCATGGCCGACAGCCGCGGCGATCCGTGCGGACACCTCGGTGCCGAGATCCGCGCGCAGCAGAACATCCTCAATGTCCTCGACCATGGCGCGGTCGAGCTTGCGCTTGGTGACGAGATCGGCCACGGCACTGCCGAGCGAACTGGACGTCCGCTTCAGCCCGCTGGACAGCCTGCGCCACCAGTTCTGCTTCGGTTGTTCCGGGGTGCTGTCGTTCATGGTCGCTATCGTTCCGGATCGTGCCGTGTTAGCGGTTCCGCCCACTAGCATGGTGAACTTACCAGCGGGCATGGTCGTCGGCGTGGCACTTACAGCCATGTCGCAGCACATCCCAAACGCGGATGTCAAATCCAAAACCCGCTGAAGTGTCGCGAATGCCGGATTCGCGTCGGAATGTGAAGCCTTCAACGAAAGCTCTCGTCACGTCATGGATACGCCGCAACCTACCGCCGAAGATATTCAGGCCCGCGTGCTTCATCGCGACGGCCTGATGCTGGTGATCGACAAGCCTGCGGGCATCGCCGTGCATCGCGGGCCGAAAGGTGGTTCCAACCTGGAAGCGTCGTTCGATGCGCTCCGTTTCGGCTTGCCCCGCCCGCCCGTGCTGGCGCACCGGCTCGATCGCGACACCTCCGGATGTCTTGTGCTGGGACGCCACCGCAAGGCGACGGCCACATTGGGGCTGCTGTTCAAACACAACAAGATTTCGAAAACCTACTGGGCCGTGGTGGAAGGCGGCCCCACCGACGCAACAGGCGAGATCGACATCGCGCTCGGACGATTGAATGAGGAGCGCGGCTGGTGGCAAAAACCGGATCCCGAAGGACTGCCGTCGCAAACCCGCTGGACGGTGATGGGCCGCGGCGACGGGCTGAGCTGGCTTGCGCTGGAGCCGATCACGGGCCGCACCCATCAGTTGCGGGTGCACTGCGCGACCATGGGCTGGCCCATCGTCGGTGATAATATCTATGGCAACGGCCCGCGCTTCGGCGAGCCGTCGCTTCATCTGCACGCCCGTGAAATCGTGGTCCCGCTCTCGAAGAACAAGCCGCCAGTTCGCGTCACCGCGCCGGTGCCCGAGCATTTACACGAGCGAATGCAGGCGTGCGGGTGGAAGGCTGACCAACCGGCTCACAAGGACAGCACCAATCAAGATGAGCTACCAGACGGCCGCTCGCCAGAATAAATACCCACCCGCGTCAGCCAATCAACAGACGCGCGCCGTCGTGTCCTGCAATGGCCAGCGTGCGAACGGCCCCTGGCGCATCACCCGCAATCGCGACCGGCACGAAATGTTCGGTGCGCCCCTGGGTGTCGCTTTCGATCAGGATCTGACGCGTTTGCCCCATTTCGGCGGCGAGCCGCCGTCGCAACGCGCGATCTCCGCTGGCGCGAAGTCGACGTGCGCGGTCGCGGATCGCATCGCCTCTCACTTGCGGCATGCGCGCCGCGGGCGTTCCGGGCCGCGGCGAATAGGGAAACACATGCAGGAAGGTGAGATCGCACTCCTCGACCAGATCGAGCGACCGCGTGAACATTGCGTCGGTTTCCGTCGGAAAGCCCGCGATAATATCGGCGCCCAATGCGATGTCGGGCCGAAGCCTGCGAACCTGCGCGCAGAACGCAATGGCGTCCTGACGCAGATGCCGCCGCTTCATCCGCTTGAGGATCGTGTCGTCGCCCGCCTGCAGCGACAAATGTAAATGCGGCATCAACCGCGCATCGGTGGCGATGACGTCGAGCAGATCGCGATCCGCTTCGATGGAATTGATCGATGAAATACGAAGCCGCTTCAGATCCGGCACGTGCCGCAGGATCTGTTTGGCGAGGCCGCCCAATTTGGGCGCGCCGGGAAGATCGGCGCCGTAACTTGTGAGATCGACCCCCGTGAGAACGATCTCGGCGTGACCGGCATCCACCAGCGCGCGAACCTGATCGACCACCGCACCCATCGGCACCGAGCGCGAATTGCCTCGTCCGTAAGGGATGATGCAGAATGTACAGCGATGATCACAACCATTCTGCACCTGCACAAATACCCGCGGCTGACCGCTGCCGAACCCCGCAACGAGGTGCGGTGCCATGTCGGTGACCGCCATGATGTCGGATACCGCGATCTTCTGCTCGCCCGAGATGCCGAAAGCCGCCGAGGCATCGAAGGCGGCGCGGGTGTCGTGCCAGGCCTCGCCACGCATCTTGTCGTCGTTGCCGAGAACGCGGTCGACCTCAACCATGCCGGCGAACATGTCAGCCTGCGTCTGCGCTGCGCAGCCCGTAACAACGATGCGCGCGTTCGGCCGTTCGCGGCGCAGTTTACGAATATTCTGCCGCGCCTGCGCCACCGCCTCGTTGGTCACCGCGCATGTATTGACGACGATGGTGTCCGTCAGACCGGCGCTTTCCGCCTCGCGGCGGATCACTTCGGATTCGAACGCGTTGAGACGGCAGCCGAAGGTGACGACGTCGACGCTCATGATGCCCGGACGAACAGGGCGGGATCGAAGTGGCCTTCGAATTCGAAATCGGCAGGGCCGGTCATCAGCACGTGATCATCGCTCTCGCGCCATTCGATCACGAGTTCGCCGCCGGGCAACGTGATCGTGACCTTGCGACCGGCACGCCGCAACCGCGCCGCCGCAACCGCCGTGGCGCAAGCCGCCGAGCCGCAGGCGCGCGTCAGACCCGCGCCACGCTCCCATGTACGCATCACGATGTTCTCGCGATCAACAATATGCGCCAGCGTGATGTTCGCGCGCTCCGGGAAGATCGGATGATTTTCCAGCATCGGTCCAAAGCGGCCGAGATCGTAGGCCTCGATATCGTCGACCCAGAATATCGCATGCGGGTTGCCCATGCTGACAACCGAGGGCGTGTGCAATACCGGCGCATCGATGGGGCCGATTTGCAGTTCGATGGCGCGGGTGTCGCGAAACTCCTCCGCCAGCGGAATGTCTTTCCAGCCGAGCCGGGGCGCACCCATGTCGACGGTGTAAAGACCGGGTGAAGGCCCCTGCCAGCAGTTCAGCAATCCCGCCTGCGTCTGAAATGTCAGCGCGGTCTTACCGGTGGCCTCGAACACCCGGCGGGCCACGCAGCGCATACCGTTGCCGCATGCCGCCGCTTCCGAGCCGTCATTGTTGTAAATACGGATGAAAGCTTCGGTCTCCTGCAGCCGGGGTGGCTGCAGCACCATGAGCTGATCGTAGGGCACGCCATTCGGCGCGGCAATCGCCCGCGCGTCTTCGGCGCTGATCGACAAGGCGGAATCGCGCAGATCGACCACGACGATCTCGTTGCCGATGCCGTTCATCTTGACGAAGCTGTGATTGGCGAGCGCGCTCATGGCCGGGCTGAGGTGATCCTGCGAATACCCTGCAAGATATTTGCAGGATTTATCGGCATTTGTTGCCGTCTTATATGGCGAATGGCAACCGAATGGCCAGACCCGGATATTTCTTGCTGATGTTTCTTGCCGCGCCGCCTGCTTTTCGCCGTCATGATGCCATGACATATCTGGGATGGGACGAGGCCGGTTTCGCATGTTAGCGTTGCAGAACGTCGTCGGAATTGATTTGGAGACACTGGAATGAACCGCGCCCGCCTTGCTCGCCTCGCGATAATCCCCCTGATTCCGGCTGCGGCGATAGCGATCTCGTTGAGCGCCGGCAGGGCCCAGACGCCACCCACTACGGCTACATCTCCCGCGACCGAGACCACACCCCAGGCAACGCCGGCTCCTGCGGCCCCGAGCGCCCCCGCGCCGGCACCCGCCGCGCCCGCAACTCCATCCTCGCCTCCACCCGCAGCTCAAGCCCCGGCATCGCCGCCACCCCCACCGGCCGCGCAAACGACACCCCCACCCGCGGAGCAAAAGGTGCAGACCGCCGATCCTTTCGGCGAGGAGCTGACCCTTGCGCCGAAAACCGTGGTGGCGCTGAAAGGAACGGCAAACTGGGATTCGGCTTTCGACACGCTGACAGAGTCGCTGAAGATGGTGACGACGTTTCTCGACAAGCAGAACATCAAGGCGTCCGGCTCCTCGATGATCGTCTACACCTCCACCGACGACACCGGCTTCACCTTTCAGGCTGAAATCCCTGTCGACCAGGAGCCGAAGAATCTTCCGAAAGGCATGATCGTCGGCAAATCGCCCGAAGGCAAAGTGCTGAAATTCGTCCACCGCGGATCCTACGACAACATGGACAACACCTACGAGGCGATCACCAATCACCTCGACGACAAGAAGCTGGAAGCCAAAGACACCTTCATCGAGGAATATGTCACCGATCCGCTGAAGACCGAGGAAGACAAGCTCATCATCAATGTCTTCGTGCCTCTGAAGTGAACGCGATGGTTTCGATGGTGTCTTTTCCGCGTTCCACATCCCTCGCCGCGCTTGCGATACTGTCAGGCAGCTTAGCCCTGCCGGGCGCCACGAGCGCTGCCCACGCCCAAAGCGTCACACCCGTAATTTCCGTTACCGGAGAGGCCACTGTGTCGGTCGCGCCCGACACGGCGGAGATCGACGGCGGCGTGACGTCGGAAGCACGAACCGCGCGCGAGGCCGCGGACGCGAACAACAAGGCCATGGGCGCGGTGCTGCTGGCGCTGAAGGCCTCGGGTCTGACCGAAAAGGATTTCCAGACCTCGCGGCTTTCGCTGCAACCGCAGAGCGCGCCAAATCGTGCGGCCAATGCGCCCGCGCAAATCATGAGCTACCGTGCGACCAACCATGTCACCGTGACCTTGCACGACGTGAGCAAAACTGCCGCGACCATCGATACGCTGGTCGGCGCAGGCGCCAACGAGATCGGCGGCATCAATTTCTCGGTCTCGCAGGCTTCGAAATTGCTCGACGACGCCAGAACCCAGGCGGTCGCCGATGCGTTGCGCAAAGCGGAGATTTACGCGAAAGCGGCCAACGTCACGCTCGGGCCGGCGCTAAGCATTTCAGAAGAGGGCGCATCCGGACCTGTGCCGGTCTATGCGCGCAAGATGTCCGCCGGCATTGCGCCTGCGGCAATCGCACCGGGCGAGGAAACGCTGCGCATCAACATCAGTGTCACCTACGCGATCAAACAGCCTTAAATCTTCAAAGATCAAACATCATCTTAAAAGCTCAAATACTTGCCCCGGTTTGAGCGCGATGAACTTCTCACGCTCGACGCCCGCTTTGTCGAGCGCTGCCTGCAACGCTTCGACCGGCGCGTCGATCGCTTCATCGGTCAGCTGGAACGTGCCGTGATGATGCGCGAACGCCTGCTGCGCGCCGCAATCGGCCAGCGCCTGAACGGCGTCTTCCGGATTCATGTGCTGGTCACGCATGAACCAGCGCGGCTCATAGGCGCCAATCGGCAACAGCGCCGCGCGCAAGGGTCCATGCTGGTCTCGCACCCGGCGGAAATGCGCGCCGCTGCCATAACCGGAATCACCGACGATGTAGATTTTTCCGGCGGGCGTTTCGAGGACGAAACTCGCCCATAGCGTTTTGTTGCGATCGAACAGCCCGCGCGCCGACCAGTGCCGCGTCGGCACCAAACTGACCGCAATGCCGTTGCCGAGTTCGATGCGATCGCCCCAATCGAAAGGCTCGGCGTGAATCGAGCGGTCGTGCGCGCGCATGACGAGATCGTTGCCGAGCGGCGTGATGACCCGTGTCGCGGCAAGCCGCGACAGCGTCGCGACGTCGAGATGATCGTAATGACCATGCGATACCAGAACCACATCGATCGGCGGCAGCGCATCGAACGCAATGCCCGGATCGTTGACCCGCTTCGGCCCCACGGATTTGAACGGCGAGGCGCGCTCCGACCACACCGGATCGGCTAGTATGTTGAGCCCTCCAGTCTGGATCAGCCATGAGGCATGGCCCACGAACACGAGGCGGACGGCCTCGCCCGTAACCCGCTGCGGCGGCGTGTCGGAGAACGGCGAGGGATTTCGCGCGGGCCACTTGGCGGGCTTCCGGTTGCGCTGCCAGCGCAGCACATCGCGCAATTTCTTCGGCGGCACACCGTCAGGGTCAAAAAAATGCGTGCCGTCGAAATGATCGGAGACCGGGCCTCGATACGTCGGCATCGCAAAGACCTATGATTGATTTGGAATTGACCCGCCTGCAGAACGGCCGGGTTTGTGGGTGAACGAGAGAGGCTCGCGATCCTTCATTGCGCGGAGCGCGCGACAGCAAGGCCGTAACCCGAGATGGGGCTGGCGCGGCAATTTGCAACGCGGGTATCGTGTGGCCGCTGGATTTATCGCTCTAGCGGACCCTGAAATACGAGAAATACATAATAAAATCAAATAATTAACGGTATTCCAACCCTCTCGAACAGGTCTCCGGTGGTGTTGACTTTGGCCGGTCCAGAGGCTTTAAGTCCGTCATCTTTCGGAAAGAGCTTCTTTTCGATCCGCCGCCCGGCCCTTGAGACCGGAGGTCAACGCCCGACAGCGCTGTGCGCCCTCGGGCGCAAAAGTGTTTGTAATATCAACACCTCATCCCGAGGAGCCGCAGTACGGCGTTTCGAAGGATGGGGCTACGGAAAGCGAACGTGTTCGACAATCTGTCGGAAAAGCTTGGTGGAATTCTCGATCGGCTGACGCGGCGCGGAGCGCTGACGGAAGCCGACGTCGATGCCGCCATGCGCGAAGTGCGTCGCGCGCTGTTGGAAGCCGACGTTGCGCTCGACGTGGTGCGCGCATTCACCGACAAGGTCCGAGAGCAAGCCATCGGCGCCACCGTCGTCAAATCGGTGACGCCGGGCCAGATGGTCGTGAAGATCGTCCACGACCAGTTGGTCGAGACGCTCGGGTCCGACAGCCAGACCATCGATCTCAACGCGCCCGCACCGGTCGCGATCATGATGGTCGGTCTGCAAGGCTCCGGCAAAACCACCACCACCGCGAAACTCGCTCGCCGCCTGACCACGCGTGACAAGCGCAAGGTTCTGATGGCCTCGCTCGACGTGCGTCGCCCGGCCGCGATGGAACAGTTGGCCGTTCTCGGCCGCGAGGTCGGCGTCGATACGCTGCCTGATCGTTGCAGGTCAGTTGCCGCCGCAGATCGCCACCCGTGCGCTGCAAGCGGCTAAGCTCGGCGGCTACGATGTCGTGCTGCTCGACACCGCCGGCCGCACGACACTCGACGAAGAGATGATGGCGGAAGCCGCGCAGGTCAAAAGCGCCGGCAATCCGCATGAAGTGTTGCTGGTCGCCGATTCGCTGACCGGCCAGGACGCCGTCAACGTAGCCCGCGCCTTCAACGAACGCGTCGGGCTGACCGGAATCGTGCTGACGCGCGTCGACGGCGACGGACGCGGCGGCGCGGCGCTCTCGATGCGCGCGGTCACCGGGCGGCCGATCAAGCTGATCGGCACCGGCGAAAAAACCGACGCACTGGAAGATTTTCACCCGAGCCGGATCGCGGGACGCATTCTCGGCATGGGCGACGTGGTGTCGCTGGTCGAAAAGGCCGCCGCCAATATCGATGCCGAGAAAGCCGCGCGCGTCGCCGAAAAGATGCGCAAAGGTCAGTTCGACCTGTCGGATCTGCGCGACCAGCTGATGCAGATGCAGAACATGGGCGGTCTGTCGGGCTTGATGGGCATGATGCCCGGCATTGCCAAGATGAAAAACCAGATCGCCGCCGCCAATCTCGACGAGAAAGTGGTGAAGCGTCAGGTCGCGATCATCGATTCCATGACGCGCGGCGAACGCAAGAATCCGGACATCCTCAAGGCCAGCCGCAAGAAGCGCATCGCCGCCGGTGCGGGCAGCAAGGTCGAGGAAGTCAACAAGCTGCTCAAGATGCACCGGAACATGGCCGACATGATGAAAGCCATGGGTGGCGCCAAGCGCGGTCCGATGGCGGGCCTTGCGCAGGCGATGGGCTTCGGCGGCGGCATGCCTTCGCCCGACCAGCTCAAGGAATTGGCCGACAAGATGCCGGGCGGATTGCCGCAAGGCATGCCGTCATTGCCGAAAGATTTTCCCGGTGGCGTTGCGCCGTCGGGCCTGCCGGGACTTCCCGGCCTCGGAAAACCAACATTGCCGGGCCTCGGCGGCTTCCCAGGCTTTGGCAAGAAAAAATAGAAGAAAAAATAGAACAAGAAATAACGCCACTCACGAACCAACAACCCCGATCAACCGATCCAACTTTCATCGAACCGGTTACATAAGGAGACCACCATGTCCGTCGTTATCCGCCTCGCTCGCGCAGGCACCAAGAAGCGTCCCGTCTATCACGTCGTCGTCGCCAACTCGCGCTTCCCGCGCGATGGCCGCTTCATCGAGCGCCTCGGCCACTTCAATCCGCTGCTGCCGAAAGATAGCCCGCTGCGCCTCAAGCTCGACATGGACAAGGTAAAGGCCTGGATGGCCAAGGGCGCGCAGCCGTCGGACCGCGTGATGCGCTTCCTCGATGCCGCCGGCGTCGCCAAGCGTGCACCGCGCAAGAACCCCGAGAAGGCCGTTCCGCGCAAGGAACGCAAGGCCGCAGCAGCAGCCTGATAAGTCATGGCAGCGCAAATCTGCGTTGCGAAAATCGGCGCCGCGCACGGTGTGCGCGGCGAGGTGAAGCTGTGGACGTTCACCAGCGATCCGCTGGCGGTGATAAGCTACGGTGCTCTTTCGACCAGCGACGGCAAGCGCCAGTTCGAAGTGGCGCGGGCCCGCGCGGTGAAGGATCATCTGGTGGCCGCGCTGAAAGGCATCGCGACGCGGGATGACGCGGAACGCCTCAACGGCATCGAGCTCTACATCGCACGCGATAAGCTTCCCGCCACCGACGCCGACGAATTCTACCACGCCGACCTGATCGGCCTCGCCGCCGTCGACGCGGCGAACGAGCTTATCGGCCGCGTTCTTGCCATCCATAATTTCGGCGCGGGCGACATCATCGAGATTGCACCATCGCAAGGGCCGACGCTGCTGCTGCCCTTCACCCGCGCAGTGGTACCGGCGATCGATCTTGCGCAAGGCCGAGTGACCGTTGCGCTGCCGCAGGAGATCGACGGCGAGAACGACGATCAATAACACCTGCCGCACGGCCGCAATGCAGCCGAGCGTTTGACGCCATCTGCCGGACAGGCCAGTTTTATTCGATGATCGATCCGCGTCCCCATCCCTGGTGTGCGACCGTGCTCACCTTGTTTCCCGAGATGTTTCCGGGCCCGCTCGGCATCAGCCTGGCAGGCAAGGCGCTGGCATCGGGCCTGTGGGCGCTGGAGGCCCGCGACATCCGGGCGTCGGCGACCGACCGGCATCGCAGTGTCGATGACACGCCCGCAGGCGGCGGCCCGGGAATGGTGCTGCGCGCCGACGTGCTGGCGCGCGCCATCGACGCCACGGAAATCACACCTGCCCCGCCACGGCTGCTGATGAGCCCGCGCGGCAAGCCCCTGACCCAACAGCGGGCGGCGGAACTGGCAGCCGGCCCCGGCGCGTTAATCGTTTGCGGACGGTTCGAAGGCGTGGACCAGCGGGTGATCGAGGCGAGAGCCCTCGAGGAGATCTCGATCGGGGATTATGTATTGTCCGGGGGAGAAATAGCCGCCATGGCGCTGATCGATGCCTGTGTGCGCCTGCTCCCGGGTGTCATGGGCAAGCTAAGCTCCGGAGAAGACGAGAGTTTTTCAGACGGACTGCTTGAATACCCGCAATTTACCAGGCCACAGGATTTCGAGGGCCGCCCGATTCCGGAAATTTTGCTGTCCGGCGACCATGCCAAAGTCGCCCAATGGCGGCTTACTGAGGCGCAAGCCCTGACAAAGGCGCGCAGGCCCGACCTCTGGGCCGCAAAAATCAGCTCCCGGGCGGCCAAAAAGCCGCCAAAAAACACGCCCGAAGGGTGACAAGCGCCCGGCTTTGCCGTATAGCAGCGCCCAATCCGTAAAGGATATAGGACGTTTGCGCCCCGTCGACCGGGAGCGCCGGTGTTCCAGTTCTAACGTTCACATCCCTTTCGACGGTCGCATCTGCGAACGTCAAACCAAAGGGACACTGGCAAACAGACAATGCCGGTGCGTTTTCAGATTTGACGTCCGCATCTGGGCTCGCGCCAACGCCGGTGCGAACGTCAAATCTGCCGCACCGGACGATGGAGATTACGATGAACCTCATCCAAGAGCTCGACAAAGAACAGCTCGAGAAACTGTCCGCCGGCCGGGACATTCCCGATTTCGGACCGGGCGACACCGTCATCGTCAATGTGAAGGTGAAGGAAGGCGACCGCACCCGCGTGCAGGCCTATGAAGGCGTCTGCATCGGCCGTCAGGGCGGTGGCATCCACCAGAGCTTCACCGTTCGCAAGATTTCCTACGGCGAAGGCGTCGAGCGCGTGTTCCCGCTCTACTCGCCGATGATCGACACCATCAAGGTGGTGCGTCGCGGCAAGGTGCGTCGCGCGAAGCTGTATTACCTGCGCGGATTGCGCGGCAAGTCCGCCCGCATCGTCGAGAAGAAGCAGGAACGCCAGCTGGCTGTCGGCGAATAGTCGCTCGCCAACATCGCGAAGTTTACGAAAGCGCGGCCTCGGGGCCGCGCTTTTTTGTTGTGACAATGTCGCACTGACACAATGTCCCTGACCGGACGAATGCCGCGTCGATCTTCCTGATGGCGGATGTTCGTTGTCGCGGCGGCGTGCCGGTGATACAAAGCTGAATGGTTCCAGATACACCCGAGATTGCAAGCCAGCGCGCGGAGCGGATCGTGCTCGACGATCATCGCCGGCTGCCGGGGCGTTTCTTCGGGCGGTTCACGACCTCGATCGCGGGCGCGCTTCGCCTCGCCTTCTGACGTCGCCCGCAGGCCGGCACCGCGCCGGCACTCCTGAAAAAATTTTCGAGGACCGATTCAATGTCCACACCTACCACGCTGTACGATAAAATATGGAAAGACCATCTGGTGCATGAGCAGCCCGATGGCACCTGCCTGATCTATATCGACCGTCATCTCGTTCACGAGGTTACGTCCCCGCAAGCTTTCGAAGGATTGCGCACGACCGGCCGCAAGGTGCGCGCACCCGAGAAAACGCTTGCAGTCGTCGACCACAACGTGCCGACCACCGATCGCAGCAAGCCTAATCCAGACCCCGAGAGCACCGAGCAGATCAAGGCTCTTGCCGACAACGCCCGCGATTTCGGCATCGAGTATTACAACGAGTTCGACAAGCGCCAGGGCATCGTTCACATCATCGGCCCGGAGCAGGGTTTCACACTGCCGGGCACCACGATCGTGTGCGGCGACAGCCACACCTCGACCCACGGCGCTTTCGGCGCGCTGGCTCACGGCATTGGCACGTCGGAGGTCGAGCACGTGCTCGCCACCCAGACGCTGATCCAGAAGAAGGCCAAGAATATGCGCGTCACCGTCGACGGCAAGTTGCCCGACGGCGTCACGGCGAAGGACATCATCCTCGCGATCATCGGCGAGATCGGCACCGCAGGCGGCACCGGCCACGTGCTGGAATATGCGGGCGAAGCGATCCGCGCGCTGTCCATGGAAGGCCGCATGACGGTCTGCAACATGTCAATTGAAGGCGGCGCGCGCGCTGGTCTCATTGCGCCGGACGAGAAAGCGTTCGAGTGGCTGAAGGGCCGGCCCAAGGCCCCCAAGGGCGCGGCATGGGATGCGGCGATGCGCTACTGGCAGACGCTGCGCACCGACGACGGCGCGCATTTCGACAGCGAGATCCGGCTCGATGCGGCCAAGCTACCGCCGATCGTGACCTGGGGCACATCGCCGGAGGACGTGATCGCCGTGACCGGCGTGGTGCCCAACCCCAACGACATTGCCGAGGAAACCAAACGCGCATCGAAGCAGCGCGCGCTGGATTACATGGGGCTGGTCGCGGGCACCAAGATCACCGACATCAAGGTCGATCGGGTTTTCATCGGTTCCTGCACCAACGGACGCATCGAGGATCTGCGCGCAGCCGCCAAGATCGTCGAGGGGCGGACCGTCAATGGCAACCTCAATGCGATGATCGTGCCGGGCTCAGGCCTCGTGAAGGAACAGGCGGAAGCCGAAGGTCTCGACAAGATCTTCATCAAAGCTGGTTTCGAATGGCGTGAACCGGGCTGCTCGATGTGTCTGGCTATGAATCCCGACAAGCTGTCGCCGGAAGAGCGTTGCGCGTCGACCTCGAACCGCAACTTCGAGGGCCGTCAGGGCTTCAAGGGCCGTACCCATCTGGTGTCACCCGCGATGGCCGCCGCTGCCGCGATCGCCGGACATTTCGTCGACATTCGCGAATGGCGCTAACGCTCGTCGCTCCAAATTTCTGATCAAAAAAACAGGCGCTCCATTGGGGCGCCTGTTTTGCAGGAGCGTTTTCGCGCGAACCACTCGAGGTGCGCGATAAAATCTACCAACCGAACCCGAAACCCAGGAACGGGACCACAGGCCCGTAGGAGTAGTAGGGCCGATAATAATAAGGCCTGTCATAATAGGGCCGGTAGCCATCATACGGATACGTACGCGCGCCGTAATACCGTCGATGGTGATAATAATAACGTCGGCGGGCGCTGAGGTCGGAATTACGAGATTCGGCCAGGCGTGCTTCATATCCGGGTGAAGGCGTCGCGACCGGAGGCGCGGCTTTGGCGGGACTTACGGAAAGTCCTGACCCCATCAGGGCGACGATGATCGCAAATGCTGCCGCCGTAGCTACCGGCGCTCTGCTCATAAAGATTTCCATACGCAAAACTCCTTTCGGTCAAATCGAGACTCTGGACCAAGCTCAGCTCTAGCAATCCATTCAAAAATCAGCGGGCTCTCCTCAGAGAGCCCGGAATCGGTTCGATCAATAATACCGATAATAGCGGCGATGCCACCGATGATGACGCCAACCCCAATGACGGCGCCAATGGTGACGGTGCCCCCAACGGTGATGGTGCCAGCGATGCCATCGCACCTCCGTCGTCATGCCGAGATTTTCGGAAGCGTATTTTGCCGTCGCTGCAGCGCCAGGGTTTGAAAGCGCGAGAGCATGGGCGCGCTGAGCGGGCGCCGCAACAACCAGCAAACCGGCAACCGCGAGCAGGCCGAGAATTTTCTTCATTCCAAAATCCTCCAGACGGGTTGAAACCAGACTAACGCAGGGAGGTGGATTTGTTCCATTTACGCGCGCTGTTTCCATCCGGCTGCGCTGAGATAGCAGTATCCTAAGGTCGACGCCGTGAATGGCGGATGAATGAGTTTGGCGGAGCGATGCGCCGCTCTGGACCCTCACTTTCCCGTGTTGCGAAGCCGTCTGCGATTCGTGGCGTATCTTTCTGTATCTTGGTTTTGTCTTGCGCTTAGATTTGGCAAACGCGTCGCCCTCGTGACGAACAGGGAGAAAACGGATGAGGTCTCGTTTGACACAAACGCCGACTGAGATTTGCGGAAGCATCGCTGCTGTTTTGTTTGCGGCAACGAACGCGTTGGCGTCGCAGGGGCCGGGGATTTTGCCCGGCACAGCCAGCCCGATAACTCAGACCGTCATGGCCGTTCTGGTATATGGCCTGTCGGCCGCGATCGTCGCGTTCGGATTGATTGGCGCGGTGCGGAAACGCTAGAGCGTTTTCAAGCTGCCATCAGACGTGCTCCGGCACGCGACGGATCAGCCGCGCTGCCACCAGCAATTCATGCGCGGAACGATCACGGTGCCGCTCTGCCGATATTCCTGCTCGTAATGGGCCTCGCATTGGCGCACCGCGTTAGGACCGGGATAGGAAAAATTCGGATGGACGATCAGACGTGTGGGGCCGCGCTTTCGACGGCTCTGGGACGACATGTCCGCGCGGGCGGGCTGGGTGGCGGTGACTGAATCACCCGGCGTTGCGGCTTTGGCCGAAGAACCCATAGGCGGCCACGCCAGCGCCCCGGCAACGAGAACAGCGCATACCGGTCTCCACCACGCCGACGAGCGGATGGTGAGTTCGGTTGCTGCGGGATTGCATTGCATCGGCACGCCTCATCCTTGAGAATTCCAGAATATCGTCATGGTCCGTATTCATCTTAGATCGGAACTGCACCCGGTTGGAATTGCGAATCTGACCCAGGACCCCGTTTTGCAGTGGGATCCAGCCAATTGGCTTGGCCGGACAATGCTCGTAAAATATCGGCCATGTGGACCTCCGCGAAAGCGCCGTCACTCTCCGAGCTGGAAGCCATGGCCCACGATATGTTCGACGGCCTCCCGCAAAGTTTCCGCGGACTTTGCGAGGGATTGATTATCCATATCGACGATTTTCCAAGCGACGAGGTGCTCGATGACATGGGCGCCGACAGCGAATTCGACCTGCTCGGGCTGTTTCAGGGGGTCGGCCTGCCGTTTCGCAGCCAGGATGAGGTGGCGCTGCTGCCCAACATGATTTGGCTGTATCGCCGGCCGATCCTCGATTACTGGGCGGAACATGACGAAACGCTCGGGCACATCGTCCGCCACGTCCTGATCCACGAAATCGGACATCATTTCGGGCTGTCGGACGACGATATGGAGGCGATCGAAACACGCGCATAGTGCTTATTCTGGGTTGGATCCCGGCGCTCCATCGTTTTGTTCTAACGCGTTTTCTTAACGCGAACCGGTACCCACTTCGCTTGAAAACGCTCTGTTCCCAAGCCAGCACGTTGATCTGATATGCGATTTCGCTCTTTGAGCAGAGGCCCAGTCGCGATAAGAACTGTATTACGTTCCGGCGAACATGCCGTTCGGCTGCAGCACTTTTTGAGGACAGACCCAGATGGACAGTTTCACCGTGCTTGAGGGCGTCGCCGCCCCGCTGAGAATAATCAACGTCGACACCGACATGATCATTCCCAAGCAGTACCTGAAAACCATCAAGCGCACCGGTCTCGGCAAGGGGCTGTTTTCGGAGCAGCGCTATAAGGACGACGGCAGCGAAAATCCGGACTTCGTCCTCAACAAGCCCTCCTACCGCAATGCTCGGATTCTCGTGGCCGGCGACAATTTCGGCTGCGGATCGAGCCGCGAGCATGCGCCATGGGCACTCGCCGATTTCGGCATTCGCTGCGTGATTTCCACTTCGTTCGGCGACATCTTCTACAACAACTGCTTCAAGAACGGCATTCTGCCGATCCGCGTATCGCAGGAAGATCTCGACAAGCTGTTCGACGACGCCGATCGCGGCGCCAATGCGACCCTCACCGTCGACCTGGCGAAACAGGAAATCCGTGGCCCGGATGGCGGCACGGTCAAGTTCGAGATCGACGCGTTCCGCAAGCATTGCCTGCTCAACGGCCTCGACGACATCGGATTGACGATGGAAAAGAACGCTTCAATCGTCGCTTTCGAGGCCGACGAAAAGACCGCACGCCCCTGGCTGTGAGCCAATTTGCGAGAGCGTTTCCGTTGTGGAACGGATGGATTGAAGCTTCGGCTTCAATCCGGCGCTTATTTCAGACTATGCCATGGCGGCAATGGCATCCGCGATTGCGATCGTTCGCTGCGCCATCTCGGCATGAAGCCGTTCCACCATTTTGCCGTCGAGTGAAATCGCGCCGCGACCGGCATTCTCCGGCAGATCGAAGGCAGCGATGATCTTGCGCGCCTGAGCCACGTCCTCGGCGGGGGGCGTGAATGCCGCATTGCATGCCGCGATCTGGCTCGGATGAATCAGGGTCTTGCCGTCGAATCCCATGTCGCGGCTTTGCGCGCATTCCTCGGCAAATCCTTTTGCATCGCTGAAGTCGCTATAGGGCCCATCGAGAATGTCGAGGCCGTAGGCGTGCGCCGCCAGAATGCAGTTGGTGTAGAACGGCAGCATGGTGGATCGGCCGGCCACCATCCGGATCCGAGTCTCGCGCGCAATGTCGTTCGGACCCATCACATACCCGGCGAGCCTGAGCGCAGCATTGCGCGACTGGGCCGAGAGGGCTTCGACGCGCAAGATAGCGAAGGACGTCTCGATCATCGCCCAAACCTTGATCGACACCGGCGCGCCGAGTTCGTTCAGTTTTTTCGCGATTGTCGCCAGATCGTCGACGCTGGAAACCTTTGGAACAAGGATGCCGTCCGGCACGGATTTGGCGGCCATCGCCAGATCGTCGCCCCACCAGGGCGTATCCAGCCCGTTGACGCGGATCAGCACCTCGCGCTTGCCGAAGCCTCCCGCCGTGATTGCCTTGGCGATTTGCTCGCGCGCGACGGCCTTGGCATCGGGGGCCACCGCATCCTCGACGTCGAGAATGAGGCCGTCCACCGGCAGCGTGGGCGCTTTCTCCAGCGCCCTCGGATTGGATCCGGGCATGAAAAGCAGGCTGCGGCGCGGACGGAGCATCGGACCCTCCCGAAGGTTTGCAACTCGCGCGATAGCATTTCGGCGTCAGCGCCGAAAGACTTGTTCAGGATAGCGGCTTATGATTAGCCATTCCTCGTCACTCTCGCGAGATCAAACATGTCCCTGTTCCCTCAGCAACTTGTGTCGGGCTACCAGACATTCGCGTCGCAACGTCTTCCCACCGAACAGTCGCGCTATCGCGAACTGTCGGAGCGCGGCCAATCGCCGGAGATCATGGTGATCGGGTGCTGCGACTCCCGCGTGTCGCCCGAAGTGATCTTCGATGCGGGACCCGGTGAATTGTTCGTCGTGCGCAACGTGGCCAACCTGGTTCCGCCTTACGCGCCCGACGGTGCGGCGCACGGCGTGTCCGCCGCGCTAGAATTCGCGGTGCAGGTGCTTCGGGTCAAACACATCGTCGTGTTGGGCCACGCGCAATGCGGCGGCATCAAAGCCCTGACACAGGACAACGCGCCGCTATCGCCCGGCGATTTCATCGGCAAATGGATGTCGCTGCTGTCGAGCACGGTCGAAGAGGCCCCGCGCACGAATGGCGAAGACCTGCAGGACTTCATTACCCGTTTGGAAAAGAGAGCCGTCTCCACGAGCCTTCGAAACCTGATGACGTTTCCGTGCGTCCGGATCCTGGTCGAGCGCGGCAAGCTGCAACTGCACGGCGCATATTTCGGAGTGGCTCACGGCTCGCTCGCGGTGCTCGATCAGACGACCGGGCACTTCACCACGATCGGCCAGCCATAACTCTCAGCTACAGCCGCTGGCAGCGACGACCGCATTGCAACCTCGATGTGCGATGAGAGCCTGAACAGGCGGCCGGTCAGGCCGCCTTTTTCTTGGCGCTGATAAGCTTGCGGTTGATCAGGCACTCTGCGATCTGCACCGCATTCAACGCAGCGCCCTTGCGCAGATTGTCCGACACACACCAGAACGCGAGCCCGTTCTCAACCGTCGCATCCTCACGGATGCGGCTGATATAGGTGGCGTCTTCGCCCGCGGCTTCATAGGGCGTGACGTATCCGCCGGATTCGTATTTGTCGATCACCAGGCAGCCCGGCGCGTTGCGCAGAATATCGCGCGCTTCATCGGCGGAAATCGGATTCTCGAATTCGACATTCACCGCTTCGGAATGGCCGACGAAGACCGGAACCCGCACGCACGTGGCCGTGAGACGGATTTTCGGATCGAGGATCTTCTTCGTCTCCATCATCATCTTCCACTCTTCCTTCGTGTAGCCGTCTTCCATGAAGACGTCGATTTCAGGAATGACGTTGAAGGCGATGCGCTTTGGAAACTTCTTGGTTACGATCTCTTCGGTCGTGTAGACGGCCTTGGTCTGCGAGAACAATTCGTCCATCGCATCCTTGCCTGCGCCCGAAACCGATTGATAGGTGGCGACGACGACGCGCTTGATCTTGGCCTTGTCGTGCAGCGGCTTCAACGCCACGACAAGTTGCGCGGTCGAGCAGTTCGGATTGGCGATGATGTTCTTCTTTGAAAACCCCGCCACCGCATCCGCATTCACTTCGGGCACGATCAACGGAACGTCCGGATCCATACGCCAGGCGGAGGAGTTGTCGATGACGATCGCACCGGCGGCGGCGATCTTCGGCGACCATTCCTTCGACACTGCGCCGCCCGCCGACATCAGGCAGATATCCACGTCGCTGAAATCGTAATTTTCGAGCGCTTTGATTTTGAGGGTTTTGTCGCCGAAGGAGACTTCCACGCCCTGGCTGCGCCGGGAGGCGATCGCAACCACCTCATCCGCCGGAAAGCTGCGTTCGGACAGGATGTCGAGCATTTCCCGGCCCACATTGCCGGTCGCGCCGACCACTGCAACCTTGTAACCCATCTTTGACTCTCCGCTGCAAAGTGCTCGCGCGCCATGATCAAGCAAGGCGCGGAAACGTGGGCGCTTCTATGCGAGAAACGCTGCAAAGACAACGTTAGTCGCAAACAACGCCGATTTTACGCCCGCTCCGCAAGACTGATTCGGGCACCCGGCAGACTGTTAACGGCGGCCGCAAATATCGTCCCGGCAAAACGCTGGCCGCCACGCGCAGCATCGTCCTGCGTCTACAAGCCATGCCACGCCATATTTCATATATAAATCATGGGCTTGAAAGGCTTTATGGACGGAAAGCCGGCACAATTGGCCAATGCCGTCGAACCGGCATCTGAAAAGCGTATGCCGATGAGCCTTCCCTCTGGAAACATTTGCCGATTTGGCAATTATTGTCGGAAGGTGTGGCTGAAATCATCTTGTGGCCTGTCGATACGGGCGGTTAAAGTCCGCAGGCCGCTATCGCGATGTTCGGGCATCTCTTTAGCGCGAGAGGCACGAAACCGGTTTCCACTTTCGCGGATCATGCTCTAAAACACCGCCACGTTCGGACCACCGATGAGGACATGATGACTTTGAAATTTCTGAGCCTTGGTATCGCCGCAGCCGTTTTTGCGACGGCATTTGCGGGCAGCGAGGCTGGCGCAGTCGAAAAACGGCGGACCGCGCCGAAATCAACGGTCAACTATTCCTACCAGAGCGGGCCACGTACCCGCATCTACGTCACCAAGCGGTCCTGGCTCGATGCCGGCACGGAAGTGCTGCCGGGCGAGCGCAAATACAACGATTATGTCACCGGTGGACCCAACGCCTTTGAGAATCTCGACCGCTTGAATTCTCACATGGACCGCCGCCGTGCGCCGCTCAGCACACCGTCCGATGTCGGTGGCTACCCGACGGGCTTCCCGCTTTACTAAACGGCTGGCCACAAACCTGAGGCAGCTACGAATGTAAAATGCCCGGCTTGCAGGCCGGGCATTTTGATTCGTGTCTCGATTTTGTTTGGCGAGCCTGGTTTTCGCAAGGAAGCGCTCAGGCATAAAGCGCCTGCAACTCCTTCAGGATCGCATCGCCCATCTGCACGGTAGAAACTAGCGTCGTGCCTTCCGACTTGATGTCGCCGGTTCGCAGTCCCTTCGCCAGAACGGCGGCAATGGCTTCGTCGACCTTGTCGGCCAACGAACCCAGATCCAGCGAATAGCGCAACGCCATGCCGAACGACGCGATCATCGCGATCGGGTTGGCGGCGCCCTTACCGGCAATATCCGGCGCGGAACCGTGCACCGGCTCGTACAGCGACTTGCGCTTTTTCGTTTTGACATCGACCTCGCCGAGCGACGCCGAGGGCAGCATGCCCAGCGACCCTGTCAGCATGGCGGCAATATCCGACAACAGATCGCCGAACAGGTTGTCCGTGACGATGACATCGAACTGCTTCGGGTTACGCACGAGCTGCATGGCGCCGGAATCGGCGAGCTGGTGATCAAGTTGCACATCCTTGTATTCGCGCTGATGCACCTGCGTCACGACCTCGTTCCACAACACGCCCGATTTCATGACGTTGCGTTTTTCCATCGAGGTTAGCTTGTTGCGGCGCTTGCGGGCCAGATCGAATGCAACGCGGGCGATGCGTTCGATTTCGTAAGTGTCGTAAACCTGGGTGTCGATCGCGCGCTTTTGCCCGTTGCCGAGATCGGTGATGGTCTTCGGTTCACCGAAGTAAACGCCCCCGGTGAGTTCGCGCACGATCATGATATCGAGGCCCTCGACCACTTCGCGGCGCAGGCTCGAGGATTCGGCCAAAGCCGGATAGCAGATCGCCGGACGCAGATTGGCGAACAGAGCGAGATCCTTGCGCAGACGGAGCAGCCCGGCTTCGGGACGCACATCGTAGGGGACGCTGTCCCACTTCGGGCCGCCGACCGCGCCGAACAGCACCGCATCGGACGCCTGCGCCAGCGCCATGGTGGCGTCGCTCACCGCGACTTTGTCGGCATCAAAGCTGGCGCCGCCGACCAGACCGGTCTCGGTTTCGAAGGCCGCGATCCCCTTGGCGTTGAGCCAATCGATCAGGCGTTTCACCTCGGCCATGACTTCCGGGCCGATGCCGTCGCCGGGGAGAAGAAGCAGCTTGTGGGTCGCCATGATGATTGCCTTTGCTGGTGCCGGACGTGGGCCACGATGGGCATTTGCGCGTCTTTGGGCGAAACACGGGCCGGTCACTGCCGGTGCCAGACATTGTCGCGCGCACGGAAAACGCGAAGAGGCTCTAGAGCGCCGGTCAAGGATTTGCAAGACACCGTTCAAGACACCCTTCAAGACACCCTTGCCGCGAAAGCGCTTGCGCGTCCGCGCAAAGCCCCTTCAAGTACCGCCCATCAGAAGTTGAACTGCGAGCATTTCCGCCCTTGTCTTCGGCATACCAGCGTCCCGCGCGAGCGATCCTTGTGCTGGCCCTCGCACCGGCCATCGGCCTCGGCATTGGCCGCTTTGCTTATTCGCTGGTTCTGCCGGACATGCGCGAAAGCCTCGGCTGGTCCTACTCCGCCGCAGGCTTCATGAATACCGTGAACGCCGCAGGCTATCTCGCGGGTGCGTTGGGCGCAGCCCGCATCACCCGCCGGGCCGGTTTGTTCGGCGCGACCTGGATAGGCTCCCTCGCCTGCGTCGTATCGCTGGCGATCTGCGCGCTGACGGCGAACTTCGCCATCCTGAGCATGGCGCGGCTTCTTGCGGGTGCCGGAGCCGCGATTGCGTTTGTCGGCGGCGGCGCACTTGGCGCCACCATCGCTCAATCCCGCCCCGCGCAGTCGTCGTTCCTGCTGAGTCTTTTTTACATTGGCCCGGCGTTCGGCATCGTGATTTCCGGTCTCAGCGCTCCATTCCTTCTGCAGTGGTACGGACCGGGCTCATGGTGGATCGTATGGGCCGTGCTCGCGGCGATCTCTGCCGTTTTCACAGCGATCCTGATGCTCAACCGGATCGACACGCCGCCGGTTACACAGGACACCCGTTCCATCAGCATTTCGCTGAGACCGATTTGGCGCTACCTGCTCGGCTATTTCTGCTTCGGCGCAGGTTATATCGCCTACATGACGTTCATGATTGCCTATGTGCGCGATGCAGGCGGCGGCGCGCTGGCGCAGAGCGCGTTCTGGTGTCTGATCGGCGCCTGCGCATTCGCATTTCCTTGGCTTTGGCAAGGGTTGATGGCGCGCGGGGCAAGCGGCGTCACGACGGCGGTCCTGATCACAATCACCATGATCGGCGCCGCGCTTCCGCTGCTCGGAAATTCCCCCGCTATACTGGCGCTCTCGGCGATTTTATTCGGCAATGCCTTTTTTGCCGTGGTCACCGCGACGACGGCATTCGTCCGCTTCAACTACCCTGCGCAGGCGTGGCCGAAAGCGATTGCCGTGATGACGATTGCTTTCGGGCTCGGACAAACGCTCGGCCCGATCGCCACAGGCGCCATTACCGATGCGATGGGCAGTTTGAGCTACGCGTTGAACGTCTCGGCCCTGACATTGGCGATCGGTGCGATTGCCTGCGTCAGCCAGCGCAGATTGACTCAGCCAAGCTGATCAGTCCGGCGGCATGCTTCGCTCAAAACGCCCTAGCTGCCACTGAAGGCGTTGTAGCCCTGATCTTCCCAGTAGCCGCCTTTGTATGCGTTGGTGACTTCCATGCCGACGACATATTTCGGATTCTTGAAGCCAAGCTTGGTCGGCACCCGGATCTTCATCGGAAAACCGTAGGCCACCGGCAAAATCTCATCGCCGAATTTGAACGTCATCTGGGTTTGCGGATGCATGGCGGTCGGCATATCGAGAGTGCTGGTGTAGCCTTCGGCGCAGCGGAACCAGCAATATTTCGCCTTTGTGTCGGCCCCCACCAGCTTGAGAAAATCGCGCAGCGGGGTGCCGGTCCAGCTGCCGATCGCGCTCCATCCCTCGACACAGATGTGCCGGGTGATCTGCTTGACCTGCGGCAGCGCGTGAAGCTCCTTCAACGTCCACGACTTCTTGTTGTCGACCAACCCGCTGACTTCAAATTTGTAATCGTTGGCGTCGACCTCCGGCGCCTCATCGAGCCCGTAATAGGCATTGAACGGAAACGGCTTTGTGATCGCGCTTTCCGGGAACGTCGGCGCAAGCGTGTTCGGATTGAACAGCGCCGCCTGCACCGCGTCGTTGAACTTGGACACTTTCGTCAGCAGTTCATCGGCGGAAAAGCTGTCCGACACATCGCATCCGGTCAAAAACGTCAGCGCGCCAAGACTGGCGCCACTTGCAATGAAGCGCCGCCGCGTCAGGTCGGGCATCAGCCTGGCCGCGTCCTTGACAAGAAGCTGCTTGTCGACGCCGGGAATAATCAATTCGCGTAGCTTTCTCATGACGCAATCCTCAAAGATTATCGGCCAGTGATCATGGCGCGCAGGCTCTTCGGCACCAGCAGCGCAAGCGCTACGTGGACGACAAGGAAGGCAACGATCGCGGCCATGCAGGTGAAATGAACGTAACGCGCAACATCGTAGCCGCCGAACACCGCCGTCAGCCATTGCAACTGCACCGGCTTCCAGATCGACAGGCCGGACAGCACGATGACAATGCCGACCACGATGATGCCGGCATAGAGCAGCTTCTGGACGTTGTTATAGATCGTCAGATCGTCGTGCGAGAGTTTGCCCGTCAGCGCCGCCTTGGTATCGGCGATGACGCCGGATGGCGTGAGCGGCAGCAGTTTCTTGCGGAAGCGCCCGGTGATCAGCCCTGCGGCGAGATAGATCAGGCCGTTGACCATCAGCAACCACATCGCCGCGAAGTGCCACAGCAACCCGCCGCCGAGCCAGCCTCCGAGCGTGATGCTCGAAGAAAACGTGAAATTGAACAATGGCGAGGCGTTGTAGATCTGCCATCCCGATGTGATCATCATGATCATGGCGACGGCATTGACCCAGTGCACGATCCTCACCCAGCCGGGCTGGATCACTTTCCGGGGCGAGACCGTTACGTGGTCACGATCGGCTGTCATGCTGGACATGTTCGTCCTCGTCCTGTTGCGCCATGCTCAAAACTGGTGGCGTCGATATCGGGCCAGTTACGGCGCCGGACCGGTTGTTGTTACACTGACGGTTTCGAAGCCTGATCAGTTTTACGTGACAACGCGCGCGATGGTTTCGCGATTGCCTCGACGTAATGGCTTATTCTACAGCCTATGAACAATCCGAAAATGCCGACGAGGCCTGTGCTTGCCCAAGGTCTCCGGCGCATCGGGACAAGCCCGCTGCGGCGCTCAATCTTGATCTCGGTGCCTAAATGCGCGAAGACAAATCCGAATTGATCGGGATATTGCGCTGCGGCACGATCGACTCCATTGGTCGTCATCATCAACAAGAACGTGATCGAGCCGCGCAAAACATGTAGCGAAAAGCCCAAAACCATGAACGCAAACCTGTTTTCACGCCTGTTCGACGACATCGACGATCCGCGCCGCGTCGCGATCGAAACACCCGATGGACGCCATATCAGCTATGGCGACCTGATCGAGCGCTCGGGACGGGTTGCGAACCACCTCGTGGCGCGCGGGGTCAAGACGGGTGATCGTATCGCCGTGCAGGCGGAAAAGTCCGTTCAGGCGCTGGTGCTGTATCTCGCGACCGTCAGGGCGGGCGCGGTGTATCTTCCGCTCAATACCGCTTACACGCTCAATGAAATCGAATACTTCCTGGGCGACGCCGAACCGTCGCTGATCGTCTGCGATACGGACAAGGCCAAAGGCATCGGCCGCCTTGCAAAAGACATCAACGCCAATGTCGACACACTGGACGCCGACGGCAACGGCTCGCTGACGGATGGCGCGACACGCGCGCCGGCCGAATTCTCGACCGCCGTGCGCTCAGGCGACGATCTCGCGGCGATCCTCTACACGTCGGGCACCACGGGCCGGTCGAAGGGCGCGATGCTCACCCACGGGAATCTGGTCTCGAATTCGTTGACGCTGATCGACACCTGGAGCTTTTCCAGCAACGACGTTCTGATTCATGCACTGCCGATCTATCATACGCACGGGCTGTTCGTTGCGAGCAACGTCACGCTGTTCTCGCGCGCATCGATGATTTTCCTGAGCAAGTTCGATCCCAATCAGGTCATCGATCTGATGGCGCGCGCGACCGTTTTGATGGGCGTGCCGACGTTCTACACGCGGCTCCTGCAAAGCCCACGATTGACGCGCGACGCGACGAAGCACATGCGCCTCTTCATTTCGGGCTCCGCGCCTTTGCTGGCAGATACGCACCGTGAATGGTCCGCCAAGACCGGCCACGCCGTGCTCGAACGCTACGGCATGACCGAAACCAACATGAACACGTCCAATCCCTATGATGGCGACAGGGTGCCGGGCGCTGTCGGCCTGCCGCTATCGGGCGTCTCGGTGCGCATCACCGATCCGGAAAACGGGAAGGCTCTTGAGCGCGACACCATCGGAATGATCGAGGTGAAGGGCCCCAATGTCTTCAAGGGGTATTGGCGGATGCCTGAGAAAACCAAGGCCGAATTCCGAGAGGACGGCTTTTTCATCACCGGCGATCTCGGCAAGATCGACGCCAAGGGCTATGTGCACATTCTCGGACGCGGCAAGGACCTGGTGATTTCGGGCGGCTTCAACGTCTATCCCAAGGAAGTCGAAAGCGAGATCGATGCCATTCCGGGCGTGATCGAAAGCGCGGTGATCGGCGTCGCCCACGCGGATTTCGGCGAGGGCGTCACGGCTCTCGTGGTCTCCGACAAAACCGTGGGCCTGGACGAAAACTCAATTATCAAAGCGCTCGACGGGCGGCTCGCCAAGTTCAAGATGCCCAAGCGCGTGATCTTCGTCGATGACCTTCCCCGAAACACCATGGGCAAGGTCCAGAAGAACGTGCTGCGCGAGACCTACGCGCAGCTTTATGCCAAACCTGTCTAAAGCCCGCGATTTCGCTCATTAAATGCTTTCAGCACCTTCTTAGAACATGCCCTGAAAACGCGGTCTCACGGACCGCCAAACGTAGTGAATCCAGCTTCAGATTGAAGCCAGCCTTCGGACCAGAAGCGCTCGAATCTACTGGTATACCAGCGCTAGCCAAACTATGAATTTATATTCGCAACACAATCATTTCAGCGTTGCGCTCATTCTTGTGACTTCGTAAATAGAATTGCTCTATCCAGCGCGGCGGCTCGAAACGCTCTCTTGCAGATGTGATTCTGGAAGGGGTTTGAGGGCTGAAACCATACTGGAATCAAAAGCATCCAGTGTTCGTCCGAATGAGAAGCTCGCTTGAGAGTTCAACAGGTGTCAGCGAACTGCAGAAACCCACGCTCTTCGCCCGCGACGTTGCCGGCATCCTCGGAACTCTGAAACCCAAAAGATATCGATGACAGTCAACACAAACCGTCCGATCTCGCCGTTCCTCACCTACCGGTGGACGCTGACAATGGCGCTTTCCATCGTTCATCGCATCACCGGCATTGCTCTCTATGCCGGTACTTTGCTGATGGCGTGGTGGCTGATCGCAACCGCATCGGGCCCCACGGCTTACGCAAATATTCAGGCCTTCACGACAAGCTGGATCGGCCGCCTCGTGCTGTTCGGCTATACGTGGGCGCTGATCCACCACATGCTGGGCGGCCTGCGCCATCTGGCGTGGGACCTCGGCTACGGCTTCGGGCCAACCGAACGCGAATGGCTGACACGCGCTGTGCTGATCGGCTCCATCACATTGACCCTGGTGGTGTGGATCATCGCCTACGCCGCAGGAGGCGCGCGATGAGCCAGAATAATACCTCCGGACTCAAATCCATTCGTACACCCCTTGCCCGCGTTCGCGGCCTTGGCGCGGCGCATACCGGAACCGGCGATTTCTGGCGTCAGCGCCTGACCGCCTTTGCTCTGGTGCTGCTTTTCATTCCTGTCCTCGTCATCATCATGACGCTGCTCGGACGCAATCACGCGGCCGCGATGCAAATCCTCGGCTCGCCGCTGATCGCGATCATCATGATGCTTTTCATCATCGCCAGCGTCTGGCACATGAAAATCGGAATGCAGGTCGTGCTCGAAGATTATGTGCACGACGAAAAACTGAAGCTTCTGGCGATCATCGCCAACAATTTCTTCGCGGCCTCTGTCGGGCTTGCCTCGATCTACGCCATTATCAAACTCTCATCTGGAGTGTAGCGCATGGCCGTCAGCGGCAACGGCGCAAACGGTCAGAGTGGACCTGCCACCAACGGCCACGCCTATCCTATCGAAGATCACACCTATGACGTCGTCGTCGTCGGCGCCGGTGGCGCGGGCTTACGCGCCGTGGTCGGCTGCAGCGAAGCCGGACTGCGCACGGCCTGCATCACCAAGGTTTTCCCGACGCGTTCGCATACCGTCGCCGCGCAAGGCGGCATCTCGGCGGCGCTGGGCAACATGCACAAGGACGACTGGCGCTGGCACATGTACGACACCGTGAAGGGGTCGGACTGGCTGGGCGATCAGGATTCCATCGAATATCTGGTTCGCAACGCGCCCGATGCCGTCTACGAACTGGAACATTGGGGCGTGCCGTTCTCGCGCACCGAAGACGGAAAAATCTATCAGCGTCCGTTCGGCGGCATGACCATCGACTTCGGCAAGAGCCAGGCGCAACGCACATGCGCCGCCGCCGACCGCACCGGCCACGCCATGCTGCACACGATGTACGGTCAGGCGCTGCGCCACTCGGCCGAATTCTACATCGAATTCTTCGCCATCGACCTGATCATGGACGATCAGGGCGTCTGCCGTGGCGTTATCGCTCTCAAGCTTGACGACGGTACGCTGCATCGTTTTCGCGCCCAGACCACCATTCTCGCGACCGGCGGCTACGGCCGTGCTTATGCCTCCTGCACTTCGGCGCACACCTGCACCGGCGACGGCAACGCCATGGCGCTGCGCGTCGGGTTGCCGCTGCAGGACATGGAATTCGTACAATTTCATCCGACCGGCATCTACGGCTCGGGCTGCCTCGTGACCGAGGGTGCGCGCGGCGAAGGCGGTTATCTCGTCAATTCGGAAGGCGAGCGCTTCATGGAGCGTTACGCGCCCTCCGCCAAGGACCTCGCCTCGCGCGATGTCGTGTCACGCGCCATGACCATCGAGATTCGCGAAGGCCGCGGCGTCGGCAAGAACAAGGATCACATTTTCCTGCACCTCGACCATCTCGATCCGAAGGTGCTGCACGAACGCCTGCCCGGCATTTCCGAATCCGCGAAGATTTTCGCCAACGTTGACGTCACCCGTCAGCCGATCCCGATCGTGCCGACGGTGCACTACAACATGGGCGGCATTCCCACCAATTTCCACGCCGAAGTCGTGACCAAGAAGAACGGCGACGACAACGCCGTGGTGCCGGGCCTGATGGCTGTCGGCGAAGCCGCCTGCGTGTCGGTGCATGGCGCCAACCGCCTCGGCTCCAATTCACTGATCGACCTTGTCGTGTTCGGCCGCGCTGCCGCGCTGCGTTGCGCCGAAAAGCTGACGCCCAACGGTAAGCAGCCCGATCTGCCGTCCAATTCGGCGGACATGGCGCTCGGCCGGCTGGATCATTTCCGCTACGCGTCCGGCGGAACGCCGACCGCGCAACTGCGCGCCGGCATGCAAAAGGTCATGCAGACCAATTGCGCCGTGTTCCGCACCGGCGACGTGCTCCATGAAGGCCAGGATCTCATTCACAAGGTTCATGGCGGTATCAGCGATGTCGCGGTCAGCGACCGCTCGCTGACCTGGAATTCCGATCTCGTGGAAACGCTGGAGTTCGACAACCTGATTTCGCAGGCCGTTGTCACCATGGACTCCGCCGCCAACCGCACTGAAAGCCGCGGCGCGCATGCCCGCGAGGATTTCTCGGAACGCGACGACAAAAACTGGATGAAGCACACGCTGGCGTGGATCGACGAGCGCGGCAACACCACGATCAACTATCGTCCCGTGCACGATTACACGATGACCAACGACGTGCAGTACATTCCGCCCAAGGCCCGCGTCTACTAAATCACCGATGCGCGCCTGAACACGACCGGTATTCACTTCGCCTGAAAGCACTCCAAAAGGCTCGAGATCATGGTTGAATTCTCACTTCCGAAAAATTCGAAGATCACGGGCGGCAAGACCTGGCCGAAGCCGAACGCGACCGGCGAGTTGCGCGAGTACAAAGTCTACCGATGGAATCCGGACGACGGCAAAAATCCGGCGGTCGATACCTATTATGTCGATACGGCCGATTGCGGCCCGATGGTTCTCGATGGTCTGATCTGGATCAAGAACAACATCGATCCGACCCTGACATTCCGCCGCTCCTGTCGCGAAGGCGTTTGCGGCTCGTGCGCCATGAACATCGACGGACAGAACACGCTGGCCTGCACCAAGTCCATGCACGACGTGGAGAATGGCCCCGTCAAGATCAATCCGCTGCCGCATCAGCCGGTGGTGAAGGATTTGGTTCCCGACCTGACCAACTTCTATGCGCAATATGCGTCCATCGAGCCGTGGCTGCACACCACGAGCCCGACGCCGCAGAAGGAGTGGAAACAAACGCCGGAAGATCGCGCCAAGCTGGACGGTCTCTACGAATGCATTCTCTGCGCCTGTTGCTCGACCTCATGCCCCAGCTACTGGTGGAACAGCGACCGCTTTCTCGGTCCCGCCGCGCTGTTGCAGGCGAGCCGCTGGGTGAAGGACAGCCGCGACGAAGCCACCGGCGAACGCCTCGACAATCTCGAGGATCCATTCCGGCTCTACCGCTGCCACACCATTCTCAATTGCGCCAAAGCCTGCCCGAAAGGCCTCAATCCGTCCGAGGCGATCGCCGATCTCAAATTGAAAATGGTCGAGCGGCAGGTTTAAGGGCAGGTCGGAGGTTTTAACGACAGCCTGCGCTGCTCGTTGGCGATTGCTGGATCAATGTCGCGCGCTTAACGCCGATGCGAGTGTTTGCGCACGCAGATGCGCGGCGGCAAACATCCACCGGGCGTTTTAACCCGGAAAATGCCGGAATTTGCGCGGCCAGCGGTTTCGTAGGCATCGAATTCATGCTACCCGCCCATCAGTGCATTCAACGACATCTGGTTTAAAAAACATGGCCGATCACCCTCGCCGCGTGACCCGCGCGCTGTTGTCCGTTTCCGACAAAACCGGCTTGATTGAATTCGCCACGGCGCTGGCGGGCCATGGCATCGAACTCGTGTCCACCGGCGGCACGGCGAAAGCCCTCGCCCAGGCGGGCCTGAAGGTCATCGACGTTTCGGAATTGACCGGCTTTCCCGAAATGATGGATGGGCGGGTCAAGACTTTGCATCCCAAAGTCCACGGCGGATTGCTCGCCATTCGTGACAATGCCGAGCACAAAAGCGCCATGACCGCTCATGGCATCGCGCCGATCGATCTGCTCGTGGTGAATCTCTACCCGTTCGAGGCAACGGTCGATAAAGGCGCAAGCGAAGAAGATTGCATCGAGAATATCGACATTGGCGGCCCGGCGATGATCCGCGCGGCCGCAAAAAACCACGACGACGTCGCCGTCGTCGTCGAGGCGACGGATTACCAGCCGGTGCTCGACGAACTCGCCGCCCATGGCGGCGCGACCACGCGCACGCTGCGCCGTCGTCTGGCTGCAAAGGCCTACGCCCGAACGGCGGCCTACGATGCAGCAATCTCGAACTGGTTTTCGGATCGTCTCAAGATCGATGCGCCTGATTTTCGCAGCTTTGGCGGGCGTCTTGTCGAAGCCCTCCGGTACGGCGAGAACCCGCACCAGAAAGCTGCATTCTATGCGCTGCCTGAGAAGCGGCCCGGCGTCGCTTCGGCCCGGCAGGTCCAGGGCAAGCAACTCTCCTACAACAACATCAACGATACCGATGCAGCCTACGAATGCATCGGCGAATTCGACGCCAAACGCACCGCGGCTTGCGTGATCGTCAAGCATGCCAATCCTTGCGGCGTGGCTGAGGGTCCCGATCTGCTCAGCGCCTATCGCAAGGCGCTGGCTTGCGAACTCGACGTCAGCCTATGGCGGCATCGTTGCGCTCAACCGCACGCTTGACGCGGAGGCCGCACGCGTCATCACCGAAATCTTCACCGAGGTGATCATCGCGCCGGACGCAACCGAAGAAGCCATGGCGATCGTGGCCGCAAAGAAAAATCTTCGCCTGCTGCTCGCGGGCGGCCTTCCCGATCCGCGCGCGGTTGGCTTGACGGCAAAAACCGTCGCCGGAGGTTTTCTCGTTCAGACACGCGACAATGCGGTGGTCGACGACATGACGTTGCAGACGGTCACCAAGCGCGCGCCATCGCAAGCCGAAATGCTCGACCTGCGCTTTGCGTTCCGCGTCGCCAAGCACGTCAAGTCCAATACGATTGTCTATGCCAAGGATCTGGCGACGGTGGGCATCGGCGCCGGACAGATGAGCCGTGTGGATTTGGCGCGGATCGCTGCGCGCAAGGCGCTTGATGCCGCAGCTGAAGCCAAGCTGCCGCAGCCCATGACCAAAGGCTCCGTCGTCGCGTCCGACGCTTTCTTTCCGTTCGCGGATGGATTGCTGGTGGCGATCGAAGCCGGCGCGACTGCGGTGATTCAGCCGGGCGGCTCGATTCGCGACGATCTGGTGATCAAGGCGGCGGACGACCACGGCATCGCCATGGTGTTCACCGGCACCCGCCACTTCCGGCACTAAAAACAATATTGGAACTAGAGCGCGTTTGCTTTTGATTGAATCACAACCGCGCTCTAATTTATTGATTTGACGTGTTTTCTTCACGCGAACCGGTGTCCACTTCGCTCGAAAACACTCTAAGGACGCCTGATTGCGCGGCGCTTACGCGCTCCGCTCGCGTACCCGAACGAGCAGCACCAGACCCGCGACGAAGAAAACGACCAGAACGGTCATGCCGAGCTTCTGACTCATGGTGATCGCCGTCACCAGACTGACTGCGAGCGGCGCCATGAACGACGTCACTTTGCCCGACAGCGCGAACAATCCGAAATATTGCGTGATGCGATCATGCGGCGCGAGACGAATGAGCAGCGTGCGTGACGCGGCCTGCAGCGGCCCTGCCGCCATTCCGATCAATAGGCCGAGGGCGAGATAGACCCTCTCGGACGTCGCCGCGAACAATCCGCCGCCCGGCGCGGGACCTGCGACCGGCAAAACGAAGAACAGCCGATCACGATCGACCGACAGTATGGCGATGCTGGACGCAAGCAGAATGATCAGGCAGGCAGCAATGACTTTCTTCGGTCCCAGCCAATCATCGAGCTTGCCGCCGAGCCACGCACCGAGCGTGCCAGAGAATGCGAGCAGGATTCCGAAAACGCCGATCTGGATGGTCTGCCAGCCGAACGTTCCCGCCGCGTAGATGCCGCCGAAAGCAAACAGCGCGACCAGCGCATCGGTGTAGACCATATTGGCGATCAGAAACGCCGCCATGTTTCGGTTGTCCGGCAGACTTGCCGAGGTCTCACGCAATTCGCGCAGACCTTCACGCACCGCCAGACGAACCGGAAGTTTGGCTGCGTGATCCGGCGTGAACACGAACATCGGCAGCACGAAGATCACGAACCATATGCCGGTGAGCGGGCCGGTGATGCGATCGCCCTGATGCGAAACCGGATCGAGGCCGAACAACGGTTTGAAGCCGAACAGCGTGCGACCGGTTTCCGGAACTCGCCGCGAGAAATCCGAGCACGAGAATCAGACTGAGGATGCCTCCGATATAGCCGGTGGCCCAGCCCGTGCCGGAAAGACGTCCGATCCGTTCCGGCGGCACCAGTGTCGGCATCATCGCGTTGTTGAAGACGGTGGCGAATTCGACGCCGATGGTTGCAACTCCGAATGCGATCAGCAGCGGCAGGATGGCGGCCTGATCATTCGGTTTTCCGATCCACATGATCGCCGAGCCGATCACCAGCAGCGCGCCGAAGGCGGCGATCCACGGCTTGCGGCGGCCGTTCGCATCGGCGATGGCGCCCAGCACAGGCGACATCAATGCAATGACGAGACCAGCGGTTGCGGTGGCGTATCCCCACAGCGATTGACCAGTCGCCGGATCGGATGCGACATGGGTTGCGAAATAAGGGGCGAATACGAAGGTTGTGATCAGGCTGAAATAGGGCTGTGCCGCCCAATCGAACAGGATCCATCCGATCAGCGCGGAGCGCGGCGGGTAACGGTGAAGGGTCTGCGCGCCGCCATCGACCGCGCTTGAAGAGTTCATCATTCTGCTGCTCCGGCGCCCATGCCGACGGTCAAAAATTTCGCGCTGGCTGTGTCGATTCGATATCAGATGTCATAATATGCCATGAAACACTGCAGATATGTATTCCGGCGCGTGAGATCGGTCGCCGAATTGCTGGAGCGATAATGATTCGTTTACCCAACGTTGTATTTCGACGCATCGTCCTCACACTGGCGCTGCTTTGCGGCCTCAGCACAAGCATGCAGGCGCAGGATGCGCGCCACAGCCCTTACAATCCATCCTTCTCCAGCACGATTGCTCCGACCGCCGGCAAGCAGGGGCTTGTCGTCGCACAGGAAAATATCGCGGCCCAGGTGGGCGCGGAGATTCTCGCGCAGGGCGGCAACGCGGTGGACGCCGCGGTCGCGACCGGCTTTGCCATGGCGGTGACTTATCCGCGCGCCGGAAATATCGGCGGCGGCGGCTTCATGGTCATTCATCTGGCGGAGCGCCAGCAGGACATCGCCATCGACTATCGCGAGACCGGCCCGGCCGCGATCACCAGCGATGCTTTTCTCGGGTCCGACGGAAAGCCCGACAGCAAACGGTCGCGCGATTCCGCGCTCGGCATCGGCGTTCCCGGCACCGTCGCAGGTCTGGCGCTGGCGCTGGAGAATTATGGATCGGGCAAATTCGCACTGAAAGATCTGCTTGCACCCGCCATCGTTCTGGCCCGCGATGGTTTTGTCGTGACAGACGATCTTGCCGATACGCTGCCGGAAGCCCATCGACGGCTGATGCGATGGCCTTCAACCGCAAAAATATTTTCGCGATCCGACGGCGGTGCGCTGCGCGAGGGTGACCGCCTGCTGCAGCCGGACCTGGCCGCAACGCTTCAGGCAATCGCAAATCAGGGGCCGCAAGGATTTTATCAGGGACCGGTCGCAGAAAAACTCGTCGAGGGCATTCGCAATGCCGGCGGCATCATGACGCTCGACGACCTTAAGGATTACAAGGCAATCGTCCGCACACCTGTGCGCGGCAATTATCGCGGATACGACATCGTTGCGATGCCGCTGCCGTCATCGGGCGGCGTGGTGCTGATCGAAACGCTCAACATCCTCGAAGGCCTGAAGCTGCGCGACATGCCGCAGGGCTCTGTCGATTCGTTGCACACTTTGATCGAAGCGATGAAACGGGCCTATGCGGACCGCGCCCGCTATCTCGGCGATCCGGCATTTGCCGATGCGCCTTTGGCGCGTCTGCTGTCAAAGGATTATGCGGCCGGCTTGCGCAGCACGATCAACATGAACCGGGCGGCAACGGCCAACGAGGTGGCCGCTGCGACCCCCGGACCGCGCGAAGGAAGCAATACCACGCACTTTTCGGTCATCGACCGTTTCGGCAACGCGGTCAGCAACACCTATACGCTGAATTTCAGCTACGGCGTCGGATTGGTGGCGGACGGCACCGGCGTCCTGCTCAACAACGAGCTTGACGATTTCACAGCCGCCCCCGGCGCTTCCAACGCTTACGGGCTGGTGGGTTTCGAGGCGAACCTTCCCGGCCCGGGCAAACGACCGCTGTCATCGATGGCGCCGACCATCGTGCTCAAAGACGGCAAGCCGGTGTTGGTGACGGGTTCGCCGGGTGGCAGCCGCATCATTTCCGCCGTGCTTCAGGTCATCGTCAATGTGGTCGATTACGGCATGGACGCGGCGCAAGCCGTGGCGCTTCCCCGGCTGCATCATCAATGGCTGCCCGACGAGGTTCGCGTCGAGCATGGATTTCCCGACGATGTTCTCGCGGGCCTGCGGGCAAGAGGACATGTCGTCAATGAGCCGCTCGGACAAACATCGGCGAACTCGATCGCGGTGACGAGTGAAGGATTGCTCGGAGCACCCGATCCGCGCACCCGCGGCGCCACCGCCGCAGGGCAATAGGCAAGCGAAGACAGCAGCTCTCGTGACTATCTCGGGCCTTGCCGAACCCGCACGGTACGGCAAGGCGCAATCGCGTCAGGTCCCGATTGTGTAGGGGCCGCCTTTTTCCAGCGCGCGCTGATAGGCAGGACGCGCGTGAATGCGCTGAAGAAAAGCCGTCAGCTTGGGATAGCTGTCGCCGAAACCGGCCGCGGGAGGACGCCGCCTCGACCGGGAAGCTCATCTGAATATCCGCCGCCGTGAACGTGGATCCGGCGAACCATTCGGTTTTCGCAAGCTCGCCTTCCCAGAAATCCATTTGCTGCTTGACCCGCGGATCGACCATGGTGGTCAGCACCTGCTTTGAAATCATATTCACGACTGGGCGCATCAACGCACGGCGAGCGTTTCGGCAGCAGTGTAAAAACCAGCTTCTGCAACAACGGTGACATCGCGGATCCTTCGGCGAAATGCAGCCAATACGTATAGCGAAGCCGTTCGGGCGTTTTCGGCGGCGGGATCAGGCGGCCTTCGCCATAAGTGTCGATGATGTATTCGATGATCGCGCCGGACTCCGCGATGGTGTTGCCGTTGTCGGTGATGACCGGCGACTTACCCAACGGATGAATCTGCCGCAGCTCCTTCGGAGCGAGCATGTTGGATTGTCGCTGATACCGCACGATCTCGTACGGGCACGCCAAGCTCTTCGAGCAGCCACAGCACGCGCTGCGAGCGGGAGTTGTTCAGGTGATGCACTGTCAGCATTTTTGCTCTCAAAAATTGGCGGGCTGAAAAAGTCTGCTCTCGTAGCAGGCGCGGGCGGAACCGCGATACGAAAAACCGCGCCAAGCGAAGTGCGAAGTTTTATCCGGGTAATATTGACAATCTAATTTACCCGGGTAATATCATCCAACTTGTTCTGCGCCGATAACTTGAAATAGCTCGGTATTCTAATGACTTATCGCACCCTTATAGCCTTCTGCGGCGATCGGAAAATTGCCGAAGGGAGTCTCGGCGAGGTGGCCAGGGCGATCAAGCCGGTGGCCGACAGCGCGAGCGAGCCGACGATTTTGATATTCGACGCGCGGACCAGCGAGCCCGTCGAAATCGATTTGCGCGGATCGATCGAGGACGTGCTCGCGCGTCTACCCGAGCAGGCCCACGACCATGGCCCGGCAGACACCACAAAGACTGCCACGGGCGACAATGAACCGCCGCGCGACGAAAGCAATCGCGGACCGGGCCGGCCGAAACTTGGTGTGATCGCCCGCGAGGTCACGTTACTGCCGCGTCACTGGGAGTGGCTGGCCGTCCAGCCGGGGGGCGCCTCCGTTACGCTTCGCAAGCTCGTCGAAGACGCGCGGAAGGCTCACGGCGCGCAGGACAGAACACGCGCCGCGCGTGAAACCACCTACCGCTTTGCATCCGCGATAGCGGGCAACCGTCCGAACTACGAGGAAGCGATGCGGGCTCTTTTTGCGGGGGACTCCACGCGATTCGAGGAGATGACCGAGGCGTGGCCGGCGGATATTCGTGACCACGTGCGGCGCTTGTCCGGGCCGGCGTTCGAAACATAAAAGGCAGCGGCCCTATCGATAGCTAGACAACGGCACGCATTGATACTTCACTTGCCGCCGTTGGATCATCAGCCCGGAGAGAAACGATGGCGGCGTCAAATCCTCAATTCCTGTTCGATTTCGGCAGCCCAAACGCCTATCTCAGCCATCTGGTGATCCCGGGAATCGAAAGCAGAACCGGCGTCAAATTCGACTACATCCCCGTGCTGCTCGGCGGCATCTTCAAGATGACCAACAACCGCTCGCCGGTGGAAGCCTTCGGCGGCGTCAAGAACAAGCTGGAATTCCATGCCATCGAGACGCAGCGCTTTCTCGACCGCTATCATCTGAAACCCTACGCGATGAACCCGTTCTTTCCCGTCAACACGTTGCTGTTGATGCGCGGCGCGATCGCGGCGCAACTCGAGGGCGTATTCGAACGCTATGTCGATGCCGCCTTTCATCACATGTGGGCGGAGCCAAAAAAGATGGATGATGTCGAGGTGGCCGCGAAAGCGATGACGAAGTCCGGGCTCGACGCCGCGCGGCTTTTTGGGCGGACCAAGGACAACGACGTCAAAGCCCGCTTGATGGAGAACACCGAGAACGCCGTGGCACGCGGAACCTTCGGCTCACCGACGTTTTTTGTCGGCAACGAAATGTTTTTCGGCAAGGAACAGCTACGGGATGTCGAGGAATTGCTGGCCGCCAAAAAGGCCGCATGAGGCAAGCTGATCGATTCGCGTTGAGTAGGAGGCCGTTTCCGGGCTAACCGTATCGCGTTGTTTTGTCGTTATTTTTTGTCATCGGTGGGTGACCGGACATCTCAACCGCGGTTCTATCGGCGGTCACTCTGGAGCGGGCGAAGGGATTCGAACCCTCGACCCCAACCTTGGCAAGGTTGTGCTCTACCCCTGAGCTACACCCGCATCCGAGAGATTGGCGGCGTGTTTGGCGCCGCCGGGCAGAGCTATGCCAAATGCGGCCTGAGATTGCAACAGGCACCGGGCGGTTTCGAGAAAACATGTCAAAACAACCCGATAGGGGTTTTTGCGTTCAATCGGCGCAGGGTAGACCACACCACATGGGATTGGCTGCCGAACGATCGCGCCGGTTCCTGGCCGGTCGCCGGATTGAAAATACCGGACCGCACCGCCATTTGTCAGAAACCGCGCGATTGTGTTGATACGGGTGTGGTTCGGTTCAGAAACTCCCCGATAGAGTTTTGCCACCGGGCAAGCTTCTGATCGGCCGCATCGGGTGTTTAATTCAGTTCGCACGATGGTTAACTCCGCCCCGGCACGGGGCTGGATTTCCGGCGAAACACCTTACGCCAGCGTGCAAAACGGTCTCGTTTTGTCGTTTGGGCGAGATCCGGCCATAAACCGGTACCCGCTTTCGTGAAATACGCGCTAGGGGATGCGTTGCCAGAACATTTTTGAGGCGAGGGACACGTGACGATTATCGATCAAGGCAATGGCGAGATGTCTCAGCCGGCCGCCAATCTCATCAAGGACACCACCACGCAGACGTTCGTGAAGGACGTGATCGAGGAATCGAAACGCCAACCGGTGCTGATCGATTTCTGGGCGCCCTGGTGCGGCCCCTGCAAACAATTGACCCCGATCCTCGAAAAAGCCGTCCGTGCGGCGAAGGGCAAGATCAAACTCGTCAAAATGAACATCGACGAGCACCCTGCCATTCCCGGCCAGATGGGCGTTCAATCGATCCCCGCCGTGGTCGCTTTCGTCAACGGCCAGCCGGCCGACCATTTCATGGGCGCGATTCCCGAAAGCCAGGTGATGGCCTTCATCGACCGGCTCACCAAGGGCGTTCAGGCCGGTGGCGATGCCGCCGAATTGCTGGCGGAGGCGCAGGCAGCGCTGGACGCGGGTGATTCATCAACGGCGGCGGCGATCTACGCCGAGCTGCTGGGTGAAGATCCGGAAAATCTCGCGGCGCTTGCGGGCCTCGCCCGCTGTTATGCCGAAACGGGAGCGTTCGAACAGGCCAAGAAGACTCTCGCCATGGTGCCGGAGTCCAAACGCAACGATTCCGCGATCAAGGCCGTGCAGGCCATTCTCGATCTGGCCGAACAGGCGCAATCGGTTGGACCGATCACGGAGCTTGAGCAAAAGGTCGCCGCCGATCCGCGCGATCATCAAGCCCGCTTCGATCTGGCGACGGCGCTCAATGCCTCGGGCAAGCGCACTGAGGCAACCGAGCATCTGCTCGAGATCGTCAAGCGCGACCGCAAATGGAATGACGATGGCGCCCGCAAACAACTGGTGCAATTTTTCGAAGCCTGGGGCCCTGCGGATGAGGCAACGGCTGAAGGCCGCAAGCGACTGTCCTCGATCCTGTTTTCATAACCTGCTGCCAGGATAGCTCATGCCGATCAACGCCGAATATCGCGGCCCTTCCGATCTTCCGAAAACACTTCCGGTGTTTCCGCTGTCCGGTGCGCTGCTGCTGCCGCGAGGGCAGATGCCGCTGAATATTTTCGAGCCGCGCTATCTTGCGATGGTCGACGATGCGCTGCGCGACGGCCACCGCCTCATCGGCATGATCCAGCCCGATGCAACCCATTCGCCGGATAGCGATCGGCCCGCGCTGTTTCATGTTGGCTGCGTCGGGCGGATCACGCAATTCGCGGAAGCCGGCGACGGCCGCTACATTCTCGAACTCACGGGGATCGCTCGTTTCAAGGTGGTCGAGGAAATGCCTGTGACGACGCCCTACCGTCAGTGCCGCATCGACTACCAGGATTTCATCGACGACTTCACCGCGCGCAAGGGTGAGGACGATGTCGATCGGGAATCGTTGCTCTCGGTGCTGCGCGATTTTCTGAAAGCAAATCAGCTCAAGGTGGATTGGGAAGGCATCGACAACGCGCCGAACGAAGCGCTCGTCAATGCTCTGGCGATGATGTCGCCATACGGCGCCGCCGAGAAGCAGGCTCTGCTGGAAGCGCCCAATCTCAAGACACGCGCCGAAATTCTGATTGCGGTGACGGAAATGGATCTGGCCAAAAAGAAAACGTCGGGCGATCCGCCGCTGCAGTAATCAAATCAGCCTTAATGCTATCAACGCCCTGCCCCGGCGGGTTCAAGACTGGAGATGTTCATGACCAATTCCCCTTCAACGCGCCCGGACGCCGTCGATCCGAAACTGCTGGAAATTCTGGTGTGCCCGCTCACCAAAGGGCCGCTCGAATTTGATTCGGAACGTCAGGAGCTGATCTCGCGATCCGCGAAACTCGCCTATCCCATTCGTGACGGAATTCCGATCATGCTGCCGGAAGAGGCCCGCAAGCTCGACTGACCTCCAAGCCGCAAGCTTTTGCTCCGGCGCTTAAAGCACTTCGCCGCGCAGCAGCCGAGGAACCTCCCCAGACAACCCTGCCGCCTGACGGATGAAAGCGTTTTTCAGCGGCGGCAGGCGATCCACCAGACCAAGCCCGATGTCGCGCACATGACGCAGCAGCGTCGAATGGTTGGAGAACAGCGTGTTGAGTGAGTTGGTGGCCACACCCATGGCCATGGTGTCGAACCGCCGCCAGCGCTGATACCGCTCCAGCACGTCGATCTGACCGGGATCTATCCCCAGACGCGCCGCATCGACGATGCATTCCGCGAGCGCGGCGATATCTTTCAGGCCCATGTTCAGCCCCTGCCCGGCGATCGGATGTATGACGTGGGCGGCATCGCCCACCAGCGCAAGCCGTTCGGCGATAAACGAGCGGGCGACGAAATAGCCGAGAGGAAATGCGCGCGGCTTATCGAGCGCACGGACCTCACCGAGCTTGAGGCCGAAGCGTTTTTCAAGCTCCTGATGAAACTCCTCATCCGGCAACGCGATGATACGCGCGGCCTCGTCGCGCTTTTCCGTCCAGACCAGCGACGAGCGTAATCCCTTCAATGGCAGAATGGCGAAAGGCCCCGCCGGCAGGAAATGCTCTTCGGCGCGGCCTTCGTGATCGCGCTCGTGACCGACGGTGACGACGATGCCCGACTGATCGTAATCCCAGCCATGCGTCGCGATGCCCGCACGCTCCCTCAGTTTCGAACGCGCGCCGTCGGCCGCAATCAGAAGGCTTGCCTCGATGATCGTGCCGTCGTTCAGCGTGACCGTGACGCCGTCCGCGCGCGAATTGAAAGTCGTTACCGCGGCCGCGCGCAGATCGATGTTGCCCGCCACGGCGCGTTGCGTCAGCGCATCGATCAAATGGCGGTTCTCCACCATATGGGCGAACGGTTCACCCGGCTGAACTTCACCCGCGAAGGTCAGAAACACCGGCCGTATCGCATCTTCCAGCTGACTATCGGTGACGACCATATCGAGGATCGGCTGGGCCGTTTCGCTGACCGCATCCCAGACGTCGAGAGCTTCGAACAGGCGGCGGCATGCCGCCACGATCGCGGAGGCTCGCGGATCTTGTGACGGACGCGTCGCAAGCGCGGGATCGACGACGGTGATTGGGGTTTCGTCGCCGAGGCCCTGTCGAAGCGCAAGCGCAAGCGCGAGGCCCGCGAATGCTCCCCCGCAGATAACAATTCCTCGTTGCACCGACATCATTAAAAGGTTCCGATTCGCTCTTGCCACGTATGTTCGCATCAGCAACATAGTCCAGCGGCGCCCGTCGCCGTGGCCGCTTTCGTTCTACCAGCAATTGGGTGCCCGCGGAAACATTAGAGCTTTTTCAGGCGAAGCACGCCGCCGGGCCTGATCCGGTGGGGATACCGGTTCGCTTTAAGAAAACGCGCCAAAACAAACGATGAAACGCGACGGTGGTTAACCAGTGACGAAACTGCTCCAGCATTCCGAATGAGCCACGCGCCGTTACCGGTAACGAACGAACAGCAATTCCGAAAGATGAGTTATGTCGAAGAGCTTGATTGACCTGATTTCGATCCTCGATATCGAGCCGCTGGAAGTGAATATGTTCCGCGGCCGCAGCCCGACGACACGCTGGCAACGGGTGTTCGGCGGGCAGGTGATCGGGCAGGCGCTGGTCGCATCGTGCCGCACGGTCGAGGGCCGCATGCCGCATTCGCTGCATTGCTATTTCATTCTGCCGGGCGACCCGCAGATTCCGATCATCTATGAGGTCGAGCGGCTGCGGGACGGAAAAAGCTACGCGACACGGCGCGTCACCGCGATCCAGCACGGGCAGGCGATTTTCTCGATGATGGTGTCGTTCCATGTCGATGAAGAAGGCGCGTTCGATCATCAGGATCCGATGCCGAAGGTGCCGCAGCCGGATGAACTGACGCCGGAAGAGCTGATGAAGTCGCCGATCATGGACGGCATGCCGGAATTCATTCAGCGCTATTATTCTTCGGACCGGCCGATCGAGCTGCGGCCTGTCGAATACCAGCGCTATTTCGGCGAAAAAATTCCCGACGGCCGCATCAACATCTGGATCCGGACCGCAGCGAAACTGCCAGACGACCCGGCCTTGCATCTGTGCGCGCTGGCCTACGCATCGGATTTCTCCCTGCTGGACTCGGTGATGTCACGCTATGGGCGCACGCTCTTCGATGGTCGTGTCATGGCCGCGAGCCTCGATCACGCCATGTGGTTTCACCGGCCCTTCCGCGCCGACGAATGGCTGCTGTACAGCCAGGACAGCCCAAGCGCCCGTGGCGGGCGGGGCCTTGCGCGGGGCTCGATTTACAAGCCCGACGGCACTCTGGTCGCATCGGTCGCCCAGGAAGGATCGCTCCGGGAGAAGCGCGATCCGGCCGCCAAACCCAATAAATGAGATTAGGCAAAGCCATTAAGCAAGCCGGTTAAGGCTTCGATCAATTCTGGCGCGCAGCACCGACTCCTGTCGCCACAATTGCTCTATTGTCGCTCGGACAGCTTTATGGCGGGCCGCAATCCCGCTTATTTCACGCGTTCGCGCGTATTTCGCTTTGGCCGAAATACGCATATCGTGGGCGAAAGAGGCACACACCAGAAGACGGGGTCGTTTGTGGGACCAGACAGGTCCCAGACGACATGCTGCCGATAAAATTCAGGAAGGCCGGGCTATGAAACTCGTTGTTGCGATCATTAAACCTTTCAAGCTCGACGAAGTTCGTCAGGCACTCACCGCGATCGGCGTGCATGGCATGACCGTAACCGAGGTGAAAGGTTACGGCCGGCAGAAAGGCCACACGGAAATCTACCGTGGCGCCGAGTACATCGTGAATTTTCTGCCCAAACTGCGCATTGAAATCGCGGTAGCGTCCGAACTCGCTGACAAAGCCGTGGAAGTCATCACCGCCGGGGCGCGCACCGGCCAGATCGGCGACGGCAAGATTTTCGTGACGCCGATCGATCATGCCTTGCGAATCCGCACCGGCGAAACCGACGGCGACGCACTATAAGAAGTAAACGCATCAAGACCGGCCTCCGCGATTTCGCCGGTCCGGACGACTTGACCAACCCTTCACCGCAGCGACGGGCCGCCGTGGATTGCGGCGGTGCCTCCTAGCCCCTTATCCAAAAGGCTTCCAGTTCCTGCCGGGTCGAGCGCGGCTCGCCGGCCGCTCTTTGCGCAAGCTGCCACTCCAATAAGCAAAATTATGTCGAATGTCTGATGAGCTCATTTGTTGAGCATAGGTGATTAGTTTTTAAGCGCGTCAGTTTGGCGCACCCACCCCTCTGCCGTGACCGATCCTCGAAAAGCCCCGGATTCATAAACCGTTAGGGAATTCAGCCCGGTTGGCACGGCATTTGATTTTATGGATGACGGCTGTGCCCGCGAAGTGATCGCTTCGCGCGGTGACCTTCAGTCGAGTCCGTCCGGTCAACGTCGACTGGGCCCAAGTGGGGAAATGAAGCCATGAAAATTGTTATGGCCATTATCAAGCCATTCAAGCTGGAAGAAGTCCGTGATGCCCTGACCGCCATCGGCGTTCATGGCCTGACGGTTACAGAGGTCAAGGGTTATGGCCGGCAGAAAGGGCACACGGAAATCTACCGTGGCGCCGAATATGCCGTCAGCTTCCTGCCCAAGATCAAACTCGAGGTCGCCGTGGCCTCGGATCAGGTCGACAAGACCATCGAAGCCATCACCGGTGCCGCCAAGACCGGCCAGATCGGCGACGGCAAGATCTTCGTCATCAACCTCGACCATGCGGTTCGTATCCGCACCGGCGAGGCTGACGCGGCTGCGCTTTGATTTCGCGCTTTTTCATTCACTCAGGAGTAAAACAAATGACGTTCAAGCGTCCCACTAGCGCGGGATTGGCTGCTCTCGCCGTCGGCCTGCTGGCCGCGACTGCCGCGCATGCCGAACCAACGGTCAACAAAGGCGATAATGCCTGGATGTTGACTTCGACCGTGCTGGTCTTGCTGATGACCATCCCCGGCCTGGCTCTGTTCTACGGCGGTCTCGTCCGCTCCAAGAACATGCTCTCGGTTCTCGCGCAGGTGTTCTACACCGTCTGCATCGTCTGCATCCTGTGGGCGCTGTACGGCTACAGCCTCGCCTTCACCGGCGGCTCGCCCTATATCGGCGGCTTCTCCAAGGCGTTCATGATGGGCATCACGCCCAACTCCATGGCCGCAACCTTCACCGCTGGCGCCAACATCTCCGAGCTGGTCTACTTCTGCTTCCAGATGACCTTCGCGGCGATCACCCCGGCCCTCATCGTCGGCGCTTTCGCCGAGCGCATGAAGTTCGCGGCTGTCGCACTGTTCATCCCGCTCTGGGTGACGCTGATCTACTTCCCGATCGCACACATGGTTTGGTACTGGGCTGGACCGGACGCCATCGTGGACGCGGCGAAGGCTCTCGCGGCAGCGGCTCCCGATGCCAAGGCTGCGGCGCAAGCCAAGCTTGACGAAGTGTTGGCCGATGCTGGTCAGGTATTCCTGTGGGGCGCTCTCGACTTCGCCGGCGGCACTGTGGTGCACATCAACGCGGGCATCGCCGGTCTTGTCGGCGCACTGCTCGTTGGCAAGCGCACCGGCTACGGCAAGGACCTGATGGCTCCGCACTCGCTGACCATGACCATGATCGGCGCTTCGCTGCTGTGGGTGGGCTGGTTCGGCTTCAACGCCGGATCGAACCTCGAAGCTTCCGGCGGCGCGGCTCTCGCGATGACCAACTCCTTCCTCGCAACCGCCGCTGCGGCGCTGGCCTGGATGTTCGCGGAGTGGATCATCAAGGGTCACCCCTCGCTGCTCGGAGCGCTCTCGGGCGCAGTTGCGGGTCTCGTCGCGGTAACGCCGGCGGCCGGTTATTCCGGTCCGATGGGCGCCATCGTGCTCGGCCTCGTTGTCGGCATCGTCTGCCTGTTCTTCTGCACCGTCATCAAGAACGCGCTCGGCTATGACAACTCGCTCGATGTGTTCGGCGTCCACTGCGTCGGCGGCATCGTCGGCGCGCTCGGCACCGGCATTCTGGTGAACCCCGCTCTCGGCGGCACCGGCGTGATGGACTACGTGGCCGGCAAGATCGGCGACTACGACATGACCGTGCAGATGATCTCGCAGTTCAAGGCTGTCGCGACCACACTGGTGTGGTCGGGCGTCGGCTCGGCGATCCTCTACAAGGTCGTCGACGTGATCGTCGGACTGCGCGTCAACCTCGAAAAGGAACGCGAAGGTCTCGACGTCACCGAGCACACGGAACGCGCCTACAACATGTAACAACGGCTGGGGCACAAACCCGGCAATGCCCCGTCCGTCGAAGGGCTCCAGCGCAAGCTGGGGCCCTTCTCTCTTTTGGCCCAAGATTTAAATATCAGAGACTCCAATGTTGGGCCTCCCGGCAACCCGCGCGGCGCGGAAATCTGGATCGAAACCCAAGGTTTGGCAGGCGGGCGGACCGATGGTTAATCGCGTCTTAACCTCGCCGCATCTATGGTGATCTGATCCAACCCTGTTCGATCCCTCGTGCGGTCGACGGACCAAAAGTGCTGGCGTTTCAGAATGGTTACACCCGCTACCTCCCGCCTCATGGACCGAACGCGACGTTCCGGCGGCGGCATGCCAGGCACTGCCCCGGGAGGCGCAAGGTGAGCGCACACGCCGAGATCGGGAACCGCGCCGCCAGCCAGGACAGCGATCGCTCGCCTTTTGCGCGGCTCACGGACCTTTTGCAGGGGCGCGATCCCGGCCAACCGCTGATCAATCTGTCGCTCGGCGAGCCCCAGCACCCGGTGCCCGGCTTTGTCGGCCCAGTTCTGGCCCAGCACGCCACGGAATTCGGCCGCTATCCCATCGCCAAGGGCATCGAGCCGTTCCGCCGCGCCGGCGCCACCTGGCTCGGACAACGATTCAACCTGCCGCGCGCACTGGATCCGGAAACGGAGATTCTGGTCCTCAGCGGCAGCCGCGAAGGTCTGTTTTTCGCAGCCATCGCCGCCGCGCGATATGTCGGCCCGCGCAACGGTCCGCCTGCGATCCTGCTGCCCAATCCATTTTATCCGGCCTATGCCGCCGGCGCCGACGCAGCGGGGTGCGAACGGGTGCTGTTGCCGACCACGCCGGCCAACGGCTTTCTTCCCGATCTCGATGCGATCGACGAAGGCACGCTGGCGCGCACGGTTGCTTTCTATCTGGCGTCGCCCGCAAATCCCCAGGGTGCGGTCGCCTCGCCCGCCTATCTCACGCGCCTCAAGCAACTCGCCGACCGCCACGGCTTCATCGTGCTGAGTGACGAATGCTATTCGGAAATCTACACCCGGACCGCGCCGGGCAGCATGCTCGAATGCGCCGGACCCGATTATGCCAACGTCGCGGTGTTCCAGTCGCTGTCAAAACGTTCAAATCTCCCCGGCATGCGCGTCGGCTTCGTCGCGGGCGACAGAAAATTTCTCGCGCGGTTTCATGAACTGCGCAACGTGGCGGCGCCCACCGTTCCGGTGCCGCTTCAGCACGTCGCCATCGCGGCCTATGGCGACGAAGCGCATGTCGAAGAAAGTCGCGCGAGCTATCGCACGAAGTTCGATCTGGCGGACCAGATTCTCGGATCGCGCTTCGGATACCGGCGCCCCGCCGGCGGCTTTTGCCTGTGGCTCGATGTCTCCGCCTACGGCAGCGACGAAGACGTAACCGTGAAGCTGTTTACGGAAGCCGGCGTGCGCGTCATTCCCGGAAGCTATCTCGCACGCAGGCAGCCCGACGGCAGCAATCCGGGCGCGGGCTACATTCGCGTTGCACTGGTCCAGGACAGTGAAACGACAGCGGAAGCATTGCACAGGATGGTCGATGTGCTGGACGGCAAACACCCGCGCGAGGCGAAATGAGCATGCCGACGATCGAACGCGTCATTCCTCTTGTCGGCCAGTTGCCGGATCCGATCCGCGAGATGGTCACACGACGGCTGCGTGAACTCTCGGGCCTCGGCCTGCTGGGGCTTGCCGGTGTCGCGGCCGCCGCGCTCATGACATGGTCGGTGCAGGATCCAAGTCTCAGCCATGCCACCGCAGGCAAGATCAGAAACCTGATGGGCTATCCCGGCGCGATCGGCGCGGATCTCATGATGCAGATCATGGGTCTCGGCGCCATCATGGCGATCCTGCCGGTGGCGATCTGGGGCTGGCGCATGATGACGCACCGCCCTTTCGATCGCGAAGCATTGCGAATCTCCAGCTGGATTTTGTGTGCGGTGCTTGCCGCAGGCCTGTTCAGCTGCTGGCCGCGCACCGGTGCATGGCCGTTGCCGAGCGGTCTCGGCGGGGTTGTCGGGGATGCGCTGGTGCGCGCGCCCGCCGTGATGTTCGGACCTCCCGGGACGGTCTATCGCCTTGTGCTCGGAACAATTCTGTTCGTCACGATGACCGCAAGCTTTCTCTTTGCCGTCGGCCTCGGCGCAAGTGCCACCGCGGCAGAAGCCGAAATCACCGCGAACGATCATGACGACGATGCGCCGCTCGACGAAGAGGATGACGGCGCCGTCTCGCTGGGATGGCTGATGCACGGACTGCTGAGTCTCAAAGCACGTATCGGGCGTATGTCGCGATCGATCTTTGGCTTATTGCTCGCGCGGCGCGAAGCCACCGCCTCCCGATCATTCGAGCGGCGCGAGCCCAACCTCGGCGGACGCTCCAGCCCATCGATCGCCCCGCATGAGGACGACGAATACGAGCAGGAGCCGGATGACGAAGACGAAGCTGAAGAAGAAGAGGCTCCCGCTGCCCGTGCGCGCAAGCGCGCCCCGAAAGCACCTCCTCCTCGCAAGTCATCGGGAACGTTTGTTCTGCCGCCCCTGTCGGTGCTGACCGCAGGCAAAGCTTCGGATCGCAAAACTCTGAGCAATGCGGAGCTGCAGGAAAACTCCACGATGCTGGAAGGCGTGTTGCAGGATTTCGGCGTGCGCGGTGAAATCACCAATGCGCGCCCCGGCCCAGTGGTGACGCTCTACGAACTCGAACCTGCGCCCGGAATCAAATCGTCGCGCGTGATCGGACTTGCCGACGACATCGCCCGCTCGATGAGCGCGCTCTCCGCGCGCGTCGCCGTTGTTCCCGGCCGCAACGCCATCGGCATCGAACTTCCCAACGAGTACCGGGAAAAAGTCTATTTGCGCGAACTGCTGGCGAAGGAAAACAGCGAGTTCGACCGCGAAGCTGCCGCTTTGCCTTGGAAAAAATATCGGCGGCGAGCCGGTGATCGTGGACCTTGCGCGCATGCCGCATCTGCTGATCGCAGGCACCACCGGCTCCGGCAAATCCGTCGCGATCAACACGATGATCCTGAGCCTGGTCTACCGGCTGCGCCCCGATCAGTGCCGGTTGATCATGGTCGATCCGAAGATGCTCGAATTGTCCGTCTATGACGGAATTCCGCATCTTCTCACTCCGGTCGTGACCGATCCGAAGAAAGCCGTGGTGGCCTTGAAATGGGCTGTTCGCGAAATGGAGCAGCGCTACAAGAGCATGTCCAAGCTCGGCGTGCGCAACATCGACGGTTACAATGCGCGGCTCGCGGAAGCGCGTGCCAGCGGCGAGGAGCTGACACGAACCGTACACACCGGCTTCGACAAAGAGAGCGGCAAGGCTATCTACGAGGACGAGAAGCTCAATCTCGATCCTCTGCCCTACATCGTCGTTATCGTCGACGAAATGGCGGACCTGATGATGGTGGCCGGCAAGGAGATCGAAGGGACCGTGCAGCGGCTGGCGCAAATGGCGCGGGCGGCCGGCCTTCACGTTATCCTCGCGACGCAACGCCCGTCGGTCGACGTCATCACGGGCACCATCAAGGCCAACTTCCCGACACGTATTTCCTTCCAGGTGACGTCGAAGATCGACAGTCGCACCATTCTCGGCGAGATGGGCGCGGAGCAACTGCTCGGGCAAGGCGACATGCTTTACATGGCGGGCGGCGGACGCATCAGTCGTGTGCACGGTCCGTTCGTCTCGGACGAAGAGGTCGAGAAGGTCGTGCGTCACCTGAAGACGCAGGGGTCACCGGAATATCTCGAAGCCGTCACGGCCGAGGAAGAGACCGAGGAAGATGGCGCGGTGTTCGACGCCACCGGCATGGGCGGCGGCGAAGCCAACGATCTGTTCTCTCAAGCGGTTCAGATCGTCAAACGCGACCGCAAGGCATCGACCAGCTACATTCAACGCAGGCTGCAGATCGGATACAACCGCGCCGCGTCTCTGATGGAACGAATGGAACAGGAAGGCATCGTCGGCGCCGCCAACCATGCAGGCAAGCGCGAGATCCTGATCGGCGAGGAAGAGGATCGATTCTGACGCAGCGATGCGAGTGTTTTTGGGTGCGATTGCAAGCCGCGAAATCGCCACAGCTATGGTCTAGCGCGGGCACGGAAAGCCTATAGTGTCATAATTCAGAGCGTGTCGCCGGCACCGGCACATTACGTATCATACGAGCAACGTCCGGATTTCAACCTGAAAAACATTGTCCACGCCGAGCCGGCCGAGCGTTTTCAAGCGAAGTGGATACCGGTTCGCGTTAAGAAAACGCGTCGAAACAAACCGATAGAGCGCGACCGTAATTCAATTCAGAACGAAAGCGCTCTAGTCAGCCAAATCGAAACCAGTTAGTCGTCACGACGTCGTAGCGGACGGATCAGATCTTTGAAAATGACTGCACAGAGAACCTCACGACGCGCCACGCGAAATCGCAGCCCGCATGTCAAATGCGGCGCGGCGCTGGTGTTGCTCGCTCTCCTCGCAAGCGTTCTGGTGCCGGCCGCCCTGGCGCAAGCCATTCCGTTGCCGAGACCGGCTCCTCGCGCGCGCGATTTGGCGCAAGGTGCGGCCCCGGAACCGCGAACGACAGCGCAGGCCCCTCAAACTTCGGCGGCGACCGCACCGCCGACACCCGTGATTCCCGATCCCCACAATCGACCGGCCTCGAGTCTTTTCACGACCTTCGACGCAAACCAGCGCGCCCAGGCGGCAAAGATCAGCACGTATCTGTCGTCGCTGCAGAACCTCTCCGGCAACTTCGTCCAGGTTGGCCCGGATGGATCACGCTCGACAGGGAATTTCTATATTCAGAAGCCAGGCAAGGTGCGCTTCGAATACGACCCGCCGAGCCAGATTGCGATTGTTGCCGATGGATCGTCGGTCGTGGTTCGCGATCAAAAGCTGGCGACGCAGGATCTCTATCCGTTGTCGCAAACGCCGCTGCGTTTCTTGCTGTCCGACCGGCTCGACCTCATGAAGGACACCAATGTGGTCGGTGTCACCGCCGACGACATTTTCGTGAGCGTCACGATCGAGGAAAAGCAGCCTCTGGTCGGCACCAGCCGGCTTATGCTGATGATGGGCGCAAAGGATAATCAGCTGAAGCAGTGGACCGTGACCGATCCGCAGGGCTTCGACACGACGATCGCAGTGTACAATCTCGATACCATCAAAAAGATCGATCCGGGCATCTTCAAGATCGACTACGCCGTCGACCAGTATCGCAACGTGCAGTAAACGTCTGGCCGCCGCCCGCTCCAGGTTTGCCTTTGCAGGCCATGACGAAAAATCCAGCCGAAACACGTTGGAAACGCGAGATTCCCGCGTTCCTTTGATTCCGAAGTTCGCTAAAGAAGGCGCAGCGCTGCCAAGCGAATTTTGAGAGACGAGATGCGCCTTACGCTCACGACATGGAACATCAATTCGGTGCGCTTGCGCATCGATCTTGTCGCCAAGTTCATCAAGGCGGTCCGGCCGGATGTCTTATGCCTGCAGGAAACCAAATGCCCCGATGACGCCTTTCCGCTGAAACGCTTCAAGCGTCTGGGCTACGATCACGTCGCACTGAACGGGCAAAAGGGCTACCACGGCGTCGCCGTCGTCTCGCGCATCCCGTTCGAAATCAAGCGACATTCGCACCTTTTGCGGCAAACTCAATTCACGGCATATCTCGGTCTCGTTCGGATCCAAGGCGGGCATGCAAACACCGCTGGTGCTGCATAATTTTTACGTCCCGGCGGGTGGAGACATTCCCGACCCAAAACTCAATCCGAAGTTCGAGCACAAGCTGGCCTTCCTCGATGAAATGCGTGCCTGCGAACCGCTGCATCCGGCCGAGGGCGAGCGTCATATTCTCGTCGGCGATCTTAATGTTGCCCCTCACGAGCACGACGTCTGGTCGCACAAACAGTTGCTCAAGGTGGTGTCGCATACGCCCATCGAATGCGAGAAACTGCTCGATGTGCAGGCCTACGGAAAATGGATCGACGTGGCGCGCCAACGCATTCCGCTCACCGAGAAAGTCTACACGTGGTGGAGCTATCGCGCGGCGGACTGGACGCTCGCCGACCGCGGCCGCCGTCTCGACCATATCTGGGTGTCGCCTGCGCTCGGAGACCGGGTCAGTGATTTCACGATCTCTCGCGCCGCGCGGGGATGGGAGCGGCCATCGGATCATGTGCCGGTGACCGCCTCGTTCGATCTGGAATAAGCGCCAATTCAAGGGGCTTTCCATAAGCCCGCGCCGCGCAGGCTCGGCAGCGCCGCCTCAACCCAACTTCGTGCTCACCAACAGAATGTCGCTCGCCGCCTGGCTGGTGCGGCCCGCGATTTCATCGCGCAGACGCCGCGCGGCATCGGGATGGGCTTCGAGCACGCGCAGAAAAAGGCTGCGCGAAATCCGAATTGCCGACGACTGTTCGAGCGCGACAGCAGAAGAGGGCCTCGGCATTGCGACAAGCAACGCCAGTTCGCCGATCAGCGAGCCACGCCCGGCAACGATCTCATGGTGATTGCCATCGTTGCCGGTAATTCGAAACGAACCCCTTTGAACGACAAATCCCGCGTCAGCGGCATCGCCGGCGCGAAACAGCGCTTCGTTCCTGGCGACATCGCGCTGCTCCGAGCCGAACGCGATATTGCGCAACGCCTCCTGGCCCAGGAGTCGCAGCGTCGGAACGCGTTCGAAAAGAGCAATGTCGTCTTCAATCGACATGCACAACCGGCCGAGCGAAATGCCCCGAGTAAATCGTAATCATGACTAAAAATCGTATGTCGAATTGGTTCACGGCACCAGCTTGTAGCCGCCGGATTCCGTCACCAGAATTTCGGGGTTGGCCGCATCCTTTTCGATCTTTTGACGGAGCCGGTAAATATGGGTCTCCAGCGTGTGGGTGGTGACGCCGGAATTGTATCCCCAGACTTCCTGCAAAAGCGTCTCCCGCGAGACCGGCTGCTGGCCCGCGCGATAGAGAAACCGCAGGATCGCGGTTTCCTTTTCGGTCAACCTGACTTTTTTGGCGTTGGCGCCCGTCAACATCTTCGAGCCCGGTCGAAAACTGTAGGGCCCGACGGAGAACACCGCATCTTCGCTGGCTTCGTGCTGGCGCAGCTGTGCGCGAATCCGCGCCAGCAACACCGCGAAACGAAACGGCTTGACCACATAGTCGTTCGCGCCAAATTCGAGCCCGAGGATGGTGTCTGAATCCGTATCGTGGCCCGTCAGCATGATAATCGGCGACTTGAAGCCACCCTTGCGCAGGCTGCGAACAACCTCGCGGCCATCGGTGTCCGGCAGGCTGACATCCATGAGAACGAGATCGGGAGTATCGGTCTTGGCGGCATGCGCGCCCTTGGCGCCCGTATCGACCGCCGAGGCCTCGAACTCATCATGCAGCGATAGTTGTTCGACAAGCGCGTCGCGCAGATCGGTGTCGTCATCAACGATCAGGATCTTGCGGGCATTGGCCATAGCGTACAATCCTTGGCTGGCGGCAAAAAGGGCTTGTGTCCCGAATCAGACATTCGCTTTGCCTGACGGCGTTCTGAAAGCGAATTTCAGATTGGAAAGGACATTCAAGAATCTGGTTGGTTGTTCTTCAGCGGTTCCCTGAAGCTCTTGCAATAACTGGAAAGGAAACTGCTTAACATCACACAAGGATGTGAAATAGAGCACGTGCGGCCAAAAGTGCAAGGAAGAGTTGCCAGATCCCATGGGAAAGTCTGATTTTCCAATAGCTTATCGCCCGCGAAGCGTAAGGGCCGCTTTCAGCGGTTCATATTCGTGCCGCTGCCGGGAATCCCAACCGGGGATGGTTGACCGCGGATGGCCGATCCATACCTGTTGCCTTGGGCCGTGGAGGTATCAAAACCAATAAGCGCGAAGGCGACGGCGGGACACCGCGCGGCGTCTTCCACCCGCTGCGGGTTTGGTTTCGGTCCGACCGTCACATACAGCCCAAATCCCGTTTGCCGGTGCGCGCCATTCTGGCGGCCGACGCCTGGGACGAGAATCCGTCAAGCCGGCACTACAACCAGCCGGTCAAGCTCGGTTCTGGCGCAAGCGGCGACCGCCTGACCCGGGACGACGATCTCTATGACTTCATCGTGGAGATCGATCACAACACCCGTCCCCGAATTGCGGGCCGGGGCAGCGCGGTCTTTCTTCATCTGGCACGGCCGAAATTTGCGCCGACCGCCGGATGCATCGCAATGACCAAGGCTTCGATGCTGCGATTGCTGGAACGGATTGGACCCCGAACGCGAATCGTCATCGGTTAATTCGAGCCGCGTGTGCCGAAGATCGCGGAGCCGACACGCACATGGGTCGCGCCGAACTGGATCGCGATCGGGAAGTCCGCGCTCATTCCCATCGACAATAATTTAAGGCCATTACGCGCCGCGATTTTCGCCGTCAGCGCAAAGTGCGGCGCCGGCGCGTCGTCGACTGGTGGAATGCACATCAGACCCGCAATACGAAGCCCATAGTCAGAGCCACAACGGGCAATGAAATCGTCAGCGTCGGCAGGTGCAATGCCGGCCTTCTGTGGCTCCTCACCGGTGTTGAGCTGAACGAACAGCAATGGCTTGCGATCCTGTTTTGCGATTTCCTTTGCCAACGCTTCGCAGATACTCGCCCGATCAACCGAATGAATGGCGTCGAACAACGTGACCGCTTCTTTCGCCTTGTTCGACTGCAGAGGCCCGATGAGATGAAGTTCGGTGCCGGGATAAGACGACAGCAGTGAGGGCCATTTGGCTTTTGCTTCCTGGACGCGATTCTCACCGAACACTCGCTGGCCGGCCTGCAAGACAGGCGCAACATCGTCGGCTTCGAACGTTTTGGAGACCGCGATCAGCGTCACCGAGGATCGATCGCGGTGCGCATCCTTGCAGGCCTGCGCGACCTTGCTTTCCACGTCCACAAGGCCGGATGGTAAAGAAAACATTCTGTCAAATCCTGCCAGCGGCGTTCATCGCGACAATCAATTCTTGAATTTTCAAGATAGTTCAAATTTTAGCGAATTGAGGAAAGTGTTTTTGAGTGCTCTTGCCACATGGTCCCGCTGGCAAGGAAAAGTCGATGTTACGTAGTCATTTCAGCATCAAAGCGTCAAGACTCAGGGGCCTGCTGGGCATCCGGACTCGTCTTGTGATGCTGGCGCTGATTCTCGTTGTTCCATTGATGCTCGACCGGGTGCTGGTGCTCGAGCACACGCGGTCCAATCAATTCAAAATTGCGACCGACGAATTGACCCTGCTCGCCAAACATAGCGCCGCCGCGCAACGCGAGGTCATTTCGTCAGTCGAGGCCATGCTGCGATCGGCCGCCTATATTCAGTCCGTGTCGGAACAGACCGACAGTGGCTGCGCGATTCTGCGCGCCAGCCTGAGGGTTGAAATGCCGTGGATCACCAGCCTCTCGGTGGTCGGCAAGAACGGCCGCATCACTTGCTCGACGGCCCCCAATTATGTCGGATTCGATATCAGCGACCGGCCCTATTATCAAAAGACGCTGCAGACCGGCGGCTTCGTACTAAGCGATCTGATCGTCAGCCGTGTCGACGGAAAACCGCTGCTGCTCGCGAGCTACCCGACGGCGGTCATCGACGGCGAAGCGCCATCGGTGATCATCGCAGGCATGAACATGGAGTGGATGGCCAAGCTGATGTCGGGCCTCAGCGACCGGCCCGGCGTTCAGGCTGCGTTGATCGACAGCAAGGGCGTTCTCCTCGCGTCGCAGCCGGCAAACCGCGACATCGTCGGCCGGCCGTTCGAAGGCATCGAGATCAGTGGCTCGGATGCCGATCAGGATTTCGGTTCGAGCTCGATTACATCGAATGGTGTTCGCAAGTTGATTTCTTTCGTCAGGATTCCCGGCACGAATACGCGCCTGATCGTAAGCATCGATCACGACAGGATGTTTGCGCCCATCAACCACGACATTCAAAAGGCCTATGTTGAGCTTGCGATCGTCACTCTGCTGGCGCTGCTTGGCGCATGGTTCGTCGGCGAACAATTCATTATCCGGCCGATCCGCATGATGACGAACATGGCCAACCGATTCGGCCAGGGCGATCTTTCGGCGCGCGCGGTTGGGAAAAAACTTCCGGCCGAATTCGACCCGCTGGCGACGGCGTTCAACATCATGGCCGCCCAGCTTGCCGAACGCGAACGCGAACTGGTTGAGACCAACGATCGCCTGACGGTGATGGCATCGATCGACATGGTCTCCGGTCTTGCCAACCGGCGCGGCTTCCAGGACCGGCTGGAGCTCGAGTGGTTAAAGATGCACCAGATCGGCAGCCATCTCGCATTGCTGATGATCGACGTCGATCATTTCAAACGCTTCAACGACAGCTACGGCCATCCGGAAGGAGACGCCTGCCTCGGCCGCGTCGGCAAAACGCTGGCCTTGATCGCCGGCGAGAAACTCGGGTTCGCGGCCCGCTACGGCGGCGAGGAATTCTGCCTGTTGCTGCCGGGCGCTGATCGTGCCCGGGCCGTCGCGGTCGGCGAATTGGTCCGGCAGGAGGTGGAGCGCTTGATGATCCCGCACGGCATGAGCGAGCACGGCCATGTCACGGTGAGCGTCGGCGTCTCGACGATCACGCCGAACGAGCATGAAGGCCCGGACGAACTGATCGAAGCCGCCGACGCGGCGCTGTATGCCGCCAAACACCGCGGCCGGAACACGGTCGCCGACCAGGGCGTGATCGAGGCTTTCGCGCCCTCTGTCTCGATGGCCAGTTGAGCCGAAATAAAGCCGGCTCCACGCGGATTCCTCGCCCTGAAACGTTGACCACGCGCACTCTTTTATGTCCTAGTCGGCCGCCATTTGACCCCCCGACAGACATGTTATTGAGATGAGCAACGAACGGTATAACGCACGGGAAACCGAACCGCGCTGGCAGCGCCTGTGGGACGACCAGGCGATCTTCACCACCCGCAACGACGATCCGCGCCCGAAATACTATGTGCTCGAGATGTTCCCCTATCCGTCGGGGCGCATCCATATCGGCCACGTTCGCAATTACACGCTTGGTGACGTGATCGCGCGCTACCGGCGCGCCCAGGGCTACAATGTTCTGCATCCCATGGGTTGGGACGCTTTCGGCCTGCCCGCCGAAAATGCCGCGATCGAGCGCAAGGTCGCTCCCAAATCGTGGACCTACGACAACATCGCCGCGATGAAAAAACAGCTTCAGACCATGGGGCTGTCGCTGGACTGGTCGCGCGAATTCGCGACCTGCGATCCGAGCTACTACAAACATCAGCAGAAGATGTTTCTGGATTTCCTGAAGGCCGGCCTTGCCGAACGCGAAAAGCGCAAGGTGAACTGGGATCCGGTCGACATGACCGTGCTCGCCAACGAGCAGGTGATCGACGGCCGCGGTTGGCGCTCCGGCGCGCCTGTCGAATTGCGCGAACTGACCCAATGGGTCTTCAAGATCACCAAGTACTCGCAGGACCTGCTCGACGCGCTGGATACGCTGGACCGCTGGCCGGACAAGGTGCGCACCATGCAGCGCAACTGGATCGGCCGCTCCGAAGGGCTGCTGGTCCGCTTCGCGCTCGACGCGGCAACCGCGCCGAAGAGCGCCAGCGAAGTGGCGATTTTCACCACGCGGCCGGACACGCTGTTCGGCGCGAAATTCATTGCCCTGTCGCCCGACCATCCGCTGGCCGCGGACGCAGCCAAGAACAATCCGGCGCTCGCCGCCTTTATCGAGGAATGCCGGCGCACCGGCACCGCGCAGGAAGCAATCGACACCGCCGAAAAGCAGGGCTTCGACACCGGCATCAAGGCGGTGCATCCGTTCGATCCAGCCTGGCAGCTGCCGGTCTATGTGGCGAACTTCGTGCTGATGGACTATGGCACCGGCGCGATCTTCGGCTGCCCGGCGCATGACCAGCGCGACCTCGACTTCGTCAACAAATATGGCCTCGGCAACACGCCGGTGGTGTGCCCTGAGGGGCAGGATCCAAAAACTTTTGCGATCACCGACACCGCTTATGACGGTGAAGGCCGCATGATCAATTCCCGTTTCCTCGACGGCATGACCATCGCCGACGCAAAGGAAGAGGTCGCAACGCGGCTTGAGGCGGCATCGCTCGGCAACGGCGCGGTGGCCAAACGCCAGGTGAATTTCCGGCTGCGCGACTGGGGCATCTCCCGTCAGCGCTACTGGGGATGTCCGATCCCGGTGATCCATTGCCCCACTTGCGACGTGGTGCCCGTGCCCGACAAGGATCTGCCGGTGGTGCTGCCGGAAGACGTGACGTTCGACAAGCCGGGCAATGCGCTCGATCATCACCCGACATGGAAGCACGTCACCTGTCCGAAATGCGGCGGCAAGGCGCAGCGCGAGACCGACACGATGGACACGTTCGTCGATTCATCGTGGTACTTCGCGCGCTTTACCGACCCTTGGAACGAGAATGCGCCAACCACCCGCGCGGTGGTGGATCGGCTGATGCCGGTCGACCAATATATCGGCGGCGTCGAACACGCGATTCTGCATCTGCTGTACGCCCGCTTCTTCACCCGCGCCATGAAGGCCACCGGCCATATCGCGTTCGACGAACCGTTCACCGGCCAGTACACCCAGGGCATGGTCGTTCATGAGACCTACCGCAAAGCGGATGGAACCTGGGCCTCGCCGGACGAAGTCAGGATCGACGCCACCGCCACCGACCGCCAAGCGAGCTTGATCGCAACGGGCGAGCCGGTCACCATCGGCGCCATCGAAAAGATGTCGAAGTCCAAGCGCAACACAGTGGACCCTGACGACATCATCGCGACCTACGGCGCGGACACCGCGCGCTGGTTCATGCTGTCCGACTCGCCGCCGGATCGCGACGTGATCTGGAGCGAAGAGGGCGTGAAAGGCGCCAGCCGCTTCGTGCAGCGCTTGTGGCGGCTGTCAAACGAAGCCGCCGAGATCGGCAAATCCGTTCCTTCCGCACGTCCCCCAGCATTCGGCGCCGAGGCGACGGCGCTTCGCAAGGCCGCACATGGCGCGCTCGATAAGGTTTCGAGCGGCATCGAGAAGATGCATTTCAACGTTTGCCTGGCGAATATCCGGGAATTCGCCAATGCATTGGCCGATACGCTGGCGATGCCGGGCAAGCCTTCGCCGGACCTCGCCTGGGCCATTCGCGAAGCCGCGATCATCCTCGTCCAGTTGTTCAGCCCGATGATGCCGCATTTGGCCGAAGAATGCTGGGTGGCGCTCGGCCAGTCCGGCCTGGTTTCGGAAGCCGCCTGGCCGAAAATCGAGCCGGAATTGCTGGTTGAAGACACAATTACGCTGCCGGTCCAGGTTAATGGACGCAAGCGCGCCGATGTCACATTGGCCCGAAATGCGAGCGAGGCGGAAATTCAAGCTGCCGTTTTGGCCCTCGATGAGGTAAAACGGGCGCTGAATGGGGCCCCCCCGCGCAAGGTGATCGTGGTTCCGCAGAGGATTGTGAATGTCGTTGTTTGATCTGCGCATCGCCGCGCGACTGCAGGACTTTCGCGTGCGACCCATGAGCCGGCACTTGGGCCGACACTTGGGCCGGCTAGCGGCCGTCGCCATGCTGGCTGCCTTCACGGCCGGCTGCTTCCAGCCGATGTATGCCGAGCGCGCCGACGGCAAGCCCGCCTTGCGTGAGCGTCTCGCCGGCGTCGAAGTCCCGGAGCTCAACTATCCCAATGCTTCGCGCGAGGCCCGGGTCGGACTCGGAATTCGCAATGCGTTGATGTTCAAGATGTACGGCGATGGCGCCGGCGGTCCCACCACGCACCGGCTTTTGATGAAGCTCACCACGGCGCGCAGCTCGATTATCGTCGATCCAACCACCTCGTTGCCGGAGATCGAGAACTACGGCATCGACGTCACGTACGAGCTGAAAGACAACGCCACCGACAAGACGGTGTTGACCGGCACGACCTTCGCGCGTGTCTCCTATGACATCCCCGGGCAGGAACAGCGCTTCGCGAAATCACGCGGCCTGCGCGATGCCGAAGATCGTGCGGCCAAGGTCATCGCCGAAACCATCACCACCCGGCTCGCCTCATTCTTCTACGCCGGAACCTGAACGCGGCGCGCCAGCATCGACCGCGCTGGTCGCTTGGCTCGCGCTCTATCGTTTTGTTTGACGCGTTTTCGTACACGCGACTTCAACGTTTCGCTCACAACGCTTAAGGGCTTTGTCCTTTGGTTGCACTCCGTGGCCGGGAGATCGATACGTTTCTCGCTAAGCCCGATCCCCATCGCCCGATCATTCTTCTATACGGTCCGGACGCCGGTCTCGTACGCGAGCGAGCCGATGCCTTGATGGCTTCGGCCGTGGACGATCCGAACGATCCCTTCTCCTTGATTCGGCTCGATGGCGACGAGCTTGCATCGGAACCATCCCGGCTCGTCGACGAGGCGATGACGATTCCTCTGTTCGGCGGACGCCGCGCGATCCGCATTCGCGCGGGTGGCAAAAGCTTCGCGAGCGGCATCGAAACTCTTGCCGAGATGAATCCGAAGGATTGCCTCGTGGTGATCGAAGCCGGGGAGCTGCGCCCGGATTCGCCGCTACGCAAGGCGTGCGAGCGCGCGAAAACCGTGGTGGCCATCGCGTGCTACCCGGATACGGAGCGCGATCTCGCTCGCCTGATCGATGAAGAATTGCGCGCGTTCGATTTGCGGATCGCGCCGGACGCGCGCGCGGCGCTTGTGTTGCTGCTTGGTGGCGACCGCCAAGCCTCGCGCAACGAGATCCGTAAACTTGCGCTTTACGCGCGCGGCGACCGAGAGGTGACACTCGACCATGTGGCGGCCATCGTCACCGATGCCTCTGCGCTGGCGCTGGATGCCATCGTCGACGGAGCTTTCGCGGGTCGTCCCGCCGAGGTCGAAACAGCATTTGCCAAGGCAATGTCGGCAGGCACTTATCCCGGAGCAATCATTGCCGCAGCACAACGCCAGGCCGCGCAACTTCACAAGGCCCGGCTGTCGGTCGAGGAAGGAATGTCCGTGACGGCCGCCGCGGAAAGCGGTTTCCCCCGCCTGCACTTCTCGCGCAAAGGCGTCGTCGAAACGGCGCTTCAAAATTCGAATGCGGAACGTCTCGTCAAAATCATCGCTTTGCTCGCCGACGCCGCATTCGATATGCGCAAGCAGTCCGATCTTGCCGCACCGATCGCACAACGCGCATTGCTGTCGATTGCCGTCAACGCCAGACGGCGCGCGTGACCTGCGGCGAACGAGGTGCTGTAAAACGATCAAGCGCCACCGCGATCATCGATCGGATGGCGCTCTAAAAATCAACCCAAAACAAAATGCAGTGAAACGTTATTTGGCAGCTTCCAAACGGCGCACGATGTCGTCGAGCTGGTCCAGATCGCTGTACTTGATCTGCACCATGCCACCAGGATCGCGATGGTCCACGCTGACCTTCATGCCGAGCGCATCACTGATCCGCTTTTCAAGAGCGATCGTGTCGGGATCCTTGACGGCCTTGCCCGCGCGTGCCTTTTGCGGCTTGCGTGCCGGAACGCCTTCCTCATGCGCAAGCACCTCGGTCTGACGAACACTCAAACCTTCGCTGACGATGCGCTTGGCCGCCGCAGCGGGATCGGGCACGCCGATCAACGCACGGGCATGGCCGGCCGATAATTCACCGGAGGCAATATAGGCCTGAACTTCATCGGGCAGTTTCGTCAGCCGCATCATGTTCGCGACGTGACTGCGGCTCTTGCCGACAACCTTGGCGATACTTTCCTGACTATGCTTGAACTCTTCGGCAAGCGCGTGATAGCCGCGCGCTTCTTCCATCGCGTTGAGGTCTTCGCGCTGGACGTTCTCGATGATCATGATCTCGAGCGCTTCGGTATCGCCGACCTCGATCGGAACAATCGGAACGTCGTGCAGACCAGCCTTTTGCGAAGCCCTCCAGCGACGCTCGCCGGCGATGATCTCGAAGCGATCGGTCGAGCCCTTCATCAGCCTGACCACGATCGGCTGAATGACGCCATGCTCCTTGATCGAGGCCGCAAGCTCATTGAGCTCAGCGTCGTCGAAACTGCGGCGCGGGTTGCGCGGATTCGGCTTCAGGAATTCGATCGGCACGCGACGCTGCGCGCGCGGACGCTCGACATGCGCAGCCTCGCCACCGACATCGCCGATCAGGCTTGCAAGGCCACGTCCCAACCGCGAGCGCGTCTCATCGGCCATCGCTGTCTCCCTTGGATTCAATTTCGCGCTCCACTCTCGACATGCATTGCAAACAACGATTGAAACATCGCCACGGTCTGTCTTTTGTCTTCAGTCTGGTCGCTAAAGTCATCCCGGCAAAGGGATCGCATCACGCCACGTCGCTCGAAAACGTCTAATGGGTGCGCAGTTCGCGCTCGCGCTGAATCACTTCGGTCGCGAGCCTGAGATAGGCTTCGCTGCCGACGCATTTGAGATCGTAAACCAGCACAGGCTTGCCGTATGACGGCGCTTCCGAAATACGAACGTTTCGCGGGATCATGGTGTCGTAGACTTTCTTGCCCATGAACTGGCGCACATCCGCGACGACCTGATTCGACAGGTTGTTGCGCGAATCGAACATTGTCAGCACGACGCCGTAAATCGACAGGTTCGGATTGAGGGTCGAGCGGACCTGCTCCACGGTCTGCAACAGTTGCGACAGGCCCTCGAGCGCGAAAAACTCGCACTGCAGCGGCACTAGAATAGCGTCCGAAGCCGCCATGGCGTTGACCGTGATCAGGTTCAGCGACGGCGGACAATCGACAAGCACGTAGGTGTAGTCGTTCCCCTCGGTGTGATTCTCGTTCAGCACGGCAATCGCGTTTCGCAACCGGAATGCGCGATCGCGGGTGGTGCCGAGTTCAAGTTCGAGGCCGGAGAGATCCATGGTGGAAGCCGCGATATGCAGGCGCGGCACCGCGGTCGGAACGATGGCCTCCCGCAACGAGGCTTCACCCACGAGGACGTCATAAGTCGAGCAGTCCCGATTGCGCCGGTCGATGCCGAGCCCCGTCGAGGCGTTGCCCTGCGGATCGAGGTCGACAATCAGGACGCGCTCGCCGATCGCAGCCAAAGCTGTTCCGAGATTGATGGCGGTCGTGGTCTTGCCTACCCCGCCCTTCTGATTGGCGAGCGAAATAATGCGGGGACGCAAAGAGCCTGCATCATCTGGCATAGGCTCTTGAATTTCCTGGATATTCTCGCTCATTGGGCTGGCCGTTGGGTTGCCGATGAAAAGTTGGCGCGTTCGATCCGGTCGAATTCAGCAATCCAGCCGCCACCGGTGCGGCTGGGATGGAGACGAGGCTCAATGTTCCAATATTTAGTGGCTTCCGTCAATTCAGACTCTATATCTTGCCCCTTAAGAAATAGAGCCTTCGCGCCGTTTGTGATCAGCGGCTGGGTAAAGCCGAGCAGCACGTTAAGCGATGCAAGCGCGCGGGCCGTCACGCAATCGACGGGACCAGCAAAGCTATCCACATAATCCCCAATGTCCGCGAGGTGCACCGTACCATGTCCGCCGGTCACACGGATCGCTTCGCGCAGGAAAGCGGCCTTCTTGGCATTGCGTTCGACGAGATGAACCATCCCTCCCTCGAACTCAGCCATGACGCAGGCGAGCACGATTCCCGGGAAGCCGCCGCCGCTACCAAGATCGACCCAAACTTTTGCGCGCGGCGCGAGCGACAGAAGCTGAAGCGAATCGGAGATGTGCCGCGTCCAGAGATGCGGCAGGGTCGACGGTGCAACCAGATTGGTTTTGGCTTGCCAAGCGATCAACAGCTCGACGTAGCGATCGAGACGCGATTTTGTTTCACGTGAAACAGGCGTCAACGATTTCGCCTCGTCCTTGTCAGACGAAAGAGCTTGAAGGCCTTCAGCCGCCAGTTTTTTCACGGCGCATCGTTCCTTGTGATGGCGAGCAAACGCAATCGGAGAAATGTGACCCACACCGTCCGAAGCTTTTTAATGAGTGCTTGCCGCGCTTTTGCTACGTGATTGCCGGCGCAGATAAGCCGCCAGAATTGCAAGCGCGGCTGGCGTGATGCCATCGAGACGCCCGGCCTGACCGACAGTTCGCGGCAGCGCGACCGCAAGTTTTTGCCGCGCTTCGTTTGATAGGCCAGGCACGTCGTCGTAGTCGATCTCGGTCAGCAGCAATCCTTCGTCACGCCGGAACGCATCGACGTCCGCCGTCTGACGGGCAAGATACACATCATATTTAGCGTCGATCTCCACATGGGTGGCGATCGAAGCATCCACGGCGGTGAGCTGCGGCCAGATTCGGGAAAGTGTCGCCCATTCGATATCCGGATAGGCGAGCAATTCGAACGCGGTGCGGCGGTTGCCGTCACGATTAAGCATCAGCCCATGCTTGGCGGCTTCGTTCGGCGTGATATTGAGCGATTTGGTCAGCGCCTTGGCGTCGCTCATCGCATCCATCTTGCGCCGATGATGTGCGATCCGCGAAGGACCCACACATCCGAGCGCGATGCCGTGATCGGTCAACCGCTGATCGGCATTATCGGCGCGGAGCGTCAGGCGATATTCGGCCCGCGAGGTGAACATGCGATAGGGCTCGGTGATGCCCCGTGTCACCAGATCGTCGATCATCACGCCGAGATAGCCATCGGCGCGATCGAAGACGATCAGATCCGTGCCACTTGCCTTCAACGCGGCGTTCAAGCCTGCAACCAGACCCTGTGCCGCCGCTTCTTCATACCCCGTGGTGCCGTTGATCTGGCCTGCCAGGAACAGCCCCGGCATCCGCTTGGTTTCCAGCGTGGGGTCGAGTTCGCGCGGATCGACATGATCGTACTCGATTGCATAACCGGGCCTGACCATATGCACACGCTCGCAGCCGGGAATGGTTGCGAGAATGGCCTGCTGAACGTCTTCCGGAAGCGAGGTCGAAATGCCGTTCGGATAAACCGTGGTGTCGTCGAGGCCTTCCGGCTCGAGAAAAATCTGGTGGCCGTCCCGGTCGCCGAACCGGACAATCTTGTCTTCGATGGATGGACAATAGCGCGGCCCGCGGCTCTGGATCTGGCCGGAATACATCGGAGAACGATGAACATTGGCCCGAATGACCTCATGGGTCGCAGCGGTCGTGCGCGTGATCCCGCACTGGATCTGAGGCGTGGAAATTTGCGCCGTCATCACGGAAAACGGCTCCGGCGGATCGTCCCCGGGCTGCATTTCCACCGCCGACCAATCGATCGTGGTGCCGTCAAGGCGCGGGGGAGTGCCTGTCTTCAGCCGCCCGAGCGTAAAGCCGATTTGCTCGAACGATTTGGAAAGCCCCAGGGCAGGCGCTTCATCCACTCGCCCCGCTGGCCAGCTTTTTTCGCCGAGATGAATTAAACCCCTAAGAAAGGTGCCGGTTGTCACGACAACCGACCCCGCGCCGAATTCCTCGCCGTCCGCCAGACGAATTCCTGAAATATGGCCATCGGCGATCAAAAGGGCGTCGGCCTCACCTTCGATCACCTCAAGATTGGCTGTCTCCAAGATCGCGGCCTTCATGGCAGCGGCATAGAGCTTTCTGTCCGCCTGCGCGCGAGGGCCGCGGACCGCTGGGCCCTTCCGGCGGTTCAAAAGGCGGAACTGGATACCGGCCGCATCCGCGACCCGGCCCATGACCCCATCCAGAGCGTCGACTTCCCGAACCAGATGGCCTTTGCCAAGCCCGCCGATCGCGGGATTACAGGACATTGCGCCAACGGTTTCAAATCGATGGGTCACGAGCGCCGTCCGGGCACCCATTCGGGCAGCCGCCGTCGCGGCCTCGCAGCCGGCGTGCCCCCCTCCAATGACGATGACATCGAATAATTTGGTCATAGTGCGCTCGCGAAAGCTTTAGCGCGCAAATTTGAAAGCAGGAAGACTTAATATCGGCCTTCGCAAGCCCACCGGGTGTTTCACGTGAAACAAATGGGCTGGAACTCCTTGTTTCACGTGAAACAGAGGATTGAATTCATTACGTTATTTGCCGATACAAAATTCCCGGAAGATCACGTCAAGGATGTCTTCGACATCGACCCTGCCCGTTAAACGCCCTAGCGAATGAACAGCGATTCGCAGTTCCTCCGCGATCAATTCCTCGCCGGCCGACCTCGCTGCCAAAGACCGGCCCAAAGCGTCGGCCGTTTCCCGCAGCAACACGCGATGGCGCGACCTGCCAATAAGCGCCGTTTCGCCGGATCCGAAATAGTCGCGGGCATAACGCATCAGCGCCAGGATGAGATGATCGACGCCCTTCCCGGAAGCGGCGGAAATGTCGAACCGGGTTCCACCGTCGGCCGCCTGCCCCGCGCCCGCGATCAGATCCAATTTATTGCGGACATCCCAAACCGGCACCTGGCTGTCGCCGGACGAAGCGGCCAAGCCATGACCGCTGACATCCGACATCCATAACACCAGATCGGCGGACGCTGCACGGTCTCGCGCCCGGCGAACGCCTTCCTGCTCCACCGGGTCGTCGGTCTCGCGAACGCCGGCCGTATCGAGCAATGTCACCGGATAACCGTCGAGATCGAGATGGACTTCAATCACATCGCGCGTCGTCCCGGCGTGGGGTGAGACGATCGCGGCTTCGCGTTTAGCGATTCGATTGAGAAGTGTGGATTTTCCGACATTCGGCGGCCCCGCAATCGCAACCACCAAACCTTCGCGCAAGCGTTCACTTTGAGCCGATGCCCCAAGGGTTTCTTCAATTTCCTGCTTGAGCGCGACAATCTTGTTGAGCGCCGGTGCGATCAATTCATCGGGAATATCGCCCTCATCCGAAAAATCGATACCCGCCTCAACCAACGCAGATGCTTCGATGATCTGCCGGCGCCAGGCGTCCGCTTTATCTCCGAGCAGACCTTGCAATTGTCGTAGCGCCTGGCGTCTTTGCCGATCCGTATCGGCGTGGATGAGATCGTCGAGCCCCTCGGCTTCGGTCAGATCCAGCTTGCCATTCTCGAAGGCGCGCCGTGTGAATTCGCCGGGCTCCGCGGGACGCAGTCCTTCAATCCCTTCGAGCACCTCAAAGACCGCAGCCACTACCGCACGGCCACCGTGGACATGCAGCTCGGCGACATCCTCGCCCGTTGCGCTCCGTGGCGCGGGAAACCAGAGCGCCACCGCCTGATCGATGGACTGGTGTCCGGCATCCTTCAACGTCGCCAGCATCGCCGTCCGGGGACGAGGCAAGCTGCCGGCCATCATCTTCAAAGCGTGCCCTGCCCGATGACCCGAAATCCGTATAATGGCGATTGCCGACGGTGGCCGTCCTGACGACAGGGCGAAAATGGTATGATTGCGCGAATTCATCTTATGCTCTGAAATCTCGGGACTATTTGTCATCAGCCGGGTCCTGCTGGCAATCGATTCGCTGGGAACTCCGCATAGTTGGAAATGTTGCGATGCACCATTCGAGAATATTGCGTCGCACAAGATTTGAAGAGAGCCGATATGAACCATGATGCATCGCACACTAATCGGCTAGCCCAGGAGACCAGCCCTTATCTGCTGCAGCATCAGCACAACCCTGTCGACTGGTGGCCCTGGGGTCCCGCCGCTCTTGCGGAAGCCAAGCGGACCAGCCGCCCTATTCTGCTCTCGGTCGGCTATGCCGCTTGCCACTGGTGCCACGTCATGGCGCACGAAAGCTTCGAGGACGAAGCCACCGCCGCTGTCATGAACCAACTGTTCGTCAACATCAAAGTCGATCGCGAGGAACGGCCCGACATCGATCAGATCTATATGAGCGCGTTGCATCATCTCGGCGAGCAAGGCGGCTGGCCGCTGACGATGTTTCTCGGGCCCGACGGCTCACCCTTCTGGGGCGGCACCTACTTTCCAAAACACGCGCAATATGGACGCGCGGCTTTCACGGACGTGTTGCAGGAAGTCGCACGTATCTTTCGCGACGAGCCAAACAAGATCGCGCAAAATCGTAACGCCTTGCTCGGCCGTCTCGCGCAACGCGCCCAAGCAAATAACCCTGCAAATATCGGCATAACCGAGCTCGATGGCGCCGCCGCATCGATCGCGCGCGCGACGGATCCAGTCAATGGCGGTCTGCGCGGAGCCCCGAAATTCCCCCAATGCGCCATGCTCGAATTCATCTGGCGCGGCGGAACACGCAAATCCGATAACCAACTGTTCGACATCAGCACGCTCGCGCTGACGCGCATGAGCCAAGGCGGAATCTACGACCACCTCGGCGGCGGTTATGCACGCTACTCCGTCGACGAACGCTGGCTCGTGCCGCATTTCGAAAAAATGCTCTACGACAATGCCCAGATCCTCGACCTGCTGGCGTTGGACTATTCCCGAACCCGCAATCCACTTTTCAAGCAACGGGCCGAAGAAACGGTGGATTGGCTCAAACGCGAAATGACGACGGTCCAGGGCGGCTTTTCCTCATCGCTGGACGCCGATTCCGAGGGTGAGGAAGGGAAGTTCTATGTCTGGTCGCTGACCGAGATCGAACAGGTCCTCGGCCCGGCTGAAACTGCCACTTTTGCTGCTATCTACGACATTTCAGCCGGAGGAAACTTCGAAGGTCACAATATCCTCAATCGCCTCAATAGTTTAGATCGGACAGGTGAAAACGAGGACCATTTCGTCATGCTGCGGTCCTTGCTGCACCAGGAGCGCAGCAAACGGGTACGCCCCGGACTGGATGACAAGGTGCTGGCTGATTGGAACGGTCTGATGATCGCTGCCCTGGCCCACGCATCCGTCGCTTTCGGTCGGCGCGATTGGCTTGAGCTCGCGAGGTCTGCCTATGCATTCGTGAGCGCAACAGTGACCCGAGGCGACCGCCTTGGCCATTCCTGGCGCGACGGCAAATTGCTGTTTCCAGGGCTGGCGTCCGATTTCGCGGCGATGATTCGGGCAAGTCTGGCGTTGTTCGAAGCGGAGGGCGAAGACCGTTATCTTCAGCAAGCAATCCGCTGGCAGCACGCGCTCGACCGGCACTACGCCGACGCCGAGCATGGCGGTTATTATCTGACTGCGGACGACGCGGAAGGTTTGATCATCCGGCCGCACGCGACGATCGATGACGCCATCCCAAATCACACCGGACTGATCGCGCAAAATCTGGTGCGGCTGGCGGCTCTCACCGGCGATCAGCATTGGAGCGAAAAACGCGACTGCGTTGTTTACATCGCTGTTGCCGCGCGCCGCCGAGAACGTGTTCGGGCATCTGTCCGTGCTCAACGCACTCGACCTTCATCTATGCGGCGCAGAGATTGTCGTGATCGGCGACGACGAAGCATCGTCCGCACTGCTCGCGGCCGCACGCAGCCTGCCCCATGCGACCACCATCGTTCTGCACGCCCGCAGCGCGGACACCCTGCCCGTCGGCCATCCCGCTCGTGAAAACTTCGCGGCGGCAAAAAACCAGGCCGCCGCGTTTGTCTGTCGAGGTCAAACGTGCTCGCTGCCGGTTACTAAACCCACCGATCTCGTTGCGCTGGCAACGCAGAGCAGCGCGTCCTTATGAACCCGCGCGGATAACCACAGACAACAAAAAGCCGGATCGCATGATCATGCGATCCGGCTTTTTTAGTTTTAGTAAGATAGATGCGACCAATCAGGTGTTCATCGACTCGAAGAACTCCGCGTTGTTCTTGGTGTTGCGGAGCTTGTCGAGCAGGAAGTCGATGGCGTCCATCGTGCCCATCGGATTGAGAATCCGCCGCAGCACGTACATCTTCTTGAGCAGCTGCGCATCGGTGAGCAGCTCTTCCTTGCGCGTACCGGAACGCGTGATGTCGATCGCCGGGAATGTGCGCTTGTCGGACACCTTGCGATCGAGAATCAATTCCGAATTGCCGGTGCCCTTGAACTCTTCGAAAATGACTTCGTCCATGCGGCTTCCGGTGTCGACCAATGCAGTCGCGATGATCGTCAGCGATCCACCTTCTTCGATATTTCGCGCGGCGCCGAAGAAGCGTTTCGGCCGTTGCAGCGCATTGGCGTCGACACCGCCGGTCAACACCTTGCCCGATGACGGCACCACGGTGTTGTAGGCACGACCAAGTCGCGTGATCGAATCGAGCAGGATAACCACGTCACGGCCGTGCTCGACCAGACGCTTGGCCTTCTCGATCACCATTTCGGCGACCTGCACGTGACGCACGGCTGGTTCATCGAATGTCGACGACACAACCTCGCCCTTGACCGAGCGCTGCATGTCGGTGACTTCTTCCGGACGCTCGTCGATCAAAAGCACGATCAGATAGCACTCCGGATGGTTCGCCGTGATCGAGTGCGCGATATTCTGCATCAGCACGGTTTTACCGGTTCGCGGCGGCGCAACGATCAACGCACGCTGACCTTTGCCGATGGGAGCCACGATATCGATGACACGAGCGGACAGATCCTTGCGTGTCGGATCTTCAAGCTCGAGGCGAAACCGTTCGTCCGGAAACAGAGGCGTCAGGTTGTCGAAGTTGACCTTGTGCTTGGCTTTTTCGGGATCTTCGAAATTCAGCGTGTTGACCTTGAGCAGTGCGAAGTAACGCTCGCCTTCTTTCGGTGAGCGAATATGTCCTTCGATGGTGTCGCCGGTGCGAAGACCGAAGCGCCGAATTTGCGAAGGCGACACATAAATATCGTCGGGGCCGGGCAGGTAGTTTGCATCCGGCGAACGAAGAAAGCCGAAGCCATCCGGCAATACTTCAACGACGCCTTCGCCAATGATGTCCGTTTCCTGAATGGCAAGCTGCTTGAGAATGGCAAACATCAGTTCCTGCTTGCGCATGGTGCTGGCGTTCTCGACCCCAAGCTCCTCCGCGAACGACACGAGTTCGGCTGGGGTCTTGGACTTGAGGTCCTGTAGTTTCATTTCCCGCATTGGGGGTGGTCCTGTGGAAGAAAGGGAAGGAGGGCAGGGGGCTTTAAGCGACGCGGATCACTAGGAAAAAAGGAAATCCGCAGGTCTTAAGCGATGAAGGTACCGGAAAGGCCTAGAACCTGATGCGGCGGCCGGTTCAGCAATGAAACCGGGTCACAACCACATCCGCCTGCGTTGGGTGGGATATCTCGAATATAGAAAACACCGGCGCGTTTCGCAAGATAGTTTCCGTCGAAGGCGAAAATCCGACGAGATGCCAGCAAATTTCCACGGCGATTAAAACGGTTTGACCACCACCATGACGACAGCCACGATCATCAAAACCGTCGGTACTTCATTGATAACACGGTAGAATTTCTGCGTCCTGGTATTTTTATCGAGACTGAAATCCCGCACCCGGGCGGAAAAAAAGCCATGGACGGCCGACAAAACGATAACCGCCGCAAATTTAACGTGAAACCATCCGGCCGTGTACCAATGTCCGGCCCAGGCCAGATAAATCCCGGCCAGCCACGTCACCACCATCGCCGGATTGATGATGGCTTTGAGCAACCTGCGCTCCATGACCTTGAAGGTTTCCGATTGTTTCGAACCGGGCTCTGCCTCGCAGTGGTACACGAACAATCGCGGCAAATAGAGCATCCCCGCCATCCACGAGATGACGGCAACGACGTGAAGCGCTTTCACCCATTCGTACATCGGTCGGTTCTTCAGTCCGTCAACATTTTTCAAACAGCTTCGGCATCGTTGTTTCATGCCTGTATCGATTCGCAAAGCGCGCTCGCATTTTTAGACACGATCATTTCGCTTTCGATCGTTCGTCAGAATTCTCCGGCAGTTGCTGTACCTACGCGCTGACGGAATGGAACGACTGCTAAGCCATCTGCGTTTCAGCATGTCAGGCGATGAGTTACGCACCGACTTTGAGGCGATCACTCTTCTCTAAAACCATACTTACTAGATTTTAGGTTTGTAGTTATGTGACGGTGGATTAGACTCATGCAAATCCGTCTACATCTTATCCCCCGTCCATCCACATCCCTGCCTGGTTATCCGTGTCATTCTCATCAGATTTCGAAGCGGATAGAACGACGATTATTTCAATGACTTGCAGGTTTCCGGAAGCCGATTATCCAGAGACAAATTCACATAACCTTATTATCATTCGAATTATCTCCTGGATTTTATACCGTACGAAGGCCTGTGCAGTAAAATCGGTGTTTTCCATAGGTCCTACGCGTCTGCTCGAAAATGCCGCATGAACTCCACACTGATCCACAGGATATGAAGACGTAATGCCGACCAACCCGGGCAGCTATTTTCATCTTCATATGGTGTCCGATTCGACCGGCGAAACGCTGATCACCGTGGCGCGTGCGGTGGCTGCACAATATTCCAATGTGACACCTGTGGAACACGTCTATCCCCTCGTGCGGAGCCAGAAACAGCTGGATCGCGTTCTGACCGAGATCGAGGAATTCTCCGGAATCGTACTGTTCACGCTTCTGGAAGAAGATCTGGTGGCGCGGCTCGAGGCCAAGTGCAAGGAAATCAACATCCCGAGCCTGTCGATCATCGGGCCGGTCTTTCAGTTGTTTCAAGCCTATCTCGGCAGGACGACATCGCACCGGGTCGGCGCGCAGCACACGCTCAACGCCGAATACTTCAAGCGTATCGACGCGCTGAATTATTCGATGATGCATGACGACGGGCAACATGTCGAAGGGCTGGAAGAAGCCGACGTGGTTTTGGTGGGCGTGTCGCGCACATCGAAAACCCCGACATCAATTTATCTTGCCAACCGCGGCGTCCGCACCGCCAATGTTCCGCTGGTGGCCGGCATTCCGATTCCACGTCAGCTCGAAACGCTAATCAAACCGCTCGTGGTCAGCCTTCACGCGACGCCGGAGCGTTTGATCCAGGTCCGTCAGAACCGCTTGCTGGGAATGGGCGCGCATATGGACAACGACTCCTATGTGGATCGTCAGGCCGTGACCGAAGAGGTGACATTCGCGCGCAAGCTGAGCGCTAAATACAACTGGGCCTTGCTTGATGTGACCCGCCGCTCGATCGAGGAAACCGCGGCTGCGATCATGAAGCTGTTTGCAGACCGGCAACGGCAGCGGAGTTGATGCGATGACTCTGTGGCGCGGAGATCGTCCGCTGATACTCGCTTCGCAAAGCCGCTCGCGACAAACGCTGTTGCAGAATGCCGGCCTGCAGTTCGAAGCGATTCCTGCCGATCTCGATGAGCGCGCCATCCAGCAGGCATCAGGTCTGGACGATCCCGGCCGTATTGCGCAATTGCTGGCCGGTGAGAAAGCGTTTGCCGTTGCAAGCCGCTATCACGGGCGCATCGTAGTTGGCGCCGACCAGACGCTTGCGCTCGGAAAGCGGCTGTTCAGCAAACCCGAGGGCCGCGCACAGGCGGCCGACCAGTTGAGCGCCTTGGCCGGAGAGACCCATGAATTGCACGCGGCGATTGTCGTCGCGCGCGATGCGAAAATACTTTTCACCCATGTCGCGGTGGCCCGCATGGCCATGCGGCCGTTGCACGCCAATGATATTGCGGCCTATCTGGATGAAGCCGGCGAGGGAGTGAGCACCAGCGTCGGCGCGTATCAGCTTGAAAAGCTCGGTGTTCATCTTTTTCGGCATATCGAGGGAGATCACTTCACCATTCTCGGTCTGCCGCTTGTGCCGCTGCTCGGATTTCTGCGCGGCGAAGGGTTGTTGGCGTTTTGAATCGCGCGCGGTTGAATGACGAAAACCGTCGGTACGACAGGATGATTGAATGCTGCTGCTCGGATTGACCGGCTCGATCGGAATGGGAAAATCGACAACCGCCAAATTGTTCGAGGAGGCGGGCGTCCCGGTTTACGATGCCGACGCAACGGTCCATCTGATCTACGAAGGCGAAGCCGCGCCCGCCATCGAGGCTGCGTTTCCCGGCACGACCGTCGGCGGCAAGGTGGATCGGCAAAAATTGTCGGCCAAAGTGGTCCACGATGCCGCGGCGATGAAACAGCTCGAAGCCATTGTGCATCCGATGCTGCGATCTCACCAACAGAAATTCCTTGAAGAGGCGGAGCGGGCGGGTGTTCCGGTTGCCGTGCTCGACGTGCCATTGCTGTTCGAAACCGGCGGAGAGAAACGCGTCGACGCTGTGGCGGTGGTCACCACCACGCCCGATGTGCAGCGTGATCGAATCCTGGCGCGGGAGAATATGACCCCTGAAAAGCTCGACGCGATTCTGGCCCGGCAGTTGCCGGATGCCGAAAAGCGCCGCCGCGCGGATTTCGTGGTGGATACCTCCCATGGGCTCGATCCTGTGAGGGATCAGATTCGGAAAATTCTCGCGCAGGTCGTTAAGATGCCGCGACGGCGGGCGTGATTCGCTCCGCCGGACCAACATTGCGACAGGCCGGCTAACGATGCGCGAAATTGTCCTCGATACCGAAACCACCGGCCTCGATCCGCTTCGCGGCGACCGGCTAGTGGAAATCGGCTGCGTCGAGATCTTCAACCGCATGCCGACCGGTCAGAGTTTTCACCGCTACATTAATCCGGAACGCGACATGCCTCAGGAGGCTTTCGCGGTCCACGGTCTGTCGACGGAGTTTCTGGCGGCGAAGCCGTTGTTCGCCGCGGTCGCCGACGAATTTCTCGCCTTTATCGGCGATGCGCCGCTGGTGATTCACAACGCGTCGTTCGACATCGGCTTCATCAATGCGGAGCTCGATCGCCTGAAACGTCCGGCGATCCCGCGCGACCGGCTTGTGGATACGTTATTACTGGCGCGCCGCAAACATCCCGGCGTGTCGAACCGGCTCGACGATCTGTGCTCGCGCTACGCGATCGACAACTCCCACCGCACCAAGCACGGCGCGCTGCTCGATGCGGAATTGCTGGCTGAGGTTTATATCGACCTGATTGGAGCGCGGCAGTCGCAGCTGATCCTGGCGGAAAACAACCGGTCGGATTCCAAGCTGTTGGCGGATTCGCCGCGGCGGCAGCGCACGGTGCCGCTCGCGCCGCGCGTCACCGAAGCGGACCGCGAAGCCCATCGGCTTTTCGTTGGAACGCTGAACAAGCCAATCTGGAAGGAATTCCTCGGCGACGCTTAGAGCGTTTTCGAGCGAAGCATGCCACCGGACTTGATCCGGTGGTGGATACCGGTTCGCGTTAAGAAAACGCGTCAAAACAAACCGATAGAGCGCAACGGTGGTTCAACGCAGAACGGAAGCGCTCTAGAGTGTTTTCAAGCGAAACAGGCCGCTGCGATCTTGGTTGCCCGCGACGGCCTGCCAACACACTTGCACGCTTGATGTCAGCTTGGCTTGATCTGCTGCGCCTGCCGCTCGATGTTTTGCCGGTACAGGCCGACGAAGTCCACGGGATCGAGCATCAAGGGCGGGAAACCACCGTTGCGGACCGATGTCGCGACGATTTCACGTGCGAACGGGAACAGCAGACGCGGGCATTCGATCATGACCAGAGGATGCATATTTTCCTGCGGGACATTTTGAATGCGGAAGACGCCGGCATAGGCAAGCTCGAAGCCGAACAGCAGCGTTCCTTCGTTCTCCGCCTTGCCTTCGATCGAGAGCGTCACCTCGAAATCGTGCTCGGCGATGTTCCGGGCGCCCACATTGATCTGGATGTTGATTGCGGGCGCTTTTGCCTGCGGCGCGAGAGAGGCCGGCGCGTTCGGGTTCTCGAACGAGAAATCCTTGATGTATTGCGCCAGCACATTGAGCTGCGGCGGAGGGGAATTCTCTTGAGGTGCACCGTTGCCGTTGGTCATAAAATCTCTCCAAAACGCCATTTCTGGCGAGTGGCTAACACAGGCCTCCCGCGTTCCACAAGGATCACCACGTCGATCGCGGACCGCATGCGATGAGACTGTCCCGGAGGCGCGTTGTTGGCCTGCGGCTTTCGAAACGAGCGACCCCTCCAGGCCGTGATTCGCGGCGGATAAAGCCTCCGATTTCAATGACTTGGCCGCTCACCGCGCGGCTGCGTCAGTTTTTTTGGGTATGTTTCGGCCAGCGAGGCTGTCGATTAAGAGTGTTTTCCGGACTGGTGCACTAAAATCCGCCGGAAATCCGCTCCAAAAGGTAATTTTAGCCGTATCTGTTGCCTGCAGGAGGCGCGCGCCCAAAGGCGTTATTGGCTCCGCGTGATAAGGTGCCTACATAATGACGTTGTTGATGCGGATGCGAGCCGGGATTCCTGCGGCCTGATCCTTCTGCCGGTCGATCCGGCGCCGACCAGAAAGTGAACGCGACGTGGATATTTACACCATCATCTTCCTGGCCTTGGCCGTCTTTATCTTTCTGCGTCTGCGTAATGTGCTCGGACAGCGCACCGGAAGCGAACGGCCGCCCTATGATCGTGCGGCGCGCGACATTGTTACCGGCCCATCCAACAGCAATGTCGTTCCATTGCCCGGAACCGTGATCGATCATGGATCGATCACCCCGGTCGAGGCAGCGCCCGTTGCGGATCGCTGGAAGGGAGTCGCCGAACCGGGATCAGCGCTGGCGCTGGGGCTCGACAACGTAGTTGCATCGGATGCGTCCTTCACCCCGCAGAGCTTCCTGACTGGTGCGCGCAGCGCCTATGAGATGATCGTGCTTGCGTTCGCCAGCGGAGATCGCCGCGCATTGAAGGACCTGCTGTCGAAAGAAGTTTACGACGGCTTCGACGGCGCAATTCGCGAACGGGAGCAGCGCGAACAGAAGACCGAAACCCGGTTTGTCGGCATCGACAAGGCCGAGCTCGTCAGCGCCGACGTACGCGATCGGATGGCGCATGTGACCGTTCGTTTCGTATCGCAGATGGTCACCGTCACGCGCGACAAGGCCGGCGCGGTGGTGGAAGGCAGTCCGGAAAAGGTGACGGACGTCACCGATATATGGACCTTCGCACGGGATATTTCTTCGCGCGATCCGAACTGGAAGCTGGTCGGCACCGAAAGCGGTCACTGACGCCTTTGCTCAGGCAGGCCGCGTCGAATTTGTTGGTCATGCGTTCGAGACGAAGACGGATTTTTGATCGGTATCCGCGCGGGGTTTGAACGGAGCATTGTCTTGACGCGTGTTTTCAAGCGAAGCAAAGATCGGCTCACGTGAAGCGCATGCGACCCTTCGACGAAGCGGAAGCACGATCGGACGCGAAGCCGACGCTCACATCCGCGCTCGTATTGGCAATCGCTCGATTCCAACGATTTCAAGTGCGGTGGGCGCGATCTGCCTGGACCCTTGCCTGGACTCCTGCTTGGACTTGGCTGAACGCCAGCCGCTTCCGGTTTTATGCGACAGTGAGTTGCGCCCTGCTGGTGACCGGGCTGTGTTTATTCACGGTTGCGGAGGCCGCGCGAAGGCCGAAGCCTTCGTTGCATGCTTTCCGGGGGCCCGAATTCCCCCAAACCTTTCATCCCTCCTGGCCACTTGAAATTTCCGGCACGCAATACGCGCCACTCAACTGGAGCGACATCGCGGGCTGGACGGATGACGATCATCTGGCCGCGTTCCGAACGTTTCGCGCCAGTTGCGCGGCCATTGTGGCGCAAAACAAACCGCCGTCGGATATCAAAGCTCTGGGAACGTCGCTCCGCGAACCCTGCCACGCGGCGAGGGCATCGCATCTATCGACGGGCGTTGCGGCCCGGGAATTTTTCGAAGAGCACTTTTTGCCGCTGCGGATTTCCAAGCTCGGCGACAACGAAGGTTTCGTCACCGGTTATTATGAGCCCGTCGTCGACGGATCGCGCGTCCGGACGGATACCTATACCGTGCCGGTGTATCGTCGGCCCTCCAATCTGTTCGTGCGCGGCGTCAAGCAAGGCGCAACAGACATGCCCAACAAGGGGCAGGTGTTTCGAAAGATCGGCCGGCGCAAGCTCGTTCCCTATTACGATCGTGGCCAGATCGAGGACGGCGCAATCGCGGGCCGTGGTCTGGAAATCTGCTGGCTGAAAGATCAAACCGATTTGCTGTTCATGCAGATCCAGGGATCGGCGCGCATTCGTTTCGAGGACGGCACCATGATGCGCATCAACTACGATGCGCACAACGGCTACCCTTATACGCCTGTCGGGCGCGTTCTGATTGAACGCAATATTATCCCGAAAGATCAGATGTCGATGCAGCGCATCCATCAATGGATGGATGAGAAATCCCGACGGCGCGAAAGAGTTGCGGCGTCAGAACCGGTCGTACGTCTTCTTCAGGGAGGTGCAACTGAACGAAAAGGATGAGGCTGTCGGCGCGCAGGGCGTTCATCTGACGGCGGGACGGTCGATCGCCGTCGATAAATCGCTTCATGTCTACGGCACGCCGTTTTTCATCGAGGGAAATCTGCCGTTGGAGTCCGAGGAATCAAAAACGCCGTTTCGCCGATTGATGGTCGCGCAGGATACGGGCTCCGCCATCGTCGGGCCCGCACGCGCCGACATCTATTTCGGCGCGGGGGCGGAAGCAGGCCGCGTCTCGGGCCGACTGCGTCATGGCATGCAGTTCGTCATGCTGATCCCGAAGAGTCTCGATCCGCTGGCGCGGGGCAAGGCCATGCCGTTGCCCGAAGCCCGTCCCTCGGAGAAGATCGCAAAACTGTTTCCACAAAAGGATATCCCGTCAAAGGACGCATCTAAGGCTGCGCCTCAAGATGCGGCCGCCAAAGACTCGAGCTTGGCCGACCCATCGAAGACCCAATCTGCCGCAACCGACTCCGCCAAATCCCAGGCTGTGCCCATCCCGGAAGCAAGGCCCGTTGCTGACACCAGAACGGACGGCAAGACCGCGCCTGTCGACGGCGAAGGTCATTCAAATCGGCATCGCCGCCACCGTCATCGCCTCCCATGAAACGTTCGCGACCGTCCAGTTCCGAGCCCGAAATCGCCAAGCCTTCGCCATCGCGCCGAAAGCGTGACTTGAGCGACGAAGAACGCGCGCTATGGGAAGCCGTTGCGAAATCGGCCAAGCCGTTACGGAAGAAACCGCGTCCAGTGAAAGCTTTGGTTGCGGATAGTACGGCGGCCGGCAAAGTCGCGGCCGAAATCACCGCCGTCCCGAAACTCCGAATTGAATCCGGTTCTCCACCAAAGCGCGCTAAGCCCGAACCGCCGCCGCTTGCTCCCATCGGCCGCCGCGAGCGGAGCCAGCTCTCGCGCGGGCGAAAGGATATCGAGGCCCGCCTCGATCTGCATGGCATGACCCAGGCGCGCGCGCATCGCGCGCTGTTGAGTTTCTTGCAACGATCGAGCGACGACGGCCTGACGTTCGTGCTGGTGATTACAGGGAAGGGCCGCACGACCGGACCGGATTCCGAGCGGGGCGTCTTGCGCCGTCAGGTTCCGGAATGGCTGGGCCTGCCGGAATTTCGGTCCTGCGTTGTCGGTTTTGAGGAATCCCACATCGGCCATGGCGGCGGCGGCGCGCTCTATGTGCGCATTCGTCGTCGTCGTCCTTGATATCTCGAACATCCTTCAAAAACGGTTCCGGGCGGCGTTGTCGTCGCGACCCGCGCCGTCGATCGTTCGTTACAAAATGAACCGGCTGAGATCGGCGTTCTTCGCCAGGTCACCCACATGCTTCTGGACGTAAGCGGCGTCGATCTGGATGGTCTCGCCGTTGCGGTCCGGAGCAACGAATGAAATCTCGTCGAGCACCCGCTCCATCACCGTTTGCAATCGCCGCGCCCCGATATTTTCGACGCTGGAATTGACGCCGACGGCGACGTCGGCGAGCGCATCGATCGCGTCGTCCGTAAAGTCCAGCGTCACGCCTTCGGTTTTCATCAACGCAATGTATTGCTTGATCAGGGAGGCTTCAGGTTCGGTTAGAATTCGCCGGAAATCGTCACGGGTCAGCGCTTGCAAGCTCGACACGAATGGGCAGGCGGCCCTGCAGTTCGGGTAACAGATCGGACGGCTTGGCGACATGGAAAGCGCCCGACGCGATAAACAGTATGTGGTCGGTTTTGACCGCGCCATGTTTTGTCGTGACGGTGGTGCCTTCGATCAGCGGCAGCAGGTCGCGCTGCACGCCTTCGCGTGAGACATCGCCGCCGACGCGCCCATCGCGTGCGCAGATCTTGTCGATCTCGTCGAGGAATACGATGCCGTTGTTTTCGACCGCGTCAATCGCTTCCAGTACCAGCTTCTCGGTATCAAGCAGCTTGTCGGATTCCTCGTTGATGAGAATATCGTGAGAATCCTCCACAGTCAGGCGACGGGTTTTCGTTCGGTTGCCCATTTTGCCGAAAATATCGCCGATCGAGATTGCGCCAATCTGCGCGCCGGGCATTCCGGGAATTTCGAACGTCGGCATGCCGCCGGATGTTTGCACCTCGACGTCGATTTCCTTGTCGTTGAGCTCGCCGGTACGCAATTTCCGGCGGAAGGAATCTCGCGTGGCCGCGCTTGAATTGGCCCCGACCAGTGCGTCTAGCACGCGCTCTTCGGCGGCCAGCTGCGCGCGGGCCTGCACGTCCTTGCGCTTGCGCTCGCGGGTCAGTCCGATGGCGACCTCGACGAGGTCGCGCACGATCTGTTCGACATCGCGGCCGACATAGCCGACTTCAGTGAACTTCGTTGCCTCAACCTTGATGAACGGCGCGCCCGCCAATTTGGCAAGGCGGCGCGATATCTCGGTCTTGCCGACGCCGGTCGGCCCGATCATCAGGATGTTTTTCGGCAGCACTTCCTCGCGCAGCGATCCACTGAGCTGAAGCCGCCGCCAGCGGTTGCGCAAGGCGATGGCCACCGCGCGTTTGGCGTCGGCCTGGCCGACGATAAAACGATCGAGTTCTGAAACGATTTCACGAGGCGAGAAGTCCGTCATCGGGTGCATACCATCAAAAGAGCAGGGCCATCTTGCGTGGTGATCACATGACCCTTGCCGAAACCGGCTTTTTCATAGGCGCGTATCGCCCGGACATTTCCGGGGTCAGGATCGGTGATAACACGTGGAACGTCTTCGGGCAGAAAATCTCTGACAAACATTCGGATGAAAGCCGAGCCATGACCGCGATTGATCATATCGGGTTCGCCGATGAATTGGTCAATGGCGCGCGTCCCGGGCGGCTGAGCGCCAAATGCTGAATCCGGCCATGCCGAAAGGTCGTAGCACTGCAAATAGGCGAACTTGCGCGTATCGTACGTCACGATGAATTGGTCCATCGCCGTGTTGCCAAGATCCTCCGATACCAGCGTCAGTTGCTGTTTTGGATCGCCCCACCATTGAACGACCTCCGGCGTGTCCAGCCAGACCTCGATCAGGGAGAGGTCGGACGCAGTCATCGGCAAGAACTGATAACGGTGCTGGGTCATAGACCACGCTTTGTATCACGCTTCAGAGTGTCACCTCTGAAGGAGCTGGCTAGATGATGGGCGGTCCGCTTTGCCAGAGACGGATTGCCTCGAAGGGATGGACGAGCATGATGATATTCAGCGTGAGATTATCGCGGATATGCAATCCGACGAGCACTTCGAATGCCACGGCCACCAGCACAGTTGCAATTACCGGGATCCTGCGTGCCGCCACGAACCCTGCGATCATGGCCAGCGTGTCGGAGACGGAATTGACGATGCTGTCGCCGTAGTAATCAAGCGAGATCGTGCCCGCGCGGTAGCGGTCGATGATAAAGGGCGAGTTCTCCAGAATCTCCCAGCCGCCTTCGACGGCGATAGCAAGGGCGAGACGCGTCACGATCGGCGTGTTCGGGAAAAGTATCCAGGCCAGGGCGTAAAAGATAAAGCCGTGAATGACGTGCGAGAACGTATACCAGTCGGTGATGTGCTGCGAATTTTCCGAGCTCTGAACCACTCCGTGCCACAACTTGACGTAGCCGCATGCGCAGATCGGCTGGCGGCCCATCGCATACAGGATGATCGCCTGGCACGCGATCAGCAGCATCGCGACGACGATCGCCCGCAACACAGGCTGGCCGGTCGCCGGCGAGGCGACAGACGGCGCTCCGCCTGTCCCCGTCATTCCGACAGAGCTTCGATCGTCACGTTGCGATTGGTGTAAACGCAGATGTCGGCGGCGATATCGAGCGAGCGCCGCACGATGGCCTCCGCGTCCTTATCCGTTTCAACGAGAGCACGCGCGGCGGCGAGCGCATAATTGCCGCCGGACCCGATGGCCATCACCCCGGCTTCCGGCTCCAGCACGTCGCCGGTCCCGGTCAGCACCAGCGAGACGTCCTTGTCTGCGACGATCATCATGGCTTCGAGGCGGCGCAGATAGCGGTCGGTCCGCCAGTCCTTGGCGAGTTCGACTGCGGCGCGGGTCAATTGCCCCGGATATTGTTCGAGCTTGCTCTCAAGCCGTTCGAACAGCGTGAAGGCGTCGGCGGTGGCGCCGGCGAAGCCGCCGATCACATCGCCCTTGCCGAGCTTTCTGACTTTCCTGGCGTTGGATTTGATCACCGTCTGGCCGATCGAGACCTGCCCGTCGCCGCCGATAACCACCCGTCCGGCTTTGCGAACGGTCAGAATGGTCGTGCCATGCCAGACACTTGAATTGTCGGAATTGGATGTATGCATACCCCGTCCAAGTAATTACCAAGTGATTGCCAGGTGATTATCAGGCGATTTATCCGTCGCGCCGTCGGAAGCGCGCTTGATCGGCCAGACTTAAGGATCGGGCCGCAAGGTTGCAATCCGCGGCCCCGATCTTTGGTCCGGATCATTGCCCCGTTGCAGCGATTTCGGTCACCATAGCCCGCGATTGGCGGATATTGGGGTTATACTGCGGTAGCGAAGGCCGGGCGAGCCTGTTAAAAGGGCCCGGTTTCAGGCACCCGGAGAGACCTTTACCATGCGCACCGCGTCGATTACGCGCAAAACCAAGGAAACCGACATTGCCGTGTCCGTCGACCTCGACGGCACCGGCGTCTCGAATGTCGCAACCGGGATCGGCTTCTTCGATCATATGCTCGACCTGCTGGCCCGCCATTCGCGGATCGACATCACCGTCAAGGCTACGGGCGATCTGCATGTCGATCATCATCACACCACCGAGGATGTCGGCATTGCGCTTGGGCAAGCGGTGAAGCAGGCGCTCGGCTCGATGGTCGGCATCACGCGCTATGCGAGCATCCACATGCCGATGGACGAGACGCTGTCGCGCGTCGTCATCGACATTTCCGGACGGCCCGTGCTGGTGTTCAAGGTAGAGTTTCCGCGCGACAAAGTCGGGCAGTTCGACACCGAGCTGGTGCGCGAATGGTTCAATGCCTTCGCCATGAACGCCGGCATCACGCTGCACGTCGAAACACTATATGGCGACAACAGTCATCATATCGCGGAATCCTGTTTCAAGGGACTGGCCCGGGCCTTGCGCGCGGCGGTCGCGATTGATCCGCGCGCGGCCGGCGAAGTGCCGTCCACCAAGGGCCAGCTCGGCGGTTAATCGTCTCAAGCCTGCCGCGCACGCTGCCCTGGCAGAGCGATGCAAGGTCGAAGTATCAAGGGTCGAAGTATCCGGAGAGTCACAATGCCGGTTTACACAGTTCATGCGCCGCTACCGGTCGATGGGGGCCGCCCCGCGCCCGAGCGCTTCGTTTTCGTGCGCGACGGATTTCATGTCTGGGCCGCGCTTGCCGGATTGGTCTGGCTTGCCTTCAACCGCCTGTGGATCGCGCTGTTCGGATATCTCGTGCTGCTGATTGCCGTGGGCGTGGGGCTTGCCGTGCTTCGCGTCGGCTCGGACACTCGGGCGACCGTGTTGTTCGTGATTGCCTTGCTGATGGGGCTGGAGGCGGCGAGCCTGCAGCGCTGGACTCTCTCGCGCGGCAAGTGGCGTCAGCTCGATGTGGTGGTCGGCCGCAACCGCGACGAAGCCGAGCGCCGGTTTTTCGATCGCTGGGTCGATGGCGAGATGGGTTCCAGCGGCATGCCGACAGTTGACCGCGGCGCTCCGCCGCCGGTTCGTCCTTCGCCGAGAATGTCAGGCGATAACGACGAGATCATGGGACTGTTTCCTCAGGCGGGGAGTCCGCATTGAGCGTCGCCATTATCGATTACGGCTCCGGCAATCTGCACTCGGTAGCCAAAGCTTTTGAACGGGCTGCCCGCACTCTGGACAATCCTCCGGAGATCGTGGTGACGCGCGACGCCGACGCGGTATCGCGCGCCGATCGTGTGGTGCTGCCGGGCGTTGGCGCGTTCGCCGATTGCCGTCATGGCCTCGATGCGCTGGACGGCATGGTGCCGGCGCTCAATGAAGCGGTCCGCGCCAAGGCGCGGCCTTTCTTCGGCATTTGTGTCGGCATGCAGCTGATGGCGACCCGGGGCAAGGAATACGTCACGACGGCGGGGCTCGACTGGATTCCCGGCGATGTCGAAAAAATCGCGCCCGGCGATGCGCGCCTGAAAATTCCCCATATGGGCTGGAATACGTTGGATGTTGCCCGTGCGCATCCGGTGCTTGAGGGACTTCAGCTCGGCAACGACGGCCGCCATGCCTATTTCGTGCACTCCTACCATCTGAACGCTGCGCAGGATGCGGATGTGGTCGCTCGCGCCGACTACGGTGGTCCGGTCACCGCCATGGTCGCCAAGGGCACGGCGATCGGCACGCAATTCCATCCAGAGAAAAGCCAGCGGTTCGGACTGGCATTGATCGCCAATTTTTTGAGGTGGACGCCGTGATTTTATTTCCCGCCGTCGATCTCAAGGAAGGGGCATGCGTCCGCCTCGAGCAGGGCGACATGGCGCGTGCGACGGTCTTCAATACCGATCCCGCTGCGCAGGCGCGCAGTTTCGAGACCCAGGGTTTCGAATATCTTCATGTCGTCGATCTTGATGGCGCGTTTGCCGGCAAGCCTATGAACTCGCGCGCGGTGGACGCCATGCTGGCCGCCGTGAAAATGCCGGTGCAACTCGGCGGCGGGATTCGCGATCTGAAAACCGTCGAAGCGTGGCTTGCCAAGGGCATTGCGCGCGTCATCATCGGCACCGCCGCTGTTCGTGATCCCGCGCTCGTGCGGGAAGCTGCTCGAAAGTTCCCCGGCCGGGTCGCGGTCGGGCTGGATGCGCGCGACGGCAAGGTCGCGGTCGAAGGCTGGGCCGAAACTTCGACAGTCACCGCTCTCGATATCGCAAAACGTTTCGAGGACGCGGGCGTCGCCGCGATTATTTTCACCGACATTGCCCGTGACGGTCTTTTGAAAGGCCTCAATCTGGAAGCGACCATTGCTCTCGCGGACAGTATCTCCGTGCCGGTGATAGCGTCCGGCGGTCTTGCGTCGATCGACGATGTCAAAGCGCTGCTCACGCCCGCTGCCCGCAAATTGGCCGGAGCGATTTCCGGCCGCGCGCTTTATGATGGCCGTCTTGATCCGGCGGAGGCGATCGCGCTGATCCGCAACGCGCGCGCGGTGGCCTGACGATGTTCAAGGTTCGTGTCATCCCGTGTCTCGATGTGAAAGACGGCCGGGTCGTCAAAGGCGTCAATTTCGTCGATCTGCGCGATGCGGGTGATCCGGTCGAGGCCGCGATCGCCTATGACGCTGCCGGCGCCGACGAGCTATGTTTTCTCGATATTACCGCAACCCATGAAAATCGCGGCACGATGCTCGATGTGGTGCGCCGTACGGCGGAAGCCTGCTTCATGCCGTTGACGGTCGGCGGCGGCGTGCGCACCGTCGACGACATCCGTACCCTGCTGACGTCCGGCGCCGACAAGGTGTCGATCAATTCGGCGGCGGTCACCCGCCGCGAATTCGTCAAGGAGGCGGCTGAAAAGTTCGGCGATCAATGCATCGTCGTTGCAATCGACGCCAAGCGCGTGAACGCACCAGGCGCGCCCGATCGCTGGGAGATTTTCACCCATGGCGGCCGCAAGCCCACCGGGATCGACGTGCTTGCCTATGCCGAACAGGTGGTTGCGCTTGGGGCCGGCGAAATCCTCCTGACATCGATGGATCGCGACGGCACGCGGCAGGGATTCGATCTCGCGCTGACACGGGCGGTTGCCGACCGGATCACGGTTCCTGTCATTGCATCCGGTGGCGTTGGCACGCTGGACCATCTTGTCGGCGGCATCCGGGACGGCCACGCCACGGCGGTACTGGCAGCTTCGATTTTTCATTTCGGGGAATTTACGATTCGGCAGGCCAAGGAGCATATGCTTCAATCCAGGCTGCCGGTGCGTTTGGACTATTAAAGCGTTTTCGAGCGAAGCATGACGCTGGACTTGATCCGGCGGCGGATACCGGCGGGCCCGATCGGCCCGACCACATCAATAGAAGAGACGCGATGTCCCGTTTTACCATCCAGGATCTGGCGGCCATCATCGACGCCCGCGCGAATGCCGGTGCGGAGCTGTCCTATACGCGCAAGCTGCTGGACAAGGGCGCGGAGCATTGCGCGAAAAAATTCGGCGAAGAGGCGGTCGAAACCGTCATTGCGGCCGTCGAAAACGATCGCGATCATCTTCTCGCCGAGAGTGCGGATCTGATTTTCCATTTTCTCGTGCTGTTGAAAGCGCGGGGGCTGTCGCTGCAAGAGGTCGAGGCCGTCCTTGCCCAGCGAACGCAAATGTCCGGTCTTGAGGAAAAGGCGGCGCGAAAGCGCGATTGAAGCGCTTGCCGATCAATTTGGATTGCAATCGCGCCCATGTTTTTGTCGTGATGCGTTCGGAAGAACGCTCGGAAAAGTGATGTTATGACCGTTCGCGCAGAGCAGCTCTACAATCCCTACCGCGTGTTCTCGCGCGGCCAATGGGCTGCGTTGCGCGAAGATACGCCGATGACGCTGGCGGAAAACGAGATCGACGCGCTTCATTCGATGCATGACCGGCTCGATATGAAGGAGGTCGAGGAAATTTATCTGCCGCTGTCGCGGCTGCTGTCGATGTATGTGGCGGCAGCGGAGCGCTTGTTTATCGCGCAGCGCCGCTTTCTCGGCATCGAAGACCGGAAGATGCCATATATTATCGGCGTCGCGGGTTCGGTTGCCGTGGGTAAATCCACCACCGCCCGTGTTCTTCAGGCGCTGCTGGCGCGCTGGTCACCGCGCCCGAGAGTCGATCTGGTAACGACCGATGGATTTCTTCATCCGAACGCCGTGCTTGAACGTGAAGGCCTGATGGAAAAAAAGGGCTTTCCTGAAAGTTACGATCTGCAGGCGCTGCTGGCCTTTCTTAGCGACATCAAGGCGGGCCGCCGGCCGGTGCGTGCGCCGGTCTATTCGCATCTGACCTACGATATCGTACCGGGCGGCGGCATCGAGGTCGATCGTCCCGATATCCTCATTGTCGAAGGCCTCAACGTTCTGCAGACCGGACGCTTGCCGCGTGACGGCAAGGCCGTGCCTTACGTTTCGGATTTCTTCGACTTCTCGGTCTATATCGATGCCGACGAGCCGGTGCTGCGGGAATGGTATGTCGAGCGCTTCCTTGCGCTGCGCGACACGGCCTTTCACGATCCGCGATCCTACTTCCATCGCTATGCCAATCTCTCCGATGAAAAAGCCACGGAAACCGCGCTGTCGATCTGGAAACGGATCAACCTGGTCAATCTGGAAGAGAATATCCTGCCGACACGCCCGCGAGCGCAGCTCATTCTCAAGAAGGGCCGCGATCACGTGATCGAGACAGTGTCGCTGCGCAGACTCTAGAGCGTTTTCGAGCGAAGCATGCCGGACTAGTTCCGGTCGTGGATCCGGTTCGCGTAAGAAAACGCATCATGACGCATGGATGCGACCAGCTGAAGTTCGGAGGCTCCGAAAACCCTGCTCAGGTGGTCACATGCGGCAGGTTTCGGATGTTGGCCAGAATGTCGTCGAGCTTGTTGCGATCGAGCGGCTTGACGAGAAATCCATCCATGCCCACCTCGAAACAGGCGTCGCGATCTTCCGACAGGGTATTCGCCGTCAGCGCGATGATGGGCGTCGGCAGCATCTGCTGAGCTTAACTCATGGGCGCGGATGCGGCGCGTCGTTTCGATGCCGTCGAGCTTTGGCATCTGCACGTCCATCAGTACAAGATCGTAGGGCGAGCCTGCGTTTTGCGCCGTCAGCCATTGCTCGACCGCCTGTTCGCCATCGGTCGTGATGACGGGGCGATGACCGAGCCGCGTCAGCAGCGAGCGCATCAGTAAGGCGTTGATGTCGTTGTCCTCAGCCACCAGAATCGAAAGGCCAGTCGCGGGCACCGGGGTTGGCGCTGCAGTGCGTGCGTCGGGAATGCCGTCGGCCGCGAGTTTCGGCGCATCGGTTGCGACCGTCATCGTCAGCCGGGCGGCCAGCGACGCTGCGCGCAACGGCTTCACGAGATATCCGGTGAAGCCATATGTCGCGGCAGGCTGCAAGGTGCGGCGCGCGGAGGGTGTGATCATGACAATTCGATACGGCACACGAGCCTGCGCCGCATGACCTAATCTTGCGATATCGTCCGTGCCGAGATCATGATCGACAATGATCGCGTGCCAGGATCGTTCGAACAGCAGCGCTTCGGCCATGGCCGTATCGGACAGCGTGTCGGTTTGCGCTCCCCACCGTTGCAGTCGCCGCGCGATCAATGAGGCCTCGATGGCCTGCCGGGCCACCAGCATCACCGATTTCCCCTGCAGGTCCGGCGATACGGCGAGGTGGCTTCCGCCAGCGGGACCTTCCGCTGCAGCCAGCGGGACCGTGACCTGGAATGTCGAGCCTCGGCCGGGCGCGCTTTTCAGCGTGATCCGGCCGCCCATGCGCTTGACGATGCGCTCGCTGATGCTGAGCCCCAGGCCTGTTCCGCCATAGTTGCGAACCGTGCGTTCGTCGGCCTGCTCGAATTCACGGAAGATCCGGGCCTGCGCCTCCGGCGCAATTCCGACACCGGTATCGCGGACGATAAAGCGGATGTTGTCGGGCACACTGCCGGGCTCGACGATCAGCGCGACGCCGCCGCGCGATGTGAATTTGATCGCGTTGCCGGCGAGGTTCAGCAGCACCTGCCGCAAACGCGCGGCGTCGCCGACAACTTCCACAGGCAGCCGTTCGTCGACATAGGCAGCGATCTCCAGATGTCTCGCCTGCGCGCGGGGCGCGAGAAGCTCCGCGATATCCTCGATCATGGCGGCAAGCACAAAGGGGCGATGTTCAAGATCGATCTTGCCGGCCTCGATCTTGGAAAAATCCAGAAGCTCGTCGATCAACACCAGCAGCGCTTCGCCCGATGTCTTGACCGCGCGGACGTAAGTCGTCTGCTCGGCGGTCAGCGGGGTGTCGAACAACAGGTCGCTCATGCCGATAATGCCATTGAGCGGCGTGCAAATCTCGTGCGACGCCATGGCGAGAAATTTCGACTTGGCGCGATTGGCGGCGTTCGCATGATCGCGCGCGTCGCTAAGCGCAATCTCGGTTTCAGTCCGGTCGGTGACGTCGCGGCCGACGCTTTGCATTTCGGCGGGCCTGTCGGCGTGAAGCCAAATCAGTCCTTCCCGCCATCCGATCCAGCGTGTGCCGAGAGGTGTCGCGATTTTTTGGTCGTGAACGCGCGTTCCGTCCAGCGCAACGGACACGGGACCTTGTTCGAGGATGGAAAAATTGAAAATCGAGCCCGTGAGTTCGACGCGGGATTTTTGCGCCAACATGCAGAAGGCCTCGTTGACGAACGTAATCCGGTGTTTGGAATCACGCAGGACAATGAGATCGCTTTGGGATTCGAACAGGCTGCGGGCCCGCTGCTCGGCCTCTCTCAGCTCCCAATTGTGGTCCGCCAGGGCTTCGTTGCGCACCAGCGCTTCGTGCAATTTATTTCGCAGCAGGCGCAGCCGGAAACTTAAGGTCGCGAGCGCCATGCATGCCAGCGCAAACAGGAAGCTGGCGCCGATGGCGAAGGTGTGCGGGTTGTAGCCGGATATTTCGGGCTTGCTGCCGACGAGAAACCCGTAAGATCCGCCGAACGCCGCGGAGAAGATCGTGAACGAGCGCAACGCGAAGACAAGCCATGGGTGATCGTGCGCAAAAAACCGGAGTCGCGATTTGATCCGTAAACCTCGCGTCATGGTGTCCCGTCAATCCAACATGTTCGACAAACCGCCTCCGGTTTGCCGCTGGCAAATCTTTCATCGCGTGGGCGTGGCTTCACCGTGCGCGGTCTGCCGTCGCGACGACGTCGGTTATGTCGTGCCGACGCTGTCCTGGATTCCCAAAGCAGAAATCTGCAGTGGTGATGTTGCAAAGTCTTTGAGACCGGAGGCGGCGTGACCCACGCGATGGGTTCAAGGTTAATAAAGTCTTAAAAATGAGCCGATCGCGCGGCGCATATCGAGCGCGAGTCCGAAGGAACGTCGACGGCGCGTCTATCTTTCTTCATCCGGATGAAACCAACGGCTGTGCTCGACTTCCTGCGTTTCCGTCAGCTTGATCAAGTGAACGCGCGGCTTGTAGCGGATTGCCCGGCGGCAGTTGCGGCAACCGAACGACGCTTCAAGTTTCCATATCGGCGTATCGCTCGGCCGGCGAATATAAGCGAGCGGCGTGCTGACACGGGTGTGGCAGCGGTGACATTGCACTTCGAGAAACAAGTAGCCGCCATTCAAACATTGACCGATCGTCGGCGAAGGTTGCGCTGGACCTCCAAAGCCCTCCATTTGATCAGACCAAAGGCGGCATTGAGCGCGGTCAGCTTCTTTAACGGCGGTGACTGCTTCGAGCCGGGCATGTTCAGCACGAATTTTCGCGCCACGAACGCGATCACCCCATATCCGTTGTCTGGATCTGCCGCCCACGGGTCGCGCTCCCGGTTTCTGGCATTAAAGTCGCTTTGAGGGACAACGCAACGCCCCTATAATTTGAGGCGAGGAACTGTAAGCAGGTACAATCGGTAGGGACGTGTTCTACCATGGTCAGTCCAATCAAGTGCCAGATATAAGCTGGGCTTGAATTGGCGGCTTAGCGTCAGGATTAATTGTTGAAAATAACATGAAGCGAAGTGGCGTTAGCGGCTTGGCGATAATCGGCGTGATCGGTACACTTTTGCTCATCACCTCTCTATCCGCGTCTGGTTTTTGTTTTTCCCAGGGCCGGTATTTAGAAGACATTGAATTTTTTGAACGCGCGGTAATGTACCAATCTCGGCAAATTCGCGAACTTGCCGAGATCGGACACAAACCTACGCCACACGATGTGATCGATTATCTAAAGCAGAACTCGAACTGCTGCGCGATTATGGATAGAAACTTTATTTTCGCGAACAATTTTTTTTGAAAATCTCATCGGCTTCAAATCCATATGGATTCAAGTCTTGCACGAGCTGCCGACTGTGGAAGCTGAACTAGCGCCTAAAGATGGTCGCTTTTATGAAGCGTACGTTGGCATGACTTCATGCGGTAGAATTTTTCGAAGCCGGGGAATACGTCTGAACGACAGGCAATTTATGTCTCTCAAATAAGACAATGGGTTTGGATAACTCTACGATCCGCGATTTTTGCGAGCTGACTTTCGGCGCTCTTGATTCACGCCGCGCGTCGTGTGTCGTCCGCGAGCGCGCGGTATGACAAGGCTTCGGCCAGATGAAGTCGGCCGATGTGCTCCACGCCGTCGAGGTCGGCAAGAGTTCGTGCAACTCGCAGAACGCGATGGTAGCCGCGCGCTGACAGCCGCATGGTTTCGGCCGCGTCGCGCAGCAAGGCCAGGCCTTGCTTGTCGGGGCGGGCGATCTCTTCAAGAATGGCGGCCGGTGCTTCCGCGTTGGTGCGGACGTGTGGCAATCCCGCGGCAGCGAAGCGCCGTGCCTGAATGGTTCGCGCGGCGGCGACGCGGACCGCGACATCCGCCGAGCCTTCGGCCGGTGGCGGCAGGATCAGGTCGGCGGCCGTGACGGCGGGCACTTCAATTCGCAGATCGATGCGGTCCATCAGAGGGCCTGAGATGCGGCTTTGGTAATCCGACGTGCAGCGATCGATCTGCCCGCGCTTGCATGAATAGCCGGGTTCGAAGGCGCGGCCGCAGCGGCATGGATTCATCGCCGCGATCAGCATGAAGCGGGCGGGGTAGGTCACGCGATGATTGGCGCGAGAGACTGCGATCTCGCCATTTTCCAGCGGCTGGCGCAGTAAATCCAGCACCCGTGGATCGAACTCCGGCAACTCGTCGAGAAACAGCACGCCGTTGTGAGCCAGCGAGATTTCACCCGGTTTGGCACGCGCGCCGCCTCCGGTCAGCGCGGCCATGCTGGCTGAATGGTGCGGGGCGCGGAAAGGACGTCGCGAGGTAAGCGCGCCGCCTTCGATTTCGCCCGCCACGGACGCGATCATCGACACTTCCAGCAATTCTTCCGGCGCAAGCGGCGGCAGGATTGATGGCAGCCGCGCTGCCAACATCGATTTGCCCGATCCCGGCGAACCGATCATCGCGAGATGATGGCCACCGGCCGCAGCGATCTCGAGCGCACGCTTGGCGCTCTCCTGACCTTTGATGTCGCGCAGATCGAGCAAGCCCGGTGGCTCGGTGCGAACCTTGGGCTGCGGCCGCGACAGAACCTGTGTGCCTTTGAAATGATTGGCGAGTTGGATCAGTGAACCAGCGGCCAGGATCGGCTGAGTTTCCGGGCTCGCCCATGCAGCTTCGGCTCCGCAGGCTGCCGGGCAGATCAAACCCTCGTCGCGCGAATTCGCACCGATCGCCGCTGGCAGAACGCCGGCCACCGGCGCGATCGATCCATCCAGACCAAGTTCGCCGAGTACCGAGAACCCCGATAGCGCATCCGATGGAATGGCGCCGATCGCCGCCATCAGGCCGAGTGCGATCGGCAGATCGTAGTGACTGCCTTCTTTCGGCAGATCCGCTGGCGCCAGATTGACCGTAATCCGCCGCGCCGGCAGCGCCAGACCGGACGCAATCATCGCCGCGCGAACACGCTCCCGCGCTTCCGAGACAGCCTTGTCGGGAAGGCCGACGATCGTAAAGGCGGGCAAACCGGGTGCCACCTGGACCTGAACATCGACTGCGCGGGCCTCAATGCCCTCGAATGCCACGGTGGAAACGCGCTGAACCATGCCGCCCTCTTGCCCAAACCTGAGGGTATCGGAGAACCATTGGCGGCGCAAGAACATTCAGGGAACAGTTGAGGGTGGCCGGTGGCGGGTCGCTCTTTAACGCATGCTTAAGCAAGTGCTTAAGCATGCGAGGGGCCACCTCGCAGATTCAGCAAACGTCAATCCGCCCGTGCGACAGGATAATTCAAGGTAGCGCCCAGAAACGGCGGAAACGGGATGTTCGACACTATCATTTTGCTGACCGGATTGGTCGAACAGCCGGTCCTGTCCGGATTGTTGCGCGAGTACAATCCGTCCCTGCAGATCAAGCCGATCTTCACGCTGGCCGACCTCTCGGCTCTCGACGCGCGGACGCTCCAGCGCGCCCGGTTGATTGCGTTCACGACCGCTGTGATCGTCCCCCAAGCCGTTCTGACGAAGCTCGGCTACGGCGCATATAATTTTCACCCCGGACCGCCTGAATATGGCGGCTGGGCGCCGGCGCATTTTGCGCTGTACGATCGCGCGAAGCAATTCGGCGTCACCGTTCACGTCATGGTGGAAAAGGTCGATGCGGGCCCGATCGTCCATGTCGAACAATTCGATATCTCGCCCGGGATTTCCATCGACGAGCTCGAGGGGCGGGCTTATGTGAACCTCGTTCGGCTATTCAAAAATTTGTCGAAGACGCTGGCGACGCAGGCGACGCCACTGCGGGAGCTGTCGGTCGGCTGGGGCGAACGAAAAAACACTCGGCGCGGCTACGCGCAGATCTGCGAGATTCCGCTCGACATCTCAAAAGACGAGCTGCATCGCCGTGTTGAAGTCTTCGGCGACAATCACTTTGGAATTGCACCGACGATCAATCTGCACGGCGTGGAATTTCGCGCCGTTCGATCCAAGCTCGAGCAGATGTGACGCGGTGCCGTCGAAGATTTGAGTCTTCGGCGTCGCTTCAGGTCACGCGATCGCGCGAATCCGTGCCCGGCACGAGCGTCGCCTGATCGTGAGAGAGAACGCCCTTCGGCGTGAGGCGAAGCCCGAAGACGTGCGGAAATCTGAGAATTTCCAGGTCGAAATCCTTGGCGGCCAGGGACGTGGTGGTGACCGTGGGACGCGGCGCGTAAATCCGCCCCCAAAGATCGATGCCATGGAATTGCGGCAAGGCGCTCAGGCGCAAATTCGCAAGTAACCCCCGAAACGCAAGCATTCCACGGGCGCGATCGTTCATCATCAGCACCCAGCCATCGGTCACATGCCCGGCGTCGTTGCTGATCGGGCTTGAAATGATGAAGGCGTCGGACGCCGTGCGAAACAGGTGCTCGTAGATTTCGAGCTGGTGGCTGACAAGCTCCGCGTAGCAAACCAGCATGACCGTATCGCTGGAAATTCGCAGCGGCATGATGATCTGATGCCACAGCGTGCCGCTCGGCGAACGCGGTCCGGTGAAACGGATGAAGGCAGGCGCCATATCCCGAAGCACCCGGCGATAGATCTCGGCGAAGTCTTTGGCCATGATGTGATCGAGGCGCGACACCAGCGTGCCGGTCGAATCGCGTTTGGCCGCGTTCTGCAGAGCCTTCCCGATATAGAGATAAACGAAATCGTCGCCGGTCGGCATCACGTAGGTGCAGTGGTCCTGGAGCGGGCGGTCCGATTCCTCGATCAGGCGCTGAACGGTCAGGCTGTCCGTGGCGTTAAGCGTTCGCCACTTGATCCAAAGATACTCGATATCCGCGGTCAACAGATCGCGCGGAATCGACGCACCGTTGAAAACTTCAATTGCCATTGGCCCTGAGCCCCGGATCATTTTCCGGCAAACCCGAATGGGCGTGCCGTTATAAAATTCACTGCGTCAATAAATTGCGGTACTCGGATCGCGTAAATCGGCTGCCAAACGTTCTCGGCCTTCCGTTGTTCGCTACCCTTTCGTGTTGTCGCTCCGTTTCAAAATCGAGCGCATCGGAGGCTCGCTCAAAATGGCGCCTTCCTTCATACAGACAGCTTCGTTCACGGCAGTATAACTACCGGTAAATGCCACAATGTCCTCTGCAATTGATTAAGAGAGTTCCATCGATTGCGGCTACGCGCTTCGCGCTAGCGTTTGCGAGCAAAGCATACCGTCCAGAATCAGGCGCGCTTGGATTCGATGGTGTCCCAGACCATCGCCGCGACATCAGGGCCACCGACGCGCGCAATGGCGCGAATGCCGGTCGGCGAAGTGACGTTAATTTCCGTTAACCACCCGTCGATCACATCGATGCCCACGAAAAGCAGGCCATGTTTGCGCAACGCAGGCCCAAGCCGCTCGCAGATTTCGCGCTCGCGCGGGCTCAAATCGGTCGATTTCGCAGCACCCCCGCGCACCATATTGGAGCGCAGGTCGTTCTCGGCTGGGACGCGGTTGACCGCGCCCGCGAATTCACCGTCCACCAGAACGATGCGCTTGTCGCCGTTTTTGACCTCGGGAAGAAAACGTTGGATCACCCAGGGCTCGCGGAATGTCACCGAAAACATGTCGTGCAGCGAGCCGAAATTCATATCCTTCGGCATGACGCGAAAAACCGCCGCGCCGCCATGGCCATAAAGCGGCTTCATCACCACGTCGCCGTGTTCGGCGCGAAACGAATTGATCTCTTCGATGTCGCGGGAGATCAGCGTCGGCGGCATCAGGTCCGAGAATTCCATCACGAAGATTTTTTCAGGCGCGTTCCGCACGCTGGCCGGATCATTCACAACCAGCGTCTTGGGATGAATTTTTTCCAGCAGATGCGTCGTCGTAATATAGGCAAGGTCGAACGGCGGATCCTGCCGCAGCAGGATCGCATCGAACGAGGCGAGATGAACGCGCTGCGCTTCGCCTAATGAAAAGTGATTCTTTTCATCGTCGCGCACGGTCAACGGTTGCACCGGCGCCACCAGGTCCTGCCCGCGCAATGAGAGTTTGTCGGGCGTATAATAGGAAATCGAGTGCCCGCGCTTTTGCGCTTCGAGCAGCAGCGCAAAGGTCGAATCGCCGCGGATATTAATGCGTGAGATGGGGTCCATCTGGACGGCAATATTGAGAGTCATAATATATATCCGGGCATGAGGTTCGAAGCGTGGTGGGTCATCTAAAGCGTTTTCCAGTGAAGCATGCCACTGGATTTGATCCGGCGGTGGAGGACCGGTTCGCGTTCCGTTAGGCCAACGTCCATACCAAGGTATGCTTGATGTCGACATCTTCCAAGTCCCGCGTCACCGGCACTTTATAGTCGGCAATCTGGCGCAAGCGATCCTTCGGCAGATAGCTGCGGCCCGGATCACCGATCAGAACCTGAACGCCCCGCGCGGCGTGGCGTGAGAGAAACGCGAATGCGCGTTGCGCCGTATCGCGCTCATAGAAGATGTCGCCAGCCAGGACGGTCTGGGCTGTCAGGGCATATTCGGTTGTGAGCAGGTCATCGAAACAATGGGCGATGCGGACGCGATTGGCCTCGGCATTCAGGTCGATCGCGGCGTGCGCAAAGGCGTCGATGTCGGCGGCCAGCACTGTTGCCGCACCGGCCTTGGCCGCGGCGATCGCCACAAGGCCGGAGCCGGAGGCGAGATCGAGAACGTCGCGACCGGCGACAGTGGCGGGATGATCGATCACATAGCGCGCGAGCGCTTGCCCGCCCGCCCAGGCGAAAGCCCAGAACGGGGGCGGCAGGCCGGTCTCGTTGAGTTCATCTTCGGTTTTCGTCCAGAGCGGAACGGCTTCGTCCGCTACATGCAGCATGATTTCCGGCACCAGCGGCACCGGCAGCAATCGCGTATTGGCGCGAATGAACGCGGACGGATCGAGCGGAATGGTCAAATGCTGTGGTCTCCGCTCAAGCCGCCGTCAGAGCCCGCCAAGCTTGCAGATATGCTTCCATTCGTCCGGCGTCACGCTTGACACCGACATCCGCGACAGCTTGACCAGCTCCATGTCGGCGAGCTTCTTGTCGGCCTTGATCGCCGCCAGCGTCACCGGTGTTTTCAGTTTCGTGTCGGCCTTGATGTCGACGCAGACGAATTTTCCGGTCTTGTCTGTCGGGTCCGTATAATGTTCGCGAATGATTTCGACGATGCCGACGATCTCCTTGCCCTCGTTGGAGTGGTAGAAGAACGCGCGGTCACCCTTTTTCATCTTCATCAGGTTTTGCTTCGCGGTGTGATTGCGCACGCCGGTCCAGGCTTCGCCCTTGGCGCCTTTCGCGACCTGTTGATCCCACGACCACGCCGAGGGTTCCGATTTTACCAGCCAAAAGGCCATGTTCTTGTCCTTGTTCCTTATGCTTCAGCCTTGAAGGGCCGCGTCAGCAGCGCCTCGATCGCCCGATCGATATCGGTGCGGCCTTCGAGAATATTCGCAACCGCCTCGGAGATCGGCATGTCGATATTTTTTTGCCGTGCGATGTCCAGCAGCACCGATGCCGTCAGCACGCCTTCCGCGAGCTTGCCCTGACCGGCGTGTGCGATGTCCTTTCCTTCGCCAAGTGCGATACCGAATGAAAAATTGCGCGATTGTTTGCTTGAGCACGACAACAGCAGATCGCCGAGACCCGACAGGCCCGCGAGCGTTTCCGCCCGCGCGCCGCAGCCGCGCCCAAAACGTGACAGCTCGGAAAAACCGCGCGTGGTCAGCGCGGCGAGCGCCGACGCACCGAGTTTGCGGCCGACGACAATGCCGGCGGCGATCGCAAGCACGTTTTTTGCTGCGCCGCCGATCTCGACGCCGCGCACGTCGGTGGTGTGATAGGGCCGGAATGTCGGCGAGCCCAGCGCCTGGCACAGCGCCGCAGCCATGGTTTCATCGTGCGAGGCGAGCGTCACGGCGGTCGGCAGCCCGCGCGCCACATCGTCGGCGAAGCTTGGTCCGGACAGGATCGCGGACGTCGCCTGCGGCGCGACCTCGGCGATGATCTCCGTCATGAACAATTGTGTTCCACGCTCGATCCCCTTGGCGCAGGCCACGATGACGGCGTTGTTCGCGCCCGCCTCGACCAACGGCGAGAGCGCGGCGCGCAACGATTGCGCGGGCACGGCAAGAAGAATGATATCTGCGGTGGCCGCATCGCCGGCCGCGCCGCTTACTTTGATTTTCGGATCGAGCGTCACGCCGGCGAGCCGAGGCGATTGGCGGCGGGATTGGATCTCGGATGCGGCGCTGTCGTTGCGCGCGATCAGTGTAACTTTGCGGCCGGCGCGAGCGACGGCGTTCGCGAGCGCGGTGCCCCATGCGCCCGCGCCCACGACCGCAACGCTGTCCAGCGGCCCTATCATGTGCTGGCGCGGGTATTGGCGAATTGCGCAGGCGTGGTTGCGGCTTCATCCAGCCGCCAGCGGGCGCGGGGCGGCGCATCCATGCCATCGGTCATGCCGAGCGCCAGCCGTTCGATTCCGGCCCATGCGATCATCGCGCCGTTATCAGTGCAGAGCGCCGGCGGCGGGATCAGCAGTGCAGTTCCGGCTTTCGTCGCGACATTATCCAGCGCACCGCGCAGTGCCTGATTGGCGGCGACGCCACCCGCCGCGACCAGCGCGTTGGGTGGTCCGAATTGCTGTTCGAACAGCGCAAGGCCCGTGCTCAGGCGATCGGCCATAGAGTCGAGAACCGCCGCCTGAAAACCTGCGCAAAGATCGCAGACATCCTGCGCCGCGAGCGGCGCATTGCGCTCAAGCTCGATGCGCACGGCGGTCTTCAGTCCCGAGAGCGAGAAATTGGCGTCCGGCCGTCCCAGCATCGGCCGGGGAAAAGCGAACCGGTTGGCGTCACCGGCGACCGCAGCGCGTTCGACCTGCGGCCCGCCGGGGTAAGGCAGGCCGAGCATCTTCGCGACCTTGTCGAAGGCTTCACCGATGGCATCGTCCAACGTGGTGCCGAGGCGAACATAATGACCGACGCCGAGCACGGCGACGATCTGGGTGTGGCCGCCCGACACCAGAAACAGGCAATAAGGAAACGCGAGCGGATGCATCAGCCGTGGCGTCAGGGCGTGTGCTTCGAGATGATTGACGGCCAGCAACGGCGTGCCGTGCACCAGCGCAATGGCCTTGGCGGTCGTCAGGCCGACGATGACGCCGCCGATCAGGCCGGGGCCTGCAGCCGCCGCCACGCCGTCGAGCTGTTCAAAGCTCACGCCCGCGCTCGTCATGGCGCCGGCAACAATTCCATCCAGCAGGTCGACATGGGCGCGCGCGGCGATTTCCGGAACCACCCCGCCGAACGGCGCATGTTCGTCGATCTGGGAGCGGACGATATTGGACAAAATCCGTCCGGTGCCGTCGGGCCGGCGCTCGACCACCGCCGCAGCGGTCTCGTCGCAGGTCGTCTCGATCCCCAGCACCAGCGCGGACGCCTGCATTTCCAATTTCAGCCCTTGCGTTTGCCGTCAAACCGGCGTTTCCCTTGCCAGCATTACAAGGGTATCCCCTTTTCCGGAATACGGGTTAGGAGAAAAACACGTGCAATCGTCCGCGCCGGATATCGTGGCGACCATCGGAACGCGGGGCAGCCCGCTGGCGCTGGCGCAGGCCCATGAGGTCCGCGCACGGTTGACGCGCGCGCATAACATCGATAAGTCGCGGATTGCGATACGTGTCATCCGCACGTCGGGGGATATGATTCAGGATCGCGCGCTGCTGGATGTCGGCGGCAAGGGATTGTTCACCAAGGAAATCGAAGAAGCGCTGCTCGCCGGCAGCATCGATCTTGCCGTGCACTCCTCGAAGGACGTGCCGACATTCCTGCCCGATGCCACCTGGCTGTCGGCGTTTCTGCCGCGCGAGGACGCGCGGGATGTCTTCATCAGCCACAAGGCGGCTTCGCTCGAGGCGCTGCCTCCGGGATCGGTGGTCGGCACCGCCTCGCTGCGCCGCCAGGCAATGGTATTGCGATTGCGCCCCGATCTGAAAGTGAATGTCATTCGCGGCAACGTCGAAACGCGCTTGCGCAAGCTCGCGGCGGGCGAGGCCGATGCGACGCTGCTGGCGCTGGCCGGGTTGAAGCGATTGCAGTTGGAAGACAAGGCCACGCGCATTTTCGAGACCGACGAATTTCTTCCCGCCGTTGGTCAAGGCGCCATCGCCATCGAGTCGCGCCGCGACGACGATCGGATCTCCGCCTTTGTGGCGCGCATTGCCGATCCGGATACCGAGGTCGCGCTCAATGCCGAACGCAGTTTTCTCGCGTTGCTCGACGGCTCCTGTCGCACGCCGATCGGCGGGCACTGCCGGGTGAACGGCGACGCGATCGATTTTCGCGGTCTCATCATTTCGCCCGACGGCAAGGATTATTTCGAAACGTCGCGAACGGGCACGCGAAGTCAGGCGGTCGCGATCGGGACCGACGCCGCGCGGGAATTGCGCGAGCGCGCAGGCGAAAAATTCTTCACGCTGTTCGGTGGAGCGTGATGGGTGGCGGTTCTTGTCACGCGCCCGCACCCGGATAACGAAAGGACGGCGGCGTCATTGCGCGGCAAGGGCATCGAAGCCGTGCTCGCGCCGATGTTGCGTTTCGAGCCGGTGGCTTTCGTGGACGACAGCGAGGCGCATTACGATGGCGTCATTGCCACCAGCGCCAACGCGCTACGCGCCATCGACTCTCATCCGGCAAAAAGCCGGTTGCTCGATCTGCCATTGTTCGCGGTCGGAGAGCGCACGGCAGAGGCCGCGCGTGCGACGGGGTTTCACAATGCTGTTGCGGGCAATGTAGCGGGCAAGACCGGCGCAGCAGCGCTTCCCGATCTGATCGAGGCGTTTTTTAAAGATCAGCGTAAGAGCGGCAACAAGGGCGGCAGTCGTTCCAGCAGAAAAAAATCCGGGCCTCAGGCTATCCTGCTTTATCTCGCGGGGGCGGACATCGCCCGCGACGTGTCTGGCGAATTGGGCGAACGTGGCTTCAGCGTCATCACGCAGACCACTTACCGGATGATTCCGGTTTTGCGGCTGCCGCTTGAGGCGCGCGATGCATTTGCAGCGAACAATGTCGATGCAGTGCTGCATTATTCGCGGCGCAGTGCGAGTTCGTTCGTCGCGGCAGTGCGCGCCGACGGCGTCGAAATCGCGGCGTTGGCATTGCCGCAATGTTGCATCTCCGATGCGGTGGCGATGGTGCTGCGCGATGCCGGGGCGGCGCAGGTCATCCTGCCGCGCTCAACGGACGAAGACGCGATGATCGAGGCGGCCGTGCGCGCGGTTGGTCCACCGCGAGGGGCGTGAGCCGCCGAGGTCGCGACGCCCGGCTGTCCGGTTTAATTCCAGATGTGGGCACAAAGCGCTTCGCACACTCGACGCAGGGCTATCAAAAAACCAGTCTTAGTCGCGCGTGCATGACTGTTCACGCGCTCCCCGAAATTGCCATCGTTCGTTTGAAGGCCCCATGCGCGAGCGTACGGCTGGGGTGCGAAGTGTTTTGTGCTGCATCGGAATTGCCTTGGTCAGCTCGCGTGTCCCTTCGTTTTGGCACGATCTTTTCCGAAAACCGGTTTCCCCTTTTCGGCGTCATGCCCTAGACTGACGAGACAGGAGCCCGCGTGATGGCCGACGACAAGTCTCAAGAGAGTATCAACGGGAAATCCAGCGTGAACCCGCAAGAGGGTTCCAAGGAGCCAATAGGTTCCCAACGCGACGACGTGTCCTTCGACGCCTCGGGTGACAGCCCGGATGCGCATTCTCCCGAGAGGAGCCGCCGGACCCGCCTGCCGCCGACCATCGATCTCGAAGCCTCCCGGCGCGAGACGTTTGACGCCGCGCATGCGGAGGCATCCCGTGACTCCGATAATAGTACGGAACACGATGAGTCCGCAGCCGAGACGCCGCGGGTCGAGACTGTAAGTCCTGCGAGATCGTCGTCGGTATCAAGCCTTCTGGCGTCGGCTTTGGCGGGCGCGGCGGCGGCGGTCGTGATTGGATTGGCAGCGTGGTTCGCGGGTGCGCGCGGCAGTTCCCATGGGCTGGATGTTTCGACCATCGCCACTATCGAGACGATAGCCGCGCGTGTCGCGCGTCTTGAAGAATCTCCATCGGCTCCGCCGGTCAAACCCGATGCGGCTCTCAATGCGCGTCTCGATGCACTGGAGAAATCCACCGACAAATCGTTGAAGTCGTTTCGTGAGGCACTGGCGGACGTGCGCACGCAGAACGACAGCACGACGAAAACCATCGACGAGATCAAGTCGGCTGCGCCCGCAGCGCCCAGTGGGGCGTCGCCGGATCTGTCCGCGATCGAAAACCGGATCGCGAGTTTTGAGGCGAAAGCGCAGGCTGTTGCTACCCAAAGCGCACAAGCAAATGACCAGCGAACCCGCACATCGGCTGCCGACGACATCAAGCTCAAGCGCGCCGTTGCCGCGTCGTCGCTCGATCTCGCGGTTCGCCAGAGCGAGCCGTTTGCGCCGTTTCTCATGGCTGCAAAACAGCTGACGGACGATGCCTCGGTGCTCAAGCCGTTGGAAGGTTTCGCTTCAACCGGCGTGCCCGGCGCGGCGGCATTGAGCCGCGATCTGCTCGCGTTGCTGGCGCAGCGCGATTCCAAAGCGGCTGGCGAGTCGAGCGGTGCGGGATGGATGGATCGCTTGCGTGCGAGCGCCATGCGTCTGGTCAGGATCCGGCGAACCGATGCGGTGGCCGGTTCCGACGTGGACTCAGTAATGTCTCGCGTGGCGGCGGCGGCGCGACGCAATGATATTGCGGAAGCCCGGCGCGAAATCAGTGCGCTTCCACCGGCTGAACGCAGCAGTCTGCAAAGCTGGATCGACAAGGCCGAGGCGCGCGACGCGGCGCTGGCCGTCTCGCGGCAATTCGCCGAGACGGCGATGACAGCTCTCTCGAAATCCTCGCCATAGGCCCCGCCATGTTTCGCATTATTCTGTTTCTAATATTGATCGCGCTGGCGGCATTCGGCGCGGCATGGGTTGCCGATCAAAGCGGCGATATCGTGCTGACATGGAACGGATGGCGGATCGAGGCGGGTCTTCCGGTGTTCGTGCTGGCTTTGGTGGCAACGTTGATCGTGGCCATGCTGGTGTGGGCCATCGTGCATGCGCTGTGGCGCGCGCCGGCGCGCATCAGAAAGGGTCATCGCGAGCGCAGGCATGCGCGGGGCCGTCACGCCATCACCCACGGTTTGATCGCGATCGGCACCGGCGATACCCATGCCGCGCGGCGGCACTCGCAGATTGCGCGGCGCGACGCCCATCAGGATCCGCTTGCATTGCTGCTCCATGCGCAAACGGCGCAGCTCGAAGGCGATCGTGCGGGTGCGCAACGCGCCTTTCGCGCCATGGCGGAGCGTGAGGAAACGCGATTGCTGGGTCTGCGCGGATTGTTCGTCGAGGCGCGCCGCGCCGACGATCCGGTGGCCGCAGTTGCGATTGCCGAGGAAGCGTTGAAGATCGCGCCGTCCTCGCCCTGGGCGTCCCATGCCATTCTCGGGTTTCGTTGCGCGAAGGGCGACTGGAACGGCGCGCTCGCCATTCTCGATGCCAATTTCGCGGCAAGCCAGATCGACAAAGCGGTCTATCGCCGCGAACGGGGCGTGCTGCTCACCGCTCGCGCGCTTGAACTGGAGACGGAGGACCGCGATCGATCGCGCGATAGCGTCATGGAGGCCATTAAGCTTGCGCCGACGCTGGTGCCTGCCGCCGTGCTTGCCGGAAAATATTTCAGCGAGGCCCATCAGATCCGCCGTGCCATGCGTGTCATCGAGGCGGCGTGGCTGGCGCAGCCGCACCCCGATCTGGCCGATGCCTATTCCCATGTGCGGCTCGGCAATTCGGCGCGCCAGCGTCTGGTGCGGATCGAAACCCTTGCGGCCAAGACGCCGGGACATATCGAAGGCGCCTTGGCGATCGCACGCGCGGCGATCGACGCCAGCGAATTTGCCCGTGCGCGCGAGGCATTGGCACCGTTCGTGACGGCGCCAACCCAGCGCGTCGCCATGTTGATGGCGGAGATCGAGCGCACCGAGCACGGCGATACGGGCCGGGCGCGAAGCTGGATGGTGCGCGCGGTGCGCGCCGCGCACGATCCGGTATGGACGGCCGATGGCTATGTGTCGGATCGCTGGCGGCCGGTGTCGCCGGTGACGGGACGGCTTGACGCGTTTCAATGGATGACGCCGCTCGCGGCGCTGCCGTCCGACAAGGTTGTCGACGCCGTGCCGGATTTCGCGATGACAGGGTCAGCGCCGGAGAAACTGATCGCGCCAAGAGACGTTGTCAGCTCCGATGCCGAAGTGGTCGCTGCCAAAGCAGCTCCGGCCGAGACCGCCGCGACCATTGCCCTCGCGCCGGAAGCGATCACGTCTCAGGATAATTCTCCCGAGGATCTCCATGATGCGGAAGACGACGCGCCTACAGAGACCGTGCGCGTTGCCCCTCCCGCCGCGCAGCCAGCGCCGGTACCGCCGGTGTTTCGGTCTCGACCCGATCTCGACAAAAATCCCCCTGCGGTTTCAGCCGTGATTCCCATCATCCGCGCGCCGGACGATCCGGGGGTCGACGACGAATTCACCGATCTGCTCTATCCGCAAGATGCGCAACGCGGCGGCTGGCGTGGCTTCCTGGCTCGCTGGGGCGCTTGACGACAGCTAGGTTCAAGCGAACGGGTGATCATCGCAAAGACTACCGGCGTTTGGCCAAATGAGGTGCAAGCAATGACGAAAAGCGCGACGGCCAAAAAACCCGCAAGAAAACGGTCAAGAAAATCACGACAAGGGCGACACCCAAGGTGGCGACCAAATCACAACAAAGCAAACCCAAAGAGCAAATCCCCGTCGCGGTTGATCGACGCGAGGATCAAGGAACTGGGCGACTGGCGCGGCGAGATGCTTGCCCATGTCCGCGCGCTGATCAAACAGGCCGATCCCGAGGTGGTCGAGGAATGGAAGTGGCGAGGCGTTCCGGTCTGGTATCACGATGGGCAGATGATCTGCACCGGCGAGACCTATAAGAGCGTCGTCAAGCTGACATTTGCCAAGGGCGCGTCGCTCAAGGACCCCAAGGGTCTTTTTAACTCCAGCCTCGAGGGAAACGTCAGGCGCGCGATCGATCTGCCTGAGGGTGCCGAGATCGACGAGGCCGCCTTCAAGACATTGATCCGCGCCGCGATCACCCTGAATACATCGAAGGCCAGGTAGCCGGTTCGAGCCTTTTCAAATCCTAGAAGAAAATAGGTTGCGCCCATCGTGAACAACGGATTTGAAACGACAGCCAAATTCACCTGTCCGAAGTGCAAACGTTTTGTTTCTTCAACGGTAGAGATACCCGAGCCGAGCTGGAGCGCAGAGCTTGCCTCTGACAATACTTCAGAGGGTCCGACGGAGGTTGTCTGCCCAAAGTGTGAAACTGTCTTCTGTGCTTCCTGTTTTAACAGTTTGGGAAGCTGCGATATTACGCTGGATGATTATCCTGACACTAGCGTTGACGCTGACTTAGCTCAGTACTCATCCGATGGTGATAATTGGAGTGACTACGAAGCACCTGCCAACCCTGAGGATATCTTCTTCGATTCGTATCACTATGCAACGGAGCTACTTGCAGAACACGGTGGGGAAGGCACGCATCTGGTAAATAGAATGATTTTTGTACAACAGGTTAGTGCACTAGAAGCATATCTGGCCGATACGCTCATTAATATTGTGGCTGCCGATGAGGAGGCGATGGCGCGTTTACTTGCCTCGGACAGAGATTTATCGAGCAAGAAATTTACGCTAGCTGAGATTGCATCAAATACGGCGATTGTTGAAATTGAAGCTTTCGCATACCTACGTTCAATCATTTATCACAATATTCCGAAAGTTCGATCACTATACAAAATAGCGGCCCGCGTTGACTTATTTGAATTGCTAGGTGCGGACAAAGACAGGTTGTTTAAAGCGATCGAATACCGGCACGACTGTGTGCATAGAAATGGCCGAGACAGCAAGGGAAGCTGGCTTGATGTTTTCACTAAAGCTTACGTTCAAGAGACTGCTGATCTTATGAAAGCGTTAGTCGTTGGTGTTGAAAGCAAGATCTATCAATCACAATCAATATCAACAGAATCTATAGAGGATCTTTTTTAAGGTGGCTGCCATGCTGCCAGGATATTTGTACACACTATAGCCCGCCTGCTTCTGCCGGAGCCTGCAATTGGCCGTCCGGGCGGTTGCCCCTATCGACTTCACGCGGACCGGCCGCTATAACGCGCGGCGTTGGATTTGATCGTCGAACTGATCCGGGCAATGCCCCGGCAAATGTTGCGGCCCCGAAAATTCAAAATTCTGAAGTTGTTTCAAATAGTTGCCGCCTTAGCTCAGCTGGTAGAGCACATCATTCGTAATGATGGGGTCGTAGGTTCAAATCCTATAGGCGGCACCACCCCTCGTTACTTTGAACGACCATCGGTAGTCGGCGCGCCGTCTATTTGGCAAGCTGCGACCCTCAAATAATTCTCCCTAGAATTGTATTTTTTCTGAGCCGTCCGCAACTCGCATATGTCAGTCTTATTGGGATTAAGTTCAATTCCTTTCCGGGGGCTCACAATGCCCATCAGCGATCACGAGTTTGGCGGCGTTTCGACCGATCTAAAGCTTTCAGTCGTTGGCGACTATCTCGCCTCGTTCACAACGGCGTTGCGAACCAGCTTTTCCGAGCTTTGGTATATAGACGCCTTTGCGGGTACTGGAGAACGAACAATCAAGACACCGGCGCAACCCGCCGACATGCTCGGGCCAGAGGTGGAAGAAAAGATCGAACGTCATCGTGGCTCTGCGAAGATTGCGATAGAAATCAAGCCCACCTTTGACCGTCTTGTGTTCATGGACAAGCGCTCGCGACACGTCACGGCTCTCAACGAACTGAAAGCGGCTCATCCAACTCGAAATATTGATGTCGTGCCCGGTGATGCAAACGCTGAAATCATTAAATTGATCGCAAGTCACAATTGGAGCGGCACGCGGGCGGTGATGTTCCTCGATCCTTACGGTATGAGCGTGGATTGGCAAACGCTCGAAGCGATTCAAAAAACTGAAGCGATAGACGTTTGGTATCTTGTCTCCCTATCAGGATTATTTCGACAGGCAACTCATGATGCGGAGAAGCTTGATGAGTCTAAGCGGGCTGCGCTAACGCGTATGATTGGAACATCCGAGTGGGAGCAGGCTTGGTATGCTCTCACTCAGCGTACCAATCTCTTTGGTGAAACGGATGAAAGGCTTGCACGCACCGCCGAGGTGGATGACATGGAAGGCTATTTTGGAGAACGACTTCGAACCTTGTTTCCGAGGGTCCTCCCCCCGCTACGCTTAAATGATGATCGTGGCATTCCACAATTTGCGCTTTTTTTCGCGATCTCTAACAAGGCGCCGAAGGCAATTGGATTGGCGTCGAAAATTGCCAATCACATTCTGAGTTCGGGCAATGCGTCCCACGTCCGGCCTCGATAAGAACGACCTGTCGCCTTCTTATTTCTGCCGCCCCACTGTTTGAAGAAAAACGCCGTACCTACTACGTCGCAATTCGCGCGGACCTCTTCGATCCATTTTTCTTCCATAAGTCGAGCACGGGGCCCGGATTCTCCCCCAACAATTGCCCAATGAATGTCAGTCAGATCAGCATCGGCAACTGAACCGATCAACGGTTCGAATGAAACGAATCAAATCTTCGCGGGCGTCTTCCGCAGCTCGTCAAGCCGCGCCAGAACTTTTGAGTCTTCAACGCTTGTTCCAAGCCAGACATTTGTGAGAGTTGGCAATTGCTCTCGAACAATGATTGATCGCATTCGGTCCGGACGCTTCGTAAGTATCTGATAGGTGTGATGAGGAGTTTTCTGCATTACCGACCAAACGCGCGCGACAAAGTTCGCCGGAACAGCTTCGTGAAAAAGATCGGACATGGAGTTTACAAAAATCTTGCGAGGCTTCTTCCAGGATAGCGGCACCGCTAGCGCAGAACTATCGAGGCGGATTCGGCCCGTCCAAACGTGACGATTGCCGCTCTTTCGAGTCAGGTTTTTATATTTAGCGATTCCCATTGCGTCCAACCGCGCGGCCATACGCATTGCGTAGCAATTGGTGCAGCCAGCCGTGATGACGGAACAGCCGGCAACTGGATTCCACGTTGCATCCGTCCACTCGATTGATGTCTCGGCCATCACTTGTCTCCCGACGCTCGCGCCGATGATGAGTTCAAATCCATTAACGCGCTGAAAACGACGAGGGGCCTTAATCTTGAATAATGTCTCAGCGCCTGCTGATTTCCCGACAATGCACTTCAGCGATTTACGCTTTGCGAAAACCATGGCGGCAATGAGCATCGTATGCGGCGGCATTGCCCCTCTTGACCGAGCTGCTTCAGCCGGTCTGTTTCGTCCGAGGGATTGATCGCAGGTCAGCAAGTTTCGATCGATCTTAGTTTGGAAAAATGTTCCTATTTTGTTCGCTCAAGGAAGAGAATTGAAGTTCTAATTGGTGGTCTTAAACCCCAGTACGCTCAGCTCAATGTCCCGCGAGAATCTCGCCCAGAAACTTCCGGGTGCGTTCGTGTTTTGGATTTTTGAAGAATTCGAGCGGCGGTGCTTCTTCCACGATTGAGCCGTTGGCCATGAACACAATGCGGTCGGCCACCTGACGGGCGAAGCCCATCTCGTGGGTAACGCAGATCATGGTCATTCCGTCGTTGGCGAGGCCGATCATGGTGTCGAGAACCTCCTTCACCATTTCGGGATCGAGCGCGCTGGTCGGCTCGTCGAACAGCATGACCTTCGGCTCCATGCACAGCGCGCGTGCGATGGCGACGCGCTGCTGCTGTCCGCCCGAAAGTTGCGCGGGATATTTGTCTGCCTGATCCAGAATCTGAACGCGTGCGAGCAACCGGCGCGCCGTCTCCTCCGCATCGGCTTTCGACAAACCGCGCACCCGGGTGGGCGCGAGCGTGCAGTTCTGCATCACCGTGAGATGCGGAAACAGGTTGAATTGCTGGAACACCATGCCGACTTCACGGCGCACGCGGTCGATCGTCTTCGGATTGTCGTCGAGGTGAATCCCCTCGATCAGAATGCGTCCGTTTTGATAGTTCTCAAGATGATTGATGCAGCGAACGAGCGTCGACTTGCCCGAACCGGACGGTCCGCACAGGACGATTTTCTCGCCCGCGCGAACCGACATGTTGATGTTGGACAGGGCCTGAAAGCTGCCGAACCATTTGTCCACGTTTTGCATCGCGATCATGGGTTGCGATGCGGTGGCCGACGGATCGTTGGTCTGGCTGGTCATGTCCGGATACGCCTTGGTTATCTGAGATCAGTTCGCCACGAAGGGAACGTTTTCCATGCTTTCCGGGAATGAATCCGGCAGCGGCCGCTTCATCCACTTCTGGTGGATCTTGGCAAGTTCACCGTTGCTCTTGATCTGATCGATGAACGCATTGACCGAGGCATTCATTTCCTTTTCGCCGAGCCGCGTGCACGCGCCGTTGTAGATGCGGGTGAACTCGAGCTTGTTTTCATAAAAGCCCGGCTTCGCTTCGTTGAGGCGGTCGATATAGAACATATTGCCGCCGACAGCCTGGGCCTGTCCGGACACCAGCGCCTGAATGGCGGCGGCGTCGCCGTCGAGGCGAAGAATGTTGGTGCCTGCCGGCGCGTTTTTCGTCACCTGGGTGTCTTGTGCGCTGGCGCGGGCCACCGCGATTGTCAGCTTGCCCATGTCGGCATTGGTCTTGACCTCGACCGATTTCGGCGCGGTGAGCATGATGATGTTTGCCACGTAAGGCTTGCTGAATTGCACGGCCTTGGCGCGATCCGGAAACATCGCCATGGTTGCGAACAGCAAGTCGACGCGGCCGGAGGTCAGCGCCGGGAATCCGGTTCGCGACTTCAAGCGGAACGAACTCGACCGGAACCCCGAGGGATTTGCCGTAGAGTTCGCCGATGTCGGCATCGAGGCCCTCCTGCTTGCCGCTGGAATTGACGAAACCCCAGGGCGGGTTGTCGCCTTGAATGCCGATCACGACCTTGCCCTTGCTTTTGATTTCGGCTGGCGTGATCGCGAAAGCCGAGCGCGTTATTACGGCTGGTGCTGCAAGCAGCGCGGCGCCTGCGAGAAGTACGGTGCGTCGATTTGGTTTCAGTGATTTTTGTGTCGTGCATCTTTTCCTCCATTTGTGATGGCCTTTTATTCTGACGAACCCTTGGGTAGGCCCCGATCATCGCGAGGCCGCCGCGAATTGGCGCTCCAGCCGGTTGCCGTAGAGCGACAGCGGCCAACAGATCGCGAAATACATGATGCCGACGATGCCGAACACAAGCAGCGGCTTGAAAATCTGGTTGGATACCATGGTGCCCGCGCGCGACAGCTCGGTGAATCCGACGAATGCCGCGAGCGACGTTCCCTTGATGAGCTGAACAAGAAAGCCGATGGTCGCGGGCAGCGAAATGCGGAAGGCCTGCGGCAGCACCACGTCTTTCATGCGCGAAATATAATGGAGGCTCAGCGCTTTGGCGGCTTCCACCTGCCCACGCGGCACGGCTTCGATCGCGCCGCGCCAGATTTCCCCGAGATAGGCGCTGGCATGCAGCGTAAATCCGATGGTGATCGCGACCCAGGCGTCGAGCTTGAGGCCGTATAGGGCAAGACCGTAATAGACCACGAAAAGCTGCATCAGCAGGGGTGTGCCTTGAAACACGGCGATATAGCCCGCCGTGATGCGTTCAAGCAGGCGAATGCCCGAGGTGCGCGCAAGCGCAACGCCAAGCCCCGTGACGGTGCCGCAAATGAATGCGACAACGGACAGCAGGATCGTCCACTGAAATCCCTTGAGCAGGAAGAGGAACTCACCTTGGCCCATCAGCTGTCCTTGCTCGCTTTCCTTACTTGATCGGATACTTGAAAAAACGCGACGAAATGAAATTCAGGATCACCATCACCAGCCATGACATCACGAGGTAGAGCAGGGTGATCGTGCTGTAGACTTCGAAGCTGCGGAAGGAATCGGATTCGATCCGCTTTGCCACCGAGGTCAATTCGTAGGCCGAGACCGCCGAGGCGATGCTAGTTGTCAGCGTCAGAAGCACAAATTGGCTGGCCAGTGACGGAAAGATCGCGCGCAATGCGGGCTTTAAAACGATGAAGCGAAACACCGATCCCTTGCGCAGACCGAGCGCGAGGCCGGCTTCGACTTGCCCCTTGTTGATCGATTGCACGCCGCCGCGAATGATTTCGATGGCGTAGGCGCCGCCGTTAAGGCCCAGCGCGATGATCGCGGTCGCGGTTGGATTGAGTCTCACGCCGGCCAGCGGCAGCGCAAAGAACACAAAATAGATCTGGACCAGAAACGGCGTGTTTCTGATCACTTCGACGAAGGCGATCACCAGCCAGCGCAACGGCCGGAAAACGCGAATCGCGCAGCACGACGCCGCCGATGCCGATCACGATCGCGACCGCCATACCGCTCAGCGCCAGTCCCAGCGTTCCAAGGCATCCCCACAGCAGGTCCGGGAAGCCCTCCAGAACGGGACCAAAATCGAACGTGTAGTTCAGAGCCTCTCTCCCCTCCTGACCGGCCCCTCAGCGGCACCGGCCTCGATCGCGCGCGTCCTTGTACTGTTGAGTGTCGTCGCCGCCTTGGTCAGGCGATCTTTTTTAGAGCGCTCGGTCGTCACATCGATCCTGCACCACGTTGCGGGCTGCGTCCGGGCTTCGCAAGGTAATGCGCCGGGATTGAATGGTCCCGAGCAATTTGAGCGGCCTCCCGAGAACCGGTTAGTTGCCCGGTAATATAAGATATAACTGTAAATATCCGTTGTTTTGGAAAACGTCTAGTGTTTTAAAGAAGGAAGCAAGATCGGCCCCGAGCGAGGCCGATTGTTTCTGGACGCGAGGAGCGCCCCGTCATGGCGGGAACGATTTTGGTTTTGAACGGGCCCAACCTCAATTTGTTGGGGGTCCGTGAACCGGAGCTTTACGGGCGGGAGACCCTTGAAGACATCAGGCAGCGTTGCATCGCGCGCGCCGAAGGCCATGGGCTGAATATCGATTTTCACCAATCCAATTCAGAAGCGACCTTGATCGATCTGCTGCACGGCGCCCGCGACAAGATGGCGGGCGTGGTCATCAACCCCGCCGGACTTTCGTTTCATTCGATTGCCTTGCTGGACGCCTTGAAGCTTTTCGATCGGACCAAAGGTCGAGGTTCACATTACCAACATTCATAAACGCGAGCCGATGTATCAGAAGTCCCTGATGTCTCATGGCGTCACCGGCGTGATCGCCGGTCTTGGCGGCATGGGCTATGCGCTGGCGATCGACGCAATCGCGGATCTGGCAAAAGTTGGCGCGTGATGAGCGAAGCATGCCACCGGACTTGATCCGGTGGTGGGTACCGGTTCGCGTTAAGAAAAACGCGTCAAAACGATAGAGCGTGTTCTTCAATTTAAAACGAAAGCGCTCTAACGCGCGTGATGGACGTGCAATAACTTCCGGAGACGATCTTGCTGAACCATGCGGCCGCGCCTGAGACAGTCGGAGAGGCGGCCTATCGCCGAATCCGCGCGGATATCGTCTTTGGGGTTCTCCCGCCGGGCCAGAAACTCAAGCTTGAAAAGGTGAGCGAGGTCTACGGCACCAGCATCACCACGCTGCGCGAATTGCTCAATCGCATGTCCTCCGAAGGCCTCATCGTGGCCGAAGGCCAGCGCGGCTTCGAGGTTGCGCCGGTCTCGGCCGAAGACTTCCGGCAGGTCGCAGCACTTCGACTGCTGCTTGAAAATCACGCGATGGAGCAATCCTTCAAGGCCGGCGATCTGGATTGGGAGGGTCGCGTGGTCTCCGCCCATCACAAGCTCGCGGTTATGGAACGGCGCATGCTGGCGGGAGACCGGCCGGATCAGGAACTCTGGAAGCGGTGCGACTGGGATTTCCATCACGCCTTGATTTCAGCCTGCGGCTCCAATGTGCTGCTGCAGGCGCATGCTTCGATCTACGATCGTTATCTTCGCTATCAGATGATCGCGGTGGTATTTCGCGGAGAGATTGCCGCGCGCGAGCACGAGCAGTTGCTTGAATGCGCGTTGAAGCGGGATTTAAAACGGGCACAGGATCTGCTTAACGGCCATATCAATGGGTGCGTCGATCACGCGCTGCGAGAAGATGTCTCTGGCGTGTTTCACAAACCGCAACACAGGACTGCTTCGTCGTCCTCGAAGGGAGCGGGCAGAGGCGCGCAGACTGTCAGGCAGCGGGAGCCAAAAGCCAAATCGAACTCGTGAAAGCCGGGCGATTTTGGCGGTCCGGCGTTATCAAGCGCGACGGCGTTCACGCTTCAAACGGTGATTCAACCGGAACGCAAGCCCTGCTAGAGTGCGATGACATGAGGTCAAGTCGCCCTCGCACTCTAGGTTTTTGATTGGGCATGATCTTTTCGGAAAACCGGTATCCACTTTTCCGGATCACGCTCTAGCGAAAATGCGACGGATGCAGCTTGGTCTGTCCGGACGGCTGGAATTCAGCCTGGCAGGCTGGCGTGAGTTTGTCTTTATTCTGCCGGAGGCAGGCTTCGATCTTTGTCACGTCGGGAATCTGCGCGCTGCAGAACTGGAACGCATCGCCCATGCAGGCCGACCGCTGCTCATCAGTGCCCTGCGCGCGGGCGGGCGGGACTATCGCGATCATGGCCAAGGTCAGGCCGGTGCACGTCGCGGTAATGAGAGACAGGGATTTCATGATTCGTACTCCGATCGGGAACTGAGCATCGCATTTTAAGCTTTGGTTGCGACGGCGTTCAACACCACGTTCGACCGGCGGACGCGCTCGCGATGCGCGATATAAAGACCGCTGGCGATAATGACGGCCGCGCCTACGAAGGTCCAGGCATCGGGAACGTCGCCGAATACCGCATAGCCAAAAATGGTGGCCCAGATCAACTGGCTGTAACTGAACGGCGCCAGCACGGATGCATCGCCATACCGATAGGCCAGCACCACCAGCCAGTGCCCCGATGTAGCGGCAATGCCGATACAGACGCCGATGGCGATCTCCTGCACGGTGGGCACGATCCAGAAGAACGGCAACGACATCGAAAGCAGGACGAAACCGGTGATGGCGGAGTAAGTCATTGTCGTCACCGCGGTATCCCTGCCGGTGATTTTGCGCGTCGTGACAAGCGAACACGCCCAGCACAGCGCCGAAAAGATTGCGAGCAGGGCGGCCGGCTGGAAGGCGTTGGTGCCGGGTCGCACCACGATCATCACCCCGATCAAGCCGGTGATCGTCGCCAGCCAGCGGCGCATGCCGACAGTTTCGCCGAGAAACAGGATGGAGAATGCGGTCACGAAAATCGGCGAAACGAAGCTGGTGGTCGTCGCCTCGGCGATAGGAAGATATCGGAGCGCCGAGACGAACAGCATCGAGGAGCTCACCAGGGTCAGGCCACGCAGCACCTGGAGATCGGGCCGCACCGAGCGCAGCGCATTGCGTGGCGATGTTGCGAGCACCGCCGGACACATGATCAGTATGAAGACGAAATAGCGCAGCCAGCCGATCTCGACCGCATGCAGTCTGACGGCAAGGTACTTCGCCATGGTGTCGGAGGATGCCAGAAAGACGGTCGAGGCCAGCACCAGCAGGATGCCCCGAAGCGGCTTGTCGACCGGTGCCCAGTCCGTGGCATGCACCTCGGCCTCGACCTGCGTCAGGTCCGCCTCAATTGAGGATGATGCGCGAGGCGGATCTTGTTGCGGGGCTTTCCCGGTGATGTGGAGCTGGGACGACAACGAGGATCTCTGGGGCAAGAACGTTTGCAAAGACGTTGGTATTCGTCTGGCGAATCGATTCACTCAAAGCCGCGCCTTCACGGCGTCGCAAAACGCAGCAGCACCAATCCCATGCCAGTATCGTCACGCAGCGTAGTTTAATAACGAATTTGATTTGGATATATCGAATGAGCCAATCCCATGCTTCGCGCGCAGCCGCAATGAAGAGTTGGCCGCAACTATCAAACTAAGGGCAGCCATGTTCGGAGCGCGTATCTCGAAGCCGTTTGGCGTGCAGAAATGAGATCGCGCTCGGCGCTTGCGATCTGCAACCAGAATCGCGCCAGCCCCGCACAGGTCTCGCCTCTGCGGCCAATTCCGGTTTTTCCAGCGGATTCAAGCTGCTACAATACCGTCCAGGCGCCGTTTGCGGCTGTTTGCGGGGTCGCGGCGGCCAACAAGGCCAGTTCCGATTGCAAGGCGGTCGCTTTCGCGCCATAGAACGGAACTCGTTTGGATGGCACTTTCGTGCCGCGCGTGATGGCAAGCCGCTTGCGGCCGACAGGAATGATGGCGAGATAATTTGGTCGACTGATGCTGGATAAATTACGCCAATTCATTTCCGAGGTCGTTTCGCCAGGCGGGCATGAGCAGCGCCTTTTCGACGATACGGACTATCGGCTGGCCGCAACGGCCTTGCTGATTCATGTCGTCTCGATCGACGGCGCGCCGTCGGAGACGGAAAAGCAAAAGCTTCACAGTCTGCTGGCGTTTCGCTTTGAGCTTGATCCGGGAACGGCGGATCGTCTGATCGCCGAAGCGACGCGGGTTGAGGGCGAGGCCGTCGATCTGTTTCACTTCACGAGCACGATCATGCGCTCCGTGGACGAGCAAGGCCGGTTGCGCATCATCGAAATGATGTGGGAGCTGGTTTATGCCGACGGTCATGTCAGTGAATTCGAGGAAAACGTGGTCTGGCGGGCAGCGGATCTGCTGGGCATTTCGTCGCGCGATCGCCTTAATCTCAAGCACCAAGTTGCCGATGGCCGGCTGACGCCGGACGTTGCGAAGTAGTCGCCATGCAGTTTCAATCCTTTCACATCTTCCTGTCGCGCCCTTGATCACGGCAAAAAACCGGATGACGACAATACCAAAAGAGATGTCATGGCCGAACGTGTAACCTTGATTACCGGCGCGTCTGCAGGCATCGGCGCGGAACTGGCGCGGATCTTCGCCGCCAATGATCACCGGGTGGCGCTGGTTGCGCGGCGTGCGGAGCGATTGAGCGCTCTCGCAGAGGAGATCGTGAGCGCCGGCGGCGCGCAGCCGATTATCATTGTCTGTGATCTGGAGCACCCCGATGCCTGCGATACCATCGCAGCGGCGTTGCTTGCGCAGAACGTCGAGGTCGAGTTCGTCGTGAACAATGCCGGATTCGGATTGCTCGGCGAGGCGAGCGTACTGGGTCGTGGCGAGCAGATCGGTATGGTCGAGGTCAACGTTCGCGCATTGACCGACCTGTCGCTGCGCTTCCTGGAGAGCATCGTCCGCCATGGCGGCGGAATCCTGAATGTTTCGTCCATCGCCGGATTTTTGCCGGGCCCCTGCATGGCGGTGTATTACGCCAGCAAGGCTTATGTGCTGTCGTTCACCGAAGCGCTGCATCAGGAGCTTCGCCCCAAGGGCGTGCGCGTGACGGCGTTGTGTCCCGGGCCGGTTCCGACCGAATTTCAGCAACGCGCGGGCGTCGAGCCCGGCTTCGATTTCCCGTGTTTTGAATATCACGCCAGCAGCGGTGGCCTTGGCCGGATATCGCGGATTGATGGCCGGAAAGCGCGTTGTTCTGCCCGGCGTGGCGATGAAGATCATCCCGTTCCTGCTGCGATTTGCTCCGAACTGGGTGGTGCTGGCTGCCGCTCACCGGATCCAGAGCAAGCGGTAAGCGTTCCGGCGCGCCTCATTTGCGTGCAGTAACTGCCCAATAAAAGCATTCCGAATTCGCTAACAAATCGGCTGTAATCTGACTCGGCTGTTTCGCTATGTGCGAGAGAGAACCGATGTCGTCGCAAGCCGATCGAATCAAGGCTGCCCAGCGCAAGACTGACGAAGACAGGGCTGGTCTGAGCCACGTCTCCCGACCGCTTGACGAATTGCTGGTGCGCGGCTTGTTCGCGCGGAAGCTGCCGGTGTTGATCGTGCTGCATCAGGAAACCTCGACACCTGGACGTGTCGGCAACGCGCTTCGCGCGCTGGGTTATACGCTCGACATTCGCCGTCCGCGTTTCGGAGATCCGTTGCCTTCGACATTGGACATGCACGCAGGCGCGGTGATGTTCGGTGGCCCTATGAGCGCCAATGACACCGACGATTATATCCGCCGCGAAATTGACTGGCTGGCTGTACCACTACGCGAGCGCCGGCCCTTTCTCGGGATTTGTCTCGGCGCGCAGATGCTGGCTCGCCAGCTCGGCGCGAGTGTCGCTCCGCATCCGGAAGGGCGAGTGGAGGTCGGCTATTATGAGATTCGACCGACTCAGGACGGTCGTGCGGTGTGCGCGGACTGGCCGAGCCATGTTTATCACTGGCATCAGGAAGGGTTCGGCCTGCCGGCCGGATGCGCGTTACTGGCGGAAGGTAACGATTTTCCGGTGCAGGCGTTTCGGTCCGGACAGCTGTTTCGGCGTTCAATTTCATCCCGACGTCACCACCGCGATGATGCATCGCTGGACCACGCGGGGCCACGAGAGACTGGCCGCACCGGGCGCACGATGCAGGGCCGACCATTTTTCCTCCCGCGCCGTCCATGACGTGATCGAGCGTGCGTGGTTGAATGATTTTCTTCGACACTGGCTGCAGCAGGACGAGCAATCGCCACGCGGTTTTGCTCACGAGCGATAGACTTATCGCCGGCGCATGTCGCGGCGGCTTACTAGCGGATTGCCAACCTCGTTTAACGCCGTGGCTCGTAGGCTTTCCCCGGTGTCGCCCCGATCGCCAAAATGGTGACGCCCTCAGTGCCGGCGAGAATCTTGCGTTTTGCGGCTGGCCCGACACGAACCAGACTTCCGTTCGTCAGCGCAATGTCCTCTCCATTGACCTGCAAGGTGCCGGATCCGCTCAGCACGGCGTAGACCTCCTCCTGACCGTCATGAAGATGGTCGTGCTCGGGGTGGCCGGTGCACCCCGCCTCGATCTGCAGGACGTTCATTCCCCATGCGGTCACGCCCAAATCCTTGGCCGCCATCCGAAACAGGATTCCCGGGATGGCTCCCGGTCCCTGATAATAAGACAGGTCGGACACGTGCATCGTCTTGGCGTCGGTCATCGTCACAATTCCATTTTATTGATTTTTACGTGGCGGTCCCGGCTTGTCGCAAAATCTCCGCGAGCCGGAAGGCTCGGTCCGAAACCTGCGCAGACTTGAGGATGCAGACCTTGGCGCGAAAGGGTGGGTGGGCGGGGTGGTGGAGCCGAGGGGAATCGAACCCCTGACCTCCTCATTGCGAACGAGGCGCTCTCCCATCTGAGCTACGGCCCCCCGCGTCCGGGACAAACATGCCCCGGCAAGCGCGCCATTTACAATCCCGGTTTAAGCCAAGTCAATGCCGGCCGCGCCGAAGTCCGTCGCTGTTTTCGCGTCTTTATTTGGCCGTGCCGGCGATCACATGCCTTGTTCCCCGGCGGGTGAACCGTTAATTTGGCCGCGCACCCGGCCCGGCGATCCGGATGGGCGCGAATACGGCAAAGGCCGCACTGTCGGTCGGCCCGAAGACCAGCTGAATTTCCCGTCCGTTCCGCGAGCTATATCATTCATGCGCGCCATTCTCGATATCATTATGATCGTTCTCGACCTTTACGTCTGGCTTCTGATCGCATCCGCGATCCTGTCGTGGCTGGTGGCTTTCAACGTGGTGAACACCCGCAACCAGTTCGTCGTCGTCGGTGGCGGAATTTCTTTACGCATCACCGAACCTGTGCTGAGACCCATTCGGTCGGCCTTGCCGGATTTCGGCGGTCTCGACATCTCGCCGATCGTCCTGCATCCTGATCATCATCGCTCATTCAGCACGTGATCACCTACTACATCTATCCCAACGTTTTCTAATTCCGTGCCGTGACGCGATGTCTGATCTTGAGGCTCATCTTGGATCCGATGGCGGCTTGGCGTGCTGTTGATGGCGGGCGTTGTGCCTGACCGTTCGGGTAACACCGCGCGGTGGCGGTGACGCGATCGACAGTGTCGAAACTAATGTCGGACGGCCGAGAAGTGCTCAAAGTTCGCGTGCGCGCCGCACCGGAAGACGGCAAAGCCAATGATGCAGTCGTGAAACTGCTGGCGGCGCATTTCGGGATGCGGCGCAGCGATATTGAAGTGGTCGCCGGCGCGGCAGCGCGCATCAAGCAGATCGCGCTTCGGGGCGACGTGTCCGTTCTGCAATCCATGCTGGCGCGGCTTGCGGATGGACGAGGTAAAATCGAGGAGCAGGAATGACAGCGCGGATCATCGACGGCAAAATTATCGCGGCTGAATTGCGGGAACGTGTTGCTCAGGAAGCGGCGCGCGTGCAGCGCGATCACGCGCTGGTGCCGGGTCTCGCGGTGGTGCTGGTCGGCCACGATCCCGCCAGCGAAGTCTATGTGCGCAGCAAGGCCAAGCAAACACGGACGGCCGGCATGGTGTCGTTCGAACATGCCTTGCCCGCCGATGCGGCGGAAGGCGATCTGCTGGCGTTGATTGCCAGCCTCAACCGCGATCCCGCCGTGCACGGCATTCTGGTGCAGTTGCCTTTGCCGAAGTCGATCGACACGCAAAAGATCATCGCAGCGATCGATCCGGCGAAGGACGTCGATGGATTGCATCCGATCAATGCCGGACGTCTGGCAAGCGGGTTCAACGCGCTGACACCCTGCACGCCGCTCGGGTGCGTCATTCTCAGCAAAACCGTTCACCCATCGCTCGAAGGCATGAACGCCATCGTGATCGGGCGGTCCAATCTGGTGGGACGGCCGCTGGTTCAGTTGCTGCTCAACGAAAACGCCACGGTGACGATCGCGCATTCCCGCAGCCGCGATCTGCCTCAACTATGCCGGCAGGCCGATCTGGTCTATGCCGCCGTCGGCAGGCCGGAAATGGTGCGGGGCGACTGGATTAAGCCCGGCGCGACCGTGATCGATGTCGGCATCAACCGGTTGCCGGGTGCCGACGGAAAAAACCGTCTCGTCGGCGATGTGGCTTTTGACGAGGCGATGCGGGTCGCCGGCGCCGTCACGCCGGTTCCCGGCGGTGTCGGACAGATGACCGTGGCATGTCTGCTGGTCAATACATTGCGTGCGGCCTGCGCCATCAAGGGATTGCCGGCGCCCGCGGTCTGATGTCCCTCCACAGAATGGACGTGTCCATGCGATTGAAGAATCGCGTTCAGGGCGCAGCGGTGTTCTGGATCAGCCGCCGGTAGAAACGGATCATGTCGGCGTAGTTGTCGAGCGCAAGCCGTTCATTGGTGCCGTGAAAGCGGCTGAGATCATCGGGCTTTACGCGAATCGGCAGGAAGCGAAAAACCTTGTCGGTCACGGCCGAATAATTGCGCGAATCCGTCGACGAGATCAGCAGGCTCGGCGCCACCACCACATCGGGAAAAACTTCGCGGATGCTCTGGTTCAGCGCCCGGTAGGCGAAGCTGGTGGTGCCAGTGACAGGCGGCGGATCGTTGTTGCCGGGAAACGGCTCGATGGTGATCCTGTCGTTGTTCACCACGCGCCGGACATGGTCGATCACGGTGGCCTGTGTGTCGCCCGGCAGCAAACGAAAATTCACCGAAGCTTCGGCATTGGCCGGCAGCACGTTATCCTTGTTGCCGGCGTTGAAAATCGTGAGCGCGGTGGTGGTGCGAATGCTGGCGTCGGTGGTTGGCGTGCGCGCCATGTCGCTTGCGACCAGCGGTTTGAACAGCCAGAGATTGGAAAGCGCAACGCGGTTGAGGGCGTTCATCTCGGGCGCGAGCGTTTCGAACATCTCGAGCAGCGAACCGCGCATCTGCACCGGCATCTGCTGCTGTTCAAGTTTTGCCAGTGCCGCGCTCATCATGCCGATGGCGGTCTGCTTCGGCGGCAGCGATGCGTGTCCGGATGTCGCGGTGGTCTTGAGCACCAGCGTTGCATAGCCCTTTTCGGCCACGCCGATCAGGGCTGCCGGTTTGTCGAGGCCCTTGAGCACGCCATCCAGAATCAGCAGGCCTTCGTCGAGTACGAAGTCGAGTTTAACGCCGCGCGCGGCGAGCAGGTCGGCGATCGCCTTGGCGCCGCGTTGTCCGCCGACTTCCTCGTCGTGACCGAAAGCGAAGTAGATGGTTTGACGGGGCCGAAAGCCCTCTTTCGCCAGTTGTTCGGCGGCCTCGAGAATCGCGAACAGGCTGCCTTTGTCGTCCCACGAGCCACGGCCCCAAACGAAGCCGTCGCGAATCACACCGTCGAACGGCGGCGCTTGCCAGGCGGCCTCAGTCCCCGGCGAAATCGGCACCACATCCTGATGCGCCAGCAGCGCAATCGGCGCCGCTTTCGGATCGCTGCCTTCCCAGGTGTAGAGAAGGCTGTATTTGCCGACGATTTCGCGGCGAGCGGCCGCATGGAACGCTGGAAAACTCGCCGCCATATGCGCATGCAGTTTTGCAAAGGCGTCGGCGTTTAGATCGGGGGCGGTGAAATCCGACACGGTCTTGAAGCGGATCGCGGTGGCCAGCCGTTCGGCGGCTTTCTGCGCGTCCACCGGCACACGCTCCAGCGGTGCGACGGCGATCTGACGGGACTTCAGGTTGACGGTATTGAAGGCGACGAACGCGGCGAGAGCGACGATCGCCGCAAGCAGCAGAACCGCGATGCTGCGCATGAAGCGTGTCAGCCTGCGCATCGAAACCGTTTCGTGGCCAGATCAGTTATGATGAGGTCAGCTATGGCGTGATCAGCAACCGGTGAATAAGGCAGCGTGTTGGTTGCGCGGCCCGGCGGAGTTTCACGCGTTCCAGGCAAAGGCGACCTTGTCGAGCGTCTTTTGACCGAACTGCTCGGATGACCGAGCCACCATACGCCCGCCGAGATTGCGATAGAATTCCACGGCGGGATCGTTATCGGACAACGCCCAGATCACCATGCTCTTCAGCCCGCTCTGCACGAGATCGCGCCGTGCGGCTGTGAACAAGCGGCGGCCGAAGCCCAGCCCCTGGAATTCGGGACGCAAATACAATTCGTAGATTTCGCCTTCGAAGTGCAGGCTGCGGGCGCGGTTGCGTCCGTAATTCGCATAGCCCGCGACCTGATCTCCGAACGCCAGCACGCTGACGCGGCTGCCCTTGCGAATCGCGCTGTCCCACCATTGCGGGCCGCGGCGATTGATCAGCTTTTCGAGCTCCGCTCCCGGAATGATACCTTGATAGGCCGCGCGCCACGCTTCGTCATGGGTCGCCGCCACCGCGGCTGCGTCGGCGGTCTTGGCCTGTCGGACTTCGATGAGGATCGTGCTCATGATCCAATCAAAGCAAGTCGCCGCCCCGGCTTCAAGGTCCATCGTTAATTATCGGTTAACATGTGGGGTTTTTGCATCACGTGGCACGGCGGCTGTGCCGAAAATGAACAGTTTGGGCGGCGCTTGCGGGCGGAAGGCCGCACGCGCAATGATTGCCGGCATGACGGCTGTGGAATTTCTCAAAAAATTGGGCCTGATCGCCACCGTTTTGGTGGCGACGGAATCGGCCACGTCATTGCTGCAGGCGCAATCGCGATTCGGGCCGCAGTCCGTCGAATCGCAACCGGGCAGGCGGCAAGAATGGCGCATCCCGTCCCCGGATACCTCCGCCGATTCGCTTGCCCTTCTTTATCGCCCGGCCGGGGCAGGTCCGTTTCGGCTGGCTGTGATCGCACACGCCACCACGCAAAATGCGTTGCGCCGCGCGCAACTACCGCAGCCGGATTATCGGGGGCTCGCCATGCAATTGGTGGCGCGCGGCTACGCCGTGCTGATTCCGGAACGGCCCGGGCATGGGGCGACGGGTGGTGTGTATCTCGAGGATCAAGGCGGTTGCGAGGATGCGGACTACGTGAAGGCTGGACGTGCGACGGCTGATTCCATCCGCGCCGCGATGATGTTCATGCAAACCCAGCCGTTCATTCGGAAAGCCGATGTGCTTGTGGTCGGTCATTCCGCCGGCGCGTGGGGCGCGCTGGCGCTGGCGTCCTCCGATCCGAAAATGATCTCGCGTATCGTTGCGTTTGCGCCGGGACGCGGCGGCCATGCCAACGACCGGCCGTTCGAGGTGTGCGCGGAAGCGAGGCTTGTCGCCGCTGCAGGCGAATTCGGCAAAGGCGCGCGCGTGCCGGTGACGTGGCTGGTGGCGCAAAACGACAGTTATTTCGCGCCGGATTTATCGCGCCGGATGGCCGATGCGTTTCGCGGTGCCGGCGGCAAGGTCGACTTCCGGGTGCTGCCTGCATCAGGGGACGAAGGACATTGGCTGGCGGAGCGGGGCGAGGGAGCCGATCAGCTCACTGATTTGAAGCTCGCCGGTGCCAAAACACGATCTGAGCGATGATATGGGCGTCCTGCGATCAGGAATCGATATGACAAAGCCGCAATGGCCGGACGACAACGTCATTCTTTATGACGGTGTTTGCATTTTCTGTTCACGTTGGGTGCAATTCGTTGCCGCTCGCGACAAAACGAAACTCTTTCGATTTACCGCGATCCAATCGGAGTATGGCCGCAGGATGGCTCTGGCGTTCGGAATCAATCCTGCCGATCCAGACACCAACGCCGTCGTCCATGGTGGCGAGGTTTATTTCAAATCCGATGCGGCGCTGACGGTGCTGAGCCAACTTCCGTACTGGCATTGGGTGCGCATTCTTAAAGTCGCGCCGATTTCGTTCCGCATTTTTTTCTACAATCTGATTGCGCGCAACCGGTATCGGATTTTCGGCACCTATAACGAATGCTATCTTGGCGACGCGTCTCTGAGAGAGCGCATTCTTAACTAAGCAGAGGGCGGTTTGCCATCGCTTCCCGCGCCGCTCGCTCTCCACTGTCCCGCGCACCGTGAGCGGTGGAGAAAAAATTCGGCGAAGTGGCTTCGCCTGCGAAGAACAGGCGATTGTCGACCGGCGCGGCAAGCTTTGCCCGGTCTCCCGCGTGTCCCGGCAGCGCATGGGAATAAGAGCCGTTCGCGAAAGGGTCGTGCGCCCAGCGCGACGTGGCAAGTGGCGTCAGCCGTTTGCGATAATTCGATCCCAGCAGGGCGACGATTTCGTCGATCGCTTGCGCCGCCATCGCGCCTTCGCCCGCGTCTTCCAACTGTCGCGCAAAGCTGCCGCCGAAGAAGCCGGAAATGCACGGCTGGCCCAGCGGGCGCAGGTGATAGCTGCCGATGCCGGCGCGATCGGTCGCCCCGTAAAGATGCCCGTCCGTGGGCAGATCGTCCGGGCCTGCGAGTGCCAGCATCACCTTGTCGGCGAGGCCGAGCGGCAGGCCGGCGGCCGCCGTGACCTTGTCCGGCAGGGGCGGGAAAAACCGGATCGCTTCGCGGGCGATGAGATTGGTCGGCGCCGTGACGATCACTTTGTCGGCCGTCAATGTGCCGCGCGAGGTTTCGATCCGCACTGTCGGACCTGAATGATCGATCAGCGTGACGTTGGTGTCCAACGCCACGGGACACGATGCGCCGTAGGCCGCGATCAGAGCGCCGTAACCGCGTGCAACCCGCCAGTTGGTGCCGGTGTCTTCATAGGCGTCCATGTCATAGGCCGACACGCGATCAAGTTCGCAGCCGTTGATGTAGCCGGAGAGCGCGTCCATCAGCGGATTCCACCGATTACCAGGCTCCAGCCACTGGCTGGCGGCGCTGTCCTGCGGCAATGCGGCAGCGTTTTCGGCGCGCTCATAAAATGCATCCAGCGCCGTTATGAATTCCGCGCGCTGGTCCGGCGGAAAGCCGATGTCGAAGGTCTGCTCGCGCCAGCGCGGGCGATGGGTATCGATATCGAATCCCAGATCGGAGGCGATCGGAACGAACGAATTTTTGTCCGCCGAATGCAGCCACTCGCAACCAAGGTCGAAGAGAATGCCTTGGGGGAATGCCAGCGTACGGCTGCGGCCGCCAATGCGGTCGCGCGCTTCCAGAATCAAGAACGGTGCGTTTTTCGTTCTGCAGAGTTCGTGCCGCAGCAAGTCCGGCCGCGCCCGCGCCGATGATCGCGACATCGACATGGTGTGGAAAGGTCATGGCAGGGCAACCGGATCGCGTGAAAGCACGTGACGCTCTCGTTGGTTTCGCGTTGTCTTCAGACAAACCCGCAAATCGAAGGCCTGAAGCGTTTTCATTCCGGGTTGAATCACCTTCGCGCTCTGTCAGGTTGTTTTGACGCGTTTTCTTAACGCGAACCGGTGCCCACTTCGCTCGAAAACGCTCTAAATGCAAAACAAGCCCCAAAGGATCTTTGGGGCTTGTTTTCTAATACCGTCTTATCCGACCATGACTTCCTTGGTCTTTTCGGCGCGCTTGCGCTCATTCGGATCGAGATGCTTCTTGCGCAGCCGGATCGACTTCGGCGTCACTTCGACGAGTTCGTCGTCCTCGATATAGGCCAGCGCTTTTTCCAGCGTCATCCGGATCGGCGGCGTCAGGCGCACCGCTTCGTCTTTCGACGTGGTGCGGATGTTGGTGAGCTGCTTGCCTTTGAGGACGTTGATTTCCAGATCGTTGTCGCGGGTGTGCTCGCCGACGATCATGCCCTTGTAAACCTTCCAGCCCGGCTCGATCATCATCGGTCCGCGATCTTCCAGCTTGAACATGGCGTAGGCGACGGCTTCGCCCTGATCGTTGGAGATCAGCACGCCGTTGCGGCGGCCGGCGATCTCGCCCTTGTAGGGCGCATAGCCGTGGAACAGCCGGTTCATGATCGCGGTGCCGCGGGTGTCGGTCAGCAATTCGCCCTGATAACCGATCAGACCGCGCGTCGGCGCGTAGAATACCAGCCGCAGCCGGTTGCCGCCGGACGGACGCATCTCGATCATCTCGGCCTTGCGTTCGCTCATCTTCTGCACGACCACGCCGGAATGCTCTTCGTCGACGTCGATCACGACTTCCTCGATCGGCTCCTGCCACTGACCGGTCGCCTCGTCCTTTTGCAGCACGACGCGCGGGCGCGACACCGAAAGCTCGAAGCCTTCGCGGCGCATGGTTTCGATCAGGATCGCGAGCTGCAATTCGCCGCGGCCGGAGACTTCCATGGAGTCCTTGTCGGAGGCTTCCACGACGCGCAACGCGACATTGCCTTCGGCTTCGCGCAGCAGGCGGTCACGGATCATGCGGCTCGTCACCTTGTCGCCTTCGGTTCCGGCGAGCGGCGAGTTGTTGACGATGAACGACATCGACACCGTCGGCGGATCGATCGGCTGCGCTACAAGTGGCGTTTCGACGCTGGGGTCGCAGAACGTATCGGCGACCGTGCCCTTGGTCAGGCCCGCGATGGCGACGATGTCGCCGGCTTCTGCTTCCTCGAGCGGGGTGCGCTCGAGACCACGGAAGGCGAGAATCTTGGAGATGCGGCCCTGTTCGACGACCTTGCCGTCGCCGGACAGCACTTTCACCACCTGGTTCGGCTTGATCGAACCCGAGGTGATGCGGCCGGTGATGATGCGTCCGAGATAGGGATTGGCTTCGAGAATGGTGCCGATCATGCGGAACGGGCCTTCCTCGACGGTCGGCGGCGGCACGTGGCGCAGGATCAGATCGAACAGCGGCTGCATGCCCTGATCCTTCGGACCTTCATAGCTTTCCGCCATCCAGCCTTGCTTGGCCGAACCGTAGAGAATCGGGAAGTCGAGCTGCTCTTCGGTGGCGTCGAGCGCCGCGAACAGATCGAACACCTCGTTGATGACTTCGCTGGGGCGCGCGTCGGGGCGGTCAACCTTGTTGATCACGACGATCGGCTTCAGCCCGACCTTGAGCGCCTTCGAGACCACGAACTTGGTCTGCGGCAACGGACCTTCGGCGGCGTCGACCAGAACCAGCGCGCCGTCCACCATGTTCAGGATACGCTCGACCTCGCCGCCGAAATCGGCGTGGCCCGGCGTGTCGACGATGTTGATGCGGGTGTCCTTCCACTGCACCGAAGCGGCTTTGGCGAGAATGGTGATGCCGCGCTCGCGCTCGAGATCGTTGGAATCCATCGCGCGGTCGGTGACCTTCTGATTTTCGCGGAAGGTGCCGGACTGCTGCAGCAGTTTGTCGACGAGAGTGGTCTTGCCGTGGTCGACGTGTGCGATGATGGCGACGTTGCGCATATTCATGGGTGTCTATCTTCCAGCTTTTTGAACGCGGTGTCGTGAGACGACGTGCGTTGAGGCGATCCGTGCCGGAGAATTCTGTCCGGCGATGTGGAGGCGCCTGAAAAAGGCGGTGCCCGGCTCTGTCGAACCGGGCACTCTCACGCGTTGCGGCGCAATATAGTCAGGATTTGCCGAAAAACAACGTCCAATGCAGCTTGGGACGCAGCAATTTAGGGGACCGGCCAGCCGGTTTCAGGGTTCCGCGAGGACTTTGGAGCCGTTTTTCAAAGGCTCCCTGCGCGAATCCGTGCAGTTACCGTTAACGAGCGATCCAGACCGGACTTCCTGCCAGGGCTGTCTCAGCACTCAATGTCGACGCTCGAACCCGAATAGATCGCGAAATCAAAGGCTCAGGCGCGCAACTGCACGCTGCTTCGCGGCTGTGGCGCCATCAGCAGACTGCGGCGGTCGGCGATGGCCGCATGAAGCTGATCGAGCGCGATGTTGAAGGCGGTCAGCGGTCCGTCGTCGATCGCGCCGTCTTCGTAGCAATGCAGGGTATCGGTGAGGATTTCGTCGGCCTCGGCCTGCATCTCGTCGAGCTCTTCATGAGTGCTGGCGTGGCGCGCCTGTGGCAGCATTTCCAGCAACCGCGCGCGCAACGAGGTGTTGTTGTTGCGTTCATCGCGCTTCAGGTAGCCGGCGAACCATGCGCCGAGCGAGCCCATGGCGGACAGGCCCATGATGCCCCACCAGATGAAGTCGCTGTAGCGATCGAGGAATGTTTTTTCCTCGCCGTCGACATAGGCGGCCGCGCCCGGATGCGCCGGAATATCGGCGTCTTTATCGGTGTCCGGCGTCTCGATTTTCGAGGCCGCAGGAACTTCGGTCATGACGTTCTGACGCACGGCGAAAATCTGCCGGGTGAGTGCTGCTGCGGTCGCCTCCGACAATGATTTCAGGCCGACGATATGGTGCGAGAAGCTGATGGTCTTGACGTCGTCATCGGGACGCGGCGGCACACCGCCAAGCGAGCCCGCCGTGATCTCGGCGGCGTCATAAGCTGGAACGTTCTGCGCGATCGCGTCAGCGGCATCGATGGCGATGAAAGTCGGTTCGCCGCCATCGCGCAACGATGCCGAGATCGCCTCGGCGGTAATCTTGCTGCTTAGCGGTCCCGCGGCCAGAAAGACGTCGACTTTCTGGTTACGTGCGGCCTCGGCGACCTCACTTGTCGAGAATTGAACGATGTCGACCTTGGCGGGATCCACGCCGTATTGTCGCAGAATCACGTTGAGCAGATTCACATTGGCGGAGGTTTTGCCGATCACGCCGACGCGGTGGCCGGCGAGGTTCTGGATTTTCTTGACCGGGCTCTTGGCCTTCTTGCCTTTTCCGCCGGGTGCCCAAAGCACCACAAGATTTTTGCGCATCACCGCGATGCTGGCGGCTTCTTTCGGGACGTCGAGATCGCCACGAATCGACAGCAAGGTCGACGCTCTTGCTGGCGAGCGCTGCGGCGCTGGCGGCCGCACCCTCGGTTATCACCGGTTTGAGCCGGATGTAGCCGCGCTCACGGCCGAAGGCCTGCGCGAGCGCCTGAACAATCTTGGCGTCATCGCTGTTCGGCGGCCCGACCGCGATCTTCAGCGTGACCGGCCGCATGGCGATGTAAATCGCGCCGACAACCACAAGCACGATCGCCAGCCCCGCCGCGAGCGGCATGAAAATGCCGGATCTTTTTGGGGGACGTTTGGCGCGGATATGCGTTGGGTTGGGCAGCCCTTCTGCGGGCCCGCCGGAGGCGAGCGATCGTGAAAAGAGCTGCTTGAGGCTGAGTTTCATCATCAAGGGTCCAGTTGAGTTTATATTTATAGCAAATTTAAATGCTTAAGGGCACCGCGATCTCGTGCATGGTTACCGTTCGCCTGCCGGGGCTTTATGTCGAATTTAATGTCCTGTTCAGAATTCTCGTTCCGACAAGCCCGATCGCGCCGAATGTCTCGCCAAAGCCTCGAATAAAATGTCCAGACCCAAGCAGGAGGTTGCAATGACACAACGATTGTCCGACAGCGCGCGCCAATCGGCGCTGCGGGAACTCGCCGGGTGGTCCGGGGTAAAGGACCGCGACGCTATCGTCCGGACGTTTACGTTCGGGAACTTTAACGAAGCGTTCGGCTTCATGACGCGCGTCGCGCTTGAGGCGGAGAAGCGCGATCATCATCCCGAATGGCGCAACGTCTATAAGACGGTCGATGTCGTGCTGACGACCCATGACGCGGGCGGCGTCACAGCGCGCGATGTCGAGCTGGCGAAGATCATGAACGATATAGCCCGGACCATGGGCTGCTAGGTGGGTTGATGAGACTGTGCCGAGCGTCTCTGTTCCGCGATCATGCTCGCAGGGCGCCTTGCGATGCCGGATAAGCGTCACCAATTCCCAATCGAGGGCTCGCGCGTTGGACCGCAAGCCTAAGGAGCGACGCAATGGCAACCGAACAGTCGGTTGAGTTCGAGCCCGAGGCAAGTTTAGAAAGCGCGCGCCTGGAACGCGATCGCGCCCGCGTGCGCAAGGATTTCTGGGCCAAGGTAAAAAAAGTCGCGGCGCGATTGCCGTTCGCCGAGGATTTACTGTCGGCCTATTACTGCGCCTTCGATCGGAAAACGCCGCGGCATGTTCAGGCCGCGCTGCTCGGTGCGTTGGCTTATTTCATTCTGCCGTTCGATTTCATTCCGGACATGCTGCCGATTTTGGGATTCACCGACGACGCGGCGGTTCTCGCCACGGCGATCCGGATGGTAGCGAGTCACATCGGTCCCGAGCATCACGATGCAGCGAAGGCCGCGCTCGCGCGGCTGCGCGGCGCGGATCACATCGTCACAGATCCTTCAGCTTAAATTCTGTGAGTTCAGCCGGGCGGTGAACTCGCGCGGCGGTGCGTGCCCCGCCGCGATCGTGCTTGCAAGTTTTTCGTGCGGTTACGGATGCAGGATGACCTTGCCCATCGCCTGGCGTCCCGCCAGCACTTTCAAGGCATCCGCCGTTTGCGCCAGCGGGAAGGTGCGGTCGACATGGGAGGAGATCTTGCCTTCCGCCGTCCATTGCACGAGCTTTTGCAAATTGGCGCGATTCTTTTCCGGGTTCTGTTTGGCCCATGCGCCCCAGAACACGCCGCGAATATCGCACCCCTTCAACAAAGCGAGATTGAGCGGGATCTTCGGGATGTCGCCCGCGGCAAACCCGATCACCAGAAAGCGGCCTTCCCATGCCACCGAGCGAAGTGCCGCTTCCGCATAAGCGCCGCCGACCGGATCGAACACGATATCGACGCCCTTGCCGCCGGTGAGTTTCTTCAGCCCTTCCTTGAGGTCTTCCTTGGCGTAGTTCAGCCCGATCTCCGCGCCATGCTGTTTGGCGAAGGCGAGTTTCTCGTCGGACGATGCGCAGGCGATGACTTTCAAGCCCATCAGCTTGCCCAGCTCGCACGCGGCGAGGCCCGTTCCGCCCGCGGCGCCCAACACGGCGAGCGTCTCGCCGGGCTTTGGCCGCGCCCTATCTTCCAGCGCGTGCAGCGCGGTGCCGTAGATGATGATGATGCCCGCAGCGCGGTCGTAATCCAGATTGTCTGGAATTTTCACCGCCTGCATCGCGGGAACGGCGATCTTCTCGCGCGCGCCGTTATGACCGCACGATGCGACGACGCGATCGCCGGGTTTCAGATCGGTCACGCCCGAGCCCACGCTCTCGACGATGCCGGCAACCTCGGCGGCCGGTGAAAACGGAAACGGCGGCTTGATCTGATATTTGCCCTGGATCATCAGCAGATCGAAAAAATTCAGCGCGGCGGCCTTGATGGCGATCACGATTTCACCGGGACCGGCGACCGGATCGGCGACATCGGCAAGAACGAGGTCGTCGGGACCGCAATACGCTGAGCACAGAATGGCTTTCATGACGGGCACCTGAATCGCGAGAGTTGAGACTGACCTCTTCATGGCGGATTTGAGGCCGCGCGACAATCCAATTCACTTACAAACCGACTTCATGCAAACCGATTCAAGCCGCCGCATTCAAGCCGGGAAACCGCGCCAAGCTGCTTCCCAAAAAGGCTTTTCCCGGTTATTGCAAGAATCAGAACGATCATCGGAATGACGTCGGAACGACCATCGAAACAGCAGTCGGTGCACTGCGAATGACGGCGCTGTCTCCGGCAGCGACGATTTGGGAACGAGGCTCGATCATGTCCGTGCGGCAAATAGTATTGATGGTGTCTGCGGGCGCATTGTCTGTCGCGTTGTCGTGCGCGGCCTCGACCTCATCAATTGCCCAGACCGCAAAGCCGGCGAAACCCGCTGCCGCCAAACCGGCTGCGCCTGCCGCCGTGCCGGCGCCCACCGGCTGCCGGCTGGAAAGCCCGCAGTCGTCGGCGGTGCGGAGCCGACGCTTGTCGGCCAGTTCGGCACCTGGGGGGCTTATACCGCAACACCCAGCGGCAAGAAGGTCTGCTTCGCGCTGGCGAAGCCCTCGTCCTCGAAAACAAATCCGCCGAATCGGCCGCGCGATCCGGCCTATGTGTTCGTCTCAAGCCGGCCCGCCGAGAAGGTCGTCAACGAAGTGTCGGTGATGATCGGCTATCAGCTCAAGCCGGGCTCCGAATCCTCGCTCGAGGTGGGCGGCAGCCGCTATGCGATGTACACCCAGGGCGACGGCCTCTGGATCAAGAACGCGGCGGAAGAAGAACGCATGGTCGAAGCCCTGCGCAAGGGGACTGACGTCACCATCAAGGGCGTTTCCGCCAAAGGCACTGAGACCACCGACGTATTCTCCTTGAAGGGGCTGGCCCAGGCGCTGGATCGGCTGGCCCAGGATTGCCGCCGTTAACGCTGTTCCGGTTGCAGATCTGCGTAAAACGGCTATCTGAAGCGGGTATTTCAGAGTAAGCGTTGCGGCGAAGAGCGCCGTTGGCTGCGCGGGAACCGTATTCAAATGACCGATATTTCGCCGGAAGCTGCCGGTGCAGGCAAATTGGGCGCGCGCGGCATGCTGCTGGAAAAGGCGCCGCTGGAATCCTATGTGGCGCCCGCCAAGCCATCGCTGATAGGCCTGTCGCGGACGGAACTGATGGACAAGCTGGCCGAGGTCGGTGTTGCTTCCCATCAGCGCAAAATGCGCGCGCAACAATTGTGGCACTGGATGTATGTGCGCGGCGCGCAGACGTTCGACGAGATGTCGAACGTGTCTAAAGACATGCGCGCACAGCTCGAACAGTATTTCACCGTGGCGCGGCCTGAAATCGTCGCCGAACAGATTTCCAATGACGGCACCCGCAAGTGGCTGCTGCGTCTTCCGAGCAGCCATGCATCGGAGCGGCCGCATGAAGTGGAATGCGTCTACATTCCGGAAACCGATCGCGGCACGCTCTGCGTGTCCTCGCAAATCGGCTGCACGCTGAATTGTTCGTTCTGCCATACCGGCACCCAGCGGCTGGTGCGCAATCTCACCGCAGGCGAGATCGTCGGTCAGGTGATGGTGGCGCGCGACCGCCTCAACGACTGGATCGATCGCGAGACTCCGAACGGCAATCGCCTCGTCACCAACATCGTGATGATGGGGATGGGCGAGCCATTGTATAATTTCGAAGCGGTGCGCGATGCGCTGCTGATCGTCTCCGATAACGAAGGCATCGGCATCTCGCGTCGGCGTGTGACGCTGTCGACCTCGGGCGTGGTGCCGAATATCGCGCGCACCGGTGACGAGATCGGCGTGATGCTTGCCATTTCATTGCATGCGGTGCGCGACGAGTTGCGCAACGAACTCGTGCCGCTCAATCGTAAATATCCGATCGCTGAATTGCTGGAAGCGTGCCGTAATTATCCCGGCGCATCCAATGCGCGGCGCATCACATTCGAATATGTCATGCTGAAGGGCGTCAACGATTCCCTCGACGATGCACGGCTTCTGGTGAAGCTGCTGAAAGGGATTCCCGCGAAGATCAATCTGATTCCCTTCAACCCGTGGCCCGGCACCAATTATGAGTGCTCGGACTGGGATCAGATCGAGAAATTTTCCGAACTGATTTTCAATGCAGGCTATTCCTCGCCGGTGCGCACGCCGCGCGGGCGCGATATTCTTGCGGCCTGCGGCCAGCTCAAGTCGGAAACCGAAAAGTTGTCTGCGCGCGAGCGCCAGGCGCTGCGCGCCATGGCGATGACGGACTGAGCCGGATTCGGATCGCATGGCTCTGATCGTACGTATCTTCGTCGTTCTGTTCGGATTTCTCGCCGCGAGTTTCGCGGCGGGCGCGGTCGTCATCGGCGCCGTGCTGTTTCCGGAATGGAGCGACGTCAATCTGGGGCTCGACGACAGCACCATGTCGATCATCGCCGCGTTCGGCTTCATCTTCGTCAGCGGCTTTGCGCTGCTGCCCGCCATGATCTTGGCGCTGATCACCGAAGCGTTCTCGATCCGCAGCCTGTTGTTCTATGCGTTGGCGGGAGCCGCGATCGGCGCGGCCTGCTATTTGAGCCTGGTGCCGTTCGACACCACGACGATGTCGTTTAACGGCATCATCCGCCGCGAACTTGAAGTCATGACCGGCGCGGGCGTGGTGGCAGGTCTGGTCTATTGGCTGATCGCGGGGCGAAATGCGGGGGCGTGGCGTGGCTCGCCATCGGGCCCGGGCCCGACGGCCGTGCGCTGATGAATCGCACCGGGTTGATCATAGCGCTTGTTGCGGCGCTGCTCTTCGTTGTGGTGTTCGGGCTTGAGCCCAGCCTCGATCTCGAAGTCGCGGCGCTGTTCTACGATCCCGCCACGAAAGGCTTTCCGATCAAGTCCGATGAGATTGCGTCGTTCGCGCGCGATGCGGCGATGTGGATCGCTTGGGCGTTTGCCGCGCCCTCCATCGTCGCGCTCGTCGTAAAATTCGCTCGTCCGTTGAAGCCGCTGATCGTGCCGGGCCGCACCGCCTTGTTTCTGGTGATAACGATTACGCTGGCCGCAGGCGTGTTGAGCAATCTCGGATTCAAGAGTCATTGGGGCCGTCCGCGGCCTGTCATGGTGACGGAATTCAACGGGCCATGGGCGTTCAAGCCCTGGTACGATCCCAGCGGGGCCTGCCCGAAAAATTGTTCGTTCTTCTCGGGCGAGGGCGCGACCGCGTTCTGGACCTATGCCCCGGCGGCGCTGGCGCCGCCCGCGTGGCGGCCTCTTGCCTATATCGGCGCGACCTTGTTCGGGCTGGTGACAGGCGGATTGCGGATGGCCTTCGGCGGCCATTTCCTGACCGACGTTCTGGCGTCCGGGCTGGTGTCTTTTTTTGTGATCTGGCTGGCCTACGCCTTTATCTATCGTTGGCCCTCGACCCGGCTGAGCGATGAGGGCGTCGATGCGGCGCTGACGCGATGGGCGATGCCGGGATACCGGTTTCTGCAAAGGTTGTTGCGCCGCTCGCCGGGATGATTTTTTCGCCGGAGCGTGATCTTTATCGGAAAACCGGTCTCCCCTTTTCCGGATCATGCTCTATATTCGCCGCCAAATTCAGGCCCCGTGCGGGCAAAATTCCACAGGATTTTCATGACCAAAGACGTGAAGAAGGTCGTGCTCGCCTATTCCGGGGGCCTCGATACATCGATCATCCTGAAATGGCTGCAGACGACCTATGGCTGCGAGGTTGTGACGTTTACCGCCGATCTCGGCCAGGGCGAGGAGCTGGAGCCGGCGCGCAAGAAAGCGCTGCTGCTCGGCATCAAGCCGGAAAACATTTTCATCGAAGACCTGCGCGAGGAATTCGTCCGCGACTACGTGTTTCCGATGTTCCGCGCCAATGCCGTTTATGAGGGGCAGTATCTGCTCGGCACCTCAATCGCGCGGCCGCTGATCGCCAAGAAGCAGATCGAGATTGCCGAAAAGGTCGGCGCCGATGCGGTGTCTCATGGTGCGACCGGCAAGGGCAACGATCAGGTGCGGTTCGAACTCGGCTATTATGCGCTGAAGCCGGACATCACTATCATCGCGCCTTGGCGCGAGTGGGATTTGCGCTCGCGCGAGCAGTTGATTGCGTTTGCGGAATCGCACCAGATTCCAATCGCCAAGGACAAGCGCGGCGAGGCGCCGTTCTCGGTCGACGCCAACCTGCTGCACGCCTCATCCGAAGGCAAGGTGCTGGAAGATCCGGCGCAGGAAGTGCCGGATTATGTCTATTCGCGCACCATCGATCCGGAGAAGGCGCCGGATCAGGCGACATACATCACCGTCGATTTCGAAAAGGGTGATGCGGTTGCCGTCGACGGCAAGAAGCTGTCGCCCGCTTCGCTGCTTGCCAAGCTCAACGAACTGGGCCGCGCCAACGGCATCGGCCGTCTCGATCTGGTGGAGAATCGCTTCGTCGGCATGAAATCGCGCGGCATGTATGAAACGCCGGGCGGCACCATCCTGCTGGTCGCTCATCGCGGCATCGAGCAGATCACGCTTGATCGCGGCGCGGCGCATCTCAAGGATGAGCTGATGCCGAAATACGCCGAGCTCGTCTATAACGGCTTCTGGTTTTCGCCCGAGCGCGAGATGTTGCAGGCGGCGATCGACAAGAGCCAGGAATTCGTGACCGGCCAGGTGCGGCTCAAGCTTTATAAAGGCAACGTCATTCTGGTCGGACGCGACAGCAAATATTCGCTCTACGATCAGGACCTCGTCACCTTCGAGGAAGGTGCCGTGGCCTACGACCATCGCGACGCGGCGGGCTTCATCAAGCTCAATGCGCTGCGGTTACGCACGCTCGGTCAACGCAAGAAAAAGCTCGGGCTTTAAGCGTCTGTTGTTTGAGCCTCGTGGTTTACCCATCATGAGGTGAAAATCCCGAGAGGGTGCTAATGCGCCATCTCGGGCGGCGCAAATCACATGCTCCGTCGATCTTATCGATCGCGCTTCTATTTCGTTGGTTCGCAAGCTCCAAAACGTTCAATGGCCAGGACATTGTCTGTCCTGGCCAATGCTTCTGCTTGGTTGTTTGCTGGTCGTATTACCGCGGCGGCGCCGTGCCCGGAGGCGGCGGCGGCAACGAGTTGTTCGAGCCGGTCAGCAGCGGCGTGATGCGCCGAATGGTGACGCGTCTGTTCTGCCGTTCCGGTCCGTCGGTCGGAATCTTCAGATACTGTTCGCCGTAACCCTGCGACGTCAGATTCTCCGCCGGCACCTGGAATTGCTGCGTGAGCAGGTTGGCCGCCGCTTCCGCGCGACGATCGGACAGCGACAGATTGTCGACGTCGTTGCCCACCGCGTCGGTATGCCCTTCAATCAGAAAGATCTCGCGCGGATTGCGCTCGATCGCCCGGTTCAGGCCGTCCGCAATCGATTGCAATTTCGAAACCTGATCCGGCGGAATATCCGCCGAGCCGATGTCGAAGTTGATGGTGTCGAGATCGATGCTCGGCATCCGTTGCCGCACCGAGGGGCTGTAGCGGATTTCATCCAGCGAATAGCGGCGCTCGATGCGTTCCACCGGCGGAGCGGTCAACGTGTCGTAGATCAGTTCCGGCGGTGCGTTGTCCGCATCGACGATGTAGCGATCCGCTGGAATCCGCAGCACAGGCGGCGGAAGGTCGACGTAGTAACCGCCGATGGCCATCGGGTCGCGATAGGTGTTGTCGATGATAATGATTTCGCGGCCGCCCCGGTCGCGGCGGATGCGTCGCAGCAAACCGCCATCGGGTCCGGTAACGGTGATGATCTGCGTGCCGTCCGGGCGCACGATCACAGTGCGGGTGTCGTTGCCCTGACGTTGCACTTGAACGTCACGCGCGCCGAAGCGGAAGCGATCGACATCGCTGTGGCGGATGAAGGACTGCCCATTCGGATCCTGGATGATGACTTGTCCAGGCTCGCGAATGATGGTGCGGCCGCCTTCGACCGTTTGCTGACGCTGCGCGCGGAATTCCTCCAGCCGTCCGCCGGGAAGGCGTCCGTTGGCGGGTAATGCCGTCAGTGCAGGCGCGGCGGCTGTCGCCGCGGCGGGTGCTGCGACAGACGGCAGCGGTGCGGAAACAGTCGGCGCAGGCGCGGATGCCGGCGTACCTGCAGGCAAGCCTGGCGGGGGACCACGGCGTTCGGTGCGCGGTCCGCCCGGTCCTTGAGGCGCGGCATTCGGCGCGACGCCGGCGGCGGCGGCGTTGCCGGAGCAACTGGCGCCACGGCGTTGGGTGCTGCGGAAGGTGGAGTTGCCGACGGCGCGCCGGCAGGTGGCGTCGGCGCACCTGGCGTGGGTCCACCTGGTGTCGGTGCTCCGGGCCGTGACGGAGTTACGTCGCGAATACCGGGTGCGATCGGCGGGGCATTTTCCGGGCGGCGCAGCCGGAGCCTGGCCCGCACCAGGAGGCGTCGGTGCAGGCGGCGTTACGTTTGCCGGCGGCGGGGGTGGTGCCACGCGCGCAGGCGGTTGTTGTTGCGTCGGTGCAGGCGCGGGCGGTGGCGCTGCCGGGCGCGGCGCGGCGGCTGGCGGTGGGGGCGGAGCCGACGGTGGCGTTGGAGGGGCGACACGCGGCTGCGTAACCGGCGGCGGTGGCGCTGGCGGTCTCACAGATGGCGGAGGCGGCGGAACAGGCCTCGGTGCTGCCGCGGGCGGTGGCGGCGCAGGTCTCGGAGGCGGAGGAGGCGGTGGCGGAGCAACAGGTCGCGGCGGCGGAGCGGCAGCAGGCGGTGGCGGCGCGGGACGTGCGGCCGGAGGTGGAGGCGGCGGAGGCGGAGGTGCCGGTCGGGCTGCCGGTGGTGGCGCGGCTTTCGGCGCTGCCGCGGGGGCCCCAGGTTTTTTCTCAGCTTCCGGGGGTGCCGCTTGCGCGACAACCATCGGCGCAGTTTGCGCATGCGCCACGATGGACACGACCGGCAAGGTCGAGATCGCCGTGGTGGCGAGCAGAGCGAGGCGGAGTTTCGTCATATCGAAATGTTTCCCGGCAAGGTTCTGGACAAAAAATCTGCGGGCCGCCGAAGCAGTGCAGTCGAACGATCAACAAATAATGATTAGGCCGGATTGTGGCGGGAGCCAAACCCAATCGGCACTTTATTTTGCGCGGCGCCTGACGCAACAACACGTCCGTTCAGGCCGCGTTCACAACGCGTCTGTTGTGACGCTGTGTTCACAACATCGTCGGCGGCTGCTGCGGCGCGGGCGGCGTCACGTCGGGTTGCGACGGAGGAAATTCTTGCGGCTGATCCGGTTCGGCGGGATCATCGATCACCGGGGGGATCTCCGGACGCGGATTGCCCGGCGGCTCTTCGCGTGGGGGCTCAACAGGTGTGCCCGGTGTCGGCGGCGGCACTTCGGGCGGATCGCTCTTGGGATGATCGGGGGTCACATCGAGACCTTGCGGTTGTCGCCCATATCGGGCCTCGTTCCTGTGGCGGCTGCGGCAGCCATCTTGATCTTGCTCAGCAATGTGCCGGGCGCATCCCAGAATTCCGCTTCTTCGGGCGCGATCTTCAGCACGCGAATGTTCGGATCGTCGGCATTGTCCCACCAAGCTTTCGCGGGAGTCGAGAACAACTGTTTGATCTTGGCGCGGTCGTTCGACACTTCGGCGCGGCCGGCAATCGAGACATATTTCTGATCGCTGGCATTGGCGAACGACAGATTGACCTGCGGGTTGCGTGCGATCTCTTCGTCCTTGTGACGCCGCGCGTCCGTGAGAAAGTAAATCCGGTTTTCGTCGCGCGCGAGGTAGGCCGCCATCGGGCGCGCATGCAAGGCCTCAGCGTCTTTCGTCACCAGCATTGCGATCTGGATCTTTTTCATCAAATCCCAGACGCGCTCGGAATCCGCGCTCGTGTCGCTTGCGGTCATGGTCAAACTCCGGAAACAGAGAATTCGGAAAACCGAGGATTTTGGCCATAACGAGCGAAAGGCCGGGATGTTCCGCCGGATGAGAGCGTTTGCGGGACACGCGAATTGACAAATACCGCGACGTGTTGTCACGCATGCGTGGTGTCGGCTCAACGGGGGTCAAATGACAATCGCTTATTGGTGCGTACTGGTTGCCGCGCTGCTTCCGATCGGGACAGTGATGTTTGCAAGGTCCGGGTCGGGCGGCAACAATCACACGCCCTGGACGGGCATTGACGATCTTCCCGCTCCGCGACGTCGTGCCTATGCGGCCCATCGCAATTCCTACGAGAATTTTCCGTTCTTCGCCGCGGCGGTGATTATCGCCACCACGACCGGCGCGCCGGTTTACGCCCTGAATGTTCTCGCCGCGATCTATGTCGCACTGCGGCTGGCGTTCACGTGGCTTTATGTCAACGACGTTCCTGCGGCGCGATCGGCCGTCTTCTCGGCGGCGCTTCTTGTCAACATCGCGATCTTCGTGCTGCCGGCTTTTCGATAGTGTTTTAGCCAGGCGTGCCGCGCCTGCGGACGGTGCCCTCCACCGGATAGTCCGGCGGCATGCTTCGCTTCAAAACACTCTAGACGGTGGGTGCAAAATAACGGCTCGGCCAACGAATATTTCGCACGCGTTCTCCGGGATTTTCGCGACAATTGCGGTTATCGGAAAACGGGTGGCCACCGCATTCCACTCCCACTATCCCCGAGCCTCCATTTCAAGGAGGTTTTCTTGGCAAGTCTTCAAAACAAAGTCGCAATCATTACGGGTGCGTCATCAGGTATAGGCCGCGCGACGGCGATATTGTTCGCAGCCGAAGGGGCGTCGGTCGTGCTGAACGCCCGGGGCGCAGAGGCTCTGGAGGAGGTCGTGGACGCTATCCGCAGCCGAGGCGGAACGGCGGATGCCGTGGTGGGTGACGTTGGCCACGCGGAGACCCACGAAAAGCTTGTCCGTGTAGCAACCCACCAATTCGGGGGGCTGGATATCGCGATCAACAATGCTGGAACAATGGGGCCGATCAAACCTCTTGCGGACGTTACATTGCAAGAATGGCAGGACACCCTGACGACGAACTTGACCTCCGCATTTCTGGGCGCGCGTTATCAAATCCCCGCCATGCTTGAAAAGCGCGCAGGCTCGATCGTCTTCGTATCGAGCTTTGTGGGAACAAGCGTTGGCCTTCCAGGTATGTCGGCCTATGCCGCTTCCAAAGCCGCCCTCATGGGGCTGGTGAAGGGCATCACGGCAGACTATGCGAGCCATGGCATCAGGGCGAATGCGCTTCTCCCAGGTGGCACAGAGACGGCCATGGCCGGAGACAACGCGCAGAAGGAATGGGCTGCTGGTCTGCATGCCTTGAAGCGGATTGCCCAGCCGGAGGAAATCGCTCAGGCCGCGTTGTTCCTTGCAGGCCCGATGTCGAGCTTCGTCGCGGGATCAGCACTGTTCGCGGATGGGGGCAACGCAGCGATCAAATGACCAAGTCGCCGCCGCGCAATTCCTGCAGACCGTGTGGAAGCAGCCATTGGTCGTTTTCACACGGGCAGGGTCGTTGGTTACCGATTTGAGTGAAAGTTCGGAGTTGTGAGGGCTCGAGCGCTTCCGTTCTGGGTTGAATCATCGTCGCGCTCTATTGTTTTGTTTTGACGCGTTTTCTTAACGCGAACCGGTATCCACCACCGGATCAAGTCCGGCGGCATGCTTCGCTCGAAAACGCTCTAAAGCGGTAATTCCGGCTCGCGGTTGATACTGCGCCGTGCGGTCGTCGCGGAAGCCGATGCGGCGGAGCGTACGAAACTCCAGCGAATGCTCGATGCCTGCCGCGCGGTTTGCTTGATGACGATCTGCGCCGTGCGGCGCGGTCCGTCGGTGCCGGCCAGAAATACACTTTCTTCCAGATCGACCCGGTCATCCAGCGCCTCGAACGTCCAGACATCCCGGCTCGGCAACACCAGCATGACGCCCTTTGCGTCGCTCAGGCGGCTTGCCTTGACCGAAGGATGAAGGTGAAACCGCAGAGCGAAGTCGTCGCTGCTGGCCTTCACGCGATAACCCGGCGCGGTCGTCAGGGTGTCTTCGCCGTCGAGCCGGGTGCCGTCGCTGGACATCATTAGAACGCGCCGGTGCACGATGCCGAATTGCGACATGTAACCGTCGTGTGAGGTTGTCAGCAGCAACCCGTTGCTGACCGACTCGCGATAGGCTTCGACATGAACGGGGCCGCGCGTGATCGGCGCGCCCTGCAGCAGCCGTTTCATCGCCGAGAGTTCGACGAACTGGCACGACGATGTTTCGTGGTAAATCAATGTCGAATGCGCCGCCGTTCCGCGCGCGAATGCGCGCCAGGTGTCGCGGCTGGTCGCCGGGATCCCGCAATTGGTGACGATCCGGTTGATACCGGACGACATCTCGAACGACAGGCACCCCGCATGGGCATCGTGGCTGACGCTGGCGGGTGGCGGTGGTCCGGTATCCATAATGACGACGAGCGGTCCGGCTTCCAGACGTTGAAAGCCGGTATGCGGCATGCCGGACATCGGGCTGCCATGGGTGTCGTCATAGGCCAGCAATGTCGCGACTTGATCCGTCGGCGTGTTGCTCATGCCATTGAAGAGAGCGAAGCTTCCGTCGCCGTGACGGAAGAAGCGCAGCATCGGCATCATCCGGTCGATCGCATTGAGCAACGCCGGTGGCGGTGCGACATTGCGCGCCGTGAATGTCTGCCGCAGCGGCAACAGATCGAGCAGCAGCTCGATCAAGGCTCCCGGGTTGCGCGAGATATGGCCGCCGTCCGGCAGGATCTGGCGTTGAATTTCGTCGGACAATTTGCGCGTGGCGGTGCGGATGTGCCGCCCCTGATTGGCCAGGCACAGCGAGGCGTAGCAAAGCGCCATCAAAACCTGAAGCCGGGGCACGCCGTCGGCGAGATCGATCGTCGTGTAGCGAAGGTGGCGGATTTCGCGGGTCAGCCCGCGCAGGTATCTGCGATAGAATTTACTGTCGGTGTCGGAAAGCACCAGCGGCGCCTGCGACAGCAGCGAAATGACCCGCCGCGCCACCACTTCGGCGCGCCAGCCGATCTTGCTGTTCTTGCCGCGGTTCGCGAGCCAGTCCTCGATCAGCGACCGCGCGTTGGCGCGGGTCAGGGCGGAATCGGCCGCGCGCAAATGCCGCAACCAGCCGAAGCCGAGCAGCGCCGCCTCCCAATCGTCGGACGGGGGCTCGAGATCGAAAATCGAGCGGCCGTGGCAGGTGACGATCTTTCCGGCGAAGACGAAGCGCCCGGCATAGATTTCGGCGGCCCGGGTGGCGTCGGTGGTGCGCAGATCCTGCGGCGCAATGATCAGCCTGTCATTGCGCGTCGGAAACATCCGCGACAGCGCAATCGAGCCGCCACTGAGGCGCGCGGCTGTGTTTCTCGCAAAGCGGCCGAGCAGGAGAGTTGAAATGGATCGTCGTTGAGCGGCCGACACGCGCACCTTTTACCGGTGAAGAATCGTTGCCTACCCTTTTAGAGCATCACCCGGAAAAAGGGACACCGGTTTTCAGAAAAGTTCTTGTATCGTCAAAAAGTTAGCGTGGGATCGCGCGGTCAATGGAGCAGGCCGATCACGTGATTCCTGAAAATATTTGTGAAACTTTAGCAAATAGACCCTAACAAAGCCCGACCCAACCAAGGCTTCGCTGTGGCGTTTTCATGCCGAACTGGATCCGGCTGGCGCGCCGCCGCGACCACCGCCCCCAAGGCGCAGAGATGTCAGGATTTGACGAGTTGCGCCGCGTAAAAGCCGTCCAGACCCGCAAGTCGCGGATCGCTGTGGGGTAACTGGCACGGCAGCGTGCGCAGATCACCATCGGCATTGATGATTTCGGCCAGACCGCCCACCTCGCTGGCCTCGATCGGAACGCGCCTCATTGTCGAATCGGCATCGAGGAGCGTTGCCACCGCGTGCTCGCCTTCTTCGGGTTCCAGCGAGCATGTGCAGTAGACGAGCGTGCCGCCCGGCTTGAGCAAGGCGACTGATTTTTGCAGCAGGCGTTTCTGCAGAGTGGCCAGCGCGCTGATGTCTGCTTCCTGCTTCAGCCAGGCGACGTCCGGATGGCGGCGGATGGTTCCGGTCGCGGCGCAGGGTGCATCGACGAGAACTGCGTCGAACGATTCGCCGGGCCACTCGACCGCATCCGCGACGATGGCGGTGGCGTTGAGCGAAAGCCTTGTCATGTTGTCGCGCAACCGCGCGATGCGTGCGGGCGACCGGTCGATCGCCGTCACGGTGGCGCCGGCGTGGGCCAGTTGCGCGGTTTTGCCGCCAGGTGCGGCGCATAGATCGACGATGGTTTTGCCATGTACATCGCCGAACAACTTGGCCGGCAGCGCGGCCGCGGCGTCCTGTACCCACCAGTGCCCTTCGGTGAAACCGGGCAGCATGGTGATTGGTCCCTGCAGCAGGGTGCGCACCGTTCCCGTGGGAAGAATTTCGCCGTGCAGGCGTGTCGCCCATTGGGCAGCATCCGCTTTCACCGAGAGATCGAGCGGCGGTTCATGGCTGATCGCCTGGACGATGGCCTTCGCGTTGGCTTCGCCGTAATGCGCGACCCAGCGCGCCAGCAGCCACGACGGCACGTCGAGTGACTGCTGTTCGATTTCGGCGATCAGCGGTTGGGCCTCGCGCGCGCAACGGCGCAGCACGGCATTGACGAGGCCTGCATACTTCGCGGCGCGCCGGTCGGATTGCACCAGCCGCACCGAGAGATCCACAGCCGCGTGATCGGGGACATCCATCCAGAGAATTTGCGCGGCGCCGATCAACAGCGCGCTTTGCGCGCGCGGCGCATCCGACGGAATGCCTTTGTCGAGCAGCCGCGACAGTACATGTCCCAATGTGCCGAGACGGCGAAGGATGGTGGCCACGAGGCGGCGCATCAAGGCGCGGTCCCGATCGGACAGAGCCTTCAACCCCGGATGCGCGGCCGGCCCTTCCAGTTGCTCGTCGAGGGTTCTGCGCTTGTGCAGAACGCCGTCAAGAATATCCGCCGCGATCCTGCGCGTGGCGAGGCCGGGCACCTCGGTGGGCGGAGCGAATCGCGATGGCTTCATGTGAGCAAAACGTAACTTGAGGAACCGGATAACAACAGCGAATGCCGCGGCGGGAAAACGATAGCGTCTATGTCACAAAAATAGTTACCGGTTTCGTGATCGATCGACGCAAATCGAGGAGAGTTTTCTTGCGATGTGGATTTTCTAACGTGACATGATCTCATGACATGCGAATATGCCAAATGTAAGTCTTCACATATTCCGCGTGATGCAACGGACTCTCACCAACGCTTGGAGATTTCCAGATGACAAACAAGCCGATGGAAGAATCGCCTTCCACTGGTCAAGACGCGTGCGTAGACAACTGCGATGAGCGACGCAAGACGTTATCACCTGCAGCTCAACGTGCATTGGCCGAAGCGGAAGAGCGGCGGGCAAGAGCCAAGCAGGATACGCAACAGAAACCCAAGGAATTCGAAGGGCCGAAAGGCCTTGAGCCAACCCGCTACGGCGATTGGGAGCGCAAGGGTATCGTCTCTGACTTCTAGGTTCCGGATTTGAAAATATCGGCCGCGACGCGCCGTAACGCTTTGCAATCAAAGCACACTGAAAAAACAAATAATTTGAATTTCATTTACAATCGTCGCTCAGGGTAGACGATTCAGACCCAACACGCAATCGATCGAGTGAGTGATCCAAGGTCCATTCCCGTTCCAGGTCAGTCGCGAGGCCTCGCGAGGATTCGCGAGGATACGTCGAGCCCTCGCGAGGGCTCGCGAGTGATGAAACGCGGTCATCGTGTGATTGATATTGCAGCGTATTTTTTTGGCTCGGATCGATGCGAAGAAACGTTCACGCGGAGCACGTGTTTTTGCAACACTGAAAAAATATTTTCCGTAGCGGGCGTCATCTGGGGATAAAGTTTCGTCAACAACTGTCCTTTGGACCGTTATAGTCCGGCGATGTTTCTGGATCCCCGAATCACAACTCCCGGCCGAGGCCGCTTCGCGGCTATCCTTCCGTGGGTCTTCATCATCGGCGTCGCGGTCGGCACCACATTGCCGTGGCGCAAATGGACCCATTACAACAGTCCGGGATCGGCAACCGCATCGCGGCCGTGGCCCGATTCCGCAACCGAGATACTTTGGGGCCGTGCGGGCAACCCCGACATCCGTTATTCCGTCGACGTGCTGCGGACCATCGATGGCGATACGTTTCTGGCGCGGGTCCATCTGCGCTCCGATCAGACGGTGGAGACGCGCGTCAGGTTGCGCAGTATCGACGCTCCTGAATTGAAAGCGTCCTGCGCGCGGGAATTCCGGATGGCGACGGCGGCTTCCGATGCGCTGCGTGCTCTGCTCGCGAGGGCGGCGTCACGATTTCCAATGTCGGGCCCGACAAGTATTCGGGGCGGGTGGATGCCGATGTCGCGACCGCGCGCACGCCGAATGTGTCCGATGCGTTGCTGGCGGCGGGGCAAGTGCGCCGTTATGACGGCGGCCGCCGCAGCGGATGGTGCGGCAGACGCTAGATCTCGTCAGACGAATGCCGTGCTGACGCGCAATGAAAGCAGGCAAAACAAAAGAAAGAGAGAGCGACCGTCAGCGCGCGGTCACGACCACCGGCGTGCCGACATTCACGCGGTCAAACAGGTCGGAAATGTCCTCGTTGTACATGCGGATACAGCCATACGACACGTATCCGCCGATCGAGCTCGGCACGTTGGTGCCGTGAATGGCGTATTCGCCGCCGGACAGGGTCATGGCCGCGACACCCATGGGGTTGGCCGGCGAGCCACCGGGAATGACATCGGGAAGCGAAGGCTTGTCGTGTCTTACTTCCGCCGGGGGTGACCAGGCGGGATGACGATACTTGCCATCGATGCGCGCAGCGCCGGCCCATTGCTTGCCTGCCTTGGCGACGCCGACCGGGTAGCGTACAGCGTGTCCTTCGCCGAGGACGAGATAAAGTTTCCGCTCGCTGGTTTTCACTACGATCGTGCCAGCTTGATAAACCTCCGGGAACGACACCATGTCCGGTCGCGCCAGCGCCGGGTTCCACATGAAGAGTGTTCCCGCCGCAGCCAGTAGCCCAATCATTCGAACCGACATGATTTTCTCCAGCTTCAATAAATTTTTGTGGCGAGTGCCGCAGGGCGGCAAGCGCAACCAATAATCCGGAAATTCTAGGCGGCTGGTCTGACCAATTGGTTCAAAGCACTGTTTCCCACGCCGCAATTCAGGGCCGGGCACAGGATTTGCTGAACACGGTAAATTCCCGGCAAACGGCGATAGCGTTTTCGAGCGAAGCATGCCGCCGGACCTGATCCGGTGGCGGGCACCGTTTCGCGTGAAGGAAACGCGTCAAATAAAGATATCAGAGCGTTTTTGAGCGAAGTGGATGCCGGTTCGCGCTAAGAAAACGCGTCAAATAAAGAAATGAGAGCGCGTTTGTGATGCAATCAAAACCGAACGCGCTCTTCGAGCGGCAAAGCGCAGGGCGAATTTGACGTTTGAAAAAAACGGCCCCGGATTTCCGGGGCTGCGTTGAACATTTGCAGGAGCTTCGCTCGGTTGAAGGCGCGGGCCTTCAGCCCTTTTTCTTGTTCCGGCGGTTGCTCACCAGATCGTCGACCACGGTGGGATCTGCCAGCGTCGACGTATCGCCCAGCGCGCCGTATTCATCCTCCGCGATCTTGCGCAGGATGCGCCGCATGATCTTGCCCGAACGGGTTTTGGGCAGCCCCGGCGCGAACTGGATCTGGTCGGGCGAAGCGATCGGCCCGATATCCTTGCGTACCCACGCCACCAGATCCTTGCGGAGTTCTTCGGTCGGTTCCGTTCCGCTCATCAGGGTGACATAGGCGTAGATGCCCTGGCCCTTGATGTCATGGGGATAGCCCACGACGGCGGCTTCGGACACTTTCTGATGCGCGACCAGCGAGCTCTCGACCTCCGCGGTCCCCATGCGATGGCCGGAGACGTTGATCACGTCATCGACGCGGCCGGTAATCCAGTAATAGCCGTCCGCGTCGCGGCGGCAGCCGTCGCCGGTGAAGTATTTGTTGGGGTATGTTGAGAAGTAGGTCGTCATGAAGCGCTCGTGATCGCCATAAACCGTTCGCATCTGTCCCGGCCATGAGCGTGTCAGGCAGAGATTGCCTTCGGTCGCGCCTTCCAGAACCTTGCCCTCCGCATCAACGATTTCCGGCACCACGCCGAAGAACGGACGTGTCGCGGAGCCGGGCTTCAGATTGGTCGCGCCTGGCAGCGGTGTAATCAGGATGCCGCCGGTTTCGGTCTGCCACCATGTATCGACGATCGGGCATCGGCTGTCGCCGATCACGCGATAATACCATTCCCACGCTTCCGGGTTGATCGGCTCGCCGACGGAGCCGAGCAGCCGCAGGCTCTTGCGCGAGGTTTTCTTGACCGGCTCATCGCCGGATTGCATCAGCGCGCGGATCGCGGTGGGCGCGGTATAGAAGATGTTGACCTGATGCTTATCGATCACGTTCCAGAACCGCGAATTGTCCGGATAGTTCGGCACGCCTTCGAACATCAGCGTGGTCGCGCCGTTCGCCAGCGGCCCGTAGAGGATGTAGCTGTGGCCGGTCACCCAGCCGACATCCGCCGTGCACCAGTAGATATCGCCGTCGTGATAATCGAAGACGTATTGATGCGTCATCGACGCGAACACCAGATATCCCCCGGTGGTGTGCACCACGCCCTTCGGAGCGCCGGTCGAGCCTGACGTATAGAGAATGAACAGCGGATCCTCGGCGTTCATCTCTTCGCACGGGCAATCGGCAGCGACCAATGCGGCCGCCTCGTGATAATAGACATCGCGTCCGGCCTTCATTGCGACCGAACCGCCGGTATGGCGCACGACGATGATGCTCTCGACGCAGCCGGCTTTGTCGGCCGCGGCATCCGCATTGACCTTCAGCGGCACTTTTTTGCCGCCACGCAGACCCTCATCGGAGGTAATCACCACGGCGGATTGCGCGCCTTCGATGCGGCCTGCCAGCAAATCCGGCGAGAAGCCGCCGAATACCACCGAGTGCACCGCGCCGATGCGGGCGCACGCCAGCATGGCATAGGCTGCCTCCGGAATCATCGGCAGGTAGATCGTAACGCGATCGCCTTTCTTGACGCCGCGGGCCTTCAGCACGTTGGCGAATTTGCAAACCTCGGCGTGCAGCTCCTTGTAGGTGATCTTCTTGTCGTTGTTCGGATCGTCGCCTTCCCAGATGATCGCGACCTGATCGCCACGCTTGGCGAGGTGACGGTCGATGCAATTCCAGGAGACGTTCAGCGCACCGTCCTCGAACCATTTGATCGAGACCTTGCCGGGCGCGAAGGAGACGTTCTGCACCTTGGTAAAAGGCTTCATCCAGTCGACGCGCTTGCCGTGCTCGGCCCAGAAGCCGTCCGGATCCTTGATCGATCTGGCGTACATGTCGCGATAAGCGGCATCGTCAATATATGCGCGCTTTGCCCATTCGGCGGGTACCGGGTAATTTTTATCGGACATGCTTCCTCCCACTCAAGACGCCGCCGCTTCAACTCGCGGCGTGTGTTTGTTCGATTATGCGCCGCCCTCTGTAGGGACGACAAGCCGAAAGCGATAGGACTTTTGTCGGCTGCCGTCGCTGATTTGTATCAAGGCGGAGACCTTTTGCGATCTGCGCTCAAGGCGGTCAGGACGCGTGCCCGCGTGCCCGCACCCGCTTAGGGAACATTGCGGCGGATGCGGCATTCATTCTTCTCGAATGACCGGTCAGAGGCCGTACAATGGATCAAAGTCTGGATAAGAGCCTGTCGGCCCCTGTCGAGGCGGCAACCGACGTGGCGCGTGCTCGGCACCGGTCGGTTGGGGTACTGGCGCGAAAGCATGGATTGAAGCTCGCGGACCAGAGCGAATTAACTATTCGGCGCGTCAAACGCGGCAAGAGCTACAGCTTCATTCGCCAGAACGGAAAAGCCGTGCGGGACACGAGCGTCGTCGCGCGCTTGAATTCGCTGGCTGTGCCGCCGGCCTATGACGAGGTGCGCTATGCAGCCGATCCCGCAGCGCATCTGCAGGCGGTGGGCCGCGATGCGGCGGGACGTCTGCAATACCGCTACCACGCGGATTGGGAGCGTGTACGGGAAACCCGCAAGGCGCGGCGGCTGGCGAAGCTGGTCGAGGCGCTGCCGAAAATCCGGCGAAGTATCGCCCAGCATCTCGCGGGAGAGACGCCGTCGCGCGAATTCGCGCTTGCGGCGGTCATCGAATTGATTGCGCGCACGGCGATCCGGCCCGGCAGCGAATCCTACGCGCGGCTGAACGGCACCCGGGGCGCGACCACGTTGCTGAAGTCCAATGTCGCGCTGGAGGATGACTGCATCATCCTCTCGTTCCGCGCCAAAGGCGGCAAGCAGGTTCGCAAGGAATGCGATGCGTCGCGGCTGGTTCGTGCGATCGGTGTTTTGCAGGCGTTGCCCGGCAAACGGATGTTTCAATACCGGACTGAAAACGACGAAATCCGCCCCGTCGCCACCTCGCAGGTCAATGCGTTTCTGCGCGACATTGCCGGCATCAGAATCTCGCTGAAGGATTTTCGTACCTTGATGGCTTCCGCCGCCGTGATGGAATCGCTGGCGCGGGTCTCTCCGGCCGACAGCGCACGGGCCCGCCGCAAGCAGGTGCTGGAAGCCGTGCGCGCGGCCGCCGATGAACTCGCCAACACGCCGGCGATCTGCCGCAAGAGCTACGTGCACGAAACCATCGTGACGGCGTTCGAAGACGGCATTCTCGAACGCTTCGCCTCGACGTTGAAGGGCTGCCGCTCGCTGGCCAAACGCGAACAATTGCTGGCCAAGGTCGTGGCCGCCGCCGCTGCGTGACGAGGCTGCCGACTTTCCCGATCACTCGCTTTTTTGCGCGATCAGGCGCTGGCATCGAACGCGGCCGTCAGATGACGGGGGAGCGACCTCGGCGCGATCAGGATGGCGTCGAACCGGCAGTCGAAATTCGCGTGTTCGGGGTGTGTCATCAGCCAGGCCTGAGCGGCGGCGACGATGCGCTGGCGCTGCTGCGGCGTAACGGCGTAAGCGGCGTCATCGAGCGTGGCGCGGGCTTTGACCTCGACGAAGGCGAGCAGATTTTTGCGGCGCGCGACGATGTCGATCTCGCCGTAGCGGGTGCGGAAACGGCGCGCGAGAATGCGGAAACCCTTGGCCAGAAGATAAGCGGCCGCGCGGCTTTCGGCCGATAATCCGGTGCGGAACGCGGCGACGCGTTCGGGGTCGGGCGTTTTCGGGATGATCTCGCCGGGCGCGGGATCGTTATTCTTTTGCATCCTTGCCCTCCTTTGCGAGTTCGAGGGCGCGGGCATAAATCTCGCGCCGTGGCCGGCCGGATACTTCGACCGCTTGCGCAACGGCGTCCTTGACGCTGTCGTGCCGCAGCGAGGCGCGCAGCAACGCATCGAGATCGGTTTGCGGCATCAGGCGCGCGGACGCATCGGGCGGCCCCACGACAATGACGAACTCTCCGCGCGTTTCGAGGCCGTCCGCCACCGCCGCGAGATCGGCAAGCGTTCCGCGCCGGACTTCCTCGTGCAGCTTTGTCATCTCCCGGCAGATCGCCGCGTCTCGCGAACCGAAAATGTCCGCCAGATCGCGCAACGTATCCTGCGCGCGATTGCCGGATTCAAACATCACCAGCGTGACATCCAGGCGCGCAAGTTCGCCAAGGCGCGTACGACGGGCGGTCTCCCTGGACGGTAAAAATCCTTCGAAGAAAAACCGATCGGTGGGAAGCGCCGCGACCGTCAGCGCCGCCAGAATCGACGAAGGGCCGGGCAGGGTGATGACGGAATAGCCGGCGGCGCTGACATCGCGCACCAGCTTGAAGCCGGGGTCGGAGATCAACGGCGTACCGGCGTCGGATACCAGCGCGATCGAATCGCCTTGCGCCAGACGCTGCAGGATGGCGGGCCGGGCCTGTTCGGCATTATGCTCGTGATAAGGCTTCAATGTCGCCTTGATGCCGAAGCGGTCCATCAGCTTGCGCGTCACGCGGGTATCCTCGCAGGCGACGACATCCACACCCGCCAGGGTTTCCAGCGCGCGCAATGTAATATCGCCGAGGTTGCCGATCGGCGTCGCGACCACGTGCAGACCGGGGGCGGCTTTCGGTGCCACGAGGACATGCCCCGCCAGCGTGAAGCTTCGCGTGACGGTCTCGGCTTGATCGGGTGAGGAGGGGGTTGGTCGGGCGCGCATAAGGTAATCTAGAGCGGAATGCCGCTCAGTTGAATACGCCCTCGGCGTTGAATCGCAGGATGGACAGTGCCCGACCTGGCACGCGGTATCGAAAAGCCGCGCGATTAAGGGCGCACGCACCGAAAGCCGATCGTTAAAATCCTTTGCCTTGGTTAACCATTGGGCGACAATATGCCCGGATACCTTCTTAACGGCGGGGCGGTAGATACCTCGCCGGGAAATTTGAGAGACGGGCCTGATTCGACACGTCGGGTCGGGCTCCGGGAAAGAGACGCGATGGGTGACCCATATCATTTGCTGCCGTCAGGATTGGGTTCCACCCGTCGATCCGCGCTTGGACTTTTTCTCGCTGCGCCGCTCGTCGCCGGTTGTTCCGGCATGCAGTCGAGCTTCCCATCGTTCGGGCAGGATACGCCGCCCGCACCGTCCGGCCCGGCGCAGCAAGCCACCGCGATCGGAACAGGTCAGGTCAAGGTCGGTCTCATTCTGCCGCTGTCCGGCCAAGGCAATGCCGGTGTCGCGGCGCAGTCGATGAAGAATGCCGCCGAATTGGCGCTGGCTGAATTTCAAAGTCCGAACGTTCAATTGCTGATCAAGGATGACGCCGGCACGCCGCAAGGCGCGCAGCAGGCCGCGCAACAGGCGCTGGACGAAGGCGTCGAGATCATTCTTGGGCCACTGTTTGCGCTTTCGGTGCCATCCGCCGCGCAGCTGACACGCGCGCGCAATGTGCCGGTGATCGCGTTTTCGACCGATTCGAGCGTCGCCGGGCGTGGCGTTTATCTCCTCAGCTTCCTGCCGGAATCCGATGTGAACCGGATCATTGATTACGCTGCTGGAACAGGTAAGCGATCGTTCGCGGCGCTGTTGCCGGAAAATCCTTATGGCAACGTGGTCGAAACCGCGTTCAAGCAGGCGGTGGGCCGTCGCGGGGGGCGCATCGTCGCGTTCGAGAAATATGGCGCGGACAAAGCCGGCCCGGCGCGCACGGTCGCACAGGCGCTGGCGACTGCCGATGCGCTTTTGCTCGCCGATGACGGCGATTTGCTTGCGGCGGTCGCGGATGCACTGACCGCGAGCGGCGCGGACCTGAAGCGCGTTCAACTGCTCGGCACCGGTCTGTGGGACAATCCGCGCGTGTTCGCGAGCGCGCCGTTGCAGGGTGGAATTTATGCCGCGCCCGATCCGTCAGGCTTTCGCGCCTTCGCCGGACGATACCGCAAGAAATACGGCAGCGATCCAGTCCGCACCGCGACGCTGGCCTATGACTCGGTGGCGCTGGTCGCGGCTCTGGCGCGGACGCAGGGCGGTCAGCGATTTTCCCAGGACGTTTTGCTGAATTCGTCGGGCTTTGCCGGGATCGACGGGCTGTTCCGCTTCAAGGCCGACGGCACCAACGAACGCGGCCTTGCGGTGATGCGGGTCGCCAGCGGCGGCGGTCAGGCGGTGGCCGGATCACCCAAAAGCTTTGGCACGTGAGTTCTGGAAACAGAGCTTAAAACGTTTCGGCGCGCACCGCAGAGCCGAAATAATTATGCGGCGAGATCGGCCACCACGGCGTCCAGCAGCGGAAAGCCGGATTGCGTAACGCGCAGTCTTCCGTTGGCTTCCACGGTGATCGCGCCCTCTTCGCGCAACACGGCGATGCGCGCCGGATCGAGCGGCCGGCCCGACAGCCGCGCATAGCGCTGCGGGTCGATGCCTTCCACGAGCCGCAAGCCCATCAGCAAAAATTCGTCGGCGCGCTCTTCGCTGTTGAGCAACTCGTCGTCGGATACGCCGTTGCCGGTGGTTTCGACGCGCGTCAGCCATGATTCCGGGCGTTTGTCGGTCACGATCGCGTGCCGCACGCCGCCGATGTCGAGACGGCCATGGGCGCCGGGTCCGATGCCGGCATATTCGTCGCCGCGCCAGTAAACCAGATTGTGTTTGCACTCCGCGCCCGGCCGCGCGTGATTGGAAATCTCGTAAGACGGCAGACCATGCTGTGCGCAGATCTCCTGCGTCACGTCATAAAGCGTGCGCGCCATCGCTTCATCGGGTGTCTTGAGCTTGCCCGCGGCGTGCAGTCCGAAGAACGGCGTGTCGGGCTCTATGGTGAGCTGATAGAGCGACAGGTGTTCGGCGGCTTCTGAAATCGCCTGCTTCAATTCCTGCGTCCACATCTGCGGCGTCTGGTCGGGGCGCGCATAGATCAGATCGAACGAATAGCGATCGAATGCCGCGCGCGCGATGGCAACGGCGTCCAGCGCTTCCCGCGCCGTGTGCAGCCGGCCAAGCGCTTTCAGCGATGCGTCGTCCAGCGCCTGCACGCCGAGCGACACGCGGTTGACCCCCGCGCTGCGATAGCCGCGAAAGCGCGTGGCCTCGACGCTTGTCGGGTTGGCTTCCAGCGACACTTCCACGTCGTCCGCGACGCGCCAGTTCTTCGCGATCGCATCGAGAATGGCGCCGACCGTTTGCGGTTTCATCAGCGAAGGCGTGCCGCCGCCGAGAAATATCGACGACACGGTGCGGCCGGGCGTGCGCGCGGCGGTGGTCTCGATTTCGCGCGTGAAGGCGCGAACGTAGCGTTCCTCGTCGACCGGCGCGTGGCGCACATGGCTGTTGAAATCGCAATACGGACATTTCGACAGGCAAAACGGCCAGTGCACATAAACGCCGAAGGCGGCCGGGCGATCAGGATTAGTCACGGGACATCTCCTGAGCGAGGCAAATTTTCTGCAGCGCCAGAAAGGCGCGTGCGCGATGAGACAGCCCCATGCCGCGCGGCGGCAATCCGTGTTTTTCAACGCTGCTCATTTCGCCGAAGGTGCGGTCGTGTCCGTCCGGCAGGAAACAAGGATCGTAGCCGAAACCGGCCGTGCCGCGCGGTGGCCATACCAGCGTGCCGTCGACGCGCGCTTCGACTTCCTCGAGATGGTCGTCCGGCCACGCCACGCAGAGCGCCGAGACGAAGTGCGCCTTGCGTTTGGCGGGCGTATCGGCGCCGCGCTCCTGCAACAGCCGTTCGATCTGCGCCATGGCTGCCGCGAAATCCTTGCTCTCGCCGGCCCATCGCGCCGAATAGATGCCCGGTGCGCCATCGAGGGCATCGACGCAAAGGCCCGAATCGTCGGCGAAGGCCGGCAGACCGGCAGCCTCAGCGGCGGCCTTTGCCTTGATCGCGGCGTTGGCGCGAAAGCTGTCGCCGGTCTCGTCAGGTTCGGGCAAGCCGAGCTCGCCCGCCGACACCGCATCGATGCCGTGAGGCGCGAGCAACTCCCTCATCTCGGCGAGTTTGCCGGGATTATGGGTCGCGATCACAAGGCGTCCGGTGATTTGGCGATGCATGAACGAATCCTAGAGCGTTTTCGAGCGAAGCATGCCACCGGACTTGACCCGGTGGTGGATAGATCCCGCGAAGGCGAATTGGCTCGCGAGCAAAGGATTTATGCCACCGCCATTTTTTGCAGGTCGACAAGGCGCGCCACGCCTTTTTGCGCCAGCGCGATCAGTTTCAGCAGTTCGTCCTGAGTGAAGGGTGTTTTCTCGGCGGTTCCCTGAACCTCGACGATGCGCCCGTCGCCCGTCATCACGAAGTTGGCGTCGGTGTCGGCTTCGGAATCTTCGGCATAATCGAGATCGAGCACCGGTGTGCCGTTATAGATGCCGCAGGAAATCGCCGCGACATTGTCGCGCAGCACTTCGCCGCGGATCATGTTGCGGCCTTTCATCCAGTTGAGGCAATCGGCCAGCGCCACCCATGCGCCGGTGATCGAGGCGGTGCGGGTGCCGCCGTCGGCCTGAATCACATCGCAATCGACGGTGATTTGCCGTTCGCCGAGCGCTTCGAGATTGACGATCGCTCGCAGCGATCGGCCGATCAGGCGTTGAATTTCAACGGTGCGACCGCCCTGTTTGCCGGCGGCTGCCTCGCGCCGCGTCCGCTCCAGCGTCGCGCGCGGCAGCATGCCGTATTCGGCGGTCACCCAGCCGCGGCCCTGGCCTTTGAGCCATGGTGGCAGCCGTTCTTCCAGTGTGGCCGTGACCAGCACATGGGTATCGCCGAATTTCACCATGCAGGAACCTTCGGCATATTTGACGACGCCGCGTTCCAGCGAGACAGGGCGCAACTCATCGGGCGCACGGCGGCTTGGCCGCATGGGGAATCCTCCACAGAGACTGAAATTCAGATTTCACGCGCTCGAATCCGAAGCCCGCCGGGGGTTGGCGATTGCTTCAGGACAGGATTGCAGAACCAGCCGTGCTTTTAGGGGGGCCTGCCGCAGGCGGCAAGCTCTGAAAAGGCCCTGAAAGACGGCAATATTTAAAGGCGCTTGAAACTACCTCGAAATGTGGACAAATGATCGGACCGCAAAGGAGCATGCCGTGGTTCCCCACGATCCGATCGGCCATCTGATTACGCCAAATCCGGGGCTGGCGCAGCTCAATGAGCGGTCGCGCGATATTTTCCGTCAAATCGTCGAGAATTATCTGGCCACCGGCGAGCCGGTGGGCTCGCGCAATATTTCGCGCCTGATCACACTGCCGCTGTCGCCGGCATCGGTGCGCAACGTCATGTCCGATCTCGAACAATTGGGCCTGATCTACGCGCCGCATACCTCGGCGGGCCGTCTGCCGACCGAGCTTGGCCTGCGCTTCTTCGTCGACGCGTTGATGCAGGTCGGCGATCTCAGCGAGCCCGAGCGGCAATCGATCGAGGCGCAGCTCGCTTCCGTCAACAAGGCGCAGTCGGTTGAAGCAGCGCTGAACGAGGCGATGACCCGGCTCTCGGGCCTGACGCGGACCGCAGCGGTCGTGCTTACCGCGAAATCCAACGTCAGACTGAAGCATATCGAATTCGTGCGGCTGGAGCCCGAACAGGCACTGGTCGTGCTGGTCGCCGAAGACGGGCAGGTCGAGAATCGCGTGCTGCAATTGCCGCCCGGCGTTCCGGCGTCGGCGCTGACGGAGGCGTCGAACTTCCTCAATGCGCGGATTCGAGGGCGCACGCTTGCTGAAGCGCGCGTCGAGCTTGAGGGGGCGCTAACGCAAAGCCGCAGCGAACTCGATCAACTGACGCAAAAGGTCGTGGCCGCGGGTATTGCAAGCTGGTCAGGCGGCGCAAGCGACGAACGGCAATTGATCGTGCGCGGTCATGCCAACCTGCTGGGAGATCTTCATGCCATGGAAGATCTAGAGCGCGTAAAACTGTTGTTCGACGATCTCGAAACCAAGCGCGGCGTGATCGATCTGCTGGGGCGAGCGGAACGCGCCGAAGGCGTGCGCATCTTCATCGGTTCGGAAAACAAGCTGTTTTCCTTGTCCGGCTCCTCCACGATCATTGCACCCTATCGCGACGCTGCGGGGCATATCGTGGGCGTGCTGGGCGTCATCGGACCGACGCGGCTGAATTATGCGCGCGTCATACCGATGGTGGACTATGCCGCGCGCATCGTGAGCCAGTTGCTCGGTAAATAGTTAATCCTGAGATGGGATTGGGCGGTCGTCGTCTTGCGGCGAGGTACTCCCGGTATGGTTGTCCGCTCGGCATCGATGGCCTCGTTTTGTTTTGCAGCGTTTTCTCGACACTAATGCCCTGCCGGGGTCCGAAAACACTCTCGGAGCTTGATTTTCAGGGCCAGAGCCCTGATATGCCGCATGAGTTCGAGATCTGTAGCGAGAAGGCGGAGTGATGACCGAAACCAATGGGCATAAGAATCCCGAAGATGTGACCCAAGATAACGCCCATGCGAATGCGCAAGGCGGAGGCGCGGAACACGTGGTTTCGAAGCCTTATGTGATGCCCGACGATCCGGAGGAAGGGTCGGTGGAGGCCTTGACCCGCGAGGCGGCTGAGGCGCGCGACAAGGTGCTGCGCACATTGGCGGAAATGGAAAATCTTCGCCGCCGGACCACCAAGGAAGTGTCGGATGCCCGCATTTATGGCATCGCCAATTTTGCACGCGATGTCCTCGACATCGCAGACAATCTGCAACGCGCGCTCGATGCGGTGTCCGCCGATGCGCGTGAGACGGCCGATCCGGGCTTGAAAGCGCTGATTGAAGGCGTCGAACTGACCGAGCGCTCGCTGCTGAGCACGCTCGAAAAAAATGGCGTGAAAAAATTCGATCCCTCGGGCGAGCGATTCGATCCGAATTTCCAGCAGGCGATGTTCGAGGTTCCGGATCCGTCCACTCCGGCGGGGACCGTGGTTCAGGTGATGCAGGCCGGCTACATGATCGGCGAGCGTATTCTGCGCCCGGCGCTGGTCGGCGTCGCGAAGGGCGGTCCCAAGCCTGCGCCAACCACCGACATCAAGAGCTGAAAACGCTCTCGTCGATTCCAAAACAAAAGCGCCGCATCCTGCGGCGCTTTTTGTTATTCAGGGGCTTCGTGATCTCTGGCGGACTTAAGCGACGACTCAGGTCGCGATGTCGACCGATTGAATACGCTTGACGCCGGCCTTGCTGGTGTCGTGCCAGGCCTTGGCAAGTGATCCCTTGGTGTCGATGCCCCGGCAGGCGTCCTCGACGATATAGGTCTCAAAACCGGCCTTGCGCGCGTCGAGCGCGGTCCAGGCCACGCAGAAATCCGTGGCAAGCCCGACCACGAACACGCGCTTGATCTTGCGGGCCTTGAGATAGCTTGCGAGCCCCGTGGTGGTTTTGCCGTCGGCCTCCATGAAAGCCGAATAGCTGTCGACATCCTTGTGGAAGCCTTTTCGGATCACAAGCTGGGCCTGAGGAATCGCGAGATCCTTCGACAGCGCCGCGCCATCGGTGCCTTGCACGCAATGATCGGGCCAGAGCACCTGCTTGCCGTATTCGAGGTCGATCGTCTCGAACGGCTTTTTGCCGGCGTGGGTGGAGGCGAAGGAGATGTGGGCGGCGGTGTGCCAGTCCTGCGTCATGACGACATTGGCAAATCGCTTGGCCAGACGGTTGATGATCGGGACGACCTGATCGCCGTTCTTGACCTCAAGGCTGCCGCCCGGGAGAAAGCAGTTCTGCACGTCGACGACGATCAACACCGATGCGTCGTCGATGGTGGCCGGATTGGCCGCAAGAGCCGGGCCCGCAAGGCCGATGGCCGCAGCGCCGCCAAGAAGTTGCCGTCTGTCCAACATCGTGAAACCTCCGCCCGCAGGTTGTGATTCCAGCCATTCGATCGGCATGCCGAGCCGGGCAACGGTCGCTCCTCTTGAAGCCTACGTGCTGCCGCTCAGTTGTCTCTATTCCGCTATCCTAAACGATATTATTTTCCTGCCGATACAACTTTCGAAGCCGCTCACCTCGCAGCGACGCCGTCCCGCACCGCGCGGAAGCGTGTGAAAGCAGCGGGCCATTCGTCACGCTTGGCGCCCGCCACGATTCGCAAGGTTGCCGATGTGCCGCCGAACCGCAGCCACTGAACCACGGTGACGGGCGTATTGTCCTTGCCGGTGACGGCATCGAGACGGGTTTCATACCCAACCGACCCGTCGATCCGCATCGGCTCGGACGAGGTGATGCGCACGTCGCGCAGGCCCGGCAGCGCCGCCGCGATCTGTTGCGCGAAACGGCCGCGGTCATCGGGTGTCGCCGGTCCGTTCGCCATCAGGCCGATCAGCATGTAGGGAGTGGTGTCGAGATTGTCTTCGTCGGTCGCATCCGTCAGCAGGATCGTGGACCCGTTGGGCAGCGTGCGCATGGTCTTGAAGGCACCGAGTTCGCTCAACTTGAACGGCAACCGGTCGAGCTGTTCTTCCGGCGGCACGTCCTTGCGCAACGTCACGGTGGTCAGCATCTTGCGCACGGCCTCGTCCGAATAAGCGGCGTTGTCCGGCACCTGGACCGCGACATATCCGGAGAAGTTGGGGCCAGACACCAGCAGCGAGAAACGCCTGACATTCGTGCCGTCATCGACCGCGGTTTCCCGGGTCAGATAGGCCTTGTTGCCGGATTCCATTTCGATCGGCTCAAGCTTGGGACGATTGGCTGCGGCGGGCTGGTCGGATTTGAATGCCGTCTCGATCGATGCAAAGGCTTCCTTCGGAAGCTCGGTGACGATGATCTTCACCCGCAGGTCGGTGGCCTCGAAGCCCGGAAAGGTTGTCGACTGGGCAAGACCTTCGAGCGGCACCAGCCCGACACGCGCGCCCTTCGGGAAGACAGGTTCGGCGGCGAAAGCGCAACTCGCGCCGAGCGCGACGAGGATCAGACCGGCGAGAGCGAAGGCGGAGGATCGGAACTGTTTCATGCAAAGGGTCTGATTGTGATTTCCGGGGATTGTTTGACTTGCGCGGCCAGATCGAAGTCGAGAGGCCGTGCTGCTTGCCCCTTCCTATCCCCATTCCACCATCGGTAACAGCTTTTCCGGTGGGTCCTTTGTGGTCAACGGGCGGCGTTTTCGGGTCGCCGCGGCTCCCGAAATGGATCAAGGCCGCCGGGGCTTTTGGCGCAGATCAATGTCGCTGGAGCGCGGGCGGGGTAACGTCTCTAAGCGGGATTTGTACGGGTTGGGCGGTTTTGGCGATGAGCTTTTCATCGACAACCCCTGCATCCGGTCCTTGCAGGCGGCACCCCCCCTCCTATATGAGGCGGAGTGCCGCATATCGCGGAGAATTGATCAATTTTAGGGGGTTCGGATTGGTGTGCCGCCAGGGCCCAGCCAACCTGCCGCAAAAGAAGGAATAGAGGACCATGGGAAAGGTCATTGGTATCGATCTCGGCACCACGAATTCGTGCGTTGCCGTCATGGACGGAAAGACGCCGAAAGTCATCGAGAATGCCGAGGGCATGCGCACGACGCCGTCCATTGTCGCGTTCACGGATGATGGCGAGCGGCTGGTCGGCCAGCCCGCCAAGCGTCAGGCAGTCACCAACCCCGAGCGTACGTTCTTCGCGGTCAAGCGCCTCATCGGCCGCCGCTATGACGACCCGATGGTCGAGAAGGACAAGGGCCTCGTTCCCTACAAGATCGTCAAGGCCGGCAACGGCGACGCCTGGGTCGAGGCTGACAGCAAGACCTATTCGCCGTCGCAGGTCTCCGCCTTCATCCTTCAGAAAATGAAGGAAACCGCCGAAGCCCATCTCGGCGCCAAGGTCGATCAGGCGGTCATCACCGTTCCAGCCTATTTCAACGACGCCCAGCGCCAGGCCACCAAAGACGCCGGCAAGATCGCGGGCCTCGAAGTGCTGCGCATCATTAACGAGCCGACCGCGGCCGCGCTTGCCTATGGCCTCGACAAGGCGAAGCAGGGCACCATCGCCGTATACGACCTCGGCGGCGGTACATTCGACGTGTCGATTCTGGAAATCGGCGACGGCGTGTTCGAAGTGAAGTCCACCAACGGCGACACCTTCCTCGGCGGTGAAGATTTCGACATGCGCCTCGTCAGCTATCTGGCCGACGAGTTCCAGAAGGAGCAGGGCATCAACCTGCGCAACGACAAGCTCGCGCTGCAGCGCCTGAAAGAGGCCGCTGAAAAAGCCAAGATCGAATTGTCGTCGACCACCCAGACCGAAATCAACCTGCCATTCATCACGGCCGATCAGTCCGGGCCGAAGCATCTGACGATGAAGCTCACCCGTGCGAAGTTCGAAGCGCTGGTGAACGATCTCGTCGAAAAGACCATCGAGCCATGCCGCAAGGCGTTGAAGGATGCCGGGCTGTCTGCCGGCGAAATCGGCGAAGTGGTGCTGGTTGGCGGCATGACCCGCATGCCGAAAATCCAGGAAGTGGTGAAGCAGTTCTTCGGCAAGGAGCCCCACAAGGGCGTCAATCCGGATGAAGTCGTTGCGATCGGCGCCGCGATTCAGGCGGGCGTGCTGCAGGGCGACGTCAAGGACGTGCTGCTGCTCGACGTCACGCCATTGTCGCTCGGCATCGAGACGCTGGGTGGCGTGTTCACCCGCATCATCGAGCGCAACACCACGATCCCGACGAAGAAGAGCCAGGTGTTCTCGACCGCGGAAGACAGCCAGAATGCCGTCACCATCCGCGTGTTCCAGGGCGAGCGTGAAATGGCGGCCGACAACAAGATGCTCGGCCAGTTCGACTTGATGGGCATTCCGCCGGCTCCGCGCGGCATGCCTCAGATCGAGGTCACGTTCGACATCGACGCCAACGGCATCGTCAACGTGTCGGCGAAGGACAAGGCGACCAACAAGGAACAGCAGATCCGTATCCAGGCTTCCGGCGGTTTGTCCGAGAGTGACATCGAGAAGATGGTCAAGGATGCCGAGGCCAACGCCACGGAAGACAAGAAGCGCCGCGAAGCGGTCGACGCCAAGAACCATGCCGATGCCCTGGTCCATTCGACCGAGAAGTCGCTGGCCGAGCATGGCTCCAAGATCGGCGAACCCGAACGCCGCGCGATCGAGGATGCCGTCAGCGATCTGAAGGAAGCGCTGAAGGGCGACGATGCCGAAGCCATCAAGGCCAAGACCAATACCTTGGCGCAGGCGTCGATGAAGCTTGGCGAAGCCATGTACGCGCAGCAGGCCGAAAGCGATGCCGCCAAGGATGCTGCGAAAGACGATGTCGTTGATGCGGAATTTACTGAAGTCGACGACGATAAGAACAACAAGAAGTCAGCGTAGTCTCGATACCACAATCACCTCCCCCGAAAGGGGGAGGTTTTTGCGAGCAAATTGTGCGTGGTGCGGCTCGGTCGTTCCCCGGCTTCCCGTCAACTCTCCGAACGGGAATTTTCGGGGCGAGATCGCGGCCTTCAAGGCTCCCTGGATCGCGACCGCGCTCGTTCTTTTGTCGACGCGTTTTCTTCATGGGGATCGGTTCGCTCGAAAACGCTCTGGTGCCTTTCGAATTCGGCGTTCGCATTCGAAGGCGCTGCGGGACGTAGGTGAACTTGGAATTCGGGACACGAGATGTCGAAACGCTGTTACTACGAGACACTGGAAGTCGAGCGCACGGTCGATGATTCCGGTCTGAAGTCCGCCTTTCGCAAGCTCGCGATGAAATGGCACCCGGACAAAAATCCGGGCGACCAAACCAGCGAAGTTCGTTTCAAGGAAATCAACGAAGCCTACGAAGTCCTCAAGGACGGCCAGAAGCGCGCGGCCTATGACCGCTTCGGTCATGCCGCTTTCGAGCAAGGCATGGGCGGCGGTGGCGGCGCAGGATTCGGCGCAGGTTTCGCCTCATCGTTCTCCGATATTTTCGAAGATCTGTTCGGCATGGCCGGGCAGCGTGGACGTGGTGGCGGCCGTGAGCGCGGCGCGGATCTGCGCTACAACATGGACATCACGCTCGAGGAAGCCTTCCTCGGCAAAACCGCGGAAATCCACATTCCGGTCTCGGTCACGTGCGAATCCTGTTCGGGCACGGGCGCGAAGGCGGGGACCAAACCGAAAAACTGTTCGATGTGCGGTGGCGCTGGCCGCGTGCGCCATGCCCAGGGCATCTTCACGCTGGAGCGCACGTGCCCGGGGTGTCAGGGTCGCGGTCAGGTGATCGAAGATCCTTGCGGGTCGTGCTCAGGCTCCGGACGTGTCAGCCGGGACCGCACCTTGTCAGTCAATATTCCGGCCGGTGTCGAGGACGGCACGCGCATTCGTCTCTCCGGCGAGGGCGAGGCGGGGACGCGCGGCGGTCCTCCGGGCGATCTGTATATTTTCCTGTCGCTGGCCTCTCACGAGCTGTTTCAGCGCGACGGGGCCGATCTGCATTGCCGGGTGCCGATCTCGATGATCACGGCGACGCTTGGCGGCGAATTCGAGGTCCCGACCATAGATAAAGGCAAGACCAAGGTTAAAGTGCCCTCCGGAACTCAATCCGGCCGTCAATTCCGCATCGCGTCAAAAGGCATGCCGGTGCTCCGGTCGCGCCAGGCCGGCGACATGTATGTGCAGGTCGTGGTCGAAACCCCACAGAATCTGACCAAAAAGCAGAAAGAACTGCTCGCCGAGTTTGAAAAGCTCTCGTCCGGCGAAACCCAGCCGGAGGCTGCGGGTTTCTTTGCGAAGGTCAAGGACTTCTTCGGTCCCCGCGCCAGTTCGACGCCTTAAGCTTGACCGAGGCACTGGGCAGCGATACCCATTTATGACGACAAGCTGACGCCCCGTCCGCTTTTGGTTTTGCCCGGTCCCGATATGCCCCCGCAATCGTCTGTGCGCGTTTTGAAGAAGCCGCTTCGTCTCGACGACGAAGTTCGCTTTCTCCGCTCATGGATTGAAAAGCCGCTGCACATGGGCGCGGTGATGCCGTCGGGCAAGTTGCTCGCACGCACCATGGCGCGCTACGTCGATCCGCACGCCGATACGCCGGTGATCGAGCTAGGCCCAGGCACGGGTGCGATCACCAATGCATTGATCGAGCGCGGCGTGGATCAGAAGCGTCTTGTGCTGGTGGAATACAATCCCGGTTTTTGCGCTTTGCTGCGCGAGCGCTATCCCCAGGCAAGGATCGTCCAGGGAGACGCCTACGCGCTGCGCGAGTCGCTTTGGGATGTGCTGGGTTCGCCGGCATCCGCGGTTGTCTCGGGGCTTCCCCTCGTCACCAAGCCGATGCGAACGCGGTTGAAGCTGATCCGCGATGCGTTCGTGGCGCTGGCCCCGGGTGCGCCGTTTATTCAATTTACCTATTCGGTAACGCCTCCGATTCCGAAATCGCTGTCGGGCGTACACACCCAGGCGTCGGAGCGGATCTGGATGAATCTCCCGCCCGCGCGGGTCTGGGTATATCGCAAAGGCTAGCGCGTTCCGAGCGAACCATATGCCACCGGACTTGATCGGTGGTGGATACCGGTTCGCGATAAGAAAACGCCTCAAGAAATAAAGCGACGGTGATTCAACCCAGAATGAAAGCGTTCTAGGAAGACATGTCCGCGATCAAAATCCTCGTTATTCCCGGATCGATCCGCACCGGCTCCTTCAATGTCCGGCTGGCTGCCGCCGCGACCAAGGAATTTGCGCTTGCCGGGGCCGACGTGTCGCGGCTCTCGCTTGCCGACTACCCGCTGCCGATCTACGACGCCGATCTCGAAGCGCAATCCGGTGTGCCGAAGATCGCTGTCGACCTGAAACGCATGATCGGCGCTCATCACGGGATATTTTTCGTAACCCCCGAATACAATGCATCCGTGCCGCCGCTGTTGAAGAATGCAATCGACTGGGTCAGCCGGGTTCGAGAACGCAACGATACGCCGCTTGAGGTCTTCCACGATCGCGCCTTCGCCATCGGGGCCGCTTCCACTGGAAAATTCGGCGGTCTGCGAGCGCTGATGGCGTTACGGCAAATTCTGACGCTTGGTTGCGGAGCCACGGTCATCCCGCAACAATTCGCGCTGTCGGCGGCGGACCAGGCGTTCGACGACGACGAACAATTGAAGGATACGCGCGATGCCAACGGATTGCGCGCGCTGGTGCGGCAACTGATCGATGTCGCACAGCAAATGATGTGAGGTGAAATGCAGGCGATGAAAATTGACCCGCGCGAGCGTCTGATCGTCGCGCTGGATGTGCCGAGTGTCGACGAGGCTGAAGCTATGATCGCGCGGCTTGGCGACAGTGTCAGCTTTTACAAAATCGGGTACCAATTGGCCTATGCGGGCGGGTTGCCGCTGGTGCGCAAGCTCGCGGATGCGGGCAAGAAGGTTTTCGCCGATCTGAAGATGCACGACATCGGCAACACGGTGGCCCACGGCGTGGCGAGCATCGCCAAATCGGGCGCGACGTTCGTCACGGTGCATGCCTATCCGCAAACCATGAAGGCCGCGGTCGAGGGGCGCGCCCATTCGCCGCTGAAGATTCTCGCGGTGACGGTGCTGACATCCTACAACGACGCGGATTTGCGTGAGGCGGGTTATCGCGATGGTGTCTCGGCGCTGGTCGAAACGCGCGCGCAACAGGCGCAAGCGATTGGTGTCGATGGTCTGGTTTGCTCGGGCGAGGAAGTGTCTCGGCTGCGCCAAACGGTGGGCTCCGAGCTCGCTCTCGTCGTTCCCGGCATTCGCCCCGCGGGCAGCGAGGCCGGCGACCAGAAGCGCGTGATGACACCCGCACGCGCCATCGCTGCTGGCGCGGATTACCTCGTCGTCGGGCGTCCCATCATGGCGGCGGCAGACCCAAAAGCATCCGCAGAGGCGATTGTCGCGGAGATCGCGCAGACGAAAATCTAAAATACAATGATGAAAAGATGGTCGATCATGCCGGGCCGGTGTGAGCGAACCGGGCGCCATTCGCAGGTCAGGCAACAAGGAGGATCATATGCCTAAAGGTTACTGGATCGCACGGGTCGATGTGCATAGCGACGGATACAAAGAGTATGTCGCGCAGAACGGGCCGGTGTTCAAAAAATACGGCGCCAAATTTCTCGTCCGCAATGGGCGGTATGAGGCGAAGGAAGGCGGCAATCATCGAAGCCGCAACATCGTGCTGGAATTTCCCGATTATGCATCGGCGCTGGCCTGTTACGAATCTCCGGAATACCAGCGGTTGATCGCCATCCGCGCGCCGCACGGTGTGGCGGACATCATCGTGATCGAAGGTTACGAGGGCGAGCAGCCCTGAGCGGGTCCGTGCGCGTGGTTAGCGTGGGCTGACAATTCCGCTCTTATCGATTATAGAAGCGCGGCAGCTCGAACACGGGTTGCCTGTTCGAGTTGAAGGTTGTGGCTCATGTCCGATATGCGTTTGATCGTTGCGGGTGCCGGCGGCCGGATGGGTCGCGCGCTGGTGCGTTCGATCGCCGAAACGCAGGGCATCGTCCTTGCCGGCGCGCTCGAAGCGCCCGGGTCGGAACTGATCGGTCGCGACGCCGGGACGCTGGCCGGGCTTCCGCCCAACGGCATTCTTCTCTCCGCCGATCTCTGGGCCATGTCGGCCAATGCCGACGGCATCATCGATTTCACGGTTCCCGCTGCGACGATCGCCAATGTCGCGATTGCCGCCGAGCGTGGCATCGTCCACGTGATAGGAACCACAGGCCTGTCGGCCTCCGATGATGCGGTCATCCGCAGCGTGACAAAGCGCGCGATTGTCGTGCAATCCGGCAATATGAGTTCTCGGCGTCAATCTGCTCGCGGCGCTGGTGAAGCGTGTCGCGCAATCGCTCGACGAAGATTTCGATATCGAAGTTCTTGAAATGCATCACAAGGCCAAGATTGATGCGCCGTCGGGGACGGCCTATCTGCTTGGCCGCGCGGCGGCGGACGGACGCAAGGTTGATCTGGAATCCCGTTCGGTGCGCGCGCGCGATGGTCAAACCGGCGCGCGCAACCCGGGTGATATTGGCTTTGCCACGCTGCGTGGCGGCACGGTCACCGGGGATCACACCGTGATTTTCGCCGGGCCGTATGAGCGCATCGAATTGTCGCACAAGGCCGAAGACCGCATGATCTTTGCGCGCGGCGCCCTGAAGGCGGCGATGTGGGCGCGCGGCAAGAAGCCTGGCTTCTATTCGATGGCAGACGTGCTCGGCCTCACATCATGACAGGTAGGCAGGCAAGCGACGCTTGCTCGCCGCTGGAAACGAAGCATCTTCCAACAACCGGAATTTGAAGAATGAACGATCGCTGTCTTGTGCTTCTGCGCCATGGCCAGAGCGACTGGAATCTGCAAGAATCTTTTCACGGGCTGGAAAGATCCCGATCTCACCGAGCAAGGCGTAGCCGAGGCCAAAGAGGCCGGCCGCAAGCTGAAAGCCAAGGGTCTGTCGTTCGATATGGCGTTTACCTCGGGATTGACCCGGGCGCAGCATACACTCGACCTCGCGCTACAGGAGCTCGGCCAAAGCAACATTCCGATCGTCAGGAACGATGCGTTGAACGAGCGCGACTATGGCGAGCTGTCAGGGCTGAACAAGGATGACGCTCGCAAGAAATGGGGCGAGGAGCAGGTTCTGATCTGGCGGCGATCCTATGACGTGCCGCCACCCGGCGGCGAAAGCCTCAAGGATACGCTGGCCCGCGCGCTGCCATATTATGTGAAAGAAATCCTGCCAGAGGTCCTGCGCGGCAAGCGCGTGCTGGTTGCCGCTCACGGCAACTCGTTGCGGGCCTTGATCATGGTGCTGGAGAAGCTGACGCCGGAGCAGATTCTCAAGCGTGAGCTGGCGACCGGCGCGCCTGTGATCTACACGCTGGATGCCTATGCGACGGTGTCGTCCAAGGTCGATCTGGCCGGATAATTTTCCCGGCGAATCACTTGCGCCTTCAGAGCCGGGCCGTGCAACCGTAAGTGCGCTTCAGCCGATGCCGACCTGTCCGGCTTCCCAGCCAAGCATGGCCTGCTTGCGGGTGATGCCCCAGTGATATCCCGTCAGCGCGCCGCTCTTGCCGAGCACGCGGTGGCAGGGCACGACGAACGAGATCGGATTCTTTCCCACGGCTGCGCCGACCGCACGGCTCGCTTTGGGTCGCTCGATCTTTGCTGCGATGTCTGAATAGGTCGATGCGCGACCCATCGGGATTTTCAGCAGCGTCTCCCACACACGCACCTCGAAATCGGTGCCGATCAAAGTGACGCGCAACGGCTGATCGGGACGCCAGAGTTTCGAATTGAAAATCCGCCGCGCCAGCTGCGCCGTGCCCGCATCGTCGTGCACATAGCTCGCATTGGGCCATCGCCGCTGCATGTCGGCGAGCGCCGGTTGCTCTTCGCCTTGATCGGCAAAAGCCAGGCCCGCGAGGCCCCGTCCGCTTGCGATGACAACGGCGGTGCCAAAGGGTGAGGGATGAAAACCGTAGCGCAGCGTGGTGCCCGCGCCGCCGGTCTTCCATTCTCCGGGCGACATGGCCTCGTGGGTCACGAACAAATCGTGCAGCCGTCCCGGGCCGGAAAGACCCGACGCGAGCGCGGCGTCGAGTACGCTGGCCGATGAGCGCAGCAGTCCCTTCGCGTGGTCGAGCGTCAAGGCCTGCATGAAGTCTTTCGGCGTAAGGCCCGCCCAGCGCCGGAACAGATGATGCAGCTCGTCGGCGGTGACGCTGGCGGCCTCCGCGATGGCCTCGATCGTCGGCTGCCCGCGCCAGTTTTCCGAAATGAAGGCGATGGCGCGGCGCACGCTGTCGTAGTCGCGCACCGCCGCATGCTGCGGGCCGGGTTTTGTGGCGTGATGTTCGTTCAAGGCAATGTTCATCATGACCGGGATGTAAGCGCCTGCATGGGTCTAAACCACCCGATTTCCGATAACGGTCGAGTTGTTCAGTGGGTTATGGGTGGGACCGCGCCTTGCCTCGGCCAACGAAGCGGCCAATGCATTGCAGAAGCTTTCTTTTTCATCCGCTCCCAGATGATGTCCCAGGCTGATCCGGCGGCCGCGCGCAACCAGATAGATCCGGTCGAGGCCGGTTTCGAGCGCGGAATGGGATTCGCGGTCGATCCGCACCCAGACCGGATTGAAAAACCACTCAATACTGTGGCCGCGATGGTTGACCCGGCGCACGCGCAATTCGGCATACGACACGCTGACCTCCTCATAGGCGTAGGCATGGCGAAAATTCACCTTGAACGCCCAGTAGATCACCAGCACGTCGAGGCCGAAAAAGCCGAACACGGGCCATGCTCCCATAAGCATGAAGGCCGTGCCCGCCGCGAAGCTGACCGCGCTGAGAAAAATCATCAGCGCGATAAATCCGGTCCTGTTCAACGAGCGGTGCGGTGTCAGCCGCGCGGCGAACAGGATATGTTGCAGGGGATCGCGATCAAAATCGTTGGCCGAGGTCATCACCCTTGATTATACGGTGATCATGGCGAAAAAGACGAGCGTTTCAGCATCGAAAATCACGCCGGCGAGGGTGCAGGCGGCGCGTCCGGCGCAAGCATCCGTGCCGCGCGGCAAGACCAAAGCGGGGGCATCGGCGACTGTCGCCAAATTCTCCGGAGAAAAGCCCGGCCGCGCTGCAAAGAAGCTGGCAAAGCCGTTGTCGAAGACGCCAAAACCATGGTCCACGGCCGAGGTCACCGAGGCGTTCAGCCGCTTTCGGGCCGCCAATCCAGAGCCGAAAGGCGAGCTGGAACACCTCAATCCCTACACACTGCTGGTCGCGGTGGCATTGTCGGCGCAGGCAACGGATGCGGGCGTCAACAAGGCGACGCGGATCCTGTTTCCTCTGGCCGACACGCCGCAGAAGATGCTGGCGCTGGGCGAAGACAGAGTGCGGGATTGCATCAAGACCATCGGGCTTTTTCGCAACAAGGCCAAGAACGTGATCGCGCTGTCGCGGCAGTTGATCGAGCGCCATGGCGGCGAGGTGCCGCGCGATCGCGAAGCGCTGGAGGCGTTACCTGGGGTGGGCCGCAAGACCGCGAATGTCGTGCTCAACATGGCGTTCGGGGAGCCGACCATCGCCGTCGATACGCATTTGTTTCGCGTTGGCAATCGCACGGCTCTGGCGCCGGGCAAGACGCCGCTCGAGGTCGAGCTGGGGCTGGAGCGCGTGATCCCGGACGAGTTCAAGCGCCACGCCCATCACTGGCTGATCCTGCACGGGCGCTACATATGCGTTGCGCGCAAGCCTTTGTGCGAACGTTGCCTGATCAACGATCTTTGCCGCTGGCCCGAGAAGACCGTCTAGCTAGCGCGTTTTCAAGCGAAGCATGCCACCGGACTTGATCCGGCGGTGGGTACCGGTTCGCGTTAAGAAAACGCGTAAAAAAAACGAAAGCATCTGAGTCAGTCACGCCACGGGAGATCGGGACCGCGCGGGCTCCAGCAGCTCCGTGCGGGGTCCCGACAGGCGCTTGTGCATATGCACCATGAACGCCATGCCGAACAATGGCGTCGCCAGATTGACAACCGGGATCGACACGAAGGCCGCGATCACCAGCCCGGCCGTGAAAACTGTGGCGGCGTGTTGCTTGCGCATCGCTTTCGCTTCCGCAGGCGGCCTGAATCGCATGGCGGCGAGTTCGAAATATTCGCGTCCGAGCAGCCACGCGGTTGCGATGAAGAACACGATGAATCCGGCTCCCGCCAGAAACACGAATGGCAGTGCGATCAAATAAACCAGCACGGTGAGCAGCGCGGTTTTGCTGCCCTCGATCATGGCGACGCCCACCGGCAGCGCAGCGCCAATGCGATCGGCCGGGTAGTTCACCCGCTCGACATGTTCGGCGATCTCGTCGACAAAAAAGCTCGCGACCAATGAGGTGATGGCGGGCATCAGAAAGACCGCGCCGAATATCACGCCGAAGCTCGCGACGATTGAAATGATCCAGGCCAAGACATTGATCGCGGCGTGATAGCCCGGACCGAGCGTCGCCTCCATCCAGATTTCGCCAGCGCCTGCAAACCATGCGAGCAGTCGTTGCAGCATCACGCCGGCCGCCACGATGAGCACGAGCGATAGCCCGATCGATTTCCAGAGGATGGCGCGCATCGGCTGCGAAACCATCTGGGAGAGTGCCTTGAAGGCGGCGTCAAGCATTCCGTGATCCCTCGCGCGTGTTCCACAGAAATGGGAACCGGCGGCTCGGATGCAAGGGTGGAATCGCGAGCAGGATTCAGAAACCGGAGCCGGACAACCGGCGGCTCCGCGAAAGGCTTATGGCTCAGTCGACGAGCTCGGGCGAGCGTTCGACGCGGCTGCGCGCCGTCGGTCTCGCTTCATTTGGCGTCGTGAACGGCGCTTCAGATTCTTCGAAGACTCCCGCTGGAAAGGGATCGTCTTCGTCCGCTACCTCCGCGAGCGGCTTCGGCTTGTCGGCCCAATGCAGCGCGGTGTAGTCGAAACCGCGTTCGATGGTCGGTTTGATGATTGCGAAATAGGGCGAGATGTCGAAGTCGCGCGGCATATAGAGCGAGGAATCCCGGATGTGCAGGATCTCGCGCCGTGCCTGACGGCTTCCGGCCTCCGTGATTTTCGGCAAAATCGGATAGCGCACCGCGCCGAACGCCTGTGCGATCAGCGCCGAGCAGATGATCTTGGTCGGATCGCCCGAACCCATCGCGATCATGCGCCGGCGCCAGCGCTGCGGCACCGGCAACGGGATCAGGTATCGCATCAGGTCGAGAATGTTTTTGGTATCGTACCCGAAGCCGATCCGATTGATGGCGTAGCGGCACACCGTCGTGCGGTCTTCGAACGACAGCCCCACGGGGCGACACAACCGGGTGTGATAGGGAAAATATTTGGACAGCGGTGCGGAGGTCACGCCTTCGCCGACATTGGCTTCGATCAGCACATGCGGTTCGCCGTCGGGTTCCGTGGCGCCGTCGATAGGGCCGACAAAGAGCGCCGAATGCGACCATGTGGATTGCGTGAGATATTTGATGATGCCGGAAATACGATTGTTGCCTTCGACCAACAACACGTCACCGGGCTCGATCAGTCCGCGAAGGCGCTCCGGATCGCTCGGGGTGAACGGTTCATACCCCGGCAGATCCTTCTGAAGATAGCGCGCGATCAGTTTCCCGACCGTATCGAGCACGAAGCCCATGATGGATTCTCCCCCGCCGCGGCTCGTCACGGCCGCTTCTTTCGTGCCCATCATAGTGGTCGAAAGCCATTGCAATTTGGTTCACGCGCCTGCAATGGAGGTTAGCTTTGAGTAACCATGATCGTTGCCGTCGTCACGTCAATACGGCAAGTTCAACGGAAATTCCAGTTACCGGTGCGTATTCCGCGAAAGGATGCTCCGATTTTACGATCAGGAAGGCGCCGGATGCGGGGCTTGCATCAGCCCGGCAAAGTTTCGGAAACCATGAGATGACAATTTCAGAAAGCCTGCAATGCCGATAACGCGCCGCGATTTTGTCGGATTATCGCTCGGTCTGGCCGTCGCGCAACCGATGCGCGCCTGGGGCGCGACTCTCCCGCGCGATGCGGATGTGGTCGTGATCGGAGCAGGCGCAGCCGGCATCGCGGCGGCGCGCCGTGTCGCAGCCGCCAATCGCAAGGTGCTGCTGATCGAGGCGAGCGCAAGCGTCGGCGGCCGTTGCCAGACCGATACCTCGACCTTCGACGTTGCGTTCGATCGGGGCGCGCGGTGGTTGTATAATCCCGATGGTGATGCCGTCGTGAAACTCGCACGTGGTATCGGCAGCGAGATCGCTGCCGCGCCGCAGGGCCAGAAAATGCGGATCGGTCGTCGCAATGCGCGGGCCGGCGAAGCGGAGGATTTTCTGGCGACCCTGGCGCGCGCCAATCGCGCCATCGACGATGCCGCGCGACGAGGCGACATCGCTTGTGCCGCGGTGCTGCCGAAGGATCTGGGCGACTGGGCAGGCGCCATCGAATTTCTGCTTGGGGCTTATGGCGCCGGCAAGGATCTGAAAGATCTGTCGGTCGCTGATCAGTTCCGCGCGCAGCGCCGCGATGCGGCTGTGATCTCGCGTCAAGGGCTCGGCGTGTTGATGGCAAGGCTCGCGGATAACATCCCCGTTGCGCTGTCCACGCCGGTCACACGCGTCGTCTGGAACAATCGCGACGCGAGCGTCGAAACCACGGCCGGCGCCGTCACCGCGCGGGCCGTGATCGTGACGGTCTCAACCAATGTTCTGACGTCGGGAAAAATCAAATTCACGCCGGATTTGCCGAAACCATATCTCGACGCTGCGTCAAAGCTCAGCCTCGGCAGCTATGATCGCATCGCGCTTGAGCTGCCCGGAAACCCGCTGGGGCTTGCGCGCGACGAGGTGCTGATCGAGCAAAGCAGGGACAACCGCACCGCGATGTTGTCCGCGAATATCGCGGGCTCGTCGGTATGCACGCTGGATATCGGCGGTGCGTTCGGGCGCGATCTCTCCGCGCAAGGTGATGCAGCCATGATCGCCTTCGGCATCGAGTGGTTGACCAAATTGTTCGGCAGCGAGATCGCGGCGTCGATCAAGCGTTCCAGCGCCACGCGATGGAATGCGTCTCCTTACGTGCTTGGCGCCATGTCCGCCGCCGCGCCCGGAGGCCAATACGCCCGCCGGATGCTGATGGAGCCGTCGGGCGTGTTGTTTCTGGCAGGCGAAGCCGCGCACGAAACTCAGTGGGGCACCGTCGGCGGTGCGTGGGACAGCGGCGAGCGCGCCGCCGAAGGCGCGCTGAAGAAGATCGGCGCGCTGAAAGAGTTAGAACCTGCGCGGCCGTCGAAATCCGCGCGACCCGCACGGCAACCGCGTCCGCAGCCCCGGACATCCGGTCTGTCGTTTCCGAAATTCTAAAAGCGCCCATCTTGCAGGATAAAAATGCATGCTGCTTTTTGCCAGGACCTTCCGATGCCGTTGAAAGCCTGGATTTCCTGGTCGAGCGGCAAGGACAGCGCCTTTGCCCTGCATCGCGTGCGCCAAAGTGGCGAGTTCGAAGTGAGCGGGCGCGCTGACCACGCTAACTGAGACCTTCGGCCGGGTGTCGATCCACGGCGTGCGGGAGGATATTCTGCGCGCGCAACTCGATGCCGCCGGGTTGAAGCCCCTGATCGTTCCGATTCCGTTTCCTTGTCCGAACGAGATTTACGAAGCGCGTATGGATGTCGCACTTGCGCAAGCGCGCAATGAGGGCGTCACCCACATGATTTTCGGCGATCTGTTTCTGGAAGACATTCGCGCCTATCGCGAAGAGAAACTGGCAGGCACGGGCATCACGCCGGTGTTTCCGCTCTGGAGACAGCCCACCGACCGTTTGGCGCGCGAGATGATCGAGAGCGGCCTTCAGGCGCGCATCGCCACCTGCGATCTGAAAAAACTTCCCGCATCGTTCGTGGGGCGTTCTTTCGACGAGCAGTTGCTGGCCGATCTTCCGGACGGCGTGGACCCCTGCGGCGAGAACGGAGAGTTTCACACCTGCGTCGTCGCGGGTCCGATGTTTTCACACGCGATTGATATCGTCGAAGGCGAACGGGTCGAACGCGACGGCTATGCGTATTGCGACCTGCTGCTCGATCCCGCTCGAATGCCCGTGAAGGCTACCGCGAACTAACCCCGTAGTACGCCGCCGGTTTTCTTCGTCACGTCCGCAACGATCTTCGCGGCTACTGCATCGATTTCCTGATCGGTCATGGTCTTCTCGCGCGGCTGCAGCGTCACGGCGATCGCGATGGATTTCTTGCCGTCCTCGATCCCCTTGCCTTCATAGAGATCGAACACGTTGACGTTGGTAATCAGCTTGCGGTCGACGCTCTGCGCCGTCCGCACGATGTCGCCGGCCTTGACGTCGCGATCGACGATGAAGGCGAAGTCGCGCGACACCGGCTGCAACGGTGAAAGATCGAGCAGCGGTTTGGCGCGGGTCGGCTTTTGCTTGGCTTCGGGAATCCGGTCGAGAATAACTTCGAAGCCGACCAGCGGCCCGTCCACGCCCAGCACTTCAAGCGCGCGGGGATGCAGCTCACCGAAATAGCCGAGCACGTTTTGCGGACCGATCTGGATCGTGCCGGAACGGCCGGGATGCAGCCATGCGGGGACGTCTTTCGCCTCCCGAGCGGGAACAACCTGCAGCGCCTGAACGGGAGCACCCGCCGCCGCCAACACCGTGATCGCATCCGCCTTGGCGTCGAACACATCGGCTGCCGCCGAGCCCGACCAATGGCGGCCGGATCCTTTCGACGACGCCAGCCCGCGCCGCAGCCCGCTGGCGGCAACGAATTGATCCTGCGGCCGGTCGCCCTTGAAAATCTGCCCGACTTCGAACAGTGCGACGTCCGCCACGCCGCGATCGGCGTTGAGCTGCGCGGCTTGGGTTAGTCCCGGCATCAGGCTTGGCCGCATGTCGGAGAGGTCCGCCGCGATGGGATTGGCGAGTGCGAGTTCGGGCTGTCCGCCGCCGAACAATTCGGCCTGCGGCTTTGAAATGAACGACCACGTCACGGCCTCGGTCATGCCGCGTGCGGCGAGCGCGCGCTTGGCGCGCCGGGTGCGAAGCTGGATCGGCGTCAGCACGGGTTTGCGTGCGTTCTCGCCGCGCGCGAACGGAACCATGGGCACACGATCGAGGCCGACAATCCGCACGATCTCCTCGACGATGTCGGCCTTGCCGCCGATGTCCGTGCGCCATGACGGCACAGCCACCTTCACCATCGGACCCGCGCCGGCCATCATGAAACCGAGATGGCCAAGGATGCGGCGTGCTTCGACCAGCGAGACTTCGATGCCTGCGAGGCGTTTCACCTCCGAGAGTGGAAAGTCGATGATTCTGTCCTCGCCGTAACTCTTGCCGGCGCTGACGACCTCGGACGGGGTGCCGCCGCAAAGTTCGAGAACGAGTTTCGTCGCCATTTCCAGACCGGGAATCATGAAGGCCGGGTCGACGCCGCGTTCGAATCGATAGCGGGCGTCCGAATTGATGCCGAGCTTGCGGCCGGTCTGCGCGATGTTGATTTCGTTCCACAGCGCGGATTCGATCAAAACGTCGGTGGTGGTGTCCGAGCAACCGGACGCTTCCCCGCCCATGATGCCGGCAAGCAATTCCACGCCGTTGTCGTCGGCGATCACGCATATGCTGTTGTCGAGTGCATAGGAGCGGCCATCGAGCGCGAGCAATGTTTCGCCATCGCGGGCGCGGCGCACCGCGAGCTGGCCCTTCACCTTGGCCGCATCGAACACGTGCAGCGGCCGGCCGCGGTCGAAGGTCATGAAATTGGTGATGTCGACCAGTGCATTGATCGGTCGCAGTCCGATCGACGTCAGACGCTTCTGCAGCCATTCCGGCGACGGCCCGTTCTTAACGCCGCGCACCAGCCGCAGCGCGAACCCGGGGCACAGCGAAGCATCTTCGATCGCGACCCGAACCGGGCAGGGGAATTCACCCTTCACCGGTTTGATTGCCGGATCTTTCAGCGTGCCCATGTCGGCGGCGGAGAGGTCGCGCGCGATACCGTGCACGCCTGTGCAATCCTGCCGGTTCGGAGTCAGATTGATTTCGATGACCGGATCGCCGAGCCCGGCCCATTGCGCGTAAGCCGTGCCGAGCGGCGCATCCGCCGGCAGTTCGATGATGCCGTCGTGATCTTCGGACAGTTGCAGTTCGGCGGCCGAGCACAGCATACCGCGGCTCTCGACGCCGCGAATGCTGCCGACACCGAGCGTGATGTTCTTGCCGGGAATGAACGTGCCCGGTGGCGAGAACACGCTGATCAGACCCGCGCGCGCATTCGGTGCGCCGCAGACCACCTGCGTCGGCGCAGCGCCGTCGCCGGTGTCGACCATGCAGACACGCAGCCGGTCGGCGTTGGGATGTTGTTCGGCGGAGATCACGCGCGCGATGACGAACGGCGCCAGCGCCTTCGCCTTGTCGTCGATGTGTTCGACCTCAAGCCCGATCATGGTGAGCTTGTCGGCAAGCTTGTCCAGCGGCTCGTCGGTGGTGAGGTGCTCTTTCAGCCAGGAGAGAGTGAATTTCATGGTCGTCGCAACCTCACTGCATCGGTACCAATTGAGGAGATAGTCGCGTTCGCGCCATCGCCTGAACGTCCGGTGGTTTCTGTCGTCCCGTTCCCTCCCCCCTTGTGGGGGAGGGCTAGGGAGGGGGGTGAGCCGCACATCCGGGAGGCCGCCGTTTGCCGGATCATTTCGACAACGCCTTCCAGATTCGACATCACCTGTTCATTGGTGAACCGCACGACCTCAAAACCCTCGGACCTGAAGAAGCCGTCGCGATCTTGATCGGCTTTCTGCCGCTCAGGGAAGTCATGGCTTTCGCCATCCAGCTCGACGATGAGCTTTGCGGACAGGCATGCGAAGTCGGCAACGTAGTTCCGGAAAGGGACCGGTCTGCGAAAACCAAGTCCGTCGATCCGGTGAGCCTTGAGATAACGCCACAGCAAAGTTTCAGCGCGCGTCATCGACAGCCGGAGCTGTTTCGCCCGGTCGCGTTGACGGTCACTGACGGCTGCGTGGGGCATTCGCGGTTACCCCCCTCCCTGACAAAGGGGGGAGGGAACGAGAGGGCCCTCTAGCGTAGCGAGTGTCAGTTCGCCAGACCTCACGTGCTCAACCCTCCCGCCAGCGTCGGGACATCGAGCGGCCGGAAGCCGTAGTGATTGAGCCAGCGCGCATCCGCTTCGAACAGAGCGCGCAGATCGGGCAGACCGTATTTCAGCATCGCGATGCGATCGATCCCCATGCCCCAGGCGAAGCCCTGATAAATGTCGGGGTCGAGATTGCAAGCCCGCAGCACGTTGGGGTGCACCATGCCGCAGCCGAGAATCTCCAGCCAGTCCTCGCCTTCGCCGAAGCGGATTTCACCCTTGTCGCGGCGGCACTGGATATCGACCTCCATCGACGGTTCGGTGAAGGGGAAGAACGATGGCCGGAAGCGCATATTGACGTTGTCGACTTCGAAGAACGCTTTGCAGAATTCGTGCAGGATCCATTTCAGGTGCCCGAGATGCGCGCCCTTGTCGATCACGAGGCCCTCGACCTGATGGAATTGCGGTGTGTGAGTGGCGTCGGAATCGATGCGATAGGTGCGGCCCGGGCAGATCACGCAAATCGGCGGCGCCTGTTCGAGCATAGTGCGAACCTGAACCGGCGAAGTGTGGGTGCGCAGCAGCAACCGCGAGCCGTCCGGCTTCGGGTTGAAGAAAAACGTGTCGTGCATTTCCCGCGCCGGATGGCCCTCGGGAAAGTTCAACTTCGTGAAATTGTAATCGTCGGTTTCGATATCCGGACCTTCGGCGATCGAAAAACCCATGTCGGCGAAGATCGCGGTGAGTTCGTCCATCACCTGGCTGAGCGGATGGATTCGCCCGAGCTCGGCCGGTGTCTCGCGAACCGGCAGCGTGACGTCGAGCGTTTCGCGGGCAAGCCGCGCATCAAGCGCAGCGGATTTGAGAACGTCGCGACGCTCGGTCAAAGCCTGCGTCACCTTCTCCTTCACGGCGTTGATCGCAGCGCCTTCGGTCTTGCGCTGCTCGGGCGACATCTTGCCGAGCGTCGCCAGCAACGCGGAGATCGAGCCTTTTTTCCCGAGCGCCGCGACGCGCACGGCTTCGAGCGCGGCCTCATCCGAGGCAGCGGCGACCTGCTTGAGCACGTCGTCTTGTAATGCGGTGATGTCGGACATCGGGAGCCCCAATCGGAACGGTCGTTTTTCTGGACCGTCCGGCGGGGGTCAATCAAGCCCAGCCGAACGGGGCGGGGCTATTTAGCCCCGGTCGCGTCGGCCTCATCAAGTGGGCGTAGTAAGCTCAAGCCGCGAGCGCGGCCTTGGCCTTTTCAGCGATCAGCTGGAATGCCGCCGGCTCATGGATAGCCAGATCCGACAGTACCTTGCGATCCACGGACACTCCCGACTTGGCGAGGCCGTCGATAAATCGGCTGTAGGTGAGACCGAACGGCCGCACGGCGGCGTTCAGGCGCTGGATCCACAGCGCGCGGAAGGTGCGCTTCTTGCGCTTGCGATCGCGGAACGCATATTGCCCCGCCTTCTCCACTGCCTGCTTGGCGGTGCGGATCGTGTTCTTGCGGCGGCCGTAGTAACCCTTGGCGGCCTTGTAGACTTTCTTGTGCTTGGCGTGAGCCGTCACACCGCGTTTGACGCGAGCCATGACAGATCTCCTTCAAATCTCGAATGGTGACACAAATGCCGCGCGGACGCGGCCCGGGGGAAGCATCAGGCGTTCGGCAAGAAATATTTCTTGATATTGTCGCCGTCGGTCTTGAACAGCACGCGCGTGCCGCGGAGCTGACAAATCTGCTTCTTCGTCCGCTTGATCATACCGTGGCGCTTGCCGCGCTGGGCATGTTTGACCTTCCCGGAGGCGGTCACCTTGAAGCGCTTTTTAGCGCCCGACTTGGTCTTCAGCTTGGGCATTTTGCTCTCCTGTTCCGACACGCAAGAGACACCCGCGAAGGGGTCTGGCCGGTTGAAATGCTCGCTAGAGCGTTGAAAATGCTGGTTTATTTCTATAACGAAACAACCGGCAGGGACGTCGCCACGGCAGCCCTTAATCAGCCGGGCGACGAAGGTTGGGCTTATGGCAGAGCCATGCAGAAATGGCAACGGCTAAGCTTTATTGTGCGCTGCACTATTTTAAAAAAATCTGGCATAGTTATATAGGCCTAGCACAACGACACCTCCCCCGATCTGGACGGATATCGCATGCCAAGGAATTCCAAAACCCTCGCCATTTCCGCGAATACGTTGCATCTGCAATATTTTCGCTGGTTTTTTGCGCTCGCGGCCTTTGCCGCCGCCATTGCGCTGGCGGGGCATTCCAAAGCCGCCGGCACCCATGACGGCATCTGGCACGTCACCATCATCACCCAGTCGGGAAATTGCGATCCGGCCTACAGCTATCCGGTCAAGGTGGCTGGCGGCCAGGTCAGCTATTCGGGCGACGGCGATTTCGATATTTCGGGCAGCGTCGGCGACGCCGGCAATGTCAGCGTTTCGATCGCGCGTGGTGACCAGCGCGCCAGCGCCAGCGGCAAGCTCAACGGCAGCTCCGGCTCCGGTCAGTGGAGCGGCAAATCCGCCAGCACCGCGTGCAGCGGCCGTTGGGAAGCCGTGCGCAATTCCTGAGAACCGCACTCAAATTCCGAAAATCCCTTTGGAAACTGAAACGGCCCGTCACATCTGACGGGCCGTTTTGATTGCGGGATGACAAAACGATTAACGCGGCGCCAGCACCATGACGACCTGGCGGCCTTCGAAACGTGCATCCTGTTCGACTTTTGCGAGTTCGGCGACGTCCGTCTTGACGCGATCGAGCAGCTTGGTGCCGATTTCCTGGTGCGCCATTTCGCGGCCCCGGTAGCGCAAGGTGATCTTGACCTTGTCGCCTTCTTCGAAGAACCGCTGCATCGCTTTCATCTTCACTTCATAGTCGTGATCGTCGATCATCGGGCGGAGCTTGATCTCCTTGATCTCGACGACCTTCTGTTTCTTGCGCGCCTCTGCGGCTTTCTTCTGCGCCTGAAACTTGTACTTCCCGTAATCCATGATCTTGCAAACGGGAGGATTGTTGTTCGGTGAAATCTCGACCAGATCCATGCCGGCCTCGACGGCCATCTTGACCGCCACGACAGTTTCCACGGTGCCGTGGTTGATGCCGGTTTGATCGATCAGCTGAATTTGCGGATTGCGGATTTCATCGTTGGTGCGCGGTCCATCCTTCTGGACGGGGGCTGGCGCTCTGCTGGGACGGCGAATGGTTAAAACTCCAATGTTGTTGGTGAAGTCTGCAGTGTGAAGGATTAAACCCTTGCGGGCAAGCGCCGATCCACTGGTCGGGGGCCAAACCGCCATAGAAGAGGCATTTTGGTCACGCCGGCGGACTTGCACTGAACCAAAACCCGCGTTTGAAGAGTTGGTTTCATGAACGGGCGTCATGAATGGCTCGAACGGCAATGATAACGCTGCAAAGCCGGTTGGTTTTCATTAAGGATGATGGGTACGTATTTTACCGGTGCCTCTGATTCACGCCGGTTGCGTCGAATCGAAGCATGCCGGTGCGGGGGGGCGCGCGAGACTCGAGACCCGCGCCCGGCAACTCACGTGAAAACACTTATCCAACTACGCAACGGCCAGATTTTGCGACCTGATTTTGGAGCAATGAATTGATGAGCAATCCGGACGGCGGCGCGCCGGTTTTGATCGAGGTCGGTGAGGCGCAAGATAAACGCGCCATCGCGGTTCGCGCCCGCGCGGGAACTTCACCGGGTTTGTTCTGGCTCGGCGGGTTCGCCTCCGACATGAAAGGAACCAAAGCGGTTGCCGTGGATGAATGGGCCGGCGCCAAGGGGCGCGCTTGCGTGCGCTTCGACTATTCGGGCCATGGCGAATCCGGTGGCGCGTTTGTCGCGGGCACCATCGGCAAATGGTTGGCGGAAAGCATCGCGGTCTTCGACCGGTTTTGTAATGGGCCGCAAATCGTCATCGGGTCGTCCATGGGCGGATGGCTGGCGCTGTTGCTGTCGCGTGAATTGGCAAAGCGTGGCGGCGCGCAACGCGCGTCGATGTCGGGGATGATCCTGATCGCGCCTGCGCCGGATTTCACCGAGGACCTGATGTGGGCTTCGTTTTCGCCGGAGATCAAAGCGGAGATCGAGAGCAAGGGCGTGTGGCGCCGGCCGTCGGATTATGGCGATCCTCAACCGATCACGCGCCAACTGATCGAAGACGGCCGCAATCATCTCGTGCTTCGCAGCACCATCGATACCGGCTGTCCGGTGCGCATTCTTCAGGGCGCGCAGGATCCCGACGTGCCATGGCAGCATGCGTTCGAACTCACTCACCGTCTGCCGAGCGAAGATGTGGTGCTGACGATGATCCAGGACGGTGACCACCGGCTGTCGCGCCCGCAGGATATCGCGCGGTTGCTGGCGACCGTCGTGGAGCTGTCGTGACGCGGGCTTAAGCCCCGTCGCGCGCCCGCATCCATTCGCCGCGCACCGCCTCATCGGTCTCGTTTGTTTCTCGCGCCTGCGCGAGCGGCAAAAATTCGTCCTGCAGCAGCAGGCGTGACAGCGCCCAGACCGCCGCGCCGCGCACCAGCGCGCTGTCGTCGTCGAGCAGGCGCGTGGCGTCACCGGCGAGCGATCGGTCGGCGGAATTGCCGATCGCGATCAGCACATTGCGAACGAAGCGCTCCCGGCCGATGCGCTTGACCGGTGATTTCGAAAACCGCATCCGAAACGCCGCATCGTCCAGCCGCGCCAGCTCCCTCAACGATGGCGCGCGCAAATCGTCGCGCGCCGCGAGTTTCGCTTCACGACCCTGTTGCGCGAATTTGTTCCACGGGCAGACCGCAAGGCAATCGTCGCACCCGTAGATGCGGTTGCCCATGGCCCGCCGAAATTCATGCGGAATCGGTCCCTTGTTCTCGATCGTCAGATACGAGATGCACCGCCGCGCATCGAGCGTGTAAGGCGTGGGGAACGCCGCCGTCGGACAGCTGTCGAGGCAGGCGCGGCATGAGCCGCAATGATCGATGTCGGCATCGTCGCGGGGCAATTCGAGCGTCGTGAAAATCGCGCCGAGAAACAGCCACGATCCGAAATCGCGTGAGACCAGATTGGTGTGTTTGCCTTGCCAGCCCAGCCCGGCCTGTTGCGCCAGCGGCTTTTCCATCACGGCGGCAGTGTCGACGAAAACCTTGACGTCGCAAGGCGTCTGCGCGTGCAGCCATCGCGCCAGCATCTTGAGGCGCTTCTTGATCAAATCGTGATAGTCGTCGCCGCGGGCATAGACCGAGATCGCGCCATGGCTGCGTTGCGCGAGAATCGCGAGCGGATTTTCCTCCGGGCCGTAATTGACGCCCAGCATGATGATGGAGCGGACATCGGGCCACAACACGCGCGGATCGGCGCGGCGTTCGGGCGCATTGGCAAGCCATGTCATGTCGCCATGGGCGCCGGAACTGAGAAAACGCTCCAGCTGTTCGCCTGCGCCGCCGATCGCGGCGGGGTCGGTGACGCCCAAAGCGTCGAAGCCGAGGGTTTTTGCTTCGCGCCGAAGCGAGGCAACGATGTCCGCGCTCGGGTGGGACGGCGACGTCAGAAGTCGAGATCCACGTAAGTCGGCGACGCTGGAACCCCGGCCAGCCACTCGTTCAACAGCGGCCGGAACGAGGGGCGCGATTTGATCCGGGCGTACCACGCCTTCGCCGCGTCGTCTTCGATCCATGGCACGTCGCCCATATAATCGATCGCCGACAGGTGCGCTGCCGCGGCCAGGTCGGCGTAAGTCATCGTATCGCCCGCGAGAAAGTTTCGCGAGCGCGCCAGCCAGCCGATGTAGGCAAGATGGTAACGCACATTGGCCTTGGCGGCGCGAATGACATCGGTGGACGGTGCGCCGCCGCCGTCTTCCACCGTCATGTAACGCTTGTAGATGCGTTCGGTGACCAGCGGCCCGCTGACTTCCTCGTAAAATTTCTCGTTGAACCACGCCATCAGCCGGCGGACCTCGATGCGGTCGGCCTGGGCCGACGGTAACAGGCGGTGGCCGTTGAGCTCTTTGCCGTAATTTTCGTCGAGGTATTCGCTGATGATGGCGGCCCCGGGAATCGGTGGCACGTTTTCCTCCACCAGCAACGGCGTTTTACCCGCCGGATCGAGCGCGAGAAACGCTTCGCGCCGTTCCCACACGCGCTCCTCCGCCAGCCGCACGTCGAGCCCATGCTCGCCGAGCGCAAGCCGGACAAAGCGGGAATGGGGACAAAACGGATGATGAAAGAGCGTAAACATGAGAACCCTGGATAGACCGGCAAAAGCTTAAAAGTTCGTGGCCGTTATATGGCGGCGGACTCACAAATGGCCCACCCGGCGGGTGCTGGCAACCTGCAATCGCGGATTGCGAACAGCCATGACATGCCGATGGAAGAGCCAGCTGGATGCCGCCGAGGGTCGATGCGGGCAAGTTTTTCACATTGCGGGCATGGGGCGAATAAGCGACAAGAGGCCGCTTTTTTATTCGCTCGAAAACAATCCAACCACGGGCTCCATCCATGCTTTCCGATACGATCAGGGCGATCATCCTCGGCATCGTCGAGGGTGTGACGGAATTTCTTCCGGTATCTTCGACCGGCCACCTGCTGCTGGCCGAGCGGTTCTTCGGTCTCGACGAAAGCGGGTTCTGGAAAAGCTTCGCGGTGTTGATTCAGCTCGGCGCGATCCTCGCCATTCTCGCAATTTATTTTTCAAGGTTCTGGCGCATCGCGCTCGGCATGTTCAGCGATCCGGACGCACGGCGTTTCGTGATCGGTGTGCTGATCGCGTTTCTCCCGGCGGCGGTGATCGGGGCTGCGGCGGGCGGATTGATCAAGGGTTACCTGTTCAATCCGTGGGTGGTGTGTTTCTCGCTGATCGTCGGCGGTGCGGTGCTGTTGTGGGTGGACCGGCTCGATCTGCAGCCGCGCTACCACGACGCAACCACGTTCTCGCTGCCGATGTATCTGACGATCGGCTTCGCGCAATGCGCGGCCATGATCCCGGGCGTGTCGCGCTCCGGCGCCAGCATCGTATCTGCAATGCTGCTCGGTGCGGACAAGCGCGCCTCGGCGGAATTTTCGTTCTTTCTCGCGATCCCCACCATGGTGGGCGCGTTCGCCTACGATCTGTATAAAAACCGCGCCGATATGAATGCCGACAATCTCACCCTCGTGGCGATCGGGTTCGTCGTGTCGTTCATTACCGCGATCATCGTGGTGCGGACGTTCCTCAACTTCGTCACCCGCAACGGCTTTGCGTTCTTTGCGTGGTGGCGCGTGACGGTGGGAACGTTGGGACTGATCGCGCTGGCGCTCGGAAAGTAGGCTTTTATCGTTTTCGAGCGGATTGATACCGTTTCGCGTTAAGCGAACGCGTCAAGAAACAATCGAGCGCGGCTGTGATCCGGCTCGGAATGAAGGTGCTTCTTAAGCGACGCTGCCCCGGAACTGGCCGGTCTTGCGAAACCGCCAGAGATAGGCGGGCGCGATCGCCTCAAGCAATTCGGCAACGATGCCCAACCCCTGCAGGGTCAATCCCGCGCTTTGGGCTTGCGCGGAGACGATGTTGTCGGTCCGCAGCAGCTCGACCTGATCGGGCGTGAGCTTCAAAGCCCCCGGCGCGAATTGCAGGAAAGCGGCCTTGAGCTTCGCCAAGGGGAACGGCAGCGGCACCAGCAGGCGTTTGCGCTCGATGGTTTTCAAAATGAATTCCAGAATGTCGCGCATCGTCATCACTTCGGGGCCGCCGAGTTCGTAGGTCGCGCCACTGCGCGCCTTGCCGTCCACCGCGTCGGCAATGGCGCGGGCAACGTCGCCGACGAACACCGGCTGCAGTTTGGTTTCGCCGCCGCCGATCAAAGGCAGCATCGGCGCCATCCGCGCCAGCGACGCAAAGCGGTTGGTGAACTGATCCTCCGGCCCGAACACCACCGAGGGCCGGAAGATGATGCTTGCGGGAACGGCATCGCGCGCCGCCGCCTCGCCTGCGGCTTTCGAGCGCGCATAGGCCGACAATGAATTTTCATCGGCGCCGATCGCCGAGACATGAATAAGCCGGGCGCCTGCGGCTTTTGCCGCGCCGGCGACCGTGGCGGCGCCCTGCGCCTGCACGGCGTCGAAGGTTTGCGCGCCGCCGGGCGCAAGGATTCCGACAAGATTGATCACAACATCCGCGTCGCGCACAGCGGCGGCCACGGAAGCCGGGTAGCGCAGGTTCGCCTGCACTGCATGGATCTGGCCGACTTTGCCGATCGGTTGCAGATAGCCGGCGAGTTCAGGGCGGCGAACCGCGACCCGAATGCGATAATCGCGTTTGGCCAGCGCCCGCACCACATTCCGGCCGAGAAAGCCCGAGCCACCGAAGATCGTGACGAGTGTCTCGGAGCGGTTCGAATTGGAGGTCACGGAGTCGTCGGTCATGGCGATATCTTCCGGGCGGATCGGCCCTGCTGTTTCGTGCTGAGATGTTTACGGGATAGCTAAAGCATTTTCCAGCCAAGGGGAATCCGCTCGGTGGCGGGGAGCGAGCAAAAACGGCGATCTTTTCGTGCTCGCCGCGCCGTCCGGACACCCAAAACCGATCTTTTGCGCGATTTGACCGGCCTTCGCGTCCATGAAGGCGGGGCAGGGTTCATTGGCGCGGCTTGCGCTGTTGACAAGGCGAAAGCTGAACCTCTATGTGTCGCGCGTTGCCCAGGTGGCGGAATTGGTAGACGCGCTGGCTTCAGGTGCCAGTGGCTGCAAGGTCGTGAAGGTTCGAGTCCTTTCCTGGGCACCATCTTTTGGATGGTGGCCTTGTTTTTATTGGCGAGATTCATCTCTCGAAGCCGTCCCAGGCCTCAACTGTAACAAAACCCCTCGTTTGCCGCCGATTCCGGCCAGAAGCTTCCTTTAAGGACTGGCGGGCTACCATAGGGGCGGCGTCCGGCGGGCCCGGACTGCTCGTATTTTGGGTGCGTTTTGAGGCACTTTCGGCTAAACGCCACCTCACAGTTCAGACCAATCAAAGGCTACGGTTGAGACCATATGACCATTCGCCATCATCACGGTGATCTGCCGGATCTGTCCCGCTATACCAACTCGGCGGCGATCGATACCGAGACCCTCGGCCTCAATCCTCATCGCGACAGGCTTTGCGTGGTGCAGTTGTCGAATGGCGACGGCACCGCGGATGTGGTGCAAATTCCGGCCGGGCATCGCAATTCGCCGAATTTGAAGAAACTGTTGGGCGATCCGAAGATCACCAAGATCTTTCACTTCGCCCGTTTCGATCTCGCGGTGCTGTTCCACGCATTCGGCGTGATGCCGCAGCCGGTCTATTGCACCAAGATCGCGTCGAAGCTGGTGCGCACCTATACCGATCGCCATGGCCTGAAAGACCTCGTCCGCGAATTGCTCGGCGTGGATCTCTCCAAGCAGCAACAGTCGAGCGACTGGGGCGCGCAGACTCTGACTGAGGCGCAGCTTGCCTATGCCGCGTCCGATGTTTTGCATCTGCATCAGCTTCGCGAACGGCTCGATGCCATGCTGGCGCGAGAAAACCGCACGGCGCTGGCCGATGCCTGTTTCAAATTTCTTCCGTCGCGGTCGTTGCTCGATCTGCACGGCTGGGAGAACGACGATATTTTCGCGCACTCCTGATCTTGCGGGTGAGGACGGATCCCGGGCATGCGCCCCGTTTCGGTCATAGTCGTCGGTCTGTGTGACGGAAGTTCGAACTGCCCATGGCGGTTTACGCGTTGATCCAATCGGTTCGGGAGTGCGGAGCGGCGGTGTCGTCAATTCAAGGCCAGAGCTATCAGGCGGGAATGGACCTGCGGTTCGCACGCGCCGCGCGTCACAGCCGGCTTGTGCGCTTCCTGCGTCTGGCTATTCCCGGGTTGGTGATCGTGGCGCTGCTGCTGATTGTCGCGGCGTCGGTACTCAATCCGTTCCGGCTTCTCGCCAAGCTGCCGCTGAGCGTGGACAACATCGCGGTTTCGGGCACCAAGATCACCATGGCCGCGCCGCATCTCACGGGCTTCACGCCCGATCAGCGGCCTTACGATCTTCGCGCGACCACCGCCACGCAGGATGTCACCGATCCGAGCCACGTCGAATTGCACGACATGAGCTCGAAAGTGCAGATGGAAGACAAGACCAACGTGACCATGGATGCGTTGCTGGGGATTTTCAACACCAAGAGCCAGCTTCTCGAACTCAAGGACAACATCCTGCTGCAGTCCTCGACCGGTTATGAAGCGCGGCTCAGCCACGCAATGGTCGACATCGCCAAGGGAACCGTCACGTCGGACAAGCCCGTGGCGGTCAAGCTGCTGAACGGAACGCTCGATGCCAACAGCCTGCGCATCACCGATAATGGCGCGCTGGTGGTGTTCGGCGGCGGCGTTTCGATGACATTGATCATGGACGATCCCAATCCCTCGTCCGCGCAGCATACCGATCCGGTCGCGCCGGAAAAGAAACAGGTGCCATGACAGTTTCTCTCATCAAGAGCGTGAACACCGGGCGGGTTCGGCATATCGGCGCCGCGCTGATGGCCGTTGGATGCCTGATAGCGCTGGAAGCACGCGCGCAGGGGTCGACGGTTCAGGGCGTTCCCAATGCGATGCAGGGCTTTTCGCAAAATCGCGACAAGCCGATTCAGATCGATGCGGGAAGCCTCGAACTGCGCGACAAGGACAAGGTCGCGACGTTCAAGGGCAACGTGAAAGTCGTGCAGGGCGACACCACCATGCGCTGCAAGACTCTCGATGTGTTTTACGAAGGCGGCGCGGGCGCGCCGGGCGCAGCCGAGGACCGCCCAAGCCCGCGATGACATCCACGACGCCAGGGCCGGGCGGCAGTTCCGCGATCCGCCGGCTTGAGGCCAAAGGCGGCGTGACCGTGACGCAGAAGGAGCAGACCGTCACCGGCGAGACCGGCGTGTTCGACATGAAGTCGAACACCGTCACGATGAGTGGAAACGTGGTCCTGACCAAAGGCGATAACGTGCTGCGTGGCGATCGCCTCGTCGTCGATTTGACGACGGGGGTCTCCAAGGTCGAATCGAATAGCGGGCGCGTGCAAGGATTGTTTCCTTCGGCCGGCAAAAGCGGTGCCCCAGGTGGGACGCAAGGCTCGCCCTCGTTGTTTCCCAGCTCGAATTCGGGAGACGCCGCGCCTCCCAGCAACACCAAGCCTGCTCCGGGATCGTCTGGAAAACCCTTAAATCTCAACGATTTGACTGGCCCTGGAAAGCGCTGAGGTTGAACGGCGGTCGCCAACCCTGTATTCAGCTTTGCGCCTGCCCCACATCAAGTGGATGGCGGTTCGCGGGCAGATCATGCTCTATCATTCGAATGCGACGGATCGTCCGATCTGATCGGATGGGGAAGGCATCGTATGCCGTGTGCTGAACAGGCAGGTGAAGGCGAAACATCGTGCGCGGCTCGTCCGCTGACCGTGGCTCGTCCGTCGTCAAAGGCTGATTGAAGCGAATATGGTTGATCTCTTGCGCATGTTCCGCCGGGCCGGACCGGCGCGCGGCCCTCAAGGCTTCGCGCGCACGAAAGAGACCGTTCCGCTCAGCGAGCGCATGGGCGATCTGTTCCGCAATCCGCAGCGCGATGCGCCGGCCGTCAATCGCAAAAAGCCGGAAGCACCGCCGCCGGATGTGCCGCAGCAACCGCGCTGGATGGCCAATAGCGCGCCTGCGTCGGGCAGCGCCCCCATACCCCAGCGCACCACGCCGCGTGCAGGGTTCCTCGCCATTCACGGGGTGGAAAAAACATTCGGTTCGCGTCAGGTCGTGCGCGGTGTCAGTCTTTATGTAAGGCGCGGCGAGGCGGTGGGAATTCTCGGCCCCAACGGCGCAGGCAAGACGACGGTGTTCTACATGATCACCGGCCTGATCAAGGCCGATCGCGGACGCGTCGAACTCGACGGTCACGATGTGACGAACCTCCCGATGTACCAGCGCGCGCGGCTTGGGATCGGTTATCTGCCCCAGGAAGCATCGATCTTTCGTGGCCTCAATGTCGAGGACAATATCCGCGCCGTGCTTGAAGTGGTCGAGCCGGATAAGCGCAAGCGCGAGAACGAACTCAATTCGCTGCTGGAAGAATTTCATATTACGCGGCTGCGCAAGTCGCCCTCGATCGCGCTATCCGGCGGCGAGCGGCGGCGCGTCGAAATCGCGCGGGCGCTGGCGACGCGGCCGAACTACATGCTGCTGGACGAGCCGTTCGCCGGTATCGACCCGATCGCCGTCGGTGACATTCAGGATCTGGTGCGCCACCTCACCAATCGCGGTATCGGTGTACTGATTACCGATCATAACGTGCGCGAAACGCTCGGACTGACCGACCGCGCTTACATTGTCTATGCGGGCGAGGTTCTGACCGAAGGCAGCCCGCAAGAGATCGTCAACGATCCGGACGTGCGCCAACTCTATCTCGGCGAGGAATTCCGCCTCTGAGGGTGAAGTTTTCTGCCCGTCAAGTCGTGTACTTAAATACGAATCCAGATATAAGCAAAAATCGGACCAATTTCCGGAACGGTTCTTGCTTATATGGCTCTCTCCCAAAGGCTAGAGTTTCGACAGACGCAGTCGCTGGTGATGACGCCGCAGTTGATGCAGGCGATCAAGCTGCTTCAGCTGTCGAACCTCGATCTCGCGGCCTTCGTGGAAGAGGAACTCGAGCGCAATCCGCTGCTTGAACGCGGCGCGGAAAGCACGGAACCTGGTGGCTCTCAGGACGTCTCGGCCTTTGAAGGCTCCGGTGACGGCGAATTTTCCACCAGTGGAGCGGCTGATTCGGACGGCGGGGGCGAGGGCTTCGATGGCGGCGGAACCGACGGCACGGGATCTGCCTCGGAAGACTGGATGAGCCGCGATCTCGGAACCCGCTCCGAGATGGAGCAGACCTTCGACACCGGCCTCGACAATGTTTTCACCGAGGAACCTGCCGAGGCCGCCGCGCGCGTGGCCCAGGAGGCCGCTCCGACCGCCTATACAGAGTGGGGCGGAGGCGCATCGAATGATGACGACTACAATCTCGAAGCATTCGTAGCCGCCGAGGCGACGTTGGGCGGGCATCTCGCCGAGCAACTGGCGATCGCCTTTCCCGCGCCCGCGCAGCGCATGATCGGTCAATATCTGATCGATCTGGTCGACGAGGCGGGCTATCTGCCGCTAGATCTCGGGCAGGCGCATGAGCGTTTGGGAACCTCGCAACGCGAGGTGGAGGATGTCGTCGCGGTGTTGCAGACGTTCGATCCGCCCGGCATATGCGCGCGGAATCTGAGCGAATGCCTCGCGATCCAGTTGCGCGAGCGTGACCGTTACGACCCCGCCATGCAGGCGCTTGTCGAGCATCTTGATTTGCTGGCGAAGCGCGACTTCAGCCAGTTGCGAAAGATCTGCGGCGTCGACGACGACGATCTCGCGGACATGATCGGAGAAATTCGTAGGCTCAATCCCAAACCCGGTCTCAAGTTCGGTTCGTCCCGAATGCAGACCATGGTGCCGGACGTTTACGTGCGGCCCGGTCCCGACGGCGGATGGCTTGTGGAGTTGAACAGCGACACGCTGCCGCGTGTGCTGGTGAATCAAACCTATTACACACGGCTGTCGCAATCGGTTCGCAAGGCGGACGACAAATCCTACTTCTCCGATTGCCTGCAGAACGCGACATGGCTGGTGCGGGCGCTCGACCAGCGCGCACGCACGATTCTGAAAGTCGCGACCGAGATCGTGCGTCAGCAGGATGGGTTTTTTACAAGCGGCGTCGCGCATCTTCGGCCGCTGAATCTCAAGGCCGTCGCCGACGCGATTCAGATGCACGAATCGACGGTGTCGCGTGTCACCGCCAACAAATTCATGGCGACGAATCGCGGCAGCTTCGAATTGAAATATTTCTTCACGGCGTCGATCGCGTCCGCCGACGGCGGCGAGGCGCATTCGGCGGAATCGGTCCGGCATCGCATCAAGATTCTCATCGATGCGGAAAGTCCTTCGGCTATCCTGTCCGACGATACAATCGTGGAACAACTTCGCGCTGACGGTATTGATATCGCCCGCAGAACCGTCGCGAAGTACCGCGAAGCCATGCGGATTCCATCATCGGTGCAGCGGCGCCGTGAAAAGCAAAGCGCGATAGGGGCTTCTGGCGCTGCGGCGGCGCATCCCCGCGACACTGCAACGGCTTGACGGCAGCACGCGCCGTCAGGGATGCTGGCGGCTGTTTTTATCGAATCAATTTTGAAAGACGGCGCTATGCGCGTCGCGAAACCGCATGTCGATGCGATGACGGTACCCACATCCCTTGAAAGCGCTATATACTCAACATCGGAAATGATCGGTGAGGCGCACAAATGACGATCAGAGTCTCAGGCAAGAGTATCAGTGTGGGCGAGGTCCTTCGCGGACGGGTCAGTGATCGGACCGACGAAGTTTTGAGAAAATATTTCGACGGAAATTATTCGGGTCACATCACCTTGAGCAAGGATGGGTTCGGTTTTCGCACCGACTGTTCGCTGCATCTGGATTCGGGCGTCACGCTCGAAGCCAATTCGATCGCCGCCGATGCTTATGTCAGCGCCGACCAGGCGCTCGCGCTCATTGAAAAACGCCTGCGCCGCTACAAGAGCCGCTTGAAGGATCGGTCCGCGCGCAAGTCGCATGCCGCGGCTCTTGCATTGTCCGAGCTCGACGCGCCGAGCTATGTCATCGAAGCGCCGAGCGAAGGCGAGGGTGAGGACGAGGTCACGGCTTTCAATCCCGTCATCATCGCGGAGACGACGACCTCGTTGCGCTCGCTGTCCGTCAGTGAAGCGGTGATGGAACTCGATTTCACAGGCGCGCCGGTAATTGTTTTCCAGCACGGCTCCAGCGGCCGGATCAACGTCATCTACCGACGGGCGGATGGTAATGTGGGCTGGGTCGATCCTCCATTGGTTAACGCCGCGCACGCCTAATCCTTCAGAGCGCGGCCTGCGGAGAGCCGGCGTCTGTCCTTGAACTGCTGAACCGCGCCGCCTGAAATGGGTGGCCGGTTCGTATCGGTGCCTCACCCTGAGCAGGGGGAGGATCGCTTTGGCTTGACGCCTGCGGCCGGCCTTCCTAAGTGACTCGCGAAAAGTGCTCGCCTGGTTGAAAATGGAGGCTGGAGACATGCTTAGGCCGCTGGAAGGCCGTTATTTTGCTGGCAAATCGGCCGCATTTTTTTGCCCACTTGTTTCGACCAATTGCCCCTCCCATCGCCATTGACGCCTTGCCGGACCGTCCCTATGGTCCGGCGCCTTTGAAGACCCAAAGCCACCTGCGCTTTATCCGTAACGGGACGCAGCGCGCTTGGGATATAAGTCGTAACCTGCTGGTCCATATTTTTAATCTGGCATAGCGTTATCCTCGGAACGTCCCATGATGATCACTGATCTGGTCGCGCCCGAGGCGATTCTCCCGGCGTTGAAAGTTAACGGCAAGAAGCAGGCGCTGCAGGAGCTGGCGGCCCGCGCCGCCCTGCTGACGGGACAAAACGAACGCGCGATCTTCGAAGTGCTGATGCAGCGGGAGAAGCTCGGAACCACCGCCGTCGGGTACGGCGTTGCGATCCCTCACGGAAAACTGCCCAAGCTTGAAAAACTGTTCGGGTTGTTCGCGCGGCTCGATCGCCCGATCGATTTCGAGGCCATGGACGGTCAGCCGGTGGACCTGATGTTTCTGCTGCTGGCGCCGGAAGGCGCAGGGGCCGATCATCTCAAGGCGCTGGCGCGGATCGCCCGTCTGTTACGCGATCAGGACATTGCTAAAAAACTGCGCGCCTCGAACGACGCGCAAGCGCTGTATTCCGTTCTCGCCTTGCCGCCGGCGACCGCCGCATAGGGCGTTCCAACGCGTGGTAGATGGCTTTATCAGGTCAAGAACGTTACGCGAGTCCGGGCAGCGATCTTGACGACGATCCCACACTCGGACTCGCAGGTCAGCGCATTAGTGAACGCTGAGAGCTTCCAGCTCGTTGCTCCACGCATTCGCGATTGCCGCTTCGCGGCTGTCGGTCAGCATGATGGGCGTGCCGTCGGCCGAATGCAGCGTGAACAGCTTCAGGCCCGGCGCGATGTGGGGGGCTTGCGGAAACAGGCTCGGTACATCTTCCGAACGGATCTGTTTGACGTAGGCAATATGGCCTTCGCCCATGGACGCCAGCGCTTCCGGAGAAACCGCGGTGTCGTAGATGACGTTTAGCTCATTCATGGTCCTCAACTCCTCTAGGTAACAAGCGGTCGAGTCCGCTGTCGTTCCCGCTATTATTCGTGCTCATTGATAGCTATTGTCTTAACGACCCGTTCAGGTTCTGGCCTGGCGAGGTCGATCGACAACAGCCCGTTCTTCAAATCCGCTCCCAATACCTGCATTCCGTCCGCCAGCACGAACGTGCGCTGGAACAGCCGCGCGGCGATGCCGCGATGAATGTATTGCCGGGACTTGTCGTCCTGCTGGCGGCCCCGGATCACGAGCTGCTTTTCCTCAATAGTCACATCAAGTTGATCGCGGGTAAATCCAGCGACCGCCAGCGTGATCCGCAGGCGCTCCGGTTGACCGTTGGTGCGGTCGAGCCGCTCGATGTTGTAGGGAGGATAGCCGTCGGCGCCTTTCACGACGCGGTCGAGCGCACGCTCGATTTCGTCGAATCCCAAAAGGAACGGACTGGATAACGAAGGAACACGAGACATCTTGCAAAGTCCTCTCGAAGCGACTTTGACGGGGCCCACTAGTGGCACCCCTGTCGGCCGGCGACTGCCGCCGTCCAATGACGATAATATGTGCATCGCAGAATAAGGTTCAAGAACCGCAAACGGTTCTCCACCGGGCCGCCGGGCGGGATGCCGACGGTGTGTGATTTTTACAAGATGTTGAATTTATTTTGAAATATCGATCCGCCGCCGACCATCGGCGGTAAACAGATGAAGTTTGTTGCGGGGCGCGACCACGCGCAGCGTGCCACCGGCCGGCGGGGCCGTCTGGCCCGGAATGCGGACGACGACGTCGGCGGCTGCCGGGGCGCCGGCGCGCGCGCCGTAAACGAAGATTTCCGGGCCAACCAGTTCGACAACACCGACCGTCAGGTCGAGTGCAATTCCGCCCGGGGGCGTCGCTTCGCTGGACACCGTGAAGTCCTCGGGACGAATGCCGAGGATTCCGCCTCCGGCGGTCGCCTTTCCGTCTCCCGCCAGGGCCGCGGTTTCGGCGGCGGTCAGCGGAGAGAGGTTCATCGGCGGTGCGCCGATAAAGGAGGCCACGAATGTCGTCGCGGGCGCCTTGTAGATATCGAGCGGATTGCCGATCTGTTCGACCTCGCCGCCGTTCATGACCACGAGAATATCGGCCAGCGTCATCGCCTCCAGCTGGTCATGGGTGACGTAGATCGATGTGGTTTTCAGCCTGCGCTGCAGTCTGCTGATTTCCACGCGCATGGCGATACGCAGCTTGGCGTCCAGATTCGACAGCGGCTCGTCGAACAAAAAGACCTTCGGCTGGCGAACGATCGCGCGCCCCATCGCGACGCGCTGGCGCTGCCCGCCGGAAAGCTGTTTGGGCTTGCGCGTCAGCATCGGGCCGATTTCGAGAATCTGCGCGGCCTCGCGTACGCGCGCGTCGATCTCGGGTTTCGCCATGCCTCGGTTGCGCAGGCCATAGGCCATGTTGTCGTAAACGCTCATGTGCGGGTAGAGCGCGTAATTCTGGAACACCATCGCGATGTCGCGGTCCGCCGGCTCGATCTCGTTGACGACGCGGTCGCCGATCGCGATCTCGCCGCTGCTGATGGTTTCAGAGTCCCGCCACCATTCGCAGCAAGGTGGACTTGCCGCAGCCGGAGGGGCCGACCAGCACGCAGAACTGTCCGTCACCGACCTCGAAATTCACGCCCTTGATGGCTTCGAAGCCGCCGGGATAGGTCTTTCGCACATCACGCAGAACGACGTTTGACATCTTTATTCCTGATTATTTCTCGGTCTCGACCAGTCCGCGCACGAACAGTTTTTGCATCAAGATCACGACGGCGACGGGCGGCAGCATCGCCAGCACGGCGGTCGCCATCACCAGCGGCCATTCGGTCAGCGCGTCTGAGGTCGTGATCATCTTGCGGATGCCGATGACGACGGTCTGCATGTCGTCACGCGTCGTGATCAGAAGCGGCCAAAGAAACTGATTCCAGCCGTAGATGAAAAGGATCACGAACAGCGCCGCCATGTTGGTGCGCGACAGCGGCAGCAGCGTGTCCTTGAAAAAGCGGAAAGGCCCTGCGCCGTCGATGCGCGAGGCCTCCAGCAATTCATCCGGGATCGTCATGAAAAACTGCCGGAACAGCAGCGTCGCGGTGGCGGAGGCGATCAGCGGCAAGGTCAAGCCCGCATAACTGTCCAGCAACGAAAGATCGGCGGCGATCTTGTAGGTCGGATAGATGCGCACCTCGACGGGCAGCATCAGCGTGATGAAGATGATCCAGAACACCGTCTTGCGAAACGGAAAACGGAAATAGACGATCGAATAGGCCGACAGAATCGAGATGGCGATTTTTCCAAGCGCAATCGCCATGGCCATGATGAAGGAATTTATCAGCATGTGGCCGACCGGCTCGCGCGTCGAGCCATGGGTGCCGACGAACAGCGTCCGGGCGTAGTTCTCGATGAAGTGGCTGCCCGGCAGCAGCGACATCTGACCGTTGGCGATCGACACAGTGTCCTGCGTCGATGCGACAAAGGCGAGGTAGACGGGAAACGCAACGATAACGATTCCGATCCAGAGGACCAGATGCGCGACCATCCGCCGAATGCCTTGACGTTCAACCATTATCGCCGGTCCATGGGCAAGCCGCTGTCATCACCAGTCGTCAGAGAGCCGCTTTCATCAATAGGTCACCTTGCGCTCGACATAGCGGAATTGAATCGCGGTGAGCGCAATCACGATGAACATCAGGATGACCGACTGGGCGGCGGAACTACCGAGATTTCCGCCAAGCAAGCCATCGAGATAAACCTTGTAAACGAGGGTTTCGGTCGCTTTCGCAGGACCTCCGCCGGTCATCGCATCGATGATGCCGAACGTGTCGAAGAAGGCATAGACAATGTTGATGACGATCAGGAAGAACACCGTCGGCATCAGCAGCGGGAATGTCACGGTCCAAAATCGCCGCATCGGTCTGGCGCCGTCGATCGCGGCGGCTTCCATCACGCTCTTGGGAATGGCCTGAAGGCCCGCGAGGAAAAACAGAAAGTTATAGGAAATCTGCTTCCAGGCCGCGGCCAGAACCACCAGCGCCACCGCCTGGTTGCCGTTGAGCAGCGGATTCCAGTCGATGCCCATGGCGCGCAGATAGCGCGAAAAGACGCCGAGGGAGGGATGCAGCATGAAAAGCCAGAGCACGCCGGCGACCGCGGGCGCGACCGCATAGGGCCAGATCAGGAGCGTGCGATAGATGCCGCCACCGCGCATCGGCTTGTCCGCCATCACCGCCAGCAACAGCGCGGCGGACAGCGAAGATCCGGCGATGGCGGCGGAAAAGACGAATGTGCGGATGACCGCGTGGAGATATTCAGGCTGTGTCAGGATGTCGGTGTAGTTCTCGAACGCGACGAAACGGCTCGACAGTCCGAACGCGTCCTGCAGCAGGAATGACTGCCAAACGGCCTGCGCGGCCGGCCAGTAAAAGAAAATCACGACGACCGAGACCTGCGGCACGAGCAGAAGGTACGGCAGCAGACGTGATTGAAAGACCGACTGCTTTTCCATGAATCAGAAACGAATCCGGGAACGAGATTTGGCCGAGGCAAATCTTGCGAAAGGCAAATCTGGCAATAGAGAAATAAAAAACAGAACGATCAGGCAGAGACGATGCAGGCCGCGCGGGGCGGCCTGTATCTCTTGATCAGACTATCATTGCGAAACGGTGCGTTCAAACTGCCGGAGCATTTGATTGCCGCGCTGCACTGCGGCATCCAGGGCTTCCTTCGCGGTTTTCTTGCCGGCCAGCGCCGACTCGATTTCCTCAGACCACACGTCGCGCAACTGCACCATGTTGCCCAGGCGCAGCCCGCGCGAGTTCTCGGTCGGCTCCTTGTTGGTGAGTTCCTTGAGCGGCGTTTCGAGATAGGGCTGATTCACATAGAAGCCCGACTTTTTGGCCTTGGCATAAGCCGCCTTGGTGATCGGCAGGTAGCCCGAGAGCTTGTGAATCGATACCTGCCGGTCGGTGTCTGACAAGAAGGCAAGGAACTTGGCAACGCCTTTGTATTCGTCCGGCTTCTTGCCGCCCATGACCCACAGCGATGCACCGCCGATGATCGAATTCTGCGGCGCGTCCTTCACGTCCGGATAATAGGGCATCGGCGCGTTGGTCCAGTCGAATTTCGCGCTGGCGCGAACCTGACCGAAGAATCCCGACGATGTCAGGAAGATCGGGCATTCGCCGGAGGTGAAACGGCCTTCCGCGTTGTTGGTGCGGCCGGAGTAATCGTAGGTCTTGTCCTTCTGCAGTTCGATCAGCGTTTCGAGATGCTTGATCTGCAGCGGCCCATTGAATTTCAGTTCGGTATCGAAACCGTCGAGGCCGTTGGACTTGGTCGACAGCGGCAGGTTGTGCCATGCGGAGAGCTGCTCGATGTTCGCCCACGTCACCCATGCGGTCGAGAAGCCGCAGGTCGTAAATCCGGCTGCGTGAAGTTTTTTTGCCGCATCGAAAACTTCGGGCCAGGTTTTCGGAATCTCGCTGATGTTCGCCTTCGCCAGCGCGTCCTTGTTGACCCACATCACCATGGACGAGGAGTTGAAAGGAAACGACAGCATCTCGCCCTTGGAGGTCGAATAGTAACCGGTGATCGCAGGGAGATAGGCTTTCGGATCGAACTTCTCGCCGGTCTCTTCCATCAGCTTGTAGACGGGCTTCACCGCGCCGGTTGCCGCCATCATGGTGGCGGTGCCGACTTCGAACACCTGCAGGATATGCGGCGCATTGCCGGCACGGAATGCAGCGATGCCGGCGTTCATCGTGTCGGAATAGCTTCCTTTGTAGGAAGGAACGACTTTGTAGTCGCTTTGCGATGTGTTGAACGCTTCGGCGAGCGACACAACCACATCGTTGTTGGCGCCCGTCAGGGCATGCCACCACTGGATTTCTGTGACCGCTTGCGCAGGTGAGGCGAGTGCAACGATTGCCGAGGTCACCAAGCCGAAGCCGATCTGGCGGACTGTCATCAAATCAATCTCCCTGAAGCCGTCATCGTTGTTGAAAGGCGCTATCTGCGCCGGATGACGTGCATATGAACGCCGATGGTTAGGGCGGAAAACCCAGGATGAAAAGCAGAAAATGTGCGTTTCGGCAACAACCACCGGCTGTTGCGGCGCTTTGAGAGTGCGCGTTTAAGAGGGCCCCTGCGGTGCCGCCGGTATTCGGGCCGTGATTAGAATATTCGCTGCTTTGCCGGAATCCCACCGGTATTCCGCAAGCCTGAAAAAAGCGCCGCAATCGCGCCGGTATTGCGTATCCAGACCGACGTTTGGGCGCAGACCTGGGAATGGCGAACGTCTTAACGTTTGCGTTCAGGATCCGCTGACGATACCGTCGGCGATCAAGTCCTCGATCTGATTTTTCGAGTAGCCGAACTCGGTCAGCACTTCTTGCGCATGCTGGCTGAATTTGGGGGGCGTGCGCCGCACGGTCGCCTTGCTGCGATCGAACCGGATCGGGGAGGCAACGCCTTTGTACCAGTCTTTTTCGACGATATTGCCGCGATGCTTCACATGGGCGCTTTCAAGCGCCTTGTCGATCGATTGCACAGGCCCCGCGGGCAGCCCGGCCGACAGCAACCGGTCGCACAGCGGCTCGGTATCGTGCTGGGTGAACACGGCCTCCAGTTCGACGCGCAAGGCATCGCGATTGATGACGCGATCCCTGTTGCGCGCGAAGCGCGGATCGGTGCCGAGTTCGGGTTTGCCGATTTCCTTGCAGAGCTTGCGGAACGTGCCGTCGTTGCCGACACCGGTGAAAATCTTGCCGTCGCGCGTCGGGAAGATGGCGTAGGGCGACAGGTTGGGATGTTCGTTGCCCGTCAGCGCGGGCGGTTTACCATGCAGGAAATAATTCGCCGTATGCGGGTGCATGATAGCAAGGCCGGTCTCGAACAATGTGGTTTCCAGAAATTGCCCGAGGCCCGATCGCTGCCGTTCCGCCAGCGCCATCAGGATGCCGACGGTGGCGAACAGCCCGGTGGAAATATCCACCAGCGGCACGCCGATCCGCATCGGCCCACTCTCGGGCGATCCGGTGGCGGCGATCATGCCCGTCATCGCCTGAATGATGGCGTCATAGCCCGGATTTCCGCCGCGCGGTCCGTCGCCGCCGAAGCCGGAAATACGGCAATGGATCAGGCGCGGGAATTTTTCGCGGATCACGTCGTTGCCCATGCCCCATTTGTCGAGAGTGCCGGGTTTGAAATTTTCGATCAGGACGTCTGCATCCTTCAGCATCGTCATCAATACATCGCGTCCGCCGGGCGAAGCGAGATCGAGGCCGATCGAGCGCTTGTTGCGATTAATCCCGATGAAGTAGGCGGCTTCGCCTTCGTGAAAGGGAGGGCCCCATTCGCGCACCTCGTCGCCCGCGGGCGGTTCGACCTTCACGACATCGGCGCCGTGATCGGCGAGCACCTGGGTGCAGTAAGGGCCGCCGAGAACGCGCGTCAGATCGATGACGCGCAGCCCTGCCATTGCGCCGGCTGCAGCTTCGGAATTCATGAGTTCATCCTTCGATCGATTTGTGTGTCACGACGTCATTCCAAAACAGCAGTCCAAGACTGCGGTCTTCCCGAAGGTGTGAGAAGGAGCGTTGTTGGACATCTTCGGAGACTGAGGGAAACTACATCGCCTTCGGGCGGCTTGGCGAGCCGCATTCCGTTATGGCGTCATTCGCCGGACGGGCATCGATTTCGCGAGAGCGATTTTGCAAATCGGGTGGGAAAATTGGTGGAGCCAGGCGGGATCGAACCGCCGACCTCTTGCATGCCATGCAAGCGCTCTCCCAGCTGAGCTATGGCCCCAACCGTCGCGCCCGAGTCACCAGACCGGACGCGGCAAACCCTGAACACAGTTCGGGGTTTATCTCAAGTCTCTTCGTCGCCCGACACGTCTCCAATGATGTCGGTGACGTCCTCGTCGCCTTCTTCCTCATCGGGAATGAAGGTCGAAGTCGTCATCGTCGTCGTCATCGAGCGTTTCGTCGATCTCGATATCGTCTTCCAACTCGGGGAGCACCGCGGCGACCTTGCCGCTGGTTTCCTCGGCATCGGCTTCCTCGAGCGAGACCGTTTCGATTTCCGCTGCTTCCGGCGCTGCTTCCGCCGTAGCCGCGGCGGCGCGCGTATCGGCACGGCCTCGCGGCGGTGCGATCGGCGCGATCGGCACGACCTCGCCGGTATAGGGCGAGATCACCGGACTCTTGTTCAGATCGTAGAACTTTTTACCTGTCGTCGGACAGATACGCTTGGTTCCGAGGTCGGATTGGGCCACGTGGAGAGTCCTGAGAATTTCTGAAAATCGGTGCTTCACTTGGCTAGTTGGCGCGCCGCTGTCAATAGCGCGTTTCGAGCCGGATCGAAGTCCTGCCGTGAAGGTCTGCCATGCAGCCGCTCCGCCGCTTTTCGGCCAAAACACCCACGCATGTGTCCAAAGCCCCGGAATTCGAGTGGCCGCCGTGCTCTCCCTGCGGCGTGCGGGCCGAGAAAGTCCCGGAATTCAGTGCCTTGCCCAACATCGGGAAAAGATTTCCTGCGTTCCGAATGACCCGCGCGCGTGACGGCACGGGATTGTCGTGATACGCGCAGGGCCGCGAACCCGCGCGTGCCCGCAGGCGAATGTCCCGATTTGCCGGCGAACGCGACGATCAGACAAAGGATCCGCCGCCTTGACCCATTCCGGCCAGCCTCGCCCGCTCGAAGCGCGCAGCAGTGGCGCCCTGACAGGACGTGTGCGCGTGCCCGGCGATAAATCGATCTCGCATCGGGCGCTGATTTTAGGCGCTTTGGCTGTCGGCGAGACCCGTATTTCGGGCCTTCTCGAAGGTGAGGACGTGCTCAATACAGCCAAGGCCATGCGCGCGCTCGGCGCCACGGTGGAGCGTCTCGGTGAAGGCGCGTGGTCGGTGCGGGGTGTGGGCGTGGCGGGTTTCGCGCAACCGGATGCGGCGCTCGATTTCGGCAATTCCGGCACCGGCTGCAGGCTCGTGATGGGCGCGGTCGCGGGTTGCCCGATCACGGCGATTTTCGACGGCGACGCCAGCCTGCGCAAGCGCCCCATGCGGCGCATTCTTGAACCGCTCGAGCTGATGGGCGCAAAGGCGCTGCAGTCGGCGGATGGCGGCCGGTTGCCGATGACTCTGCAAGGCGCGCGCGATCCATTGCCGATCGTCTACCGCACGCCGGTGGCCTCGGCCCAGATCAAATCGGCGGTGCTGCTTGCCGGTCTGGCGGCGCCGGGCATCACCACCGTGATCGAGGCGGAGGCGAGCCGCGATCATACCGAATTGATGCTCACGCATTTCGGCGCGCATGTCGTGTCGGAACGCGAGGGTGCGCATGGCCGCAGGATTTCGTTGACCGGTCAGCCGGAATTGTCCGGCGCATCGGTCGTGGTGCCGGCCGATCCGTCGTCTGCGGCATTCCCGCTCGTCGCGGCGCTGATCGTCGAAGGCTCCGATGTGGTGCTGACTGATGTGATGACAAACCCCTTGCGCACGGGCCTTTTCACGACGTTGCGCGAGATGGGCGCCCTCATCGACGAAAGCGATCAACGTAGCGATACCGGAGAGCCGATGGCGCAATTTCGCGTGCGCGGGTCGAAGCTGCGCGGCGTGACGGTGCCGCCCGAGCGCGCGCCGTCGATGATCGACGAATATCTCGTGCTCGCGGTTGCTGCCGCCTTCGCCGAGGGAACGACAACGATGCGCGGCCTGCAGGAATTGCGCGTCAAGGAATCCGATCGTCTCGCCGCCACCGCCGACATGCTGCGCGTCAACGGCGTGAACGTTGAGATTTCGGGCGACGACATGATCGTCGAAGGCAAGGGGCATGTGCCGGGCGGCGGCCTTGTCGTCACCCACATGGATCACCGGATCGCGATGTCGGCGCTGGTGATGGGGCTGGCGTCGGACGCCTCGGTCAAGATCGACGATTCAAGTTTCATCGCCACCAGCTTTCCGGATTTCGTTCCGATGATGCAGCGTCTCGGCGCGGACCTGTCATGATCATCGCGATCGATGGACCCGCGGCGTCCGGAAAAGGCACGCTCGGCAAACGGCTGGCGGCCCATTACGGCTATCGCCACCTCGATACCGGCGTGATTTATCGCGCGGTGGCCAAAGTGTTGCTGGACGCGGGCGCCGATCTTGCCGACGAGGCCCGCGCCGTTGCGGCGGCGCAGACGCTCGATCCCGAAACATTCGGAGATTTGGCCCTCAAGTCTCAGGCCGTGGGCGATGCTGCCTCGGTGGTGTCCGCCATCCCCCGGGTGCGGGAAGCGCTGGTGAATTTTCAGCGGCAATTCGCCGCCGGCCTGCCGGGGGCGGTCCTCGACGGCCGCGACATCGGAACGGTGATTTGCCCCGATGCGGACGTGAAGATTTTCGTCGTCGCCGACCCTGCGATCCGGGCGCACCGCCGAACGCTGGAGGCGCTGGGCCGGGGAGAGGCTGCCGATGAGGCCGTCGTGCTCGCCGATATCCTGAAACGGGACGAGCGCGACCGCAATCGGGCGGCCGCCCCCCTGAAACGCGCGCCGGATGCGCACTTGCTCGACAATTCGCATTTGGATATAGAAGGCGGCGTCCGGGCCGCCATCGCAATTGTCGAGGCTGTTCGAGCGGGCCGGTCTGGGGTCTAACTCCCCGCCGTCATTGGAGGAATGCCCGCTCCCAGTCTACGGCGTGATGAGGTCCCGGTTGGCCCAGGTATTTCGCTTTATGGCCGGCTTATTTCAGCCGGCTCGATTGTAAGCCTGAGCGCTCCGGACACACCAATCATCGCATCGTTCGTGCAGGCATTCTGCCGGCCCGTTTTGCATTCTTCCTTTGCAGGCCTTCACCTGCAGATGTTTTGCAAGGCGGTCGCCAAAGGTTGCGGACCTTTGGCCCTTCACGCGTGATGCACCCTTAACCCGAACTGCCGGCATGAACCGCAATCTGGAGAACAAATGGCTGCATCTACTGCTACCTCTTACAATCCCTCGCGTGACGATTTTGCCGCGATGCTCGACAAATCCTTCGGCGGCGGCAACCTTCAGGAAAGCTCCGTCATCAAGGGTATCGTCGTCGCCATCGAGAAGGACATGGCTGTCATCGACGTCGGTCTGAAGACCGAAGGCCGCGTGGCGCTGCGCGAATTCGCCGGCCCCGGCCGCGAGAGCACCCTCAAGGTGGGTGACGAGGTCGAAGTGTTTCTCGACCGTATCGAAAATGCGCTCGGCGAAGCCGTGCTGTCGCGCGACAAGGCGCGCCGCGAAGAGAGCTGGGGCAAGCTTGAGAAGGCCTTCCAGAACAACGAGAAGGTCAACGGCGTCATCTTCAATCAGGTCAAGGGTGGCTTCACCGTCGATCTCGATGGCGCTGTCGCCTTCCTGCCGCGCTCGCAGGTCGACATTCGTCCGATCCGCGACGTCGGCCCGCTGATGAACAATTCGCAGCCGTTCCAGATTCTCAAGATGGATCGCCGCCGCGGCAATATCGTGGTGTCGCGCCGGACCGTGCTCGAAGAGACCCGGGCCGAACAGCGCCAGGAACTGGTGCAGAATCTCGAGGAAGGCCAGGTCATCGACGGCGTCGTCAAGAACATCACCGATTACGGTGCGTTCGTCGACCTCGGCGGCATCGATGGCCTGCTGCATGTGACCGATATCGCGTGGCGCCGCGTCAACCATCCGACCGAGGTTTTGACCATCGGCCAGACGGTGAAGGTGAAGATCATCAAGATCAATCACGAGACGCACCGCATCTCGCTCGGTATGAAGCAGCTGCTGGACGATCCGTGGCAGGGCATCGAGGCCAAGTATCCGCTGAACTCGCGTTTCACCGGTCGCGTCACCAACATCACCGACTACGGCGCGTTCGTCGAACTCGAGCCCGGCATCGAAGGCTTGATCCACGTTTCGGAAATGTCGTGGACCAAGAAAAACATGCACCCCGGCAAGATCGTTTCGACCTCGCAGGAAGTCGAAGTGCAGGTGCTCGAAGTCAATTCGTCGAAGCGCCGTATTTCGCTGGGTCTCAAGCAGACCATGCGCAATCCGTGGGAAACCTTCGTCGAGAAGTATCCGGTCGGCGTGAATGTCGAAGGCGAAGTCAAGAACAAGACCGAGTTCGGTCTGTTCCTCGGCCTCGACGGCGATGTCGACGGCATGGTCCATCTCTCGGATCTCGACTGGAAGCTTCCGGGCGAGCAGGTCATCGACAACTTCAAGAAGGGCGACATGGTCAAGGCCGTGGTGCTCGATGTGGACGTCGAAAAGGAGCGCATCTCGCTCGGCATCAAGCAGCTCGAAGGCGATCCCTTCGCCGAGCCGGGCGATGTCAAGAAGGGCGCCGTGGTGACCTGTGAAGTGCTCGACGTGAAGGAAGGCGGCATCGACGTTCAGATCGCCGGCACCGACTTCACGACCTTCATCAAGCGCTCCGAACTGGCGCGTGACCGGTCCGAGCAGCGCTCGGAGCGTTTCGCGGTCGGCGAAAAGGTGGATGCCCGCGTCATCCAGTTCGACAAGAAAGCCCGCAAGGTGCAGGTGTCGATCAAGGCGCTGGAAGTTGCCGAAGAGAAGGAAGCCATCGCGCAGTACGGATCGTCGGATTCGGGTGCGACGCTGGGCGACATTCTCGGCACCGCTCTCAAGCAGCGGACCGACAAGTAAGAATTGTCGGATCGGGATAGTTCCCGGAACCAAACCAGAAGGCCCCGGCATATGCCGGGGCCTTTCTTTTTTGCCCGTCGCTGCGCGGCAGAATCTGTGGCCTGCGCTCCCAGTGGCCCGGGGCGCGCTGTTCGAGCGATGATGCGCGCCCGTTCATCGGGACGACAGCGCTGTTAATTTGAAAACGTGGCGTAATCGCCATTCAATTCAAGGACGTTACGCGCTAGACCATGCTTTCTGTGAAATGCATTGCAATTGAACAAATCGGGTTACCTCATTTCAATCCGGGACGGACATGACCGTGCGGAACGGGAGAAATCCCAGGAGAGTTCAATGTCATTCGAATCCGATGTGATCGTCGATCGCCGCCAGATGCGACGGAAGCTGACGTTCTGGCGCGTGTTTGCCGCCGTGGTCGCCATCGCCGCGGTCGTGGCTGTGGCTGCCGTCGCGACGCCGTCCGGGCGCAGTGCGCTGACCGGACGCAACATCGCGCGCGTGACCATCGAAGGATTGATCCGGAGCGATCAGGCCCGTGTCGAGGCGCTCGAACGGCTGGAGAAGTCGTCGGCTCCCGCGGTGATCGTGCATATCAATTCCCCCGGCGGCACCACCTCGGGCTCGGAGCAGCTCTACGATGCGTTGATCCGCCTGAAAGCCAAGAAGCCGACCGTCGTGGTCGTGGAAGGTTTGGCGGCGTCGGGCGGCTATATCGCGGCGCTGGCCTCCGACCACATCATTGCGCAACAGAGTTCACTGGTTGGGTCGATCGGCGTCCTGTTCCAGTATCCAAACGTGACGGAGCTGCTGAAAACCGTCGGGGTCAAGGTCGAGGAGGTGAAGTCCTCACCGCTGAAAGCCGCACCCAACGGCTTCGAGCCGACAAGTCCCGAGGCGCGAGCTGCGCTGGACATGCTGGTCAAGGATTCCTACGCGTGGTTTCGCGGCCTGGTGAAGGAGCGGCGGAAAATGGATGACGCGACGTTGCAGACGGTCGCCGATGGACGGGTTTTCACGGGCCATCAGGCCATAGGCCTGAAGCTGATCGATCAGCTCGGTGATGAAAAAACCGCTGTGGCGTGGCTGGTCTCGGAGAAAAAGATCTCCTCCGAATTGCCGGTTCGTGATTTCAAGCTGTCGCCCCGGTTCGGCGATTTGACATTCCTGCGCGCCACCGCCTCGATTGCGCTTGATGCCATGGGTCTGGGATCGATCGCACGGCGGCTCGAACAGGCCGGTGTCGTTCAAACGGTCGATCGCATGGGCCTCGACGGCATGCTCGCGATCTGGCAACCCGGAGCCTCGAATTGACGGCTACCATCGAGCTTCAGCGCGCCGCAGCAACTGCGGTGCGCCACCACCAGAGCGCTTTTTCCCAGTTTGTCACGCGGTTTTGCATCCTCATGAAATCAATTAACGTCTTGACAGGTCCTTGCTTTTTCACGGAAATGGGAACCCGCACGATCCACGGATACCAGCGTCGATGATTAAATCCGAACTCGTTCAGCGCATCGCTGAGCACAATCCACATCTCTACCAGCGGGATGTCGAGAACATCGTGAATGCGATCCTTGATGAAATCGTTGCCGCGCTTGCGCGGGGCGACAGGGTCGAGCTGCGCGGATTTGGCGCATTTTCGGTCAAGCATCGTCCCGCACGCGCCGGGCGCAATCCACGAACCGGCGAACATGTGCCGGTCGATCAGAAAAGCGTTCCATTTTTCAAAACCGGCAAGGAAATGCGCGAGCGCCTCAACCGCGAGGCGGCGGACGCCGGAGCCGCATCCTGATTTGTCCGGCCGCGCATTTTTTCGCGCGGACGGGAGCCTTGTTCGATCGAAGCGGTTCTGATTTGGCCGCGTAGGCGCTGCATCAGTGTGCTTCGCATCACGGTTCGCACAGGTGAATTGAGCGGATTCTTTTCGGTTATCGGTCGTGATTGCCGGCTAGCGATTATTTAGGCTGTCTTGTTAGCTGGCCTTGTCAAACCGTTTTGCGTTCGATCCGTGCCGAGCTTGAATTGCGCGTCGCATGCCGCCCGATTCTCACGCGTGAGGGACCATGCTCCGAAAAATCATCAAAGCTCTCGTTCTGATTCCGCTGGCGGTCGTCTTTGTTGTTTTCGCGGTCGCCAATCGGCACCTGGTCACCATATCGTTTGATCCGTTCAACACGACCGATCCTTCGGTCGCGATCACGTTGCCGTTATTCATCGTCATTATCCTGATGGCGATTTTGGGCGTCGCCGCCGGCAGCGTGGCGACCTGGTTCGGACAGCGGGGTTGGCGTCGCGCAGCGCGCCTGCATGAGGCGGACGCCCGCGCGGCGCGGTTGCAATTGGCGGATTTGCGCACCAATCCGTCGCCTTTGCCACGTATGGCGCCGGATGCAGCGCCTGCGCTTCTGGACAGCTCTCCGCACGGTTGAAAATGCGCCGTCGGGCTACGTGTTAACGTTAAAAAAACTCGTCGATTCTCGCGAGACAATTCAGTTGCAACGTTGTAGAACCCGCCCCGGTTGGCGATGCAATTGGCGGCCGGAACAGGCCGGACATTCGTCGCATATTCCATGAGGCGATGATCCTTTTTGCGACGGTGCTGAGCACAAGTTATTGAATTAGGGAGTTTTCTTCCGGCAAGGCGAGGTCGACTTTGCCGATAATGCTTTAAATCAAAAATTGGTCCTCACGCGTTTTCGGAAGCTCATTTTCAGCAATGCCACTGCTCGTTAAAATCTGCGGTCTGTCCACGTCCGAGACGCTTGAGGCGTCGCTCGACGCGGGCGCGGATATGGTGGGCTTTGTTTTTTTCGAAAACTCTCCACGCCATGTCGATTTTAAAACGGCGCGTGAGCTGGGACGGCAAGCCGAGGGACGTGCGGTGAAGGTCGCTCTCTCGGTCGACGCGGACGACGCGATGCTTGCCAACTGCATCGAGGCATTGCGCCCGCAAATTCTTCAGCTTCACGGCAAGGAAAGCGTGGCGCGCGTGCGCGACGTCAAACAGAAATTCGGCCTGCCGGTCATGAAGGTGATCGCCGTCGAGACAGCGGCGGATCTGGAGACCGTGCCGGGCTATGCCGCGGTTGCCGATCGCATCCTGTTCGATGCGCGCGCGCCCAAGGACGCGACGCGTCCGGGCGGCCTGGGCAAGCCGTTCGACTGGCGCATTTTGCAGGACCGCAATCCCGGAATTCCATTCATGTTGTCCGGCGGCCTGCATGCTGGAAACATCGCAGAGGCGGTTCGCGTCACCGGCGCAACCGGGCTCGATGTGTCGTCGGGTGTCGAAAGCGCACCCGGCATCAAGGACGTCGAAAAAATTCGCGCCTTTATCCGTGCTGCCCGTGCAGCGATTGGCGGGGCCAATTCTGCCGCAGCCAAGCTAACCCCGATTGCGAGTCGCGTATGAACTTGCCGATACCCAATTCTTTCCGCAGCGGTCCTGACGAGCGAGGACATTTCGGCCAGTTCGGCGGACGTTTCGTCGCCGAAACACTGATGCCGCTGATCCTCGATCTGGAGAAGGAATATGCGGCCGCGAAGGCGGACCCAGCATTTCAACGCGAGATGGACGGCTATCTCAAGCATTATGTCGGCCGGCCGTCGCCGCTCTATTTTGCGGAGCGACTGACCGATCATCTTGGCGGCGCGAAGATCTATTTCAAGCGCGAGGAGCTGAATCACACCGGTTCGCACAAGGTCAACAACGTGCTCGGCCAGATCATGGTGGCACGGCGGATGGGCAAGAAGCGCATCATCGCCGAGACGGGAGCAGGCCAGCACGGCGTCGCCACTGCGACACTCTGCGCGCGCTTCGGGCTTGAATGCGTGGTCTATATGGGCGCGGTCGATGTCGAGCGGCAAAAGCCCAATGTGTTCCGCATGGAAATGCTGGGCGCGAAGGTCGTTCCCGTTCAGTCCGGTTCAAAGACGCTCAAGGACGCCATGAACGACGCCCTGCGCGACTGGGTCACCAACGTGGACGATACGTTTTATTGCATCGGAACGGTCGCGGGTCCGCATCCCTATCCGATGATGGTGCGCGACTTCCAGGCGATCATCGGCACGGAGACCCGCGCGCAAATGCAGGAGGCCGAAGGCCGCTTGCCGGATTCGCTGGTCGCCTGCATCGGCGGCGGCTCCAATGCCATCGGGCTGTTTCATCCGTTCCTGGACGATCCCGGCGTCGAGATGTTCGGCGTGGAAGCGGCGGGCCATGGCTTGACGAAGTTGCACGCGGCCTCGATCGCCGGTGGACGCTCCGGCGTGCTCCACGGTAATCGCACCTATTTGCTGATGGACGACGACGGCCAGATACAGGATGCGCATTCGATTTCCGCCGGGCTGGATTATCCCGGAATCGGGCCCGAGCATTCATGGCTGCACGAGACCGGCCGCGTCACTTACCTTTCGGCCACCGATGACGAAGCCCTCGCGGCGTTCCAGCTGCTCTCGAAGCTCGAGGGAATCATTCCGGCCCTCGAACCCGCGCACGCGATCGCCAAGGTTATGGAGCTCGCGCCGAAGCGCAAGAAAGATCACCTGATGGTGGTCAATCTGTCCGGCCGTGGCGATAAGGACGTGCCGCAAATCGCCGAGATTCTAAGAGGCAAGACGTGACGACGCAAATCGATACTCGGTTTGCCGAGCTGAAACGAAACGGCCGCACCGCTTTGGTGACGTTCGTGATGTGTGGCGACCCTGATCTTGAAACGTCGCTCGAGATCGTGAAGGCGCTGCCGAAGGCGGGCGCCGATATCATCGAACTCGGCATGCCGTTCACCGATCCGATGGCGGACGGTACCGCAATTCAAGCGGCCGGGCTGCGGGCGCTGAAGGCCGGCACCACCTTGAAGAAAACCCTCGATGTGGTGCGCGGGTTTCGCAAAACTGACAGCACCACGCCCTTGGTGCTGATGGGCTACTACAATCCGATCTTCATCTATGGCGTTGAAAGCTTCCTGAAAGATGCAAAGTCTGCTGGCGTCGACGGGTTGATCCTGGTCGACCTGCCGCCCGAGGAAGACAGCGAGCTCTGCGTGCCCGCGCTCAAGGCGGGACTGAATTTCATCCGTCTGGCGACGCCGACGACCGACGACAAGCGCCTGCCGATGGTGCTGACGAATACGTCGGGGTTCGTTTATTACGTGTCGATCACGGGGGTGACCGGCACCGGCAGCGCCGACAGCACCGCCGTGGGCGAGGCGGTCGAGCGTATCAAACGACACGTCGCATTGCCGGTTTGTGTCGGCTTCGGCATCAGGACACCCGAGGCCGCGCGTGACATCGCCCGCTATGCCGATGGCGTCGTGGTCGGATCGGCATTGGTCAACGCCTTGCTGGAAAGCCTCAGTCCGGATGGTCACGCCACCGCAACCACCGTCAAGGCGGTGACAGACCTGACCTCGGAGATCGCGCGAGGGGTACAGGCTTCGGCGGCGGTATAAATATCCAAGAGACCTTTTAAAAGGACCTGTAAAGGGACCTGTTGAGAGACACGCGCCGCCGTTTTCGTTCGGTGGCTGGCCGGTTATTCTTCCGCCTTTCTTTTGCCGTCTCTTGTCTGGAAGGCTGGCAGGCCGCACATATGCTGTGATGGAGTTGAGACCATGAATTGGATCACCAGCGTCGTTCGCCCCAAGATCCGCAGCATTCTGCGCCGCGAAACCCCTGAGAATCTCTGGATCAAGTGCCCTGATTCGGGGCAATTGGTGTTCTACAAGGATGTCGAAACCAACCAGTTCGTCATTCCCGGCTCGAATTATCACATGCGCATGGGCGCGGTGGCGCGGCTGAAGTCGATTTTCGATAACGAGACCTGGTTCGACGTGGCGGTGCCGGATGTGACGCCCGATCCGTTGAAGTTCCGCGACGAGCGCAAATATGTGGACCGTATCAAGGACGCCCGCGCCAAAACCGGGCTGAACGATTCCGTGAAGGTCGGTTACGGCAAACTCGAAGGCGCCCCCGCCGTGGTGGTGGTGCAGGATTTCGATTTCATGGGCGGATCGCTCGGCATGGCCGCGGGCGAGGCGATCATCAAGGGCATGGAGCTGGCCGTTGAAAAGAAATCACCCTGTATCGTGTTCGCCGCATCCGGCGGCGCGCGGATGCAGGAAGGAATTCTGTCGCTGATGCAATTGCCGCGAACGACGGTAGCCGTGCAGATGCTGCGCGAGGCGAAGCTTCCTTACATCGTCGTGCTCACTAATCCGACGACCGGTGGCGTCACCGCGTCTTACGCGATGCTCGGCGATGTGCAGATCGCCGAGCCCGGCGCATTGATCGGCTTCGCCGGGGCGCGCGTGATCGAGCAGACAATTCGTGAGAAGTTGCCGGAAGGATTCCAGCGGGCAGAATATTTGAAAGATCATGGCATGATCGACATGGTCGTGCACCGCCACGACCTTCGCGCGACGCTGGCGCGGCTGTGCCGGCTGCTGACGAAATCTCCCGCGACCGATTCGCATCCGCCGCAGCGTCTGGAAGCCGCCGGAGCAGTCCCGGCGAATCCGATCGTCAGCGCGCCCCCTTCGGCGTGAGCGCGCCTTTCAAATCGAACAACGGCTCAAAGCCGCCGCCCCTCGACGATATCCTGGCGCGGCTGTCCGCTCTGCATCCCAAGCGGATCGATCTGACGCTCGACCGGATGTGGCGGATCCTGGAACATCTCGATCAGCCGCAGCGCAAGCTGCCTCCGGTCATTCATGTCGCGGGCACCAACGGCAAGGGATCGACGATTGCTTATCTGCGCGCGATTCTCGAAGCGGCAGGTCTGCGCGTGCATGCCTATACGTCGCCCCATCTCGTGCGCATCAATGAGAGGTTTCGCGTCGGACAGCCGGACGGCGGCGTGCTCGTGAGCGACGACCAATTGCGCGAAGCGTTGGCGCATTGCGAAATGGTCAACGACGGTGCACCGATTACGGTCTTTGAAATGGAAACGGCGGCAGCGTTCGTGCTGTTTTCAACCAATCCGGCGGATGTCGTGCTGCTGGAAACGGGGCTGGGCGGGCGGCTGGACGCAACCAATGTGGTCGAGCGGCCGGTTGCCACTGTCATCACGCCAATCGGCATGGACCATCAAGATTTTCTGGGCTCGACGTTGCGGGAGATCGCGGCCGAGAAATCCGGAATCATCAAGAAGAACGTTCCGGTGATCAGCGCCGAGCAATCGCCGGATGCGGCCGACGTGATCGAAGCGCATGCCCGCCGTGCCCATGCGCCGATGTTTTTCGCAGGACAGCAATGGCACGTCAATGTCGAGCGCGGACGGCTGGTCTATCAGGACGATCATGGGCTGCTCGATCTGTCCGCGCCGCGTCTGTTCGGGCGGCATCAGTTCGACAATGCGGGTCTTGCCATCGCGGCTTTCCGCGCGATCTCTGAATTCCGGGTCGAGGCCACAGCTTTTGAGGCCGGCGTCACACGGGGCGAATGGCCTGCGCGGATGCAACGGCTCACAGCGGGCGCGCTGGTCGCAGCCGCGCCGGAGGGCTCCGAAATCTGGCTCGACGGCGGGCACAATATCGACGGCGGCCGCGTGGTTGCCGCGGCGCTCGGCGATCTGGAGGAACGCGTATCCCGCCCGCTCGTCGTCATCGCCGGGATGATGGGCAACAAGGATGCGCGCGGGTTTCTGGGAAATTTTTCCGGGCTGACGCGCCATATCATCGCGGTCGGCATTCCCGATCAGGAAAACGCCATGCCCGTCGCCGCGTTGTCGGACGCCGCGCGGCATCTCGGAATGCGCGTGGAAGCGGCAGCGAGCGTTCAGGCCGCTTTGCAGGCGATTGCGCGCCTTGCCTACGAAGTGCCCCCGCGCATCCTGATTACAGGTTCGCTTTATCTCGCCGGTCACGTGCTGGCGGAAAACGGCACGCTGCCGAAATAAAACCGGCCGGCGAAGGTCGCCGGCCGGTTTAAACATTCATTTCAAAAAAGCGGCGGCAATCAAACCGCGGTATTGATCCACTGCTGAAGCTTTGCCTTCGGCGCTGCGCCGACCTGGCGCGAAGCCATTTCGCCGCCCTTGAAAATCATCAGCGTCGGAATCGACATCACGCCGTACTTCGACGCGGTCTGCGGGTTCTCATCGACGTTGAGCTTCACGATCTTGACCTTTTCCCCCATCGTGCCGGCGATCTCGTCGAGCGCCGGTGCGATCATGCGGCAGGGTCCGCACCATTCCGCCCAGAAGTCGACCACGACCGGTCCCGACGCCTTCAGGACCTCTGTTTCGAAATTGGCGTCCGATACCTTGCCGACCGACATATTAAGCCTCGTTGATGAGAAAATGCGCGGGACTCGCGCTGAGATATAACGAACCTATGAACGCGCAGGGGGCGGGTCAAGGGCACCGAATGGGTGATCCCGCGGAATCGCACGCATGCCTCTAAGCTCTTCAATGCAGACGGGTTTTCTTGAAAATCACGCCTTCCGCCAAATGGACATTGATCCCGTTCACGGCGAGATGATGCGGGCCAGCTCGGCGTCCAGCGCAGCTGCAGGAATCTCCATGATTTCAGCGTTTTCGGTCCACAGCAGCGCGGCGCGAATCTGTTTCTGAGGGTGCAGCCTGCCAAGCAGGGCGCGATAAAGCGCGAGCTGGCGGATGTATGCGGGCGGACAATCCCCCAAAACGCGAGGCGGATGATGATTCGTCTTATAGTCGACGATCAGAACCTCGCTTGGCGTCACCGCCAGCCTGTCGATTTGCCCGGACACCAGCACCGCCGGTCGGTGGGATCGATCCGGCGCGCGATCAGTCGCTGGAGTGGGGCCGCCAAGTTCCGCCGATGTGCCGAGGCGGCCGACGATCGAAACCTCGGCGCGGCTGCCGGGCGCGAACACCGCCGCAAATCGTTCCGCGCCGATCAGGGCGATGACTTGCGCCGCCAGATCGTCGCGCTCTTGTTGGCTCCATTCCTCGGCATTGCGAGCGAGATAGCGTAACGCCGTGTCGTGGCGACGATCGAGCGCAACATCCGGCAACGATTGCAGCAAACGGTGCACCAACACGCCGCGTTTCAGCGCAAGGCTACGCTGGGTCTGCGATTCGACTTGTTTCGTGTCCTGTCCTTCGCCCTCGAACATCTCCGAAGGGCGCAGCAAGATCGTGTCGATGCGATCTCGCGCGGGGCTGGCGCGTAGCCAGGCCGGCAGCGGCGCCAAGGTTTCAGTCTCGGTTGCCGTACCAGCAACGAGAGGAGGATTGACGTCGCCTGGTTTCGCGTAGCGCCGGACCGGCCCGTAACCGTCATCGGTTTCTGTCTCGACAGCGTCGGCGGCAAGCACCGAGGCATCCAGGCCTTTTTTGATCAGGTCGTACCAGGAGTTTTCTCGAACCTCGTTGCGATTGCCGGGCCTGCAGCCGCCGACGATCAATCGCTCGGCGGCGCGCGTCATCGCCACATACAAAAGCCGCCGGTATTCGTCCTCGGTCTCTTCCGTCATGGTCCCACGGGCCGTGGCCACGAGCGCGGGATCGTCTGCCTTTTTCCCGGCCCACACCACGCAGGCGCTTCCGTCGCCGTGCGATAGAGCGGATGAGATTGAGCCGCTGGGTGTCAGCCGGCGACGAGGTGGTATCGGCAAGGAAAACAACGGGTGCTTCGAGGCCCTTGGCGCCATGCACCGTCATCACCCGCACTTCGTCGCGGGAGATTTCCATGTCGCGCTTGATCTCCGTGTCGGCGGAACGAAGCCAGGCCATGAACCCTTGCAGCGAGGCGGGCGCGCGCCGCTCATAGGTCAATGCCAGCTCAAGAAACTCGTCCAGCGCATCGTTGGCTTCCGGGCCCAGCCGCCGCAGGATGTGCGCGCGGCCGTCTCCACCACCCAGCAGCCACGCATAAAAGGAAAACGGTGTTTCCCGCAGGGCTCTTGCTTCACAGGCCTCATATCGGCGCAGCGCCGCCGCGATTTTTTTGTTCGTGCCCGCGTGTGTGGAGAGTGCGTCCCGCAGCGTCCCGGTTCGGTTCCATGCGAGCTTGAACAGATCCTCGTCGTCGAGGCCGAACAGCGGGCTCTTCAGCGCCACCGCAAGGGCAAGGTCGTCGCGATTGAATAAAAGCGCATCGGCGAGGTTCATCAGGTCGATGACCGCGATGTGTTCGGTCAGTTTCAGCCGGTCCGCGCCCGCAACCGGAATGCCCGCCTGCTTCAAGGTCTGAATGATGGCGTTGAAAGCCTTGCCGCGTCGCCGAACCAGAACAAGAATGTCGCCATGGCGCAGCGCCCGCCGCTTCGCCGCAATTCCGGTCGCGGTCTTCTTCGTAATCAGCGCCTTGATACTATCGCGGATGCGTTGCGCCAGCCTGACTTCCGGACTGGTTTCCGACACGGCATCGAACGGTGCGCGCCAGCCTTCGATATCCGGTCTGTCGTCGGGCTCCTGCAGATCCCAGAGTTCGACCATCGCGGGCGCAGCATCTGCCAGCGCCATATGCGGTGGCATGCCGTCCTTGTCGGAGGTGATGCTTCGATAGATGTCGGGGGCCTGGAACGTGCGCTGGACTGTTTGCAGGATGCTGTCGCCGGAGCGAAAGGAGTAGTTGAAAGACACCGGGCTGAATTTCAGCTCCGCCGCCTCGAACCGCGATTTGAAACGCGCGCGCCGCAAATCGAATTCGCGCGGTGCCGCGCCCTGGAACGAGAAAATCGATTGTTTTTCGTCACCCACCGCAAAAATCGTGCGCGCCGTCTGGCCGCGTGCGCCTGCGCCCGCCGTGAATTCTGAAACGATATGCTCGACGATATCCCATTGGCGTGGGCTGGTATCCTGCGCCTCGTCGATCAAGACGTGATCGATGCCTTGATCGAGCTTGAAATGCACCCAGCCGGATGAGGTGCGATCGAGCATGGTCAAGGTCTTCTCGATCAGGTCGTCGTAATCGAGCAGCCCGCGCTGCTCTTTTTCGTGCCGGTAGTTGAGCGCGACGGCGTTGGCGATCACCAGCAAGGATTGCGTACGGTCGCGCATGGTGATGGCCCGCCGCTTTTCAAGCAGGCCGATGATGCGCTCGGCCTCGCGCTCAAGCATAGCGGCCAGCGCAGGGACTTCCTTGGCCAGCGTCTTCGTGACCAGCGATTTGCGCGGCTCGCCGGTGCCGGTGAGATAAAGACAGAGATAACTTTCGACCTGCTCCGTGCCCGTTTGCGAGAGCGCCTGCCGTAATCTCCCGGCTTGGTCATTGTCGGTCTTTGAGCCAGTCTCGAATTGCGCGGCTGTCGCCGCCCATGACGCGCGCGGCAGGTGCGGCCCATCCACGATGGCGCGCTCGATGTCGTTGAGAGTGTCGGCGGGCGTCAGCCCGAGCAGCTGCGAGAGCCGTGCAATCGCCGTATCGAGGTGGCCGGCCTGCCGGGTCCAGGCGCGAAAGTGATCGCGGCCCAGCACGGATTCGCGAACGACATCGCGGAAGGTGACATCGGCGGCGCTGGCCATGGCGGTGGCCAGAGCGCGGCCGGCGGGGCTGCCAGGGTTGGCCGCGGCATCGAGCAGGACCTTGAGGCTGGCGCGTTCCATCAACTCGTTCTGGTCGCGGTCGTCGAGCACGCTGAAGCGGGCCGGGACATTGGCCTCGAACGGAAATTGCTGCAGCAGCCGGGTGCAGAGCGCGTGAATGGTCTGGACTTTCAGTCCGCCGGGCGTCTCCAGCGCGCATGCGAACAATTCGCGCGCCCGACGGCGTATCGCCGGGCTCGTCTCGGCTCCAGCATCGCGAATCGCCGCGTCGAGAGCGGCATCATCGAGCGTGATCCAGTGACCAAGCGTTGCAAACACCCGTTCGGCCATATTGGCGGCGGCCGCCTTGGTGAAAGTTATGCAAAGGATTTTTTCCGGCGCAACGTCGGTGAGCAGCAGGCGGATCACCCGTTGCACCAGCACATGGGTCTTGCCGGAACCGGCATTCGCCGACACGAACACGGACGATGCGGGATCGGACGCCCGTGTCTGGCGGTCGCGGGCATCGGAGGAGACAGCGCGCGCTGTGCTCATGCGTCACCTCCGCTCTCGCCGGTCGCCGACCATTCCTTGATACGTGCGAGATCGTCGTAGCTGCCGTAACGGTTCGCCCACATCGACAGATTGAGTGACGTATAGGCCTGGTCCTCGTCGTCGAAGGCGTGGATCAGGGCTTCGAGCTTGGCGCGCGCCTCGGCCGCACCTTCGTCGGGCGAGATCGCCTCTTCCGTTCGTTTATCGCGCGTGAGTTCGATCGGCTTGTCTTCGCCCGGCGGGGTGTTGCCGCTCAATCGGACGTACATTAATTGCGCGACGGATGCTCCGGCCGGAATATCAGCGAAACCGCCGTCACGGAGAATGGCCGCTTCCAGCGTCAGTTGCGGCGAGAGTCCCATCCGCACCTGTTTGCCGGTGGGCGGATAACCGGTCTTGAAATCGAGAATGGCGTAGCGGCCATCGTTGCGGCGTTCGATCCGGTCGGCGCGGGCCGACAGCACGAAAGTCCGGTTGGCTTCGAGCGGAAAAGCTATCTCGCCGCGAATCTCCGCTTCGATTCCGGAGAGATTGCTTCGCCGGGTGCGCTCCCATTCGGCCAACCAGTTCGCGATGCGCAGAAAACGCGGCCACCACAGGGCCCGCGCCTCGGGCCGCTCCATCAGCGTGGCGAAGTGTTTCTCACCGATCGCGCGCAGAGCTCCGGCCACATCGTGCGGCAGCCCGGTTTTGAATTGCTGGGTGAATTCGCCGATGGCGTTGTGAATGGCCGAGCCGCGATCCGCTGCCGACAAGGGCATGTCGACCGGGTCGAGCGGTTGAAGCGCGAGGATGCGCTTGGCGTAGATCGTATAGGGATCGCGCAGCCAGTCTTCGATTTCGGTGACCGACATTTTCAGCGGGCGCGCATGGCGCGGCGGTTTCGGCCGCGGCTGGCTTGCGGGCTTGACGGCCAGCGGGCGATCCAATGCCTCGGCCCATGCGAGGTAGCGCTCGCCCATGCTTTTGGCGACGCCCCAACGCTCGTCGCCCGCCACGGCCTCGAGTTGGTGCAGGAAGCGCGATGCGACTGCGGGCGCGCCGCCGACCTTGGCCGCATGGGTGAGAATGACTTCGGGCGCACCGAGCAATTGGGTGAAATCATGCGCCGACAATCCGATGCGCCGCTCCGGCAGATCGAGGCCGAGCTGATGCCGCATCGGACGATTAAGCCAGGGATCCATGCGCGGTTCGGGAGGCCAGATGCCTTCGACCAGCCCGCCGAGCACGACGCGGTCGTTCGATGTCAAACGGGCTTCGAGCGGACCATAGATGCGCAACCGGGCATGAGGATTTTGCGGCCGCCGCACGATCCTGTCGCCGAAGGCGGTTGTGAAGACGTCGGGGTAGTCGGCCATGGTCAGCAGCAGGCCGCTTTTGGCGCCGTCCGACAGGATTTTGTTTTGCAATTCGTCGAAAGCCTGCGTCAGCGTGCGCCCATCGCTGCCTTCGAAAACCAGCGCGACGCCACGCGCGTCGCGTGACAGCTCCGCGATGGCCTTCGCATGCCGCTCCGCGACATCGGCGAAGTCGCAGGGCTTGATCGAATTCAAACCTTCCAGCGGTGCAAAGATTTCGTGAAGCCGTTCGATCAGATCGTTGACGCTATCAAGCGCCGACGCATCGAGCTGGGCGCGGAGTTCGGAGCGATGCAGCAGCGAGGCTTCGCCGCGTGCCAGCTTCGTCAATTCCTGGCGAAACGAAGCGAAGGCGTGCCGCAAGCCAATGCTGCCCGCCTGCGGTCGGCTTCCGCGCAGCAATGCAAGCTCAAGAGCTTCGATTGCCGTTTTATATGCGCCTTCAGCCTGTCCAAGCCGGAACAGCGGGTGTTTCAACAGCGCCAACAGCGTCGCCGGTGCGCAGCCATCGGCGGTGGCCGCCGCCGTCAATCGCGCCATCAAACCGGCCGAGGTTTCCATCAGCGCGTCGCCGCCTGAATCGTCGAATTCAAGCTGCCAGCGCGCCAGCGAAGCCATGACGCGGCGTGCCAGCGCCCGATCAGGCGTCACCAGCGCCACGGTCTTGCCCGGCGTCTCGTAAGCTTCCCGCATGGCCACGGCGATTGCGAGCGCCTCCGTCTCCGATGTCGGCGCTTCGACCACGGCAAGGCGCGCCGTGGCGCTTGTCAGACGATCGGAAATCGCCGCATCGGCGAGCCGTTGATGCCACTGCGCCGTTGCGTTCGACGGCCGCATGAGTTCGGACGCCAGAATCTCACGCCCGTGAGGGCGTGGAGTTTCGAGAGGTTTCACATCGTCGCGTGTGATGCCAAACCGTGTGAGCAGCGCTTGCAGTGCATATTGCGGATGGCCTGGCGCCGGCAGGACTGCGTCCGGGCCGAAACTCTTGTCGATAAGTTTCTTGTCTCCGGGATTGCTGTCCTTGAGATCTTTGCCGATGCCGCCGATCAGCCGCCAAGCATGATCGTCCAGATCGGTATCGAGCCCCGGCAGAACAACCGCGCCGTGTTTGAGATTTGCGATCACATGAAGAAATCTGGCGGTGGCGGGTATCGATCCGGTTGATCCCGCGGCGATCACCGGCCCCGGATGATGCGCGGCCAGCCGCGCCGCTTCCGCTTCGATCAGCAGGTCACGCCGCCGCGCCGGTTCGATCTTGTTGCGTTCGTTCAAATACTGCGGCCACACTTCGGTGGCGATGCGCAGGAACTTCAGCGTTTCCTGCCAGTAAATATCGAGATGGTCGGGCACCACGCCGTTCAAGGACTGCCACGGCACGCCACGTGTCGCCATGTCGTCCATCAGGCGCGCAAGATCGTCGGCCAGCGCCAGCGTCGATGCGGGACCTCCAATCACCAACGGCGCTTCGGCCGGGTTGGACGGCGTTGTGGTTCGCGCCCAAGCGGCGATCAACTGGGCCAGCGCCAGCCGCCGTTCAAGTCCGCCGAGGGCGGGCGGCGTTTCCAGCGTGGTGAGGGGATCCTGCGCAGCCGCCTGCGCGAAGACAAGCTCGTCCTCGTCGATGTCGCCGAGCGGCAGAATCCGGGGCAGCACGACCGCGTCGGCGTCCAGCACATCGAGAAAGACATCCCGCGCCATGCGTCCCGCGCGTCGCGTCGGCAAATACAGCGTGACGTCCGCCAGGCGTTCGGGATGTTGGCGCGCGTCGAAACCCGGGATCAGACGGCCGTCGACGAGCGACCTCACCACGGTGTGCAAGAACGGAGCGGAGGCGGGAACGTTGAAAACGTGCATGAGAGGATCCTGAATGAGCGTTTTCAAGCGGCCTGATTTGCAAGCTTTACAAACGCCATTATGGCACGGAGCGCGCGTGTTCCGGCAAGGTGAGGTTCCGTTTGGAAAAGCGGATGAGAAGGCCGTTGAGGATGTTCGCGACAGGTTCCCCGATATTGCCGGGCTCAGGCCGTCGCGCCTAGGCGACGCTCGCGAGGTAAGCCTTTTCGGCGGCGGTCACGGCATCGGGGGTGCCGACATGCATCCATGTGCCGTCGAGCCGAAGGCCGAACAGCCGTTCCCGCTCGTTGGCCTGGTCGAAGACGCGCGTTAGCGAAAATTCTCCGGTCGGCGCGGCGGCAAACAGCGACGGCGAGATGATGGCCGCGCCTGCATAAACGAACGGAACGACCTGGTGCTCCTTGCGCCGGCGCAGGGCCCCATCGGGAGCCATCGCATAGTCGCCGCTGCCGGTGTAGCCGATGCTGCTCGCGGTCGGGGCCAGAAGCAGCAGAATATCCATGCGATCGGGGTCGAAGGTTTCCGCCAGCCGCGTCAGGTTCGGACGCGCGCCGTCGATCCACATCGTATCGGCATTGAGATGGAAGAACGGAGCATTGCCGAGCAGCGGCAGCGCCTTCACCACCGCGCCGCCGGTGCCGAGAATGACGTCGCGTTCGTCGGAAATCACCACATGCGGATGCTTGCGTCCGGCGACATGCTGCACGATCTGGTCGGGCAGATAGTGCACATTGACCACTGCGGTCGCGACATCGGCGTCTGCGAGCCTGTCGAGGACGTGATCGAGCAATGGCTTGCCCGCGACCCTGACGAGGGGTTTCGGAAGATTGTCGGTCAGCGGGCGCATGCGCAAACCGAGACCCGCCGCGAGGACCATGGCTGTGGTGGGATTTACGGGCATTGAGGCCGATTCTCGAAAATCATGACGAACAACGTATAACGCATTTCACGCCCGTTTCGGCGTTGCGCAGCGCGTCATGCAGCAGTTTTCACAATGCGGGTGGACGTGCGATTCGCGACATAGCGTTCGCCATCGCTGTAATGATGGAACGTGACGGGACTACGACAGCAGTCTTATCATAGAGCGGTTTCAAGCGAAGCGATCCGGCGGCGGTGGCCGGTTCGCATTAAGAAAACGCATCAAAACAAAACGATAGAGCGTGACGGCGATCCAACCAACAACGAAAAAGCGCTAGTCAGCCGACTGCATGCTTCTGCGGCCCTGCTTCTTTTTCTTCTCGACCTGCTTGAGGAACGTCACGCCGATCTGGTCGCCGTTGACCCAGGACAATTCGCAGCGCCGGTAGGCAAGTCCGGTGGACGAGAGCAACAGGAAGAATTCCTTCAGGTTCAGCCCTTCGACGGAGCCTTCCACCGCCAGTTTTGCGCCGGTCTCGGACACGTCTTCCATAATGCAGTTGCGGCGCCAGGTGCCATCGATGCCCATCATATGCGCGGCGAAGCCACGTTCGAAGGTCACACGTTCGCCACTGCGGCGTTCTGAAGCCATGGTCGCTGCTCCGGTCGGGTACAGAAATGTCTGTTGCGAAACCTGCCGGACTGTAGGTTCCGAATGTCTAATACCGGGTAAATACATAGGCGGTTTAAGAACGGCTTATGCAGACCCCGCTTATTGGGCGAGCGAGGCGGGTGGCGGAACATTGGCCTCGTACCATTGGCGCAGGTTGGCCAATGCCGGATGTGCGAGGGCGCGCCCGAGATAGGTCCAGATCTCGGGGTTGATTCATTAGATATTGCGGTTTGCCGTCCCGGCGGTTAAGGCGCGCAAAAGTCCCCAGCAGGCGGGTGTTACGCTGCGCCGACAGGATGGCGTAGCTCTGGGCGAATGCAGCGGAATCGAAAGTGGCGTCCGCGCTGCGCCGCAATTTGACGTAACGCGTCAGCAGCGCAATTTCGAGCGTTTCCGGAACGTCGATCCGCGCGTCCTGCAGCAGCGATACCAGATCGTAGGCCGGCGGCCCGAGCACGGTGTCCTGGAAGTCGATGACGCCTACCTTTGCGGTCCCGGCACGCTGGTCCAGCCAGATCAGGTTCGGCGAGTGATAGTCGCGCAGCGTCCATGTTCGCGGCGCGGCGTCGGGCTTTTGCAGCAATGCGTGCCACATCGTCATGAATGCAGCGCGTTGCTCGCCGGTGGTTTCGGCGTCGCGATCGGGCAGATACCATTCCAGCATCAGCCCGATTTCCACCAGCATGGCCTCGATGTCGAACGCCGGAATCGCGTAGTCTATATGTGGCGCCAGCGGCAGGACTGTCGGAAGCGCCTCGCCATGCAGATGCGCCAGCAGATCGGTTGCGGCCTGATAGCGCTCCGCGACAGGCGCCGCGGGTTTCCCCTCGATGAAACTGCCGCTGCCGAAATCTTCGGTAATCAGGAAGCCGGTGTCGAGATCCGCATGATGGATCATCGGCGCGGACACGCCGTGCGCGCGCAGCCCGTTTGCGATAGCGACGAAAGGCTTTACGTCTTCCGCCAGATGCACGGCGGCACTATAGGATTTGCCGTCGTAAATGGCCGGACCGTCGGGGCGGCGCGGCGAATTCATGAGGATGCGCGTACTGCCGTCGTCGCGGATCAGCCGTGCATAGCTGCGGGTCGATGCATCGCCGGTCATGCGCCGCCGGCCGGAGTTCGAGAAACCCGACAAATCCAGAAACTGACGAAGCTCCGCCAGCCGCGCCACCTGTGCGGCGCTTTTCCCATAGCCGGTGATTTCAGCGGCGCGGGCGTTCGCTCCAAGCGCGGGCCGGTGACTCAATGCGATATCGATACGGTCGTTCGGCAGCAGGCCGTCGGCGCGCTCCGGCCATTCGATCAGAACCACCACGCCTTCCGGCAACGGCGACAGCCCGATTTCTCCGAGCTCCTCGGGATCGTTGACCCGGTACAGGTCGACATGAAGCACGGTGAAGGCAGGCAGGTCATACCCTTGCGCAAGCGTAAATGTCGGGCTTGGCACTTCAAGCGTATCGTCGTCGGCGAGATAGCGGATCATCGCCCGCGCGGCCGCGGTCTTGCCGGCGCCGAGATCGCCGGTCAAGGTGATGACGTCGCCGGGGCCGATCAACAACGCAAGGTCGGCCATCAGACATGCCGTGGCCGTTTCATTGGCGAGAGCGAGCGAGAAGGTCGACAGCGCGATCATTCGGCTGCGTTGCGATGGGCGGCCTGATCGCCGGGAAAATCGCAGGTCACGGACGTGCCTTTGCCGACGACGGAATTGACGCGCACCTTACCCCCATGCAGCTCGACGAAGGAGCGAACCAGCGACAGACCGAGGCCTGCGCCGCGATGCCGCGAGCCGTTGCTGTGGCTCTCGAACCAGTCGAACACCTTGTCCTTGACGTCGGGTGGAATGCCGGGCCCGGAATCGCTGACGACAAAGCGCACGGTTTCGTTCAGACGCTTGGCGGTGACGGTGACGGCGCTCTCCGGTGGCGAAAACCCGACCGCGTTCGCGAGAAGGTTATACAGCACCTGAACCACGCGTCTTTCGTCGGCGGTGAAGCTGCCGATATCGGGGGCCGCATCGATGGTCAGCTTGATGTGATCGCGTGCGAGTTTGTCCTGAATACCCTCGGCGGCGGCCTCGATGGTCTTGCGAATGTCGACGGTTCCGATATTCAGCGTCATGGCGCCGGCATCGATGGTGGCGAGATCGAGAATGTCGTTGATGATCGCCAGCAGCGCGTTGGTCGAAGCGGTGATGTAGCCGAGATATTCTTCCTGTTTGACGGTCAGCGGGCCGGTGGTCGGGTCGCTCAGGAAATGCGCGAATCCGATGATGGTCGTCAGCGGCGATCTCAGCTCGTAGGAGACATGGTGGACGAAATCGACCTTCATCTGGTCGGCCGTCTCCAGCGCCTCGTTGCGTTCGCGCAAGGCGCGTTCGACATTCACCGTGTCGGTGACATCCTGGAACGTCAGCATGGTCGCGCCGTCGGGCAGCGGCATCGCCATGCAATCGAGCACGCTGCCGTCCTTGCGCTCCAGCTTGAGCGGCACGGGGTTGCGGTTGTCGATTCCGGTCACGGCGTCGCGGATGGTCTGCCATGTCGCTGCGTCGTCGAACAAAGGCGCGCACCATTCTTCGACGGTTTCGATATGGGGCTGTCCTTGCATCGCTTCCGGCGACAGCTTCCACATTCGCAGGAATGACGGATTGAACAATCGCGCTCGGCCATTGCTGCCGAACACCGCCACCGCCTCGGCCAGATTGTCCAGCGTCTCGCTCTGGACACGGATCATGCCGTCGAACTGACGGGCGAGCTTGAGGCTTTCGGTGACGTCGTCGAACAGATAAGTAACACCGCCTTCAGGATTGGGCGTGGTCACGACGCTGATCGCGCGGCCATCCGGCAGGTACCAGGTATCCTTGGCGGGCTCGACGGCGCGATAGGCCTCGTGCAGCTTCGTCTTCCATTGCCGGAAGTCGGGCTGCTCGGGAATTCTGCGGTTCGCGCGCAACCGGTCGAGAACGCTGGAGTTGTCGGGATTACCGTCCAGGAACGCCGGGTCGAGGCCCCAAAGCCGCCGATAGGAATTATTATAGAACGCCAGCCGCCGCTGGCCGTCGAACACCGCGACGCCGGACGAGAGCTGATCGAGCGTGCGGCGATGGGCTTCGGCCATTCGCGTCAATGCTTCGCTCAGCGCGGTCGCTTCGCTTGCATCGATCGCCACGCCGGCGATGCCGCTTTCGACTTTCAGCGAGCGGACGTCGTACATGCCCCGGTGGCCGCGGATGACGATCGGAAGCCGGGCATTGAAGGAGGTCCCCTCGCTCAGCGCCTGGGCCATGGCCTGCCTGTCGCCGCTGCCGAGCAGTTCGAGGTTGCGGTGGAGCGCATCCGCGATGCTGTCCGCCTCGGTCGCTTCCGCGTAGGCGGCGTTGGCGAACACCAACGCGCCGTCATCGTTGCGCGCCCAGATCGGCCAGGGCAGGGCTGCGGCGAACGCGCGAAGTCGCTCGGTCTCTTCCAGCAGATCCTTGTGGCGAAGATTCACTTCAGCGAGTTCGCGGCGGATGCCGCTCAATTCACGAATCCGGACGATGGCCTGACCGCCGATCGCGCGCCCGAGCGCTTCGACTGCGCGCCCGCTATAGGTGGTGAGATGCAGCGAAAAACTCGCGCCCTCGGTGCGCAGCGCGTCGACCGCGTGATCCATTTGCCGCGCGTGTTCCGGCGGCAGCCAGGTTCCGAAAGCCAGGACGCGTTGCGGCGACTGCTGTTGCGCGGTTTGCGGCAGCAGGAGCGAAATATCGCCGTTGATATCGGGACGCGTGCCCGCCGCCGGCCAGGAGATCAGAACCTGCGGCTCGGTGAACAGCAGCGCGCGCAAACGGTCGGTTTCGGCCTGCAAGGCACGCACGTCAGTGCGCAGTCTGGTTTCGGTGCGTGTCGCTCCAAGCCGCGTCCGCATCAACAAAATCGTTGCGAAGACGGAAAATCCGATCACGCCCAATGCCAGCGCGAAGGCGGCGATTTCCTGCTGGCTCAGATTGAAAAGGTTTTCTAGCACTTGGGCGGGAAATTCCGGGCCTGCGGCATACGCACGCGCGGCAGCCACGAACTGGCTCGCTACGAGCAATGGGGCCGCCAACCGGACCGCGCCTGCGCGCGCCGGGATCGCCACCGTCGAAAGCACTCCGCATGCAAGCGAAGTGCCTGACATCAAGGTCCGACGTATCGCCCTGACCACGCCCGACATGATTTGCCCCTGCCACATCGCGAAGTTTCGGTCGAAAGCGGCCGACCGAAATTCCGTGAATTGGCGTCGAATTTCGCTACGCCATGTCGTGGTGAATCGACACGGCGAAAATCCCGTTTCCGCCCGCGCGGCGTCCGCTCGCCGTTCGCGAATCGTTTCACAATATCCTCAACAGGACTCGACCTGTAAGAGTCCAGATCGTGAACGCGTGGGGCTTCAATCAAATTGCGCGGGACTGTGTCCGGAGGGCGGGAAAATCCCGTGCCTGAAAGGCGGCCGTCCGCGTTTTCACGGTGTTCCGGGCGGGTCGCTACCTGCCGGTGGAACCGAAGCCCCCGGCACCTCGCTCCGTCGCATTCAGCGATTCGACCTTGCGAAGCGTGGCCTGCACCACGGGCGCAACGATCATCTGAGCGATACGCTCGCCTCGGCGAATCGTGAACGGTTGATCGCCCAGATTGATCAGCAGGACGCTGATCTCACCGCGATAGTCTGCATCGATCGTGCCGGGCGAATTCAGCACGGTCACGCCGTGCTTGGCGGCGAGGCCAGACCTTGGGCGTACCTGCGCCTCGAAGCCTGTCGGCAATGCAATCGCCAGCGCGGTGGGAACCAGCGCGTGCTTGCCCGGCGCAAGCGTGACCGGCGCCTCCTCCGCAACCGCTGCCAGAAGGTCGAGGCCGGCGGCGGAGGCACTTTGATAGGCGGGTAACGGCAGACCTTCGCCATGCGGCAGCTGCTGAACGTCGACAATCACGGGTGAGGTCATTCGCCGGCTTCTCCAAAAAATGTGACGATGCGCGCAACGAGTGCGGCTGCGACCTCGGTTTTGGCCATTGCGGGCCAATCCTCGATGGCAATGGATTTCGCTGCGTCTTGCATCAGCAGATGGACGGCGTTGCGATCGCCTCCCATCACGCCTGTGTCGGGCGAAACATCGTTAGCCACCAGCCAGTCGCAGCCTTTGCGCGCGAGCTTGGCGCGGGCGTTGTCGATCAGATGTTCCGTTTCAGCGGCAAAGCCGATCACGAGCGCAGGGCGGTTGGTTTTGAGCTTCGCGATGGTGGCGAGAATGTCCGGGTTCTCGGCGAATGTGAGCGACGGCAAGCCGGCCGCGGTTTTCTTGATTTTCTGGCCGCCGGCATTGGCGACGCGCCAGTCGGCAACCGCAGCCGCGAAAATCGCGACCTCCACGGGGAGAGCGCTTTCGACCTGCGCCAGCATCTCGCGCGCGGATTCGACACGCCGCACCGTGACACCCGCAGGATCAGGAAGTTCGACCGGACCCGACACAAGAGTCACATCGGCTCCGGCTGCTGCTGCGGCGGTGGCGATGGCATAACCCTGCTTGCCGGATGAACGGTTCGCGATATAGCGCACCGGATCGATCGGTTCGTGGGTCGGGCCTGCGGTGACAAGAACGCGCTTGCCCGCGAGCGGCTTTGCTTGCGGCGGCCGCAGAACCTGCAATGCCGAGGCCGCGATCTGCAGCGGCTCCGCCATCCGGCCGATGCCCGCTTCGCCACGTTCGGCCATTTCACCTGAATTGGGGCCGATCAGTCGCACGCCATCGGCGGTGAGCTGTGCGATGTTGCGCCGGGTAGCTGCATTGCCCCACATCAACGGGTTCATGGCGGGCGCCAGCAGGATCGGGCGATTGGCCGCGAGCAGGATCGCGGTGGCAAGATCATCGGCATGACCGTTGGCCATCTTGGCGATCAGATCGGCGGTGGCAGGCGCGACGACGATGAGATCGCAATCCCGCGCCAGCCGGATATGGCCCGCATCGAACTCGCTGCGTGGATCGAACAGGTCCGTATAGCAAGGCTCATGCGCCAGTGCGCTGACGCTCAGCGGCGTGACGAATTGCTGCGCGGCGGCGGTCAGCACGCAGCGGACGTGAACCTTCTGCTCCTTGAGCCGCCGGATCAGGTCGAGGGATTTATAGGCGGCGATGCCGCCGCCGATGATTAAGGTAATGCGCGGCATGCCGGTTAGATTTTCCGCCTGCCGGCGAGACGGCTGTGCCACGTCATCGCCGGATGATGCGAAGGTGGAATCTGGGGAGGCCGCCGTCAGGCTGGGCACGGCGTTCGCCGCTTCGCGCAGGATCACCCGCACCTCGTCTTCGACCGAGCGCCCGTTGCGGGCCGCGCGCAGCCGCAGACCGGCTTTCAGGGCTTCGTCGAGCTTGCGAACGGTGAGACTGGCCATGTCCTGGCAAAATCCTTCAGACGCCTGGGATTTTCCAACAGTACCAATAGCCTATCATGCGATTGCATTGCAATCAACCAAATGATTGCAGTGCAATCAACTTAGCTGACCTTCCAGAGGATGGCGATGAAGGTGATCGCTATGACCCAAAGGGCCATGGTCTGCCAGCGGCTCCTTCGGCTTTCCTCGCGGCCGATCGCGGACACCGTCTCGGGCGCGAGCACGAGACCGTTGCGGGTCATGGCCTCGACCTGCTCGAGCGCGACGACGGATCGCGCCGCGAAGGCGGGCAATCCCGACAACAGCTTGCCGAGCAGGCCCGCGCCGTTCACCGCGCCTTCGATGCGGCCAAGCGGACCCAGATTGCGCTCGATCCAGCTGCGCACCACGGGATCGGCGGTCTTCCAGATGTCGAGCTTCGGATCGAAGCTGCGGGCGACACCCTCGACCACCACCATGGTCTTCTGCAGCAGGATCAATTCCGGCCGTGTCCGCATATCAAATAGCGCGGTCACCTCGAGCAGCAACGTAAGGAGTTTGGCCATCGAAATTTCGTCGGCGCGGCGATTGTGGATCGGCTCGCCGATCGCCCGGATCGCCTGTGCGAAATTTTCGATCGAGTGGTGGGCCGGCACGTAGCCGGCCTCGAAGTGAACCTCGGCGACGCGATGGTAGTTGCGGGTAATGAAGCCCAGCAGGATTTCCGCGAGGAAGCGCCGCTCCTTCATGCCAAGCCGGCCCATGATGCCGAAATCGACCGCGACGAGGCGTCCGCTTTCATCGACGAACAGGTTGCCGGGATGCATGTCGGCATGAAACAGGCCGTCGCGAAGCGCGTGCTGCAGAAAGCTCTGGATCACTTTGCGACCGAGATCGGGAAGATCGATCCGTGCCGCCTCCAACCGTGCACGGTCGCTCAGCGGAATTCCGTCGATCCATTCCATCGTCAGCACATGATGGCTGGTGCGGTCCCAATCGACGGTGGGGATGCGGAAATCCGGATCGTCTCGGGTATTTTCGGCCATTTCCGAAAGCGCCGCCGCCTCGAGCCGCAGATCCATTTCCATCGCCACCGAACGCGACAGCGTCTCGACAATTTCGACGCTGCGCAGCCGCCGGGCGTCGGACGACCAGGCCTCCGCCGTCCGTGCGGCGAACATCAGCGAATCCAGATCACGGCGGAAGCGCACCGCGATGTTCGGCCGCAGCACCTTGACCGCGACCGGCTGCTGCCGCACGCCGTCCTTGTCGATCTCCGCGCGATGCACCTGCGCGATGGATGCGGCAGCGACCGCGGGACCAAAGCTCGCAAATGCCTGCGCCAGAGGGCGTTCCAGCGATGCGGCGACGATGGTTTCGGCTACTTTCTGGGGAAACGGCGGCAGCCGATCCTGCAGCCGTTCGAGATCTCTGGCCATCGCAACACCGATCACGTCGGGGCGGGTGGCGAGTACTTGGCCGAGTTTGACATAAGTCGGACCGAGACGGCTCAGCGCGCGCGCCAGGCGCGATCCGGATTGAGCGTCGCGGCGTTCGATCAGCCGGGCGATCCTTAGCAGGAACCGCAGCGGCGGCGGCAAAGGCTCGGGGTCGACGACGGCGAACGTGCCCTCGCGGGCAACGACGAAGGCTGCGCGGGTCAGGCGCACGACATGGGAAATAGCCGAAATCACAAACGCCAGCCCGAATGCAGGACGACGATGCCGCCGGACATCGCCTGATGGGTGACGCGGGAGAAACCGGCATCGCGGATCATTCCGGCGAATGCGTTCGGTTTCGGAAACTGCCGGATCGATTCGACCAGATAGCGATAGGATTCGGCGTCGCCGGTCACCGCACGGCCCAGCGCCGGGATCACGTGGAACGAATACATGTCGTAGATGCGGTCGAGGCCCGGCAGATCGGCCGCCGAAAATTCCAGGCACAGAAATCGCGAGCCCGGGCGCAGCACGCGAAAGGCTTCGCGCAGCGCGGCGTCGATCCGCGGCACGTTGCGGATACCGAACGCAATCGTGTAGGCGTCGAAACTGCGATCCGCGAAGGCGAGCGCTTCGGCGTTTCCTTCCACGAACGTGACGCGATCCTCGAGATGGCGTTGGACGGCTCGGGTTTTTCCGACCTCCAGCATATCGGTGTTGATGTCGCAGACGGTGGAATGAAATCCGAAGCCGGCGGCCTGAGCGGCACGAAATGCGATATCTCCGGTGCCGCCCGCGACATCGAGCAACGCGAACGGTGCGTCGCTTCGCGGTGGATTCAGCGCGGTGATCATCGCGTCCTTCCAGAGCCGGTGAAGCCCCGCGGACATCAGGTCGTTCATCAGGTCGTAGCGCGAGGCGACGCTGTGGAACACGTCGTTCACAAGCGTCTGCTTGTCGCCCAGGGGGACGTCCCTGTAACCAAAATGCGTGGTTTCGTCCGGTCAATTCATCGCAATTGTCTCCGTGGGCGGGACCATAGCCCGGCCCATCGGGCTGCGCTACAAGCCAGAATTGTTAAGCATCCGCCATGTTGGGGCATATGGTAAATTTGGATTCCCGCCCTGCAGGGCCTGATCGGACAGGCTCCGGGGACGGCGTGATAGTGATGACGGGATCGAAGAAGGACCGCCCCGGTCTTTAATCGTATATGTCCAGCACGAAGAGCCACGCGAGAACGAATGCCTGAATTACCTGAAGTCGAAACAGTCCGCCGTGGCTTGCAGCCGGTCATGGAAGGCTTTCGAATCACGCGCCTCGAAGCGCGGCGCGGCGATCTGCGTTTTCCGTTCCAGAAAGATTTCGTCGCAAGGCTCGAAGGCCAGACGGTCACGGGCCTTGGCCGTCGCGCAAAATATCTGATGGCGGATCTGTCGTCCGGCGACGTGCTGCTGATGCATCTGGGCATGTCGGGATCGTTCCGTGTGGCCAAGCAAGCCTCCAACGAGACGCCCGGAGTGTTTCACCACCCGCGCAGCGAGGATCGGACGCACGATCATGTGGTGTTTCATATGACCTCGGGTGCGGTGATCTCTTTCAACGATCCGCGCCGTTTCGGTTACATGAAGGTGATCGCGCGCGACGAACTGGACGAGGAGCCGTTTTTGCGTGGCCTTGGACCGGAGCCGCTGGGCAACGCATTCGATGCGGCGATGCTCGCTGCCGCCTGCGCGGGCAAAAAGACCAGCCTGAAAGCCGCGCTGCTGGATCAGCGCGTGGTGGCCGGTCTTGGAAATATTTATGTCTGCGAGGCGCTGCATCGTTCGCATTTGTCGCCGAAGCGACTTGCCTCGACGTTGGCGACGCGTGGCGCGCCCGCCGATCGTGCAGCACATCTCGTCGACGCCATTCACGCGGTGCTCAATCAGGCCATCGAGGCGGGAGGATCGTCGCTGCGCGATCATCGCCAGACCTCGGGCGAGCTTGGTTATTTTCAGCACTCGTTTCGCGTCTACGACCGCGAGGGCAAAAAATGCCAGACCAGAGGATGCAAGGGGACGGTCAAACGCTTCACGCAAAACGGTCGCTCGACGTTTTGGTGCCCGACCTGTCAGAAGTGAGCGCGCGAGATGGGCAGCGCTGCCGTTATTTGCGGACGCAGATCACGCGCAGCGCGGCGGCCTTGATGTCCGGTTTCGCTTCGGACGACGCCGCTGCGGCGATTCCGGCGCGTTCAAGCGCACCGCGGACGACGTCCGCCGGAACCATCGTTGTCTGCGCTGTCGCGGCGGAGGGCGTCCCTGCTAGGATCAAAGGCTTGAGCAGCGCCATGCCCATAAAGCCGCCGTCGCTATCGGTTATAGCCGCTCCCGAAAAACCGGTCGCGGGAGCGGGATCGATTTTCATGTCTCCGCCGTTGAAAATCACGTGGGCCGCCATGTTGGCGACGGCGCTGCCACCGGCCTGATTCTGCGGATCGGCAATGCCGGTGATCGTGACGTCGGACTTCGCCGCCGCCTTGACGAAGGTCACCGCCTTCAATCCGCTCGCGCCATAGATACGCAGCAGCGCCAGTTGATGATCCGCATCGTCGAAAATACGTTCGGCATTGCCGTAACCCGGTATGACGATGACCTGACACCCATCCACGGCATTGCGGTCGGTGGCAATGACGCCGTCGGAACTGACAACGGTCCCTGTCGCGTATTCGACTGTCTTGCGGGCGAGAGCGGTGGAGGTTTGAGTGCTGACAGCGCCGAACGGCGCAAACGCGCTCGACATGGCCACAACCACCGGCGCCATCGTGCCCTCTGTCGCCTGATCATAGAGTATCGTCAGGCCGCGCACATCGCCGTCCTTGATCTGGCCGCGCACGTAAAATTTTTTCAGTCCCTGCGTTCCGGAGATGACGAAGAAATCCGGCTTCACGGCGCTGTATTCGACCTTCCGTCCGGATGGTTCCTTCTTCTCGCGGTCGGCCACGCCCGCAATCGTCAGTTTGGAGTCTTTGTTGCGCCAGGTTTCGATCTGGATCTGGCCTTGCGCGGATGTCCACCGCGAACCGGTCGCGCCCGTGCTCTGCAGTGGCGCAAGCTTGGATGGCAGCCCCAGTTTGATGCCATTGACCGGGTCGAGGCCGATCTTCCATCCGATCTGACCTTGGGCGGTCTTCGCCGCCGCTGCCAGCGTCGCGCGCTCCTGCGGGTTGAGAACACCTGTTGGCTTGCCGCCTTTGTCCTTTTGAAAGGTCTTGATCGCGGTGATCGTGCGGTCGCTCACCTCGCCGTTGATCACGCCGTTGTAGGTACCGACCCATGCGAGATCGGATTGCAGGGCCTGACGCTCGCCTGCGGCCATCGCGCTTGCAGTCTCGCTCGGCGTTTGAGAGGCAGGCGCGGACTTTGCGGCGGGCTTGATGACGACCGCGGGCTTGCCTTTGTTGGCGGCCGTGGAAGACCCGGGCGTTTGCGCGATCGCCATGCCCGAGACAGCAACGATCAGCGCAGCGGCGGCCATCGTTCGCATCGAGCACCTTCGCGAAGGTTATATCTGGCAGGAGCGAGCAAAGTACCATATCTGCATGGGGGGCGACAGCTCCGAACGAGCGGCATGGAAGGGTGTATCCGAGTGTTGAGTGCGGACGAACTGGACCGTTATGCGCGCCACATTGTCATGCGTGAGGTCGGCGGGCAGGGACAGGCGGCGCTGAAGGCCGCGCGGGTTCTCGTGATCGGCGCGGGCGGTCTGGGTGCCCCGGTCCTGATGTATCTCGCGGCTGCCGGCGTCGGAACCCTTGGTGTCGTCGACGATGATACCGTGTCGCTCTCCAACCTGCAGCGGCAAATCATTCACGCCACGCCCGATCTAGGCCGGCCGAAAGTCGACAGCGCGGCAGACAAAATCCGTGCACTGAATCCGCATGTCGCATTCGCCGTTCATGCCACACGCGTCAACGCCGCCAACGTGCTCGCCCTGATCGGCGATTACGACATCGTCGCCGACGGGTCGGATAATTTCGCGACGCGTTATCTTGTCTCCGACGCGTGTTATCTCGCGAAGAAGCCGTTGGTCAGCGCCGCGCTCGGGATGTTCGACGGATCGCTGACCACCATCCGCGCGCACGAAAAAAATGCCGACGGGCAATTCAATCCGACTTATCGCTGCCTGTTTCCCGATCCGCCGCCGCTGGGCACCGTGCCGAGTTGCGAGGAGGCCGGGATCCTCGGCGCGCTGGCCGGTGTGCTGGGGTCGATGGCCGCGCTGGAAGTCCTGCGCGAGATCGTCGGCTTCGGCGAAGGTCTGGTCGGGCGGTTGCTGATGGTCGATGCCCGCGCCATGCGTTTCGAAACCCTGCGCTATGCGCGTGACCCGTCAAATCCGCTCAATGGCGATCATGCGACGATCAAGGATCTGAACGGCCATCGAACGTGATCGTGTGATGCAATTTCGAGGCGGGATTCGACAAGGCGGAATCGTCAGCCCGAGATTGCGCCGCGATCACGCAATCCAGAATCCTGGTCTGAACAGGGTCCGATCCTACAACATTCCCGGAAGCACACGGTCCGGCGGTTTGTGACCGTCGAGGAAAGTGCGGATGTTGATGATGACCTTCTCACCCATGTCCACCCGGCCTTCGATGGTGGCCGAACTCATGTGCGGCAGCAGCACCACTTTGCCGGCGCGCGCAAGACGCACGAGCTTGGGGCTGACAGCGGGTTCGTGTTCGAACACGTCGAGCCCTGCTCCCGCGATGTCGCCGGTTTCGATCAGTTTGGTCATGGTTTCTTCGTCGATCACCTCGCCGCGCGCGGTGTTGACGATGTAGGCGTCCTTGCGAACCAGCTTTAGCCTGCGCGCGGACAGCAGATGGAACGTCGCAGGCGTATGCGGACAGTTCACCGAGATGATGTCCATGCGCGCCAGCATCTGGTCGAGGCTTTCCCAATAGGTCGCACCGAGTTCTTCCTCGATCTTGGGCGCGACGGGACGGCGGTTATGATAATGAATCTGGAGGCCGAAGGCATGGGCGCGGCGCGCGACCGCTTGGCCGATGCGCCCCATGCCGATGATGCCGAGACGCTTGCCGCCGATACGGTGGCCGAGCATCCATGTGGGCGACCAGCCCGCCCAATCCTTGCCCTCGGTCAGGATCGTTGCGCCCTCCGCGAGCCGGCGCGGCACCGCGAGGATCAGCGCCATGGTCATGTCGGCGGTGTCTTCGGTCAGCACCTTGGGCGTATTCGTCACCGTGATGCCGAGGCCGTGCGCGGCGGTAACGTCGATGTTGTCGACGCCGTTGCCGAAATTGGCGATCAGTTTCAGCTTCCGGTCGGGTTGATTGAGGACGACTTCGTCGACTTCATCGGAGACCGTGGGAACGAGAATATCGGCGGTGCGGACGGCTTCGGCGAGTTGATCCTGGCTCATGGGCTGGTCGTCGAGATTGAGCCTGGCATCGAACAGTTCGCGCATGCGCGTTTCGATGCTGTCCGGCAGTTTCCGGGTGACGACAACGAGAGGTTTTTTCCGGACGGTCATCCGCGAGCCCTGTGGTTCCTCGAGCATCAGCTTTCTGAAAATGCTCTTGTTGAATAACTTGCGCGTACACTCTTATGAAAAACAGCTATCCACTTTTTTGGAACGCGCACCAGAAACTTTCGCCGCCATTCAGGTCTCATTAACCGGGTTGTAACCGGCTTCATCGAAACTGCGGCCTCGCGCCGGCTGCGGCTTTTATCGGCTTTTGTCCTCGTTTCGCGTTCGGTCCTCTCTAGCAGAAGGCCCGGCCAAGACAAGAACCAGCAGAGGAGCCAACAGCCGGAACACGCGCAACGCGTTGAACAAGAGCGTATTTCCGTCAGTAAAGCGGATGTTGCTTTGCCGGGGCGCTCTCATTGAGGGCTTTTCTGGGTTTCAATGCCGCCGGTTGGGGGACCGGCCGTCTTGCGAGATGTAAATTGCGCAGGACCGGGGACGGCGGTGAAGACAGTTATTAAAGGCAAGACGGTGGGGTTCATGCGTAATTGGGGTGCAGTGCTGTTCGCGGGGCTTTTTTGCATTGCACAGCAAGGATCGGCTCTCGCCGCCAAGGACACCAATGGCGCGGTCAGCGGATTGCCGGTGCCGCGTTATGTCAGCCTGAAGTCAGATCATGTGAATGTTCGCGGCGGGCCGACGAAGGACAACGACGTCAGCTGGGTCTATACCCGCGCGGGACTTCCGGTCGAGATCACCGCCGAGTTCGAGAACTGGCGGCGCGTGCGCGATTCCGAAGGCGCGGAAGGCTGGGTCTATCATTCGCTGCTGTCGGGCCGGCGCACCGCAGTCGTGACGCTGAAATCGAAAGAAGATCTGGTGCCGCTCTATGATCGGGCGGATCCCACGAGCAGCATCGGCGCGCGATTGCAGGCCGGCGTGGTCGCCTCCGTCAAGCGGTGCACCTCGGGTTGGTGCCGCATTGCGGGCGATGGCTTTGACGGCTGGATCGAACAGCAGCGGCTGTGGGGCGTCTACGCCGACGAAAAGATCGACTAGCTGCGCGCCTGTCGCCGCAGCCGTGTCGAACCACGTTGGATCGCGAGTGGCCTGATTTAACGGACTTTGCGCAACCGCACGACCATGTCGATGCGGGCGATTTCGTAGCCTTCCGGCACGTCGGGCATTTTCTGCAACATCAAATGCGGGTCGGGAATATCGACCAGCTCGTGGTTGCCTTCCATGTAGAAGTGGTGATGTGCGCTGACATTGGTGTCGAAATAGGTTTTCGTTCCGTCGACACTGACCTGGCGCAGCAGACCGGCTTCGGTCAGCTGATTGAGCGTGTTGTACACCGTCGCAAGCGACACCGGCACCTTGGCCTGGGTCGCTTCCTCGTAAAGCATTTCCGCCGTCAAATGACGATCGCCCTTGCCGAACAGCAACCAACCCAGCGCCATGCGCTGCCGCGTCGGACGCAAGCCGACGGACTGCAGCATTTCATTGACGTCGTGCCATGGGCAGCCTGTCAGCGCGGCAGGTCGCGCGGATCCGGCAATCCCGGCCTCGGTCAGATCGTCAGCGATCACGTCACTCATGCACTAAGTCGCTCATTTTCAAGCGGGAAAGCAGACGTTCCGGTCTGCAGCGGCAGATGCTCATAAGTATAGGAAAGGATGCAGCTACATGCAAGTTTTTCGCAACTAGGGGCTTTAACGGAGCGGTCTGCTTGCGGGTGGCACGTTTGTCCTAAAGCTTTTGAAAAATAACGGCTTTTGACGGCTTTCAGGGCAGAGGAATGCCTATCACCGCGCACGCGAAAGGCAATATGTCACCTTGCCGGCAGACCCAAAGCGCCTTTGCCCGCTTGGAGGCCTATGTTAGAGAGCGCCCGAATACGTTCGCGCGCGGGTCGGCAAAGCGGATATCGGTTCTTCGCCATCCGGGTTCACGGACCGCGCAAACCAGCATCCGCAACACAATCGGCGCAAGCTATTGAAGCAGGGGGATTTCCCGGGAAATCGCTCTGTCAATCCGATGCACTAAAACCAGGGGTCATGACGGCATGCAGGAGCGGCGCAACAGTTACGATTACGAGGATTTGCTGGCGTGCGGCCGCGGCGAAATATTCGGTCCTGGCAATGCGCAGCTGCCGTTGCCACCGATGCTGATGTTCGATCGCATTACCGAGATTTCGGAGACCGGCGGGGAGTTCGGCAAAGGTCTGATTCGCGCCGAACTGGACGTCAAACCCGATCTCTGGTTTTTCGGATGCCACTTCAAGAACGATCCGGTGATGCCGGGGTGTCTCGGTCTCGACGCGTTGTGGCAGATGGTGGGATTTTTCCTGGGCTGGCTCGGCGGCGCAGGCCGCGGTCGGGCGCTCGGCCTTGGAGAACTCAAACTCGCCGGGCAGGTTCTGCCAAATGTCAGCAAGGTTGTGTACAATATCGATATCAAACGCGTGATGCGTTCCAAGCTGGTGCTCGGTATCGGCGACGGCTGGCTTTCGGCGGATGACGAGATTATCTACCGTGCGAAGGACCTGAAGGTCGGACTGTTTCACCAGGATGCCGGATAGCGTCTGTGGCGATTGCTAGATCCGACAATCGAAAAAGGCGGTAGTTTAGGAAGGGGCCAGTTGTTTCGGCGAACCGGAATCCGCTTCGCTGGAAAGGCTCCGGATAACGCAAGATTCCCGAAAGGCGTGGCCATGTGGATGGCGCCTCGCCGTTCAATCATCACGGCATATCAAAGCGAGGGGACATCATGAGGCGAGTTGTAGTCACGGGGATGGGAATCGTCTCGTCCATCGGAAACAACACTCAGGAAGTGCTTTCGAGTTTGCATGAGGCGAGATCCGGCATTTCCCGCGCCGACAAGTATGCGGAGCTCGGGTTTCGCTGTCAGGTCCACGGCGCGCCCACGCTCAATCCCGCCGACGTGGTCGATCGGCGCGCCATGCGCTTTCTCGGCGAGGGAGCTGCATGGAATCACGTCGCCATGGAGCAGGCCATCCAGGATTCGGGCCTTGAAGCCACTGATGTGTCGAACGTGCGCACCGGCATCATCATGGGGTCGGGCGGACCGTCCACGCGTGCCGTGGTCGAGGCGGCGGACATCACGCGGACCAAAGGACCTAAGCGCGTAGGGCCGTTCGCCGTGCCGAAGGCGATGTCGTCGACGGCCTCGGCGACGTTGGCCACCTGGTTCAAGATCAAGGGCGTCAACTATTCGATCTCATCCGCCTGTGCGACGTCCAATCACTGCATCGGCAATGCCTATGAGACGATCCAGATCGGCAAACAGGATGTGATTTTCGCGGGCGGGTGCGAAGAACTCGACTGGACATTGTCGGTGTTGTTCGACGCGATGGGCGCGATGTCGTCGAAATACAACGATACACCTGCCACCGCCTCGCGTGCTTATGACGTCAATCGCGACGGCTTCGTCATCGCCGGTGGCGCGGGCGTTGTCGTGCTCGAAGAGCTGGAGCACGCCAAGGCGCGCGGCGCGAAGATTTATGGCGAAATCGTCGGTTATGGCGCAACGTCGGACGGCTACGACATGGTCGCGCCATCGGGCGAAGGCGCGGAGCGCTGCATGCGCATGGCGCTGTCGACTGTGCAGACGCCGATTGATTATATCAACCCGCATGCCACATCGACTCCGGCCGGCGATGCACCGGAGATCGCCGCGATCCGCAACGTCTTCGGCGCCGGCGAAAAATGCCCGCCGATCGCCGCGACAAAATCGTTGACCGGACATTCGCTCGGTGCGACCGGCGTTCAGGAAGCCATCTATTCGCTGCTGATGATGAAGAACGGCTTCATCTGCGAAAGCGCGAATATTCAGGAGTTGGATCCGGCCTTTGCCGATATGCCGATTGTGCGCAAGCGCATCGATAACGCCAAGATCGAAACCGTGCTGTCGAACTCGTTCGGCTTCGGCGGCACCAACGCGACGCTGGTCTTCAAAAGGCTGGATGCGTAAACGTCTGGCGCATTCTTAAACGCCTTGCATTCCAATTTTTATGCCGGCAGGTTCGATGAACCTGCCGTGCCGCCGAAACGCTTTCAACAAAATGATTATCGGAAGCCGTCAACGCGATTACGCTCTGGAGCAGATTTCAAATGTCATTGATGAAGGGCAAACGCGGCTTGATCATGGGTGTTGCCAATGATCACTCGATCGCATGGGGCATCGCCAAGGCGCTGGCGGCTCAAGGGGCTGAGCTTGCCTTCACCTATCAGGGCGACGCCCTCGGCAAGCGCGTCAAGCCGTTGGCGCAATCGCTGAATGCCGATGTGGTGTTGCCTTGCGATGTCGAAGACATCGCAAGTGTGGATGCGGTGTTCGATGCGCTGAAAAACAAATGGGGCGCGATCGATTTTCTGGTTCATGCTATCGGGTTTTCCGACAAGAACGAGTTGAAGGGTCGCTATGCCGACACCACGCGCGAGAACTTTTCGCGCACCATGGTGATCTCGTGTTTCTCATTCACGGAGCTCGTCAAACGCGCGGCGGCGATCATGCCATCGGGCGGTTCGATCCTGACGCTGACTTACGGTGGCTCGACCCGCGTGATGCCGAATTACAATGTCATGGGCGTCGCCAAGGCGGCGCTGGAGGCATCCGTTCGATACCTCGCGGCCGACTTCGGGCCGAACAATATCCGGGTCAATTCGATTTCCGCCGGTCCGATCCGGACGTTGGCGGGAGCAGGCATCGCCGATGCACGGCAGATGCTGAATTTCCAGCAGCGCCATGCGCCACTGCGGCGCACGGTGACCATCGATGAAGTCGGGGGAGCCGCGCTCTATCTGCTATCGGATTTGTCTAGCGGAGTGACCGGCGAAATTCATTTCGTCGATTCCGGTTACAACATTATTTCGATGCCGCAGCCGGACGCCTTGAAAGCCGACGAGACCTAGAGCGTTTCCTGAAAACGCTCGAGAGCTACGCCGCGAGCGTCATGGCGCGCTGAAACGCCGGGCGGGCCGAGCATCGATCGAGATAACGATCGAATGACGGGCGCATGGGCACGATCTTGAAAACCCGGATCGCGAAATTCAATCCTGAGCCGATCATGATGTCGGCGGCGGAAAAATTCTCGCCGAGAATCCATGGCCCCTTGTCAAGGGCGCGGTCGAGCACGTCGAACACTTGCGTTGCATCGCCCCAGCCCGCGGTCGACGTCGGGATTTCGATTTTGGTGAAGATCTGGATCATCGCGGGCTCGATGCAGCCGGGCGAGAAGAACAGCCAGTAAAGATACTTGGCGCGCCGCGGGTCGCCCGGCGGTGGCGCGAGCCTGGCTTCCGGATATCGCTCCGCCACGTAGGCGCAAATGGCCGCCGCTTCGCCGAGCGATGCGTCGCCATCCTTCAGGGCAGGGACTTTGCCCATCGGATTGATCGCGAGGAACTCAGGCTTTTTCTGTGCGCCCGTCGAGATATCGGTGAGGATCCGTTCATAGGGCTGGCCGGTCTCCTCCATCAGCCACAATCCCGAAAACGATCGCGAGCGCGGTGAATAATACAGTTTCATCATGGTCGGGCTCTCCGTGGGTCGTCGATGCACAACATAGCTGCTGTCATTTAATCGTCACCAACGGTTTTGGATGCATCGAAATCGGAACGATCGGAATACCTTTCTGCACAGTAGAGGTATCTGGCAGAGAGCGGATGAAAACTCCCGCCGGGATGTTGTCAGCGTCAAAACTGTAGTGGCATGATCCGCCACCGCCCCGCAGATTCGCCGGGGCCTTCAATCCGGGGAAATTCAAAAATGTCACGAGAATTGGGAGCAGAATTCGTCGGCACGTTCACGCTGGTATCAGCCGTATGCGGAGCTGCCTTGTTTTCAGCGCCGAGTGCAGGTCTCGTCGCGGTCGCCTTCGCCGTCGGCCTTTCGGTCCTCGCCATGGCTTTTGCCGTCGGGCACATTTCCGGGGGCCACTTCAATCCGGCGGTGACCTGCGGGCTGATTGCGGCCGGGCGCTTCGAGGCACGCCGTGCAATTCCCTATATCATTGCTCAGGTTCTCGGCGGTGCCGCCGCAGCTGCGGTGTTCTATTTCATTCTAGTCGGGAGCTCCCGCCGGAAAATGGAACACGTTCACGGCGATCTCGAACATCTATGGCGGCACCGGGCACTTTCCGCTTGCGCAGGTGTTCGTGACGGAAGTTGTGATCACCGCGTTGTTTCTCATGGTGATCGTAGGCGCGACATCGAAGCGCGCGCCGGCAGGTTTTGCGCCGATCGCCATCGGTCTCGCGCTGACACTATTTCATCTTGTGGCGATTCCGGTCAGCAACGCCTCGCTTAATCCGGCGCGCTCGACCGCGACCGCGATTTTCGGCGGCGCCGATGCGTTGGACACGTTGTGGCTGTTCTGGGTGGCGCCGATTCTGGGTGGCGTCATCGGTGGCGCGATCGGCAAATGGCTGCAGGCTGAGTAGCGTCTCTCGCAGCAGATAAATAAAAAGGGCGGCTGAAAAGCCGCCCTTTGTTTTTTGTGATGGTGCGAGACTTACTCGCCGGCTGCTTCGCGAGGCTGGTTGGCCTCGAGATCTTCGCCGGTGGTCTGGTCAACGGCCTTCATCGAGAGGCGCACCTTGCCGCGATCGTCGAGACCGAGCAGCTTGACCTTGACCTTGTCGCCTTCCTTGACGACATCGGAGGTCTTCTGCACGCGGTTGGCGGCGAGCTGGCTGATGTGAACGAGACCGTCCTTCGGTCCGAAGAAGTTCACGAACGCGCCGAACTCCATCACCTTGACCACGGTGCCGTCGTAGACCTGGCCGACTTCCGGATCGGATGCGATCGACTTGATCCACTTGATCGCGGCGCGGATCAACTCACCGTTGGCGGACGCCACCTTGACGGTGCCGTCGTCCTCGATGTTGATCTTGGCGCCGGTCTTTTCCACGATTTCGCGGATCACCTTGCCGCCTGTCCCGATCACTTCACGGATCTTGTCGGTCGCGATCTGGAACACCTCGATGCGAGGAGCGTGTTCGCCGAGTTCGGCGCGCGCTGCGGTGAGGGCCTTCGACATCTCACCGAGGATGTGGATACGTCCATCCTTGGCCTGACCGAGCGCGACCTTCATGATCTCTTCGGTGATGCCCGCGATCTTGATGTCCATCTGCAGCGACGTGACACCCTTTTCGGTGCCGGCCACCTTGAAGTCCATGTCGCCGAGATGATCCTCGTCGCCGAGAATGTCGGACAACACAGCATAACGGCTGCCTTCGAGGATCAGGCCCATGGCGATACCCGCCGTTGGGCGCTTCAGCGGAACGCCCGCATCCATCAAGGCCAGCGATGCGCCGCAGACCGATGCCATCGACGATGAGCCGTTGGATTCGGTGATCTCCGATACCACGCGCAGCGTGTAGGGGAACTCATGATGCAGCGGCAGCACCGGATGGATCGCGCGCCAGGCAAGCTTGCCATGGCCGATTTCGCGGCGTCCGGGCGAACCCATACGGCCGGTTTCACCAACCGAGTAGGGAGGGAAGTTATAATGCAGCAGGAACGTTTCCTTGTACGTTCCCGGCAGAGCGTCGATGTACTGCTCGTCCTCGCCGGTGCCCAGCGTCGTGACCACGAGGGCCTGGGTTTCGCCACGAGTAAACAGGGCCGAACCGTGTGCGCGCGGCAATACGCCGACTTCGGCGACGATGTTGCGCACGGTCTTGACGTCGCGTCCGTCGATGCGCTTGCCGGTGTCGAGGATGTTCGAGCGAACGATCTTGGCTTCGAGCTCCTTGAACACGCCGGCGATGCGCAACTTGTCGTATTTCGGCTCCGCGCCTTCGGGGAAGAAGTGGGCGATCATCTTCTTCTTGGCGGTGTCGACGGCCTTGTAACGGTCCTGCTTCACCGGAATGGCGTAGGCGGCGCGCAGATCCTTTTCGACCAGACCGAGCATCTCTTTCTCGATCTCGGAGTTGTCGATGGTGACGATGTCGCGCGGCTCCTTGGCGGCCTTCTCGGCGAGTTCGATGATCGCCTTGATGACCGGCTGCAGATGACGGTGGCCGAACATGACGGCGCCGAGCATCACTTCTTCCGGCAGTTCCTTGGCTTCCGATTCAACCATCAGCACCGCGTCGGCCGTTCCGGCGACCACGAGCTCAAGTTGGCTCTCGGGCATTTCGTCGAGTTGCGGATTGAGCACGAACTCGTTGTTGATGAAGGCGACCCGTGCGGCGCCGATCGGGCCCATGAACGGTACACCCGACAACGTCAACGCGGCGGAGGCCGCGACCATCGCCACGATGTCCGGATCGTTCTCGAGATCGTGCGACAGGGTGGTGACGATCACCTGCGTGTCGCAGCGGTAGCCATTGGCGAACAGCGGGCGGATCGGACGGTCGATCAGGCGGGAAATCAACGTTTCACGCTCGGTCGGACGGCCTTCACGCTTGAAGTAACCGCCGGGAATGCGGCCGGCCGCGTAGGTCTTTTCCTGGTAGTTGCAGGTCAGCGGCAGGAAATCGATGCCTTCTTTCGGCGTCTTCGCGGAGACGACGGTGGCCAGAACGATGGTCTCGCCGTAAGTGGCGATCACCGCGCCGTCGGCCTGCCGTGCAACCTTTCCGGTTTCGAGCTTGAGCGGCCGCCCGCCCCAATCCAATTCGACTGAATGTTTATTGAACATAGTTGATGTCTTTCATCGGTTCTTCGAAAGCCGGAGCGTCGAAGCACGAAAGCCAAAAACACAAAAACCATGCGCAAGACGGCGAGACGCTGTGTGCAAAAGGATTGCGACATCAGCGTCCGGCGATCCTGCCATAGCTTCCATGTTTTTGGCTCTCATCTTTCGAACGACTGTCGTCCTTCGATTTTACGGGCACCTTGCCCGTTACCGTCTGTCCGCCGTATTGCGGACGGACGGATCATGCGGGCCTTCCTGACTTGCCTGAGCAAGCGGTCCGCATGACAAAACGCGCGCAGGTCCTGCGCGCGTGGACTTGTCTTAACGGCGGATGTTGTGCCGTTCGAGGAGCGCCTTGTAGCGCGCCTCATCCGTCTTCTTCACGTAATCGAGAAGCGAACGGCGGGTGGAAACGAGCTTGAGAAGGCCCCGGCGGGAATGGTTATCCTTGACGTGGGTCTTGAAGTGCTCGGTCAGGTTGCTGATACGCTCGGAGAGGATCGCGACTTGAACTTCCGGCGAACCCGTGTCGCCGGCCTTTTTTGCATTCGTCTTGATGACTTCCGCTTTGCGTTCTGCGGTAATCGACATCGTCAAACACCTTCGTTGCGACCGGTGCTGGCAGTCAGCCCGGTCAGGTTAAACACGCGCTTGGGGATGAGTTCGCCATTGCCAATTTCGGCGAGGGCCAGCAAACGGCCTCCGACGGTGACATAGACTGTGCCGCTCGTATTGGGCGCATCCCGTCCGCGCAACAAAACGGCTTGGCCCCGATGGAGCCTTGCCGCATCAGCCCGTGTGACGGCCAGTGCCGGGATGTCGTCCAGCGCGGTCTCAACGGGCAAAAGCGCGTCGGCGAGGCTAGCCCCGCCGGACGCGGCTCTATCGCACAAAGCCTCCAGTTGTTCCAGCGGAATCATATCGTTTTCGGTAAACGGACCCACCAGCGTCCGCCGCAGCGCGCTGATATGGCCGTAGCAGCCGAGCAGCCGTCCCATGTCGCGGGCCAGCGCCCGCACATAGGTGCCCTTGCCGCATTCCGCCTCGAACACCGAATGGTCGCTACCTTGTTGTTCTACCAAGGTTAATTCGTGAATTTCGACGGGGCGTGGCTTCAAATCCACCACTTCGCCGTCCCGGGCCAGATCGTAGGCGCGCTCGCCCTGGATCTTGATCGCTGAATATTGCGGAGGGGTCTGTTCGATCAGGCCAGTGAAGCGCGGCAACAGCGCGTTGATGGCGTCCACCGCCGGGCGGCTGTCGCTGGTCGCGGTGGCGCGGCCTTCGGTGTCGTCGGTGTCGCGCTCTTCGCCCCAGGTGACCGTGAAGCGGTAGCGCTTGCGGCCGTCCATCACGAAGGGAACGGTCTTGGTGGCTTCGCCCAGCGCGATCGGCAATCCGCCGGAGGCCAGCGGGTCGAGGGTGCCGGCATGGCCCGCGCGTTTGGCCTGGAACAGGCGTTTCACCACCGCCACCGCGTGGGTCGATGTCATCCCGATCGGCTTGTCGAGCACGACCCAGCCATGGACATCGCGCTTGTCGCGCTTCGGCTTGCCGTTGTGTTTTCCGTTCTGCCTGTCGCGCCCGTTTCCTTGATGCGCCTCGTCCCGGCTGCCGTTGTGCGCGGGCTGCGCGCTGCGATCCTGAATCACGGCGCGGTTCTGCTCGTCGTTAACCGGCTGAGAACCAGCAAAATTATTTTGCGCGAGCGGCGGCGAATTGTCCGGCAGTTCCACATCGAGATCGTTTGGAAGAGTTCCGGTCATTCGTTGTCGTCCAATTCTGGTGCTGATTGTTGTGCGATATCTTTTTGAACCGCAGGTGTTCTCAGTAGCTTCTCTATTCGTTCCGCTTCGTCGAATCGTTCGTCAACGCGGAAGCGAACATCAGGCGCAAATTTTAAGTTAATGCGGCGCGCGATCTCGCCACGTAGAAATTTTTTGTGGCGCTCGAGCGCAGCGATCACACTGTCGGTGCCTCGCCGCCGAGCGGCATCACATAAATCGTGGCGAGCTTGAGATCCGGAGACATACGTACTTCGGGAACCGTGATGATGTGACCTTCGAGCTCCGGGTCGTGCACGCTGCCTTGCGACAGAAGGTCGGCGATGGCATGGCGCACGAGTTCACCGACGCGCAACTGGCGCTGCGTGCCACCGCTTGCCGTGCCTTTGGTTTGATGATGACGAGGCATGATGCATTCATTCGTTTGATCGTGGCCAGTCTGGATTGAAACGATCCAGTGCCGTCACCACGACCGGTTTCGGTAAATTGGAACGAGCGAGGATGGCATATCCTCGTGCCGTTCCGGCCTCATGGCTCAAGCCGCCCGGCAAGGGCCGGGCTGCTCGCCACGAACAATTAAGATTTGTGTCCTCATCCGGAACAGCCGCGCCGCGGCGGTTCCGGACATGAGGCCTGTGGCCAGGACTCGATGTAAGATTTGGACTTACAGCGAGCGCTGGATCGTCTCCACGCGATAACACTCGATAACGTCACCGGCGCGCATGTCCTGATAGTTCTCGAACGACATGCCGCATTCCTGACCGGCGGTGACTTCCTTGGCGTCGTCCTTGAAGCGCTTGAGTTGTCCAAGCTTGCCTTCGTGAATGACCACGTTGTCGCGGATGAGGCGCACATTGGCTCCCCGCTCCACGGTGCCGTCGGTGACGCGGCAGCCCGCGATCTTGCCGACCTTGGAAATGTTGAACACTTCCAGGATCTGCGCATTGCCGAGCATGGTTTCGCGTAGCGTCGGCGCCAGCAGGCCGGACATCGCCTTTTTCACGTCATCCACCAGATCGTAGATGATGTTGTAGTAACGGATTTCGATGCCGTCGCGCTTGGCGGCGTCGGCGGCTTCCTTGTGCGCGCGCACGTTGAAGCCGATGATCGCGGCATTGAATGCCCCGGCCAGCGTCACGTCGGATTCGCTGATGCCGCCGACACCGGCGTGAAGCACCCGCGCTGCGACTTCTTCGGTACCGAGCTTTTCGAGCGAGCCGAGGATGGCTTCGAGCGAACCCTGCACGTCGGCCTTGATGAGCAGCGGGAATTCCTTGCGGCCCGTGGTCTTCAGCTGCGACATCATCTGTTCGAGCGAGCCGCGCATACCCGTGGCGCGGGCGGCGGATTTTTCGCGTTTCTGATGGGCGCGATAGTCGGTGATCTCGCGGGCGCGGGCTTCGTTCGGCACGACGGCAAGCCGATCGCCGGCCTCCGGCGGGCCGTTGAAGCCGAGCACTTCCACCGGCACCGAAGGACCGGCTTCCTGAATCGTGGCGCCCTGATCCGAAATCAGCGCGCGCACGCGGCCCATTTCGGCGCCAGCGACGATGATGTCGCCGATGCGCAACGTTCCGCGCTGGACCAGAACGGTCGCAACCGGACCGCGGCCGCGATCGAGCTTGGCTTCGATGACGGTGCCTTCCGCAGGGCGGTCAGGATTGGTCTTGAGATCGAGCAGTTCGGCCTGCAGCGCGATCATCTCGAGCAGCTTGTCGAGATTGGTCTTGTTCTTGGCCGAAACCTCGACGTCGACCACGTCGCCGCCGAACGATTCGACCTGCACTTCGTGCTGAAGCAGCTCGGTGCGGACACGCTCGGGCTTGGCGTCGGGCTTGTCGATCTTGTTGATGGCGATGATCATCGGCACTTTCGCCGCCTTGGCGTGATTGATCGCCTCAATTGTCTGCGGCATGACGCCGTCATCGGCCGCGACCACCAGCACAACGATATCCGTCACCTTGGCGCCGCGCGCACGCATCGCGGTGAAGGCGGCGTGGCCGGGCGTGTCGATGAAGGTGATCTTGCTGCCGAGCGGCGTCGTGACCTGATAGGCGCCGATATGCTGGGTGATGCCGCCGGCTTCGCCGCTGACGACATTCGCTGACCGCAGCGCATCGAGCAGCGAGGTCTTGCCGTGGTCGACATGGCCCATCACGGTGACCACGGGAGAGCGGGTCATCTCGTCGGTGGCATGATCGTCGGCCACGTCGAACAAACCTTCTTCGACGTCGGATTCGGCGACACGCTTGACCGTGTGCCCCATTTCTTCAGCGACAAGCTGGGCGGTGTCGGCGTCGATCACATCGGTGATCTTCACCATCTGGCCTTGCTTCATCAAAAGCCGGATCACGTCGACCGCGCGCTCCGCCATGCGGTTCGCGAGTTCCTGGATCGTGATGGCTTCGGGAATAATCACCTCGCGAATGAGCTTTTCCTTCGGCTCGTTCGACTGGTGTCCCTTCAAACGCTGGGTGCGACGGCGGAACGATGCGACCGAGCGCTCGCGCACGTCGTCGGCATTGAGGGCCGTCACCAGCGTCAAGCGGCCACGCTGCTTTTGCGGCGCGGGCTTGGCGGTTGTCTTGGGCGCCGTCGCAGGTCGCGCGGCTCCGCCGGGACCGCGCCGGATTTGGCGCGGACCTTCGTCCTCGTCTGCTGCCTCCGCGGGCACTCCGGCCGGACGCGCCGTCGGCGACGGCCGCGCGCTGGCGGGTGCACGCGTGGATGCGGCAGCGGGCTGTTTGGCTTCTTCCTCGCCGAAGCGCTTCTTGGCTTCGAGCTCGGCCTTGCGCTTGGCTTCGTCTTCCAGGCGGCGGCGATTGGCTTCATCGCGCTGGCGCGCCTCGGCGGCTTCGCGTTCGGCCTGTTCCTTGAATTCCTTGGTGTTGCGGCGCGCCGCTTCTTCTTCGGCGATCCGGCGCTCATCGACTTCGCGGACCTTCGCATCGGCGAGCGCATTGGCGCGCGCGCTGCGCTCGTCTTCCGTCAGCGTGCGCAAGACGACGCCAGATCCGCTGCGCCCGGTCGACGCCGTGGAGCGGGATGGCGCAGCCGTACGCGCGGGAGCGGCCGCGACCTTGGGCGGTGTTTCGGGCGCGGGAGGCGCTTCGGCTGCTGCCGGCGGCGGAGCCTCGCCGGGCAGGCGTCGCTTGGTTCTTTTCTCGACCACAACCGATTTGGTGCGGCCGTGGCTGAAACTCTGGCGCACGACGCCGGTCTCTGTGCGCGGCTTCAGCGACAGAGTTTTCGAACCGACGCTCAGCGTCTTATCGCCAGGATTTTTCGTTTCAGCCATTCAGTCGGTCCTAATCTCGTTGCGCGCAGTCGCGCCAAAGTCGGTCAATTCTAGTCGTTAGTTTTCAAGTCGGCCGTTTTCACGTCAGACCGTTTCAGCAGTCTCTCGCGGGCAGTCAGTGTCCAACGTCGTTCAGCGTCTCAAATTCACTTCCAAATTCACTTCCAAATTCGCTTCAAAGTCCGCGACGAACTCAGTCCACGAACGCGGCTTGATGCACAAGGCGTCCATTCGGATGTCGCTCGTTCTCTCGTTTCAAGGTCCCGGATACCGAACTCTTGGTTACCAAAGCCTTGATTGCGGCAGTCTCACCCAAGCCCTGCCACCGTGCGGTCCATGTCGCGAAATCGAGTGATGCCATGACAGCGGGCAAGAACGGTTTTCGCCGCCGGACCCACACGCAGGGCAGCATGTATCACATTTGATCGTCCCAGTGCCAAATCCAATTCTAACGACGTCAACGTGGTCAGAATCGGAATTTCGCCGGTTTCCCGGGTGTTTTGCCGTACAATTGCATCGAGTTTACGGATTCCGTCGATCGCGCCGTCGGAGGCGTGAATGAGGGCTGCGGCTTCGCCCGCGCGAAGAGCCGATTCTACCTTCGTAAAGCCAGTGATCACGCCACCCGCCTTGCCGGCCATGGCCAGGGCTTCGATGACACCGCGAACGAGCAGGCTTTCTGTATCCGAGACGAGGCCGGGCGACACTTTGACGTCCCGCTTGAAGCCGCGGCTGAAAACCCCCCGCCGCATGGCTTCCGCCAGAACGCCCTGTGAGGTGGAAATCCACAATCCCCGCCCGGGCAATTTCCGCTTCAGGTCGGCGACGACGTCGCCATCGGGCGAAACGACAAATCTGGTCAGTTCGTCCACCGGCCGTACCTGTCGCGTGACCGCGCACATCCGTTCGGCCCCGGACTTTGTGGTCCGGGGGCCGTCGTCAAGATCTGCGGGATCGATCGCGGCAAGCATGCGGTGACATGTCCTTAAGCCGGTTGATCGGCGGCGTCAGCCTCGGCTGCCGCTGGTTTGGCGAGATCGGCCTCGGTGATCCATCCTGCCGCGACGCGCGCCTGCATGATCAGATCTTCCGCGTCTTCGCGCGAGAGATCGGAGGCCTCGATGAAGCCCGCATGCTTGATGGTCTCGCTGTCCTTGCGCTCGGTCCAGCCGGCGAGATCGTCGGTGGCGCAATCGGCCAGATCTTCGATCGTCTTGACGCCGTTTTCCCCAAGCTTGACCAGAATTTTCAGGTTGATGCCGGGAACCGTCTTTAGTGCATCGTCCACGCCCAGCTCCTTGAGCTTGGCGGCCAGTTCGGCTTCCTGCTGCTCAAGATATTCGCGGGCGCGGTTTTGCAACTCTTGCGCGGTTTCGTCGTCGAAACCTTCGATATTGGCAAGTTCCTTGAGGTCCACGAGCGACAATTCCTCCACCGACGAGAAGCCTTCGGAGGCAAGCAGTTGCCCGACGACTTCATCGACATTCAGCGCTTCCATGAAGACACGGGTCGAATTCTCGAAATCGGCCTGACGGCGTTCCGATTCTTCCTGCTCGGTCAGGATGTCGATGTCCCAGCCGGTCAGCTGCGAGGCAAGACGCACGTTTTGTCCACGGCGTCCGATTGCGAGCGACAATTGGGTGTCCGGAACGACCACTTCGATGCGTTCGCGATCTTCATCAATCACGACCTTGGCGACTTCGGCCGGCGCCAACGCGTTGACGACGAAGGTCGCGATATCGGGCGACCACGGAATGATGTCGATCTTTTCGCCCTGCAATTCATTGACGACCGCCTGAACGCGGGAGCCGCGCATGCCGACGCAGGCACCGACCGGATCGACCGAGGAATCGCGCGAAATCACGCCGATTTTGGCGCGCGATCCGGGATCGCGGGCGACCGCCTTGATTTCAACGATGCCGTCGTAAATTTCCGGAACTTCCTGGGCAAACAGCTTCGCCATGAACTGGGGATGGGTGCGGGACAGGAAAATCTGCGGCCCGCGGGTCTCGCGACGCACGTCGAACAGATAGGCACGGACGCGATCGCCGTTGCGGAAGACTTCGCGGGGCAGCATCTCGTCACGCCGTACGATGGCTTCTCCACGACCCAGATCGACGATCACGCTGCCATATTCGACGCGCTTAACCGTGCCGTTGACGATATCGCCGATACGATCCTTGAATTCCTGGTACTGGCGGTCACGCTCGGCCTCGCGGACCTTTTGAACGATGACCTGCTTGGCGGATTGCGCGGCAATACGGCCATATTCCAGCGGCGGCAGCGTGTCGGCAATGGTGTCGCCGACTTGTGCGCCCGGATTGGCGCGTTGCGCATCGACCAGCGAAATCTGGTTCGATGAATTCTCGACCTGCTCGACCACCAGCATATGACGCGACAGCCGCAATTCGCCCTTTTTGCCGTCGATTTCGGCGTGGACATCGGTTTCGCTGCCGTAACGGGCGCGGGCGGCCTTGGCGATAGCGTCTTCCATGGCTGCGATCACGATCGACCGGTCGATCGATTTCTCGCGCGCGACGGCGTCGGCGATCTGCAGAAGTTCGAGCTTATTGGCGCTAACAGCGGCCATGGTTCAGTCTCCTTGGTGTTGCCCGGAACGCTGTTGTGACGCAGCGGCGAGCCGGTGTTGCTTGGTGTTGGTCGGGTTCGTCTTCGATCCGGGTTTCGGTTTGACGCTTTTGGGGTCAGCGCTCTTTTTCTTCGTGCCTTTGGATTTCAAGAGATCGCGTTTCGCATGGGGCGGCGGGGGCGGTTCCAGACCGAGATCCTGGCGCAGCGCGCGCTCCGCGGCTTTGCCTCTGCGCATCAATTCGGCGATCAACTCATCGGTGAGCACCAGCCGCGCATCGCTGATGTCTTCCATGACTAGCCAGACGTGCGGGTCTTGATCGTCGCGGACGTCGTCGCGTTGCAGGCCGACTTTGTCGCCTTCCACGCCGGTGAGGAGGCCCCGAAAGCGTTTGCGACCCTCATGGGCGACCGCCATCTCAATCTTGATGAGATGACCGCAATAGCGCTCGAAATCGGTCCGCCGCACCAGCGGCCGGTCGATGCCGGGAGAAGAGACTTCGAGGCGATAGGCCCGCTCGATGGGGTCGGCAATATCGAGAACCGGCGACAGTGCGCGGGAAACGGCCTCACAATCCTCGATCAGCATGGTGCCGTCGGGCCGCTCCGCCATAATCTGGACCGTGCACCCCAATTCACCGGAGACGCGGATTCGAACCAGCCGATAGCCCATGCCTTGCAGCACAGGCGCTGCCACAGCGGCAACCCGCGCGGCAACGCCGGGCTCCACCACCAGACGCGGTTCGTCCAGCAGTTCGGCAGCGTTGATGTTCGCGGCGGGGTCGGTCATGTCCAAAAACCAGCTTCCAGGCCCAATCCCGGCGATCGCCGGGCGAAATACGAGGTCGATAACGGGCCAGGCCCGAGCCGAGGCTGCCTCGGCTGGATGGTCCGGATCGTCTCAGGTAATAAAAAAGAGCGGGTCCCGGCAGGGGCCCACTCTCAATACGCGATCGTATGAGACGTCTTTCGTAGACAGGAATATAGCGATTTCCGCTCTCTACGGCAAGGGAAATGCCTGCCGCCGGAGCCATCTGCATTCAAATTAATAAAGGCCTCATTCCGGGATCGAGGTGTCTGCGCGCTCGCTGATCCCGCCACCTGGTGAGCCGTCAGCCCGCGAAAACCCAAGCGCGCGTCATATTTTGTTAACTGCAAGAAAAGTTTGTATTTCAAGATGTTGCAGCGACGCACCGTATAATCGCGGGACACTTTACCGCGCCATGCGAGCTAACCCTTCGTTCACTTCGGCGGACTAGCGTCATTACGCCCCGAAAGCCAAAGTCAGGCTGATCCGGGTCAGGGACAGGCAATGGCCGCAGCGATATCTGCAATTCCGGAACTCGACGAGATCGTCAGGGGCGGCGACGTGCGCAGACGCGCCGACGTCATCCGAAAGATTTCCGATCTCTTCGCGCAAGGGGCTTCCCGTTTCCAGCCCAAGCACGTCGAACTGTTCGATGGTATTTTGATCGGGCTGGTGCCGCTGGTCGAAGTCGACATCAGAGCGCGGCTCGCCGAGCAGATTGCGCCGATTCCCAATGCACCGCCGTCACTTGTGGGACTTCTGGTCCATGACGATGACATCGCGATCGCAGGCCCGCTGCTGCGCGCCTCGCCGCTGGTCGACGAGCCGACCCTGATCGGAATTGCCAGCATGAAAGGACAGGGCCACCTGTTCGCCATTACGGAGCGAGCCACTCTCTCGCCGCCAGTCACCGACATCATCGTTCGCCGTGGCGATCGTGATGTGGTCCGCAGCGTGGCGGGCAACTCGGGCGCACAATTTTCAATAACCGGCTATTCCGGTTTGATCACGCGTGCCGGGGATGACGGCGTGTTGGCGCAGGCGATCGGCCGCCGCCGCGATCTCACGCAAGGTCAGTTGCGCGAACTGTTGGAGCATTCCGCGGATATCGTGCGCAGGCGTCTGTTCGACATGGCGTCTCCCGCCAAGAAGGTCGCCATCAACAATGCGATGATCGGCATCGGTTCCGCGCCGTCGTCGCAAAACGTCGCGCGGGATTTCGCACGCGCGCAACGCGAAATTCTGACGCTGAGCTATGCGGGCGAGCTGAACGAAAACGCGTTGCGGGCTTTCGCGAGCGAACACCGATACGAAGAGTCCGTCGCGGCGCTGTCGTTGATGACCGGCGTCAGCCTCTCGATCATCGATCATCTGATCCGTGGCGATCGCGATGATCCCATTCTCATCATGGGTAAATCCCTCGATCTGGAATGGGATACGGTCCGCGCGCTCATCATGGTCCGGATCGGGCCGGGCAAACCAAATCCGCCAAATTCCGATCTGGAAGACGCGCGCCTGAATTACGTGCGCCTTGTGCCGGCAACGGCGCAACGTGTGTTGAAGTTCTGGCAGAAGCGCCCGTCCAACGCATCCGAGATCTGACATCGCGCCCAAGCGCGGTTGCTTTTGGTTGAATCACAAACGCGCTCTCACTTGTTGATTTGACGCGTTTTCTTCGCGCGAACCGGTGCCCCAACCGGCTCAAGTCCGGTGGCATGCTTCGCTCGAAAAATACTCAGGCGGCGTCCGGCGATCAGGCGCCGTCGCGCTGAAAAATCAGGTAAGCGGCTTTGCGCCCTTCGCGCGCGGCTTTTCGCCCATAACGCGTCATCGTGTAACCTTGCCAGGGCGATCGCCAATCGTCGGCGCGTTCTGCTGTCCACACGAAATGGGTTGACTGCGCAAAGTGAGCCAGCGTCCATGCGCAATAGTGCTCGATATCGCTGACGAAGCGAAATTCGCCGTGTTCCACCAAGACGCGCGCGAGCGCGGTGATCGTTGCATGCTGAACGAAACGCCGTTTCCAGTGCCGCCGTTTTGGCCAGGGGTCCGGGTGAATAAGGTCGATGCGCCGGAATGAATTTGGGGGCGCCCATGCCAGCAATTCCGCTGCGTCACCCGCGAGCAGCCGAATGTTGCCGACCTTTTGCTCGTCGATTTGCGCGAGAATCTTGGCCATGCCGTTGACGTAGGGCTCGACGCCGATGAAGCCGATGTCTGGGTGGGCCTTCGCTTCCGCGATCAGATGCTCGCCGCCGCCGAAGCCGATTTCGAGGCGAGCATCGCTCACGCCAGTGTCGAACAGGTCCCGCAATCGGGAAGGCGCGGGGCTTGCGAGATCGATCGCAAGTCGCGGCAAAAGATCTTCGATCAGGCTTGCCTGGTGGCTGCGGAGCTTGTGGCCTTTGCGGCGGCCGAAGAAAGAGCCTTGCGATCCATGAATGGAATCGTGCGCGTGACCGGCATCGAGATTTTTTGTTCGCTCGCCTGGAACGGGCGTGTCTTGAACGGGCATATCTTGATCGACGGGCATGTCTTGATTGATCCGCGTCACGCTTGTCCGCCTCATGACGGTGAATGGCGGTCGATGGGCGAGAGCGTCATTCCACCCGGTCGAATCAGGATCAAGGCTATTTTTTATTTTTTTCTAATTGCGAAGCGGGTTCGTTTCGCAATTGAAAAGTTTTGAGATGCGTGCATCCGCATCACTAATCAGCGCCGGTCCGGTTGTTCGTGCGCGGCCATCTGTTCGACGAGGTCGACGATGCTGCGGCGAAGTTTGGGGTCCGAAATCCGGGTGAACGCCCGGGTCAGCGCCAATCCCTCGGACGTTGCCAGAAAATCCGAGACATAGGCGGGTGACGGTGCGCTTGCGACGCCATCGGCATTCATCGAGCCCGTTGGGCCGCCTTCGAACAGAAAGGAGACCGGCACCTGCAAAATATCGGAGATTTGCTGCAAACGGCTGGCGCCGATCCGATTGGTGCCCTTCTCGTATTTCTGGACTTGCTGAAAGGTGAGATCCAGCGCTTCGCCGAGTTTTTCCTGGCTCATGCCAAGCATGATACGGCGCATCCGGACTCGGCTGCCGACATACTTATCAACGGGATTGGGCGCCTTAGCGGACATCGCAAACTCCTTGCGCCTGCCTTAGCGCATATTCGGCAAAACTGGATACTGTTTTTGCGGTCAGAAGAATGTTCAACATCTTGAAATAGACCCTTTTCCCACAGAAACGCAGGTTTCACTTTTAAGAAAAATGCTCAGATAGTTGTAAATCATTGTCAATCCGTATCACGGCCATACGCTGCCCTTCGCAAAACCGTCAAACCGTAAGTGATCTGTTGATTAAAAAACTTCATTAAAATCTGAAGGTTAACGCGAATTCCGGTGCAATTTCCGGCACATAAAAAAGCTCCGTAGCTTTACGGGGGCGATTTGCGGTTAGATCCGGCCCCTTTTTTTGTTCGTCTTCTGCCGACAAAAATCGCGGCCAGAGCGACCGCGCAGGCCACCGGAAGATCGCCTAAACGGGCATAGGGCGGCGCGGGAATCGATGACGGCAAGCCCGAATCGAGCACGCCTTCCACCCCGAGGTCGAGCCTGGCGACAATCCGGCCGAGCGGATCGATCACCGCGGAGATCCCGGTATTGGCCGCGCGCGCGATCGGCAGTCCCTCCTCGATGGCGCGCACGCGGGTTTGCTGCAAATGCTGATGCGGTCCCGTGCTGATGCCGAACCAGCCATCGTTGGTCAGGTTCACGATCCAGCCGGGCCGGTCGTCGCGCGGCACGATATCGCCTGGAAAAATCGCCTCGTAACAGATCAGCGGGAGCACGCGCGGCGCGTGAGGCAGCTCCATGGTCTTGCGCCGCGTGCCTGGAATATAGCCGCCCCGCAGCATCGTAAGCTGGAGGAAGCCGAGCTTTTCCATCTGTTGCTGGAATGGCAGATATTCGCCGAATGGCACCAGATGCAGTTTGTCGTACACGCTCAGAATCGTGCCGTCGTGATCGATCGCATAGACGGAATTATAGGCCCGCGTGATGCGGGCGCTCGGCGGGGTGTCCGGTGGGCGTACCGCGCCGGTCAGAAGCATCGTTCCCGGCGGCAGCAGGGCGGCGATCTGCGCCATCGCGTCCGCTTCTCGCGTCAGGAAAAAAGGAAACGCGGATTCCGGCCAGATCAGGACCGTGGCGTCCTTGACGCCGGTCGATGCAGGTCCGGTGGCGCGGTCCGACAGCGTCAGATATTTCTGCATCACCGCCTGTTTGGCGGAATAGTTGAATTTCACGTCCTGCTGCAGGTTGGGCTGCATCAGCCGCAACTTGACGTTCGCAACCAGCCTTGTCGGCTCATGCGAGAGCCGCACCGCGCCGTAAACACCCATTGCAACGAGCGTCAGCACCGCCAGCGCTGGCGCGATCCATGGCCGGCTGAGCCACGCCATCGGGGATGTGGCCTGCGTTGAAGGACGGTCGATGAGCGCGGCGGGACTGGCGAAGATCGCGATCGCCAGGAATGTCAGACCCCACAAGCCGATCAGCGATGCGGTCTGCGCGAGCGCCAGCGGTTCGGTCAGCGCATAACCCAACGCATTCCACGGGAAGCCGGTAAGGATATGACCGCGCAGCCACTCGCTGACAGTCAGGCCGACCGCGAGCGCGAGAATGCGCGACGCGTCGGCCGTCCAGATCAGCCGGGCGAGAGCAAAGCCCGCGGCCATGAACAGCGCCAGACCTGCTGGCAGCGCGGTGACCGCGAACGGCATGAGCCAGCCGAAAATGTCGGCGTCGACCAAAAACGCGTATCCGACCCAATAAAGACCGGCGAGGAAATAACCGAAGCCGAACCACCAACCGGAAAGCGCCGCTGCGGGCACGCCGCCAAGCCGCCCCGCGCCCGCGCCGTCGATCAACCAGACCATCATGGGAAGCGTGACGAAGAGAACGGGCCATGCATTGAACGGCGCCATCGCGAGTGCCGACGCGGCGCCGGCTGCAAGCGCGATCGCGGCGCGTCGCCAACCCCACGCCAGAATAATCCCGAGGCCGAGCGCGTGTAGTCTGCCGACACGGTTCACGATTGTGCGGCCCCGTCATTAGGGGGCGATGGTGCGCTGCCGTCATTGGTGCGTGCGGCGGCGGCGTCAGCGGCAGCCTCGCGGCGACGGGTTTCGCGGTGGCGCAGCGCGGAGCGTTCTTTCCGCGTGCCAATGCGCAGCCGTTTGACGCGGCGCGGGTCCGCATCGAGCACTTCGATCTCGAAGTCGCCGGGGCCGGAGATGATCTCGCCACGCACCGGCAAACGGCCGACCTGCGCCACCAGATAACCGCCGAGGGTATCGACCTCTTCGCCTGCTTCGCCTGTCACGAACCCGTCGCCGATCACGGATTTGACGTCCTCGAGGCTGGCGCGGGCGTCGGCAATAAAGGAATTGTCCGGCTGGCGCACCACTGCGGGCGGCTCGTCGCTGTCGTGCTCGTCATCGATCTCGCCGACAATTTGCTCGACGATATCCTCGATCGACACCAATCCATCGGTGCCGCCGTATTCATCGACGACGAGCGCCAGATGGATACGGCTCGCCTGCATCTTCGCCAGCAAATCGTGCGCCGGCATGGAGGGGGGCACATACAGCAGCTTGCGAATGATGTGAGCGTCGGCAAGCTTGATGCCGAGATTGACCGAGCGCAGATCGAGCCCGGCCGGAAAGGGCTTCTTGCGCTTCGCGTTAACCTCCGGATCGACCTTGGCTTTCGCCGCGATATGGCCGAGCAGGTCGCGGATATGCACGATGCCTTCCGGATCGTCCAGCGTATCGTTGTAGACAACGAGCCGCGAATGCGCAGCGCTTTCGAAGACGTCGATCAACTCGCCAAGTGAAATGTCGCGCTTGACCGCGATGATATCCGCCCGCGGGACCATGACGTCGGCGATGCGGCGTTCGCGCAAACCCAGAATATTGCGCAGCATCGTGCGCTCGATGGCGGAGAAACTGGTTTCATCCGGGGTCGACGCATCCAGAACTACTTGCAGGTCGGCGCGAAGCGAGCCCGCTTTCCACCCGAAAAGGCTGCGCAGCGCTCGCATGAACCACACTTCGGAGGCCGGCCGCAGCACCTCGCCTTCCCTGACCGGGACGGGAAGGTTGCGCGGGTCGTGCGTTGTTTCGCCGGCGGCCTGCAGCGACGTGTCGTTGTCCGACTGATGATTGTCCGGTGTCACAAACTCACCTCATCCTGCGGCGCATAGGGATCGGGAATGCCGAGCTTCGCCAATATATCGCGCTCGAGGCTTTCCATCTTCTCCGCGTCGTCATCGGTTTCATGGTCGTAGCCGATCAAATGCAGAAAGCCGTGCACGGCGAGATGGCTGAGATGATGCGCAAAAAGCTTGTGCTCCTCATCGGCCTCCCGGCGTGTCGTTTCATAGGCGATGGCGATATCGCCGAGCATACGTGGTCCGGCTGCGCGGCCCGGCGGCTTGGGCGCCGGGAATGAAAGCACGTTGGTCGGCTTGTCCTTGCCACGCCAGTCACGGTTCAGGGCGCGAATGCCTTCGTCGTCGGTCAACATCACCGCGACTTCCGCGCCGCCAGTTTGAACATTCGAAGCCGCCGCCGCTGCGGCTTCGATGGCGCGTCGGACAATCGTTTCGTAGTCCGTGTCGTCTTGCCAGGATTGCGCGGCGACGATGATATCCGTTTGGGGCAGAATGGCGTGCGGCATCGATCCGGACTTTGCGGCAAGGCGTGCGGTCATTAATGTTTCGCAGCCGCGGGTTTTTGCGGCAGGCCTTCATAGGCGGCGACGATCCTGGCCACCAATTCGTGGCGGATCACGTCCTCGGCGCTGAATTTGACTTGCGCGATGCCCTCGACGCCATCGAGCAGCCTTGCTGCTTCGGCCAGCCCCGAGGGCTGCCCGTTCGGCAGATCGACCTGGCTGGGATCGCCGGTGATGATCATCCGGCTGTTTTCGCCGAGGCGCGTCAGAAACATCTTCATCTGCATCGATGTGGTGTTCTGCGCTTCGTCGAGAATGATCGCGGCATTTGTCAGCGTGCGGCCCCGCATGAAAGCCAATGGCGCGATCTCGATTTCACCGCTCTGGAGCGCGCGTTCGACGATGCGTAAATCCATCAGATCGTAAAGCGCATCGTAGATCGGGCGCAGATAGGGGTCGACTTTTTCGCGCATGTCGCCGGGCAGGAAGCCGAGTCGCTCGCCTGCCTCGACCGCGGGCCGCGACAGGATGATACGATCCACTTCCTTGCGCTCGAACAGTTGGGCCGCATGCGCCACCGCGAGCCAGGTCTTACCCGTTCCCGCCGGCCCGATGCCGAACACCAATTCGTTGCGTTTCAGCGCGCGTATATAGGAATCCTGCGCGGCGGTGCGGGCGCGCACCGGACGTTTGCGCAGATTGATTTCCTCGAACGACGATTTCGCGATCTTTGGATCGAAATCGAACAGCGAGCCTTGCGCGATGACGGCGCGGATCGCGCCCTCGACATCGCCTTGCGAAAGCTCGTGTCCGCGCGTCGCCTGTTCGTAGACGGTTTCGAGCACGCGCCGCGCCGCGTCGCAGGCGTCGCGCGTTCCCGCAATGGTGATGTGATTGCCACGCGAATCCACCACGACGCCGAGCCGCCGCTCGAGCAGCGCAAGGTTTTGGCCATAGGGGCCGACAAGCGCGGATGCCGCGCGGTTGTCGTCGAACGCCACGACGACCTGCGTTTCGGGCTGAGCCTGCGTTTCGGGCGCCTCGCGAACGACTTTGCGGTTCGTGCCCGGCTTCTGAAATTCCTGATTCATCGCAGCCCCCCGCCACAGGATCGCAGGTGCATGAAGGTCAAATCGGTCGTGCGAGCAGCGAAGGCAGGCAAATCCGATGCGCTTTCTGGCAAGGGTTCAGGCTCCGGTTGTCACGGCGGAAGAAACGGCGGTTGCGTTTGGCATCGCAGGATAGAGCGGCGTTGCCGCAAGCGTGCCAAGAAGGCTGTAGCGCTCCAGGCTCTCGATCCTGACCGGTAAAATCTGTCCGGCGATATTTTCCGGTGCCATCACATGCGCAGGCTGCAAATAGGCAGTGCGGCCAACCATCTGACCGGGATTGCGCGCCGGACGTTCGAAGAGCACATCGATTGTCTTTCCAATCGTGGCCTTGTTGAAAGCCGACTGCTGGTTGTCGATCAATTCCTGAAGGCGCGCCAGTCGCTCATCCATCGCAGCGGTCGCAACCATCTCCTGCATGTCCGCCGCCGGCGTGCCGGGGCGAGGCGAATATTTAAACGAATATGCGCCAGCGTAGCCGATTTGCCTGACCAGCGCGAGGGTTGCTGCAAAATCTTCGTCGGTTTCCCCGGGAAACCCGACGATAAAATCCGACGAAAACGCAATATCTTCCCGCGCGGTCCGGAGCCGGTCGATAACCTTGCGATAATCGTCGGCGGTATGCTGCCGATTCATGGCGAGCAGGATCCGGTCGGAACCTGATTGGACGGGCAAGTGCACGAAAGGCATCAGAGCCGGCAGGTTCCGGTGCGCATCGATCAGGCTATCGTCGACGTCGCGCGGATGGCTGGTCGAATACCGCAGCCTTGCAATTCCGGGAATGCCGGCCAGATGCGTGAGCAATTTTCCGAGAGGCCAGGGTCTGCCGTCGGGCCCTTCGCCGTGAAATGCGTTGACGTTTTGTCCGATCAGGGTGATCTCGCGGACACCGTTGTCGGCCAGACGTTTGACATCGTCGACGATGCGCGCGACCGGCCGGGAGATTTCCGCGCCGCGCGTATAAGGCACCACGCAGAATGTGCAGAACTTATCGCAACCTTCCTGCACGGTGACGAATGACGATATTCCACGTGCGCGGATCGACGCCGGCTTCGGCGCGGCAAGGAAATTGAATTTATCGTCGGCGGGAAAATCAGTATCGAGCGCGCGGCCGTGTTTGCTTGCGTCGGCGAGGAGTTGCGGCAGGCGGTGGTAGCTTTGCGGGCCCACCACGACATCGACGGTCGGCGCGCGGCGAATGATTTCCGGTCCTTCTGCCTGCGCGACGCAGCCCGCGACCGCGATGGTCATGGCGCGGCCGTTGAGCGCTGCTTCGTCCTTCGCTTCGCGCAGTCTGCCGAGCTCGGAATAGACTTTCTCGGATGCTTTCTCACGAATGTGGCAGGTGTTGAGTATGACCAGATCCGCTTCGTTGACATCCGCCGTCTCGACAAATCCTTCACCCGCCAGCGTGTCCACCATGCGCTGCGCATCGTAGACGTTCATCTGGCAGCCGTATGATTTGATATGCAGCTTGCGCGGCGCGGTCATCGTGTCGTCAAAGTGTCCTGGGCTGTTACGCAACGGGAACAAGGCGAGGCGTCGTCGGGTGCAATAGCGCCGCGACACGCTCACCGGAAGAGATTGCGCTCAGATATAGGCAAAGGGCCGGAAAATCCAGCTTTCCACCCGCTTTCAGCGGCATCGGAGGCCAGGATTCGTCAATTCGCAGGGTTAACGGCGCCGGTTTTGATCAGATTCGGCAATTGTCGCATGTCGTCAAAAACCAGCGTGGCGCCGGCGTCGCGCAACCTGGCCTTGTCGTCGCTCTGGCAGTGACTTCCACCGACGAAGCCCAGCACGGTCATTCCCGCGGCGACACCCGCCATGACACCGGCGATACTGTCTTCCACCACGACGCAGCGGTGCGGGGAATATTTCATCTGCGCGGCGGCGAACAGGAACAGATCGGGCGCCGGTTTGCCATTGCCGACCTGTGATGCCGAAAAAATATGCGGCGCGAACCGCCGATAGAGCCCGGTGCGCGAGAGCGTCGCGAAAATCTTGTCATGGGCTCCGCTGGAGGCGACACACATCCGCGCCGAAATCGCGTCGATCGCGTCGTTGATGTGGGGAATGGCGGTGACGTCCCGCTCCAGCGCTTGCAGCAGTTCGATCTTGCGCCGGCTGTCGAATTCCTCCGGCAGCGGTCCGCCGCGTTCAAGTTCGATCTCGCGATTGGAATCGCGTGCGGAGCGGCCGAGAAAACGCTCGCGGACCGAAGTCGGCGGTGATCGGATAGCCGTATTGCGTCAGCAGTTCGGCGTGCACGCGGCACGAAATGAGTTCGCTGTCGACCAGCACGCCGTCGCAGTCGAAAATGATGAGGCGGTCGTCGGTGGGCTTGCCGGCCGGATGAATTGCGGAGGATGTCAGTTTGTTTTGTCCGTGTCGTCGTCGAGAGGCACGCAATAGAGTTCAAGGCGGTGGTCGACCAGCTTGTACCCGAGCTTGCGGGCGATCTCGGCTTGCAGTTTCTCGATTTCCTCGGACGTGAACTCGATCACCGTCCCGTCCCGCAGGTTGATGAGATGATCGTGGTGACTGTCGCGCATCTGTTCGTAGCGCGCGCGCCCCTCGCGAAAATCATGCCGCTCGATGATGCCGGCATCCTCGAAAAGCTTGACGGTGCGGTAGACCGTCGAAATCGAAATCTTGTCGTCGACGGCGACGCAGCGGCGATACAATTCCTCGACATCGGGATGGTCCGCGGCTTCCGCCAGCACCCGTGCGATAACCCGGCGCTGTTCGGTCATGCGCATCCCGGTCGCGGCGCAGCGCTTTTCGATATCGGTCTGAGCGGATGGTGCTACCGATTTCAGGGCTGTCATGGTGTCGTTCCCGTTGGGGCTCCGTTTGGGCTGTTCTGCCATCGCGGGGAGTTTACGACAAGTCGCGCTGCATCACCAACGCGTTCAATTGTTCCCCACCGGCGTCCCTGTAGTAGCGGTCGCGCCGTCCGACGATGCGGAATCCTGCACGTTCATATAGGCGGCGCGCGGGCTGGTTGTTCTCCTCGACTTCGAGAAAGACCTTCTTGATGCCTCGCCCCGCGAGGTGGCCCAGATGGGTTTGCAGCAAATTGCCGGACAATCCTTGTCCGCGCTGCCGGGGCGCGATGGCGATCGATAGGATCTCCGCCTCGTCGGTGGCAAGGCGCGACACGGAAAAGCCGATGATCTGCCGTCCTTGCCGCAGGCGGTGCACCAGCGCGTTGCGATCGAGCAGCATCTGCTCGAATTCAGGGATGCCCCAGCCGCGATGAAATGACGCGCCGTGCAGTTGCGAAAGTTTCGACGCGTCGCGAAGGCTCGCCGCTTCCACGCAAGCGGGGGCCGAGCCGAACAGCTTCGCGATCCAGTGTCTCATCCAGCGTTCTGCGTCTCAGTGGGTTTCAAGGTCGCGCGTCTCACGGCGCGGACAGCGGGATGGTCTGTGTCGCGGCGGCCTGGGGCTTGGCATCGGGCGCGCGCAGATAGGTTGGCCGGGCCGGAGCGATGTCCGGACTGACCGCCGCGCCGAGCCATGCAACCCACGCGATTTCAGGCGAGGATTGCTGCCGGATTTCGAGCGGAGCTGCGTTTTCCGGCCAGCGGTCGGCGACAAGCTGCGCGGCGTTGCCGACAAGCCGAGGCGCGCCGAAACGCGCGGCAGCGATGGCTTCGTCGATTGGCATGGAGGCAGGGCCGGATCAGCGTTTCCCCAGCGCCGCTCACCGCCTGGAGATAGACCTGATCGTGCCGTGCATCGATCACGGAAATGACCGGCGGTGCCTGGTTTTCGCTGACCAGCGGCGCTGCATAGGCGGAGAGCGTGGTCACGCCGACCACGGGCTTGTCCGCCGCCAGCGCCAGTCCGCGCGCGGCCGATAGGCCGACACGCAATCCAGTAAAACTGCCTGGTCCGGTTGTGACAGCGATGCGATCGAGAGCGGTGAACGCCAGCCCGGCGACCTTCATGACACGGTCGAGGAGAGGCATCAGCGCCTCTGCGTGACCCCGCTTCATATCCACGGATTCACAGGCGACAAGCCGATTGGCGTCGGTGTCGAGCACGGCTGCGGCGCAGGAGTCGAGCGCGGTATCGATGGCCAGAATGAGCATGAAGGCAATTATCACATGAGATCGAGTATCGTCTTGACGATCATGCCTGCACTTTCGCCCGGCATCCAGATTCTTTTGAAATGCCGCGCGGGAAAGCAGTCGTTTCCGGAATGCATTTTAAAATCGGTAACGGCAGGCGTTCGGGGGATCGCCTTCATCGTGCAGGTGGACTAAGAAACCGTTCAGGTCCGCCGTTTTCGTTTTCGGAAGGCCATGCCCGGAGCACAGTGATGAGCAATGAAAAAGGCCCGAACATCAAGAAGAAACAGAAGTGCAAGAACTGCGAAGGCAAGGGATTGCTCAAGAAGGGCGACAAGGTGGTGAAGTGTCAGCGTTGCAAAGGAACGGGCGTTCGCTAGAGCGCTTCCGTTCCGGTTTAAATCACCGTCGCGCTCTATCAGGTTGTTTTGACGCGTTTTCTTAACGCGAACCGGTATCCACCACCGGATCAAGTCCGGTGGCATGCTTCGCTCGAAAACGCTCTAAGCCGCCGCTGACCACGTCCGGCGTGACTTGCATTACATGGGCCGGACTTCGATCACGTCCGGAATGAAGTGCTTGAGCAGGTTTTGAATGCCGTGCTTCAAAGTTGCGGTGGAGGAGGGGCATCCCGCGCAGGACCCCTTCATGTCGAGATAGACGATGCCGTCCTTGAAACCGCGGAAGGTAATATCGCCGCCGTCATTGGCCACCGCGGGCCGCACCCGGGTTTCGAGCAATTCCTTGATCGTTGTCACGGTCTCGGCGTCCGCCTCATTGAAAAATTCTTCCGCCTCGGCCTGCTGCGCACCTTCGCCCAACAGCGGTTCGCCGGACATGTAGTAGTCCATGATGGCGCCCAGCACGGCGGGCTTGAGGTGTTGCCAGTCGCTGCCGTCCTTTGTCACGGTGACGAAATCCGAGCCGTAAAAAACACCGGTAACGCCGGGCACATTGAACAGCCGCTCGGCCAAGGGTGATTTCACGGCGCTGTCGCGGTTGAGAAATTCCATGGTGCCTTCGCCCAATACGTCGCGGCCGGGAATAAACTTCAGCGTGGCTGGGTTGGGGGTGGCTTCGGTCTGAATGAACATCTCTGTCTCCGGTTGTCGAATCCGACATTCGCTTTCGGCGTTCGGGCCTGTCGAACGAACCGCGAATTCGTCACACGCGTGATGGGTAAGGTCGAACGGGACGCCTTAATCGGCGACGTCGCGTCTTTCAGTTTTGACTATATCATAGCCCAATCGCATCCCAAGCCGGTCATCCAAGTGTGGGCGGCGTCTTTCCGGCCTTTGGTGCGTAAGGGTTAAATGGCCCTTCGCCTGTCCCGATCAAGACGGTGCCGAAGAGGCATTTACGGGCCAGACCGGCCTATTTTGGCGGTCGAGGTCATGACAGGCCGTCGATTTCCGCATCGCTCAGCCCGCCCGGCACGACCGTCACCGGAATCGGGAAGGATCCGGCGATGTTGGCCAGGGTCGTAATGATGGGCCCAGGCCCCTCGACGCCGGCGCTGGCGGCCAGGGCCAGCACGGATATGTCGACATCGCTTTCGATCACATCGAGAATTTGTTCGCTCGGGTTGCCTTCACGAATTACGCGTTCCGGCGTAATCGCCGCAAGTCCGTTGGCGCGGCCCGCGGCACGATCGAGCGCTGCATTGGCTTCTTCATAGGCTTCGGCCTGCATGATATCGGCGACGCCTAGCCATTGCTGATTGCGATCCTCGATTTCGATCACGCGCAGCATGACGACCCCGCCGCCGTTCCGGCTCGCCCAGCGGCTCGCGTAATACACCGCGCGATCAGCTTCCGCGGTGTCATCGACGACGACGAGGCATTTCGGCTTGTGACCGGATTCATAGGCGCGACGTAGAGTGCTCATGCATGCCCCAAAGCTGAACCGTATCGGTCATGATATCAGAAATCACAGGCGAGCGCGATCGGGCGGAGCAGGAAATCGCGCTCCAGCGCCACGTTGATGTGTGCTGGAATCTTTCGGGCAATGTCCTGCCGTCGCCTCAGCAAAACCAAATCGACAAGGTCGTTCCAGGCAGAGCCGCCTCGCGCTATCGCTTGCGAACAAACCCGACGATGTCCTTCACGCTGTTCATGGTCTTGTCGGCGAGGACGCGTGCGCGGTCGGCGCCATCGATCAAAACGGCATCGACGTAACTTGGGTCGCCGGTAAGGCGCTTCATCTCGGCGCCGATCGGCCCCAGCTTCTCGACCGCGAGATCGACTAGGCTCGATTTGAAATTCGAGAACTGACCCCCGCCGAACTCCCGCAGGATGTCGGCTTTGTTCCGGCCAGACAGTGCTGCGTAGATTCCAACGAGATTGTCCGCTTCGGCGCGGCTCTCCAGCCCCTTTTCCTCGCTCGGCAAAGGCTCGGGATCGGTCTTCGCCTTGCGCACTTTTTGCGCGATGGCGTCGGCGTCGTCGTTCAGGTTGATGCGCGAATAATCCGACGGGTCCGACTTCGACATTTTTTTCGTGCCGTCGCGCAGGCTCATGACGCGTGTGGCCGGTCCGCCGATCAGCGGTTCGGGTTGCGGAAAGAACAAGCCGTCGCTGAAGCCCTGCTGGCGGATCTGGTCGGAAAAATCATTGTTGAATTTCTGCGCGATATCGCGCGCGAGTTCGAGGTGCTGCTTCTGGTCCTCGCCGACCGGAACGTGGGTGGCGCGGTAGACCAGAATGTCGGCGGCCATCAGGCTGGGATACGCATACAATCCGACCGATGCGTTCTCGCGATCCTTGCCGGCCTTTTCCTTGAACTGCGTCATGCGATTCAGCCAGCCCAGACGGGCCACGCAGTTAAAGACCCAGGCAAGCTCGGCGTGGCCGGAGACCTGGCTCTGGTTGAAGATGATGTGCTTCGTCGGATCCACACCGCTGGCGATGAACGCCGCTGCGACTTCACGGGTTGCCTTGGTGAGTTCCGCTGGGTCCTGCCACACCGTGATCGCATGCAGATCGACGACGCAATAAATGCAGTCGTGAGTTCTGCTGCAGCTTCACGAAATTGACGATCGCGCCGAGGTAATTGCCGAGGTGCAGGTTGCCGGTCGGCTGTACGCCGGAAAAAACCAGTTCTTTTGCAGCCATCATTCCCGATCCTGGTTCTCGATTGAGGAGCGCATCGTTGGAACGCATCATGTCACGTTGAAAGTCATCGTTCCGGCGTCCATTGCCACGGCGGCCTCATGTGCGCAAGTCGTTGATCGCATCGCTCCATCTGACGATGCCGAGAAGCTCCAGCAACAGTCCGTAGAGCGTGAGACTGACGGCAACAAGGCCGCCAAGTATCGTCATCTGCGCTGTGAGGTGAGCGGCCGCGGCCACCGGCGCGACGAAGGTCTCCGCCAGCCACAAAACCGCGCCCATGATCAGCGCGGCGGCGACGATCCGTGGCAGCCGTCGTTTGGCGCCGTCATCGAGCGACAATCCAAAGGCGCTGGCGCCTCGCCACAGCAGAACGGCAGCGCAGCACCACGCTCCAAGCGCGATACTGGCCGCGACGCCATTGGCATTGAATCTGGAACTCAGCGCGAATCCGGTGGCGATGGTGAGGGCCAGGCCCGCTAATGTCGCCGTCAATGGCGTTGCGGTGTCGTTGCGCGCAAAGAAGGCAGGCGACAGTGTTTTGACAAGCACATGCGCGGGAAGGCCGAGGGCGAGAATCGTCAATGCTTGGGACGTCGCGGTCGTGTCGGCCGCCGTGAACGCGCCGTGTTCGAAAAGAATCCGGACGATCATGTCCGACAGGATAATGAGCCCAAGCGTTGCGGGCAGCACGAGACCGACCGCGAACTCGACACCGCGCGATTCCGTTTTAACCAGCGCCGGCTTGTCGCCATCGTGCACCGCGCGGGTGAGCGATGGCACGAGCACCGTGCCCATCGCCACGCCGACGACGCCGAGTGGCAATTCGATCAACCGGTTGGCGAAATACAGCCACGATACGGCGGCGGGCGACGCAGACGCCATGATCGCGCCGGCCACGATCAGGAATTGCGGGCCGGAATTGGCAGCCATGCCCGGCACGGCCTTACGCAGAAAGTCCATCATCTCGGAATTGAACGAGACCCTAATGGGTCCTGCAAGTCCGTCCCGGCGGCGACGGCGCTGGATCAAGACCAGCATCTGAAACAGTCCGGCGATCCCCACGGTCGCGGCCATGATCTGCGAGGTCAAAGCAGCGTCGCGGTGCCACGCCAGAAGAGCGATCATCACGCCGATCAGAACCACATTGAACAGCAACGGCGAGAACGCGCTGAGAAGAAAGCGGTGCTCGGCGTTGAGCACGCCCATCATGACCGTCACTGGCCCGACGAAAGCGAAATAGGGAAGCATGAGCCGCGCGTCGTTGACCGCGAACTGCAGCGTGGCTTCGACAAATCCGGGAGCAAGAAAGCCGATGACCCACGGCATGAATAATCCGAGGATCGCCGCGATGACGATCAGGATCAGGCTCATCGTTCCCATCACGCGGCCTGCGAAGGTGGAAGCAGCGGTCTGTCCGCCTGTTTCACGTGCGCGGAGATAGTCGGGGATTAGCGCGGCGTTCAGCGCGCCTTCGGCCAATAGCCGCCGCGCCACGTTAATGAACTGAAATGCGACAAGAAACGCGTCCGCGATGGGACCGGCTCCCAGCAGGGCAGCGACCAGCGAATCTCTCGAGGAATCCCAAAAGGCGCGAGCACAAGGTGCCTGACGAGACGGTGATGACATGGCGAATCATGGCTGCATTTTAGGCAGGCTGGCCTTGCTGGCGAAGCGGGTCACGTGATAGGTCGGCCTATTCATGCACGAACGTTCAATCAACACAAATTGGCGGGCCGGCATGATGCGAGACCGTGAAGGTCCGCTGTTTCAGTGAATGGTCGCGCGGCGACGCGCAAAGGGTGATTGTCGATGACGACGGCAAAGTATGATGTTCTCGGCATAGGCAATGCCATCTTCGATATTCTGGTGCGAACCGACGACGATTTTCTGGTTCGCCAGGGCATGAGTAAAGGCTCCATGCAGCTGATCGATGAGGCGCGCGCCGCATCGATTTACAGCGCGATGGGCCCGGCGACCGAGATTTCCGGCGGGTCGGCGGCGAACACGATCGTCGGCGTTGCGGCGTTTGGCGCCCGTGCGGTCTATGTCGGCAAGGTCAAGGACGATCAGATCGGCCGCATGTACACCCACGATATTCGTGCGGCGAAGGTGGCCTTCACCACGCCTGCCGCCTCGGACGGGCCCGCGACCGGATGCTCCTATATTCTGGTCACGCCGGATGGGGAGCGCACCATGAACACGTATCTCGGCGCGGCGCAGAATTTGGGTCCTTCCGATATCGATGCCGAGCAGGTGGCGGCCTCATCGGTGACTTACCTCGAAGGCTATCTGTGGGATCCCGCGGACGCTAAGAATGCCTTTGTCAAAGCCGCGGAAATCGCCCACGGCGCAAAGCGCACCGTGGCATTGACCTTGTCCGATGCGTTTTGTGTCGGCCGCTATCGCGATGAGTTTCTCGATTTGATGCGCCGCAGAACGGTCGATCTCATTTTCGCCAACGAGTCCGAGCTGCTTTCGCTCTACCAGGAAAGCGATTTCGATCGCGCATTGACGCAGCTGCGCAACGATGCGGCCCTTGCGGTCGTGACGCGTAGCGAAAAAGGTTGCGTGGTTGCCCAGAAGGACAAGATCACGGCTGTTCCCGCCTTCCCGGTCACCAAGGTGGTGGATACAACCGGCGCGGGCGATCTGTTCGCCGCCGGCTTCCTGTTTGGATATGTCAGAGGCGCAAGTCACGAGCATGCCGGTCGGCTCGGTGCGTTGGCCGCTGCTGAAATCATCCAGCATATCGGCGCGCGGCCACAGACGTCGCTCAAGCAATTGGCAGAGCAAAACGGCTTGCCGGTTTAATGCGCACGGCGCTGGCAAAGCGCCGTCTCTCTTTGAATTTCTGATGTCTTGCGGATGGCTTTGATATTGCGCGATCGCTTGATCGTCCGTGTGCGGTGGTATTTCTGTATTGAAGACCCTCGCTCAATGGTTCGGCATGACGCGGCATGCACGGACGCGTTGCACTTCATTGGCGGATCGCAGGGCGAAATTAAGCTTCTCGCGCGGTTTAACCATTCTCACAAAGGTGTGTGTGGTTCCCCGGCTCCGGACTTGCGAGGGTGCCTTTTAGCCGCCATATCGATGTCGATGCGGCGACAATATTGTGGAACGGATTTCCTCACAAAGACTTGATGGTTCGCATGTGCTGCGGTTCGCCGGGAAGGCGCCGAAGCAAAATACAAAAAAAGCAATTGAAGCGGATGCAGATGCCGCGAGAGGTCTTGTCATGATCCCGAGTTGGACGGAGTGGAAGCGTTATCCCAAGGCATCGCGCGGCGAAAATATTGAAGCGCCGATTGGCCCGGGGATCTACGAAGTGCGTTATTCCTCGTCGGGCGCGTTGTTCTCGTTCGGAGCGGTGGATAATCTCGCCAACGCGCTTTCGGTTTTGCAGGTCGAGTCAAAATCATTGACATCATGGTTCGCCAAGCGCGACCCTTCGACACTGCCTGATCTGGATTATCGGACCTGCGCCACCGCGACGAAGGCGGATGCCAAAACAGCAGCCGACCGGATGATCGGCCGGCGAGAAACCTATATGAGCGGCGCCGCCTGAACGTCGAGTTCTCCGCGGCCTGATCGCCGTCAAGGAGACTCCTTCAGATGACGCCTGCATCTCCCGCGACTGCACGTTCCACCCTATCCCCCGCGCCTGCCCTGGCCGATCGCCTGAAAGATCGGTCGCTTCTGCGCGAACACTGCTTCATCGATGGCGCATGGATCGGCCAGCCGTCGATCAAGGTCGACAATCCGGCAACGGGTGAAACCATTGTCAGCGTGCCGCGCCTGGGAGCCAGGGAGACCACCGAGGCCGTCGAGGCGGCTGAACGCGCCTTCAAGACGTGGTCGAGAACCACGGCGAAAGAGCGCGCCGTGCTGCTTCGCAAATGGTTCGACCTGATCGTTGCGAACCGCGACGATCTCTCGATGATCCTCACGTCCGAGCAAGGCAAGCCGCTCGCCGAAGCGCGTGGCGAGGTCGACATCGGCGGCGCTTATGTGGAGTTTTTTGCGGAAGAGGCGCGCCGGATTTACGGCGAAACCATTCCCTCTCCGCGTGGCGATGCGCGGCTGTTGGCTATTCGCCAGCCAATCGGTGTGGCGGGAGCGATCACGCCATGGAATTTCCCCTGCTCGATGATCACGCGGAAGGTGTCGCCGGCGCTGGCGGCGGGATGCACGGTCGTGCTCAAGCCGGCGACGGAGACGCCGTTGACCGCGCTCGCGCTCGCAGCGCTCGCCGAGAAGGCCGGGTTTCCGAAGGGCGTGTTCAACGTCCTGACCGGCGATTCCGCCGCCATCGGCAAGGTGCTGTGTGAACACCCTGCGGTTCGCGTGATCGGCTTTACCGGCTCGACTGAAGTCGGCAAGATTCTGTACAGCCAGTCCGCCGCCGGGGTGAAAAAACTTGGCCTTGAGCTCGGCGGCAACGCGCCCTTCATCGTGTTCGACGATGCCGATATCGATGCAGCCGTCGAAGGCGCCATGGTGTCGAAGTTTCGCAACATGGGTCAGACCTGCGTCTGCGCCAATCGGATTTATGCGCAAGAGAAGATCTACGATGTTTTCGTGGACAAACTCGCGGCGAAGGCCAAGGCGATGACAATCGGAGACGGCATCGGGGACGGGATCGTCCAGGGGCCGCTGATCAACGCGCATGCGGTCAAGAAAGTCGAAGAGCATATCGCGGACGCGCTTGCTCATGGCGCCAAAGTCATCACCGGCGGCAAGCGGCATGCGCTCGGCGGAACGTTCTTCGAGCCGACGGTGCTGGCCGATGTTTCGGTCGATGCTCTTGTCACGCGGGAAGAGACGTTCGGGCCGCTCGCGCCCGTCTATCGTTTCAAGGATGAGGCGGAAGTCGTCGCGATGGCCAATGCATCCCCGTTCGGTCTGGCGTCCTATTTCTATTCCCGTGATCTGGGACGCGTCTGGCGCGTGGCGGAGGCGCTTGAATCCGGGATGGTCGGCGTCAACACCGGGCTGATCACGACCGAGGTTGCGCCCTTTGGCGGTGTTAAAGAGTCAGGTCTAGGTCGCGAAGGGTCGCATCACGGCATCGATGAATATGTCGAGATCAAATACATCATGATGGCGGGGATCTAGAGAGCGTTTCGCGCGGTCGCCTACGGTATTGCCAAAGCCGCTGCTCCCCTGCCTCACTCCGGGAGCGGAATGAATTCCTGTTCGTCCGGGACGTGCGCGAAACGTCCGGTCTTCCAGTCCTGTTTGGCTTGCTCGATCCGCTCCTTGCTGGAGGAGACGAAATTCCACCAGATATGGCGTGGTCCCTCGAGGGCGGTTCCTCCGAGAAACATCATGCGCGACGGCTTGATGGCGCGGACGGTGATGGCGTCGCCCGGCCGGAACACGAGAAGCCGAGGCCCTTCAAATCTGTCTTTTGCGATCTCGATCTCACCATCAATGAGGTAGATGGCGCGCTCTTCGTGATCGGCATCGAGCGGAACGGCGCTATCTGCCTGCAGCACGACTTCGACGTAAAACCAGGGCGATACCATCTCCACCGGTGATGTCGCACCAAATGCGGAGCCTGCGATGATGCGCGCGCTGAAACCTGTGTCCTGCACCACGGGCAGGCGGGTGGCGTCGTAGTGCTGGAATGTCGGGTCGATTTCCTCGCGCCCGGCCGGCAAGGCAATCCAGCTCTGCAAGCCGAGCATTTTTTGTCCGACCGCGCGTTGCACGTCGGGTGTCCGTTCCGAATGCGCGATGCCCCGGCCTGCCGTCATCAGGTTCATGGCGCCGGGCATGATCTCCTGAATGTTTCCTTCGCTGTCCCGGTGCATGATGTGGCCGTCGAACAGATAAGTAACCGTGGCAAGCCCGATATGTGGATGAGGGCGGACGTCCATGCCCTTACCGGCGATGAACTGCATCGGGCCGAAATGATCGAAGAAGATGAAAGGGCCCACCATCTGCCGCTTGCCGTGCGGCAGCGCGCGCCGAACATTGAAACCGTCGCCGAGATCGCGCACGCGCGGCACAACGACGAGTTCGAGCGCATCGCATGACTGCGTGTCGCCGAGGACGGGGTCCGATGACGGAAGCCAGCTCATGGTCGTCTCCTCTGCCGTATTGTTCAAGGCTCTCGTCGTCCCCGCCGGAAAGTCCCGCTTGGACAAAAAGTCAGAGTCCGGTGGGCGCTCCCGGTGGGAGGCCAACAGATATGCGTCCAAGATTCGTTGCGTCGCCGACGCGCTCGAAACGTTCGATGGACAGGATCGCGTCCGCGAAGGTGTCGGCGCGGCCATTGAGAACGGGCCGTGCCAGCTGGAGAAACTTCTGCTGCATGGCGCCCGCGTCCGGAAACGAGTTGGGCTCGCCCGGCGGGTCGGCCAACAACCGTTCATGAGTGGTGCCTTCGCTGACAATGCTCACGCGCGCGCCGAACGGATGCGTGCGCCCGGTCTCGAGCCTGTCGTCCTGCACAACCTCGATGCGATCGGCGAGGGCGTCGAGCGCCGGGTCGCCAAGCCGGACGTAATCGTCCCAGCCAAAGCTACCCTGGTCGAGGGCCAGCGCGGCGGTGAAAAACATCGAGAACTGGCCGCCGACAATGCTGCGGGGATGACGCTTGGTCGCGGGATCGCCCGTCAACGTGATGCCGTTGCGATGCAGGCCGATTTCGACACGGGAAATTCGGTCGGGCGTGAGGTTGTACTCGCGGCGCATCGCGATCAGCGCATCGATTGCGGCGTGGGTGTAACGGCAACTCGGATATGGTTTGACGCCGATCTTCATCGTTTCATAAATTGTCCCCAGGCCTGCGACGGCTTTCGCGGCGTCGGGATGGTCGGTGTATCCCACCAGCAATCCATGCTTGCCTTCGACGGACTCGGTCGCGCCGATGAAATTCTCTCGCGCCAGCGTGGCTGCCACCACACCGTTCATCGCCGCCGCCCCCACCTGATAGCGTTTGTTCCATGCGCCGTTGACCAGAAACTGCAGCGATCCGGCCGCCTGGCTGCCGGAAACCCCGAAAGCCGCGATCAATTGCTGCTCGGAAAGGCCGAGCAGTTTTCCCGCCGCCGCAGCGGCGCCATAAGTGCCCGCGGTCGCGGTCGGGTGAAAGCCGCGCGCGTAATGCGATGTAGGATCCAGCGCATTGCCGAGACGACAGCAGACTTCATAGCCGGCAACGATGGCGGTGAGCACGTCGCGCCCGGTGGCGCCGGTCATTTCACCGACGGCGAAGGCAGCCGGCACCACCGGGGCGCTCGGGTGCAGCGAGGAATCCGCGTGGGTGTCGTCGAAATCCAGCGAATGGCCGAGAGCGCCATTGAGCAGCGCCGCGATCGCCGGCGTATAGGTTTTGCTGTCGCCGAACACCGTCGCTTCCCCGTCGCTGTCCAGCTTCAGCGCGGCCAGCATCGCAAGGATGGAGGCCGTGGAGTCCGATTCGCGCCGGGCGCGGATGGCGCTGCCGAGAAAATCCAGCGTCAAGGTTTTGGCGCGTTCAAGCACCGCGTCGGGAATATCCCGGTAGGTCAGGTTTCTGACATATGCGGCCAGCGCTGCGGTTTCGTTCGCCATTGTTTCTTTCGTCCTTGGGTCCGGTCGTCAGGTTAGGCGGGCGTTGCGGAGCGTTCAAGGCTCGACCGGCGTGTCCTGAGCTGGATTGGATGGCTGGATGCCGGCTTGCAGATGCTGCGGGTCGGCCGCTGCGTGCATGTCACTACGGTGCCGGCACTGCCGGCAATGTCGTCACTCGACTTCGTCGGACGCGGGGAGGGGAACCTCGGCGCGCGGTTTTGCCGGTGTCCGGCTCTGACCGCTGAGAAGAAAATAAATGACGGCGGCGGCGCAATCCCGAATGTGCTGGGCGAGAACATTCCGAGCGATCAGCGCATCCTGCCGTTCCAGCGCGTCGACGATCGCCTTGTGTTCGGCGCCTGCTATTTCCGGCGAGTCGTGAGCGTTGATATACGTGGCGATGTAAGGCTGGACGGCGTTCCGCATCCGCCGGATTTCGTCCATCAGCCGCGGCATGTCGGAGGCTGCGTAGATTGCGTCGTGAAACTCGTCGTGCCGGACGATCCATTGTTTGGGATTGTTTTCCGCGGCTTTCATGCGGCCGAGTTGCTTGGCCAATTGATCCAGCAGAGCAGGGGTCATGCGCGGCACCGCGCGCTCGATTGCAAGGCTTTCAAGCGCGACGCGAATTTCGAACAGCTCCGCGATTTCGTTTTGTGTTCGCGCCGTCACGAAAGGCCGGCGATTGATGCCGATGGTCACCAGGCCTTCGGATTGCAATTTGAGAAGCGCTTCTCGCACCGGCATCCGGCTGACGCCGATAGTGCGGCCCACGCCCTCGGGGCTGATGGCGGAATTGGCGGGCAACTCACCCGACATGATCAAACGCTTCAGATGATTGTAGGCGATGTGCTGCGCTTTCATGATTAGCTCACCTGAAGCGTCGCCACATTTACTGATGATCGCGTTTTAATTTAATCCCTTATTTTTACTGCTGTCTAGGCGCAATTGGATCCAGTTTTTGGCGGGAGTAATCCGACAGGGGCGTCCTGCCGCGCGAAGTGGCTGAGATCTAAATATTGAAAGTAAGTATAATCCCGTATGGTCGGGACAGTCTTTTTACGGCGATCCGCGCCTACTGAATTGCGTGCAAGCGAAAGAAACGCACGCCTCGAGTATTTCGACGCGCCATTTTGTATCCAGTTACAACTGCGTTATTTTGTTTATTTTTAATTGGAGAACGTACGCGTCATACACCCCGCGTTGCTATGCCGCGCCGATCAGGATGCCGACGCCGAGCACGATGACGCCTCCCAGCACGATCTGGAACACCGCCTGCAGAAATGGTGTGTCCATGTAGCGGGCGCGAATATAGGCGATCGCCCACAGTTCAAAGAACACGACGAGACCCGCGATCGAGGTCGCGATCCAGAACGCATTCGCCCACGAGTTGGGAACGAGATAGGGAAGTGTGTGGCCCAACCCTCCGAGCGCCGTCATCGTGCCGCAGGTTGCGCCACGCAGCCACGGTGAACCACGGCCCGTCATCGAGCCATCATCCGAGAGTGCTTCGGCAAATCCCATGCTGATGCCCGCGCCGATGGAGGCCGCGAGGCCGACGAGGAAGGTCTGCCAATTTTGATGAGTTGCGAAAGCCGCGGCAAACAGCGGGGCAAGGGTCGAAACCGATCCGTCCATCAGCCCGGCGAGCGCGGGTTGAATGTATTGCAGGACGAATGCGCGTTTGCGTGTCTCTTCTTCGCCGGCGCGCACGTCCGGGCTAAGGATTTTATCGGTGAGCGCCGACGCGATGTGCTCGTGCCCTTTTTCCAGTTCGGCAAGATCGCCGAGAAGCTTGCGCACGCCGACATCCTGCGCTCGCTCGGCCGCTTTGGCGTAGAAACGCTCGGCCTCGTATTCCATCAAGGCGGCTTCCTTGCGGATCGCATCAAGCGAGAGGTTCTTCGTTAGCCAGATCGGGCGGCGACGCAGAAAGCCTTTGACGTTCTCACGCCGGATCGGGGGCAGGTTGGGTCCGAAACGCCGCTCGTAGAGGTCGAGCAGCATATGGCGATGACCTTTTTCTTCTTCGGCCATCTGCTCGAATATTTTTGCGGAGTCCGGATAACGCTCCGCGAGATCCTCGGCGAAGCTCATATAAATGCGGCTGTCTTCTTCCTCGCCGGCGATCGCGACAGCCAGCACTTCCCGCTCGGTGAGCTCCGCGAAATTTTTCATGAGGCCGCCTCGATCAATTTAGAATAATTCTAAATTGATAATCGGCGCGGTGTGCCAGGTCAATTGAATGTTTGCAGTCTCGTGGCGACGGCAGGATGGATCGCGCGGCGCAGCCGCGTGTCTCGAACCATGAGGCCCCGCGTCGATTGCGTTCTAGACGTCGACGCTTGCAGCGAGAGCGTTGTCCTGGATGAAGTCGCGGCGGGGCTCGACCACGTCGCCCATCAGTTTGGTGAAGATGTCGTCGGCTTCGTCGACTTCCTTGACTCTCACCTGCAGCAGCGACCGCGCATTGATATCGAGCGTTGTCTCCCAGAGCTGGCTCGGGTTCATCTCACCAAGGCCTTTATAGCGCTGCAACGCGACGCCTTTGCGTCCGGCATCCGTCACCGCCTCGAACAGGCTGATGGGGCCGTGTACGGCTGTTTCGGTATCCTTGCGGCGTAGCAGGCCGGGTCGTGGATAAGCTTCCTGCAGGCTCGTTGCGTATTCGTCGAGCTTGCGCGCGTCCGCTGAGCCGAGCAGCGCCATATCGATCACCGAGACGTCTCTTACGCCGCGCACGGTCCGCTCGAATGTAAATCCTTCGCCTTCGACGAACGATCCGATCCAGCCGCGCTCGACTTCGTCGGCCAATGCGTCGAGTCGCTTGGCGATGTAGTCCGCCGCCGCATTGGCGGTCGCAACGTCGCTGGTTACGCCGGGGTTCAACACGCCGGCGATTGCGGCCTGTTCCACGACGCCACGGTTATAGCGGCTGTGCAGGCCGTGCAGCGTGCCTCGGATCACGCGCGCATCTTCCACCAGCGCAAGAAGATCCTTGCCGGCGCGTTCCTCTCCGGTCGAAAGTCTGAGAACGCAATCGTCGAGCCCGGTATCGATCAGATAATCTTCCAGGGCCCGCTCGTCCTTGAGGTATTGCTCGGACTTTCCGCGCGTGACCTTATAAAGCGGCGGCTGCGCGATGTAGAGATTTCCGGCTTCGATCAGTTGCGGCATCTGACGGAAAAAGAACGTCAACAGCAAGGTACGGATATGCGCGCCGTCGACGTCGGCGTCGGTCATGATGATGATCTTGTGATAGCGAAGCTTGGCGAGATCGAAATCTTCCCGCCCGATGCCGGTGCCGAGCGCGGTGATCAAGGTTCCGACTTGCTCCGACGACAGCATCTTGTCGAAGCGCGCGCGTTCGACATTGAGAATCTTGCCGCGCAGCGGCAACACCGCCTGGAATTCGCGGTTGCGCCCCTGCTTGGCGGAGCCGCCTGCGGAGTCACCCTCGACAATGAAAAGTTCGGACTTCGCCGGATCGCGCTCCTGGCAATCCGCGAGCTTGCCGGGCAGCGATGTCACGCCCAGCGGGTTCTTGCGGGTGAGCTCGCGCGCCTTGCGGGCTGCCTCGCGCGCGGCTGCGGCCTGAATGACCTTGCCGACGATGGTTTTTGCCTCGGCCGGATGTTCCTCAAGCCATGAGGCCAGCATCTCGTTGACGACGCTCTCGACCACGGGCTTCACTTCGGAGGAAACCAGCTTGTCCTTGGTCTGCGAGGAGAACTTCGGATCCGGCACCTTGACCGAAAGAACCGCCGTCAGGCCTTCGCGGCAATCGTCGCCGGTCAGCGTGAACTTTTCTTTCTTGGAAATGCCACTCGAATCCGCATAGCCCGTGATCTGGCGCGTCAGCGCGCCGCGAAAGCCCGCGAGATGGGTGCCGCCGTCGCGCTGCGGAATGTTGTTGGTAAAGCACAGGACATTTTCGTGGTAGCTGTCGTTCCACCACAGCGCCACGTCCACGCCGATGCCATTGTGCTCGGAACGGATCACGATCGGCCCCGGCATGATACCGGCCTTGTTGCGATCGAGATATTTCACGAACTCCTCGATGCCGCCGTCGTAGCGCAGCTCTTCGCGCTTTTCGACCGCGTGGCGCATGTCGGACAGCACGATGGACACGCCGGAATTGAGGAACGCGAGTTCGCGCAGCCGGTGCTCAAGCGTCGCGAAATCGAATTCCACCATCGTGAAGGTTTCGGCGCTGGGGTAGAACGTCACTTCCGTGCCGCGCCTGCCGTTTGCGTCCCCGACCACCACGAGCGGCGCCACCGTGTCGCCATGGGCGAACTCGACGTAGTGCTCCTTGCCGTCGCGCCAGATTCGCAGTTGCAGCTTGGTGGACAGCGCGTTGACGACGGAAACGCCGACCCCGTGCAGACCGCCCGAGACCTTGTAGGAATTCTGGTCGAATTTTCCGCCCGCATGCAGCTGGGTCATGATGACCTCGGCCGCCGAAATGCCTTCGCCCTTGTGAATATCCGTCGGAATGCCGCGACCGTCGTCGTTCACGGTGACGGAGCCGTCGGGATTGAGCGTGACCTTGACGGCGGTGGCGTGCCCGCCGAGCGCTTCATCGATGGCATTGTCGACGACTTCGTAGACCATGTGATGCAGGCCGGAGCCGTCATCGGTGTCGCCGATATACATGCCCGGACGCTTGCGAACCGCGTCGAGACCTTTCAGGACCTTGATGGATTCGGCGCCGTATTCAGCCGGAGACGAAGGAGCAGGATCGGCAATCGGTTGCCGGGCAGGTTCGATCATGGGGATGCCTTCGCTAGAACATTTTCCGGCCAAGTGGAGTTCGGTTGGCCGCGAGAAAATGCTCTAATTGAACTACGTGCGCGTAACCTGATCGCAAACCCGGTGCCCACTTTTGCGGAATACGCGCTGGACGACGAATCAGTTCGCAGAGCTGCGTGCTGAGACATCGATTTGTGCCACGAAATCAGGAGGGCGTACAGGGCAAATGAGTGCCCCTCAACCCTTTGATAAAATAGTATTTTTTAGCGCATTTTCAAGGCCCGGAAGGGCCTTGCGGCGGTGCTTCGAAAAGGCATGAATCAGGCCGCGTTATGCGCCTCGTCGGTCGCAAAAACCGCGGCGATTTACGTCATCGCGCGTGGTGAAATCTGCCCTGAATCCACGTCGAAAATCTCGGCCCCATGGCCGGCTTCAGTAAAGGCTGCCGGATCGGCGCCGGTCATCCAGACCTGCGCGCGCAAATCCGACAGTTCGGCGAACAGCGACGCGCGCCGGCGCGGATCGAGATGCGCCACGACTTCGTCCAGCAGCAACAGCGGCGTGATCCCGGTCATCTCCGAGACCAGCGACGCGTGGGCCAGCACCAGGCCGATCAGAAGGGCCTTCTGTTCACCTGTCGAGGCATCTTTCGCGGGCATCTGTTTCGGCGCGTAGATCACCCGCAAGTCCGTGAGGTGCGGGCCGTCGAGCGTGCGGCCGGCGGCGGCGTCGCGTGCGCGATTGTCGCGCAACAAGTTGCGATAGCGATCTTCAACAGCGGTCGCAGGCTCGTCCCGCAAGGCGTTTTCGATCCAGCCGTCGAGGGAGATCTCGGCGGAAGGAAACGCCGACGAGGCGCCGCGCGCGCGAAGCGTGGCCGCGAGCCGCGTCAAGGTCTCGCCGCGTAAGGCGGCGACCGCGACCGCGAGTTCGGCGGTTTCGCGTTCGATCGCGTCCAGCCAGTGGCTATCGTAATTGCGTTCTTCCAGCAGCCGGTTGCGCGAACGCAGCGAACGTTCAAGCGCGGAGACCCGCCCGGTGTGGCCGCTGTCGACCGCAAGCACGAGCCGGTCGAAAAAGCGTCGCCGTTCCGAGGCCGCTCCCGCGAACAGCCCATCCATTGCGGGGGTCAGCCACACCATCCGCAGATGATCGCCGAATGCCGCCGTTGAATTGACGGGCTCACGGTCGATGCGGCATCGGCGGGTGGATGCCGTGCTATCCGGCATCGGCGTATCGATACCCGTGCCGAGCGTCGCAAGGCCGAGCGCGCCCTCGATTTCAGCGGATACGGCCCAGGAACCATCGCCCTGGTTATCCGCGACATCCTCCAGCGTGGCGCGGCGCAGGCCACGCCCCGGCGACAGAAACGAGATCGCTTCAAGGCAATTGGTCTTGCCGGCGCCATTTGGGCCCACCAGCACCACCAGATCGCCACGCGTCGTCACGCTCGCAACGCGATAGCTGCGAAAATGCGTCAGGTTGAGGCGTCGGATGCGGGAGGCCGTCATGCAATAAATATCCGGCTAGAGCGCCTTCGTTCTAGGTGGGATCACCCTCGCGCTCTATCATTTGTTTTGACGCGTTTTCTATAACGCGAACCGGCGTCCACCACCGGATCAAGTCCGGTGGCATGCTTCGCTTCGAAAACGCTCTGGTCCAGTGGACGGCTGCCACCTGCTCGCGTTTGCCGGACCTGATCGCTGAATGTCCACCGGGACTTGATGGATAAGAACCGGCTCAGGCAGGCGTCGATTGATCCGCCACGCCTGCCGCGACACTGCAGTGTGGCCATGACACCGGGAACCCTGCGGGTCTACACCCGCATGGGCATCAGAACGTAAAGCGCGCCCTTGGCGTCCTTGTCCTGCATCAGCGTCGGCGAACCGGGATCGGCCAGCCGAAGCACGGCGACCTCGCCCTCGATCTGCGCCGCGATGTCGAGCAGATAACGCGAGTTGAAGCCGATATCGAGCGGATCGGAGGCGTATTCCACTTCCAGTTCTTCGGTGGCGCTACCCGAATCCGGATTGGTCACCGACAGTACCAGCTTGCCGGCCGACAATGCGAGCTTGACCGCGCGGCCTCGCTCGCTGGAAATCGTCGACACGCGGTCGACCGCGGCCTCGAAATCCTTCTTGTCGACGATCAATTCCTTGTCGTTGTTCTGAGGAATGACGCGGCCGTAATCCGGGAAGGTGCCGTCGATCAGTTTCGATGTCAGCACGATATGTCCGATGGTCAGCCGGATCTTGCCGGTCGACAACTCGATCGAAACCTCGGCGTCATTATCCTCGATCAGACGTTGCACTTCGCCGACGGTCTTGCGCGGGACGATGACGCCCGGCATTCCGCTGGCGCCGTTCGGCAGCGGCAAATCCACCTGCGCCAGACGATGGCCGTCGGTGGCGACGCCACGCAGCGTCGCGGATTTCGCGCTGCCGACGCTGTGGAGATAAATGCCGTTGAGATAATAGCGGGTTTCTTCGGTCGAGATCGCGAACTGCGTCCGGTCGATCAGGCGTTTGACGTCGCTGGCGGCGAGCTTGAACGCGTGCGTCATCTCGCCGGCTGCGAGATCCGGGAAATCGCTTTCGGGGAGCGTCTGCAAGGTGAAGCGCGAGCGGCCCGCGCGGATGGCCAGCACCGAACGATCTCCGTCCGCCTCCAGCACGATCTGCGAGCCGTCCGGAAGCTTGCGCACGATGTCGTAAAACATATGCGCCGGAACGGTGGTCGAGCCGCCGCTGGCCACTTCGGCCGCGAGGGTTTCCGTCACCTCGAGGTCAAGATCGGTGGCCTTCAGGCTGAGCTTGGCGTTCTCGGCCCGGATCAGCACGTTGCCCAATATCGGGATGGTATTGCGGCGTTCCACCACGCGGTGAACGTGGCCCAGGGATTTCAGGAGTTGCGCACGCTCGACGGTAACCTTCATCGCAATATCCGTCCAATTCCACTCAGGATGCCGTGAGTGCATTTTCCGGTCAGGAAATTTTCGCTGACCGCGGGAAGATGCCCTCGTTCAATAACTTGCGCGCATTCCAATGGCAAAGCCGATAACTGCGGTTGTGGATTACGCGATGGAAATACCGTGCGGCTCGTCAAAGCCGCACTGGCGAATTGGCTGGCCCCGGCTGCGCCGGCACCGGGATGGCAAAGTGCCGTGGACGGCGGCTGAGCGCAAGTGCCACGCCGCTGCCGGACCGCATTTCTCCGCCATTTTTCGGACGAACGCGGCCCGGATATGGGCGAGATAGCTTGATCGCGCAGGCCTGAATTCGCGCTAGTCCTGAAGCTGGCGCTTCAGCAATTCGACTTCGTCGGCGAGGGTGATGTCCTTCGAGACCAGCGCCTCGATCTTGCGCACGGCGTGGAGCACCGTGGTGTGATCGCGACCGCCGAACCGGCGGCCGATTTCCGGCAGCGAACGCAGGGTGAGCGTCTTGGCCAGATACATCGCCACCTGGCGGGGCCGAACCACATTGGCGGTACGGCGTGACGACAGCAGGTCGGACCGGCTGACGTTGTATTGCCGCGCCACCACGCGCTGGATGTCCTCGATCTTGACCCGCTTCGGCTCCTGCGGCCGGATCAGGTCGCGCACCTCGCGCTCCGCCATTTCGAGCGTGACCGGTTGGGCATTGAGCTTGCTGTGCGCGAGCAGCCGGTTGACCGCGCCCTCGAGATCGCGCCCGTTATGGGTAATGGTGCGGGCCAGATATTCAAGAACCGGTTCCGGAACAACGAACCCCTCATGATGAATTCGTGCGGCGGTAACGCGTGATCTGAGGATTTCGAGGCGCAATTCCTCGCCGAGCGATCCCATTTCGACCACAAGACCACCCGCCAGCCGCGAACGAACACGATCGTCGAGAGTTTCGAGCTCTGATGGCGGCCGATCCGCCGCGATAACGACCTGACGGCCTGCATCAATCAGCGCGTTGAGTGTGTGGCAGAACTCCGCCTGGGTTGACTTGCCCTGCAGGAATTGCAGATCGTCGATAACCAGCACGTCGATGCCGCGCAGGGCTTCCTTGAATGCGAGCGCCGTCTGCGTCTTCAGGGCGGCGACGAAGCCGTACATGAATTTCTCGACGGTGAGATAGAGCACCTTGCGTTCGCCGCCGGAATTGCCCGCCCAGGTCACGGCCTGCAGAAGATGGGTTTTGCCGAGGCCCACGCCCGCATGAATATAGAGTGGGTTGAACATCACGGAATCGCCGTGGCGTCCTTCGGCGACCTGACGCGCCGCCGCGTGCGCCAGCGTATTGGAGCGGCCCATCACGAAGCTGTCGAATGTCAGACGCGGGTCGAGCGGCGAACCGCCCAGCGCATCGTGGCCGGCGGATACGGGCGCCAGCGCGGCGGTGCGAAATTCGGGGGCGGGTTGTCCGGCGGGCCGTTCCGGACGGCGGGTGTCGTTTGGTGCTTTCGTTTCCTTGACCGGCGCGACGCAGCGCATGGCCGAGCGCACGGTCAGATCGATGCGATGCACCTCAGGCACTTCGGCCTGCCAGCAGGAGAGTACGCGATCGGCATAGTGGGCCTGAATCCAGCTTTTCAGAAACCTCGTCGGCACCGACATGTGCACGCTCTCGCCCTGAATGCCTTCCAGATCCATTCGGCCAAACCAGCTCGAGTAAACATCTTCCCCCACGGTGGAACGGAGCCTGCCTTGTACCTTGGCCCAACGATCGTGCTCAATGCTTGCCATTTGAACTACTTTGCTGATGGAGTGAAGTGGATTGCCGTCGGAAAGAGCGGTTGGTGTGCCGCATGTCGATCTCGAGATCCGGTCTTGCGGTTGTTTAGGCGCACGCCAGCATCAGGCATCAGGATGCCGATAGCACTGTGCGTCGCCGAAAACGAAGAAGACCGTCCTCGGGATCAGCCGATACAGGAAATCGTATGGATGTTGGGGGAATACGCGGTTACGCGCAGAGATATCCGGACAGCTTGCGATGACGGCTCACGAGCGAGATGGACGCTCGAGATTGTATGGGTGGCTGCTTGATATGTCATAAGATCCCCCGCTCGCCGCAGGCGCTGCGGCAAGTTGTGTCGTCGTTGCATTTCGAAATCAGTCGAAAGTCCCGGGCTCGCAAGCCTAAAGAAGCTACCTGCCGCCAGAACTGTTACGCCGCGTACTGAAGCCCTCTTATATCCCGTCCCCGTTCCCTTTGCCCTTCGAACTCAAGGCGCCTTTTTCCTTCTTGAAAGCGTGCCCGGATAGTCCGAACCCGCTCGAGAAATTTTGGCGCACGAAGCCGTTCTCATATCGCTATGAGTTGAGCCGACTGACGCTTGGGAAACATCGCTAACGCGCACACCATCACTGATTTGCACGTCGCCCCCGGGTCTCAAATCGCGCTGATCTCAAGAGCCGTGGGCGTCGCGACGAGGTAAGAGATACACGATGCCACAATTGCCGCAACGAAATGATTCCGCGTTGTAGCGATCTGAAATTGAACGCGAGCCTCCAAACCTGCGGGCATGTTGCCGAGGTTGTGGACAACGTTTTGAATCTGCGCGTGGAATCGCTAGCTCTTACCGCCGCGATATTTTGTGAGCCCGTGCAAAAAAAATTCACAAATTCTTCATCGGTGATGCGAGCGCAATCGCGTTTTAGAAGTACCGAGTGTTGCTTTGCCGATAAGTGATTATCAAGGCGCGTTTTTTCGTGATCATTTTTCAGGGTAGCCTTCGCGGTGCGGAAGAGGCGAGAAACGATGCTTCACTTGCAAATCCGAGAAACGCTGCTAGCGCACTCCGTGGAACAACGGGATTCGATTTGCGGTGCATCAATTCATGCTTGCGAATCTGCGATCATGTGATCTTGCAGCGACGATGCATCTGATTCTGCGATGCGCATGAGACGCGTTACGTTGCGAATGCAACAGCCACTTGTAACGTCTTCGATCAATGCTGAGAGTTTGCAGATAGTTTTATCGAGCCGCTCGATTCGCATACGAATGATCTTTTACAATCCTCGAAGGCGAGCGCGGTGTCGCGTGCAAGACATTGCCGCAAGCAGCGACCAAGCAAAATCTTTTTCCACGCAGCGGACTTCGCGCATGACCGCCGAACCAAGAACCTGCACGCAAAGAAAAAGCCCGGCGTTGCCGGGCTGGTGGTGCGTCGTTCTTCGTCGCGCGTCGCTGTTACTTCGCGAGCTTTGCGATCTGGTGTGTCAGGCGCGAGACTTTGCGGCTGGCATTGTTCTTGTGAACGATGTTGCTTTGAGCGGCGCGCATCAATTCCGGCTCTGCGTTCTTCAAGGCGGCGAGCGCCGCTGTGCGGTCACCCTTCTCGATCGCGCTCTCGACCAGACGGACGGCGTTGCGCATCTGGGTGCGGCGGGACTTGTTGACCGCGGTGCGGCGGGCAATCTTGCGCGTCGCCTTCTTGGCGGAAGTCGTATTGGCCATGCTCTCAAGATCCTGCAGCAACGGCTCGCGATGAGCCGGGCTGATTAATGTCGTCCGCAAACTGCGTGCGACGTCTGAATGATATATGCTCCTGGAGATGCCCCGGCCGAATTCGGTATCGGAGAGCGGCGGCGCTCAAAGAACAGCGGCGGCAGGATGAAACCCGCCGCCAATTGGCCGTGTTATAGTGGTGCGGGTCATGATCGTCAACGCTTGCGGCGCGGAATTTAAGCCGCCTTTGGCGCCATTTAACGCCAGAAATACGGATTTTGCCGCTTTGTGCTTAATCAAGTTGCCGGCCGCCACCGACGGGCGACCGTTCAGAGGATCTTTCGCGAGGCGATGGTTTGCCCGGCCTAGGTTGAATTCGATAGCCGCACCGGGTATTGCCGTTGCGACATACATATTTGAGTATGATTTTCCGAATTCCCGGGCGGAATACGCGTCCCGTGTTTCGGACCATGCTCCAGCGATCAGGGGCCATGATGATCCGCGGCTTTTTCCGTTTGCTTGGTCTGTTGTTGCTGGCTGGCGGCTTTATTTTCCTGGTTTACGACGGTGCGCGTTCGATCGCCGACCAGAGCCTGCGTCTGACGCGGCTGGGGGAGTTCTGGAACGACATCAATCAGGCGAGCCAGCAGGCATTTCGGGTGCTGCTGGAGGGGTTCTCGCCCTGGCTATGGAATGGTGCGGCAAAATTCGTCTTGAACCAGCCGACCTGGGCGGTCCTGGGGCTGCTCGGAGTTATTCTGATGCTGGTTTTTCGCCCGAAAAAGCGTCTGATCGGTTACGGCCGGGACTGACAGGCAGGGTTCCGGTATCCGCACCGGCGTCATGGCGTAACGCCCTGACGGTTCGCGCGTAGACATATATATAATGTGTCAGTCATCCCAACCCAGGAGATGGTCATGCTGTTCATGCGCAAGTCCCCCGAATTGCCGACCGCCGACACCGCTTTGCCGGGCCGCGCCACGCCGATCCCGACGGCAGAAACCCATTTCGTCAACGGCCACCGGATTCTCGGTCCCTATCCGGAGAGTTGCGAGCTCGCCGTCTTCGGTCTGGGCTGCTTCTGGGGCGCCGAACGCAAGTTCTGGGAACTGGGGGATGGCATATACGTGACGGCGGTTGGATATGCAGGCGGGATCACGCCCAACCCAACCTACGAGGAGACATGTTCGGGGCGCACCGGTCACACCGAAGCGGTGCTGGTTGTTTTCGATCCCGCAAAGATATCTTACGAGCAGTTGCTGAAGACGTTCTGGGAAAGCCACGACCCGACACAGGGCATGCGTCAGGGCAACGACGCCGGCACGCAGTATCGGTCGGCGATTTACACGTTCGGCGATGCGCAGGCCAAGGCGGCCGAAGCGTCCAGGGCTGCTTACGGCAAGGCGCTGGCTGCGAAAGGCTTCGGTGCGATCACCACCGAACTTGCTCCGGCGCGGGAGTTTTATTTTGCCGAGGATTATCATCAGCAGTATCTGGCGAAGAATCCCGCCGGCTATTGCGGGCTCGGCGGAACGGGCGTCTCGTGCCCCATCGGCGTGGGCGTCCGCGCCTAGCGCGTTTTCAAACGAAGCATGCCCATGTTCTCTCAGCGCTGATGTTGGCCGGCGCGTTAACCATGCGCGCTGCCCCGCGTCATCGCGTCAAATGTTTCGCGAGAAAATCCAGACTGCGCTTGCGGCCGAGCTCCGCGCTTGCCGGATCATAGCTGGCTCTCTCGTCGCAATTGAAGCCATGCTGGGCATTGTCGTAGACGAAAATCTCAACCTCAGGACGTTTGGCGCGCACGGCGTCGACGTCGCTGAGCGGGATGCCGGTGTCTTTTGCGCCATAGTGAAGTTGGGTCGGCACTTTCGGTTGCCGGTCAGCGAAGCGTGACACTGCGCCGCCGTAGTAGCCCACGGCGGCTTTCAGGCCGGACAGTTGTGTGGCCGCAAGGAATGCGACGCTGCCGCCGAGACAAAATCCGATAATCCCGACCGGACCGACATCCTGCACGCTGTCAATTGCTGCCTGGGTGTCGCGCATGAACACGTCCCATTCGGGGTTGGCGACGAATTTGCGCGCGATCGCGACCTCGTCGGGCGAATAGCCGGATTGGAAATCGGTCTCGATGCGATCGAAGATCGCCGGTGCGACGGCAACGTAGCCGCGCGCCGCGAAACGGTCGCAGACGTTGCGAATATGCGAATTCACGCCGAAGATTTCCTGGATCACCACCATCGCGCCGATGGGCTTGGTGGCGGGATCGGCGCGGTAAGCGCCGAGCTGAAATCCGTCGGAAGCTTTCAGTTTGATGTCGTGTCCCATGGTTCATCCATGCGTTGGGAGTTTAAGGGTAAATGTTTTGCGGGTCTGCGAGGCGCGCTATTGCCACATCCAGTTGTGGCCCCAGTCGCCCTTCCAGCCGGTGAGCTGGCCCTTGCGAAACTGCAGATAGAGCCGGTCTTTCCGGGGAAAGAACCCGCTGCCGCCGTTGGTGCGAATGGCGAGGAAAACCTCATTGCCAAGCCTTCCGCTGACATGAGCGAGCGGAGATCCCAATGCGGTGGCGGCGTCGGTTGGCGTCATGCCAAAAGCCAGTGGCGTGTTGTTCGAGAGTGTCATCGTGAAAGGACCGGGCGGAAGTTGTCCCGCCCGTGCGTCCGGTGGCGCAAGGGCCATATGCATCGAGAACAGGGCGACGGCACAGAATGGAACCAGCTTCATGCGGTGGATTGTTCTTCGGAATGAACGTGAACGCAAGTCTGCGCCACCTTGTGCCTGTCCTTCGGCGTAATCGCGGAGCTGATGGGAACTCACGTTTCTGGAGCGCTTTGCCATCGTCAGCCTTCGTTCTTGCTTTGCTGGGCTCTCGGTCTTTCGACGGCGACAGGCCGCTGCGGATGGTCAGGTTCCTGACATAACGATTTACGTGGTCGCTGGCGAGTTCGTCGCTGGCCAGGACGAGTTTGGTGTAAGTCGGGCATACGCCGTTTCCGATCACGGCGGAGGCCGTGTTCGGCGGTGACTTCCGGAAGCGGATTATTGTCCACTCTTGGCGCATACGCTGTGCTAGATATATTGGCAGAAGAATACCACCGGTCTATCAATGGGCTGACTTAAATAACGGCTTCTGGGAGCGAAGCCGCGAGGTTGCCTGTTCCCGAACATGTTGAGTATCCGAACGCCATGCCGATGACAGCCCGCTTCGTTGCCCGATATACCAGCCTCCTGCTGGCGATCGGATTTCTGGCGCTTCTCGGCATCGTGGGGATGACCGTCTGGCTCGGCGAGCAATCCAGACATTACGCCGACGATGCGATCGCCGCGCGCGATACGCGGATCTCGGCAGTCGAGCTGCGTAGCGCCATCCAGAGCGCCGAGGCGTCTCAACGCGGCTTTCTTGTCGGCGGCAACGAAATCTATCTCGCGCCCTACGATAGCGCGAAAGCGTCCGCGCAGAGGCAGATCGACCGTCTCACGCAGCTGCTTGCGCCTTACAGCGAATCCGGAGCCATGCTTCGCAGGCTGTCGGCGGTTGTGACCGACAAAATCGACGAAATGGACCGGACGATTGCCCTGAAGACCGAGCATCGGGATGCGGAAGCTCTCGCGCTTTTTCAGACCAATCGCGGCAAGGCGTTGACGGACGAGGCCAATGTTTACCTCTCTAGCGTCATCCGAACCACCGACGAGCGTGCGACCCTGGGCGTGGCCGAACAAAAGAAAAATGCCGCTTGGCTGCGATGGGTGTCGCTGGTCGGCGGCATCGTTATCGTTCTGGTCGTCGGTGGCGTCACCGCGATGGTTCTTCGTTATGCCCGCGAAATCGCGCAGGTTCGCGATGAGGTCCGCGATCTCAATGTGCATCTGGAGCGCAGAGTGGAGGAACGCACCGCTGCGCTCGGCCAGTCGCTCGACCGCGCCGAAGTGCTGCTCGCCGAAGTCAATCATCGTGTCGCCAACAGCCTGATGCTGGTGGCGTCGCTGGTGCGGCTGCAATCTAACGCCGTGCAAAATCAGGCCGCCAAGGACGCCCTTGCGGAAACTGAAGCGCGCATCCACGCGATTTCCGATGTGCACAAGCGGCTCTATAGTTCGGGCGACGCGCGCCTCGTGGCGCTCGACGAATATCTGTCGGGTCTGCTGAACCAGTTGCAAAGTTCGATGCAGAGCGAAGGCCACGGCGCCTCGCTCAAATATCATCTCGAGCCGCTGAAATTGCCGACGGACTCCAGCATCAATCTCGGCCTGGTGCTGACCGAATGGGTGACCAACGCTTATAAATATGCCTATCCCGGCCGGCGCGGCGAAGTGCGCGTGAACCTGAAACGCCTGCCGGATGGCCGGGGCGAGTTGAATGTGGAGGATGACGGCATCGGCCGCGACGACGGCGCGGCGGCGCAGGGTACCGGCTTGGGAACGCGGCTGGTGCGCGCCATGGCGGGCAGCGTCGGCGGTGAAATTCAATATTCTCTTCGCCAGCCCGGCACGCTGGCGCGGCTGATATTTCCAATGGCGGTTGAATAGATGGCGGTCGAATAGGAAGCCGCGTGTTCGTCACGGAATCGCACGCAGGGTCGGCGAACGCGTTCATACGGAGCGCAAACTCATTCGGCTCAAGATGAAATCCTGAAACACTGACCCGGCAAGCCCGCGATCCGACAGGCCAGTGCGGGACAGGACATAGGTGGGACAATTGATGACGATGTTGGGGATCGTGCGTGCAGCGGGTTGGCGCATCGCTACGTTTGGTTTGGTGCTGGCGTCTGTGTTCGGTGTGCTGAGCGCGAGCAGCGCGGTGTCGATGGCGCAGGACGGACCGCCCGGCATCACCATGCCGGTGGTGTTGCCGCCCTTCGATCCCGCAGCGCCAACATGCACCGCGCCCGAAGGTCTTCGAAAAACGCTGGCGTTCGCGCAGGACAACGATCGTCAGTTCATGCAGGGCGTTGCTTATGGTCTCTCCATGGCCGCCAGGGACCGCGGCCTCGAATTTCAGGTGGCGCTGGCCAACAACGACGCCAACAAGATGATCGATGACGTTCAGGCGCTTGTGACGTCGAAAGTCGGTGCCGTGGTGGCATCCCCGGTCAATCCGCTGTCGCTCAGCCGAAGCCTGCAGCAGATGATCTGGTCCGGCGGCTATGTCGGCACCGTGGTGCCGCCGCCCGCCACGTCCATTCTCAACGCGCCTCAATATCTCACCGGCAAGGTGCTCGGCGATGCGGCCGCCGCCTATATAAAGGGCCGTCTCGGCGGCAAGGCCAAGGTCGTGCTGCTCACGCATGACAAGCTGCAATTCCTCGCACCGCGTTTCGCGGCCATGCGCGATGCGCTCAAGGATCTTCCCGAGGCGGTCATTGTCGCGGACATCTCGCCCGTCACGGTCAACGAGGAAGGTGGCGCGGCCACCATGCGCACGATTTTGCTGGCCAATCCCACCGTGGATGTTGTGTTGGGCGCGGACACGGTGGTGCTTGGCGCGCTGGCGGCGTTGCGCGAGGCAGGCAAAGCTCGGCCCGATCAGTTTCTCGGCGGCATCGACGGCGAGCCCGAGGCCGTCGCGGAAATCAAGAAGGGCGGCCCGTACAAAACCAGCGTCAGTCTGGCGTCTCCCGTTTTCGCCTATGCCATGGGACAGCATGCCGCCGACTGGCTCGAAGGCAAAAGCGTTCCTCAGGCCATCGATATTCTGCCCAAGCTGCTGACGCTGGACAACATCGCGGCGTATGAAGCCGATCTGGCCGATCCCGCTTCGGTCTATCGCGATCCTGCTCGCCGCGCGGCTTACCTGAAGATGTACGGCAACATCTGCTACGAGACGCGGGATCGCTACATCAATTTCCCATGGTCATCGGAGAAGAAGTGAGTTGAGTGCGTACCGACTATAGGGACGCGCCGCTCACCCCTTCCGGCTGACTGATAACCCCGCATCCTTCGGCAGCCGCACGCTGTCGTAAAGCCCGACGATCACCAGCACGGCGGTGAGCAGAAACGCCACCTTGAAGTCGGCCAGCGTCAGCGATCCTGAAGGATGGCCGAGCAACAGCGACGCGATCTTGAGGCACACCGCCCCGATCGCCACGCTGATGCCGAGACTGAGTTGAAACATCAGGCTGAAGAATGTGTTCGCCGCGCTCATCTTGTCCTGCGGTACGTCGGCGAAGGCGATGGTCGCGATCGCCGAGAATTGCATCGAGCGGCTCGCGCCGCTGATGACCAGCAAGATCAGCAGCAGCATGCGCGGCGTATCAGGTGTGAGAAAAGCGCAGCCGATCAGCGTCGCCGCCATCAGAATGCCGTTGCCGAGCAGAACCGGCTTGAAACCGAAGGTGCGGATGATCGGCGTCGTCAGCGGCTTGATGCCGAGATTGCCGATGAATACCGCGAGCACCAGTAGGCCGGATTCGAACGCATCCAGCCCGAAGCCGATCTGAAACATCAGCGGCAGCAGAAACGGCGCGGTGCCGATGACGGTGCGCAGCAGCGAGCCGCCGAGCACGCTCATGGCATAGGTCTGGATGCCGAGCGAGGAAAGATCGAGCAGCGGCGTGGGATGACGGCGCGAATGCACATAGGTGATGGTGCCGAACACGGTGCCCACGATCATCAGCGCGATCGCCGGGATCACCGGCACGTCGACATTGCCGAACAGGTTCAGTCCGTAGGTGAATGAGAGGCACGCGATCGCGCCGACCACGAAACCGATGCGGTCGAGTGGTCTGTCGCGCTGTGCGCCGCCATCGGGGATCAGCCGCCATGCCAATACGCTGGCCGCAAGCCCGAGCGGAATGTTAAGGAAGAAAATCCAGCGCCAGCTGACATAGGTGGTCAGAAAGCCGCCGACAGCGGGGCCGAGGATCGGCGCGACCAGGCCGGGCCAGGTAATGAAGGCGATGGCGCGGATCAGATGTTGTTTCGGGGTCGTGCGCAGTACGGCGAGCCGGCCGACCGGTACCATCATCGAGCCGCCGAAGCCTTGCGCGACGCGCGACAGCGTGAAGGTCCAGACTCCTTCCGAGAGGCCGCAAAGGATCGAAGATGCCGTGAAGATCAGCAGCGCGGTGACGAACACCTTGCGGGTGCCGAAGCGGTCCGCGAACCAGCCGCTAAGCGGAATGAATACGGCGATGGTCAGCATATAGGCGGTCATGCCGAGCGACAGATCCACCGGATTGACGCCGAAGGACCGCGCCATCTCCGGCAGCGCCGTCACGATCACGGTGCCATCCAGCATTTCCATGAAAAAGGCGCTCGCCACCAGCAAGGCGATCCGCGTCGATTGTCGCGAGAGCGCTGCGGGGTCCGAAGCCGATGAGGTGTGATCCATGGGTGCTGTTGTTGCTGGCCGTGTTGCTGAGTTGACCCAGTTCCGTGATCCGGGGGTCTGGCCCGGCGGTAGCCGGTCGGTCGCATCTAACATGGCGCGCCTTGCGGCACTATGCGCGCAGGTTAAAAAAGTGGGTGAGGGCAGGGTCTGAACGAACCGCAACCGACAAGCATGCGACAGAACATGCTATAGAATAGGTCGCGGATTTACACGAGAACAGTCCATGGTCTATCGCCACCTGGTCGGATCGCAGGTTTACGTCTTTGCCGATCTGAAGGAGTTGTTGGCGAAGGCGACGCCGATCCGCTCGGGCGATCTGCTGGCGGGAATTGCGGCGACGTCCGCCGAGGAGAATGTCGCTGCGAAAATGTGCCTGGCGGAGGTGCCGCTGCGGATGTTTCTCAGCGAGATGCTGATCCCCTACGAGCAAGACGAAGTCACGCGGCTGATCGTCGACACCCATGATGCGGGCGCGTTCGCCGCGATCGCGCACCTCACGGTCGGCGATTTCCGCAACTGGCTGCTGTCCGATCGCACCGGGTCTGTCGAACTGGCGGCGGTCGCGCCCGGTGTCACGCCGGAAATGGCGGCGGCGGTCTGCAAGCTGATGCGCAACCAGGATTTGATCCTCGCCGCGCGCAAATGCCGTGTCACCACCCGCTTCCGCAACACCATCGGCCTGCCGGGCACCATGGCGGTGCGGTTGCAGCCCAATCATCCGGCCGACGATGCCGCGGGCATCACGGCATCGATCCTCGATGGCCTGCTCTATGGCTGCGGCGACGCGGTGATCGGCATCAATCCAGTCTCCGACAACGTGGCGGTTCTGGGCGATCTGCTGCGGCTGCTCGATGAGGTGATTCAACGTTTCGAAATTCCCACACAAGGATGCGTGCTCACGCATGTCACGACGACGATCGATCTGATCAATCGGGGCGCGCCGGTCGATCTGGTGTTCCAGTCCGTCGCGGGCACGCAAGCCGCCAACACCGCTTTCGGCGTCGACCTCGCCATTCTGCGCGAGGGGCAGGACGCGGGGCGGGCGCAAAAGCGCGGGACTCTCGGCGACAATGTGATGTATTTCGAAACCGGGCAGGGCTCGGCGCTGTCGGCCAATGCCCATCACGGCGTCGATCAGCAAACCATCGAGGCGCGCGCCTATGCGGTGTGCCGGGCGTTTTCGCCGCTGCTGGTCAACACGGTCGTCGGTTTCATCGGTCCGGAATATCTCTACGACGGCAAGCAGATCATTCGTGCGGGGCTCGAGGATCATTTCTGCGGCAAGCTGATGGGCCTGCCGCTGGGATGCGATGTCTGCTACACCAATCATGCCGAAGCCGATCAGGACGACATGGATACGCTACTCACATTGCTCGGCGCGGCGGGCGTGACCTACATCATGGGCGTTCCGGGCGCGGACGATGTGATGCTGAATTATCAATCCACCTCGTTCCACGACCAGCTCTATGTGCGCGAGGTGCTGGGCCTCAAACGCGCCCCGGAATTCGAGGCGTGGCTGCAGCGGAGCGGCATCACCGACGGCCATGGGCGGCTAAGGCCGCAATCCTCCGACCAGAAACTGCTTTCGATGGCGGCGAACCGATGAGCGACGATGTGGTCGCGGATGTCTGGCAGGCGCTGACGGCAACGACGCCCGGCCGAATTGCGCTGGGGCGCAGCGGCGCGAGCCTGCCCACTTCGGCAATGCTCCAATTCGCGCTGGCGCACGCGAAAGCGCGTGACGCCGTGCATGCGCCGTTCGATTGCCGAACAGCTTGCGCGCGAGATCACTGAAGCCGGATTTGAAACATTGCATGTCGCAAGCCGTGCGTCGTCGCGCGATCTCTATCTGCGGCGGCCGGATTACGGACGGATGCTCGACGACCCGAGCCGCGCGGCGTTGTCGGCGCGCGCGGCAGCCGATTGCGATCTCGCGATTATCGTTGCCGACGGTTTGTCGTCCACGGCTGTGCACCGTCACGCGGCTGCGTTGCTGTCCGCGCTGAAGCCGTCGATAGCAAAAGAAGGGTGGCGGGTTGCGCCCGTGGTGGTCGCATCGCTTGCGCGCGTCGCGCTCGGCGATGCCGTCGGCGACTTGTTGCGCGCACGGATCACGCTGATGTTGATCGGCGAGCGGCCGGGATTGTCGTCGCCGGACAGTCTCGGCGCCTATATTACTTTCGCACCGAAGCCCGGGCGCAACGACGGCGAACGCAATTGTGTCTCGAATATTCATGCGGCGGGATTGAGCTACGATCACGCGGCGTTCAGGATCACGTGGCTGTTGCGCGAAGCCCTGCGCCGCCAGTTAACCGGCGTCGCGCTCAAGGACGACAGCGGCCCGCTGATATCCTCTGCCGTAAGCCCTGCTGGTCTTGCATCGTCCTGATTGGCTTCTGGTCGCCGTAATTTTTAGAACCGTTCCAATCACCAATACCAAAAGCGGCGTTAACCAGGCTTCCAGTTTAGAATCGCTTTGATCTGGGCCAATTCAGCCGCCCAAACGCGGTGCTATGCGCCGTTGCGGCTTTCTTCGATGTGCCGCTCATGGTACGCGATGCCCACGCATGGCCCGGCTCTCAGTGTCGCTCGGACCTGCGCGGAACAGCTGCCGCGAACGACCCCAAGATGATCCGAAGACGACTTCAAGACAACACGAAGACAGTCACGGTGGCCGGCGGCAATCGCAATCTGATCCATGATCGGGCACCAAAATGATGAGCGGTGATTTACGAGTTCGGACGGCTATCAAAGCCTGCTTCGTATTGTGCGCGTTGTTGATGTCGCAGGTCTCACCGGCGGACGCTCAGCAAAAAGCCGCTGCGCCTTCGCCGCAGGCTCAGGCCGTTTCACCCGCGCCGGTCGTGCAGGCAGCGCCTCCCGCCTCCACCGCGCCTGACGCCACGATCGGCACCACCGACGGAACGGGCAGGTCGTTGAAATCCGGTCTCGCCATGCCGCGCGAGCTGTCGCCGTGGTCGATGTTTCTCTCGGCCGATATCATCGTGAAGATCGTGATGATCGGCCTTGCGTTCGCCTCGTTGTGCACCTGGACGATCTTCATCGCCAAGATGCTCGAATTCACACTGTCGCAACGTCGCCTGCGCGGCGCGCTTGACGCGATTGCCGAATCTCGCTCGATCGCCGAAGCGCGTGTCGCATTAGGCTCCAGCGCAAACGTGCTGTCGGCGTTTCTTGCCACCGCCTTGCGCGAGGCCCGGCTGTCGGCCGGCATTTCCAGCGACACCGGGATCAAGGAGCGCGCGGCTTCGAGCTTCGCCGAAATCACCCGCGCCGAAGCACGCCGCATGCGGCTCGGCATGGGCCTGCTCGCGACCATCGGCGCCACCTCGCCATTCGTCGGGCTGTTCGGCACGGTCTGGGGCATCATGAACAGCTTCATCGGCATTTCGAAATCCCAGACCACCAATCTCGCGGTGGTCGCGCCGGGCATCGCGGAAGCATTGCTCGCGACCGCCATCGGGCTCGTCGCCGCCATTCCGGCGGTCATCATCTACAATCACTTCGCGCGCGTCTCCAAAGGCTACCTCGAACTGGTCAGCCGTGCGTCGGGTGCGGCCGGCCGCTTGCTGTCGCGCGATCTCGACCGCGCTCATGGCGGCATGGCCTCCCGCGCGGCGGAGTGACGGAGCGCGACGATGGGTGTGACCTTCAGCGACGTCGACGACGAAGACGATTTCGGGGAAACCCACGAAATCAACGTCACGCCGTTCATCGACGTCATTCTGGTGTTGCTGATCATCTTCATGGTGGCGGCTCCGCTGTCGACCGTCGACCTTCCGATCGATCTGCCGTCGTCGACGGCTGCGCCGCAAAAGAAGCCGGACAAGCCGACTTACGTCACCATCAAGTCCGATCTCGCGGTCGCGATCGGTGAGGCGCAGGTGAAACGCGTCGATCTGGTGCGAACACTGGACGCGTCCGAAAACGGCAACAAGGACCGACGGATCTTCCTGCGCGCGGATCGCGCGGTGCCCTATGGCGACATGATGGACGTGCTCGAACTGCTGCGCATCGGCGGTTATCTCAAGGTCGCGCTGGTCGCGCTTGAAGGTGTGTCCGAAGGCGTTCCGCAATCGTCGTCCGCGCCGCCTATCCCGCAAAAGCCGTGAGCGAATGGGGCGCGGGGATGTCCGATCGGAGCGGTTCGCAGACATCGTCGCGCTGGCCTTGGGTTTTCGCAGGCTTTGTCGCGCTCGCGCTTCATCTTGGCTGCGTCGCTTTCGCGGTCGCGAATTTGCAGGCGAATGATTCGGATGTTGCCCTCGGCGCGCAGGGCCTTGAGATCGGCTTGCAGCTTGCCGCGCCGCGCGCTTCCGAAAGCGAATTTCCGCCGGGCCCCGACAACGATGCTTCGGCGGCGTCGCCCGACGTGGACGAACAGAAAGCCAAGCAAAGCGATCTGCCGAAGGATACGCCGCGCGAGACCGAGGACCCCGACAGGATCGTGTCGGCGGACGCTTCAAAAAATCCCAAGGATGACGAGCCTGACAAACCCGCCGTCAAGGCCGCACCCTCGAACGAAGCTGTTGCCGCACAGGCAACGGCGACGCCGAGCCTCGAAACCGCCGTGCAGTCCGAGCGATCGGTGACACCGGCGCAAGGCTCGGGCGACAGCAAGCGGCGCGTGCGCGCCAGCTGGCAGCGCGAACTGGTGGCCTATTTCGACCGGCACAAGCGTTACCCGAAGGATCGCGATACGCAGAAAGCGGAAATCGTCGTGGGGTTTGTGCTGGACCGCAAGGGGCACATTCTCTCGGTGAACATCGTCAAGAGTTCGGGCGACGCGGCGTTCGACGAGGCGGCATTATCGATGATGAAGCGGTCGGATCCGGTGCCGCCGCCGCCGCCTTTGATCGCCGATGAAAGTCTGAACTTCACGCTGCCGGTGCAATTCCGCCCGCAAGGCCGCAGCTAGCTAGAGCGTTTTCGAGCGAAGCATGCCGCCGGACGTGATCCGGTGGTGGGCACCGGTTCGCGTGAAGAAAACGCGTCAAATAAGGAAATGAGAGCGCGTTTGTGATTCAATCAAAACCGAACGCGCTATAAAGCGTTTTCGAGCGAAGCAACGCGCCGGACCTGATCCGGTGGTGGGAACCGGTTCGCGTAAAGAAAACACGTCAAATCAATAAATCAGAGCGCGACTATCCGATCTTGGGCATTCCGGGCGGAGGTGCCTCGCGCGCCTGTGCCGCAAGGCGAATGGTGGCGTTGGCCGCGCCGAAGCCCTGATAATTGCGGCGCTCGACGATCTCGAAGAAAAATCGGTCGTCAAAGGCGTGCGTATAGATCTGGAAAAACTCGCCGCCGCCTTCGCGGTCGTAAAGAATCTGGTTCGCGCGCAGCTGCTTCATTGTCTCGGGATCGAGATCGTATTTGCTCTCGACGTCGTCATAGTAATTATTGGGAATCTCGAGAAAGCTCGCGCCCCGGGCGCGCATCGCGGCGACGGTTTTGAAAATATCGTCGCACGCAAAAGCGATATGTTGCACACCCGCGCCGAAGAACTCCGACAGGAAACGCGAGGAAAGGGTTCGGCTTGCTGTCGAGCCGTTGATGATCACCCGCAGGCTGCCGTCGGAATTGGTCAGCGCCTGGCTTTGTACCAATCCGCCGGGGTCGGCCACATCCACCTGCTGCGCGCGGTCGAGATCGAGCATGCCGGTGTAGAACAACAGCCACGACAGCATGTCTTCATAAGGCATTGACTGGGAAATGTGGTCGATGCCCTTGAGATGATCGTCGCCCGGATGGCCGCTGGCCGGCTTGAAATCGCGATCCCAGTTTTGTGCGTCGGGCTTCAGGAAATAGAGCAGGCTGCCGCCGACGCCGTGGATCGCCGGAATTTCGGCTTCGCCGGGGCCGATCGGCTGATAGAACGTTTTGGTATGCAGCGCTTCCGCGCGCGCCATGGTGGCTTGCACATCGTCCACCTCCAGCGCGATGGCGCAAACGCCCGCGCCGTGGGTGACGTAATGGGAGTGCGCAAAACCGTGCGGTTCGCTGTTGATGACAAGATCGATGGCGCCCTGCGACCAGCGCTGCACCGCCTTGCTGCGATGTTGGCCGGTTAGCCCGAACCCGAGCTGGCCGAACAGCGTGGCGAGGCCATGAGCCTTGTCCTCGCTGACCGCGAACTCCACGAAGCCTGCGCCCCGGCTTTTTTGTTTTGCGGGCAATGCCGCGGGCGGTTTCACGGCCTTGTCGGTTTGCTTGCCGGTTTGATCGTCGAGCAGGATCAGCGAGCGCAATCCATCGACGGCCACGCGCGACGCCGACCCGGCGCGGAACTGATCGTTGAAGATTTCGAGCGACAGCACACCGTCATAGCCGGTCGCTGCGACTGCTTCCATGAAGCCCGCAAGAGGCAGGTTGCCTTGCCCCGGGAAACACCGGAAATGCCGGCTCCACGACAGCACGTCGAGATCGAGCTGCGGCGCGTCCGCGAGCTGCACCAGGAAGATGCGATCTTTCGGGATCGAGCGGATCGGACCGACAGGCAGCGTCGGCGCAAGCGCATGAAAGCTGTCGAGGATGACGCCGATCGAGGAATGGTCCGCGCGACGCACCACTTCCCAGGCGTCGCGGTAATCGTTGATGTGGCGGCCCCACGCCAGCGCCTCGAAGCCGACGCGCAATCCGCGTCTGGCGGCACGCTCGCCGAGCATGCGAAAATCGTCAGCCGCGCGGTCGATTCCGCCCAGCGAGTCCGGCGAGACATTGCTGCAGATCAGCAAGAGGTCAGTGCCGAGTTCCTGCATCAGATCGAATTTGCGTTCGATCCTCGTGAAATTTCGCGCACGCTGCGGTTCAGGCATGCCTTCGAAGTCGCGAAACGGCTGATAGGCGCAGATCGCGAGCCCGAGATCGCCGCACAGTTTTTTAACGTCGCGCGGGCTGCCGTTGAACGACAGGAAATCGTTTTCGAATATTTCGACAGCGTCGAAACCGGCGGCCGCGATCGCCCGAAGCTTTTCATCGAGAGACCCGCTTAACGAGACCGTTGCAATCGAGCGCTGGTTCATGCCGCGTCTCCAGTTCTGGCGCCATCCGGGCAAGACGATAGCCCGAGCCACGGATCGTTCAACAGCCGCCCGACCTTGTCAATGAGCCGGTACGGGCCTTCCGCAGCGGCAGCTGCTCGCATATTTCGCTCGCCTCAATGACGGCTTTTATTCTTCTTCGGCTTCTTCTTGAAACCGGGCTTAGCGAATGCGGCGGGGCCGTCGCGGCGCGGTTTGCCGGCGTGGGCGGGCTTGCCGTCGTGCCGCCGGTCTTTCTCGAATTTCGGCTTCTTGTCGAACTTTGGTCTCTCGTCTCTCCGAGCATCGTCTCTTTGCGCATCGTTCCGTCGCGGATCTTCGCTTCGAGGTTTGCCGTGCGGCGCGCCGCGCGATTCGCCGCGTGGTTCACCGCGAAATTCGTTGCGGGGTTCGCTGCGGGATTCACTTCGAGATTCGTTAAAAGGTTTGCCGTGAGGTTTGCGCTCGCCCTCGTGACGAGGCCTGTCGTCACGATCGTATCGCGGCTTGTCGCCGAACGCCTTGGCCTTGCGCGGCGGCTTCCCGGCCCCCGGTTCTTTGTAGGAATCGCCCTGCGGCCCGTCCGGCAGGGCTTCAATGCGAATATTGTCTTCTTTGTCCGGCCGCCGGATTTTCGTGGCGAACAGCTCGGCGGCCTGCGCCGAAATCTCGAATTCGGTGCTGTTGTCGAAGATCCTGATGGCGCCGATATCGTTCTTTTCGATACCTCCGCGACGGCAGATCATCGGCAGCAGCCAACGGGCTTCGGCGTTTTTCTGGCGTCCGATCGCGGCGCGAAACCATACGCTGCCTTCCGCCATGGCTTCGCGCATGCGCGTTTTGGTCTTTTTGGATTTCGGACCACCGTCGCGCTCCTCGCCGCGCGGGGCGCGGCTGTCCCGTGCCTGGCCGCGATCGTCGCGGGAGCGGCTGCCGCCGCCCTGGCCGGGATCTTGAATATCTTCGGGCGAGGGAAGACGCGAGCGATAAAGCCGCGCCAATGCGGCGGCAATATCTTCGGGTGAACGCTCCGCGAGCAGCGCGCGGGCCAGCGTCAGATCGTCCTCGGTGGTTTCCTCCGAGAACAGCGTATCCTGCAGCATGCGCTCCTGATCGAGCTTGCGAATGTCGTCGGGTTGCGGGGCCATGCCCCACACCGCATCGATGCCAGCCTGGCTCAACAGCAATTCGGCGCGCCGCTTGCGCGCGGGAGGCACCAGCAGAACGCTGACGCCCTTTTTGCCGGCGCGTCCGGTGCGGCCGGAGCGATGCTGCATCACCTCTGGATCGTTCGGCAGATCGGCGTTGATGACGAGGCCGAGGTTCGGCAGATCGATGCCGCGCGCCGCCACGTCGGTGGCGACGCAGACCCGCGAATGCCCGTCGCGCAACGACTGCAGCGCGGTGGTCCGCTCGTTCTGCGTCAGTTCACCGGACAGCGCGACCACGGAGAACCCGCGCTCCAGTAGCGCGGCCTGCAGATGCCGGACCGCGTTTCTCGTGTTGCAAAACACGATGGAGCTTGGTGATTCGAAAAATCGCAACACGTTGATCACCGCGTGCTCGACATCGCTCGCGGCGATCCGGATGGCGCGGTAGTCGATATCGGCGTGGCCGCCTTCGGTGTTGGCCACCTCGATGCGGAACGCCTGCTGTTGATATTGCTTCGCCATCGCGACGATGCCGCGCGGCAATGTCGCGGAAAACAGCAGCGTGCGGCGGCTGTCGGGCGCGGCCTTGAGAATGAATTCCATATCCTCGCGGAATCCCAGATTGAGCATCTCGTCGGCTTCGTCCAGCACGACGGCTTTCAATTCCGAAATGTCGAGGCGCTTGCGGCGCAGATGATCGCACAGCCGGCCCGGCGTGCCGACCACGATGTGCGCGCCGTCCGCCAGTTCGCGCTGTTCGCGGCGCGGGTCCATGCCGCCCACGCACGATACCACGCGTGCGCCGGTGAATTGATAGAGCCAGGCCAATTCGCGATGCACCTGCAAGGCGAGTTCCCGCGTCGGCGCGACGATCAATGCGAGAGGTGCGGCGCCTTTCTCGAAACGGTCAGTCTCGCCTAGCAGGTTCGCTGCGATTGCCAGCCCGTAGGCGACGGTTTTGCCCGAACCGGTCTGCGCTGACACCAGCAGATCGCGGTCGGCGGCCTCCGTGGCGAGCACCGCCGTCTGAACGGGGGTGGGTTCGTTGTAATTGCGTTCGGCCAAAGCGCGAGCGAGCGGCGGACGTGTGGGAAGGAATGTCACGAGAGGTCAGGCCTTGGTTACGGCGTTGTCGAGCGAGTGAATATCCAGATCGCTTGAAGAAAACGCGTCAAAGAAAAAGGGGAGCATGGGCCCGGTTCAACGCGACCGGATGATGCCGTGGTGATTTGCCTTTGTGATCTGGCTTGGCGGTCGCCCGCTGAAATGCAGAAGACAAAAGCCGGATCGGCCGGACGTGGCTCGCGTGTGAGCGGACGGCGGCTTTATCGATGCGGCGAATTCAGGGTGCTTTACCCTGATGCGGCGCAAAACGCCAACGATTGCTGCAGGAATTGTCCGAAAATGGTCAATTTGCCGGCAAATCGCGCATAAATGTGGTCTGGAAAGGCGTGCCTATACCAATTCTAACTCGAAATGCAGCTGCTTTGCAATCTCTGAAGAATTCTGCAGTAGGCGAGATTTTTAGAAGTCGATGAGATAGCTCTTTGAACTGGTTTGCGCACCTAACGACGAACGACGCTTATCGTGCTCTGATATTCATGAGATTGTCGCGTGGATGTTTTGGGCGACGATCGAAAAATTCGATTTGTAACCGGAATAGTCGCCGTGACCGATGATGCATCCGCAAGAAAAGCGACGCTCCCCTACGCTCAATCCCTTTGCTTGGTAGCACTCGCGGTCAGTGTGTTTTTCACGATTTTGATCGTCGTCCAATTGATTTTCATGGACTTTATTCATGGCAATCCGCATCGGACGCAAAGCAGCGCGATTTCGACGACGCTTTTGTTTCCGCTACTACTTTCGGTGATTTCGACCGTCGGCATCGCTCTGGTGTTCGGATTTTCGCAAATCCTGCAGATCCTTGTCGTCAACGCAACGCTCAAGAGATTTGGCGGGCGGGGGCGTTTTGCAGCGCTGCCGCTGCTGCCGATCACTGCGATCGTTACCTGGTATTGCTATGACTATCTAACGCCAACCGACTTTAATCTCGGAATCAACACGCCTGCCGATTGGACGCCCTACAAGCACGGCATTTCCGGCATCCGATATCTGGTTGCCTTGGCGGCGCAAGCCGCAGTCACGCTCTTTAGCGTCTTCTTTCTCGAGGCTACGCGTGTAAAGAAATTCAGAGGGCATCTTGTCACTACGCTTTTAATCGTAGCCGTTGTTCTGGGCGGCGTCGCGGGTCGCGCGACCGCGCTTCAACAATATAAGTTCATTGATGCGCCTTAGCTGAGCCCACCGCTGGGTGATGCACTAACAACAGACGAATCTTGCCCAGATCTTTATCTAAGTGGCGCGCCAACACAATTCGAAGGTGTGATCTTTGCCTTCGGAGGATAACGCTCTCGGCGCAGGCTCATCTGACCTGCAAGATGATCCGTAGGCCGTTTCCGCACTCAACCCAGCAACGACGTAGCACGTATGGAATAACTCGATGTCGTTTTCCACGCGTGCCGTCATCGCGTGACTACGCAAAGGCAGCACGTAAAGCGCTGGCCGCTTCACGCAGCGCAGAATCCGCATCGTCTATGATGCCTTGCTGAAGCAGGAAGCCATGTATCTGGCCAGGCCAGCGCTTGACGGTCGTCGGTATCCCCGCGCCAATCAATTTTGATGCGTAGGTTTCCGCCTCGTCACGCAGCACGTCATATTCAGCCGTGATTATCGTCGCGGGCGGCAGGTTCTCGAGCGTCGTTTGGCGCAACGGTGATGCCCGCCAGTCGTCGGCCATTTGACCGTCGGGCAAATATTGGCGCCAGTACCAGCGGATCATCTCTCCTGTCAGGAAATATCCGCGCTCGAATTCGATATGGGATCGTGTCTCGAAGCTGCAATCGAGAACGGGATAGAGCAGAAGCTGATGTCGCAGCGACGGTCCCCCTGCGCGGGACATCTGCGCGATCACGGAGGCGAAGTTTCCGCCGGTGCTGTCACCAGCGACGGCCATCCTCGACGCATCGCCGCCGATTTCCCCGGCATGCTCATGCGCCCAATTGAGCGCTGCCCAGCAATCGTCCAGCCCAGCCGGGAACGGCGCTTCCGGCGCGAGCCTATAGGCGGGGGAGACGACGAGACTGTTCGCTCCGGCGGCGAGTGTCCGGCATATGCCATCTGTCATGTCGGGACTGCCGACAACAAAGCCGCTGCCGTGCATAAAAAGAGTGATCGGGAATGCTCCCTCGCTCTCGGAATAATCCTTGGGATAGTAGAGGCGGACCATCATCGGACCGGCGGCACCGCTGATGGTCCGATCCTCGATCCGCGCTAGCTCCGGTCCGGCCACGGCGGGCGAAGGTATGTCAAATACGGCGCGAAATTCTGCGCTGGTGAGAGTCGTAAAATCGAGCGACGGGCTTGTCGCGAACGCATCGATCATGGCTTGCGCCTGTGGGTGAAGTGGCATCCGATCTCTCCCGGCTGTTGCGGACAGGTGTGTTGGTGCGTGGACTCAGGACGGCCCTCGGCCCGATGCGATTACGTCGCCTATCCCGCCAATCTGCGGTTCGGTCGCTTGGGGTTGGGCGTTGCCGAGAAATCCGAAGACAGCGAGGGCTGACAGAAAGGTGATGCCGGCAAGGATGCAGAGCAGGTGCTGGAAGGCGTCGCCGTAGCTCTCTGTCAGGAGGTTTCGGCTGATCTCGGGCAGCAGAGCGGAGGCGTGGCCGAGATCGCCCGTCGCCAGACGCCCGGCGGCGTCGATCACGCGGCTGTTGCCGATGGTCGTTGCATCAGGAACGAGACGGCTGAGTCTCGCCTGCATGAGATTCGCGAGGATGGCGCTGACGATTGCGAGAGCCACACCTTCGCCGGCGACCCTCGTGGTGCCGAAGATGCCCGTCGCCATACCGGCGCGCTCTTTGGGAACGACGCTCACAGAAAGGCCATCCATCAAGCCCCAAGGCATGCTCGCGCCCAACCCGATCAGAAGCATCGGTGGCACGGCCTGATAGCTTGGGCCCGCTGGCGCGATCCGGCTGAGCCACAGCAATCCCGCTGCGGCAAGCAGCAAGCCGGTGCCGGAAATGATGCCCGCCGAAATCCAGCGAGCGAGGCTGGCCGCCAGGAACGGAACAACCAGCATCGGCGCTGAAAGCGCCAGCATCAAAATCCCCGCGCCGATCTCGCCTTGCCCTTCGACGCCGATGAAGCGAAGCGGCAGCAGCACGAGCAGGACGACATAACAGTAGCAGGTCGCGATCGGCAGGATCTGAACCCCGATAAATCGGGGATAGCGGAAGAGGGACAGATCCAGCATCGGACGCGCGATGCGAGTCTCGACCAGAATGAAGGCGGCGAGCGAAAGAGCGGCGCCGATGAGGAGTGCAACGACCAGAGGATTGGACCAGCCGCTTGCAGGGGCCTGGATAACGCCGAACGTGAACAGCGAAAGCGCGCTGGTAAAGGTCATGGTGCCAGGCCAGTCCAGTCCGGCTGCGTCCGGATCGCGCGTTTCGCGCATGCGCGGCCCGCCGAACAGCAGGGCGAGCGCGCCGACAAGCGCGCTGGAGACAAAGACCGATCGCCAGCCAAAGCTTTCGATCAGCAGGCCGGCGAGCAAAGGACCGAAGGCGAGCCCAATCCCGAAGGTCGTGCCGAGCATGCTGAAGGCTCGGGTTCGCGTATGGCCCTCGAATTCCTGCGCCAGCGCCGCGGACCCACCGGATAGAGCGGCGGCGGCGGCAACGCCCTGCGCGCCGCGCAACAGGTCCAGCATCAGGATCGACGGCGCAAGGCTCAACGCCAGGGAGATAACGGCGAACGCGCCAACGCCGAGGGTAAAGATTCGTTTGCGTCCATACAGATCGGCCAAAGCGCCGGCCGCCATCAGGAGGCTGCCGAAGGTCAGCATGAAGGCGTTGGTGATCCAGTTGAGAGCAACTGCACTGCCGCCGAGATGGCGGCCAATCGTCGGCGTGGCGACCGCGCCGCCCGAAAAACTGAGCGGCAAAATGAGCGCTGCCAGACACACGGCCACAAGGGTCGCAATCTTATCCGTTTCGGATGTCTCTGATGCTGCGCCCGCCATGCGTGCTTCATTCCTTGGAGCTTGTCCGCCGACAGCCGCGCCGCAGGCGGGCGTCGTTGGCAAAATCAAGGATAATTGCTCCGCAGTCCGTGAAAAATGGTCCTGAATTCCTTTCATAGCGGAGCTATCCGCTCTAATATGCCCTTATGGAGAGTTTGACCGGGATCAGCGCATTCGTCCGGACAGCGGAGACGCTCAGCTTTGTGGCGGCTGGGCGGACGCTTGGAATCTCTGCGTCGGCCGTTGGCAAAAACGTGGCCAAGCTCGAAGAGTCGCTCGGCGTGCGCCTGCTTCAACGAACGACCCGGCGCGTCGCCCTGACCGACGAGGGCACGTTATTCTACGAGCGCTGCCGCCGCATCCTGGACGACCTGCGCGATGCTGAAGCAATGCTCTCGCATGCGGCGCGGAAACCTCGCGGCAGGCTGCGCATCAGCCTGCCGACAATCGGCTATCACTTTTTGCTGCCCGTTCTTCCGGAGTTCAGGAAGCTCTATCCAGATGTTGAACTGGATATCGACTTCAATGATCGTATCGTCGATGTCGTCGAGGAAGGCTTCGATGCCGTCATTCGCAGTGGTGAATTGAGCGATTCGAGTTTGATGTCGCGACGGCTGGGTCCGTTCCGTTTCATGCTGTGCGCATCGCCAGAGTATCTTCGGAGAAACGATATCCCCCGGAGTCCGAAGGATCTGGACACGCACGAGTGCCTGCGCTTCCGATTTCCCGCTACCGGCAAGCTGCAGGACTGGTCGCTTCGCGACGCCGATACGGGCTGCCCATCACAAACGCGTCCGGCACTCACGTGCAACAATATGGAAGCGTTGCGCGCCGCCGCAGTCAGCGGGCTCGGCATCGCCTATATGCCGGATTTCCTCGCGCAGGACGCCCTTGCCGCCGGAATTCTGGATACCGTGCTCGACGACTACCGTGCCGATCCCGGCCAGTTCGCCATTATCTGGCCGTCGAGCCGGCATCTTTCGCCCAAGCTCAGGGTCTTCGTCGATTTCCTGTGCGAGAGGCTGTTCGTGAACCAGTGAGCAGCGGTGTTGATCGCCTCCGTCAGCATGAGACGGTCGCTGCATTTCAGCCAGCCCTTTCGACAAAAAGGCTGTCGCGCCACGGCCGATGAAGATGGGCACTATTGCCTCGCTGCGGCGCTATGACGTAGCAGCCGCCGAAGCGATCCGGCCGGATAACCTGCGATGGACTACGATCTTGCGCTACGCCTCATGGGCGGCCGTCTTTCGAATGTCGAGGGTGGCCCGGTTGCCCTTCGATGGCAGCAGCCATTTCGATCAATCCCGGGTACGGCGCGATGGGCCATTCCAGGCATCGCAATCGCATAATCGCAATCGCGCAGTTGGATTTGGACCATGGTGATTGTCATTGGGCGGTCGCCAAATGGTCGATCGGTATTGGGCAACCACTTTGGCGTCGTGCAATGATGAGCTGCTGGCCGGCGACCCGATGCCGGCGTTCCTCAGCGGCCCAGGCCCGCGCCCGACGCCCACGCTAGCCTGCCGAAGCTGCCACCCCCCTCAAATTATTTTTTGTGCCGCGACCCCGGCGCCGGGTTTGCGCCCTCTTGTCTGGTGAATGCGCCATAGTGGCGCGTCACGAACCGGAGCACAGAACCATGTGGCATAGGAAGAACGTTGGCGGGTGGGAGCGCGCGGCCAGGCTGATCGGCGGAGGCTTGATGCTCATCTGCGGCGTGGTTGCGCTGCACGCTTCGCCGCTCGGGCTACTGCTCAGCGGCGCGGGTGTCGTGACGCTGGTCACCGGCGTGTTCGGCTATTGCCCTGCCTGCGCCATCGCCGGGCGCGAGCCACTGAAGGGGTGACCGCCTTGGCGCGCGTATCAGACGATCTTTTGCTCGCGGCACAGTCGGGTGACCGGCACGCGCTGACAAAGCTATTGGTGGCGCTGCAGCCGGACATTCGACGCTACGCCCGGCGCCATTGCCACCGCACCTCGGTCATCGAAGATGTGGTGCAAGAAGCCCTCATCGTCGTGTACCGGCGCGTGGGCACGATCCGCAGTCCAGCCGCACTCGCCGGCTGGCTGGTGACCGTCATCGCCCGCCTTTGCATGCTGCCGGCGCTGATGCTGATGCGCGGAGTCGAGGAGCTCGCCAGCCTGGAAGAGTCACGCGAGCTCGCAAAGGTCCCGCCGGACGAATTACGCATCGACTTGGTCAATGCGATCGAGTCGCTTTCGCCGTCCCATCGCGAAGTGCTGCTGCTGCGAGATCTCGAAGATCTGACGATTGGGGAAATCGCCGGGCGGCTCGGCGTGACGCGCGAAGCGGCCAAAAGCCGCCTGCGCCGCGCCCGCGCATTGGTGCGCGAATACCTGCTCGGCACAAAGGACAGCGGACGAGAGAGCACATGAATTACTTTCGTGGAGTCGGCATGTTCGGGAGCGCCTTCCTCGGCGCGCACCTGATGCGCGGCGCAGCTGCGGCGGCGCTACTCGGTTGGGCCATCGTCCACCAGACCGCGCACCCTTGGCTATCCTTGGGCGCGGGCGTTGCCGCCCTCGTCGCGCTACGCGGATGCCCGATGTGCTGGACAGTGGGCTTGGTCGAGACGCTTTCGCAAGGCCGTCGCGATTCAACCGCTGAACGCGCTGACCGGACATGGCTGCATTAACATTGCGACAGGACGGGAAGGAGCGAGGTGAAGAGAACTCGACGGCCGGGACAACTAATTGTGGAGCCGCGTTCAATGCTCGTAGCAGAAAGTGATTTGCTAACCTATTCTTGTCGGGTCGTGGGGAGCACGCAATGTCGAAAGCAATTGCCGTCTTGGGCTCCGCTCTGTTCTTCGTCATTGCGCCGTTGGTGCTGGCAGGCTTCGTCCCCTGGTGGGTCACGCAGTGGGAATTTCGGCCGGCTTTTTTCGGCGTCGATCTAACCCGCATCCTCGGCGGTATATTGATCATCGTCGGAGTGCCCGGAGTTGTGGATTCATTTGCCCGTTTTGCGCTGGAGGGGCTGGGGACGCCCGCCCCGATCGCGCCGCCACAAAAGCTCGTAGTGACTGGCCTTTATCGCTACGTGCGAAATCCGATCTACATCGCGGTCGTCGCGGTCATTTTTGGTCAGGCCCTTTTGTTTGGTGACTGGCGTCTCCTCTGGTACGGCGCGCTACTCTGGCTTTTTTTTCATGTATGGGTGGTGGTGATCGAAGAACCGACGCTCAAGCAAACATTCGGCACGGAGTACGAGGATTTCCGGGCCGACGTCCCGCGCTGGATTCCGCGGCTCACGCCCTGGCGAGCCGCACGACGCCGGAATCATTCGTGACGCGGGCCCGCGGGAAGGGCGTGGTAGCGTGCCCTGTCGAAGTGGCGCACCCGACACGATTCGAACGTGTGACCTTTGCCTTCGGAGGGCAACGCTCTATCCAGCTGAGCTACGGGTGCATGCGGTTCATTTAGCCGATTGATGGCTACGGGGCAACGGTGGATGGGCCTTCCGGGACCGGTCCATGCCCGTCCGGCCGCCTCCCATCGCAGTTGTGATCGCGTCATTCCGGGAAGTTATTTGACATCCCGATTTGGCGGGGGTTGATGGCATCCTGCAAGGCGGCGTCACAAAAAAGCAACGAGCCGCATCGATTTAAGGGAGATTATCAATGCCATCCTCTTCGCTTCGCTGGGCCACGATCGGCTTTGTTGTTTTGGCATCTGCGGCAGCGATGACGCATGCCCGGGCGCAGGACTTCTCGGCCCTGATCGCCGCGCAGGATCGCACCGATGCTGACCGCCAGACGGACAAGCGACGGGATCCGGTCAAGCTGCTCGAGTTCGTCGCGCCGCAGCCGGGCTGGCGGGTGCTCGATATGTCGGCCGGCGCTGGCTACAGCACCGAGCTGATGGCGCGCGCGGTCGGTCCCGGCGGCAAGGTGTTCGGACAAGGCGACAAGCCTTCCGAGAAATTCGCGGCCCGAATGAAGACGCCTGCCATGGCCAATGTCGAGGAGGTCACCACGCCGTTCGACGATCTGTCCAACCCCGCGCTGCACGATCTCGATCTCGTGACATTCTTTTTCGGATATCACGACACCACATTCATGTCGGTTGATCGCGCGCGCATGGACAAGGCGCTGTTCGCCGCGTTGAAGCCGGGTGGGCTGCTGGTGGTGGCGGATCATTCGGCGCGCCCTGAGGATGGCGCAACCGTCGGCAAGACGCTTCACCGCATCGCGGAGCAAACGCTCAAGGCAGAGCTGGAGGCGGCCGGTTTCGTATTCGTGGCCGATGCCGGTTTTCTGCGGCATCCGGAAGATGCCCGTGCGGATATCGTGTTCCGGAATCCGACGCCGGTCGACGAGTTCATCCTGAAATTCAAAAAACCATAAGCGACGTTCGAACCGCTCCCGGGGAGCGCCTCGCTAAAAGGGGCGGCGCGCGCCTGCGCGCCGTTACGCAGGCACGATCACCTTGCCGATCGGCCAAAGCGCGATGCCGGCCAATTTCAGATGGGCCCAGGCAAACGGAATGCCGATGATGGTCACGGCGAGAAGCGCCGCTGTGATCAGGTGGCCGAGTGCCAGCCACCAACCGGCTAACACAAACCAGATGATGTTGCCGATCACGCCGAGCGGCCCGGTGCCGATGTCGCCCTGGCCCAAATATGTATCGCGCGGCACGGCTTTTTGTCCGAACGGCAACAAAGTGTAGACCGCAATATTGAAGGCCGCACGCGCCCAGGGCAGGCCAATAATCGTGATCGCCATGATGACCGCGGCGAGCAGCCATCCGGCGGCCATCCAGAAACCGCCGATGACGATCCAGAGGATGTTGAGAACGAGAGAGACAGGCGACATGGCGGAACCTCGTTGGGCGGTCGTTTGCCGTAGCTTTGATCTAAGGGCTGGCGCGGCCGATTGAAGAGGCCAATGTCAAAACGCCATCCGCGCTCAATCCGCCGGCATCGTCGCTGGCGCGTTTGCGGTGCAGAACACCGTCAGCAATTTAGCGACTTTGGCTGACTGCTCCTGCTGCACCCAGTGGCCCGCACCTTCGACAAGATGGCAGGCCTGCATCCGGGTGCACGCGCTGGTTTGCATGCGCTTGAAATCGCCGGGGCGTTGATGGATACCCCAATCGCTCTTGCCGGCGATGAAGCATGACGGAACGTCGATCGTGCGACCGGAAAAGATTTCCAGTTCGGAATTGAACTCCGCCACGAAGCGGCAGCGATACCAGTTCAGTCCGCCCTGAAAGCCGGTCCTCTGATATTCACTGCTGTAGACGCTTAGTTCGTCATCCGGCAGCCACGCGCAGGATGCGATGTGTTCAGGCGAGGGCATCTGCGGCGCGACGGTCTGCGCCATCCCCTCGCTCAGGTTCATGACGTAGTAGGTCGGAAGCTTCGCCAATTCGCTCGCCGTCCATGAGCGAAGCGGAAACGGCGTATTGTCCGGCCAGTCGGCGCTCTTGTGATGGTAATAGGCGCGCAGAAAATCATGAACGCCTTGCGGCGCGCCGTGCATATTGGCGTTGGCGTCGCGCTCGGAATAATAGGCGTGATAATGCTTGCGCGCGGGTGAGAGCGCCGCGAGCGCGGCATTCATGTCGTAAGGCGGGGCGGGCTGACGTTCGATGGTGTCGAAGGGGAGCGGTGGCGGTCCGCCGAACGGCGCGCTCATCAAGACGACCGATCGAAAGATGTCGGGCCGGATCAGCGCGCAATAGGCTGCAACCGACGATCCGTAATCGTGGCCGACCACCGTGGCGACGGAGGTGTATCCGAACGCCGCGACCAGTCCCAGAATGTCCCGAACGAGATTGAGCGGACGAAACGGTCGCAGTTCGGCGTCGTAGCGATTGTCCCAACCGGTGGTGCGTCCATATCCGCGCTGGTCCGGCGCGATGACATGAAACCCGGCTGCCGCGAGTGGCGGCATGATATGCCGCCAGCTGAAAGCCAGTTCCGGAAAACCGTGCAGCAGCACGATCAAGGGCCGGTCTCTGGTTTCGAATCCGGCTTCCAGCACGTGCATGGACAGGCCGTTGATATTGGGAACCATACGCGAGCGAATGCTGCCGGGCAGCATGGTCTCGAGTGTGGGCGTGTTATCGGATGAAAGGCTGCGTGTCATACGTGTCCTTATTTCACGATTGTCTACCGACGGAAACGACGCTTTCATTCCTGCACGCTCAGCCGTCATGCCCGCACTTGTTGCGGACTCTTACACTCTGCGTCATGCTCGTGCTTAGTAGTCTGCCTCCCGCAGACTACGTAAACTTGTCTGCGCTCACGAGCATGACGACGGAGGGTAAAGGCGCTGGCTACTCCCGACAACGGTGTCCATGCCTCGTCTCGTCTCTCTTAAGAGCATGCGCCTTGCGTATTGCTGCATCGTTGAATGGTACGCCTCTAGACCGGGCTGAAAATCCGGATCGGCACCGCCACGCCGCGCAGCGCATGTTCGCCCAAATCGTCCATGGCACAGTCGAGATGCCGTGCGACCGCTTCGGTAACGAGAATATTGCGCCCGAGCGTTTTCTGCATTGCTTCCACCCGGCTGGCTTCGTTCACCGCAGGGCCGATCACCGTGAAGTCGAGCCGGTCGGGAGAGCCGATATTGCCGAAGAACACCTCGCCCTCGTGAAGCGCGATGCCAGCGCGGAGCGGTCGCCAGTCCGCGACATCCGTCAGACCGAGCGGCGCACTCGCATTGATGGCGGCAAGCCCGGCATGAGCTTGTTGCGCGGCGGCCAACGCTGCTTTCGCGGCTTCGGCGACCAGACCCGCATTCTCCAGTTGTCCGTTCTGCAGCGGAAAGACCGCGAGCAAGCCATCGCCGATGAATTTCAGCACTTCGCCGCCATGGGACAGCACCGCGCCGGCCATGACCTCGAAGTAGGCATTGAGCAGCGCGAGCATGTCCGATCCGGACAGCCGGTCCGACAAATCCGTAAAGCCGCGCAAATCAGACACCCAGATCACCGCGCGGATCGATTTACCGGCGCCGCGCTTGATCGAGCCGTTGAGAACTTTCGCCGCGGCGCTGAGGCCCAGATAGGCATTGAGCGCGTTATCCGAAATGCGCAAGGCGCTGTGGCGCTGGACGTGAAGCGCGAACAGACTGAGCACGTGCTTGAGGCGCTCGATGTCCTGATCGGAAAATCCACTCGGATGTTTCGTCGCGATGGTGATGGCGTTGCGATGGCCCGATCCGCTGAGCGGCATGCCGAGATAATCGGTGATGCCGGTGCTGGCCAGTTCGCCCATCAACGGAAATTCCGCCTGCGCCGCTTCGGTCTGGGGTTTTCGTCGCACGATGTCGCCAAAGCCGATGATGCGCGAAAGCGGATTGAGCTTGTAGCTGTCCGAGGCAGTGGCAACTTCGGTGATTTTGATCTCGTCGCAAAAACCGTCCTGCCTGTTCCAGTTCCACGAAAAACCGATCAACTGGGGATGCAGCGTTCCGATATGCAGACTGACACGGTCCACAGGAAGGCCGAGCGCGATCATCCGCCAGATGAACGACTCGAAGAACAGCAGCATGTCCGTTTCGAGCGCCGCCTCATGCAGCAGCCATGCCTCGATCTGGGCAAAATCCAATGTCGCGGGCGCAACGGATGCGCCTCGGGACGATCTGCGAACCAGCGCGACGCCGGCAGGATACCGGCGCGGCGCGGGATCGAGGGCGGTCCGGGACGCGGAGAGCGCGGATGCGCTCGCAGTTTCGTTGCCTGATAAAGGATGATTTAAATTTGCCCGCTTTCGGTCTCGCGCTGGCCAGTGTGACGGCCGGCCGGTTCCCCCCTTTATACCATCTTCAAGACGGTTGCGCTTCCGCGCGTCGCTTACGGCCTGTGTTTCGTGGCGGCGTTGCGACGAAACAATTCTCCGGTGCCGCGAAACCGTTTTAGCCTGCCGACGCAAACACCTCGACACAGGCTGCGCCTATGAACCTCACCAACGAGGCGGCGAACCGAGTCGCCCATTATAACGGGATATTGGAGACCGCCATGCGGGGCCTTTGCAGCCTTCTCACATTTACATTCGTGCTGTGCGGTGTTTCCGTCGCCGGCACGACCGATCGTCTGCCCAACGCCGGGCTGTTTTCTTACTGCGGCTCAAAGGCAATTTCGACCGCACCGGTGCTGCTGGCGATGGACCATCGCTAACCCCGCGACGCGCGTCAAAATCCCGCTCAGGCCGCGCCGGTCAGGAATGGATTGGTCATCCGCTCGTTGCCGATGCTCGAGCCCGGACCATGACCGCAGATAAAGCCCACATCGTCGCCGAGCGGCAGGATCTTGTCGGTGATCGATTTGATCAGCGTGGCATGGCTGCCGCCGGGTAAATCGGTCCGGCCGACCGAGCCCGCGAACAGCACATCTCCCATCAGCGCGAACCGCATCTGCGGGTTGAAGAACACCACGCTGCCGGGCGAATGGCCGGGACAGTGAAGAATGTCGAATGTCAGCTCACCGACGCTGACCTGTTCGCCTTCTTCGAGCCACCTGTCCGGCGCGAAATTTCGCACGCCGGTCATTCCGAAATTGGCGCCGCTCTCCACCACATGATCGAGCAGGTATTTATCGGCGATATGCGGGCCCTCGATCGGCACCTTCAGCGCCTCGCGCAATTCGTCGGCGCCACCGACATGATCGATGTGCCCATGGGTCAGCCAGATCCGCTCGACCTTTACATCAGCCTTCGCAATGGCGGCCTGAATATTCGGCACGTCCCCGCCTGGGTCGACTACCACAGCCCGGCGCGTCGCCTCGCACCACAGCAGGGTACAGTTCTGCTGGAACAAGGTGACGGGAATGATGACCGCGCCGGCCTTCGCTGCGGCCTCGGACGATGCCTTCGATGATGCGCTGGATGCTGTATCGTTCATGCGCGTCACTTTGCCGATTTTTACCGGCTCGCCAAGACCAAAATGGGGGCGGCCGCCGTCACGAAACGCATACCCGGACGCCAGAGCGCTTCCATTCCGGATTGAATTACCGTTGCGCTCTATCGGGTTGTTTTGACGCGTTTTCCGAACGCGAACCGGTATCCACCACCGGATCAAGTTCGGTGGCATGCTTCGGAAATTTGGTGTTCGAATGCCAAGGGGTTCTGCTAAATTGCAGGTCATGAATCTTCGCCTCTTGCCCGTCGCCGATACGATGCCCGTCGACGGCCGCCAATCTGAGACCGCACTGGCCATCGCGCGCGGAACCGCGCGGTTGTTGCGCGCGCTCGGGTTTTCCTGTGTCAGCGAATTGCCGCTGCCGTCGGGCCGCCGGGCCGATCTCGTAGCGCTCAACGAGCGGGGAGACGTCTGGATCGTCGAAATCAAATCGTCGCTCGAAGATTTGCGCGCCGACCAGAAATGGGAAGATTACCGTCAGCATTGCGACCGGCTGTTCTTCGCCTTTACGCAGGATCTTCCGTGCGACATTTTCCCGAAAGATACCGGGCTGATCGTGGCGGATGCTTACGGTGCGCATCTGCATTGCGATGCGCCGGAGCACAGGCTGCTTGCGGCCACGCGCAAGACGATGCTGCTGCGGTTTGCCCTGGCCGCCGCGCAACGGCTTAATCGCCTCGCGGACCCGCAAGGTCACGTCGAAATTCTCGACTAACGGTTGGGCTGAATTTAGATCGGCGCGTTGTGCACGAGGCGTACGGACCTGCGTGTACGGTCGATGGCATTGGTCATCACCGGGATCAATGCGCTCTCGAACATGCCGAATGCGATCTGGGCGCCGTCGATCACACGGTCGCGACGCGCGCGCGCCTCAGGATGGTTTTCCAGCACGTCCAGAAAGGTCGGCCAGAAACGCTTGCCAAAGCCGTGACGCAGATAGGCGGTGGCGCCAAGAATGGATGAATTGGGCTGATCGGCAAGACGGGACAGAATCACCCGCGCGCCCATGCGGGAGCCTTCAAGCACATAAACCACGCCCAGCATTTCCGCCGCGCCGTCGAGCGTGGGGATCGGGAGCGGGTCGCAGGCGGTGTCGAGCGCCGCGAGATCGTGTTCGAGGGCCGGTGTCCGCGCGCGCTGTGCCCAGTCGGGGAGAATTTCGTCGATGCCGTTTCGCTCCAGCGCGGTCTCGATCGGAAACAGCGCTTCCGCCTGTCCGCGCAGAAAGCCCGAGTAATAATTGGGACGGCCCAGATCGACCCAGTCCATGGCGGCGTCGAGCCGTCCGTGTGACAGTCTCGTTGCATCACGAATTGCATCCCGGATCGAAACGGCCATTTGCGCCCCGTCGTTCTTCGTTCGCTGGCTCGCGACGCGAGCTTTTGCTTCAGTCGGTCACGTGAATTCTTCGAACTCGGTACAAAGGGTTTGAGGAGTTCGCAGACATAGTTTTTGTCACGATCGACGGCGTCGACGTTCGACGTTTCACGACCATGTGAGGTGGCTGGAGCGAGCGGTTGGCCTTGATCTGCCCTGCATGATCTAACGAGCCCCATTCTGTTGAATTGCAAATCTTCAACGGAGGCGGGAGGTAAAAGTTCCATGGGGCTGATAAAGGCGAACGTCAGATGACGACGAAGAACGGCAGTCAGCGCGGCGCGCGCTTGGCCAGAATGCGCTGCAAGGTCCGGCGATGCATGTTGAGCCGTCGCGCGGTCTCTGAAACGTTGCGATTGCACATCTCATAGATGCGCTGAATGTGCTCCCAACGCACGCGGTCGGCCGACATCGGATTTTGCGGCGGCTCGACCTTTTCGCCGCCGCTGGCCAGCAGCGCCGCGACCACATCGTCGGCATCGGCGGGCTTCGACAGATAATCCACCGCGCCCATTTTGACTGCCGTGACCGCGGTGGCGATGTTGCCGTAACCGGTCAGCACGATCGCCCGCGCGTCCGGCCGCTGCCGTTTCAGTGCTGCCACCACATCAAGCCCGTTGCCGTCGCCCAATCGCAAATCGACCACGGCGAAGGCCGGCGCGGCCTGCCCGATGCGGGCCAGACCTTCCGACACGGTTTCGCAGGATGTCACCGTGAAGCCCCGGCTTTCCATGGCGCGCGACAGCCGCTCGAGAAACGCCTTGTCGTCCTCGACGATCAGAAGCGAGCGGTCAGTCTGTTCCGCTAAGGCGGCGATTGCGTTCACGATCCAACTTTCCGCTGCGCCGTCGCGTCATGACGCGTTGGCGGCTTTGACGATTGCGTTCTCTTTGTTGCACGAAACCCATCGGCTTCGTCCAAAAGCGCTCATGTCATCAAATATGGCGTTGCGCTGATCCGCTGCCAAGGCCGGTTGGACGGAAACGCCCGCTTTCGGCTGCGGCAAAATGCGCAGCGCCTAAGCGGTTGCAAGCGCATCGGTTTCGGTGGTTTCAAAGCGCTCGCGCGGCCAGACGATATGCGCGACGGCGCCATGATCCGGAAAGATGCGGTTGTTGAAGGAGATTCGCGCGCCGGTGCGTTCCAGCAGCGTTCGGGCAATGAAAACGCCGAGGCCGAGGCCGGTGCGTTCGCCATAGTCGCCCTGCGCCTCCTCGGTGGTCGGCCGCCGCGAGAGATATGGCTCGCCGATCCGCTGCAGCATGTCGGGGGCAATGCCCGGACCGTCGTCGGAAATGACGATCTCGACAGTCTCCGCATTCCACCAGGCATTCACTTCGACGGTGGAGCGGGCGAAGTCGACGGCGTTTTCAAGAATATTGCCGACGCCGTAGAGGATCGCCGGGTTGCGCTTGGTCACGGGCTCGCTCGTTCCCGCCACCGCGATGCGCACCTTGATGGCGATGCCGAAGTCGCGGTTGGGCGCGACCGCTTCCTCGATCAGGGTCGACAGAGGCATCCGGTCGAACGGCGCGCCGCTCGACGATAACTGCGTCAGTTTGGCCAGAATGTCCCGGCATCGTCGGGATTGTTCGCTCAGCGTTTTCAGATCGGCCGCGAGCGGATTTTGCGGATCGAGCGTTTTTTCCAGTTCGCGCGAAATCAGGAAAATGGTCGCAAGCGGCGTGCCGAGTTCGTGCGCGGCGGCGGCGGCCAGCCCGTCGAGTTGCGTCAGATGCTGTTCGCGAGTCAGCACAAGTTCGGTCGCGGCCAGCGCATCGGACAGCTTGCTGGCTTCATTGGTGACCTGAAACGTGTAGAGGCTGGTGACGCCGATCGCGAGCATGATCGAGAGCCAGACCCCCACCATATAGATCGGCGGCAGCACCAGCGGCTCGTCGCCGTTCCACGGCAGCGGCATATGGGTGAAGCCGAGCGCGGTCGCGCAGGCGGCGGCGAGCAGGCCGAGGCCGAGCGTCAGCCGGGTGGTCAAGGCGGTGGCTGAAATCAGCACCGGGGCGAGAAACAGAAACGAAAACGGATTTTGCAGCCCGCCGGTGAAAAACAGCAGCGCGGCCAGCTCGATGATGTTCAGCGCCAGCAGCGCCGCGGCGTAGATCGGCTCAAGTTGCTGGCGCGGATTGAAAGCGATCTGCAATGACAGGTTCAAAAGGGCCGACAGGCCGATGACCGTGACGCAGGGGATCACGGGTACGTCGAATTCGAGGCCTTGGGCGACGATAAAGATCGCGGCGAGCTGCCCCAGCACGGCGAGCCAGCGCAGCCGCAGAATGGTGTCGAGGCGGACGAATTTGCGGTGGTAACGAAATTCGGGCACGGAAGCGTCGCTCATGAGCGGAACCTTACCCGCGCGGCGGATCGACTACAAACGGGCGCATCGCAGCGGGCTGGGAAATCCGGTTTGCAATCTTGCGCCGGGCGGCGCGATGTCGCACATGAACGCCCATGACAATCCAGCAAACAGCAGAAACCGGCACGCGGGCAACGGCGCTTGGCCTCCAAGATGGCTTGCAAGGCGGTCACCAAAACGCGCTCGACGGCGCGGCGATCGATGTCGAGGACCTGGTCAAGGTCTACAAGACCACGCGGGCCGTCGACGGCATTTCCTTTCGCATTCCGCGCGGGTCGGTCACGGGCCTGCTCGGCGGCAACGGCGCGGGCAAAACCACGACCATCGCGATGATCATGGGGCTCGTGCTGCCGACGGCCGGACGTGTGCGCGTGCTCGATTTCGCGATGCCCGGCGAGAGCGAACAGGTTCTCGGCCGCATGAATTTCGAAAGCCCCTATGTCGATATGCCCATGCGGCTGACGGTGCGGCAGAATTTGAACGTGTTCGGCCGTCTGTACGGCGTGGACAATCTGCGCGAGCGGATCGAAAGCCTCGCTGCGGATTTCGACCTGGTGGATTTTCTTGATCGGCCCAGCGGCAAGCTGTCGGCCGGGCAGAAAACCCGGGTGGCGCTGGCGAAGGCGCTGATCAACCGTCCCGAACTGCTGTTGCTGGACGAGCCGACCGCCTCGCTCGATCCCGATACGGCGGACTGGATCCGCACCCATCTGGAAAATTATCGCAGGGATTTCGGCGCCACCATTCTGCTGGCGTCTCACAACATGCAGGAAGTCGAGCGGCTGTGTGACCGGGTCATCATCATGAAGCGCGGCCGCATCGAGGACGACGACAGTCCGGCCAAAATCATGACGCGATACAACCGCGACACGCTTGAAGAGGTGTTTCTGGATGTCGCGCGCGGCCGCACGCAGGGAGTCGCATCATGAGCGAAGCACAAGTTGTGACACCCGTTCGTTCGGGCATCGCTCCACACCGGATCGGCGCCATGATCCTGCGCCACTGGTATCTCCTCACGTCATCGTGGCCGCGCCTGCTGGAAATCATCTATTGGCCGGTGCTGCAGCTCATCACCTGGGGTTTTTCCCAGGTCTACATCTCGCAGAACGCGGGATTCTTTGCGCGGGCGGGCGGCACGTTCATCGGCGCCGTGATCCTGTGGGATATTCTGTTTCGCGGGCAGCTCGGGTTTTCGATGTCGTTTCTGGAGGAAATGTGGTCGCGCAACCTCGGTAACCTGATGATGAGTCCGCTGAAAGTGAGCGAGTTCCTGATCTCGCTGATGGTGATGAGCGTCGTGCGCCTGGCCATCGGCGTTTTCCCGATGACGATTTTGTCCGTGGCTTTCTTCGGATTCAATTTGTACGGGCTGGGCTTCGCGCTGGCGGCGTTTTTCTGCAACCTGATTTTCACAAGCTGGTCGTTCGGGCTGATCTCGTCTGGGCTGGTTCTGCGCAACGGCATGGGGGCTGAGTCATTGGCGTGGACATTGATGTTCGTGCTGCTGCCTTTGACGTGTGTTTATTACCCGGTCTCCGTGCTGCCGGTGTGGCTGCAGGCCGTCGCCTGGTGCCTGCCGCCCACCTATGTCTTCGAAGGCATGCGCGCCCTGATGATCGACCATGTTTTTCGCGCCGATCTCATGATCGAGGCGCTGGCGATCAATCTGGCAATGTTTTCCGTCTCGGTCGGGGTCTTTTTGGCCCTTTTGCGCAGTGCCCGGATCCACGGTTCACTTGTTCAAAGCGGTGAATAAGGTTGCTTTACGGTAAATTCGAACCAATTTTCCCCGTAGGTTCCCTGTTCGGTCCGAATTCAGCATTGACGCGTTGCGATGAAGAGGACACTTTGCCGCAACGCAAAAATAACCTCGTCCATGAACTCAGTAAGGACGGGTCGCCCGGGATCGTCCCCTTGAAGGGACCTTAACCCGGCCACGCGACGATCAACGTTCACACGTTCCCTCTTGCATCAGGTTCGCTCAAGAGGGGTGCTGGCGCTCCAGGCGAACTTTGAATTTGAATACCAAGAGGTTAGAAAATGCCGATTGGCGAATTTGGCGGCGCTCCGGAAGTTCCCTCGGAAGACAGCCATGCGCTGACGACGCCGATGTACTGGATGTACGAGATGGGGCAGTCCTCTCTCAATCCGGCGCGCGCGGTGTTCGATGCGACGAAGATGGTTTTCTCAAATCCGTTCAACCCGTGGTCGCATACGCAGGTCGGCAAATCGATCGCGGCGGCCTGCGAGGTTTTCGAACGCACGACCCGCCGCTACGGCAAGCCCGAATGGCGTCTCGATGAAACGGAAGTCAACGGAGTTCGTACGCCGGTCGAAGTCAAGACCGTATGGGAAAAGCCGTTTTGCCGGCTTTTGCATTTCGAGCGCCAGCTGACCCGCCCGCTGCGCACGCCGCAGCCGCGTGTGCTGATCGTCGCTCCGATGTCCGGGCATTATGCAACGCTGTTGCGCGGCACGGTCGAAGGATTTTTGCCGGGACACGACGTTTATATCACCGACTGGACCGATGCGCGGATGGTTCCGCTGTCCGCCGGCCGCTTCGATCTCGATGACTATGTCGACTACGTCATTGAAATGCTGCACACGCTCGGCGGCAATGTTCACGTGGTCGCGGTGTGTCAGCCGTCGGTCCCGGTGCTGGTGGCCGCATCGATCATGGAAGCCGACAACGATCCTTATTATCCGACGTCGATGACGCTGATGGGCGGCCCGATCGACACACGCAGCAATCCGACAGCCGTCAACAAGCTGGCGGAAGAGCGCGGCATCGACTGGTTCCGCAGCAACGTCATCACCAAGGTTCCGTTTCCGCAACCCGGCTTCATGCGGGACGTTTATCCGGGCTTTCTGCAGCTCAACGGCTTCATCAGCATGAATCTCGATCGCCATGTCGATGCGCACAAGAACCTGTTCGCCCATCTGGTGCAGGGCGACGGCGATCTGGTCGACAAGCATGTGGAGTTTTATGACGAATACCTCGCGGTGATGGACCTCACCGCCGAATTCTATCTGCAGACCGTCGATCTCGTGTTCGTCAAGCACGCGCTGCCGAAAGGCGAGATGAAACATCGCGGCAAACCGGTCGATCCTTCGAAGATTCGGCGTATCGCATTGATGACGGTCGAGGGTGAGAACGATGACATCTCGGGTCTGGGGCAAACCGAGGCCACGCATCGCCTCTGCAGCTCGATCCCGATGGATCGCCGCGTGCATTATGTGCAGAAGGGCGTCGGCCATTACGGCGTTTTCAACGGCTCCCGCTTCAAGTCCGAGATCCTGCCGCGCATTTCCGATTTCATGGTCTCGTCGGATCACGGCAAGGCCTCTGATATGCGGGCTGCGGAGTAACAGGATACCTTTTCCCCGCTTTTATTGGGAAATAACAGGTGATTGCAGGGCGCACCGGCTTGCATCCTCCAAGCCACTGATGATGTTCGTAAAATCGCGTTAGGGATTGCGGCCATCGAGTGAATCCGGCGCATTATCTTAGGGGTCCTTAAACCCTTAAGAAATAAATCAAGATGTCTGTTCCCAAGCCCCGCATTTAGAAGCTGACAGTTCATTCGCTCCTATATATTGGGCAAATGATTTGTTTCTGCGCGAGCAAATTCTCGTGGCTGCGGATGTGGCAGGATTCAGTTGGAATTCTGGACCCTGGACCCTCCGACATGGCTTTTCGTGCACTTCTTTATCGGCGCCCTGCCGAGCCACATACTATCGCAGTGAAGTTTGGCTCGGCGATCTATTCCGTTCGTTTGCGGCGGCATCGCCGTGCGCGCCGTTACACACTGCGCATTCACCCGAGCGATCGCGAAGCGATCCTTACCATGCCACCTCGTGGCACATTGGCTGATGCAAAAGATTTCGCGCATCGTCACGGTGCATGGATCGCCGCGCGCCTTGGAGGCCTTCCAAAGGCGGTTCCGTTTTCCGCCGGAATGACCGTGCCGCTGCGCAGCGTCGCGCATCGGATCGTGCATCGCGCGGGCGAGCGCGGCACCGTGTGGACCGAAACGCGCGACAGTGGCGAGCGCATCATTTGCGTGGCGGGCGACGTCGCGCATGTCGATCGCCGCGTCCGTGATTTTCTCAAGCGCGAAGCCCGGCGCGATCTGACCAAAGCCTCGCAGCATTATGCCGAACAATTGGGCGTGAAGGTCAAACGCATCAGCATTCGCGATCAGTCGAGCCGCTGGGGGTCGTGCACCTCGGCGGGCGCGCTGTCGTTCTCATGGCGGCTTATTCTGGCCCCCGCCTATGTGCTGGATTATCTGGCCGCGCATGAAGTCGCGCATCTGGTGGAGATGAACCACTCGCCGCGCTTCTGGCGCGTCGTCGCTCGTGTCTGCCCGCAGCTTGAGCGCGCCAAGACCTGGCTCGATACCCACGGCAACGACCTGCATCGTTACGGGGTTAAAAACTAGTAGAGCGTTTTCGAGCGAAGCGGATACCGGTTCGCGTTAAGAAAACGCGTCAAAACAAAACGATAGAGCGCGGCGGTAATTCAATCCGGAACCGAAGCGCTCTCGCGCGTTTTCGAGCGAAGCACGCCACCGGACTTGATCCGGTGGTGGATACCGGATCGCGTCACCGTTTTCCGCCGAACAATCGATCCACCAGCCAGCCATCGAGGCCGCTTGCGGCCTCGGGCCGTGCGGTCGTCTGCGCCACTTGAGGCCTCGCCCCAATCCCGGTTGCCGCCGGCGGCGAGGCGGATTGCGCCAAGCCCGGCTGTATCGCGCTCTTGCTGCGCACCGGCTTGCGGTGCGGTCGCGACATTGGCGTTGCTCTGGCCGGTCAGGTTGCTGACAGCGTTGGCGAGAGTCGAGAACAGGCTGCGGTCCGAGGAGGGCAGTGCGGCGACCGGCACGTTCTGATGCGCCGCGCGCATGAAGCGGGTCCACACTTCCACCGGCAGCCCGCCGCCCGTTGCCTTCTTGGTCGGCGAGTTGTCGTCGTTGCCGAGCCAGACGCCGGTCACGAGATTGGATGTGTAGCCGATGAACCAGGCGTCGCGGAAATCCTGGCTGGTTCCGGTTTTCCCGGCGGCCTGCCAGCCGGGAATTTCGGCCTTGCGCGCCGTGCCGCTCAGCAGCGTTTCCTGCATCATCGTGTTCATCAAGGCCACATTGCGCGGCTCGATAACCTGATTGATCGGATCGACCGCGCGCGCATACAGCACCTTGTTGGTGTCGGTGGTTCTGATCCGGGTAATGACATGTGGCGAAATGCCGTGGCCGCCATTCGCCAGCGGCGCATAGGCGCCGACCAGCTCAAGCAGCGAGACTTCCGAGGTTCCCAACGCGATCGAAGGGTTGGCCTCGAGCTTCGAGGAAATGCCGAGGCGATGCGCGGTGCGCACCACGTTCTTCGGGCCGACCTCGAGGCCGAGCCGCACGGCCACTGTGTTCAGCGACATCGCCAGCGCCTGGGTCAGCGTGACGTTGCCGAAATATTCGTGAGTGTAATTTTCAGGTTTCCAGCCTTTGACGTCGAGAGGCGCATCCTGCCGCACGGTTTCGGGGGTCAGGCCCTGCTCGATGGCGGTGAGATAAACGAAAGGCTTGAAAGCCGAGCCCGGTTGGCGCTTCGCGGTCACCGCGCGATTGTACTGGCTGTCCGAATAATTGCGGCCACCGACCATGGCGCGCACCGCGCCGTCCGGCGTCATGGCGACCATCGCGCCCTGGCTGACGTTGAATTTGACGCTTTTGGCGGCAAGCTCGTCGATGATCGCGGCCTCGGCGACGCTTTGAAGTTTGGTGTCGATCGAAGTCTCGACCGTGACGTTCTGATCGATCTGTCCGACAAGGTCGTCCAGCACTTCGGCGATCCAGTCCGCCACGTAATTGACCGTTCCCGCGCCCACGGGTTTCACGGCATAGGACGGGTGGCCGATATTGGCGGTGGCCTGCGTCGGCGTGATGAAGCCGGAATCGGCCATCGCGGCGAGAACGGTCTGGGCGCGGCGCTCGGCGCCTTCCGGATTGCGGTTGGGCGCAAGCCGTGACGGTGATTTTACCAGCCCGGCCAGCATCGCCGCTTCCGCAACGTTGACGTTGCGAGCGGACTTGCCGAAGTAGCGCTGGGCGGCGGCTTCGACGCCGTAAGCGCCCGAGCCGAAATAAACCCGATTGAGATAAAGCTCCAGGATCTCAGCCTTGGAGTGCTTGCGCTCCAGCCAGATCGCGAGCTCCGCTTCCTGCAGCTTGCGCTGCAGGGTGCGCTCCTGGGTCAGGAACAGATTTTTCGCGAGCTGCTGCGTCAGCGTCGAGCCGCCCTGCGATACGCCACGATGCATGATATTGGCGACGACGGCGCGGCCGATCCCGATCGGATCGATGCCGTAGTGCGAATAGAAGCGACGGTCCTCGATGGCGATGAAGGCGTTCGGCAGATAGGGCGGCAGATCCTTGAGCGAGACGTTGGTGCCGGCCATTTCGCCCCGGGTCGCCAGTACGCTGCCATCGGCTGCGACAATCTGGATCGTCGGCGGGCGCTTCGGGATTTCCAGCGACTGGATCGGAGGCAGATGCGCGCCGATCCAAATCACGCCGCCAACGATGGCGATAACCGCCCACAGTCCGAGCACCGCGCCCCAATAGATCAGCCGGCCGAGACCCATGCGGGAGCGCGGGCTTGCATTGCGTTTATCTTTGGCGGTTTTGCCGGTGGCTTTACGCGGCTTGCGCGGGCGGGGAGATTCGTCGCCATCGCTATCGGTGTCCGCCGTGGCGCGGCGGCGTTTCGGTTTTTCCGGTTCGCTGATGTTGACGCGATCGTCGTCGCCCAGCCGCAGATGATCCAGCGACGACCCCGGCCCGAATTTGGGCTCCCGGCGTCCACCGCCGTTTCGCCGTGCTGATCCCATCCCGCAACTCTGCTCACGCAACCGCAACCACGCGCACGCTAGCGTCGCTGGTTTAAAGCGGCGTTAAGCAGAGGTTAATGCCGGATTAGGGCTTTGAAGCAATTCCGGGAGACGCGGTCAGGACAGCCACAGAAAAACCAGCGCAATCAGCGCCGGCAGCGCCTGCACGTAGATGATTTTCGGCTTCACGGAATAGCCGCCGTAAAGGCCCGCCACGATCACGCAAAACAAAAAGAACACCTTGATCTGAAATCCGATCGCCGGGTTGGGATGAAACAGCCCCCAGACCAGACCGGCGGCAAGAAAGCCGTTGTACAGCCCCTGATTGGCGGCCAGCACCGCCGACGCCTGCGCTTTTTCCAGCGTGTTGCCGAATGTTTTGAGGCCCAGCGGCTTGGTCCAGAGAAACATCTCCAGCGTCAGGAAATAGGCGTGCAGCAGCGCAACGAGCGCAACGAAGAGAGTGGCGACGGCAGACATGATGACTTCCCCCAAACAGGTGTCGATCCGGCAGCATAGGCTGTTTTCGGGCCGGGTCGTCAACAGAGGTTTCGGCGGGAGGTGTCGGACCTGTCCGCGGCTTGGAAATAAGTGAGGCCGTTGATGTTCGCACTTGGCGCGGCTACCGGGGCGAAGTCAGAATGTGGCACAACGCACTCCGCACACTCTGCGTCATGCTCGTGCTTGTCACGAGCATCCACGTCTTACATCATGTCGGCATGGCGGGAGGCTATGTTTACATTCTGACAAACCGACCCAATGGCGTCCTTTACGTTGGCGTTACGAAAGATCTGATCCGCCGTGTGTTTGAGCATCGCACAGGTGCGGTCGAGGGTTTCACACGTCGATACGGCCTGAAGAGGCTGGTTTATTTCGAGCAGTTCGATGAGATTTATGCGGCCATACAACGCGAGCACACCATCAAGCACTGGAGGCGTGCCTGGAAGGTGAGAAAAATCATCGCCCACAACCCGGACTGGGACGATCTTTTCGACACGCTTGCCTGAAGTGGCGAGTGTGCCGGGCGCAACGTCGTAAAGACGTGGATGCTCGTGACAAGCACGAGCATGACACAGAGCCTGTGAAATGCTTACTGCTACATTTCGACTACCACGGACAGCCGTGCAACGAGCCGGAGCATAACGGCGGAGTGCGTGAAGCCCCAGCCTCAAATTCCACCCGCGCAGCGGCTCACGCCGCCGGCTGGGCCTCAGCGTCGCCGTTCGCCAGCAGATGCACCACGGCGCGCTTGATCGCGGCCTGCCGTGTCGGCGCGGTGATCTGCGCCCCCAGCAGGTCGGTCACATAGAACACGTCGCGGGCGCGTTCGCCGAATGTCGCCACATGGGCCGACGCAATATTGAGGTTGAGCTTCGAGATCGCAGTGGTGAGTTGATAAAGCAGACCCGGCCGGTCGAGCCCGGACACTTCGATGACCGTGTAGCGATCGGACCACTGGTTGTTGATGATGACTTCCGGCTCCACGGTGAACGGTCGCACCTTGGCGCGTCCCGCGGCGCGGCGGGCGACCACTTCGGGCAACCGCAATTTGCCTTCCAGCACCTGTTCGATCATTTCGCCGATGCGGGTGGCGCGGCGCGCTTCGTCTTCGTCGCGGTCGTATTCGCGCGAGATCGCGATGGTGTCGAGCGCGAGCCCATCCGTCGTCGTATAGATCTGGGCGTCGACGATGTTCGCGCCGGCGGACGCGCACGCGCCCGCGACGATCGACAGCAGCCACGGATGGTCCGGCGCCAGGATCGTCAGCTCGGTGACGCCGCGCGCCTCGTCGAACCCGACATTGACCGCCAGCTTGTGGCCGCTCTGTTCGCTGGCGCGCACGAAGCGGGCATGGCGAATCTTGCGGGCGAGGTCGACCTTCAACCAGTAAGCCGGATAGTGCCGGGAAATGTAGGTGTTGATCTCCTGCTCCGGCCATTCTGTGAAATTGGCGCGGAATTCGGCCTGCGACACGGCAATACGCTGGGCGCGATTGACCTCGGAGAAGCCGCCGGTCAGCACCGGCTCGGTTTCGTAATACAGCGTCCGCAGCAATTGCGCCTTCCAGCCGTTCCAGACACCGGGGCCGACGCCGCGAATGTCGGCGGTGGTCAGGATGGTCAGGAGCTTCAGCTGTTCGAGCGACTGCACCACCGCCGCGAAATTCTCGATGGTCTTGCGGTCGGACAGGTCGCGCGACTGCGCGACCGTGGACATGGTGAGATGCTCCTGGATCAGCCAGGCGATCATGTCGGTTTCGGCGGCGTTGAAGCCGAGCCTTGGGCATAGCCGCCGCGCGATCCGCGCGCCCGCGATCGAATGATCCTCCGGGCGTCCCTTCGCGATGTCGTGCATGAACACGGTGGCGTAAATCACCGCGCGATGCTCGGGGCGGATCTTGCGCATCAGGTCGCTCGCGACGACGAATTCGTCGTTGCCGCCGCGCTCGATGTCCTGAAGGATGCCGATGCAGCGGATCAGATGCTCGTCGACCGTATAGTGATGATACATGTTGAACTGCATCATCGAGACGATCTTGCCGAACGCGCGAATGAAATGACCGAGCACGCCGGTCTCGTTCATGCGCCGGAGCACGATTTCCGCGTCGTTCGAGGTCAGGATCTCCATGAACAGCTTGTTGGCTTCGGCGTTCTCGCGCAGCTTCTCGTTGATGAGGCTGAGCGAACGCGTGGCCGCGCGCATGGCGTCCGGGTGGAAGGCGAGGTTGTTCTTCTGCGCGAGGCGGAAGATCCGGATCAGGTTGACCGGATCGCGCTTGAACACATCCGGGCCGGACAGATTGATGCGATTGTTGTCGACGACGAAATCCGGGTTCTCGCGCAGCCGATGACGCCGCGCGCCGGGCCGCAGCTTCGCCATCATGCGGCTCATCACCGGCGCTGCCTTGGCCTGCTGGTCTTCCAGCTTGGCGCAGAGAATGGCCGTAAGGTTGCCGACTTCCTTGGCGACCAGGAAGTAGTGTTTCATGAAGCGTTCGACATCCTGCATGCCGGGATGCGAGGTGTAGCCGAGCCGCTGCGCGATCTCGCGCTGCATGTCGAAGGACAGCCGCTCTTCCGGCCGCCCGGTGAAGAAGTGGATGTTGCAGCGGACCGACCAGAGGAAGTCCTCGCAGCGGCGGAATGTGCGATATTCCTTTGCGTCGAACACGCCGCGTTGCAGCAGCTCATCGGTCTCGCGCACCTGATAGACGTACTTCGCCATCCAGAACAGCGTGTGCAGATCGCGCAAGCCGCCTTTGCCGTCTTTGACGTTGGGCTCGACCAGATAGCGCGATTGCCCGGCGCGGCGATGGCGCTCCTCGCGTTCGGCAAGCTTGGCGGCGACGAATTCCGGCGCCGTTCCCTGCACCACGTTCTTGTCGAAGCGCGCGACGAGGTCGTCGTACAGCGCCTGGTCGCCGGTGACGAAACGGGTTTCCAGGATCGCGGTTCGGATCGTCATGTCCGCGCGCGACTGGCGGATCGTTTCGTCGATCGAGCGGGTGGCGTGCCCAACCTTGAGACCCATGTCCCACAAGCAATACAAAATCGCTTCGGCGACCTGTTCACCCCAGGCGGTCTGCTTGTAGGGCAGCAAAAACAGCAGATCGATGTCGGATTGCGGCGCCATCAATCCGCGGCCGTAGCCGCCGGTGGCGACGACGGACATGCGTTCGGCTTCCGACGGCGCATTGGTCTTGTAGAGATGCCGGGTGAAAGCATTGAAAAGCAGGTGGATGACGTCGTCCTGAATGAGGCACAGCCGTTCGGCGCAACGGCGGCCGAGCCGGTCCTTCAGCAGCATGGCCTGGATGCGGTCGCGCGCCTCAGCCATCTCGGCTTTCAGGAGTTGCGCGAGCGCGGAGCGGAACGCATCGTCCTGACCGGCATGGGCGTGCGCCAGCGCGGCGATATCGGTCTCGATCCGTGCGGTGTCGAGCAGCACTTCAGGCGGCGAAGGCGACGAAGTTTCGATCAAGACGCTGTCCATCTACAACCGGATAACGGACGGGGATTGCGGTGTCGAATCGGGATCACTCTTCTCTAACACTTTCATTCTCGTTTCCGGGCCGCAGCGAGAAACTTTGTTCTGTCGCGCGCGCCATCCGAGTACGGATTTTCTCGTTGACCTTATATAATAAGTGTCTGAAATAAGTACGAAATTCCCGGCCGAAATTCCCGGCCAATGTCCGGCACAGCGGACGAATAAAGAATGGTAGCGAAACGCTGCCTTCGCAATCCACCTTGAACATACTCATGGAGACTCCGATGGCTTCGATGTCCAGGCGCACGTTCGCCGCTCTCGCTTTAGGTGCGGCCGCGCTCTCGGGTGTCATGCCCGTCCAAACGCTGGCTGCGGACGCGCCCAAGCAGATCGTGATCGATTGGGCGACCTATAATCCGGTCTCTATCGTGTTGAAGCAGCAGGGCCTGCTCGAAAAGGAATTCGAGAAGGACGGCATCAAGATCGTTTGGGTTCAGTCGGCCGGCTCGAACAAGGCGCTGGAATTTCTCAACGCGGGTTCGATCGATTTCGGCTCGACCGCCGGTTCCGCCGCGCTGGTGGCGAAGATCAACGGCAATCCGATCAAATCGATTTATGTCTATTCGCGGCCGGAATGGACCGCGCTGGTCACCACCAAGGATTCCAAGATCGAGCGCGTCGCCGATTTGAAGGGCAAGCGCGTCGCGGTGACGCGCGGCACCGATCCGCACATCTTCCTGGTTCGCGCCCTGCAAGGCGCGGGCCTCAGCGAGAAGGACATCACGCCGGTGCTGCTGCAGCACGCCGACGGCAAGGCCGCTCTGGTGCGCGGCGATGTCGATGCCTGGGCCGGGCTCGATCCGATGATGGCGCAGGCGGTCATCGAGGACGGCGCGAAGCTGTTCTATCGCAACGCCGAGGCCAATACCTGGGGCATCCTCAATGTTCGCGAGCAGTTCCTGAACGACAACCCGGATCTCGTGCGCCGCGTGCTCGCGGCCTATGAGGCGGCCCGCAAATATTCGGTGTCGCATTACGACGAGTTGAAGAGCGCGTTCCGCGAGGTCACCAAGCTGTCCGACGTGGTCGCGGACCAGCAACTAAAAGAGCGCACGGATCTCTCCTACAACAGCATCGGCGCGCCGCAGCGCAGTTCCATCCTTGCGGCAGGCATTGCCTTGCAGCAGGCCGGGGTGATCGACGCCAAGGTCGACGTGCAGGCAGTGCTGAATTCCCTGATCGACGACCGGGTCCCGCTGCCGACCAACTAACCCTCTCTAACCCTCTCTAACCTCGCTTACCTTCTTAGGGCGAGAGGCGGCGGGAGGCTGGCGCGGCTCGGCGAAATAAATCTCCGTTGGGGGTTGCAATCGGCGCCGGGACGCGTTTTGCCTATGGCCATGATGCTTGAAAATACCTCCCTGCAATCGGCGCTGCCGCAGATCGAAGCCGAGGCGGATTCGGCCCCCGTCCGCGCGCCGTCGGCGCTGCGCCCATGGTTCGTGCGGCCGTGGCTTGTGCGGTTTGCGCTCGGGCTCGCTGTTGCCGCTTGGGCTCGCGCTGATCTGGGAGGGCGCGGTCGCCTTGGGCTTTTCCAATGGCCGGCTGGTGCCGCCCCCGAGCCGGATTTTTCAGGTGCTGATGGAGCTCGCCCGCAGCGGCGAACTCGCGCGCCATGTCGCGGCCACGCTGTGGCGCGTCGCCGCCGGGTTCGTGCTCGGCGTTGCGGCGGGGACGCTGCTGGCGCGATCGCCGGATACTGGACGCTGGCGCGGCGGATTCTCGATCCGAGCTTGCAGGCGCTGCGCGCCATTCCCTCCATTGCCTGGGTGCCGCTGTTCATTCTGTGGCTCGGCATTTTCGAACAGTCCAAGGTCGCGCTGATCGCCGTCGGCGTGTTCTTTCCGATTTATCTCGGCGTGGCGGGAGCGATCCTCACCGTCGATCGCAAGATCGTCGAGGTCGGCCGCATCTTTCGCCTCTCCGGCGCGGCGATGATCCGTCGCATCCTGTTGCCCGCCGTGCTGCCCGCCTATGTGGTGGCGTTGCGCACCGGGCTCGGGCTCGGCTGGATGTTCGTGGTGGCCGCGGAATTCATGGGCGCGTCGGAAGGGCTTGGCTATCTGCTCACCGACGGCCAGCAGCTGGGCAAGCCGGCGCAGATCATGGCCGCGATCATCGTGTTCGCGATTCTCGGCAAAACCACCGATTGGCTGATCGAGGTGTCCACCGCGCCGTTGCTGCGCTGGCAGGATTCCTTCGGCGCCTCCGGCAGGAGGTAGCCGTGCTGGAATTTCAACATGTCGGCAAGGTCTATCCCAACGGCGTTCATGCGCTGGAGGATTTTTCGGCGCGCATCGCGCCCGGTGAAATCGTCGCCATCATCGGCGGCTCGGGTTCCGGCAAATCCACGTTGTTGCGCGCCATCAGCGGGCTCGATCGCGCCAGCACCGGCACCATCGCGCTCGACGGCACGGCGATCACGTCGCCCCACGAAAAAATCGGCAAGGTGTTTCAGGAGCCGCGGCTGCTGCCGTGGCTGACAGTCGCCGACAATGTCGGCTTCGGATTGAGCGGCGACAGCGCGGACGCCCGGCGCGAAAAGATCTCGCGCGCCCTCGCGCGGGTCGGCCTGCGAGACAAGGCCGATGCTTGGCCGCGCGAATTGTCGGGCGGTCAGGCCCAGCGCGTCGCGATCGCGCGTGCGCTGGTGCCGCGCCCTGAAGTGCTGCTGATGGACGAGCCGTTCTCCGCGCTCGATGCCTTCACGCGCATCGATTTGCAGGATCACCTGCTGGCGCTGTGGGAGGATTTTCGTCCCACGCTGCTTCTCGTCACCCACGATGTGGACGAAGCGGTGGTATTGGCCGACCGCGTTCTGGTGATGCGCCCCCGGCCGGGACGACTGTTCGACGAGATCGCCATCGATCTCGCAAGGCCGCGCGACCGGACCTCGGACGCATTCGAGGCGCTGCGGCGGCGGGTGATGTCGTCGCTCGACCGTTCGCTCGATCGTGGCAATCGCGGCGCGGTCGAGGGTTGGTTGACGGCGGGTGAGGGAATATAGAGCATATTCCGGACAGCACGGCGCGGACCGCAGGGATCGCGCCTCACACCAACAATCGGGAGAAAGCCAATGGATTCCACACAATTGCGCGCGATGCAGGCGCCGATCAAGGAGCGTTACAAGTCCGATCCGAAAGCCGCCTTCATCACGCTGCGGGCCAACGGCTCGCTGGAGAATGAAGGCATCGCCTGCAAGGTCGAGACCGGCCGCGCATTGTCGGTGGCGGGTCTGCATCCGGCGACCGGCGGCTCCGGGCTTGAACTGTGCTCGGGCGATATGCTGCTCGAAGCGCTGGTGGCCTGCGCGGGCGTCACGTTGAAATCGGTGTCCACCGCCATCGACGTGCCGTTGAAATCAGGCCACGTCATTGCCGAAGGCGATCTCGATTTTCGCGGCACGCTCGGCGTGGACAAGGAAGCGCCGGTCGGCTTCGCCGAAATCCGGCTGCGGTTCGATGTCGACACCGATGCACCGCAGGAAAAGCTCGATCAACTGCTCAAACTCACCGAGCGCTATTGCGTGGTCTATCAGACCATCAAGAACGGCCCGAAGGTGAGCGTGTCGATGCAGCGGGTGTGAGGCTGCTCTATTGCTTGATCGCAATCAGGCCGGACGCACATTGGCTCCCATGGGTCATTGCTGGGCTTGACTCGGCAATCCATCACCTTTGAAAGATCTTCATGCGAAGAGGTGTCTGATTCACCCCAAGACATGACCGGGCCTGGGTAACGGCTCAACCAGGAGCAAGTACCGACTCACGAGCGGCTCGCGAATCATGTAAATAATCTGCTTTCGCGACTAGGCAGATCGTGACCTTTGCACCTGTCCCATCTTCAGATGAAATTGTTCGCCTTTACAAAGCTGGCGAACTATCGAAGGAAATTGCGCGCGACCACGAGATGGCGGAGGCAGAGAACGACCTCTTCATTCAGCGCTGCATTGCGTTACACAATAGTGGGAATATTGATCTCCTAAGCGTGCCTAATCAATCGGCCTTTGCTAGCGTAACAGGGCATGCGTTTTTTAATGTGCAGCTTTTTTATTGCGAAGCTATCCCGAAGCTCGACGCCGATGTCGAGTCACTTATGCGGTGCTGTCGAATTCTTATTGAACGGGCTGGGGCAGACCTTGCGGCGAACCAGCCAAACGGTGCGTTTCGTGCTTGGTGTGAGAAAAATCCAAATAAAAGAGCCCACGTCATCTGTCAGGCGCGAGCCGGAGATGAGTTGGCGAAGCAGTTTGTGACGTTCGCATTGCAAGCTGCCAATGATTTTGATTTAGCAATCGATTTTGTCCATTCTTACGCTGACGAGAGACGAATGTCGGGCGTAATGGCTTTGGCTACCATGACTTTCGGAAGCGCAGCGGCGGCTGAAAAGGCGATTTTCGTTCTGGAGTCATTCATCGCCGAGAGTTGCGAAGATCATGTTCGCGCGAACGCCCTTTTGACGGCATTCGAGATACTCAAGAAATACAACGATACAGAGACGGCGCGACGGTTGCTAGATGCAGCGGTCAGCGCGCCTGGAGTCAAAACGCTGGCGGGTTTGGCTCAGATTGTTTGGCTACATCATGCATTGCTTAATGATCGGGGAATTCAGATAGCATTAATCGCGCTTGAGGCCCTTACTCCGGAGGACCTTAGTACGTTGCATGTCGTGGATATAGGTTTGCGACGCTTGCTTGGAACAAAGAGCGATGTGTTGGTCCTTGATTTTCTGACTGCGATATTGCGAGAGGGGAAACTAACTGTTGAGAATTTCGCGAGCACCGCCCACGAGCTAAAATGCGGAAATCCTCAGCGGCTGTACGAGCTGACTGTACGCTGGTTTCTCTCGGAGAGCGCCGCGCTGTGCGGCAACATCAGCAAACTTATCGGGGTTGACACGAAGTTCAATTCCAACGTGCAACCGCTCAAGTTGGCCACGGCAAAGAAAATCTTCCTCTGCCGTAAGGCGATTGGGTTCCTTTTTTTGAAACCAGTGGCTTGCTGTTCGATTATGGTGTCGGTTCTTCGCGCAGGAGATAAGAGTGCTGAGGGTTCCGTAACCGACCTCTTGTTCGATCCAATCCTTCTGAACTACGGTGGAGGCGCAAAGGATTATTTGAAAAGTATATCTGCATGTGATGCGGCTTACGGCGCGATTCAGAAGGCGCTAGCCAAGTACGAGGCGTTCCATGCGGGCCTCAATGCTACCGGCACAATCAAGGCGCTACATCCTTCCGACTATCAGCGCGAGGTGGCACGTCAGCGCGCCTATGATGAGATGCGGGAGGTCCATAAAATGGCTGAAAGTGAATCGATTTTCTTTAACCTCGTATCTCGGTCGACCATTCTTTATGGAAAGAGTCTGCTTTCTCACTTTACAGACCATGACGGTAGTAAACGCGCGATTTTGATGGATCTTAAGCCGTTTGGTTTGTCTCGCGAGTTGCCACGTCGGGAAATTATCGACCCTGTGGGGCTGGACTACATGCTGCGTGTGTATCGGATAGAGAAGCTCTAATGAAGCTTCTCTTTCGGAACTACCTAGCCTCTCTGAGAGAAAGAGAAGAGCTAGACGCTATCCTGCCAGACCTGTTGAGTGAGCTTGGATATATCGTTTATTCGCGCCCGCAGCGCGGAACAGCGCAGGCGGGCGTCGATATCGCTGCAGTCGGGAAAGATGATGACGGAGAGCGCAAGCTTTTCCTGTTTTCTGTGAAACAAGGTGACCTGACTCGGCAGTCATGGGATGGTACGCCCCAGGCACTTCGCTCGTCACTCAACGAAATCTTGGATATTTATATTCCCGTCAAGATTCCAAAACGCTACAAAGATCTAAAGATTGTCATTTGTCTAGTTTTCGGCGGTGACATGCAGGAGCAGGTGCGCGGAGCTGTAAACAGCTTTATCAAGAAAAATTCTAACAAGAAAATCTCGTTCGACGAATGGAACGGCGACAAGCTTGCGAGTTTATTGCTGCAAGGAGTTTTGCGCGAAGAGATAATGCCAAAAGCTCTTCGATCGCGGTTTCAGAAGGCCGTTGCTCTTGTCGATGAGCCGGATATTTCTTATCAACATTTCGCACAGCTCGTGCATGAGTTGAGTAAGAGTGCGGACGACGACAAAGCGCGCGTCAGAATTGTACGGCAGTTGTATATTGCTCTATGGGTATTGTTCGTTTGGGCGCGTGATGTTGACAACGTCGAAGCGCCTTATCGAGCCAGCGAGTTGGTTCTTCTGCACATCTGGAATTTGTTGCGGTCGCACCTTGGGAAAAGGCTTAGCGCTTCTGGGAAAGCCATCGCACTGGTTTTGCAATGCGCAATCCAGCTTCATATCGATATCTCTTTCGAGTTATTGGGGAGAAAGATTCTGCCGCATGTAGGCACGCGGGATGGCATTTCGACTGCGGTTCGCACACACTCTTCCGTCGATGTGAATACAAAATTGTTCGATATTCTAGGACGGATCGCGCTTACCGGCCTTTGGGTTCATTGGCTTGCCACACGTGTTCCTGATGCGAAATCCAGCACAGAGGCGCAAGTCCAGCAATTGGTGGTGATGGGCTATCAATTAATTGACAACAACAGTGCGTTATTTCTGCCTATTCAAGATCAGCAAGCAATTGAAGTTGCGCTGTTCCTGATCTTGGGAAGCGCACTGGGCGGCGATAAGCACGACACTAATACTTGGCTGCATGAGATGGTAGGACGCCTTGCGTTCACGGTTCATACGCATGGCCGCTATCCTTGTGTATTCACTGAATACCGCGATCTTCTTGCTCACCCGCGAGAGCAGACAGAGGAATATCGGAAGGAGGCCACATCGGGCTCGATTTTGATTCCTCTCCTTGCTGCATTCTTAGCTGCTCTCAACAATCATGAGGCATTGAAGCAGCTAGTTGATCTTAAAGCCGAAGAGCTGCAGCACTGCACGCTTCAGCTGTGGATGCCTGATAAATCGAGTGAGGACGCAATCTACGTCGGTGGTCTTAATCATGGCATGGCGCTCGGTGATTTGCCTCTGACCGATAACGAACTTTTCAAGACCTTGAGGCTAGCCTGCGACGAATCAAAGGATTTCGATAATCTTTCCGCGATTTCGCGAGGCTATTGGCCGATTATTCTCACCGCCTGCCGGCATTATAGACTTCCGGTGCCGCCTCAGTTCTGGATCAATATGGTGGATCCATTACTAAAATCCTGAGTGGCGAGATTTGCGGGAAGCTCTTGAATGACTAAACAATACTCAGTTGTTTACCCATCGCCCGCCTGCTTCTTCAACGCATAGAGCGCTTCAAGCGCTTCGCGCGGCGACATTTCATCCGGATGCAGCGCGTTGAGCGCGTCCATCAAACGATCCGCTGCCGTTGACGGCGGTGGTTCTTCCGCCGCGCGAGACGGCGTCGCGAACAGCGGCAGATCGTCGGCCAGCGCCTTGGTCGTCGAACTGCGGTCCTGCGCTTCGAGCTTCGCAAGAACCGATTTCGCCCGCGCGATGACAGGCGCGGGAAGGCCCGCGAGTTTCGCCACCTGAATGCCGTAGGAGCGGTCCGCCGCGCCGGGTAGCACTTCATGCAGGAACACCACGTCGCCGTGCCATTCCTTGACGCGGACGGTGGCATTGAACAGGCGCGGCAGCCGCGCCGAGAGCGCGGTCAATTCATGGTAATGGGTCGCGAACAACGCGCGGCAGCGGTTCGATTCGTGCAGGTGTTCGATCGTCGCCCAGGCAATCGACAAGCCGTCGAAGGTCGCGGTGCCGCGTCCGATTTCGTCGAGGATCACCAGCGCGCGTTCGCCGGCCTGATTGAGGATCGCGGCGGTTTCCACCATCTCGACCATGAAGGTCGAGCGTCCGCGCGCGAGATCGTCGGCGGCGCCCACGCGCGAAAACAGCCGGTCGACGATGCCAATGCGCGCGCGCTTGGCCGGCACGAAACTGCCGATCTGCGCCATCAGCGCGATCAGCGCATTCTGGCGCAGGAACGTGGATTTGCCGGCCATGTTGGGGCCGGTGATCAACCAGATCTGGCCCGATGTCTGGCCGGGCGCGGGCGAGAGGTCGCTGGCATTGGCGATGAACGGCTGACCGTCGCGCCGCAACGCCTGTTCGACGACGGGATGCCGGCCGCCTTCGATCGAGAAGGCGAGAGACGTGTCGACCTCGGGCCGCGCGTAATCCTGCTCGACCGCGAGCATCGCAAGCGCAGTTGCCACATCGAGCAAGGCGAAGGCATGCGCGGCGGCGCGCAGATCGTCGCCTGCGGCTGTCACCATCGCGCAAAGCCGCTCGAAGATTTCAAGTTCAAGCCCCAGCGCCCGCTCGCCGGCATTGGCGATCTTGGCTTCCACTTCGCCGAGTTCGGTGGTGGTGAAGCGCACTTGCCCCGCCAGCGTCTGGCGGTGAATGAATCCGGCGTTGAACGGCGGCGCCATCAGGCGGTCGCCATGCTGCGCGGTGACCTCGACGAAATAGCCGAGCACATTGTTGTGCCGGATCTTCAAGGTCTTGATGCCGGTTTCGTCGGCATAGCGCGCCTGCATGGCGGCGACCACGAGGCGCAATTCATCGCGCAGAGCGCGGGTCTCGTCGAGCGCGGCGTCATAGCCCGGGCGCACGAAGCCGCCGTCGCGTTTCAGAAGCGGCAATTGTTCGTCGAGCGCATCGGCCAGTTCGCTTGCGAGCGCGCGCGATGGTTTGCGCAAGGCGTCCATCGCGGCGCTGATGTCCGGCGGCGGATCGGCCATCCGCGCGGCGATGGCCAGCGCTTGATCGGCGGCGGCGATGCCGTCGCGCAGTCCCGCCAGATCGCGCGGTCCGCCGCGTCCCATCGACAGCCGCGCCAGCGCACGCGCCATGTCCGGTGCGCGGCGAAGCGTGGCGCGGATATCGTCGCGCGCGGCGCTGTCGGCAACGAAGCTTGCTACCGCATCGAGGCGTCGCGTGATCGCCTGCACATCCGTCAGCGGCGCGGCCAGCCGTTGCGCGAGCAGCCGCGATCCGGCGGCGGTGACGGTGGTGTCGATGGCGTCGAGCAGCGATCCGCGCCGCTCGCCGGCCAGCGTTCGCGTCAATTCAAGATTGGCGCGCGTCGCGGGGTCAATCGCCAGCGTCATGCCGGCGGCCTCGCGGGAGGGCGGCGACAGCGGCGGACGTTTGCCGACCTGCGTGCGGTCGATATAGGTCAGCGTCGCGGCAGCGGCGGTCGCTTCCAGGCGCGACATGGCGCCGAAGCCATCCATGGTGGCGACCGCAAAGTAATCGCACAGCCGCCGCTCCGCCGTTGCGCTGTCGAACACGTCGCGCGTCAGCGGTGTTACCGCGGGCAGCGTTCGCAGCAGCGGGCCGAGGTCCGCGTCGCTGTAAAGCGCGTCGGTCACGATCACTTCTTCAGGGTTGATCCGCGCCAGCGTGGCACTGAGTTCAGCGGTGCTGCATTCGGTGACGATGAATTCGGCGGTGGAGATATCGATCCACGACAGGCCGACCCGATCGCCCCCCGGCGCGGAGGATCGCGCGCGCGCGATGGCGAGCAAATAATTGTTGGCCCGTGCGTCGAGCAGATTGTCTTCGGTCAACGTGCCGGGCGTGACGATCCGCACCACATCGCGCCGGACCACGCTCTTGTTGCCGCGTTTGCGCGCGGCGGCGGGATCTTCCATCTGCTCGCAGACGGCGACGCGATGGCCGAGCGCGATCAGGCGGTGCAGGTAATCGTCGGAGCGCTCCACCGGCACGCCGCACATCGGGATGTCCTGTCCCAGATGCTTGCCGCGTTTGGTCAGCATGATGCCGAGCGCCTGCGACGCGGTTTCGGCGTCGTCGAAGAACAGCTCGTAGAAATCCCCCATCCGGTAGAACAGCAGCAGGCCGGGATGGGCCGCCTTGATCTCAAGGTACTGTTCCATCATCGGCGTCAGGCGGCCGACGGGTTCGAGCACAGGCTCGGATGCGGGCTCGGCTGCCTGTTCGGCGGCGAGGGAGGCGGCGGAATGGATCGACATGGCGGCGAAACTAGCAAAGTTTGAGGGGGCAAACCCGCCGATTGCCGCAAATATCGGGGTTTTCCCCGCTTCGGTCGGGTTATCCTCAAGCCTTTGCCAGCTAATTTGCTCATGGCCGCCTTGAATCATGTGACCTCATCCGGCCTCATCCTTCGAGACGCGGCAAGAGCCGCTCCTCAGGACGAGGAGGTGCGGCGAGGATGGGGATGAGGCATCAGGATAAGTGGTACAAATCTCGTTACCCTTTGGACACTTTGGCGACCTTTGGATTCGATTAGCTGTTTTGCATCAGGAGCATTTGATTTCCGCGCCGCCAGTTCCTAAAACCTATCTCCTCATGGTGAGGAGCGCGGCTTGCCGCGCGTCTCGAACCATCAGGCCCCATGACCGCCTTGAACCAACAGGCCTCATGCCTGTCTTGAGCGAGGTGGCCTCATCCTTCGAGACGCGGCAAGAGCCGCTCCTCAGGATGAGGAGGTCGGGTGAGGATGAGACATTGCAGGACGAGGGCACGGCGAGGATGAGCATTGCAATTCATGCCGCTCTGGAAAATACCAACACGAAATCATCAACACAAAGTCCTCGATAACGCGAACAACAAATAACGCGGCTTGAAATCATGAGCCGGATTGTCCCAGGGAGCCTTCAACATGCGTGATGTATTTGTCTGCGACGCCGTGCGTACCCCGATCGGGCGCTTCGGAGGATCCCTGGCGAAAGTGCGAGCCGACGATCTGGCGGCGACGCCGCTCAAGGCGCTGATGGCGAAGCACCCCAAGCTCGACTGGGCGCAACTCGACGAAGTCTATTTCGGCTGCGCCAATCAGGCCGGTGAAGACAACCGCAACGTGGCGCGCATGGCGCTGTTGCTGGCCGGGTTGCCGGACAGCGTTCCGGGCGTGACGCTGAACCGGCTCTGCGCCTCGGGGCTCGATGCGGTGGGCGCGGCGGGCCGCGCCATCCGTTCCGGTGAAATCGAATTCGCGATCGCGGGCGGGGTCGAATCCATGACCCGCGCGCCGTTCGTCATGGGCAAGGCGACGGAAGCGTTCCAGCGTTCGGCCGAAACCTTCGACACCACGATCGGCTGGCGCTTCATCAATCCGCTGATGAAACAGCAATACGGCGTCGATTCGATGCCGGAGACCGGCGAGAACGTCGCCGAGGAATTTCAGGTGTCGCGCGCCGATCAGGATGCGTTCGCCATCCGCTCGCAACAGCGCGCCGGAAAGGCCATCGCATCGGGCTATTTCGCCGAAGAAATCACGCCGGTCACGATACCCGGCGGCAAGGCTGGTCCGGTGATTGTCGACAAGGACGAGCATCCGCGTCCCGAGACCACACTCGAAGCGCTTTCCAAGCTGAAGACGCCGTTCCGCAATCCCGGCACGGTGACGGCGGGCAACGCCTCCGGCGTCAACGACGGCGCAGCCGCGATGATCCTCGCCTCGGAAGCGGCGGTGAAAAAGCACGGGCTGACGCCGCGTGCGCGCATTCTCGGCCTTGCCTCGGCCGGCGTGCCGCCGCGCATCATGGGCATCGGACCGGTGCCGTCCACCCGCAAGCTGATGGAACGGCTCGGCCTCAAGATCAGCGACTTCGATCTGATCGAGCTCAATGAGGCGTTCGCGTCGCAGGGCATCGCGGTGCTGCGCCAGCTCGGCGTCAAGGAAGATGCGGATTTCGTCAACGCCCATGGCGGCGCGATCGCGCTCGGCCATCCGCTCGGCATGAGCGGCGCGCGGCTGGCGCTGACGGCGGTTCACGGGCTGGAAAAGCGCGGCGGCAAGCTTGCGCTCGCCACCATGTGCGTCGGCGTCGGCCAGGGCGTGTCGCTCGCGGTCGAAAAGTTGAACTGATCGCCCGCGCGGCGGTCCGTTCGCGCCTCGACAAACCGGGGCGTATCAATGTGCAGCGGAACGGAATGCAGCCTTCGCGCTGCATTCGGAGGATCCCAACATGACATTCGTCTATCCGCGCGAAAGCACCGAGGAAAGTTTCGGTCCCCGGCTCTCTCCGACCTACAAGAGTACGATCAAGCGCGCTCCGCAAAAGCCGCTGGTGATCGTGCCGCACACGATGTCCGAACTCACCGGTCCGGTGTACGGCCACGAAACCGTCCGCGAGAAAGACAACGATCTCACCGTTCAGCACGCGGGCGAGCCGATCGGCGAGCGCATCATCGTTCACGGCCATGTGCTGGATGAAGACGGGCGCGGCGTCGCCAATACGCTGGTGGAAGTGTGGCAGGCCAATTCATGCGGGCGCTACATCCACGTCGTGGACCAGCATCCGGCGCCGCTCGATCCGAATTTCACCGGCGCGGGCCGCGCGTTGACCGATGCGAAGGGTTACTACCGTTTCGTCACCATCAAGCCCGGGGCTTATCCGTGGGGCAATCATCACAATGCCTGGCGGCCGGCGCATATTCATTTTTCGGTGTTCGGCTATTCGTTCCTGTCGCGTGTCGTGACGCAGATGTATTTCCCGAACGATCCGCTGTTTGCCTTCGATCCGATCTTTAACGCGGTGCCGGACGAAAAGGCGCGGTTGCGCATGGTCTCCAGCTTCGACCTCGACAACACCAAGCCCGATTGGGCGCTGTGCTATCGCTTCAACATCGTGCTGCGCGGCCGCAACGCCACGCCGCTGGAGGCCCATCGATGACCGGAATTACGCCGTCGCAAACCGTCGGTCCTTATTTCAAATACGGGCTGACGCCGGGCAACGACTATGCCTGGAACGATGCCTTCAGCAACGATCTGGTGACGCCCGATGTGTCGGGCGAGCGGATCCGTATCGAGGGGAGGGTGTTCGACGGCGACGGCAAGGTCATTCCGGATTCGATGCTGGAAATCTGGCAGGCCGATGCGCAAGGTCGCTTCAGCGATCCGAAAGACAAGCGCGCGCTTCCTAATGCGGCGTTTCGCGGCTTCGGCCGCTGCGGCACCACTGCAGAAGGCGGCTATTCTTTTATCACCATTAAGCCGGGTGCCGTGCCGGGGCCGAACGACAAGCCCCAAGCGCCGCACATTTTGCTGGCGGTGTATGCGCGGGGCATGACACGGCAGGCGCAGACGCGCATTTATTTCTCCGATGAAGCCGCGAATGCGACAGACCCGATTCTGGCGCTGGTGCCTGCCGAGCGGCGCGGTACGTTGATCGCGACGAAGGATGCGCAAAGCACTGAACAAGGCACGGTCTATCGTTTCGATATCCATCTGCAGGGCGACAAGGAAACCGTCTTCTTCGACGTGTGATCGCTCACGCCGCGAGCGCGTATCCGGCTAGGAAAATTAATCGATGACGGCGGCGTGGTCTGCCGGGGCCTGCGCCTGTTTGCGCAGGGTGGCCTTGGTCGAGCCGATCATGAGCGCGAGCGGGATCGCGCACATCGTCACCACCATCACCAGTTGATAGTCGCGCGAAAACGCGATGATCTGCGCCTGCAGGCCGACCAGCGCGTTCATCAGCGCGCGGCCGGCGTCGGTGTTCATATCGATCAAGCGCGCCACGTCGGGCATCCGCATGGCGTCGTTGAACGGCGTGATGTGCTCGGCCAGTACCGAATAGGCGCGGCTTCCGCCCGACGTCAGCTCCGCGATCACTACGGAAATGCCGATCGAGCTTGCGACGTTGCGCATGAGCGTCAGCATCGATGTGCCGTCGGTGCGCAGATGATTGGGCAGCGTCAGGAATGCGACCGTGCTTAGCGGGACGAACACCAGCCCAAGGCCAAAGCCCTGCGCGATGCTCAATATGACGATCGACGAAACGCCGGTCTGGTCGGTCCAGCCCACCATGAAGAACAGCGACAGGCTCATCAGCGAGAGCCCGGCGATAATCAATGTCCGTGCTTCGATATATCTCATGACGCGTCCGACCAGCATCATCGCCACGAAGGTGCCGCAGCCGCGCGTGGCAAGCAGAAGCCCGGCGGTCATGATCGGGTAGCCGATGACGTTTTGCAGATAGGGCGATGCCAGCGCCATGGTGCTGAACAGCACCAGCCCCATCACCGCCATGAAGACGCAGCCGCTGACGAAGTTGCGGTCTTTGAAGATCGCGAACTGGATGAACGGTTTTGGCGTCGTCAGGGAATGCGCGAAGAAATAATAAAATCCGGCAATCGAGACGATGGTTTCCGCGACGATCTCCGGCGATTCGAACCATGCCAGTTGCTCGCCGCGATCGAGCGCCACTTGCATGGCGCCGATGCCGATGGCGAGCGCGGCGAAGCCGAACCAGTCGAACCGCAATTTGGTGTCGGGTTTGGTTTCGTCCATGAAGGCCATCAGACCGAGCACGGTGACGATACCGAACGGCAGGTTGACGAAAAACACCCAGTGCCAGGAATAGGTTTCCGTCAGCCACGCGCCGAGCGACGGGCCCATGATCGGGCCCATCATCACGCCCATGCCCCAGATCGACATCGCCTTCGCGCGCTCATGCAGAGCGTAGGAGTCCAGCATGACGGCCTGGGACAGCGGCACCAGCGCCGCGCCGAACACGCCCTGCAGCAACCGGAACAGCACCATCTGGGTAATGTCCTGCGCAAGACCGCACATCACCGACGCCACGGTGAAGCCGGCGGAGCAGATGATGAAGATTCGTTTGCGCCCGAAGCGGTTGGCGATCCAGCCGACCGGCGCGGTCATGATCGCGGCCGCGACGATATAAGATGTCAGCACCCAGTTGATCTGATCTTGGGATGCCGAGAGCGTGCCTTGCATATAGGGCAGCGCCACGTTTGCAATCGTGGTGTCGAGCGCCTGCATGATCGTCGCCGTCATGGCGCAGATCGTCACCATGTTGCGGCGGAAGCCCGGAACCGCCGCCGTCGATATGGCGGCGTCGGTCATTGTTGTTTCTCCTCGGCGGTCGCCGAGGTCAGGCCGAGCAGTCCGGCAATCGACCGGCGGTGGCCGGTATCGATCGATACGTAGGAGCTCATGCCGGCTTTCAGTTTGCGAACCGCTGCATCGGAAGCGTCGAAATAGATGCGCACCGGCACGCGCTGCACGACCTTGACGAAATTGCCGGTCGCGTTCTGCGGCGGCAAGATCGCGAATTGCGCGCCTGTACCGGGGCTGAGCGAGCCGACCGTCGCCTTGAACACATGGTCGGGGAAGGCGTCCACCGTCACGGTGACCGGCTCGCGCACATCGATATAGGTGAAATCGGATTCTTTCAGGTTGGCGTCGACCCATGGTTTCGCGTCATCGATGATGCTGAACACGGGCGTTCCTGCCGCGACGAAGCGGCCAAGCTGAATGCTGTCGACTTGCGTGGCGACGCCGCCGATGGGCGCACGCAGCACGGAATGATCGAGATTGCGCTGGGCTTCAGCCAGTGCAGCCTGAGCCTGCGCGTAAGGCGGAAATTTTTCCAGCGGTAGATCGGGATCGCCCAGCAACTGGTTGCGCGCGGTGGACGCCTGCTGCTTGATCAATTGCAGCTGCGCCTGCGCGGTGACCAGCGCCGTCGAACTGGTGTCGAGATCGAGCTGCGATCCGGAATTGGAGCGGATCAGGCTCTGCTTGCGTTCGACGTCGCGCTGCTTGAAGTCCGCGCCTTGCTGCGCGAGGTCGGTCATCTGGCTGTAAATTTTCAGATTGGCTTTCAGGTTGTCATAGTTGGTGCGCGCCTGGTCGAGATTGGCCTGCGCCTGCTGCAAACTGAGACGGAACGGCACGGGATCGATCTCGAACATCACGTCGCCGGGTGCGACATGCTGGCCTTCCTTGACGACAACCTTGTCGATCTTGCCGGAGATATCCGGCGTGATCAGCACCTTCTGCGCGCCGACATAGGCGTCGTCGGTGGTGACGTAGCGTCCGCCGGACAAATAGAACACGATGCCGCCGATCACCGCGAGCAGCGGCAGCACCACCAGCAGCACTTTGCGGCGATTGTCGCGCAAATATTGCTGCCAGGTTTTTTGCGTTTCCCGAACGGCGGGTTGTTCCGGCGGTTTCTGGTCGGCGGGGAATTTCAGGATGGGGTCAGCCATAGCGCTGTGCCTTTGTCTTCAGTGTCTTCAATTTTGCGATCGAGCTTGCGTCGCTGACGCCTTGCAGCGCGTCGCGAACATTGGTCTTGATGGTTTCGAGTTGTGCAACGAGGTCGCTCGCGCCTGCCTGCGTCAGGTGGCCCAGCGCCGTCTCGGTGATTTCGGCGCGCAATTCGGCGAGCTTGTCGAGCAAGGGCCGTGCGGCGGGCCGCAGATAAAGCCGGTTGGCGCGCCGGTCATTGGCGTCGTCGCGACGTTCGATCAGATCGTTGCTGCACAGCCGGTCGATCAGCCGCGTCAGCGTGATGGGCTGCATTTCCATCATGTCGGCGAGTTCGGATTGCTTGAGGCCTTCGGTGCGTTCGAGTTTCGCCAGCACCGCCCATTGCGCGCGGGTGATGCCGAAACGCGTTGCCAGCTTGTCGGCATAAAGCCGAAGCATGCGCTGGGTTTCGAACAGCGCGAACATAAAATCGGCATTGGTTTTTGACATCGGCCTCGTCTCTCGTAAGCTTCCAATATAATAAGCTTGCTTACGAATTTGAGAACGGCGGGCTGGAAAATAGGTGCCTTGCAAATACCGCATGGCAGTCAATAATCTTATTTAAATTCAATGAGTTAAGGATATTCAGGCCCATTCGACGCCGGATTCGGCGGCCAGATCGATCGTGCTGCGCTGGCCGATATCGTCGAAATGCTGGTCGAGAAACCGCCGCGCGGCGCGCTGTCCCGCGCGGTGCAGCAGTTCGAGAAAATCATAGTCGGTTTTCATTTTGCTCGACCCCGCCAACCGGGTGCCGAGCGCGCCGAGATCGATGCGATGAATGTTGAGCTTGCGGTACTGATTCTTGCCCGCACCGCGCGGCAAATGCCCGTCGTCGATCAGCTGGTTGATGAAATCCATGCTGCGCAGCTCGGAGATCAGCGCCGAGTTGAATGTGATTTCGTTCAACCGGTTGAGAATCTCCGATGAGGTGCGCGGCGTCACCGGACGCGTCACCGGATTGATCTGCACGACGAGAACATCCTCCGCATCGGTGGCTTGAAGGAAGGGAAAGATCACCGGGTTTCCCATGTAGCCGCCGTCCCAAAACGGAATGCCGTCGATCTCGACGGCGCGAAACATGAACGGCAAGGCCGCTGATGCCATCACGACGTCGGCGGTGATCTTTTCGCGCGAAAAGATGCGGAGCCGGCCGGTGTGAACGTTCGTCGCGGAAATGAACAGTTCCAGATCGCAGTTGCGGACCGCTTCGAAATCGACGGAGCGCGCGATCAGATCGCCGAGCGGGTTGATGTTGAGCGGGTTGAGGTCGTAGGGCGAAAAATAATGCGACATCGCCTCGAACCAGTTTTGCATCGGCGTCGCGGCAAACGGCATCATGGAAAGCATGTGATCCGCGACGGCGCGCTGCACCGGAGGCAGATTGCCGCCGGTGCTCGCCGCGCGCCAGAAGTCCGAAAGGCGTTTGCGCGCTTCGTCGTTGTCGCCACGCGCGAGGCCGTCGGCGATCATCACCGCATTGACGGCTCCGGCGGACGCGCCGGACAGGCCGGTGATTTCCAGCCGGCCATCCGCAAGCAGATGATCGAGCACGCCCCATGTAAAAGCGCCGTGAGCGCCGCCGCCCTGAAGCGCGAGGTTGATCTTTTTCGCGGCAGGACGAGAGCGCGGGTGGGCGGCGCGTTTTGTCCAGTTTGCCAGACTGTCGAGATAGGACTTCAGTGCAGTGGCCACGGTGCAGCCCTCGGTGATCGTTCCCCGGAATCCTGCCGGCGCAGGTCGCTATTTCGTGTGGGTCGCTACCCTTAACAGATCTGGGGCTTTTTTGTTGCATTGCAACAAATTCAGGATGAAACTCCCGCCCAATTAGGGAGCGTCGTGGTTCCTCTCGCTGCAAACAAAGGGTTTTTTCGAACGTCCGAACCTGATCCTATTCCTGGGATGCGCTAGAATAGAGTAAGTCACTCGAATGGCCGTGCGATGACACAAGCAAAGACGACACAGGCAAAAACCAATCGATCCCGGCAGATCTTTCCGACGCCGGATCACGATCATGATCGCTGCACCACTGAGGCGTTGCGTCAGGCCGAAAAGATCTGCGAAGGACGCCGGCAGAAATTCACGCCGATCCGCCGTCAGGTGTTGCAGGCGCTATTGTCGCAGCACCGTCCGCTCGGCGCCTATGACATCATCGAGCATCTCGCCAGGGACATGCCGCGTCCCGCGCCGATCACCGTGTACCGCGCGCTCGACTTCCTGATGGACAACGGCCTCGTGCATCGGATCGAAAGCCGCAATGCATTTCTGGCCTGCGCGCACAATCACGATGCGCTTTCAATGGTCGCGTTTCTGATTTGCGAGCATTGCGGATCGGTCGGCGAGATTCCAGCGACGCCGATCGCCCAGAGCATCAATGCAGCCGCGCGAGGCTCGGGGTTCGCGCCGAAGCTCTCAGTGGTTGAAATCACCGGCACATGCGTGCATTGCCAGTCGCCGACATAATTTCAGGTCAGAAACGGGTTATCATGTCCTCAGATCAGCAGGCGACGCGCGCCGGGCGTCCGCTGAATATCGGCGTTGTCGCCGTGATGCTGTTGCTTTGTTTCAGCTGGGGCTTCAACCAGATCGCGATCAAGCTGGCCTTGCCCGATATCCCGCCATTGATGATGGCGACCGTTCGCTCGACCGGCGGGTTGCTGGTGGTGATGCTGATCGCACGGGCGCGGGGCATCGCGATCTTCACGCGCGACGGCACGCTTGCGGCGGGGTTGTTCGCCGGTGTGCTGTTCGGATTCGAATTCGTCGCGGTCTATTGCGGGCTGGTGTGGACCAGCGCCAGCCGCGCGGCGGTGTTTCTTTATGTCGCGCCGTTCGTGGTTGCGTTCGGTTCCTATCGCTCTGCTCGGGGAGCGTCTCAGCCCGGCGCAATGGGGCGGACTGGCGCTGTCGTTCGCGGGCGTGGCGCTGGCGATCGGCGTGCCGCAAGCCGGCGTCGACAGCCGTATGCTGATCGGCGACGGTCTGGTGATGATCGGCGGCATCCTGTGGGCGGCAACCACGATCGTGGTTAAAATCACGCCGTTGCTGCGGGCCCCGGCCGAAAAAACGCTGGCCTACCAATTGGCGGTCTCAATCCCCATACTTGGTCTGAGCTCCCTGTTGTCCGGCGAGCATATCAGCCGGGTTCCGGGATCTATTGCATTGATTTCGTTGGCCTATCAGACGTTCTGGGTGGTCGGCCTGACATTTCTGTTCTGGTTCATGCTGGTGCGAACCTATTCTGCCAGCAAATTGTCGGCCTTTACCTTCATTACCCCGCTGTTCGGGGTGGCTGCCGGCTATTTCGTCATGCGAGACCCGCTCACACTCGCCTTCTGCGGAGCCGCCGTTTTGGTTATCGCAGGGCTCTACCTCGTTAACCGCCCTGCGCGCGTTGTGATTGATCCGTTGCTGAGCGTTCCAAAAACCTGATATTCGAGACCCATGAGCAAGCTGGAAAAACCTTCTGAAATCGATGTTGCCGGCCCCGCGGCCCGCCACACCACCACTGCGGTCAAGGTCGGCGGAGTCACCGTCGGCGGCGGAGCGCCCATCGTCGTGCAGTCGATGACCAACACCGATACGGCGGATGTCGCCGGCACGGTGGCGCAGGTCGCCGCGCTGGCGCGTGCCGGTTCCGAAATGGTGCGCATCACGGTGGATCGCGACGAGGCTGCCGCCGCCGTTCCGCATATCCGCGAGGCGCTGAACAAGCGCGGCATCACGGTGCCGCTGATCGGCGACTTTCATTATATCGGGCACAAGCTGCTGGCCGACCATCCGGCCTGCGCCGAGGCGCTCGACAAATACCGCATCAATCCGGGCAATGTCGGCTTCAAGGACAAGCGCGATACGCAATTCAGCTCCATTGTCGAAATGGCGATCAAGCACGGCAAGGCCGTGCGCATCGGCGCCAACTGGGGCTCGCTCGATCAGGAATTGCTGACGCGGCTGATGGAAGCCAACGCAACGTCGCCGAATCCGCGCGACGCGCGCGCGGTCACCCGCGAGGCCATGGTGCAGTCGGCCTTGCTGTCGGCGCAGCGCGCCGAGGAAATTGGTCTGGCGAAGAACAGGATCATCCTGTCCGCCAAGGTCTCCGCCGTGCAGGATCTGATCGCGGTCTATCGCGATCTCGCCGCGCGCTCGAGTTACGCGATCCATCTCGGATTGACCGAAGCGGGCATGGGCTCGAAGGGCATCGTCGCTTCCTCGGCTGCGCTCAGCGTGCTGCTGCAGGACGGCATCGGCGATACCATTCGCGTCTCGCTGACGCCGGAGCCGAACGGCGACCGCACGCTTGAAGTTCAGGTCGCCCAGGAAATTCTGCAGACCATGGGCTTCCGCACCTTCGTGCCGCTGGTCGCGGCATGCCCCGGTTGCGGCCGCACCACATCCACCGTGTTTCAGGAATTGGCGCGCGACATTCAGGATTTCATTCGCGACGAGATGCCGGGTTGGAAAACCCGTTATCCCGGCGTCGAGGCGCTGAACGTCGCGGTGATGGGCTGCATCGTCAACGGTCCCGGCGAATCCAAGCATGCCGATATCGGCATTTCGCTTCCCGGCACCGGAGAGACGCCTGCGGCACCTGTGTTCGTCGATGGCAAGAAATTCACCACCTTGCGCGGTCCGACCATCGCGGCGGATTTCAAGACCATGGTGATCGATTACATCGAGCGCCGCTATGGCGTCAGCGGCCAGACCGCGGCGGAGTAGTCCCGCCGAATGTGAGAAATGATGTGTCAATCGGCGCCGCTTGTGGCGCCGATCTTTTTGGTCATCCGATAATTGGTGCGCGGCCACACCTCTCGCTTGCCATCACAGCTGAACGTTTTCGGGCGACGCTAAAGCGGCGTGTTCTTTTCCCGATTGTTGACGACGGCTTCCTCGAGATCGAGATCGCGCTCGATCCGCCGCCGCGTTTCGTCGGTGATTTTTCCATCGCGCAGCAGGCCGTGAAGAAATTTGCGTTCCGCCGTGATCAACTCGCGCACAACCGGCGCGCCCATGGTGGCGGGCGTGTGCTGTCCCGGCTCGGCGGGCGGATCGGGGATTGCGCGGGTGCGGGTTTCGTGACGCGCCTGCAGAAATTTGACGAGGCTTTCCGGTAGATCGCGGCCGGTGGTGATGTCGTCCAGCGACTGCCGGGCCGATTGCAGGATATCCCGCCGCGCCGCGATTTCCGCTTCGCGCTCGCGCCGCGCTTCGAGATGACCATGCTGCGATACGCCGAGCAGCTTCACAAGCCATGGCAGTGTCAACCCAATTCCAACCAGCGTGACGAAGATCACGCCAAAGCTTGCGAACAAAATCAGATCGCGGTGGGGAAATTCCTGGCCGTTCGGAAGTGTCAGCGGCAACGCCAACGCGACAGCCAGGGACACCACGCCGCGAATGCCGGTAAAGCCGATGATGACAACATGGCGCCATGACGGCACCGGATCGCGCGCGCGAATCCGCTTGCTGATCCAGCGCGTCATGTAGGTGCCCGGAAACACCCAGACGAATCGGGCGATGACGACAATCGCGGATGTGAGAGCAATCGCCACGAAAATATCGTGCCACGGCACGACCTTGGATTTCTCGATCAGCTGCCGCATCTGGAAGCCCATCAAAAGAAACAGCAGCCCCTCGATCAGCCAGATCACCAGATCCCAGAAGAATATGCCCTGAAGCCGCGTCGCGGCCGAGATCAGCAGCGGTCCATTCCAGCTCACGTAAAGCCCGGCGGCGACGGTCGCGAGCACGCCGGAGCCGCCAAGATGTTCGGGCACCCAGTAGGCAAGATAAGGAGTCAGCAATGACAGTGTAATTTCGACGCGCTCATCATGCGCCCACTGCCGAAGCCGCAGGCTGAACCAGCCCACCGCGATGCCGAAAAACAATTCGCCGACGACGATACCCAGAAAAGATCCAGCGGCGCTGGTGACCGAAAACGCACCGGTGCTGACCGCAAGCACGGCGAAACGATAAAGAATCAGCGCGGTGGCGTCGTTGGCGAGACCTTCGCCTTCCAGAATGACGAGGATGCGATGGGGCAGATGCAGCCTGCGCGCGATCGCAAGCGGCGCGACCACGTCCGGCGGCGACACGATCGCGCCGAGCACGAAGCCGACGCTCCAAGGTAAACCGAGTACCCAGTGCGCGGCGGCCGCTACGGCGAATGCGGTGAAGATCACGCAGCCGATGGCCAATAGCGCGATCGGCCGCAGGTTCGATTTGAATTCGCGCCAGCTCATCGAGACACCGGCCGAATAGATCAGTGGTGGCAGCACGATGAGCAACACCACGTCTGGGGCAAGTTCGATCCTCGGCAGGCCGGGAATGAAAGCCAGCACGATGCCGGTCATAAGGAACGCGAGCGCCGGCGTCAGTTCGAACCGCCGCGCCACCGCCGCTGTTGCCGCAAGCGCCGTCAAAAGAAGCAGAAGAAGCAAAAAGCTTTCGGTCATGGCGGACGCTGACCCTTCGTTCAATGCTGAAACGCTGCCGGATGCATTCAGTAGGCAAACCGATGACCGACTTTGCCCGCGTCTCAGATGTGGTCAAGTCCGATCATGGAGTTGAGACGAAAGGCGCTGGTGCGGACCGCTCTCAGATTGCGCTGGCCGCGATATTGACCATCAGCGCGAGCAGGGCGGTATTGAAAACAAACGAGATCACGCCGTGCACGGTGGCGGTGCGGCGAATGATTTTATCGGTAATGCCGACGTCGGAGACCTGTGCGGTCATGCCGATGACGAAGGAGAAATAAACGAAGTCCCAATAGTCGGGCTCAGCTTCGTTGCCGGGGAAAGCCAGGCCGCCGGGACTGGAACCGCGATAATATTCGTGGGCGTAATGCAGGGCGAAGGTCGTATGGATGGCGGCCCATGACAGCACGATGGTCATCATCGCCAGAAACAGCGCATGGGGCCCGCGATGATCGGGTCCGAGTTCGGCGACGATCGCGCCGAGCGTTGCGAACGCTGCAACAGCGGTCAGAACCAAAATCGCGAAGCGGCCATCGTCCTGCAGCGCGGCGTTGCGGCGGATGCTGCTGATGCCGGTGGTCATCACAGTCGTGAACGCCAGCGTCAGATAGAGCGCGATGGCGAGATCCCAGGCGAGCAAAAGTCTGGTGGCAATGCGCAGCGATGCGGGCAGGATCGCGAGCAGCGCGAGGCCGATCAGGATCGATATGAAAAATCGCGGCCGCGCCACCACGATGCGGACCGGCCTGGGAAATCGCTGCACGCGGCGAAGGCCTTCGAGGTTGTGGTCGTCGGCCATTCCTGTCGATCCAATCTCAGTTTTTTGCTCAGTTTTTGCTCAGTTTTTGCGTTCTGCCACGAAACGGGCCGCGGCGCGCAGCACATCGGCCTTGGCGCCGAACGGCGCGAGCGCCTTGTCGGCGGTCGCAAGCAGATCCTGCAGGCGCTTCTTCGCGCCATCGAGACCGAGCAGCGTGACGAAGGTGGCCTTGCCCAGGGCGGCGTCCTGTCCGCTCGGTTTGCCGAGAGCCGCCGCATCGCCTTCGACATCGAGCAGGTCGTCGGCGATCTGGAATGCTTCGCCGAACGCGCGGCCGTAATCGTCGAGCGCCTTGTAATGTGCGTCCGACGCTTTGCCGAGAATGGCGCCCGCCTGGCAACCGAAGCGCAGCAATGCGCCGGTTTTCATTTGCTGAAGGCGCGAAACATCCGGCGGCGCTTTGTCGCCGAAACGTCCTTCGCCGGCGAGATCGAGAATTTGGCCACCAGCCATGCCGCCGACACCGGAGGCGCGGGCCAGCGCGCGCGTCAGCATCAGCCGCACATTGGCGTCCGGATGAATTTCGTCGCGCGTTGCGATATCGAACGCGATCGTGAGCAGGGCGTCACCGGCAAGGATGGCGGTCGCGTCATCATAGAGCTTGTGCGTCGTTGGCCGCCCGCGCCGCAGGTCACTGTTGTCCATCGCCGGCAGATCGTCGTGAATGAGCGAGTAGCAATGGATGCATTCAAGCGCCGCGCCCGCGAGCAGAGCGCCTGCCTTGGGAACGTCGAACAGGGCCGCGCTTTCCACGACCAGAAAGGGCCGCAGCCGCTTGCCGCCATTCAGGCTGCCGTAGCGCATAGCTTCGATCAGGCGCTGCGGGCGCGCGATTTCGTTGGCCAGGACCTCGTCGGAGAGAAGCTGTCCGAGCAGGGCCTCGGTATCCTCGGCGGTCTTGTCGAGCCGCTTTGCAAAATCCTGCGGGGCGGGTGTGAGTGTCATTCGGACATGCTCCAGAAAAAATACGGGGCGACGGTCGAGGTTTCAGACCGTTGCAATTCCGGCCGTGCGGCGGTTCGGAAATTCCTCTCGATGCCGCGTTCTCTAGAGCATTTTTGGTTCAAGTAAAATCGGTTTGGCTGCCCGAAAATGCTCTGCTTCAATAGCTTGCGCATCCTGTGTTTCTGCGCCAAAACCCGGGGCAATTGGAGCTGGACACACATCCGGGGTATCCATGAACGGGCATATCGGTGAGCGGAGCCGGAACGGGCTCGCGCGAATATCCTTGAGCCGGTAGCACAGCCCTTGCGTGTTGTCCGCAGGCTTCTTCTCATTATCCTTATCGTGCTGGCGCTGCCTTATGCGCTCGTCCTCGTGTATCGCACCGGTCATCCGGTCTCGACCCTAATGCTGTGGCGGTCGGTTACCGGGGCGCCGATGTCGCGCACGTGGGTGGATTTCGACGCCATTTCAGCTTCGCTGCCCCGAACGGTCATTGCCTCGGAGGATGCGAAATTCTGCACACATCGCGGCATCGATTGGGATGCGCTTCAGGACGTGATCGAGGACGCGCAGGAAGGCGAGGTGACGCGGGGCGGCTCGACCATCACCCAGCAGGTGGCGAAAAACCTGTTTCTGTGGCCGGGGCGAAGTGTGGTCCGCAAAGGTCTCGAGCTGCCGCTGGCGCTGTGGATCGACTGGGTGCTTCCGAAACGTCGCATTCTCGAGATTTACCTTAATATCGCTGAGTGGGGTCCCGACGGCCAGTTCGGCGCGGAGGCAGGCGCAATCTATGCCTTTGGCCGGCCGGCCTCGTCACTGTCCCCCCGGGACGCAGCCCTGATGGCGGCGATCCTGCCCAATCCTGTCACGCGCAGCGCCCGCAATCCCGGTCCCGGCGTGCGCAGACTGGCCGGAAAATATGCCGCGCGGGCTCAGGCATCAGGCTCGCCGCAATGTATGGGGCGCGGCCGGGCGGAATGATCGCGATCGATTGAAATTAAGCGAATATATTCAATAATTTAAGGTATGGCTACGGATGCGTCGTCCCGAAAAAGGCTTCGCTCGCTCGTCGAACTTCAGATCGAGGCCACGAGAAGCGCTTTTAGGGTTGAAACACCGGCGCGCTCTATCTTTTTGTTTTGATGCGTTTTCTCAACGCGAACCGGTCTCCATTTCGCTCGAAAACGCTCTGGATTTGCGGGACTCCTTCCTCTATAAGCCCGGCCTTGGAGTGTTTTCCGGCAAAGTGGAAGCCGGTTTGCCGTGGAAAATACTCCGGTTCAACATCGAGCGCGTATTCGGTTCGCAAAACCGGTGTCCACTTTTGCGGAATGCGCGCGACCCCGAATTTTCAGCTCGTGCCGGTCACGCCGGGCCGTCCTGACGCGGACGAGCGAGCGACGTACCTAGGCAAGCACCTGCAAGGAATATCGATATGGCCGTTCCAAGAAGAAAAACGTCGCCCTCGCGACGTGGCATGCGTCGCTCCGCCGATGCGCTCAAGACGCCGACCTACGCCGAAGACAAGGACTCCGGTGAATTGCGCCGTCCGCATCATCTCGATTTGAAGACCGGCATGTACAAGGGCCGTCAGGTCCTCAAGCCGAAGAAAGACGCCTGATAGGCGATTGAAGAATGCGCCGCGATCTGCGGCGCATTTCTCTTAGAGCGCTTTCGTTCTGGATTAAATCACCGTCGCGCTCTATCGTTTGTTTCGACGCGTTTTCTTGATGCGAATCGGCCCCGCCACTGGATCAAGTCCGGTGACGTGCTTCGAATGAAAACGCTCTGGCGCCGGCCGGGAATCGCCAGCCGGTGCGCGGCGTCAGCGAAAGTTGACGGGATAACAGCCGAGAAAGAAGACCTCGCCGATGTCGATGATCGGTTTCCCGCTGCTGCTGATCCCGCTTGCGATCCTCAACATCATTGTTTTTCTGATGCCCGGGGTGTCGTTCACCGATCCGGTCTTCACCGTGATGTTGATGTCGAAGGCCGCGTGGAAAATCACGTTCGGCGATGGGCTATTGGCGTTCAGCTTTCTCTTGCTGCTGTTCGAAGTGATCAAAGCCGCCCGGCCCGGTGGAAAATATGTCACCGATCATCTGCTGGCCTTGCTGGTGTTCGCCGGCGCTGCGGCAGAGTTTCTGCTGCTGCCACAATTCGCGACCTCGGTTTTCTTCCTGCTCACGGCCCTGACGCTGGTGGATTTTATCGCCGGCATCTCGCTTCGCCTGCGGCGTGATCGGCCTCGCCGTGCGGAATCACCGAAAGCTTCGCCCGCGCCAACTCCCGTTCAGGCTCCCGCAGAGCCGCGCATCGAAGTGGGACCGCGCATCGAGCCTTCCCTCCAGGTTGCTCCGGAGCCGCGCGTAGAGCCAGCACAAACGGTGCCGCCGATGGTGACGGTCGAGCCCGTGCAACGCGGTGGATATACAGCGGGCAATCCCGAGGCCGGTGCTCCACCGGTCGCCCCCGGGGATCATCCCCCGCGCTGAAGTTGAAAGTTCAGGCGCTTGTCGGTATCGCGTCTTTGCGCGCGCCATCCATCATCGTTGATGTTGTGAGTATGGGACGGCGCTCACGCCACGCGCGATGTTCCGAGCACCGTTGAAGTTGGCCGCGGCCCGTTCTGGTCGACCACCGATCGATAGCTGGTCTGTGCATCTTCAGGGCTGGCGCGGCGAAGCGTGCGGGTTTGCGGCATCTGGTTTGCGGTTGCGATCAGGTGGGTCACGAAGGACGGATCCGGTCGCATCAATCCATACGCGCGCTCGCCTGTTTGTGGAGGCGTCACCGGCACCAGCGTGCCACCCGTCTGCAGTGGTTGTGCAGTGTCCTGATCATGATGGGTGCCAGCGTCGTTGGTTTTCATCGGCGTGTCTCGTTTCGGGACATGAACGCCCCCTTGAGAACACCCTCGCAAGCATTGTGCCGGACTCATTTTGGCAACCAGTTACCTTTGGCACATCATTGTATATGCAGGTTTTTTTTAGGAATGAAGCGTAGTCTGCGCGCACCTGGGGGTCATATGATTCACTAACAAATCGTTTACGGCATCCCGGAATGAGGCGACCTTGGCACCTTCTGTTTCCACCCCTGGGAGAGTAGATGCGAAGGACTCAAACTCCGCATCGTCGACGGACTCATCGCACATCCCGGAGCCTGCCGTAAGCGTCATTTTGTCGGGACTCCAGCAGGCAGCCTTTGTGTGGGATGTCGCAAGCGACACGATCCGCTGGAGCGGCAATGTGGCCTGCCTGTTCGAAGATTTGCCGCCGGACGCAGTCGCAAGCGGAAGCGAATTTTCAAAATTCATCGAGCCGGCGCAGGCCATTCGCGCGAATGCAGTGCGCAATTCGAGCGAGATCGACCGCGGCGAGGGGGTTCGTTACCAGATCGAGTATGGCGTTCGGGCGAGAGCCTCAGCTCCTGTTCTCTGGATCGAGGAAACCGGCCGATGGTTCGCGGGCCGAGACGGCAAGCCGGCGCGAGCCCAGGGCATCGTGCGCGTCGATAACGAGCGCCATGCCCGCGACGAACAGCTTCTCAAAATATCCCGACACGATGCACTGACCGGCGAATTGAACCGGACGCAGCTCATGGCAGCCCTTGCGGAGGCGACCGAGGAGGCGATGCGATTCCGCTCCTCATTCGCGTTCATGCTGGTCGGGATCGATCATATCGCGCATATCAACGAAGCCTTCGGCTTCGACGTCGCCGACGAGGTCGTCGTGGAGATGGCCAAGCGCATCCGGGCACGATTGCGGAGTGCGGATGTTCTGGCACGATTCTCCGGCGACAAATTCGCAATTATCCTGAAAAATTGCACGGCCGATGAAATGACGATCGCGTCGGAGCGGTTTCTTACGGCGGTCCGCAACGATGTCGTGCCGACCAAATCGGGGCCGGTGTCGCTGACGGTGTCCATCGGTACGATCAGCGTGCCGCGCCACGCGCGCAATGCGGAGGAGGCGACGGCTCGCGCGCGGGAAGCGCTTGAAATGGCCACGAACCGGCGGCGAGGCTCGTTTCTGATCTGGCGTCCCGATGTCGAACGGGACGCCCGGCGCCGCGTCAATATTCGCACGACCGATGAAATCGTCAGCGCGCTCAATGATCGGCGGCTTATTCTGGCCTACGAGCCGGTGGTCGACACGCGCGCGCGCGCACCGGTGTTTCACGAATGCCTCGTGCGCATGACGAAAAACGACGGAACGCTGCTGTCCGCGCCGGATATCGTTCCGGGCGCCGAAAAACTCGGCCTGATTCATTTGGTTGACCAGCGGATGCTCGAACTCGTGGTGGCGGAGCTTGTCGCCGCGCCGCATATCCGGTTGAGCCTGAATATATCGCCGGAAACGGCGATGGATCCGGAGTGGCGGTGTCACATCGAGGCACTGTTGCGAGCGAACCCCGCGGTCGCGGAGCGGCTGATCGTCGAAATCACCGAGACGGTCGCGATTCAAGACGTCGACGACGTCCGTGGCTTCGTCAATCAGCTGAAGGGTTTCGGCAGCAAGATCGCCATCGACGATTTCGGCGCGGGCAATACATCGTTCCGCAATCTTCGCAGGCTTGGCGTGGACATTTTGAAGATCGACGGCGCCTTCATCCGCAACATCGCGCGCTCATCCGATGATCGCGCTTTCGTTCAGACGCTGATCGATCTGGCGCAGCGGCTGGATATCAAGACCGTTGCCGAATGGGTGCAGGACGAGGAATCCGTCGAGCTGCTGCGCAACTGGGGTTGCGATTACATTCAGGGTCAGTTGATCGGCCTCGCAACGCCGGTGCGTCCCTGGGACACGCCCCCGCAGGACGCCAAAATGCCGACTGCGAGCTAGAGCGTTTTCGAGCGAAGTGGGCACCGGTTCGCGTGAAGAAAACGCGTCAAATAAAGAAATTAGAGCGCGTTTGTGATTTCAATCAAAACCGAACGCGCTCTGACCCTCGTTTTCAAAGCCTGCACGGCGTTACCGCAAATAAAAACCGGGGCCTGGAATTCCAGACCCCGGTGGAAGCTTCGCCGAAAACACCGAAGCGTTTATTCCGGCTCTTTGTCTTTCGACATGCGGTCGAGACGATCCTGCATCTCTTTCATCTGCCGACGCAGTACGTCGATGTCGTCGGATGGCGCCTCCGCCGGTTCAGGCGCAGCCGACTCGACCCCGCCGGAATCCTTGCGGAGCGATCCGAGGCCGAACGGCTTGAACATCGAGAACGTGCGCTCGAACAATTCCATGTTGCGGCGGACCTGCTCTTCGAGGGGGGCGAAGGGCCCGGTGCCGAAGGCGCTCGTCATCTGCTTGCGAAATTTTTCCTGCTCGCGCGTCAACGTATCGATCGACGCCTCGAGATATTTCGGCACCACCATCTGCATGCTGTCGCCGTAAAAACGGATCAGCTGCCTCAGGAAGGTGGTCGGCAGCAGGTTCTGGCCGGCCTTGTTTTCCTGTTCGAAGATGATCTGCGCCAGCACTGACCGCGTGATGTCGTCGCCGGTCTTGGCGTCATACACCAGAAAATCCTCGCCCTCCTTCACCATGGCGGCCAGATCCTCGAGCGTGACGTAGGTGCTGGTGCCGGTGTTGTAGAGGCGCCTGTTGGCGTATTTCTTGATCGTGATGGGTGTATCTGACTTCGCCATGGGTCCCACGCGCTGAGAGATAAGGGAACTCACCGGACAATCACGAAGGGTGAGGTCAATGCATCGCAACAAAGTAAGCATGTCCCGTTGCGCTCGGCTACCGTTTTATGCAGCACAGTTAATGCACTAGCGGCGGGATGCTCCATTCGGCGCGCCGCGAAATCCGGCGGTGGTTGCGGTGATTTTGTCCCCGCCGCCGCAATTTCCGGCCGGTCGCTGTTGCCGTTTGCCGTTATCCCTTCGTCGCAGAGTTGGTCTCGCTGGCCTCGTCCGCGCTATCCGGAGATGACCCCGCCAAACCGGCGTGCCTGTTTCAGGATGTCCCCCGCCCCCTAAGAATACGCGTACTTCCGGCAAAATCGGCGGAGAATCCGCGCGCGGAAGGTATTGCGCCGAGGCGCATGGCAGATCGCTGTTTTTGGAATTCATCGCATCAATCCTCTGGCCGATTGACACATTTGCGCTAGGTTAACAGGATAAAGCCGAGACCCTCGCTCTGCCGATCCGGCACGGGCCTGTGCCCGACACTCAACCAAGGAGATTTCCATGACCGACGATGTCGTCATCGTCAGCGCTGCCCGCACCGCTGTAGGTGCCTTCAATGGCGCTTTTGCAAATATCCCCGCCCACGAACTGGGTGCGGCCGTCGTCAAAGCCGCCCTGGCGCGCTCCGGGGTCGAGCCCGGCCGTGTATCGGAGGTGATCCTTGGCCAGATCCTCACCGCCGGGCAGGGCCAGAATCCAGCCCGCCAGGCGTCGATAGGTGCGGGCATTCCGGTGGAAAGTCCTGCCTGGGGCGTCAATCAGCTATGTGGATCCGGATTGCGCGCGGTGGCGCTCGGATATCAGGCGATCCTCAATGGCGATTCCGAAATCGTGGTGGCCGGGGGCCAGGAATCCATGAGCATGGCACAGCATGCCCAGCATTTACGTGCTGGCGTGAAAATGGGCGCAGTCGATCTGGTCGATACGATGATCAAGGACGGCCTGTGGGATGCGTTCAACGGCTACCACATGGGCAACACGGCAGAGAACGTGGCGCGTCAATATCAGATCACCCGCCAGCAACAGGACGAATTCGCCGTCGGCTCGCAGAACAAGGCGGAAGCCGCGCAGAAGTCCGGCCGCTTCAAGGATGAAATCATTCCCTTCACGATCAAGGGCCGCAAGGGTGACGTGGTCGTGGATACCGACGAGTTTCCGCGCCATGGCGCCAACATGGAAGGCATGACCCGTCTCAAGGCGGCGTTTGAAAAAGAAGGCACCGTGACCGCGGGCAATGCCTCCGGCATCAACGATGGCGCCGCGGCGCTGGTGTTGATGAGCGCCAAGCAGGCCGCGAAGGAAGGCCGCACGCCTTTGGCCCGCATCGTGTCGTGGGGGCAGGCGGGTGTCGATCCTTCGGTCATGGGAACGGGTCCGATTCCGGCGTCACGCTCCGCGCTTAAAAAAGCCGGATGGAAAGTCGAAGACCTGGATCTGATCGAAGCCAACGAGGCGTTCGCGGCGCAGGCCTGTGCGGTCAACAAGGACCTCGGCTGGGATCCGTCGAAGGTCAATGTCAACGGGGGCGCGATCTCGATCGGTCATCCGATTGGCGCTTCGGGTGCGCGCGTGCTCGTCACGTTGCTGCACGAAATGCAGAAGCGCAACTCCAAGAAGGGACTTGCCACGCTTTGCATCGGTGGCGGAATGGGCATCGCACTCTGCGTCGAGCGCTGATCGCCACTCACTGCTTATTTTCCGGCGAGGCTGCTCACCTGGCCGGAAAATATCTCGGCGAATGCCAGTACGCGTGCTGACCGCAAATCCGGTCCGAGTGGGATTAGCGAGCGCGTTGCAACATGGTTTGATCGATGCCCGGCCTTCGTGCCGGGCATTTGTCTTTTGGTGTATCGGTGGTGTCGTTTTGCCTTGCAGTTCTTGCAATTGACTTGAATACTTCGACCATAAAAAGGGTCGACAAATTATTGCGGAGGATTCGTCATGGCACGTATTGCATTGGTCACAGGTGGAACGCGCGGTATCGGTGCGGCCATCAGCAAGGCGCTGAAGGCGGCGGGTTACACGGTCGCGGCGAGCTATGCGGGCAACGACGAAGCTGCCAATAAATTCAAGTCCGAGACGGGCATTCCGGTTTACAAGTGGGACGTATCTTCGTTCGATGCCTGCACGGCCGGCATCAAGAAAGTCGAGAGCGAGCTCGGCCCGATCGACGTGCTGGTCAACAATGCCGGCATCACGCGCGACGGCGCGTTCCACAAGATGACCCTCGATCAGTGGAATGCCGTGATCAATACCAATCTCGGCTCGCTGTTCAACATGACGCGCCCTGTCATCGAAGGAATGCGGGCGCGCAAGTTCGGGCGTATCGTCAACATTTCATCGGTCAACGGCCAGAAAGGCCAATTCGGCCAGGTCAATTATTCGGCGGCGAAGGCGGGTGACATCGGCTTTACAAAGGCGCTTGCACTCGAGAATGCCAAAGGCGGCATCACGGTCAACGCGATCTGCCCCGGCTACATCAACACCGAAATGGTTCAGGCTGTGCCGAAGGAGGTCGTCGAAAAAAGTATTTTGCCGATGATTTCCACGAGCCGCCTGGGCGAACCCGAGGAGATCGCCCGCGCCGTGGTTTTCCTGGCGTCCGACGATGCGGGCTTCATCACCGGCTCGACGCTGACCGTAAACGGCGGACAGTATATGGCCTGACGGAATCGGATCGTCGGCTTCATGGGCGCGTTCGCCTGTCGCGGGCGCCGTCCGTGCGCGAGCTCGTTCTTTTTGCCATAACATCCCGATGACTCGAAATTCCGCAACGCTTGTCGGCCTGCTTGCGATCGTGATGTGGTCGCTGCTCGCCATGCTCACCGTCGCGACCGGCCGTATCCCGGCCTTTCAACTCGCCGCGATAACATTTGCGATCGGAGGCTGCATCGGTTCTCTGACGTGGCTTTGGCGACCTGGCGCGGCGCGGGGATTGCGCCAGCCTGCGCTCGCATGGCTGGTCGGCGTGGGCGGCTTGTTCGGCTATCACGCACTGTATTTCCTGGCCTTGCGATTTGCGCCGCCCGCGCAAGCGGGATTGCTGAATTACCTGTGGCCGTTGTTGATCGTCGTTTTGTCGGCGCTGCTGCCCGGCGAACGATTGGCCGTTCACCACATCGTCGGCGCGATACTCGGTCTCGCCGGGACGGCATTGCTGTTGGCGGGGGGCGACACTGCTCATCTTGCCGCCGAATACGCCCCGGGACTTGCCGCGGCATTTTGCGCGGCCTTCGTCTGGGCGGGATATTCCGTGATGTCGCGGAGGCTAGCCTCTGTGCCGACCGATGCGGTTGCCGGGTTTTGTCTGGCGACCGCGGTGCTTGCGTTGATCTGTCATCGCGCATTCGAGACCACGGTCTGGCCTGAAACAACCCTGCAATGGTTTTGCGTCGTTGCGCTCGGCATCGGGCCGGTCGGCGTGGCATTCTATGCGTGGGATGTCGGCATGAAGCGGGGCGATATTCGCTTGCTCGGTGCGCTGTCTTATACGACGCCACTGCTCTCGACGGGATGTCTGATTCTCGCGGGTTTCGCGAAGCCCACGCCTGTGCTCGCGGCGGCAACGTTGATGATCGCGGGCGGGGGCCTGATCGCGGCCCGCGATATGTTCAGATTGCGAAACCAGCGCGCCCAGAGCGTTTTCGAGCGAAGCATGCCGCCGGACTAGATCCGGCAATGGGCATCGGAGAAAACGCGTCAAATAGAAATGAGAGCGCGCTTGTCATCATTCAATCAAAACCGAACGCGCTTCAGTGGGGTGAACGCGGCGTGACTCACGCGTCGGGACTCCATCGCGGCGGCGCCAGTTCAAACCCGGCGAACTCGAAACCCGGCGCGACCGTGCATCCGACCAGCGTCCAATCACCCGAGCTCTCGGCAGCCTGCCAGGCTCCCGCCGGCACGACCGCTTGAGGCATTTCGCCTTTGGCGAGATCCGGGCCGAGATGCAGCGTGCGATGGCCGTGCTCGTCGGCGATCTGCAAGGCGAGCGGATTGCCGCTATAGAAATGCCAGACCTCTGCCGCATCTACGCGATGCCAGTGCGAGCGCTCACCGCGGGCCAGCAGGAAATAGATCGCGGTCGATAGGGCCCGGCCATGGGAATCGGTGCGGGGATCGCGGAAGACCTCGCGATAATGGCCACCTTCCGGGTGTGGCGCGAGATGCAGACGTTCGATGATGTCCTGCGCGTGCATGTCAGCCCCGGCATTCTGTCCCAAATGGCTTACGCTTTGTTCTTGCGCTCCCGCAATTCCCCGAACACTTCTGCCGGGCTTTTCCCGGCAAGACCGAGGGCGGCGGCGACCGCGGCAACGTCTGCTCGCAGGAAGACATTGGTTTTCTTCTCGTCGCCGATCAGTGTCGGCAAGGTGGGCTTGCCGGCCGCGCGTTGCACAGCCGCCTCTTCGGCGCGCGCCTTCAATGCGGAATTGTCCTTATCGACGGTCATCGCGAATTTGATGTTGGCGAGCGTGTATTCGTGACCGCAGTAGATGCGTGTGTCGTCGGGCAAGGCGCGCAGCTTGAGCAGCGAGTCCCACATCATCGGATGATTGCCTTCCAGCACACGGCCGCAGCCGACGGAAAACAATGTGTCGCCGCAAAACACGGCGTGCTCCGAATCGAAAACATATGAAATGTGATCGAGTGTATGGCCCGGCGTTTCAAGCACGCGCGCTGCGAGGTTTCCGACCTTGACTGTCTGCCCTTCGCGGACGCGCAGATCGACATTCGCGATCGGCGCGGCCTTGTCATCAGGCGCGACCACGCGACAGTTGTATTTTGTTTTCAGTTCGGCAATTCCGCTGACATGATCCCAGTGATGATGCGTCACGAGAATGTCGGTTAATGTCCACCCCTCGTGCTCCAGAACCTTGATGATCGGCGCTGCTTCCGGCGCATCGATCGAGGCCGTTGCTTTGCTGACATGGTCATGGATCAGATAGCCGTAATTGTCCGAAAGACATGGAAAAAGGCGGATTTCAGCAGACATGACAACTCCGTTGAAAAAGTTTGCGGCAGGCTAGCACAGCGACGCCGCGCGTTGAAAGCTGGCGTTAACGCTGAACCTTGAGTTCATGCCGGCCCCAGCCCCACGCTGCACGGCCCTGCACATTTGTGCTAGATTGGCCGCATGACGATGGATGTGATCGATCTTCGCAATTTTTATTCCCAGCGTTTGGGCGTCGTGGCGCGACGTCTGATTAATCGCGGCATCCGTGCGCAGTGGCCCCACACCAAAGGATTGCGCGTTCTTGGTATCGGCTATCCGACACCCTATCTCGGACTGTTCCGGGAAGATTCGGAGCGCTGCATCGCTTTCATGCCTGCGGCGCAGGGCGTCCTGAAATGGCCGACTGCGCGGCCCACCCTTGCGACCCTGGTGGACGAATTTTCGTTGCCGCTGCCCGATGCGGCATTCGACCGCATACTGGTGGTACATGCGCTGGAAATGTCCGACGATCCGGCCGGGCTGTTGCGAGAGGTGTGGCGAATTCTGGCGCCGTCGGGGCGGATGATGGCGATCATTCCGAATCGGCGGGGTGTCTGGACCCGTACCGACAAGACGCCCTTCGGTCATGGCCGTCCTTACTCGCGCAGCCAGATCACGGATCTGTTGCGGCAAACGTGGTTCACGCCATCGGCATGGAGCGAAGCGCTGTTCGTGCCGCCGATCGATGGCGGATGGTTTTTGCGCTCGGCCGTTGCGTGGGAAAGGTTGAGCGCCGCGATCTCCTCGCCGTTCGCGGGGGTGCATATCGTGGAAGCCACGAAGCAGGTTTATCGCGCGCTTCCAGCGCGCCGCCCACGGGTGCGGCTCATCCCCGCGCTCGACCCGGTTCTGGTGCCGTCCGCCGCGCCGCGCCGCGATGAAGCGGCGCTCCGCTCGATCATCGAATAGTCGGAGCGCGTTTCAAATCTTTGCGGCGACGAGCGCGTTTTCATTTTGAACTAAAGTACCGTTACGCTTCCCCACCGGATCAAGTGCGGGCGGCATGCTTCGCTCGAAACCGCTCTCAAACGCAGCCGTAGATGCTGCGCGATCGGTCGAACTTATCTTCGATGGAGCTTATTCGCCCGACGGGAAATCTTCGCCAAGACCTGGCTGAGGTCCACGGCCTTCCGGTCGCGGTCCATGCGGTCTGCGTCGCCTGCGCGGAGGAAACCGCTCGCCGCCGGGATGACCGCTGCCCTCGAAGCCGCCCGCCGGTTGCGGTTGCGCGCCGGTGATGAACGACGGAAGCCGATCGACCGCGCCACCTTCGCTGTTGTGCGTGGGAGGCTGCGGCTGCTGCGGGCGATTGTCGCGCTGGTTTTGCTCACGCGGCTGATCGCGATGGTGCTCGCGCGGCTGATACGGTTGAGCCTCGCGCGGCTGGTACGATGGCTGGGGATCGCGAGGCCCGAAGCCGGGCTCGGCACCGAAATTCGAAAAGTTTTCTTCGCCGTCTTCGCCGCCGTCCTCGCGCGGGTCCGATTCGATGCGGGGCTGCTGCTGTTGCGGCTGGCTCTGGCGGAATTGTTCCTGAGCCGCTGCGATCATGCGAAAATAATGCTCGGCATGCTGATAGTAATTTTCAGCGGCGACCGGATCGCCGGAGCTCTGCGAATCGCGGGCCAGTTGCAAATATTTTTCGGCGACATGAGCGGCAGTGCCGCGAATCTTGATGTCGGGCCCGTTGGAATCGTAAACCCGCGTCATCGGGTTCTGGCTGCGGCGGTTATTATTATTGTGGTTGTTATTATTGTTATTGTTGTTCCGGTTTCGCATCCGCTTGTTGTTGTTGTTGTTGTTCTGACCGTTTCTCATGTCGTGCTTTCTCGCCAACCCTGAAGTGTCGATATCGTCGTTGATCAGACGGACGCGACGGGCGTCCGAATCGTGCTTCGTTTCAAAAAATTTTCGTTCGTCGCGTTCAACAAAGACGCGTTCCCCAAAGGCCGTTGTCTCGGCTCGATCAACGAACGAGGCATACCGGAACAGGCCCGAATTCTCTTAAGAGGGTGTGTCGCCGCAATATCAGGCTTTCGTTCGCTTGGCGGTTGCGAGCAGCGCTGCTGTTCCAGCGATCGCGCTCAACACTGGCCTGTCTTTTGGAACCTTTCACACGGTCGGGCTCTCTCAAGAGCTTTAGCCTTCGTCCGCAGCGTTTGCGGGGTTGGCTTCCTAGGACCGATGCTGTGGCCGGAACCTAGTCGGTCCAGAGCAATATTCCAAGAAGTTTTTATTGCCAGGGCCGCCCCGGCTGGCCCTATTTTCGCCCGATGACGACGCGTGGGATTTGAGCCAGATCAAATTTCACCGGCGCCAGTGTTAACCCTTCGTATTCCATAAGGCGCGCCACGTCGCGGCTCTGATTCTGGCCAACTTCAACCAGAAGCGCGCCACCTTCGCGCAAAAGACCGCTCGCCTGCGGTATGATCGCCCGATACGCGTCCAGGCCGTCCAGCCCGCCATCGAGCGCGCGGTGCGGGTCGTGATCGCGCACTTCGACATCGAGCGCGGCGATGTCGTGTGTCGGTATATATGGTGGATTGGATACGATCAGGTCGAACGATCCGTTCAATGTCTGCGCATAGCTGCCCCGCACGAACGATGCGCAATTCGCAAGCCCAAAGCGTTCCGCGTTATCCGCAGCGATGCCAAGAGCTGCGACATCGATATCGGTTCCCACCCCCCACGCATTCGGCAGCTCTGACAATAGCGCGAGTAAAATCGCGCCTGACCCGGTGCCGAGATCGGCAATGCGCAGCACACGACCGGTGCGCTGCTTTCCCACAACGTCGAGGCTCGCCTCGACAATGGTTTCCGTGTCCGGACGCGGAACGAGCGTTGCCGGCGACAGCCGGAAAGGCAGCCCCCAGAACTCCTTGACGCCGATGATGCGTGCGACCGGTTCCCCTCGCATGCGCCTCTCGGCAAGCGCGGCAAGCTCCATTGCGTGCCGTTCGTCGATGAGCCGATCCGGCGAGGTTGCGAGCCCGGTCAGGTCGAGACCGAGCACGGCGCCGATCAACAGCCGGGCGTCGAGCTCCGGCGTCTCGATCGATTCATCTCTCAACAGCTTGCCGAGATGGCGGCGCGCGGCATCGATGGTCTTGCCCGCGAAGGCGTTGCTCACGCCGCGGCGCCTTCCATGCCGTGCGCAGCGAGCTGCGCGGCCTGATGTTCGGTGGTCAGCGCATCGACCAGTTCGCCGAGAGCTTCGCCCGCGATCACCTGCGGCAACTTGTACAGCGTGAGGTTGATGCGGTGGTCGGTGACGCGGCCTTGCGGAAAGTTATAGGTGCGGATCCTTTCCGAGCGGTCGCCGGAGCCGACCTGGCCGCGCCGGTCGGCGGAGCGCTCCGCGTCGATGCGCTGGCGTTCGGCATCGTAGATCCGCGCCCGCAGGATGTTCATGGCACTGGCGCGATTCTTGTGCTGCGAACGGCTGTCCTGCATGCTCACGACAATTCCGGTCGGAATGTGGGTGATGCGGATCGCCAATTCCGTCTTGTTGACATGCTGGCCACCGGCGCCTTGCGCGCGCATGGTCTCGATGCGCAGATCGCTGTCCTTGACGTCGATGTCGACATCCTCGGCCTCCGGCAACACGGCGACGGTTGCGGCCGAGGTGTGGATGCGGCCTGATGCCTCGGTGTCGGGGACGCGCTGCACGCGATGTGCGCCGGATTCGAATTTCAGTTTGGCGTAGGCGCCCCGCCCCTGGATCTCGGCGACGATTTCCTTAAATCCGCCCATTGTGCCGTCGCTGGCGGAGACCACGTCCACCTTCCAGCCATGCAGCGCGGCGAAGCGCTCGTACATGCGAAACAGATCGCCGGCGAACAGTGATGCCTCGTCGCCGCCGGTGCCGGCGCGAATTTCCAGCACCACGTTGCGCTCGTCCATCGCGTCTTTCGGCAGCAACGCCACGCGAATGGCCTGCTCCAGTTCGGCGCGTCGAACCTCGAGTTGCGGGCGTTCGGCTTCGGCCATCGTCCGCATGTCGGGATCGGTTGCGGGATCGCCAATCATGGTGTCGATATCGGCAAGCTCACGGCTCGCGACGCGATAGGCCTTTACCGCGTCCACCACCGGTGTGAGTTCGCTGAGTTCGCGCGTCGTCCGGACATAGGTGTCGGAACTGACCTGGCCAAGCAATTCGGCCTCAAGGGCGGCATGTCGAGCCAGCAGCACGTCGAGTTTGGCTTCAGGCAACATGTGTTGGTCTCGGTTTAGGTACAGGCGCGAAGCGTCCCCGGCTTCGCGCGAAAGCGCTGCGCCAGGCAATCACAGCGGAAGTCCTTCTTTCTCCGCGAATGCTTTCAACTGATCGCGGATCGATACGCTGCCCGTCGGCGCATCGAGCAACGGCTTGATCATGGCTGCGGCCTTGGCAACGTCAAGTTCGAGAATCAGAGCCTTGACCGGACCGTGCGCCGTCGCGGACAGCGAGAGCGAGCGGTAGCCGATAGCCAGCAGCGCCAGCGCGCCGAGCGGTTGCGAAGCCATTTCACCACACAGCGACGCGGCCTTTTTTGCCGCGTCGGCTTTCGTCACGATATAGCGCAATGCGCGCAGCAGCGGCACAGACAGCGTATCGAAACGATCCGCGACCTTGGCGTTGCCGCGATCCACGGCAAACATGAACTGGAACAGATCGTTCGAGCCGACGGATAGAAAGTCCACGCGCTTGAGCAATTCGTCGAGTTGATAGAGCAGCGCCGGGACCTCGACCATGGTGCCGACATCGACGCGCTCGGGCAGCGGATGGCCGTGCTGGCGCAGATATGTCAGCTCGCGTTCCACGATGCTTTTGGCCTGATCGAATTCGGCGACTTCCGAAATCATCGGAAACATGATCTTGAGCGAACGGCCGCCCCCGGCGCGAAGCAGCGCCCTGATTTGGCCGCGCAACAGTCCGGGACGATCGAGCCCGAGACGAATCGCCCGCCAGCCGAGCGCCGGATTTTCCTCCGTCACCGTCTCCATATAGGGCAGCGCCTTGTCGCCGCCGATGTCGAGCGTGCGGAAAGTCACGGGCTTGTCGCCCGCCGCATCGAGCACGGCCCTGTAGAGCTGCAGCTGTTCGCTTGCGCGGGGCAGGCTCTGACCCACCATGAACTGCAGTTCGGTTCTGAACAGGCCGATGCCGGAGCAGTTGGTGTCTTCGATGTGCGGCAGGTCGATCACGAGGCCGGCGTTGATCATCAACTCGACAGGCTGTCCGTCCTTGGTCACCGTCGGCCGGTCGCGCAGCGCGAGATATTGCGCCTGCCTCCGCGCGCGGAAGCGCACGCGCTCCGCATAGGCCGATTCGATTTCGGCGGAGGGGCGGAAGTAAATCGACCCGGATGTGCCATCGACAATCACAGCGTCGCCTGGGTCCGCGATGCCGGCGGCGTTCGGCACCTCGCCAACGGCGGGAATACCCAATGCGCGGGCGACGATGGCAACGTGCGAGTTGGACGTGCCTTCTTCCAACACAAGCCCGCGCAGGCGCTTGCGGTCGTAATCCAGCAACGCTGCGGGACCCATCGCGCGGGCGATCAGAATCGCGTTGTCGGGCAATTGCTCGCGTGACGGCGCGTGATCCTGGCCGAGCAACAGGCGCATCAGACGGTGACCGAGATCCTCGAGATCGTGCAGTCGTTCGCGCAGATAGGGATCGGTCGAACGCAGCATGCGCGCGCGGGTGTCGGACTGAACGCGTTCGACGGCCGCTTCCGCCGTCAGGCCGGTGGCCACGGCTTCATGAAGCCGATGCGACCAGCCATGATCGTTCGCGAACATGCGGTAGGCTTCGAGTACGTCGCGATGCTCGCCGCCTTCCGCCATGTCGCCGCGCTCCAGCAGGCGGTCGAGATCGGAGCGCAGCTTGACCAGGGCGGCGTCGAGCCGTTTGATTTCCTTCTGCAGATCCTCGGCGATGTAGTTGGTGATGACGACGCGGGGTTCATGCAGCACGACATGGCCGAGCGCGATGCCGTCGGACAGGATCGAGCCGGTCTTGTGCAATGAATGCCGGGCGGCGGGCTCGGCGCCGGGCTTCGCCAGCGCCGACAGTTCGCCCGAAGCGATCATTTCGGCGAGCACCATGGCGGTGGTTTGCAGCGCCTCGACCTCTTCCTCGACATAGGTCCGGTGCGCGCGGTTCTGCACGACAAGCACGCCAAGCGTGTTGCCGGAGCGCAGGATCGGGACCCCGAGGAACGAGTGGTAAATTTCTTCGCCTGTTTCAGGGCGGTATGAATAGGCCGGGTGGTTTTGTGCGTTGGACAGATTGAGAGGCGTTGCCTCGCTCGCAACGAGGCCGACCAGACCTTCGTGGGCGTTCAGCACGGTCTGGTGGACGGCGTCCCGGTTCAGACCTTCTGTTGCATACAATTCAAGCGTGGTGTCGACGCGCAGCACGTAGGTCGAGCAGACCTCCGCCACCATGTTGGCGGCGATCAGCACCACGATCTTGTCCAGCCGCTCCTGAGCGCTGACCGGCTCGGCCATCACTTCGCGGAGCCGTCTTAACAAGACGCGGGGGCCTCCCAGCGCGCTCCGCATATGCCCACACCTCCGCCTGCAATCCGCCATGCTCGATCCTGCACGACGGAATTAAACCCCAGAAACACAACCGCTTTATATGTCGCCCGGCTGGCCCGGCCACCCACACTGGCCAAATCAGGAACCACTCAATTGTGACACAATTTCCCGCTGCCTATTCCTCAGGCCGTATAGCGAAATTGCGTTTGTTTTGCCAAGCAAAACGCCTGCCACCGCGATGTCAGATTCCGGTGACCCAATCGGCGGGGATCCGCGAGCCTTTGCGACAACGACCGCACGGGGACTTGCAGAATTGCGAGTGGCTGCGGTCTCGGGTTGACGGCAAACGTCGTCAATGATATTCAACCAAAAGGTTGAATAATGTGATGGCCGGTATGAGCGCGTCCCAACTCGATCAGACATTCGTTGCGCTGGCGGACCAGACGCGCCGCGCGATCATTGAGCGGCTGCTTGCAGGAGAGGCTCGGGTTACCGAACTCGCCAAGCCTCATGCCATGTCGCTCAATGCCGTCTCTAAACACATCCGCGTGCTGGAAAACGCCGATCTCATCATCCGAAGAAAGGCCGGCCGGGAGCATTTTCTGTCCCTCAAGCCTTCGGCGCTCGATCCGGTCGCGGACTGGATCACCGCTCAACGGACATTCTGGACGCAGCGGCTGGATGTTCTCGAACAGGAACTGAACAAGGCCGCAATTGAAGACAGCAAAACGATCAAAGCCGTTACGAAAGGATCCGATCATGAATGAGTATGCCGTTGTCACCGCTCCGCGAACCGTGCGCATCGAACGTCTGGTCAAAGGACCGATCGAGCGCGTCTGGGCGTATTTGACGGAGTCGGACAAGCGCGGAACGTGGTTGGCGACCGGTGAGATGGAGCTTCGTGTCGGTGGACGGGTGGATTTGACCTGGCGGCATGCCACGCTGTCCGCGAACAAGGAGCCTATCCCCGAGCAATTCAAAAAACACGACGGCCATCACATGATAGGGCGCATCGTCCAGTGCGATCCGCCGCGCTTGTTGAGTTTCAGCTGGGGCGAAGACGTCGATGCGTCTTCGCGAGCGACCTTCGAACTGACGCCGCGCGGCGACGACGTGCTGCTCGTGGTGACGCATAGTCAATTACCCAATCGCGATCAGATGGTCGGCGTCAGCGGAGGTTGGCACACCCATCTGGACGTTCTGGTCGATCGCCTTGCAGGGCGCGAACCGCCGAACTTCTGGACTTCTTTTGCCAAGTTCGAAGACGTTTACGAAAAACGTACGCCTGCGGAGTGAGCGCGCATATGCCCGGACAATTCTTGCAAGGCGAGGGTGGCGAGCCACCCGTCACGGTCCAGATCAAACATCGCTTCAATGCCACGGCCGAACGCGTGTTCGATGCATGGATCGATCCCGCCATGCTCGGCCGCTGGATGTTCGGACCGGCGGTCCGCGAGGAAGAGATCCTGCACATCGTTGCCGATGCGCGTGTCGGCGGAAGCTTTTCTTTTCTCGTGCGGCGGCAGCAGCAGGAGTTCGATCACATCGGGGATTATCTCGAGATCGACCGGCCCCGCCGTCTGGCGTTCTCTTGGGGTGTTGGTCCAGCGCTGCCCGAAAGCCGCGTCACGATCGACATCGCGCCGTTCGAGGGCGGTTGCGAATTGACGCTGACGCACGAGATGCATCGCAAATGGGCGGATTTCGCCGAGCGCACCAAGGGTGGCTGGAGCACAATGCTGCAGGCGCTGGAAAAGGCTCTGCGATAGTTCTCCAGCGCGCGCGGCTTTGGCGTTTACGCGGTTAAGCGCCGGTTACGCCTGGTCGAGACCGTAGAGCGTGTGAAGTGTACGCACCGCGAGCTCTGTGTAGGCCGCGTCGATCAGCAGCGAGAACTTGATCTCGGAGGTCGTGATGGCGCGGATGTTGATGTTGCGTTCGGCAAGGGCCTTGAAGGCCTGCGCGGCAACGCCCGCATGGCTGCGCATGCCGATGCCGATCACTGAAACCTTGGCGACGTCGGTGGCGCTGTCGACGTTCTTGTAGCCGATGGTCGCTTTCGCTTTGGCGATGGTTTCCTTGGCGCGGTTGAATTCCGAGGCCGGAACGGTGAAGGTGAGGTCGGTGGTCGCGCCGTCTTCGGAAACATTTTGCACGATCATGTCGACGTTGATGTTGGCATCCGCAAGCGGTCCGAAGATCGCGGCGGCGACGCCTGGCTTGTCTTCGATATGACGCACAGAGATTTGGGCTTCGTCCTTTGAAAAGGCGATGCCGGTTACGACTTGGCTTTCCACGATCTCCTCCTCGCCGCAGATCAGCGTGCCCGGCGGCTGATTGGCATATGGGTCAATGTCTTCAGGCTTGTCGAAACTGGAGCGAACGAACACGCGCACATTGTGCACCATGCCCAGTTCCACGGAACGGACTTGCAGCACCTTCGCGCCTTGCGAAGCCAGTTCCAGCATTTCCTCGAACGCGACCTTCTCCAGCCGCCGTGCCTTGGGCACGACGCGCGGGTCGGTGGTGTAGACGCCGTCGACATCGGTATAGATATCGCAGCGATCAGCGTGAATCGCGGCGGCAATGGCGACCGCGGATGTGTCCGAGCCGCCGCGGCCCAGCGTCGTCAGGCGCCCTGTGGGTTCATGAATGCCCTGAAAGCCGGCGATCACCGCGACCTCCTTGCGTTCGTGAAAACGCTTGATGAGTTCGGTGCCGTCGATGCCCAGAATGCGGGCGGAAGCGTGCGCGTCGCTGGTCAGAATCGGAATCTGCCAGCCTTGCCATGAGCGGGCCTGAATGCCGAGCGCCTGCAGCGAAATCGCAAGCAGCCCGGACGTCACCTGTTCGCCGGAGGCCACGACCGCATCGTATTCGCGCGCATCGTGCAACGGTGAAGCCTCGGTTGCCCACTCTACAAGCTCATTGGTCTTGCCCGACATCGCGGAGACCACGACCGCGACCTCGTGGCCGGCGTCGACCTCGCGTTTGACATGCCGCGCGACGTTGCGGATGCGTTCGATATTGGCGACCGACGTGCCGCCGAATTTCATGACAAGCCGGCCCATGCGAGTGGCGCAGTCCCTTGAGATTTGAACGAACCGAATTGGCTCCGCAAAAATGCGGTATGCAAGCCAAAAGGCGCGTATACATACCGGCGCACACCGCTGCAAGCAACCGCTTCCCACGCCCAAGGTTATAGAAGGGTATAGAATCGGGTATGGCGGAATTGAGCCGCAGCCGAACAGAGATTGAAAATGGGCCGTTATATCGAGGAGATCCTGCAACCGGGTGAAACGGTGCTGTATTCCACTACGTTGCATCCCATCGTTTATCTGCCGGGCGTTCTCGCCTGGGTGATCGCCCTGGCCTGCTTTATCATGGAGCGCCGTGCGCAAACGGATGGCGGAAATCTGATCTGGCTCGTGCTCGCGGGCCTTGCGGCGCTCCCCGCGATCTACTGGACCGTGAAGGCCTGGTTCCAGCGCTGGACGACTGAAACCGATGTTACCAGCCTGCGGGTTGTCCACAAGACGGGGTTTATCCAGCGTCGCACTTTCGAGATGAATCTTGATAAGGTCGAAAGCGTGGATGTCGATCAAAGCATACCGGGCCGCCTGCTGGGCTACGGCGATGTGACCATCCTCGGAGTCGGGGAAGGCAAGAAGAAGATCGAGATGATTGCCTCGCCGCTGCAATTTCGCAACCAGATCACCGCGCGCTAAAGCGCTGTCCGTCGACCCAGAAAGCTGTCACAAGAAACAATGTCCGTGAGTAACCCGATCTCGTCCCGCCCATCGACCGTCGATCCCGCCGAAGTCGCGAAATTCTCGCGGCTGTCCGACGAGTGGTGGGATCCGAAGGGCAAGATGGCGCCCCTGCACAAGATCAATCCGCTGCGGTTGGGTTTCATTCGCGACGCGGCCTGCCGCAAGTTCGATCGCAATGTCCGCAGCCTCGGCTGCCTGTCCGGCTTGCGCATTCTCGACATCGGTTGCGGCGCGGGTCTGTTATGCGAACCCCTCACCCAACTCGGCGCGGAGGTCATCGGCATCGATCCGTCCGCAACCAATATCGCAGCCGCCAAGCTTCACGCCACCAAATCGAACCTGCTGATCGATTACCGCTGCTCGACCGTGGAAGAAATGGAGCCGCGTGAGCGTTTCGATATCGTTCTGGCCATGGAAGTGATCGAACATGTCGTCGATGTCGGTGCGTTTCTCGATCGCTGCACGGCGCTGCTGAAACCGTCAGGATTCATGGTGGTCTCCACGCTCAACCGCAATTGGAAGAGTTTCGCACTGGCGATCGTTGGCGCGGAGTATGTGTTGCGCTGGTTGCCACGCGGCACGCATGAGTGGAATAAGTTCGTGACGCCGGATGAGCTTGCGCAGCATCTGGAGCGAAACCGTCTCGCGGTTACCGAGCAGTCGGGGGTGGTGTACAGTCCGTTCGCCGATCGATGGAGCCTGTCCACCGATATGGATGTCAATTATATGGTGATCGCGGAATCAACCGGCTAGCGCAAATGGGTCGGAGTGGCGGCCCACGCGCGACGTGTGAGATTCGGGTTTGCCATCGGACGCCTCTTCGAACTTCGGCCCATCGTTGAATCAAATCCCGCCCTCGCCATCACGCCCGCTTAGATCATGATCGCATACGCCTGGTTCTGGATACCCTTCACGCTGCTCGGCGCCTCCGCGCAGGTCGCCCGCAATGCGATGCAGCGCGGGTTGACGGGGCCGCTCGGCACGGTCGGTGCAACGCATATCCGGTTCCTGTTCGGCTTTCCGTTCTCTCTGATTTTTCTTGCCGCCGTCCTGTTCGTCACCAAAGACCATCTCTCGCCGCCGCCCGCCGCCTTCTGGCCCTGGCTCGTCCTCGGCGCGATGAGCCAGATCGCGGCCACCGCGCTGATGCTGGCGGCGATGACGGAGCGTTCCTTCGTCGTCACCACGGCCTACATCAAAACGGAACCGATCCAGGCGGCGGTGTTCGGATTCGCTTTCCTCGGAGACGATCTGACTGCCGCGAAAGTGATCGCGATCATTATCGCAACGCTTGGCGTGGTGATCACGGCGCTGAGACCCGGACGCGACAAGGCATCCGCCGATACCGGATTAAGCCATTTGCGGCCGACGGTTCTCGGCCTGATTGCGGCGGCGGGTTTCGCGCTGTCCGCCGTCGGCTTTCGCGGCGCGATTCTCAACGTCACCGGCGTGTCGTTCGTCACGGCTGCGACGACCACGCTGGCCTGCGGGCTGTGTCTTCAGACCATCATTCTGACCAGCTATCTGATCCTGCGAGATCGTCATGTGCTGCGCGAGATTTTTCGCCTTTGGAAGCCGTCGATGTTCGCCGGCTTCATGGGGGCCTTCGCGTCACAGTTCTGGTTTCTCGCCTTTGCGTTGACCGCCGTGGCCAATGTCAGAACGCTCGCTCTCGTCGAGGTATTACTGGCTCAGGGCGTGGCGTATTATTCGTTCAAGCAGCCGTTGTCGCTGCGGGAGCTGGCCGGGATTTTGCTGATCGTGACCGGCGTCGGCCTTCTGATTGCGGCTTAGAGCGCTTTCGTTCGGGTTAATCACAGTCGCGCTCGACCAAGTTGTTTTGACGCGTTTCTTGACGCGAGCCGGTATCCGCTTTGCTCGAAAACGCTTTAGCGTTTCCACACCATCAGCACCGCGCCTGCCGAGATCAATGCGATCCCCGCCCAGCCGCTGGCCGATGGCCGTTCGCCGAGGAAGACGAAAGCAAACAGCGCGACCAGCACGACGCTCAATTTGTCGATCGGGGCAACCAGTGTTGCTGGGCCGAGCTTCAATGCACGGAAATAACACAGCCACGAGGCGCCGGTCGCGAGTCCGGACAGGGCGAGGAACGTCCATGTTTTCGCCGAGATCGCATTCGGCGCCTGAAACTGTCCGCTGACCACGAGAATCAATGCGAGGCTGATCGCGACGATGACGGTGCGGATGAATGTCGCGAGATCAGGATCGATATTCTCGACGCCGATTTTCGCGAAGATGGCCGTCAGCGCCGCGAATGCCGCCGACAGCAGCGCCCATGCTTGCCACGACGACAACGTGTCGGAACTCATCGCCGGCCTCGCGCCGCCATCTCGAAGAATTGGCCGCGGTCCGTACTGAAATAGCCCATGGGTCAGTTTCGGTCGTCGGGGATCATGGGCAGCGGAGCCACTTCAATGCCTTCATCGATGAGATCGCGTGCTTCGGCGAGCGACGCCTCCCCGTAGATTGGCCGATGCTCCGCATCGCCGTAGTGCATTTTGCGGGCTTCAGCCGGAAAACTTTCGCCGACATTGTCGGCCTTGCTGATGATGTGATCGCGCAGCTCTTTCAACTTCGTGCGCAACTCGCGTTCCGGTGCCGAGATCAGCGACATGGGCTCGGTCGAGGGCGCTTCGGTGGTCGCGGGAAGCGACGCGGGCTGAGCGGTCCGCCCGCGATTTCCTTTCTTGCCGAGACGCGGGGCCATGATGGCCTTTTCCACCTTCACGGAATTGCACGTGGGGCAGTTGACCAGTTTTCGCTTTTGCTGGCTGTCGAAGGCGGCGGAATTCTGAAACCAACTTTCGAATTCATGGCCTTTGTCGCACAATAGCGCGTAGCGGATCATGCCTTGCCCCGCACCAGTTGCAGGTAATCCGGGCCGCCATTAGGGTCCGCGACGCTGAAGCGCCGTCCGTGTTGCAGGGACGGAATCGTCTTGCGGACGCTTTCGATTTTTGCCGGGTCGATCCGCGCCATGAACACGCCGGGTTCGGTGCCGCCTTCTGCGATGATCTCGCCCCATGGATCGACGATCAACGAGTGCCCATAGGTGACACGGCCGCTTTCGTGCGTGCCGCCTTGCGCGGCGGCGAAAATATAACAGCCGGTTTCGATGGCGCGGGCGCGCATCAGCGTGTGCCAGTGCGCTTCGCCGGTTTTTTGCGTAAAGGCAGAAGGGATCGTGATGAAGGACGCGCCGGTTTCGGCGAGCGCGCGATAGAGGGCCGGAAAGCGCAGGTCGTAACAGATCGTAAGACCAATACGTCCCCAAGGCAGGTCGGCGATGACCGCAACCTCGCCCGGCTGATAATTCGCGGATTCGCGATACGCCTCGCCATTGCCGAGATCCACGTCGAACATGTGGATCTTGTCGTAGCGGGCGACGATCTCTCCATCGGGATTAATCAGGAACGACCGGTTGGCGGCGCGCTCTGTAGATGCCAGCACGGCCAGCGATCCGACGTGAACGAAAATTTTCAAGGTGCGCGCAAGCTCGCGATAGCCTGCAAGAGATTTGTCGCGCTCTTCTTCCCGGAGCAAAGCGAACAATGCCTGCCGGTTGACCTGCATCAGGTTGCTCATCTCGGGCGTGAGCACATAATCGGCGCCGGCCTCCTTGGCTTGGCGGATCAGACTTGCGGCTTGGTCGAAAGTTGCTTCCGGAGAGAGAGCCGTGCGCATCTGGATCATGGCGGCCGTGAACGGCGCCGGCGCAGGCTTGTCCTGGCTTGTCGTCATGGGGACACGGCCTCTCCGCCCGTCAGCAGCCGGTCGAGTTTGCCTTCGTGGTCCAGCGCGTGGAGGTCGTCACACCCGCCGATATGCGCATCGTTGATAAAAATCTGCGGGAGGGTGGTGCGGCCGTTGGCTCGCACGGTCAACGCGCGCCGAAGTTCGTTGTCGCCCGAGACGTCGATTTCCCTGAACGCGACATTCTTGCTCGCCAGCAACCGTTTTGCGGCGTGGCAAAAGCCGCAGGTTGGCAGGGTAAAGATTTCTACGGAGGCGGTTGCCGGAGCAGACGTCATGCTTTCCTCAACTCATTCGAGACATCAAAGCGTTTCAAGCTGGCTGAATACCGATTCGCCTGAAGAAACGCGTCCAAAACAACAAGATAAGGGCGTTATGCAATGCCGGTTCGGGCAGCTTCAAGATCGATTATATGGGGGTTTTGGAGCTCTCCACAACCCGCGCAAAAACCAGAACATCCACCTGTGCGGCTTTCGCCCGCAACAAGGCTCGCGCGCAGGCCTCCACGGTGGCTCCCGAGGTGAGCACGTCGTCCACCAAAATAACCCGCCGGCCCTCGATCATGGCGCGTTTGGCAGGAGGGACGCCAAATGCACCTTGCATATTCGAGGCGCGTTCCGATTTTGTCAGGCCGACCTGCTGCCGGGTCTGTCTAACACGGCGCAGGGCGTTACCTTTGACCGGAATTCCCGTTGTCTGTTCGATGACTTTAGCGAGCGTTCCCGCCTGATTGAAGCGGCGACTTCAGCCGCGCCGCCAGTGAAGCGGCACGGGCACCAGCGCGTCGGCGTCAGCCAGAATGTCCTGTCCCGCGCGTGCCATCCACCGGCCCATGACCGGGGCGAGATCGACGCGGTCCTGATATTTGAGGCCATGAACCAAAGTCCGGGCTGTGTCGTCATAGCGGACGGCCGCGCGGGCGCGTTGATAAGGCGGCGGAGCGGCAATGGCTTCCATCGACAACGCGCCGGGGCCGGGATCGAAAACGAATGGCGTTCCGAGACGCGGGCAATAGGGCGGCGCGATGAAGGACAGCGCTGTCCAGCAATTGGCGCAAACGCCTTCGCCCGTGACCGGTTCGCGGCACGCGACGCAAAGGGTCGGCAGCGCCACATCCAACGCCATGCGCGCCGTCTTGACGGCGATGTGGCGCGATGCCAACAGCACGCCACGCAGGCGGCAGGCGATTGACGGGGGCGTCGGGTTCTCGGCGATCATGGTTTTGACGCTATCTTCCGCGCGGCCCGCGCTCAAGAGAGCGAACCCCGGTGCGGCGTTGACCCTCGCGGGCTGCTACAATGGGCCGACGATATGAAGTACGGTTTTCGCCCATGACGCAGGACAAAACAAATGCCGGTCCGGCCGCGCCGGTCTTGTTCGATCGTGCGCAGCTGCGTGTGCGCCAGACCCGCGCCCTTCGCATTGGTCCCGCGACCTTCCTGCTTGACCGCGTGACGGAGGATTTGCTGGAACGTCTCGGCGCCGTTCTGCGCGAATTTACCGAGATCGCCGATATCGGCACGCCCGACGGGATGCTCGCGGACGCGATTGCCGCGCGCTTTGCGGTGCCGATGCACGTCGATCTGTTCGGCGCGGAGCATGAAATGCTGCCGCTGGAGCCGTTGACGCTGAATTTGGCGGTGTCCGCGCTCGCGTTGCAATTCGTCAACGATTTGCCGGGCGTGCTGGCGCAAATCCGCCGCGCGTTGAAACCGGACGGTTTGTTTCTCGCCGCGCTTTTCGGGGGTGACACTTTGACGGAGCTGCGGCAGTCATTCGCGACGGCGGAGGCCGAGATCGAGGGAGGCATTTCACCGCGCGTCGCTCCTTTCGCCGATTTGCGCGATCTGGGATCGCTGCTGCAGCGCGCCGGTTTCGCATTGCCGGTGACGGACATCGACCGCGTCGTGGTGCGCTATGACAATGCTTTTGCGCTGATGCAGGATTTGCGGCGCATGGGCGCGACGAATGTTCTGGCCGAGCGGCGGCGGACGCCGCTGCGGCGCGCCACGCTGTTGCGCATGGTGCAGCTTTATGGCGAGCGGTTCGCCGATCCGGACGGTCGCATTCGCGCGACCTTCGATATCGTTTGGCTCTCAGGCTGGGCTCCCCATGAGAGCCAGCAGCAGCCTTTGAAGCCGGGGTCGGCGAAGGCCAGCCTTGCCGAGGCGCTCAAGCCACGCGGGACGTGAGCGCCAGTCGCGACCGGCGCATCTGTTCAGTAAACGTGAGCAGACTTACCTGAAAAAATTACAGCAAATCCGTCAAATGCGGGATCAGCGGCAGATCGGCCGGCGGCATCGGATAATCGCGCAGCTTGTTGGCGCGCACCCAGGCGAGTTTCTGGCCCTCCCGCGCTGACATGGTGCCTTCCCATCGGCGGCAAATGTAGAGCGGCATCAGCAGATGAAAGTCGTCGTAAGCGTGGCTCGCGAAGGTGAGCGGCGCCAGACATGCTTCCTGCACGGTGATTCCGAGTTCTTCGTGAAGCTCGCGAATCAAGGCTTGTTCGGGCCGCTCTCCCGCATCGAGCTTGCCGCCGGGAAATTCCCATAACCCCGCGAGCGCCTTGCCCTCAGGACGCTGTGCGATCAGCACGCGATTGTCCGTATCGATCAACGCGCAGGCGACGACGAGAGTGAGTTTCATGGAGGCTCGCGGCGCTGGAGTATCAGGGCATCAGTTGAAACTGGACATCAAAGAAAAGGAATATGGCGTCTCACGACCGGTAGTCACCGTTGATGGCGACATATTCCTTGGTGAGGTCGCATGTCAGAACGCGGTCGCGGCCGTTGCCGAGACCGAGCGCGACCTTGATCTGGATTTCCGGCTTCTTCATCGCTTCCGAAACCTGGGCCTCGTCGTAGGACGGATCGCGGGCGCCTTTGTGGGCCACGCGAATGCCGTTGAACGAGATCGACAGCTTGTCGCGATCCGCGGGCTCGCCCGCCTTGCCTACCGCCATCACCACGCGCCCCCAATTGGCGTCCTCGCCTGCGATGGCGGTCTTCACCAGGGGCGAATTGGCGATCGACATCGCGATCTTGCGCGCGGAAGGCTTCGACTTTGCACCCTCGACAATGATTTCAACAAGTTTACGGGCGCCTTCGCCGTCGCGCGCGACCTGCTCGGCGAGATCGGCGAGTACGGCCTTGAAGGCTTTTGCAAAGGCCTTCAGGCGCGGATCGGAGGCGCGGCTGATTTTCGGCGCGCCATGAGCCGCCGCCGCGCCGGTGGCGAAGGCCATCAGCGTATCGGAGGTGGATGTATCGCCGTCGATGGTCACGGCGTTGAACGTGTCGTCCACGCCGCTTTTCAGCAGCGCCTGCAACGCCGGCGCGGCGATGGGTGCGTCCGTAAAGACGAACGAGAGCATTGTGGCCATATCCGGCGCGATCATGCCCGCGCCCTTGGCCATGCCGTTGATCGTGACGGTCGCCTTGCCGAGTTTGACTTTCGCGGTTGCGATTTTGGGAAACGTGTCCGTCGTCATGATCGCCTTGGCGGCTTCATGCCATCCGCCGGGCGCCGCGCCGGCCGCAAGCGTATCGAGCACGCCGTCGAATTTGCTGGCGTCGAGCGGTTCGCCGATGACTCCCGTGGAGGCGAGGAAAATCTCGTTCGGCTTGCAGCCGATCGCCTTTGCCGCGATCTGGGCGGTCAGCGCAGTGGCCTGCCGGCCGGTCTTGCCGGTGAAGGCATTGGCGTTGCCGGAATTGACCACCAGCGCGCGGGCGGTCTTGCCTTTGAGTTTGGCGCGGCACCATTCCACAGGAGCGGACGGACATTTCGACAAGGTGAAAACGCCTGCGACCGTCGTGCCCTTGTCCAGCAGCGCCAGCAGAACGTCGGTTCGCTGTTTGTAACGGATGCCGGCTGCCGCGGTCGCAAGGCGCACCCCCGCGAGCTCAGGCATATCGGGAACGGCGGTCGGCGCGAGGGGAGAAACAGCGGTGGACATGGCGGTGATCCGGATGAGCATTGCGGGCGAAGCGGGCGCTGCTATTTAGCCGCGATCGCGCGGCTTGTCGCCGGGAGTTTGGGGCTCGTTTCGAAAAGCAAAACCAAAAATACCCCGGGCGATGCCGGGGTATCTTCAAAGCACGTCATGACGTTTCCGGTCCGGCAGAACCGCCCGGACCATCTGCACGGAGAGTTCTTATTTCTTCTTGGATTCCGACTTGGTGTCGGGCTTTGCTTCAGGTTTGGCCTCAGGTTTGGCTTCAGGTTTCGCCTCGGGTTTGGCGTCCGGTTTGGCCGAACTGTCGGCGGCCTTGTCGAGGCGCTCCACCTTGGCGCTCTCACGCAGCTTCGCGACATAATCGGCTTGAGCCTTGCGGGTGACGTAGGTTTCGATCTGCCCCTTCACCTGGTCGAATTCGGGTGCCTTGCGGTTGCGCTTTTCCTCGACCTTGATGATGTGCCAGCCGAATTGCGATTTGACCGGGTCCGAGATCTTGCCCGGCTCCAGCGCGAAAGCGGCGGTGGAGAATTCCGGCACCATCTGTTCCTTGGTAAAGAAGCCCAGATCGCCGCCATCCGATGCGCCGGGATCCTTCGACTTCTTCTTGGCGAGTTCGGCAAAGTCGGCGCCCTTCTTCAGCTCCTCGACCACCTGCTTGGCCTCGTCCTCGGTCTCGACAAGGATATGGCGGGCGTGGACTTCCTGTTCGCCGGTGATCTGCTTGGTGGCTTCGTCGTAAACCTTCTTCATCGCCTCTTCGGTGGTGGCGGCCTTGCCCTCCACTGCGAGCAGATTGTCCATCAGAAGCCGGTCGCGCGCAAAACCCATGCGCTTCTTGAAATCGTCGCGGTCCTGAATTTTTTTCTCTTCCGCGGCTTTCGCCGCGATCTTCATGTCGACGAGGAAATTGATGACGTTCTCGCGTTTGGTCGCGGGATCCATTTGAGCCAGGCTCGGTCCGAGCTCTTCCTCGGCGACCGCGATGTCGCTCTCGCGAATGTCGCTGCCATTGACCTTTGCGACCACCGCGTTGGCGTCCTGCGCGCGTGCCGGAACACCGGGCAGCAGCGCAACGGAAAGAGCGCCGGTTGCCGCAGCAGCGAGCAGACCCATGCGCAAAGCGGTTATCGTTCGGGACGAGGCAACGATCATGGACAATCCTTATCTTTAAATATCGTCGGAAGCGGCGGACACTCGCCCAATCGCATGCTCTTGGCAACCTCCGAACAGCATTTCAGGAGCATTTTCCGGATACGTGAAATCCCTGTCGGTCGTCGGAAAATAATGGAGAAACATTCGGACATATCCGATCCGAAGCGCGGCGGTTTTGTGGATTGCCGCTGGAAATACAAAGTCAGATCAACAAAGCGCGCCGGGGGCGTTCTTCATTCGATCCCGGCATTTTTCGAGCGGGTCGCCGAACGGCCTGGAAAGGCGTTGCGAGGTTCTCAAAGGAATTCTTGCGACGCCACATCAAAAAGCCGTCAAAATCATGAAATTCCTGAAATGCTTGCGCCGTTGACAAGGCTTTGGCCCCCTCATATCTCTCCCCCGCCACGGTCTTGAGAGGCTCTTTAGATCATGGTGCGTTTACGGTCGCGTCATCGTCGGTAACCTCCGGACTGTCTCCCCTGCACATCCACGCAAGAGGCTGCCCGTAAACGGTTTTCCGGTTCAGGCGCACCCCTCACGACAGGTTTGCTTGGCCACCTTCGGCCCGACATCGCGGCTGCACGGCCGGCGTTAGAACAGGGATTGCTATGATCGGCGCGATTGCCCGCAAGTTTTTCGGCTCAGCCAACGACCGGCGGATCAAGGCCTACCAGCCGCGTGTCGATGCCATCAATGCTCTCGAGCCGGAGATCGCCGCGCTCTCGGACGAGGCGCTGAAGGCGCGCACCGCCGAGTTCCGCAAGCAACTTGCCGACGGCAAGACGCTGGACGACATTCTGGTTCCTGCCTTTGCCACGGTGCGGGAAGGGGCAAAGCGAACGCTCGGCCAACGGCATTTCGACGTGCAGCTGATCGGCGGCATGGTTCTTCATGAAGGCGATATCGCCGAAATGAGAACCGGCGAAGGCAAGACGCTGGTCGCGACTCTTGCGGTCTATCTGAATGCGCTGGCCGGCAAAGGCGTTCACGTCGTCACCGTCAACGATTACCTCGCCAAGCGCGACGCCGAATGGATGGGTCAGATTTACGGTTTCCTCGGTCTGACGACCGGCGTGATCGTGCACGGGCTCGACGACGATCAGCGCAAGCAGTCCTATGCCTGCGACATCACCTACGGCACCAACAACGAATACGGGTTCGATTATCTTCGCGACAACATGAAGTATCGCCTGGAGGATATGGTCCAGCGCGCGCACTTCTTTGCCATCGTCGACGAAGTCGACTCGATCCTGATCGATGAGGCCCGCACCCCGCTGATCATTTCCGGTCCGCTCGACGACCGTTCGGATTTCTACAACACCATCGACACCTTCCTGCCAAGCCTCGACAAGTCCGACTACGACGTCGACGAAAAGCAGCGCACCGTTGCGCTGACTGAAGCGGGCATGGAGAAGATCGAGACATTGCTGCGCGATGCCGGGCAGTTGAAGGGCGAGTCGCTCTACGACGTGGAGAACGTTTCCGTCGTTCATCACATCAATCAGGCGTTGCGCGCGCACTCGCTGTTCACCCGCGACAAGGATTACATCGTTCGCGACGACGAGGTGATCATCATCGACGAATTTACCGGTCGCATGATGCCGGGCCGCCGTTATTCGGAAGGGCTGCATCAGGCGCTGGAAGCCAAGGAACACGTGCAGGTTCAGCCCGAGAACCAGACTCTGGCTTCGATCACGTTCCAGAATTATTTCCGGATGTACGACAAGCTCGCCGGTATGACCGGCACTGCGGCGACGGAAGCCGACGAGTTTTACGACATCTACAAACTCGAAGTGCGCGAGATCCCGACCAACGTCGCGGTCAAGCGGCTCGATGAGGACGACGAGGTTTATCGCACGGGCAACGAAAAGCATGCCGCGATCTTGGCCGAGATCGAACGGGCCAATGCGCGCCTGCAGCCGGTGCTGGTCGGCACAGCATCGATCGAGAAGTCCGAATTGCTCGGCGAATATTTGCAGAAGAACGGTTACAAGCAGATCGACTTCGGAAATCCGAAGGCGCTGGAGAAGCTTTATGCCGCCGCTCGTGCCGGCAAACCCGCCAAGCTATTCGCGGTGCTGAATGCACGCTTCCACGAACAGGAAGCCTATATCGTCGCGGAAGCCGGCGTGCCGGGCGCGATCACGATCGCGACCAACATGGCGGGCCGTGGCACCGATATCAAGCTCGGCGGGTCGCTGGAAATGCGCGCGGCTGCGGAGACCGCGGGCATGACCGACGAGGCGGAGAAGCAGCAGCGCATCGCCCTGATCAAAGCCGACATCGAACGTTTCCGTGAGATCGTGCTGAAGGCGGAAGATGTGGTCGAGATCGAGCCTGCGAAGGGTGACCGTCCCGCGAAGACCATCACCAAGCCGGGTGGCTTGTATATTATCGGTTCGGAGCGCCATGAATCGCGGCGCATCGACAATCAGTTGCGAGGCCGTTCGGGACGTCAGGGCGATCCGGGCCGCTCGAAGTTCTTCCTGTCGCTTGACGACGATCTGATGCGCATTTTCGGGTCGGAGCGGCTGGACAGCATGCTGACGCGGCTTGGCCTCAAGGAAGGCGAGGCGATCATCCATCCGTGGATCAACAAGGCGCTGGAAAAAGCACAGCAGAAGGTCGAGGCGCGCAACTTCGATATCCGCAAGAATCTGCTGAAGTTCGATAACGTGCAGAACGATCAGCGCAAGGTCATCTTCGATCAGCGCATCGATCTGATGAAGGACGAGAGCGTGGCGGAAACCGTCGCCGACATGCGCCACGTTCTTATCGAGGATCTGGTGTCCAAGCACGTGCCGGAGCACGCCTACGCCGAGCAATGGGATGTTGCCGGGCTGAAGGAAGAATTGAAACGCGTGCTCGATCTCGATCTTCCCGTCGACGAATGGGCCAAGGAAGAAGGTATCGCCGGCGAAGAATTGCTGTCGCGGGTCGAGCAGCGTGCGGACGAGCACATGGCCGCCAAGGTCGCGCAATGGGGCCCCGAGGTCATACGCTATGTCGAGAAGTCGCTGCTGCTGCAGACGCTCGACCATCTCTGGCGCGAGCATCTGGTGATGCTCGATCATCTGCGTCAGGTGATCGGTCTGCGCGGCTATGGCCAGCGTGACCCGCTGCAGGAGTATAAGTCGGAAGCCTTCAATCTGTTCGAGGCGTTGATCGCGCATCTGCGCGAGGCCGTCACCGCGCAATTGATGCGCGTGGAGATCGTTCCGCCGGAGGATCAGCCGCCGCCGCAACTTCCGCAAATGGAGGCGCATCACGCCGACCCCGTGACGGGCGAGAACACCATGGCTTTCGCGGAGGCGTCGCTGGCGCCGGTCGCACCGGTGGATCGCAATCCGAACGATCCCAACACCTGGGGTAAGGTCGGCCGCAACGAAGATTGTCCGTGCGGTTCAGGCAAAAAATTCAAGCACTGCCACGGGCGCTATGCTTAGCCGCATAAGGCTAAATAATTCCAGCGACGCCGTCTCATCGCTATAACGAAAAAAATAGAAGCCTAGCTCACTTTTGAATGAATGGTGCTCCACGACAAGCCCGAGATCAGGCAGGTTTGGCCAACAAGCAAAGAGCAAATGTCCACTCGATCACCGACCGTGCGGCAAATGCCGACTGTCGGCCTTTTTCTTCAACGCTCTTCGCTTCAGGGTCGCTGTCATTTTCGGAGGCACCGATCGAACGTTGACGACGCCAATCGGCAGCTTACCGCGCAGGGTGCCAGCTTCCACTTCGCTGTGAATTGTTGGGTGCCATGGCTTGTTCATGAGCCCTCCTTTGGGTCCATTGTTGCCACGCGATGCATTCACAGTTTGCGGCAAAGGTGCGTTGGAGTTTGGTCACTATAGACCTTCGCTTCTTAAAGAAGCGGCAATTCGCCTTGACGTAGTCAAATTCGACCAGACATTTTTTACAGGCCCTGTAAGCGCCTGTCCCGGGGCGTCGCTCAGTTAAGTGGGCCGCGTTTCAGTCTGTCTAGTTCATCTCTCACCGTGACGTAACATTCGCACGCCGTCGCCTCGAGCCGCGGTGTGTCGACGATCAGGATATGGCCGCGATTGAATCGAATGAGGCCTTTTTCCTGAAGAATGGCGGCTACGTAAGAAACCGCGTTTCGTTTGATCCCAAGCATTTGGCCAAGAAATTCCTGGGTGAATTGAAGCTCGTCGGTTCCCGCGGCGTCCCGCGCACGCAAAAGCCATCGTGCGAGCCGAGCTATCGCGGGGTGTGAAGAGACGCAGCCGACAGACTGTTGAGCCTGCACGAAGATCGCTTGTTCATGCCGAATGAGTATCGTACCAAATGTCTTGCTTTGTTCTGCAGCGTCGCGAAGGCGCGCGATTGGCAAGATTGAGCATTCTCCCGGCAACTGTACGACAGCGCTTGTCAGAGCTCTTGGGCCCACAAGCGCAGCGGACGCACCAAATACGCTGTCTCTACCTATCATCGCGACTTCGGTTGCATCCCCCCCGGACATCTGCACAACAAGTGAGATCATGCCGCTGAAAGGGAAGTATGCATTTACCAGATCGTCGCCAGCGGCGACGATCTGGGCACCCTGGACAAGCTCAACCGTTCGGAAATAGGGCCGCACGAGGTCCATATTGCCGGGACTTCAGATTCGCGATCAAACGGTTGGGTGAAGCAAACGCTAAACTCATCGCGGTCTCCAGCCTCCAGGGCGGGAGCAAAAAATGGTCTCTCAGTTATCGGCGCCCAGTCCTGGCTAAGTCTTGCTCAAAATTTTTGGCCGATAATTCTCATTAAGCTCCATATCAAAATCAACCGCAAGGCGAGATTGCTATGTTATGCACGGTCCCGTGCAGACGCCAACGAGCCTACGTTCCACGCTTGTTATCACTGATTCGGTTTCAGACACGTCATAATCCAAAAGCCATTAAAAGCTGAGTTTGACCGAACGCTGGACCTAGGGGGGCGATCGATGTCGTGCATTCTCGTGGTGGACGACGAGAAGCTGGTTTGCTCGATGATCCGTACACTTGTTGAAAGTGCTGGTCACGACGTCGTTGTGGCGAACGGCGCAGAATCCGGTCTCAAGGCATTCGATAGTGGTACTTTCGATGCGATGATTGTCGACATTTTCATGCCGCATATGCACGGTTTTGAATCCGTGAGGCTATTTCATCAACGTGCGCCGTTCGTGCCGCTTGTTGCGATTTCCGGTTACGTGTTCGCCGAGCAACGAATGCCCGCACCGAATTTTCTGGAAATGGCACTCAAATTGGGAGCGTCGCACTGTCTCAGAAAACCGTTCACGGCAACCGCACTGCTGTACATCATCAAGCAGTGCCTGACAGTCGAGAGCGTGGCTGAAGCAGGTGCCCAGGAATTGTGAGAATTGCCTCACGCATTCTCGTCATTGACGACGAGACCGGTGTGCGGACGACGGTTGCAATGATCCTTGGCGTTGTCGAGGCTGTTGCGGTGGAGAGCGGCGCCGCCGGCCTTCGCGAACTTGACACGTCTCATTTTGACCTGGCGATCGTCGACATTTTCCTTCAGGGCAAGATGAGCAGCATTGATGTTATCAGATTGCAGCGGCAATGCTCACCCAGTTTACCTGTTGTGGCGGCGTCGGGATTGGTTGCGCTCGATTTTCTGACTTAACATCCCGATCGGCCCAATATACTCTGTCTCCCGAAGCCCTTTCGATCCCATGAATTGATTGAAGACGCCTTTCAGGGGCGCGCTTGCGCGGTCACGTAATGGAAACCTCCGTAGAAAAGCGCGACCAATTGTTTGCCGCGGCGGTTGAGTTATCAGACGACGCAATAATTACCAAGACCTTGGGCGGGATTATCACGGGATGGAATTTCGCGGCCCAGCAATTGTTCGGGTACTCTCCGGACGAAGCAATTGGCCGGAGTATCGATATCATCGTTCCGGGCGAGTTGCGCCCAGAGGTCCATGATATCCTGGTGAAAATCAAGAACGGCGAGAAGGTCAGTCACCACGACACGGTGCGGGTGGCCAAGGACGGACGGCGCATCGACATTTCTCTCAGCGTCTCGCCGGTTAAGTCAAGATCGGGCGCTATCATTGGGGCTGCCAAGGTTGCCCACAGCAACGCAGCGCGAATGCAGGAACAAAAGACTTTGCTCGAAAGCGAGCAGTTGGCGCAAACCATTATCGAATTGTCGCTCGATGCTTTCTTTCAACTCGACGAGACCGGCGTCATTCGGCGCTGGAGTACAAAAGCCGAAGCGATGCTGGGCTGGCCGCGTGAAAGCGCCGTGGGGCAAAATTTACGCGACCTGATTATCCCCGAAGAACATCGCGCTGCCAATTTCCAGAGGCTGAAAGAATTCCTGAAGGAATTTGACAACGGCGCACCTGGTCAACGCTTCGAGTCTTCATCGCTGCGTCGTGACGGGACGGAAATATTGACGGAGGTGTCGCTGACGGCGCTCCGCCGAGATAATGGTTACATTATCAATGGGTTTTTGCGAGACGTGACAGCCCGGCGCGCAGCCGAAGATCAACTGAGGCAGGCTCAAAAGATGGAGTCCGTCGGCCAATTGACCGGCGGTATCGCTCATGACTTCAACAATATGCTCACTGTCATCACAGGCACCATCGAAATACTGGCGATGGGCGTTGCCGACAAACCTGATCTTGCGGCTATCGTCAAACTGATCAGCGACGCAGCCGATCATGGCACCGAACTCACGTCGCGACTGGTCGCCTTTTCTCGCCAGCAGCCTTTGCAGCCGCGCGCGGTCAATGTGAACCGTCTGATTGGGGAGGTCGCGGGGTTTCTGCATCCGACTTTGGGAGAGCAGATCGAGGTCGACATGACCTTGACGCGCGAGGCGTGTTCGGCGCTGGTCGATCCCAGCCAGCTCAGCGCCGCTTTAGTGAATCTCGCAATCAATGCCCGCGACGCCATGCCCCAAGGCGGCAAACTTTCCTTAGAAACCAGCAACATCGTATTCGGCAGCAATGGCATCACTTCCGATGACGAGGTTGAGCCGGGTTGCTATGTGCTGATCGCCGTGAGCGATACGGGGACCGGTATTGCGCCCGCGCTGCTGACCAAAGTGTTTGAACCGTTCTTCTCGACAAAAGAGGTCGGCTCGGGCACCGGTTTGGGATTGAGCATGGTCTACGGCTTCGTGAAGCAATCAGGAGGCCAAATCCGCATCTACAGCGAAGTAGGAAACGGCACGACCTTCAGAATTTATTTGCCGAAGGCCGATCAAATGCCACAGCACATAGCGACGATCCGGGACGAGCATATCGAGGGCGGCACCGAAACGATCCTCGTTGTTGAAGACAATGCGGCTGTGCGCACATATGTGATCACTCAACTGCGATCGCTCGGGTATAAAACACTGGTCGCAGCGAATGCAACTGGAGCACTTGCGATGGTCAACAGCGACGTCAAGTTCGACCTGCTGTTTACGGATATCGTCATGCCAGGGCTCATGAACGGTCGCGACCTCGCTCGGGAGGTTTTGCTGGTTCGACCGGCGATCAAGGTGCTGTTCACCTCTGGGTATCCGCAAACTGCGATGATCCATCAGGGTAGGCTTGATCCAGGCTTGCTTTTGCTATCCAAGCCCTATCGTCGCGCCGATTTGGCGCGCATGCTTCGTGTTGCGCTCGATAGTGAATCCCAGCTTCGCGCAGGCTAGAGCGGTTTCGCGCTCTAGTTGTGGAGCGAATGGCAGAAACAGCCGCTTCGTGCCCGGCTGTTTGATTGATGGTCGTTGAAATGGGTTGGTCTTCGGAGAAGCGGACTATCCCGCCGGCCGCATCACCGTTTTAACGATAGCTCGACCAGCGGCTCTCGAATGAATTCGACGGCACCGTCGGCTGCGCGCCGGCAATCGACTGTTCGGCGGGCGAGACGGCCGAGGACGTTGCAGCGGGTTTCGCCTGGGCCTGCATGGCCGGTTTGGGAGCTACCGCAATGGCGGGCTTGGCATCAGGCTTTTTCTGCTCCGCGATCTTCGGGTCGGTCATCTTGTCGGTAATTTTAGGCTCCGCGACTTTCAGATCGATCGTCCTGGGTTCTGCGATCCGGGAATCCTTCGATGCCGTCACGGCCGGCTTGCTTGCGGTGATTACTGCCGGCGGCTTTGCCGCGACTTGCGATTTCCCTGCATTTTTGGGCGCGGGTGGCGGCGTCGTGGTTGCGGTCGTATCGGAGCCACTGAGACCGACCTTCTTCGCAAGATTGCTGAAGAAGTTGCCGGACGAGGGGTCTTTGTCCGATGCGGTCGCGACGCGGGTTGTAGCGGGTGCCGCGTTAGGAGTCGTCGTCGCCGGTGCGCTCAGAAATGACTCGCCGAATTGTGGCTCAGGCGACTGGGGTGGATTGACGGTCGGCGGAATGGTGCCGGGCATTGTGGAATAGGAGGCTACTGAATAGTTGGCGTTTGCTTCCGACAGACCGGTCTGGCCGTTCGGGAGCTTGGATGCGAACACCGCGTTCATGCCGCCGTCGATGCCCGGGTTAAGTCGCGCCACCGGCGCGCCACGTGTAATCAGATCGGCTGTCTTGGTTTCGTCGTCACGCTGCTTTTCACGCACCGCTTCGGCTATCTCATCGGGAATTTGATAGACCGGGCATGCGCCTGTCGGATTGAAGGACAGCGGCTTGCTGGCATTCGCGGGCGCCTGCGCGTCGAACACATAGTGCTTCTCGCAAACATCCACCTTCGGTTCGAGGCGCGTCACCTCGAAGTGGTCGCTGCCTTCCTTGATCATCTTCCAGAAAGGCATGTTAGGATTGTTGCGGTGTTTCGCCAGATTTTGTGGCGTCATGCGGAACGGATAGGCCTGAACCTGGAATGCGCGCTGGCCTCCGAAAAAGGACTCGCGGCCCAGCGAATAGATTTCCGAAATCTGCTCGTCGGTCATGGCGTAGCAGCCGCGCGATGAGCAATCGCCATGCACCATCAACTGCGATCCGGTGCGTCCGAGCGCCCGATCGAACGCGTTCGGGTAGCCCATGTTGAATGACAGGTAATAGGCAGATTGAGGATTCATCTGCGCGGGCGTGATCGTGTAAAAGCCTTCGGGGGCCTGGCGGTCGCCTTCCTTGACTTTCGGACCAAGGTCTCCCGACCAGCGGCAGATCGGATATGTCTTCAGGAGAGCGTAGCGGCCGTTGCGATCCTGTTTCCAGACTTCAAGCTCGGCTTCCTGTTTGAACAGCCGGACAAGCATCGGCGATTGCTTGTCCATGTTCTTCTGGTCCATGTCGTTGACCAGCTTCTCAGGGATGGGCTTGTTTGCCTTCGCATTCGTCGAAAGGCTTTCACCGTCGCAACCAGCCAACGCAAACGCGACCGCGAGAGCAGCCGGTGCGACAAGCGCGCGAACGAGCGTGCGAGAATTCAATGCGAAGCTCCGCAGCAGGTGGGTAGGTTCTGAAACCCCGATTGTCCCCGGACCCCAGTCAATGTCGGTGCCCTACCCGATACTTAAATTTTTATCCTTTAGGGCCGCTTGTCGCAACCCGATTCCCCAGCATCAGCAAGTTGTGGAACCGTTTGGTGAAGCAATGGTAAAGATTTGTGGCCCTATTCGGACCGCAGAACGGATTTTGGCAGAAATGGACGGAATCATTTTTGACAGCCATCTTTGGCGAGATTCTGCCGGGCCGTATCCAGAAAAAGCCACAATACCGGCCAGACAGGCGAGCGTGATGCGCGGCACCCGGCCCGCCGCGTCGATGGCCTTATGCCAGTTTGCGCCCGATATTCAGGAACTTCTGCCGCCGCTGGTCGCGCAAGCGTTTTGGCGTCGCGATTGCGCATGTCGCCGAGCGCCAGGGCAATGGCATTGCCGGTGGCGGTAATCATGGCGGCCGGGTCGCGATGCGCGCCGCCGGCGGGCTCTTTCAGGATGCTGTCGATCACGCCGAAGCGCAGCAGGTCCTGGGCCGTGATCTTCATGTTGGTCGCGGCTTCCTGCGCCTTGGTGGCGTCGCGCCACAGGATCGAAGAGGCCGCTTCCGGTGAGATGACGCTGTAAATCGCGTGTTCCAGCATCAAAACCTGATTGGCCGTTGCGATCGCGATCGCGCCGCCCGAGCCGCCTTCGCCGATGATCACGGCGACATTGGGCACTCCGAGCTGCAAACAGGCGTCGGTCGAGCGGGCTATCGCCTCGGCCTGCCCGCGTTCCTCAGCCCCGATTCCCGGATAGGCACCCGCGGTATCGACCAGTGAAATCACGGGAATGCCGAAGCGGTCCGCCATTTCCATCAGGCGAACGGCCTTGCGATAGCCTTCGGGCCGCGCCATCCCGAAATTATGCTTGAGCCGGCTTTCGGTCGTTGCGCCTTTTTCCTGGCCGATCACGCAAACGCTTTCGCCTCTGAAGCGGCCGAATCCGCCGACCAGCGCTTCGTCCTCGCCGAATTTGCGATCGCCCGCGAGCGGCGTGAATTCGGTGATCAGCCCATTGATATAGGCCATGCAGTGCGGGCGCTGAGGATGACGCGCGACCTGGGTTTTCTGCCAGGGTGTCAGGCTTGCATAGAGTTCGTCCAGCGACTGCCGGGACTTTTCCTCCAGCCGGGAAATCTCGTCGCCGATATCGCTGCCGCTGGCGGCAAGCGAACGCAATTCGTCGATCTTGGAATCGAGTTCGGCAATCGGCTTTTCAAAATCGAGATAACTGCGCATCACATCCGGCATCAAATGACTATAGGGGTACCCGCGTTTGGATCGAAATCGAATTTGGCCCGCGTTCAGAAAGCGCTTCTTTTCAATGAATTAAAGCGCTTCCGCGGGAACTCTCCTTCGTGGCGGCGGGCGAAACTGGACTCCGCGGCCCTTCAAGTCAATACGCGTCCTCTCAGTCCCCCGTCCTCGGGTTTTGCGCCCAAAGACCGTTCATCCAAAGCAGCCGGCGCCGGTTTAGGTGTCCGCAAGCGGATGCAGGTCGCGAACCAGGCTCTTGAGCCGCTCCTCGACGACATGGGTGTAGATCTGGGTTGTCGAAATATCGGTATGGCCGAGCAGGGTCTGCACGATTCGCAGGTCGGCGCCGTTGTGCAGAAGATGGCTCGCGAAGGCGTGCCGCAGCACGTGCGGACTGACGAGGCGCGGCGGCAGCCCGGCGGCGGCGGAAAGATCCTTCAATTCCCGGGCGAAATGCTGGCGGGTGAGATGACCGCTGTCGCCGAATGAGGGGAAAAGCCATTTCGATGGCGGTGTAACTTTTTTTGCGCGCGGCGCGATTGGTTTCGCGTCGGACGGTTTTGCGCCGGATTTCGCCGCGCCGTCACCCTGTGCCGCGAGATAGGCAGCCATGGCTTGACGCGCTGCGTCGTTCAGCGGGACCAGCCGCTCCTTGTCGCCTTTGCCGCGCACCACGATCATGCGCGCATCGCGACGCGCCGCCGACACCGGCAGCGATACCAGTTCGGAGACGCGCAGCCCCGTCGCGTACAGCACCTCCAGCAGGCATGAAAGACGCAGCGCACGCAGTCTTTGCGCGGGCGGTTGCTCGACGTTTTCGGCTTGCGTTTTAGCATGCGTCAGCAGGCGGTCGACATCGCCGATCGACAGCACTTTCGGCAAACCGCGACCGCGCTTGGGACCGGAGAGAATGGCGGCAGGGTCGTCGTGGCGAATGCGCTCGGTCAGAAGGAAGCGAAAGAGATGCCGCATCGCGGACAGCCGTCGCGCGACGCTCGACGATTTGAACCCGCGCGAATCCAGATCTGCGAGATAGTCGCGGAGCTTGTCGGTATCCGCGGCCGCGAAATTCGACTTGCCGCGATGAAGGAACGACGCAAGGTCTTCAAGATCGCTGCGGTAAGCCGCGAGCGTATTGTCGCCCGCGCCCTGTTCCGCCGCGAGCATATCGAGAAACAGCTGCGTCAGCCGGGCGTCGGAGGTTTTATCGGGTGGCATCGGATGTTGGCCTTGGTGCAATCCGCGCCGGCGCAAAGACGCGGGCTCATCGCGGCTGTCGGGTTTTGCAACGAATCATCTGAGCATAGCCCACACCGGAATTGTGAGCTGGCCGTTTCCTGCCGACGCGCTCCCGGTGAGGCAGCCCTCGGTTAACGCTTCAGGAATTTATCGGCCTGGATGGTGGAGGTCATTTCCCGTGGTTTCGGATTGACGAAATTCGCGAGCGCGAAAACGACACCATAAATCAGGCCCCCGATGATCCCCAGGACGGCCAGAAATCGGAGCAGACTGGGCATTGCGGGCCTCGGAGAGCGTTAACCATTGAGGAGAGTGGATTGCTCAACAGTACCAACATGTTCGCTTCGCGATGGCAAGATGCGATGCCAGGTCGACCGGCGCGTGGCGGGCTGTGTCGAACGGACGTGTCGTGATTCTCTATCCTCTTGTTCTGTCGGGTTTTCTTCGCACTTGCCGGGGTTCATCCGGTTTGAAAACGCTCTAGCAAGAAGGTTCGTCCGGGTAGTATAGCAAGTCGTCAAGGCGAGCGGTTGATCGCCACGGAGCAACAGGTTCGAGCGATGCCCGACGCTGCGTCACAGCAGGACATACCCGCCGACCCGGAAGCCGCCATTCTGGCGGCGCTCGGTCAGCGTTCGATCGTGCTTGTCGGTATGATGGGGGTCGGCAAATCCACCATCGGCCGTCGCCTCGCAGCGAGGCTGCGGATGCCGTTCACCGACGCCGATCATGAAATTGAAATCGCGCATGCCGGCATGACGATTCCGGAAATTTTCGCGGATCACGGCGAACCGTACTTTCGCGATGGCGAAGCGCGGGTGATCGCGCGCCTGCTCGAGGGCGCGCCCTGTGTGCTTGCGACGGGAGGCGGCGCGTTCATGCGCGAGGATACGCGCGATCGCATTCGCGCCAGGGCCGTATCGATCTGGCTGCGGGCGGATGCGGACGTCATCCTGCGCCGCGTCAAGCGCCGCGCCGACCGTCCCTTGCTGCAAACCGACGACCCCGCCGCCACCATCCGGCGCTTCATCGAGGTTCGGCATCCGGTTTACGAGACCGCAGATCTGACGGTGCTGTCACGGGACGAGCCACACGAGAAGATCGTCGGCGAGTGTATCGATGCGCTGTACGATCGTCTTTGCCGCAACGGCGCTGCGGCGCCTCATCTGAGCGAGATCCAATGACCGTGCCGCTGAAACAGTCCGCGCCCATCACCGTGGAAGTGGCGCTGGGCGCGCGGGCCTACGACATTCTGATCGGCCGCGACGTTCTGCAATCGCTGGGGCAACGGGTCGCCGCATTGCGGCCCGGCGCGCGCGTGGCGATCGTCACCGATCACACGGTCGCGCGCCATTGGCTTGGTCCGGTAGAGGCGGCGCTGGCAGGCGCCGGAATCGTTTCGTCGCGCATCGTGGTCGGCGAGGGCGAAGCCTCCAAAAGCTATGGGGTGCTGGAAGATGTCTGCGAAGCGCTGATCGCAGCCCGGATCGAACGTAACGATCTGGTGGTGGCGCTCGGCGGCGGCGTGGTCGGAGACCTCGCGGGATTTGCCGCATCGATCGTGCGCCGGGGCGTCGATTTCGTGCAGGTGCCGACATCCTTGCTGGCGCAAGTCGATTCGTCGGTCGGCGGCAAGACCGGCATCAATTCGCCTAAAGGCAAGAATCTTGTCGGCGCGTTTCACCAGCCGGTGCTGGTGATCGCCGACACGTCGGTTCTCGATACGCTGTCCCCTCGGCAATTTCGCGCGGGCTATGCCGAGGTCGCCAAATACGGGCTGCTCGGCGATGCGGGATTTTTTTCCTGGCTCGAGGCCAATCATGCGGAGATTTTCAGCGGCGGTTCCGCGCGAGAACATGCCATCGCGACAAGTTGTCGTGCGAAGGCGGCGATCGTGGCGCGGGACGAACGGGAGACCGGCGAACGCGCTTTGCTCAATCTCGGCCACACCTTCGGTCATGCGCTGGAAGCGGCCACCGGTTTTTCCGATCGGCTGTTCCATGGTGAAGGCGTTGCGGTCGGCATGGTGCTTGCTGCCGAGCTGTCCGCCGAACTTGGCATGATCGGGGAACCGGATGCGGCGCGGATCGAGCGCCATCTTGCCGCGGTGGGTTTGCCCACCCATTTGCAGGACATCGCCGGCTTCCGGCAGGAAGGTCTTGCGGATGCGGATGGCCTACTGGCCTTGATGGCTCAGGACAAGAAAGTGGTGCGTGGCCGCTCGACCTTTATTTTGCTGCAGGCAATCGGCCAGGCGGTGATACGCTCGGACATCGAACCCAACGTCGTGCGCGAATTCCTCGCGCGCAAACTCGGCAGATGATGGCCTCATGTACTGGTTTTCGGTTGCAGTCGTTATCGCCTGTCTTTTGATTTCAGCCTTTTTCTCGGCGAGCGAGACGGCGCTTACGGGCTCGTCGCGGGCCAGCATGCTGCGACTGCAGAAGCAGGGCAGCCGCGAGGCGGGCATCGTCGCCTATCTGCTCAATGCCCGCGAGCGGATGATCGGTGCGCTGCTGCTCGGAAACAACATCGCCAATATCGGCGCGTCCGCGTTGGCCACCGGTATCTTCACCGCCTGGTTCGGCGAAGTCGGCGTACTGTATGCGACCGGTATCATGACTGTGCTGGTAGTGATTTTCGCGGAGGTGTTGCCGAAAACCATTGCCATTAACGCGCCGGACCGCATTTCATTGCTGGTGGCGCGGCCGATGAAGCTGATGATCCTGCTTCTCGGTCCCGTGCTGACGGTGATCGAGGCGCTGGTGCGCGTGCTGATGAAACTTCTCGGCATTCGCATCGGCATCAACCAGCCGATTCTGTCGCCGACCGAGCGCCTGCGCGGCGCCGTCGATCTCATGCATCACGAAGGCGGCGTCGAAAAGCACGATCGCGATATGCTCGGCGGGTTGCTGGATCTGCGCGAGCTTCAGGTCTCTGACGTCATGGTTCATCGCACCGAGATGGTGATGATCAACGCCGATATGCCATCGGAAGATCTGGTGCGCGAGGTGCTGGCGACGGAGTACACGCGGATTCCGTTGTGGCGCGACAAGCCGGAAAACATCATCGGTGTGTTGCACGCAAAGGATTTGCTGCGCTCCATTCGCGCCGTGGACGGCGATATTTCAAAGGTCGATGTGGCGGCGATCGCGTCGCCACCCTGGTTCGTGCCGGAGATGCGGCCGTTATCCGAACAGCTCAAGGCTTTCCGCCGCCGCAAGACGCACTTCGCGCTCGTCGTCGACGAATACGGCGAGGTCGAAGGTCTGGTGACGCTCGAGGACATTCTCGAGGAAATCGTCGGAGATATTTCCGACGAACATGACATCGTGGTGGCGGGAGTTCGCGCGCAGCCCGACGGCTCGGTGGTGGTCGATGGGTCTGTGCCGATCCGCGATCTCAACCGCGCGATGGACTGGCAGTTGCCCGATCAGGAGGCGACCACTATCGCCGGCCTCGTGATTCACGAGGCGCGTTCGATTCCGGAGCGTGGACAGAGTTTTACGTTTCACGGTTTCCGGTTCCGTGTGCTGCGGCGCGAGCGTAACCGCATCACGGCGCTCAAGATCGTGCCGTTGCCGGCCGAGCCAGAACCGGCCACACAGCCAAGGCGTCGAGCCGGATCATCGTTTCTGACATCGGGCGTTTGAAATCAGGCGGTAGTTTCATCCGGCGCTTGCGCCTTGAGAGCCAAAGCGTGAACGCTTGACGCCAGTTCCGCAGCCAGCAGCGTGTTGACCATGCGGTGCCGCTCGATCCGGCCCTTGCCCGCGAAGGCTTTCGACACGATATAGACCCGGAAATGCGTCTCGCCGCCTGGGCGGTGACCGGCATGTCCTGCATGCAAATGGGATTCATCGGTGACATCGAGGCTTTCCGGCGCGAAAGCTTCGGTCAACTTCTTTGTGATGTTATCTTTCATGGTCATGTCAGCCGCATATCGGTCATCGTGGGCATGGTCAATGTGGCAGATGAGAGCTGTTCATGCCGGGCGGGAACCGCTATTCCACCTCGCGGATCTGGCGTGACGAAGAAAGACCAATCCGATTCAATTGGATGCAATTCCGCTGCATTGTGGTTTGTCGGTTAGTCTTCAAACGCTTGCTTATTTGCCGGCTTCGCACGTTTGAACGTCCGCTTCGCTTGAAAGTGCTCTAACGCGCATGTCAAGACTTGAAGCTTTTCGCATCGCAGGGTCATAGTCGTTCATGGATTCGGATTCAAAATTCTTCGATCGCATTCGCATCAAGCCGCGCACCGCGCAGAAGCAACCGCGTGTGCGCGAGGAAGTGACCATGTGCGGATGGGCAGGCTGCGACAAGCCGGGTCCGCATCGCGCTCCGAAAGGGCGCGGGCAGGAACGCGACTACTGGAATTTCTGCATCAACCACGTTCGTGAATACAACGCGACCTACAATTATTTCTCCGGAATGAGTGACGACGCGATCGCCCGTTACCAGAAGGACGCGCTGACCGGCCATCGTCCGACGTGGAAAATGGGCGCCAACTCCGGCACGAAGGGCAAAGGCAAGGACCGCGTCGAGGATTTGGAAGGCGCGGCCGATCCGTTCAGCGTTTTCAGCGAGTTGAATGGTCGCGGCAAATGGCGTCCGGGTCCGGGCAGCAGCGAGACAAAACCTGAAACGCGGAAAGTCTTCAACGCGGAGCGCAAGGCGCTGCAGGTGATGGGGCTTGCGAGTTCCGCCACCACGGAAGAGATCAAGACCAAATACAAGCTTCTGGTGAAGCAGCATCATCCCGATGCAAATGGCGGCGACCGGTCCACCGAAGATCGCCTGATCGAAATCATCAAGGCCTATAATTATCTGAAGACGGTTCCGCGGACTTAAGAGCGTTTTCGAGCGCAGCATGCCACCGGACTTGATCCGGTGGCGGATACCGCTTCGCGTCAAGAAAACGCGTCAAAACATAACAAATAGATCGCCGCGAGCGGCCTGACTAATCGGGCATCGATCCGATATAGGCGGAGCTCGGGCGAAGCAGCCGGCCGGTACGCCCTTGCTCTCGCGCATGCGCGGTCCAACCCGCCGCGCGGGCTACCGCGAAAATCGGCGTGAAGGCCTGCCGCGGAATGCCCAGCGCATCGAGCAGAATTGCCGTGAAAAATTCCACATTGGTGTCGAGCGGGCGGTTCGGTTTGGCGCTGCCGCAAGGCATCACGCGCGTAGGCTTCGACCGCGCTGGCGAACGGAAGAGTAGCGCCATTGGCCGATAGCCTTTCGATGGCGGCTTTGAGCACATCCGCGCGCGGGTCGCGGACCTGATAAATCCGGTGTCCGAAACCCATTAATCGTTCGCCGCGCGCGAGCGCACCATCGATCCACGTTGCGATGCGATCCTGCGTGCCGATCGCGTCCAGCATTTCCAGCACGGGCTCCGGCGCTCCACCATGTAATGGTCCGGTCAGCGCGCAATAACCGGCGGTGACGGCGGCAAACATGTTGGCCTGGGTCGAGGCCACCACGCGCGTGGCGAATGTCGATGCATTCATGCCGTGGTCGCAGACCGTTACCAAATAAGCGTCGAGCGCCGCTGCCTCACGCGCTTGCGGTGCGCGGCCGCGTATCATCGCCAGCGTGTCGGCGGCGTGGCCCAGGGCGGGGTTCGGTGCGACCGGAGCGTCGCCACTGGCGCGCTGGATCAATGCAGCTGCAATCACCGGAAGCGCGCCGACAATCGTCGCTTCGTCGGACAGTCCGTTTTCACTGCGCAAACCGGCCGTCGCTGCGCGAAAGCCGTCGACGATCGAAAGCCCCTGCGTCGCCGCGAGTAACTGCGGTAGCCGGGCAAACGCTTGCCTGCGCGCTTCGCCGAGCATCGCGCGGACTTCTGCTTCACCGATCGGATGCCCGGTGCCGGCGGCCCAAAGCCGGGCGGTTACCCCTTCGAAGCTCGACGAGTCGGCGAGATCGCCGACCCGCTGACCGGCGATGATCAGTTCGCCCTTTTGGCCGTCGACGTGGCTGAGCGCGGTTTCGGCGGCGGGAATCCCGTCCAGACCAATCGGGCTTTTGGTGAGCTGCATATTCATGACCGGTGTCCTTTCGGGCGAATGCCCCCAAAACATCGGTCTGCTCGACAGATTGATCAATCTTGATTATATAAATCAATATGAAAAAATCCAGCCTCTACCTCACGGCGCGGGAAGCTTCGACCGAATTGGCGATCTCGCCCGCCACTCTTTATGCGTATGTGAGCAGGGGCCTGATCCGTTCCGAACCCACGGCTGATTCGCGCAACAAGCGCTACCGGGCCGAGGACGTCCGCGCCCTGAAGGAGCGCCGCGCGCCGTCGCCGGAACCGCGCGGCTTGCGAAATTTCGATGCCGATCTGCCGGTGATGGATTCGTCGATCTCGACGATCACCGAGGACGGCCCGATCTACCGCGGCGTGAATTGCATCGACCTGGCGGAGAGCGACACGCTCGAACATGCGGCGACGCTGTTGTGGGATTCCTCCAGCGTCAATCCGTTCTCCGATGACAATTGCCCGGCAATGTCGGAGCCGATGTGCGCAATTGCCAAAGCCGCCGGCGCGGCGGCGCCGATCGATCGAACCATCGCCGTTCTGGCGCTGGCGGCCGAAGCCGATCCGAGGGCCTTCACGCGCGCCGCCGACGGTCGCGCCATGATCGGTGGACGTATTCTTCGTCTCGTTGTCGGGACGATGCTCAACAGTCAGCCATCGGCCGAACCGGCGCATCGTCATATCGCCCGTGTCTGGGCGCCCTCGAACAAGGCAGCACCCGATCTCATTCGCCGCGCGTTGGTTCTGCTCGCCGATCACGAATTGAATGCCTCGACCTTTACCGTGCGATGCGCAGCTTCGACGGGGCTGAACCTCTATGATGCCATGATCGCAGGCCTTGCCGCTTTGAAAGGGCCAAGGCATGGCGGCGCGGGCGTGCTGGCCGCGCAGCTGGTCCGGACGCTGGTCGATGTCGACGCGGCTTCCGTCATCCGGGAGCGCGTGGCGCTCGGCGAGCGTTTCGCGGGCTTTGGGCATGGCGTTTACAAAAATGGCGACCCGCGCGCCTATGCCTTGCTCGATGCGTTGAAACGCGCCGGTGCTCCGGAGCGTTTCACCAGCGAAATCCCCGAGCGCGTGCTCGAAGCCACCGGGGAATTCGCAAATATCGACTATGCGCTCGCGGTCCTGACGCACATGCTGCGGCTTCCGCTCGGCAGGGAACTTGCACTGTTCGCCATGGCCCGGACCGTGGGGTGGGTCGCCCATGCCAGCGAGCAACTGCGCCAGGGCGGATTGATCAGGCCGCGCGCGCGGTATGTCGGACCCGTGCCCGGGCGAAGTGCCGCGCGGCTCGCATGATATGACGTGAGCGGGTCTTTGCGTTAGGCGTCGCCGTCAGGAAGTTTGCGCGCGACGCCAACGTTGCCAGATTGCCCAGATGACAACGGCACCGGCGGCCGCGATCGCCGCATAGGTGCCGATGTGATGGTCGCCCGCGCCATATTCCTTGAGCGCCGAACCGGCGACGAGGCCAGGAAGAACATGCAAGGGCGCCCATAACAAAATAGCGATCACGTTGACCGGGAAAAAACGGCGCGGCGGCATATTGAGGGCACCTGCCGTGATCGGCACGAAAGCACGAACCGGCGGGACAAAGCGCGCGAAGAAAACGGCGAGCAGTCCGTAGCGTTTGAAGAATTTTTCGCTGCGCGCAACCACGTTCGGATAGGCCGACAGCGGCCACAAATTGAGGATGCGGCGCTGGGCATGGTAGCCGGCACCGTATGCTGCGGCGTCGCCGATCAACGCGCCTGAGATGGCGCAACCCAGCACCTCGGGGAGTTGCAATCCGCCGGTGGCCACTACTGCGCTGAGGCCGAGAATCACGGTCGACCCGGGAATGAACGACCCTACGACCGGGACGGCTTCCAGCAGGGCGGCGAGGAAGATGGTTGTGTACGCCCATGCGGGATAGGCGGAGACAAACGCGATCAAACTTTGAATGGCTGAGGTCACTGGCGTATTTTCAAGATAAGGCGGTTCCTGGCGAATTCCTGGCGAATTCCTGGCGAGAGGGACAAATGCCGGCCGGGAGCACCGACCGATGATCCTGCCCAGATCCAAGAATCTGATGGGGGTTTGGTTCGAGGCTGCCGGGTCTTTTGTGAGACCCAGCGATGCCCGGAAGGCCGCTTCTGAACCAGGGCGCGCGAACAAACAATGGAAAATCATCATTCCGATTCGCAGGGCAGCCTTTCCAAACCGGCTTTGCCGACCTATCCTGATGAAATCGCAACGAAACTTTGATTGAGAGGCGGGCTTCTTCCCGCCGCGTCTCTCTGATAGGTTTCACCCCGCACCCCACCCGCCGCAAGCTGACAACGCCTGGCTTCGGGAGCGCCCGAAATCACGGAGGATGAATGACCGCCGCTATGACCAATGCGCCCGAAAAGGCAAACCTGCCCGACATGAAAGTTTCGGTCCGCCAGGTGTTCGGGATCGACAGCGATCTCGAAGTCCCGGCCTATGCCGAAGTCGATCCGCACGTTCCCGATGTTGATCCGGATTACCGTTTTGATCGCGCCACGACGCTCGCCATTCTTGCGGGCTTTGCCAAGAACCGCCGCGTCATGGTCACGGGCTTTCACGGCACCGGCAAATCCACGCATATCGAGCAGGTCGCCGCGCGGCTCAACTGGCCGTGCGTGCGCGTCAACCTCGACAGCCACATCAGCCGCATCGATCTGGTCGGCAAAAATTCCATCGTGGTGCGCGACGGCAAGCAGGTCACGGAATTTCGCGACGGCATCTTGCCGTGGGCGCTGCAGAACAATATCGCGCTGGTATTCGACGAATACGATGCCGGCCGTCCCGACGTGATGTTCGTGATTCAGCGCGTGCTCGAAGTGTCGGGCCGTTTGACGCTGCTCGACCAGAACAAGGTCATCAAGCCGCATCCCGCGTTCCGTTTATTCTCGACGGCCAATACGATCGGTCTCGGCGATACCTCGGGCCTCTATCATGGCACGCAGCAGATCAACCAGGGCCAGATGGACCGTTGGTCGATCGTCACGACCCTCAACTACCTGCCCCATGACGAAGAAGTCGAAATCGTGCTGGCAAAGGCTCGCCACTACCGCAACCAGGAAGGACGCGACATCGTCAACAAGATGGTGCGGCTGGCCGACCTGACGCGCAATGCATTCGCCAATGGTGACTTGTCCACCGTGATGAGCCCGCGCACCGTCATTACCTGGGCGGAGAACGCGGAGATTTTCGGCGATATCGGCTTCGCGTTCCGCGTCACCTTCCTCAACAAGTGCGACGAACTGGAGCGTCCGCTGGTGGCTGAATTCTATCAGCGCTGCTTCAATGCGGAATTGCCCGAGTTCGGCGGTCAACGTCGCCCTGAGTTAGGACGCGTCAAACCGATAACCGATATAAGCGATCCCGGCGGTTCGGATATTTCTTCAACCTTGCGTAGGCGATGACATCCAACACCAAGTTCAGGACCGGATCCAAAGAGGCCCCCACGGAGCCTTTCAAGCGCGCCGTGACGTCGTGCCTGCGCGCGATCGCAAAACAGCCGGAGCTTGAGGTCACCTTCGCGGCCGAACGGCCGGGCCTTTCGCCGGGCAAGGCCAGGTTGCCCGAGCCGGCACGCAAGATGAGCAAGCGCGACGCCGCAGTGGTGCGGGGTCATGCAGACTCCATTGCATTGCGGATCGCCTGTCACGACGCCAAAGTTCACCGCAAGCTGATGCCGTCCAACCCGCAGGCGCGGGGTGTGTTCGATGCGGTTGAGCAGGCCCGTGTTGAAGCGCTCGGCGCACGCCGCATGTCCGGCGTCGCCAAGAATTTGAGCGCGATGCTGGACGATCATTTTCATCGCAGTAAATTCGACGAAATCACCGATCGCGCCGATGCTCCGCTCGCCGATGCGCTCGCAATGCTGGTGCGCGAACGGTTGACCGGGCAATCGCCGCCCGCCGCCGCCCGCAAGATGGTCGATCTGTGGAGGCCGATCCTGGAAGACAAGATTGGACCCAGGCTCGATCGTCTGGACAGGTTCGCCGAGGATCAGGCGCGTTTCGGCGATGCCATCCACGATCTGCTCGATGCGCTTGAGCTTGGCGATGATCGCAACGCCGATCAGGACGAGGACGATCAGCAGGACGACGAGCGCGAAGGCGAAAAGGATGAATCAGGCGCGGAAGGTTCTCCGGAGACCGATGCCGCGCAGGAAATGAGCGCCGATCAGGCACAAGCTTCCAGCGATGAGTTGTCCGAAAGCGCGATGGAAAGCGCGCAGGCCTCCGCCAGCGATACGTTCGACGATGGCGATATGGACGACGACGATACGCCGGGCGAATCGTTGCGCCCGAACAATCGCGGCGCGAACGAACCGCGCGGGCCGGAATATCACGCCTTTGCGCCGAAGTTCGATGAAGTGATCTCCGCCGAAGACCTGTGCGAGCACGACGAACTGGAACGCCTGCGCAGCTATCTCGACAAGCAGCTCGCGCATCTGCAGGGCATCGTGGCGAGGCTTGCCAACCGTTTGCAGCGAAAATTGATGGCGCAACAAAACCGCGCCTGGGAGTTCGATCTCGAAGAGGGCATTCTCGATCCGGCGCGGTTGTCCCGGGTGGTGACGGATCCGTTCCACCCGCTGTCGTTCATGCATGAAAAGCAGGCGACATTCCGCGATACAGTCGTGACGCTGTTGCTGGACAATTCCGGCTCGATGCGCGGCCGGCCGATCACGGTGGCAGCCACCTGTGCCGACATTCTGGCGCGGACGCTGGAGCGTTGCGGCGTTAAAGTCGAAATTCTCGGATTTACCACGCGCGCCTGGAAGGGCGGTCAGTCACGCGAAGCGTGGCTTGCGGCCGGCAAGCCGCCCAATCCGGGACGCCTCAACGATCTGCGCCATATCATCTACAAGGCGGCCGACGCGCCATGGCGGCGCGCGCGCAAAAATCTCGGCCTGATGATGCGCGAGGGTCTACTTAAGGAAAACATCGACGGCGAGGCGCTGGACTGGGCGCACAAGCGGCTGTTGGGACGGACCGAGCAGCGCAAGATTTTGATGATGATTTCCGACGGTGCGCCGGTGGATGATTCCACGCTGTCGGTCAATCCGGGCAACTATCTCGAGCGGCATTTGCGGCATGTCATCGAGGACATCGAGACCCGCTCGCCGGTCGAGTTGATCGCAATCGGCATCGGCCACGATGTGACGCGCTACTATCGCCGGGCGGTCACGATCGTCGATGCCGAAGAACTCGGCGGCGCGATCACGGAGAAGCTTGCCGAGCTGTTCAGCGAAACCCAAACGGCGGCGCCGGCGCGTCCGAGGCGCAGACTTCACTCTTGAATCCGGCGTTCCGAATTCGAAGCGAGCTTCCACGCGGTAAAACCTCGGGGCGAGCCATTCGGGTTTTGAAAGGCAAACCGATTTCCAGCCAGTTGCAAAAGACCCTCGTGCCCTCTCGTTTCATCCATCTCCGTCTGCGAACAGATCTTCAGGCCTGTGCGTTCGCGTTTGTCTTGTCGATGACGCAGACGCCGCAGGTTTTCGCGCAAGTGCTCGCGACGCCTGCGACCACTCCGGTGGCCATCGAGGTCAATGCCCGGCCGATCTCTTCTTTTTATCCCCGTGACCCGACGCGCGTGCGGTTTGGCTCGCTGGAATTCATGAGTGGGCTTGTCCTGACCTCGTCATTTCGCGGATTCGGCGGCTTGTCCGGCTTGCGGGTCGACCCGAAAGGCGAACGTTTTGTCGCGATCAGCGATAAAGGCGATTGGTTCACCGGACGGTTCAGCTATCGGGGCTCGCAACTCACGGGGCTGACGGGCGTGGAAACGGCGCCAATGCGGGGGCCCGATGGCGGAGCGATCGCGCGGCGCGGCTGGTTCGATACCGAGTTGCTCGCGTTCGATGGATCGAGCGCTTATGTCGGCATCGAGCGCGTCAATCAGATCCTGCGATTCGAGTTTTTTGGACGCGATGGCCTCAAGGCGCTCGGGCAGCCGATCGCCGCGCCCGCGCCGCTGCGCAAGCTGCCCTTTAACAAGGGTCTCGAATCGCTGGTGTTCGTCCCGCGCGATCAACCGCTGGGTGGAACGTTGATCGCGATTTCGGAGCGTGGCCTGGATGCCGCCGGGAACATTATGGCGTTCCTGATCGGAGGACCGTCGCCGGGTAAGTTCACCGTCCGCCGCCGCGATGATTTCGACATCAGCGACGCCGCATTGCTGCGCTCCGGTGACCTGCTGGTGCTGGAGAGAAAGTTTTCGTTCGTCGCCGGCGTCGGCATTCGCATTCGACGTATTCCCCTCGCGGCCATTCAACCCGATCAGGTTGTCGACGGCCCTTCGATTTTCGAAGCGGATTTGGGTAACGAGGTCGACAACATGGAAGGCCTCGACGTCCACCAGACACCGGACGGCGATACCATTCTGACCATGATCTCCGACGATAATTTTTCGCTGATTCAGCGAACGCTGCTTTTGCAGTTCAAGCTGATCGCCCCATGAATGCGAGCGTATCAACAAACGAGGCGCATCAATAAAAAAGCCGGGTCGAAAACCCGGCTTTTGAACAACTGAAGAGGGCCGCAGATCAGCTTGCGGCAGCCAGCTTCTTCTTTTCGATCTGGCGCTTGAGGTCGAGCGCCTTCGGCGACAGCTCCGAAGCCTTGGCCTTGATGAGGAAGGCATCGAGACCACCACGATGGTCGACGGTCTTCAACGCATTGGTCGAGACCCGAAGACGCACGGAGCGGCCGAGCGAGTCGGAGATCATCGTGACGTTGCACAGGTTCGGCAAAAACCGGCGCTTGGTCTTGATGTTCGAGTGGCTCACCTTGTGACCCACCTGGGGTGATTTTGCGGTCAATTCACAACGCCGGGACATGGCGAAATCCTCTGTCGTCCCCGGAGCGGCCATCATGACCACACGGGGGTTGAAAATCGTGTCCATTTCAGGAACCGCGGACCTATAGGGGGCGAGGCGGCCATCGTCAAGATTAAAGCCGCTGGCTCTGACCTGCACTAATGGCTGGAACCGTTATTTTACGATGATTTCAGGGGCTTTCCGATGACTTTGCGCGTTTTGTCCAACATATTAACGACGTATTCCCCGCCGCAGTATTCGCCTGTTGCCTGTGGCGGATCCCCCTTCATCGGGGCTATAGGCGCACCGAGCAGGACTTGCTGATAGAGCGTTTTCAAGCGAAGTGGATACCGGTTCGCATTAAGAAAACGCGTCAAAACAAAACGATAGAGCGCGACGGTGATTTAACCCAGAACGAAAGTGCTCTAGTGGTCGCTTTTCGAGCTTTTCAGGATTTCCGGCGGATCGCCGTGCCGCTGCTTCCAGCAACCGTTGGGTGGCTCGCGCTGTCCATTATGGCTGCTCCCGATTGTCGGGCACAGGGCCGACTGGATGCGCACTATGAGGCAACCGTTGCCGGAATCCAGGTGGGAAAAGGCACCTGGACGATCGACATCTCCGACGATCAGTATTCCGCCTCCGTTAATGGGGCGACGTCCGGACTGTTGAAAGCCTTTTCCGGAGGCCAAGGCGGCGGCGCTTCGCAGGGCCGGGTCGTCAACGGTCAGCTGGTGCCGGCGAGCTATACGGCGACAATCGCGTATGACAGCAAAAAGTCCGAGACGATCCGCCTGGTATTGTCCGGCGGCAATGTACGCGAATCGTCGATCGAACCCGAGCCGCCGGTAACGCCGGAGCGCATTCCCGTCACCGATGCTCATAAACAGCACGTCACGGATCCCATGACCGGCTCGCTGCTGAGAGTCGCCGGGACCGCGGATGCCGTCGGCCCCGATGCGTGCAAGTCGCTGGTGTCCTCGGTTTTCGACGGCCGGATGCGTTACGACTTGCGGCTCGAATACAAGCGCATCGAAATGGTCAAATCGCCCAATGGCTATCAAGGGCCGGTCGCGGTGTGCGCAATCTATTTCACGCCCATCGCGGGTTACGTGCCTGACCGCGCCGCGATCAAATATATCGCCGCTCAGCGCAATATGGAGGTCTGGTTCGCGCCGATCGCCGGCACCAGGGTGCTCGTTCCCTACAAGGTGTTGATACCGACGCCGATCGGGATGGCAGCGCTGGAGGCGACGCAGTTCGTGACAGTCGCGACCGTACGAACAACCGCGAAAACCCAATGATGCTGCCGCCCCGTCGAAGGCATCGCCAAATTGACTATGCCTTGGGCGAATATTCGCGCGGAATCCTGTTGACTCCTGCTTCGAACCTGCTGTGCCGGGCAATTAACGTTTGGTCGGGATTTTCAGCGTGCCGCGATCTTCGCCGACTTGATGTAGTGTCTACCGATCAAGCCGACAGGCGATATGTTGGGTACGTATTGCGTCAGCAGGCTCGAGTCACCGATTCGGACGCTGTTCGTTCCGGACTCGTTCCAGAGCTTAAGCCGTCGCGCGGCAAGCGTCGCATTGTGAGACACTTTCGCCCGTTGTTGACGTTTCACGCGCAGCATGAGCGCTGTAGGCCCGCAAATTGGGATTCGCTCCGGATTGCCGCCACGGGCGGAGAACGTTGAGAGCGCGACAGTCGGACAATGAACAGCAATCACGCTCTATCTTTTCGGGGGAGCATGATCTTTATCGAAACCCGGTGCCCGCTTTCACGGATCGTGCTCTAACCGCCATCGTCGAGAATCGCCGAAAGAATGCCTTTGTCGTCATATCTGCCGCCGTCGGCGAACGGGCGAGCACCCGGTGCGGGCGTCACCGCCGTGCTCGGTCCGACCAATACCGGCAAGACTCATCTTGCGATCGAGCGGATGCTTTCGCATTCCTCCGGCATCATCGGCTTGCCGCTGCGCCTGCTGGCGCGCGAGGTTTATAACAAGATCGTTGCGCGGGTCGGCGCGGCCGATGTCGCGCTCATCACCGGCGAGGAAAAGATCAAACCCGCCAAGGCGCGTTTCTGGGTTTCGACCGTCGAAGCGATGCCGCGCGATCTCGATGTGTCGTTTCTGGCTGTCGACGAAATCCAGATCGCCGCCGACCTCGAACGCGGCCATGTATTTACCGACCGGATTCTCAACCGCCGCGGCCGCGACGAAACGCTGCTGCTGGGCGCCGCGACCATGCGCCCGATCATCGAGAAGCTGTTGCCCGGCGCCAGCATCGTCACGCGCCCGAGATTGTCGCAGCTCGCATTCGCCGGGGATCGCAAGATCACCCGTCAGCCTCGGCGTACCGCGATCGTCGCGTTTTCTGCCGATGAAGTTTATGCCATCGCCGAATTGATCCGCCGTCAGCACGGCGGAGCTGCCGTGGTGCTGGGTTCGCTGTCGCCACGTACGCGCAATGCGCAGGTCGACATGTTTCAGTCCGGCGATGTCGATTATCTGGTGGCGACCGATGCCATCGGCATGGGACTGAATCTGGATGTCGATCACGTCGCTTTCGCATCCGACCGCAAATATGACGGCTATCAATTCCGTCGTTTGACGCCGTCGGAGTTCGCCCAGATCGCGGGCCGCGCCGGGCGTGCGACGCGTGATGGCACATTCGGCACCACAGGCCGTTGCGCGCCATTCGAACCCGAGCTTGTCGACGCATTGCAGAACCATGCCTTCGACAGTGTGAAAATGCTGCAATGGCGCAATTCGCGGCTGGACTTCTCGTCGCTGGGCGCGCTGCAGGTCTCGCTGGCGCAAACGCCGGCGCAGGAGGGCCTGACCCGCGCGCCGCTGGCGGAAGATCTCCGGGTTCTCGATCATGCCTCGCGCGACGACGACGTCCGCGAGATGGCGAAAGGCGCGGCGGCCGTCGAGCGGTTGTGGGACGCCTGCCAAATTCCGGATTATCGCAGGGTCGCGCCCGCCGCGCATGCGGAGCTCGTCACCACTCTGTTCGGGTTTTTGATGCGCGCCGGCAAAATTCCGGACGACTGGTTTGCGGCGCAGATCGCCCAGACCGACCGGACAGATGGCGATATCGACACCTTATCTGGCCGTATTGCCCAAATCCGGACATGGACGTTCGCGGCGAACCGTCCGGATTGGCTGGCCGACCCCGAACATTGGCAGGGGATTTCGCGTGCCGTGGAAGATAAATTGTCGGATGCACTGCATGAACGGCTAACTGAGCGTTTCGTTGATCGACGGACCAGTGTATTGATGCGCCGCTTACGGGAAAACACGATGCTGAATACGGAAATTGGAAAGACCGGCGAAGTGGTCGTCGAAGGCCATGTGATCGGCCGTCTCGATGGCTTTATGTTCGCGCCGGATGTCGCGGAAGCGGGGTCGGAAGCCAAGGCGCTGCAGGCTGCGGCGCTCAAGGCGCTGGCCGGCGAGATTGACGCGCGCGCTGAAAAGCTGGCGCAGGCGCCGGATGAACAGTTCGTGCTGGCGTCCGACGGCACCTTGCGCTGGACCGGCGACGCGGTGGCCAAACTCGTCGCCTCCGAGGATGTGCTGCACCCGCGCCTTCGCATCGTCGCCGACGAACGGCTCACCGGCGCGCCCCGTGATGCGGTGCAGGCGCGGCTGGACCTGTGGTTGAAGACGCATATCGAGAAATTGCTCGGTCCGCTGTTCGAGGTGTCGAAAGCCGAAGACATCACCGGCATCGCGCGCGGCATCGCCTTTCAACTGGTCGAAGCCCTCGGTGTGCTGGAGCGCCAGAAGATTGCGGCCGAGATGAAGGATCTCGATCAGCCATCGCGCGCCTCGCTGCGCAAATATGGCGTGCGGTTCGGCGCTTATCACATTTACATTCCGTCGTTGCTGAAGCCTGCGGCGCGGGGGATCGCGTCGCTGTTGTGGGCGCAGAAACAGGATAACGTCGACGTCTCGGCGCTGTCGGGCGCGCAACACCTCGCGGCGAGCGGACGAACCTCGTTTCCTGTCGACAAGGCGCTCGATCGCGACGCCTATCGTGTTCTCGGCTATCGGCAGTGCGATCAGCGCGCGGTGCGCGTCGATATTCTCGAACGCCTTGCCGATCTGATCCGTCCTGCTCTGGCGTGGCGGGAAAACACCTCAGGCGAAAAACCTGCCGGGGCGTTTGATGGCCGCGGCTTTACGGTGACGCAGGCAATGACGTCGCTGACCGGCTCGGCGGGCGAGGATTTCGCCTCCATCCTGCGCGCGCTCGGCTATCGCATGGACCGGCGGCCGCCGCTTCCGCCTGCTGCGCCTGTCGCTCCCGTCCTCGAAACATCCGAGGCCTCGGCGAGCGCGGAATTAACGACGCCAGCCACCGCCGATCAGGTTTCCGGCGCGGATACGACCGATCACGCCGTCAGCCCGGATCACACTTCGCCGTCGCGCGAAAATGCAGCGCCGGAGGCCGCAGCGGAAAGCGGGATCGTGGAGCCAACACCCGCTCCTACCGCGCAAGTCCTGCCTGGCATTTCGTTCGGCGAAGAGCCTGCAGCCGTGGTGTCCACTGTCGCCGCTGCCGAGGCGTCAACGGGCACGCCGTCGCCGAACGCCGATATCGCCGATGGACAAATTTCCGCCGAGTTTGCGCAACCGGCTGACGCGCCTGCTGTTGTTGAACTCGTCGAGGTCTGGCGGCCCGGTGGCCGCTCCGATGAGCGGCGGCCGCGCCACGACCGGTCGCACCAGCGCAACCGCGGACCAGCGCAAGCAGCTGGGCAAGAAGCTGTCGAAGGCGAAGGCCGTGAGCGCCATGGCCGGGGACGGCGGGGTCGCGGGCAGGAGTTTCGCAAGCAAGGTCCGGATGCCACGGCGGAATTGGCCGAAGGCGCGCAAGCCCGGCCACCACGCGATGACCAACGCAAGCACCGCGGACATCCGCCGGAAGGCTTCAAAGGCAAATTCAAGGGCGGTGGTGCGGGGCAGGGCCGCAACGAGGGTCGCGGCTCGAACGGGCCGCGCCATTCACAGAGCGCTCCGCCGCGTGAGCGCGATCGTCCGATGGATCCCAATTCGCCGTTCGCGAAACTGGCCGCTCTGAAAGAGCAGCTCACAGCCGCGCGCAAGGATAGCTAGAACGTTTTCGAGCGAAGGAAACACTGGTTCGCGTGCAGAAAACGCGTCCCATAAACAACTTAGAGCGCGTTTGTGTTTCAACAAAACCGAACGCGCTCTGGACTTTCGATCAGCGCAAGGCGGCCGGATTTCGCCCCTGCGCAGCTTTGCCGGCCTGTTTCAGGCGGCGTGATGGCAGGCGCGTCATGACATCATGCTCTGGAGAACGCCAGCGCATCGATAAGTGGTTGTGGCATGCACGAGTCGTGAAGACCCGAGCCGATGCCGCCGGTCTCGTCGCTGGAGGCGGCGTGCGTCTCAACGGGGTTCGCCAGACGTCGCCCGGTCACACCGTCAAGGCGGGAGACGTCCTCACGATCGCGTTGGACAGAACTGTTCTCGTTCTCAAGGTAATCGGCTTTTCGGAGCGGCGGGGAAATGCCGTGCTGGCACGGAGCCTCTATCAACCGATGTGAGGGGGGCCCGCGTTAACGAAAAGGCAGGCGCCACAGGTTACTGCCATGCAGTACGTCGCTTGCAGCAGCAGGCGTCCTGCGCTACCCCATCGCCAGCTAACTGAGCCGTTCCGGAGTTCTGGATGACTTACGTCGTCACCGATAATTGCATTAAGTGTAAATACACGGACTGCGTCGAGGTGTGCCCCGTCGATTGCTTCTACGAGGGCGAAAACATGCTGGTCATCCATCCGGATGAGTGCATCGACTGTGGCGTTTGCGAGCCTGAATGCCCAGCGGACGCCATCAAGCCGGATACGGAGCCGAATCTGGAAAAATGGCTTGAGGTCAATTCAAGCTACGCCAAGAGCTGGCCGAACATCACGCAGAAGAAAGACCAGCCCGCCGACGCCAAGGAATTCGATGGCCAGGAGGGCAAGTTCGAGAAATATTTTTCTGCAAACCCGGGCACTGGCGATTGACGAGGGTGTTGACCCGCTAATTCAGTGCCAAATCCAGCAAATTAGCGCCAGTTTTAACCCTAACTGCGATTGTGGCCTCGCCATTAGCCGTCGGGTGGCTGTGTGGGCTCCATAAACCATTGATTTTTGCGGGAAATGTGCTATTATGGCCACATTCAATAAGCTGGACCCCGTGTTGCCCGCTTTATGGCCCCGCTGGGGTTCCCCATAGTCAGTGTGAACAGGGGCGTGGCGGTTCCACGCGTAAGTTGTGCCCAGCAAAACGCGTAACCAGAGTATCTCGAAATCTTCCAAGACGTCGAAAAAGGCGTCTGCGGCCTCCCGCAGCATGCCGGGCAGTCGCGCCAAGGTCGTTGCGAAGAAAGATTTCGAAGGCGGCCTCAAAATCGACCGCTCCCAAGGCCATACTGAACAAGGCTACCGTAAAGGCTGGCTCTACCAAGACCGCTGCCAAGACGTCGTCCGTCAAGTCTTCGTCTGCGAAATCCTCGTCCTCCAAAAATAGAAGTGCAATGCCAAAAAACTCCGCGAAAACTGTGAAGGCCGCCGGTTCGAAGGGACCTGCTTCGAAGGCTGCCTCGACGAAGACTGCAGCGAAAGCTCCGGCCGCAAAAACTGCGGCAAAGCCGGCCGTCGCAACCAAGCCGGTTGCCGCGAAACCCGTTTCTCAGCCTAAAGCCGTGGCCGCCAAGCCCGTGGTCAAGCCGCCGGTTGCGGCTGCCAAGCCCGCGGCAGCGGTGCCGCCGCGCGTCGAAGAGCCGAAGAAGCCTCTCACCCAGCGCCAGGGTTTCAAGACCAATGAGTTCGTGGTCTATCCGGCCCACGGGGTCGGTCAGATTCTGTCGATCGAGGAGCAGGAGATCGCAGGTGCGCGGCTTGAGCTTTTCGTCATCAATTTCATCAAGGACAAAATGACCCTGCGTGTCCCGACGGCGAAAGTCGCCCAGGTCGGAATGCGCAAATTGTCGGACCCGGCGCTCGTGAAAAAGGCGCTGGAAACCCTCAAGGGCCGTGCCCGTATCAAGCGCACCATGTGGTCGCGCCGCGCGCAGGAATACGAAGCGAAGATCAATTCCGGCGATATCGTCGCGATTGCCGAGGTCGTCCGCGATCTTTATCGCTCCGAATCGCAGCCCGAGCAGTCCTACAGCGAGCGTCAGCTGTATGAAGCGGCGCTGGATCGCCTGTCGCGCGAAATCGCCGTGGTTCAGCACATCACGGAAACCGAGGCTGTGAAGGAAATCGAGGCGTCGCTCGCCAAAAGTCCGCGCCGTGGCGCAGCAAAGGCCGAGGCTGAAGCCGGCACTGAGGCGGACGATACTGATGGCGAGGATTCGGTGGCCGAAGACGAGGCCGCCTGACGATTTGTTTCGCGATCACGATCCCAGACAATCAAAAGCCCGGCTGAGAAGCCGGGCTTTTTGATTCTGAGCATGCCCGTTCTCCGGTCGGCCCCGGGGTTGTCCTCAACGCGCATTCGCGCTCATGCAAAGAATGTTGCGATGACGTGTAAGCGCTTTCCTCGAAGCGAGGGACTTCCGCTCCCGTTCACTCGACGATGATCTTGACCCGGTCACGCGCCTTGATGGCGCCTTTGGGATCGAGGCCGTTGATGATCCGGAATTGCTCGGCTTGGTGGTCTACACCAGCCATGCGATGCGCCAGCGACTCCACCGTGTCGCCCGGCTGGACGTTGATTATCTTGATCCTGAGCGGGCGAGCTTCCTGGACCTCCGCCAGTGAAAGGCGGCGGAAAGAATTGACTGTTTCCCGGAATGTCCGGTCGTGTTCAGCCGTCCGCTGCTTGGATGCAAAAATAAAACGATAAACATCGCTGCCGAAACGCAGCGCGTAAACGCGGAATTGCCACTGGTCACCATGCGCAACCGCTGTCGCGGCCGAGAAACCGTTGACCGTCAGATCTTCGGTCGACGTTTTGTCGACGTTCTCCATCCAGCCCGAGCTGAGATAATCCCCGAGCGACTGCTCAGAGGGGACGCGAACGACATCGAACCGCATGGCCTGCGTTCCGCCCTCGCGAACGCCGACTACCGCCTGCGCCGTGTTCTCGAGCGTGAAGCCATCAGGTGCGGTGAAGGTAAATCCAAGCTTGGGATGAAGGAATCGGCGCCCTCGCACGAAACCTTCGCTGGGGTCTTCGCCATAGACAATATTGTCGATCGCCGAGAGATAATCGTCGCGATCCCGATTGGCTGATTCCGGTGCGGTAAACTGCCGGGCGCTGGATTGCGCATTCTGAACGCGTTCTGGCGTAGCCGGGTGCGACGACAGAAAGTCCTGCGATCGTGGATCCATATTCGCGCGCTGGGCCTTCAGCGTGGCGTTGCGCTCCATTGCGCTGAGGAAGCGCGAGGCGCCGTACGGATCGAAATGAGCGCGAGCGGAAATTCCGACGCCAATGCCGTCAGCCTCGAATTCCTGCGCGCGCGAGAAACTCGCCATCGTCAGCTTGGATTTTGCGAGCGCGAGCGCGGTCAGGTCCGGATCGTCGCTCATATCCGTCACGACCCGCGTGACGAGTGCGGCCTGGCGTGCCTGATCTTCGCGAATGGCGGCATGCTTGGCGATGACATGCGCCATTTCATGGGACAACACCGACGACAGTTCGGACGTATCGCTGGCGAGGGCGATCAGACCGCGGGTGATGTAAAGCTGTCCGGTCGGCAACGCGAATGCGTTGACCGCGCCGGAATTCAGGATGGTAACTTTGTAAGCCAGATCCGGACGCTCAGATGCGGCAACGAGTTGATCGACCGTCTTGCTGATCAGCGCTTGCAGTTTCGGGTCATCGTAGGGGCCGCCGTAAGACGACAGAATCCGTTCGTGTTCGCGCTCGGTCGCCGGCGTGGAGGCGACAGGCTTGGGAGCTTTCGGCGCCGCCGCAACCGGCGGAGATGTTTGAAAGCGCGTGGCGTCACTGCATCCGCCGAGACCTCCGAGTCCGATCAAAGCGGCCAGCAGAAGGGGTGCGGGGATTGCGCGCGACAATCTCCGGTATCCATCGGGTTTCTGTTGTTGTCTGGCCGCCGCGACTCTCAGCTGCTCGCTCCGTTTCATCAGATTGCAAAATCACGCAGTAAGATCAGGTTGAATGAAGTCTTCGGACGCGGATACTTTTAATTTCGATGGCGTGGAAGTGCCTCGGATCCAGCATCCGGCAAGCTGGATTCCACTGCGATACGCTCTACGTTGGCCCGATCCGGTATCTCGTCCAAGTTACTTGGTGTGGGTCAAGCTCCTCGGCTCGCTATTTTTCACCAACGACTTCAATCTGCCCGGGACCAAATATCTCGATTCGTGGTCCGCCGCGCTGCTCCACCCAACCGCGAATTCGAATACGCCGATTTTCGAGCGATTTTGGGGCAACGCCCGCTGCTTCCAGCGTCCCCAGAATGCGCTTTGACGCAGTCGCAGCAAAGCCTTCTTTCCACCTGCGGCTGAAATTGACGTAAAACGTCGATCCCGCCTCCCGGGCAGACAAAACCTTGCCTTCAACCACTGCAAATTGCCCCGCTACTGCCAAAATATCGTCCGGTCTTTCCGCGTTTTTTATGGCGGTGGCGTCTCGCCAGAGGCCCTGCCGGGTATGTCTCGCGGATGCCTCTGCGTTTGCCAGATCAGCGGCGCAGGCCTTGTCGGCTATCAGGCCCGAGAACAGCGCCTGGCCGCGTGCCAGCAACTCAACCTGGACCGGCGTTTCGGAGTTGCCGGTAAAAACAAACGAGACCTGCCGCCCATAGCGGTCAGGCGCATCATCCGGACCACGCAAATGGACATCGCGTTCCCCGATCAACGCCGACAGCGATGCAGGCGAGTTGTTTTGCCCGGGAGGTGGCTCGATTTCAGCAAGACGAATTTCTCGGTCGTCCTGAAAGCGAAATGTTCGGACGTCGACAACCGCGCCAACGCGTCCCTCGCCTTGGGTGTCGAACGTGCAGGCAGATCTGGCGTTTGAAGCGGTCACTGAAATAAGGATCGCTGCGAGCAAGGCGCGCGCGCCCATCGATGTCGTTTTCATCAACCGAAGGCGCTCATCCGAAAGATTTCCGACATTCGAACATTCACAAAAGGCATCGTTAAAGGATCGCAAGAACAGGACGTCCTCGCAGCGCTGTTTCAGGCATTGCGGCAACGCCTATGACATAGACCGGGATGTTCGCGCCGAGGTCAAGATCATGCCATTCCGCTTCGCGGAAAACCCTGTGCAAACGCCGCAATGGGATGGGTCATCAACAGTCTGTTAGCGCTGGCCGCAATTGCGGCTGCGCCGCATGTCGCGAGAGGAAGAAGCCTTTGGCTTGCCGCCCCTGCAACGTTGCGGCATGATCCGGCCAACAAATAAAAGGCGTCCAGATATTAGACGCCAAATATAGAGGGAGGTTACGGTGCGAACATCATTGTCCGTCGCGCTTGCGTCTGCGCTGTGTCTGGTGGCCGGCTCTTCAGTTGCGCAAGACAAGCCGCCGCTGAAACTTGGTGCGATCCTCGATATGTCCGGCCTCTATGCCGACATCACGGGCGTCGGCAGCGAGACCGCGGCGAAGATGGCGGTCGAGGATTTCGGCGGTCAGGTGCTTGGCCGCAAGGTCGAGATCGTTGCTGCGGACCATCTCAACAAGGCGGATCTCTCCGCGACGATTGCTCGCGATATGCTCGACAATCAGGGCGTCGAGGCGATCATCGATGTCGCCGCATCCGCAACGGCTCTTGCCGCTGGGGAAATCGCAAAGACTCGAAACAAGATCATCATGTTCAGCGGCCCGGGCTCGATTCGTTTAAGCAACGAGGCTTGCGGGCCATATACGGTGCACTACGTCTTCGACACGTTCGCACAAGCCAACGTCACCGGTCTTGCCGCCGTCAAGCAAGGCCTCGATACCTGGTTTTTCTTGAGCGCTGATTATGCGTTCGGCGCCGATCTGGAAAAAGACACCACCAATGTGGTCGTGAAGTCCGGCGGCAAGGTGCTCGGCAGCGTCAAGCATCCGCTCAATACGTCCGATTTTTCGTCTTTCCTGCTGCAGGCCCAGAGCTCGAAGGCAAAAGTCATCGGTCTCGCAAATGCGGGTGGCGACACCATCAATGCGATCAAGCAAGCCTCCGAATTCGGAATCGCGAAGGGCGGACAGAAGCTCTCGCCATTGCTGGCGTTCATTACCGACATCGACAGTGTCGGTCTGCCCACCGCGCAAGGGCTGCTTCTCGCCGAGGCCTTTTACTGGGATCTCAATGACGATACGCGGGCGTTTTCAAAGCGCTTTATGGAGCGCGTGAAACGGGTGCCGACGTCGGCGCAAGCCGGCGTTTATTCATCGGTGACGCATTATCTCAAAGCCGTGAAAGCCGCCGGAACCACCGATGCAGCGACCGTGATGAAGATCATGAAGGATACGCCCATCAACGACATGTTCGCCAAGAACGGTAAAATCCGTGAGGACGGCCGCATGGTGCACGATATGTATTTGTTCGAGGTCAAGGCGCCGTCGGAATCGAAAGGACGGTGGGACGATTACAAGTTGCTTGCGACCGTGCCTGCCGATCAGGCCTTTCAGCCGTTATCGGAGTCGCGCTGCCCGTTGGTCAAAAAATAATCGGCCGGGAAACCGTCCATCCCACCAGACAGCATCCAGGCAAAAGCGAGAGAATTCATGAGCGAGATCGTTCTACAGCACCTCGACAACGGGCTTCTGACCATCACCATGAACCGTCCGGAGCGGCGCAATGCCTTGAACGCCGAGATGTCCAACGGATTGGTGGCGGCTGCGAGACGCGCCGCCGAGGATCCGGAGGTCCGCGCGGTGCTGCTGAAAGGAGCGGGCGGCACGTTCTGCGTGGGCGGCGACGTCAAGGCGATGGCGGCGACCAAAGAGGCGGTCTCCCTCGAAAACAAAGTCACCCAATTACGTCGTGGCATGGAGGTGTCCCGGATCCTTCATGAGATGCAGAAGCCGGTCGTGGCTCAGCTCGACGGCGCGGCAGCGGGTGCGGGGCTTTCCATCGCTCTTGCATGCGATCTGCGGGTCGCGTCTGCGTCCGTGAAAATCACCACGGCTTTTGCCAAGGTTGGCTATTCGGGCGACTACGGCGGTACCTATTTTCTGACGCATCTTCTCGGAAGCGCCAAGGCACGCGAGCTTTATCTGCTATCGCCGGTGCTGACGGCTCAGGAGGCGCTTGCGCTTGGAATGGTGACGCGTGTGGTTGCGGATGCGGAGATCGACAAGGCCGCGCATGATCTTGCGAAGTCGCTCGCCGAGGGGCCTTCGATCACGCTCGGCTATATCAAGAAAAACATCAACAACGCGGAGCACATGCCCCTGACCGCTTGTTTCGACGCGGAAGCCTTGCACCATTCGCGCTGTTCCGACACGGCCGATCACAAGGAGGCCGCGAAGGCCTTCCTGGAAAAACGCCCGGCGGTTTTCAGAGGGGTTTGATGATGACGGCCGACGTGCGGCTGCGGCAGATTTGCCTGGTCGCGCGCAGCCTCGATCCAGTTGTTGATGATATCGCGTCGATCATGGGTCTCGATGTTTGCTATCGCGATCCCAATGTCGGCAAATATGGGCTGGAAAACGCACTGCTTCCGGTCGGCACAACCCTGCTGGAGGTTATCGCACCGCTCGAAGCAGGAACCGCAGCCGGACGGTTTCTGGATAAAGCCAATGGCCGCGGCGGGTATATGGCGATCTTCTCCTGCGCCGATCCCCAAGAGCGTCAGGCAAATGCGGAGCGTTTGGGAGTGCGTGTCGCGCATGTGATCGACCACCCGCCCTATTATGGTGTTCAGTTGCATCCTCGGGATTGCCGCGCGGCGTTCATTGAATTCAACCATGTTGCGGGCAGCGACGATATCGCAGGGCCTTACCCTCCAGCGGGGCCAGACTGGCAGCGATCCATCCGCGATGACGTCACGCAAGCGCTCATGTGTGTCGACATGACAAGTCCAGATCCGGCGGGTCTCGCCCGCCACTGGGGCGAAATTCTCGGCGTCGGGCCGCAAGCGAGCGCGGGTGGTCTTTCCGAAATCGTCTTGACGAATGCGACGCTACGTTTTGTCGTGGGGCCGGTGGAGGCCCTAAGCGGATTGGCATTCCAGGTCGCCGATGTTGAGGCTGTTATCCGGGCTGCGAAGGCGCGAGGATACGTCTGCGACGATGTATCGGTCTTTATCGGCGGCGTCGATGTCCATCTGTTGTCCTGATGATCGCGTGAGAGTCTCCAGGTGTATTCCGGATGACGTGCATTCTCGCGACTGGAATTGAAATGGACAAGCCAAGATAAGGACACGTTCGCGCATGAATCCAAGGTCCGGTGAGCTTGTTCAACGGCATCCGCTCGATTGTTTTTTCTCCCCATCAAGCATCGCGATCATCGGAGCGTCGCGAGAGGCAACGAAAATTCCGGGGCTATTGTTGACGTTTCTCCGCCGCAACGGCTTTGCCGGTGAAATTTTTCCAGTCAACCCGCGTTACGACGAGATCGAGGGTCTCGTCTGTTATCCGTCCGTCTCGGCCGTCGAAAGCAGCATCGATCTGGCGATTGTCGTCATTCCAGCGCGTCTGGTCCTCGGCGCCCTCGAGGAATGTGCATCCGTCGGCGTCAAGAACGCTGTGATCATCTCCTCTGGTTTCGCGGAGGGCAGTGGCGACAGCGCGGACGTGCAACGCAAGATCGCGGAGCTTGCCGCACGAAGCGGAATGAGGATCTCCGGTCCCAACGCCGAGGGCTTCTATAACGAGATCAAGCAAGTTGCCGCAACGTTCAGCCCGACGGTCGATGTCAAACCCGATACCCCGCGCCTGATCGCGACCAGACGGCGTGTCGGCATCGTGGCGCAGAGCGGCGGGATCGGTTTCGCAATTTATAACCGTGCCAAGGCGATGGGCATCGCAGTGAGCTATGTCATCAGTACGGGAAATGAAGCCGATCTCGCCACCGGCGAAATTCTTGACTATCTGGTGCAGGATTCCGCGACAGACATCGTTCTGCTCTTTATCGAAGGAATACGCGATCCGGAAAATTTCGTGGCTGCCGCGCGGCGCGCTGCCGAAATCGGCAAGCCGATCATCGTTTCCAAAGTCGGACGAACGACGGCCGGTGAGCGCGCGGCAGCGTCGCACACGGCGAGCATGGCGGGGTGGAGTGCTGCGTATGACGCGGTGTTCGCAAAATACGGATTGGTCGTCTCAACCGATATAGATGAAGCCGTTGCGGTCGCGGCGGCTTTTGCCTCGAACCCGATGCCGAAGGGAGACCGTACCGCTGTTGTGACGGTGTCCGGCGGGGCGGGCGCGTGGGTTGCCGATACGGTGGCTGGCGAGGGCCTTTGCATTCCGGAGTTGTCGGAATCGTTGCAGGCCGAAATTCGCACATTGATTCCGTCTTACGGGTCGCCGCGCAATCCTGTCGATATCACGGCCCAAGCGGTCCATAGCGGCGGACTGCAGAAGATTATCGAGTTGCTGTCGCGGTCGGCCGAGATCGACATCATCATCGTCGTTATCTCGTTATCGAGCGAGACGCGAATGCCGCTCAAACCCACTGAAATCAAACCCGTCGTCGATGCCCAGGCAAAACCGATTCTGGTGCATAGCTATACGCTGCCTTCTCAATTCGCCCGCAACGGGCTTGGAGAAGCAGGCGTCGTCGTCTATTCGGGCCTCGCATCCTTGGGAAAAGCCGTTCGGCAATTGGTGTGGCGCGCTCGCTTTGATCTCACGGCGATTCCCATGGAATCATCGCCTTCCCTCGCTGCGATAGCCGAATGTCTGGATGTCGCGGCCGGACAGCTGTCCGAATTCGAATCCAAGCGTCTGCTGCGCGACTGCGGCCTCGCATTTCCGTCCGAGGTTCTGGTGCGCAACCGCGGAGACCTGCAGAACGCGGTTGAGCGCACGGGATTGCCGGTCGCGATGAAAATTCAGTCGCGCGATATACCTCACAAAAGCGAGGTCGGCGGCGTGCGGGTCAATGTCGTCGGCGTTGAGGAAGCTCATGCCATTCACGACATGCTGATCGCGAATGCGCGGCGTGTTCGCCCGGACGCCGAAATTCAGGGAGTGTTGGTTAGCCCTATGGCGAAACCCGGCGTGGAAATGATTGTCGGAACCATGCGCGATGCCACGTTCGGTCCGATCATCATGGTTGGTCTGGGCGGCATTGCCACGGAACTCTTCAAGGACGTGGTCTATCGCCCCGCGCCACTCAGTGAGCAGGAAGCGATGGCGATGCTTGGCGCTCTCAAATCCGCGCCGCTGCTGCGCGGCTTTCGTGGGACTGCGGTCACTGACATCGCGGCGCTCGCCGCATTGATCGCGCGCGTCTCGCAGATCGCAACTGAGCTGCGAAACGTCGTATCAGAGATCGAAATCAATCCGGTTGTGGTCCATGCCGCAGGCGAGGGTGTAACAATTCTGGATGCTTTGGTCGTCACGTCGTCTGCGACGCCGGATCTCAAACAATCCATATGCTGAAGCGGTTCAGCGTCCCTTGAAGTTCGGCACCCGGCGCTCTTCGGTCGCCTTCACGCCTTCCTTGAAGTCCTCCGTGGCGCGCAGCCATGTCTGCTCAGCGAGTTCGTGATCGGTCGCCGTTTTGACGCGTTTTGCCAGTCCCTGGCGGAGCGTCGCGCGCGTCGACATCACGCCGAGCGGTGCGCATTCGGCGATTTCGCTGGCAAGCTTCATCGCGGCGCTGCGCACCTGGTCCTGCGGGACCAGCGTGGTGGCAAGTCCCATCTTGAAAGCTTCGTCGCCGGTGATGCGCCGGCTGGAGTAGAACATCATTGCCGCATTCGTTTGCCCCACAGCCTCAGGCAATGTGACGGTCAATCCGAAACCGGGATGAAATCCCAGCCTGGTGAAGTTGGCGGCAAAGCGCGCCTCAGGGCACGTCACGCGGAAATCCGCCGACATGGCCAATCCCAGTCCGCCACCAATTGCCGCGCCATGAACGGCGGCGACGATCGGCTTTTTGTTGCTGAAAATGCGAACCGCTTCGAGATAGAGATGCCCAATCGTGGGATTGCTGACGCTCTTGTCATCGGTCGACGCCGGCGAGTTGAAATTCGCACCGGCACAAAATGCCTTGCCTTGCGCCGCCAGAACCACCGCGCGAACGCCGCTGTCCTTGTCGATCTCGTCGAGCGCATCGGCAATCTGGCGGATGAGCGCGAGATCGAAAAAATTCAAAGGCGGACGGCGAATTTCGATGGTGGTGACAAATCCCGACTTGTCGAGACCGATGTCCTGGTAAGTGCTCATTCTTTATCCCCGATCAAAAGCGTTCACCGCAAGCCAAGCCCGCGCGCGATGATCCCACGCAAGACTTCCGTCGTGCCGCCCTGGATGGTCAGCTTCGGAGCGATCTTGATGGCAAAATCGAGTTGGCGATCCAGCGTCTCGTGATTGGATACATCCGGCTCGATAAAAGCCGCGAGGCTGCGTACCCGGTGCGGAAGCTGCTGCTCCCAGATTGTGCCGATGTCCTTGACGATGGAGGCTTCCACGACAGGCTCCTTGCCTGCTTGCAACATGCCCGCGACCGAGACCGACATGCGCCGCATGGTATGCAATTGCGCCACCAGCCGCCCGATGCCTTCCGCGCCACGCGCGTCCGGTTGCTTTCCCAGCGCGCGAACCAGCTCCGTCAGAACATAGTAGGTCTCGAGAAACCGTTCCGGGCCGCTACGCTCATAGGCCAGTTCGCTGGTCGCCTGTTTCCACGCGCCGTCGATCTCGCCCAGCACGTGATCGTCGGGCATGAAGGCATCCTGGAACACCACCTCGTTGAATTCGCGTAGCCCGCTGATCTGCCCGATCGGGTTCACGGTAATGCCCGGCGTTTTCATGTCGACCAGGAATTGCGTCAGGCCATGCCTGCGGTTGTCCTTGGTCGGCGAAGAGGTGCGGAAGATGCCGAGCATGTAATCGGCGATATGCGCCGACGTGGTCCAGATCTTGGTGCCGTTGAGCAACCAGCCGCCATCGGTTTTCGTAGCTTTTGCCTTGGCCGCAAACAGATCCGAGCCTGAATTCGGTTCGCTCATCCCGATGGAAAAGCAAACCTCGCCACGGCAGATCCGCGGCAGGATATCCATCTTAATCCGCTCGGGCGCATATTTGAGCAGAACCGGTCCGCTTTGCCGGTCTGCCACGAAAAAGCGGCGTGTCGGCGCGTTGGCGACCCGCATTTCCTCGGTAACGACATAACGTTCGAGAAAGCTGCGCTCGTGGCCGCCATATTTTTTCGGCCACGTCATTCCGATCCAGCCGCGTTCGCCGACGCGGCGGCTGAAGGCGGGAACGTCGGTGTCTTCGGTCTGCGGGCGGTGAGGATCGAACGTTCCGGCGGCGATTTCGTCGGCCAGAAACGCGCGGACTTCGCGTCGCAGTTTTTCGCATTCGGGTGGTAGGCGGATCGGATCGAAACGCAACGCGGCGGTCATGATGGCTTCGCCTCTGGCTTTCGGGATTGCGGTTTGCGGATGATGGGACCGTTCATCGCGAAGCCACCAGCGGCCACAGCTCGTCCGCGCCAAGTAACGCGACGCGCGCGCCCAGTTCGGCGGCCCAGTGGCTTTCATGGCCGAAATCGTCGCGCCAGCCGAGTGCGCGCAGCGTGTAGCGGTGAAGGATGTGCTCGTCGGTAAAGCCGATGGCGCCGTGGACCTGATGGGCAATCGCCGCTGCATTTTCGGCGGCTTCGCCGCAGCGGATTTTCGCCGAAGCAACTTCCAGAAACAGTGCGTCTTTCGATGCGGTCCCTTCGGCGAATGCGTCGGCGGCCGAACTCGCGGCGGTAACGGCGGCGGCGACCTCGCCGGCGAGTCTGGCGAGATTGTGCTGAACGGCCTGAAATTTCGAAATCTGCCGTTCGAATGCCACACGTTCGTTGGCGTATCGAACCGTGATCTCCAGCATGGTCTCGAGTGCGCCAGCGATCTGAAGACTGCGCCCCACTGCGCCCATCAGCATCAACGATGTTGAGTTGAACCCGGCCGGCGCTTTGGCCACGGCCACCGGTGTCGATCCATCGAACGTCACGGAATTGGAGGGATCGCCCGCAAGGCTTTTGCCCGCGGCAATCCGGCAGGCGGCGGCTTTGACCAGCGCGACCGATGGCGTCGAGGATGCCCCTGTCATGACAGCGATATGCTGCGCGTCCGCCGCGAAAGGCACGCCCCTCGCGCGTCCGCTCAACGTGCCGTCGGGATTGAGAATGATGCGATCCTTCGGATGGCTCGGTGCGACGGTCATTGTGCCAGCCGGCGAGGATATTCCGGCGGCGGCCAGCAACCAACCCGCGAGCAAGGTTTCTGCAATGGGAGCGGAAACGGCGGCGCGGCCTGCCGCCTGCAGAACACCGAAACCGTCCGCAAGGGTTGCGCCCGATCCACCCAGATCTTCCGGAACCCATGCCAGCGCCAAGCCGGAATCCGTCAACGCATTCCAGAACGGCGTTTTCCAATCGTCGTCACCGGCATTGATGATGGTCTGTGCATCGGCGAGATCGGCAAAGATGCGCGCAGCGGTTTCGACGACGATGTTTGCAGTCTCCGACACACGGTCCTCCCGGACGCAACGCACATTTCATCCGGTCGGCGCTAGAAATCCGCGCCTCGGGAAGGAGTGCCTCTCATTGTTTGCGGCATGATGCGGAAAAGAGTCTCCCCTGACAAGCTCGATCCCTGCAACACCGCCTTTGGGCCTGAGATAAATTCGAGAGGCGCGTGTCGCCTGGATAATATTCCGTTGGGCGGGCCAGCAAAAAAGCCTGTTCCACATCCGCAGTGGGCGCTAACTTATTGCGATCCGCAAGGGCCCGGACATTGCTCTCATGTGATGCCGGAAAAACAAAAATGAGGGAATGGATGTCCATGGATGGTTTGCGTGTGATTGTAACGGGATCGGCGTCGGGGCTGGGCGCGGCGTCGGCCATGCAACTCGCGCGGTCTGGCGCAAGGCTCGTCATCAACTATTCGTCGAGCAAGGCGGAGGCCGAGCAGACGGCCGACCAATGTCGAACCACCGGAGCGGAGGTTGTCGTGGTTCAGGGCGACGTGTCGCGTGATGACGATTGCAAAAAGATTGCAGCCGCAGCATCGAATTGGGGCGGCCTCGATGCGCTCATCAACAATGCGGGCACGACGAAACATGTCGAGCACACCTTGCTGGATCAATTGTCGACGGAAGATTTTCAGCGCATCTATGGTGTCAACACCATCGGTCCGTTCCAGATGCTGCGAGCGACGCGGCCGTTGCTCGAACAGGCTGCGCGCGCCACACAGCGTTCGTCGCGAGTCGTCAACGTCTCATCGATCGCCGGAATCAGCGGTACCGGCTCGTCTCTCGCCTATGTAGCCAGCAAGGGCGCCTTGAATTCCATGACCATTGCGCTCGCGCGGGCGCTGGCGCCGCTGATCCGCGTCAATGCTGTCTGCCCTGGTTATATCGATACGCCGTGGTTTGAAAAAGGCCGGGGGGTCGAGGGCGCAAACCGTGTCCGCGAGACCGTCAAGCAGAAGGTGGCGCTTCGCGTTGCATCGAGTCCGAAGGACATCGCCGAACTTGTTTGCTTCCTAGCAGGGCCGCAGTCCGGCCACATGACGGGTGAACTGGTGCGGATGGATGCAGGAATGCACCTCGCCAACTAGCGGATTCTGGTACAGCGAGGTCTGATACGGCCTCGCACCTGCTTTCATCACAGGCTTACCCGGTCTGCGGCGCACCTGGAATCGATTGGCCCGCGTCGGGCGTCCTGATCAAACTCCAGGATCGCGGATCGTGCCGGATGCCACCAGCCGATTCCAGATAAACAGAGCAATGAGCGCGCCAATGGTCGCGGTGATGAATCCCGCGCCCTGGTTCGGGCCGTAATGGCCGATCGCCTGGCCTATGAAGGTGGCAAGGAAAGCGCCAATGATTCCGAGAACGGTGGTGAGAATAAATCCCGATGGGTTGTTGGGGCCCGGCGAAATGAGTCTTGCAATGATGCCTGCGACGAAGCCAACGATGATGATCCAGAGAATGCCGCTCATGAGTCGCATATCCTTTCAATAATCGATGATCGAAAAATTCATGGTCTGGCCTGCGAAAGCCATTGTCCTGAACCAGGATAACGGGCGGTGAGCGGCCAGGTTCGCCAACAGCCTCCAATGTATTCGCTATTTATGTCCGCATCGTACCGCGGCAGGTCAAATCATGCGCGACGCTTCGTGTTCGGTCGGCAAGCGGCCGTCCGGCGTCAGTTGATTTACCACTTCAGGCAAATGTTGGCTCAATCCCTGTAGCAATTCGTCGCGTGAAAGCCCGCTCTGCGACATCAGCGTATTGATTTGATTGGCGCCAAGGGCACTGGCGAGATCGTTGGGCGATATGGTTTTGTTGGGGCCGGGGCCAACCCACGAATTCGCTGTTTCGCTATGACCGTTGTCCTGGAATTGCTTCAGAAGGTCACCGAGCCCGCCGCTGAGGATGCTTCCCGCAGCGCCGCCTGCCAGCAATCCGCCCAGGCCGCCTTTCAGCAGGTCGCTCAAGCCGCCACCGGTGCTTCCTGGCAGAGAGGCGGGAATAGATGGCGAGGGTCCGCCCGCGGGTGCCGCGTTCGGTTGTCCGCCGCCAATTTTCTTCACGGTTTTATAGGCAAGCAACGCGAGGATCGCCATCGTCAACGGTGACATGCCACCGCTGCTTTTACCGGGGTCGCTGGGGCCACGCGGCCCATTTTGCATGCCGTTGAGAACATCGAGTAAACCCATGGTGGTCTCCTGTCTGTCTTCAGCCCTTGGGGTAAAGACTAGTATCAGCGCGGGAGGGTGACAAGGCGATGGACATAGCTCCCAGATGCGGTCGCAACATGCGGCCACTTTAAATCCAGAAATTGCTATAGTGATCAGATCGATCAATTCGGTGTCGTGGGGAAAAATGAACGGTTCAAGACCTATCGTCGTTGCGGGAGCAGGCAGTATCGGTTGCTTCGTGGGTGGTATGTTGGCGGCAGGTGGCCGTCGTGTTCGTCTGCTGGCGCGGCCGCGTGTCATCGAAGAGATCGCCGCCAACGGGTTGCGCCTCACAAGTTTCGAGGGGCTCGATCAGGTGCTGCCTGAAACTGCGTTTGAGGTATCGAGTGACGCGGGCGTCCTGGCCGATGCCGGCATTGTGCTGGTATGCGTCAAGAGCGCGGATACTGAGTCCATGGCAGTCATCATCGCCGCGCATGCGCCGGCAGACGCGGTGATCGTCAGTCTGCAAAACGGCGTCGCCAACGTCGACATGCTGAAGAAGCATCTGCCCGCGCACAAGGTTCTGGCCGGCATGGTGCCGTTCAATGTCATGGCCATGGGAAATGGACGTTTTCATCGCTCGACGTCCGGCGATATCGTGCTGGAAAAAGATCAGGATGCGATCGCCGAGCGGTTGTCCGTTCCGGGTCTCAAGCTGCAGTCCAACGACAATATTGCAGGCGTTCAGTGGGGCAAACTGCTGGTCAATCTCAACAATGCGCTTAACGCGTTATCGGATCTGCCATTGCGAGATCAGCTCTCGCAGCGCTCGTGGCGGGCGCTGTTCGCCGATCAAATGTCGGAAGCGCTGACCGCAATGAAAGCCGAGGGCGTGGTGCCTGTTTCGACCACCCCGCTACCCCCGTCATGGACTCCTGTGATCCTGCGATTGCCTGACTGGGCCTTCAAATTGGTCGCGCGCCCCATGGTGAAAATCGATCCCGAGGCCCGCTCGTCGATGTGGGAAGATTTGCAGAACCGTAGGCGAACCGAAATCGACTATCTGCAGGGGGCTATTATCGATCTCGCGCAACGCCGCGGCATGGCCACGCCGTTGTCCCGTCGTGTGGTCGCTCTTGTCAAAAATGCGGAGCAAGAGCGGCGGGGGCCGCCGGGTCTGACGCCGGATCAAATTCGTGTCGGCAATTCTGCCCGAGGGTAAAGTAGATCAGCAGATCGACTACAGAGGGCCATGAGAGGGGCATGGAAGGCGCGTTCAGTCCGTGTCCGCGATCTTGCGCAGGGTTGCGGTAAATCGAATGCTCTGTTTTCCGAACAGAGCGGCACCGCCAACCGTTGCTTCTACTTCACCGATCTTGCCCGAGAAGCCGATGCTCACCGGCCGCCCGCCGAAGAGCGGCGCGACATCCTTGGGTTGGGTGTGCTGGTCGACCTGCAGTTCGCCTTTCAGCGTGCTGCCTTCAACCTCGTAGGTTCCGGTGTAGAACAGAAACGCGTCGCCGCCGAGAAGGGTTCCGTCGCGAAAAATGATCACGCCGCTGCCTTTGCCGAAATGGCCATCGAGCGTCTTGATGTGAACCGAATATAATCCGTTTCTCATGACCGCTTTGCCACGCGCGTTGCCCTCATTTCATATGATATCTCCACGCCAGGGCGCAACCTTGGCTTTGACAAAACGGTGTTCCGGGTTCCATTCAAGCGTCGCGGCGCACATATGGCAGACTCCAGATGCGGCAATCGGGTACTCGGGCGAAAATCAAAAGCCAACACGCTGTTCAGGATGAAACAATTATGACGATAACCCTCAGATCATCGTTCACGGCACTGCTCTTTGTGGCGATGGCCGGCGCGGCGCATGCCGATGATATTGCGGGGCAGGTTAGCGCTTATCGGCGGGCTAACGGATTGACGCCGGTTCAAACAGACGCCCAGCTCGTTGCTTTGGCACGGCGGCAAGCTGAAGCCATGGCATCGCTTGAAAGCATCAGCCACAGCGCGGCCGGAAGCTTTCAGTCGCGGGTCGCGGGGCTGCATCGACGCCAGGCCGCCGAAAACATTGCCGCCGGCTTTCTCACCTTTCCGGAAACGCTGAAACAGTGGGAGAACAGCGCAGGCCACCGCGAAAACCTTCTCATGGCCGGCGCGCGTCGAATCGGAGTGGCTTCGGCCTCGAAGCCGTCGTCGCCCTATCGCAAATTCTGGGCGATGCTGATCACGGATTGATTGCGCCGGTTCAGGAGCGGGCGAGCGTGATCGTGACGCCGGAAAACTCAGTGCCCTGCGATGTGATCTTGACCGTCTGGCTGTTTCCGCGCGTCGTCAAATTCAGGTTTGCCGTGAATGCGGGCGAGCTCACCACGACCTGAAACAAACCGTTTCCGGCCGTGCCTTGCAACTCTCCGCCGACGTTGCGGGTGGATTCCGACCATGTGCCGATGATCTTACCGTCGGCGCTTTTGACGTTGCTGCTCAATTCGAATTTGTAGCTATCGCTCGCGCAGCGCAGCGTCTGTTGTAGACCGTTTCCATTATCGCCGACCGCATATGTCGCACGGCACTTGATGCGTTCGTTGGCGCCGTTGGCGAGGGAAATCGAACCGTTCCCGCTCCATACGCCTGCGAGGCCTGAAAACGGAGCCGATTGTGCGAAGCTCGCCGCTGGCGTGATTGCGATCAACGCAACAATCGCAGCCGCGCGAGAACGATGTCCCAGGAAAGAGTGATTGATCATCTAAGTTCATACCTCAAAACAACCTGCCGATAACCGGCACTTTACCGAAATAGTTCCTTGAAAAAAGGCCTAATTTTGTTGCGGTTCTGAGTTGGCATGGCCGCTTTGAGTAGATCCGGTCCCGGGGTGTCTCATGACGAGTCGATCGCGCCCCGATCTCTGGCCGATCTTCAGCCAACCTGCGAGACGGAACAAAGACGCCGATGGCGACTTGTTGAGTCATCCCTCGCCCTTTGCCGGAGATCGTGTCGATGAAAACGCTGGTTGGAATTCCCGTGCTTGCGTTAATGCTATTGACAGCAGGAGGGTCTGCTGATGCAAAAGGCTGTATCAAAGGTGCTGTTGTCGGCGGAGTCGCCGGGCACCTCGCCGGCCATCATGGCACGATAGGTGCTGTTGCCGGGTGTATCATTGGCCGCCACGAGGCGAACAAGCAGGATAAGCAGCTGCAAGATTCGCAAAATTCGCAAAATTCGAATGGATCGCGTCGCGGATCGCAATTCGAATGAACTGATGTGTAACGCAAACCCAATCAACACAAACCCATGAGGGATCCTTGAAGAAGCCAGTTCTGTCGCTTGATGAAATCGAACCGAAAAAGCCCGTCCGCGCTGATATCCCGCCGACCGAAGGCTATGTTCTGGTCGTCGATGGCCACTTCAAGTCAGAGTTCAAGACGGTCGAAGCCGCCGAGGAGTCCGGCGGGAAACTGAAAACCAAATTTCCGAAACTGCAAATTCAGATTTACGACGCCGAGACCAGAACGCGTTCGGCGTTGCACTGGCCACCGGAATAGTTTTTGACGTTGTTTGGTAACGAATGGCCCGTGGTTCGATCGAACCACGGGCCATTTGATTCTATCGACTGCTCAATGGAGCTACTGCTTGCTCATTCTTGCCGACGCCGGGTGTCCCGGCACCTTGAAGCGCTTGCCGGTGTCGGCGACTTTTGTGCCGCTGACTTTCAGAATGGAAAAATCGCTGTCGAGATAGTTTCCGACCAGAAGATACTTCCCATCCGGCGTAAAGACCGCTGCTTCAGGCAATCCTCCCACTTCGATATCCTGGGTCTTGCTGACCTTCTTGCCGTCGATCTTCAGCACCGAGATGCTGCCATTCTTCTTGTAGAAGTAGGCGTTCTTCATGTTCGAGCCGCGAAGAATGGCGGCTGCGGCCAAATCCCCTTTGGGACTGATGGCTAATCCCTCGGGCCCGTCACCGACGACAATCCGGTCGACAACTCGCGGAGGGCTGGCTTCGAGATCGACGACACTGACCGTATCGACACTGCCATCGGATGAGCCGGCGCCGCCATTATCGGCGGTGAGCGCGAACTTGCCCTTCGGATCGACCACGACGTTGTAGGGCCATAGTCCTGTCGGCAGATCGAGCTTGTTGTAGCTGACCTTGTCTCCCGCGATGTCGAGTACGGCGAGTTTATGGGCGGGAAACTTCGTGGCCAGCGCATGCTTGCCGTCGGGTGTGAATACGACCTGAGAAACGCTGTCTCCCATCGCGATAGTATCCGTCACCTTGACGTCAGTGCCGTTGACCGACAGCACCGTGATCGAGTTGTCACCGCGATTGGCGACCATCGCCATTTTACCTGACGGGCTGAAACTCAATCCCGACGGTTGCTTTCCGGCTGTGATCGTTGCCGCCAGTTTGGCCGGATTTGATTTCAGGTCGATGACATAAACCTTGTTGTCCAGCGCTTGTTTGAGCGCTTCGCCGTCCTTTGCAACATCGACCGAGTCGGCGACCAGCGCGACGGAGCCGGTCGGATCGATGTCGAGGTTGACCGGAGGACCGACCACTGAGTTCTTGAGCGGCAGCGTTGCGACAATCTTCGGGTTCTCGGGGTTCGCCAGATCGACAATCAGCACCGAATCCTTGCCGGCGGGCGAGAGCTGAACTTTGCCGTCGGCGTCCCATAAAACCTTCTCGTCGTTGCCGACGATCATGAACGGCGCGGCATGCGCGAAATTTCCGGCAGCGATGCCAATCACGCTCGCAGCCCCCAACGCTAATGCAAAATGACGATTAATGGACATTCCAACATTCCTCCCTGTAACTCTTTTTTCTTTGGTGGGAGGGGCATGTTAGTTTGTCGCTCAGGGAGCGGCTAGAGGATTTAAGCAGTCCCAACCTGGTCTGGCGCGCGTTTCAAAACCGAGGGCGCAAAGCCCACCAGCCGTTTAGGTCTTTGCGGCGGTCTTTGCCTTTGGATTGGTCTTCGCATTCGTTTTGGCGCTATTCTTGGCGTCGCCCTTGGTGCTCGCATCGGACGAGGGCTCGAAAAAGCTCTTCACTCTCTCCGACAGCTTGGACAGGCTGCACGAGAACGATGCATCCTTGCAGGGTTGCGCGTTCGATCGCGCGGGCGCAGGGCGAGGCAGAGGGGGTGGGACGCCCGCCGAGGCCGGGGGCTGCACAGGGATGGACCGCGTATCGCTCTCGAATTCCGCTTTCGCCTGCTGTTTTTGCTTGTCTGCAATCGCGGCTGCAACCGCGGCAGCGATTGCGTTCTGCCGTTCACGGCCGAGATAGAGCGTATACTCCTCGTCCATGTGTCGCAGTTCTTCGGCTGTCGGATTAGGACCTGCGATGTCGAAGTGCCGATTTTGCATGAAGTCGTAATAAGTGTAACCGCCGCCGGGCTTCCGTCGCCCTGAAAATTTGGCGTCACATTGGGACATTAGCGATGCGCGTTCCTCTGGCTTTACCGCCGTCTTTTCGGCATTCGCGGAGCATTCCTCGAAATCGCGCGGGGCATGAGCCGGCCACCACCACTGGGCCTTCGATGGAACCGAAGCCAATGTGATGCAACAGATCACGGTCGTTCGCAGCAAAATGGATTTCATCATCAACGCAAGCCGTAAGGCAAATCACTTGGGATATGGACCGAATCTCGGCCTATCTACCGCTCTTGTCACTCCCCGTGAATTCAATTTCCCCTATTTTTGCCGATAAATCCGAGCTTTCGCTCCAAGAGTGCCTCGGAGTCCGAGATCGTTAAGGTTGCGATGCCGCGACGGTTCGTCAGCACGGCGATGCGCGCGGGTTTAAAGCGCGCACCGCAGGTTGAAGACGACACCTTGCCTGATCGAAACGGTTGTCAGGTAGTGATGCCTTTCAAACGTCTTTTGTATCGAAGAAATAGAGATCGCAACCGCCGTCCGCGAAGTTGGGAAGATCGCCTGCTGCGGCCTGACCGTCAGCCGAGCCCAACGCTTTTTCAATGTCCTTCGCCGAGTCGAACTGGAGCGTGGCGATAAGATGCACCTTGCCGCCGCTGGGCGATGCGACAAGTCCGTCGCTCACATCATATTTTTTCAAGCCCGGGATTTTCTTTGCGAGCGCCACATGTTTGGAAAAGTAATATTTGTCGAACTCGGCAGCATCCTTGGGTGTCTTGTAGATAACGACGAGTCGAGCCATCGAATCCTCCCATTTAAGATTTTGTTAATAAGACACCATAGCACCAAGGCTTGAGCATCGAGCCTGCTTCGCATTTGGCCGCGCATTGAAGAAAAGAGCGTCTCGCCTGATGGACCGGCGCCCATTGAAAAGTCGCACCGTAATAAAAGGCCGTGATTTTAGGAGGCTCCGGCGAGGTGAGATGGCAGAAAAAAGGACTAATCTGGCAGAAATGTAATGCTGCCATGATCCGTCTGCATTCTCCTCGTCACAGCACGTTAACGAAGACCCCGATACCGTTATCGCGGCGGTAAAGATCCGCTCGGTTTGATTGTAGGGGATTAAAATGGTTTCGAGCGTATTGGGTTCCGGCAGCAGCGGTCCACAATTGGTCAAGCTGGCAACGTCGACCCTGCAAATTCGTCCGTGGGCTGCGCAAGATGCGTCCTTATTGACTGCGTTAGGTCAACCAACCGGTTCAACCTTGACGTTCGCTCCAATTCCGTCACCTGGATCCAATTCGCCAGCCAATAATTCTCAACCAGCCAGCTCTCTCTCTCAATCCCTGCCTGCCATGTCGGACAAGGATAAACAGGCGCTCACGGCTGTAAGGCAGTCGTTGAAAAATATTGTGCTTGGCCGCAAGAACGCGGTGGTCGACAGACTTAAGGAATTGCAGGAGAAACTGAAAATTCTTAAGCAGTTGAGCGGCGATCCCAAGATCGTTGCTAGCCAAGTGAAGCAGATCATCAAGGAACTTCGCGCTGCGGCTCAGCAATACGCCGATGCTGTCAAAAGTGAAGGCGGTGGCGATGCGTCGCCAACTGGCGATCCATTCGCGGATACGGCCGCTTCGGGTGACGCTGCACCCCCTACCGCTGGTGCAACTGGTGACGATGCTACAGCCCAAGCTGGCGCGGCGGCCAACGCTAATGCGGGCACGGACCCATCGGCTTCGGCGCCGTCAGGCGCGACAGCTAATGAGGCAAAAGCTTCAACCAACGCAGTCGCTGAATCTTCGTCGAGTGCTGCGGCAGCTGGGTCGGCGGTTCCGGCAGGAGGTGCCTCCGCGTCTTCCGATGCCTCCGCAGCATCTCCAGCCGATAGCATAGGTTCAACCGGCAAACCCGCTCAAGGTGCATCGCCTGGCGCTCCCGCAACCACCGATCAGGCCACACAACCTGCAGCGGGGGCCGTCACTTCCGCGGATGGCAAGAGGCCGGCTGACGCTGCACAGGCATACAAAGACGCGGCAGCTAAGGATAAAGCAAAGTCCGATGAGGCCGAGGCGGACAAAGGTATTAGCACCTGGATTAAAGATCTGGGAGAAATCGCAAAATCTCTCCTCAATAATGCGGCTCGCAAACTGAAGGCCAAGCACCCCAACGATCAGACCATGGCGGAGGCCAAGGGTCTCGAGAAGGGCCTGGATGAGGATATCCAGAATCTCAATAAGGTCTTGGATTCAAGTGGGGGTGGGTCTGGCAGTGCGATCGTTACCGTTGGTGAGGACAACGCTACCGCAGCGCCGAACCCGAGCACATCCTCGGCAGTCAACCTCGTCGCGTAACGAAACGCTTCGACTCCAAACTCCGTGTGGCCTTCACTGGCCACTCGGCGTGTTGCTTTGCGTTGCGAAGACATAGCGCGTTGGCCCGTGAAGCCTCATCTACGCTTAGTTGCCGGGTTGAGTTGTGGCATCGTTTGGCAAAGCTGATACCGGTCCGCGTTAGGAAAACGCCTCAAAACAAAACGCCAGAGCGCGACAGTGATTCAACCCGGAACGGGAGCGCTCTGGGAAATCAGGCGAACTCACTCGTCGTCATCATCGTCATCGTCCACTGGAGCGGTCGTGGTGCGGGTGTCCAGGCCGCGAACTCCAATCCCTGTCTGGTGCCAAGCCGTCTCCCGGCCTGATGGACAAGCCACCTCCGGGAGCAATTGATTGACCGCCGCCGCGGGTCATTGATTGACCTCCGCCTGGTGCCATCGATAGTCCACCACCAGGCGCTAGCGACGCTCCCCCGCCCGGCGCAATCGACTTGCACCCACCGGGAGCGACCGAGCCTTGCACGCAGTTGCGCCAAGCTTGCGCGCGGGATTCACCAGCATAAGCCAAGCCCGCGATCAGGATTGTAATACGAATAAATTTGAACATGATCGGAGGCCTTCATCACGAGTTGACGCGTATGCCGCGTGCACAGGTCGCTGACGTACTGAACAACGTTAAACACGGAGAATAAAACAGAAAGCGTTGAGATTAAAATCTCTGTTCCAATCAACCGGCATTGCGCCTTGGATAACGTTTCATGTCTCGGGGGGCCTCTTCTAACAAGCGCAAGAAATGCCTGGAATGGTCTGCGGGTATCGGAAACGGAAAATGTCCGAAGAGAGGTCGGGGGTAAGCCAGCCGGGGGTAGCGAGTACGGCGTCGTCCTGCTATGAAACGGCCTCCAGTGGCGCCTGCCGCAGGTCGCGCACGGTCCCGTAGCTCAGCCGGATAGAGCGGCGGTTTCCTAAACCGCAGGTCGGAAGTTCGAGTCTTCCCGGGATCGCCAGCGTTCGAAGGCCCAAAGCAGCGTCGGAATTTACTCGATTTTTCTTGCTCTGTTCGATTAAGAAAATGGTTTGGCAGGCGGTGCACTCACTTCAGCATGCGCTCGCATCCAAGCAAGAATCAGGACAGCTACGATGACTGGGATGCCGCTCGATCGCGCAAGGGACTTCCTCGCTTTCCACAAAGAATCGTCGGGCTTCATCATGCCGAACGCCTGGGACGCCGGGAGTGCCGTCGTCCTCGAATCATTGGGCTTCAAGGCGATCGCAACAACAAGCGCAGGCATCGCTTTTTCGCTTGGCAAACAAGATTATCAAGTCGCGGACATGCGTTTTGGAGTTTCGCGTGAAGAATCGTTCGAGCGAATGCGGATGATCGCGAGTGCGGTTAAGTTACCGGTCAACGGTGATTTGGAAGCAGGCTACGGCGATCGTCCCGAAGACGTGGCGAAAACCATCGAGGAAGCAATTGCGGCGGGGTTGGCCGGTGGCAACATCGAGGACAAGCGGCCGCTGTCGAACGAGCTTTATGATGAGTTGCTCGCCGTCGAGCGGATCGCCGCTGCCCGCGAGCGTATCAAGGCGCTGAAGTCCAGTTTCGTGCTCACGGGACGAACGGATGCCTTTGCCGTGTTGAAGGAAGGGGCAGCCGAAGTTGCCATCAGGCGTTCCAATCTTTTTCTCGAGGCGGGCGCGGACTGCGCCTATACCCCGGGACCGGGCGATCTTGAGACCCATGCAATGTTGGCCAAAGAGATTTCTGGCCCATTGAACGTCGTCATGGGGTTGGGAAATATTGGCGGAAATGCCCATTCTCTCATCGCTGCGGGCGTTAAACGCGTCAGCCTAGGCGGCTCTATAGCGCGAGCCACTCTCGGCTTTCTGCAACAAAGTGCGCGCGAGGTTCGCGATCGCGGGACGATGGAGTTTCTTAAGACGTCCATTGGCCACGCCGAGCTCAACGCGATGTTCGGCAAGAACTCCACGTGAGGTCGGGCGATGCGGCATTAAATTCAAACTGAATATAAGGATAAGGTGCATGACGATGCGGATGCCACGGGGAATTTTCGCGCTTGCAATTGCGGTCATTCCTGTTTCGCAGGGCTTGCAGTTCACGCCAGCCGTCGCGCAGGATGCCGCGCGTGGAACCCAGCAACAGGCTTGCTCCCGCGATGTGTCTCGCTATTGCCGCAAGCAGATGGGTGAGGGCGATAGTGCGATCTATCTGTGCCTGCAGCAAAATCGCGAGAAGCTCAGCCCCTCTTGCCGAAAGCTGATCGACGGGCAGTAGCAGAGGACGGGCCTGCCGCCTCGAAACCTCGTATAAAGTCGGTCTGTGGGCCCCGATTGCAGGCTTTCCGAGCCTCTCCCATTCGCCAGTTTAGCGACACTGCAGCGTTGTCAGGCCCGCCCGCCTTGTGCGAAAAGCCGAGCGGGCTCGGCAGGCTGTGCCGGATCTCCCCAGGGTCTACCAAGGACATACAGGATGAATCTTCTACCTAAGGATATGCGGTTCGGCGCCGGACAGCCGGTCAAGCGCGTTGAGGATCGGCGACTGCTCACGGGCCTCGGGCGTTATGTCGATGACCAGGCCCACGCGGACGCGCTCTGGCTGATCGTGCTGCGCTCGCCTCACGCGCACGCCCGGATCGCCTCGATCGATACCGGCGCGGCCCGCGCGGTGCCGGGCGTCGAGGTCGTGATCACGGGAGCGGATCTCGTCGCCGACAACGTCGGGACCCTGCCGACATTGTCGATCTTCAAACGGCCCGATGGTTCGCCGATGACGCTGCCTGTCCGGCGATTGCTGGCGCATGAGGTCGTGCGGTTTGCCGGCGAACCGGTTGCGGCAATCGTTGCGAGTTCGTGGAAGGCCGCTCAGGAAGCCGCCGAAGCGGTCGTGGTGGATTACGACGTGTTGCCCGCTGTGACCGATCCGGTCGCTGCCATGAAGCCTGGCGCACCGCTGGTTTGGTCCGAAGCGAAAGATAATATCGTAGCGGGCATGAGCTATGGCGATGCCGCCGCCGTTGAAGCCGCGTTCAAAACCGCGGATCACGTGGTGTCGCTCGATGTGGTGAGCCAGCGGTTGGTTCCAGCCGCCATGGAGCCGCGCAGCACGATTGCAGAGCTCGATCCCAAGTCGGGCCGCCTCACAATGCACATGCAAACGCAAACTCCGACCGCGACACGCGACACGCTGGCCGATGCCGTGCTCAAGCGCCCCAAGGACAGCATTCGCATTCTGGTCGGCGATATCGGCGGCGGATTTGGACAGAAGACCGGCCTTTATCCTGAGGACGGACTCGTCGCCTATGCCGCGGTCAAGTTGAAGCGGAAAGTGCGCTGGCGCGGCGAGCGCACCGACGATTTCGTTGGCGGCACGCACGGCCGTGATTTGACATCGACGGCGGAATTCGCGCTCGATTCAAAGGGCAAGGTTCGCGCGTTCCGCGTGCGATCGGTTGGAGGGACCGGGGCCTATCTCAGCGGCACCGGTGTGATCATTCCGCTCGTGCTGGGTCCGTTCGTTGCGACCGGCACCTACGATCTTCCGTTGGTGCATATCGACGTCAAGGCGGTTCTGACCAATACGGCTCCGACGGGAGCCTATCGCGGCGCAGGACGCCCTGAGGCCGTGTTCATCGTCGAGCGCCTGATGGATGCCGCCGCGCGACAGATCGGCATGGATCCGCGCAAGATACGCAAGGTGAACTTCGTCAAGTCGAGCCAGATGCCGTATCAGACGGCAACCGGCCAGACCTATGACAGCGGTGCTTTCGCGCACATGCTCGATCGCGCTTCGGATCTCGCGGATTGGGATGGCTTCGCCGGCCGTAAACGCGCGGCCAAGGCGCGAGGACTGCTCTACGGCCGAGGACTTGCGAGCTACATCGAGTGGACGGGCGGGCGGGCGCACACCGAAAAAGTGAGTTTGCGTGCGACGGCCGAGGGCCGGATCGTTTTGAATTCCGGCACGCAGGCCATGGGCCAAGGGCTTGAGACCGCCTACTCGCAAATGGTCAGCGCTGCGCTCGGAATCCCGATGGACAAAATCGATGTCGTGCAGGGCAATACCGATCTGGCGCAGGGATTTGGCAGCGTCGGGTCCCGTTCGCTGTTCGTCGGTGGGACTGCGGCCGTTGTCTCGGCCAACGATCTGATCGTCAAGGCTCGGGAAACGGCGGCCAATGTTCTGGAAGCGGGTATCGGCGATATCGAATACAGCGAAGGCTGGCTGACCGTCGCGGGGACCGACCGCCGGGTCAGCCTGTTCGATCTTGCCAAGCGGGAGACGGGCGCAAGCTTGAGCGTCGACAGCGAAGGCCAGGTGGACGGTCCAAGCTGGCCGAACGGCACGCATATCTGCGAAGTCGAGGTCGATCCAGCAGACCGGGATCACCAAAGTCGTGCGGTTCACGACAGTCGACGACGTTGGCGTGGCCGTGAATCCGATGCTCGTGACCGGCCAAATCCATGGCGGCGTTGCGCAAGGTATCGGTCAGGCCCTGTATGAGGGTGTTGTTTACGATACCGAAGGCCAGTTGCTGACGGCGAGCTATCAGGATTACTGCATCCCTCGCGCGGACGATGTCCCTGCGATTGGAGTCACGCTGGATGGTTCCGCGCCATGCAAGACCAATCCTCTCGGCGCCAAGGGCTGCGGGGAGTCCGGCGCGATCGGCGGACCGCCCTGCGTCGTAAATGCCGTGATGGATGCCCTCAGTGCTGCGGGTGTCAAAAACCTGCATGCGCCGCTGACGCCGATGAAAGTCTGGGCGGCGCTGCATGAGGCGAAGACGGCCGCAGCCTGATTGCTCAAGGTCCAGGTTCTCTACATCAACAAAAAGCCGCGGATGACTGCGCGGCTTTTTCATATTTAGCTATTATCTTCGGGCGAGCTCCTTTGATGCGGTGCATCAACGCTGCGCTTGAGTTGGCGTCATGCGCTGCGGGATCGTGTATAACGAGCTTCCGGATTCGAAGCGTGCCCTTGTTCGGCGATGCTTGCCTTCGCAAGCTGGGGTTGCAGATGAGGTTGATATGGAAACGCTGATGCTGCCGTTCACGCCGCGGTTCGTCATTCTGACGATCTGCTCGGCCGTCACGCTGCTGCTGCTGGCTATCGGCATTGTCGATCACAAGGCTTTCGACATCGTTCTGCTGCCACTGGTTATTTTTGGCGCGTTGGCTCTGCTTGGCTTTCGCGATCTTGTGCAGAAGCGGCATGCGGTTCTGCGCAACTATCCGATCTCGGCACATCTGCGATTTCTGCTCGAGGAAATTCGGCCCGAGATGCGGCAGTATTTCTTCGAAAGCGAAAAGGACGGCAAACCGTTCAGCCGTGACATTCGTGCGGTCGTCTATCAGCGCGCCAAGATGGACCTCGACAAGCGGCCATTCGGCACCCAGGAAGATGTTTATCAGGAAGGCTATGAGTGGATGCACCACTCGGTGGCGCCGAAGCCGATGGCATCGGAAAAATTCCGGCTGGTGATCGGCGGGCCTGACTGCACGAAGCCTTATTCGGCTTCCATCTTCAACATCTCAGCGATGAGCTTCGGTGCGCTTAGTCCGAATGCCGTTCGGGCGCTGAATGGCGGTGCGAAGAAAGGCAATTTCGCGCACGATACCGGCGAGGGCGGCGTCAGCCCTTATCACCGTGAAATGGGCGGCGACCTGATCTGGGAGATCGGGTCGGGATATTTCGGCTGCCGCACGGCAGACGCAAGTTTCGATCCGGAGAAATTCGCCAGCCTTGCCGCGATCGACCAGATCAAGATGGTCGAACTTAAAATGAGCCAGGGCGCGAAGCCCGGTCACGGCGGTGTGCTTCCCGCTGCCAAGGTCTCGCACGAAATCTCCATCACGCGCGGCGTTCCATTCGGACAGGATTGTATTTCGCCCGCTTACCACAAGGCATTTTCCACCCCGATCGGCATGATGCAGTTCATTGGCGAGATGCGCCGCTTGTCCGGGGGAAAGCCCGCCGGTTTCAAACTCTGCGTGGGCCACCCCTGGGAGTTTCTATCGATCTGCAAGGCGATGCGTGAAACTGGCATCTATCCGGACTTCATCGTGATCGATGGCAATGAGGGCGGCACGGGCGCAGCCCCGCTGGAATTCATGGATCATCTCGGCATGCCCATGCGCGAGGGTGTCAATTTCGTTCACAACGCGCTGATCGGCATCGATGCGCGCGACCGTGTTCGTATCGGTGCGTCGGGCAAGATCGCTACCGCGTTCGATATCGCGCGCGCCATGGCGTTGGGAGCGGATTGGTGCAACTCCGCGCGCGGTTTCATGTTCTCGCTGGGTTGCATCCAGTCATTGAGTTGCCACACGGATCGCTGTCCGACGGGCGTCACCACTCAGGACCCAACTCGAAGCCGCGCGCTGGTGGTTCCAGACAAGCTTCAACGCGTTTGCAACTATCATCATGCAACGCTGCACGCGCTTGCGGAGTTGACCGCCGCCGGTGGCTTTTCGCATCCAGGCGAGATGAAGCCCGCCCATTTTTCGCGGCGGGTCTCCGGGGTTGAGGTCATGTCATTCAGCCGTCTCTATCCGGCGCTTCGCAAAGGAGAGCTGCTCGAGGGCACCACCGATCCGCGGTTTCGGGAGGCGTGGGCGATGGCGCGGCCGGATTCGTTTTCCGCGGTTGTCTAATTTAGAACTCGCCATGCAGGCGGCCAGCAAAGATCGATACGGGTCCGCGATCGGCGTTGTAAGCCGGGTTGGCGATGAGCTGATAGTCAGCCGTCAATGTGAAGTTCTTGTCGATGGCGAAGGCGTAATAGCTTTCGAGAATTCGCTCGGTTCGGTAATTAAGCCGACCATCGCCGACCAGCAGACCATTGCCGCCCGCGGCCAGGAAATCGCGGTGCGCATCCGACAATCCGTTGATTGCTCCGCCAAAACCAAGCGTGTCGGCTGGCCGGCCCCAATAACTTCCTTTGATAGAAGCGCCGGCTGAGACGCTGCGATCGATGTCGGTGAACGACAAAATTTCGTTCTTGCCGTCATTCCAGCTGGCGCGGGCGAACAGGCCGACGTCCTTTGCGACCTGCTGCTCGGCATTGATGTAAAATCCGTATTTCAACCGCTCCTGGCGAATGCCTGCCATTGCCGCGTTGAGATCAAGCGTCGGATCCGCTGCGCTGATGGCCAGCGCTTCGCGATAGTTGCCGGTGTTGCCGCGATTGGCGAAAGCGCCCAGCCGCAGTTTGCCTGGCTGGTCGAATATCGAGTAGCGGTCCTCGAATTCAATGATGCTGCCACCGCTCTTGAAAGTGAGCACGTCGCTGTTGGGCGCCGCCGGCACCTCGAACAGGCCGGCGCGCACCGCCCAATCCTTGCGATTGAATTCGACAACGGCGCCGCGCGTGAATCCCGGCAGATCGGCTGGGAAGTCGTAAGCCCCGGATGCCCACATCGCCCAGTTCATGAAATCCGCGCGCGGATCCTTGGCGTAAGAGTTTCCGTCGAAGAAATCGCCAACCGCAAAGCGGCCGACGATGAGGGTGACGCGATCAATGTCGCGCTTGCCCGCCAACTGGTTGGGGCCGTCCGGCACGTCTTCCTGCGCGCCGCCGAGACCGATCGTCTGGCGCATGTAATAACGTTGCGGGCGGAATTTCGGATATTCCGCGCCTCCCTTTTGCGCTTCGCCATTGGAAAAACCGGCAAGCCCCAGGGTGCTGCCGATGCCGAAGCCCTGCGCAAGTTCGGGATCGAAATAGAATTCGCCGCCGTCCCACAGGCGCCAACCCAGAAATGCATCGGCTGTCCACGTTTCGCGACCAAGGCCGCCGCCGGGAAGGCTGTTTGCTCCCTGATAGGGCGAGCGGAAACGGGGATAGCCTTGCGTGATCAGCGTGGTCTGGCCGTGCACGGACCAGTCGGATGATTCGGGATTGACCGGTTTGGTAATCGCGGACGTCGCGGATGGTGGCGTCCATCGAGAGGCATCCCAAAGCTGGTAATTCAATCCAAGCTTGACGGTGTGGAGTTTGGGATCGATGCCGACGCCAGATTGCGGAAGCCCGTCCGCTATGAATGTCCGGCTTCCGAGATCGATATAGTTGTACTCGACCTTGCCGCTCCAGTTGCCGCCCATGGGGAACGCAATGCCCGCGCCCGCCGCCCAGCCGTATTGTATGTGGGATTTCCGGTCGACGAGATCGCCAGCGTCGTCGTTGATGTTCACCAGGGTGCGGCCCCAGGCGAGTCCACCCGTCACATAAGGAAGAAGATTCCCAAACGCATAGCCAATACGCCCCCTTGCGGTGCCGATATAATCGAGCGTCGCGTTGAACGGCGCGGCCTGCAATCTCGATCGATCCAGAGGCCCCACGAAGGAGATGTCCGCTTCCGTTCCCAGCACCATTCCACCTGGAAGCTGAAGATTATATCCGGCCTGATAACCGCCGGTCATTCCGCTGACGCTATGAGGAAAGAAGAAGCCTTGCAGCGGCAATGGATTGGTGTCCGGACCCATAGCGCCGGCGCCATAGCCGACATGAGCGCCCAGGTAAAAACCGGTCCAGTTGGTCGGCGCGAGAGGGGATGCTTTGAGCGGGAAGGCCAGGTTCTGGTCCGCCGCAATCGCGGAGCCGTCGAGCATCAGCGCGACCATCGCAATGCCGGCGAACATCCCCTTCATCAGTCGCGGCCTCCGGCGCAAGTCGACGATTCTTTTACACATGGCATAACGACACGCCACCCGAATGTCGCCGAACACGGCGCGCCGGGGTTTCGGGCGGCTGCCGCCGCGCAATCCCGAAACAACGCTTGGCGAGAAGCTGTCGATCCATCGTCCTTCAGATCACAGAATCGACTTAGCTGCAAATCATTCGCATTTGCATATTTCGGGAAGCTAGAACCGCTCAGACGCCGAGTGTCCGGAACTTGAAATCGGGCCGGTTTTGCAACGCCTCCATATCGAAACGCGCGACGTCGGCCAGCAACTCGCAAAATGCGCGCGCACCATGATCGATCAGGCGTTCGCCTTTGTCTGCCGATGCCTGCGTTGCATCGCCGGCCGCGCCGCTAGGGTGGAGATCCTGCGCCTGCCAGGCGAAAGGCGCGGGCCGGTGGGTCGAAAGCCAGCGATAATCTCGATCGAAGCCGACGCTGGCTGGCTGGAAATCCGCAATTTTGTCCTTTCGGACCTGTGCGGGGTGCGCGGCAAGCATGATCGATGTCTCAAGCGCGCCGCCGTGAACACCATGGCGGATTTCCTCATCGGTAAAGAGGCCGTCCGGTGTGCCGAATCGATGCCAGCCTGTGGTCACGGCCAGCAGGCCATGCTGGGCGCGCAGATCCTGCGCCACGAGTGTCATCGCAGCGCTGTTGCCGCCGTGACTTGTCACCATCACAAGCTTTCGGATGCCTGTCTGTGCGACGCCCGCGCCGAGCTCCATCCACGATTTGAGCGCGACATGCGTGGAGAGCGTCAAGGTGCCGGGAAAATCGATATGTTCCGTGGAGAGACCCACAGCCTGGATCGGCATGAACGTCGCGGGAATGTCACGCGGCAGCAGCGCTCGGACCCGTGCCAGAAAAGCCTCCGCGATCAAGGTGTCGGTTTCCAGCGGCAGATGTGGTCCGTGCTGTTCGGTAGCAGCCAGCGGCAACACCGCGATCCAGTCCGCGGCTTCGCTCTTGGCGACGTCCGCCCATCGGATCGCCGTCCAATCATGCGGGGGATTTCGAGGAAGACTATTCATGGCTCGAGGCATTTCTTTGCATTGATTCGCGAGGTAGTTTGCGCCCTTCGCGAACGCAGGATCGGTATCGCTTGTCCATCCCTATCATAAATCCATCGCTATCATGCGCCAAGGCAATCGACGGAGTTTCACGATGACGCTGGCTTTCCTTTTTCGCACGCTCATCCGTGGCCTTGCCACGTCCAGCATCGCCGGGGTGGTTGCAATTGCGTCGTTGTCATCCGCGCCGGCGCAAACGCCGGACAAGCTCGATAAAGTCTCGTTCGGTACGAACTGGGTCGCGGAAGCCGAGCATGGCGGCTTCTTCCAGGCCGTCGCCGACGGCACCTATAAGAGCTATGGTCTCGACGTCCGGATCGTCCCTGGCGGCCCGAATATCAACAATCGCATCCTGCTGGCCGCAGGCAAGCTCGACTTCTTCATGAGCGCGAACGTGCTGCAGTCCTTGGACGCGGTTGCCAACAATATTCCGGTGGTGGCGATTGCCGCCATGTTTCAGAAAGACCCGCAAGTCTTTCTTGCGCATCCGGAGTCGAACGTCACCAAGCTCGAAGACCTGAAGCCGCTGACATTGTTCGTGTCGAAGGAGGGCATGACCAGTTACTTCCAGTGGCTCAAATCCGAATACGGATTTAGCGAAGCCAGGGTGAAGCCCTACACCTTCAATGCGCAGCCGTTTCTGGTCGATCCGAAAAGTGCGATGCAGGGGTATGTAACCTCGGAGCCGTACGCGGTAGAGAAGCAGGCGGGCTTCAAGCCGAAAGTCATTTTGCTCGCCGATTACGGGTTCAATACCTATTCAACCTTGATCGAAACGCGCCGGGTGCTGGCGGACGAGAAGCCTGATCTGGTTCAGCGCTTCGTCGATGCTTCCATTATAGGCTGGTACAACTATCTCTACGGCGACAATCGGCCCGGCAATGATCTTATCAAGAAGCTGAATCCCGATATGACCGACGAACTGCTTGCCAATTCGGTTGCAGTCATGAAGATCTACGGCATTGTCGATTCAGGCGATGCGTTGACGAACGGCATTGGAGCCATGAACGACGAGCGAATGGCCAGTTTTTTTGACAAAATGGTTCGCGCGGGTGTCGTGCGGCGCGATATCGACTACAAGAAAGCCTATACGCTGCGCTTTGCGAACAAAGGTGTCGGCATCGGCCGCCGTCCCAAGAATTGATCCATGGCAATGGCCGAGCCCGACGGATTGCCAGCTCTCGATCACAATATGCCGGATGGCATAGCCGTCAGCCTGCGAGGCGTCAGCAAGGTTTACGACAACGGCGTGCGTGCTTTGTCGGAATTGAATCTGGATGTTCGCAGAGGTGAGTTTCTGACGCTGCTTGGTCCGTCGGGATGCGGCAAATCCACGGTGCTGCGTCTGATTGCGGGCCTGAGTACGCCGACGACGGGCGATGTTCGCGTGCTGCGCCATTTTTCGCCCGCGCGCGCCGGCGTCATCGGTTTCGTCTTTCAGGAGCCGACGCTGATGCCGTGGGCGAGCGTGGCTGACAATGTACGACTACCGCTCAAGCTTGCGCATGTTCCCCCTGCCGAAGCGGATCGTAAGATCGACGAAGCCCTGGCGCGGGTCGGCCTGTCTGATTTTGCAGACGTCTATCCGCGGGAGTTATCCGGCGGCATGAAAATGCGTGTTTCGCTGGCGCGCGCGCTGGTCACCGATCCCGACATTCTTCTGATGGACGAACCGTTCGCGGCGTTGGACGAAATCAATCGTTTTCGGCTCAACAACGATCTGATGGAGCTGTGGCGGAATTTGCGCAAGACCGTGATTTTCGTAACCCATTCGGTTTTCGAATCCGTTTATCTGTCGCAACGTGTCGTCGTCATGACATCGCGGCCCGGACGCATCAGCGCGGAACTGCTGATTGATGCTCCCGAGCCGCGGCTGGAGGATTTCCGCACCTCCGCACGTTATGCTGCTCAGTGCCGCGACGTGTCCCTTGCGCTGGCCCGGGCCAGCGGCTCCACGCAGGACGCGGCGGTTTTATGACAGTCCCGCCAAGCCCGCCCGATCAAAATGCGTCTCCGGTTCGCGTGCGGAACGGGCGCTCTGCGTCAGGTGGCATCAAGCCAGGTTTTCGTCTGATGCTTCCCGCGCTTGTTTTCCTGGTGGCGATCGGGCTCTGGGAAGCGCTGGTGCGCATCGACGATATCCCGCCTTACGTCCTGCCCGGTCCAACAGTCGTCATAAGAACTTTGGTGCAGGATTGGCCGGTGCTGTTCGAGTCGCTCCTCGTCACGCTGACGACGACCCTCGAGGGATTTCTCGCGGCGGCGATCGGCGGAATATTGCTGGCTTTGCTTTTTAGCAGATCCAAATGGCTGGAATATTCGTTGCTTCCCTACGCCGTCATTCTTCAGGTGACGCCTGTGATCGCGATCGCGCCGCTGCTGTTGATTTATTTGCCCCAGCCGGTCGCGGTTGTGGTCTGCGCGTGGATCGTCGCGTTCTTTCCGGTTCTGTCGAATACGGCGCTCGGGTTGAAATCGGTGGATCGTAATCTGGCGGGTCTGTTCGTGCTTTATGGCGCGTCGCCTCTGCAGACACTGCGGCTGCTCAAGCTGCCGTCGGCGCTGCCTTATATTCTGGGCGGCCTGCGGATTGCGGGAGGCCTTTCGCTGATCGGGGCCGTGGTTGCCGAAATAGCAGCGGGCTCGGCGGGGGCCGGCTCGGGTCTGGCCTACCGCATTGCGGAATCGAGCTATCGGCTCAACATTCCGCGCATGTTTGCTGCCCTTTTGTTGCTCTCGGCAGCGGGTATTGTGATCTATATGCTCCTGTCGCTCGCCTCGTTTCTCATGTTACGACGCTGGCACGAAAGCGCACTTGGAAAGGAAATTGGATGACTGCGAAGGGTTCCTCGGAGAAGGTCGATGTTCTGGCATATGGCCAGCCCAAAAAACTCGTCACCAACGGCCTGAGCGCAGAGTTTATCGTGCATGCCGCAGAAAGCCGCGGCGATCTCGACAGGATCAGTCCTGCCATCGCCGGTCGCATCAAGGGTGTGGCTGTGAACGGTCTTGTCAGCGCGGACAAGGCCATGATGTCGATGTTTCCGAAGCTTGAGATCGTCTCCAGCTTTGGGGTGGGTTACGACCATGTCGACAGTGCCTACGCGCGGGATCACAATATCATCGTCACCAATACGCCGGATGTGTTGACCGAAGAGGTCGCCGATGTCGCCCTGGGGTTGCTGATAGCGACCTTGCGCGAATTCGTGAAGGCGGATCGCTATCTACGCTCTGGTCAATGGGCAAAGCAAAACTATCCGCTGACCGTCGGTTCGCTCCGTGGCCGCACCGTTGGAATGGTGGGAATGGGCCGTATCGGCAAGGCGATCGCGCGGCGATTGGACGCCTCGCTGGTTCCGGTGGTTTATCATTCCCGCAATCCCGCAACAGACGTGACTTACAAGCATTATCCAAATCTGGTCGACATGGCGAAAGCCGTCGACACGTTGATCGTCATCACGCCGGGCGGCGCCGCGACCGCCAAGCTCGTCAACGCGGAGGTGATCGATGCGCTCGGTCCTCATGGCGTCATAGTCAATCTGGCGCGTGGATCGGTCATCGACGAACCGGCGCTGATTGCGGCGCTGAAAGCGGGCAAGATTCTCGGAGCCGGTCTCGACGTGTTCGCCAACGAGCCAAACGTTCCCGATGAGCTGCGCGCGCTGCAGAATACCGTGCTGCTGCCTCATGTGGGATCGGCGTCGGTCGTTACGCGCGATGCGATGGATCAGCTTGTCGTCGACAATCTCAAGGAATGGTTTGCCGGCCGTCGGCCGATTTCGCCAATTCCGGAAACGCCCGTGAAGGGCCGCTGACGATGCGGCTGTCCGGGACCTCGTGTCTCGCTGACCTCTCCTGGCCGGTTCGGTTGGGCGCCGGCCTCCTTCTGCTTGCATGGTTTGCTGCGCTCTCGCCTGTGCGTGCACAGGACGCCCGAAGCCTCACCGCCGATATGATCGGCCAATGGGAGCTGTCCACGGCCGAGCGCAACAAGACCTGCGTCATCACGTTGAAGGGCGATCCGTCGTCCTTGGGCATGAAGCTCGAGTTGGAGAAGGGCTGCAGCGATGCCTTGCCGTTCACCAAGGACATCGCGGCCTGGAGCATCAAGGGCCTCGATATCGTTCGGCTGCAGGACGCCAAAGGCCAGCCTGTCATCGATGTGACTGAAGTCGAGAGCGGTATCTTCGAGGGCCAACGCAGCGGAGAAGGCGTTTATCTGCTGCAGAATCTCGCCGCGGCGCGGGCGTTATCGAAGTCGATGGATCAAATGATCGGCGACTGGTCGGTGGTGCGCGGAAACGATCGCGCGATCTGCAGTCTGACCCTGACCAACACCGAAACCAAGCCCGACAATTACGCGGTCTATCTCAAGCCGCGCTGCGATCCCGTGGTCGCTGGATTCGGACCGGTGTCCTGGCGGCTTGAACGCGGCGAATTGCTGATGATGTCCGCCAAGGGCGAGATATGGCGCTTTGAGGCCGACGACAACGCGCAGTGGCGGCGGATCCCCGATAGCGCCGATCCTTTCATTCTGGTTCGACAATAGGATCGCGGATACCGCTGCGCATCCGGCACGGTGCCGACCGCACCCGAGGCGAGCTACATCAGTTGCAGGCCCTTCAGGCTAGCATGGCCGTTCTTGCCGACGATGATGTGGTCGTGAACCGAAATGCCCAGCGGCTCTGCGATTTTGACGATCGCTTTGGTCATCTGAATATCCGCCGCCGACGGCGTCGGATCGCCGGACGGGTGATTGTGAACCAGAATGATCGCGGTCGCCGAAAGTTCGAGCGCGCGCTTGATCACTTCGCGCGGGTAGACAGGGGTATGATCGACGGTGCCGATCTGCTGCAATTCGTCGGCGATCAGCCGGTTGCGCTTGTCGAGAAACAGAATCCGGAATTGCTCCTTGTCGGCGAAGGCCATGGCGGTCCGGCAGTAATCGACCACGCTTTGCCATGATGACAGGATTGCGCGGTCTTTTACCTCGCCCTTCGCTACGCGGCTTGCGGTGGCCGCAATCAGTTTGATCTCGGTGATGGCCGCTTCGCCAAGGCCTTCGATCTCCCGCAGCCGTGGTTCGGGCGCATGAACCGTTTCAGCAAACGATCCGAATTCCGCGATCAACAGTTTCGCCAGCGGTTTGACGTCGCGTCGCGGCAGCGCCCGGAACAGCACCATCTCGAGCAATTCATAGTCGCTCAAGGCATCGGGACCAGCGTCACGGAAACGCTGTCGCAACCGTTCGCGGTGGCCGTGATAGTGAGGAATCTTTGAAGGGTTGGCAGCGGGAGTGCCATCAGACCCGGCTGTGGCCTCAGGATCGGCGGGCATCAGTGACCATGCCGAGACGTGCGCATTTGCAATACCCGCATACGATCTGAATTTACACCACCTGATAAGGCGGCTTGTCGAGCTTGCCCGGAGAGAGCGTAAAGATTTCGACGCCGGTTTGGGTGACGCCGACGGAGTGCTCGAATTGCGCCGAGAGCGAACGGTCCCGCGTCACCGCGGTCCAGCCGTCGGAGAGGATTTTGACGTTCGGCTTGCCGAGATTGATCATCGGTTCGATCGTGAACAGCATTCCCGGCTTCAATGTCACGCCTTCGCCCGGTCGCCCGACGTGGATGATATTGGGTTCGTCGTGAAACAGGCGGCCAAGTCCGTGGCCGCAGAAATCCCGCACCACGCTCATCTGCTGCGGTTCGACGAAGCTCTGGATGGCGTGACCGATGTCGCCGGTGGTTGCTCCGGGCTTCACCGCGGCGATCCCTCGCATCAGCGCCTCATAGGTGACGTCGATCAAACGCTCCGCCTTTCGGGAGATCGGCCCCACCGCATACATGCGGCTGGAGTCGCCATACCAGCCGTCGAGAATGAATGTGACATCGACGTTGACGATGTCGCCTTCCTTCATCAGCCGGTCGCCCGGCATGCCGTGGCAGACCACATGATTGATGGATGTGCATGTCGAATAGCGATAGCCGCGATACATCAGCGTCGCCGGATAGGCACCATGGCTGAAGGCGAATTCGCGCACGAAATCGTCGATCCGGGACGTTGGTACGCCCGGCTGCACCAGATCGACAATTTCATCGAGACATTTGGCGACCAACGCGCCGGCCTTGCGCATGCCGGCAAAAGCCTGCGGTCCATAGAGCTTGATCTGGCCGGTCTTGCGCAGCGAGACGTCGGTAGCTTCTACATAATTCATTGCAAATCTTATGAAATTGGAGCTCGGGGCAATTCAGCCGATGATAGTTCATTTTGGCCGGAGCCGCACCACGCCGGACGGGTTTGAGGAGCTTAATTTATGCCAAGTCTTAATTTAAGCGATGTGGCGTCGAGCGCAAGCGATACGCCCAGACCCCCGGCATTCGGAAGCCCCGAAGTCAGGACTCGATCGGAACGGGTCCGGCGAGCACGATTTCGTTCTGGTCGAGCCGGCATGCATAGGCGAGGGTTTCGACACCGGCGCTCCGGGCGCGATCGAAGGCCCGCCCATAGCCGGGATCGATATCGCGCGCCAAAGCGAAACAGTGCGCGGATCCCATCTGAATCACGAACAGCATGACCGAACGAAACCCGGCCCGGAGCACGGTGGCGAGCTCGTCCAGGTGTTTTGCGCCCCGCGCCGTCACGGAATCCGGAAATTCAGCGATCCCCGATTGCCGCATCATGTGTACGTTCTTGACCTCGAGGTAGCACGATGGTCGCTGCGGATGCTCCAGCAGAAAATCAATACGGGAATTTTGCCCGTATTTCACTTCCCGGCGAATGGTCGTGTAGCCGGTCAGCTCAGGAATGGCATCGTTGGCGAGCGCTTCCGCAACGATTGCGTTAGGATGCGCGGTGTTCACGCCGACAAGTTCCGCGCCCGCGCCGAAATCGGCTTCAACAAGCTCCCACGAATAGGGGAGTTTGCGTGTGGGGCTAGCGGATTTCGACAACCAGACGCGCGCGCCGGTTTGCTGCAGGCCCAACATGGCGCCAGGATTTGCGACATGCACGGTGATCTCCGAGCCGTCGGCCATTTCGACGTCCGCAAGGAAGCGCTTGTATCGCCGGATCAGAACGGCGGGGACCAGATCGCCGGCAAACTTCATGCGCCGTCGGTCTGTGTGTCGATCACGGCATCGACAGGCAGGGGACCACGAACGCGGATGTCCCGCACCGGATAGGGCACGCGAATGCCTTCACGCTTGAAAGCGTCCCACAGCGACAACATGACGTCGCTGCGCACGTTGTCCATTCCGGCATCGGGGTCGGCGATCCAGAACGTCAGCGAAAACTTCATGCCGTATTCGGCGAATTCGGTGATCAGGCAGGTCGGCGGCCGAAGCTTGGTCACGCGCGGCGTCGTGATGGCAATGCCGACGGCAAGTTTGCACACGGCGCGTGGATCGGCCTCGTAATTGGTGCCGAAATTCACTTTCACGAGCGTGTTCTTGTCGGTGTAAGTCCAGTTGACGACTTTTTGGGTCACCAGATCCTCGTTCGGGATCAGGAACTCGCGGCCGTCTCCGGCGGCGACTGAAATATAGCGCGTGTTCATCGCGCTGATACGTCCGAAATTGTCGCCCACGGTGATGAGGTCTCCGGGCTTCACCGATTTGTCGGCCAGCAGGATGATGCCGCTGACGAAATTCGCGACGATCTTCTGCAGGCCGAAGCCGATGCCGACGCCGACCGCGCCGGAAAAGATTGCCAGCGACGACAGGTTGATGCCGACCGCCGCCATGACGATGGTCACGGCCGCGATGATCAGCAGCAGCCTGACCATTTTCGACAGCAGAACCTGAAGCGAGGGCGTCAAATCGCGCGAGCTGGCGATACGGTGTTCGAGAAACTTGCTGATAACGCTGGCTAGCCACAGCGCGACAGCAAGCGAGACGGTCGCCTTGATGATAAGCAGGGGCGTCATACGGACACCCCCGAGGACGACCGCGACGGAATCCAGTGCGTCGATCGTGGGGTTAAGAAGCCCGACGATGCTCAGCGCAGCGACCGCCCACGCGGAGACCGATAATAGTCGTACCGCGAACTCATTGCGGATCATGCTGGTGGCGAGCCGAATGATCAGCCACGCGAAAGCGAGACTGGCGGCGGTGACCAAGAGGTAACTGCGGCTCGGCCATGTCATGCTGATCATGATGACGCGCAGGATCAGGGTCAGCAGGGCAAAGATCGCGGTGCTGGTGCTTTGAATCAGCACGCGGACGAAAAGGCGCAACGGCGTGGGCCACCCCATCGCGATCGATGTCATGTCGATTCGCGACCGCAGGGCGGCGGAAACTCCCAAGGCGGTACCTGCTGCCGCGAGAATCAATCCAAGTTGCGTATAGAACCACGGCGATGTGACTTCGGCGCCGACCGACCGAAATGCGGACAGCAGCGTCTGATAAAAAGCTTCGAGATCCACCAATGTCAGCTTGTCGTCGCCCAATTCTCGTCTCCGGTGTTGATGAAGTCTGTTCGGCGGGGTGGCATCTTGTTGCGGCTGTGAGGCCTCGGATGCGCGATCCTTGGCAAAGTGAAGGTTCGGGATTGCCGGGATGCCGCGCGAGTTAACGTGAGGAAATCCGGCACTTTTGTGATGCGGCGGAAAATTGATTGGCGTTGCGGCACGGCGGCGATAAGGATGCAGGCATGGGTTTGAAAATTTTCATCATGTCGCAGACGCATTCGTCCAAACCAACGCGATATCAGACCCAAAATCGTCGCAGGCCCTGTGAATCTCAAGCTGGCTTTTACCCTGCCGTGTCCCTGCAGGCAAACTTCGGATATGGACGGGCCTTCGCTGCTGAGGGACCCTCATGACGTCTCTCGATTCATTCAGCATCGCGATTTTGCTCGGTGCGGTTCTGGTCATGGCGGGCATTCTGTCCAGCCTGATCGCGCTGCGCTTCGGCGCGCCCTTGCTGTTGGTGTTTCTCGGTCTCGGCATTTTTGCGGGTGAAGCTGGTCCCGGTGGGATCGCATTCAACGATGTCGGAACGACCTATCTCGTGGGTTCGGTCGCACTGGCCTTGATTCTGTTCGACGGCGGGCTGAAGACGAAATTCCAGAGCATCCGGACCGTGCTGGCGCCGTCGGTGATGCTTGCGACCGCCGGTGTGATGCTGACAGCGTTGATCACGGCGCCGGTCGCGAAATATGCCCTCGGCATGAGCTGGACCGAAGCGCTTCTTGTCGGCGCCGTGGTGGCATCGACCGATGCGGCGGCGGTGTTTTTGCTGGTTCACGCGCAGGGGCTGCGGCTGCGGCCTCGCGTAGGGGCGACCCTCGAGGCCGAGTCCGGCACCAACGATCCGTTCGCGGTGTTTCTCACCTTGATGCTGGTTGAGATTCTTTCCGTCGGTCACAATACGGCCGCGCAGATCGTCTGGGAGTTGGTCAAGGAAGCAGCTCTGGGCGCCGCCGTTGGATTTGCGGGCGGGCGCCTTGTGGTTCTTTTGCTCAATCGTGTTGCGTTACCTCAAGGGCTGCACGCACCTTTCGTGACCACGGCCGCGCTGGTGATCTTCGGCTTGGCGCAGATCTTCCATGCATCGGGATTTCTCGCGGTCTATCTCGCCGGTATCGTCATCGGCAATCGCCCAACCCGTGCGCATAATTCGGTCGTGGTGTTTCTGGATGCGGCAACCTGGCTCGCCCAGATCGTGATGTTCGTGCTGCTGGGGTTGTTGGCGTCACCGCAGCGTCTGGTGGTGAGCGTAATTCCGGCGGTTGCCGTTGCCGCAGTCCTGATGCTGGTGGCGCGACCGGCCGCGGTGTTCATCTGTCTCGCGCCGTTTCGGTTCAACTGGCGGGAAAAAATCTTCATCGCCTGGGTCGGGTTGCGGGGCGCTGTCGCTATTTTTCTGGCTTCGATCCCTTTGCTGGTCGGGATGCCAAAAGCTTACCTCTATTTCGATGTGGCGTTCGTGATCGTCGTCATCTCGTTGCTGTTGCAGGGGTGGACGCTTGCACCGGCCGCGCGCCGCCTGCATGTGGCGCTGCCCCGGGTTGATCGCGCGCCTCGGCGCGTCGAACTTGATTTGCCAGGCCAGCTCGAACAACAGCTGGTTGGCTATTCGGTGCGTCCGAACAGTCTTTTTTTGCGGCGCGGGATCATTCCGTCATGGTCGAAGCCCACCCTTGTCATCCGCAAACAAAAGATTCTTTCACCGGTCGAGGCCGAACCCGTTGTTGCGGGCGATTACATCTATCTGCTGGCGCCGCCGGAAAAGGCCGAGGCGCTGGATCGGTTTTTCGTGGACATGGCGCCGATCGCGGCGCCCGATCCGCATCTGCTCGGAGACTTCGTCGTGTCGGGCGAGATCACGCTTGGCGCGCTCTCGGAGATATACGGCGTTAAGGTCGACCCCTCCGAGGTCGACCTCACGCTTGCCGATTATTTCGACATCCATCTCGATCATGCGCCGAAAACCGGCGCGACGCTGCAACTCGATATTATCGTGCTGGTGGCGCGCAATATCGGCGGGAACCGCGTCAATGTCGTCGGGTTGCGTCTGCCGGAGGACGAGGACGAGCCTGTCACGCCGCCGACCAGAACATCGGCGGTTAAAGACGCCATGATGCGTGTGTGGTCGTCCCTGACCGACATTTAGAGCGCGTTTGCTTTTGATTGAATCACAACCGCGCTCTAATTTATTGATTTGACGTGTTTTCTTCACGCGAACCGGTGCCCACTTCGCTCGAAAACACTCTAGCTAGCCACGTTCGATTGACGTGCTGTCCAGATCATCCGAAGCAACGATACGGCCGTGCTTCAGGACGATGATGCGCGATGCGAGTTGACGCAACTCGTCGATATCGTGGCTCACATAGACCATGGGAATGGCGTCCTCGTCCCGCAGTCTGATGAGATAGGGAAGTATTTCCGCCTTGCGTTCAACGTCCAGGGATCCCAAGGGCTCATCAAGCAGCAGCAGTTTGGGTTGGCTCAGAAGCGCGCGCGCGAGAGCGACACGCTGGCGCTCGCCGCCCGACAGCGCGCCCGGACGCCGATCGAGAAGTGGCGCGATGCCCAGCAAATCGACGATGCGGGTTTCCGCAACGGCGTCAGGCGGGAGCCCGTTCATGCGTCGGCCATAGTCGAGATTGCCGCGGACGCTGAAATGCGGAAACAGCCGGGCATCCTGGAAGACATAGCCGATACGCCGGCGATGCGGTGGAACGTGGAGGCCTGTGCCGGCGTCGTCCACGACGTCGCCATGGATAGAGATCGTGCCCCGGTCGGGCGGTAGCAACCCGGCGATCATGCTGACGATCGATGTCTTGCCCGCGCCCGAGTTGCCGAACAGGCCCGTGACGGTGCCGTGACTGGTGAACGAGGCCTCGATCGAGAAATCGCCAAGTTGCTTGAAGACATCGACTTGCAGCATGCTATTGTCCGTGCAGTCGGCGTGTCGCGCGGCGTGCAAACCACTCCGACCCTATCAATGCAGCCATCGCGATAACGATCGATACTCCGACGAGGCGCAGCGCCGCCCGGTCGCCGTCAGGCGTCTGGATCAGGGCATAGATTGCCGAGGAAATGGTCTGGGTTTCGCCCGGAATGTTCGACACGAAAGTAATGGTGGCGCCGAATTCTCCGATTGCTTTTGCAAATCCCAGCACCATGCCCGCGAGAATGCCCGGCAGTGCAAGCGGCAGCGTAATCGTCATCAGCACGCGCCACGGCGAGGCGCCGAGCGTGCTGGCCGCCTGCTCCAGTTTTTTGTCGACGGCCTCGATGGACAGCCGGATCGGACGCACCAGCAACGGGAACGACATGATACCGCACGCCAGCGCGGCCCCGGTCCAGCGAAACGAAAAGACAAGCCCGAGATGGTCGGCGAGCCACGCGCCGATCAGGCCTCGCCGTCCGAACGACAGCAGCAGAAGATAGCCGGTGACCACAGGCGGCAAAACCAGCGGCAGGTGCACGAGCGCGTCGAGCATGGCTTTGCCCCAGAAATTTCGCCGCGCCAGCAACCAGGCCACGCCGATGCCGATCGGCGTGGCGACGAGCGTCGCGACCACCGCGATACGGAGCGACAGCAGGATCGCTGTCCATTCGGTTGGGGTGATATGAAACACGTGCTCAGGTCGTCGGACGAATCAAAACCGTGAAGCCATATTTTTCGAAGATGCTCTTCGCTGGGGACGAGCGAAGAAAATCGAGGTAGCTTGCGGTCTCGGGTTTTGCAGTGACCGTGGCCGCCACAGGATAGATGATCGGCGGGTGCGATCCCTCCGGAAACGTGCCGACAATCTTGACCCCGGGGTCGACCCTGGCGTCGGTCTCGTAGACGATTCCGAGAACAGCTTCCTTGCGGGACACCAGTGCGAGAGCCGCACGTACGCTGTCGGCCATGGCGAATTTCGATGCGGCGGTATCCCACGCGCCGAGTTTCTCAAGTGCGGCTTTCGCATATTTTCCGACCGGCACGGCCTGCACATCACCGGTGACAATCCGACCGTCGCCGGCGAGTTTCGCCAGATCGAAGCCTGGGCCGATGGTCACATTCGTGATTGGTGAATCGCTCGGCGCGATCAGAACGATCTTGTTGCCGAGCAGATCGCGGCGCGTGCCGTCATTGATGGTCTTTTTTTGGCTCGCATAGTCCATCCAGTCGGTGTCGGCGGAGAGAAATATGTCGGCGGGCGCGCCCTGTTCGATCTGCCGCGCCAGCGCCGAGCTGGCCGCATAGCTGACGGCAACCTTGATGGCGGACTTTGCGGTGAACGCGGCGTTGACGTCGTCGAGCGCGTTTTTCAACGAGGCGGCGGCGAACACCGTCAGGGTTTTCTCTTGGGCGAGGACGGGGCACGCGGCCATGGCGCAAAGCAAGCCCGCGAGCAGGAGACGTGCAACAGGACGCAACATGATGAAAGCGCTCCATAGGCGCGGCACGCGGTCACGTGCACGCTGCGAGGTGGAATTGAGGTGTAAAGAGGCGGAAGCGCCGTCCCGCAGCCCCTGCTGACTTACGGCGAGCCGGGGAACGCCATTAAGTTAGCAGGAATAGCAATGCGGTCAAAGGCCATGCGGCCTCAACGCTCCGATGGCCGAGTTGTCGCAAGGAGGTCAAGGTGCAGCAAGCACCTGCCTGCAAGCGGGTGGCAGGTCGGCCAGCGTCAAAGGCGGTTTGGGTTTTGGGGGCGTCGGCGGGGGCTTGGGATGCAACACCGCATCGCTGAACCAGTAATCGAGTTCGTGACCGCAGCCGTCGGAAGCACCAGGGGGCTCCTGCGGCGTGCATTCGGTGTTTCCTGCGGGGCATTTGAGGCGAATATGGAAATGGTAATCGTGCCCATACATCGGTCGAACTTTGGAAAGCCATGCGCGGTTGCCGTTGGCCTCCCGGCATAAGGCCTTTTTGATCGCGGCGTTGACAAAGATGCGTTCGACATCCGGCTCTTCGGCGGCTGTGCGGATCACCGAAAGATGTTTCGGCGTCCAGGCGTTCCGATCGATATCGAGTTGGTTCGGTGCGACCATATTGATCGCCGACATCTCTTCACGTTCGTTGCGCGACAACATCCGGTTTGGCATCGGTGTCAGCCAGATGTCGGCATCAAGGCCGACCTGATGGCTGGCGTGTCCGGTGAACATCGGGCCGCCGCGCGGCTGCGACATATCTCCAACCAGCAGACCGGGCCAGCTCGCCGTTTTTCTGACCTTGCTGGAAAGTCTCTCCAGCAAATTGACCAGCGTCGGAGTTCCCCAGTTTCGGTTTCGCGACAGCCGCATCACCTGCCAGCTGTCGCCGTTGATGGGAAGCGCCTCGCCGCCGGCCAGGCAGCCTTTCGCATAAAATCCGATCGGCGTCGAAGGAAGCTGCGCGGGACGTGTCTTGCGGCCGAACAGTTCCTTCGCCGCCAGATCCGGATCGGCGGGATCGGCGAGCGGCGGCAGCGGCCTCGGGTCGATAGTCCCTTTGTCCTGGGCCAGCGCGGGGGATAAAATCGCAACGGCCGGGAGCGCGAGGCAACCGAGAATCAGGCGACCGAGAATCAGGCTCCGGATCAGCATGCGCCGATCTTAACTCAACTGGGGGCGGTGGACGACTACTACCAGCGTGCCGGAGAGATCAGCTGTCGACTTTTAGCGCGGCAATGAAAGCTTCCTGCGGAATGTCAACCTTGCCGAACTGCCGCATCTTCTTCTTGCCTTCCTTCTGCTTTTCCAGAAGTTTTCGTTTGCGCGTGATGTCTCCGCCGTAGCACTTGGCGGTCACGTCCTTGCGCAAGGCGCGCACCGTTTCGCGCGCGATCACCTTGCCGCCGATTGCCGCCTGAATCGGAATCTGGAACATGTGCGGCGGAATCAGTTCTTTCATCTTCTCAACCATGGCGCGCCCGCGGCCTTCGGCGCGGTTGCGATGGACCAGCATCGACAGTGCGTCGACCGGCTCGTTGTTGACGAGAATCTGCATCTTCACCAGGTCGGCGGCCTTGTAGTCGGTGAGATGGTAGTCGAACGAAGCATAGCCCTTCGAAACCGATTTCAACCGGTCGTAGAAATCGAACACAACCTCGTTGAGAGGCAGGTCGTATTTGACCATGGCACGGCTGCCGACATAGGTGAGTTCTTTTTGGCTGCCACGGCGGTCCTGACACAACTTCAAGACGCTGCCGAGATATTCGTCCGGCGTCATGATGGTGGCCTCGATCCACGGCTCCTGGATTTCGGCGATCTTCACCACATCCGGCATGTCGACCGGATTGTGAATTTCGATCTCCTGCCCATCGGTCAGGCTCATTTTGTAGATCACCGAAGGCGCGGTAGCGATCAGGTTGAGATTGAATTCGCGATGCAGCCGTTCCTGAATGATCTCGAGATGCAGCAGGCCGAGAAACCCGCAGCGAAATCCGAAACCCAATGCCGCGGAGGTTTCCATCTCGAACGAGAAGCTGGCGTCGTTCAGCCGCAACTTGCCCATCGCAGCGCGCAAGGTTTCGAAATCGTCGGCATCGACCGGGAAAAGTCCGCAAAACACCACCGGGATGGCGGGCTTGAAACCCGGCAACATGACGCTGACCGGCTTTCTATCATCGGTAATGGTGTCGCCGACGCGCGTATCGGCTACTTCCTTGATCGCCGCCGTGATGAAGCCGATCTCGCCGGGTCCGAGTTCGTCGACCGTCGTCATCTTCGGCGTAAAATAACCGACGCGTTCGACGTCATACGCGGCCTGGGTACCGAGCATGCGAATGCGCTGGCCTTTTTTCATGACACCGTCGACGATGCGAACGAGCACGACGACGCCGAGATAGACGTCATACCAGCTGTCGACCAATAGCGCGGTGAGTGTCGCGTTACGGTCGCCCTTCGGTGGCGGCAGACGGGTCACGATGGCTTCCAGAACGTCGCCGATGCCGATTCCGGTTTTCGCGGAAATCATGACGGCGTCGGAGGCATCGATGCCGATGACGTCCTCGATCTGTTGCTTGACCTTGTCCGGTTCGGCAGCGGGCAGGTCGATCTTGTTCAGGACCGGAACGATCTCATGATTGTTGTCGAGCGCCTGGTAAACATTGGCGAGCGTTTGCGCCTCGACGCCCTGGCTGGCGTCCACGACCAGCAGCGAACCTTCGCAGGCCGCGAGCGACCGGCTGACTTCATAGGCGAAGTCGACGTGGCCGGGCGTGTCCATCAGGTTGAAAATGTAATCCTTGCCGTCCTTGGCATGGTAGTTCAAGCGCACGGTCTGCGCCTTGATGGTAATGCCGCGCTCCCGTTCGATGTCCATCGAATCGAGCACCTGTTCCTTCATCTCGCGCTCCGCCAAGCCGCCCGTCGTCTGGATCAAACGGTCGGCAAGAGTCGATTTTCCATGGTCGATGTGGGCGACGATGGAGAAATTGCGGATGTTGGAGATGGGAGCAGTGGCCATGGGCGCGGGATAGCATTCGTACCCCCGTGCGGCAACCGCCTTGCGCCTCGATTCCAGCGGCTTTGCCGGCCGGATCGTCGCTTTCGAGACCGATCAATTCGGCCGCCATGCCCCTCTCAAAAAAATCAGACCGGCGAGCATGGCGCGCCGGTCTGAGGTTTGTCTCGATATCTTTGCGCGGAAAGCTACGCGGCGGCCGCGTTCACGACCCGCATGGATTCGCCACGCCGATAGACAATCAGAGTTGCGCTCAGGCCGCAGACGGCGGCGAAGGTCATCCACAATGCGGGGGCCGCCTTGTTGCCCGTCGCTTCGATCAACCATGTCGAAATCGCGGGGGTGAAACCACCCAGAGTCGTTGCAAGGCTATAGGCCAGCGAGAAGCCGACAGTGCGCACGCTGGCGGGAACAATTTCCGTCAGCGCGACGACCATCGCGCCATTGTAGCCGCCATAGAGGAACGAAAGCCACAGCTCCACCATCAGCATGCGTTCGAACGAGGGTTCGCCCGTCAGCCATGACATCGCCGGATAGGCCGTCAGGATCGTCAGAACGGTGAAACCTATCAGAACAGGACGCCGCCCGATCCGGTCCGACACCGCACCAAACACAGGCAGCCAGAACAGATTGGAGGCCGCGACGCAGAACGTGACAATCAGCGAAGCCTCAGTGCTCAGCTTCAACACGCTCTTGCCGAAAGTCACCGTATAGACGGTGATCAGATAGAACGACACCGTCGTCATCACGACAAGCATCATGCCCGCAAGGACGATCTGCCAGTTGTCGGCCATCGAGCGGAAGATCTCGCCGGTGGTCGGATGATGCTTGCGCGCGAGAAACGCCTCGGTCTCTTGCAGCGAACGGCGGATCACGAAGATGAAGGGGACGATCAGCGAGCCGATGAAAAACGGAATGCGCCAGCCCCAATCAGTAACCTGGTCTGGCGAAAGCTTGGCGTTGAGCACGTATCCGATAACGGCGCCGACAATGATGGCAACCTGCTGACTGCCCGACTGCCAGCTGACGTAAAAGCCCTTTTTGCCGGGGGGGGCCATTTCGGAGAGGTAGACGGACACGCCGCCGAGCTCCACACCTGCCGAGAATCCCTGCAGCAACCTTCCGATCAGCACAAGCGCGGGAGCGACGAAGCCGATGGTGGCATAGGAAGGCACAAACGCGATCAGAATTGTGCCGAACGCCATGATCGCGAGCGTGACGATCAGGCCTTTGCGTCGTCCCACCTTGTCGACATAAGCGCCGAGCACGATCGCGCCAAGCGGGCGCATCAGGAAGCCGGCGCCGAACGTCATCAATGTCAGCAGCAACGAGGCGAATTCGTTTCCGACCGGGAAGAAGGCCTTCGCGATATAGACGGCATAGATACCGAACAGAAAGAAGTCGAACATTTCAAGAAAATTGCCGCTGGTCACGCGCAGGACCATGGCAAGCTTGGATGATGTCGGCGCCGTCATGAAATGGTACTCTCCCCTAGCGGTTTCTTCGAACACGTTTGGTCCAAGTGTGGGCGGTTTTAGTGCACCCCGCAAGGTGGTTAACTCGCGTTTTGACCCTGCCGGACCACCTTTTGCAACTGCTAACGTGAGCAGGCGCCAAGGCCCAATACGCTGGGATTGTTTGAGAAACAACTGTTTTGCAATTCGTCCTATTGATAATACCGCCGCCGCCCCGGAGCCGGCGAACGAACGAAAATGGCTTAGCCTGCCCGGTTTGGCGCGCCCCGACGCTTCTGGCAGGTTTCAGAAAAAAGTCTGACTTTCTGCCATATTGATTCTACGGCGCTTTTAACGTGACCGAGGTCTCGGATGAGCGCGCGCGGCGGCTCGTCGCTCAGACTGCTGCGCCGCGGCAAAGGACCGACCGGCAGATATAGCCGCCGGTTTTTAACTTGTGGATGGATCGGGTCAGGCGACCGATTTTGCGGCGGCCCGGCCCGCGTTGCGCCCGGAGAACAGGCAGCCGCCGAGGAATGTGCCTTCAAGAGCGCGATACCCGTGCATGCCGCCGCCCCCAAAACCTGCAGCTTCCCCGACGGCATAGAGTCCCGGGATGACCTGGCCGTCGTTACCGAATGCGCGGGCGTCGAGATCGGTCTGGAAGCCACCCAGCGTTTTGCGCGTCAGGATGTTGAGCCGCACCGCGATCAGCGGCCCGTGTGCCGGGTCGAGGATAAGGTGGGGTTTTGCGGTGCGAATGAGCTTGTCGCCGAGATATCTGCGCGCGTTGTGAATACCCATCACCTGGGTGTCCTTGCAGTAGGGATTTTCGATTTCCCGATCGCGCGCTTCAATCTGCCGCTGGATATCGCCGAGGGACAACAGATTTTCGCCGGTCAACGCATTCATGCCTGTGACCAGGTCGGCGAGGTTGTCGCGCACGATGAAATCGACGCCGTTGCTCTTGAATGCTTCCACCGGCCCCGGTGCACCTTTGTTGGTGGCGCGTTTGAGCGTCAGCCGCCAGCTCTTGGAGGTGAGGTCCGGGTTCTGCTCGGAGCCCGAGAGGGCGAACTCCTTCTTGATGATGCTTTGGGTCAGGATGAACCATGAATAATCGTAGCCGGTGGCCATGATGTATTCGAGCTGACCGAGGGTGTCGTAACCGGGATAGAGCGGAGAGGGCAGGCGCTTGCCTGTTGCATCGAACCACATTGATGAAGGCCCTGGCAAAATGCGGATGCCATGGTTGGGCCAAATGGGGCTCCAGTTATGGATGCCTTCCACATAGTGCCACATTCTGTCGCGGTTGATCATGCGCGCGCCGGCGGCTTCCGTAATCCCGATCATGCGACCGTCGACATGGGCGGGCACGCCGGCGACCATTCGCTTCGGAGGTGCGCCCAGACGTTTCGGCCAGTTTTGCCTGACCAGATCGTGATTGCCGCCGATCCCGCCGCTCGCCACGATGACGGCCTGCGCGGACAAGGAAAACTCACCGACGACCGTTCGCGAGGATGTCTCGCCACGCGCAATCGATGTCGGCTCGAGGACGGCGCCGCTGACGCCGGTGATGGCGCCGTTGGTCGAGATCAGGGCGTCGACGCGGTGACGGAATTTGAACGTCAGCCGTCCGCGCTTTTGCGCTTCGCGCGCCCGGCGCTCGAAGGGCTCGACAATTCCAGGCCCGGTTCCCCAACTGACATGGAAGCGCGGCACGGAATTGCCGTGGCCCATGGCGTCGTAACCGCCACGCTCCGCCCACCCGACCACCGGGAATATCCGGTGCCCCATGGCCTGCAGCCAGTCCCGCTTCTCGCCGGCGGCAAACCCCACATAGGCTTCGGCCCAACGCTTTGGCCAATGATCCTCTTCCCGGTCGAATCCGGCGGTTCCCTGCCAATCCTGCCACGCCAGATCGTAGGAATCCTTGATGCGCATCCGCCGTTGCTCGGGCGAATCGATCAGGAACAAGCCGCCGAACGACCAGAACGCCTGACCGCCGAGACTCTGCTCGCCTTCCTGGTCGAGCACGATGACGCTTTTGCCCGCATCGGCAATTTCTGTTGCCGCGACAAGTCCCGCGAGTCCCGCGCCGACAACGATGACATCAGCCTGATCGGCCATTTTTGTTTCCCCTTAGAGCGTTTTCAAACGAAGCATGCCGCCGGACTTGATCCGGCGGTGGATACCGGTTCGCGTTAAGAAAACGCGTCAAAACCAACCGATAGAGCGCGACCGTGATTCAACCCAGAACAAAAGCGATCTAGACCCCACGCCGATCAAAGCGCGAGGCTGGAACCTTGGTCAACGGCAAAGATGCCGCAATCCTTTGCCCCGAAACTGTCCCGGCTCGGGAATGTCTTGCATCTGCGTGAAGTCCGTTTCCTTCCCTGTTTGCAGTTCAGAAAGGCGAGCGCCTTAATCTGAGCGCAAACTCGATCGCGAACTCGCCGCAGGAGATAACAGTGCATCTTCCGCGCAACACTCGAACTGAAATTGTGCGGGGCCCAGGTGCGCCACTGGACAAAACACTGCTTCCGCAACATTTTACTTATGACTGATTTAGGTTTTCGGGTCGGGCGGGGCGGGGAATGAAGGTCGTCACGGGGATGCTCGCGGCCATGCTGCTGATAGCAGGCATTGGCTCAAGTCACGCGGTCGTGCGGATTTCCGAGGATCGCGGAGGCCGCATCGGAACCTATGTCGACAAATACCAGGATCTGAAAAGCTCCGGCGAGTCGGTCGTGATCGATGGCTTGTGCGCGTCGGCCTGCACGATTGTTCTTGGGGCAGTTCCGCGCGATCGGATCTGTGTGACGGCGCGGGCCAATCTAGGCTTTCACGCCGCATGGGACTTCGGCAGCGATGGCAAGACCGTGACGAATCCTGAAGCAACGTTGATGCTTTATTCGATGTATCCGCCGCAAATCAAACGCTGGATCGCTCATCGCGGCGGGCTGACCCCACGGATGTTGTTCCTGCGCGGCCGGCAGCTGTCCAGCATGTACCGTCCCTGTTACATGGACGCCCAGGCATCCGCGCATTGACGATCTCTTGAGATCGCGTACGCCTCTGTTCGCGATGCCTTTATCGGCGCATGTTGATCTCCGCAGGACGTGATCGGCGCTTCGGGCGATAGCGCTTGCTCCGGGGCGGTCCACGGCCTATCTCATCGGAAGCATTGACGTTTTCCGGAGAGGAAATCGGGCCATGGCACCCGAAGTATCCACCCCAGGCAATCCCATGGCGCCTGGCCACAGGGCCGACGTCCGTGAGCCGGGCCGATGGTCCACGGTTGTTGCCATTTCGGCGCTGATCGCGCTGGGATTGACGTCGGCGTTGGCGGCAGTGCTCTGGTTTCAGTATGGCACGGCGATATTTTTTCAGATGCTGGCGGCCGGGATCGCCGCATGTTTTTGAGAGCCCTTTCATGAGCACGATACAGGATCTGGTATGACCGATCGTACGACGCGCCCGCTTGTCGTTGTCGCGGCGTTTGCCGCGAGCCTTGCAGTCGGCCTGCTTGTGACATTGTGGATGCTCGGCGGCATGAGCAGCGCGACGGCGCCGGCTTCGATCGGCGGTCCGTTCCAGCTGAGCGATCAGGCGGGGCGGACGGTCACCGAGAAAGATCTTCAAGGCCGCCCGACCCTGGTTTTCTTCGGCTTCACGCATTGCCCCGACGTATGTCCCACGTCGCTGTTCGAGATGTCCGAGGTGCTGCGCGCGATGGGTTCGGACGCCGACAAGGTCAACGCCTATTTCGTATCGGTCGATCCCGAACGCGACACGCCTGTTGCCATGAAGGATTATCTGTCGAGCTTCGATCCCCACCTCAAAGGGCTCACCGGCAGTCCGGAGGCGGTGGCGAAAATCACGTCCGGCTATCGGGTCTATGCCAAGAAAGTCCCGCTCAAGGACGGCGACTATACGATTGACCATACGGCGCTGATCTATCTGATGGACCGCAATGGCAGGTTCGTCGCCCCTTTCAATATCAAGCGAACGCCCGAAGAGGGGGCCGCCGATCTGAAGCGTTATCTCTGATCGCCGCGTGAGCCATTTCTGAACCTTCCCACACGCGCCGGATGGTCTATAAGACCTCGCATGTGGAAGTTCCGAGCCATGCGCTCCTGTCCCGATTTGAGCGTTCATCAGCGCCTGCCGAGCTGGCTTTGCGCGGGCCTGTTCACGGCCGCTGCGGCGGTTTCGGGGTTGATGGTTCTTTTCGGCACATCTGCGCAGACGGCAGCGGGTTCGCCGCCAGGACCGGCAGCGGTTGCTGGTCAGGCCACGCAGGCGGCCCCGCAAGCGGTGCCAGGATTCTGGGACCCGCGTCGCCGTCCGGACCGGCCGGATATGTCACGCCTCACGGTGATCCGGTTTCTGACGGAAACCGACTATCCGCCGTTCAATTTTACCGGCCCCGACGGCAACCCGGCAGGATTCAACGTCGATCTGGCGCGGCTGATCTGCGATGAAATCAAGGTCACCTGCACCGTGCAGATGCGCCGCTTCGAGACGCTGGTGGATTCGCTGACCAGCAATCGCGGCGATGCCATCATCGCTTCGCTCGCGGCGACGCCCCAGCTGCGCGCTCGGGTCGACTTCAGCGATCCATATTATCGCGCGCCGGCGCGCTTCGTATCGCGCCGCCTCGCGGTGCTGCCGGAAATCCGGCCGGAATACCTCGAAGGCAAGAAGGTTGGCGCAATCGCCGGCTCGGCGCATGAGGCCTACCTGAAATCCCAATTTACGGACGCTCAGATCGTGAGCTATCCGAGCGACGACACCTTGCGGCAGGCCTTGCGGCGAAGCGAAGTGGATTTCATCTTCGGCGACGCGATTTCGCTCGCGTTCTGGATCAACGGCACCGACTCCGCGGAATGCTGCGCTTTTAGCGGCGGGCCGTTTGTCGAAAGCAGGTATTTCGGCGAGGGAATCGGGATCGCTGTGCGCAAAGGCAACGATGTGCTGAGGCAGGCGCTGAATTGGGCAATGTTCAGAATTTGGGAAAAGGGCCGTTATACCGATCTTTGGCTTCGTTATTTTTCTGTCAGCCCTTTCTGAATTTGGCGGCGCGGCCGTGACCGGCTGTCGACCGCAACAATTGAAACGACAAGACCGGCGAAAGCCAAAATGGCCCCGGTGGAGACGATGTGATGTCGAATGAAATACCCAGCACCCCGAGTGAATTGCGGGCGCTGGCCGAGCAATCCAACGCATGGCCGTTCGAGCAGGCAAAGCAGATCGTTGCGCGGCTGAAGAAAAAGCCCAAAGGCGAAGTGCTGTTCGAAACCGGCTACGGTCCGTCGGGTCTGCCGCATATCGGCACCTTCGGCGAAGTCGCGCGCACGACGATGGTTCGCCATGCCTTTCGCGTGTTGACGGAAGACAAGATCAAGACCCGCCTTCTCGCCTTCTCGGACGACATGGACGGCCTGCGCAAGGTCCCGGACAACATTCCGAACAAGGATGTCATTGCCCCGCATCTCGGTAAGCCATTGACGCGGGTGCCCGATCCGTTCGGAACACATTCGAGCTTCGGCGCGCACAACAATGCACGCTTGCGCGCATTTCTCGACACGTTCGGCTTCGACTACGAATTTGCCAGTTCGACCGACTACTATACGTCCGGCCGGTTCGATGCGACGTTGCTCAAATTGCTCCAGCAGTTCGACGAGGTGATGGCGATCATGCTGCCGTCACTGCGCGAGGAGCGCGCGGCCAGCTACTCGCCGTTCCTGCCGATTTGCCCGCGCACCGGCATCGTGCTGCAAGTGCCGATCGTGGCGCATGACGCCAAGAGCGGAACGATTTCCTACGACGATCCGGAGACGAAAGAGCGGGTGACGCTTCCGGTCACAGGCGGGCATTGCAAGCTGCAATGGAAACCGGATTGGGCCATGCGCTGGGTCGCGCTCGGTGTCGACTATGAAATGGCCGGTAAGGACCTGATCGATTCGGTGAAGCTGTCCGGCAAGATTTGCAGCGCGCTCGGTGGATTGCCGCCGGAAGGCTTCAACTACGAATTGTTTCTCGATGAAAAAGGCCAGAAGATTTCCAAGTCGAAGGGCAACGGGCTGACTATCGACGAATGGCTGCGCTATGCGTCTCCGGAATCGCTGTCGCTCTTCATGTATCGGGAGCCGAAGGCCGCGAAGCGTTTGTTCTTCGACGTGATCCCGCGCAATGTCGACGATTACCAGCAATTCCTTGAGGGCTATGGACGGCAGGACGGCAAGCAGCGGCTGTCCAATCCGGTGTGGCACGTCCATTCCGGGAACCCGCCGCTCGCCGACATGCCGGTGACGTTCCAGTTGCTGCTGACGCTGGTATCGTCGTCGAACGCCGAAAATGCCGAGACGCTGTGGGGCTTCATCGGACGTTACCGGTCCGGAGTGACGCCTCAGACCCATCCGAAGCTCGATGCGATGGTCGGCTATGCGATCAACTACTATCGAGATTTCGTGGCGCCGACGAAAAAGTTTCGCGAGCCGACGCAGGATGAGCGAGTGGCGCTGGGTGATTTGCGCGATGCGTTGTCGCAATTGCCGCAGGATGCAGCTGCGGAAGCCATTCAGAATATCGTCTACGAGATCGGCCGCCGCGAGCCGTTCCTCGATACAGTGAAGAAGGGCAAGGACGGCCGTCCCGGTGTTTCACTCGAGTGGTTCAATATGCTTTATCAGGTGCTGCTCGGGCAGGAAAAAGGTCCGCGTTTCGGATCCTTCGTTGCCGTTTACGGTGTACAAAATGCGATCGCGATGATCGATGGCGCGTTGGCGCGATCGGCGGGATAAAAACGTGTCGACGATTTATAAAATCTGTTCCGCTCGCACCTGGAGCGACGCCGAAGGGCTGGGTTTTTATTCCGGAAGTGCGGACGATCTGCGCGACGGGTTCATCCATTTTTCCACCGCGGCTCAGGTGCCAGGAACTGTGCGAAAACATTTCGTTGGCCAAGCCGATCTTATTCTTGTTGCCGTCGATTTTGTCGGCCTTGGCGACGCCTTGAAGTGGGAACCATCGCGCGGCGGTGAGTTGTTTCCTCATCTGTACGGAAAGCTCGATGTCGGCGCGGCCAGGACCGTTGTGGATCTCGCGCTGCGAGCCGACGGCAGCCACGATATTCCGGAGCTCGAGCCGTGATCCGCGCCTTCGAAACCTTCTCTTTGCCGCTGCTGCGCTGGCTTGATCCGGAAGACGCGCACCGGCTGGCCATCCGGGGTTTGCGGTTGTTGCCACCGTCGCGCAGCCGGATCGACAATCCCATGCTTGCGGTGCGGGCATTCGGCCTGAATTTTCCGAACCCGATCGGGCTTGCTGCCGGTTTCGACAAGAGTGCGGAGGCGCCCGACGAACTCCTCCGGCTCGGTTTCGGTTTCGTGGAAATCGGCTCGGTGACACCGAAGCCCCAGGCAGGCAATCCGCGCCCGCGGCTGTTTCGTCTGGAAGCCGACGATGGTGTCATTAATCGTATGGGCTTTAACAACGACGGCGGCGACGTTGTCCTGAGGAGACTGGCGGCGCGCGCCAATCGAGGGGGCATCGTCGGCGTCAATGTCGGAGCGAACAAGGATTCGCAGGATAGAGTTGCGGATTACGTGTCGCTGATCGAAAAATTCGCGCCGGTCGCGAGCTATTTCACTGTGAACGTCTCGTCGCCGAACACGCCGGGATTGCGAAACCTGCAGCAGGCAGGGCAGCTCGACGAGCTGCTGGCGCGCGTGATTGAGACGCGCGAGCGGGTGCGCAAGAACGCCGGCGAATCGCCCGTTTTGCTGAAGATCGCGCCTGACCTTTCGTTAAATGAACTCGACGATGTGGTGCAGATCGCACGGTCGCGCCGCGTTGACGGCATGGTCGTATCAAACACGACATTGGCACGCCCCGCAGCATTGCGCAGCAAGGCGCGTGCGGCCGAGCAAGGCGGCTTGTCGGGACGCCCGCTGTTCCGGTTGTCGACGCGAATGGTGGCGGAAACCTATGTCCGTGTGGAGGGTGCGTTTCCGCTCGTGGGCGTCGGAGGCATCAACTCCGGCGGTGCGGCGTTGATGAAGATCCGCGCCGGGGCCAGCCTCATCCAGCTCTATTCCTCCCTTGTCTACAAGGGTCTCGGATTGATCGATGACATCAAGACCGATCTGGTCTCGGTGCTGCGCCGGACCGGCCGCGAATCCATCAATGAAATCGTCGGCGCGGATGCCGCAACGATCACCGCCGAAGATTGGCCGGTTTAGGTTTCGACAACACCCAATTGGGCCTCTTGGAGCGCTTCCGGTTTTGGTTAAATCGCCGTCGCGCTATATCTTTTTATTTCGACGCGTTTTCTTAACGCGAACCGGTATCCACCACCGGATCAAGTCCGGTGGCATGCTTCGCTCGAAAACGCTTTAGGGAAACGAGGCCTTCAGCAGCGCCGGATAGCGAAGCGCCTGCAATCCACCGCGCGCGGCATAATGAACCAGCAAAGCGCCCCACAGTCCGGTGTTTCCGAAAGGTCGCAGGACGAACCATGCAAGCAGGAAGATGACGAGGGAAAGAATCATCAGATTGCGCATGTCGCGCGCCCAGGTCGCGCCAATAAAAATTCCGTCATAGGCAAAAGCGAAAACGCCGAGAATTGGAGCGGCGACGACCAGCCAAAGATATTTTCTTGCGTCGTCGCGAACGTCCTGGCTCGCCGTTATCATATCGATGAGCGCAGGGCCGAACAGCGCATAGATGAGCGCGACGGCAAGCGCGAATGCGAAACCCCACATGATGACGAGCCGCGTTGCTTCGGAAAACGCAGCCCGATCGCGCGCGCCGATCGATTGGCCACAGAGCTGTTCGGCGGCATTCGCCAGGCCGTCGAGGAAGAACGCGCTGATCAAGAGAAAATTATTCAGCACGGCATTTGCGGCGAGGGTCACGTCGCCAGCCCGCGCGCCCTGTGCCGTGAAGAACAGGAATGCCGCGATCAGTGCGGCGGTACAAATCATGATGTCGCGGTTGATCGACAACATGCGCAATAATTTAGCTCGGTCAAACAGGATGCTGCGCGGAATCGAAAATAGGCCGCCGCTGAGATAATGCGCGACAAGAGCGCCGACGCCCAGTCCTCCCGCTTCAGCGATGATCGCGGCAAATGCAGCGCCGGTTGTTCCTGTGTCGAACACCAGCACCAGCAGAACCGTCGCCACGATATTGATAAGGTTGATTGCGATCTGAATGAAGAGCGCGATCGATGCGCGCGCTTGTCCCACGAGCCAGCCCAGCACGACGTAATTGGCGAGGACCATCGGCGCCGACCAGATGCGTATCTTGAAATAGATCTTGGCAACGCGTGTTACATCATCGCTGCCGCCCATGGCGCCAAAAATCGCAGCTGAAAGCGGCTCCTGCAGGGCTATGAGGCACGCTCCGATCACTGCGGCAACGATAAAGCCTCGCACGATCAGTGCGCGCATCTCCTGCATTTCGTTGGCGCCGACGGCCTGCGCGGTGAGGGCGACAGTGCCCATCCGTAAAAAGCCGAACAGCCAGAACATGCAGTCGAAGATCACGGAGGCCATTGCCAGGCCACCCAGCGGACGGGCGTCACCCAGGCGGCCAATAGCCGCCGTGGCGACCACGCCAAGCAGCGGCGTTGTGAGGTTCGCGAGCATCGCCGGACCAGCGATGGCGAACACACGCCGGGTCGTTATGGGAGCAGATGGATTCAATGGAGGATGACTGCGGGCTGCTGATTCAAACGATGACTATTGCGCGAGTGCGCTATGTTCGACATTCATCGGTTTTGCAACCCAAATGGACGCGCTCTAACGCCTGCGTGGTGTACCGAAGATCCGCGACAGCAGCCAGATCGGAATCACGATCACCGCGCCGAGCAGGAAGTATCGCCACAGCCAGTTAACGGCATCGAAGCCCAGATCCCAGATGCGTTCGAACAGCATGCGAATGCTGCGAACGATATTCCACGGGTCGAAGCCAATGGCAGCCAGCACAATGCCGACAAGGATCGACAACAGCACAAGCCGGAACGCCACCGCGAGCGGGGTGCCCCCGAGAAAACGGGAGAACCCGTCATCGGCGGGGCGTGCCTCGATCGGCTTGTTGTCCATCGACATGTCTGGTCTCCCGTCTGCGGCGTATGCTCGCAAGTTCAATGTGCGCACACTAACACGAAGGTGGTCGGTGCGGAACCAACGTCAAGTGTTCAGGGCCGATGCATTCTCATGAAATTACCGTCATGATGCGGGCGCGGAGAGTGATTGCTCCTTGCTGGCGTTTGATGCCACGACCGGTTTAGGATGGAGACCCCGAAACGGCGTGCCGGCAAGCCATGAAAGCCGGGCCGCCCATAACCAAGAAACGGTGCCATGGACACATCTGAACAAAGCAAAAAAGCAGCAGTGATCGGGCTCGGCTCTATGGGGTACGGCATGGCGGTGTCGTTGCGCCGGAAGGGATTTTTGGTTGCCGGTTTCGATGTCCGGCACGAGGTCGCCGAGCGTTTTGCAGGCGAATACGGGGGGCACGCCGCGCCGACGGCGCGCGACGCGGTCCGGGAGGCCGGTGTGGTTGTGGTGGTCGTGGTCAATGCGGATCAGACCGACGCCCTGCTCTTCGGAGCCGACGGCATCGCAGACACGATGGAGAAGGGCGCGGTGATTCTGTCCTGCGCCACCATGGCGCCAGATCGCGCCCGTGCGCTGGCGGCGGCGGCCGAGGCGAAGGGACTTCTCTATGTGGATTCTCCGATCAGCGGCGGCGCGCAGCGTGCAGCGGAGGGCGCCTTGACGGTGCTGGCCTCCGGATCGCCCGCCGCCATGCAGAAAGCTCAGCCTGCGCTCGATGCAATGGCTGCGAATATCTATCGCCTCGGGGACGAGCCCGGCATCGGCGCGTCGTTCAAGATGGTCAATCAGTTGCTGGCGGGCGTTCATATCGCAGCCGCCTCGGAAGCGATCGTGTTCGCCAAGCGACTCGGATTGGACATGCGCAAGGTCTACGAGGTGATTACGGCGTCAGCCGGAAATTCCTGGATGTTCGAGAACCGGGTGCCTCACATTCTCGACGGCGATTATACGCCGCGCAGCGCCGTTGAAATTTTTACCAAGGATCTTGGCATTGTCAGCGACATGTCCCGTTCCGCCAAATTTCCAACGCCGGTGGCGTCCGCCGCGTTGCAGATGTTCTTGATGACGGCCGCTGCTGGCATGGGCAAAGACGACGATGCGTCCGTTGCGCGGCTCTATGCCAGCGTCACCGGCATCGATCTGCCGCTGGCACAAAAATCATAAAACGGGACGTTTCGATGCCGCGCTTTGCAGCCAACCTGTCAATGATGTTCAACGAATGGCCGTTTCTCGATCGGTTTGCCGCAGCGGCCGACGCGGGCTTCGATGCTGTCGAATTTTTGTTTCCTTACGCGTTTCCCCCCGAAGCGATTGCAGAGCGGCTGGTCCGTCACCGGCTGACGCAGGCGCTGTTTAACTGCCCGCCGGGCGATTGGGAGGGCGGCGAGCGGGGATTTGCCGCGTTGCCCCAACGTCGTGCGGAATTCGATGCATCAATCGCCACGGCTATGGTCTATGCCAAGGCAACAGGCGTCAAACGTTTGCACATGATGGCCGGGATTGCGTCCGCGCAGGATCCGGCGGCGCAAGCGTCATTCGAAAGCGCGGTGCTGTTCGCGTCGGACCGGGCAGGCGAGGCAGGTGTCGACATTCTCCTGGAGCCGCTCAATCAGCGCGACGCGCCAGGTTATGTTCTCAACAGTTTCGACACCGCCGCAAGCCTAATCCGGAAACTGGCACGGCCGAACGTCAAATTGCAGTTCGACATCTATCACCGGCAAATCATTCATGGCGACGTGATCCGCGGCCTGGAGACGATGATGCCGATCATCGGTCATATCCAGACGGCCGCTGTGCCTGCGCGTCATGAGCCCGGCACCGGCGAACTCGACGATGCAAGAATTTTCCGTGTTCTCGACGAACTCGGCTATGACGGCTTCGTCGGGGCAGAGTATCGGCCCGAGGGGAACACCCTCGATGGTCTGGGATGGTTTCGGACGGAAACGTCCTCCGGACGCCGGAGCTAATTGATGTTGCTCGGATGCGTGGCCGACGATCTGACCGGCGCGACGGATCTCGCATTGATGTTGACCCGCGAGGGATTGCGCACGGTCCAATCGACAGGGTTGCCGCCAGCCGATCTCGATGTGTCGGAGATCGACGCGGTCGTGGTCGCGCTGAAGTCGCGCACCATTGCTGCATCGGACGCGGTGAACCAGTCTCTGGGGGCGGCGGATGCGCTGCGCAAACTCGGCGCGCAGCGTCTGTTCTTCAAATATTGCTCGACCTTCGATTCCACCGATCAAGGCAATATCGGCCCTGTGGCGGAGGCGCTGCTTGCCTTTACAGGCGGCGGCGCGACCATTGCATGCCCGGCGTTCCCGAAGGCAGGCCGCACGATCTATGCAGGTTATCTGTTCGTCAACGGCGTGCCGCTGAACGAAAGTCCGATGAAGGACCATCCGTTGACGCCAATGCACGACGCCAATCTGGTGCGCGTATTGCAGCGTCAAACCAGTCTTCCAGTCGGTCTGATACCGTTCGAAACGGTGGCGGCCGGCGTGCCGGCGATTCGCAACGCGATTGAAGACCAAGCCGGCGCAATTCGCTTTTTTATCGTGGATGCGATCGCAGATGTGCATCTGCGCACTATCGGCGCGGCAACGGCGCATCTTCCGTTGATCACCGGCGGTTCGGGCGTGGCGATGGGCCTGCCGGCTGCTTATCTCGATGCGAAGCTGATCGACCGGTTAACACCGGCGCCGACGCAAATGGCCGCTCCAAAAGGCCGGCAAGCTATTCTCGCGGGCTCCTGTTCGGTTGCGACGCGCGGTCAGGTCAAAGTCGCAATTGACGCAGGCATGCCGAATTTGCGGATCGATCCGCTGGACATCGCCAGCGGCACGCAGACTGCCGGCCAGATTCTGCAATGGATCGACCGTCAGCCCACGGACAAACCGTTTCTGGTTTATTCCAGCGATGATCCGGATGCGGTGCGGCAGGTGCAGCAGCGGCTCGGGACCGCGCAGGCGGGGACCATCGTCGAGGATTTGTTGGGCGGTATCGCAGCCGCGTTGCCCGAACGCGGGGTGACCCGCTTGATCGTGGCGGGCGGCGAGACCTCTGGCGCGGTGGTGCAGGCATTAGGTGCGGGTGTTCTGACCATCGGCCCGGAGATCGATCCGGGTGTGCCATGGACTCGCAGCCGATCCGGCGTCGATATGGCGCTCGCGCTCAAATCGGGCAATTTTGGAGCGAGCGACTTCTTTCTCAAGGCATGGGATCGGCTCGTGCCCACGAATTGATGTCTCCCGCGTGCCCTTTGTTTACAAATTTGGTGCCAAAAAGCGCCATGATGCTCGCGAGTTTCGAAAAACAGGATAGCCGCGTGACACAAGCATACGTCAACGAATGGATTTATCGCGGATGACCGACAGCGCAACTCGCGAAAAAATATGCCGCGTCGGCGCGTCGCTGTTTCAGCGCGGGTTGACATTCGGCTCCACGGGCAACATTTCGGTGCGGTTGCCGGATGGCGGCTTTCTCATGACGCCGACCAATGCGTCGCTGGGCGAACTCGATCCCGCTAAACTGTCGCGTCTCGATGCGCAGGGCAATCATGTGAGCGGTGACAAGCCGACCAAGGAAGCCTTTCTGCATCGCGCGATGTACGGTCAGCGCGCGGCGGCCAACGCTGTCGTGCATCTGCACTCCACGCATTCGGTCGCGGTGTCTTGCCTTCATGGCATCGATCATCACGATTGCCTGCCGCCGCTTACGGCCTATTACGTGATGCGCGTCGGCCAGCTGCCGTTGGTGCCGTATTATGCGCCGGGCGACGAAGCGCTCGCGCGTGCGGTGGAGAAACTCGCCGGTGCCCACCACGCGGTGTTGTTGTCCAATCACGGTCCCGTGGTGGCAGGGACCAGCCTGGAGAACGCCACTTACGCAACCGAGGAACTGGAAGAAACAGCCAAGCTGTTTCTTATGTTGCGTAACGAGTCGGTTCGGCCACTGACTCCGCAACAGGTGGAGGATCTCCGCAAGCCGCATCAGATATGGTGAGACAAACGGTCTGCCGCGCTTGAAGAGAGCGGATGTTCCAAGGGGTAACGAAGCCAACCGGGCGGCTCCTTCGTCAATCAGACCGATATGTTGTCCAAGGCTTCGGGAAGCATGTCGCTTGCGGTCCCGATCATTGAAGCCTTGGGCGTCCTTGACACGAAAACAAGGTCCTCTATATGGGTTGCCAAAACTAACCGTTATTCCGCCAACTGTTGCGATTGGTTGCGGGCCTGGAGACGACATGAGTGACACGCTGGATCACCCGAACGTTGTGGTTTTTCCGCCCATCATTCCGCTGATCACCATTGCCATCGGATGCGCGCTGCAATGGCTTGCTCCGTTGGGTTGGCTCGCATCGATCGGTTATGTTTGGCGGATTCCCGTCGGGATCATTCTGGTCATCGCGGGACTGTTCACCACGGCGAGCGGACGTCGTGCCATGATGCGGCAAGGCACCAATGTCAGCCCAACGCAGCCCACAACGGCGCTTGTGATCGAAGGCGCGTTCAAGCGCACCCGCAATCCATTGTATTTCGGTGTCCTGGTTGCGCAGTTCGGGATCGCCATCATTTTTGCACTCGACTGGCTGGTGCTTCTGATCGGTCCAAGCTGGCTGATCTTGCATTTCGGTGTCGTGTTGCGCGAAGAGCGATACCTCGAGCAAAAATTCGGTGAGGACTATCGTCGCTACAAGCAGCAGGTTTCGCGTTACGTCTGGACGTTCTAAGCCGTCGTTCCATCGGGAGCCTTCAGCAGCCGCTCCAGCGTTTCGAGCCGGTCGGCTTCGCGGGGCGGCTTGTCCCATCGCAGCCGGTTGATGCGCGGAAAGCGCATCGCGACGCCGGACTTGTGCCGGGTCGAGCGCTGCAGCCCTTCGAACGCGACTTCGAGCACGAGCCCCTGATCGCCCTCGTGCACCACCTCGCGTACCGGGCCGAAACGTTCGGTGGTGTTGCGGCGGACAAACCGATCGATCTGGATCAACTCGTCGTCTGTAAAACCGAAATAAGCCTTGCCCACCGGCACCAGCTGGTCGCCGCCATCGCCTTCAGTCCAAACTCCGAACGTATAGTCCGAATAATAAGACGAACGCTTGCCGTGGCCGCGCTGGGCATACATCAGCACGGCGTCGATGATGTGTGGATCGCGCTTCCATTTCCACCACTGGCCTTTCGGCCGGCCGGGAAGATAAGGTGCATCGCGTCGTTTCAGCATGACGCCTTCGACGGCTTCGGCATCTTCGCCCGCGCCTGCGCGGGCTGGATCGGCGCGCGCCTCCGCCAACGTCTCCCAGGTCGAAAACGGAACAAGCGGAGACAGATCCACGCGTGGCGTATTCAGGCGCGCGATAAACCGTTCGAGGCGCGCGCGCCGCTCAAGGAAAGGAAGCGTGCGCAAATCCTCATCGCCTTCGCTCAAAAAGTCATAAGCGCGCAGATGGATCGGAAATTCCTTGATGAGCTTCGGCGTGACGGTTTTGCGGTTCAGCCTTTGCTGCAACACGTTGAACGTCTGCACGCGCCCTTCGCGTAAGACCAGCAGTTCGCCGTCGATGGTGCCCGGTAAATGCAGCGATTGCAGCATGTCCGGAAAACTCCCGGTGATGTCCTCGCCGGAGCGGGAATAGAGCCGCGTCACCGGCGCGCCGTCGTTGCCGGATCCTGTCGCCGCCTGCACGCGAATGCCGTCCCATTTCCATTCGGCTATGAATTCCGCGGCTTCGAGTTTTTGAAAATCCGAATCCTCGATCGCGTGGGCGAGCATCACCGGCCGGAACGGCGCGGGATCAAGGTTGACGGGTTTTTCGGCGCGGCCTTCCAGCCAGGCAAACAGATCAAGATAAGGTGGCGTAAGACCGGGCCAGATCAGTTCAACATCATGCGGCTCTTTGTCGCCCAGCGCGGCAACAGCGGTTTTCGCCAGTCGTGCCGAGATGCCGATACGCATGGCTCCGGTCACGAGCTTTAGCAGGGCCCAGCGTCCAGTTTCGTCGAGTTCATCAAGCCAGCGCGCGAGCTGCAAAGGAAGGTCCTTCTTTGGCAGCGTATCCAGCGTCGAGACGACTTCGGTCAGCGTCGGTGGCGGAGGGGAATTCGTGGCACGCGTTGCGGAAGGCCACATCAGCGCCACTGTCTCGGACAGGTCGCCGACGTAATCATACGAAAGCGCGAACAGCACGGGATCGGTGCGCGCGGCGATCAGGTCGCGAATGAGGCCGGCCTTTGCGTGCCTGAACGATAAGGCCCCGGTGATGGCAGCCAACGCATAACCTCTGTCGGGGTCGGGCACATCGCGAAAATAAGTCGTGAGCAGGCGGATTTTATTGTTCCGGCCCGGTTCGTAGGCAAGCCTGTCGAGCAATTGCGCGAAGCAATTCATGCGTCCGCCTCATCGCCCGTGCTTCCCGGAAGAGCGTTTTCCGCGTCCTCCTCGCCATATCCAACCATGGCCAAAGGCCGCGCGATGAGTCCCTTTGTCGTGCACCAATGCACCAGCGCATCTTCCTGACCATGGGTCACCCAGATTTCGCCGGCGCCGGTGGCGTCGATGGTGGCGCACAGTCCGTCCCAATCGGCATGGTCCGAGATGACCAACGGCAACTCCACGCCTTTTTGCCGCCCGCGTGCGCGCACGCGCATCCAGCCCGAGGCGAATGCCGTAACCGGATCCGGAAAACGGCGTGTCCAAACGTCCTGCGTGGCGGACGGTGGCGCAAGAGTGATGGTCCCGGCTAGGTCGGCTTTCTTCACGCCTTTGACTAAGCGCAGGTCGCCGAGATCGATTCCACGGCTCTCGTAATAGCGCGTGATTTTTTCCATCGCGCCGTGCAAGTAGATCGGCGCGTCGTAACCCGCCCGCCGGATCAAGGCGATCACGCGCTGAGCCTTGCCGAGCGAGTAGGCGCCGACAAGGTGCGCGCGCTCCGGGAACAACGCGACGGATGCAAGCAGTTTTGCGATCTCACCCGCGGCATCGCCGTGGCGAAACACCGGCAGGCCGAATGTCGCCTCGGTAATGAAGACGTCGCACGGCACAACCTCGAACGGCGCGCAAGTGGGATCGGGCGCGTCCTTGTAGTCGCCCGATGCGACGATGCGGGTGCGTCCGTTGGTCACCGCGATCTGGGCCGAGCCGAGCACGTGGCCGGCGGGGTGAAATGTCACCGTCACGCCATCGAGCGTGATTGTCTCGCCGTAGCCAATCGCTTGCGTGGAGTGGGCAAAATTCTCGCCGTAGCGCAGTCGCATCATGTCCAGCGTTTCGCGCGTGGCGAGTACCGCGCCGTGGCCGGGCCGGGCGTGGTCCGAATGCCCATGGGTGATGAGCGCGCGCGCAACAGGGCGCACCGGATCGATATGAAAGCCGCCGGACTTGCAGAACAGGCCGGCGGGCTGCGGTGCGAGGATGTCTTGCGGTCGCATTTTCGATATATAGGACGGCAATATCCTCATTCGAGTCCTTTGCGCCGGATCCATGCCCTCTCGTCTGTTTCTGTCCTCAGGCGATTTGATCGCCGACCGCCGTTTCGATTTCGCCCGCGATCTGCAGATTCGGGGCGATCTGCTCGCGGCTGCCGATCTGATGGAACAGGCGGTAGAGCTTGCGCCGCGCTTTGCGTCTGGCTGGTTTGCTCTCGGGGAATTGCGTGAGGAACTCAATCAACATGATGCAGCCATCGCGGCCTATCGCCGCGCTTGCGCGGCCGATGCGGACGATCGGCATGGTGCGCGGCTGCGTCTGATTCGCCTGGGCGCAGAGCCGTTATCGGAAATGTCGCCGGCCTATGTGCGTACGTTGTTCGATCAATACGCGCCGAAATTCGACACCGCCTTGCGGGGCGATCTCAATTATCGCGGACCGGAGATTTTGCTGAAAGCCGTGCTTGCCGCGCGGCACGCCGCACATCGGCCGGCGCTTTTCAAACGCGCTCTCGATCTTGGCTGCGGCACGGGCCTTGCCGGGCTTGCGTTTGCCTCGATTATCGACAGCATCGAGGGGTTCGATCTGTCGCCCGGCATGATCGACCGCGCCCGCGCGACACAGGTGTATTCCGGTCTGGACGTCACCGACATGGTGCGGGCGCTGAAAAATCAGAAAGACGCCGGCGCCGATTTGATTCTGGCCGCGGACGCCATGGTCTATCTCGGAGATCTTGCGCCGCTCTTTAGTCAAGCATCTCGCGTGCTGGCGCCTCGCGGGCTTCTGGCCTTCACGGTCGAGGCGCATGATGGCGACGGTTTCATTCTCGGCGGGGGACTGCGTTACGCGCATGGCGAAAATTATCTGCGCGGGGCGATGGCCGCAGCGGCTTTGACAGTATGCGATCTGTCTCGCGTCACGACACGCACCGATGCCGGCGTGCCGGTGCCCGGTTTTGTCGTCGTGGCGGGGAAAGATTGAGTCGCAAACGACAGGCGCGGCGGGCTTTGAAAAACGAGTGAGCCGCCTATATTGATATTTCCGTCAACAACGAAAGGAGGTGATCCAGTGTCTCATTCCAAACGCTGTCACCTCGCTGGGTTCGCCCGCAAGGCTCTTTGAATACAAGGCTCTCTGAGTATTTGTGTTGAGGCAGGTTTTCCGGACCATGCCATTGAGCATTGCAGTAAGGGCGTTCTCAGCGCCTGGACCAGCGAGAGAGAATGAAGGGCGCGTCGCGATTTCGCAGTGCGCCCTTTTTCACTTCCAGTTGGGTAAACAAAAAACCCCGGCGCAAGGCCGGGGTTTCTGATCGTGTGAGACATTTCACTGTCAGTTGAAATGATAATTCAAGCCAGTGCGGAAGATATGTTCCGAGACGTGCGTCGAAAACGTATTGGTAACCGCGAGGCCGGTCAGCAGGTTGACAGGACCCGTGGCGGTTACGAAGGAATTGGCATTTGAGCCGAGGTCGACGTACAGGTATTCAGTTTTAGAGGTCCAGTTTTTTCCAAACCAGCCGAGGAACTCAAACGGAGTTTCGACACCACCGCCGGCGGTCCATCCAGTCTTGGTGCGGGACAATGAAACGACGTTCATCTGACCGAAAGATTTGTTGATAACGGTCTTCACTTGGCCGTAAGCCAAACCGCCGGTGGCGTAGAAGAGCGTGTCGCCGAGGCTATAGCCCAACCTGCCGCGAACGGTCCCCAACCACGGGAGCTTCTGATCGTACTGCAACCGATTGAACTGGGTGCAATTGGCCAGGCAGGTTCGGTCGTCCTTTTGGGTCGATCCCTGGAAGTCAGCTTCAACACCGAACACCAAGTTTTCAGCTTGCCAGTTGTAGCCAGCCTGCACGCCGCCTAAAAATCCGCGCGGCAGCTCGTATAAATTTTCCGACGTCGAGATCGGTGCGCCGACCGTATGTAAAAAGCGGTCGCGTGCCAGTCCCGAACCGCCATTCCCGCCGAGATAGAACCCACGCCAGTTGGCGAGCGGCAGAGCGGCCGTGACTGTGTTGGTGCCACCAAATCGATAATTCAGGCCAGTCCGGAAAATATGCTCGTGCACATCCGCGCTAAGAGTGTGCGGTACGCCGTGCAGAGCGAAGCTTTCCGAAACGTTGCCCAGATCGACGTACAGATACTCGATCTTGCCGGTCCAGTTTCCACCAAGCGCCGCTTCAACGCCGCTGCCCCAGGTCCAGCCGCTCCGGAGGCTTTCGGAGCTAAATGATCCCGGGACGCCTGCGAGCACGATGGTTTGGCCGGTCTTTACACTGCCGTAAGCGTAACCGCCGGTTACATAGGTAAGGAGTGGGCCTGTCACATACCCCACCCGTCCCCGGGCGGTGCCGAACCATGGCAGGGTTTGTCCAACGAGATTGCAGTTGAGCACGCAAGGCGTCGAGCTGGATTGGAATCGAGCGATGCCCTGTATGTCGGCTTCCGCGCCGACGAGCCAATGGTTGAATTGGTAATTGTAACCGAACTGCCCGCCGCCAGAGGTGCCCGACGGAGTCAGATTGAGAAAATTTTCGCCTGCAGGGTTGGTAGCTATCCCCTTGCTCTGGCCGACGCCAATTCCCAAATTCACGCCTGCATAAAAGCCAGTCCAGTCATAAACTTGAGCCGCCGCAGCCTTGTAGGACGGAGCTTTTGCGGAAAGGTCTGCTGCGTGCACGCTTGCTGAACTCGCGACAAGCGCTGTTGCGACGAAAAACTTATTCATGGTAGTCCCCCAACCAATTTTGCTCGTTTTACGTCAGGTCATAGGGGGTGTCTATGGTATCAGGGTGCTGAAAAAGGTTTTTGACACCGTCCTAATAACATTTTCCCCCCTCTGTTCTAAGACCGGAGGAAAGTCGGACTTTTCAGCACGGAGATTCTATTCGTGGCGCGGCTCTGGCGATAGGGTGTCGAAGTGATCATCCGCAAATCCGTTGGGATCCGATATCTAGGTCCATCTTGGGTCTCCTGAGTTGCCATCACGCTCTAAACAATCCGGTGCACACTTCCATCATGAACGACCGATCGGATCTCCAGCGCCTGCCGGACATATTTTTGCGCTGGTTCGCGTCGCGCGGATGGGAGCCGCGCGAGCACCAGTTGGCGCTGCTTGAAAAAGCGCGTGAGCGCAGGTCCACGCTTTTGATCGCTCCGACCGGCGCGGGCAAGACGCTGGCCGGTTTCCTGCCGACTCTGGTTGAATTGAGGGGCGATGTTGCGCGTGGTGAGCCGGGCAAAACCCGGATCGTGTCGACCGGACGCGGTGTGACGCGGAGCGAGGGACTGCATACGCTCTACATCTCGCCGTTGAAGGCGCTTGCGGTCGACATCGCGCGCAATCTTGAGCGGCCGATTGCCGAAATGGCATTGCCTATACGGGTCGAGACCCGTACCGGCGATACGCCGGTGTCGCGGCGTCAGCGCCAGCGCAAATATCCGCCCGATATTCTGCTGACGACGCCGGAACAACTGGCGCTGCTGTTGGCGTCCGACGATGCGCCGTTTCTGTTTTCGTCGCTCCGGCGCATCGTGCTCGACGAGCTTCACGCGCTCGTAACCTCGAAGCGCGGCGATCTGCTGTCACTCGGGCTTGCCCGTCTGTTCAGATTGGCGCCGCAGATCTCGTCGATCGGGCTATCCGCGACTGTGGCCGATCCGGCGTCGCTGTGCCGCTATCTGGTGCCGCAAGTCGCGGGAGAGGAGCGGCATGCGGACCTCGTCGTTGCCGACGGCGGCGCGCGTCCCATCGTCGAGATGCTGGATACGCGCGAGCGCTTGCCGTGGGCCGGACACTCCGCACGTCATGCGCTGGTGGAGATCTACGATCTCATCAAGCGCCACAAGACCTCGCTGATGTTCGTCAACACCCGCAGCCAGGCCGAAATGCTGTTCCAGGAACTCTGGCGCATGAACGACGACGGTCTGGCGATCGCCTTGCATCATGGTTCGCTCGACGTGGCGCAGCGGCGCAAGGTCGAGGATGCGATGGCGGCGGGAAAGCTGCGCGGCGTGGTTTGTACGTCCTCGCTCGATCTCGGCATCGATTGGGGCGATATCGATCTTGTCATCAATGTCGGCGCGCCGAAGGGCGCGTCGCGGCTGATGCAGCGGATCGGCCGGGCCAATCATCGCCTCGATGAGCCCTCGCGCGCGGTGCTGGTGCCGGCCAATCGCTTCGAGGTGCTGGAATGCCGCGTCGCCATCGATGCGGTTGCGGACAATGCGCAGGATACGCCGCCGTTGCGCACCGGCGCGCTCGACGTGCTCGCGCAGCACGTGCTCGGCTGCGCCTGCGGCGCGCCATTTCTGGCCGATGCGCTGTTCGATGAAGTCCGCGCGGCCGCGCCTTACGCGCAGCTGTCGCGCCGGGATTTCGACGATGTGGTCGATTTCGTTGCGACCGGTGGCTATGCCCTGAAAAGCTATGAGCGGTTCGCACGCATCAGACCCGACAAGGAAGGCCGCTGGCGTGTCGCCAATCCGGCGGTGCGTCAGAGTTATCGTCTGAATGTCGGCACCATCGTCGAAGAACAGATGCTGAAAGTCCGGCTGATGCGCTCGCGTCGCGGGGGCGTGGGATCGACTGGCGCTATCGCGCGCGGCGGACGAATGCTCGGCGAGATCGAGGAATATTTCATCGAAGGACTGGTCGCGGGCGATACGTTCGTGTTCGGCGGCGAGATCGTGCGCTACGAGGCGCTGATGGAAGACGAGGTTTATGTCTCTCGCGCCAACGATGCCGATGCCAAGGTGCCGTCTTATATGGGTGGCAAGTTTCCGCTGTCGACATATCTGGCTGAGCGGGTGCGGTTACTGCTCGCCGATCAGAACGCCTGGCGTGGGCTTCCCGACCAGGTGCGCGAATGGTTGACGTTGCAGGCGTATCTGTCGCTGGTGCCGGGGCCGCGCGAACTCGTCGTTGAAACGTTTCCTCGGGGTGGAAAGCACTATCTGGTCTGTTATCCGTTCGAAGGGCGGCTCGCGCACCAAACTCTCGGCATGTTGCTGACGCGCAGGCTGGAGCGCGCCCGGGCGCGCCCGCTCGGTTTCGTCGCCAACGAATATGCGCTGGCGATCTGGAGCGTCGGCGATACGTCCGCCATGATCCGGCAGGGGAGGCTCGATCTCAACGCGCTGTTCGATCCCGACATGCTTGGCGACGACCTGGAAGCATGGCTTGCGGAGTCCGCATTGATGAAGCGCACATTCCGCAGCTGCGCGATTATTTCCGGGCTGATCCCGCGTCGGTTTACAGGCGAGGAGAGGACACGGCGGCAGGTCTTGTTCTCGACCGATCTGGTCTACGACGTGCTGCGCAAACATCAGCCGGACCACGTGTTGCTGCGAGCGGCCCGCGCCGATGCCGCGACCGGGCTGCTCGATATCCGGCGGCTCAGCGATATGCTGACGCGAATTCAACGCCATGTCACCCACCGGGAACTCGACAAGGTTTCGCCTCTCGCGGTGCCGGTGATGCTGGAAATCGGCCGTGAAGCCGTCTATGGCGAGGCATCCGACGAGTTGCTCGCCGAAGCGGCGGATGAGCTGGTTCGGGAGGCGATGGAGTGAACGTCTCAAAAACACGTACGCTTCGCCTGACAGCATCTAAGAAATGCGTGCGAATCGCGATATACTCGAGGGGCGGTATGATAAATATCTTGGGGCGGTCTCGGACATCGTGACAGGCGGCGCTTACATCGTTTCAGCAGGTGCTTCGACGCAGCGGTCTGCCGTCAGCGTGGCGGGCGTGCCGCTTTTCGCCGATATCTCCGGCGCGCTGTTCTGGGAAGACGAAAGCCTTCTCGTCGTCTCCGATCTGCATCTCGAAAAAGGATCGAGCTTCGCGATGCGCGGCGTGTTGTTGCCGCCGCACGATTCCGCTGTCACGCTCGCGCGGCTCGCGGAAGTTGTGGCGCGTTACAATCCGAAAACCATCGTTGCGCTCGGTGACAGTTTTCACGATGGAGAGGCCCACGACCGTCTTGCGAAGGCCGACCGGGAATCGATCGGGTGCATGCAGGCCGGACGAGACTGGATATGGATTTCCGGCAATCACGATCCAGCATTGCCGCGCGACATCGGCGGCGTGGTTACGGACGAGGTTTTAATCGGCCCGCTGGTCTTCCGTCATGAGCCGACAGGTGTTCGCGGCGAGATCGCTGGCCACCTGCATCCGAAAGCCCGTGTTGCCACGCGGGGCCGCTCGTTCGACCGGCGGTGTTTCGCTTGCGATGGCGAACGGGCGGTGATGCCGGCGTTCGGCGCGTACGCGGGAGGACTGAGCATTCGCGATCGTGCGTTCGCGGCCATTTTCCAGACCCTCGAGTTCACTGCGCATGTCCTCGGCGACAGCAAGCTGCATGCGATCGCGGCGTCGCGCTGCTATTAAGCTTTTTGCGTAGCCATGATTTTCCGATGCCGGGTTGGCTCCTTCCATCTGCGCAAAGGGTTCTCGTTGCGTGCTCATTTGCGTTAACCGTTCGAACAGGTCGGGTCACAAGCTTCGCGCGCGAAGAGCTGCTACTGGAACCCAATCGTGGGCGCGCGGTTGTCAGAGGGGCGCAGGGCGGCAGATATGGTTCACGACAGCAAGCATCCTAAAAACACCAAGGATCATCACGCCTCGACGGAGGGGCATTCGGCTGTGGACCATGCCGCCAGGATGCAACGGCGCGAACCGTTTCGGTGGCGCAACTTTCTGAAGACTCTAGGTCCCGGCCTGATCACGGGGGCGTCGGACGATGATCCGTCCGGCATCGGCACTTATAGTCAGGCGGGAGCGCAAATCGGTTACGGCATCGGTTGGACTATGCTGTTGACCTTTCCGTTGATGGTTGCGATCCAGGATATCTCCGCGCGCGTCGGCCGTGTCACAGGTCACGGCATCGCCGGCAATGCGTGCCGGCATTATCCGGCTTACATCCTCAACACCGTCGTTGCGCTGCTGTTCGTAGCCAACACGATCAATATCGGTGCAGATCTCGCGGCGATGGCCGATGCTTTGAAGCTGATGGTCGGAGGCCCGAGCTTTCTCTATGTGCTGGTTTTTGGAATTTCGTCCACGGTCGCGCAGGTCTTTCTGGATTACGGCCGCTACAGCTCGATCCTGAAGTGGCTGACGCTGAGCCTGTTTGCCTACGTCGCGGCGCTCGCATTTGCGAAGATTCATTGGGAAGAGGCTTTGATAGGGACGCTTGTCCCGCACGTGCAATGGAGCGCTGCTTTCCTGACGACGCTTGTCGCCATTCTCGGCACCACCATCTCGCCCTATCTGTTTTTCTGGCAATCGTCGCAGGAGGCAGAGGATCAGCGCATCGATGCACACAAACAGCCTTTGGCCGATAAACATTACGGCGCGGCCAAGGAGTTCCATCGCATCCGGACCGATACAGTCGTCGGAATGGGTTTCTCCAATCTGATTGCTCTCTCGATCATGATTACCGCGGCCGCAACGCTTCACGCCACCGGCAAGACCGATATCGAGACATCCGCGCAGGCCGCGGAGGCGCTCCGGCCGGTCGCGGGCGCTTTCGCGGAATACATTTTTGCCCTCGGCATCATCGGGACTGGTCTCCTCGCCATTCCCGTGCTCGCGGGCTCGGCAGCCTATGCAATCGGCGAAGGCCGCCGATGGACGGTGGGGCTTTCGCGCAAACCGAAAGAGGCGATTTCTTTTTATGCCACGCTCGCCTTGTCCGCCGCGATTGGAATTGTGCTGAATTTCACGCCGATCAGCCCGATCTCGGCCCTGTACTGGAGCGCGGTGATCAACGGCGTCCTCGCCGTGCCGGTGATGGTGCTTTTGATGTTGATGGCGCGGCGCAAGGACGTGATGGACAAATTTGCCATTACGGGACCGCTTTACTGGCTGGGGTGGGTGTCGACGGGCGCGATGGCGGTCTGTGTTGTTGCCATGCTGATCGGGAGCTTTGGTTTAAGTTTAGTCGCGGCGAAACACCAGGGAGGCAAGCCAGCCGGTCGCCAGCGCCATCATCACCGTGATGAAGTCCATAAAGAAATGGCTCTTGCCTGGCGGCATTGGCGACGAACTGTTCAAAGCCGACTTTCACGATTTCAAATGTGGTGTTTGCCTTGGTTACGAGTGCGCCATTTGCGAGCAACGCGATCTCGATATTGTAGCTGCCGATCGGCACTTCGGCGGGAAGTGAAATTCCCGTGCGAAACAAGGTGGGAGTCAGAAAGGTGACGGCGTGGGTGTCCTCACGATACAGGCCGTGTTCCGAACGCAGCCGTATGAATGCTCTTCGAAATGGATCGCTCGCCACCACGTCGGCATAATCGGGGCCGACACGCTGGGTCAGTAGCACATGGTCGAGGCCGAGCTGAAGGCGCCGCTGTTGGTCGGATGAGGCGACATCGTCCAGTGGCCGGTTGGCGAAAACGGCGAGATATGACGGCACGTTTAAAAACTGCCGGGAATCCACATTGATCCAAATGCCGAATGTTCGTTCCTTGCGCCGTGTCACGAGGTCGGCGCGGGGCCCGGTGATGGTGACCACAAGATCGTAGCTCTTGCGGTCCGCTGGCGTTTGGTTGTCTCGCTCGATCGAGCCGAACAGGACCAGTTCCTCGCCAGAGTAGTTTGGCGTCACCGTCACGCGATTGTTGGAGACGGACACGATCAGGCGTTCGGCGTGCGCAGGCCATGGAGCAAGGCCCGCGCAGAGCGCAAGCATGATCCAGGCTTTGGATAAAGCGTGTCGCGTCATGGGGCGGTCCCGACGTCGCGTATGGTGAAAAGATCCTGGGGGCGAATCACGAGTTCGACGGCGAAGCGGATGCCGACGGACAGGATGAGAAGACCGAGCAACACCCGCAAATGCTCGCCCCGGATACGTTGGCCGGCCCGCGCGCCGAATTGCGCGCCGGTGACGCCGCCAACCATCAGGATCAGCGCCAGGACCGCGTCGACAAGATGATTGGTCAGGGCGTGGAGCAGCGTTGCGATCGCCATGGTTGCCAGCGTCAATACCTGAGACGTGCCGATCACCGTGCCGGTCGGCACTCGCAGAAAATAGATCATGATCGGGATCAACAGAAAGGCGCCGCCGATGCCTAGCACCGCGCCGACGAAGCCGATCAAGAGACCGACCGCGACAATCGGAATTGCCGACAGATAGATCTTGGATCGTTTGAAGCGCATTTTCAGCGGTAAGGCGTGAATCCAGCCGTGGCTCCCGGAGCGCCGAAGCGGGATCAACTCGCCGCGCCGCGCCCGGCGTATGGTGCTGATGCCCTCCCACAACATCAGTCCACCTACTCCAGAGAGCAGCACGACATAGGACAGCGCAATCATGAGGTCGAGCTGACCCAGCGAGCGCATCACGGTAAACAGCCAGACGCCGAGCGCCGTGCCGATGGTCCCGCCACTGAGCAGCACTCCCGCCAGAACCGGATCGATCGCGCGACGGCGCCAGTACGAGATGGCTCCGGAAAACGACGAGGCCGCGATGTGGCTCGATACCGACGCCACCGCGACGGCTGGCGAAATCCCGATGAAGATCAGCAGCGGCGTCATCAGGAATCCGCCACCGATGCCGAACATACCAGAGACGAAACCGACCGCCATTCCCATGCCGAGAATGAGAAATATATTGACCGGAATGTCGGCGATTGGAAGGTAGATCTGCACGCGGCTTACTCTATTAGTCTGGCTTACTCGTTGAACTTAAGAGCACCGACGCAGGATGGCGGCGGAGGGTTTTTAGGGTCAGACCACACTAGAATTATAAATTTCCCGTGTCCCCTCCTGAATCAAACCGGGGAAAATGCGCCTTGAGCTTGGCGTATCTTGGGCGGCGAGGCCGGGTATTGCCGGCCTTTGAAAGCGGTCTGCAACTAACGGCGCTGTATTCATGGAGCCGCATGCATGGCATATGCCGCATCCAATAACAGGCCCTGACGATGGGATCATCCGCAACGGAAGAGGCTTGAAAACAGCCGCGCGTCAGTGGCCTGCCGCGCTCATTTTGCTGAGCGGTTTGGGAGCGCGCTTGGCCGCAGGCGCAATTGCCGCGGCTGGGACAGCGTCCCATCCGGCGGGCGGGGCTGCCACGTTGACGGCGTCGTTGGGCTGGCTTTCGGCTACAAACGTCTGGATCGCGAGCTTTGCTGCGGCGAGCGACTGGGCATCGAGACGCTTGGCAACATCGTCGCGTTTGCGGCCCGCATCGGTGTCGCCCTGAGCGGCGGCGAGGCTGAACCACTTGAAGGATTCCGCGAGGTTCTGCTCGACGCCAATTCCGCGTGCATACAGGATGCCGAGATTGAACTGGCTATCCGCTACACCGCGCTCGGCGGCCTTGCGGAACCATTGCGCCGCGCTCGCATAATTTGGGCCCTTGTTGCCGCCGTCGGCATCGAGAACCGCGAGGTTGTGCATGGCTTTGGCATTGCCGCGCTCGGCGGCGCGGATGTAGTAGCGCTTGGCGGCGTCAACATCTTTCGTGCCGCCCAGGCCCTTCTCGTACAAAGTGCCGAGGCGGAACATCGCGGGCACGATTCCGCCGTCTGCCGCGCGATCATACCATTTGGAGGCTTCGTCGTAATTGACGGCAACGCCCTTGCCTTCGGCGAAACGAACCGCGACTTCATAGGCGGCGGCGGGATCGCCCTTCAGCGCGGCGTTCCGAAGCGTGGGGCCACCGATTGCATCGGGCAGATTGTCGGAGACCGCCGTCAACGATGCGGTGGATGATCCGGCTGTCTTGCGGTCGTCGGTGCTGGCAGCGGCGATCGGAGCAACGCGCGAAGGTTCGATCGTGCCGGTGACATCCGGCGCTATTGGCTTGGTGTCTGCAGGCGACGTCGCGGCGGGATTGCTTTCTGGTGGCGATTGAATGATCGGAGCGGAAGGCACGATGAGGCTCTGGCGATCGATTGGAATCGGCGATGTCATCGAGGATTGATTACGTTCGGAAGACAACAGCGTCGTACCGTTGCCGCCGGGCGCCGTGATCGACGAGGCCGCGTCGCTGGATTTTTCGAGCGCTTTGCCGGCGGGTTTGTCGATCGATGCGGCTGGTGGCGATGAGGTGCCCGCGTCAAGCATCGACATCGCCAGCTTGAAGCCGCTCAGCACGATCACAACGACGCTTGCGCCGACCAGCAGCGAACGGATTCGCGATCCCGTTTTTGCCGCGCCTTCGGGTTCGGCGGCTGCGCGAGCCTCGGGGCCAAGTCCGGCTCTGCGACCTGCCTTCGGCTCATTGGCCGGGTTCGCTGCTGCTTGCGCTGCGCGTCTTGCGGCCGCGATGAAGCTGGATGTGCTTGTCGGTTCACGGGGAGTGGATGAAATTTCGCTGAGAACGCTTTCCGACGCTGCGATGCGCTGCGAGGGGGTGCGGACGCTGCCCCCATCCCCAAGGCGTGTCCCCGGTTCGAGCGGCGTATCGGGTGGCAACGACGGATCGATGGCCGAGCGCAATTCAGGTTGGCTGTAGTTGGCCGCAGCGTTCCATGGGGCCGGTTGTTCGCCGGTCGGCGTGATGTCGTCAGCCGCCCTCTGAATTTCGGAAGGCGGTGGCGCGGTCGGCTGCGATGCGCGAGCCACCGTCGAGTTCTGAAGCGATGCCGGATTGGGCAATTCCGGCCGCGGGACACTCGAAAACGATGGCAGGCGCGGCCCGCTCTGCATCGGGGCGGATATCGCTGTCGACGAAATGATCGGCGACATCGTGCCCGGCGCGGGGTGCGGCGCGGATTTGTCTTGCTGCGCAGACTGGAGCGTGCGGCTTTCGCGAAGATCTCCCTCGATCATGGCAAGCCGGTCGACCACATGGCCCAAAGTGTTGTGGACGCTTTCCAGCGCATCCTGGGTGTTGCGATCGAATTCGGACTGGCTATGGCGAATGTCGGACAATTCGCGCCGGATCATCCCGACCGTATCCTGGTCGGTTTCAGACGGACGTTGTTCATGCAATGCGGCGAAGCTCGTGCGCTGCTGCTCGAGCTGGCGAAGGATATCGGACAGACCCTCCTCGACGCGCCCAAAATTCGGCGCGCGGGTGTCGGCCATTTCGAGCCGGTCGAGAAGCTGGAGAACGCGTTGCTCGACATGGGAGAACGCCGCCGATGCGTCGCCGCCGAGTTGAAGATGATCGAGCCGGTCGGACAACGTCCGCACCGCCGTTTCGAGACGATTGGAGTCTTCGCTTGGCCGTTCGCGGGATTCGAGCGCCGTGGTCAGCGCCGCGATGCGTTGCTCTAGCGCCGTCATCGATCCGGACAGCCCGCCCGGCTCCGTCAATTGATCCACTTTCGCGGCGAGCGTCCGGACGTCGTCGCTCAGCCGGGAAATCGCTTCGTTCGATGCAACATTGGAGACGATGGCGCGCAATGCGCCCACCGCGTCCTGAAGCTGCTGCATGGAGCCCGAATCCGGGCTCGCACGCACGATCATATCGATCTTGCCACCCAGATTGCGGATCGCTTCATCGAAGCCGGCGAGTTGCTCGGCCGGGGTCAACGTCCGCAACGTCGCGTGGACGTCGCGCAGCGCCTGCTCCACGCTTTGCAGCGCGACGTTGTCAGCGCCGCTGTGGCGGCTTCGGTCGATCCGCATCGCGACCGACCGGATTTCGTTTTCAAGCGATTCCAGTGCGCGCCGTGGCAGGGCTTCGGTGATCGCCTGACGGATTTCTGCCAGTTCGCCGCGCAACGCAGTGACCGACTGATCCGTGGTGTCCGGACGCCGCAGGCTTTCGATCTGACTCGTCAGATTTTGAAGTTGCTTTTCGAAACCGGAAAGGTCGGGTGCAGACACAGGCTGGGGTGCAACCGGCCCCGGCGGTGTTTGCATGAACGATTGCCGACTTGCGTTATCGAGCTGGTTCTGGCGCGCGACGATTTCCGCAACGTCGAAATCGAGCAGTTCTGGAATGGTGGTCGGGGCTTGGCGGTAAATGGGTGTGGATGGGCGGATCGGCTGCGTGACGCGCGGCGGAGGCGCTGCCACTGGCGCTGGTGCAACAGGCGTGCGTTGCGCGGGAGCTGGATCGGAAATTTGCGAAAGCCGGGCGTCGAGCCGCGAAATAGCGTCGTTGAGCTGACTTGCGACGCCGGGCGTATCCCGCTTTGCCGGGCCGCTTTGCGAAATCTGGTCGATCTGGCGGGTAATCGAATCGAGGCGTTGATGGATTTCCGCGACGTTTGCGTCGGTTTTCGGAGGAGGCGCAACATCGCCCGCGGTGGCATTCAGCCAGTCGTTCAGGGACATTCCGGCGCGTTGCGCCGCGGCCTCGGCCCGGTCCCGGACTGAAGGCTCAATTCCCTCAACATTCCACGATAGGCGAGATGTCATGCCCTGGTCCGGTCTCAGCCGCCCGGCAATGTGCCGGCGCCTTTCGCCTCGTCATGCCCCTTGAATATTCAAACGAATTTCCGACGCGGCTGGCGTGCTTCTGCTCCGGACTTTTTCGCGTTACGGTAAACAACCGGTTAAAGTGAGCCGCACTGCCCCGAAAAGTTTTGAAAAGGCAACGAAAAGCAGGGCACGATGTCGCACGTTTGCGCTTTTGCGGCGCTTTCCAGTTAAAGTTCCAGAATGCCGTTGCTGCAACGCAAAATCTTGCCTAACAATTCCGGACAAAGAGTGAAATCGACCAAACAGGCTTCCAAGGGGGGAATGACGTAAATGCCGATTTACAGGGCACCAGTTGAAGACGTCCGGTTTCTGCTCAACGACGTTTTCCAGATCGACCGCTACAACAATTTGCCGGGCTTCGCCGATGCCTCCGCCGATGTGCGCGAGGCGATTTTGTCGGAAGCCGCCAAATTCAGCGAACAGGTGCTTCAGCCTTTGAACCGGGTGGGCGACCTCGAAGGCTGCGTCCGGCATGACGATGGCCGGGTCACGACGCCAAAGGGTTTCAAGGAAGCCTATCAACAGTTCGGCGAAGGCGGATGGGTCGGTCTGTCGGGCCCCGTGGAATTTGGCGGGCAGGGCCTGCCCGCGACGTTGGCCCAGAGCATCAACGAATTCATGGTGTCGGCCAATCTGTCGTTCTCGATGTATTTTGGGCTGACGCTCGGCGCCGTTGCCGCGCTCATGGTTCACGGCACGGAAGACCAGAAGAAAAAATTCGTTCCCAAGATGCTGGCTGGCGATTGGTCGGGTACGATGAATCTGACCGAGCCGCATTGCGGCACCGATCTGGGGATGCTGCGTACCAAGGCGGTGAAACAGGCCGACGGCAGCTACAAACTCAGCGGCACGAAGGTCTTCATTTCCGGTGGCGACCAGGACATCACGGAAAATATCGTGCATCTGGTTATCGCGCGTATCGAAGGCGCGCCTGCCGGGGTGAAAGGCATTTCGCTGTTCGTGGTGCCGAAGATGACCGTCAACGCCGACGGTTCTGTCGGCGGTCCCAACGGCGTCACGTGCGGCTCGATCGAGCACAAGATGGGGATTCACGGCAACTCGACCTGCGTTCTCAATTTCGAGAATGCCACCGGTTGGTTGATGGGTGAGGAGAACAAGGGCCTCAACGCCATGTTCGTCATGATGAACGAGGCGCGGCTGGGCGTCGGCGCCCAAGGGCTTGCGTTATCGGAAGTCGCCTATCAGAACGCAGCCGCCTACGCGAAAGAGCGTTTGCAGGGCCGCGCGTTGTCTGGAGCCAAAGCGCCTGACAAGCCCGCCGACCCGATCATCGTGCATCCCGATGTCAGGCGAACGCTGCTCACGATCCGCGCCTTCAACGAGGCCGCCCGCGCGCTGGTGCTCTGGACATCGCTGAAGAGCGACGTTGCGCATCGCTCCGGAAACGAGAGCGATCGTCAGGAGGCCGACGACTATATGGGGCTTCTGACTCCGGTCATCAAAGGCGTCTTGACCGATGTCGGGTTCGCCAATTCAGTTGCGGCTCAACAGGTCTTCGGCGGGTCCGGCTACATCGCCGAAACCGGCATGGAGCAATTCGTGCGCGATGCGCGAATTGCCATGATCTATGAAGGCGCCAATGGAATTCAGGCGCTCGATCTCGTCGGCCGTAAACTGCCTAAGGATGGCGGACGCGCCGTGATGAGGTTCTTCAACGAGGTCGGAGCTTTCGCAAAGGAAAACGGCGGCGACGAGGCGATGAAGCCTTATGTCGGTCCGCTCTCCGCATCGCTCGGGCATTTGCAGCAGGCCACCATGTGGTTGATGCAGAATGCGATGGGCAACCCCGAGAACGCCGGTGCGGGCTCGACGGACTACATGCACCTCTTCGGCCTGGTGGTGATGGGATACATGTGGGCCCGAATGGCCAAAACCGCCAACGCGAAAATTGCGGAAGGCGATACCGCTTCCTATCTGAAGACCAAGCTCGTGACCGGCAAATTCTTCATGGAGCGAATGTTGCCGGAAACCTCGGTGCGCCTCACGCGCGTCCAGGCCGGCGCCGCAACCACTATGGAACTGGCGGCGGAAGCTTTCTGAGTTTCGAAGTATTCAATTCGAATGACGCGCCGCATCCGCGGTGCGCAGTCGCTTAAAAAATTCGAGGGAGGCCCCATGCCTGAGGCATTTATCTACGATCACGTCCGAACCCCGCGCGGGAAAGGCAAATCCGATGGCGCGCTTCACGAGGTCACGGCGCTGGCGCTGGCTACTGCGCCGCTGAAGGCCCTGAAAGAACGCAATCATCTGGCCGACGACAGTATCGACGACGTGGTGCTGGGTGTGGTCGATCCGGTGGGCGAGGCAGGCGGAGATATCGCCCGCTTCGCGGCGATGAACGCGGGCTTTGGGACGTCAGTTCCAGGCGTTCAAATCAACCGCTTCTGCGCCTCCGGTCTAGATGCGGTGAATTTCGCGGCCGCGCAGGTGATGTCGGGGCAGCACGAGTTGACGATTGGCGGCGGCGCGGAATCGATGAGCCGTGTCGGCATTCTGTCCTCGGGCGCGGCGTGGCCGATGGACCCGTCGATGGCGGTGCCGTCTTATTTCATGCCGCAAGGCGTTGCGGCGGATCTGATCGCGACGAAGTACGGATTTTCGCGCGATGACGTAGATGCCTATGCGGTTCAGAGCCAGCAGCGCGCCGGCAAAGCGTGGGCGGAAGGCCGCTTCAAGAATTCGGTCATTCCGGTCCAGGATATCAATGGTCTGACGATCCTCGATAAGGACGAGCACATGCGTCCGTCCACCACGATGCAGTCGCTGGCTCAATTGCAGCCGTCATTTGCGCAGATGGGCGCGATGGGCGGTTTCGATGCGGTCGCCGTGCAGTCGCACCCTGAAATCGAAGCTGTGAATTACGTCCATCACGCCGGCAACTCCTCGGGCATCGTCGATGGCGCCGGTGCGGTTCTGCTGGGTAGCAAGGAGGCAGGCGTCAAGCACAGCCTCAAGCCGCGCGCCAAGATCCGCGCCTTCGCCAATATCGGTTCGGAACCCGCGATGATGCTGACCGGACCGGTCGATGTGACGAAGAAACTGCTGGATCGCTCCGGCATGAAACTGTCCGACATCGATCTGTTCGAGCTTAATGAGGCTTTCGCATCGGTGGTGCTGCGTTACATGCAGGCTTTCGATATCGACGGCGAGAAAATCAACGTCAATGGCGGCGCGATCGCGCTCGGCCATCCGCTCGGTGCAACGGGCGCCATGATTCTCGGCACCGTGCTCGATGAACTGGAGCGGCGCGATCTGTCGACCGCGCTCGTGACCCTGTGCATCGGTGGTGGCATGGGTACCGCAACCATTATCGAACGCGTCTGACGGGGCAGCAACCATGGCATTCAAGAATTTCAAGGTCGAGACTGACACCGACGGCATCGCGCTGGTGACGTGGGATATTCCCGGCCGCTCGATGAACGTGCTCGACACGGCGACGATCGAGGAACTGGGCGCGATCGTTCAACAGACGACGGCTGATGCAGGCGTCAAGGGCGTGGTCATCACCTCCGGCAAGGACGCGCTATCGGCGGGCGCCGATCTGACGATGCTCGAGAACATGAATCGCGGCTATCTCGATACCCTCAAGAAAAAGGGCGAACAGGCGGCCAATCAACTGCTGTTCGACGAAAGCCGAAAACTATCGCAGACGCTGCGCGCCATCGAAGCCTGCGGCAAGCCGTGGGTGGCGGCCATCAATGGTCTCGCGCTCGGCGGCGCCTTCGAGCTGACGCTGGCCTGTCATTACCGGGTAGCGTCGGAAAATCCGAAAACGCGGTTGGGCTTGCCTGAAATCAAAGTGGGCCTGTTCCCGGGTGCGGGCGGAACACAGCGCCTGCCGCGAATGCTGCAGACGCAGGACGCGTTGCAGATGCTGTTGAAGGGCGAGGCGGTCAACCTCGCGAAGGCAAAGGCGATGAAGCTGGTCGACGCGGTGGTGCCCGCCGCCGATTTGCTCAAGACCGCGAAGGAATGGATCAAGGCTGGCGGCAAGGCCGTCGCGCCATGGGACGAGAAAGGCTTCAAACTGCCGAGCGGCCCGGTCTATTCAAAAGCCGGCACCATGACGTTTCCGCCGGCGAACGCGATCCTGCGCCGCGAGACCTACGACAATTACCCGGCCGCACGCGCCGTGATGCAATGCGTCTATGAAGGAATGCAATTGCCGATCGACGCCGCGTTGCGTGTCGAGTCACGGTATTTCGCGAACATCCTGCGCAGCAAGGAGGCTGCGGCGATGATCCGCAGCCTGTTCGTCTCGATGCAAGAGCTGAACAAAGGCGCGCGCCGCCCGCAAGACGTGCCTGCAACCAAGGTGAAAAAGCTTGCGGTGATCGGTGCGGGTTTCATGGGAGCGAGCGTCGGCTTCGTGTCCGCTCAAGCGGGCATCGAGGTCGTTCTGATCGACCGCGATCAGGAAAGCGCCGACAAAGGCAAGGCGCATGCGAAAGCGGCGATCGACGCGCTGGTCGCCAAAGGCCGCGCCAAGGAAGCCGATCGCGATGCGCTGCTAGCGCGTATCACCGCGACCCCCGATTACAACGCGATCAAGGATTGCGATCTCGTTATCGAGGCGGTGTTCGAAGACCGCAAGATCAAGGCTGAAACCTATGCCAAGGCGCAGCCCTTGTTGAAGCCCGGTGCGATCTTCGCTTCCAACACCTCGACGCTGCCGATCAATTCGCTGGCTGAGGAATTCAAGGACCCGTCGAAATTCATCGGCATTCACTTCTTCTCGCCGGTCGAGAAGATGATGCTGGTCGAGATCATCGTCGGCAAGAATACCGGTGACGTCGCGCTCGCGACCGCGCTGGATTATGTGCGCCAGATCAGCAAGACGCCGATTGTCGTCAACGACTCCCGTGGCTTCTATGCCAACCGTTGCGTGCTCCGCTTCACCGCCGAAGGCCTCGAGATGCTGATGGAGGGTGTTCCGCCCGCGATGATCGAAAACACCGCGCGGATGGCGGGCATGCCGGTCGGGCCTTTGTCGTTGAGTGACGAGATCGCGCTCGATCTGATTCTCAAGATCATGAAGGCGACGGAAGCCGACCTCGGCGCCAATGCCATCGATCAGGCCCAGAAAAAGATGCTGGTCGAGCTCGTCGAAAAGCAGGGGCGTTTCGGCCGCAAGAACGGCAAGGGCTTTTACGAATATCCGGAAAAGGGCAAGGGCCAGAAGCGGCTGTGGTCGGGAATTGGCGCATTGCAGCCAAGGTCGGTCGATCCCGACACACTCGACGTCGAAGAACTGAAGCAGCGCTTTCTGGTGGTGCAGGCCGTTGAAGCCGCCCGCACGGTGGAAGATCACGTCATCACCGATCCGCGTGAAGCGGATGTGGGCTCGATTCTCGGTTTCGGCTTCGCGCCGTTCACCGGCGGCACGCTGTCCTACATCGATTTCATGGGTACGAAAAAGTTCGTGGAGCTGTGCCACAAGCTGGAGGCCAAATACGGCTCCCGCTTCACGCCGCCAAAGCTTCTGCTCGAGATGGCCGCCAAGGGCGAGACGTTCTACGGCCGATTCCCGCCCAAAAAACTGGCGGCCTGACGTCGGTTGGTCCAGGCGATGCAAGGGGCCGGGCGACAGTCCGGCCCTTGAGCTATCCTGCCGGCGTGCGTGATTTCGGCCGTGGAGCGGCCGCGCCTCAGGGCCACAGACGCAATTAAATGCAATTGCATGTAATTGTCAATATTGATGCAGCTGCATTCATTGGCGTATAATCGTTTCGAAAACGAAGGGCCGCATGAAACGAAAGCCTTCCACAGAAGCAACATCGGCCTGGGTTCGCTTGATGCGTGTCCAGGGCCGCGTCCTTGACGCGGTCGAGCACGATTTGAAGAAAGCCGGGTTTCCGCCGTTGGCGTGGTACGACGCATTGCTGGAGCTGTCGCGTGCGCCGGGCGGCGAGATGCGCCCGGTTGAACTCGAGAAACAGATGCTGATTCCCCAGTACTCGACCTCGCGGCTGATCGAGAGGCTGGTCGACGAAGGATTGGCGGTGCGGCGCGAATGCAAGATGGACAAACGCGGTCAATTCGTCGAGATCACCGAAGCTGGCCGCGAACTGCAGAAAAAAATGTGGGGTTCCTATTCGGCGGCGATCGAGCGCCATATCGGCTCGAAGCTCTCGGATGCGGATGCCGCCAAATTGTCTGAACTGCTCGACAGGCTGGGTTGCTCGTGCCACGAAGCCGCGCTCACCGCTGATAAAGATGTCGCGTCGCTTCGATGACCGTCTCTTCACCTTTTACCGTTACTTCACGGGTGCGATATTTTCCCCCGAGCGCGCGCACCACATGCCGTCGCGCCTTTCATCCGGAATTCTTATGGCGCGTGACCAGATCGATATGACGCCGCTGCATTCGCGCGACGAACTCGTTGCGTGGCTGGAAGCGGGCGCAAAGCCGGTGAGCGACTTTCGGATCGGCACCGAGCATGAAAAGACTCCGTTCACGCTCGATGGACATCGGCCGGTGCCGTATTCGGGTCCACGCGGGATCGAGGCATTGCTTCATGGCATGAAGCACCTGCTCGGGTGGGATCCGATCATGGAGCAGGGCAACATCATCGGGCTTTTCGATGTCACCGGCGGTGGCGCGATTTCATTGGAGCCGGGCGGACAATTCGAATTGTCAGGTGCGCCAGTCGAAACGGTGCATCAGACGGCTGCGGAAGTGATGGCCCATCTGGCGCAGGTGCGCGAGGTCGCAACCCCGCTCGGCATCGGCTTCCTGGGACTGGGGATGACCCCCTCGTGGTCGCGCGAGCAGATCCCGGTGATGCCCAAGGGCCGCTACAAGATCATGTCCAATTATATGCCGAAGGTCGGCCAGTACGGGTTGGACATGATGTTTCGCACCTGCACGGTGCAGACCAATCTCGACTTTTCGTCCGAAGCCGACATGGTCAAGAAGCTGCGAACGTCCGTTGCGTTGCAGCCGGTGGCGACGGCGTTATTCGCGAACTCGCCCTTTACCGAAGGGAAACCCAACGGCTTTCTGTCGTTTCGCTCAGAAATATGGCGCGACACCGACAACGCACGCTCAGGCATGATTCCCTGGGCATTCGAGGACGGGATGGGCTTCGAGCGTTGGGTGGATTACGCACTCGATGTTCCGATGTATTTCATCAAACGTGGCGATCGATACATCGACGTCGCCGGATCGTCGTTCCGCGACTTCTTCCACGGCAACAACAAGATGTTTCCAGGAGAACGTCCGACGCTCTCCGACTGGGCCAATCATCTCTCGACGATATTCCCGGAAGTTCGGCTCAAACGATATCTGGAGATGCGTGGCGCGGACGGTGCGCCGTGGACTCGGCTGCCCGCGCTGTCGGCATTTTGGGTGGGGTTGCTTTATGACGAGGAAAGCCTGTCCGCAGCGTGGGACATCGTCAGGTCATGGACGAATTTCGAACGTCAGGCGCTGCGTGACGATGTTCCGAAACTTGGTTTCAAGGCCAGAATCGGAAACCGTTATCTGTTCGAGATCGCCAGGGAATGCCTGGTTGTGGCCCATGCGGGTTTGCGGCGGCGCGGGCGTGTCGATCATATGGGGCGGGACGAGTTCACGTTATCTTGAACCGCTCGACCGGATCATCGAGGCCGGCCGGACGCCCGCTGAGGATATGTTGCAGCAATTCCACGGGGCCTGGAACGGTTCCGTGGAGCCGGCCTACAACGAATACGCCTTCTGAGACGCGGCCTTGGCGGCGTTGACGCGGCGGGTCGGGACCATGCTGTTCATCTGCCGTACAGGAATCTAAAAATAAAATGATGCACCCGGCGGGGTCACGATATGTCGACAACCGCTGGTATCCTGCATTGTGATTTTCGCCGAAAGTCGTCCCATATGTTGAGAGCCCGGCGCGTTAGAGCAAGCCGCGCGGCAGCCGCGCTGGCGTTCCTCTTGATGGCCGCCGTTCCGGGATCGCTTCACGCTCAGGCTAATTTTGACAGGCCGGGCGGTGATTATACTCACTCAACCGTGGAGTCGGGCGATCCGGCTGATTGCGCGCTTCAATGCGAGCGCGACCGGCGCTGCAGGGCATGGAGCTTCAGCTATCCCACTTACACCGCGGCCGATTCATCGGTCTGCTGGTTGAAGAACAGCGTTCCGCCCCGCACCGAAAGCAGTTGCTGCGTTTCGGGGGTTCGGGGCGCGGGAGTCGTCGAGCAGCGAACCGGCGCGGTGGAGATGTCGACGGATCGCTTCGGCGGCGACTATCGCAATTTTGAAATGAAGGTGAGCGAGACCGACGACATCTGCAGGAAGGCTTGCGACGCCGATAACAAATGCAGGGCCTGGACCTATTCGCGGCCGGGTTACATGGGAAAAGAGCCGCGTTGTTTTCTGAAAAATCAGGTTAAGCCACCGCATCGCAAGCCGGGCTTCACCTCGGGCGTCGTTCGTTAGAGCGCGTTCGGGTTTGGTTGAATAGCAAACGCACTCTAATTTCTTTATTTGACGCGTTTTCTTCACGCGAACCGGTATCCACCGCCGGATCAAGTCCGGCGGCATGCTTCGCTCGAAAACGCTCTAGTTTACGCCAGTCAGGAAGCGGGAACTGCGCAATCCGGAAAGCCACGTCGAGACCGGCTTGTTGCGTGTTGCCAGATCCCAGGATCCGAGCACCGCTTCAACGCGCCCCACCAGATTTTCCGTGGGCAGCAGTCCGACGCCACCGTCGGCGACTGACACGCGGCTGTCGGCGGAATTGTCGCGGTTGTCACCGAGCACGAATAGGCGCGCCGGCGGGACAGTTACTTCAGGTGTATTGTCGAGAAAGCCGTAGGTGCGCAGCTTGTAAATCGGATGCGCGCGGTTGCCAGGAAGCGTTTCGATGTAGCGCGAAGCCGGGGCTCCGGAGCCATCATCGTTTTCAGCCTGTCCGACACCATCCGGGTTCAGCGCAGCTGCCGCACCATTGATGAAAAGCTGGCCCTGCCGCATCTGGATGCGATCGCCGGGCAGTCCGACCACGCGCTTGACCCAGACCTGCGAGCGATCGCCCGGCCAGCGAAACACCACCACGTCCCCGCGTTCGGGCAGCGCGCCGAGAATGCGCGATGTCGAAGGCAGTTCGACATTCAGTGGCATGGAGGCGCTGCTGTAGCCGTAAGGATATTTCGTGGCGAGCAGGGCATCGCCGATCATCAGAGTCGGCTCCATCGAGCCGGAGGGCACGTAAAACGGTTCGGCGAGCGCGCCTTTGGCCGCCATCACCACCAGAAAAACAGACACCATTTGAGCGGCTGTGCCGGTCCAGTCGCGTGCGACCTTCTTTGCAGGAGCCGCTGACACGGTCACGCCCCCGTTCCACCGACGGTGATGCGGTCCATACGCAATGTCGGCTGGCCGACACCGACCGGCACGCCCTGACCGTTCTTGCCACAGGTTCCGATGCCGGCGTCGAGCTCGAGGTCGTTGCCTACCATCGTCACCCGATGGAGGTCCGTGGGACCGTTGCCGATCAGCATGGCGCCTTTCAATGGAGCGCCCAGTTTTCCGTTCTCGATCCGGTAGGCTTCAGTACACTGGAACACGTATTTGCCGGACGTGATATCGACCTGGCCGCCGCCGAAATTCGCCGCGAAGATTCCGTTCTTCACGGAGGCGAGAATTTCCGCCGGATCGCGATCGCCCGCCAGCATGTATGTGTTGGTCATGCGCGGCATGGGGACATGCGCATAGCTTTCGCGCCGGCCGTTTCCGGTCGGCTTCATGTTCATCAACCGCGCGTTCTGCCGGTCCTGCATGTAGCCCACCAGGATTTCATCCTCGATCAGCATGGTGCGGCTTGTCGGCGTGCCTTCATCGTCGATGGAGAGCGAGCCGCGTCGCGATGCGATGGTGCCGTCATCGACCACAGTGACGCCTTTGGCGGCAACCTGCTGGCCCATCAGGCCGGCAAAGGCGGATGTCTGCTTGCGATTGAAATCGCCTTCAAGACCATGGCCGACGGCTTCATGCAGCATCACACCGGGCCAGCCGGGCCCAAGAACCACATCCATTTCGCCAGCGGGCGCGGGCACCGACTCCAGGTTGATCAGGGCCTGGCGAATTGCACCGTCGGCAGCGTCCCGCCAGGCCTTGGTCTCGATGAAACGCGCATAACCCTCGCGGCCGCCATAACCATGGCTGCCGGTTTCCTGGCGGTCGCCCGACCCGGCAACGACCGAGACGTTGACGCGCACCAGAGGGCGGATGTCACGATAGCTTTCACCGTCCGGGCGGAGAATTTCGACGACCTGCCACGTCGCGCCGAGACTGACCGACACTTGTCGGACGCGCGGATCCTTGTCGCGGACATAGGCGTCGATTTCCGCGAGCAACTTGACCTTGGTCTCGAAGGCTTGCGCATCGAGCGGGTTTTCATCGCCGTAAAGGCGGACATTGGTGTGAGGGGGAGCTGCCGCGAAATTCCCGGAATAGCCGCCGCGCACCGCATGGACAGCGTCCGCGGCCCGCGCCAGTGCCGGAATCGAAATGTCGGAGGAATGGGCGTAACCCACCGCATCGTCTTTCACGGCGCGCAGACCGAAGCCCTGGGCGGTATCGTAGGTGGCCTGTTTCAAGCGGCCGTTGTCGAACATCAGCCCTTCGGACTGGCGGTATTCCAGAAACAACTCGCCATCGTCGGCGCCCGCAAGTCCGCGGGTGACTTCGCTGCGCACTTGATCGCGATCAAGGCCGCTGCGATCGAGCAGGGAGGTAGGGGCGGAGGTGCTGTCGCTCGGTCTGCTCATGGAAACTCCGGAAGGGCTGCAGCATTGCCAGGCCTGCAAGATTTGCGGCCGGACGATGCTCGGCTTCAATTCATCGTTTGGTCCGTCGTTCGACGATCGCGGATGGATACCCGCCAACGACGCCTCGCTTCGATCGAACTTACCTTAAGATAGGCAAAAAGCTTCAAACAACCAGCCCATAGCGCAACTCGCTTCAGGCCAATCAAACAACGACCCTGGCTGCATTGGTCTTGTCGGGGGCCTTAGGGCAGTTTGTCGTAACCTTCGCCGATGCCCTTGAGACTGAGCGGGAAGCCGATGCCTTCTTCCGGCGTCTCGAAAATAATGAAAGTGGCGGTCTTGGCGTTCTTCAGCTGGTTCAGCAGATTATCGTCCATGACGACCTCTGCCACGCATCCATTGGGCAGGCAGCGCACGAAACCGGCCCGGCCGACGTCGGCGTTGTCGAGCTTTAGGCCGAGCCCTGAGGGCAGCAGCACGCCCAGCGGCGCCACCACCCGCATCAGCTTGCTCTTTTGGTCGGCGGTTTTAAGAATGATGACCGTCAGACCCGCATTGGAGCGGTCTTCGGCCACCACGCTCTGAATCAGCGCGCATTGTTCCGCCTGGGCCCCCGGCGGCGTGTCGCAGCGGATTTGCCAATCGCCGTACACCGATTTGACCGCGCCCTGTGCGCTGGCCGTTTCGCCGGTGAGCAGAAACGCGGTAACGAGCGCAGTGATCGCTACCAGAATGGAGGCGGGTTTCGTGAGGGGGCTCCCGGCGGGCGCTATGCCCGCATTGGGTCCATGGTGGTTTGATGCACCCATCAGGGTTTGTCCTTGGAATTAGGTCTCTATCGAGGACTGATACGGCAATGGCGGCACCTTGAAGGCAACGCGGTGGACTGTGATCGGAAGACGCGGACAGCTCAACTTGGTTGCGAATCGCATTTTGGTCATCTGTCCCGCTCGTGGGTACATCGCGCAATGCGCCTGTCAAGCAGCGCCACTCGCCCTAATGTCCCGGTTTCGCTGATTTTACAAGGGATTCGGGCATCGCGCGCGCCTCGTGGGGATGTATTCGTGCGTGGCTTATTCGTGCATTGCGATAGGCAGGGAATTATGGTTTGAGAGGCTGGAATCTCAACGCGTTCTATCTATCCGGCCGGGGGCCGAAGGGCGGGTTCGAGGCAGCCGGCCGGGCCGTTCGGCCACACCGGTTTGACGTTAAGGACAGGGAGCGCGAGCGGCATGAAGATGTCGAGGGGACAGACGGTCCGCCGGGTACTTGGTTTTGCGGTGGCCGGAAGTGTGGTGGCATGTGCCGGAGCGGCATTTGCGGGGCTCGGTCAGCCCACGCCATGGGAATACACGCTGCAGCACTCCGCGTCTCCGGTGATGGATAATATCATCTGGTTCCACAATTTTCTGCTCTGGATCATCACGGCGATCACGCTTTTCGTCCTCGCCTTGCTGGTGATCGTTGCGATCAAGTTCAACTCGAAGGCAAACCCTTCGCCCTCCAAGACCACCCACAATACGCTGATCGAGGTGCTCTGGACCGTCATTCCGGTGCTGATTCTGGTTGGCATCGCCGTGCCGTCGTTCCACCTGCTGTTTCAGGAGCTCGACATTCCCAAGGCCGACGTCACGATCAAGGCGACCGGCAAGCAGTGGTACTGGAGCTATGCCTACCCGGATAACGGCAAGTTCGAATTCGATTCGCTGATGGCCGCCGACAAGCAGCCGCGATTGCTTGGTGTCGACAACGAAATGGTCGTTCCGGTCAACAAGATCATTCGCGTTCAGACGACCGGCGCCGACGTGATTCACTCCTTCGCCGTGCCTTCGTTCGGCATCAAGATCGACGCGATCCCCGGTCGCCTCAACGAGACCTGGTTCACGGCGACCAAGGAAGGCATGTATTACGGCCAGTGCTCGGAACTGTGTGGCAAGGATCACGCGTTCATGCCGATCGCCGTGCGCGTGGTGAGCGATCAGGAGTTCGCGGCTTGGATCGAGCAGGCGAAGAAGAAATATGCGACGACGGGCACGAACTCCTACGCGTCCGCCGGGGCCGCCGCGCAGTAAGCGCCGCGATAGCGCATCAAGTAAAGGGCGACGAACCAATCGGTTCAAAGGATCTGAAAATGGCCACTGCTGCACCTACCGCTCATACCGACCACGCTCATGACGATCATGCGCACGACCATCCGACGGGCTGGCGGCGCTACGTCTATTCGACGAACCATAAGGACATCGGTACGATGTACCTGATCTTCGCGATCGTGGCGGGCGTGATCGGTGGCGCCATGTCGGTCGCGATCCGGATCGAGCTGATGTATCCGGGCGTGCAGCTTTTCCACGAAACCCACACCTACAACGTCTTCGTCACCTCGCATGGCCTGATCATGATCTTCTTCATGGTGATGCCGGCGATGATCGGCGGCTTCGGCAACTGGATGGTGCCGTTGATGATCGGCGCGCCGGATATGGCTTTCCCTCGCATGAACAACATTTCGTTCTGGCTGCTGCCTGCGTCTTTCGCGCTGCTCGTCATCTCCACCTTCGTGGAAGGTGAGCCCGGCGCCAACGGTGTCGGTGCGGGCTGGACGATGTACGCGCCGCTTTCGACATCGGGGCACCCGGGTCCGGCGGTCGACTTCGCCATTCTCGCGCTGCATCTTGCCGGCGCATCCTCGATCCTCGGCGCCATCAATTTCATCACCACGATCTTCAACATGCGCGCGCCCGGCATGACGCTGCACAAGATGCCGCTTTTCGTGTGGTCGATTCTCGTCACCGTGTTCCTGCTGCTGCTGTCGCTGCCGGTTCTCGCAGGCGCCATCACCATGCTGCTGACGGATCGCAACTTCGGCACCTCATTCTTCGCGGCGGAAGGCGGCGGCGATCCGGTGCTGTTCCAGCATCTGTTCTGGTTCTTCGGCCATCCCGAAGTGTACATCCTCATCCTGCCCGGCTTCGGCATGATCAGCCAGATCGTCTCCACCTTCTCGCGCAAGCCTGTGTTCGGCTATCTCGGCATGGCCTATGCCATGGTCGCGATCGGCGGCATCGGTTTCGTGGTGTGGGCGCATCACATGTACACCGTCGGCATGTCGTCGGCGACGCAGGCCTATTTCGTCGCCGCAACGATGGTCATCGCGGTGCCGACCGGCGTGAAGATCTTCTCGTGGATCGCCACCATGTGGGGCGGTTCGATCGAGTTCCGCGCCCCGATGCTGTGGGCCGTCGGATTTATCTTCCTCTTCACGCTCGGCGGCGTGACCGGCGTCGTCCTGTCGAACGCCGGCGTCGATCGCGTGCTGCAAGACACTTACTACGTCGTCGCGCACTTCCATTATGTGCTTTCGCTCGGCGCGGTGTTCGCGATCTTCGCGGGCTGGTACTACTGGTTCCCGAAAATGTTCGGCTACATGTACAACGAGACGATCGCCAAGGCCCATTTCTGGGTCACCTTCATCGGCGTGAATCTTGTGTTCTTCCCGCAGCATTTCCTCGGACTTGCGGGCATGCCGCGCCGTTATGTCGACTATCCGGATGCATTCGCCGGCTGGAATCTGGTGTCTTCGATCGGCTCCTATATCTCGGCCTTCGGCGTGCTGATCTTTATCTATGGCGTTGTCGAGGCTTTCGTTCGCAAGGAGCAAGCCGCGAACAATCCGTGGGGACCGGGTGCAACGACGCTGGAATGGACGCTGACGTCGCCGCCGCCGTTCCATCAGTTCGAGGTTCTGCCGCGCATCCAGTAACGAAGGTTCGCGGCGGTCGCCGCGCGCCGTTCTGGTTACAAGAGACCTTTTCCGCCCGGACTGCTTGAGGCGCGGAAATCGGAGTATTGGAAAGAAGTATCGCCTTGTCGATTGTCGACCAACACGCGTTCGATCTCTCGCCTCGCATTTCCGAGGCGGGCGTTGCCGACTACATCGCGCTATTGAAGCCGCGCGTGATGTCGCTCGTGATTTTCACGGCGCTGGTCGGACTGATGATGGCGCCGGTCCACGTGCATCCGGTGCTGGCGATTACCTCGATCCTCTGCATCGCGGTCGGCGCGGGCGCTTCGGGCGCGCTGAACATGTGGTACGACCGCGATATCGATGCGGTGATGTCGCGCACCGCAAATCGTCCGATTCCGCAAGGCCGCGTGTCGCCGTCGGAGGCGCTGACTTTCGGAATCACGCTGTCGTTCTTTTCCGTCATGACTCTCGGCATTCTGGTGAACTGGATCGCGGGCGCCCTGCTGGCGTTCACGATCTTCTTCTACGCCGTGATCTATACGATGTGGCTGAAGCGCTCCACGGTGCAGAACATCGTCATCGGGGGCGCCGCTGGCGCATTACCGCCCGTCGTGGCCTGGGCCGCTGCGGCCGGGTCGCTGTCCGTCGAGCCGATCTTGCTGTTCCTCATCATTTTCTTCTGGACGCCGCCGCATTTCTGGGCGCTGGCACTGTTCCGCACCGATGATTATGCGCGCGCGAACGTACCGATGTTGCCTGTGGTCGCAGGTGCAGACGCCACCCGCCTTCAGATTCTGCTTTATACCGTGCTGCTGGTGGCGGTCGCTGTCGCGCCTTGGCCGCTTGGTTACTTCGACGCCGCCTATGGTGTAATCTCACTGGCTCTCGGCGGCTGGATGTTGTGGCTCGCCGTTCAGGTGTTTCGTCTTCGCACGGGCACTGAGGCGCTGCGCGCGCCGCGCAAGCTGTTTGGATTTTCCATCGTTTACCTGTTCGTGTTGTTCGCGACCCTTCTCGTGGAAGCCTTGGTGCCCGCGGTGACCCGGATGGTCTGGTAAGGATGCATGGCTCAGCAATGGACGATAGCAAAAAACCCACCGGGATCGTCCTTACCGAGGAGCAGAAGCGCCGCCGCCGCGAGCGCTCGATCGCCATCGCATGGGCGCTGGGAATTCTCGTCGTGCTGTTTTTCGCCGTTACCATGGTCAAAGGACCGGCGGTCCTTCACCGTCCATTGTGATCGGGAGAGCGTCTGACCCCATGGCCGATATTCGCCCCGCAGCCAGCAAGGTGTCTTCGCGCGGTCTGACGCGCGACACGCTCGTTGCGTCGTTGTGCGGGCTGGTCGTGGCGCTGATGGTCGGCGCATCCTATGCCGCGGTGCCGTTCTACAATTGGTTTTGCCGCGCCACGGGTTTCAACGGAACCACGCAGGTCGCGACCTCGGCTCCTTCGGCAAGCCTGGAACGCAAGATCGCCGTGCGGTTCGATGCGAATGTCAGCGGCGGGCTGCCTTGGAAGTTCGTGCCGGAAAATACCGAGATCAACGTCAAGATCGGCGAAGTCGTGACCGCCTACTATACCGTCACCAACCAGTCGGCGCGGCACACCATGGGGCAGGCGGCCTACAATGTCGCTCCGCTGACCGTCGGAGCCTATTTCCAGAAGATCAACTGCTTCTGCTTCACCGATCAGCAATTTGCTCCGGGCGAGAAGCGGGAACTCGCCGTGGTGTTTTATGTCGATCCGGCTTTGATGGCCGATGAAGACAACAAGAACATCAATACGATTACACTATCCTATACCTTCTATCCGGTGCGCGAGTCTGATCCGAAGCCATTGGCTGCCAGAGAGACCGATTCGCGCAAAGGCAGTCTGTGAGGCACCGGCCGAAACGACTGTTCGATTGAGAGACGAGTTTTAAGAGACGAACTGGGCCGGTTATGATTCGGCCTCGCTAACGGAGAAACGGACATGGCCACGGGGCAAGCGAAACATCACGACTACCATCTCGTCGATCCGAGCCCCTGGCCGGTTGTCGGGTCGGTGTCCGCCTTCATCATGGCGGTCGGCGCGATCACCTGGATGCATCATATGTTTTCGGCAGCGCCTATCGTATTCGGCGTCGGCACGATCGGCGTGCTCTACACCATGGCGAGCTGGTGGGCCGATGTGATCCGTGAAGCGCAGTACAAGGGTGACCATACCCGCGTCGTGCAGCTTCATCACCGTTACGGCATGATCCTGTTCATCGCCTCCGAAGTGATGTTCTTCGTGGCCTGGTTCTGGGCCTACTTCAATTCCGCACTGTTCCCGGCAGACCCCGTGCATGCGACTCGCGATGTTTTGTTCGGGGGCGTCTGGCCGCCGAAGGGCATCGAGACGTTCGATCCATGGCATCTGCCGTTGCTGAATACGTTGATCCTTCTCACCTCCGGAACCACCGTGACCTGGGCGCATCATGCGTTGCTCGAAAACGACCGGGACGGCGTGAAGAAGGGGCTGATCCTCACGATTGTGCTGGGCGCCGCTTTCTCCTGTGTCCAGGCCTATGAGTATGGCCATGCGGCTTTCAGCTTCGGCGGGAATGTCTATGGTGGCACCTTCTTCATGGCGACCGGCTTCCACGGTTTCCATGTGCTGATCGGGACGATCTTCCTGACGGTGTGCCTATTTCGAGTCTATGCCGGGCATTTCACGCCCAAGCAGCATCTCGGTTTCGAGTTCGCCGCTTGGTACTGGCACTTCGTTGACGTGGTATGGCTGTTCCTGTTCCTCTGCATTTACGTCTGGGGACACGGCGCCGAAACCATGGCTCATGGTGCGCACTAAGCCCGCGCGCAATCGAACAGGGGCGGCCTTGTGGCCGCCCTTTTTTATTTCGGGCGGCCCTATATTTGATCCGTCGCCTTGAACTGCGATGGGCGAACGGTCGAGGAACGACGATGCCGAATGAAAGCGCCGCAATATCTCCCTGGATGGCGGCGCTCACCTGCAAATGCCCGCGCTGCGGCAGAGGTAAGCTGTTCGAAGGCTTTCTTACACCGAGAACGCGCTGCGACTCCTGCGGGCTCGATTACGCATTCATTGATGCCGGCGATGGCCCGGCGGTGTTCATCATCATGATCGCCGGCTTCATCGTGGTTGGATCAGCGCTGATCGTCGAATTCAAATATAAGCCGCCGACCTGGGTTCATGTGGCGCTATGGCTGCCGTTGATCCTGGCGACGACTTTGTTGCCGCTTCGGCCGATGAAGGCGCTTCTGATCGCTCTGCAATATCGCCACAAGGCCGCCGAGGGCCGGCTGATCGATCGCGAGCCATGATCGTGGCCGATCGATCATTATCCCGCGGCGTTGCCGGTATGAGCATCATCACGCTTGCGATGGTCGCCGTGCTTGTCGCGCTCGGTCTGTGGCAACTGCAGCGCAAGGAAGAAAAGCGGGCGCTCATCGCGGCGCTGACGCAGCGGCTTGGCGATCAGCCTGTCGCATTGCCGCCGAAATCCGATTGGCAAAAGCTGACGGCGGAGCATGACGAGTTTCGCAGGGTCAAGTTCCAGGCTTCGCTCGACGTCAAATCGGGTTCGAAGGTTTACACGTCGGGGTCCGCGCTTCGGCCCGACGTCACGCGTCCCGGCGTTTGGGCTTTTGCGCCGGGGCATCTTGCCTCGGGCGACACGATTGCGATCAATCGCGGTTTCGTGGCGGACGATGCGCAATACGATGATGCGTCTGTTCCCCACTGACGGAGTTTACCGGCTATATCCGTTTTCCTGAAAAGTCCGGATCGCTGACCCCGCGCGAAGACACCAACAAGCGGCTTTGGTTTGTGCGGGATCATCAGGCGATGGCGCAGGCGCTCGGTTGGGGGGAGGTCGCGCCATTCTATATCGATCTCGAAGGGCCCGTGCCGCCATCGGGCTGGCCGCGACCAGGACCGCTCGAAGTTCATCTGCGCGACCAGCATCTGGAATATGCCATCACCTGGTTCGGGCTCGCCGCGGTGGTCGCTGCCGCATTCGGTTTCTGGTTCGCGGCAGCGCGCAAGCGGTCCTGAGCACGGGCGGCGCGAAAAATGCGTTAGTCAGGAATGCTTCAGCACGCTCGCGAAAAGGAAGCGGCTTCCGTTTAAAGCGGTTTCCACTTTTCCGGTTGATGTTCTAAGGTGCCGGAATGTTTTCTTCGGAAAACTAAATAATCAAATTTATCAGAGGCTTGGAGTGGATCCCCGCCTTTGGAGGATATGTTGACGCGCTATATATCGACAAGGGGCGACGCGCCCGTCCTGGGCTTCTGCGACGTGATGCTGGCCGGGCTTGCCCGTGACGGCGGGCTCTACGTGCCCGAGGTCTGGCCGCAATTGTCGCAGGCGCAAATCGCGGGCTTTTTCGGGCGGCCCTATTGGGAAGTCGCGGTCGAGGTCATCAAGCCCTTTGTGGGCGATGAGATTTCCGATGCGGATCTCGGACGCATGGCGGTTGAGGCGTATGCAACATTCCGGCATCCGGCCGTGGTGCCGATCCGGCAATCGAGCCCCAATCAGTTCATTCTGGAGTTGTTTCACGGCCCGACGCTGGCGTTCAAGGATGTCGCGATGCAGCTTCTGGCGCGGCTGATGGACCACGCTCTGGCAAAAAGAAATCAGCGCACCACCATCGTGGTCGCGACGTCGGGGGACACCGGCGGTGCCGCCGTCGATGCATTCGCGGGTCGCGCCAATGTCGATCTCGTGGTGTTGTTTCCCAACGGCCGTATCTCCGACGTGCAGCGGCGCATGATGACGACAACTGGTGCGGCCAACGTGCATGCGATTGCGGTCGAAGGTACGTTCGACGATTGCCAGGCCATCGTGAAGGGCCTGTTCAACAACCACAGCTTTCGCGACGCCGTCGCGCTGTCCGGCGTGAACTCCATCAACTGGGCGCGGATCGTCGCGCAGGTCGTTTATTATTTCACGTCGGCGGTCGCGGTCGGCGCGCCCGCGCGGACCGTCGACTTCACCGTTCCGACAGGAAACTTTGGCGATATCTTCGCGGGCTATGTCGCCAAGCTGATGGGTCTTCCGGTTCGGCGCTTGAAAATCGCCGCCAACGTCAACGACATTCTGCCGCGTACGCTGGCGACCGGCGCCTACGAAGTGCGGGAGGTTCACGCCACCGCTTCGCCGTCGATGGATATTCAGGTCTCGTCGAATTTCGAGCGTCTTGTTTTCGAGGCCACCGGACGCGACAGCGCCGTTGTCCGAGGCCTGATGGCATCGCTCGCGCAATCCGGCCGCTTCACTCTGCCCGGCCCAGCACTCGCGGCGATCCGGCGCGACTTCGATGCCGGGCGCGCCAGCGAGGAAGAGACCAGCGCGGCGATCCGGACCGCCTGGCGTGAAACGGGCGACCTGATCGATCCCCACACGGCCGTCGGCATTGCAGTGGCCGAACAGGGCGCCGCCGATCCTTCGGTCCCTCATATCGTTCTGTCGACCGCGCATGCGGCAAAGTTTCCCGCTGCGGTGGAAGCCGCTTGCGGAACGCGGCCGCAGTTGCCGGGCTGGCTCGGCAACCTGATGTCCCGTCCGGAACAAATCGAGGTCGTCGCTAACGATCAATCGTCTATCGAGCGGTTCGTGCTGTCGGTAAGCCGTGCTGCAAAGCAGGGAGTTGCCGGATGAGCGTCGAGGTCACCAAACTGAAATCGGGGCTGACGGTCATCACCGACAACATGCCGCATCTCGAGACCGCCGCGCTCGGCGTCTGGAGCGGCGTTGGTGGCCGGGATGAAAAGGTCGACGAACATGGCATCTCGCATTTGCTCGAGCACATGGCTTTCAAGGGCACGGCGCGGCGCACGGCGATGCAGATCGCCGAGGAAATCGAAGCCGTCGGCGGCGATCTCAACGCCGCCACCAGTACAGAATCCACGGCGTATTATGCGCGCGTGCTGAAAGCCGACGTCCCGCTGGCGCTGGATGTGCTCTCGGACATCCTCACCCATCCGACCTTCGATGCCGATGAGCTTGAGCGCGAGAAAAGCGTGATCGAGCAGGAAATCGGCGCGGCGCAGGATACGCCCGACGATGTCGTATTCGAGCACCTCGGCGAACTTGCGTATCCGGATCAGCCGATGGGCCGCTCACTGCTCGGCACGCCGGAAACATTGCGTGAGTTCAACCGCGACAAATTGCGAAGCTACCTTCTGACGCATTACCGCGCGCCCGACATGGTCGTGTCGGCGGCCGGTGCCGTGGATCACAAACAGGTCGTGGCGGAGGTCGAAAAACATTTTGCGGAATTCAAGGGGCCGGAAGCGCCGAAACCGGAACGCGCGTCGTTCGGCAAGGGCGGAACGCGTGTCGTTCGCCGCGATCTCGAGCAGGTGCATCTCACCATGGCGCTCGAAGGCTTGCCGCAGTCGGATCCCGCGCTGTTCAGTCTGAACGTGTTCGTCAACATTTTGGGCGGTGGGATGTCGTCGCGGCTGTTTCAGGAGGTGCGCGAAAAACGTGGTCTCTGTTACACGATCTCGACATTTCATATGCCGTATTCCGACACCGGATTTTTCGGTCTCTACACTGGCACCGATCCGAGCGACGCGCCGGAGATGATGGAAGTTATCGTCGACGAGATCAACAACGCTGTCGAAACATTGACCGAGGCCGAAATCGCACGCGCCAAGGCGCAGATGAAAGCCGGGCTTCTGATGGCGCTTGAGAGCTGCAGCTCGCGCGCCGAACAGCTGGCGCGGCATATCCTTGCGTATGGACGTCCGTTGTCGGTCGAGGAATTGATCGGACGCATCGAGGCCGTCAGCGCTGAATCCACGCGCGATGCAGGTCATGCGCTGTTGAACCGCAGCCGTCCTGCGGTGGTTGCTCTCGGCAGCGGCAGGGGTCTGGACGCCGCCGTCGCCGTCGCGGAAGGGTTGAGCCGACCCGTTGCCCGAGCGCGCTATCATTAAACCTGCCCTCAAAATGAAACGGGTCGGAAGGCCGGCGGGCGCATAAGTGCGATCGCGAGGCGCGAAATTGCCGATGAATGCCCGGGTTGGCGTCGAATTTCGCGCCCCGGGCAACCTTCATTTTGGCAGTCGGCGGTATTCACGGGGCCGGAAAATCCTTTAGAATAGTCGGCGCGATCCGGGCACCCGAGCGCTTGCTGATTCAATTCAGAACGATAGCGCTCTCAAGGAAAGGCGTGCGTGCATGGCCCTGTTTCGGTTGCCCTCCAGTGCGCCGCCGCCGCTCGCGCCACGCGGACGCGGCCTGCTGTTGCGCTCGCCCCAGATGTCCGATTTCATTCAGTGGTCGCGGTTGCGGGAAAGCAGCCGCGGGTTTCTGACTCCGTGGGAGCCGATCTGGCCATCGGATGATCTGACAAGATCCGGTTTCCGCCGGCGGCTGCGGCGCTATCAGGAGGACATGGCCGGAGACAAGGCCTATCCATTTCTGATCTTCCGTGAGAACGACGGGGCGCTGCTTGGCGGCGTGACGCTCGCCAATGTGCGCCGTGGTATCGTACAGGCCGGCACCATCGGATATTGGATCGGCCAACCTTTTGCGGGGCAGGGGCACATGTCCGCCGCGCTGCGCGTGTTGCTGCCCTCGCTGTTCGGCGAGCTCAATCTGCACCGTGTGGAAGCCGCCTGCATTCCCACCAACATCGCATCGGTTCGCGTGCTCGAAAAATGCGGGTTCGTGCGCGAGGGCGCCGCGCGGCGCTACCTCTGCATCAATGGGGTGTGGCAAGATCATTATTTGTTCGGTCTGCTCAGCGATGATTACAGGGGCTAGGCTCGTGCCGAGACGCCAGCTGGATCATTTGTTGGCTTGGGCCTGTAGCGACGAGCCGTTTTCAGCGGACAGGCGATCGAATGCGCCTTTGGTTTGCCGCCTTTAGCCTGTTATAAACCCCGCCGAGATGCAGTGGCCGATCGTCGGAACCGCCGCCGGTTTTCACATCGAGCCCCGTCGAGACGGAAGTGTGAGACGAGTTCAGGAATTCGAGAATAATGGTTGAGCAGCAATTGAAGCCTTCGAAGACGACGCGGCGATTTCGACAGGTGCCCATTGCGGCACTCGGCTTGCTGGCGGCAGGCCTGTTGTCCGGTTGCGGCGGCGGCAGCATGTTTGGTTCTTCGACGACCGACAGTCCGTCGCTGGGGTCGCGCTTCAGCCAGATCTTCGGATCTAATTCCCAGGCAGTCGGCGAGACCTCATCGCCCGCTCCCGTCAACTCTGCGGACGTTGAACTCACCTGCCCGCCGGTCAGCATTCGGCCGGGCGCTTCGACCATCGCGGTCGGCCTGCCCGGCAAACCAGCCAGCGGCAACGACTTGCGTTATCAGGTCACGATCACACGTACGGCGCGCGATTGCAATTTGAATGGCGGTCAGATCACCGCCCGGGTGGGCATCGAAGGGCGGGTGATCGTAGGTCCGGCGGGTGCGCCGCCTTCGGTGGATGTTCCACTGCGCGTCGCCGTGGTTCAGGAAGGCGTTCAGGACAAAATCATCTTCACGAAATTTTATCGCACCACCGTTGCGATGGCGGGCAACGCGGAAAACGCAGCCTACAATTTCGTGGCCGAGGATATCGTTTATCCGGTTCCGCAGGGCGGCGCCGGCGACTCCTATATTTTCTATATCGGCTTCGATCCGAACGGTCTGAAATCGCAGCCCGCGCCGCGTCCGGCCAAGCGGGCCAAATCGCAAGGCTAAGTAATATCAAGGCTGAGCAATATCGCCTTTCAGCACGTCCAACACGCCGTCGCGTGACAAGAAAAAAACCGGTGCGAAACGCACCGGCTTTTTGATTTGAAATCCTGCGGATCGGTCAGTTCAATTTTGAACGAACGTCCTGAATGCCTTTGGTGACCAGATCTTCGGCGATACCGCCCTTGACCGTCTGCGACATGATCGCGCCTGCCGCGGTCACCGCAGCGTCCGCCGCTGCGGCGCGCACGTCGGCAAGAGCCTGCGCCTCGGCCATGGCGATCTTGCTTTCGGCGCTCTTGGTGCGGCGCGCGATGAAGTCTTCCATCTTGGTTCTGGCTTCCGCCGCGATGCGCTCGGCTTCGGCCTTGGCGTTGGCGACGATCTCCTGAGCCTCGCGCTCGGCGCTCTCGCGCCGTGCCCGATACTCGGCCACCAGCTTGCTTGCCTCATCCTTGATGCGGCGAGCGTCGTCGATCTCGTCCTTGATGCGGTCGCGGCGATGGTCGAGCGCCTTGAGCAATGTGCGGTGAACGCCGAAATAGGCGAAAACGCCCATCAGGATCAGGAACGATACGGCGACCCAGTCTTCTGCTTCGAATCCGAACATCGCTATTGCCCCTTCAAGGACGCATCGAGGGCTGTTTCGACGGCTTTGCCGTCAGGCGTCGTGCCCGTGAGTCGTTGCACGATCGCAGCGGCTGCGTCGGATGCGATCGAGCGCACATTGCTCATCGCAGCCCGCCGTGTCGTCGCGATCGAAGCTTCGGCCTCCGCAAGCTTTTTTCCAAGGCGCTCTTCAAGCGCCTTGCGTTCGGCTTCCGATTGCGCGCTCAGCTTCTCGCGCGTTTCGTTGCCGATCGCCTGCGCCCGCGAGCGCGCCGAGGCGAGTTCGCTTTCGTAGGCTTTCAGCGCGGCGTCGGATTCGTCCTTCAGCTTCTGGGCTTCGGCGAGATCGTTGTCGATCATGCCCTGACGGGCGGCAAGCAGCCCCCCGACACGCGGCAAGGCGATCTTCGAGACGATCACGTAAAGAAGCGCAAACGCAATCGCGAACGAGACCAGCTGCGATGCGAAGGTGTCCTTTTCGAAGGGCGGAAATGCGCCCTTGCCATGACCCTCTGCCTCGGTGTGGGCGGTCGTCTTTGCGCCGGCCTTTTCGCTGCCATGACTTTCAGCCACGGACATCTCCTGTTTCGTCAGTCGCGAGCGGTGGAAACAATCCGGACAAGAGATGTCCGGTTCGCGCCCGCGAGAGCCGTTTCGGGGTGAATCAGACTGCGAACAGCAGCAGCAGGGCGATCAGCAGCGAGAAAATGCCGAGAGCTTCCGTCACGGCGAAACCGAAGATCAGGTTGGCGAACTGACCCTGGGCAGCCGACGGATTGCGCAGCGCGCCGTTGAGGAACTGGCTGAAGATGGTGCCGACGCCGATGCCTGCGCCGCCCATGCCGAGACATGCGATGCCTGCGCCGATGTACTTTGCTGCGACTGGATCCATAACAAAACTCCTTCTGTGAAGATGTGGTTTGAGGTTTGGTGAAATCGTCCGGGTCTCAGTGTCCCGGATGAAGCGCGTCGTTGAGGTAGATGCAGGTAAGAATGGTGAACACGTAGGCCTGCAGGAAAGCCACGAGCAGTTCCAGCGCCGTCAGCGCGGTGGTCATGGCCAGCGGCAGCGCCGATCCGAAGATGCCGAGCGCGCCCAGCGCGGACAGCGATGTGACGAAGCCTGCGAACACCTTGAGCGTGATGTGACCCGCCAGCATATTGGCGAACAGACGCACCGAATGCGACACCGGCCGCGACAGGAACGAGATGACCTCGATCACCATGATCAGCGGCAGGATGTAGATCGGAATGCCGTGCGGCACGAAGAGCTTGAAGAATTTGAAGCCGTTCTTGTAGATGCCGTAGAGCAGCACCGTCAGAAACACCATCAGCGCCAGGGCCAGCGTCACGATGAGATGGCTGGTGACTGTGAATGTATAGGGAACGATGCCGATCAGGTTCGCGGTCAGAATGAACATGAACAGCGAAAACACGAACGGAAAGAACTTCATTCCCTCGTCGCCGACGCTGCCGCGCAGCGTATTGCCAACGAATTCGTAAGACAGTTCCGCGATCGACTGAATGCGGTTGGGGATCAGGCGCCGGCCGGCGCTGCCGCCGATCATCAGCACAGAGACGATCGCGACCGCGCTCAGCATATAAGCCGACGAATTGGTGAACGCGATTTCCTGATTGCCGATGTGGCCCAGGGTGAAGATCTTGTGGATCTCGAATTGATGAATCGGATCGGCCATCCGGTCTGGTCTCTCATTCGTTTGCCGGTCAGACCGGACTGAAAACTGTTGGTCTCGCGTTGCGCGGCCGGCCGAATTCGGTCTTCAGGTATGATCGGGGTTATCGCCGGGAGCGACGCCTGCAACCCGCATCAAGTTGATGACGCCGGCCGCGAAGCCGAGCAGAAAGAACACGATCAAACCCCAGGGGGACGTCGAAAACAAACGATCGATGCCCCACCCGATGACCGCCCCGACGACCACGCCTGCGACCAGTTCGGAGGAGAGACGAAAACCGCGCGCCATTGCCGAAGCTTTGGCGGATGCCGTTTGTCTCTCGCTGCCTTGCTGGGCGCTCCTGCTGTCACGTTCTCTCCGTGCTTCGGAGAGCCGTTCGTTCAGATGCGTTAGCCTTGCGGAAAGCGCAGCTTCGTCGGCCGGCGGTCGTTTGCTATTTCCGGTGTCGCCTGGTCGATCGCTGCGTGTGCCGTCCGCCATTGCCGTCGACACCCTCAAGCCCAACTGTGCGATTGAAAAAAAGCCCCGCCACCCACAAAACCGCGCGGACCATACTGACCACCCTCTGGCAAGTCAAGAAGTCGCGATCAGTTGTTATGGCTTTGAAATATATCATCTAAATCTGCTCTCGGAGCCGTCTTTCCATTAGTCTCCCGCGACGCAACAGCCGCGCGATTTTGCTGTGCGGTCTTGCGGCGTTCATCACGGTCTGTTGGTATGGATCGCGCACCCCGGGATCAGCGTCCTTGGCAGGGCCGGCGAGCGGAAGCTTCTGATTCAAAAGTAGTTTTTTGCTTTGAGGGCCGGAGGGCGATGCTGTTGAGGGGCGCACGTGAGCGGGACAGCGGTCCGCGCACGCCCATATCGCCGGATAATCAAGATCAATGTTGAGGCTGGACACAGGGATGCAACGTCAGATCGATTACTATTTTTCTCTTCAGTCACCGTGGGCCTATATCGGGCACGCTCTCTTTCTGCAGCTGGTAAAGGATTATAATTGCACGGTTAATTACAAACCCGTGGTGCTGGTCGATCTGTTCTCCGAAACCGGGGGGCTGCCGCTTGCGAAACGGCACCCCGTCCGTCAACGCTATCGCATGATGGAGTTGCAGCGCTGGCGCGACCGGCGTGGGCTGAATTTTCACCTGCAGCCGGCGTATTGGCCTTTTCAGGCAGCGCTCGCGGACCAGCTCGTCATCGCGATCGTTGAGGCGGGCCATGATCCAGGCCCATACTTGCAGCGGGCGTTCGCCGCTGTGTGGGAGCAGCAGCTTAATCTCGCCGATCCCGCCACATTGATCGGGCTCGCGACCGCCGCCGGCCTGCCGGGCGAGGCGCTGATCGAGCGGGCACGCGCAAGCGAGATTGCGGGCCGCTATGCAAAAAACCGCGACGATGCGGTTGCCGCGGATGTGTTCGGTTCTCCGGCCTATGTTCTCGGCGGCGAAGTGTTCTGGGGACAGGATCGTATCGAACTTCTGGGCGATGCATTGAAGTCGCAGCGCAAGCCCTACGGCGGCAACGTTGAACGGGGAGGGACGTGATCGACAATCGAAAATGCTGTTTGGTTCATGCGCCGAGCGCCTGTGCGGCAGCGCTTCTTTGCGCCGTTTTGTTGGGCGAGGTCTTGCTGTTGCGCGAGGTCTTGAGCTTCCGGCCGGCCGCGGCCGCCGGAAATTGTCTGGGGTTTTCGCCTGACACGAATGGCGTGCTTCGTCCCGATTTGGGTAAGGCCCGGAGCGAAGGTCCGGAGTCGTGCGTGACCGTTCCTTCGCGGCCGTACGGCGCGGCGCCGGATCATCTCAATATCGAGGACCGGCCCGAACCCAAGGCGGGTCCGCTGCGTTCGAAAGCCGACATCAGCCCTCCAGCGGCAAGCCGTTCTGTAGATAGTTCTGCAGCAGAAAGCCCCGCAGCAGTAAACCCTGCAGCAGAAAGCCCTCCCGCAAAGGGCCCTGCAGCGGACGGAGTTCCTGCGGATGATCGCGCTGCAGACAGTCGTGCGCTTGACGACGAGATGCGCCGCCTGAGGGACGACAACGCGAATCTGAAGCAAGAGGCGGCACAGTTGAGGGACGAGGCCCTGAGCCTTCGAGACGAAACCGTGCGTCTGCGTGACGAAACTGCACGCCTCAGGGACCAACTCGCGTTGCGCGATGCGGCGGTGGCGTCAAGCGACGGGCAAGTCAGGGTCGATGAGCCGGGCGCGAAATCCGACAAGGCATCAATGCCGCCAAGCGGGCAGGCAACAGCTCCGCCGGAGAAGAAAACCGAGGCACAATTTCCCAGCCATGCACAGGACCGTCCGAAGAACGCCGTCGAGCGCGCCTGGAAGGAACTTGTCGACCTTGCCGCGCGTATGAAGAAAGACCTGTCCAGCAATCGATAGCGCATTCCACGAACGTTGAATGAAAACGGCGGCCCCATCTGTGTCATCTCGTCACTCACCCATTCGCTTCGCTTCCGCTGATACGATTGCATCGATGACACTGTCCGTGCCGACGCGCGGGGCGGGTTTCCTCGATATAACGGCGGAGGCCGTGCGCTTCGTTGCCGGGATTGGCGCGCGGGACGGTGCTCTGACCCTGTTCGTCCGGCATACCTCGGCATCGCTGACGATCCAGGAAAATGCCGACCCTTCGGTACGTGCCGACCTGATGACGGTGCTCAATCGGCTCGCCCCGGAAAGCAGCGCTTGGACCCATGATACCGAGGGGCCCGACGATATGCCCGCTCACGTCAAAACCATGCTGACGTCGACGTCGCTGCAAGTGCCTGTCGTCGATGCAAAGCTCGTGCTTGGCGTCTGGCAGGCGATCTATCTGATCGAACATCGCGCCCGGCCACATCTGCGTGAGGTGATTCTTCAGTTTGTCGGTTCGCGCTCCGAATAACATCGGTACCCTTTATGTCTGGGCTGCCTGGTCGGGTTGAACAATGGTTCGGATGACCAAAGCACAGGACGAGTTGCCCAAACAAAAAACCGGCCGCGATAATCGCGGCCGGTTTTGTTTTGCAGGTCAGGCGGAGCGCGCCTGCCGATCGTTTAGAGCGCGTTCGGTTTTGATTTAATCACAAACGCGCTCTAATTTCTTTATTGGACGCGTTTTCTTAACGCGAACCGGTGCCCACTTCGCTCGAAAACGCTCTAGTCCTTGGTGATATCGACATCCTTTGTTTCAGGCACGAACAGCATGCCGACCACAAAGGTGATGGAGGCGAAGATCACCGGATACCAAAGCCCGGAATAGATATCACCGGTCGAAGCCACGATCGCGAACGCGGTCGCTGGCAACAGGCCGCCGAACCAGCCGTTGCCGATATGATAAGGCAGCGACATCGACGTATAGCGAATACGGGTCGGGAACATCTCGACCAGCATGGCCGCGATCGGCCCGTAGACCATGGTCACGAAGATCACCAGGATGAACAACAGCCCGATGATCGCCGCGACTTGCGGACGGAAAATGTCGAACGGAGTTTCCATTTTAACGATGCTCGCATCACCCGGTTTCGGATAACCGGCCGCCTGAACCGCGGCGGTGATCGCCGGGTTTGAGGTTTTCGCATCGGTGTAGGGCACATCCTTGTCGTTGACGACGATCTTTACAGCCGATCCCGCTGGAGCTGCGGTGGTCGAATACTTGACCGACGACGATGCAAGGAATGCGCGGGCCGTGTCGCAAGGTTCGCTGAATACGCGGGTTCCCACCGGATTGAAGAGGTCGCCGCACTTTGCGGGATCCGCAACCACCTGCACCTTGACGGTCTCATAGGCTTTTTCCAGCGCCGGATTGGCGTTGGTCGAGATCATCTTGAAGATCGGGAACAGGGTCAGTGCGCCGATCAGGCAGCCCGCCATGATGATCGGCTTGCGTCCGATGCGATCGGACAACGCGCCGAAGAACAGGAAGAAGCCGGTGCCGAGCAGCAAGGACCATGCAATCAGCAAGTTTGCCGTATAGCCGCCGACCTTCAGGATGTTTTGCAGGAAGAACAGCGCATAGAACTGACCCGTATACCAGATCACAGCCTGGCCCATGGTGAGTCCGACGAGCGCGAGCAATACAATCTTGGCATTGCCCCAATTAGCGAAGGCCTCGGTCAGCGGCGCCTTAGAGGTCTTGCCCTCGTCTTTCATCTTCTGGAACACCGGCGATTCATTCAGGCGCAGACGAATCCAGACGGACACGCCGAGCAACAGCACCGAAACAAGGAACGGAATACGCCAGCCCCACTCAGCGAAGGCTGGTTCGCCCGTGTAGGTGCGGGTGAACAGAATGACGAGCAGCGACAGGAACAGGCCGAGCGTCGCCGTGGTTTGAATGAACGAGGTGTAATAGCCACGCTTGTTGTGTGGTGAATGTTCGGCGACGTAAGTCGCCGCTCCACCGTATTCGCCGCCGAGCGCGAGGCCCTGCAACAGACGCAGCGCGATCAGGATGATAGGAGCCGCGATGCCGATCGATGCGGCATTGGGCAACAGGCCGACGACAAATGTCGACAGACCCATGATCAGGATCGTTACGAGAAACGTGTATTTGCGGCCGACGATGTCCCCGACGCGTCCGAACACGATGGCGCCGAACGGCCGCACCAGGAAGCCGGCTGCGAATGCCAGCAGGGCGAAGATGTTGCGCGTGTTTTCGGGGTAGGCGCTGAAAAACTGCGCACCGATGATCGCGGCCAGTGATCCGTAGAGGTAAAAATCGTACCACTCGAATACGGTGCCGAGCGATGATGCGAAAATAACGAATCGTTCGTCGCTCGTCATCCCGGCGGATCTTGCCGGTGTGATGGTTGTCGTTGTCATAAGACGTTTCCCCGATCTGGCTGTTTCAGCTCATTTTCGTGCGCGGAATATAGGCCGCTTGGCACGACAAATCGCAAATCAAGTTACATTGGCGTCAAAGGCCTCCCAATAAGACTTTTGGCCCACCGTTGGATAATGACAGAGCATGTTTTGCGACGCACAATGCAGGTGCAAATCGATTGAAATGACTCCGCGTCTGCTTGCCGGATTGTGAGCAACGGTCTCCAATTTACCGAATATCCGACGAACGCTTGCGGAGCACGCCAGATTGCAAGACATTCCCTGTCGGCGAGCCATTTGCCGTCGCTCAAGCGATTGCTTTTGCTTTGCGTTCCGCGCCAGATGCGGTTCCATGACTTAAACAAGAACAGGATGCGATGACCGCCGATACCACGCACATTGTGATAGCCGACGATCACCCGTTGTTTCGCGGGGCTTTGCGGGAGGCGGTCGCGAGCGTTCTCAAGGAGGCCGCCGTCAGCGAAGCAGGTTCGTTTGAGGAACTCACCTCGCTGCTCGAGCACATGTCGGATGTCGACCTGATCCTGCTCGACCTGAGCATGCCGGGGATCAGCGGCTTTTCCGGCCTCATCTATCTTCGCGCGCAATATCCCGCCATTCCGGTAGTGATCGTCTCCGCGAGCGATGATGCCGGTACCATTCGCCGATCGATGGATTTCGGCGCGTCCGGATTCATCCCCAAGCGCTTCGGTGTGGAGACGCTGCGCGCGGCGATAGCCCAGGTCATGGCCGGCGATGTCTGGATTCCGGCGGACGTGGATCTGACCGCCCCGAGCGATCCGGACATGGTCCGGCTTCGAGATCGGTTGATGGCGTTGACGCCGCAACAGGTGCGCGTCCTGATGATGCTGTCGGAAGGCTTGCTCAACAAGCAGATCGCCTACGAACTCGGTGTGTCCGAAGCGACCATCAAGGCGCACGTGTCGGCGATCCTGCAGAAGCTCGGCGTCGAAAGCAGAACCCAGGCCGTCATAGCGGCAGCCAAAATTTCGGGCGGTCAGTGGCGGCCCGGAGAGGCGCCGCCCCAATAATCCACTTCGATGGGCACGTCGATAGCTAACTCGCCAGGCTTCCTACAGAGGACCGCAGCAGTTGGGGAGCGGTTACTCCGCGGCGATCATTTGCTGCGCCCGCCACTGGCCGAGCAACGCACGCAGGGCCGAGGGCTTGACCGGTTTATTCAGCACAACGATTTTTTCTTCGGCCGCGACGGCGCGAACCGCGGGACTGCGGTCAGCGGTGATCAGAATCGCGGGAATGGTTGCGCCGAACTGGCGGCGGATATTGCGAATGGCGGCAATGCCGTTGCCGCGATCCAGATGGTAGTCGACCAAAAGGCCGGTAATGGGTTCGTCCGAAGCCGCGATGGCTTCGATGGCCGAGTCCGGATCGAGCGCCGCGATCACGCTCGCGTCCCATCCTGTCAGCAGCGTTTTCATGCCGTCTAGAATTGCCGGGTCGTTTTCGATGCAGACGATTCGCGTGCCGCTCATGGGCGCTCGTGAGAGCGGCGTCGCGCTGGTCACCGCCGCTGTATAGGTGATTGCGTCGGCGATCGGCAGCAGAACCGAGAACCGCGATCCGCCGCTTCGGTTGGAATCGATCGAGACGCGCAGATTCAGCACGCGCGCAATGCGTTCGACGATGGAAAGCCCTAGGCCAAGGCCGCGCGCAATCCTCGCACCCTGATCGAGGCGATGAAATTCCTTGAAGATCTCGCCGCGTTTGAGGACCGGAATGCCGACGCCGGTGTCGTAGACATCCACCTCCAGCGACCGGCCGAGCCGCCGGCACCCCACCATCACGCGCCCCTGCGGGGTATATTTGATGGCGTTGGAAATCAGGTTCTGCAGAAGCCGGCGCAACAGCACGCGGTCGGACTGGACCGGCAGCGACGACGGCACGAAGGTCAATTTCAGGTCTTTGGCCTGCGCGATCGGCGCGAACTCGATTTCGAGCGAGCGCATCAGATCGCCGATGCGGAAGCTGGAGATCGACGGTGTCATGGCGCCGGCATCGAGGCGTGAAATATCGAGCAGCGCACCGAGGATGTCTTCGATCGCCTCCAGCGATTCATCGATGTTCTCGACGAGCCGAGCGGTTTCTCCGCCGCCCTGGCGTTCGACAAGGCTGGTCACATAGAGCCGGGCCGCGTTCAAAGGCTGCAACACGTCGTGGCTGGCGGCTGCGAGAAAGCGCGTCTTCGAGCTGTTGGCGTCTTCGGCGGCGCTCTTGGCGCGCGCAAGTTCCGAATTCAGCCGGGTCAATTCCTCGGTGCGGTCGCGCACGCGGTTTTCCAATGAGGCGTTGGCGCGTTCCAGAGCTTCAGCGGCTTCGACGCTTGGCGTGATGTCGGAAAACGTGATGACGAGCGCGCCGCCCGGCATGCGGTTGGCGCGAATTTCGATGACGAGATTGCGGTCGGCAAGGCGCTCCAGATAGGGCTCGCCTTCGGTCGTGTAAGCCGCCAAGCGCCTGTCGATCAGCTCTTTGCGGGATCCGGCAGACTGGGAGGCTTCAGTATCCAGCGCTTCAAGAATATTGCGCAACGGGATGCCATTTTGAATGATGTACGGCGGCAAATTGAGAATTTCTCCGAACTGCCGGTTCGAGCAGATCAGCTGCAGGTCGGCGTCGAACACGGCGATGCCCTGGCGAACATGGTTCAGGGCGGTCTGCAGCATTTCACGGTTGAAATGCAGAGCGGCGTGCGCGTCGTCGAGCAATTTGAGGGCGGCTTTCGCTGAAACCGTCCGTTTGCGCAGCAGCAGCGACATGACGACGCGTGACGAAGCGGCCCCGATGGACGATGCGATCAAGTGCTCGGCATGGCGCAGCAGCCTGAAATCGGCGGGTGAATTCGACTCGAGACCGATGCGGTGCGCTTGCGCGAAGGATTTCGAACTCAAGCCGTGCGCGCTCGGGACCGAGATATTGGGCCACGGTTCCCAGGATGTCGTTCACGGTGACCGTTGTGCGCCAGCGGCGGAAACTCGGCGTCATCGGCGCAAGTGTGTCGGGCACAAACAGATCGGCCTGCACGCGTTCGATCGACGACGGTTGGCGCATCAGCGACAGCAGAATGTATGTCAGGCAATTCAGCGACAGGCTCCAGAGCACGCCGTGGATCAACGGCGGCAGGTCCGACCCCAGCAGCGCCTGAGGGCGCAAGGCCTCGAATCCGAACGGGCCATGCTGCAGCCATTGCATGCTCGCGGGGCCGAGGTCGGAGAGGCTTGGAATGAACAATGTGTAGGCCCATACGGCGAAAGCCGACCACCATGCCACCCATCGCGCCGCGCGCGGTCGCGCGCCGCCACATCAACCCTCCGAAGAACGCCGGGGCAAGCTGGGCAATCGCCGCGAAGGACAGTAACCCGATGGCGGCAAGCTGCGTGTTGCCGAGTGCGCGGTAGTAGAAATAGGCCATCAGCATGATGGCGAAGATCGTGACGCGTCGCGTGTTGAGCAGGAAGGATGCGAAGTTCTGGTCGCCGCTTCGCCAATTCGGGCTGCGCCGCAGCGCGAGCGGCAATACGATGTCGTTGGAGACCATGATCGCCAGCGCAATACATTCGACGATGACCATCGCGGTTGCCGCCGAAAGGCCGCCGACGAACACCAAGACGCTCATCACCGACGAGCCCTCGGCGATCGGAAGCGCAAGGATGTACATGTCGCTGTCGATGGCGCCGAAGGGGAATGTAATGAGCCCCGCCAGCGCGATCGGGATCACGAACAGGTTGATCGCGACGAGATAAAGCGGAAACAACCAGCGGGCGCGGCTGACCTCCGCGTCTCTGGTGTTTTCCACCACGCTGACGTGAAACTGGCGCGGCAACAGCATGATTGCGAAAAACGACAGCAACGTCATCGTCAGGAAATTGCCGATCGACGGTGCATGGTTGATGGCGCGCGCGGCTTCAGGCGTTTTCAGCGCCCGCACGAACAGGTCGGCGGGAGAGAACATCCAGAAGGTCACGAAAGCACCCGCGGCAATGAACACCACGAGCTTGACGATGGATTCGGTCGCCACGGCCAGCATCAGGCCATGCTGATGTTCGGTCGCATCGGTCTGCCGCGTACCGAACAGCACCGCGAACAGCGCCATCGCGACGGTTACCACCAGCGCGATATCGCCGACGACCGGTATATGCGAGATCGCGATGTCGATGGTCTGGTCGTCGCCGAGAATGGTTTCAAGCGAAGACGCCACCGCCTTCAGCTGCAGGGCGATGTAAGGCACCGATCCCATGATCGCGATGAGGGCGGCCGTCGCGGCGACGGCCTGGCTCTTGCCGTAGCGCGCGCCGACGAAGTCAGCCACGGACGTGATGTTGTGCGTTTTGGCCAGATGGATCACACGCCGCAACAGCGGCGTGCAGAATGCGATCATCAGCACGGGGCCGACATAAATCGCAAGGAATTCGATGTTGGTTCGGGTCGCCAGACCGATCGAGCCGAAAAACGTCCACGATGTACAATAGATCGCAAGCGAGAGCGGGTAGATAAGTATTCCAGCGCGCGCGCGTTGGCTCTGGGAGAGGCGATCGCCGTAACTGGCCACCACGAACAGGAGGCCGATGTAGCCGAAGGCGGCTGCGATCACTCCCCAATTTTGCATGGTTGGTCTCCGGCCTGTTGCCTCGAACCTAGCGCGTCTTCAGCAGCGGCGCACATCGATTTTATAGCGCCATCGCGTGCAAGCTCTTGAGACGGAGTGTTTTCTGACCGCGATGCCACGCGGAATCAGGTACGGCCAGCCGCCGCTTGTGCAAGCTGAGCCCTTCGTCACCCCACCGGGTAAACCGTGCGAACCGTACGCCTCCAAAAAAGCGCAATTGAAAACCGTCTCGAATCAGCATATACACGTACTAGTTGTATTATGCATAATTTAATTGGGATGCGAGTATGGGTCAGAAGTCCCCATTTGGCGCCGATATTCAAGTTTTCATTGTCGATGACGATTCAGCGGTACGCGAGGCTTTATCGCTGCTTCTGAAACTCGAGGGTTTCGTCCCTCGCGGGTTCGCGGACGGAACCACGTTTCTGGAAGCAATCGGCGAAATGATACCGGCTTGCGTGGTGCTGGATCTTAATCTGCCGGGGCGATCGGGCCTTGAACTGCTGCAGGATCTTTCGCAGCTCAAATTTCCGCCGCCCGTGATTGTGATTTCCGGACAGTCCGACATTGCGATGGCGGTGACCGCGATGAAATATGGCGCGTGCGATGTGCTTGAAAAGCCGTTTGCCGCCAACATCCTTGTCGACTGCATTCGCGATATCATCGCCACGCAGCATCGCTTGACCGATGGTTACATCGAAGGGCTCGCGAATTTCCCCGGCCGCGAACTTCTGACCAGCCGCGAGCGCGATGTATTGTCGGAAGTCGCCCGCGGTGCGTCGAATAAAGAAGCCGGGCGGCGGCTCGGCATCAGCCCGCGCACCATCGAGGTTCACCGCGCACGGATCATGGACAAGCTGGGCGCTAAAAATGCGGCCGACCTGATGCGGATCGTTCTGTCGAATTCTCCGCCGGCGCGAAACCGCCGGCCCGTATCCTCCGCCTGAACGGACTTCGGCCTGCTACTCCGCGGCGAGCGCGGGTTGACCCAGCGGCAGACCGAGCTTTCCCCAGACTTGCACGAGCGCTTCCGCAAGATGATCGATCAGCGCATCGTCGTGATAAGGCGATGGCGTGATGCGCAGCCGCTCCGCGCCTTTCGGCACGGTCGGATAATTGATCGGCTGGATGTAAATGCCGTGATTTTCAAGCAGCATATCGCAGGCGCGCTTGCATCGTTCAGGGTCGCCGACAAAAACCGGGACGATGTGCGTGCTGGTCGACATCACCGGAATTCCGGCCGCCGTGAGGATGGCTTTGACGCGCGCCGCGCGATCCTGTTGACGCTCGCGCTCCCACGTTGATGATTTCAGGTGCCGGATCGCTGCCGTCGCCGCCGAGCAAATGGCGGGCGGCAGCGCGGTGGTGAAAATAAATCCGGGTGCGTAGGAACGTACCGCGTCGATGATATTTGCGTTCGCCGCGATGTAGCCGCCGAGGCAACCGAAAGCCTTGGCGAGCGTGCCCTCCAAAATGTCGATGCGATGCATCACCCCATCGCGTTCCGCGATGCCGCCACCGCGCGGACCGTACATGCCGACCGCATGGACTTCGTCGACATACGTCATCGCGCCATAGGCTTCCGCAAGGTCGCAAATCTTCGCGAGTGGCGCGATATCGCCGTCCATCGAATAGAGGCTTTCACAGACGATCAGCTTGGGGCGATCGGGACCGGCGGCCTTCAATAATTCTTCGAGATGCGCCATGTTATTGTGACGGAATACGATGCGTTCACATCCGGACTGGCGGATTCCCTCGATCATCGAATTGTGGTTGAGCGCATCCGACAGGATCAAGCAGTTCGGGATCAGCTTGGCGAGCGTGGCGATGCCGGTCTGGTTCGATACGTATCCCGATGTGAAGACCAGCGCGGCTTCCTTGCCGTGCAGGTCGGCAAGCTCGTGTTCAAGCTGGATCAGCGAATGATTGGTGCCTGCGATGTTGCGCGTTCCGCCCGCGCCGGTGCCGGCTCGTGTTGCCGTCTCCACCATGGCGCCGACGACCTTGGGATGCTGGCCCATTCCGAGATAATCGTTGGAGCACCAGATCACGACGTTGCGTTGGCCCTGGGGGCAATGCCACAGCGCATGAGGGAAGCGCCCGGCGATCCGCTCGAGATCGGCGAACACCCGATAGCGCCGTTCATCGTGCAGACGTTCAAGCGCGGTACTGAAAAACCGATTGTAATCCATCGCAGACCCCGGACGGAACCCACAGCGGGGATCCCCAACATGGCAACGGGCTGGCGTTGCCCGAAATTCTATCTTTTTGTTTTGTCGCTTCTTTTTCGTCGTTCTGGTGTATTGCGGCGGCATCTCCCGCCAGCCCAAAAGCACCCAGCTCCCTTTGTGCGGCCTTTTTAGAGCGTTTCCAGGTTCGCTGTCGAGGCGCAAATCTGCAGGCCGAGCATTCACATGTGCAACTGATAGGGTTGCGGCGCCGGCCGCACAATTCCGGTGCTTTACGAGGTTGCGGGTTTCAGGCGGTCGTGAACCGGAGAATTCCGTCGGTCATCGGCGCGGTTGTCAGCCGCTTTTCGGTAAGCATGTAGTTGACATGAGCGATCAGCTCACCCGCCGCAAAGCCCGTCTGGTGAGCGTCGAGCACATGCTTGTGAAACACCACCGGCACCAGTTGCGCGGACGTTTGCGGCGTGGTGCGGCAGGCGTCGGCGATCAGCTGGCAGCGCTCTTCGTGATGATCGGCGAGCTGCCGGATCCGGGCTTTGACGCCGAAGAACGGGATGCCATGCCCCGGAAGCACGAGCACATCGTCGGGCAGCGCCTGGTCGAGTTCGGCAAGCGAGCGCAAATATTCGCCAAGCGAATTGGCGTCGGGCTCGACCGCCCAAACGCTGACGTTCGGGGAAATCTTGCTGAGCACCTGATCCGCCGAGAAGAACAGCTTCTCGTCTTTGCAATAGAGCATGACCTGATCGAGCGCGTGTCCGCCGCCCGTCATCACCGTGAAGCGCCGAGTGCCGATCGCAATTTCATCGCCTTTCGACAGGCGATGATAAGATGCCGGCAGAACCGAAACACGCTTGAGATATTCCTGACCACGGCCCAGCAATTGATCCGTGATGTCTTCGTCCATGCCGTGGCGGCGGAAAAACAGCCGTTGCGCCAGCTTCCGTTCTTCCGAACCCCGGTGCTGATGATAAGCGCCCTGCAGATATTCCACCTGCGACATGTAAAGCGGACAGCCGAAGCGCTCGACGATCCAGCCAGCGAGTCCGATGTGATCCGGATGGGCGTGGGTGACGATCAGGCGCGTGATCTTGACCGAGCGAAGCGCACCCTCGAACAGCGCGGTCCACGCCGCAATCGTTGCTTCGTTGCCGATGCCGGTGTCGATCAGCGTCCAGCCGTCGCCATCCGCGATCAGATAGATGTTGACGTGGTTGAGCCTGAACGGAAGCTTGAGTCGCACCCACAGCAGGCCCGGCCGGATTTCGACGACCTCGTCGGGTTCGGGAGCGGTCTCGAACGGATAAGTCAGTTCGTCATCGGCCTTGGCAACAGGTTTGGCTTCGGCATGCATCGCAGGTGGCGTCCTTTCCGCTTTGGCTTAGCGCGGATTCCGCGAAATGGGAAACGCGATTCGCGTCAAAAAGCAGTTGGCCGACCGTTTAAAACAAGCGCCGTTCAAGGATTTCAGGGTGTCGCGCGCCGGTGAATAACAACGATCCGTCGTCGCCAATCCGGTCCGGCGAAGCGCTGGCTGCCGGCGCTAATTTTCCGTGGCCATGCGGCCTGCATGAGCCTCCCCCAACGTTACCGCCGATAAAGGTGCTCAGGATTCACGCTTGACAGCGTCTCACGAGGCGCCAATATTGGGTTACCCAATTATGGAAATCCCGCATTGGCCAAGTCGGACTTGAAGAAATTGAGCGAGGGAGCAATGACCCAAACCCCAAACGAAGGCGTGATCGTCCAGTACAAAGACTACACGGACAAAGCCAAGCGTCCGTTGCTTACTCCGGCCCTCTGGAAGTTCGACACTCTTGTTTCCGCGGTTCGCGCGAGCGACCGCGACTGGAAGAGACGCATTCTGGCTCTCGCGCACCCGCAAATGGTGGATGAGGTGAGTGTCGCTCAGGATCTCGCTTTCATCGTGCAATTGATGAAACCGGGCGAACGCAGTCAGCTGCATCGTCATTCGCCCTGGGCCATCCACTTCGCGCTGCAGGGCAGCGGATACACCAATATCGACGGCGTGCGGTACGACTGGAAATTCGGCGATGTCGTGCTTACCCCGGCCTGGGCGTATCACGAGCACGTCAATGAATCGGAGACCGAAGACGCCATTCTGTATTCGATTCAGAATTTGCCGTTGCTGGCCCGCGCCAACAGCCTGTTCAGGGAAGAGCCTGCCGGACAGGCCCCGAAGCACGTGTTGCGCGTCGATCCCGATCAAAAGCCATTCAAGCCGGGCGACGCCGCGAAAGACGGCGTGACGACGAGCTGGTCATAGAGGCCGGATAAATCGGCTTCTCCTCCCGGAGTTCACATCACTCGTTCGAAAGGAAAGACAGATGAAGATCTTTGTTTTCGTTATCGCGGTGCTCACAGCGTCGATGGGCGCGGCTCAAGCCGACATGGCTGTGACGGTGGGTGTGCTCACGGATATGTCGAGTTTGTACAAGGATAATAGCGGTCAGGGCTCCGTCGAGGCGGCCAAGATGGCTGTCGAGGATTTTCATCCGGAAAAATACGGCATGAATGTCAAAGTCGTCTCCGCCGATCACCAGAACAAACCGGATGTCGGCGCGGGGATTGCCCGGAAATGGTACGATGTCGATAACGTCGACATGATCGTCGATATTCCGAACTCATCGATCGCATTTGCCGTGTCGGAAATTGCCAAGGCAAAGAACAAGGTCGTGTTTGTATCGAGTGCCGGGTCGTCGGACTTGACAGGCAAGGCGTGCACGAAAAATCTCGTTCACTTCACTTACGACACATGGTCGTTGGCGCAGATCGCCGGCAAGGAGCTGGTCAAATCCGGAAAACGGAACTGGTTTTTCGTCACAGCGGATTATGCGTTCGGCCATGCCCTGGAACGCGACGCTTCCGAGGTGGTGAAAGCGCAAGGCGGGTCGGTCGTCGGGTCCGTGCGAGCCCCGATCAACAGCTCCGATTTCTCCTCGTTCCTGCTTCAGGCGCAAGCATCGAACGCCGATGTGGTTGCATTTGCCAATTCGGGCGCAGACTTCATCAACAGCATGAAGCAGGCGACCGAGTTTGGACTTGGAAAGAAGGAGCAACTGGCAGGCTTGCTGGTGTTCATCACCGATATTCGATCGCTCGGCTTGAAGGTGACGCAAGGCCTTTCGTTCGCAGACGCTTTCTACTGGGATTTTGACGATCAAACCCGCGCTTGGAGCAAACGATTCCAAGCGAGAAACAACGGCGTAGTGCCGACCATGGGGCAGGCGGGCGTGTACTCGTCCACCCTGCGGTATCTGGAGGGCGTTCGCAAAGTTGGCTCCGCGGCTGACGGCGAGAAAGTGGTCGCTGAGATCAAGAGCTCCGGCTGGGACGACCCTTTGTTCGGGCCCACTAAAATCCGTTCCGACGGCAGGGCTGTCCATCGGATGCTGTTTGTCCAGGTTAAAACGCCGAGTGAGTCAACGGGGCCGGATGATTTGTATAATGTGAAGACAGTCATCTCCCCTGAGGATGCGTTCAGGCCGATGAGCGATATCTGTCCGCTGGCAGCGAAGTAACCGGATCAAGTCATCTCAGTCAGGAGGCTCGTATGCAGAAAAATAAGGTCAGAGTCGCGGTCGCCCAACTTCACGTCGAGCCCTGGGTGGAAGATCGAAACCTGGCGAAGGTGCTTGAGTATATGAGGCACTCCGCCAAACAAGGCGCGAAGGTTGCCGTCTTTTCCGAAGGCATGAGCAACGGATACGTCTTTACCGACGTGCAGGAAGCGCAGGCCGCGGCGACGACCATCACTGGCAGTTTCGTCAAATCGATTCAGGCGCTGGCCGCCGAATTGAAAATTTGGGTTTCATTCGGAATTTTGGAAAAAGCCGAGAACGGCATCTACAACGATGCGCTGCTCGTCTCCGACACTGGTGAGCTGGCGCACGTTTATCGCAAGAGCTTCTTCATTCGGTCGGACAAGATCTGGATGAAGCATGGAGGAATAAAGTTCGAACCAACTTCCACGCCATTCGGTTCGGTGGGCTTGATCATCTGCGCCGATATGAGAATTCCGGAGCCCGCGCGGTGCACCGCGCTTGCCGGCGCTCAAATGCTGTTCAACGTTTCGAACTGGGGCGGCCCCGACCAATATGAAATTCACGCGCCGGCGCGTGCGATCGAAAACCATTGCTGGATCATTTCAGCCGACAAGGTGGGATCCGAGCCCGGGATTCGCTATCCGGGACACAGTCAGGTCCTGTCGCCCGAAGGGCATGTGATCGCCGAAGCCAGCGAGTTTAACGAAGAGCTTCTGGTCGTGGACATCGAGCCGTCACTGGCCGATCGGCGCGGGTCATGTCGCACGGTTCGCGCAACGGCGCCCCGAGCTTTATCAACGCCTCGTCGAACCCGCGAATAGCAGCAAAAAAACCAACAGCCGCTCCTCCGAAGTGGCGGGCATTTACGCGGCGGCGTGCCAATCGATTTCCGGCAATATCGACCAGGCGATTGCGGAATGCGAAAAGATGTTCCGCCTCGACGAGGCCGATTTATTTGTCCTGCCCGAACTCGCATCTGTCTCGGGGGAAATCAGCCGCGAGAACATCCTCGCGCAGATGGACAGCGTGGACGATGCGATCGAAAAACTTCTTAAATTTTCCAGAAAGACCCATTCGGTCATGGTGGTGGGATTGCCCCGGCAAATCGCTGGCGGCCGGCTGCAGAACGCGGCGTGCGTGATTGATGATGGCGAAATTCTGGGCTGGTACGCCAAGTCTCATCTGGAAACCGGCGAGAGCGACCACTTCGTCAAAGGCGACGAACTCGGAATCTTTCAGACGCGGGTTGGTTCAATCGGCGTGATGCTGGGCGAAGAGGGCCTTATCACCGAGGTGCCACGCCTTCTCGCGATGGAAGGCGCCGAAATCCTGGCGTGGCCTTGCCGTTGGAAATCCGGCCGGCACAGCGATGTCATGCCGTTGGAGCGTGCGCTGGAAAATCAGGTTTACGTCGTTGCCGCCACGCCGGCCGAGCGGGGTGTAGGTCATTCGCAAGTCGTGTCACCGCGACCCTATCCCGTTCCGGCGCAACGGGCGATTCTGGGTCCAGGGCGGTTGGGTTGCATCGGACACATGATCGTTCCGGCAACGTCCGCCATGAAGCTGGTCAGCAGGAACACCGATGTGTTCGCCCATCGGCAGCCTCAGGCCTATACTGCGTTGGTCAATTCGTAATCGGGAGTGGAAATCATGTCCCTTGCAGATGACAAGCCCCCGCTCACCGGCGTGACCGTGGTGAGCCACGCCGACGTCGAAACCTACGTCAGCAATTCTCGCCTGACGAAAGTGTTGATCGATCGCAGCAAGGGCGTCACCGGCGCGTCCGTGTGTTGGGTCACGATCCCGCCAGGGCGGGGATACGAAGAACACCAAAAAGAGACCGAGACGGAAATTCTTTTTGTCATCAAGGGCACCCTTCAGATCACGACCGGTGCGAAGAAGACAATCATCAAGCAGGGCAGCACCGCGGCCATCCATCCCAAGACCCTTCATTCCCATCAAAATATCGGAGACGACTGGGTCGAATATCTGGTCATCCACACGCCGGATGGACCGGAGCAATCCTTCAAGGGGCGGCAAACGCTGGAGCAGACCAAGGCGGGCTATTAAGGCGATGTCGCGCCCGTGACGATATCGCCGCGACGATCAGGCGCCGATGGATTTGCGCAGTTTGCGAAAGTGATAGGACATGGCTTTCTTCGCGGCCTTTCCGTCTCTCGCCTTGATCGCATCTGCGATGGGCTTGTGGTCGCTTTGCAGATCGTCCCAATTTTGCAACGGCAGCAGATATTTGAAATCGATCTGCCGGAACTGTTCCAGAAGCTCGCGAATGATGCGGTCGAGAAACGGGTTGCCGGACGCCCGCGCCACCGCCACGTGAAATTCCATATTGGCGTCGCTTGCCCGGTATTCCTCCGGATGAACGACGTTCAACGATTGCAGCGGCCGGAAAATCTCGTTGATTTGCTCTTTGGTCGCGTTGGCAGCCGCCAGCTCGGCGGCTTTCGATTCCGTTGCTTCCCGCGCGTCCCATAATTTCAGGAGGCTATCGCGGCTATTATCCAGTCTGATTTCACGAATGGCTTCGCTGCTCGGAATTTCATTACGCAGCAGGAAGCGGCCGCCGCCCTGCCGGCTTGCGATGATGCCGCTTGTCTCAAGCACGCGGAATGCTTCGCGCACGACAGGCCGGCTGACGCCGAGTTGAATCTCCAGCGCCCGCTCGGTCGGCAGTTGATCGCCGGCCTTGAGTTTCTGCGCCGTCGTCCATTTTCCGATGGCGTCGATGACAATCTCGTAGAGGCGCTGCGGCCTGACGCGTTCGAGACTTTCGAGATCACCCATGGTTCGCTCCCGGCGAAGAATTGGAATTCCCAATTTTGGTATACTGGAATATTTTTGAGTCATCAAACAAAGGTCCGTCAAAGATGCGCATCCACGCCACCATTACGTCGCCTTTCGTCAGAAAAGTTTTGGTCACCGCACACGAGCTTGGTCTTCAGCACAGGCTCACATGGATAGCCACGAATCCCCACGTCGATGAGTATCTGAGGAAGGACAACCCGTTGTGTAAAATTCCGACGCTCATCACGGAAACAGACGGCATCCTGTTCGAACTCATCGGTGATTTGCGAATACCTCGATGCTATCAGCCCGCCCCCGCGGCTGTTTCCGCCGACCGGTGCGGATCGTTGGCGTGCCCTCCGCCTGCAGGCGCTGGGCGACGGCATGCTGGACGCGAACGTGTCGCGCCGAAATAAATCGATCAGGCCTCCTTCGGAGCAATCGCCCAGCTGGGTTCAACGGCAACTTCTCGCGGTCAACTCCGCGCTCGATTGGCTGGAAACCAATGCCGCCGAGCTTGATGGTTCGATTACGATCGGCGCGATCACCGTCGGTTGCGCGTTGGGTTATTTCGAGGTGCAATTCCCTGCCGACGATTGGCGGCGCGACCGGCCAAAGCTGTCATCCTGGTTTGATGAATTTTCTTCCCGCCCCTCCATGCGTTCGACACGATATGCCGAACTCAAACGGACCTTGCCGCCGGAACTGCAGAAGGAGGGAGGAACGCATTGAGCTTAAGACTACACCGCCCCGTCGTATCGTCGGGATGATCGCTGGCTATCAGAGCGGGCTGGTTGTCCAAGAAAAATGGTGCTGCCAGACAGGATTGAACTGTCGACCTCTCCATTACCAATGGAGTGCTCTACCACTGAGCTACGGCAGCAAGTCCGGGGCGGGGAATCATGAAACCATGATCCCGCTGCGGCGCGGCGATCCTTGCCACAAGGTGTTGGGCGGCGCAAGCGCCGGGCGGCCAAAACCACCCCTTAACGATGGAGTTAGGCCAATTTGGCCGGTTTTCGGCCGATCCACGGCGTTATGGGCTGTTCCACGAGGGCGCGCCGGAATGTAATGATGATTCTCGCATGTGAGCCGGCCGAGCAGGGTCATTGGCCGGTGCTCACTGCTCCATTTGCATGTGATTATTTTGAGGGTGCGGCTGTGTCTTCGCCGGGCTGCTCGGGACACGAACTGCGATGAACGACGAATTGAATCAGCGGGATCGGGCGCGGCAGGATCGGCTGCGGTCGGCCTTGCGCGCCAATCTGAAACGCCGGAAATCGCAAGCGCGCGCCCGCGCCGCTGATACCGAGACGCCGAGCAGCGCTTCCGCCGAGACGCCCGGTCGCGATGTTACGCCGCCTGAAACGCCACGGCGGGATTGATCACAGCGCATCTCGCCCAACTCACGAGGCTCATCGCATGAAGGTTATTTTGTTCGGCGCGACCGGCATGGTCGGGCAGGGTGTTCTGCGCGAATGCCTGCTCGATCCGTCCGTCGAGCGCGTGTTGATCGTGGGCCGTCACGCCAGCGGGCAGCGCCACGAAAAACTGCGCGAGATCGTGCACGCGGACTTCTTCGATTTCTCTGCGATCACCTCGGAGCTGTCCGGCTACGATGCCTGCTTCTTCTGCCTCGGCGTTACCTCGGCAGGGCTGACGGAAGCCGCCTATCGCCGCGTGACTTTCGACATCACGCTCGCCGCAGGGAGTTTGCTGGCGCGGCTCAATCCCGGCATGACCTTTGTCTATGTGTCGGGCATGGGCACCGACAGCACCGAGCATGGCCGCACCATGTGGGCGCGTGTGAAAGGCCAGACGGAAAACGCGTTGCTGAGCCTGCCTTTCAAGGCTGCTTATATGTTCAGGCCGGGCGCGATCCAGCCGTTGCACGGCATTCGCTCGAAGACGGTTTGGTATCAGTTGCTTTACACCTGCACCCGGCCGGTGCTGGGCCTTTTGAAGGCTGCGTTTCCCAATCTTGTCACCACCACGGAGCAGGTCGGGCGGGCAATGATACGCGTGGTGACTATGCAGCCGGCCAAGCGCATTTTCGAGACGCGCGATATCAATGGCATTTGACTGCGGTGCCACGGTGCGAGGGCGCGGCGCGCCAAGGCCTTTCGATTTATAGGCTGTCCGGTTTTTAATTTTTCAGGAGCGATTTTCCACCCCACCGCGTCATTGCCGGACTGCGATCCGGCAATCCATCTCTCTTCGCAAAACGCTTTTTTTACAAAACGCTTTTTTAAACGTGATGGACACGCGGATCGAAGTCCGCGTGTGACGGTTGAGAGCGTGGAGACGCATCGCACCTCACCCCGCATCATTAAACCGAACAGCCGTGTGACAAGCACGAGCATGACGCGGAGTGTGCAAAAATCCCTGCATCGTGGCCTGCTGCAAAGCGGCCAATGCAAAAGGGGTAAACAAGGGTAATATATGATGGCTCGCGCATATCGGATGTGCACGCGCGGGCTTGGTGTTTTCGGCAACGAACGCTAGCATCGGTGCCGCCGGTTCGCGAACGAGGCCCGCCATGATCCTCGGTATGACCATTTCGGTTTTTGTGCATGTCGTCATCAGCCTGATCGGGATCGCCGCGGGCTTCATCGCCGTGTTCGGCCTGATCGCCGACAAGCGGCTCGACGGATGGACGGCGCTTTTTCTGACAACGACGGTGTTGACGAGCGTGACCGGCTTCTTTCTGCCGGCCAGTCATTTTATGCCGTCGCATGTCGTCGGCATTCTCTCGCTGGTCGTGCTCGCGGTGGCGATCTTCGCGCGCTACGCTTACGACCTCGCGGGCGCCTGGCGCTGGATCTATGTGCTCGGCGCGGTGCTTGCGCTGTACCTGAATTTTTTCGTGCTGATCGCGCAGGCGTTTCAGAAAGTGCCGATGTTGAAGGCGCTCGCGCCCACGGGCTCGGAGCCTCCATTCCTGATTGCCCAGGCGGCCGCGCTGATCCTGTTCGTCCTGCTGGGTGTTGGCTCGGTGCGCGGGTTCAGAGGGCCGCAGGCGGGTATCGTATTATAGCGACCGCAAACGGACGCCCGGATTAAGGTTAGCGGGGCGGTTCCCGCACCCGACTTTCGCCGTATTAACCTGAAAACGTTGAAGTTTAGGGGCATCCTCCATTTTGACCGAAGTCCTTTGATTTGCGGGTGATTTTGGTTCAGAAGTCCCTCGAAGCGCGGCGGCGTCCAGAGAGAGTCCTGACCCGCGACAGCGGCGCTTCGCTCAACAGGCACAGTCTCACCACGGCACGGCAACACGGCAGGGAACGGCATGGATCGCATTCGCATCGTCGGCGGAAACAAGCTTCACGGCACCATTCCGATTTCCGGCGCGAAGAACGCGGCCCTGCCGCTGATGATCGCCGCGCTGTTGACCGACGAGACCCTGATTCTCGACAACGTGCCGCGGCTGGCCGATGTCGCCCAGCTTCAGCGCATCCTCGGCAATCACGGCGTCGATATCATGAGCGCGGGCAAGCGCCCCGGCGATCATGAATATCAGGGCCAGACCCTGCACATCTCGGCCGCCAACATCATCGACACCACCGCGCCTTACGAACTGGTTTCGCGCATGCGCGCCAGCTTCTGGGTGATCGCGCCGTTGCTGGCCCGCATGGGCGAAGCCAAGGTGTCGCTGCCCGGCGGCTGCGCGATCGGCACGCGCCCGGTCGATCTTCTCATCATGGCGCTCGAAAAACTCGGCGTCGATCTGCAGATCGATGCGGGTTATGTCGTGGCGAAGGCGCCCAAAGGATTGATCGGCGCGACCATCGATTTCCCGAAAGTCACGGTCAGCGGCACGCATGTGGCGCTGATGGCGGCATCGCTTGCCAAGGGCACGACCATCATCGAGAACGCGGCCCGCGAACCCGAAATCGTCGACGTCGCCGATTGCCTCAACAAAATGGGCGCGCGGATCTCGGGCGCCGGCACCTCGCGCATCGTGATCGAAGGCGTGAAGAAGCTGCACGGCGCGCGGCATCAGGTGCTGCCGGATCGCATCGAAACCGGCACCTATGCCATGGCGGTGGCCATGACCGGCGGCGAAGTGCAACTGGCCGGCGCGCGGCCCGAATTGCTGCAATCGGCGCTCGACGTGCTGGTGCAGGCGGGGGTCACGATCACGCCGAACAACGAAGGGATCCGCGTCGCGCGCAATGGCGCGGGCATCAATCCCGTCGTGGTGTCGACTGCGCCGTTTCCCGGCTTCCCGACCGATCTGCAGGCGCAATTGATGGCGCTGATGACGCGGGCCAAGGGCACGTCGCAACTGACCGAGACCATTTTCGAGAACCGGTTCATGCACGTGCAGGAATTGGCGCGGTTCGGCGCCCGGATTCATCTCGACGGCGAGACCGCCACGATCGAGGGCATCGACAAACTGCGCGGCGCGCCGGTGATGGCGACGGATCTGCGTGCGTCGGTGTCGCTGGTGATCGCGGCGCTGGCGGCGGAAGGCGAAACCATGGTCAACCGGGTCTATCATCTGGATCGCGGCTTCGAGCGCCTCGAAGACAAACTCTCCGCCTGCGGCGCGACCATCGAGCGCATCAGCGGCTAGCAAGCGTTTTCAAGCGCAGCATGCCGCCGGATTTGATCCGGTGGTGGATACCGAAAAGCCCGCCGCCGACCGTGACTAACCCTATGTTTTTGTTCTATCATGTCGTCTGCCGTCGATTGAGCGCGCGTTGTGAACGCCAGCTTGATCGCGAAGCAGAACCAGTATCCACTTTTGCGGTTACGCGCTAACCGGTCTCCGGAACATTTCATGCCGATCCATCTCGATAGCAGCAGCGCCGATTTCGACGAGCGCTTCAAATCGTTTCTCGCCATGAAGCGCGAGGTCTCCGCCGATATCGATACGGCGGTCCGTGGCATCGTCGGCGACGTGATGGCCCGTGGTGATGCGGCGCTGATCGAGGCGACTGCGAAATTCGACCGGCTCAAGCTCGATGCCGGTGGCCTGCGCATTACCCTGCCGAGGTGGATGCCGCCGTGAAGCTGTGCGATCCCGCCACCATCGATGCGCTGACGCTGGCGCGCGATCGCATCGAGGTGTTTCATCGGCGGCAACTGCCGAAAGACGATCGCTTCACCGACGCGTTGGGCGTCGAGCTGGGCCATCGCTGGACCGCGATCGAAGCAGTCGGTCTTTACGTTCCGGGCGGCACGGCGGCCTATCCCTCGTCCGTGTTGATGAACGCGGTGCCCGCGCGCGTCGCGGGCGTCGACCGCGTGGTCATGGTGGTGCCGTCGCCCGACGGCAAGCTCAATCCGCTGGTGCTCGCGGCGGCGCAGCTCGGCGGTGTGTCGGAAATTTATCGCGTCGGCGGCGCGCAGGCGGTGGCCGCGCTTGCCTACGGCACGGCGACCATCAAGCCGGTGGCGAAGATCGTCGGGCCGGGCAACGCCTATGTGGCGGCGGCCAAGCGGCTGGTGTTCGGCAAGGTCGGCATCGATATGATCGCGGGCCCGTCGGAAGTGCTGGTGATCGCGGACAGCAACGCGAACCCGGACTGGATCGCCGCCGATCTGCTGGCGCAGGCCGAGCACGATGCCAATGCGCAATCGATCCTGATCACCGACGACGATGCGCTGGCGCAGGCGATGGTGCGCGCCGTCGAGGCCCAGCTCACCACGCTGCCCCGTGCGGCAATCGCGCGCGCCGCCTGGAGCGATTTCGGCGCCGTCATTCGTGTCCGCACCATGGACGAAGCCGTGCGGCTGGCGGATGCCATCGCGGCCGAGCATCTGGAAATCATGACCAGCGATCCGGAGCGTCTTGCCGCGCAAATTCGCAATGCGGGGGCGATTTTCCTCGGCGGCCACACGCCGGAAGCGATCGGCGATTATGTCGGCGGTTCGAACCACGTGTTGCCGACGGCGCGTTCCGCGCGGTTTTCGTCGGGGCTTGGCGTGCTTGACTTCATGAAGCGAACGTCGATCCTGCGCTGCGGTCCGGATCAATTGCGCGCATTGGGGCCGGCCGCCATGACGCTCGGCCAAGCCGAGGGCCTTGACGCCCATGCGCGTTCGATCGGATTGCGCCTCAACCTGCGATGAAAAACAACCCGCCAGCCGCAGATGACAGCCAGAAACGAATCGTCGCGGTGACGCTCGACGAAGAGTCGATCGGGCGGTCCGGCCCGGATATCGAACACGAGCGCGCCATCGCGATCTATGATCTGGTCGAGAAGAATCTGTTCGCGCCCGAAGGGGCGGAGGGCGGTCCGTTCACGCTCCATCTGGGCATCACCGGCAATCGGTTGATGTTCGATATCAGGCGCGAGGATGCGACCCCCGTGGTGGTGCATTTGTTGTCGCTGACGCCGTTCCGCCGCATCGTGAAGGACTACTTCATGATCTGCGACAGCTATTATCAGGCCATTCGCACCGCGACGCCTGACAAGATCGAGGCCATCGATATGGGCCGGCGCGGCGTCCACGACGAAGGCTCGCATACATTGATGGAGCGGCTGGAGGGCAAGGTGCGCGTCGATTTCGAGACCGCGCGGCGCCTGTTCACCCTGATCTCCGTCCTGCACTGGAAGGGATAAGCCGGCATGGCGGCGCCGGTGCGCGTTCGTAATCCGCAGGCGGTGTTGTTTGCTTGCGGGTTGAACAGCGTGCGCTCGCCGATGGCCGAAAGCCTGTTACAGAGCATGTTTCCCAACACGCTGTATGTCCGCTCCGCAGGCGTTAAAAAAGGCGAGATCGATCCCTTCGCCGTCGCGGTGATGAAGGAGCTGGGGCAGGATATCTCCCGGCACAAGCCGCAGACATTCGCGGAGCTGGAAGACTGGGAAGGGCTGAATTTCGATCTGATCGTCACCCTGTCGCCGGAGGCCCACCACAAGGCGCTGGCCCTGACCCATACCATCGCGGCAGACGTCGAATACTGGCCGACGCCGGACCCGACCGATACCGAGGGCACGCGCGAGCAGCGCCTGCAGGCCTATCGCGAGGTTTGCGACGGGTTGGTGACGCGGATTCGCAAACGTTTCGGCGGAACGGGGCGGGGAAACGCATGAGCCGGGATGCGCCATTTGGTTTTAAGGAATACCGGCCGGTGCTGTTGTCGAACGCCGGGCGTTCCGCTAGTTTCCGCCGCCAACGCTGCCGCGGGATCATCCTGCGGTGTTCCTTTGCTCTGATCGATCCGTACGCATGCTAGGCCGTCCCAAACTTGTTCTTGCGTCCGGTTCGCCCCGGCGACTCGCGCTGCTCAACCAGGCGGGCATCGAACCCGATGCGTTGCGGCCTGCCGACGTCGATGAAACGCCAAAAAAGGATGAGCTGCCGCGCGCCTGCGCGACGCGGCTGGCGCGGGCCAAGGCCGATGCCGCGCTCAAATCCGTCCAGCTCGACGACGAATTGCGCGGCTCCTTCATTCTCGCGGCGGATACGCTGGTGGCGGTGGGACGCCGTATTCTGCCCAAGGCCGAACTGCTCGACGAGGCCGCCCAGTGCCTTCGCCTGCTGTCCGGCCGCAATCATCGCGTCTACACGGCGATCTGCATCGTGACGCCGAAGGAGGCGTTTCGCCAACGCCTGATCGAGACGCGCGTGCGCTTCAAGCGTCTCAGCGAAGACGATATTCAAGCCTACCTCGGTTCCGGGGAATGGCGCGGCAAGGCCGGCGGTTATGCCGTGCAAGGCATTGCCGGTTCGTTCGTCGTGAAGCTTGTCGGCTCCTATACCAACGTGGTGGGACTGCCGCTTTACGAATCGGTTTCGCTGCTCGGTGGCGAAGGATTCCCGATCCGCTCCGGATGGCTGAATGCCTCCTGACGACGCATCGCGGCGGGCGAACACCAGCGCCGGCACCGTAACCAAGGCTGATAGCAAGGCTGGTACAAAGCCCGATACCCGGCTCAAGACCGCGAAGGGTTGCCCGGTCTGCGGCAAGCCTGTGGAGGCGGCTTCACGGCCGTTTTGCTCCGAGCGCTGCCGCAATGTCGATCTCGGCCGCTGGTTGTCGGGCTCCTATGTGATTCCGGCGAGCGACGAAGAAGACGAAGGCGAGCCGTTTCCGTAAGAGGGTTTTCATTCAACCCGGAATGAAATTTCCCTAAGGCCCTCAGTCTTTTTCCTAACCCCTAGAGCGGTTTCGAGCGAAGCATGCCGCCGGACTTGATCCGGTGGTGGATACCGGTTCGCGTGAAGAAAACGCGTCAAATAAAGAAATTAGAGCGCGTTTGTGATTCAGTCAAAACTGAACGCGCTCTAAGTCTAAAGGCCGCCCTTAATCGACAGATTGGCCTTCGGCCGCATTGCTTTTCATCGAGATGCTCATCAGAATTCCCGGACACACCGCAGAGTGTGACTGGGGAGACGCCGATGCTTGATCGCCGGGTTGTCCTGAAAATGGCCGCGCTGGCCGCCGCATCTCCTGCGGTCGTCACCTCACATGCATTCGGCGCGTCGTGGCCGACGCGTCCCGTGCGTCTCATCGTTCCGTTCGCGCCTGCCGGGGCAACAGACGTCATCGGGCGTTTGATGGCCAACCGCCTCTCGGAGGTGTGGGGCCAGCAGGTGGTGGTGGAAAATCGCGGCGGGGCGGGCGCCAATATCGGCAGCGACGCGGCGGCGAAAGCCGATCCGGACGGCTACACCATGGTGGTGATGTCCGTGCCGCTGGCGGTCAACAAATTCCTCTATCCGTCGCTGAGCTACGATCCGGTGGCCGATTTCGCCCCGGTCACGTTGCTCGTCATGCAGCCGAACATCATGGCGGTGCCCAATTCGTCGCCCGCGAAATCGGTCGGCGAATTCATCGCCCATGCGAAGGCGGCCGCCGGGAAGATCAGCTACGCGTCGTCCGGCAACGGAACGTCGCTGCATCTGTGCGGCGAGTTGTTCAAGCGGATGGCGGGCGTGGACATGACGCACATTCCCTATCGCGGCGCGGCGCCCGCGATGAACGATCTCATTCCCGGTCGCGTTGATGTGATGTTCGACAACGTGTCGTCGATCCTTCCTCATGTGAAATCCGGCAGCGTGCGCGGCCTTGCCGTGACCACCGCGCGGCGGATTCGGGCCGCGCCGGAATTGCCGCCAATCGCGGAAGCCGGGGTTCCGGGGTTCGACGTGTCATCGTGGTTCGGCTTCTTTGCGCCCGCCAAGACGCCGCCGGAGATCATCGCGCGCATGAACAGCGATTCCGTCGCGGCCCTGCAGCATGTGTCGGTCAAGCCGAGGCTGGAGGAGCTCGGCGCGGAAATCGTCGGCTCGACCCCCGAAGCCCTTGCCGCCCATCTCCAGGCCGAGATGGACAAATGGGGCCCGGTCATCAGGGACGCCAAAATCCGGATCGACAACTAAAGCGTTTTCAAGCGAAGCATGCCGCCGGCGGCGATCCGGTGGTGGATGCCGGTTCGCATTAAGAAAACGCGGCAAAACAAAACGATAGAGCGCGGCGGTGGTTCGTCGCGGAGCCGGGTCCGGCCGGGGGCCGGAGCAGGGCCTGGAAATGCTGTTTGCTTCAATAAGTTGTTCAAAATCCGTGGGGTTGGCGGGTCTGCCTTTTTTGGCCGCCGCCGCTGGACAGGGCGTTCCAGTCTCACTATAAACCGGCCCTCTTCCCGGCGCGTTCGGGCAAGACGCCCAGGTAGCTCAGTTGGTAGAGCATGCGACTGAAAATCGCAGTGTCGGTGGTTCGATCCCGCCCCTGGGCACCATCCCGGCTACGTTAGGTTTTCTCCTTTAAGTCGAGTTCGAGCATCTGCCCGAACAAGCGCAGTGGGCTGGTGTCGTGATCTGCGACTGCAGCCCCCACCAAAAACACCTCTTCTGAATTTGCGCTGATGATCGGCGCTCAGTAATGGTCCGCGCTCGCAGGCCGAAACGTTCGCGCCTCATGCGCCGACCACCATGCAGCGATGGCTTGTGCGACTTTGTCCCGCAGCGATGTCGGGAGATCCGGGACCGCAATCCAGACCACGTAGCGCTCGCGCATCGTATCGTGAAAATACTCCGTCGCGCCGAAATGGAAACCGGTCGAACTGGAGATCGGCGATATCCTTGGCCAGCGGCAGCTTGCCTCCACAGGCCGAATTAATATACGAGATGTTGCGAGCCCTGCAGCCAAATCGGAATCAAGCGACGATGGAAGCCGCCCGATACAAGACGATTTCCAATGGCGCAGCCAGCCATGATTGGCTCGTACTCGTCCATGGGTTCACCCAGAATTCAAATCTATTCTCGGCTCAGGTTGAGACATTTTCTTCCATCTACAATCTTTTACTCGTGGATCTTCCGGGCCACGGACTGTCCAGCAATCTTCCCGGCCCGTATGGCCAAGTCGAATATGCTGCTGCCGTGGAAGCAGCAATTGTTGAAGCGGGAATCGAGAAGTTTCATTTTTGGGGTTCGCACACCGGAGCGGCCGTAGGGTTGCTTCTTGCTGCGGAAGGACCGTCGCGTTTCCATTCCCTTGTTTTGGAAGGGGCGGTCATCCCTGGCGAGACAATGTCTTACGTTACAACAGCTATCGAACGAGCAAAGCGCACTGCGGCAGAATGCAGCGTCCGCCAGGCTATTGCGGAATGGTATAGAGAGGCCGGATGGTTCGATGTTATACGCCGGCACACAGTGGAATGCCGCGCCGAGGAACATTTAGCCATTCTGGCCGAGTTTGAAGGCAGGCCTTGGCTTGATCAATTGACTCCCGCTACCCCGCCTCGCGTGCGCGACAGGCTTTCGGAAGTGCATGTGCGAACGCTTTTAATCAACGGCGAGCACGATCTTCATGAATTTAGAACGGCCGCCGATTTGCTGGAAGAGGAACTCCCGAATGCAATTCGGCTGAGCATCGATGCCGCAGGCGGATTTCCTCAATGGGAGCGACCGCAGGTGGTGAACGAAAGAGTTTTGAAGTTCCTCCAGGCGAATAAGTAATAGATCAGCTACTGCGAGGCGATCCACCTCCGTCCAATTCGCAATTGAAGCTCGTCGGATAGCCATGGCTACGGCAGACGATGGCAATGAATTGCCAAGATGTTTGCGGTCGAGAGTGGAAATCTGTCCGTCTAAACATCGACCACTGCATTCTCATAACTACGCCAACTATAGTTCTTCAGAAGACAGCGCCCGAAGAACGCAGAATGCGCCCAAGAATATATAAACTAGATATTTGATGATCATCATGATGAGCGGAACCGGTTCTCGGGCGAAAGATACGCTGCTGTTTGGGCCCAAACGAGAAAATGACCATAATTCTCCGGTCAGAAGCCACCCACACAAATTGTAGATTGGATACCCCGCGAGCAACAAGCCGCATGCCCCGATACAAAATAGCTGCAGATCTTGACATGATAGGTGGCGTTCAACTCGGAGGGTGGGCTGATCGTAGTACGGTATTTGCATCTCAATATATCGGTCGAGCAGTAAAGCAATTGTTGTCGAATATCTAAACATTGGCCGCGCTGTCTGTGATCTTGGGCGCGCGTAAGCGCGCAGCCGGAACGCCCGATATGAATTTATCGAATAGTCTGCAGGAGCTTGCTTCTCAGAGGCATTTGAGCGGGGCGTTAGTTTCCCTCTGCGAACAAAGCTCTTTGCTAATTGCAAGAGCCGATTTGGATTTCTCACCGCCCGCACGCCGCTTCTATTGCCTGGCTCAAATCGTGAAGTTCGTAGGGTTTGCGAAGCATCGGAAACTCGGAGTCCGATTTGCGGGCGGCATCGCTGTAGCCCGTCGAAAGCACGATCGGCATGCCGGGATGATTTTCCTTGAGATGGCGGGCAAGCGCTAAACCATCCATCTTTCCCGGCATCACGATGTCGCTCACGACGACATCGATGCCGTCATTTTTGATTTCGTGGATGGCGGCTTCGGTGTCGGTCACCCATTTCACGTGATAACCCAGCTCTTCGAGCAGCAACATGGTGGACGAGGCAACGTCGGGATTGTCCTCGACCAAAAGAATGGTGCCGAGTGTCGTGTTATCGACCGTCGCCGCGATGGCCGCCGAACGCTCCTCGCCGCGGGGCAGGCAAATCGTGACTTCGGTGCCTTGGCCAAATTGGCTTTTGACTTTGACCGAACCATCCGCCTGATTGGCGAAGCCGTGCACCTGCGAAAGGCCAAGCCCCGTTCCCTTGCCGACGGGCTTCGTCGTGAAAAATGGATCGAAGACCTTGGCGATCAAATCATCCGGGATTCCGACGCCAGTGTCCGCCACGGTGATGTCGACATATTCTCCGCCGCCCTCGGCCTCCTCGAGAACCCGGTTGTTCACGCGAATACGAACCGCACCGCCATCCGGCATGGCATCGCGTGCGTTGAGAACGAGATTCACCAAGGCCGTTTCAAATTCTGCTGGATCCACCAATATCGGCCAGACCTCATCCGAAATCTCGACGACGAGTGATTGTCCGCTGCCGAGACCCGTTTGAAGGACTTCCTCAACCGATCGAATGGAGTCGCATACATTCAGCAGCATTGGGTTGACTTGCTGACGCCGGGCGAAAGTCAGAAGCTGGCGCGTGAGGGCCGCGCCGCGCTGGATGACTCCTTCGATGGCTTCCGCCGCTTTCACCGCCCGCGCATCCATGGCAAAGCGCTTGATGAGACGCGTGCTGCCGGTGACGGCCATCAGAAGATTGTTGAAGTCGTGAGCCACGCCCCCGGTGAGTTGGCCAAGCGCGTCCATCTTCTGCGATTCCGAGAGCTGCTTTTGCATCCGGTCGAACTTCTGCTGTGCTTCCCGGCGTTCGGTAATATCGCGCGTGATTTTGGCAAAGCCGATCAATTCCCCGGTCTCGTCGCGTATAGGATCGATGACGACGCTCGCCCAGAAGAACGTGCCGTCCTTACGGACCCGCAAACCTTCTTCCTCGTAGCGTCCGTTCTCACGAGCGGTTCGAAGCGCGCGCGCGGGTTTGCCGGCTTCGCGGTCCGCGGGGGTGTAAAAGCAGGAAAAATGTTGTCCGATGATCTCGTCGGGCACGTAACCCTTGATGCGTTGGCCGCCGAGATTCCAGTTCGTCACCCGACCTTCCAGATCCAGCATGTAAAGCGCATAGTCTGTTACGTTTCGAACAAGCAGTCGAAAATTGCTCTCGCTTACGCTTAAAGCAGAGCGCGCCTTCATTCGCTCCGTAATATCCCGTGTGATCTTGGCAAAGCCGATCAGCTCCCCGTTTTCGTAAATGGCATCGAGGACTGCCGATGCGAAAAATCGCGAGCCGTCTTTTCTCAAGCGCCAGCCTTCGGATTCATAGCGGCCGGTTTTGCGGGCGGTCTCGAGGGCGCGGTCGGGAATTCCATTGGCGCGGTCTTCTTGGGGATAAAAAACCGAAAAGTGCTGGCCAACGATTTCGGCTTCGTCATAGCCCTTGATCCGCTCTGCGCCTTTATTCCAGTTGGAAACAATGCCCTGGGGGTCCAGCATATAAATGGCGTAATCGGTTACTCCCCGGACCAGCAGTTCAAAGGCTCGCTCACTTCCCAGCACGCGTGATCCCGGTTTCGGCTCATCTTTCATACATGCACCCCGGCAAACAGAAATTAACCGGCTTTATAGCTGAGCGTTCCAGCCAGCTCTGATTTTTTTTCGAAATGCTGGCTGCGGTTGCCATTCAAAGACATTGCGTGCCAAGTCGGCACAGGCAGTCGATACAGTCGGTCTGCCGTAAAAGATGCATTGAGCGGGAAAGCCGTTATGTCGCACTGCCTGATAGGGGCGCGTTTTTGCTGCGCGCCTTAATCGATCCATGGTGTTTGGCGAAAGCGTGCGTGATCTCCGCGCCCAACAGGATGATCTGCGACGTATAATAAACCCATATGAGCAACACCACGATGGAGGCCGCTGCGCCATAAGTGGATTCCAGGCCCTGTTTCCCGATGTAAAAGGCAATCGCCGATTTGCCGATTTCAAAGAGCACCGCTGTCGTGGTTGCGCCGAGCCAGACATCGCGCCAGTCAACTGCCGCGTCGGGTAGCCATTTGAACATCATTGCGAACAGCACGGCGGTGAGCACCAGCGAAACCAGAATGCCGGTCAGTTGAAAGCCCCATGCCGTGGCGGGTTGAGCCGAGTATTTTGAAATGGCAGCGAGGCCGGTCGTTGCTATGAGCGAGGCCAGCATGACGAACCCGAAGCTCAGGACGGCGACAAGCGCAATGACATAGCTGCGGACCACATGCCACAGTCCGTGACCGGCTGGTTCCCCGGTTTCCCAGACGATGTTCAGTGCGTCTTTGAGTTGGACGACGAGTCCAATGGCTGCAAATGCAAGGGCGCCAAGGGCGAGAGCCGAGGCAACAGCGCCTTCGCGCGGGCGCCCGGCCTCCGTGAGCATCGCTTGCACGACTTTGGCACCGGTGTCACCGATCAGGCCCGTGATCGAGTTCAATATCTGGTCGGCGACCGTTGCGCGGCTGAAGACAAATCCCGCGATCGCAATTGCGATGACAATGATCGGCCCCAGCGCGAACACGGAATAATAGGCCAATGCTGCGCCCTGACGCGCGTCTTTGTGGCGCGACCAAGCTGCGGCAGCTTCCTTTGCGATGAGCCACAGCACGGGATCGTCCTTCCGCCAGGAATGGATCAACAAAAAGGAACGAATGCTGTTCCGCGAACGCGCCGTTGACGGCGATGTGATCTCACGGCCTGCGCCCGCGCATGTCAGGCCCGTATGTTGTCCGCCGGTTCGATCACGGCTCTGTCAGAGCGTGACATAAGGAGCCGGAGCGCCGTTCAAAAATTGGCGCGGAGGTTGAGTGCCGCATTAGCGCCACACCTGCAGTTCCCAGCGCGAAATCCTCGGTCGATACAATCGTTGGCGTTCAGTCCCCTCGCGCATGCACCGCGTTAAATGATGAGAAGGTCTCAGCGAGTGAAGTCTCATCGATCCATTCTCAAAGTCTATGGAACCAATGCCATCGCACACGCTTGGATTAGTTCGTTACATAGGATGGACATCATGCCACGGACTGACACTCGCTCGCTGCAGCAAATCAAACGGGAAACCGAGCAAACGAGGGCTGGTCTGACGAGCACCGTCGAACAGCTTCGAACCAGCCTCACCGACACCGCGAGCGACATTCGCCATCGTGTGAGCCCCGATGCCATCAAGAGCGAGGTATCGGATTATATCCGGAACAAGAAAGAGCGGTTGATCGACGATGTCACTGCCGCAGCTCTCAGGAATCCGATGCAAACCGTCGCAGTGGGCGCGGGTATTGCGTATCCACTGCTGAGGTTGGCGCGGTCTATCCCGTTACCGGTGCTCATGGTTGGCGCAGGGCTTTTCTTGTCCAGTTCCAAAACCGGACAGTCCATCACAAAAAAAGCAGGCGAGATGGCTTCGGATCTCTCGGACGAGGTTGGACGCCGCGCGCATGATCTCGGCCAGCAAGTCCGAACTTCGGCTTTATCTGCACAGACGCTCGCATCGGATCGCGTGGATCAGATCGGCGACGTCGTGTCCAGCAGCGCAGATCAAGTGAGTCGCGCGACAGAGACTGTGCGGGCAACCATCGCGTCTGGTTCTGACAAGCTCAGAGACACGGTGACGTCCTTCGGCGCAGCAGCCGCGGACCGCACAAGCGATCTCGGCACCAAGGGAGTGCGCGCGGCAAGTTCAGCAGCCTCAACCATTCCGGGCATTGTGGCCGATGCATCGTCTGCCGCCCAAAGGGTGATCGGGCAGAATGTCGATGCTGGACGGGAGGCGGTGAAATCGGTCCAGCAAGGTGCGTCCGATCTGGCCGGCCGTGCGCAAAAGACATTCTTCGAGACCATTCAGGACAATCCGCTGGTGGTCGCAGGCGTCGGTCTCATGATCGGTGGCCTCATTGCCAGTGCGTTGCCGCGCTCCGAGATCGAGGATGGGTGGATCGGCGATGCAAGCGCCTCCGTGAAAAGACGCGCGCAAGCTGCAGCGGCGCAAGGGTTTGCGGCTGCGAAAAACACCGCGGGCGAAATTTACGACGAGGTGGCCCAAAAGGCGCAGGACGAGGGTCTGACAGCGGGCGCGTTCGATAAAGCAGCGCAGGACCTTGGGCAAAGGGTGCGGCATGTGGCCGAAAGCGCCGTCACGACCGCTTTCGACCCCGAACACGACAATCATCAATCGAGCTCAGACAATCAGGGAGATAACCATCATGGCTGACCGCACATATCCGGGCATGGACGAGACGCGATCCGACACGGCGCGTCCGTTCGAAAAAGCGGGAAACACCGCGAAAAGCGTTTCCGACCAGGCGTTATCTGCCGGCCGCGAGCTGAAGGATAAAGCCGTGAACATGGCGGGCGCTTCCTCCGATGCGCTGAAGGATCACGCCTCGGAATTCGTCGGTGCCGCGAAGGATGTTGCATCGCAGGCGTCGGATAAACTGAAGCAAACCGTCGATGGTCAAAAGATTGCGGGTGCGGAGTACGTTGGCAATCTGGCCGACACCATGCGCCGGGCTGCACGGGAATTCGACAACGAACTTCCAATGGCCGGCAGCTACATCCGAAAAGCCGCTTCGCAGATCGACGGTGTGTCGGAATCGATCAGAACCGGAAGCCTGAATGAGTTGGTGCGCGGCGCGCAGTCGTTTGCGCGCAGGCAACCTACGGCCTTTTTGGGAATGGCGGTGCTCGCGGGATTTGGAGTCGTACGATTTCTGAAGAGTTCTGCGGAATCCAACGACCATAGCCACGAGGGTGACGGATATGCTGTTCCTCAAAACACCTCAAACCGGCCTGGCACGGCAAACGAGGGTTACCGCAATGAATTCACCAAGTAATCGGACCGTTCCGGAGCTCTTCAGCGACGCGGTCGGTCAACTCGCTAAGCTGGTCGGAAATGAATTTGAACTGGCCCGCGCCGAGTTGTCGGAAAAGGCGAACCAGGCCGGCCGCGCGGTTGGTTTGATCGGGGCCGGCGCCATCGTTTTGATGCCGGCAGTGGTGCTTCTGCTGTTTGCGATTTCGGCCGCTCTCATCAAGCGCGGCTATTCAGAACCCATGGCCTATCTGGCGTCGGGCGGATGCGCGGCATTGGTCTCGTTGGCGCTGATCGCCGTCGGATTGCAGCGGCTTTCCGGCGGAGCGCTGAAACCCTCCGTTACGCTTGATCAAGTGCAGCGCGACAAAGTCGCGGCAAGGGAGATGATACGATGAGCGAAGCAGGAAAAGGTGCGGACTTCGTCCGCGATTTGGGAGAAGCTGCTCGCCAAAATCCGTTATCGGCCGCGCTGATCGGCATGGGTGTCGTTTGGTTGTTCACCGGCGGTAGGTCGTCTGGGGGAGCAAGTGCTTCTGTGGCGGGTGCTTCGACTGAGTTCGCCCGGCGCACGGGTCGTATGACGGACGCAGCCGGTGACGCATTCGAAGCCTCCCGTTCCAGCGTGCGGTCTGCAGTCGATACGGCAGTCGATACGATCGGGAATAGTGTCAATTCGGCAACCCGGACTCTTCGAGACAGCGGCGCAGCCGCCATGGAGAGTGCATCTCGTTTCGGGCGTCAGCAAGTGAATGCGGCCTCCGACTTTGCCAGGGCCGTTCCGGAATCGAGCAACCAGATATTCGGCACGGTCCGAACCAGCCTGGGTGATATTTTCGAGGCGCAACCATTGGCATTAGGTGCAATCGGCCTGGCCATCGGAGCTGGCATCGCGGCGGCGCTGCCGCGCACCGACGTCGAAACCGATTATCTCGGAGAAACAAGCGAAGCCCTCAAAGACAAAGCGGTCGAATACGTTTCGGACCAAACCGATCGCGCAGCGACCGTTGCGGAACGCGTGATCGGCGTGGTTACGGACGAGGCGCGCAGACAGGGTTTCACGAGCGACGGCATCAAATCGGTCGCGGGGGATGTGAAAGACAAAGTCGGACGCGTGGCCGATGCGGCGGGCAAAAGTCTGGCGGACCGGCTGAAATCAGTGTCGCCCGAATAGCCCTGGGCAAATTACATTTCGTATTCGACGCGAGGGGGGCGCATCCGAATAGGCTGCGTCCCATATCCGTTGACAAAAGCTCAGCCTTTCGGGGCATGGAACCGCCGGTATTGGAGTGCGTTGAGGTCATTGAACCAGTTCCGAAATAGAAGGGTCGGACCGGAAAAATCAGAGCTTATCAATGCCGACTGCCCGAACCGCGCGCGTTCGGTGATGATCGCCAGCAGGGAGTAGTTCGAATCGAGGTGACTGCCGTATCCGCTCGCGTTGGTCGAAATGACGGAGTGCTTCATGGAGCCCGACACCAAAGACATCAAGCAAGGCAATGCTCATCTGACAGTCGTGGCGTTTACAGTTCTAGTCGTTGCGATCGTCGCGTTGGCGCTGATCACCACGCTCAATCGGGTCGATGTCAGAGCGACCAACACAGCCAATACCGATCTGCCGCCCGGCGCCACCGGGCTGGCGTATCCGCATCCACCCTTGCAGCGGAACGAGCGAAACTGTTCGGTAGCTGAACCACCGGTCGTAATCTCCCCGTAACCGACGTCCGGCTCGCGCGCGGGGAGCGACTTGGGACGGCGAAAGGAAGGATGACGTTTCGAACTGTGTTTCTATCCACGCTCCCGCGCGGGGAGCGACATGCCGGCGGCGGCAAGCTGCGTGTCTACAGCGCGGTTTCTATCCACGCTCCCGCGCGGGGAGCGACGCCAGAACGGCCGCCGCGTGAAGCGCGATGATGTGGTTTCTATCCACGCTCCCGCGCGGGGAGCGACGCTTGAGATTGCGGCTACGCGACGTTGGCGCGAGGTTTCTATCCACGCTCCCGCGCGGGGAGCGACTATCGCTCGAAGTAGGCCGACCATCAGAGTTGTGGTTTCTATCCACGCTCCCGCGCGGGGAGCGACACGTGCTCAGATCGCTTGTGTTTTAATCGTATGCGGTTTCTATCCACGCTCCCGCGCGGGGAGCGACCGCTCGCGGGAAGCCTTCGCATGCGCCGCCGAGTGTTTCTATCCACGCTCCCGCGCGGGGAGCGACAGGTGGTTGTTGGCCGACCGTAGAGATTGTTCGCCAGTTTCTATCCACGCTCCCGCGCGGGGAGCGACTCGCAATAAGGCCGATGCCCTTCATATCCAGAATTTGTTTCTATCCACGCTCCCGCGCGGGGAGCGACTGCGGCCGGTGCCGATATGGGGATACGCCCATGCGTTTCTATCCACGCTCCCGCGCGGGGAGCGACTTCGGCATGGGGGATGACTTCAAGGCCGACATGCGGGTTTCTATCCACGCTCCCGCGCGGGGAGCACTTCGCCCTTTACACCTTTGATGTCCAGTCGAGCAGGTTTCTATCCACGCTCCCGCGCGGGGAGCGACTTTATTTTGCATAACCATGTTATTTCAATGCCATATGTTTCTATCCACGCTCCCGCGCGGGGAGCGACAACCGCCCGTGACTTTATAATGTTGGCGTTGAAAGTTTCTATCCACGCTCCCGCGCGGGGAGCGACATTTCCTTTTTGAGTGGTGCTAGTTAAAGGATTTGTTTCTATCCACGCTCCCGCGCGGGGAGCGACCCGTTTAACGCGCGGCGACCTCGCGCATCCATGGAGTTTCTATCCACGCTCCCGCGCGGGGAGCGACGCCGTGCCCCGTATCACTTTGCGAGCCAATGGAAAAGCAGCGTCGGTTCGCGAACCGGCTCTGTTTGTCATGAAAATTAATATGCGGACCGCGCAAGGAATATTTTAATGAGCAATTCCAGAGGGCTAAGCCAGCGCGAACGATCCAGACGGGAGCGGCACGCTCATGGTTCGCGCGGCTCACACGATAAGTGGGCCGTTAAGATCCGCGACCTCTTTGGCCCCGACGTGTTCGATCCTGCGATGCCAGTTGGCTCCGAGGTAATAGTAGCGAAGGCTATCCAGTTTCGGGTCGATCGCCGCTTCAAGCCTCGCTTTCAGGGCGGTCCATTGCGCAGGATCCACTTCGATCTCGAATACAGAGAACTGTACGCGCTGGCCGTAGTCCTGGCACGCTTTGGCAACTCGCCGGAGCCGGCGGGCACCCCCGAGTTGTGCGAGGCTTACATCGTAGGTCACCAGAACGAGCATGTCATGGCAACCTACTTCCAGAACCAGGGTGGATAGGCATCGAGATCCCCCGAAGATGCCGCGCGAGCAGCTGTGCCTGCAGATATGGCACGAGCCCAAGCGGAGCCATCTCGTCGAGGAATGGATGTTTGCGTTGCTCCTTCTTCCGTTCTTGCCATGCCGTCAGCACCGTCTTCCGGCCGTCTTCCGACAGCAGAACCGCGCCGCCATCGCGTGTTTCGAAGTCGCCGGCTGCGCAGCTGCCGCGGTTGAAAAGCGAAAGCGCGAGTTGATCCACCAGGACGGGGCGCAGTTCTTCCATCAAATCGAGTGCAAGGCTGGGACGGCCTGGCCGATCCCGATGCAGGAACCCGACGGCGGGATCGAGGCCGACGCTCTCGGCGGCGCTGCGGCAATCGTGGGTCAGGAGCGTATAAAGAAAAGATAGTAATGCGTTAACCGGATCGCGCGGCGGACGGCGGCTGCGGCCGTTGAAACGCATGTCCGGATCGGGCGAGCGCAACAATGCATCAAAGACCGCGAAATAGGCGTTTGCCGCTTCTCCTTCGGCACCACGCATGGTGTCGATGCCTTCGTTCATAAAGGCGACACGCCGCAATATTCGATCCATGCGGTCAATCGTTGCCTCGATGATTGCGAGTTGTTGCCCAGACATTCCCTCGCCATGATCGCGCAAGGCGCCTGGAGCACGACGCGCTGATTGGCGATCTTTGCCGAGACGATGCTGCGTACGATCTCGTCAGGTTCTTCCGAGGCCCGATACTGCGCACGCCGTAGCAAACATTGCCGCTTACCGGGCCTTCGATCCGCGCCTCGAAACGGCCCTGACGATCAAGCAAAACCAGAGTGATCCCAGCGCGGGCCATTGCGCCGATCAAGGGAGGCGAAACCGATATCGCGCCGAAAGTCACCACGGCGCCAAGCATGTGCAGCGGTATCCGCCCGCGCTCTTCGTCGTCGATCTCGGCGACGAGGTTTTCGCCCTCCTTGCGTAGCCTAACGCCTTCGGTGGTGCGCATAGAGCGTGTTCAGCAGTTTTTTCATGGTAACGACCCGTCGTCCGGCATGTCGGCTTCAAGCGCGGCTGCGAGGTAACGGTTGCGGAATCCAAGTGCGGATTTCGTCATGGATTGCGGCCGGCACAGGTCGATTAGCGAACAGGAGCGGCAACGGCTGGCTTTCCAAACGGGTGGAGGCGTGCGGGCCGACGCCATCAGCGCGGCGAAGGATGCCGCTGTTTCCTCGGTGAGTTCGCGAAGGTCGGCATCGAACGGCACCACGATGCGCCGCTTGGTTTCGCCGTAAAACAGCGCACCTTCCGACACCACGCGTCCTGTCATCTCTTCGAGGCAAATGGCTTGGGCGCACAGCTGAACTTCGTCGGCGCGATGCAGTTTCGGCTTGCCGCGCTTGTATTCGACAGGGAACGGCGTCTCGCCTTCCGCGTCCCTGTGGAATTCGACGACATCGGCAACGCCCGACAGATTTAGGCGCACGCTAGCGAGCGGCAGGGCGTTGACACGCCTGCACACCTCGGCTTTTCCTTGTGCTGGCCTGATGTGCGACCTGGTGCAGAACATGCCCCTCGGCCGTGAACCAATTCTCCGCCCAGAGCCGCTCGATGTGAATCAGCGCCGCCTGCCGCAGGCAATACACCGCGTGCTGAAGCGCGGAAATCGGGATCGGATTGTCGAGGTCTGCAGCAGGCGTCATGGATTTACAAAACTTCGACGATCTCCACGCCTTCGGGCAATTCGTCGTGCCGGATAGAAATGTCATAGTCTTCGAAGCGTCGTGCGGGCGGCGCATTGTCGAGGCGTTGGTCGTCGAGTTCGTAGAGATCCTCGCGCAATTTTCGCCGTACTGTGACGCGGTCAAACAATGTATGTGCGGCGGCGTTGCCGAGCGCCGATGCGTGCTTGAAGGCGATGACCTTGCGCGAGGTCATCTCTCCGCGGGCTGCCGAACGATCGTGCTCGAACATCGATTTGAGCGCATCAAAGACGTGATCGAGGTCTTTTTGGCTAAATCCCGTGCGTTCGGCCAACTTGGCATTGACGAACATGTGCGCGCGATAGAGCCCGTAAGGTACCACATGCTTGCGGCCCATGGTCCGGTTTTCCGTGCGCTCGTCGCCCTCGGTTTGTTTGTCGCGATCCGCCTTTTCCTTTTCGTTGGTCGCCGCCATGCGGGTGATTGAGATTTCCAGCGGCAGAATGGATTGAACGGATTTTGCGAAGGCGATCTGAACGGGGCCGCGCACCTGCCCGACATTAATGCCCGTGCTCATCACCGCGCCGAAGGTTCGCACATCGAAGAAGTTATCGCACATAAATTTGGTGAGGCTCTTGGCTTCTTCATCCTTGCGGGTTAAGCGTTTTTTCCTTGGCTACTTTTTCGTCGTCCTTGCGCACCGCCTTATACGCCTCGCGATGCTTTTCGTTCAGGATCGAGCCTTCCTGCACGTAGATGCGATAACCCGGCTGGTCGCCGCGTGCGAGTTCGGTGTAGTTGCAAATCTTGCGCTTGAGCGATACGTCGCTGACGAGGCCTACATTCGTTTCCGGGTCCATGCGCGGCAGGTTGCCCGCGTCCGGGTCGCCGTTCGGATTGCCGTTGGTGACGTCGAAGAGGAAAACGATATCGTAGCGGTTGGCGAGCGGTGTCATGCGGCATTCTCTGTTTTGGCTTCGTCGGTTTTGGTGTCGACGGTTTTGCGAAAGAACTCGTTGCGTTGATGATAGTAGCCAAGGCCAAACAAGGCCTGACTCGTGCCCGGAAGGCTCGCGGGAAAGGGATCCTTGCCGGGCTCCATCAGATCCATGATCTCGCCGATCTGCTTTTCCAGCGCGATTTTTTGGCCTGGCCGAATCCTGCCGATTTTGGACAGATGATTGACGGAGCCTGAATCGAGCATGCGAAACACCTTGCGCGGCTGCGCTGAGGCCGCTCCATAGTATTTGTCTTTGATCGTCGCATTTACGTCGCGTCCGAGCGCTGCGGTCTGGATCCGCTCGTATATGGCAAACAGCCTTCCGAGCAGATAGCCCTGATCGCGACAGGTGGGATCGAGCGCCACTGGCACCTCCATTTTGAAATTTCTGATCAGGATCGATTTGAGCATTGCCACGCGAAGCCCGTTCACGTCGTGATCGGCACGCAAGCGCATGATGATCGTCGATATCAGCGTCAGTGGATAGGGCGCGCCGGTAAGGATCGCGCGCAGCCATTCTCCCGCGAGATTGGGTTGAATGTTTTCGGTTTTTCGCAGCACCGCAGTCTCGATCAGCATGCGCCATATGGATGGCGTCGGACCCGGTGGCGGCGGCTCGATACGCAGGCGATCGAGGTGCTCCAGATAGCGCCGGGCAAGCACCCCGAAGTCGTCCTCTATATAGAAGCGGATCGAAATCCTTGCCGCGTTCGGCGCAAGGCCGAGAATGTGGAAACGCACGCCGGCCCAACGTTTCGCAAGAGCATCGGGCGTTGCGGCCCCGGTTCGGATCTTGCCGAGTGTATCCTTGATGGTGCTGTTGGCGATCTGCTCGTCGTCGCCCAGAAAGCCTGCGAACGTATTCTCTGCTTCGTCGATTGAGGCCTGATCCCCTGCATCGGCCCAGAAGACAGTCGAGGCATCGCCGATCTGGATGCGGTGATGGCTGCCGCGCTCTAGAAAATGGTTCAAAGCAGTAGTGTAGGCGAAGCTGGCTGCCTCGCAAACCGGAGCATTGTCGCCCTGTTCGTGCCCGTAGGAAGTAAAGGCGTCGAGGTTGAAAGAGACGATCGAGCCTCCCGATGACTGCGCCCCCCAAATGCCTTTGATGGCGGGATGCAATCGCGTTACTGGGCCATTCTCGCCGGTAACGAGGCAGATCGCGTTCCCGCTCTCCTTGCTCCTAGCCAGGAGGCCCGACCATATTTCCCTGGCTGCCGGCCGATCGTGAATATACGTGTTGTCGAGCCGCTGTAATTCCAGCGTAAACACGAGGTTCTGGTCTTTCATCTCGTCCGGCCAGCCCCACTCCGCAAATCGTTCGGGGTGCCAGTTCTCCAGAAACCGCAGCAGGGCGATCAAGCCTGCATCCTTGCTGTCCGCGAGATGTTCGCGGTGCAATTGGACGAAGGCCTCATGTTCTGCTGCCGTGCGTTTGCCTTCGGCGGCGGTAACTCCGAGAACGTAGGCCGTCTTGTCCCAGAGGAAATTTGGCGCGATGCCGGAAGTGCGTTTAGCCGGCTGCGGGACAGCGAGGGCTCGCGCAATTCGCTTTTTGCCTTCTCCACCGCGCAAGTCTGCGGGCGTGCCCGCGACCGACCCGTCCGGCTGCAGGCTGATGACGAAACCGATGCCCTGGAGCGAATATCCGAATGGCGGCGTTTTCTCGGGGTCGCGCGCCACCATGCGGTCATAAGCCCGAACAAGTGCGGCGAGCGCGCTCATCGGCGAATCTCCGGGGAGTTCGGAGCCGGCACCTTCACAATTCCACGATCCAGCGTCGCGCGGAACATCAGCGACGAGCGATCGCCCGCATGATCGATGTCGTACAGCATAAAGCCAAGGTCTCGCGGCGCACCGAAGCCAAGATCCGGGCTTTCAATCTTGCGTGCCGGCAGCGGTGCGCCGGGTTCGAGGATTTCAAAGCGGGCGGCAAATTCGCGGGTGCCCAGGCACGGCTGGTGGAAACACTGGCCCTTGCGGGCACGCCGATTGAAGGTGTCGAGATGTTTGCCCGGATTGTCGCCGTCCTCTGCCCTGGATGTCATTACGAAACGGGCGGCAATAACGTAATCGACATCGGCAAGCACTGTCGCGGCGCGCTGCTGGCGATTGTCTTCCACGACAAGAGACAGATCGCCGAGGTCTCCGCTTTTCATCGCCTTGCGAATAGCGGTGACAGGAGCCTTCATTCCGACTTCGTTGCGCCGGATCGATTGAAAACGAATTGGATTGAGAACGTGAATCTCTTCGACGATCCATTGGATTGCCGGTTTCCAATGAATGGCTTCGAGGATGCCCCGAGCGGCAGATGGCGTCATCACATCATATGAGACGCGTTCGACCTTCATCTCGGGCCGCGTAAAACAGGCATAGTCGCCCGAGACACGAAGTCGCACACCCAACGGCAATGTTAATTTCCCCAAATGACAATTCGGAGTGTGACAAATAAATTATTCAACCTCAAGTCGAAAAAGTTTTTGACGAAACTTTCCGCTGTTAGATAATGTTCTCGCTCAGATTATCGGCTTCCTCCCAGCGCAGGCCGAATTCCGGCGTGTACAGATTATTGTTCGTCAGCAGCGCAAACTGGTCGCCGTAGCCCGTGATGAATTCGGCATGACCATTGTAAATCAGCTTACTGCGCCACGTTGGCGGCACTTGTACGACGAAGTTCTGGAGTGCTCTTGCCGCTGCCTCCGCCGAAATGGCGCCAACCTTCAACCGGCTGATGATCGTACGCGGCTCGCCCTCAATCGCGATCACGATCGGCTCCATGCCGCTTTCGATCAGCCGGAAACCATCGGCAACGGTGCGATAGGCGAAGTTGGGTGGCGCTGTCCGTCCCGTCAAGAAAGCATCCAGCACTGCCATCTTTTCGGTCGAGCCCTCGTTGCCGCGCACCCGGATCTGGTCGAAGCTCTCTTCGCCCTTTTGCCAATATAGTTCACGGAAGTAGAGTTCGATGGCTTCGGGCGAAAGCAGATCGTCGTGGTTTAGCAAAGGCCGCGATTCAATGACCCGTCTTGTCGCTTCGATGAACGGCCTGAACTCCGGCGGCGGCTTTGCTTCGGCCGGCACGAACACGGTAACCACGCTGTCGGCCACCGAGCGCCGGCCCTCGCGGTTGCAGCGGCCGGCGGCTTGCGCGATCTGGTCCAGACCCGCCTGCGCGCGCCAGACACGTGGAAAGTCCAGATCCACGCCGGCCTCTACCAGAGAGGTGGCAATCACGCGGCATGGATGGCCGGCCTTCAGGTCACTGCGGATAGCAGTAAGGAGAGGGGTGCGGTCCGATGCCGTCTGGCGGGTTGTGAGGTGGATCAGGCCATTCAAGCCCTTGGCTTTGGCGGCCAGATAGAGATCGAGCGCGTGTTTGCGGCTGTTGACGATCACGAGTGCCTGCTCGGTGGCGGCAATTTCCGTAATCAGATCTGCATCGGCGAGTGGCTCGCCGCGGATATCGATGGTGACACGTTTGAGCTTTCGCGCGAGCGCGGCAGGCTCGGGGGCGAGTTCGGCGTCGCCGGATAACTCGAATCCCCCCTTGAAGCGCGGTGCTGCGAGTGCGGGTTGGGTCGCAGTGCAGAGCACGACACTGCATCCGTAATTATGCACCAATTCGTCGAGGGCAGCGATGCAGGGCAGCAGGACCGGCAGTGGGATCGTCTGAGCTTCATCGAGAATGATGACGGCATTGGCGAGGTTGTGCAGCTTCCGACAACGCGAGGAGCGGTTGGCGAACAGGCTTTCGAACAGCTGTACATTGGTCGTCACGACGACAGGTGCTGCCCAATCCTCCATGGCGAGGCGCATCTTGTCGCTCGCGTCGCGCTCTCCCTCATGCTGCTTGCGGTCTTGTTGCGTGCTTTCGATCGCCGAGTGATGTGCGAGCACATGTTGTTCGCCCAGAACCTCGCGAAAGATGCCCACGGTCTGGTCGATGATCGACGTGAAGGGGATGCCGAAGACGATCCGGTCCATGCCATGGGCCTTTGCATGATCGAGAGCGAAACCCAGCGACGTCAGTGTCTTGCCGCCCCCAGTCGGGACGTTAAGAGTGAAGACGCCACGCGGTGCTGCGGCCCGCGCTCTTGCATGCGCCAGAATGCCGCTGCGCAGACGTCCAAGCGGGCTGTCTTCGGCGCGCGCAGTCATGTCCATGATGTGCGTATCGAAACGAGCGATCAAGTTCTTGACGATGTCCGCCAGTGTGGGCCACTCGCGATCGATCGTCTTGCCTTCCGCTTTCGCGTAGAACCCTTCCGTATCTACAAAGTCGGCATCGACGAGACAGGAGAATACCATCCTTCCCAGCATAGCGAGCTGGAAGGCAACACGGCGTTGGCTTTTGTGAAACTTGAATGGCTTTGGAAAGAGATCGCCGGTTTGAAGATCGAGCTCGGATCGCCAGACGGGATCGAGCTCCGGAATATTTTTTGCTAGACGGTCGGGCAACGCCCGTTCGCCGCTCCAGTCTGGCAGGCCGGAGTGATGACCGGCGATACAATAGCTTCCTAGCCAAGTAGCGAACCAATCGGCCGTTCCCGGAGAGCCTCCCAGTATTTCCCGCGCTCCTGCCGTTGCGTGATCGGGGCTTTGTGCTCGACCGGCAATATAGTGCTGAAACTGTTCTGAATACTTCCCGAGATCGTGCAGGTGCCCTACCAGAGCGCCCAAACGGGAAGCTCCGAATTTCGCGGCGCGCAGCGCGGTCAGCCGCGAGACTTGCTGCGCGTGCTCAGCCAGCGGCTGCCATTCTTCCTGTTTCCGGCCTTCGAGCGAATGAGCAAAGAACATGCAAAATCTTTGAGCGAGAGGAGGTGCAATCACAATGTTGCCCCAGAAACAACCGTTCGGACAGTGCGTTTAACCGTCCTCGGCGCGGCAATAGCATGGCGCTTCGCCTCTAACGATAATCTGCAACTTTCTCGTCAGCGGCGGGGGCTTCCAACGGAAGCCTCCCGATGCGCCATTCTTCGCTTCTCCGACACGTCGAAGGTCCCGATATTCGGACCGCTTTACGCGAATGAACGACGATCCAAGACCCTATCCATGACACTCGCTGGGCTGGTGATTTCCCGCTATCGCTTGGTTCGCGGCCTCGCTATCGTGCCAGCGCGATACGTCGCTAAAGTGGCGATCACGAAATCAAGCCGTCCGGAGCTGTTCGATGCAGGCTTTGCCCAAAGGCTTTCTACACAAGGCTGCGTTCGCCGCCGTTGTTTCAACCCTCTGGCACACCGTGTCGCCGCCTCCCGCTTCAGCGGCGGAGGAAATCAAACTCAGCAGTAACCAGCGAATATCCTGCGGGCGGGGCTTGATGCCGGGGAAGCTTCAGACGTCGACGTGCCGTTCATATGCCTATATTTTTAATACGAAGACGACCGAGTATTACAGGTGTGCCGCCGGCGTCACGGTCACGAAGGACAACAAGGATCTCTTGAAGATCGACACCGAAGGAACGTGCCAGAAGAAGGAGCGGCTTTTCAAGGGCGACTCCAGCTATTCCTTCGATGCTGCCGAGACGGAAGGGCCGAACACGAACTCGTTTTTCGGCCCCGGCGGGTACGTGATCTGGGCCAGTGACAATACCAAGCTTGCCGCGAAAGCCTGTTTCACCATTACCATCACGGGATCGCAGAACGACGTATTGCGTTGCGTCGATATGAAATTCGAATAGCGGACCGGCGCGGGCCGCCTATCAGCGCCGGGTAAGCTTTCCCACGCGATAGCCCTACGAATGTCTAAGACGCCGAAAGACCCATTTGTCCCGTGCCTGAGCCGTCCGGGTTGACCGCAATCGCGCATCCGGTAATTTCCCGCCACGTCCGTTGTTTTTTCAGATCAAATGGCGTTTTCAGGCGACGACGACCGCGCTACGAAAAAATGCCGTGATTGATAAGTGTGTATGACCGCGAGCGCGACGTGCCTTTAAAAATGGGCACGGCCTCTCGCGGATTGTGCGCGATAGGGAGAAAAACTGAAATGAAGACCAAATTTGTTGCAGCCGCCGTCGCCACACTGGTTTTGTCGGCGTCCGGGGCGCGGGCGGAGCAATTCATCAACGTGCTGACGGGCGGAACCTCCGGCGTCTACTATCCGCTCGGTGTCGCCATCGGAAAGATCTTCAGCGACAAGATCCCCAATGTGAAAACCCAGGTTCAAGCCACCAAAGCGTCGGTCGAGAATCTGGTTTTGATCGAGCGTGGCGGCGGCGAGATCGCCTTTACGCTCGGCAACTCGCTGAAGGCTGCATGGGATGGCGACGAAGAGGCGGGCTTCAAGGCCAAGCTCGGCAAGCTGCGCACCATCGGCGCGATCTATCCGAACTATATTCAGCTGGTCGCAACCGCCGAAAGCGGCATCAAGACGCTGGCGGATCTGAAGGGCAAAAGCCTCTCCGTCGGCGCGCCGAAGTCCGGCACCGAACTGAACTCGCGTGCGATCCTGACGGCGGCCGGGATGAGCTACAAGGACCTCGGCCGGGTGGAATATCTGCCGTTCGCGGAATCGGTCGACCTGATGAAGAACCGCCAGCTCGATGCCACGCTGCAGTCGGCGGGGCTGGGGGTCGCTTCCTTGCGCGACCTCAGCAACTCCAGCCAAATCGTCGTGGTCGCGATTCCGAAGGAAACCGTCGACAAGATCGGTCCGCCCTTCGTTAATGTGACAATTCCGGCGAAAACTTATACCGGGCAGGACACGGACGTGCCTTCGGCAGCGGTCATCAATTATCTCGTCACGAGTTCGGCGGTGTCTGACGATCTCGTCTATCAGATGACGAAGAATATTTTCGAGTCTCTGCCTGAGCTCGCGAATTCCCATGTCGCGGGCAAAGAGATCAAGGTCGAAGCCGCCGCAAGCGGAAGTCCGGTGCCACTGCATCCCGGCGCGATCCGCTATTACAAGGAAAAGGGCATCATCAAGTAGGTGCCAAGTGGACGCAATCTCTTAATTCGTCGGAAATACAGTGAAGTCGTGGATGCCCGCAACACGTGCGGGCATAACGGCTGATGTGGATGTGGGAAGTGCTTTGCGCCACATCCCGGCCTAAGCCGGACAATCGTGGCTACTGCCGGGTTGATGCGCATCGTGAAAAATTCATGGCCTGAGACCGCCGGTTGGTCATCACGGCGTTAAATTCCAGAGGTTGGTTCGATATGTTGAATGCGCACGGGGCGGCAGAGCCGATCAAGGTCGAGCTGGATAATTTCGAGCATGGCTTTCCGGAAGGGTTCGGTCCGGGACGGTGGGGCCATCTTGCCTATGCGGTTGGCATCGCGTTCGCGACGTTTCAACTGGTGATCGCTGCGTGGAACGTATTGCCGAGCCAGGTGGTGCGCGGCATCCATGTCGGCTTTCTGCTGTTGCTGACTTTCGGACTGATCGGAAACTTCACGGCGAAGAGCAATGCCGGGCGCACCATGGGCTGGGTGATCGGCTTGGCCGGTTTCCTGTGCGGGCTCTATCAGTGGCTTTTCTACAAAGATCTGATCCTTCGCGACGGCGACCCGTCGCGGCTCGATCTCATTGTCGGCACGCTTCTCGTCATTCTCATCTTCGAAGGGACGCGGCGGATGATGGGACTGGCGCTGCCGCTGATGTGCGGGGCTTGTCTGCTCTACTGGTTTTTCGGGCAGTATCTGCCGTCGCCGTTCAATCACCGGGGTTACGATTTCGATCAGATCATCGGTCATCTGTCGTTCGGCACCGAAGGCTTCTACGGTGTCCCGATCTACGTTTCGGCGACCTACATTTTTCTCTTTATCCTGTTCGGCTCGTTTCTCGAGCGCGCGGGCATGATTCAGCTTTTCAACGACGTATCCCTGGGCCTGTTCGGGGGAACGCGCGGCGGCCCGGCAAAAGTCGCGGTGTTCTCATCGGGCATGATGGGCACGATCTCCGGCTCGGGCGTAGCTAACGTCGTGACGGTCGGCCAGTTCACCATTCCGTTGATGATCCGCTTTGGCTACCGCCGCGCCTTTGCCGCCGGCGTCGAGGCTACCGCCTCGATGGGCGGCCAGATCATGCCGCCGGTGATGGGCGCGGTGGCTTTCATCATGGCGGAAACGCTCGGCGTCGAGTATTCGGCGATCGTCAAGGCCGCGGTCATCCCGGCGGTGCTGTATTTCGCTTCTGCCTTCTGGATGGTTCATCTCGAAGCCGGAAAATACGGCCTTGAGGGCATGAAGAAATCGGAAATGCCGAGTGCATGGAAAGCACTCACCGAAAAGTGGTTTCTGGTGCTGCCGCTCGCGGCGCTGGTCTACATGCTGTTCGAGGGGTTCACGCCGCTTTACGCCGGCACCATGGGACTTTCACTGACCGTGAGTCTCATTCTCGGTGCGAGCATCGCGCTGGGGCTGCCATCGACCGTCCTGCGCTACATTTTCTGGATCGGGTTGGGGCTCGTCGCCGGGGCAATGCTTCAGCATGGTCTCGACATCCGCATGGTCGCTGCCGTCGTCGCGGTGCTGGTTGCGTTCTGTCTTGTCACCAAAGGCGGCCGCGCCACGCTCGTCTCGTGCCGGGATTCGCTGGCGGAGAGTTCGAAATCCGCGCTGACGGTCGGGATCGCCTGCGCGATCGTGGGAACCATCATCGGGATGATGACGCAGACCGGCGTCGGCACCATTTTCGGCGGATGGGTGATCGGTCTGGGCGAAAAGAGCCTGTTTCTCGCGCTGATCCTGACGATGATCCTCTCGATCCTGCTCGGCACCGGAATTCCGACGATCCCGACCTACATCATCACGGCGGCGCTCGCCGCGCCTGCGCTCGCCAAACTGGGCGTGCCGCTGATCGTCAGCCACATGTTCGCGTTTTACTACGGCATCATGGCTGATCTCTCGCCGCCCGTGGCGCTCGCAGCGCTCGCCGCAGCGCCGATCGCCAAGGAAAATCCGGACAAGATTGGCTGGGAGGCGATGCGTATCGCGCTTGCGGGCTACGTGATTCCGTTCATTGCGGTCTATTCGCCGGCGCTGATGTTGCAGGACGGCGATCCCATGGCGCTGAAGATCGGGTTCTATGGCGCGGTCGTCTACGCCACCGTCAAGGCACTGATCGCCATTGGTCTGTTCGGCATCGTGGCGATCGGTTTCCTGTTCACGCGGCTGTCGCTCGTCGAACGGATCGTGGCCTTTATCGCGGCGGTCTGCCTGTTCGGGGAATTCGATTACAGCGACTGGGTCGGCTATGCGCTCGCCGTTGCTTGCGTGGCGTGGCAATGGCGCAAACGCGCAAGCGTCGTGGTCGTCCCCGCATGAGGCCGGTTCCTTGAGCCTCTGCTTCGCGTCCGCGGGTGTCGTCAAGGCGCTGCAGGTCGCAGCTTTTACGCTGGCCTGGACCCATTCGGTCGAAAAGACCGATTGGCAGGAAGACTGGCGTGTGACCCCCGACGGGCTGCGACTGGTCGAGGCGCGGGTCAAAGGCTCCGGCGCGGGCATGGAGCCGCCGCCGGATGCACGTCTTGTCGATGGTTGGTGGCGTTGGGCGCCGAACGAAGCGCCTCCGGAGGTTGTGCTGGGCAATTCCGGCGCTGCCGGAGAGTGGCGAATTTGTGTGGACGGCGCGTGCCGGACATTGTCCGATATCTTCGGAGGCCCGGTCGGCGCGAATGTCACCGTCATGCGGGCCTGCGATACGCCTGCGCGCTGAAAAACCCGGCTGCACGCGACCCGGGTCGGCTCATATTGGGACACCCTGGCCAGGCCTGACCGGCCTGCCGAAAATTTCAAAAATTTTCGAGGGCCACTGTCGATTTCGGGAAAGCCCATTCGACTGGGTGATGAGCTATCCTGCTCGCCGGTTTCAGATTTTATCGTGCTTTCGCCATCGAACCGGAATGAAATTCGTTCGAAAGCACATCATGGAGATGTCCGATGCAATATTTGCTGCTGATCTATCAAAACGACGCCGAGAGCGCCGCGCGATCCGAAGCCCAGAAGACCGCGACCCATGCCGAATATGCGACCTTCACCCAGTCGATCATTCAAAGCGGCAATTTCAAGGGTGGCGAACGGCTGCGGCCGGCCTCCGCCGCGACCACGGTTCGCGTCCGCGATGGAAAGACATTGACCACCGATGGTCCGTTCGCGGAAACGCGCGAACAGCTTGGCGGCTTTTACATGATCGAGGCTGAGAATCTCGACCAGGCCACCGCCATCGCGGCTCGCATGCCGGGAGCGAAATTCGGCTCCATCGAAGTGCGGCCTGTCTGGTTGATGAGCTAGAGCGTTTTCGAGCGAAGTGGATACCGGTTCGCGTTAAGAAAACGCGTCAAAATAAACATGGAGCGTGCCGGTGTTTCAATTCAGAATGAAAGCTCTCCGATGATTCCCCGGATGCAGGCGTGACCATCAGCGCAACAGAAAGCGTCTTCCGGACTGAGGCGGGTCGTGTCCTTGCGACACTGATCCGCCTGCTGGGGGACTTCGAACTGGCCGAGGAGGGATTGCAGGACGCCCTCGCGGCGGCGCTGCAGCAATGGCCGGATGCCGGAGTGCCCGTCAACCCGCGCGCCTGGCTCGTCAATGTCGGACGGCACAAGGCGATCGACCGGCTGCGCCGGGACAAGATCTTCAACGACCGGCAACAGCAGCTGGAGATTGAAGCTGCCATCGACAGTCAGGCGGTCACAGCCGATGGAGAAGATAGTCTCGACGACGATATTCTCCGTTTGATCTTTACGTGTTGCCATCCGGCCCTGAATCTGGACACGCAGGTGGCGCTTACGCTGCGCGCCGTTTGCGGCCTGCCTACGCAGGCGGTCGCACGCGCGTTTCTGGTCGGCGAGGAGACGATGGCGCAACGTCTGGTGCGCGCCAAGACCAAGATCCGGGTCGCGAAAATTCCATACCAGACACCGGCGCTGGACCAGCTCGATGCGCGGGTCCATGGCGTTCTGGCGGTGATCTATCAGGTGTTCACCGAGGGCTACGCGCCGACCGAGGGGCCGGATCTGGTGCGAGCCGATCTGTCCGGCGAGGCGATTCGGCTCGGTCGGCTGTTGCATGCCCGGATGCCGCAGCGGCCGGCGATCGCGGGGCTTCTTGCGCTCATGCTATTGCACGATGCGCGCCGCGAAGCGCGGACGACGCCGGAGGGGGATGTCGTCCTGCTCGAATATCAGGACCGGCAGTTGTGGGATCGCGCCCGGATTGCCGAGGGTGCGGCTCTTCTGGAACAGGCATTGCGGGTGTTGGGCGTCCCCAGTGTCTACACGGTTCAAGCGGCGATCGCTGCGTTGCACGCGCAGGCCGAGCGATTCGAGGCGACCGACTGGCCACAGATCGTGGGGCTCTACGATGTACTGCTGCGGCTGCATCCGTCCCCTGTCGTTGCGTTGAACCACGCCGCGGCGGTATCGATGGTTGATGGGCCGCAAAAGGCGCTCGATCTCGTCGATGCGCTGGCGGCGCGCGAACAGCTCTCCGGCTATCATATATTGCCGGCGACGCGCGCCGAGCTGCTGCGCCGTCTCAACCGCACCGACGAAGCCAGGGACGCTTATCGCGCGGCGCTCGCGCTGGTGCAGCTCGAGCCCGAGCGTCGATGGCTGGCGAAGCGGCTGGCGGAGCTGACGTAGCGTACTCGCTGTTTTGGCCATGCGTTTCAACAACAACAGCAGTCATCCCGGCCAAGCGAGCATCGCGAGCGCGAACCGGGATCCAGTAAACGCTGTCGCTCATTGATTAAAGACAGCCTGTCAATGGCCGGTGCAGTTGATCACAATTGACGCCGGGCGTACTGGATTCCGGCTCTCGCTGCGCTCGGCCGGAATGACGAAGGTGGTGACTCGGAAGCCGATAGCAATTCTTCGCGTCATCGCCGGATCAGGTCAGACATGATCCGGCAATCCATCTTTCACGAATTTTCTGAAGCGAGATGGACACGCGGGTCAAGACCCGCTTGTGACGGCTGCGATTGCAGAGATGCACCAAGCGCAAGGATGCGCGTTGGGCGCACTCAATAATCCAGTGGCGATCTGATCGAGATCAAGGCAATCCACCTTGAATTGGGTTCCTTTCGCGTGACAATAGGACCTCAACATATCGACAATCCGGGGAAAACCATGCCCGCAGAAAGCCGCTATCACGACGTCTATGCGCGCGCGATGCGCGACCCGGAGGGCTTCTGGGCCGAGGCGGCGCGCGAGATCGATTGGATCGAATTTCCCAAGGTCATTTTCGATGCCACCCAAGGCGTCTATGGCCGCTGGTTTGCCGATGGCGTGCTCAACACTTGCTACAATGCGCTCGATCGTCATGTCGCCAACGGCCGCGCCGATCAGCTGGCGCTGATTCACGATTCGCCGTTATCGAACAGCGTCACCCGGCTGACCTATCGCGAGATGCTCCGCGAAGTCGCAACGCTTGCCGCGGTCATGCAGGATTTTGGTGTCGCCAAGGGCGACCGCGTGTTGCTGTATATGCCGATGGTGCCGGAGGCGATGGTCGCCATGCTGGCCTGTGCGCGCATCGGTGCGATTCATTCCGTGGTGTTCGGCGGCTTTGCCGCGAAAGAACTCGCTACCCGGATCGACGATGCGCAGCCAAAACTGATTTTTTCGGCAAGTTGCGGATTGGAGCCCGGACGTATCGTCAAATACAAGCCGTTGCTTGACGAGGCGATCGCGCTGTCGGCGTCCAAGCCTTCGGCTTGCATTATCCTGCAGCGTCAGCAGGAAATCTGTGGCCTGCTTGCTGACCGCGATCACGATTGGGCGAAGCTGCGGGCCGCCGCCATGGCCGCGAACAAGCTCGCGCCATGTGTTCCCGTGCGGGCGACAGATCCGCTCTACATTCTTTACACATCGGGCACGACCGGCATTCCCAAAGGCGTGGTTCGCGACAATGGCGGCCATGCGGTCGCCTTGAAGTGGTCGATGTATAATCTTTACGGCGTTAACCCCGGCGAGGCCTGGTGGTGCGGCTCGGACATCGGATGGGTGGTGGGCCACAGTTACATCATCTATGCGCCCTTGTTCCACGGGGCGACCTCGATCATGTACGAGGGCAAGCCGGTCGGAACGCCCGATGCAGGCGCGTTCTGGCGCGTGATCGCGGAGCACAAGGCGGTGGCGTTCTTCACCGCGCCTACGGCGTTTCGCGCCATCAGGAAAGACGATCCGAACGGCGAGTTCATCCGCCTCTACGACCTGAAACATCTTCGCACGTTGTTCCTGGCGGGCGAACGCGCCGACCCGCCGACCGTGGAATGGGCGGAAGCGCAACTCAAAGTGCCGGTGATCGATCATTGGTGGCAAACCGAAACCGGCTGGTGCATCGCCGGCAATCCGGTTGGGCTCGGAACATTGCCTGTCAAACACGGATCACCGACTGTGCCCATGCCCGGCTATCAGGTCGACGTCGTGGATGAAGCCGCAAGAGCCGTGGCGCCGAACACCATGGGCTCGATCGTCATCAAGCTGCCGATGCCGCCTGCGTGTTTGCCGACATTGTGGAAACAGGATCAACGATTCCACGAAGCCTATCTGTCGGAGTTTCCCGGCTATTACAAAACGTCGGACGCCGGATACAAGGATGCCGACGGTTACGTGTTCGTCATGGGACGCACGGACGATATCATCAACGTCGCCGGCCATCGGCTCTCCACCGGTGGCATGGAAGAAGTGCTGGCGTCGCATCCCGATGTTGCGGAATGCGCCGTACTCGGCATCAAGGACTCGGTGAAGGGGGAAGTGCCCTGCGGGTTTCTGGTGTTGAAGGCGGGCGTCACCAAGCCCGCTGCCGAGATCGAAAAAGAAGTCGTCACATTGGTGCGCAACCGGATCGGTCCGGTTGCCGCATTCAAGCTGGCCATCACTGTGGCGCGTTTGCCGAAAACGCGCTCGGGCAAGATTCTGCGCGGGACCATGAAAAAAATCGCGGATGGCGATACCTGGAGCATGCCCGCGACGATTGACGACCCGGCCGTTCTGGACGAAATCGGCCACGCGATACACGAGAAGAATCCGGGGCAATAGCTACCGGCATGCGGCGCGTTACGGAGACGGCAATATTGCAAGGATTTGTGGAACGCCGCCTTTACAAACCCATGTTTTTGGTTTGACAGTCTGCGCCCATAACCTTTCAAAGCGCGCGCTGGATATGAGTATGACGCAAATCACAAGAAGCTGCTTTCTGGCGATGGTTCTGGCCGCATCAGGGCTCGGCGGTTGCGCGCAACAGGACGAGCGGCCGGTTGCGGCAGCGAGCGTGCCCGACGACGATGCAATTTGCCAGGCGAAGGGCTTCAAGGCGGGGTCCGACGACTACGTCAATTGCCGCCGGGACCGCGACTATATCGGCAGCCTTCAGGCTCAGCAGAGCAAGCGGAACGTGCGCAAGATGCAGGACTACATGATGGATAATAAGTAGCCAGGCCGTTGTAACTGCTGGTTTACGGATCTGAAGAAATCTCTTCCATCGGTGCCCCGGGAGCTAAACATTCAGCAGCCTTGGCGTTAGAATGTTCTAGGCGCGGGCGCGCAATCCGGCTACCTGTCCGCCAGACGCTGCCCTCACGCGAAATCGAGATTTCATGAATCGCTTGCCGGCTTTTTTCTCCATGGCAGTTGCTGCTGTATTCTGCGCGCTGCTCGCAATCGGTCCCACCCGAATGGCATCGGCGCAGGATTCCGAAGATATCCTGTCACGCGACAGTATTTTGCACGACGTTGCTAATCCGGTCCTGGGGAATCCAAATGGCGATATCACCATCGTCGCGTATTTCGACTATCAGTGCCCTTATTGCAAAAAAGTCGAACCGGATCTGATGAAGGTGGTGCGCGAGGACGGCAAGGTTCGGCTGGTGATGAAGGATTGGCCTATCTTCGGGCCTCCGTCGGGGATCGCGGCCAGGCTGGTATTGGCCACGCAGTATCAGAACAAATACGAAGAGAGCCATCAGGCGCTGATGGCTTTCAAGGGCACGTTGACGGAAACGGGCCTGCGCGACACGCTGGCCAACGTCGGCGTAGATATTGCGAAGGCGGATGCCGATCTCGATGAGCATAAAAGCGAGATCGACGGGGTCGTGAAGCGAAATACGATGCAGGCCCAGGCTTTCGGATTTTTGGGAACGCCCGCATTCATCATCGGAACATTTCGCGTTCCCGGCGTTCTGGAGCCTGCGATGTTCAAGCAGGCGATCGCCGATGCACGGGCAGCCGCGAAGAAAAAGAAGTAACCGGCAGGCACGCCGCGCGCGGGAGACTCGGCATGGATAAAGTCAAGGACAGCAACGGCGCGACCCTGAACGAGGGCGATACCGTCACACTGATCAAGGATCTGAAATTGAAGGGCTCGTCCACCGTTCTCAAGCGAGGCACGGTGATCAAGAATATTCATCTCACGGACAATGCAAACGAGATTGAGGGCCGCAGCGACAAGGTCAAGGGCCTCGTCCTCAAAACTGAATTCTTGAAAAAAGTGTGAATGGCGACGAGCTGCGCTGGAACTATGCATCGCGGCCGCTCGCATCGAGCCTGTGAAGCTCAATAAGGCCTCCTAAAGCGATTAAGCCGCCTGTTTTGCTGGGATTTGTAGGTTCGCACCGCAGCGGATGCGATACGACGCTGAACCGCCAAACGACAAGAAAGAGGTAGCTATTGAGCCTGAAAGGGCGCACGGTTGAGTGATGTTCGACTATAGCGCCGGTGCGGATTTGTATTCCGGGCATGCCGGAATGAAACACCGCAAAAAAATTGGATATCGGCGTTTTCCGCGTGCGGCGGAAGCCATCCAGTTTGCCATCGAATCTCTTTCGCCGGAGCTGCTCAACGGCACCTTGCTCGAGGTCAACGAGGAGCGTTTCAGCGCCAACGACATCCGGCGGCTTTACGACGATCGCGGATATCCGCTGCAGCGGCGCTTGATAGCAAGTGCTGTTGAATGATCATGACGATGACCCGGTCGCGGCGCGAGACCGTCGTTTTCAAACATTCGTTCCGAATCGGGAGTATCGATCGAACCTTGCCAGCCGGCGCCTATGAGGTCGTGACTGACGAAGAGATGATCGAAGGTCTGTCGTTTCCGTGCTTCCGGCGTGTTGCGACCATGATGATGGTCCCTGCCGCGCCGCCTCACAGTTCCTCGATCGAAATGCTGGCGATCAGTTCAATTGACTTGTCGGACGCGCAGCGGATCGACGCGATCGCCTCCCGTGGATGATACGCCGGTCGACCTCGACAAGCATCGTGGAATGGCCGCGCAAAAGGCAACAGATATCCGGCGCGTGCTGGCCGACGACGAGGCAAATGCAATCGCGCTGCGTAAGACGCAATTGCAACTCGAAGCGGAGTTGCTTGCCTCACCGGCGGCGTCGTGGCCGGAAGCCGCCGCCAAGGCGAGCTATGTTCTGAATCTTTATGCAGAAGTGTTGGGACCACAGGATTTGCAGCATCGCAATCTGATTGCTGCGGTGCTGGCTGATTTCGTCCGCCTGTCTCAGGAATCCTGATATCAGGTCTCACGACAGGATGTTTGAAGGACTGCGTCGTTGGCAGGCAAGTCTCGACAAAAAAGCTTGCCGGCCAATGGCATTTTGCGTCCGGCGAACCCGCCGGCGTTTCATCGAGAGGAATTATTATGGATATTTTATCGCCGCGTCAGGTTCAGGTCGCGGAGTTGCTCAGGCTCGGCGTTCAATCGGGCTGGTACAGCACAAAGGTGAGCGGAACCTTCGTCACCGGTCCTCACGAGACGCACGAGGAATGTCTGTCGAAAATCGCGGAACTCAATCCTCCGCCCAAGAAGCGAAAATTCTAGAGCGTTTTCGAGCGAAGCATGCCACCGGACTTGATCCGGTGGTGGATACCGGTTTGCGTTAAGAAAACGCGTCAAAATAAACCGATAGAGCGCGACGGTGATTTAATCCAGAACCGAAACGCTCCAGGCCGCGCGAAAGTGCTGCTAATTGTCCGAAGCGAAACTCTTCACGCCAGGGCGTTTTCCAAACGGCATTAAAACAAAACAGCATAAAAAAACGTCCTCACCTCTTCGCGATGACGCGGGAGGTGAGGACGCAATCGATGCCAACGAAATCCCGGTACGTCCGCGGTGATTCCGGTGGGCTAATTCAGATCAGCTGACGCTGAGGTTTTCTGCGCTGACCTTGCCGCGCATCTTGTCAGTCTTCAGCTCGTAAGAGACCTTCTGGCCTTCGTTAAGCGAGCTCAGACCAGCGCGTTCGACAGCGCTGATGTGCACGAATACGTCCTGCGATCCGTCGCTCGGCTGAATGAAGCCAAAGCCCTTTTGTGAGTTGAACCATTTTACAGTTCCGGTCGACATGTAGTTTCTCCAAAAACGCGCCAATGCGCACAGTTCCCGCACGACCTCCGTACGAGTTCAATCCGATTTTCAGCGATGTCTTGGTGAAAAGGGCCCTTTATGAGAGCGCGCTCGACAAGCCAGAGCTACCATTCGAATGCCAAGAGCCTACAATATACCGGTCCGAATTGCAAGACGGGCGAATCACTTGCGCCCGTCCCATCGGATAGCTGGATTGGCAAGCCGATCCGGGATCGGATTGACGGGTTACTGACCCACCCCAAAAGGTTCTCGGAAATCTGCCTGTCGTGTGACGATATGTATGCGATCAGTCCTCGTCGGACTTTTTGCTGCCGCCGATGTTCTTGAGTTTCGCGAACACGGCCGCGTCGTCGAAATCCTCGCGCTTGCCGGCCTGCTCGATCTCGGCTTCCTTGCGGGTGGTTTCGGAGGCGGGCAGCAGCGTCGCGCCGCCGTATTCTTCCACGGTGGGCTTTTCTTTGGCCGCGCGCTGCACTTCGAAATCGAGGTCGATCTGCGAGCACAGTCCGAGCGTCACCGGATCCATCGGGGTCAGTGTGGACGCATTCCAATGGGTGCGGTCGCGCACGCTCTGGATGGTGGTTTTGGTGGTGCCCACAAGACGCATGATCTGTGCGTCCTTGAGTTCGGGATGGCTGCGCACCAGCCAGAGAATCGCGCTCGGGCGCTCATGGCGCCGCGAAACAGGCGTGTATCGTGGACCCTTTTTCTTCTTGGCTTCCGGCAGGCGAACCTTGGATTCTTCCAGCTTCAGCCGGTAGTTCGAATCCTTTTCGCCGGCCTCGATTTCCTCACGCGTCAATTGACCGGAGGCGATCGGGTCCATGCCCTTAATGCCCTGAGCGGCATCGCCGTCGGCGATGGCACGGATTTCCAGCGGATGCATTTTGCAGAAATCCGCCACCTGGTCGAACGACAGGGCGGTGTTATCGACGAGCCAGACGGCGGTTGCTTTTGGCATCAACGGGGCTGTGCTCATGGCAAATCTCCTTTGCGCTTCGCCCAGCTGTTTTTGGGGGCGAAACCAGTGGTCATCAGCGATGACGGGAATTGGGGCTTATATAGTCCGCGGCGGGGCAAAATTGCAATGGTTTCGCCGCGTCCTGGCGTTCCGCAATTGGGGTCTGGGTGCGGCCGTAAGCCATGCCCGTAAGGCATATTTGGCCGTAAATGGGCGATCATTCCGGGTTACGCGCCGGGCGGCCTTGACATGGACCCAAGAGCAGCCCAATTCCCATACAGCGATTTTCGCCACGAATCCGGGTTAAAAATGCCCCTGCAGCCAGCTAAACCGACCCTTAAGGTCTATCTTTGTTCCCCACGCGGTTTCTGCGCCGGCGTGGTTCGCGCCATCGATACCGTCGAGCGGGCGTTGGCGCTATATGGCGCACCGGTCTATGTGCGGCATGAGATCGTCCATAACCGCTATGTGGTGGAAAGCCTGCGCGCCAAGGGCGCGATCTTTGTCGAAGAACTCGAGGAAATCCCCCAAACCGATGCGCCGGTGGTGTTCTCTGCCCACGGCGTGCCGAAGGCGATCCCGAGCGAAGCCGAGCGGCGGAATTTCTTCTCGCTCGATGCGACCTGCCCGCTGGTGACGAAAGTTCACCGCGAGGCCGAAATTCATTTCAAGCGTGGACGCGAGATCATCCTGATTGGTCACGCCGGTCACCCGGAGGTCGTCGGAACCCTTGGACAGTTGCCGCCCGACGCGGTGTCGCTGATCGAGACCGTCGAGGACGTAGTGTCCTTTGTGCCGAAGAACGAATCCCGGCTGGCCTACATCACCCAGACCACGCTTTCGATCGACGACACCGCCGAGATCGTGGCCGCTCTCAAGGCGCGCTTTCCGGGCATCGCAGGCCCACACAAGGAAGACATCTGTTATGCGACCACCAACCGCCAGCTCGCGGTGAAGAAGGTGGCTCATCTGGTCGATGCCATGGTGGTGGTCGGCTCGCCCAATTCTTCGAATTCGCAGCGATTGCGTGAAGTGGCGGAGCGCGAGGGTTGCCCCCGCGCCGTGCTGGTGCAACGCGCGTCCGAGCTAGATTGGGGCATGTTCAACGGCATCACCCGGCTTGGGATCACTGCGGGCGCATCCGCGCCGGAGGTGATCGTCGAAGAGATCATGGGCGCATTTGCCGAACATTATGAATTGAGCGTGGAAACGGTGACGGCGGCCGAGGAGACCGAATTCTTCCCGCTGCCCCGTCCGCTGCGACAAGTCAGCGCGGCGGAGTAGCCTCAAAACAAAAGACAGCGCGATGGTGATTTAATCCAAGGTGAAAGCGCTTTAGAATGGCGGTCTACACCGACGTGTCCGCCGACGACCTCGCGGATTTCCTGTCGCTTTACGACATCGGAGAACTGCTCTCCTACAAGGGCATCGCCGAAGGCGTCGAGAACTCCAATTTCCTGCTGCACACGAGCAAGGGCGCGTTCATCCTGACGCTCTACGAAAAGCGCGTGGCCGCAGACGATCTGCCGTTCTTCCTGTCACTGATGGCCTATCTCGCCGAACGCGGCGTACGCTGCCCGCAGCCGGCCAGAAATCGCAAGGGCGAGGTCTACAGCACGCTTGCGGGACGGCCCGCCGCGATCATCAACTTCCTCGAAGGGATGTGGCCGCGGCGGCCGAGCGCCGCCCACTGCGCAGGCGTCGGAGAAGCGCTTGCCAAGATGCATCTCGCGGGGCGCGACTTTCCGCTCATTCGCAAAAATCCGCTCTCTGTCGCGGGCTGGCGTTCGTTGTTCGACCTTGCCGCGCCGCGTGCCGACAGCGTGCAGTCCGGTTTGCGGGCGCTGCTTTCGCACGAGCTGGACCACCTGGAAGGGTGCTGGCCGGATGATCTGCTGCCGCATGGCGTGATCCATGCCGATTTGTTTCCTGACAATGTTTTCTTTCTCGGCGACAAGCTCTCCGGCCTGATCGATTTTCCTTTCTCCTGCAACGATATTCTCGCCTACGACGTGGCGATTTGCCTCAATGCGTGGTGTTTCGAGCCCGATCACGCTTTCAACGTGACCAAGGCGCGTGCTTTCCTCAATGCGTATTGCCGCGAACGCCCGCTATCGGTCGAAGAGCAGGAATCGCTTCCGCTGCTTGCACGCGGAGCTTCGATCCGCTTTCTGCTGACGCGTTTGGTGGATTGGCTCAACGTGCCACAGGGCGCACTGGTCAAGCCCAAGGATCCGCTCGAATATGTGCGCAAATTGCGCTTCCATCAAAGCGTGGCGAGCATCCGCGACTATGGCGTCGAACAGGCCGGGTTAGTTCTTTGAACGAACCGCTTCGTCCTCATGTGATTATTTTCACCGACGGCGCTTGCTCGGGAAATCCCGGGCCGGGCGGCTGGGGCGCGATCCTGAGATTCGGCGAGTTGGAGAAAGAGCTCAAGGGTGGCGAGCGCGACACCACCAACAACCGCATGGAATTGATGGCCGCGATCTCCGCGCTGGAGGCCTTGAAGAAACCCGCCGTGGTCGACCTCACCACCGATAGTCAGTATGTCCGCCAGGGCATCATGAGCTGGATCCACAACTGGAAGAAAAACGGCTGGCGCACGTCGGATAAGAAGCCGGTCAAGAATGTCGACCTGTGGCAGCGGCTCGATGCGGCCCTGCAGCAGCACCGGGTGCAATGGCACTGGGTGAAAGGGCACTCCGGCCATGCGGAGAACGAGCGTGTCGATCAACTCGCCCGCGAAGGCCTGGCGGCGATCAGGTAGTTCGCGTTTATTCGGCAGATGTGAGACGCGAAGTGAGACGGATTGTCGTGATCTTGCCGCGCGCTTACCACGCCTCTGACAGCCTCAACGCGGGCGTACTGAAAAATTGACAAAAATAAACCCTCGGTTCCGACCATATCGGAACCGAGGGCAAACGCATCGGCGATCAGAGCTGTGCGAGCAGCGTATCGCCGCCGGACTTTTCGACAGCACCGGGATTTGGCTCAAGGTTGAGTTGCTTCACCACGCCGTCTTCCACAAGCATGGAATAGCGATGGGAACGAATGCCGAGGCCGTTGCCGGATGCGTCGAGCTCGAGGCCGATGGCCTTGGCGAATTCGCCGTTACCGTCGGCAAGAAACTCGGTTTGATTCTTCAGGTCGGTGTCACGCTGCCAGGCCTTCATGACGAAGACGTCATTGACAGAGGTCACCGCGATGGTGTCGACGCCCTTGGCCTTCATGGCATCGGCGTTCATGGTGATGCTCGGCATGTGCATCTTGTGGCAGGTGTTGGTGAAAGCGCCGGGAACGGCGAACAATGCAACTTTCTTGCCTTTGAAAACGTCGTCGGTGGTTTTCCACTGCGGCCCTTCACCGGTCATGACCCGGAATTTAACGTTGGGCAGGCGGTCGCCGATCTTGATCGTCATACATTCACTCCCTTGACGCGTAAGCTTATGCGGCAGTCATACCATGGCTGGCGAGCGGTGCAATCCGGCCTGACATGGCTACCCAATTCAATGGCTACTCAATTCAAATGGCTGCTCAATCCAATATGGTGTCGTATTCGTAAGCGTGCCCGCTGCCGGTGAGCGTCAGCTTCAACGCGGCGCCTTCCGGGCTGGCGCCCGATGGCAGGCCATCGAGATCGAACGAAAATCGCTGAACGCCATCCGCAGTTCGTTCCAGCAATTTCGGCGGCGGAAGCGCCCATTCCGGCGTCGGTCCTTCGACGAACAGCTCGGCGTCCTTCGCATCCGCCGTCACCACGTCGACGGTGACGGTCTTGCCGTTGCGCTTGACGGCGCGGACCGCAAGCCCGTTAGGGTCACCGATTTTTGCGGGTTGCGGAACGGTCTCGAGCGCCGCGATGAGGGAGGAGTCTTCGGCGCTGGCGGCGCTGACGAAAGAGACTTCGGTTTTTGCTTCGACCGGTACGCATAATTTTTCGCAGACCGCGTAATTGATCGCAACACGAAGCGTCACAGGTTTTTTGGGCTTTTTAGCAATGATGCGAACCGGCAACGTGACTTGCGTCTTGTAGCCATAAGATGTGCCGCCGGCGCCATCGTCGAATTTCGTCGGAGCAGGCCAGAGCACGGTCACTGCTTTGATGTTGTCCGATCCCGAAAAATCGAAGCGGGGCGGTACGCCGGAATCGCCCGGCGTGCGCCAATAGGTTTTCCATCCCGGCTGCAGCCGCAGGTCGATCGCGCCAAGCAGGACGCCGACATTGCGCGAACCGGCGATCAGCCTCACGGAGGAATGCTGATCGGTTACCCAGGTCGATGCGTCGCGCGGCATATCCTGAGCATGCGCGCCGATACAGGAGCCGACAGCGAGCAGATATGCAAAGGCGGCATCAAGCAGGCCTGGCCGACGAAGCTGGAATGGAACAAATCTTATCATGCGACGTCTTTACCGAGCAGAAGTGCGCCAGGCACTTCAAATGGTTGTCATTGGTTTCGGGGAGAGTGTTTCGACCGTTGATTGACAGACTGCACACCCAATATCAGGATAGAGTGGAACAATGAAAGCCCTCTGTTGATGGCCGGAACAGACAAAAAGCCGCGGATCAGGAAGGTTCGTATCCCAAACAGCGGGAATGATAGCCGGGACCGTGGTTATCTCGACGGCCAACTACTGATTGCGATGCCGGTCATGGACGACGAGCGCTTTGCGCGTTCGGTGATTTACGTTTGCGCGCACTCGTCTGAAGGCGCCATGGGAATCATCCTCAACCGGCCGGCGGGAAGCATCGATTTTCCTGAATTGCTCGTGCAGCTCGAAATTATCGATACAGCCGACCAGATCGTTCTGCCCGATCATGCCGAAACCATGAAAGTGATGAAGGGCGGACCTGTCGAAACCGGGCGGGGCTTCGTGTTGCACTCCAGCGATTTTTTCATCAAGAACGCCACCTTGCCGATCGACGACGGCGTGTGTCTCACCGCAACGCTCGATATTCTCAAGGCGATTGCCAAGGGACATGGCCCCCGGCACGCAATCCTCGCGTTGGGCTATGCAGGATGGGCTCCGGGCCAGCTCGAGAGCGAGATTCAGGAGAACGGCTGGCTGAATTGCCCAGCTGATTCGGACCTGATTTTTGGTCGCGACGTCGAGGACAAATATAACCGGGCGCTGCAGAAGCTCGGCATCGAACCTGGCATGTTGTCCAATGAGGCAGGGCACGCCTGAGTGGCCGGTCGCACGTGAGGCGTTGCGTGCGGGCCAGCACATCCGCCGGCGAAACAGATCCGAAAGATAAGTCGCTGTGTGTGTGTTTTATCGGCGCGCGATTATTGCGCCGCTTCTAACCGTTCTTCGGTCAGCAGGCGTGTTGCGGCTTCCGCATCCATGGGTTCGCCGAAGGCGAAGCCCTGCGCATATTCGCAGCCCAATTGATAAAGCTCGACGGCGTCGGAATCGGTCTCCGCACCTTCCGCCACCACATCCATCCCAAGGTCATGCGCCATGGCAATGATCGATTTGAGGATCACCGGCCGCGTGCCGCGGCTGGTTGTGCGCACGAACGATTGATCGATCTTGATAGTGTCGAACGGGAATTTCTGCAGATACGACAACGAAGAATGACCGGTTCCGAAATCGTCCAATGAGAGCCCGGTGCCGAGTTCACGAATCCGGTGCAGCATCTGTGCCGCATGCTCCGGATTTTCCATTACGAGGGACTCGGTCAATTCCAGCTTCAGCGTTCCGCGCGCGACGGCGGAGCGTGACAACACGGTGCGGATATCGTGAAGCAGATCGTGGCGCAGCAATTGCCGCGACGAGACGTTGACGCTGGCGAAAATCGGCTGACGCGAGCGCATGGCGCGCTGCCAGATCGCGAGCTGGCGGGCGGTGCGATCCATGACGAACAGTCCGAGATCGACGATCAAACCGATTTCCTCGGCGATGTTGATGAACTCGCTCGGTGACATGCGTCCGAGCTTCGGGTGATCCCAACGCGCCAGCGCCTCGAAACCCGCGATCGAACGATCTTCCAGCCGCACGATCGGCTGGTAAAGGATGGTGATTTCCTCGCGCTCGATGGCGCGGCGCAATTCGGCTTCGAGCGTCAACCGGTCGGTCTTGCGGGCGCGCATCGCCGGCTTGTAGACGTCGATGCGGTCGCCGCCGATCCGCTTGGAGTGATACATCGCAAGCTCGGCGTCCTTGATGATCTCGTCCGTCACGGCGGTCTGCGGATCGTTCAGCGCGAGCCCGATCGATGCCGTCAGGAAAATCTCGCGATCGTTGAAAGCGATCGGCGCACGGATGGTCTTGCGGATCGTTTCGGCAAACGCCGTAATGCGCCCGGCATCCTGTTCCGACAGCAGAATGAGGCCGAACTGGTCGCCCGCGAGACGCGCCAGCGTGTCCTGCGGCTTGAGAATGCGCGTCAGCCGTCGCGCCAGCGTCAACAGGATCGAATCGCCGACAGCGATGCCGACTGAGTCATTGACCTGTTTGAACCGATCGAGATCGATGACCATCAGCGTCGGGCGCATGCTCGGCATGGTCTTTGAGAAATTCGCAACCGCGTTGAGACGGTCCATGAACAGCTTGCGATTGGGCAGACCGGTCAGATTGTCGTGCACGGAATCGTGCAGCATTCGCTCTTCGGCATTCTTGGCGTCGGTGACGTCGGTCAATGTGCCCACCACGCGCGACACTTCGCCGTCGGATCCGACCACGGGCCGCGCCTTGAGGGCGAACCACATGAAATGGCCGTCCGGGGTGCGCAGGCGGAAGTCCTGCACCAGCCTGCCGCGGCGTTGATCGAGCACGCTGTCGAGCGCGGCGCGGAAACGATCCTGATCGAGCGGATGCAGCACCTCGAGCCACTTCGCGGCAGGGCCTTCCAGCGTGCCGCGCTTGAGGCCCAGCAGGCTTTCCGTTTCAGGGCTGGTGAAAACCTTGTCGGCGGAGACGTCCCAGTCCCAGATCAGATCGCCGGAACCGACAAGCGCCAGCGCGCGGCGTTCGATATCCGACACGATGCCTTGCGTTGCGCCGCCACCGGCGAAGGCATGCTGCATCACCGTGAAGCCGATCAGCATGACGATCAGCACGAGACCGCCCAGCAGCGCCGGGCCGACGATGTCGTTGGTGACACCGCCCGCCACCGTGATGCCGGCCGCGACCACCCAGACTACCAGCAGGAACCATGTCGGGATCAGCAAGACCGCGCGGTCGAAACCGTGCGTCGACAGATAGACGATCAGCGCAAAGCCCGCGAATGCAATCAACACCAGCGACATGCGCGCGATGCCTGAGGCGACCGCCGGATCGAACAGCGCCAGAGCCACCAGCGACCCGAGAAAGAACAACCAGCCCAGCGTGATGTGCGAGTAACGCACATGCCATCGCGACAGATTGAGGTAGGCGAACAGAAAAACCAGCAAGGTCGCGGCCAGAATGGCCTCGCCGGACGCCCGCCAGACGCGCTCCGCGCCGGCCGACATGTCCAGGACCTTGCCCCAGAAACCGAAATCGACGCCGATATAGACCAGCACCGCCCAGGCCAGCGCCGCCGCCGCGGGAAACATGATGCTGCCCTTCACGACGAACAGGATCGTCAGCACCAGCGCCAGCAATCCAGAGATGCCGATGACGATGCCCTGATACAGCGTGAAGGAGTTGACCTTGTCCTTGTACGCGTCGGGCTCCCACAAATAGAGCTGGGGCAGCTTGTCGGTGCGCAGTTCGGCGACGAAGGTGATCACCGAGCCGGGATCGAGGGTGACGCGAAACACGTCGGCGGTCGCGCTGTCCTGGCGCTCAGGCCGATCACCGGTCGACGGCGTGATGGTGGCGATCCGCGACAGGCCGAGGTCGGGCCACAGCAATCCGGACGAGACGATGCGGTAGTGCGGAGCGACGATCAGACGGTCGAGCTGGTCATCGGTGTTGTTGGCGAGCGCGAACACGACCCAGTTCTGGCCGCCTTCGCGGGCACGAACCTCGATGCGGCGGACGATGCCGTCGGGGCCAGGCGCAGTCGAAACCTGAATGCGGTCGCTGTCGCTGCGTTGGTGATCCAGAATAGCGGTCAGATCGATGGCAGGCGCATCGCCGCGTACGCTGACCGCGTCAACGGCGTGTGCGGCCGGTGCGGCAGCAAGCATCATGAAGCCCAGCACCAGTGGCGCGAGGCACCTGATCAACCGCAATGTCAGCTCTCCGCGTTTCTAGTGTCTGGCTCCAACGTTCGTATTCCTGTGTTGCGCCCAAAAGAGCGTGAGAACCAAACGGACACTAGCATCATCATGATTTCAGAGCGGTTTCAGATTTGGCATGCGCGCGCGGCACTCCCGCAACGTGCGATGCGAAAGCCGAACCGACCGCACCGAATGCGCGATCAATGGCACAAATATGGAGGAAAACCAAGGGTTTCCACCCTGCCGGCGGCCTCAGACCACCAGCACAATTTTGCCAATATGTTGGCTGGACTCCATGCGCTTGTGCGCCTCCGAGGCCTTTTCAAGCGGGAAAGTGCTGTCCATCACCGGCTTGATTCGTCCCTGCTTCATCAGGGGCAGCACTTTGGCTTCGATTGCCCTGACCATGGCGGCCTTGTCGGCGACCGAGCGGGGCCGCAGCGTCGATCCGGTGTGATGCAGCCGCTTGATCATCAATTTGGTGAAATTGACGGTCGCTTTCGGCGATCCGAGGAAGGCGATCTGGACAATCCGCCCGTCCATCGCCGCCGCATCGTAATTGCGTTCGATGTAGTCGCCGCCGACCATATCCAGAATGACATTTGCGCCGACATTATCGGTGGCCGCTTTTGTCGCCGCGACGAAATCTTCCGTCTTGTAGTTGATGGCGAGATCAGCTCCGAGCTTGAGACAGGCGTCGGCCTTGTCCTGAGAGCCGACCGTGACGATGACCTTCGATCCGAAGGCTTTCGCGAGTTGAATGGCCATCGTTCCGATGCCGGATGAGCCGCCGTGGATCAGCAGCGTCTCGCCCGCCTTCAATCCGCCACGCTCGAACACGTTGTGCCACACGGTCATCAATGTTTCCGGCGTGGCCGCCGCTTCCTGCATCGAAAACCCGTCCGGCACCGCCATCGCGTGGGAGTCATGCGAGAGGCAATATTGCGCATAGCCGCCGCCTGCGACGAGCGACATGACCTTGTCGCCGATCTTGAAGCGCGTGGCCTCCTTGCCGAGCGCGACGACTTCTCCGGCAACTTCGAGACCCGGTAGATCGCTGGCGCCCGGCGGCGGCGGATAAGCGCCGCTGCGTTGCGCGACGTCGGGCCGATTGACGCCCGCGGCTGCAACCTTGATCAGAATGTCGTGGGGACCCGGCTGCGGCACTGGACGTGTTTCGGGCACGAGGACGTCGGGTCCTCCCGGCTTGCTGATGCCGACGACAGTCATTTGAGCGGGCAGCTTGTCCATGATTTGTCCTTGCGATGATGCGCGATGGTGAAGCGCATTCCGGGTGGCCTGCATAAAGCATTTTTGCTGCAAAGTGGAATCCGCATTGCAGCAAACAAACACTTTGTGAATTGGGGCGTTGCGAGGGAGTGATCGCAGTGCAATCGGTCGAACCGAGATGGAATTGACGGCTTCAGGCCTTTTTGCTTCTGATGGCTTGCATCCGATTATCCATGCGCTTGCGCGGAGATGAAAATGGCAACCGAGGAGGACGACCGGCCCCGAAAAAAAGCCGGTCACGACATCGGGCAGGATCTGTCGCTGTTGTCGGTCGAAGAACTTGACGAGCGCATTGCGCTTCTGAAATCCGAGATCGAACGCCTGCAGGCCGCGTCCGCAAAGAAACGCGCATCGCGCGACACCGCGAACCAGTTTTTTAAACCGTGAATGCAGCTTGATGGTAATAGAGTGTTGGAAAACAAAAGCTGAAGAAATTCGTTTATTTACGAGAGATTAAGCTTTCTCGTTCACTACTGGCGTGTCCGATTTTTGGACACCGAGTGGCTCCTGTCACTCTGTTTGACGCCTCCCTGTTATCAACTTCAAAAGCCGCCGGAAACGGCGGCTCTTTTTTGTGCACGCATTTTGCGGCATCGGTCTAAACCATAATAACGGTTTGAAGCACAGGCCGCTGGACTCTCGTCCTGTGGCGCGTAATGATTTGTTCATCATATTTTTGCGTAGAGTGTGTGAGGCGTTAACCATGTCGGACTATTCGCAAGGCGAGGCCGGCCTTGTTCTGTTCAGCGAACGGCTGACCAATTCCGCGGCGTTCGGCAATCTGTTTCGCGAAGGCATGGATCTGGTCGAGGAGACTGCCGCCTATCTGGATGGTGCGGGCCGAAACGAGGCCAAGGCACTCGAGCGATCAGTCAGTCTGGCTTACGCCACAGAAAGCATGCGCCTGACCACACGATTGATGCAACTCGCATCGTGGCTGCTTCTGCATCGGGCGGTGAAGGAAGGCGAGATGTCGCTTTCGCAAGCCAATCGCGAGAAGACCAAGGTCAAATTGACGGCCGCTGAGCCGGCAGCCAAGGATGTGATCGAGCAGCTACCGCTCTCGCTGCAGGATTTGATCGATCGGTCGGTGCAATTGCAGGCAAAGGTCCGGCGGCTCGAATTCAAACATGCATGCATCGCCACCGGAACACAGCTCCGGCAATCCGCTCGTGCCGCAGCTCGATCGCCTCAGGGCTGCATTCGAGCGCTGAATTCCCGAACGAGAAAATCTCGTTCGCAAATCCGATCCAAAATTTGAGCCAAATAAAAACGCCCCGGGAAGCCGGGGCGTTTTTATTTTTGATCAACGATGCCGTAAGGCTCAAGGGGCGTTTGTGCATGGATCTCCCGCACCGCCCGCAAACGCTTGCCGCGTTCAGTCCTTCTTGAGCAATCCCGAGAACTTCTTCTGGAACCGGGATACGCGGCCGCCGCGGTCCAGCATCTGCTGTTGTCCGCCGGTCCAGGCGGGGTGCGACTTGGAATCGATGTCCAGGTTCAGCGTGTCGCCGTCCTTGCCATAGGTGGAACGCGTGGTGAACTCCGACCCATCGGTCATGACGACCTTAATTGTATGATAACTCGGGTGAATTTCGGCTTTCATCACATGTCCTTCTGGCGCGAAACGCGCTTTTCCCAACGTTTTCAAGTTTTCAGGGCGAATTTGGGCGCTCTATAACGCAGGATGGCCCGGGAAACAAGCTGCCCTGCGCAGACCATTCGTTTGCCAGCGGGAGGAGTCCGGCCTATCTCAGGCGGGCGCGTGGTCCGCCGATGCACGCCGGTCTCCCGGGCTTTGGTCCTTGGGCCGCGGGTGGACGCGAGCCGGAAAGCCGAACAGCAGCCATCGACAGCGGTCACCAGATGAGTGCGATTGAGCAAAGCAGGCTGCCCGATAACGTGGCGGTGGCAACGGACAGCGCCGCTTTGACATCGAAGCGCGGCATGCAGCTGCGTCCGCTGCTGGAACTGTGGCCCTATGTGGCCCGCTATCGTGGGCAAGCCTTCGGCGCGCTGATCGCGCTGATCGTGGCGTCCTTCGCAACTCTTGCGGTGCCGATCGCGGTCCGGCGCATGATCGATCTCGGGTTCAGCCCGAGCGGCATCGCGATGATCAACAATTATTTCGCGATCATGATTCTGGTCGTTGCTATTCTCGCGCTTGCCAGCGCCACCCGCTATTATCTTGTCATTACGTTGGGCGAGCGGATCGTGGCCGATTTGCGCAGAGATGTGTTCCAGCGTCTGACATCGTTGTCACCGGCCTTCTTCGACGTCAATCATAGCGGCGAATTGGTCTCGCGCCTGACCGCCGATACCACGCAGATCAAGTCCGCCGTTGGTGCTTCTGTGTCGGTCGCGTTGCGCAACATGGTGCTGTTCATTGGCGCATCGAGCATGATGGTGGTGACGAGCCCGCGCCTGTCGGGCTTCGTGCTTGCCGTGATTCCGTTGATCGTGCTCCCGCTGGTGGCGTTCGGCCGCAGGGTTCGTACTCTGTCGCGTGGTGCGCAGGATACGCTGGCGGATGCGTCGTCCTATGCGTCGGAGCTGATCGGCGCCATCCGCACACTGCAAGCCTTCACCAACGAGCGGCTGGCGTCGGTGCGTTTCGGCGCTGAAGTGGGGCGCGCCTTCGAGGCCGCGCGCAATTCCACGCGCGCCCGGGCTTTTTTGACGGCGATTGTCATCTTCCTGATTTTTTCCAGCGTGGTCGCGATCCTCTGGGTCGGATCGCGCGACGTGTTAAGCGGGCAGATCAGCGCCGGCCGGCTGGGCCAGTTCGTGCTGTATGCGGCATTCGCGGCCGGAGGACTGGGCGAACTGAGCCAGGTCTGGGGCGAGGTTGCTGCGGCTTCCGGCGCCTCCGAGCGGCTGTTTGAAATCCTGCGCGTGAAGCCTGCCATCGCGGCCCCGGTCAATCCGCGCCTGCTTCCCGTGCCGGCGCGCGGGGATGTCGCCTTCCAGCATGTGTCTTTTGCGTATCCGACGCGGCCGGATCACATAACCATCGATGCGATCTCGTTGTCCGTTCGCGCGGGCGAGCGGGTTGCTGTCGTTGGTCCGTCTGGTGCGGGAAAGAGCACGCTGTTTCATTTGCTGTTGAGGTTTTACGATCCGGCCGACGGCACGGTCACGTTCGATGGCGTGCCGATCAAGGATGTGACGCCGCAAGACCTTCGTTCGCGGATTGCGCTCGTTCCTCAGGACTCTGTCGTGTTCGCCGGCAGCGCGCGCGAAAACATCCGCTTCGGCCGCCCGGATGCGACGGATGCGGAAGTCGAGCGTGCGGCGGATCAGGCGCATGCGACTGAGTTCATACGGCGCCTGCCGAAAGGGTTCGAGACCGAACTCGGCGAGCGTGGTGTCATGCTGTCTGGCGGGCAGCGTCAACGGATCGCGATCGCGCGGGCGATCCTGCGCGACGCTCCCTTGTTGTTGCTGGATGAAGCGACCTCGGCACTCGATGCCGAAAGTGAAACACTGGTTCAGACCGCGCTCGAAGATCTGATGCGGCATCGAACCACGATCGTGATCGCGCATCGCCTTGCCACTGTGCTGTCCTGTGACCGCATTCTGGTGATGGACAACGGACGCATCGTCGAACAAGGCAATCACGCCTCGCTGATCGCCGACAATGGTCTTTATGCGAAGCTGGCGCGGCTGCAATTCGAAGGCGTGTGACGGACCTCCGGTCCTGACCGTCGTGTCAGGAGCGCGGCATCAGGGATTCCACCGCATCCTTTTGACCGGCCGGCCAGACACGGGATTGACGTCGTCACCCGCGTCCTCGAAGCCGTTCTTCCTGTAAAAACGGATGGCGCGAAGATTGTCGTCATTGACGAGCAATGTAATGCCGCCGCGAGACATTCGTTTCGCTTCGCTCACGAGCAGTGCGCCAAGCTCCGAGCCCCACGCGTCCGGAACTCACGACCAGCTGATCCAGATAGCCTTTGCTGTCGATCGTGACGAAGCCGGCTAGCTGGTCATCGCATCTGGCGACAATGATGTTTGCGGCGGGAACGAGTTCCGTGCGCCAGCGCTCGCGCCACCAGGCCACGCGCGCAGCAAAGTCGATCGAGGGATAGGCTTGCTGCCATGTCTCCTGCCAGAGCAGGATCGCCTCGTCTTCATCCTCGCTGCGGTAGGGCTGAAGGACGAAAACGTGGGCCGGTGGCCGTCCCGGTCACGCTTAGCGCTCCGTCAGTTTCAGTTCGATCCGCCGGTTGCGCTTGTAAGCTTCTTCCGTCTTCTCGGAATCGAGCGGCTGGAATTCCGCGAAACCGGCAGCCACCAACCGCTGCGGCGAGACGCCTTTGGACACCAGATATTGAACCACCGAGATAGCGCGGGCCGAGGACAACTCCCAATTCGATTTGAATTGCGGGCTGGAGATCGGACGCACGTCGGTATGTCCGTCCACGCGCAGAACCCATGCGATTTCGCTGGGGATCTGCTTGTCGAGATCGGTCAGGGCGGTAGCCAACTGGTCGAGCTCGGAGCGGCCTTCCGGCAGGAGCAGGGCCTGGCCGGTGTCGAAGAACACTTCGGACTGGAAGACGAAGCGGTCGCCGACGATACGGATGTCGGGCCGGTTACCGAGAATGGCGCGTAGCCGTCCGAAGAACTCGGAGCGGTAGCGCGACAATTCCTGCACCCGCTGCGCCAGCGCGACATTGAGGCGCGATCCGAGATCGGCGATCCGGCTCTGCGATTCCTTGTCTTTCTTCTCGGATGCATCGAGCGCTTGTTCCAGCGCTGCCAGCTGTCTGCGCAGCGCGCTGATCTGCTGGTTCAGGACCTCGATCTGCGCCAGCGCGCGTCCGGAAATCTGCTTTTCGGAATCGAGCGCCTTGTTCAATTCCGTTGCGCGGCCTGCGGCATCGTTTCCGGTGGCCGCGAGGCTGTCGTAAAGTCCCTTGACGCGGTCGCGCTCGGATTCGGCCGACGCCAGCCCGGCACGCATCTGCGACAATTGCTCGTCGAGGCTGAGCTTGCCGAGTTTTTCCAGCGACAGCAGATCGTTGAGCTGGGCGATCTGCGCGTTCAAACGCTCCAGCGCCTTGTCCTTGCCGCTGACTTCCTGCGACAGGTAAAATTGAACGACGAGAAAGACCGACAACAGGAAGACGATGGCCAGCACCAACGTCGACAGCGCGTCGACAAAGCCCGGCCAGTAGTTAAAGCCTGTTTCAGAGCGGCGGCCGCGTGCTAGGCCCATATCGGATGATCTCCGGTTCCTGAATGCGCGGGTTCGGGGGCGAAATGCCTCCCCGTAAAATCTAGTTTTGTTCCGGCTGGCGCGCGATCCGCTCGAGCAGTTTCTTGATCTCGCGGTTCTGCTCGCCCTGACCGTCGGCCCATTCGCGGATCAGCTGCTGTTCGCTGCGCATATGTTGAACCAGTCCTTGAATGGCGTCCGCGAGATTGGCCATGGCGGTGGTCGTGGTGCGGTTCGACCCCATATCCTCGACCGTCGAACGCAGCCGCTCGATCGCCGTGCGCATTTCGGCACCCTCGGGCGTTGCCATGACGGCAGATGTCGTCATCCCGCCGTGCTCGGAGGAATACTCGCGGACAGTGCCGGCCAGCCAATCCTCAAGGTCGGTATAGAAACGGTTCTGCGCTTGGCTCGATTGCAGATCGAGAAAGCCGAGGATCAGCGATCCGGCCAAACCGAACAATGACGACGAAAACGAAATTCCCATGCCGCCCAGCGGCGCGGCCAGACCCTCTTTCAACGTATCGAACATGGCTCCGGCATCGCCACCGACTTTCAATCCATCGATGACCTTGCCCACCGAGCCGACGGTTTCGATCAGGCCCCAAAAGGTGCCGAGCAGGCCGAGAAAGACCAGAAGCCCCGTCATATAACGGGATATGTCACGCGCCTCGTCGAGCCTCGTCGCAATCGAATCCAGCAAATGCCGCATGGTCTGTTGCGTGATGGTCATGCGGCCGATGCGATCGCCCAGAATGGCCGCCATCGGCGCCAGCAGGACCGGCCGCCGGTCCATGGCAAGGCCGGGATCGGCGATCCGGAAGCTGTTGACCCACGCAACCTCGGGATACAGGCGTATCACCTGACGGAACGACAGGATGATACCGATTGCCATAACCGCCCCGATCAGCGCGTTCAGCCCCGGATTTGCAAGAAATGCGGACCATATCTGCTTGTACAGCACGACAAGCAGCAAGCCGCACAAAATGAGAAACACCACCATCCGGACCAGAAAAATCCGCGGCGAGGAGAGTTTGGTCGGTGCGATTTCGTCCGCGAAGCGGGATGAGGAGCTGGTCGCCATGTCGGGGTCTTGGATCCTTGCACGGAAATTCCTGTCGGCCCTCAATATGGCACAGCGGCGGCAGGAAGGAAGATGGATGATGCCAGAAGCGAACGAAGCCAAACGCTAGCGACCAAGAAGGCCAGAAAATTAAACTGAGGGTCAACGATCCTTACGGCGATTGGTGCCTGGGGAACCACATCTTGTTCCGGCTCTGGCATGTTCGGCGCGATCGTATGAGTGTCCAGCCAGCTTTCTGCACGGCATCGCGTATCAAAGCGTTGCCGATTTTCCGATAAAGATGATGGCCGATCAAAAAGATATGCGAAACCGGATGTGGCGGGTTTCGTATCTTGCCATGATCCCCGCGGGATCCATACCTGAGAGGTGAAGGCGCCCATGCTGACGACTTATCTTGAAGCGCTTGTCGTGATGGCGGCGGTGTATGCGGGGCTGATGGCCTTCGCCTGGGCGGTGCAACAGCGGACAGGCAATTCTGGTTGGGTCGATACGATCTGGACCTATTCGCTTGGCCTCATCGGGGCCGGTGGGGCGTTGTGGCCTCTCGGCGGCGCTGCTCCATGGCCGCGGCAATGGCTGGTGGCGGTGCTGGTCGCCGTATGGTCGTTGCGGCTTGGTACTCATATCGCGATCCGGACCGCCGGTATCACCGATGATCCGCGCTATGCGCAATTCGCGAAGGACTGGGGGACGAACGCCCGGTTGAAGATGCTTGTCTTTCTTCAAAATCAGGCGCTCGGTTCGGTGCCGCTGGTGTTCGCGATCTTCATTGCCGCACATGCCCCCGGCACATCGTTGCACTGGCAGGATTATGCGGGTGCGCTCATCCTCATGGTCGGTATCGGCGGCGAAGCCCTGTCCGATGCGCAGCTGAAGCGTTTTCGTCAGGATCCAGCGAACAAGGGCCGCGTCTGCGACGCAGGGTTGTGGCGGTTCTCGCGGCACCCAAACTATTTTTTCCAGTGGTTCGGTTGGCTCGCTTATCCAATGATCGCGATTTCACTGGCCGACCCCGTGCTTATTCATGGGGATGGGCTACGCTGCTGGCTCCGCTTTTCATGTATTGGATTCTGGTTCACGTCACCGGTATCCCGCCTTTGGAAGAGCAAATGCAGCGTTCACGCGGTCGCGCCTATGCCGATTATCAGGCGCGTACCAGCAAGTTTTTTCCTTTGCCTCCGCATCGTTGAATTTCAAGGCAACAACCGCACATGAGCATCATTACAAAAATCATCGAGACAGCCGAGCGCGCGCCACTTCCTGATGTGGTGATCCGCGCCGGCATCCAGGCGCTTTGCGCCCGAACCGCGCAGAAGCTTGCTGGCGGCAACGCCGACACCGACGCCGCATTTGCGCGACAAATGACGGCGCGCGCCATCGCCGAACACACAAGTGAAGCGAATGCGCAGCATTACGAAGTACCGGCGGCGTTTTTTGCCAAGGTGCTCGGACCCAATCGGAAATATTCATCATGCTTCTACACAAATGCGGAATCCACATTGCAGGAGGCCGAGGAAGAAGCGTTGCGGCAGACGGTTCAGCGCGCCGCCATCGCCGACGGACAGAGCATTCTCGAACTGGGTTGCGGCTGGGGTTCGTTGTCGCTCTGGATGGCGCGACAGTTTCCCCGGTCCCGCATCGTTGCGGTTTCGAATTCGCAGGCCCAGCGTGCGCATATCGAAGCTCAGGCCGCATCGCGGGGGCTTCGCAATCTGCAGGTCGTCACCGCTGATATGAATGTCTTCGAGCCGGGACAGAAATTTGCCCGCATCGTGTCGGTGGAAATGTTTGAGCACATGATGAACTGGCGCGAACTGATGGGGCGGGTGCGATCATGGCTCGAGCCCGAGGGCTTCTTCTTTATGCATATCTTCACGCACCGCGCCGGCGCCTACATGTTCGATCGTAACGATAAAGAAGACTGGATCGCTCAACACTTTTTCACCGGCGGGGTGATGCCAAGTCATCAGCTGATCCGGCAATACGCCGATATTTTTCAGGTCGAAAAGGAATGGCGCTGGAGTGGCGCACATTATCAACGCACCGCGCTCGACTGGCTTGCGAATTTCGATGAAAATCGCGAAGCGATCGCGGGCGTGCTGCGTCCGGTCTATGGTGATGACACGCGATTATGGATGCGGCGCTGGCGCTGGTTCTTTCTGGCGACGGCAGGATTGTTCGGTTACGCCGACGGCATGGAGTGGGGAATCAGTCACTATCGTCTGAAAGCGGCGTAAGCGGCACGTTTCATGGCGCGACCGATCAGTAGTGCGCTTCAGATTTTGGGCTTGAGCACTTTCACAAGCTCGCTGTGAATGGTCTCGTTGCCGCAGATCACATCGCCGGTGATAAGCGCGTCGTCATTTCCCATCATGCCCGACACCGTGCCGCCCGCCTCGCGGACCATGAGGATGCCTGCGGCCAGATCCCAAGGCTGAAGGTTACGTTCCCAATAACCGTCGAGACGGCCCGCCGCGACTGCGGCCAGATCGAGGGAGGCGGCGCCGAAACGTCGCAGGCCCGCGACCCGTGGCATCATGTCGGCGAGTTCCTTGTGGGCGAGTTGCAAGTCTCCGCGCCCGATATGGGGCAGGCCGCACGCGATCACGCTCTCGCTCAGTTTCTTGCGGCCCGCGACACGCAGACGCTGGTCGTTGAGAAAGCAGCCTTTGCCGCGTTCGGAAACATAGAGCTCATCGTTCGCAGGATTGTAGATCACGCCAGCCATCATCACGTTTTCGCGTTGCAATCCGATCGAGATTGCGAACTGCGGAATGCCGTGGAGAAAGTTGGTGGTGCCGTCGAGCGGGTCGACGATCCACGTATGGCTTTTGTCGGAACCTTCACGTACGCCGCCTTCCTCGCCGAGAAAGCCGTATCCCGGCCGCGCCTTCGACAGGTCGGTGTAGAGCATCTCTTCCGCGCGCTTGTCGGCCGCAGTGACGAAATTGGCCGGACCTTTCAGGGAGACCTGCAGGTTTTCGATTTCGCCGAGGTCGCGCTTGAGGCTTCGGCCAGCGCGACGCGCGGCTTTGACCATGACGTTGATGAGGGCTGAATGGAGCATGGGTTTCGCAGAAGTCCCGCAGTGTCAGGTCAAGTGAGATGCGCCGGAATGTAAGTCGGCCGGATTAAACCACGGTTACATTTCCGCCACCTTGGTTTGGGTGCCCTGTGGCGGCGATGGCGTCAAGGGGCGATTGTCACCAGGTCGTTCCGATGCGGGCCTATCATTTGCCGTTGAGCCAGCGCCGGGCGCCGGCTTCTGCCTTGGCGCGATCCTCGGGGGACAGTTTGTCCAGTTCGGCATCGAGCAGGAGATCGCCGTTGCCTTTGGATTTGGCGATCAGGTGCCATTTCAAGCCTTCGACCTTGTCTATCGGTGCGCCAAGCCCGGCGACCAGCACGCGCGCAAGACGATTCTGGGCGATCGGGCTGCCTTGGCGCGAAGCTCTCCACAACAGCTGGACAGCTTCCGCTTCGTCCTTTGCAACGCCGCTGCCGTTGAACAGCGCGATCGCATATTCGACTTCCGCATCGATGTAATTGGCGACTGAAGCCGCTTTCAGGAGCCGGGCGGCTTCGTTGAGGTTTTTATCGACGCCGCGACCTTCCTTGTAAAATGTCGCGAGCGCGTATTGCGCCTCAGGACTTCCTGCCTCCGCCGCCTGCCGGAACAGCTCAGCTGCGCGTTTGAGGTCCTGCGGAAAGGTTTGCCCTTCAAGGTAAAGCAGGCCGAGATTGTAGGCTGCGGAGGCTTTGCCGAGCTTCGCGGACGATGCAAGCAGCTTTGCGCCTTCGTTGCGATCGGCCGCGCCGCCGCGGCCGGCGATGCGGAACATGGCGAGTGCGAACATTGCCTCTCGATCGCCGCGATCGGCGGCGGCCTTGTACCAAAGCGCGGCCCTTGCATCGTCGCGGTTGGTGCCAAAACCATTGGCGTAGAGCTCGCCAAGCAGCGTCATCGCCTTTACGTCGCCTTTTTCGTTGGCGCGCTGGGTGGCAATCTTGAGGGCTTGTCCATATTGCCCGCGCTGATACGCGCCATAGGCAACATCGATGCGCGGATCGTCGGGCGCGGAGGCCGTCGTATCCGGCGTGGTTGAGGCCGGTTTGGCGGCCGGCGGCGAGGTTTTCGAATCCGGCGTTTTGGGAGAAGCTGCTTTCGTACCGCTCTTGGTCTCAGATTTGGGTTGGGTTTTGGATTCGCTCTTCGGCGGGGCTTTCGGCTGCTGCGCGCCCGGAGGCGTCAGCGAAATCTGCGCGGATGCTCCATCGGCTAGCACAAACAACACGTCAATATCAATGCAGCGCGCAACATCGTCATCCGCGACGTCATCTTTCTCTCATGATCGAAGCGCGATGGCATATGATTACGTCGCGATCTGTCTTTTTGTTTGTCGCATTTTTGTTATAGCGTTTTCGAGCGAAGTGGATACCGGTTCGCGTTAAGAAAACGCGTCAAAACAAACGATAAAGCGCGACAGTTATTCAACCCGGGACGGAAGTGCTCTGGTCGCGCCAACTGCGGGCAAGCACTCAGGGCAAGGATCATGCCTTAGCTTACACGATCCACGTTAATGTTCGCCTGAACCTTGCCGAACGTTCCGTCCGGATTTTGACCGATCGCATGCCGGGTATCCATCAGCGCGGCGCGGGCGCCACGGGCATCGTTCCAGATCAGATCGCTGACGAGAATGAAATCGGCACCGGCGGCCGCGAATGCGCCCGCTTCGTCGAGCGTGGTTGCGAAACCCACGCAGGGCGGCTCGAACAATTCGGCCCACCATTGCAGCCGTTCCGCGATGGCCTCGGCGGATGGCCGTTTGCCGTCGGAATCGAGTTCGCCGAACAGAACATAATCGGCCCCTGCTTCGGCCGCGACCATGGCATCGTGACGGGTGGTCAAGCCGCCGACGCCCGCAATGCGTTGAGGCTTCAAAGTCGGCAAGGCCTCGTTCATGGCCTCCACGCCGGTCAGATGCGCTCCATCCGCGCCCGCGCGTGCGACGATGCCGACATGGCCCTCGAGCAGGAACGCGACGTTGGCATTCTGGATCGCTGGCGCGAGCCGCTTGGCGCGTTCGGTCATGGTGCGCTCGTCGGTCTGGGCTAGCCTGACCAGCACCGCGGCGATGTCCGTGCCCTCCAGCAGATCGGGCAGCATCGCCACAAGCGGTGAGGGATCATCCACCACCGGCGTCGCGAGATAGAGACGCGGAGCCGGGCGGGCTTCGGCCGGTTTCGGGCTCACGCTGCCTTCTTTTCCAGATCAGCCTTCCATTCGCCCTTGCTGGCGAGACTGTTCATATGCGCGCGGTGGGTGAATGCCTGCTGGCCGGCGACCGCATTCTCGGGCTTGCCGGACCACGCCTTTTGCGGGGCCGCCTGCAGCGCACGGCCGTAGGAGAATGTGAGATTCCAGGGCAGACCACCGATGCGGTTCATGGCATCGAGATGGGCGGTGGCTTCTTCATCGGATTGTCCGCCGGACAGGAACGCGACGCCGGGAACAGCGCCCGGCACGCAGGCCTTGAGCATCTTCACGGTCTTCTCGGCGACCTCGGCAACGGAAGCCTTCTTCGCGCTCTTCTTGCCCGCAATCGCCATATTGGGTTTCAGGATCATGCCTTCCAGCGCCACGCGCTGATAATACAGTTGCTGGAACGTTTCTTTCAGCACGAATTCCGTCACTTCGTAGCAGCGATCAATGTCATGATCGCCGTCCATCAGTACTTCCGGCTCGACGATCGGAACGATCTGCGCGACCTGACACAGCGCGGCGTAGCGCGCGAGTGCGTGTGCGTTGGTGTGAATGGCGGCATAGCTTGGAATGCCCTTGCCGATATCGATCACTCCACGCCATTTCGCGAAGCGCGCGCCCTGGTCGTAGTATTTCTTCAGCCGCTCGGCGAGTTTGTCGAGGCCGACGGTGATCAGTTCGCCGGGGCAGCCGGGCAGCGCCTGAGTGCCTTCGTCCACCTTGATGCCGGGGATCGAGCCGGACTGTTCGATCAGCTTGACCAGCGGCGTTCCGTCCTTGGCCTTCTGCCAAATGGTCTCGTCGTACAGAATGACGCCCGAGATATATTTCGTCATGGCGTCCTTGGAGCGAAACATCATCTCGCGATAATCGCGCCGGCTGTCTTCGGTCGACTCGACGCCGATCACGTCGAACCGCTTCTTGATCGTTCCCGAGGATTCGTCGGCTGCAAGAATACCTTTGCCCGGCGCGACCATCGCGCGGGCTACTTTGTTGAGGTCAGCGAGATTCATCGGTGTCTCCTGATAAAGAGAATGCAACAGTGATTTGAAACGGATGTGAGTCCGAACGGCGAATTCCTTGAGCTGCAGTGTGCGTCGGCTTTCAGCATGAGTTCGCCGTTCACGTCGCCCTCAACACGTCGACGCCGGGCAACGGCTTGCCTTCCATCCATTCCAGAAAGGCGCCGCCGGCGGTCGAGACGTAGGTGAACTTGTCGGCCACGCCCGCTTGATTGAGGGCTGCGACCGTATCGCCGCCGCCGGCTACCGAAATCAGCTTTTTGGCTTTGGTGCGATCGGCCGCGTGCTTGGCAGCAGAGACGGTCCCCTTGTCGAAGGGGTGCATCTCGAATGCGCCCAGCGGGCCGTTCCACACCAGGGTTGCGGCATCATCGATCGCCGCATTGATGCGAGCGATCGAAAGGGGCCCGACATCGAGGATCATGCCGTCATTGGGGATGGCATCGAGGCCATAGGCATGGGACGGCGCGTTGGCTTGAAAGTGATAGGCGACCACCGCATCGACCGGCAGAATGATGGCGCAGTTTGCGGCTTCGGCCTTGTCGAGAATGCGCAACGCGATCGGTGCGAGGTCTTTCTCGGCGAGCGACTTGCCGACCTTGACGCCTTGCGCATGCAGGAAGGTGTTGGCCATGCCCCCGCCGATCACCAGTGCATCGACCTTGGCGACCAGATTTTCGAGCAGCGCGAGTTTGGTCGACACCTTTGCGCCACCGACAATCGCAATCACGGGCTTCGCCGGCTTTTCCAGCGCCTTCGACAGCGCGTCTAGTTCGGCCTGCATGGTGCGTCCCGCATAGGCCGGCAACTTGTGCCCGAGGCCTTCGGTCGAGGCATGGGCGCGGTGAGCGGCCGAGAAGGCGTCATTGACCCATATGTCGCCAAGCTGTGCGAGCGCAGCAACGAAGGCGGGATCGTTTTTTTCTTCTTCCTTGTGGAATCGCGTATTTTCAAGGCAGAGGATGTCGCCGTCTTTCATGGCGGCGACGGCCTTTTGCGCAACGTCGCCCACGCAATCGTCCGCGAAGGCCACAGGACGCTTCAAAACATCGGACAGCACGGCGGCCACCGGCTTCAACGAGTCTTTCGGATCGCGGCCTTTGGGCCTGCCGAAGTGCGCGAGCAAAATAACTTTGCCGCCCTTGCCGGAAATTTCGGTGAGAGTAGCTGCGATGCGCTCGAGCCGCGTTAAATCCGTCACCTTGCCGTTATCCATCGGCACGTTGAGATCGACACGCACCAGCACGCGCTTGCCGGCGACGTCGACGTCATCGAGGGTTCGGAACGCTTTGCTCATCGCGTCATTACGCCTTAACAAAAATTGGAAATGCCCGGCCGGATGTGGCCGGGCAGTCGTCGTCAGATCAGCTTTCCGATCGCGACAGCCGTATCGGCCATGCGGTTCGAAAAGCCCCATTCGTTGTCATACCAGGACATCACACGCACCAGCGTTCCACCCTGCACTTTGGTCTGGTCGAAGGCGAAGGTCGAGGAGTGGGCATCGTGATTGAAGTCGATCGAGACATTGGCGTGGCTGGTGGTGCCGAGAATGCCCTTCAGCTCTTGCGAAGCGGCGCGCTTCATCGCTTCGTTGATCTCTTCCTTGGTGGTACTTCGCTTGGCAACGATCTTGAGATCGATCACGGAAACGTTCGGCGTCGGGACGCGGATCGCGACGCCGTCAAGCTTGCCGTTGAGCTCGGGCAGCACCAGGCCGATGGCCTTTGCCGCTCCCGTCGACGTCGGGATCATCGACAGACCGGCGGCGCGGGCGCGATACAGATCGCTGTGCATGGTGTCCAGCGTCGGCTGATCGCCGGTGTAGGCGTGGATGGTGGTCATGAAGCCGGTCTCGATGCCCACGGTATCGTTCAGCACCTTCGCCACCGGCGCCAGGCAGTTTGTGGTGCAGGAGCCGTTCGAGATAACGAGATGATCTTTGGTCAGTTTGTCGTGGTTGACACCGTAGACGATGGTTGCGTCGGCACCATCGGATGGCGCGGAAACCAGCACGCGTTTGGCGCCGGCGGTCAGATGGGCCGATGCTTTGGCCTTGGCGCTGAAGATGCCGGTGCATTCGAGAGCGATGTCGATACCGAGGTCTTTCCACGGCAGGGTTGACGGATCTCTGACTGCGGTGACCTTGATCTTGCCGCGGCCGAGATCGATCGAATCTCCCTCGACCTTCACTTCGCCGGGAAAGCGGCCATGGACGGAATCGAAACGAAGCAGATGCGCGTTGGTCTCGACCGGTCCGAGATCGTTGAGGGCGACGATTTCGATATCGTTGCGGTTGGCCTCGTAGATCGCCCGGAGGATGTTGCGGCCGATACGGCCAAACCCATTGATCGCGACCCGGACTGCCATTCACTCGTCTCCCGATAGCGCATTCCGATCCAGCGGGTCCGGAAGGGCGCATTTAACGTGTTAAAAAATAGGGCATTTTGCCGATGCGACGCGCGGATCGCGTCGCAGGCCGATGCCCCGGTTTAAAAAGGCGTCATGTGGGGCGGTTTTTGCCCCGAATGTCACGTCGTTGCAACGTGTAAGAACGGCCAAAATATCGAAACGGTTACCCGCGCCGCCTTTATTGGCTGGTGTTGGACAAGGCGGTTCCGTGAATCGCCTTGTCGTGGTCTTGGGGCGCGGCTCGATCAACGCCCAATTCGATGCAGAAACGCTATTTGCTTTTCAAACGCGCGGCTGCCGCGTCGGCTGCGGCCTCGGCGGTAATACCGAAAAACGCATAGAGATCCTTGGCGGGTGCGCTCGCGCCAAATCCGTGCATCCCGATGAAGATACCGTCGGAGCCGATGATGGCATCCCAGCCAAAGCGCACGGCGGCCTCGATCCCGACTTTGACCGGAGCTTGTCCGATAATCGCGGCGCGGGTCGCCTCTGATGACGCAAGGAAAATTTCCATGCTCGGCACGGAGACCACGCGCGCCTTGATGCCACGCCCGGCAAGAAGCTTCTGGGCTTCAACCGCGATCGAGACTTCCGAGCCCGAGGCGAAAATCGAAACGTCCGCCTTGCCTTCCGCTGCGACGAGTTCGTAGGCGCCGGCAGCGCATAGGTTGGCCGGGCTGGCTTTGGCCCGCAACGGCGGCAGGTTTTGTCGCGACAGCGCCAGCACCGTCGGCCCGTCCGTCCGTTGCAACGCCATCTGCCAGCATTCGGCGGTTTCCATGGCATCTGCCGGACGCAGCACGTGCATGTTCGGTATCGCGCGCAATGCCGCGAGATGTTCCACGGGTTGATGGGTCGGGCCGTCCTCGCCCAGGCCGATCGAATCGTGCGTCATCACGTAGATCACCGGGGTCTTCGACAGCGCGGCAACGCGCATGGCAGGCCGTGCGTAGTCCGAGAAGCAAAGGAACGTGCCGCCGGCCGGTGCGTATCCGCCGTGCGTCGCAAGCCCGTTCATGGCCGCAGCCATTCCCAGTTCACGGATGCCGTAATGGATGTAACGGCCGGCGAATTGTCCCGGGCCGATCTCCTTGAGGTCCTTGGTGCGCGTGTTGTTGGACGGCGTGAGGTCGGCGGACCCCAGCAGCAATTCGGGCACTTCGGCCGTCAGCACCTCGAGCGCCAATTCGCTGGCCTTGCGCGTTGCGATGGTCGGCGCGTCAGCCGCAAGCTTTTCCTTGAGTTTTGCAATGGCCGCATCGAGGCCGGCGGGGCGCTTGCGATCGACAACGCGGCGCTGGAATTCCGCGCGCTTCGGCGTGGGCACCGCATCGAAGCGCTTGCGCCAATCGGCGTTGGCGCCTTCGCCGCGTTTGCCGCTGGCGCGCCAGGCATTCAGGATGTCGTCCGGAATCTCGAACGGGCCGTACTCCCAGCCGAGCGCCTTCTTCGCGCCGGCCAGTTCCTCCGCGCCCAATGGCTCGCCATGGGCCTTCGACGTGCCGGCTTTCTTGGGAGCACCGAAGCCGATGGTGGTTTTACAGGCGATCAGCGAGGGCCGGTCGGATTTTTGCGCCTGGGTAATGGCGCTGGCGATGGCCTTGGGATCGTGGCCGTCGATCTGGATCGCGTTCCAGCCGTGAGCCTTGAAGCGTGCGACCTGATCGACGCTGTCCGACAGCGACAACGGGCCGTCGATGGAAATGCCGTTGTCGTCATACAGGAAGATCAGTTTCGACAGCTTGAGATGGCCGGCGAGGGCGATCGCCTCGTGGCTGATGCCTTCCATCAGATCGCCGTCGGAGCAGAGCACATAGGTGAAATGGTCGACGATATCCCCGCCGAATTCAGCGGCGAGGAGGCGTTCAGCCAGCGCGAAGCCGACCGAGCAGGCGATGCCTTGTCCAAGCGGACCGGTCGTCGTTTCAATTCCCGGCGTGTGAAAATTCTCGGGGTGGCCCGGCGTCAAAGACCCCAACTGGCGGAAATGCTTCAGCTGATCCAGCGTCATGGTCTTGTTGCCGGTCAGGAACAGCAGCGAATACAGCAGCATCGAGCCGTGGCCGGCCGAAAGAATAAAGCGGTCGCGATCCGGCCATTGCGGATCCGCCGCGTCGAATTTCAGGAATTGCGTGAACAGCACGGTCGCCATATCGGCGGCGCCCATCGGAAGGCCGGGATGTCCGGATTTCGCCTTTTCGACGCCGTCCATCGAAAGCGCGCGAATCGCATTGGCCATACGGGAGTGATCGACGCTTGAAGTCATGGGCACCAGCCTGTCTGAATTGCGTATCGGGGCGGGAAAGACGGAAGGATCTGTTCGCGCGGGAGCAAACTCTCCGCAGGCGCCGGGGAATAGCACCTGCCTCCGTCGAGTTCCAAGCCGGGTTGTTCTTACCGGACGCTGAAGTCGCGTCACGGTTCCCGGTTTCCGCCTGTAATTCGCAGTCTTTCCGTCAAATGAGATCGAATTCCGGCGCAAAGCCCGGCCGCCGCCGCTGAATACCGGCAGGGGAAGTTGGCGATTTTGACGGAAATTCCTCTGCATAGCTTCGGTGCGGCGTTGCGCTCGCTTCCGGTACTTTGTAAATTTTATCGTCTAAATCTTTGCTGAGGTGCGATTTTTAGGATTTTTATTGTGGCACGCAGTCTCGGGGACACGCATGATTGATCGTTCACCCAGTGGCTATGCGAATGTCGAACCTGCCGGTGGCCCGGGCGAGGTCGAGGTGGCGACGCGGCGGCTGGCGGCCGCGCTCGATGCACTGGAAGCGGCGGTCGAACGCCGGCGCGAAGCCGATCGCGATGAAGATGAATTGGCAGCGCGAATCCAGGCGCTCGGAATAGACCGTTCGCGACTTGCACATGAACTGGACGGTTCGCTGGTGCGCGCGCGCGAACTCGAGCGCGTCAATCGCGAAGTGTCCGAACGGCTCGATACGGCAATCGAAACCATCAGCTCTGTGCTCGGCAGCGGGGAGGCGACATGAGTCACGTCAACGTCACCATCAACGGCCGTCAGTATCGCATGGCATGCGAAGAGGGTCAGGAAGGCCGGCTTTTGCAACTTGCCGAAAATATGGAAAGCCGTATCGGAAGCCTGCGCGGCAAGTTCGGTGAAATCGGCGATGCGCGGCTCACGGTGATGTATGCGCTGACGATCGCGGATGAGTTGCTCGACGCCACTCAACACATCGCCCGGCTCGAAGAACAGCTTAAGTCGCTGCAGGATGCCCGCTTTGCCGCCGCCGAGCGGGCGCGTGTCACGCAAACCGCGATTTCATCCGCGCTGAATTCGGCTTCGGAACGGCTCGAGCAGATGACCCAGACGCTCAATCGGACCTTGGGCGGCGGGGTCGCCATAGGCTGAATAGCGAAGCGGCTTTGCCGCTGCGCAGCTCTGTCGCGTGCAGATTCGTTCGGCTCGCGGTATAACCCGCGCAAAGGAAATAGCGAGCGATGCAAACCGCGCTGCGGCAGTTGTTTTCGGATTTTCTGTCGGCGATTGTTTTTCTGGTCGTTTATGGCCTCACCTCCAATCTTTATCTCGCGACGGGATCTGCGGTTGCGGTGAGTGTCGTGCAGATCGCGCTCGCCAAAATTCGGCGATCGCCGATCGATGCGATGCAATGGCTCGTGTTCGGGCTTGTGATCGCGCTGGGTGCAGCGACACTCATCACACAAGACAGCCGCTTCATGATGTTCAAGCCGAGCGTTGTGCATTTCGCCGTCGGCGCGGTGATGCTGCGGCGAGGCTGGATGCTTCGCTATCTGCCGCCGATCGCACGCGACAACCTTTCCGTCGCCTTCGTGGAGGCGGCCGGATACGCGTGGGCGGCGCTGATGTTCGTGCTGGGCGCGATGAATATCGTAGTCGCGGCGGCGTTCGAATTTCGGGTTTGGACGTGGTTCATCACGTTTGGTGCGATCGGCGCCAAGGTCGTGGCGTTCCTCATCCAGTACGTGGTGATGCGAACCCTCGTCGTGCGCAGATTGAAAGCGTTAAAGCCGGCCTGAAATCGAAGCATTTCGACCTGCCGTGATTTATTCGAGGGTGATTTATTCGAGGAAGTCGGGTGAACGAGGTGGCGAGGGGGAGCAATCGTAGCTACATTGGGGTCGCGAAGCTGCGTTTCTCGTCAGAAGCCATATATCCCCGGGGCCTTATCGATCCTTCCGGGAGCTGTCCCTGGCCGGGCCCGTGGGCCCGGGCATATGGTGCCCACCTACTTTCGTAGGGAACTCCGGGATCGAGCGCTTCAACGGTTATCGCGGCTTCGCACTCTCTTGATCCCAAATTTCTGGCTCGATCTTCGACCTCCCGCTGGCATGTCTTCGCTGGGTTGTTTCAGATGTGAGACCGGCGAACCCGGCATCCCTGCTTCAGCATCGCTTCTATCCCTCTGTTTCATGTCTGCATCTTCCGTGACGAACGATACGTGGGTAAAATCCGAATTGCGCAACACCATGCTGGCGCGGCGCGAGGCGCTGACGCCGGACATGCGTGTGAAGGCGGCGCAGGCTATTGCCTCGCGCGCTTTTCCCGATCGACGTAAAGCCGGGACTGATCGTCGCGGGTTATTCGCCGATCCGAAGTGAAATCGATCCCACTCCACTGATGGACCGCCTGCATCGGGATGGGGCGCGACTGGTCCTGCCTACCGTGACCGGCCGCGACCAGCCGTTGACGTTCCGGCAATGGACGCCCGGTGAGGATCTCATGCGCGGGGAGTTCGGCATCCTTCAGCCGTCCGCCGATGCGCCGGTCCTTGCCCCCAACATCGTTCTCGTGCCGCTGGTTGCGTTCGATCGGTCCGGTCATCGCATCGGCTACGGCGCGGGGTATTACGACAGGACGTTCGAGTTGTTGCGAAGGTGGGCAGCAACTGTCGCGGTTGGTCTTGGATTTTCAATCCAGGAGGTCAATGCCGTTCCCGCATTGCCGCATGACGCCCGGCTCGACTACATTGTGACCGAGCGCGAAACGATCGATACCGGACGCTCGCCCGATGTGTCCGGAAAACCGGTCCCCACATCGTGTTAACGGCATTTCGCGGCTAGACTTAAAAACCGACCCCCGACCATGGGTTTTGTTTCGCGTTGTTTGTTTCGGCGGCGTCAACAGCCGGCCATCAGGAGTTGTTGAGTTGCGAATTCTTTTTATCGGTGATGTCGTCGGCAAGACCGGACGCACCGCGATCTCGGAGCGTTTGCCCGGCCTTGTTCGCGACTGGGCGCTGGATCTCGTCATCGTCAATGGCGAGAACGCGGCGGGCGGGTTCGGCATTACCGAAGCGATCTATCAGGACTTCATCGATGCGGGCGCCGATGCGGTGACGCTCGGCAATCATGCGTGGAATCAAAAAGAAGCCTTGGTGTTCATCGAGCGCGCGCCGCGTCTGATCCGTCCGCTGAATTTTCCGAAACGCACGCCAGGCCGGGGCGCGGCGCTGATCGACGCCAAAAACGGGGCGCGGGCGCTCGTCATCAACGCCATGGGGCGGGTCTTCATGGAGCCGCTTGAACGACCCGTTCCGCGCCATCGATGGCGAGCTGGATGCCTGTCCGCTTCGCGAAGCGGCGGATGCCATCATCGTCGACTTTCACGGCGAAGCTTCCAGCGAAAAGCAGGCGATGGGGCATTTCTGCGATGGCCGCGTCAGCCTTGTGGTCGGAACGCACACCCATATACCAACCGGCGACCATCAGATTCTCAGCGGCGGCACCGCTTATATGACGGACGCAGGCATGACGGGCGACTACGATTTGGTGATCGGCATGCAGAAGGAGGAGCCGATGCAGCGGTTTCTCAGCGGCATTCCGTCGTCGCGCTTCGAGCCCGCGACCGGCCCCGCGACGCTGAGCGGTGTGGCTGTCGAGACCGACGACAAGACCGGGCTCGCCACGCGTATCGCGCCGGTGCGTCTCGGTGGCCGGCTCGAGCCGACCTCTCCCGCGTTCTGGTCTTGACCCTTGAATGTTGAAGGTTGGATGTTGAAGGCTGGACAGTTCAAGACGAGGCAGTTCAAGACTGTTTACAGCGTCGAACGTCCTTTAATTTCGCCCCGACCAAGCCTATAACCCGCGCCCGAAACAGCCGCGATAATCCCCTATCCAGAGAGACATCCGCATGGCCGGACATTCCCAATTCAAGAACATCATGCACCGCAAGGGGCGGCAGGACGCGCAGAAATCCAAGCTGTTCGGCAAGCTGGCCCGCGAAATCACCGTGGCCGCCAAGCTCGGAACGCCGGACCCAGCCATGAACCCGCGTCTGCGCGCTGCCATTATCGCCGCCCGCGCGGAAAACATGCCGAAGGACAATATCGAGCGCGCTGTCAAGAAGGCCGCAGGCAACGAGGGCGAGAACTACGACGAAATTCGCTACGAAGGTTATGGTCCGGGCGGGGTCGCGGTCATCGTCGAGGCGCTGACCGATAACCGCAACCGCGCTGCTTCCGACATCCGGTCCTATTTCACCAAGTCCGGCGGCAACCTTGCGGAGACGGGCGCCGTCTCCTTCATGTTCGACCGGCTCGGTATCGTTGAATTCGCCCCGGAGGCCGCCTCGGCGGATGTCATGCTGGAAGCGGCCATCGACGCCGGCGCGGACGATGTGGTCTCCAGCGAAAACGGTCATGAAATCTATGCGGCGCCGGATTCGTTTCAGCAGGTGGCCAAGGCGCTGGAGGCGAAATTCGGCGAACCGCGCAAGTCGGCGCTGACGTGGAAGCCGCAGAATACGATCGCAGTCGATGATGAAACCGGCGAAAAGCTCTTAAAGCTCATCGATACGCTCAACGAACATGACGACGTGCAAAACGTTTATGCAAATTTCGAAGTGACCGACGCGCTGGTCGCCAAGATGAGCGCCTGAGCCGCCGTACTGCACCTTCGATTGTCGCGCGTTTGACGATTTTTCTTGACGCCGGCATGGCTCATGCTCTTCGAATTCGAGGTTCGCTCAAGTCTCAACATTGGGCGAATTTTGGATCCGGAGCGTTGGAGGTCTGATCGAGCGGTTTGCAGCTCACCGATCCCTGCCGTTGTCCGCAGAACTTCAGGTGAGTCATGACGGATAGCCAGACCACGGCCGACGGCGGGTTCGATGCGGCAGCACTTGCTGCGCGACTGGCCAATGAGGAAGTCGCGGACAACGTCGAGACCCTCAACCAGCTCTCGCCGGCCGAAGCCGCCGCTGTGTTGATCTTGTTGCCGGTCGAGACGGCGGTCGAAATTCTGGACAAGCCCGAACTCGATTTCGGCGCGGAGATCGTCGAGGCGCTCCCGCGCGAGGTCGCGGTGACGTTGCTGGCCGGAATGTCCGCCGATATGGCCGCGGATATCGTGCAGCAATTGGAAGAGCCAGCGCGCGACGAACTGATGCGCGGCCTCGACGAGGCGTCCCGCTCCTCCATCGCCGGGTTGCTGGATTATCCGGAAAACACAGCGGGCAGCATGATGACGACGGAATTCGTCAGCGTGCCGGGCAACTGGACCGTGGACCAGACGCTCAAGCACATCCGCCAGGTCGAACGAACGCGTGAGACCATTTACGCGATCTATGTGCTCGAGCCGGTGACGCGCCGCCTTGTCGGCGCGATCACTCTCCGGCGGCTGATTTCAGGCGAGCCGTCGGCCAGTATCCTGTCGTTGGCTCCCACGCGCGCGCCGATCACGACAGCGCCGCTCACCGACCGGGAAGACGTCGCAAGGCTGATCACGAAACACGACCTGCTCGCGGTGCCCGTTGTCGACAAGGCTGGCCATATGCGCGGCATCGTCACGGTCGACGACATCATCGATGCGATCATCGAGGAAAGCACCGAAGACGTTCAGAAATTCGGCGGCATGGCCGCGACCGAAGAGCCCTACATGCAGATCGGGCTGGGCGACATGATTCGCAAGCGCGGCGTATGGCTGTGCCTGCTGTTCGTCAGCGAGATGCTGACGGCAAGCGCCATGCAGTATTTCCAGGGAGAGCTTGAGAAGGCGCTGGTGCTGACGCTGTTCATTCCACTCATCATGAGCTCCGGCGGAAACTCCGGCTCGCAGGCGACATCGTTGCTGATCCGCTCGCTGGCCTTGCAGGATGTCAAGTTGTCCGACTGGTGGCGCGTTGCTTGCCGGGAGTTACCGACCGGGCTCATTCTCGGCGCGATGCTCGGTGCGATCGGAATGTTCCGCATCGTGCTCTGGCAGAAGCTCGGGCTTTACGATTACGGCGAGCACTGGATGCTGGTGGCGCTCACCGTCTCGGTCGCGCTGATCGGTGTGGTGACGTTCGGCTCCGTGGCGGGTTCGATGTTGCCGTTCGCCTTGCAACGCGTCGGGTTCGATCCGGCCAGCGCCTCGGCGCCGTTCGTGGCGACGCTCGTCGATGTCACAGGCCTGATGATCTATTTCAGCGTCGCGCTGCTGATTTTGCGTGGAACCCTGCTGTGAGGGATCGCGAGGGACGCCGTTTCGGCGGTTTTGCGATCGGGACCGATCTGCCTGATTCCACGGGGCTTTTTTTCGGAAAAGCGGCACCCATTTTTGCGGACGATGCTCTATCATAAGGCATGAGTTCCCGTGCAATTCGTATTCTTGGCATCGACCCAGGCCTCCGCCGTACCGGCTGGGGGGTGATCGAGAGTGAAGGCAACCGGCTGATTTTCGTCGGGTGCGGCTCTATCGAAGCCAAAGAGACCCTGCCGCTGGCCGAGCGGCTCGTTCAAATTCACGATGGCCTCGCGCGCGTGCTGAGCGAATTCAGTCCGCTGGAAGCGGCGGTCGAACAGACCTTCGTGAACAAGGACGGCGCGGCGACGCTGAAGCTCGGACAGGCGCGCGGCGTGGCGATGCTGACGCCGGCCCGGTTCGGAATTTCGGTCGCGGAATACGCCCCGAACACGGTGAAGAAGACGGTGGTAGGTGCGGGCCATGCCGACAAGAACCAGATCCGCGTCATGCTGGGGATTTTGCTGCCCAAGGCGGATCCGAAAAGCGCCGATGCCGCCGACGCGCTTGCGATCGCAATTACCCATGCGCACCATCGGCAAAGCGTGGTGTTGAGGATGGCCGTCCAATGATTGGCAAACTGAAAGGCGTCATCGATTCCTACAGCGAGGATTATGTCATCCTCGACGTGTCGGGCGTCGGCTACCAAGTGCACTGTTCGTCGCGGACGCTGCAGGGGCTGCCCGCACCGGGCGAGGCAGCGGTGTTGTCGATCGAAACCTACGTGCGGGAAGATCAGATCAAGCTGTTCGGCTTCCGCTCCGATCTCGAACGCGAATGGTTTCGCCTGTTGCAGACCGTGCAGGGAGTTGGCGCAAAAGTTGCGCTGGCGGTGCTCAGTACATTGCCGCCGTCCGATCTCGCCAACGCGATTGCCTTGCGCGACAAGGCGGCTGTGGCTCGCACGCCGGGCGTCGGCCCGAAAGTGGCGGAGCGGATCGTCACCGAGTTGAAGGATAAGGCGCCAGCCTTTGCGACCGTCGATCCGGCGGTGGTGCATTTGTCGGGAGCGATCGACGACCGGCACGCTCCACGGCCCATCAACGATGCGATCTCTGCGCTGGTCAATCTCGGCTACGGCCAGCCTCAGGCGGCGGCCGCCATCGCAAGCGCCGCGCGCAGCGCAGGCGAAGGCGCGGAAACCGCACAGCTCATTCGCCTCGGGCTGAAGGAGCTGGCAAGGTGAAGACCATGGATTTCCGCCAATGCTGAGCGAGAAGGACCAGGAGCTGATCACGGCCGCGACGGCCGCCATCAGCGATCGCTACCGCAACGACTGGCAGGAGGTCGGTGCGGCGATGCGGACCCGCGACGGCCGCATCGTGACCGGCGTCAACATCGACGCCTATATCGGGCGCATCGCGGTATGCGCCGAGGCGATCGCCATCGGACGTGCGATCACCGAAACCGGCGATCGCGGCATCGATACCATCGTGGCTGTTCGCCATCCGAAGCCGGACGAGCCGGGACGCATCGCGGTGGTCTCGCCCTGTGGTATCTGCCGGGAACTGATTCACGATTATGATTCGAACGCGCGTGTGATCGTTCCCAGCAGCAAGGAGCCTGTCGTCGTGACTATTGGGGAATTGCTGCCCAACAAATACCGCCGGGGTAGCGAGTGAGCGCCGATCCACGCCTGGTGACGCCCGAACGACGCTCCGACGACATCGGCGATACGTCGCTGCGTCCGCAAATGTTGTCCGAGTTCGTCGGACAACAGCAGGCGCGCGCGAACTTGCAGATTTTCATCGATGCCGCGCGCAAGCGCAGCGAAGCGCTCGATCACGTGCTGTTCGTCGGACCGCCGGGTCTTGGCAAGACCACGCTTGCGCAAATCGTCGCGCGCGAGCTCGGCGTCGGGTTTCGCGCCACGTCCGGCCCTGTGATCGCAAAGGCAGGCGATCTCGCGGCGTTGCTGACCAATCTCGAAGACCGCGACGTGCTGTTCATCGATGAAATCCACCGGCTCAATCCGGCGGTGGAGGAGGTGCTCTATCCGGCGATGGAGGATTTTCAGCTCGATCTCATCATCGGTGAAGGCCCGGCTGCCCGCTCGGTGAAGATCGATCTCGCGAAATTCACGCTCGTCGGTGCGACGACGCGCGCCGGGCTGTTGACCAATCCCTTGCGCGACCGCTTTGGCATACCGGTGCGGTTGAATTTCTATACGGAAGACGAGCTGGAAAAGATCGTCACGCGCGGTGCGCGCGTGCTGAACATCGGTATGACGCCGGACGGCGCCAACGAAATCGCCCGCCGGGCGCGTGGCACCCCGCGTATCGCGGGACGGTTGCTGCGGCGTGTGCGTGACTTTGCCTCCGTTGCGGATGCCGCCTCGATCGATCGCACCATCGCGGACAGGGCGCTCGGCGCGCTCGAGGTCGATGCGGCGGGTCTCGACGCCATGGATCGGCGTTACCTTTCGACTATTGCGCTGAATTACGGCGGCGGGCCGGTCGGCGTCGAGACGATGGCCGCGGCGCTCTCGGAGCCGCGCGATGCGATCGAGGATATCATCGAACCGTTCCTGATTCAGTGCGGCTTCATTCAGCGCACCCCGCGCGGCCGGTTGTTGACGTCGCACGCCTTCCGGCATCTGGGCCTTGCGGAGCCGTCGCGCGATGCGTCGCAATTCGGTTTGTTCGGACAGGACAGGGACGACACGTGAGCAGGCTGCACGATCTTGCACATCTCGATGGCGTGGTGCGCGACGGCCGTCACGTCATGCTGGTGCGGGTGTATTACGAGGACACGGATTTTTCCGGCATCGTCTACCACGCGAATTATCTTCGCTTCATGGAACGCGGCCGCACCAATTATTTGCGGCTGCTCGGCGCGGATCAGCAGGCGCTGTTCGCGCAGGCCGAAGCGGAAGCGCCTGGGTTCGCTTTTGTGGTGCGCTCCATGCAGGTGGAATATCTCAAGCCCGCGCGCATGGACGATGTGCTGGAAGTGATCACCGTGCCGCTGGACGTGAAAGGCGCATCGATCACGATGGGCCAGGAAATTCGGCGAGGGGATGACGTTCTCATCGAGGCGCGGGTGAAAGTGGCGTTCGTCTCTGGGGAGAAGGCGCAACGCCCATTCCCAAGGCGCTCCGGATTGCGATCGAAAGTGGTCGACTACACACCTAGGCTTAATGCTGATGAAGCATTGAGAATTCTTGATTAGCCCATTTGCCGAAACCAGTCGCGCAATCCGAGGTGAAGCCGCACGATTTCATCGGGAGCTAACGGTTTGCAGTGTGCAATCGGCGCACGTAACGAATTTAGACTTCCGAGGATTTTCTGAACTGCTGAAATATCCCTCAACATATCACCGAAAATTCCCCAATTTGCCTTTAGAATTTCGCCTAACTCACCAAAGTTGGAATAATCGATCATCGATTCCGAACGCAGCGTGACACCGGCGGCTACTTCCTTGCCGCGATTTTTGTTGGCATTGTCGCGGACATTTGGAGGAACAGCGGTGTCCCACCAATTCTCGCCGTGCGCTTCTTCAAGACGATCAGTTATGAGTTCGCGGATCGAGTTTTCTAAACAGTAAAAGATTGCAAAATGCTGCGCCATTGCGTCCGCTTCGTTGCGCAGTTTCTCGGAAAATTGTGGGTAGAATTGCTCCTCTGGACCCGCGCTCGGCTTTGGTCGATGACCCAGATCAACATTATGCTCCGACTTAACTCGGCGAATGTCGGACTCGACGCTCAAATTGGTTAGACCAAAGAGACGTATCGCATCTGTGGCTTTCACATTAGCCTCGGAGCAAATGCTCTTTTAGGGATTTGAAGATTGCGTTGAATACGTCGGGATTTGTAGTTTCAGGAAGGTTTAAGTTTATCGTGTAGCCTACTTTTAGCTCGACTGTATCCGCCAAATCTGATGCGCGTCTTTGCTCGCGCGCTGGATCAGGCCCAGGATGTTCCTCAGCTAGGACCGCTGGGGCTTTTTCGCCGTCCAATTTGTTCTCGAAATCCGCCCCATCCTTTAAAGTCCAGAAAGTAGTAACGATCAGTTTCGCGACTAATATCTTTCGCTTGCCCCGTCATTTCAGTGACTAATGACGCCAATTTTTCTCTGGTCAGATTATTGGCGTATTGGTTTCGGTCGAAAATTGCCGAATAAGCACTTCGAACCCCTGCTGCTAACGCCATAGCCTTTGTGTCGTCGTTTCGATATTGGTCGTAGAGCTTTGTTGGAGTGCCGTCCTGCTCAAGGAAGTTCATGCGCTTGAGCATTGGCAGGAATGCTTGGTGGTTACCACCACTGAACCCAAGCATCGTTGCGAGAAAGTCCTGAGTGAACCGCTCTGGGCGTTTTGCTTCATCGATCTTGGCAAGGATTTTTGGTATGGCGCTCGGGAGCGCCATGTAAGGTAATTTAACAACCATCGATACCTCGCTGCCGAAGGAACGGTTTCTGATTTTAGCCCCGAAGTCCGCTCTATCGCTTGGACCCTTCTCAGCGTTTTCAGGGATAGCTCGTTTCGTGAGTTATTCGCCGACTTGTTGGAAGCACTTATTGGCTTCAGGAACCAAACCTCCTTTTTTTCGAAAACCTTGTTTTCTATGACGCAGCCTTGCCCCTTGGCAAAATTGTAGGCTCGTTCGCGAACGCCTTCTTCTGGCTCGCAGGAACAAGATCTCAAAAACAGAATAGGGCAATGAAGCCATTTGCCTATCCTTGAGACTAACCAGATCAGTGCCCAGGTCGTGTAAGGTCATTTTTGCATGCGTCATCACACGTAAAAATAGCGCTGCTTAATAAAACATCTCCTGGCTGCAATGTCTATAATTCGAGCCGAATTTATAGAGGACCCAAAAGTTATTTTTCTTTGCATGCGAAAGCGCCATGTAGATGAAGTAGTGCGCACCTGCGCACTACCGGCATTGTTGTCGTGCGACGGTTGATTTTCACTACGCTGCTTTATTGCGCGCAACTTCAGCCTGATAGAGTTGGAATTCTTCGGCGAGCGCGCGGGCGATGCTCGGGCGCTTGCGCATGCGCTCGAGATAATCGATCACAGCCGGGTAGACTTTGAAATCGATCGTCGGGGTCGCGATGCTCCAGTTCAGCACGGTGGCCAGATAAGCGTCCGCCACGCTGAAATGATCGAGCAGGAATTCGCGGCCCGTGAGGTATTTGTCGAGATAGGCGAGGCGCGAAAGCCCTTTTTCAAGGGCATAGGATTTCGCCTCGCTTGGCGATTTGCGATCGAGCAGAGGATTGAACAGGCCCTTGTGCAGTTCGGTGCCGATGAAGCAGAGCCATTGATGCAGGCGTGTTCTGTCGAGCGCGGAATTGGAAGCCATGCTGGCGTCGGGAAAACGATCCGCGACATATTGCAGGATCGCGGCATTCTCGGTGATCAACAAACCCTCGTCGGTTTTGAGAACGGGCACCAGACCGAGCGGATTGATCTGATAAAAATCGGAGCCGTCATCCAAAACACGTTTGTTCTTGTCGACTTCCTTGAAGGTTGCATCGGCACCGGCTTCGTAGAACGCTATGCGTGTGGCCATCGAACAAGCCAATGGCGAGAAATAAAGGTCCATGAACGTCTCCCTTGTGTTGATTTATGTACCATCTCGCATAAATTGATCGGGATCAAGGAATTTATTGCGAAATGGTACAGAAAAAGCCTCCGGTCCCCGGCGGTGCCAAAAAAGTCAGTGAGACCAAGGAAGCGCCCGCCAAAAAACGCGGTCGGCCACGGGCTTTTGAGCCCGACGTCGCGCTGTCGCGCGCGCTGGAAACGTTTCGGGATGGCGGCTTTGCGGCGACGTCACTCGATGATCTCAGCGCAGCGATGGGCATCAACCGGCCCAGTCTCTATGGCGCGTTTGGCGACAAGCGCGATCTCTTCCTGAAGGCGTATGAGCGTTACAGGGCGGATGTCAGCGCGCAATTCGCCAAGGCGTTCGATCCCGCGCTGTCGTTGCGGCAATCGCTGGACACGATTTTTTCGACGGCGCTGGATCTCTATCTCGCCGGTGAAAACGGGCCGCGTGGCTGTTTCACCGTGATGACTGCGGGATCGGAAGCCATGACAGATCCTGAAATTCGCGGCACGGTTCAGCGCGCCATCGTCAATACCGAGAAAGCTGCGTCCGGGCTTTTCGAGCGCGCCGTCGCGCGGGGGGAGTTGCCGTCGAATGCGAACCTCCCGGTTTTGGTACAGCTCGTGAGTTCGACGATCCATAGCATCGCCGTGCGCTCCCGGGCGCAGCTTCCAAGAGCCGAGCTTGAGGCCGTGACGCGCGGGGTGATCGATCTCGTCTGTTCCGGGGCTGTCGTGCAATCAGAAGGCAAGCGCTAGCTAACTAAACCCCAAGCTTTCCGTGACGGGCCGCAGGAACTCATGTTAAGACCATTCACATGAGTTGGCGCAAAGACCGCGGCCGCGCCGAGCGCGGCTATCATCATGGCAATCTGAAAGAGGCGCTGGTGCAGGCGGCGCTCGATCTGATTGCTCAAAAAGGACCCGGCGGATTTACATTCGCAGAGGCTGCGCGCTCGGCCGGCGTCAGCCCGGCGGCGCCCTATCGGCACTTTCGCGATCGCGATGAATTGCTGTCGAGCATTGCGCAGCGCGGCTTCGAGCAGTTCGAGAAAGTTCTCACTGCGGCTTGGGACGACGGACGTCCCGATACGATCACGGCCTTCGAACGGTTGGGCCGTGCTTATTTGACCTTCGCGCGCGACGAGCCGGCGCTTTACTCCGCGATGTTCGAATCCGGATTGCCCGCCGATGCAAATCCCGCGTTGCTTGCGGCCAGCGAGCGGGCCTTTGCGATCATTCGGATGACAGCTGAACGTCTGGCCGCGCTGACGCCGCCGGGAACGACGCGTCCACCGGCCTTGATGATGGCGCTGCATATCTGGTCGATGTCCCACGGCATCGCTTCGCTGTTCAGCCGGGGCGATGCGGCGCGGCGCAAGCTGCCGATGTCGCCCGAAGACCTTCTCGAGGCGGGCGTGCTCATCTACTTGCGCGGCTTGGGATTTCCGACAGAGCGGCCGGCCGGCGGCGCTGCGAAAGCCTGATACTTTCGGCTTTTCGGGGCGCCTTGCTTGACAAAACAGCGTAAAGGTTTATCTATGTAAATGTTATTTACATTCACGGCGGCGTGATCGCCGCTCTTGGAGAGGCACATGTCCGATACCGCACACGTTGATCGTTGGGGCCGCCCGGATTGGAACGAGCGGCATCCTCATTTTCGCGATTATCCCCGGCCTGCCTGGATTGCGCTGACGGTGCTGGGCTTCATTTTCTGGTGGCCTGTTGGCCTTGCGCTTCTCTTCTTCACACTCGGGAGCAGAAAAATGGGTTGCTGGAGTCACAACGGCCGCTGGCAAGACAAGATGGAGCGGATGCAGTGGAAGATGGAACGGATGCGCTCGCGCATGGAAGGCCGCGGCTTCCATGGTCCATCGAGCGGCAACCGTGCGTTCGATGAATATCGTCAGGATACGCTGCGCCGCCTCGAAGAAGAGCAGACCGAGTTCAAGGATTTCCTCGACCGCCTTCGTCACGCCAAGGACAAATCGGAATTCGACCAGTTCATGGCCGAACACCGCTCGCGTCCGACGCCACCCCCATCTGGCAATCAGCCTCAGGGATAACGCCCCCATCCTCTGATGCTTCAGAAACCGCTCGTCTGCGTCGCAGACGGGCGGTTTTGCATGGCCGGTCACGTGCATCCAAAACGATCACGCGATAATGAATATGCGACGCGTCTTGCGGCGCAAAACCTTCCCGCAAGCGCTCTGGCCATCGCGGTGTCACGACGGCATGATGCAGCACTCTGTTCGTTCGGCCGTGCCGAACACAAAGTGCGGTGACCGCGATGAAAACGAAAAAATTTGAATTCGATGGTGCGGATGGCCAGCGCCTTGCAGGCCAACTGGATTTGCCGGACGGCACGCCGGATGCTTACGCGCTGTTCGCCCATTGTTTTACGTGCTCCAAAACATCGCTCGCTGCGGTGCGTGTTTCGCGGGCGCTCGCGTTGCGCGGGATCGCGACCATGCGTTTCGATTTCACCGGCCTTGGCGACAGCACAGGCAATTTCGCCGACAGCAGTTTCAGCGGCAGCGTGCGGGATCTGATTGCGGCTCACGTCCATATGAACTCGCTTGGCATCGCGCCAAAGTTGATGGTCGGGCACAGTCTCGGCGGTGCCGCCGTGCTGGCTGCAGTCGGTCAACTTCCGGATATCGCAGCCGCCGCCACCATCGCAGCGCCGTTCGATGTCACGCATGTGACCAAATTGTTCGGAGACAAGCTCGACGATATCGAACAGAATGGCGAGGCGCAGGTCGATCTCGGCGGCAGGCCGTTTCGTATTCGCAAATCTTTCGTCGACGATCTCAGGTCACACGATGCCGGTGATGCGATTGCGCACCTCAAGCGACCACTCCTGGTGCTGCATTCGCCGGTCGATCAGATCGTCGGGATCGAAAACGCGTCATCGATCTTCTTAGCCGCGCGGCACCCCAAGAGCTTCGTCTCCCTCGATCATGCGGACCATCTGCTCACCGATACCGCGGACGCGGACTACGTGGCCGATATCGTCGCGGCCTGGGCGTCGCGATACCTTGCCAAGGCACCGCAACCGGCGGCGGCCGGCCACGACGATTCCGTGGTCGTCGCGGAAACCGGCGCAGGGAAATTTCTGGTCGAGGTCAAGGCAGCGGGCGCGCGTTTTTTTGCCGACGAGCCCGTGGATGTCGGCGGTCTGGGCTCGGGCCCATCGCCCTATCAATTGCTCAGCGCATCGCTTGGAGCTTGCACGGCCATGACGTTACGGCTCTATGCGGACCAGAAAAAATGGCCGCTCGCGCGTGTCACCGTCACCGTCAATCATGCCAAGAACAGTGGAGAGCCGAAAGATATCTTCACGCGCGAGATCAATATCGAGGGCGAACTCGATGCCGCGCAGCAGGACCGATTGATCGAAATCGCGAACAAGTGTCCGGTGCATCGCACGCTTGAGCATGGCGCGGCGGTGGAGACGCGCAAGAGTGTATCGAACCCACCTTCGCCTATGGCTTCGGAGCCGCCTGAACAGCACTTCGCCGATATGAAAGAAATCTGCGCGGACAAGGGTTAGTTTATTGCGTCGCTCAAGCCGGAAGTAGCTCAGCTGCCAAGTGATCTCAGAGTTTTTTGGGCGACCGCGAGCAAAACTCGTCCAGAGTCGCACCGACTGAGATTCCGATTAGATAACAAACGATGTCCCACCATGAGAAAAAACGGCCGATGAGCAGCACGCCGATCGTCGTGGCGCGAAATGAATCGAGCCAGCTGTTGTGGATGAGTTGGCTGAACTCCGTTCCGGCTGCAATGACCGACGCGATAAGCGTTTTGTGGATCGGTCTGACCACCGGCAGCAAAAAACCGATAGCAAAATAGACCATCGCGCCCCAGATGATCGAGCCCGCGTATTTGGCAACGCCCGAGGGCAGTGCGATGAAATGCGACCGCGAAAGCAGGCCGACGATGATCAGCAGGCATGTGATGGCAAGGTAATTCGATCGAGGCGTAGCAAACCTAAACATCCGCTGCCCTTTTTTGCTCGGGTGCGAGAGCGCCGGATGTGTCGGTCAATTCTTTTGGCTTATTGATCACCGCAACCATCGTGTAGCTGACGATCAACAGAAGATACCACGATCCCAGCTTTTTAAACGATACCAACGACCAGCCGAAGCGCTGCGACGGATAGAGCCATGTTTTTGTGTAGGTGCCTATATTTTCTGAGAACCAGATGAAAACCGCCACGAGAAGAAGGCCGAGCAGCAGCGGCATCGCGCGCGGGATGTTCCAGACTGTGAAATGGATTTGGGTGCGCGCGAACAGGACGACGCTCGCTGCGAATAATGCGATCCGCAGATCCTGAACATAATGTTGGGTGAAAAAATTGAGGTAGATCGCAAGGCTTAATACGATCAGCGCCCATAGGGGAGGATGATTGGTGAAACGAAAATCGAAAAGACGCCACGCTCGGAACAGATAACTTCCGATGCAGGAATACATGAAGCCCGTGAATAGCGGCACGCCGCCAATCCTGAATATGCTGGGTTCGGGATATATCCACGAGCCAATTGCCGTCTTGAACACCTCCATCACGGTGCCTGTGACGTGGTAAAGCAAGATCACCTTTGCTTCGTCGAGCGTTTCGAGTCCTGTCGCGAGCAGCAACGCCTGAACAGCCAGCGCGCATAAGAAAAGGAAGTCGTAGCGGGTTAGCATCATCCCGGCGGGGTAGCCGTACCGGGAGGCTACGATCAGCGCGATCATGATGCCGCCGAACAGGCAGGCCCAGCCTTGCTTCAGTCCAAAGCGCAAGAATTCAAAAATAAACCGATGGATAGGGCGTCCGGAAATTTTCCGGCCAGAGAAATGCTTCTGCAAATTGGCCGGATAGTTCAGGGGGAACCGTCGGCGGGTATGAACGTGATGATCAGTCGTCAAGGGGCGGCCCAACTCGGCTGAATGAGCCCATATGTTTCAGACCGGTAGCTCCGTGGTCAAGAACGCAGGTATCATGATCCGCTGCATTTCTGTATCCCGGTAACCCCTTATTAACCGTGATCGGCGTCTGGTGAGGCAGTGAAATTCGCGTTTTGCAGCCCTTGTTTTGACATGTTGCGAGGGACATTGGGGACCAGCTCCGGGAAGGGGCTTTCCCACGCGACATGAAGGACTTGCTTGAGGGCGTCGGCTGTTTCTGCCGAGCCGTTCAAAAGTCGGGTTTCGCGGTGGAATTGTTGAAGGGATATTGCAGATGAATCCAGCCGACGTCGCACAGTCGGCTCTGCCGATGGCCTCGGCCGACGTGTCGCTGATTGCATTGTTTTGGCAGGCCCACTGGATCGTGAAAGCGGTCATGCTCGGTCTGTTGACCTGCTCCGTCTGGGTGTGGGCGATTGCGATCGACAAGATTTTTCTTTTTGCACGTACTAAACGCGCGATGGACAGGTTCGAGCAGGCCTTCTGGTCCGGCCAGTCGATCGAGGAGCTTTACCGCGGATTGTCTGCCAAGCCGACCCATTCGATGGCGGCGCTGTTCGTCGCCGCCATGCGCGAGTGGAAGCGCTCGTTCGAAAGTCAGGCGCGCTCGTTTGCAGGTTTGCAGATGCGCATCGAAAAGGTGATGGACGTATCGATCGCGCGCGAAGTGGAACGGCTGGAACGCCGGCTTCTGGTGCTTGCGACGGTGGGTTCCGCCGGGCCGTTCGTCGGACTGTTCGGCACTGTGTGGGGTATCATGTCGAGCTTCCAGTCGATTGCCGCCTCAAAGAATACGTCGCTTGCGGTCGTGGCGCCGGGCATTGCCGAAGCGCTGTTCGCCACCGCAATCGGCCTTATCGCCGCCATCCCGGCGACTATTTTTTACAATAAATTTTCCTCCGAGGTGAACCGTCAGGCCCAGCGCCTGGAAGGCTTTGCCGACGAGTTCTCCGCGATTCTGTCACGCCAGATGGATGAGCGCGCATAACGATACGTTTGACCGTTTGAAGTGATGGATCGGTGATTGTTTTATGGCCATGAGCGCAGCAGGATCATCCGGTGGCGGACGGCGGCGGGGCCGCGGCCGCCGCGCCAATGTGATGGCCGAAATCAACGTCACGCCGATGGTCGACGTGATGCTGGTGCTGTTGATCATTTTCATGGTGTCGGCGCCGTTGCTCACGGTCGGGGTGCCGCTCGACCTTCCGCAAACGCAAGCCAAGAGCCTGGATAACGACAAGGAACCGCTCACTTTGTCGGTAAATCTGAAGGGCGAGATTTTTCTCAACGACACCGCGATTGCGATCGACGATCTTGTGCCTAAATTGAAGGCTATCACCGACGCCCGGAACGGGTTGGACGAGCGTATATTCGTGCGCGGTGACAAGAAGGTGGATTACGGCACGGTCATGAGGGTGATGGGCCGTCTGTCGGCGGCGGGCTTCAAGCGCGTGGCGCTAGTGACTGAGGTCGAGCAGGGGACCTGATTGAAGATCGACAAGACCATCGTCGCATCGGTTGCGCTGCACGTCCTCGTGCTGGGCTGGAGCATCGTGTCTTTTTCGACGCGCCCGCTCGAGGCGACGCCAGCCGAGCCGATGCCCGTCGATATCATTTCAGCCGATCAATTGTCGAAGCTCACCGCAGGAACCAAATCCGGCCAGAAAGACAAACCAAAGCCGTTGGTGGAGAAAGTCGCCGAAGCGACACCCGCCGACGATCCCGTCGGCAAGATCACCGAGAAGAAAGAGGTCGTAACGGCGGCTGCTCCCGAGCCGCCGCCAAAGCCGGTTGAGAAGCCTGTCGAAAAGAAACCGGATCCGCCCAAGCAGGCCGAGAAGAAGGACGAGCCGAAGCCTGTCGAGAAGAAGCCGGAGCCGCCGCAGCCCGATGCGATCGCGGAAGCTCTGAAAAAAGACGACAGCAAGAAGCCGCCGCCGAAGCCAGAAGCCAAGGCCGCCCCTCCGCAGCCTCCGAAACCGAAGCAGGACTACAAGTTCGATCAGAGCAAGATCGCGGCGCTGATCGACAAGCGTGAACCGACGCGGCAGGCCATCACCGGTGCGACGCTGAATGCGTCGGCGGCTCTTGGCGCGCCGCACGGCACCGCAACCTCGCTGTCGCAGTCCGAGATGGATGCGCTTCGCGCCCGCTTGACGAAACTTTGGAATTTACAGGCCGGTACCGAGCGCCCGGAAGAACTAATTGTGGAAGTGCGGATTCGCCTGACACCAGATCGAAGGCTGGCGGCGCCACCTGAGGTGGTTTCACAAGGGACATCGCCACGTTATCAGGCGGCTGCGGATGCTGCGCGGCGTGCTGTTCTGCAAGGGCAACCTTTCGAAATGCTGCAGACCGCAACATACGATCAATGGAAAGACATGATCGTGACGTTCGATCCGCGCGAGATGTTTCGCAGTTGATGATTGAGAATGAGCAGACAATGCCAGTGACGACTTTTCCGTTCCCTTCCTTGCAGCCCACGCGTCGTCAGGCATTGATCGGCGGCGCGGGTGCGGTCGCCGGGCTCATGATTCCCGGTCTTTCCCGTGCGCAAACCCGCCTGCAAATCACCGAAGGCAACATCGCGCCCTTGCCGATCGCGATTCCGAACTTCGTGGCCGGCTCACCGTCCGACGGCGAAGTCAGCGCTGGCGTCACGCAAGTCATCACCAATAACCTCAAGCGCAGCGGCCTGTTCGCGCCGATCGATCAAGCTGCTTTCATCGAAAAAATCTCCAACTTCGATGCCGTGCCGCAATTCCAGAATTGGCGCACCATCAACGCCCAGGCCCTGGTCACCGGCAGGATGACGCGCCAGCCGGATGGACGCCTGAAAGCGGAGTTTCGACTGTGGGACGTGGTGTCCGGTCAGCCGAGCGCCGGACAGCAATATTTCACGTCGCCTGAATACTGGCGGCGCATCGCCCATATCATTTCCGATCAGATCTACGAAAAGCTGACAGGCGAGAAGGGATATTTCGACAGTCGCGTCGTGTTCGTCGACGAGAGCGGACCGAAGGAGCGGCGCGTCAAGCGTCTCGCGATGATGGATCAGGACGGCGCCAATGTGCGCTATCTGACGCGCGGCAGCGATCTCGTGCTGACGCCGCGTTTTTCGCCGTCCACGCAGGAAATTACCTACATGGAGTTCGGCCAGGGCGATCCACGCGTCTATCTGTTTAATGTCGAAACAGGCCAGCGCGAGATCGTCGGAAATTTTCCCGGCATGTCATTCTCTCCGCGCTTCTCGCCGGACGGCCAGCGCATCATCATGAGCCTGCAACAGGCCGGCAATTCGAACCTGTTCGTCATGGACCTGCGTTCGAAATCGACCACGCGTCTCACAGATACGCCCGCGATCGATACGTCTCCGTCCTATTCGCCGGACAGCGCGCGGATCTGTTTTGAATCCGATCGCGGCGGCAAGCCGCAAATCTACGTGATGGCTGCGACCGGTGGCGCGGCGCAGCGTATCTCGTTCGGAGAGGGGACTTATTCAACGCCGGTCTGGTCGCCGCGCGGCGATTACATCGCCTTCACCAAGCAGGGTGGCGGGCAGTTTTCCATCGGCATCATGAAGCCGGATGGGTCGGGTGAACGCATTCTGACGTCGGGCTTTCACAACGAAGGACCGACCTTCGCTCCGAACGGCCGTGTGGTCATGTTCTTCCGTGATCCGGGCGGCAATTCCGGACCCTCATTGTTTACGGTGGACATCAGCGGCCGCAACGAGCAGCGCCTGCCGACCCCGGGCTTCGCCTCGGATCCGGCGTGGTCGCCACTGTTATCGTAAACGACCGCCCAACGGCGGGCTTAAACATTTCGAGCAAAATCTGCCGGCTTCCCCCAAAATCATGATTTGACAGCAGATTTTACCTTCCGCTGCTGCTCAGCAACCTCTCGGTAACGATGTTCGCTCAGGAAAGCTTCATGAGCTGCGACTAAGACTGTGAGGTCAACTCACCAACAATCGCGAACTCATGCAGCTGGCGGACGCTAAGCAAATACCCGCGGAAAAGGATCTGCCCCCGTCGATTTCGACGGCGCTGGTCGATTCGCTTTTTCAGAATTTCCTCCCGGTGTTTGCCGGGTGCGTCTGCGCGGCGATTGCGGCCGTGATGACGGCGGTGAAAACCGGCAATTCGCTGCTATGGCCCTGCGCTGTTTTGATTATTATTTTCGGTGTCGCGCGCGCGCTGCAGATGCGCAGCTACGAGTTTGAGCGCCGCGAATCCGCGCTAACGATCGAGCGGGCCGAGTGGTGGGAGCCGCGCTACAAGCTCGGCGCGGATCTTTACGCCGGTACGCTCGGGTTGTGGTGTTTCGTGACGCTAATCGGCACCTCCGATGCGGTGGCGCATATGATGTGTACGGCCGTGACGATTGGTTACACGGCCGCGAGCGTTGGCCGCAACTACGGCCGCCCAGCGATCATTCAACGTCATATTTTCCTGGCCTGCGCGCCATTGTCGCTGGGCCTGGCGCTGTATGGCGACAGGTACTATGCGGGTATCGCGTTTCTTCTGGTGCTGTTTTTTATCGGCCTGAAATACATCAATCTCAATCTGCACGAGATTTTCGTGACCGCGCTGGTCTCCACTGAGCGCGAGGCGGCGATCGCATCGCAATTCGACACGGCGCTCAACAACATGCCGAATGGCCTTTGCATGTTCGGCGCCGATGGCCGCCTCGCCGTCATCAATTCCTGCTTCAGTGATATGCTGCGGGTCTCGAGTGATCTGGTAAATCGCGGTGCGTCGGTTCAGGAAGTTGCGGCAGCCTGCGTGGTGGCCGGGACGCTTTCGGCGCCGAGCGCCCACGCGATCGTTGCCGAGATCGAGGGATCGAACGCCGCGAATATCACCACATTCGATCCGGGAACGACACCGGAGCGGGCGCTGGAGTGGACGTTCCAGCCGATGGCGGGAGGCGGAACGGTCGTTCTGGTGGAAAACATTACCGAGCGGCGCAATGCCGAAGCCAAGATCAGCCGCATGGCTCGCTTCGATGAACTGACCGGCTTGCCGAACCGGCTGAATTTCCGGAATGAAATCCAGCGTCTGCTGTCCGCGCCGACGGACGGGCATTCGGTCTCCGCTCTTCTGTTCATCGATCTGGATCAATTCAAGCAGGTCAACGATACGCTCGGACATCCGTGCGGCGACCGGCTGTTGTGCACCGTCTCGGATCGTTTGCGGGAAATGCTGCGGCCGGAAGATTTCGTTGCCCGCTTTGGCGGCGACGAATTCGTCGTATTCCAGCACAGGATCAAATCGATCGAGGACGCAGCTTCGCTTGCGCGCCGTGTCGTCAATCGTCTGAGCGAACGCTACGAAATCGACCACCATTTGGTCGAGATCGGCGCCAGCATCGGGATTGCCACCACAACCACCAGTGGGGCCAATGTCGATACGTTATTGAAAAATGCCGACATGGCGCTTTATCGCGCGAAGGGCGATGGCCGTGGCACCTTCTGCTTCTTCCGTGAGGAGATGGCGCAGACCGTTGAAAGCCGCCGTACACTTGAACTCGAATTGCGAAATGCGCTGGCCAACGAAGAGTTCGAACTTTTCTACCAGCCGCTCGTCAATCTCAAAACGGGTCGTATTCTGACCTGCGAAGCGCTGTTGCGCTGGAATCATCCCGAGCGGGGTTTCGTGCCGCCTTCGGACATCATTCCGGTCGCCGAGGATATGGGCCTGATCGTCGATCTCGGCCGCTGGATTTTGCGAAAGGCCTGCATGGAGTGCATGCAATGGCCCGATGCGGTGAGTGTCGCCGTCAACTTCTCGTCGCAGCAGTTCCATCGCCGCGACGTACTGAGCGATGTCCGCTATGCGCTCGAGGTTTCGGGATTGCCCGCGCACCGGCTCGAAATCGAAATTACAAAATCGTCGCTGTTGCGAAACACACAATGGACTCTGGATGTTCTCACGCAGCTGAGGGCTGCCGGCGTGAGCATTTCACTGGACGACTTCGGCACGGGCTATTCCAGCCTCAGCTATCTGAACAATTTCCCGCTGCAAAAAGTCAAGATCGATCGGTCGTTCCTGGAAGGCATCGATAAAGATCGTCCTTTGACATTGCTGCGCGGCGTCGCGCGGCTGAGCGCTGATCTCGGCATGACGGTCGTAGTCGAAGGCGTGGAAACCAACGAGCAACTGGAATTGATCGGTATTGAAGGCACGATCACCGAGGCGCAGGGCTATCTCTTCAGTCCGCCAGTCCCGTCGCAGCAAATCCGGCAGTTGTTGAATGCCTCGCATGGCCGCCGCAATAAATCGCGAGCAATCGAAACCACGCGCTCAACGGCATGAAGGTGATGGCGCGCGAAGTCGCCAGCTTATGATTTGTACCGTCGTAAATCCGATTAACCCTAATCAAACCTTGTCTTTGCAGCATTATTAAGAAGCCGTTAACGTTCGTCCCATCAATTGTTGAAAATTACGGATATTGCTTCAGGGGATTTCATTGAGTTCCGTCGTTCAGGCGCAGAGCGGCTCTCTTCCGCGTGGGTTGGATCTTCTTAATCACGTCGATTACCGCCTTGTTGAAAGCGCGGCCGACAAAGAGGAGATCTATCGGCTGCGCTATCGCGCATATCTGCATGAAGGCGCGATTCTTCCCCAGCCCGACCGCCGATTGGCCGACCGCTTCGACGACACTCCCAACTCCTGGACCTTCAGCGTCTACTTTGACGGCGAACTGGCCAGCTCGGTGCGCATCAGCGTCGCAACCCCCGACATGCCGCTGACGCCGGCAACGGATGCGTTTCCCGACGTGCTCGAGCCGTTCCTCGCAGCGGGCAAGGTCATCGTCGATCCGAACCGTTTCGTTGCAGACCCATTGCGCGAGCGCAAAATGCCGGAGTTGCCTTATTTTACCCTGCGGCTGGCTTATGTGGCGTGCGAATACTTCAATGCTGATTTCGGCACGGCCACGGTGCGCGCCGAACATCAGGCATTTTATCGGCGCGTCTTCATGCACAAGGTATTGTGCCCGCCGCGTCCCTATCCGACGCTGACAAAGCCGCTCTCTCTCATGGCGGTAGATTTCCATGGCAAGCGCGACAAGGTGTTTCAGCGGTATCCGATTTTCCGTTCGACCTTCTTCGAGCGGCGCATGTTGTTCGAACGCCGCAGCGAGCCCTCAAACGGCACGATTGTGCGTGTGCCTGAGCCCGCCATGGGCCATGCCACGATTGCACCGCGCTCCTGAGTAGCCTGCGCGCCTCTGGCCGGGAAGCGTGCTTCGCCACCAGCATTTCATTGCCGATCCGCTTTGAACTCTCCCAGAGTCTGGAACTCGGCGTGTGATCTCGGCGTGTTTATGAATTGAGCCAGGAGGGGATGAGAGATTTCGCTTCCTTGGAACTCGAATGCCAGGCGAAGGCGGCGGGGAGCCGGTCACATCTTCACCGTCGCGCCATATTTACGACCCATTAACTATCGCAGGTGCTTTCCACCAATTCCGGGCATTTGAGTCGGTTCGGAAAGGTCTCATCAAGGTTGACGGAACGTTCGCTTAACCATCGCCCTGTAGACCGGTTCGGGGTTGAAAAACGTGAGCGTGGAGGCTCCGGAATGAAAAAGCAGATGCATATCCTCCAGGGATTGAAGCTGGCCGCAGTGCTGGCGGTAGCGCTTTCGATGGGCGCTTGCGCCAACAAGAACGGCGTGGGCGCCGACGGCGCCCTGGCGAATGCAGCGAGCCCCGGCAGTCAGCAGGACTTCGTGGTCAATGTCGGCGATCGCGTTTTCTTCGAAAGCGATCAGACCGATCTCTCGCCGCAGGCGACCGCAACGCTCGACAAGCAGGCGCAGTGGCTGCAGACGTACGCACGATACTCCTTCACCATCGAAGGTCATGCGGACGAGCGTGGCACCCGCGAATACAACATCGCGCTTGGCGCCCGCCGGGCCCAGTCCGTGCGCACCTACCTGGCTTCGCGCGGGATAGACCCCTCGCGGATGCGAACCATTTCATATGGCAAGGAGCGTCCCGTTGCGGTGTGCAACGACATCTCCTGCTGGTCGCAAAATCGCCGTGCGGTCACGGTGCTGAACGCAAGTTCGTAATCGAATAGAACAAGATTTAAGGGACCGGCGCCTGTTTGGGCGCCGGTTTATTTTTTTGCGGCATGCGCGCATTGCAATGGTTTTGTGCAAGCCACATTTTTGGCGTACTGCATGCCTCAATAAAGGCGGCGCGGAATAGGTTCGTATGAACCAGGATTTCGCAAGTTGAATTTCGCATTCGGGACACGCGGTAAATAGAAATGTCATCCAGATTTCAAATGTTGGCGTTTGCCGTAATCGCTTTCGCGGCGGCTTTCATCATGCCGGTGCAGGTCATCGCCCAGGTGTCCGACGATGACGATCCGCAGCGCATTGAGCGTCTCGAAAGCCAGGTCAGGCAGCTCACCGGGCAGAACGAGGAGCTGCAATATCGCAACCGCCAGCTCGAAGAACAGATCAGGCAGCTCCAGGCCGGGCAGGCCCAGTCCGCTGCGCCGCCGATGCCGAACAATCAGCCGAGAAGCCAGCCAGCGGCGATTGCGCCACCATCCGCTAACGTCTCGACTAATCCGCCGATCCAACCGCAATATCAGCAGCAGACCGCGCAGCCTCCGGCGGCCGTTCAACAAGTCGCGCCCATGCCGCAGACGGGCGGACGGCGAGGGGATGCTTTCGATCCGTCGCAAAATCCGAGTGCACCCGGCGCGCCGCGCGCTTTGGGCGGCGGACAACTTCCCGTCGATCAGAATGCCGCAACGGGGGCAGGGGTCGGTGCGCCCGGTGGTCGCGGCGTAGGCGAGCCGCTCGACCTCGCAAACACCAGCCCGCGCGGTGTACCTGTTCCGAGCGGAGGCGCGGCGCTCACCACGTTGCCGCCGACTGCGACTCCGAAGGACGAATTCGATCTCGGCATCGGCTACATCCAGCGCAAGGATTATGCTCTGGCGGAAGAGACGATGCGAAATTTCACCCAGAAGTATCCCAGCGATCGGCTGGTGGCCGATGCGCAGTACTGGCTGGGTGAGAGCATGTTTCAGCGGCAGCGCTATCGCGATGCGGCGGAAGCGTTCCTGAATGTCACCACGAAATTCGAGACCTCGGCAAAAGCGCCTGATGCTCTGCTGCGGCTCGGCCAGTCGCTGGCGGCGCTCAAGGAAAAGGAAGCCGCATGCGCGGCGCTCGGCGAAGTCGTGCGCAAATATCCCCGCGCCTCGGCGGGGGTGAAGCAAGGCGTCGACCGCGAGCAGAAGCGCGTTAAATGCTAATCACAGCGTTTTTGCGCCAAGCATGCCGCCAGACGTGATCCCGGTTGGATAGCGGTCGTCCCGCCTTTGATTTCATTCGCGTGCCGAACCGGATTTCACTCCGCCGGACAATGCTCTAATCATGGAGCATGACGAGAATTCGGAGTGCGCCACCGGCGCGAGATGGAGGGCAGCTTTCTGCGCCGATCTCGGCTGTCGAGGCAAAACAGCTATTTGCCGATCTTGCGGACGCACCGGCGATCGTCATGGCGATTTCGGGCGGTCCGGATTCAATGGCTCTAATGGTGCTGGCTGCCCGCTGGCGCGGCGCCCTCAAGCGAGGACCCAAGCTCGTTGCCGTCACGGTGGATCACGGCCTGCGGCCGGAGGCTGCCGCGGAAGCGCGTGCGGTCAAGACGCTGGCCGGTACGCTCGGTGTCGAGCATCATACGTTGCGTTGGCGCGGCGCGAAGCCAAAAACAGGCGTTCCCTCGGCGGCGCGCGATGCACGCTACCGGCTGTTGATCAACCTCGCACGCGCTCACGGCACGCTTTATATTTTGACGGCGCATACGCGGGACGATCAGGCGGAAACGGTTTTGATGCGCATGTCGCGGGGCAGCGGCCTTGCCGGCCTGTCGGCCATGGCGCGGCGCTCGCAGCGTGACGGGATGGTGCTGGTCCGGCCATTTCTTGATGTGCCGAAATCGCGGCTCGTGGCCACGCTCGAAAAAGCCGGCATCCCGTTTGCCGTAGACCCGACCAATAGCAATCCCGCATTCACGCGGCCTCGTCTGCGCGCCCTGATGCCGTTGCTTGCGCGAGAAGGCTGCGACGCTGTCAATCTGGTCCGGCTTGCGTCGCGTCTGGGGCGGGCCAATGCGGCGCTTGAAACCGTTGCCGACGCCGCCGAGCGCGCCGCGGTCCACATCGACCGCAAGTCGTTGCGCTCAGAACTCGATACCGTGATTTTCTTCACGGCGCCCGAGGAAGTCCGTTTGCGGCTGCTGGTGCGCGCCATCGACCGTGCCGGCCATGAGGGCCCCGTCGAGCTTGGCAAGGCCGAGGCCCTGCTGCAGGCCTTGCATGAGGCTTATCGCGCAAAGCCGCCCGGTACGATGAAACGCACACTGGCCGGCGCGGCTGTCAGTTTCGGCCGGCACGTCATTTCGGTCAGTCCAGCGCCGCCGCGCGGGATGCACAGGAAGGCGAAATCCGACAGCAAACCTTAACCACGGGGCGAATGAGCTGAAAAGCCGCCCTTATTTCAACCGGGGCAGCAATAAAATGCTCTAAATAGTCTGGTCGGGTTCCCTTGGCAGTAGCCGGGGGCGCACCTAGATTGTAGTCATAATAACCAGGCTCGGACCGACGAGTCGGCCTGGGTCTTGTTGGATCCGGGTATCGAGCCTGTCAGGCAATTTCTCGCGTATCTCGCAAACCAAACCATCGGTTTTGCGAACGAGGATACGGGGATTTCGCCGTCGATGCCGGGAAACGCTTTAAGGATGTAAGGCTGCGTTCCGCGCCGCCACGAAGGAATCCGAATGAACGCCAATCTGCGCAACTTCGCCCTCTGGGTCATCATCGTCTTGCTGCTGTTGGCGCTGTTCACGTTATTTCAGAACCCCGGCCAGCGCGCCTCGTCGCAGGACATCTCGTTCTCGCAGTTGCTGTCGGAGGTCGATCAGAACCACGTCCGCGATGTGGTGATCCAGGGCCAGGAAATTCACGGCACCTTCACCAATGGCGGCAGCTTCCAGACCTACGCGCCGAGCGATCCGACCCTTGTGAAGCGGTTGTATGATGGCAAGGTCTCGATCACCGCACGTCCGCCCGGCGACAACGTGCCGTGGTTCGTGTCGCTGCTGGTGTCGTGGCTGCCATTCATCGCGCTGATCGGTGTCTGGGTTTTCCTCAGCCGCCAGATGCAGGGCGGCGCTGGCAAGGCGATGGGCTTTGGCAAGTCGCGCGCCAAGATGCTGACCGAAGCGCACGGCCGCGTGACGTTCGAAGATGTCGCCGGCGTCGATGAGGCCAAGCAGGATTTGCAGGAGATCGTGGAATTCCTGCGCGATCCGGGCAAGTTTCAACGGCTGGGCGGACGTATTCCGCGCGGCTTGCTGCTGGTCGGTCCTCCCGGTACCGGCAAGACGCTGATCGCACGCGCGGTCGCGGGCGAAGCCAATGTGCCGTTCTTCACCATTTCCGGTTCCGATTTCGTCGAAATGTTCGTCGGCGTCGGCGCCTCGCGCGTGCGCGACATGTTCGAGCAGGCCAAGAAGAATGCGCCTTGCATCATCTTCATCGACGAAATCGATGCGGTGGGACGTCATCGCGGCGCCGGCCTCGGCGGCGGCAATGATGAACGCGAGCAGACGCTGAATCAGCTGCTGGTCGAAATGGACGGCTTCGAAGCGAACGAAGGAGTGATCCTGATCGCCGCGACCAACCGTCCCGACGTGCTCGATCCCGCGCTGTTGCGTCCGGGCCGTTTCGATCGCCAGGTCATCGTGCCCAATCCCGACGTGGTCGGCCGCGAACAGATCCTCAAGGTTCACGTTCGCAAGGTGCCGCTGGCGCCGGACATCAACCTCAAGACCATCGCGCGCGGCACACCGGGTTTCTCCGGCGCCGACCTGATGAACCTCGTCAACGAAGCCGCGCTGATGGCGGCCCGGCGCAACAGGCGCATGGTCACCCAGAGCGAATTCGAGGACGCAAAAGACAAGGTGATGATGGGCGCGGAGCGCAAGTCGCTCGTCATGACCGAGGAAGAGAAGATGCTGACCGCGTACCACGAAGGCGGTCACGCCATCGTGGCGCTCAACGTCAAGGCGACCGATCCCGTGCACAAGGCGACCATCATTCCGCGCGGCCGTGCGCTTGGCATGGTGATGCAGTTGCCGGAGCGCGACAAGCTGTCGATGTCGCTGGAACAAATGACCTCGCGCCTCGCCATCATGATGGGCGGCCGTGTCGCGGAAGAACTGATCTTCGGCAAGGAAAAGGTCACCTCGGGTGCAGCGTCCGACATCGAGCAGGCCACCCGGCTTGCGCGCATGATGGTCACGCGCTGGGGTCTTTCGGAAACGCTCGGCACCGTCTCCTACGGCGAAAACCAGGACGAGGTTTTCCTCGGCATGTCAGTGTCGCGCACGCAAAACGTCTCCGAGGCGACGGCGCAAAAGATCGATGTTGAGATCCGGCGCCTTGTCGAGGAAGGGTATAAGGAAGCTACCCATATCCTGACCACCAAACGCGATGCGCTTGAGATCCTGGCCAAGGGACTTCTGGAGTTCGAAACGCTGTCGGGCGACGAAATCATTGATCTTCTCGACGGCAAGAAGCCGAACCGCGAGTCCGTGCTGGACCCGTCGGGGCCTCGCACCTCCGCGGTGCCGCCGGCCGGCAAGCCGCGTCCACGTCCCGAACCGGACATCGGCACCGAGCCACAGCCTCAAGCCTGATTTCGAAATTTATCAATAAGCCGCCCGACGCAGACCGCGCCGGGCGGCTTTTTCGTGCGCCGGGTGGTTTAGCTTGATGGATGACTGTCTGGGCAGTTCATGAGGTTCAGGTCTCGATCGCGCCGAGCGCGAGGCGCGTAAGACCGTGCCAAAAGGGGCTCTCTTAAATCTTTCTCAATGCCGGTTATGCAGTCTCACACTCGGACGTCCCGTCAATGAGCCCTTTGAACGTAACGCTGGACTGAAAGTTGCGTGCAGCCCGGTGTTTGGGGGATTAGAGCGTTTTCGAGCGAAGTGGGCACCGGTTCGCGTGAAGAAAACGCGTCAAATAAAGAAATCAGAGCGCGTTTGTGATTCAATCAAAATCGAACGCGCTCTAGTTTCAGCCGCATGGCGCGCGCGGGTTCCGTCAATAGCGGGAACGGACGGTGGCGTGAAAGGCTTGCGCATGTCGATGTCGGATGAGCTGCCTCAGGCGATCGGTGAACACGCCGCCCCCGCTTTTGCGGTTACAACCTGCGCCGTGCTGTGCATCGCACATGCGCTGTTCTTCCCGCTCACTTTCGGTCACCTCTGGATTCTCGATGAGCAGGGGCGAGGAATACCGACGGATTTCGTCAACGTCTGGTCTGCCGGGCGTCTGGTGCTCGACGGTCACCCGGCTTGGGCCTACGACTGGGATATTCAGAAAAAGATCCAGGTCGCCGTTCTCGGGCAGGGCTATGACGGCAATTTCGCCTGGCACTATCCGCCGCCATTCCTGTTCGTGGCTGCCGTGCTCGCAAACTTTCCCTATGTCGCGTCGTTCATCGCATGGCCTCTCGTCAGTTTCGTGCCCTTCGCGCTGACGATGCGCGCGCTGGTCGGCAGGCCGTTCGGGTGGTTACTCGCCGGTGCGTTTCCGGCGCTGCTCGTCAACGCCGCTATCGGTCAGAACGGATTTCTGACTGCGGCACTGATCGGCGGCACGCTGTATTTTCTGCCGAGCCGTCCCGTGGTCGCGGGAATTTGTCTTGGTCTTCTCAGTTACAAACCGCAATACGGATTTCTGTTTCCTCTCGTGCTGATCGCGACGGGGCAATGGCGGACGTTCCTGACCGCAGCGGTCGTTGCGCTTGCGATGGCGGCTGTGTCGTTGTGGGCGTTCGGCTCGGAGACCTGGCTTGCCTTCTTCCACTGGCTGCCGATGTTCTCGCAAGCCTTCCTGTCGGAAGGGCGAGCCTATTGGGGCAAGATGCAAAGCCTGTTTGCGACCATCCGTCTTCTCCACGGCAGCGAGCAGATGGCCTGGATCGCGCAGTGGACGCTGGACGCCGTGGTGGCGGTTGCAATGATCCTGCTCTGGCGAGGCCGGGCTGCTTACTGGATCAAGGCCGCAGCGCTTGCCACGGGGACGCTTTTGGTGACGCCTTATTTGTTTCTGTACGACGTCATGGTGCTTGCCATTCCCGTGGCGCTTCTGGCGCGCGTGGGGTTGAGCGAGGGCTTTCGCCCCTATGAGCTGCCTGCGCTCGGCGCGGTGTTCCTGCTGCTTGCGTCCTACATCGGGTTGGGCGTGCCGACCGGCTTTGCCGCCACGCTGATCGTCGCCGGTTTACTGTGGGCGCGATATGCAGCCGGGACCGTCCGGCAGCCAGAGCGCTTCCCATCCGCTGACCTTCCGCATTTGACCGCGTGAGCGCTTGGCATCGCTCGGATCGATGCGAAAATGCACGGGGGCCGTTCGCCGCAGCCCGGTTGACGCGGCATGCGCTGCCGTTCCATGGAACAAAGACCCATCTTGATTTCAGTTGAATAGGCGCGGAAAGCGATACGACTTGTGTTCACGCGAACGCATGCTTTGTTTCCGTCGATAAGTCCCGAGCACACATCAGTTACCGGATGACGCACTCACCTCATCTCGAAACCCCTCGCATGTCGCGTGCCTACTGGTCGCGCGATGGCATTGTTCCCGGCATCTATGCGATCGCTCCGATGTTGCCGGGCACGCTTGCCTTCGGCCTCGCCTTCGGTGCGCTCTGTGCCCAAAAGAAATTTTCGCTGGCCGAGGTCGAGGTCATGATGGCCATCGTCTATGGCGGGCTTTCGCAATTCGTCGCGGTGCAGTCCTGGCCGGATACGCTTGACCGTGTCCACCATCGCAACGCTCGCGCTGTTGACCACCACGGTCAATATTCGGTTCGCGCTGATGAGCGCGAGCTTGCGCCCATGGTTCGGCACGCTGCCGCCTTGGCAGGCTTACCCGTCCATGATGCTGGTGACCGACGGCGGCTGGCTTGCCGCCATGCGCTATCGCGAACACGGCGGCGCCAACGCCTGGTATTTTGTCGGTGGCGGGCTCGTTCTGTATGTGGTGTGGCTGCTCTCGTCGATTCCCGGTTTCTTGCTCGCCGGGCAATTGACCGATCCGCGAAAATACGGCGTCGATCTCGTGATGCCGGCCTTCTACGCCGCGATGCTGGTCCCGGCCTGGAAAGGAGTGAACCGTGCCATTCCGTGGGCGGTTGCCGGCGTCGTCGCACTGACCGTTCACTGGCTCGTCGCGGGCTACTGGTTCATTATTTCCGGGGCTATTGCAGGAAGCCTCAGCGCGGGATTGATCGGCGATGAGTGAGATGCTGCGCCCGGATGTGATGATCGCCTTCGCGGTTATGATGGCCGTGACCGTCGCGTCGCGCGCGGGCGGCTTCTGGCTGATGGGCTACATCAACATCACCCCACGCATCAGGCGCATGCTTGAGGCATTGCCGGGATCGATCATCGTCGCTGCTGCGTTGCCGGTCGCGATCAACGGCGGGGCGGTGGTGATGTTCGCGATTGCTGCGGCCATGGTGGTGACGATTATCCGCCGCAACGATTTCATCGCTGTATTTACCGGTATGGCCGTGGCGGCGCTGGCGCGGGCGCTCGGCTTCAGCGGCTGAATTCGCCAGCCCTGCCGGCCCTCATGGCTAATAGTCTGCCGACCGTCGGACCGTCGCCCGACCTATGTTGCAGTGCGAACCAAGCATCTTGTCACCCTTCCTGAATTGGTGTTCAGTTTTACAAGGGACAAAACGCTCAATGGTTTACAGGCGAACTCATCAGGTTGTGCGCCGTCTTGCGGCGCGGCGGCACGCCATTCTCAACGCGGCGCGCGAAGCGGCGTCGGAAGGCGGCATGGCCGCGGTTCAGATCGCGCCGGTTGCTACCCGCGCCAATGTCGCGGCGGGCACGGTTTATCGCTATTTCCCCTCCAAGGCGGATCTGATCTCGGAGTTGATCGCCGATGTATCCCATGACGAATTGACGGCGGTTCGCCGTGCGGCCGATGCGGCGCCGGGTCCTTCGTCCGCTTTGGCCGCGGCGGTCACGACCATTGCGGTTCACGTGGTCTCGCACCGCAAGCTGGCTTGGGGAATCCTGGCCGAGCCCGTCGACGTCGACGTCACGGAATCGCGCCTCGCAAGCCGGCGGGCAATCGCGGCCGAAATCAGACTGAGAATAGATGCTGCCGTGCGCGCCGGGCATCTGCCAGCGCAGGACACGGAGCTGGCGGCTACCGCGCTGTTGGGCGCGCTGCATGAAGCCCTCGTGGGGCCGCTCGCACCAAACGACCTGCATGATCGCGCAAAGCTGCGCGATGCGGTCCAGACCGTGACGCTGCTGGCGCTGCGCGCTGTGGGCGTGATGGATGCGCGGGCGCGCGGCCTGGTGGTTCAGGCTGTGCTGCCGGCGCAGGCGTCGCTGCCGGTGAGGACTCCGGTGCTTGCTGGCTAGAGCTCGTTCGTTCTGGGTTTGAATTATCGGCGCGCTCTATTTTTTGTTTTTACGCGTTTTCCTAACGCGAACCGGTATCCACCACCGGATCAAGTCCGGTGGCATGCTTCGCTTGAAAACGCTCCAATGCGTGTCGATGGGCCGGGCCGGATGCCGGGAAACGAAAGACGGTTGACGTCGCGAGAGGCCGCCCATGACGGAGACGCTTGATTCCCTTGTTTTCGATCTGCTGGAGTGGATCGCGCGTGAGCCGCGTACCTATGCCGATGTGATGGATGCGTGGCGCACATCGTGTCCGAGGCTCACGGTGTGGGAGGATGCGGTCGATCGAGGCTATGTGACACGCAAACCGAACCGGGAAGGGGGCCTGCTGCTTGTCGATCTGACGCCGTCGGGCCGCGCGTTCCTTGAGCGTTTTCCGGCGCAATCAGGTGCTGCTTGAGCGCGGCCTAGGAGGCTCGCCGCTACTTCTTTTTGCCGTCGGCGCCGAACTGGGCGAGGTAGGCCCAGAGGTCGGCAATCTCTTTTTCATTTTTGATGCCGGCAAAGGTCATCTTGGTATTGGGGACCTTCGCTTTGGGATCCTTGATGTAATCCTTGAATTCCGCCTCGCTCCAGGTAATGCCTGAATTCTTGTTGGCATCCGAATATGAGTAACCTTCCGCAGTGCCGGACTTGCGACCGTCCAGCCCGTTCAAAGCCGGTCCGACCTTGTTCCTGGCGCCTTCTCCGATGGAATGGCATGGCGCGCATTTCTTGAACGAGGTCTCACCTGCGGCAACATCCTGAGCGCCTGCCGTCCACCCGGATGCGGCGACAAGCGTTGTGGAGATCGCGGTCAAGAGAGCCGCGTGCAGAAATCGAGCTTTCATGAAAGCCTCCGAAGAACCAAAGTCGTCGGTTGGAGTCTGCACCTTGGCCCACCTTCGCACAAGCGCAATACCAGTTCGTCCTATCTCCGCATTATAGATACCGCGGGCGACACCACAGCCGACAAATCGTCGGCCTCGCCTGCGACTATCCAAAACGCTGCAGACATGCTTGATTCGGCGTAGCCTTTTACCGACAACATGCAGCCCATTTTTCTAGCGCCGGAGAGTTTGAATGTCGATCAAGATGCCGGAGCCGGATCAAGGGGTTCTTGGACGGCGCGCGAACATCGTTACGGATTTGCGAAAGATCGTGCCCGGCGAAGGCGTGATCGATAGCGCGGCCGAAATGCTGCCTTACGAATCCGATGGTGTGACGGCGTACAAGCAGTCGCCGATGGTCGTGGTGCTGCCCGACACCACAGAACAGGTCTCAAAGGTGCTGCGCTATTGCCACGCAAACGGCATCAAAGTTGTGCCGCGCGGATCGGGGACGTCGTTGTCGGGCGGCGCGATGCCGCTCGCCGACGGTGTGCTGCTTGGCCTCGGAAAATTCAAGCGCATTCGCGACATCGATTTCGCCAACCGTGCGGTGGTGACCGAACCCGGCGTGACCAATCTTGCGATCAGCCAGGCCGTCGCACATGAAGGATTTTACTACGCGCCGGATCCGTCGTCGCAGATCGCCTGCAGCATCGGTGGCAACGTCGCCGAGAATTCCGGAGGCGTGCATTGCCTGAAATACGGGATGACCACCAACAACATTCTCGGTTGTGAAATCGTGTTGATGAGCGGAGAGATCCTGCGCATCGGCGGCAAGACCGCCGAGACATCGGGTTACGATCTGATGGGCATTATCACGGGCTCCGAGGGACTGCTCGGGGTGATCACGGAAATTACCGTCCGTATCCTGCAAAAACCCGAAACCGCCCGGGCATTGATGGTGGGCTTTCATAGCGTCGAGGCCGCCGGCGAATGCGTGGCTCGGATCATCGGCGCCGGTATCATTCCGGGTGGCATGGAGATGATGGACAAGCCCGCGATCCATGCCGCCGAAGCCTTCGTGCATGCGGGCTACCCCCTCGATGTCGAAGCGCTGTTGATCATCGAACTCGACGGGCCGGGCGTGGAAGTCGACGAGTTGATCCTGCGCGTGGAAACGATCGCTAAGGGATGCGGGCAAGCGACCCTGCAGATCTCCACCTCCGAGCAGGAACGTCTGCTGTTCTGGGCGGGCCGAAAGGCTGCCTTCCCGGCGGTGGGGCGTATCTCGCCGGATTATCTTTGCATGGACGGCACCATTCCGCGCGGCAAATTGCCGGAGGCGTTGGCCCGCATTCGGGAGTTTTCCAAAAAATACGGGCTCGGCGTCGCCAACGTCTTTCACGCGGGCGACGGCAATCTGCATCCGCTTATTCTGTACGATGCGAACAAGCCCGGCGAAATGGACAAGGCGGAAGCGTTCGGCGCGGACATTCTGCGCACCTGCGTCGAACTCGGCGGAGTGCTGACCGGCGAGCATGGCGTTGGCGTGGAGAAGCGCGACCTGATGCCGGTCATGTTCAACGAAATCGATCTCGCTCAGCAGCAACGGTTGAAATGCGCGTTCGACGCGCAAGGTCTGCTCAATCCCGGCAAGGTGTTTCCGACACTTCATCGTTGCGCGGAGCTTGGGCGGGTTCACGTGCACGGCGGCAAGCTCGCCTTTCCCGATCTTCCCCGATTCTGAGCGAAGGCGACGACGTGGATACCCTCAAGGTTCGCGATACCAACGACGTGCAGAATGCGGTGCGGGCGGCACTCGCTTCGGAACAGCCGCTTGAAATCGTCGGTCACGGCACCAAACGCGCCGTTGGTCAGCCGATGGCGACCAATGCGGTGCTCGATCTGTCGCCGCTGAACGCGGTGATCAACTACGAGCCGAACGAGTTGATCCTGACGGCTCAGGCCGGTGCGCCCGTCGCCGACGTGATGTCGCTGATCGATTCAAAAAATCAGGAATTTGCCTTCGAGCCGATGAACACCTCCGCGTTGCTCGGAACGGCGGCGGGAGCAGGCACCATGGGTGGGATGATCGCCTCGGGTCTTGCGGGCCCGCGCCGGATCAAGGCCGGCGGAGCGAGGGACCACTTGCTGGGTGCGACGGCGGTGTCCGGTTTCGGTGAAACCTTCAAGGCCGGCGGCAAGGTCGTCAAGAACGTCACCGGCTACGATCTCTGCAAGCTGATCGCAGGGTCGTGGGGCACGCTGGCTGTCATGACCGAAGTCACGCTCAAGGTCATGCCGAAGGCCGAAAGCGAGTCGACGCTGGTGCTGCGTGGTCTCGACGATGTCACGGCCAATCGCGCCATGACGATGGCGCTCGGTTCGCCGTTCGACGTGTCGGGTGCCGCCCATGTGCCGAAGCCCGGGCTGCGCGGCGCCGATCATGATTTCGCGGCGTTGGGCGCCGGGCAGGATGGCATCACGCTGCTGCGGCTCGAGGGGATCCGCGCCTCGTCCGAACATCGTGCGCGATCGCTGGCGGCATTGCTCGCGCCCTTCGGCAAAGCGGAGATCATTGAGGATACCGTCTCGCGGTCAGCCTGGACGGCGGTCCGTGATGTGAAACCGTTTGCGATGTCCGGCCCGCTCGGCGCATGGGCGGTGTGGCGGATCGTCTGTCCGCCTGCGGCGGGAGGCGGTTTCGGGCAGGCCTTGGTTCGCGAAACCGGCGGCGAGGTCCTCTACGATTGGGCCGGCGGCCTGATCTGGGCCGCCCTGCCACCGGCAGCGGATGCACATGCCGCCCTGCTGCGCGAGCGGCTTCGCGAAATCGGCGGACATGCAAATCTGATCCGTGCCAATGAGAGTATCCGAAGCGCGGTCGATGTGTTCCACCCGCAGGACGCAGGTGTTGCCGCGCTCAGCGGGCGCGTGAAACAAAGCTTCGATCCCAAACATCTCTTCAACCGCAACCGGATGGTTAGGGCCTAGCGTCAATGCGGACTGAATTTTCCCTCGCCCAACTGGCTGATCCGGATATTGCCGAGGCCGACAAGATCCTGCGGGCCTGCGTGCACTGCGGCTTTTGTACGGCGACCTGCCCGACCTACGTGCTGCTGGGCGACGAACTGGATAGCCCGCGCGGCCGTATCTACCTGATCAAGGATATGCTGGAGAAAAACCGGGCGCCGACGCAGGAAGTCGTCAAGCATATCGACCGCTGCCTCTCCTGCCTCGCGTGCATGACCACGTGTCCGTCCGGGGTGCACTACATGCACCTCGTCGATCAGGCGCGGGCCAAAATCGAGACGGGCTACACACGGCCCTGGTCCGAGCGATTGCTGCGGGCGGTGCTGGCGTTCGTGTTACCACGGCCCCGCGCGTTTCGCGCAAGCATGATGCTCGCGCGCGTCGGCAGGCCACTGGCGGGCCTTTTGCCGTCCGCAGGCGGCGATCACGGCGAGCCTACTTTGTTCAATCGCCTCAAGGCGATGCTGGCGCTCGCGCCGCGCAGCCTGCCACCGCCAGGCCCGGTCGGCGGAACGGTGTTTCCAGCGCTTGGTCCAAGGCGCGGCCGGGTTGCTTTGCTGCAGGGCTGCGCCCAACAGGTGCTGTCTCCCGGCATCAATCAAGCCGCGATCCGCATGCTCACCCGTCACGGCGTGGAGGTCGTGCTGGTGGCGGACGAACAATGTTGCGGCTCGCTGACGCATCATATGGGCCGTGATGAGGACGCTCTTCAACGCGCCCGTCACAACATTGACGTCTGGGTCGGTGAGGCGGACCGTTCCGGTCTCGATGCTATCCTTGTGACCACCTCAGGCTGCGGCACAACCATCAAGGACTTCGGTTACATGCTGCGCGAGGACAAAGCCTATGCCGCAAAGGCCGCTCGCGTCTCGGCTTTGGCCCGCGACATCACCGAATATATCGGCGGCCTTGATATCGTCTGGCCGGAGCTTCGACGCGATCTCGTCGTCGCTTATCACTCCGCATGCTCACTGCAGCACGGCCAGAAAATCACTCAGCTCCCAAAAGAATTGCTTTCCAAGAGCGGATTCGTGGTGAAAGATGTGCCTGAGAGTCATCTGTGTTGTGGCTCTGCGGGGACTTACAACATCCTGCAGCCCGGCATGGCAGTGAGATTGCGCGAACGCAAGCTCGCCAATATCGCAACGGTGAAGCCGGATGTCATTGCCGCCGGCAACATCGGATGCATGGTGCAGATTGCCGGGGGCACGTCGGTTCCAGTGGTGCACACGATCGAACTGCTTGATTGGGCAACAGGCGGTCCTCGTCCGGAGTTGAACGGAGTTGGCTGATCGGATCAGGTCAAACCGATCCGCGCCGGTTGGCGCGACACGGCAAACATCTTGATTTAAGTGGCGGCAACAGGAGGACCACGATGGCGAAAGCGAAGAAGAGCAAGAAAAGCAAGAAGGCGAAGAAGCAGAAAAAGGCCGTAACGGCGAAGAAAAAATCTGCGAAGAAATCGTCCCGAAAAGCAGCAAAGAAAACCAAGAAGTCTGCGAAGAAGACAGCTAAAAAATCTGCGAAAAAGTCCGCCAAAAAATCTTCCAAAAAATCTTCGAAGAAATCTGCGAAGAAGTCGGGCAAAAAATCGGCAAAGACAGCCGGCAAGGCGAGCGCCAAGAAATCTGCGCCGAAGAAGGCGCGCAAGGCACCCGCCAAACGCAAGGTTGCAGCTGCCCCGGTGCCGCCGCCAGCGCCGGAGCCGGCTCCCAGCCATGACGAGCCAGAAGTTGCGCTCACCCCGGTTCAATCCGGTGGATGGGGAACCCCGTCCGACCAGGACACGGAAGGCGGCGGTCACGGCTAGTTTTTACCGGCCAGTCCGAACAATCTTTGCAATGCGAAGGCCGCGGTCGCAGATCGCGGCCTTTAATTTTTCACCAAAAGGCCGCACTGAGTCGCGGGCGGCTAACGGCCCGCCTAAAATCGAAATCGAAAAGGGGCCTTTTCCCTTGCATTCCTTGTTTCTTCGGGGAGAACCCGGCGCAACCTGTGGTGTGGCTGCAACACTTGTCGATAACCGTTCGGGAAACGGCCCAAACGCCTAAAAAGGCGGCAGATGCTTGTGTTTTTTGCTTCACGATTCTGCCAGTTTTTAGCAAAGGTAATCGCGGAAAGAGTTTCCAAGCAGTCGCTAAGTTCCTCGCCTTTCGGGCGTTCGGCAATGAGGCTGAAGTTTTAACGGTGATGGGGATCGTCATGAAGAAATTAGGTTTGTCAGTCGCGGCCGTGCTCGCGATGGGGATCGGAGCAGCGTCAGCGGCTGATATGGCTGCCAAGATGTACACGAAGGCGGTTGCTCCTGTGGTCGTTTCGCCTTGGGATATCGCCTTCGGCAGCGCCATCATGAGCGACTACGTGTTCCGTGGCGTGACGCAGTCGAATCACAAGCCGTCGGTGACGGCCTATTTCGAACCGCGCTACAACGTGAACCCGAACCTCCAGCTCTATGTCGGTTCGTCGTTCGAAAGCATTTCCTTCGCCAACCGCGCAGCCGCGGAAGTCGATATCTACGGCGGTGTTCGCCCGACCTTCGGCGCTCTCGCGCTCGACTTCGGTGTCTGGGGCTACCTGTATCCAGGCGGGCAGTGCATCGACAACGTCCAGGGCGGCGGCAATCTCTGCCCGCTCGGTTCGAACGCTCTGGTCAACGGCAACGTCATGAAGAAGGACGTGAGCTTCTACGAAGTCTACGGCAAGGGCACGTACACGTTTAACGACTACTTCGCTCTCGGTGCGAACGTGTTCTACTCGCCGAACTTCCTGAACTCGGGTGCGAACGGCACCTACGCGTCGATCACCGGCAAGGTGACCGCGCCCACCAGCTTCTTCGGCACCAGCGGCGTCGGCGCCTACGTGTCGGGTGAGTTCGGCCGCCAGTGGCTCGGAACTTCTGACGCGTTCTACGGTTTTGCTCCCGCTTTCCCGAACGGCATCAACTACACCGATTACAACACGTGGAACATCGGTGTCGGCTTCACCTACAAGGTCTTCACGCTGGACCTGCGTTACTCGGACACCAACCTGTCGAAGGGTGATTGCAACGCCTTCACCAGCGACTTCCGGGCCAGCACGGGCGGAAACGTCACCCCGATCAATCCGGGCGGAATTGGCTCCAACTGGTGCGGTTCGACCTTCATCGCCAAGCTCTCGGCTGACCTGACCGCGATGACCAACCTGAAGTAAGTTCTTTTCCCGAGACAAATTGGGCGGCAGAGAAATCTGCCGCCCTTTTTCTTTGGCCTCTGATTGCTTCGCTTGGCTTGCCGTTTGGCCACTCCGGCAATGCACCGGGGTCCACTCCGTCCCTCAAAAACCTACGCCATGCAGCGGGATCGTGACGGCGCTCTCAACGCGGTGTGGTGTTTAAAGCTGCGCCTCGCCTTCAATGAATTGCCAATCGGCTTGCTGGCCCAAGACCGGGGAAGGCTTCGCTTTCGGGCTCTCAAGGATTGCGGCTGGACAGAGGCCCGTTGTCGTCTATGGCAGCTCTGCCGGTTGCTTGCGGTCTTCGAGTACGAATTGCTCGGCGGTCCGGGCTAGATTGACCTTGCGGCGATGAAAAGCGTCGAGTGTCGAGCGGTGTCCAATGGAAAAGATTGTCGAACCGGGCAGTTTCTCTTGCAGCAGTTTGTACAGCGCAGCCTCCGCGGGTTCGTCCAGGGACGCGGTGGCTTCATCCAAGAACAGATAATCCGGCGCATTCAACAGTGCGCGTGCAACGCCGAGGCGTTGCTGCTCGCCGAGCGACAGCATCCTGTTCCAGTGAGCTTCGTCGCCGAGTCGTGAGGCAAGCGCGGGCAGCCCGACTTGCGTCAAGGCGTCCTGCAACAGCGCGATGCTATAGGTGTGATCCGGGGCCGGATACGCAATCGCGGCCTTCAGCGACCCGACCGGGAAATAAGGCCGCTGCGGCAGCATCATCAGCCTTGCGTTCGCGGGTATCGAGATCGAACCTCTGCCGAACGGCCAGATGCCCGCGATGGCGCGGAACAAGGTCGACTTGCCTGAACCCGATGGGCCGGTGAGAAGCACGCGCTCACCAGCAGCGATACGGAATCCGCTGACCGAAACCAGCGGCTGGCCTTCCGGCAGCCTGACGAACAGATCCTGTAGCGAAATTTCGGTTCCAGGTTTGCCCGCCGTGACATCTATCCTGTTTCCGGGCGACGTGAGCGCCAGACCATTGGTGATTGCGATCTCGAATCCGTCGAGGCGCGACACCACTGCGCGCCATTCGGCGAGTTGCCGGTAGGCCGTGACGAAAAACGACAATGCGCCCTGCACGCTGGAAAACGCCGAGGCCGTTTGCATCATTCCACCGAGCTGTACTTTGTTCGCGAAATAGGCCGGTGCCACCAGAATATACGGAAACACTACGGAGGCTTGTGAATAGCTAGCCGTGAACGCGGTCAGGCGCTTGGTTCGCTTCATGATCTGAAGCCAGTTGTCGACCACTTTGCCGAAGCGGCTATCCAATCTGCCTCGTTCTGCGTGTTCCCCATTCAGCAGCGCAATCTGTTCGGAATTTTCGCGAATCCGCACCAGATTGAAACGGAAATCCGCTTCATACGCCTGCTGCTGAAAATTGAGCTTCGCCAGAGGCCAACCGATCAGGTGCGTCAGCGCCGTGCCGACGATCGCGTAAGCCAGCGCCCCCCAGACCAGATAACCCGGGATGTCGAAATCGGTGCCAAACAGATGCAGCGGCGCTTCTGCCGACAATCCCCACAAAATGATCACGAAGGATACGAGCGTGACGATCGAACTCAGCAAACTAACGCCGATATCGAGAGTCTTCTCGACGAACATCTTGACGTCATCGGTCAGGCGCTGGTCGGGGTTGTCTGCCGCGTCCCCAAGCAACTGCATCCGGTAGTGATTGGCATCGGTCAGCCATTCGCCGAGATAGTGATGGGTGAGCCATCGGCGCCAGCGAATCTGAAGCCACTGGTTGAGGTAGAGCTGGTAGACCGCGAGAACGATGTAACTCGCCGCAAGCACTGAAAAAAAGATCAGCTCGCTGACGAAGTTGTCCCAGTTGCGCTCCTGAAGCGCATTGTAAAAACGGCTGTTCCATTGATTGATCAGCACGTTGATGCCGACGAGGCTGAGCTCGATGGCGATCACCGCCGCAAGCAGGCCTCGCCCGGCCCACTTGTCTTCGGCGCGAAAGTAAGGCGCCGCAATCCGCCACACGGTTGCTATCGTCGAGCCGATGCTATTCACAGATTGATATCTCCCGAGAGTTGCCTGTAACGCTTTGACCCAATGATGAAATTATCGAGGTTACGACTAAAGTCGCAGATCCGGTGGTATACATCGTCTTGTCGAAACCTTCGAGTCGACCCTAGCATGCAGCTACGGCAGGGGAGCGAGACGTCAATGATGAGAGCGCCGTTCGGCGCATGACCGCGAGGTCTGCAGGCGTTCATCTGCAATGATTTCCGCACGACCCCAAGCGTTCGACCGGCCACGGCGGGGGAACGAATGAAAAAATGCGTGGGGAGGAAGATCAATGTGGAACCAAGTCTATAATCCATTCAACAATGCGTCGTTGTCGACGATCGTTGCAGCGATCCCGGTTGTTTCGCTTTTGGCGATGATCGCGAGCGGCAGAGTGAAAGCTCATATCGCCGCCGTTATCGCGCTCGTTCTCGCCAATCTTGTGGCGATCTACATGTTCACCATGCCCGCCAACATGTCGATCCGCGCCTCGCTTCTGGGCGTGGTGACCGGATTCTTTCCGATCGGCTGGATCATTCTGAACGTTATCTTTCTCTACCGTTTGACGGTGGAGAAGGGGGCGTTCGAAACGCTGCAGCGAACAATCGGCGGCGTCACACAGGACCGTCGGCTGCAAATTCTGTTGATCGCCTTTTCCTTCGGCGCTTTTTTCGAAGGCGCGTCAGGATTTGGTACGCCCGTGGCTGTGACGGGCGCTATCCTCATAGGGCTCGGGTTTTCGCCGCTCGCGGCATCAGGTCTTTCGCTGATTGCCAACACCGCGCCCGTGGCTTACGGCGCGCTCGGCACGCCGATCGCCGGCCTTGCATCGGTCACGGGATTTGATCCCTTTACGCTGGGCGCCATGGTCGGACGGCAATTGCCGCTGTTCTCGTTGATCGTGCCGTTCTGGGTCGTGTGGGCTTTTGCAGGCTGGAAAGGCATGAAAGAGGTCTGGCCGGCGATCCTGGTGACCGGCCTGTCGTTCGCGATCCCGCAGTTCGTGATCTCCAACTATGTCAACCCATGGATCGTCGACATCGGCGCTTCGCTGATTTCGATGGCTTGTCTGATCGGATTTTTGCAAATCTGGCAGCCGAAAGTCTTGTGGTTGTCTCCGAAGCTGCGCGGCAACGACGAGTCGGCAAGCACGATGGCGCCCCCCAAGGCGCTGAGCAAAGAGCCGCTGACCATCGAGCAGGTTTTAATGGCGTTGCTGCCATGGATCATCGTTTGCGCGATCTTGCTGCTCTGGGGTACCAACTGGTTCAAGGGAATGGTCAATCCGATCTTTACCTGGAGCTATCCGGTCCCGGAACTCCACAACATGATCAACAAAGTCGCGCCGGTGGTGCCCAAGCCGACGCCGGAAGGGGCGGTCTTTACGTTCCCATACCTGTCTCTGACCGGCACGGGACTGTTGATTGCAGCGATCATCTCCGGCTTCATCATGGGCTTCTCACCCGGCCGACTGATCGTGGAATACGGCCGAACTCTCAAGATCTGCGCTTATTCGCTGATCACGATTTCAGCGATGCTGGCGATCGGAACCTTGACGCGGCTGTCCGGTATCGATGCCACGCTGGGGCTGGCCTTTGCTGCTACTGGTGTGTTGTATCCGTTCTTCGGCACGCTGCTCGGCTGGCTGGGCGTCGCGCTGACGGGGTCGGATACGTCCTCCAATGTCCTGTTCGGCAATCTGCAAAAGATTACGTCGGAACAGTTGGGGCTTTCGCCAATCCTGATGGCGGCTGCCAACTCGTCCGGTGGCGTGATGGGCAAGATGATTGACGCGCAATCGATCGTGGTGGCGTCGACTGCGACCAACTGGTTCGGGCATGAAGGCACGATCCTGCGTTTCGTGTTCAAGCATTCGATCGCGCTGGCCTGTCTCGTCGGCATTTATGTGATGCTGCAGGCCTACGTCTATCCCTTCACCGCCATGGTTTTGAAATAGGCGCGCACCGCCTTTCCGACCAACAACAAACCCCGCGGCTCAGGCCGCGGGGTTTTCCATTGCCGGTTCTTTTGGTATCTGCTCTCGCGTAGAAGCGAGTGTTGCCGCGAGACCGTGTGGTTTGCGTGCTGCTAGTTGGATAGAAGCGAGATGTTTGCGATGACATGTTCAAATTCGAAACCTGCCGTGCGTTTGGCTTCTTCCGTCATGGTTCTGGTTCTTCTGGGGGTGGCCACGAAAGCCCAGGCACAAAGCGAATTTCCATTTGGGCAGGAAATGACGCTCGATAGCCGACCGCAGCCCGGATCCAAACGGATTCCGTCGCTTGAAATCGACGAGAGCGGCAAGACGCGGCTCGAGCTGTGGTGCAAAGGCGGGAGCGGTCAGTTTTCCGTCGCGGGCGACACGATCATCTTCATGCCGGGTGCCATGGAAGAGCGCTCCTGTCCGCCTGAGACCGCGCAATTGGACGATGCGCTACTTGCAACGCTTGGCGAAGCGACCAATTGGAAACGGCAGGGCGACGTGATCTCTTTTGTTGGTCCCAAAATGCTGCGATTTCATCTGAATACGAACTAGCAGTTCTGCGGAACCACGGAGCGAGGTGCTCTCGCCGGTGTTTCAGTTCTCGCTCAGAATCATATCTGCGCAAGCGGCGGCACCCTGGATCACGCCGGTGTAACCGCCGAAATTTGCGTAGGCCGAGGATAGATACAGCCCTGCAACAGGCGTGCGCGGCGAACGCGAGAGCGCATCTTCGCCGGTCGTTGCGTGCCGCGTACCGGGTGCCGTCGGCGCAAACCCATACACGGCGCCTTCCGGTGCGCCCAAATATTGGCGCACGGACAAGGCGGTGTTGAAGGACGCCGAAGTCACGGCGGCTCCGAGGCCGGGATAGTGGTGATCGAGATAGGCGATAATCGCATCTTGCCATCGTGTTCGCCTGGCACGGTAGGCTTCGATATCCTCCGCGTCCCAGTTCGACAGCCGGTCTGGGCCGACGACGGAAAGCACAAAGGGCGGGGCGGGCACGCCGGAGTCGATGGCGGCATAGTCCACGATCGAGAGCGGCGGCATCCGTTCACCCGGCTCACCGCCCAGCAGGGCCGTGCCGTGCCGATAATCCGATAGCCGCGTCATCCAGGATGGAAGCAATTGCGTGGAATAGCTGCTGACGCCGATCTCGCGCGGCGGTCGCGATAATCCGAGCGTAAGCGAGAACAGCGAAATCGATGCGGCATATGTCGCATAGTGATTACGAAGCGTTGCGGCTTGCTCGTCCGGCAGCAACTCCGCTGTTGTCTCGGGCGACGCATTGCTGACAATGCGGGCCGCCTCAACGATTTGCGGATCACTACCGTCCTTTGCCGCATGGGTGACGATGGTCGCGCCCTGGTCTCTGGACGTCAACGCCGTCACGCTTCGGCGCAAAATGACGTTCCCGCCCGCGGCCTTGACCGCGCGCGCCAACGCGCTCGACAGCCGCTGCGATCCGCCGTGGATGTAGCATGCACCGTTGAGCAAATAACTTCCCTGCGCGGCCGCGAAAAAAATCCAGGACAACGTCGCGGCATCGTCATGGTAATAGGACAGGTTCGCGGCGAGCGCGCACTTCACCGCTTCGTCCGAACCAAATAAGTTATCGAGCTTCTGTTGCAAAGACAGTCCACGTTCGGCGGCAAGCGGCAATTGGCCCTGCCGCGCCAACGCTGACGCCGATGAAGCGGCTTGTTTCATCTCGTCCAGGATCTGATTAATCCCGTCGCGCGCGTGGGGAAAGCGGCGCGTCAGCGCCTCGCGTGCGCTCTCAAAGCTGTCGGGCACAACGAGCGGCGTCGCAATCGGGCCACCCCGAACCTCATAGAATGTCTCTGCCGCAGACCATGTGACCGCGTCGAGCACACCCGCGCGCGTCAGCGCGTCGTGCTTTGGATCGCTGGGATCTTGAGGCTTGCTGGTTTCATGCAACGAGCCTTCCACGAACAGATCGCCGACCTTGTAGCTCGATGCCGCGCCGCCCACCGAATTGCTACGTTCGATCACCAGCACCTTGCGGCCGGCGCGCGCGAGAATCGCCGCAGCCGTCAGCCCGCCGAGACCGGCGCCAATGACCACCACATCGTAACGTGGCGTGGGGCTGGATTTATCTATTTCCAAGAGGTGTTTTCCGAATCCCAGCGCTGGGCCTTCAGTTCGCGGGCGACAGCCGAGACCGTGTCGCTGTCGTCAGTCTGCGCGTTGTCTTCGCCTCCCCCGTCCGATGCATCGGAGAGTTTCAACTTTGCACCTGCGGTTTCATCGATAGTGGCGATCATCGGATATCCGACCCACAGCAGCAGTTTGTCGCTGCCTACGGGTTTCTCACTTGCCACCATGGCGCTGATTTCGATGGTCTGGGTCAATCCCAAACCGGGCAGGGCGGTGTTGGGACGCTTGAAGGTTAGTTTGAGTTCGCCGCGGTCGTCGTTCCATGTCGAGGCGAGCGCGGTCGCGCCCAGGGCTTTGGCCAGGATGGCTGAGAGCTTCGCCGCCAGTTTGTCCCTGTTGATCTTGCCGCCATCGCGCCAATCGGCTGCGGTGATCCTGATGGTGCGATCCATATCGAATTTGCCGCTGGTCCAGCCGGCTGCGGCCACGCCCGGCGCTGCCTTCATCCGGGCAACAAAATCGGCCGCGCGTTCGGGGTCGATATTGATGCGGACAACCTGTTCGCCCTTGCGCAGTTCAGTGCAGGAGGGAAGTAGGCTGGTGAGCGAGATTTCGACATTCTGGCCGCGCAGACCGTTCACGAACTCCGCAACGCTGGCCGGCTTGAGACGAACAGCAACGGCTTCCGGCGAAACGGTGGTGAAGTCCGCAGGTGCCTGCGTGATTTCGTCATCGGCCTCCTGTCCGTCCTTGTATTCCTTTTCGCTGATGTCGGTATTATCAGCGGATGCAATGGTCGACACATTGCTGCCGATCGTGATCTTGCCTTCGAACGCGATGCCGCCGGGCGAAGACTTGCGAACGAGGTTGATCGAGACGGGTTGTTTGCCCTCGATGCTTTCGGTGGCGCCTGTGAGTTTTTGCCCATTCACCGTCAACGTTGCGACGAAGCGGTCCTTGCGGTCGGAGTTTCCGATAGCCGGATAGCAGACATCCAGAACCGCGGCGGTCACCTTTCCGCTGGCTCGGGTTTCCTTCAGAACGCTGTCTGCCTGATCGTCCATCAACCCGCTGATCGAGGTGAAATACCGCACTTCATTGGTTGGCGGCGGAACGGCCTCCTTTTTGGTCTGGGACCAGCCCGGTGTGGCCGCGGGTGCAACCGCCAGCGCGGGGCAAGCAAGGACCAGAAAAATGCGGAAGGCTGTCGCGCGCATATCGTGCCTCGAATAACTATTCGGTGGTTCGGTGTCGCTCGCGCATCCGCGCGGTAAGGCGCCCGGTCCAGGATCGGAACACCGGCAATAAAGCATTTCCCGGCAAAGCGAAATCGCTTGGTTTGAAAGCCTAGCGCCTTGCGACGGCCGGTTAGGCGGTTTGAAGGCATTCAGCACAAAAAACAAGGCCGCCTGGAAGGGCGGCCTTGAAAGAGATTTGAAGAAGACGTGAGGAGATGGGCGGGATCAGAAACCCATGCCGCCCATGCCACCCATTCCGCCGCCACCCGGCATCGGGGGGGCGGGTTCCTTCGGCAGCTCGGCGACCATTGCCTCGGTGGTGACGAGCAAGCCCGCCACCGACGCTGCGTCCTGAAGCGCCGTGCGCACGACCTTGGCCGGGTCGATGATGCCCTTCGCCACGAGGTCGACGTACTCTTCGTTCTGGGCGTCGAAACCGAAGGTCTCGCTTTTGTTTTCCAGCACCTTGCCGACCACGATGGAGCCTTCGACACCGGCGTTTTCCGCGATCTGGCGGAGCGGAGCTTCCAGCGCCTTCAGCACGATGTTGATGCCGGCCTGAACGTCGGAATTGTCGTTGGAGATGCGGCCGACGGCCTTCTTGGCGCGCAGTAATGCGGTGCCACCACCGGGAACGATACCTTCCTGGACAGCGGCGCGTGTCGCATTAAGCGCGTCTTCGACGCGATCCTTCTTTTCTTTCACTTCGATTTCGGTCGCGCCGCCGACGCGGATGACCGCAACGCCGCCCGCGAGCTTGGCAAGACGCTCCTGCAGCTTCTCGCGGTCGTAGTCCGACGTGGTTTCCTCGATCTGCGCCTTGATCTGGTTAACACGGGCTTCGATCGCGGGCTTCTTGCCGGCGCCATTGACCACCGTGGTGTTTTCCTTGTCGATCACGACCTTCTTGGCGCGGCCGAGCATCTGCACGGTGACGTTCTCGAGCTTCATGCCGAGATCGTCGGAGATCAACTGTCCGCCGGTGAGGATCGCGATATCCTCAAGCATGGCCTTGCGGCGATCGCCGAAGCCCGGCGCCTTGACGGCTGCGACCTTCAGGCCGCCGCGAAGGCGGTTGACGACCAGCGTAGCCAGAGCTTCGCCTTCGACGTCTTCCGCGATGATCAGCAGCGGACGACCCGACTGCACCACGGCTTCCAGCACCGGCAGCATGGCCTGCAATCCGGTGAGCTTCTTCTCGTGCAGAAGAACGTAGGCGTCTTCGAGCTCCGCGGTCATCTTCTCGGGGTTGGTAACGAAATACGGCGAGAGATAGCCGCGATCGAACTTCATGCCCTCGACGATGTCGACTTCGGTATCGAGCGACTTGGCTTCCTCGACGGTGATGACGCCTTCGTTGCCGACCTTCTGCATCGCCTGCGCGATCATCTTGCCGATGGTGGCGTCGCCGTTCGCCGAGATGGTACCGACCTGCGCGACTTCGGACGAGGCCGCAACCGGCTTGGCGCGCTTTTCGATGTCCTTCACGACAGCCGTGACGGCAATGTCGATACCGCGTTTGAGATCCATCGGATTCATTCCGGCCGCGACCGCCTTTGCGCCTTCACGAACGATGGCCTGCGCCAGCACCGTTGCGGTGGTCGTGCCGTCGCCGGCGGTGTCGTTGGTCTTGGAGGCGACTTCGCGCAGCATTTGCGCGCCCATGTTCTCGAACTTGTCTTCAAGTTCGATTTCCTTGGCGACCGTTACGCCGTCCTTGGTGATGCGGGGCGCGCCGAAGCTCTTGTCGATCACGACATTGCGGCCCTTGGGGCCGAGCGTGACCTTCACGGCGTTGGCGAGGATATCAACGCCACGCAGCATGCGGTCTCGCGCGTCGCCCGAAAATTTGACCTCTTTGGCTGACATGTAACTATGCTCCTGATGATGCCCCAAGCTCGCGCGGATTTTGATCCGTGTCGCGAAGCGGAGCCGATAAACAATGGAAAACAAGCGCGGCCCCGCCCTCCGCGTCGGCCGCAGGGCCGGCGTCGGGCGAGGCGGGATGGAGGTGCTTAGGCCAGCACACCCATGATGTCGGACTCCTTCATGATCAGGAGATCCTCGCCGTCGATCTTGACCTCGGTGCCCGACCATTTGCCGAACAGCACCTTGTCGCCCGCCTTGATGTCGATGGGGATCAGCTTGCCGGCTTCGTCGCGTCCGCCCGGTCCGACGGCAACCACTTCGCCCTGAGAGGGCTTTTCCTTGGCGGTGTCGGGAATGATGATGCCGCCCTTGGTTTTTTCGTCGGCGTCGATGCGCTTGACGACAACGCGGTCATGAAGCGGGCGGAATTTGGTTTTGGCCATGGGAAGTTCCTTTTGGTGTTGCTGGACGTCGTTGAAAGCGTGATGGAAGGCGGCGAAAAGGGCTCGGAAGGCCTCGCGAAAGCTGCCGATTCCGGGCCGGATCCGAAACGATCCCGGCAGGCCGGCCGATCCTTAGCAATCGAGCCTCAAGAGTGCTAAATATGCGACTGGGAAATATGGCCTGCCGCCGATCCTGTCAAGCAATGGCGCGGCCGGATCAAGTGACACGGCCGGGATCACCGAGGAAGGATTAACGGGTCTATCGCAGCAGGGGGCGGCCCAGCCGACTATCAATTGAGCCGGTCTCTCTTGAAAGTCTCTCGCGAACACGCCCGGGCGATCGATATCAGGAGTTTAAGCCTTAGTGTTTAAGGCCTTGGTGATGTCATTATAAGATGATTTGGAAACCATATCGCGGGGCGCGCGTAACGTTTATAGGTGTCGCCTCATGCGTGCTTCAGCGCACGTTCGCCCGGACTAGTCGCTCAGGGGATCAAATGGAAATGTCACGATTGGCGCGCTGCGTCGCGCATCTTGGAACGGCTGCGGTTCTGGCCGCCTTTCTCGGCGCATGCAGCAACATGCAGGGGTTTGGCAACCTAGGATCTTCTCAGCAGCAGGCGACGCTGGATCCCGGTGTCGAACCTGAGGTTCCGTCAACCATACGGCCCGACGAAATCGTCGGCCGCTGGGGACTGGCCTCCTACCACAAGCCCGACGATCGCACCCGGACCGAGGCGGCGGCGCGCGGCCAATGCAAACAGCCCTACGTGATCAATCCCGGCACATCCGGCGGCGTGGTGATGCACCTTGCCGACGAGGCGACGCCGCAGGAATTGCGCATGAAAGGCAGCCGCAGCGGCAAAAATTATATCGGTCCGGCAGGCCCGGTCGGTGGCGAGAAGGACCGCGAGATTGTTTCCTTCGACGGGCGTGTTTTGATCACCCGCTTCCTCGACAAGGATGCCGACACCCGCTACGGCACGATGGTTTACGTTCGCTGCGCCCCGAGGGCGTAATCCTTTCATCGAGAACCGGCGGTTTTCTCCTAGGAGGAAGCCGTGGTCGCGCCCGGTGGCCGCGATGCTCCGCGCGGTCGGCTGGAGAGCTTTCGTTCAGGGTTGACCCGCCGTCCTGCTCATCGTTGTGTCCTGACGCGTTTTCTTGACGCGAACCGGCATTCCCTTCGCTCGAAACGCTCTAATCCAGCATGCTGCGCAGATTGTTCGAAGGCCCATCGCGCGCGATTGCCGTTCTCTCGGTGACGCAGATTCTCGGCTGGGGTGTTTTGTTCTACCCGCCAGCCCTCACCATGGCTCACGTAGCGAAAGCTCACGGCTGGTCGCTGGCGCTGACCTTGTCGGGATTTTCCGTAGCGCTGGCCTTTTCCGGCCTGCTTTCACCTACCGCTTGCGGTTTGATCGACCGCCATGGCGGCAATCTGGTGATGGCATTGGGAGCGCTTGCCGGTGCGGCGGGCATGGGCATGCTGCCATTCGCTGATAACCTCGTTCTTTATTTTGTCGCTTGGTTGCTGCTCGGCACGGCGATGGCATCCATTCTCTACGATCCGGCCTTTACGACGCTGGCCCGCATCTTCGGCACCGCGGCGCGTGCTCCGATGACGATCGTCACATTCGCCGGAGGCCTTGCCTCGACCGTGTCGTGGCCGGCCACCCATTTTCTCATCGAATATGTTGGATGGCAGGGCGCCTATTTTACTTTTGCAGGCGTGCTTGGCCTGATCATCGCGCCACTGCATGCTTTCGCGTTGCCGCGCGGCGCGCGGCACGTTTCGCCCGAAATTCCGGACAAAGTGGCCGTTCCCGTCAAAACCGTCTTACCACGCGGATGGCCTTTTTTTCTGATTGCTGCGGGGTTCGCGGCGCATGCCATCGTGCTGTCAGGGACAACCGCGCATCTTCTCCCAATCCTCGAGCGCGGCGGCGTCAGCGCGACAACAGCCGTTGCGATCGGCGCGTTGTTCGGGCCGGCGCAAGTGCTGTCCCGCCTCGGTGATTTTGTGACCGGCGGTCGTGCTCACCCGCTCTGGGTCGCGCGGGGATCGATGGCGTTGATGGCCTGCGCCTTCGCGCTGCTGGTGTTCGCGGGCATTTCATCCCGCGTCGCTGTCATATTCGCGCTGGTTTATGGCGTTTCGAACGGCGTCATGACGATCGCACGCGGAGCGCTGCCGATCGCCATGTTTGGCGTCGCCGGGTATGGGAAAGTGATCGGCCGTATTGCGCGCCCGGCGCAGATTCTGCAAGCGGTCGCGCCGTTCGCATTCGCATCCATCATCGAACGATGGTCCGACCATGCGGTGCTCGCACTGTCCGTGATGCTGGTCTTGTTTGCGCTGGGCTGTTTTGCGTTGCTTCGGCGGCCGCGTTAGAGCGTTTGAGCGAACATGCCGCCGCACTTGATCCGGTGGTGGGTACCGGTGCGCGTCAAGACAATGCGTCGACGCAACAAAGATAGATCGCGACGGTGATTCGGCCCGGAATGAAAGCTCACATCTAGCTGCGGCAAACCCGAGCGTTCCGGTCGGGTTCGTTAGCTACGGGTTTTTTCAGTCGAACATCGCGTCGATATCGTCCTGCGAAGCGTGATCGATTTCGTTCACACCCTTCGGTCCGTTAAGAAGACGGGCATCGCCGACACGATCATCGATAATCGCTGGAGCATGTAGCTTGATAGCGTCGACGCCACCCCAGATATCCATCATGACATTGATGTGATGCTCGATGAATTTCATCGTGCCCATCACCTTGCTGATGCGCTGGCCGGTGAGGTCCTGGAAATTGCAGGCTTCGAAGATCGCCACGACGCGGTCCTGAATATCCTCGCTCAATTGTGCCTGCTGGTCCGGCGAATTAACCTTGGTCATCGCACTGGCGGCTTGATCGATGGCTTCGGCCGCTTCGAGGATCTGTTGCGTTGCCTCTTCGGTGCCGCCGACAATCGCGCCGAGTTCGCCGGTGACGCGCGTCATCTCCTCGCCTTCGAAGCTCTTGCCGTGAAGAACCGCGATTTCCTGTTTGGTGCGGTTGATCGCTTCATGGATCAGGTCGAGCTCGATCTTGAGCTTTTCGCACTGCTCGATCTGGGCGCGGTAGGTCTTCAACAAGGATTGCGCGGCGGCGATGTCCCGCGTGGTTTGTTCGCTCGAAGCCGCAGTGTCGCCCGCGGCCGTCCCGTGCGGAACTGCCATTTGTGCGCGGATAGCACGCAGTTCGCTCATGATCTCGCTGTGTGACTGGATAACGTCGCCTTGAATGCCTTCCGACATCGGCATCTCGCCGTTCTGAACTTCTTCAATGCGAAAACGTGAGCGATGAACTGGCATAACAATTCCCCAAGCCTTTGAACCCCTCTTGTAGAGCAGGTGTTTTAACGCCGGGTTCACGTCGCCCGTTCGTCGCGCATGGCCCGAGGTACCTGTGCGAAGGATAGATTAACCATGCAGGGGAAATATTCATCGAAAATAAACGCTGTCGGAAAGAACACGACAAGACGTCCATCGTGGTGAATCAAAAAGCCGCGTTTGTTTACCAAACGGATGCGTTTTAAATCTTAGATCATTTGCATGGGGCGCAACCATGCGCGCTCGCCGCGATAACGTCAGAGTATCCGATGTTCAAAATGATTTCCGCTGTTATGGCCGGTGCATTGTCCGCCGTTGTCATTTCGTCTTCCGCGTTTGCGTTCGATGGCGATCGGAACGTGTTGCCCGGCCCGAAAGGCGCTTCCGCCGATCAGACCGCGCTGCCGCCGGTTCCGCTTCGCGTTGTGTATAACGAGCGTCCCGCCATGGGCGGTGGATTCATTCAGTTTCTTTTCGGCGGCGGCGGTGCTGCTCCTCCTCCTGGTTACAACCCGGCGCAGCGCTATGAACTGACACCGGACGGGCGCGGCCAGCAGATGTCGTTGCCCGCCGATCAGCAATACCGCGAAAGGGAACAGGCGCTGCAGCCTGCGCAGCCTGAATTCGATCCGAAATACGAGAAGCAACTCGTTGCCTATGACGGCAAGGAAGCCGCAGGTACGATTGTCATCGATACGCCGAACAAGTTTCTTTATCTCGTGCAGAGTAACGGCAAGGCATTGCGCTACGGGATCGGCGTCGGCAAGCCCGGCTTCACATGGTCCGGCGTGAAGCAGATTTCCGCTAAAAAAGAGTGGCCGGACTGGACCCCGCCGGCTGAAATGCTGAAACGCCGCCCCGACCTGCCTCGCCATATGGAGGGTGGGCCGGAGAACCCGCTGGGTGCGCGCGCCATGTATCTCGGTTCGACGCTCTATCGCATTCACGGATCGAACGAACCCTGGACGATCGGCACGTCCGTCTCGTCGGGTTGTATCCGGATGCGCAATGAGGATGTGATTGATCTCTATGGACGGGTGAATGTCGGCACGCAGGTGATCGTCATCTGATCCAATTCATCTGATCACGTCATCTGGATTTGAGACCTGGCACCCGCACAACAGCCGCTCTCGGGAGCGGCTGTTTTTCGTAGGCAGGTTTTCCTGGGCTGGCGAGTTCTACGTCAAGCGAGGTCGCTGCCTCCACCGTCGAAACCGTCGGTACCGAAGCCGTCATCATCGCCGTCGTTGCGGTCGTCGTTCGACGCGTGGTCGAAAAGGCTCTGACTTCCATTATCATGATCGTTGGAGCCGCTGTTGCCGATGTCGTTGACGCCCGCATCGCGTGCGAGGTCGCTGCTGGATTGATCGCCGCCCCACGGTCCGCGCGAGTCGGTGCCCCGCGAATCTCCGCCGAATGCGCTTGCATCCGAGAATGCCTGATGACCACCCATCAGACCTCGAATGCTGCTCATCAAAATCGATCCGCCGATCATGCCTGCGGCGGCCGCCGCGGCCGTACCGAGGAATGATCCGCCGCCGCTGCCCGCGCCGGGGTAGCCGGTTGGCGGCGGCGCATAACCGCCATTGCGGGGATCGGCGTATCCGCCGGCTCCCAGCCCGCCATTCAGACCACTATTTAATATTTGGCCGCTGTTCCAGACAGGCGCGCGCGGCGCGCCGGTATCCGAAGGTCTTATATTCGGGACGGAGCCGCGCGACTGGCCTTGGCCGAAGACGGCATCGCGCATGGAATTGAGAAAGCTGCCCGGCGGGGATTGTTGCGTTTGCGCAGAGTCTTCCAGTTCCTCGATGCGGGCATTGGCGCGTGCGAGAGCCTCGTTCTGCAGCAGCACGGTTTGCACCAGCGCATAAGCGGCGTTAGGCGCCCGACGCAGGCCATCGATAATGGTCCTTTCGGCGTCCGGGTCGCGGTTGGCAGTTTCCAGATTGGCAAGACGGTCAAACAGCTCTTCGATCAGGCGTTGCTCTTGCGGGGTCATCGGCTCTTCCTCTGTGTCAGTTGCACATCATCCGCATCAGAAAACCGCCCGTTCGGGCGAAGGCGCGCGTGTGAGCGACTGAAGATTTAGGCGCGATTTATGTCGCAAAAAGAGGTTCGCAGATTAAATTTTGGTATGCGACATAACGTCGACGCCGGGCGCGTCGCCCGGCTGGATCAGCGTAATGGACGCCGTCTGCAACACCTGCGCGAAGCTGTCGCTCGCAAGGAAGTCATATTCCTTTTGGCGCTGCGTCGTGAACGGATCGAGATCGATCAGAACATCGTCCACGAAACCCGGATGGCACATGATGAGCCCTCGATCCGGGAGGCCATTAAAGAACTCCGGCACGAGCTGACTGAAGTCGGTCGGGTGTGCGAAATCATAGGCGCCCGCGAAGCCGGGATTGAAAATCACACCGGCCTTCAAGCAGCGTTTTCGAAACTTCACACTCAACAGATCGAGGAGAAGCGCCTTCGGATTTTTGAGCCGTTGCGACAGAGGCAGCGTTCGTCCGCATTGGCGGACCCATGCATGCGGCGCGGCGTGTTTGACGGCCTCAAGGAAAGCATCGCGCACCTGGGGAAACAGCTGGACGTGCTGATGGCCATCGACATAGTCCGGCGCGCGGCCGAAAAGTTCCGTGAATGCCGCAAGCTGCGAGGCGATTTCGGCGCGGATGATTTCAGGATCGAGACGGCGCAGCAGGCTCGTGCGCAACATGGCGCCGAGAGGAAGAAAAGCGCCGCCTCGCAGCGGCCGGAAATGCATGGTCAACGGATGGAACGGCGCGGTGAGGGTGGTATGCAGGCCGACCGCGCATGACGACTTCGACAGCGATGTCTTAAGGGCTTCGACTTCGTCCCGGCCGATCGCGGCTCCCACCACCATGACAGACGTTGCATTGATGCGGCGGCGTTCGATCAATTCGCGGATGCCGCGGTTGACGCCGGGGCTTAAGCCGTAATCGTCCGCACATAGCCAGATGTGGCGCGGCGGCGCGGCCGCGCTCATCCTGCTGCGTTCCCGACGGAATCGCTGGCCGGCTTTTCGACCTCGGCTGCTTTGACGCTGTGTTCGGCGATGAAATAGACCGGCCGCGCCTTCAGCTCGGAGAGGATCTTGCCGATGTATTCGCCGACGACCCCGATCATCAGCAGTTGTACGCCGCCAAGAGTCATCAGGCCGACCACAAGCGAGGGATAACCCGGAACGGATTGGCCGCTGACCACGGTTTCCCAAAGAATCGAGAGACCGAACAGGAAAGCCGCGGTTGCCAGCAACAACCCCAGCAAGCTCGCCACGCGTAGCGGAGCAACCGAAAACGATGTCAGACCTTCGATCGACAATCCGATCAAATGGCCGGGGCTGAACGACGTGCGGCCATGGGCGCGAGCCTCGGGTTCGTAGTCGACACGAATCTGGCGAAAGCCGATCCAGCTTGCGAGGCCCTTAAAAAAGCGATTGCGCTCGGGAAGCTGGCGCAGGGCCTGGGTGGCTCGCGGCGACAGCAGCCGGAAATCGCCGGCATCTTCCGGAATTTTCTGCCGGGCGCCCCAGTTGATCAGCATATAGAAGCCTTGCACGGCGAGACGCCGGGCCAGCGACTCGTTGGCGCGGTGAGCCTTCGCGGTATAGACCACATCGTAGCCGTCATTGATCCAGTGATCGATCAGCCGCTCGACCAGTTCGGGCGAATGCTGGCCGTCGCCGTCCATGAACAACGTCGCACCGCGCCGGGCATGGTCGAGTCCGGCCATCAGAGCGGCTTCCTTGCCGAAATTGCGCGACAGCGAAACTACCTGCACGTCGAGCGACGTCGCCGGCAATCCACGTGCGATGCTCAGCGTGTCATCGGCGCTGCCGTCGTCGACATAGACGACTTCGGTGGGGAGGCCATGCCGTTGCTTCAGGGTTTTCGCCAGTTCGATCAGCCGGACATGCAGCCGCGCAAGACCGGCGGCCTCGTTGTAGACCGGCACGATGATCGACAACCCGTGAGCGGCTGCCGTGCGGGCATCGCTTGTCAGGCTGGAAACGTCGGCGCCGAGCATCATCGATCAGGTCCCATCATCGCGACTATATGGTAGTTACTGGCTGCGCAGCCGCAAGCCGTTCGCGCCCGTCAACTTGTGAGAAATGCTTCAAGCTTGGCGTAGAGGGGATTGGCGCGGTCCAGCACATAGTCGAGGGAGGCGACCGAGATCGTGTCGGCTCCCCGGTCCCGCAGAAAGCTTGCCAGAGCGTAGATATGTGCGGGCGGGCAGTGCAGCGTCACCATTCCGGACGAGGTCGGGCCGCCAAACGGCGAGACCACGCCGAATTTCGCTTTCGCCTCCTCAAGCATCGCCGCATCACAGCCTTTGAAACGCGTACGGACTTCCTTGTAGGCATTGGCGCGGGCGCGCGATGCGATGTGGTCGAGAATAACACGTGCGGTTTCGCGCGCCGTTGCCGACCAGTCCGCCTCTCGCGATGCAACGAGGTTGGCTTGGCTGCGCAGGATCACGCCGTCATCAAGCACCTTGAGGCCGTTGGCCGAGAGCGTCGCACCGGTCGTGGTGATGTCGACGATCAATTCCGCCGTGCCTACAGCCGGTGCGCCTTCTGTGGCGCCGGCGCTTTCGACGATGCGGTAGTCGACGATGCCGTGGTTCGCAAAATACGCACGGGTCAGGTTGATGTATTTGGTGGCGACCCGCATGCGCCGGTTGTGTCGCGCCCGGAAGGCGGTCGTGACATCGTCGAGATCGGCCATGGTGCGGACGTCGATCCATGCCTGCGGCACTGCTACAACCACATTGGCGCTGCCAAAACCGAGTTGTTCGATCAGCGCCACGCGCTGGTCGGCATCGGGAATGCTTTCGCGAACCAGATCTTCGCCGGTAATGCCGAAATGGATAGCGCCTCGCGCGAGCTGCGCGGCGATCTCGCTTGCGGAGAGGTAGGCAATTTCAACGTGATCGAGACCGCTGATGGTGCCGCGATAGTCACGCGCGCCACGCGGTTTGGCCAGAGCCAACCCGGCTTTGGCAAAAAACGCATCGGCATTTTCCTGCAGCCGGCCCTTGGAGGGAACGCCGAGGACAAAAGGGGCGGTCATCGCGCGCTCCTGGCTTGCGAGGGTGCGGCGTTCGGCGCGGAAGTCGCAAGCGCCTCCATCCAGATCGAGAACCCGACCGCAGCAATCGGCTGCGGTGCGCCGAGCCGCGTCATCAGGCCGTCGTAGCGGCCTCCGGCGACCAATGGCTCGACGCCGTTGCCCTTGCGGTGAAGTTCGAATTCGAAGCCCGTGTAGTAGTCGACGCCTCGTCCGAAGGAGGTGGCGAACCGCGTCGCTTTCAGGTCGATGCCGCGGGCGGTCATGAAACCGATGCGGCTCTCGAACTGGTCGATGGCGGCGGCGAGATTGAGCTTGGCGTCCGCAGCAAGCTTGCGCAACTGAATGAGCGCGTCACCTGGTACGCCGGTGATGGTGAGAAAGCGCTCGATGAGAAGACGGATGTCTTTCGGCAATGCGCCCCCGGTCAACGTCGATTGTTCGAGAAAACGGTCCGCGATCTCGGACACCGAGCGGCCGCCGACATTGGTCATGCCGGCGATCGACATCAGGTCGGTGACGAGCGCGAGCGCGGCTTTGCGGTCCGAGCCTGCGAGTGCGGCCAGCAGGCCCTCGTAATCCTTGCGCGCTGTTTCAGTGGAGAGGGTCAAACGCTCGAGATCCTGCGCGAGCGAAGTCTTGCGATTGAAGTCCTTCACCAGCCGTCGTTTCCATGACGGCGCCAGATCGAGCGCCTCGATCAGCCCGGCGAACAATGCGACATCGCCGGTACGGATATCGATGTCCGTGACGCCGCACGCGGCCAGAGCATCGAGGCCGAGCGAAAGCATTTCCGCGTCGGCCGCTGCGCGATCCGCGCGTCCGAACGATTCGACGCCGGCCTGAAGAAATTCGCTGGGGCGTCCGCCTCGATAGCGGAACACCGGTCCCATGTAGCAAATGCCCGCCGGCTTTCCGGCTGCGGGCGAGGCAAGGTAATCCCGCGCCACGGGGATCGTGAGGTCCGGGCGCAGACACAGCTCTTCGCCGCGTGCGTCGGTTGTGAGGTAAAGGTTTTTGCGGATATCTTCGCCGGACAAATCCAAAAACGGTTCCGCAGGCTGCAGGATCGCCGGTTCGGCTTGCGCGTAGCCGGCTTTGACGAACGATGAAAGCAACACCTCCGCCGGGTTGGCGGATCCGGTCGCGCGAGGTGCGGCGGTCTTGCTCATCTGTGGTCCAAACCATGCCAAAAAATCGAAATGGGGCCGCCCTTTACCATGCCGACCCTTGCGTTTCGACCATGATTTCAGACCAGTATCGGAAGTGGCTTAATGACCCGTCATAAAAGCATGTTTTTGCAACTTTTGCGTGTATTGGTTAGCCGCCGTGAAGACGCAGATTATTCGCCCGCGCGGTCATCCCAGTCGCCCAGCCGCGTCTGGACCAGCGTCAAAGCCGCCACCGCCGCCGTGTCGGCCCGGAGAATTCTCGGACCGAGCGACAGCACGACCGCGCCGGGTTGACGCCGCAGCAACACGCGCTCGTCCTCGGCAAAGCCTCCTTCTGGACCGATCAGCACGTCGACACCCGGTCTTGTACCCTTGCGATTTGCATCAAGCCTTGCGAGCGGGTCGCTACAGGCTTCCGCTTCGTCGCAGAAAATCAGCAGCCGTGAAGGATCGCGATTCGACACATACTGATCGAGCGAAATCGGCGGCTCCACCTGCGCCAGCGTCAGGATTCCGCACTGTTCGGCGGCCTCGATGACATTGGCGCGCATGCGTTCGATATTGATACGGCTTGCCTGGGTAAACCGCGTGATCACCGGCTGAAGTCTTGCCGCTCCCATCTCCACGGCCTTTTGGGCCATATAGTCCAGCCTGGCATGTTTGAGCGGCGCGAATACGTAGGTGAGATCCGGCAGCCTATCCTGCGGCCGGATCTGGCTATCGATGAGAAGTTGGTCGGCGCGCTTGCGGCCGGTGATCGACGCGCGCCATTCTCCGTCGTGGCCATTGAAGACGAGCACGGGCGCGCCGGGGCCAAGCCGCAGCACGTTGCCCAGATAATTGCTTTGGTTGCGGTCGAGTTCGACGCTGTCGCCGGCCGCGAGCGGTGCGTCGATGAACAGGCGCGGGCTGCGAAAATCGACCTTCGTCATCGGTGATCCATCAAAGGTTTGTGTTGTGAACGTTGCCGGCTGCGCTGGAATAGGCGGCCCGATCCGCCGGAATTGGCTCAATATCGCTGGAAGAAGCCTCTAGCGAAAAGATTCGGCGTCGTCCTCAGCAATTTGCGATAACCTCTTCTGTCCGAAACGGCCGTTTATGAGCCGGTTGGCGGTATCGCCGCGTTGCCGCCCTAATCGGTGGGTTGTTAAGGGCTTTCGGGAATCGTAGAACGCCCGCAAGCGCTCGTCTTGCCGGAGAAAACCTTGTGACAGTCTTAAAACTTTTTGTTCCTTTGGCCTTGGCAGGCTTGGTGCTATCGGCTGCGGCGGCCCATGCGCAGGGTGCGTTTCCCGCGCCGCTGCCCTCCCAGTCTGCCCCGGCCAATGCTTCGCCGTTTCCCTCGGTCAATTCCTCGCCTGCCAATTCCTCGCCTTCGCCATTTCCGCCAGTGAACGGAGCGGCGGGTTCATCGTTTCCAGCAGCGGGTGCGGCCCCGGTGATGGGTGGGTTCGGTGGCGCGCCTGGACCGGCTGCCGGCCCTCCGCCAGGCGCCGAGGAATGCATGAAGCAGTTTCTTCCGTTGCGCGAGGATGCCGAGAAAAAAGTTGGGCTGATCAAAGCTGCGGGCGCACGCAAGGCGCCACCCGATGAGGCATGCAAGTTGATTACAAGCTTCTTCGCCGCGGAAGTTAAAATGATCAGCTTCATCGATACCAATGCGAGTAAATGCGGAATCCCGGCGGATATCGGCAAGCAGATGAAGGCCGGCCACGCCAACACAGAAAAAATGAAAACTCAGGTCTGCGGCGTTGCCGCGCAGCGTGCGCAAGGTGGGGGCGGCGGAGCACCGGCGCCGAGCTTGAGCGAAGCTTTGGGCACGAGTGTTGCAATTCCCGAGGCGCGCCAGAGCAAGCGCGGCGGCGCGACTTTCGATACGCTTAACGGCAACGCGCTCACGCGGTGACGATCGTCTCATGACGCAAGCTTCGGCACGCGTGGCGGACTCGACCGGCAATTGGGTCGATACCCGCGCGCCGCTGTGGTCGCGGCCTTATTTGCGGCTTTCGCGCTTCGACCGGCCGATCGGCTCGTGGTTGTTGCTGATGCCCTGCTGGTGGTCCGCAGCACTTGCCGCCGGCGCTGCTCACGATCTGCAACGACTTCCCTCGACGATTGCGTTGTTTTTCGTGGGTGCCTTCGTCATGCGCGGCGCGGGCTGCACATGGAACGATATTACGGATCGCGATCTCGACGGCAAAGTGGAACGCACCCGTTCGCGCCCCATACCGTCCGGCCAGATAACGGTAAGGCAAGCGATCGTATTTCTGATCCTACAGGCGCTGGTCGGACTCACCGTATTGCTGCAATTCAATAGCGTTGCGATCACGACGGGAATCGCTTCCTTGCTGATCGTCGCCGTTTATCCATTCATGAAACGTATCACCTACTGGCCTCAAGTGGTGCTCGGATTGGCGTTCTCATGGGGCGCGCTGATGGGGTTCGCAGTGATCGTCGCGCGGATCGATGCGGCAGCGATGATGCTGTATGCCGGGGCGATTGCCTGGGTCATCGGTTACGATACGATTTATGCACATCAGGACCGGGAGGACGATGCGCTGATCGGGATCAAATCGACCGCGCTGCTGTTCGGCGAACGCACGCGCCTGGCGCTGATGGTCTTTTACGGACTTGCGGTGGTGATGATCGCAATCGCCTGCCTGCTAGCCGGCGCTCAGTGGGCGGCCTTCATCGGGCTGGCGTTGTTTGCTGCTCATCTGTTTGCGCAAGCCGCGCGCATCGACATCCAGGATCCGACACTCTGTCTGCGGTTGTTCAAATCGAACCGCGATGCCGGCTTGATTTTGTCTCTCGGCTTGCTGACCGATGCTGTCTTGCGTGCCGCGACTTAGAGTGTTTTCGAGCGAAGTGGACACCGGTTCGCGTAAAGAAAACACGTCAAATCAATAAATTAGAGCGCGGTTGCGATTCAATCAAAAGCAAACGCGCTCTAGTTACGCCACGCCTGCACGAAGCGCATCGTGCAGATGCACGATGCCCACCGGCGTTTTGCCGTCGGTGACGAACAGCGCGGTGATCTTCGACGAATTGAAAAGTTCGACCGCCTCGCTGGCCAACAGGTTCGGCGCCACGGTTTTCGGATTTTTCGTCATCACCTCGTCGACGCTGGCGGTCATCAGGTCCGGACGCATATGGCGGCGCAGGTCGCCGTCGGTCACGATGCCGAGAAGCTCGCCACTGGCACTGAGGATGCCGACGCAGCCGAAGCCTTTCGACGACATTTCCACCAGTGCATCGGACATTTTGGTGCCGAGCCGGGCCAACGGCATGGCATCGCCAGTATGCATCAGGTCGCGAACGAATTTCAGCATCGCACCGAGTTTTCCGCCCGGATGAAGCACGCTGAAATCAATTGGCGTAAAGCCGCGGCTTTCGAGCAACGCCACTGCAAGAGCATCACCGAGTGCGAGTTGCATCAGCGAGGAGGTGGTCGGTGCGAGATTGTGCGGGCAGGCCTCGCGCGCTTTGGGCAGCGTCAGGCAGACATCGGCGGCGCTGCCGAGTGTCGAGCCGGATTCCGCGGTTACGGCAATCAGACCGATGCGAAAGCGCCGCGAGTAATTGATGAGATTTTTCAGTTCGGCGGTTTCGCCGGACCATGACAGCGCGATGATGACGTCATCCGCCGTGATCATGCCGAGATCGCCATGACTGGCTTCGGCCGCGTGTACGAAGAAAGCAGGCGTGCCGGTGGACGCAAGGGTTGCCGCGATCTTGCGGCCGATGTGGCCGGATTTGCCGAGGCCAGAGATAATCACGCGGCCTTTGGCCTGACGGATCATGTCGGTGGCGGCGACAAACGGAGCGGCAAGTCCGTTCTGCAAAGCGGCGGAGAGCGCGGCGACGCCGCCTGCTTCCGCCTCGAGCGTGCGCAGCGCCGATGCGATCGCCGGTGTCTGATTGGTCACGGGAGTTGCCGCCCGCTGTTTCGGCTGGGTCATGTCAATTCCAAGAAATCCAAGTGAAGTCCGGCGTGATGTGCGGCGAACACGTCCATGACGAAAGCCCGCATCGTTGGTCTTGTCTAACACGGCGGACAGCGCGATGCGACGCAGGACGTCGCATTCTAACTGGCCATTAACCATAATTGTTTTAACTCCCTTAACGACGTTTCCGGCTCCAAAGACTGGGGCGGTCGTTAAGTATTTGTTTTTGTGGAGTTAATTTTGAGCATCGGCCGGCAGGTGAAGGCCCCGCGATCGGGCAGCCGCGCGTGCGCGCATTGGCTGCGCGCAACGGCGACGTGTCTCGCGGCGGTCGCGGTCCTGTCTCAACCCCTGCTGGCTCAAACGCTGAACGGCGATCTTTTCAATCCTGCTCGCGACGGATTTGCGCCGAAAGATTCCTCGTTGCGCAAAACCACGCAAACGACGCCGGATGAGATGTCCGGCAAGCAGAACAGTGAAGGGCAGACGATCCCGCCTGCGCCGTCGCGCCTCGGCGCCATTCCGACATACGGCATACCGGCTGCGGCAGGCGCGGCGACCACCGGCTATGATTCGCTGGGCCGGAAAAAAAGAGCCGCGAAAGCCAACGCCGCCGCGACCAAGAAGAGTGGGATCTCGCCGTCCGGCTTGCTGGCGTTACGTGGCGCGACGGGGAGCACGTTGCGGTCTGACCCGGCTGCGTTGCCGCCGCCTTCGAGCGGCCCCGTGCCGTCAACGCCCCCCAAAATCGCGCCGCCGCCATCCTCGACCGCGAACGCCGCGCCCGTGTCTGCTTCGTTGGCAGGCACCGCCGCCGGCCAACCTCCGCGCCGCCGCCTCAAAACCGATGACGATCCGTTCGGCGCTGTGGGAATTTATTACGGATCGTTTTTGTCAAAGGCCGCCGTCGAACTGTCCGGTGGTTACGACACCAATCCAGCCCGCGTTTCGCCCGCGCGCGGTTCCGCATTCTATCTGCTCTCACCCGAGCTGCTGATTGCCTCGAACTGGGAGCGGCACGCGTTGATCGCCGACCTGCACGGCTCCTACACCGGCTATGGCTCGACATTTCCTGCCGATATCAGCGCGTCGAGCGGCGCGCCCACGACACTGGACCGACCAGATTTCACCGGCAAAATCGACGGGCGTATTGATGTGACCCATGACACACGCATCAATGCCGAATTGCGTCTGCGGATCGCGACCGACAATCCCGGCAGTCCGAACATTCAGACCGGACTCGCGCGCTATCCGGTCTACGCGACCGGGGGGACCACATTCGGCATCGATCAGGATTTCAATCGGCTCAACATCGTGCTGGACGGTACGATCGACCACACGTCCTATCAGTGGTCGAAACTGACCGACGGCACGACGAGTTCGAACGACGATCGCGACTTTACGCAATATGGCGGCATTGCACGCGCGAGCTATGACTGGCGGCCCGGCGTCAAGCCGTTCGTGGAAGCGCAGGCCGATACCCGCATCCACGATCAAAGCATCGATCGCTTCGGTTTCCAGCGCGATTCGAACGGCGGCTACATCAAAGCAGGTTCGACGTTCGAGCTGTCACGTCTCATTACGGGCGAGGCGGCGGTCGGCTGGTCGACGCGGGCCTACCAGGATCTTCGTCTCGAACGCATCAGCGGGCTGCTGACCAGCGCTTCTCTGGTCTGGACAGTGACACCGCTGACCACCGCGAAATTTATTGCGGCGTCCTCGATCGACGAAACCCCGCTGCCGGGTGTGGCCGGCGTGCTGACACGTGACTACACTTGGCAGGTCGAACATGCGTTTCGCCGATGGCTGATCGCGACCGGGCGTTTCAGTTACGGCACGTCGGATTATGAAGGACTGGGACGCCTCGACAATCGCTACACGGCGTCTGCAGATATTGTTTACAAGATCAACCGCACTTTCCAGGTCAAAGGGCAGCTGCGCCATGATTGGCTCGACAGCAATGTCCCCGGCGCCAGCACGCAAGCGACCGTCGTGACGCTCGGCGTGCGTGCGCAGCAGTGAATGTGATTACTTTCCGCGTTTGAATTTGACGCCCTTGACGTCGCTCAGGCGTGTGGCGACGTAGCCTCCGTCCTGACATGCGATGCGTTGTGGTGCCGCCACCTGCGGGCTGCGGGCGGTTTCCCACCACGACGCGCGCTGCGACGCGCGAGGCAACGCGAAGCCCAGAATATCCTCGATCTCCGCGAAGCTGAGAACGAACTCGGATCGGGTCTGCTTTTTCAGGTAATCCCGCAACGGGTCGTACGCGCTCACATTTGGTCCCCGGTTGAGACGCGCAACTGATATCGCGCGCGATCCATGGTGCTTTAAGCGCGTGGTCCCGATTTTTGCAAGCTATCGATGGTTCGGACAAGCCGCTGGGGACGATGCGGCATAGCGGCCGCGATTTTCGATCAAGGCGTAAGCGTGTCGCGTCAGAACAGACCCGGCTGAAGCCGGTTGCGGGACATAATCCATGTCATCAGCGTTGCGATTGCGATCATGATCAAGACGCCGCCGATGCTGATTGCAATCTGCATTGCCAGGCCGCCGGAAACGCCGACCAGCAGCATGCGGCCGGCAAGCGCCAGCAATACGCCCAGGCAATAGATCGCCAGCGAGTTCTCCCCGCATCTGATCGCGCCGCGCATGCCCGGCGTCAGCAGGCCGTTCCAGTCGCGCGGCACGAACCGCGCCGCGAGAACAGCCAGTGCCAGGAAGTGCAGCAGCCGCAGCGGGTCGAGATCGGATTTGTCGACGGGATAGATCATTTTCGCCAGTGCCTGCGGGATGCTGGCCTCGAGAGGCTTGATGCTCCAGCTCATCGCGATCACGAAACTGAACGTCAGATACACCACGGCGACGATCAGCACGGCGCGGGATTCCACCAGCGGCCATAGCTTTGCCCCGCCCCCCAACGCCCACCAAGCGCCAAACACGAACAACACCTGCCATGCGAGTGGATTGAAAAACCAATCGTTCTTCGGCCATGCTGGAACGTTCCAGCCGAAGATGTGCACCAGTGCATAGAGCAGCACCGACGCCGCAAGCGCCATGTTCGGCGCACGCAGCAACAGCCACAACAGCGGTGCGAACAGCAGATGATAAACCACGAAGGTTGGTAACACGTCGCTGTTTACCGGCCGGTATTGCAAAATCATCGCGTGGGCGAGCGCCGGCCCTGGCTGTTCAAGCAAAATGCGGGTGTTGCTTTCATCGGCGAATTGTCCGCCGCCGCTCACATAGATCATGACGGCGCAGGCAACGGTCAGCAGCAGAAACGCCGTGTAAATGTCCCAGCTTCGCTTGACCGTGTGGGAAATCGCCCCGGCCCAGCCTTGCCGCCGCAGCGCCTTGCCATAGGCAAGCGCACAGGTGAAGCCTGAGACGAACATGAAAACTTCAGTGGTATCGCTGAAACCGTAATTGCGCAGCGTCAACCAACTGCCGATGTTGTTCGGCACATGATCGAGAAAAATAAACCACAATGCGATGCCGCGACATGCGTCGAGCCGCAGATCACGCCCGAGTTTCTTGAGCGCCGGCGGGGCGCTTGGAAGGGGATTGGGGGCCACGGTGTCGTGATGCATGCGAACGGATAAAGCCCGGAATGGCCGGTAGTTCCAGCAGACACGCCCCGGGCATCGTCCGGTCAGGCCGGATGATCAGGAATATACAGGCCTTTATATACCGTTCTCTAACCGAACATCTGATGGGTCAGCGAGGGAACGACGCGCTAAAAATATTTTTTCATCTCCGCGCGTAAACCGTCGCGCAGATCGTCGCGATCCATCGCATAGGCGATATTGGCAGCCAGAAAGCCAGATTTCGAGCCGCAGTCGTAGCTTTGGCCTTTGAATTTGAAGCCGTAAAAGGCTTGTGACTTTGCCAGACGCAGCATTGCGTCCGTCAGCTGGATTTCGCCGCCCGCGCCGCGCTCCTGGGTTTCCAGAATCTTGAAAATTTCCGGCTGCAGAATATAGCGCCCGGTGATCGAGAGGTTCGACGGCGCCTGTTCGCGCTTCGGCTTTTCCACCATGCCCGCAAGTTCGAAAAGGTCGCCTTTCTGCTTGCCGACCCCGACCACCCCGTACATGTGGACGCTCTCCATCGGGACTTCTTCGACCGCGATGATGTTGGCCTTGTCCGCGCCCGCGGCATTGGCGGCATCGATCATCTGCTTGAGGCCGCTCGGTTTGTGCTTCACAAGCACGTCCGGCAACAGGACGGCAAAAGGTTCATTGCCCACGATGTCGCGCGCGCACCATACAGCGTGTCCAAGTCCCAGCGGTTGCTGCTGACGGGTGAAGGATGTCGAGCCGGCTTCCGGCTGGTCGCGCTCCAGCAATTCCATTTCGCGGGTTTTGGAGCGCTCCTTCAAGGTATCTTCGAGCTCATAAGGCCGGTCGAAATGATCTTCGATCACGCCCTTGTTGCGACCGGTGACGAACACAAGATGTTCAATACCCGCCTCCAGCGCTTCATCCACCACATGCTGGATCAAGGGCCGATCCACCACTGTCAGCATTTCCTTGGGCATGGCCTTGGTTGCAGGCAGGAAGCGGGTACCGAGACCAGCGACGGGAAAAACAGCTTTGCGAATTTTCATGAAACTCTTCGGTCAGGTCGACGATAGTGGAAGGGAAACGGCGGAACGGAACAGTCCGCCCCGATATGTCTGTTAGCAGATTTTGGCGTTTTGCGGCACCTCGGCGACTTATTTTAGGTTTTAGGCCGTGGCTGCGAAGAGGCCGATGCGGCGACCCGGCGAATAGCTTGTATGAGCCTGCCGGTCTGATTTGAACGACCTTGGGACAGGAAAGTTGCGTGCGTTAAGCTGATGGAAACCGTGTGAGCACTCATAAAGGGCGTGAGGGTTCAATTGTGATCGGGACAAAATCAATGACGCGTGCGGCGGGACAATGGCGGGCTTTTGGGCTGAGCCTGATAGGAATAGCGGCGCCGGCCATGACGTTGTTGTCGGCTCAGGCGCTTGCGCAGAACTCCGGCGGTGGCGGTCCGGTGGTCTTGCCGAGCGCCTATACGGGTTCGATCTCGCCACCAACGCAGCCCAATCGGCAACCGGCGAATGCCCCGCGCACAGCGCAATCGTCTTTTCCATCTTTCCCGTCGATCTTCGCGCCGCAAAGCCAGCCTTCGGCGGCGGCGCCAAACGCGCCGAAGGAATGGAGCGGGGAGGACGGCGCTTCGGGCCATCCGTTGATGACGGCGCAGGCGATCCGCGAGGCGGCAGCGAATTTCGATAGCTGCATCGCCGGTCTGTGGACGGAGGCGGCGCGGCGGGGCATTACGCAAGCGAATTTCCAGCGCTTCACCGAAGGTCTGACACCCGACCTGCGCATCATGGATCTGATGGATTCGCAGCCGGAATTCACCAAGGCGATCTGGGACTACCTCGATGTGCTGGTCAACGATGCGCGTATGCAGCGCGGCCGTGAGGTTCTCGCGCAATACAAGGCGATTTTCGATTCCGTTGAAAAGGCTTATGGCGTCGATCGCTACGTGATCGCATCGATCTGGGGTGTTGAGTTCGAACTATTCCACACAAGGCGGCGATCGGAGCGTGCTTCGCTCAACCGCAACGCTGTCCTGTATCGGACGCCGCCAGGCCTATTTTCGCAACGAATTCCTGTCGGCTCTGGAAATCCTCAACCACGGGGATTTGCGCCCCGATCAGATGAAGGGGTCGTGGGCGGGCGCATTTGGGCCGACGCAGTTCATGCCGACGGCCTTCAAGCGCTATGCGGTCGATTTCAATCAGGACGGCCGGCGCGATGTCGTCGACGATGTCGCGGACTTGATCGCGTCAACGGCGAACAACCTGAAAAAGGATGGATGGCAAGCCGGCCAGACCTGGGGTTACGAGGTCGAGGTGCCGCGTGGCTTTGACTATATGCTGGCGGATCGCGCCAGGCAGATGACGATCGCGCAGTGGGAGCATCTCGGCATCCGGCGCGCCGGGGGCAAGGCTTTCCCGCGCAATACCGACAAGGCATTTCTTCTGGCGCCAGCAGGCAGTGAAGGCCCGGGCTTTCTGATGCTGCAGAACTTCCGCACCATCCTGAAATATAATCCCGCCGAGGCCTACGCCCTTGCTATCGGCGCGTTCGCGGATCGCCTGCGCGGCGGCCCTCCATTCGTGCAGGCATGGCCACGGCAGGAGCGGGTGCTTAGCCGCACCGAGCGGCTCGAGTTGCAGCAATTGCTTGTACGGCGCGGCTTTTATCGTGGGGAGCCTGATGGACAGCTCGGCGGGGAAACCCGCAAGGCGTTGCGCGATTTCCAGGCCTCCATCGGAGCGGCAGCGGACGGCTTTGCCTCCGCCGGAATGCTGGATCGCCTGCGTGGAGGCCGGTAACAGGCTGTTTGCGCAACAGTTTTTGCTTGTTCATCTTGACGAAGCCCGGGTGCCAAGGCTTATGGCGATGCACTGGTATGCAATCCGCCCCGCCGGAGCCTGAATCTGCTATTATTTTAAAGGCCGATTGTCGAAACCCGTTGACCGGCCCGCAACATCAAAATGCCTGTGAGACGCATGTCGAAACGAAGGCCACTGCGACGCCTCCTCACCGAAGCCGGTCCGCTGATCGCGGTCTCCGTGGCGGCGGCGATCTTGTTCGGCATTTCGGGACCGGCGTCCGCGCAGTTTTTCGATTTCGGCTTTGGCCGTCCGTCTCGCCCGCAGCCACAACAGTCACCGCAGCAGCGTGGTTTCGGGGGCGGTTTTTTTGCGCCGTTCCAGCAGATATTCCCGGGCTCGCAGCCCTCGCAGCAGCAGCCTCAGCAGCGTGCCGTCGATTACTCGCGCGCGCCTCCGCCTGAAAAGCGTGAAACCACCGCGGAGCGCAATGTGCTCGTGCTGGGCGATTCCATGGCCGACTGGCTTGCCTATGGCCTCGAGGATGCATTCACCGAACAGCCAGACATGGGCGTGATCCGCCGAAACAAAACCACATCGGGCTTGATACGGTACCAGCCCAAGGGTGAACCCTCCGATTGGGCCACCGCCGCCAAAGGCATTCTCGCGACGGAAAAGCCGGATGCGATTGTCGTGATGCTGGGCCTGAACGATCGCGGGCCAATTCGCGAAACGGCCGACAAGCCGGATTCGAAAAATCCGGCCGATAAAAAGAACGACAAAAAAGACGCGCGCACCAAACCCGACAGCAAAGCGGATAGCAAATCCGTGAAGGCGGACGATGGCGCGATTGCTCCCAAACCCGCAGAGTCTGATCAGAATGCCGACGATCAAGCTGACGGCGATATCCCGGCGATCGTAGCACCCGAAAAGAGCGCACGTTCCGCCAGCGGAAGCTATGATTTCCGCGACGATCGCTGGGTCGAGCTCTACGTGAAGAAGATCGAAGAGATGATCGCGGTGCTAAAGGCCAAAGGCGTGCCGGTGATCTGGGTTGGGCTTCCCGCTGTGCGCGGCCCGAAAACCACGTCGGATATGCTGTTCCTCGACGCGCTGTATCGCGATGCCGCCGGCAAGGCGGGCATCACCTATGTCGACGTCTGGGATGGCTTCGTCGACGAGGCCGGACGCTTCATGCCACAAGGGCCCGACTTCGAAGGGCAAACCCGCAAGCTGCGCTCTGCCGATGGCGTGTTCTTCACCCGCGCGGGCGCGCGCAAGCTCGCTCACTATGTGGAACGGGAAATTACGCGATTGCTGGCTGCCCGTTCTGGGCCGATCGCGTTGCCGAATGACCCCGGTATTCCAGACGTAAGTGCACGTCCCGGTGGACCCGCACCTCGTCCGCTGGCGGGACCGATTGTGCCGTTGGTGGCATCCTCGGTGGGAACAGATGAATTGCTGGGAGGTCCGGGCACGCGGCCTGCTGCAATTGATGCGCTCGCGGCAAGAACGCTGACAAAGGGCGAAGCATTGGCAGCGCCCGCTGGTCGCGCCGACGATGTATCTTGGCCGCGCCGCGAAGTTGGCCGGCTCGAACCGGGCAAGGATGTGCCGGTTGCAACACCAGCACAATCCGCGACGCCTGTTGCCTCCGCATCTCCGGATGGCAGCGTGAACCCCGCCGCGCCTGCGGCGCAACCGCCCAAGAAAAAGCGCCCGGCAGCCGCGCAGCCGCCTTCGGGATTCTTCGGGTTCGATACACGGCCAACCACCTCGCCCACGCAGCCAGCACAGACCCGACCGCGCCCGCGTGATTTGCTCCCGCGCCCGCCCGGATCGATCGGACGCTCGGCGTCGGCGCCGGGCAATTTCTTTTTCACCCGCTAATTCGGTTGCAACGCTGACATAACCGCTGCGCTCTTGGCACGATTGATTGGAATTTTTTAATCGATCTTTGACAGATCGTCTGTAGTCACCAACCATGGGGGGCGCGGAGCAATCGGCGATCGAAACCGAACAGCCGTGCGTTGCGGGGACGCGCGGGACGAGGTTCGTTCTGGTCGATTCCACCGTTGAGCTGATGCTCGCGGGTTTGCTTCTTCCCAATGCGTTGTCGCTGGCGACCCTGGTTTCCTTGCTCGATATCGGATTGCCGCCCCGCCCGGTCTCGATCGTCTTGTACGCACTCGTTGCGATGAGCGCCCGCAAAACTCCCTTCGCTCTCACGGTCCTGCTGTTTACCCTGGTGCTTGCGTTCGACATGGCGTGGACGATCTGCGCCATGTTCGGTCTTGCGCCTACCGAGCTTCTGGTGGCGCTGGAACATGCGCGGCGCATGAATGTTCTGTCCTCTCCCTTTTATGTCGGTCTTCTTGTCTTGATCGGCATGACAACGATATTGAGTTCTGATTTTGCTGGCCCGCCGCAAAGACATGATCCGGGGCAACAAGGTTGCGTTGTTTGCCGGGGTGTCGCTGATGATCGTTGCCGACGGCGCATCGAATATTTCGACCCGTTTCGATTTCCGCACGATCCTCTCATCCGAAAAGCCGATTGTTTCGGCCTCTGAAGTTTCGGGATTCAACAAAGTCGCCGGCGTCAATGGTCGCAACGTTGTCGTGGTGATTGTCGAGAGTCTCGGCTACATGGCCGATGCGACGGCGCGCGAACGCATCGCCTCACCACTTGACACGCCTCGCATCGCAGACAAATACACGGTGACATCCGGCCGCGCGAATTTTTCCGGCAGCACCACCTCCGGGGAAATGCGTGAGCTTTGCGGCACGCGAACACCTTACGCGATATTTGCCCGCGAAGCGGGGCTCGAATGCCTTCCCGGTCAATTGCGCAAGAGCGGATATTCCACGCTGGCGATTCATGGATTTTCCAGCGAAATGTTCGGTCGCCGCGACTGGTATCCGCAAATCGGCTTTGAAAAGGCTCTGTTCGGCGAAGGTTTTTCGGCGCGCTTGCCGCGACATTGCGGGAGCGTATTTCGTGGCGTGTGCGATGCCGATCTTGCGCCGCTGATTGCGAAAGAAGCAACCGATGTGCAGGCTCCGCATTTCATCTATTGGCTGACGCTGAATACGCACATCCCAGTTGCACCGGGTGACGCGCGGACGGATTATGATTGCGCGGGCGCGACAAATGGATTTGCAACGCCGCAGGTGTGCAGAATGGCGGAGCTCTGGCACGATTTGTTCGACGCCATCGCGGGCCTCGCGCTTGACCCGGCGATCGGTCCCGCTGAAATTCTCATCGTGGGCGATCATGCGCCGCCGCTATGGTCCAAGCGCGGCCGGGGGCAGTTCGAGCCCGGACACGTGGCTTGGTATCGCCTGACGCCGCGCTGAGGGCGTTCCGCCTCCGTCTTTGCGGGGCGTCTACCCGTTGCGGAACTCGTCATCGCTTTTTTGCCAGTTCCACAGGAACGGCCGCTTGCTGGCCGGGTTGATCCGCCTCTCACCGGAGCGCGATGTCTCGCATCGATTGATCGCGTTCTATTTTTTCGATTGAGCGCGATTTTTTGAATTTCGCCCAGCGTGATTATCCAGATCGTGCTCCTGCCTCGGAGGATGGCCATGAAGATGAAGACCACACTGATAGTTGCGGCGCTGGCTTTCGCGCCGACCCTGGCGTTCGCACAAAGCACGACAGTTGACGGCGCGGCCAATGGCGCCGCAACAGGCGGTGCTGTCGCCGGACCGGTCGGCGCTGCTGTCGGCGGGACCGTTGGCGCCGCAGTGGGCGCGGCAGTAGAAGTTCCGAATGCGGTGATTACGTCTGTGACCCGCGCGAACGAGCCGTCCGTGGTGGTTCGTGAACGCGTGGTGGTCGGAGAGCCGTTGCCTGAATATGTCGAGCTGCGGCCCGTGCCGAATTACACCGAATACCGTTATGCGGTGGTGAACAACCAGCGCGTGATCGTCGAGCCCCGCACGCGTAAGGTCGTTCGCATCGTTCAGTAGCGGGCGAGCTTCAGCCGTAAACGAAAACCCCACCGAACCGGTGGGGTTTTTGTTGTCTCGATGATGGAAGACGCCGTCATCGCGGCAGCGTGGTCGATCCCATCAGGAACTGGTCGATCGACGCCGCGCATTGCCGCCCTTCGCGGATCGCCCATACGACGAGGGACTGGCCGCGACGCATGTCGCCGGAGGAAAACACCTTCGTCACCGAGGTCTGATAATCGTTGGTCGAAGCCTTCACGTTGCCGCGAGGGTCGAGATCGACGCCGAGCGTCTTCAGCAATCCCTCATGCACCGGATGGACGAAGCCCATCGCCAGCAGCACGAGATCGGCCTTGAGCTCGAACTCCGAACCCGGGATCGGCTGCATCCGCGCATCGACCTTCGTGCAATGCAATTTGGTGACCTTGCCGGTTTCGCCGGAGAACTTCTGCGTCAACACCGCGAAATCGCGCGCGGCGCCTTCCTGATGGCTCGACGAAGTCCGCATCTTCAGGGGCCAGTTCGGCCACGTCAGCTGCTTGTTTTCTTGTTCCGGAGGCTGCGGCATAATTTCCAGCTGCGTCACGGATTTCGCACCGTGGCGGTTCGACGTGCCGATGCAGTCCGAGCCGGTGTCGCCACCGCCGATCACGATCACATCCTTGCCGGTGGCCAGAATCTCCTTGATGCCGCCGAGCGGCTCGTTGCTGACGCGGCGATTTTGTTGCGGCAGGAAATCCATCGCGAAATGAATGCCTTCCAGATCACGCCCGGGCACGGTCAGGTCACGCGGAGCTTCCGCGCCGCCGGTCAATGCAATGGCGTCGTATTGGCCAAGCAGCTCTTGCGGGTCGACGCCGCCTTTCCCGCCCACGGCCTTGCCGTAGTGGAATGTCACGCCTTCGGCTTCCATCTGCGCTACGCGGCGGTCGATGATGCCCTTTTCCATTTTGAAATCCGGGATGCCATAGCGCAGCAAGCCGCCTGCTTTCGCGAATTTCTCGTAGACGTGAACGTCGTGCCCGGCGCGGGCGAGCTGTTGCGCGCATGCGAGACCCGCGGGGCCTGATCCGATTACGGCGACTTTCTTGCCGCTTTTTTCCGTCGCAATCTCGGGTTTCAGCCAGCCGTTATCCCATGCGCGATCGACGATGGCGCATTCAATGGTTTTGATGGTGACGGGATTGTCGTCGATATTGAGCGTGCAGGAGGCTTCACACGGAGCCGGACAAATGCGTCCGGTAAATTCCGGGAAGTTATTGGTGGAATGCAGCGTCCGCGACGCTTCTTCCCAGTTACCGTTGTAGACGAGGTCGTTCCAATCCGGAATCTGATTGTTGACCGGGCAGCCCGGCGTGCCGGGGGCGACCGAGCCGGTGCCGTGGCAATAGGGAATGCCGCAATTCATACAGCGCGCGGCCTGATCCCGAAGGTCCTTTTCGCCCAGTGGGATGACGAATTCGCGATAGTCTTTCAGCCGCTCGGCGACGGGCGCATAGACGCGGTCGCTGCGGTCGATTTCAAGAAAGCCGGTTATCTTGCCCATGGAAACGTTGCCCCGAAATTTTAAGCGCCGATCGCGATTTGTGGTTCTTCGGCTTCGCGCTTTTTCATTTCATTAAGTGCGCGGCGGAATTCGACCGGCATGACCTTCCGGAATTTCGGCAGGTAGGCCTTCCAGTTCGCGAGAATGTCTGCGGCTCGCTTCGAGCCTGCCAGCTTGGCGTGGCGTGTAATCAAAATATGCAGCCGTTCAACGTCCCCGCCGGTCAGATTGGCGAGCACATCGACCTTGCCATGGGCCTCGAGGTCGCCACTCTGATGGAAAGCGTTCTCGTTGATCATCTCTTCAGAAAGGATCGGCTCAAGCTCAACCATCGCCATGTTGCAGCGTTTTTCGAAGGTGCCGTCCTCGTCGAGCACGTAAGCGACGCCGCCGGACATGCCTGCGGCGAAGTTGCGTCCGGTCCGGCCGAGCACCACAACCACACCGCCGGTCATGTATTCGCAGCAGTGATCGCCCGCGCCTTCAACGACGACGACCGCGCCGGAGTTGCGCACAGCGAAGCGTTCGCCGGCAATGCCCCGGAAATAGCATTCGCCTTCAATCGCGCCATACATCACCGTGTTGCCGACGATGATGGAGTCTTCGGGCACGACGCCGGAATTTGCAGGGGGACGCACGATGATGCGGCCTCCGGACAAGCCCTTGGCGACGTAATCGTTGCCTTCGCCTTCGAGATCGAAGGTGATGCCGCGCGCGAGCCACGCGCCGAAGGCCTGACCCGCGGTGCCTTTCAGCTTCACGTGAATCGTGTCCTGCGGCAGGCCTTCATGGCCGTAGCGCTTGGCGACCGCGCCGGACAACATGGCGCCCGCGCTGCGGTCCGTGTTGTTGATTTCGGCTTCGATCTTGACCGGTGCGCCGCGATCGAGGGCGGCTTGCGCCTTGGCGATCAGCGTACGGTCCAGCACCTTTTCGAGATGATGATTTTGCTGTTCGCTGTGGAAGATCTCCACGCCGGGAGCGGCGGTCTGCCTGAAGAACAGCTTCGAGAAGTCCAGCCCTTTGGCTTTCCAGTGCGCCACCAGTGCGTTCTGGTCGAGCAGCTGGGTCTGGCCGATCATTTCGTTGATGGTCCGGAAGCCCAGCGAGGCCATGAGCTCGCGAACTTCCTCCGCGACGAAGAAGAAATAGTTGATGACATGCTCGGGAAGACCGACGAAACGCTTGCGCAACACCGGGTCCTGGGTGGCAACGCCGACCGGGCAGGTGTTGAGATGGCATTTGCGCATCATGATGCAGCCGGCCGCGATCAACGGAGCCGTCGCGAAGCCGAATTCGTCCGCACCGAGCAATGCGCCAATCACTACGTCGCGGCCCGTCCGGAAGCCGCCGTCGACCTGAACGACGATACGGCTGCGCAGCCGCTCGCGCACCAGGGTCTGATGGGTCTCGGCAAGGCCGATTTCCCAGGGGCTTCCTGCATGCTTGATCGAGGTCAGCGGGCTTGCACCGGTGCCGCCTTCGAAGCCTGAAATGGTGACGTGATCCGCGCGAGCCTTGGCAACGCCAGCCGCAACCGTGCCGACGCCGATTTCCGAGACCAGCTTCACCGAGACCAGTCCGTCCGGATTGACGTTTTTCAGGTCGTAGATGAGCTGCGCAAGATCCTCGATCGAATAGATGTCGTGATGAGGCGGCGGCGAAATCAGGCCGACACCGGGCGTCGAATGGCGCACCTTGGCGATGGTTGCGTCCACCTTGTGGCCCGGCAGCTGACCGCCTTCGCCCGGCTTTGCGCCCTGCGCCATCTTGATCTGCATCATGTCGGAATTAACAAGGTATTCCGTCGTCACGCCGAAGCGGCCGGAGGCGACCTGCTTGATTGCGGAGCGCATCGAGTCGCCGTTGGGCATCGGCTTGAAGCGATCTGATTCTTCGCCGCCTTCGCCGGTGTTGGACCTGCCGCCGATGCGGTTCATTGCGATCGCGAGCGTGGTATGCGCCTCCCGCGAAATCGAGCCGAACGACATGGCGCCGGTGGCGAAACGCTTGACGATCTCCTTGGCCGGTTCGACTTCGTCGAGCGGGACCGGTTTCCGATTGTCTTCTTCGGCGCCCTTGATCCGGAACAGGCCGCGGATCGTCAGCAATCGCTCGCTCTGTTCGTTGAGGATTTTTGCGAAAGCCTTGTAACGCTCGAGCGAATTGCCGCGCACCGCATGCTGCAAGGCCGCAACGGATTCGGCGGTCCATGCGTGATCTTCACCGCGCGTGCGGAAGGCATATTCGCCGCCCACATCGAGCGCGGATTTGAAAACCGGGGAATCGCCGAATGCATCCTGATGGCGGCGTGCTGTTTCTTCGGCGATCTCGGCGAGGCCAACGCCTTCGATGCGGCTATGCGTGCCCGCGAAATACTTCGCGACGAAATCGGCCTTCAGCCCGACGGCGTCGAAAATCTGCGCGCCACAATAGGACTGATAGGTCGAGATGCCCATCTTCGACATCACCTTCATCAGGCCCTTGCCGATCGACTTGATGTAGCGCTTGACGATTTCCTTGTCGTCGAGCTTCGCGGGAAGCTTGTCCTTCATCGCGACGATGGTTTCGAACGCAAGGTAAGGATTGATCGCTTCCGCGCCGTAGCCTGCGAGGCATGCGAAATGATGTACTTCGCGCGGTTCGCCGGATTCGACGACGAGACCTACTGACGTGCGCAGACCTGTGCGGATCAGGTGATGATGCACGGCGGCGCAAGCGAGCAGGGACGGAATCGGAATACGGTCCGAGCCGGCCATGCGGTCCGACAGGATGATAATGTTGACGCCCTCGCGGACGGCGGCTTCCGCGCGTCCGCAGAGTTCATCCAGCACCTGCTCCATGCCTGCCGCGCCGAAGCCGGCATGGAAGGTGATGTCGAGCGTGCGCGACTTGAAATGCGATTCCGCGATTTCGGAAATCGAGCGGATCTTTTCCAGATCCGCATCGGTCAGTATCGGTTGGCGCACCTCTAGGCGCTTCGAGCGCGACATGCCTTCGATGTCGAACAGGTTCGGGCGCGGACCGATGAACGACACCAGGCTCATCACGATCTCTTCCCGGATCGGATCGATCGGCGGGTTGGTGACCTGAGCGAAGTTCTGCTTGAAATAGGTGAAGAGCTGCTTGGGCTTGTCCGACAAGGCCGAAATCGGCGTGTCGGTGCCCATCGAGCCGGTCGCTTCCTCGCCGAGTGCGGCCATCGGCGTGAGCAGGATGTTGATGTCTTCCTGCGTGTAGCCGAATGCCTGCTGACGATCGAGCAGCGGCAGGTTGGAGCGCGCGCCCTTACCCGGCGCATCCTTCAGGTCTTCCAGCACGATCTGCGTGCGGTCGAGCCATTCACGATACGGGTGGCTGTTGGCGAGCGACGCCTTGATTTCGTCGTCGGGAATGAGCCGTCCCTGCACCAGATCGACCAGCAACATCTTGCCGGGCTGCAGCCGCCATTTGGTGACGATCTGGTCTTCGGGAATTTTCAGCACGCCCATTTCGGACGCCATCAGGATGCGGTCGTCCTTGGTGACGAGATAGCGCGCCGGACGCAGGCCGTTGCGGTCGAGCGTGGCTCCGATCTGATAGCCGTTGGTGAAGGCGATCGCCGCCGGGCCGTCCCACGGCTCCATCAGCGCTGCGTGATACTCGTAGAACGAGCGGCGCTTTTCATCCATCAGCGGATTGCCGGCCCATGCTTCCGGGATCATCATCATGACCGCGTGCGGCAGCGAGTAGCCGCCTTGCACGAGAAACTCGAGGCCATTGTCGAAACACGCGGTGTCCGATTGTCCTTCATAGGAGATCGGCCAGAGTTTCTCGATATCGCCGCCGAATAGCTCCGAGCTGACCGAGGCCTGTCGCGCCGCCATCCAGTTGACGTTGCCGCGCAGGGTGTTGATCTCGCCGTTATGCGCGACCATGCGGTAGGGATGCGCCAGCGACCAGGTCGGGAAGGTGTTGGTGGAAAAGCGCTGGTGCACCAGCGCCAGCGCGGATTCGAAGTCCGGCTCGTGCAGATCGGGATAATATTTGCCGAGCTGGTCGGCGAGGAACATGCCTTTGTAGACGACGGTGCGGCATGACATCGAAACCGGATAATATCCGGCCAGCGAACGCTCGCGGCGCTGATAGATGGCATTCGAAATCGCCTTGCGCAGGATGTAAAGGCGTCGCTCGAAATCGTCCTCGTCCGCGCAATCGCCGCAGCCGATGAAAACCTGCATGTTGTTGGGTTCGGTCGGCTTCACGGTTTCGCCGAGCGAGGAGTTGTCGGTCGGCACTTCGCGCCAGCCGAGCAGCAGCAAACCTTCCGACTTGATCTTGTCGGTGACGATGCTCTTGATGATTTCGCGCCAGGGCTTTTCGCGCGGCATGAACAATGCACCCACCGCATACTGGCCGGGGGCGGGCAGCTTGAAGCCGAGTTCTTTCGCCTTTCGCGCGAAGAACGCGTGCGGAATCTGGACCAGAATGCCAGCGCCGTCGCCGGCGCGCGGGTCTGCGCCTACCGCGCCGCGATGTTCCAGATTGCAAAGAATGGAGAGAGCGTCGGAGACGATCTGATGTGTCTTCTTGCCCTTGATGTTGGCGATGAAGCCCACACCGCAGGAATCTTTTTCCAGACTCAGGTCGTAAAGACCTTCCGCCGGCGGGCGCCAAGTATGTTCGTGAATCGTATGTTCACGAGGCGTGTGTTCGCGAAATGTATGTTCGTGAATTTGCGGCTGCTGCACGGGTGTTTTCGGATTGCAGTCCGCCGACAGCGCTTGTGCACCGACTTCGCCGCGCTCGAACCTTGATCCGCTCATGCTCACCCTCTGTACTCCGGCAAACCCCGCAGGTTTCAGGACGCCTCTTTACGTGTATCGCTGGCGCGACTTCGGCGCGACGGTATCACTTCGATACCGCATCGCGCCGGGCGAGCCATTTCAGGAGACGCTTTTTCGATGTCCGCCACCCCTGGCCTGACATCTACCCATTCACGCCGTCGCCGCGTCTTCGACCACGTGCCGGTTTCCCGGAAAATGGGACAGCCCTGCTGTCCTAGCTCCGACCTTGCCAAATTTTTTTCTAACACACAAGCGCGTGAGAGTCCCCGCCGCGGCGGTTTATGCAAGGGAATGTCAACTTTACGGCAGAAGCGCCGTGATCCGGCCCAAGCTCCGCCGGATTCAAGCATGAACCTTGCCAGAACAAACCCGGACGCACCGGGACGCACGCCAGGAGCACAGCGCGATGGGGCAATTCATTTCAGAATGGGTCACCGCGGCGGCCTTGGTTGTGGCCGCATCCGCCGTTCACGCGCAGAGCATCGACCCTCGCCAGCCGGAGCCCGTGGTGGACGCGGTTCCCGGTGCTCCGCCACCTCCCGCAGGCATGACCGGCGGGGTTCCGGCACCTTACGCGCGCGACGAGGCCGTGATCGTCGGCAACGGGCGGCCGCCGATAGCCAGGCCGCCGGGCGCGGCGCGACGCGGCTACGAACCGTATGACAATGCGTTGCCCCCGGTCGAGGTTGTCCGGATCATCCGTTCAACGGGGTACGAGCCGCTTGGGCCCGCTGTGCGGCGCCAATGGGTTTATACAATTTCAGTGATTACGCCCGAGGGCGACGACGGACGGGTGGTGCTGGATGCACGCACCGGCCGGATCATGCGGTTCGTGCCGGCGGATGTGTCTGATGAGGAGGTCATCACGTCGTATGGCCCTCCCGGCGTTCCGCCTCCATCCCCGAAAGCCAATGTTCAGAAAGCAAATGTGCGGACGCTGCGGCCGCCATTGCCGGTGCCGCATGTCGCAAACCGCGCGCCGCCGGCAGGCGCGGGCAAAGCGGAGCCGCGAACGGTCGGAGCTGCTCCGCCCACGACGGCTACGCAATCGGCTACCGTGCAGGCCAAGCCAGAGATCAAACCTTCCGAGACGAAAACTCCCGACGTCAAACCGGCCGAGCCGAAACCGGGGTTGCAGCTCCAACCCACGCAGGAGATGCCGGCTATGCAAGGCGTGGACTGAAGGCTTCGATTGGCAGGCTCGTGATCCGCGAGTCGATGCAAAAAACGCCCCGGCAACCCGGGGCGTTTTCGTGTGCCGGGCTCATGTCCGGCAAGCGTTGGAGGTTCGTCGATCGCGGTTAGGCTGCGACTTTATCCACAGGAGCGTCCAGCGTTTTGCTGCTTGTCGAAATCGCGATGGTACGGGGCTTTTTGGCCTCCGGAATTTCGCGCACGAGATCGACATGCAGCAAACCGTTCTCCAGCGAGGCGTTTTTCACCTGCACGTAATCGGCAAGCTGGAAGGCGCGCTCGAAGGCGCGGGCCGCAATGCCGCGATAAAGCACCTCGGAGCCCTGCTGGCCGTTTTCGGCAACCGATTTCTCACCCTTGATGGTCAGGGTGTTTTCTTTCGCGACGATGGATAACTCGTTCTGCGCGAAGCCGGATACGGCGACGCTGATTCGATAGGCGTTCTCGCCTGTCCGTTCGATGTTGTAGGGGGGATAACCCGGGGCGCCGTCTGTGGTCGTCTGGTCGAGCAAATTAAAGAGACGGTCGAAGCCGATGGTCGAACGATAAAATGGGGTCAGATCGAAAGTACGCATGGTGGTTCTCCTCAATTGAGCGAGTTTTCAGTCAGCCCGCCGGATGGCCGGACTTTCGTTGGCGTGCAGCCGGTGCGGGAGTGTCCGCTGGCGATGGCCTGCACGAAAGTGATATGGGAGAGCTCCTAAGGTGTTCAAGGGGCGCAGCCCGGTCTTCCTGAAAAATTCAAAACCCCTTCGATTCCAACATTTTCGCGGTCCCGGAATTTCCCATGACGCTCGTTTCGATTCCCGCAAATCCCGCCCCGGACGATTTTGCCAGCGGCACCATCAAGGCGCAGGACGGGGTCGAGTTGCGGTTCGCGCGCTGGGCGCCGCCCGCCAACCGGCGCGGCACGGTTTGTGTCTTTACGGGGCGCGGCGAATGCATCGAAAAATATTTCGAGACCGTGCGCGACCTGCGTGATCGCGGTTTCGCGGTGGCGATGATCGACTGGCGCGGGCAGGGGCATTCGGCTCGCCAGCTTCGCAATCCGCGCAAGGGCTATGTGCGAAGTTTTTCCGATTATGAAAAAGACGTTCAAGCATTCGTCCAGCAGATCGTCCTGCCGGATTGCCCGCCGCCCTATTTCGCGCTGGCGCATTCGATGGGCGGTGCGGTGATGTTGCGGATTGCCCATGCAGGCAGGCGCTGGTTCGACCGCATCGTATTGTCGGCACCGATGATCGATCTGCCGGGACGCCGTACGTCGTTGCCCGTGCGTACCCTGCTGCGCACCATGCGTTTCGCGGGACTGGGCGGGCGTTACGTGCCGGGTGGCAACAACGAACTGGTCGGAACGGATGCGTTCCCAGACAATGAGCTGACAAGCGATCCGGTGCGCTATGCGCGCAACGCCGCTATTCTTCAGGAAGACCCGACGCTCGGCATCGCATCGCCGACGGTGGCCTGGGCGGACACGGCCTTTCGCGCCATGCATGGTTTTCGCGCGGTCGATTATCCCTCGCGAATCCGGCAGCCGATTTTGATGATCGCGGCGGGAGCCGACACCGTGGTCTCGACACCCGCGATCGAAGAGTTCGCCTATCATCTGCGCGCGGGCTCGCATCTCGTGATCGCCGGCGCGCGGCACGAAATCCTGCAGGAACAGGATCGCTACCGGGCACAGTTCTGGGCCGCTTTCGACGCGTTCGTGCCGGGAACGCCGCTGTTCAACTGAGCGCTTTTGTCCTGCGTGGAAGCAACGTCGCGCTCGTTCGTTTTGTGACGCGTTTTCTGAACGCGAACAGGTGAGCGGCTTCTTCGGCCCGCTACCGCCCCGGCATGCGTGGGAACGCACGTGCGCCGTCGGGCACGATGTGGAAGTCGTGCTTGTCATCGGTCCAGACCACGAGGCTTGGACCTTCGAAGATCGCTGGATCGTCGAGCGCTCCCACCTTCACGATGACGCCGCCGGGCGCCTTGGGCGAGCGGCCGGCAATATGAACGCCGCACTCGCCGCAGAATTCACGGGTGGGCGCGTCGGCGATATCTGGTTGCTTGAAACGGCGAGGTTCGCCGCGGGTGTAGCGAAAGCCGTCCGCCTCAATTCCGATGAAGAGATTACCCGCGCCTCCGGAAATCTTCTGGCAAGTGCGGCAAAGGCACAGACCCCGCATCCGGATCTCTCCCTCGGCCTCGAACCTCAGCTCGCCACAGAAACAACCGCCCGTCAGGACCATCTCGATACTCCTCTGTTCGTGTTGAGTTCCGCCGCGACGAAGCAAGCAGGACGCTACAGCGCCGCGATCGTGGTCCCCGCCAGGTAAATTCCGAGCAGCATCATCGCCACAAGAAACCAGCGGCGGAATGCATCCGGGTCCATTCGCGTGCGGACATTCTGGCCGATATACATTCCCAGGAATGCCGAAATCATGGCGACAACGCCCGGCAATGCGACCGAAACCGTCAACAACCCGGCCTCCGCCAGGTTGAATGACTGTGCGATGGTCGCCGTGGTGAAAAAGACACCCAGCGCCTGCACCAGCTCGTCTTTCTCCATGCCTATCGCCTGCATGAATGGCATCGAGGGAATGACCTGAACGCCGGTGGCGGCGGCGACGAGGCCCGTCAACACGCCGACAATGCCGCCGCCCCATTTTTCATGGGCGGGCGCGACGCTGAAACGTACCTTGCTCAAGCCGAGCAACGCATAAATCACCAGCAAAGCGCCGAGGACGATCGTGCCGAAGCGCGCATAAGGGCCTGTCATGAGGCCGGAGCCCGACCATATGCCAAGGCATGTGCCCACCATCAGCGGCCATAGTCTGCGAACGATGTCGCGCAGATAGGGGCCGACGAAAGTTTGCCAGATGTTGGTGACGACGGCCGGCACGATGACGATCGCCAACGCGTGCGACGGCGGCATGCGCGTCGCGAGCAATCCGATCGCCACCGTCGGCAGACCGAGACCGAGCACGCCCTTGACGAAACCGGCGAGCAGAAACACCGCCGCGACCGCGATGAGCATGAGGGCAGACATCTCAAGAGGAGACGTGGAGAGCGGCATGATGATGCGACCTTAATCCGATGTTTTCGCGTCAGTCGTTTGCGCGACGAACTGCGCAAGAAAGAATTTGCCTCGGTGCGGCGGGGTGCCGGTGGGGTTGACGTTCAACTGTTCAGGAGTTTCAGCGCGGCCTCGTGAACGCGGGGATCGCCGGCGGCAACGATGCGGCCGCCGTGTTGCGCCGGTTTGCCGTCCCAGGTGGTGACGATCCCGCCAGCGCCAGTGATGATGGGGACAAGCGCCGCGATATCATAGGTCTTCAGTTCAGTCTCGATCACGAGATCGAGGTGTCCCGCCGACAGCATGCAATAGGAATAGCAATCGCCGCCGTAACGCGACAATCGTGCGGCGTTCTCGACCCGGCTGAATGCCGCGCCGTCGCTTTCGTTCATTAGGCGCGGGCTCGTGGTGTAGAGCGTTGCTTCGGCGAGCGAGGCACAGCGCCGCACGGAGAGTTTGCGCTTGCCCGAAGGGCCGTCATAGGTGGCGGCGCCGCCGTCGCCGCTGAAACGTTCGCCGATATAGGGCTGATGCATCATGCCGAACGCCGGAACGCCGTGGCGCATCAGTGCGATCAACGTTCCCCAGATCGGCAATCCCGATATGAACGATTTGGTGCCGTCGATGGGATCGAGCACCCACACGTATTCCGCATCAGCGCGTTCGTCGCCGAATTCCTCTCCGACGATGCCGTGTTGCGGAAAGTTCGCCTTGATGAGCCGTCGCATCACCGCTTCGGCGGCGCGGTCAGCTTCCGTGACGGGATCCAGATCGCGCCCGGCGTTTTTGTTCTCAATGCTGAGGGATGTTCGAAAAAACGGAAGGATCGTTTCTCCGGACGCCGAAGCGAGACGATCAAGGAAGGCGGTAAAATCGATAACCGTCACGGGCGATCCTCACGGCGTCGTCAATCGGCGATGCCGAGTGGGCACGGCCTTTTCCAAAAAGCTTTCACCTCCGCCCTATCTCACACAGCATGGGACGGCAACCTGCCAAAAGCTGTCATCGAAATCGAAACGGAGCGACTGTCTTTCTGGAGAAGGCGGCTTTCGCTGATATTGGAATTCCCATCGGGCGGTGGCTTGAGGCACAAACGGCTAATACCTCAGGGAATCCGCAGCTCGCATCCATGTTCATATCTTTGAGCTCCGAGCGAGGTAAAACTGAAATATAGGTTCATTTTTTGATTAGCAAATCGGGCATATACATCACTTTCCAATTGCTCGCGGTGCGGGTAGTCATTTGAAAAATAAGCGGTATTTTAAATTCAGGGGTTTGCCGAACGGCAGATCTGTTATGCGAATTTTGCATATGTAAATCTTCGATTACACTTGCGTTTGGTGCGCCGCAGTCTCATATTGTTGCGGTGCGATAGCGCTTTGCGTTGTCGCTGCCCTCCTTGGGCGTTTCCTCCCTAGACTTGGGCCGCTTGCTATCGCAAGCGGCCCTTTTTTCTGCGCGTTTAAGATTTCGTTAGCGCTCGGGATTGGAATTTTGTCGCCTTAGCCACGGCGTTAATCCTCGCGCTATTCAGCCGCCGCTTCGAACGGTCCGAGACGATCGAGCGGCACGGCCGCGAGTGCGTGCGCGAGGGTTGAGAAGTCGGCCGCGAGCTGCGCGAAACGAGGGCCGCGTTCACGCTTGCGTTCGTCCATGTAGATCGCGCGGTTGAGCTCGATCTGAACCGTATGCAGGCCGCTCGCCGGATTGCCGTAATGCTCGGTGATGAAACCGCCGGCGTAAGGTTTGTTGCGCCCGACCGTATAGCCCAGGGCCACCAGCGTATCCTCGATCGCGTTCGGCAGTTGCGAGGCACAGCTGGTGCCGTAGCGATCGCCGATCACCACATCGGGCCTTCGCGGTTCGTCGCGCGAAATGCCGACCGATGGCATCGAATGACAATCGACCACGATCGCGGCTCCGAACATTTCATGGACCTTGCCGATCAATCGGCGCAAGGCGCGATGATAAGGCTTATACAGGGCCTCGATCCGCGTCAGGCCGTCCTCGACGCTGAGGCGCTCGCGATAGATTTCCTGTCCGTCGCCCACCACGCGGGGAATGGTCCCGAGGCCGCCCGCCACCCGCATCGAGCGGGTGTTCGCGAAACTCGGCAGCCGGCCATTGAACATGCGTGGGTCGAGCTCGTAGGGCTCGCGATTCACGTCCACGAAGGATCGGGGAAAGTTGACCCGGACCACCGAAAAACCGTGGTGGCTAAGCCCTTCGATCATCTCGTCCATGAACGAGTCTTCCGAACGCCGCAGCGAGGACAGGTCGATTCGCGAGGCGTCGAGGAATTCGCGCGGGTAGACCGAGCCGGAATGCGGTGAGTTGAAGATGATCGGCGCACGCCAGCGCGCCGGTTCGACGATCTCAAAAGGGGCGGAGATCTCTTCGTCAAACCGCGTCATTGCCGTGCCTGGCCCCCGTTCATGCGCGTATTCCGCGTCCAAAATTCCTGTGCGTAAGCGGTATCTCTTGAACTGGCGTCGAACGCGAACAACATCGGAAATTCATGACAGCATATTTTAGCCGGAAAGTTCTATGCTTTATTGCGTCCTGGCGTGTTTGTTTACCGCCAGCGGGTGCGCAGATGAGCTAAACTTCACCCGAAATTTACCCTCTGTCTGGCTAATAGGATCAATCCAATCCTCTTTCGGATGTAACGATCACACCCCATGCACAAGATTCTCCTCGCCGAAGATGACAATGATATGCGCCGGTTTCTGGTCAAGGCACTGGAAAACGCGGGCTTTCAGGTTTCATCCTACGATAACGGCCTTTCGGCCTACCAGAGGCTGCGGGAAGAGCCTTTTGAAATGCTGCTGACTGACATTGTGATGCCGGAAATGGACGGCATCGAGCTGGCGCGCCGGGCCTCGGAACTCGATCCTGATATCAAGATCATGTTCATCACGGGGTTTGCGGCCGTTGCGCTGAATTCGGACTCCGAAGCGCCCAAAAACGCCAAGGTGCTGTCGAAGCCTGTTCATTTGCGCGAACTTGTGAGCGAAGTGAACAAGATGCTGGCGGCCTGAACCGCCATTTGAACCCAAAAGACCGTCGAAAAGCTCCATAAAGCGGGTGCCAACCGATCCTTGCCTCGGCTCGTTTGAGTCGGTATAGGGACGCCACCCCATTTCACGGTTTTCGGGCGCGTAGCTCAGCGGGAGAGCACTACGTTGACATCGTAGGGGTCACAGGTTCGATCCCTGTCGCGCCCACCATCCTGTTCCTTCCCCAGTCCGTCTTCAAAACAGTTCGCATACACTGATGCACGTTTCAGGTGCAGTCAGACAGGCTGTGACACCAACGGACGGATGACGGCCAAAATCCAGTTTTGAAGCCAGGATTTTTCAAGCAAAGACTTTTGAAGTCAGGACGACGTCTCGCAACGACTTCATCCAAGCCGCCTCTACGTTTTCGGAAGCGTTGCGAGCCAGATCAGATGACGGGCGCCGCCGCGTGAACCGTTTGCCCGCACCGGGACCTCCTCCACCGCAAATCCCGCGCGCCGGAGGCGTTGCGTAAACGCGGCGTCGGGTCCGGCCGACCACACCGCCAGAAGCCTTCCGCCCGCAACGCCATGCGCGCCGACTGGAGACCGGTCCTGTCGTAGAGGTTGTCGTTGGAGCCTCGCGTCAATCCTTCCGGCCCGTTATCGACATCGAGCAAAATCGCATCGTAGGCGTTCGATCCTGCTTTCATGGCCTCCAGCACGTCGCCTCGCAGCACCTCGACACGAGGATCATGCAGCGAGTTCTGAAACACCTCCGACATCGGGCCACGGGCCCATGCAATGACCGCGGGCACGAGCTCAGCCACGACGATCGTTGCCTGCGCGGGCAGTACCGAAAGCGCCGCGCGCAGCGTAAAGCCCATGCCAAGACCGCCTATCAGCACTCGCGCGCCGGTGCGGCCGGCGATCCGCTGGCAGGAAAGGGTCGCGAGCGCTTCTTCCGATCCACTCAGGCGGCTGTTCATCAATTCGTTCTGGCCGAGCTTGATCGAGAATTCCGTTCCGCGCTGCATCAATCGCAACGTGTCGCCCGTGCCGGGTATGAGGCTGGTGTCGAGCAGTTTCCACGGGATCACGGCAATCTCTCATTCCAAATTCGCTACGCCGAACGGCTTTTGCCGGCTTGCGTGCGATTTTATGATGCGGACCTGCATCAAATGCATTGCGGCCGCTCTATTTCGCCCGGACCTCTTTAATGTAAACTCGGCGAAGCCAGTCCATCGCTTTACATCAAGAAAAGCGCTGAAACACAACAGAACACGTTGCCTTGCGACGGCAGGTTCGGGCGCGAAAGAGAGGAAACGAGACATGCGGTTGAAGGGAAAGTCGGCTCTGATTACCGGGGGCGCGTCCGGCTTCGGCGCGGAGATCGCCCGCAGTTATGCCCGCGAGGGCGCCAAGGTGGTTATCCTCGATCTGAATGGCGAGGGGGCCAGGAAAGTGGCCCAGGAGGCCGGTGGCGGCGCTGTCGCCGTGACAGGCGATGTCACCAAAAAAGCCGACGTCGATGCGGCGGTCAAACGCGCGGTCGATGATTTCGGCGCGCTCGATATCGTCATCAACAATGCAGGGTGGACGTTCCGGAACAAGCCGCTGCTCGAGGTCACGGAAGAAGAGTTCGATCGCGTTTTTGCCATCAACGTGAAATCGATCTTTCTCATGACAAATGCGGTGGTGCCGGTGATGCGGCGGCAGAAGTCAGGGCGCATCATCAATATCGGATCGACGGCCGGCGTGCGGCCGCGTCCCGGCCTGACCTGGTACAACGCCACCAAGGGCGCGGTGAACCTGATGTCAAAGTCCATGGCGGTGGAACTTGCGCCGGATGGCATTCGCGTCAACTGCATCGCTCCTGTGATGGGCGAGACCGGCCTGCTGGAATCCTTCATGGGCGTGCCGGACACGCCGGAAAATCGTGCGAAATTCCTGGCGACGATTCCGCTGGGCCGCATGTCGACGCCCACCGACATTGCGAATGCCTGCGTCTATCTCGGCGGAGACGAGTCGGAATTTTTGACCGGGGTCATCCTTCCGGTCGACGGCGGCCGGACGATTTGAACGTGATGCAACGTCAGTTTGGCCCGACTGGAAGGGACGTTCCGGTGATCGGGCAGGGCACATGGTATATCGATCATGGAGATCGCAAACGCGCGGTCGCGAGCCTGCAACGCGGGTTCGATCTCGGCATGACCCATATCGACACCGCCGAAATGTATGGCGATGCGGAACTGGTGGTGGCGGAGGCGATCGAAGGTCGCCGCGACCGTTGTTTTCTGGTCTCAAAGGTCTTGCCGAGCAATGCCTCGCGGCGCGGCACGATCACCGCCTGCGAACGTTCGCTGACGCGGCTGCGGACCGACAGGCTCGACTGTTACCTGCTGCACTGGCGTGGCGGCAGTCCTTTGCAGGAAACAGTCGCCGCGTTCGACGAACTTGTGGCAGCGGGAAAGATTTTGTCCTGGGGCGTGAGCAATTTCGACGTCAGTGATCTCGACGAACTGCTGGCCGTCGCGGGCGAGGGCCGCATCGCCTGCAATCAGGTGCTTTATCATTTGCAGGAGCGTGCCATCGAGCACGCGGTGATTCCCTGGTGTGAACGCCACGGCGTGGCTGTCGTGGCCTATTCGCCGTTCGGCCATGACGATTTCCCCGGCGCGCAATCGCCGGGCGGACGCGTACTTGCAACGATCGCCGCGCGGCATCAAGCGACGCCTCGACAGGTCGCGTTGGCTTTCCTCACGCGACTGAAAAGCGTATTCGCGGTCCCGAAAGCGTCGTCCGCCGATCACGCGGCAGACAACGCCGCCGCCGCGAAGCTCTCATTGAGTGCGGACGATCTCGCCGCGCTCGACACGATCTTTCCGCGCGGTCCCAAGCCTCGCCACCTGCCGATGATCTGAGGCGGGCACAAGAAGAACAAGACAGAGAAAGCAATTCCATGCGCGATTTCACGAATCCTGGCCGGTCGCTCGCCATTGGCGAACGCGGAATGGCTGCCACGTCCCATCCACAAGCAACCCTTGCGGCTGTTTCGATCCTGCAGGCCGGCGGGAACGCCATCGATGCCGCACTTGCCGCCGTGGCGCTGCAAGGAGTCGTCGAACCCCAGATGACCGGGATCGGAGGAGACTGTTTTGCGCTTTATGCGCCGAAGGGCGGATTGCCGGTCGCGTTCAACGGTTCGGGCCGCACGCCGGCAGGGACCGATCTCGAAGCGTTCAAGGCATCGGGGCTGACCAGTATCGAACCGACATCGCCGATCGCGGTGACCATCCCAGGTGCGGTCGACGCGTGGTGCGTGCTTCATGACAAATACGGCTCCCTTCCACTCGAGCGGATTTTGCAACCGGCGATCGACGCGGCCGAAAACGGATTTCGGATCACGCCGCGCGTGGCCTATGACTGGACACGGTTTCGCGGACGGCTTGAGAGCAATGCAGCCGCCGCCGCGCAATTTCTTCCCGGCGACCGGTCGGCGGAAACCGGTGAACTGCGTTCTCAGCCTGCGCTTGGCAGGACGCTGCGCCGGATCGCGCGTGAAGGCCGCTCCGCTTTTTACGACAGTGACGTGGCCGAGGAGATCGCAGGCGAACTGCGACGCCTTGGTGGAACGCATACGGCCGAGGACTTCGCTGCGCATCGCGGCGAGCACGTGACGCCGATCACGGCCGCATATCGCGACCACGATATCTATCAATGTCCGCCGAACGGTCAGGGACTGGCCGCGTTGATGATTTTGCGAACCATGGCAGGCTATGACGTCAAGTCGCTTGCCGACGCCGATCGGGTTCATCTGCTGGCGGAGGCGACCAAGGCGGCTTACCGCGCGAGGGATGCTTTCTTTTGCGATCCTTCGTTCGGGCCGCTCGATCCCGGGCATTTCACCGGCGACGATTACATCGCGCGTATTCGCGCCAAAATCTCTCTTGAACGCGCGTCGGAAGTGACCGCGTGGGATGACATCGAACACCGCGACACGGTGTATCTCACCGTGGTCGACCGCGAGCGCAATGCGGTGTCGCTGATCAACTCGCTGTTCAATGCCTTCGGCAGCGGCATTTATGCGCCGAAATCGGGCGTGCTGCTGCACAATCGCGGCTGGGGTTTCAGGCTCGATGCCGCGCATCCCAACGCGCTGGCGCCGCGCAAGCGGCCGATGCACACCATCATCCCCGGCATGGTGATGAAGAACGGCCGGGCCGTGATGCCGTTTGGCGTCATGGGAGGCCACTATCAGGCCACCGGACACGCGAATTTTCTGTCCAACGTCTTCGATCTGGGCATGGACATTCAGGCGGCCTCGGATGCGCCGCGTTCATTCGCCTTCGACGGTAAGCTGTCGCTGGAGACCACCTATCCTGGAACGCTCAATGACGATCTCGTGCGCCGTGGCCATCAGGTGGGGTGGGCGGATGCGCCGCTCGGTGGATGCCAGGCGATCTGGATCGATCACGATCGCGGGGTTCTGCTTGGCGCCAGCGATCATCGCAAGGACGGCATGGCGCTGGGATACTGATGCTTCCCGGCACGCGCCGGGCCCGGTAATCTGACTTGAAATTGCGTAACGTGGACACGCTATCTAACGCGCTGGACTGCGACCACCGAGGAGATCCCATGATGTCTGACGTCGATCTGGAAGGATCAATCCCGGATTCGCGCGGGCTGAACCTCTATCATGTGGATCGCGATGCGGCGGTTTTGTTTTCGCACTATCTGCCGGACGCCTTGTTTCGTCATCTTGCGCCGACCTTCGACAGGCTCGGCGGTCTGGCGGGAGGGCGGCTCGATGAACTGGCCGGAATCGCCGACCGCAACCCGCCCACTTTGTCGGTGCGGCGGCGTACGGGGGAAGACTGCAACGTCGTCAACAAGCATCCCGCCTATGTCGAGATGGAGCGGTTGGCCTTTTCCGAACTTGGGTTGGCCGCCGTGTCGCACCGTGGGGCGCTGGGCTGGCCGGAGCCGATGCCGCCGGCCGCGAAATATGCGCTGACATATTTGTTCGTGCAGGCCGAGTTCGGGTTGATGTGCCCGGTCAGCATGACGGATTCGTTGACCCGGACGCTGAAACGCTATGGCGATTCTAATCTGGTCGGACGTTTCATCGAGCGGCTGACCACGCTCGATTTTGATGATCTGGCGCAAGGCGCCATGTTCATGACCGAGCAGGGCGCGGGATCCGATGTCAGCGCGACGGCCACGCGCGCCGCGTTGCAGCGTGACGGGACATGGAAGCTGACCGGCGACAAATGGTTTTGCTCCAATGCCGACGCCGATCTCGCGATGGTGCTGGCACGCAGCGAAGACTCTCCCGGCATGAGCGGGATTTCGCTATTTCTGCTACCGAAAACCAAGGGCGACGGCGCGCCGAACGACTACCGGATTTTGCGGCTCAAGGACAAGCTCGGCACGCGCTCGATGGCGAGCGGCGAGATCAGGCTCGATGGCGCGGAGGCTTATCTGGTCGGAGAGCGCGGGCGCGGCTTCCACCAGATGGCCGACATGGTGAACAACTCCCGGCTGTCCAATGGTGTGCGCGCGGCAGGGATGATGCGGCGCGCGGTGAGCGAAGCGTTGTTCATCTCGCGTCGTCGTCACGCGTTCGGCAAGCCGCTCATCGAACTGCCGTTGATGCGCCGGCAACTTGCCAAGATGCTGGTGTGGTGCGAACAGGCACGCACCATGATGTTTCTGACCGCCGAGGCGCTGGATCGCGCCAATCGCAACGATGCCGAGGGAGCGAAACTGGCGCGCATTCTCACGCCATTGATTAAATTCCGTGCCTGCCGCGATGCCCGCAAGGTGACCGGCGACGCGATGGAGGTGCGGGGTGGCTGCGGTTACATCGAGGAGTGGGCGGATGCGCGGCTGCTGCGCGATTCTCATCTCGGTTCAATCTGGGAAGGCACGTCGAATATCGTCGCGCTCGACGTCTCCCGCGCCATTTCGCGTGACGGTGCGCTCCCTGTTCTGAAAGCGTGGAACCAGTCGCAGCTGCGCGACGCCTCGCTGGATTTGCGGGCGCATGATGTGTTGGCGCAAGCGCTTGATCGTGCCTGCGCGTTCGCGGCCGATGTGGCCGCAAAAAAGTCGGAAGCGCTGGCGCGACAGTCCGCCTCGGGCCTCTATCATATTACATCGGCGATCGGGCTCGCTCGCGAAGCCGCGAAAACCGGCGCGCGCCATCGTCTGTCGATTGCCGAGATGGTTCTCACACATCGCGTGTTGCCGCACGATCCGCTCAGCGGCAATGAGGATGCCGCGGCGATCGATAGCGTTCTCGCCGGTTAACGCTCGCCTTTTTGAAAGCGAGTTACGATTTTTGCTGGTCCATAAGTAAAAAGGGAGCGAAGGTTTGTTCCTTCGCTCCCCCAATATGCTTCGGCTTTATCGCCGCTTATTTGGTGAGTGGGCATCCGCTCTCGGTTGCAGTCGGGAATGCCTTGTCGCCCGGGACAGTCGCGAGCATCTTGTAATAGTCCCAGGGCTTCTTGGATTCCGATGGCTTCTTGACCTCGAACAGATACAAGTCATGCACCATGCGGCCGTTGGCCAGAACCTTGCCCTGGGCGAACGCATCGTCGACGGGCAATTCCTTCAGTTTTTTGGCGACAGCATCCGAATCTTTGGTTCCGGCGGCTTTCACGGCTTTGAGATATTGCAGCGTCGCGGAGTACGTGCCCGCCTGGATCATGTTGGGCATGCGGCCGGTGCGCTTGAAGAAGCGTTCCGCAAAGGCGCGCGACTTGTCGTCACGATCCCAGTAAAACGCTTCCGTCAGAACGAGGCCTTGCGCCGCCTGCAATCCGAGGCCGTGAACCTCCGCCAGCGTGAGCAGCAGGCCTGCCATCTTTTGTCCGCCGGAGACGATGCCGAATTCGGACGCCTGCTTGATCGAGTTGATGGTATCGAGACCGGCATTGGCAAGTCCGATGACCTTGGCTTTTGAGCTTTGAGCCTGCAGCAGGAACGAGGAGAAGTCGGACGAGTTAAGCGGATGCCGGACCGATCCGACAACCGTGCCGCCCTTGGCTTTGACAATGTCGCCGGTGTCCTTCTCCAGCGAATAACCGAAGGCGTAATCGGCGGTCAGGAAGAACCAGGTGTTGCCGCCCTGTTCGGTCAAAGCGCCGCCGGTCCCGACGCCGAGGGCGTGGGTATCGAACGACCAGTGAAAGCCATAAGGCGTGCAGGCGTCGCCGGTGATGCGCGAGGTCGCCGCACCGACCACGATGTCGATTTTCTTTTCCTGCTTTGCGAGATCCTGAACGGCGAGAGCGACCGACGAGGTCGTCAACTCGGTGATCATGTCGACACCTTCGACATCGTACCATTTGCGCGCGATGCTCACCGCCAGATCGGGTTTATTCTGATGGTCCGCGGTGACGAGATCGATCTTGCCGCCGAGCACTTGGCCACCGAAGTCCTCGATCGCCATCGTTGCCGCTTCGACGGACCATTTGCCGCCGTAGTCCGCGTACACGCCCGATTGATCGTTGAGGATTCCGATCTTCACGCCTTGCGCCGAGGCGCCGCTCCCCAGCAACAGGCTGCACGCGGCAACGGCGGACAAAAATCTCAATTTCATAAATTTCTCCCGGCTTTCGTTTATTGATGGGCGCCGATCTTTGCTTCGACGGACGGTTTTTAGAGAGGCGTTTATACGGGAAGTCCCGTTCTGGTGCGATGCGACTTTTTTCGAGCCTCATTGCGGTGCAGTGAAAGGCACCTCCGCGACTTCGATGTGCCAGCAGCGTGCCGCAGGCCATCGCTGCTGACCAAAATGGCCGTTGAACCAATTGGGCCAAACTTCACCTATGCTGTCGGGCTGCCTTGCCTGCGTCAACCCTTTCAATTCCAGGATTGTCTTCAGAACATGGGGTTTGTTTAAAGCTGGGCGATTGCGTCGCGGGTCGATTTCGGCCACGATCTGGCGAAATACCATTGGTTCAGTTGGTCCAAACCCGATTGGCGACAATGGTGGGTTCGCTCATGCAGCGGAGATCCAGCATCGATGACGGCAAAACCCTTCACCCCGCTGCATGCGTTGCACGGGTCTCCCTCAGCCACCAGGCTTTTGATCGGTTTGCGCAAGGCAATCGAGAACAAGGAGTGGCAAGCGGGCGAGAGAATTCCGACCGAGCGCGAACTCGCGCAGCAATTCGGTTTTGCGCGCAACACGGTCCGCCGCGCGTTGAAGGTTCTTGAAAGCGAGGGCCGCATTTATCGCGAAGTCGGGCGCGGCACGTTCGTGGCGCAATCGAGGCGCCAGGAGCCAGACGATTTGTCGCGTCGCATCGAAGGCGCAAGCCCTCTCGAAATCATGGAAGTCCGGCTCATGATCGAGCCGCAGGCGGTTGAACTTGCGACAGCGCGCGCCAACGGCGCGGAATTGTCAGCGATGGCAAGCTGTCTCGAGCATGGAGAAGCGGCCGAAACGGTCGCCGATTTCGAGATGTGGGACGGTTTGTTTCATCAAGCCCTGATCGCGGCGTGCCGCAATCAGTTGCTGATCGATATTTACGACGCCATCAATGCGGTGCGCAGGCAAGCCGATTGGGCGGCTCTGAAGGAGCGGACGCTGACGCGCGAGCGCCGCGTATTGATGCAGACACAGCATCGTAAGATCGTCGCGGCGTTGCGGGCGCGCGACGCCAGCCTCGCGGCCGCCGAAATGCGGCAGCATTTGCGGGACGTCAAGCGTCACCTTGTCGGCGCGCAGGCGCTGCTGGATTAGACGGCGGGCCGGGAGCCGGCGTGAAGATCGGCCTCGGCCGTCACGATCGCATCAAAAAATAAATCAAAAAACGTCGCAGGGAGAGACGCATGAATCGCCGGGACATCGTGAAGGCGGCGGCCGCATGGCCGCTGGCGCAGGGCCTGTCATCGTCGCTGACGATACGTGCGCAGGCCGAGAGCGCGTGGCCCGCTCGCACGATCACGATGATCGTGCCGTTTCCGGCAGGCGGACAGGCGGATTTTGCGGCGCGGCCGGTCGCGCTGGCGCTGGAGCGCATTTTGGGCAAGCCGGTGGTCGTGGACAACCGTGCGGGAGGCGCGGGCGGTTCGGTCGGAAATGCGCAGGCGGCGCGCGCCGAGCCGGATGGTTACACGCTGCTGATGACACTGTCGTCGCTGGCCGTGTTGCCTGAAGCCGATCGGCTGTTCGGCCGTCCGGTGGCCTATGAGGTTTCGCAATTCTCGCCGGTCGCGCGCGTGCTGGCAGATCCCACGCTGCTTGCTGTCCCTGCGTCCGCACCCTGGAAGACCCTGCAGGATTTCGTGGACGATGCCAAAAGGCGTCCGGGTGAAATCCCTTACGGCTCGTCCGGCCCTTACGGCACGCTGCATATGGCGATGGAAGTGTTCGCGGCGAGCGCGGGCATCAAGTTGCTGCATGTGCCCTATCGCGGAGCAGGGCCTGCTTTGACCGCTTTGCTCTCGGGGACCGTGCAGGCGCTTGCTTCGGCGCCCGGCGTGCTGCGGCCGCAGGTCGACGATGGCAAGGTGCGTGTGCTCGCCAATTGGGGTGCGGAGCGGATCGCGAGCTTTCCGGATCTGCCGACATTCCGCGAGCTTGGTTTCAACAACATCGAATTTTACATCTGGGCTGGGCTGTTCGCGCAACGCGCGCTTCCCGAGCCGATCATGCTCAAACTGCGCGCCGCGATGGCCGAGGCGGTTCGCGCACCGGAGGTCGTCAGGACGTTTGAGGGCGCGGGCAGTCCCGTCGCCTATCTCGATGCGCCCGAATTTGCCAAATTCGTCGAGACCGATAGCGCACGCCTGATCGATGCCGTGAAGAAAATCGGCAAGGTCGAGTAAATCCACCCGAACGCAAAACCTGTCTGAGAGAATCACAGAATGAAATTTGCTGCCTATTCCTATCAAGGGTCCCGATATCTTGGCGTCGTCGACAACGCGGGCAAGACCGTGCGGCCGATTGCCGGCATCACCGACATGGCCGACCTGATCGCCCGCTACGACACGCTGAAGTCGGAGTTACCGCCGAGCGGTCCGGCGCTCGCATTGTCCGACGTGCGGTTGCTGGCGCCGATCGAGCGGCCGCGCCGGAATATTTTCTGCGTCGGCAAGAATTATGGCGAGCACGCCAAAGAATTTTCGCGCTCCGGCTTTGAAGCGGGTGCGGTGAAGGGTGCGGAAATCGACGAATATCCGGCGGTGTTCTCGAAGGGACCGAACACGGTGGTCGGTCCGCATGATGACGTCAAATTGCATTCGCACATTACCTCGAGCGTGGACTACGAGGTCGAGCTTGCGGTGATTATCGGCAAGGGCGGCAAGGACATCGCCAAGGCCGATGCCTATGCGACATATCTTCGGCTATACGGTGGTCAACGACGTGACCGCCCGCGACCGGCAGAAAAATCACAAGCAGTGGTTTCTCGGCAAAACGCTCGATACGTTTTGCCCGATGGGTCCGTGGATCGTGACCGCCGACGAACTCGATCCGGAAAATCTCGATGTGAAGTGCTGGGTCAACGGCGAGCTGCGGCAGAACGCGAATACGCGCGACCTGATCTTCGATATTCCCTCACTCGTTGCGACAATTTCGGCGGGCCTCACTCTGGTGCCCGGCGATATCATCGCCACCGGAACGCCTGCGGGCGTCGGCATCGGGTTCAATCCGCCGAAATTTCTGAAAGCCGGGGACGTTGTGGCCATGGAGATTTCACGCATCGGACGGATCGAGAACAAATTCGTAGCGTCGTAGAGCGTCGACCGATGATTGTGTTGTGTCGCGGCGAGCTAAACGCGCTCGCACACATCCACCCACTCAGCTGACGTCAACTCAGCCATGCGCGACGGTGAAATCCGCACCGCGCTGTTGGTCGAACCCGCCGCCGGCACCACCTCGTCGAAGTCCTTCAACGAGATGTCGCAATAGACCGGAAGCGGCGCCGGCAATCCGAACGGACAAATGCCGCCGACCGGATGGCCTGTCGCCGCGACCACTTCCTCGGCATTGAGCATCCGTGGTTTGCCGCCGAAAACCGCGCGGGCTTTCTTGTTGTCCAGCCGGGCGGTGCCGCAGGTCACGACGAGCAGCACGCGGTCTCCCACCCGCAGTGATAGCGTCTTGGCGATGCGCTCCGGGCGTGACGCCGAATGCCTGTGCCGCGAGCGCGACGGTTGCGGAACTTTGGTCGGCTTCCAGCACGGCGATATCTGGTGCCTTCGCGGCAAAGAACAAGCGGACCAATTCAAGGCTCATGACGTTATCCAGGAGTGAACGTTAATGCGAGAGACATCGTCGCACGCCGGTGGCGTGGCTGGTCCATATGTGTCGTGCAAGGTGTCCGGACGACGCCACGTCGAAGGTTCATGACCGACTGACGCCCGGCACGCGGTGCAAGGAGGCCGGTGCGACGTCAGATGTTCAGCAGCTTGCGCGCATTGGCTTTCAGAACTTTGGGCCGAACCTCGTCGCGGATTTCGAGTTTGGCAAAGTCGGCCATCCAGCGGTCAGGCGTGATCACCGGCCAGTCCGATCCGAACAGCATTTTGTCCTGCAGGATGGTGTTGACGTAGCGCACCAAAATCGGCGGGAAGTATTTCGGCGACCAGCCCGAGAGGTCGATATAGACGTTTGGCTTGTGGGTCGCGACTGACAGCGCCTCTTCCTGCCAGGGGAAGGACGGGTGCGCGAGAATGATTTTCATCTCGGGAAAATCCACCGCGACATCGTCGATATACATCGGGTTGGAATATTTCAGCCGCATGCCGTTGCCGCCCGGCATGCCGGAGCCGACGCCGGTCTGCCCGGTGTGAAACAGCGCGATGGAGCCGGCCTCGGCGATCGCCTCATAAAGCGGATAGGCCATCCGGTCGTTGGGATAGAACCCCTGCATGGTCGGATGAAACTTGAAGCCCTTGATTCCGTAATCGGCGACGAGTTTTCGGGCTTCACGCGCGCCGAGTTTGCCTTTGGCGGGATCGATACTTGCGAAAGGAATCAGCACGTCGGAATTTTGCGCCGCGAGTTCCGCCATTTCGTAATTGTTGTAGCGGCGGAATCCGGTCTCGCGCTCTGCGTCGACCGGAAAAATCACCGCGCCGATTTTCTTGGCGCGATAATAGGCCGCTGTTTCCGGCACCGTCGGCGGATGTTTATGCGGAGACTTGAAGTATTCCGCCATGGCGGCCTGAAAGTCGTCATACCCATCATCACCGTGGGTGCCGCAGGGCTCCTCGGCATGGGTATGGATGTCGATGGCGATCAGATCGTCCGGATTGAGCATCGCGCGGCCTCCCTCGAAATTTTGCCGGTTTTGGCTGCCGGAACAGCATCTTTGACGAGGCCTACCCGGGCGTCTCGGTCCAAACAAGCCCCCTTGCGAGGTGCCGGCTGCCAAAATTCCGATAATTTAGATTAAGATTCATAGACTTAAGAAAAATTGGGGTGGTTTCTCCGATGTCGCGGGCCGCTTAAAAACGTCGTCATGACGGTCGTTCGGCGGGGGTAAATAGCGCTGATCGCATTGACATTCTTAGCATCCATGGCTTAGAAACCGGCCTGTCTCGCGCAGCCGGTATGGTGCCGCGGGGCTTTCCAGATTTTATCTTGTTTTCGGCCTTGAATGGGGCCTTTCAACGAGCAGGTTTGTCCCATGAAGGTCCGTAATTCGCTGAAATCGCTGCGTGGCCGCCATCGCGCCAACCGTTTGGTTCGCCGCAAGGGCCGCGTCTATGTGATCAACAAGGTGCAGCGCCGCTTCAAGGCTCGCCAAGGCTGATCTATAGAAGGCTGATCTATAAAGGCTGATCCATACAGGCTGGCCGCTCAAGGCTGACCGTTGGTCACCCGTTTTGCCCTTTGATTGATTTTCACGACGCTTTGACCCTGCTGCGCTTTGCAGTGCGATAAAGCGCGTCTACACTTCGCGGATGGCAAAGCGATCCATCTGCAAAATCCTCGCTGGAATTGTCGGCCTCTCGATCGTGGCGGTCACGCCTGTCGCCGCGCAGCAGCGACCGCCTGTACCGCCATCTTTGCAGCCAAAGAAACTGCCGGAGCCGCCGAAAGAATTGCCGCGCGTGTCCGGCGACAAGACCCGCAACCTGGATTTCCTGTTCGGTGCGTTAAAGGCAGCCCCTGACGAGGCGAGCGCCAAACATGTCGAAGCCCGGATCTGGGCGATATGGTCGTCGACCCCGAGCGATACGGTTGCGTTGTTGATGACGCGGGCCAAGGCCGCAATGGAGGCGCAGAATTTCGATGTTGCGCTCAAGCTTCTCGACGGCGTGGTCAAGTTGCGGCCCGACTACATCGAAGGCTGGAACCGGCGCGCGACCGTTCATTACCTGAAAAACGACTATGTCCAGTCGCTGGAAGATATCCGGCAGGTTCTGGCCCGCGAACCGCGCCATTTTGGGGCTCTCGCTGGTCTCGGCATGATCATGCAGGAGTTCGGTGACGAAAAGCACGCCCTCGAAGCATTCCGCCAGGCGCTCGCCGTCAATCCACGTCTCGAACGAATTCCCGATCTCGTCAAATCGTTGACCGAGAAGGTGGAAGGCAGGGACATCTAACGCCAGCGCTCCACGATCCCGCTGTCATCGCGACAAATTCGCGGCACATCTTGTGACGAGATGCATGAAACCAGGTACGCGGTGCGACGTATCTCGTCCGTGGCATACAGGGCACCGTACCCTCTCCCAAGACCTTGATCCTATGACTTTGCTCCCATGACCTTGCTCCCATGACCTTGGCTTCGGACAGGCTTCATATGAATTTGCCGCCCGCGAAGCGGAGGTTCCGAACCGCCACATCAATCCGGATTGCTCTTATGATCTTGGTGACCGCAGCCACCGCGCTGATTGTTCTGGCGATGATCACCAAGGCCGGTGTGTTTGCGATCGAGCGCAGCCATCCCCCTTCCGGACAGATGATCGATGTCGCGGGCGGGCGGTTGCATATCGTGGATATGGGACCTCGTGGTGACACCGCGCCCGCGCTGGTGCTGATTCACGGTGCGAGTTCCAATCTCGAAGCGATGCGCGAACCTCTCGGCTCCACGCTGGCGCGGCGGCACCGCGTCATCCTGGTGGATAGGCCGGGGCACGGGTGGAGCACGCGCGACAGGCTGGAGGATTCGACCCCGGCCATACAGGCGGCAATGATCAATGAGGCGCTCGGAAAATTGGGCGTCGCCCGCGCGATCCTTGTCGCGCACTCCTGGGCAGGCGCGCTCGGATTGGCAATGGCGCTCGATCATCCAGAGCGCGTCGCAGGACTTGTGTTGCTGGCGCCGGTGACCCATCCGTGGAATGGCGGCGTCGGATGGTACAACGATTTTACGGCAATGCCCGTGATCGGATCGATCTTCGCGCACACGCTCGCACTGCCCCTTGGAATCGCGGTGATGGAATCGGGGGCGAAATCCGTGTTTCAGCCGGAGCAGATGCCGGCGGGATATGTCCGCGATCGCGCGGTTGCGCTGTTGATGCGGCCCTCGGAATTCATGGCCAACGCTTATGATCTGGTGACGCTGAAACAATCGGTCGCGGCGCAGGTGGGACGCTACGGCGCGATCAAGGTTCCCATGGTTCTCATCGCCGGCGATGCCGACACGACCGTTTCGATCGACGTTCACTCACGCCCGTTCGTCGCCGCCGTACCCAACGCGAAACTCGTGGTCTTGCCCGGTGTCGGCCACATGACGCAAAATGCAGCTCCCGATGTGGTGATCAAGCAGATCGATGCGATGATCGCGGGAATGGCGCCAGCGTCGATTGCTGCCGCTCATTGATTTCGGCCGCCAAACGCTGGTTATTCAGGCTCGCATTGTTCCATTATTTTTGGATCATGCGGGAGTGGCCCGGCGCACAAAAATGCGTGACATCAAGTTGACGCAGACACGTATGACGTTACGCTTGCACGATTGCGAACGCGAAGATTTCCAATTCAAGGGAGTTGATCATGAAGACGCAAGGATCGGCAGTTTGGCGCGGCGGTATCAAGGACGGCAAGGGGGCGATTTCCACCAAGAGCGGCGCGCTCAATGAATATCCGTATGGCTTCGGCAGCCGGTTCGAAGGCAAACCGGGTACGAACCCGGAAGAATTGATCGGCGCGGCTCATGCCGGCTGCTTCACCATGGCGCTGTCGCTGATTCTCGGTGAAGCGAAGCTGACGGCGGAGCAGATGGACACGACCGCCGAAGTCACGCTCGAAAAAGTCGACGATGGGTTCGCCATCACTGCCGTTCATTTGATGCTGAAGGCAAAAATTCCCGGCGCTGACGAAAAGACCTTCCAGGAACTGGCGGCGAAGGCGAAAGCAGGCTGCCCGGTGTCGAAATTGTTCAAGGCCAACATCACGCTCGATGCATCGCTGCTGAGCTAAAAGATCCGGACCGTTATCTCATATGATCTGTGATTGAAAAGGTGGAGCGCAACGCGCTCTGCCTTTTAGTTTTGTCGTGCTGAATGCCAATGACGCCATCCGGATTGGCAAACCATCAGGCTTGACGGCAAGGCGAGAGATGACAGGATCGGGCAACGGCTGATGGCCCGCTCATCGGAACATCAACAATAAAAAACAAACAAGAGGACGCGCCCATGACCATTCCCGATCGCAGAACCGTGCTTCGTGCCGCCGCAACGCTTCCCGCTCTCGCAGCGTCGATCCCCGGATTGGCTGCGGCACAAACCGCGCCGGCGGAAGCCGCCAAACCCGCGCCCGCGCCGCCGAAAAACGTTACCAACATTCTCGCCCGTTATGTGGTCTCGGCAAAATATGACGACCTTCCGCAGAACGTGCGCAAGGAAGGCGTCAGAACGCTTTTGAACTGGGTCGGTGTGGCGATCGGTGGCTCGCGCCACCAGACGGTCGACATCGCCGCGTCCGCGCTGGCGCCATTTTCCGGTCCGCCGCAGGCGTCACTACTCGGCCGCCGCGAGCGTTTCGACATCATGAATGCGGCCTTCATCAACGGCGTGTCGAGCCATATTTTCGATTACGACGATACGCATTTGAAAACCATCATTCATCCGGCGGGCCCCGTGGTTTCGGCGATCCTGGCGATGGCGGAGATGCAGCCGGTCTCAGGCCGGGATTTTCTTAACGCGCTGGTCCTCGGTGTCGAGACCGAATGCCGGATCGGCAACGCGGTGTATCCCAATCACTATGACGTGGGCTGGCACATTACTGGAACCGCTGGTGTGTTCGGTGCCGCGGCTGCCGCCGGAAAATTGCTCGGTCTGAACGACCAGCAGATGGTGTGGGCGCTTGGTCTGGCCGCCTCGCAGCCGGTGGGTTTGCGTAAATCGTTCGGCTCGATGAACAAGAGCTTCAATCCCGGACGCGCCGCCAGCAACGGTATTTTCGCGGCGGTGCTCGCATCGAAGAACTACACCAGCTCCGATGGCATGATCGAAGCCAAACGCGGTTGGGCCAATACGATCAGCACCAAACAGGATTATGCCGAGATCACCGATGGTCTTGGGCAGCGTTATGAAGCCGCGCTCAACACCTACAAGCCGTTTGCCTGCGGGATCGTTCTGCATCCCGCGATCGACGCCGCCGTACAGCTGCGCAACGAAAACAAGCTGACCGCCGATCAGATCGAGCGCGTGGAGCTCAAGGTTCATCCGCTGGTGCTCGAACTCACCGGCAAGAAAACCCCTCGCGAAGGGCTCGAAGGAAAATTCAGCATCTATCATGCGGTGGCCGTCGCCCTCATCGAAGGCGCGGGCGGCGAGAAACAATTCAGCGATCGTGCGGTGACCGATCCGGCGGTGGTCGCACTCCGCGGTAAGGTCGTTCCTGTGGTCACGCCCGGGATCGATACGGCTCAGGTCGACATGACGGTTGTTCTCAAGGACGGGCGGACCTTGAACCGGTTTATCGCCCACGCGGTGGGCAGCCTCGATGTCCCGATGAGCGATCAGGCGCTGGAAGCGAAATTCAGCGATCTTTCCGATGGCATATTGCCCGCCGCCGCGATCCGGCAGGTGATGGATCTTTGCTGGAAGGTCGAAACGCTGACCAATGCAGCCGACATCGCCCGAATGAGCGTATCGACTTAAAGATCGGGTATCCGCCACCGGATCAAGTCCGGTGGCATGCTTCGCTCGACAAAGCTCTAAGCGTGGGCGCGCCGATCAGATCTCGGCGTCGCCATTCGGTCCGACATAGGCGATACGCACCATGTTGGTTGCACCCGGCGTACCGAGAGGAACACCGGCGACGATGATGATGCGTTGCCCCGCTTTGGCAAAGCCGTCGCGGAAAGCGATGCGCCCGGCGCGGTCCACCATGTCGTCCTGATCGTGCGCGTCTTCGGCGATGACGCAATGCACGCCCCATACCAGCGAAAGCTTTCGGCCTGTCGCGAGGTTGGGCGTGATCGCCACCACGGGAGGTTTCGGCCGCTCGCGCGCCACCCGCAGCGCCGTGGAGCCTGAACTGGTCCAGCAGATCACCGCAGACAGATCGAGCGTTTCCGCGATCTGGCGTGCGGCGTCGGCAATGGCGTCGCCGACGGTGGCTTCCGGCTCCGGCCGCTGCGCGCTGATGACGCCGCGATAGGTCGGGTCGCGTTCGACTTCTTCGCCGATCCTGTTCATGGTGGCGACGGCCTCCACCGCGAATTTACCCGCTGCGGATTCCGCCGACAGCATGATCGCATCCGCGCCTTCGAAGACAGCGGTTGCGACGTCGGACACCTCGGCGCGGGTCGGCACCGGCGATGTGATCATGGATTCCAGCATTTGCGTCGCGATGACGACAGGCTTGCCTGCGCGGCGCGCCAGTCGTGTCATTTGTTTTTGCAGGCCCGGAACACGCTCCGCCGGAAGTTCGACGCCGAGGTCGCCGCGCGCCACCATGAGCGCATCGGACACTTCGACGATTTCCGGCAGCCGCTCGATGGCCTGAGGCTTTTCGATCTTGGACATGACCGCCGCGCGGCCTCGGGTGAGCTTCTTGGCTTCGATCACGTCCTCGGGGCGTTGCACGAAGGAGAGCGCGATCCAGTCCACGCCGGTCTCGACGGCGGCTTCAAGGTCGGCGCGATCCTTCGGCGTCATGGCGGACACCGGCAGATCGGTGTCGGGTAGGCTGACACCCTTGCGGTCCGACATCTTGCCGCCGATGACGACGCGCGTGATCGCGCGTTCGGGCGTGGTGTCTTCCGCAATCAGGCGCACCTTGCCGTCGTCGAGCAGCAGCGCGTGGCCGGGCCGCAGCGCCGACAGGATTTCCGGATGCGGCAGCATCACGCGCGTCTTGTCGCCGGGCGCTGGATTGGAATCGAGCGTAAACGTCTCGCCGTTGCTGAGTTGAGCCGAGCCGTCGGCAAACTGACCCAGGCGAAGCTTGGGACCTTGCAAATCGACCAGGATGCCGATGGGGCGGCCATAGCTGGTCTCGACGTTGCGGATCGTCGCCACCAACTCCCGCATTTTGTCGTGGGAGGTGTGACTCATGTTGATGCGGAAGACGTCAGCGCCGGCTTCGAATAGTTTTCGAAGCGTCGCACTGTCGGAAGAAGCCGGACCGAGTGTGGCGAGTACCTTGATGCGCCTCAGGCGTCTCATTGTTGTTTTTGTCCTGGTAGAGCGTCCGGGGGAATTCCCGGTGTCGATGTTGGGGGCGGCACGCCGAGTTGTGGTGATCCGTCCGGTGCGTTGGGAAGACCGGGCAAACCCGGACTCGGCTTCTGCTGTTCGCTGGATTCCGTCAACTGGACGGTCCAGGCGCGCTGCTCGCCGGTGTCGACCTCGAAATAGCCGGTGCGGTCATAACCGCGCGCCAGGCAATCCTCGGTGCCTTTGATCGTGAATTCCTTGTCGCGCGAACACATGAAGGCTTGTCCGGACCATTCGCCGCCGCGATCGTAATCCACGGCATAGATGTAATAGTACCGTGCCACAAGCGTGCCGCGCAGCAGTGTTTCACAGCTGCGCGCCGAAACGTTCCACCAGCCTTCCGTCGTCCAGCCCTCGCTGTCCTTGTAACCGAGCGCGATGCCGACGCGGCTTGAGGTGTTATTGCAGAGGCGGAAGTCGGCCGCCGCCGGGTCGGTCCACGCGCACAGTGCCGCGAACGCCAGAATCGCCGTCAGAAACCCCAAAGGAAGTCTCATCGCGCGATGGCGGGGAAAAATGCTGGTCTTGCGGCGAGAATCGGATGCGGTCATTTAATCAAGTTATATCAATCAATTGTTGATTTCGCGTAACCCGGCAGGTCCTGTCAACGGCAGCCGCGATCAATTCTCGATTGTCACGGCCGCCAAGCGGGACCGGCGGGGTGAAAACCAATTGAACGGTTGGATTTCGAGGCATCTGCCCGCTTTGGCGCGTGATATGGCAAAATGTATGACAATTCTTATGTCAGGGGTGTAATTCGCCAAACTGCCTGATGCCAACGCAAGGACCGGCCAATGTCTCTCGACGACAAAACCAGAACAGAACTCGAGGCCGCGGCTTTCCGCCGCCTCGTCGGGCACCTGCGTGAACGGGCGGACGTGCAAAATATCGATTTGATGAATTTGGCCGGCTTCTGCCGCAATTGTCTCTCGAACTGGCTCAAGGATGCCGCCGACGAGAAGGGCGTGAGCCTGACCAAGGATGAGAGCCGCGAGGCTGTCTATGGCATGCCTTACGAGGACTGGAAGGCAAAGCACCAGGGCGCCGCGACACCGCAACAGCTGGATGCTCTGAAAAAAAGTCACGCCGGGCACTGACGCCAGGCGCGCGGTTTCCCCAACGGGTTACTTCCCACGCGTTGCCATTCCGGAACATGCAACGGAAATTGTCGCCGGCCCGTGCAGCCGCCAACTTCCCTGTGGGTCGCTGTGGATGATCGTCATCCTGCCTTGACGGCAAGCGCTACTCTCTTGAGTGTCGTTTTCAGAACTGCTGCTTTATTCAACGCGCGCATCGTGCGCCGGTCCGCTCAGTTCAAATCAGCAAGGCTTTTTCGCGTGGCGCAAATCCCGGTGGTTTGTCTCGCCGGGAACGTTTTCCTCAGTCAGTCCGATGTTCAATCAGGAGTACAAGATGGCCACTTCCGCCGCTGTCAACGTCGACGAAGCACCCGCAACACGCTTCGCCAAGGATCAGCTCAAGGCCATCATCGAGCGTATCGAGCGGCTGGAAGAGGAAAAGAAGGCGATCGCGGACGATATTCGTGACGTCTATGCAGAAGCCAAAGGAAACGGCTTCGACGTCAAGGCCCTTCGCACGATCGTGCGGCTGCGCAAGCAGGATGCCAATGAGCGCCAGGAAGAAGAAACTATCCTGGAGACTTATATGCAGGCGTTGGGAATGATTTGAACGCGTCGCCAGAGCACTTCGTTTGTAGCTTCTAGAGCGCGTTCGGTTTTGATTGAATCACAAACGCGCTCTAATTTCTTTACTTGACGCGTTTTCTTCACGCGAACCGGTGCCCATTTCGCTCAAAACGCTCTAGCGCAGCGAGGCTGTCCGCATGACGAACGATTTGGTCGTCAGCGTGGTGATCGACGATCCCGAGAAATGATCGCAGTTGATCCCCAGCTGCGGATCGTCCGAGAACGTCATCGCGACCGCCGTATTCGGCTTCACGAAGTAATACCGCATTTCGGTCAGGTCCTGCTCGCCCAACGATGTCGTCAGCATCGCGGTGCTGGCGCTCGGCGACACGATCATCGCACGCATCCAGACACTGTCCGTATTGGCGGCAGGGGCAATCCGCGTGGCTGTTGCAACGGCTGAGGGCCGGCCCTGCTGGCCTTTGGTCACGATAGTCGTGATCTCGGCCGCCATCGGATTGCGGGACGGTGAGGCGGGTTTCGCGATACGCGGCATCGGCGCGCTGGCCACGACGATATGCGACCGGTCCATCGCAGGTGCATAGGCCATCGCCTGCGCGGTTTGCGGCGGCAGGCTCGCGGTCGGCTGATCGGCCGATGCAAAGGCATTGCGGGCTGCGAGCGCAGCGATCTGTGCCGGGGTCGCCTGCTTCGGCTTCGTGCTGTCTTCACCCCAGAATCCGCGCGCGTTGATGATATCGGCGGGCGTCTGCGGTTTCGGTTCCGCGGGCGGTGATTTTGCTGCCGGCGCGCTCGGCGTTTCGGGACGGGTTTCCGCCGAGGCGACCCGATAAGAGGCGGCCGAGGCCGGCTTCGCCTTCGGCAACGGAACCTGACCTGTCAACTTGGCGGCATCCACTGAAGCCACCAAGGCTGCTGGAAGGGCTTTCGACGCCGCTGGCGGCTCGCTGGCCGCAGGGCCCGCCTCGTCGTCTTCTTCCTGCTGCTGCTTGCCTCGGAACAGCGAGGCCAGCAGGCTCGGTTTGCTGGCATAGCCGGCATCGTCATCGGCCTTGCGGCGCTCGAGGTCGGCCAGCGCCAATTCATAGCCCGGCAAAGGATTGCCGTCGGACGGCACATGCACAGTGCGGCCGTTGGGGAATACGCGGGCCAATTGATCGTGGGTCATGCGCGGCCAGTGACGCACGTTGCCGGTATCGAGATGGACGAAGGGCGACCCGGAGGTCGGATAGAAGCCGACACCGCCACGTTGCAATCGCAGCCCGGCGAAGCGGATCTGCTCGAGCGGAACGTTGGGAATGAAGAAGTCCATCGCGTGGCCGAGCATGTGCTGACTGAAGCGAGCCACGCCGGTATGCGCGGAGCGGCGGCGCAACATGGCGTTGGTTGCCGGCGAACGATAGGCGGAGATGATCTGGATCGGCTGCTTGGCGTCGACGTCGCGATAGACCTCCCAGAGGATATCAAACAGATGGCGGTCCATCGTTGTCTGTTCCTGGCTGCGCCAGTCGCGGAGGAAATGATTAATCTGGCTCAGCGCGTCGTCGTTGTAGCGGCCGTTGCGCTTGAACGTGACCGTGAGATCTTCGCCGGAATGGGTGTGATGAAACGAGAGGGTGCGGGTATCGCCGGATGCGGTAGCGTCGTGAACGCTCCGCGCGGCACCAAGGAAAAGGAGCGACGCCAGAATCAAGCGTGTCCCTGCCCATGGAATCAATGCAAAACCAGAACGGCGTGCGAAACGGCTCAGCACGTCAGAACGATCCCCTCAAGACGACCTGTTTGTCGCTAGCTTCCCGGCTGCCCCGTGCAGCGAGGAAGGTGAACACAGTCTTAATCAGGAAGGGTTAATCGAGATTTACGGCCCCCCGATCAACCACCCGTGAATGCGTATGGGGTGAGTATGGCAAAAAAGAGCCGTCAGCCATCACGGGCGCGATCGGTGGTTAAAGAAAAGGGGCCTCGTGCGTGACGAAGCCCCTGTTATTTCTGTTAAATTTTTACGGTACTGAAGCGGATACCATTCAGCGGGTGTAGATACGCCGCTGTGGACGGATCGGAGAGGGCGGACTGGCCGGGCCACCACCGCCAAACAGCTTTTCGAAAAATGATGGTCCGTTGCTGCCGCCGTAACTGTCGCCATTAAACGCCACGCCTTGCGGGATGTCGGTTTTCGGCTTGCTGTAGCTCGGCTGGGAGTGCGCGATCACCGTTTCCAGATCCTTGCCTTCGTTTCCGCGCAGGATCGAGATCATCTGGCTGTCGCGGCCGTAAACGTCCTTGCGGAACTCAAGCTTGCCCGCGTCGTCGACGAAAGCGGTCTGGTAGGTGATGTTGACGGGGATCGGGGTCGGAAATTTGATGTCGATCTCGCTATGCCCGTACATGCCGCGAATTTTTTCGGGCGTGTAACGCTCGTTCGGCATCGTGATGTTGAGCAGGGTCGCCGCATACTGATCGGGATTCTGCACGCGCATGCAGCCGTGGCTGAAGGCGCGCTCGTCCTTGGCGAACAGGTGTTTGTCCGGCGTATCGTGCTGATAGACCAGGAACTTGTTGGGGAAGTTGAAACGGATGCGGCCAAGCGCGTTGGCTTCGCCTGGCGGTTGCGAAATATGGATGGTGCCGTCGGGATTGCGATCGAGCCGCAGGCCCATGCGCTGAAGCACGGTGGGATCCTGCTGCAGGGCTGGAAGATATTCATTGTAGATGATCGATGGCGGCACATTCCACGTCGGGTTGACGGTGATGTACTTCATCGTTTCGGTCAGCAAAGGCGTGGCGTGCGTACCCGGCTTGCCGGTAACAACGCGCGTGGTCCAGACCTGTGCGCCGTTCTGCATCACCTTAAGCGTGTAGTCCGGGATATTCAGAATGACATAGGCATCGCCAAGCGAAGGTGCGCCGAGATCGCGCGGCAGCCAGCGCCAGCGCTCCATATTGACGCGCACGATATCGATCTGACGGTCTTTCTTCGGACTATTGAGCGCCTTGATGGTTTGTGCGTCGAGCGCGCCGGTTTCGCGCAGATCGTTGTTGTCCTGGAATTTGCGGACGGCGCTGGCGACCTTCTCGTCGTAATGCGTGTCGTCCGCATCGCCGGTTACGCCGAGACGCGCGCGCAGCTGCGGCACGCGCGGATCGTCCATCACCACGGCTGCCTGGTTCTTGCGTGCCGGGACGAATTTCAGTGTCTGACCATCCGCGATAGGCTTGGTCTGCCCATCGGCCTTGCCGCGCAATTCGGCGAGTTTCGCCCGCAGCGCCAGATAAGCCTTGTGCTTGGGATTGTAGCCGTTGAGCGTCGCGGCAACATCCTTCGATGACGCAACGTTCGCGACGACTTCGGCAGGATCGGTGGGGTGATCCGGGTATTGAATGTCGCCGGTGACATGCGACCAGTGCATCCGGCCACTTTGCGCATGACGGGCATAGTCCAGAATGCTGGCCATCAGCTTCAGTTCGGCTTCGGCCTGAGCGTCCGGCGTCGTCGCCGCGGCAAAATCCGGGGTCGGATAGTCGCTCGCATCGAGACCGTCGCTGCCGGCGTCATTCAGCCGTGCGATGGCGGTTTTGGCGCGGGCATTGGCGGCGCCACCTTCGGTCAGCAGCGGGGCGTAGTCTCTGGCCTTGTAGAAGCTCTCGATGGCGGCGCGCTCGTTCTTGCGATCGAAGAAGCGCACGCTCTTCGAGCCGATCAGATCGCGCAGCTTGTCCGCAACGGGTTGATCGGCTGCGGGCACGCTGGACGCAGCCTGAACGGGCGCGGGCGCAGCTTCCTTCGAGGTAGCGGTATCTTTTGTGACTGTGTCCTTGAGAACGGTATCCTTGGCACCGGTATCTTTGGTCTGGTCTGCGGCCGGTTGCGTTGTCACGGCCGCTGCCTTCGGAGGACTATCGGGCGTTGCGTCTTTCTTTGCCGGTTCCGCCGAGGTTGTGGCGGTCGTGTCGGCTTTCGCTGCGGCGGATCCTGGGCAACGGTATTGGACTTGATGTCGGCTGCCGTGGGTGGCGGCACATTCGCGGGTTCGGGCATCGGCACGGCCGCATCGATCGCGAGTTCCGCCGCGTTCTTCGGAGCCGACTGCGCCAACGCCGCGCCTGACGATACGATGATGAAAGTCGCCGCGACCGCCATCAACATGCGATCATATCCGGTCCGACCGTCGAAAGTGTCACGCATTCTCGCACCCCTTGGGTGAAGCTGTCCCGGCATGGAAGCAGCCCACTGTGAATTCTTCCCTATCAACATTCTGCAAAAGCGCTGGTTTCATGGCGGCTTCTTGCATTTCGACGCACACGCAAGACATACACGCGGCCAACGCAGGCGGCTAGCACCACAGGGGCTATTCACGAGAAACTGACCTGAAATCGGTTACGCTTGCAATGGTTTGAGCCCGATCTCCTTACGCTTTTCCTTGGTCTGTCACTTGGCCGCAACGGTTCAATTCTGACGAATAAAGCCGCCTCGGCCTGTGCCCTAGTCGCCGTCGCCCCGCGTTGCGGAAGCGTTCCCGGCATTTGCCTCATCGAGCTTGCGATAGAGCGTCGAGCGTCCGATTTTGAGACGCCGCGCGACCTCCGACATCTGGCCGCGATAAAATGAAATCGCGAAGCGGATGATTTCAGATTCCATCGCGTCCAGCGATCTGACCTCGCCATCAGCGCCCAGCATGCCGAGACTTCCAGCGGCCGGCATCGGCGCGATGGGAATATCGGCGCTGGAGACTGTCATGGGTGTGCTGCTCGGCACCATCGCCGGGGCAATGCTGAGCGGTGCGCTCGCCATCCGGTCTCGGCTGTTTGCGCCGTGACCTGAGGAAAATCCATCAGGCCGAGCTGATCGCCTTCGCTCATCACCACCGCGCGATAGACGGCGTTCTCAAGCTGGCGGACGTTGCCGGGCCAGTCGGCCTGCGACAACAGCGCCATGGCGGGGCCGTCGACGCCGGAGATGTGACGGTTTTCCTCGGCGCAGAACCGCGCGAGGAAATGCCGCAGCAAATGGGGAATGTCTTCACGGCGCGCGCGCAGCGGTGGAACGGTCAACGGCAGCACGTGCAGGCGATAGAACAGATCCTCGCGGAAGTGGCCGCCTTTCACGTGGTCGAGCAATTGGCGGTTGGTGGCCGAAATAATCCGGACGTCGACCTTGATCGGCTTGCGGCCGCCGACGGCTTCGACTTCGCCCTCTTGCAGCGCGCGCAGAAGCTTCACCTGCGCCGAGAGCGGTAGTTCGCTGACCTCGTCGAGAAACAGCGTGCCGCCGGACGCTTCGAGGAATTTGCCGGTATGCTTTTCGGTCGCGCCGGTAAAAGCCCCCTTTTCGTGGCCGAACAGGATCGACTCGACAAGATTGTCAGGGATCGCGCCGCAATTCACGGCCACAAAAGGTTTGCTGCTACGCTCGCCGGTGCCGTGAATGGCCCGCGCGATCAGCTCTTTGCCGACACCGGATTCACCTTCGATCAGCACGGGGATGTTGGATGCGGAGGCTTTCTTCGCCGTGCGGATCACGTTTTCCATCGTCTCGCTGCGCGTGACGATATCCTTGAAACTCAGCTTGCCTTCGCGGCTGTGTTTGATTCGCTGCAGTTCACCTTTGAGGGCGCTGGTGTTGAGCGCATTTCGCAAACTGACTTGCAGCCGTTCGGCTCCGACCGGCTTGACCACGAAATCCTGCGCGCCTGCGCGCATGGCGGAGACGACATTGTCGATGCCGCCATGGGCGGTCTGGACGATGACCGGAATATTGATATTGGCGTCGCGCATTTTGGCGAGCACGCCCATGCCGTCGAGGCCGGGCATGACAAGATCCAGCACGATCGCGTCGATGGTCTGGGTGTCGGGCGAGATCAGCATGGCGAGGGCGTCGTCGCCGCTTTCCACCACAACCGCCTCGTATCCGAATCGCTGCACCATGTTCTCGACGAGACGCCGCTGCACGGCATCGTCGTCGGCGATAAGGATACGCGTAGGCATGACTTAACTCCTGTCCCGAATTGGGTCAATGTCGCTGCAGAACGTTAAGGGGCTGTTAAGGGCCGGCGAGCGCTTTGAATGAAAGAGCGATCAGCAGGAACGGTGCTTTGAATCTGCATTTTCGCGGGGCTGCGAGACTTCATCGGAGTGTCGATGAGAATCATCGCAACGTCGCAATCGCAGACGTGGCGCGCGGCGATATGATCAGCGTCTCAGCCGGAGGGCACGATGCTGCGGTGTCCATGCAGCTGTCGCCCTGCGCCGATGCCGTCATCGTAACGGACGTGCAAGGGCGTGGAGGCGACATGTCCAATTCCAATGACGGGTTGCCGTTCCGATCGCCGCGCCGTGATTGCTCTGCCAATTTATGTGCCAATTCAATCAGAACTGACTCGCTTTTCATCAGATCCCGGTTCGATCAGCGATTGATAGCGGTCGAATCCTGCACATATACTCGATTGACGCGCGGCTGCGCCGCGCCAACATCCGCCCGCCAAATCCTTTTCCGACCAGCCGAGGCTTACGCCACTTCATGCCAGCAAAATCAGCGACCCGCCGCGCCGTCAAAACGACCGTCAAACCCGCCAAGAAGAAGACTGCTAAGACATCGGCTATGCGGTTACCGGAGTGGAATCTGGCGGATCTTTATCCGTCTATCGATGCGCCGGAGATCGTGCGGGACCTCGACAAACTCGACGCCGATTGTGCCGCGTTCGAGAACGCCTACAAGGGCAGACTCGCCGAAGGTATTTCGAAGGCCGATGGCGGTGCCTGGCTCGCCCGCGCCGTCAAGAGCTACGAGGAGATCGACGATCTCGCGGGGCGATTGATTTCCTTCGCCGGGCTGATCCATGCGGGCAATACGGTCGACCCGGCGATTTCGAAATTCTACGGCGACGTCTCCGAGCGAATTACGGCGGCATCGGTGCATCTACTGTTTTTCACGCTCGAGCTCAACCGCATCGACGATGCGCTGGTCGAAAAGGCCATGGAGACGCCGGAACTCGGCCATTACCGGCCCTGGATCGAAGACGGCCGCAAGGACAAGCCTTATCAGCTGGAAGATCGTATCGAGCAGCTGTTTCACGAAAAGTCGGTCAGCGGCTATGCGGCGTGGAACAGGCTTTTCGATCAGACCATTTCGGCGCTGCGCTTCAAGATCTCGGGCCGAGAGCTTGCGATCGAGCCGACGTTAAACCTGCTGCAGGATCGTGCGCCCGCGAAACGAAAGACCGCGGCTCAGGCGCTTGCGAAAACCTTCAAGGCGCATGAGCGCACCTTCGCTCTGATCACCAACACGCTTGCCAAGGACAAGGAAATTTCCGACCGCTGGCGCGGTTTTGGCGATATCGCGGATTCGCGACATCTGTCCAATCGCGTCGAACGGGAAGTCGTCGATGCGCTTGTCGCATCGGTGCGCGCGGCCTATCCCCGCATCTCGCATCGCTATTATGCGCTCAAGGCCAGCTGGTTCAAAAAGAAGAAACTGCCGCACTGGGACCGCAACGCGCCGCTTCCGTTCGCGGCCACCGGCTCCATCCCTTGGTCGGATGCCCAGAACATGGTTCTCGGCGCCTATGGCGCATTCTCTCCGCAAATGGCGAGCATTGCCGAGCGCTTCTTTGCAGAACGATGGATCGACGCGCCGGTGCGCCAGGGCAAGGCGCCGGGCGCCTTCTCGCACCCCACGACGCCATCGGCGCATCCTTATGTGCTGTTGAATTATCAGGGCAAGCCGCGCGACGTGATGGTGCTGGCGCACGAACTGGGTCACGGCGTGCATCAGGTGCTGGCGGCGCAGAACGGGCCGTTGATGGCGCCCACGCCGTTGACTCTTGCGGAGACGGCGAGCGTGTTCGGCGAAATGCTGACGTTCAAGCGGCTGCTCGAAATCGACCAAAACTGTGAAGCAGCGCCAGGCCCTGCTCGCGGGCAAGGTCGAAGACATGATCAACACGGTGGTGCGTCAGATCGCGTTTTATTCGTTCGAGCGAGCGATCCATACCGAGCGGCGTAACGGCGAACTCACGGCCCAGCGCATCGGCGAGATCTGGCTGAGCGTGCAAGGCGAGAGCCTGGGTCCCGCGATCGAGATCAAGCCCGGCTATGAAACGTATTGGATGTACATTCCGCATTTCATTCATTCGCCGTTCTACGTCTATGCGTACGCCTTCGGCGATTGTCTGGTGAACTCGCTCTATGCGGTCTACGAGAACGCTGCGGATGGATTTGCCGAACGCTATCTGGCGATGCTTTCAGCTGGCGGGACCAAGCACTATTCCGAACTGCTCAAGCCTTTCGGGCTGGACGCCAAGGATCCACAATTCTGGGACGGCGGCCTTTCGGTGATCGAGGGCATGATTTCCGAGCTGGAAACCATGGGATAATGCGCCGTGTCGAAAGGCGCCGCCGCGGTCAAGCGCGGCGTGCTGCGCTGCACGGCTATCATCGGTATCGTCTCGCCGATCTATTTGGGGCTATAATCTAATCGAGCGTATAAAATGTCGGCGAACGTTGCCCTTGCGTCGCAATTGGGCTAATTCCCGATACCTTTTTGACGATGCTGGAGGGGATCGATGGTTGATCATAGCGAAGTTGCGTATACGACGGCCGACGGCAATGATTACGTTGCCCATGAAGCCACCTATGAAGGTTTTCTGAAATTCGCGACCTGGGGCACGGTCGCCGTTATTGCTATCCTCATTTTGATGGCAATTTTTCTCGTCTGAGAACGTCCCGTTCGCCGGCGGTGGGGCCGGCGATCTGCAGCGCGCGACCAGCTCTGAATTTGAAGCCGCTTCGTGCCAGCTCGGCCAATGGACTTCGAAATCGGCGGGATAATCGAAATCTTCGTACTGATGCGGCCTCTGGATTTCGGGAATTTCCTTTGCGACATTGGCCGCAGGGGTTAAGAAATTTCAGAAACGCCGTACAAGGCGGCCGCGGGGAGGCGTCATGAAAATTGCAATTGCCAAAGAGATCGATGCAGGCGAGCCGCGCGTCGCCGCCGTTCCGGACACCGTCAAGAAATTCAAGGTGCTTGGCGCGGAGGTGGCGATCGAACCGGGAGCTGGCATCCGATCGGGTGTACCCGACAGCGAATACGAAGCTGCAGGAGCCGTCGTCGCCGCTGGCGCCACGAAGGACGCCGATATCGTCATCAAGGTCCGGCGCCCCGAGGCCGCCGAACTCTCCGGTTACAAGCGCGGCGCACTCGTCATCGCCATCATGGATCCTTATGGCAACGACGCCGCGCTGAAAGCCATGGCCGATGCCGGTGTTTCGGCGTTCGCGATGGAGTTGATGCCGCGCATCACCCGCGCGCAGGTGATGGATGTTCTGTCCTCGCAGGCCAATCTTGCAGGCTACCGCGCGGTGATCGAGGCGGCTGAGGCTTTTGGCCGTGCCTTCCCGATGATGATGACGGCCGCTGGAACCGTACCCGCCGCAAAGGTCTTCATCATGGGCGTGGGCGTCGCGGGTCTGCAGGCGATCGCGACAGCGCGCCGGCTCGGCGCAGTGGTGACCGCGACCGACGTGCGTCCCGCTGTAAAAGAGCAGGTCGAAATCCCTCGGCGCGAAATTCATCGCGGTGGAGGACGAGGAGTTCAAACAGGCGGAGACTGCCGGCGGCTATGCCAAGGAAATGTCGAAAGACTATCAGGCAAAGCAGGCCGCGCTGACCGCCGAGCATATCAAGAAGCAGGACATCGTCATCACAACCGCGCTGATCCCGGGCCGCCCCGCGCCGCGGCTTGTCAGCGCCGAGATGGTCAAATCGATGAAGCCCGGATCCGTGCTGGTCGATCTTGCCGTCGAGCGCGGCGGCAACGTCGAGGGCGTCAAGGCCGGTGAAGTCGCTGACGTCGGCGGCATCAAGATCGTCGGCTATACCAACGTCGCTGGCCGCGTCGCGGCATCGGCTTCCAGTCTCTACGCCCGCAACCTGTTCTCCTTCATCGAGACGCTGGTCGACAAGCCGACCAAAACGCTCGCCGTGAAATGGGACGACGACCTTGTGAAGGCGACGGCGCTGACCAAGGACGGCGCAGTCATTCATCCGAATTTTCAGCCGAAAAGCGCATAAGGAGCGCCGCCATGGAGCATGTCGTGCAGGCCGTCGATCCGTTCGTGTTTCGGCTTTCGATTTTCGTCCTCGCCGTTTTCGTCGGCTATTTCGTCGTGTGGTCGGTCACGCCCGCGCTGCATACGCCGCTGATGTCCGTGACCAACGCGATTTCGTCGGTCATCGTGGTCGGTGCGCTGTTGGCGGTCGGCGTTGCGCTGGTCGGCGATGGCGAGGCGTCGCTGTGGGCGCGCGGCTTCGGGTTTATCGCGCTGATTTTCGCGTCGGTGAATATTTTCGGTGGCTTCCTTGTCACGCAGCGAATGCTTGCGATGTACAAGAAGAAGCAGAAGTGAGCAGGGGCCATCGATGAACGCCAATCTTTCAGCGCTGCTGTATCTGGTCGCCGGCATACTCTTCATTATGTCGCTGCGCGGCCTGTCGAGCCCTGCTTCGAGCCGTCAGGGCAATTTCTTCGGCATGATCGGCATGGCGATCGCGATCGCCACGACACTTGCTTCGCATCCGCCCTCCGGCGGAGCCGGATGGATACTGGTCATTCTCGGCATCGCCATCGGCGGCGGTATCGGCGCGGTGATCGCGCGTCGGGTGCCGATGACCTCGATGCCGGAATTGGTCGCGGCTTTCCATTCGCTGGTCGGCATGGCGGCGGTGCTGGTCGCGGCTGCGGCGTTTTACGCGCCGGGTGCGTTCGACATCGGGACGCGCGGTGACATCCACGGTTCGAGCCTTGTCGAGATGTCGCTCGGCGTTGCGATCGGTGCGCTGACGTTCACGGGATCGGTCATCGCATTCCTCAAGCTCTCGGGCCGCATGAGCGGCGCGCCGATCATCCTTCCGGCGCGTCACGTCATTAATATCGCCCTCGGCCTGGCGTTGATCTTCTTTATCTATGGTCTGGTGACAACCCAGAGCACCCTCGACTTCTGGCTGATCACAATTATCGCGCTGACGTTGGGCGCGCTGCTGATCATTCCAATCGGTGGCGCCGATATGCCGGTCGTGATTTCGATGCTCAATTCCTATTCGGGATGGGCTGCGGCAGGTATCGGCTTCACGCTCGGCAATTCCGCGCTGATTATCACCGGCGCGCTGGTCGGCTCGTCCGGTGCGATTCTCTCCTACATCATGTGCCACGCCATGAACCGATCTTTCATTTCGGTCATCCTCGGCGGGTTCGGCGGGGAATCGGCTGTTGCGGGCGCAGCAGGCGGCGGCGAAGCCAAGCCGGTCAAGCTTGGGTCCGCGGACGATGCGGCCTTCATCATGAAGAATGCGCAGAAGGTCATCATCGTCCCGGGCTACGGCATGGCGGTGGCGCAGGCACAGCATGCGCTTCGCGAAATGGCCGATACGCTGAAGAAGGAAGGCGTCGAGGTGAAATACGCCATTCATCCGGTCGCCGGACGCATGCCCGGCCATATGAATGTGCTGCTCGCCGAAGCCAATGTGCCTTACGATGAAGTGTTCGAACTTGAAGATATCAATTCGGAATTCGCGCAGGCCGACATCGCTTTCGTCATCGGCGCGAACGACGTGACCAATCCGGCGGCGGAAGACGACAAGACGTCGCCGATCTACGGCATGCCGGTTCTTCAGGTCTGGAAGGCGGGCACCGTGATGTTTATCAAGCGCTCGCTGGCCTCCGGTTATGCCGGCATCGACAACCCGCTGTTTTATCGCGACAACACGATGATGCTGCTCGGGGATGCGAAGAAAGTGACGGAGAGCATCGTCAAGGCGATGTAGGCGATCGGTTCCCGATGGTCCGGCGGGGTCATTGATCTCAGCCGGGTCGAGGCGATTGCACCCTCGGGCGTGAGTGGCGTTCGCGCGCAAGACTTGGCTGTGAAGCCAGGCTAGTCTGTTTGCATATTTGCTTCGGCACGATGCAGCGCCTCGAAGGGGATCACAGAGAGATGGGTGTCCACGGTCCGATGCCGCGATCGTCCTGGCTATTTCCCCTTCTCGCCATTTTATTTTTCGCGGTCATCTCGATTTTCGGCCTCTCATACAAGCCGGGCCTCTCCGGCCTTGTTTTCGCGGCGGTCCTTCTGGTCATTCTGTTCGGAACCGTGTTCGCCGCCGTGCACCACGCTGAGGTCATCGCCGAACGTATTGGCGAGCCTTACGGCACCCTGCTGCTGACACTTGCCGTCACGGTGATCGAAGTGGCCTTGATCGCTACGCTCATGCTGGGCGAGGGGCCGAATTCGGCGCTGGCGCGCGATACGGTTTTCGCGGTCGTGATGATCGTCTGCAACGGTCTGGTGGGGATCTGCATTCTTGTGGGCGGACTGAGATTTCGCGAGCAGGATTTCCAGGTGTCCGGCGTGAACCTTTATTTGTCCGTGCTGATCGTGCTGGCCAGCATCACGCTGATCTTGCCGAACTATACGCTGACAACTCCGGGTCCGCTTTATTCCCAGATGCAATTGGGTTTCGTCAGCATCGTGACTATCGTTCTTTACGGTGTGTTTCTCTATACCCAGACCATCCGGCACCGGGATTATTTCATTGTCGGTGGCACTAATGACACCGGGGCGACTCACGCTTATCGAACCGGATGCTGCTGCTCAGCCTCGTGCTGCTGCTGGCCTCTTTGCTTGCGGTGGTCTTGCTGGCAAAGAAATTCTCGCTCGTGGTCGACGCCGGGGCGGCGATGATCGGCGCGCCGCCGGCTTTTGCCGGCGTTGTCGTGGCATTGCTGATTCTGTTGCCCGAAAGCATGGCGGCCGTCGCCGCTGCTCGAAAGAACGATCTTCAAAAGAGCATCAATCTGGCGCTGGGATCGTCGCTGGCGACGATCGGATTGACGATACCGGCGGTCGCTGTTGCGACCTTTATTCTGCATAAACCACTCGTTTTGGGGCTCGGAGCGCGCGAAATCGTTCTGCTGGTCATGACCCTTCTGGTCAGCATGCTGACATTCGGGACCGGCCGCACCAACATGCTGTTCGGGCTGGTTCACGTGCTGATATTCGCGATTTTCGTGTTCCTGGTGTTCGTGCCGTAAAGCCCCGGGGGTGAAGGTCATCCCGGCCGCGCATTCCGAAGTTTCGCCTCCAGGAAACGCGCCGAGGCCGGCGGGGCATTAAGTCAGAGGCTCAAGCGAGAGCTGTTGCCATCGAACTGTCGCAGTTGATCCCTCAATCGGCCCCAAAGTTCCGCCATCCAACCCCGTGGGAAAAGGCGGGTCATGTTGAAATACGTATCGAAATTCTTTCTGGAAATATTCCCTTCGGTTATCGCGACAGTGGTCGGCGCATATATCGTCAATCACTACATAATTCCCCGAACAGGATCGGACGCACCGAAGGCGGCTTATTCAAAGGCGGACCCCAAGGCAGCTTCAAAGGCAGCCCCCAAGGCCACCCCGGTTGATGACCAGGGCGCCGTCGATATCACGCCGAAATCAGAGTCAACCGCGCAGGACGTCAAAGGCAAGCCGGTTGACAAGGCCGGTGCCGAAAAACCAGCCGAAGCTGCAAAGGCCACTGTGGACCTGAAACGGTCGCTGCCGCGCGAAAAAGTCACCGCAAAAAGTGCGACGGCTGTGCCTCAGGCTCCTCCTGCTCAAGCCCCCGCCGCTCAAGCTCAGCCGGAGGCGGCGTCGCCGTTTGAGGAACGCCGGGACGCGAATGAGTTGGCTCGCGCAGCGATCGAGCGGCTACGCGCCACCGCAGAGCCTGCAAAGGCCGAGACGCCCCGTGCGGCCACTGAGGCGCATGTCCCTGATGCCCGCGATCAGGATGCGCGCGCGCAGGAGCAGGCCCGTTCCAGCGTGACGGCAGGCTTGTCGTCGGCGCAGCCGCGCGCCGCGTCGGTGCAGCCGTTGCCGCCACCTGTCAGCATTACGTCGGGTATGGGACCAGGCCGCGCTGGAGATATGCCCGCATCGCCGTCACTTGCGCTACCTCCGGCACGTTCGGCGGACGCGGATCGGCTGGTGCCTCCCGCCGACGTTCCTTCCCCGCGCCCGCTCGATGCCGAAGCAGCTGCGCCTTCGACGCAGAAAACCTCGGTAGCTGACGATGTGCTGTCAGCCGCGCGCTCGGTCATCAATGCCGTGGTGCCTCAATAGAGGTCCACCCGAAGTTTCGACTGCTCAATAAAAAACGCGGGCCGGAGCCCGCGTTTTTTATTGTAATCGATCGGAGAAGTTAGCGCGGTCCGCGCGGACCTGCACCCGGACCACCAGCACCACGTCCGCCACGCTCTGCGCCGGGACCGGCACCGAAAACCGGCTTCGGCTTCATCGGCAACAGGCCTTCGCGCTGCAACTTCTTGCGGGCGAGCTTGCGTGCACGGCGAACGGCCTCTGCCTTTTCGCGGGCCTTCTTTTCGGAAGGCTTTTCGTAATGGCCGCGAAGCTTCATCTCGCGGAAGATACCCTCGCGCTGCATCTTCTTCTTCAGCGCCTTGAGAGCCTGGTCGACATTGTTATCGCGAACGAGAACCTGCACGCGGCATCCTTTTGTCTGTTCAAATCAGAAATTCGGAAGATCGCGAAGGACCGGCTAAGGCCACGCCTTTCGCATCAAGGGCGCGGACTTAACAGATCAAAACGGGAATGTCCACCTGCCGCGCTGGTTTTTGCGCTTTATTTCCTGTGTGGCGACGTATCGCCGCCTGTCCGGAAACCGCGGCTGGTCAATCGTTTAGGCCCATTTCCGCCACCGGAAGGAAGCCTCGATTGGCCCAGCCGACCTCAATCCCGTCCGGGGCGCGAGATTTACTTGGGATTTGCGCCCGGGAGAGGCGTTTTGGCGCCGGTTCGGACCTCGGTCACATGCCCCATTTTGCGGCCCGGGCGGGTCGCGCCCTTGCCGTAAAGGTGGACGGTGGCACCGGGAACCGTCAGCCATTTCTCGTAGCTGTTGATGTCATCTCCGATGAGATTGGTCATGGTGACATCGCCATGCCGGACCGGCTCCGCCAATGGCCATCCGGCGACGGCCCTGATGTGCTGCTCGAATTGCGATACAGATGCGCCATCCAGCGTCCAGTGCCCGGAATTATGAACCCTCGGCGCAATTTCGTTGACCAGCAGTTTCGGGCCGGCAACGCCCGGCACGACGAACATCTCGACCGCGAGCACGCCGACGTAGTTCAGCGCTTCCGCAATCTTCATCGTGATATTGCGGGCCTCTGCCGCCAGCGCCTCCGGAATGTTCGCGGGCGCGTGCGAATATTTCAGGATGTGATCGCGGTGTTCGTTTTCGGTCACGTCAAAGCAGACGACATGCCCGTCCGCGCCGCGTGCGGCGATCACGGAAATTTCTTTCTCGAAGGGAACAAAGGCTTCCAGAATGGCCGATCTGGTGCCGAGGTCGGTCCAGATACTCTCGAGATCGTCCGCGTCGCGCACGATCACTTGCCCTTTGCCGTCGTATCCGAAGCGTCGCGTTTTCAGCACGGCGGGCAGGCCAATTTGTTCGACGGCGCTTTTCAGTTGTTGTGCCGAGGACACGTCCGCATAGCGTGCGGTGCCAATTCCGAGCCGCGTGACGAAATTCTTTTCCGCCAGCCGGTCCTGGGTTGTTTCCAACACAAGCGTGTCGGGCAGCACGGGCCGCCGGGCCGCCAGGATCATCGCGGTGGCGGCCGGAACGTTTTCGAACTCATAGGTGATAACATCGACATCGGAGGCAAACAGCTCCAGCGCCTCGACGTCGGCGTACTCGGCGCACGTTGCGTGCTGCACCACGTCGAAAGCCGGGGAATCGGGATCGGGCGAAAATACCTGCGCCTTCAGGCCGAGCCGCGCCGCTGCCAGCGCGAGCATCCGGCCCAATTGTCCGCCGCCGAGAAGTCCGATGGTGTCGCCGGGTTTGAGCTTCACCTGCTTTAAAGATGTCACGCAAGGCCCTCCGGGCGTTCTTTCACCGCCTCGGTTTGTTGCTTGCGCCATGCGGCAAGCTTGCCGGCCAATGCAGTATCGTTCAGCGCAAGCACGCTGGCCGCGAGCAGAGCGGCATTGATGGCCCCGGCCTTGCCGATGGCGAGTGTCCCGACAGGGATACCCGCAGGCATCTGCACGATGGAATAAAGCGAATCCATGCCGGACAGCGCCTTCGATTCGACCGGCACGCCGAACACCGGCAGCTCGGTCAAGGATGCGGCCATGCCGGGGAGATGCGCCGCGCCGCCGGCACCCGCGATGATGATCTTGAAGCCCGCCGCCTTGGCGCCTTTGGCAAACGTAAACATGCGTTCGGGCGTCCGGTGAGCGGAAACGATGCGCGTTTCATGGGCAACCCCCAAGGCGGTGAGGGTTTCCGCGGCGTGGCGCATGGTCTCCCAGTCGGACTGGCTTCCCATAATAATAGCGACGGCAGCTGTCATGCAGAAAAGTCTTTGCAAAATCCGGAATCAGGAGCAGCGGTATCAAACCGACGTGTAGCCTGTTTTTCGGCGGAGTGGAATTGCGGGAAACGCCCGAAAAAGCTGTTTTCGAGTTTGGAATTCCCCGGGGTCCAGCATCCTGCGAGAGGCTCCGAGATATCCCAAGAAAGCCGGAGAGCAAAGAAAGCTTTGAACAGCCCGCCGCCCGGCTGTCGCTCCGTTGGCCCGGCACGGATATGCCGGACAAGCGTTGCGGAATGAAATAACCTGCAACGGTGAATCGCGGCCACGGCCTCAATGGTTAAGATCAAAAATCGAATCCATGCCCAAGATAAAGACAACAACGCGAGCCGTGTCCAAGGCCCCAAATACGGACACAAAACTTGCTTCCGTGGGCGCGAAACTAGGGCCGAAATCTGCCAGCCGCGCCACGCTCGAGACCTCAAAAGGCGAGACTTCAAGAAGCAATATTTCGACGACCGCAAAACTGGAAGCGCAGCTTCGAAGACTTGCCGCGCAACTTGCTAGAGCCAAACGCCGGATTGCAGAGCTGGAGAGCCATGCCGATACGGACTTTCTGCTGGGCGTTTTGAATCGCCGAGGTTTCGAACGCGAGTTGAACAGAGCCATCGCCTATATTCGACGCTACAACGCGACCGGCGCGTTGATCGTGCTCGACGTCGATCGGCTGAAGCCGATCAACGATACGTTTGGCCATGCCGCAGGCGACGCTGTCCTCCGAGGCATCGTGAACGTGATGCAGCAGCACGTTCGTGCATCGGATGTGGTGGGGCGGCTTGGCGGCGATGAGTTCGCGGTCCTGCTGTGGAATTTGAGCGAGACAGATGCGAGGCTGAAAGCCGAGGCGCTTGAACAGGCGATTGATCTGATGGTCGTCGCGTATGAGGACCGCTCGATTTCGCCCGGCGCGTCCGCAGGCGTTGCATCGATCACGCCGCAGGACGATCTCGCCGCGGCGCTCGCGCGCGCGGATCTGGCGATGTACGAGCGCAAGAAGTCTCGCCGCCAGCAGCCGCGGCCTTAACGTCTCTCACGCGATGATGTCGGGCGTGATCTGATCTTCAAGGAAGGTAATCCGGTCGCGCAATTGCAGCTTGCGCTTCTTCAACCGCTGCAGACGCAGCAAGTCAGGCGCGGGTGAATGCTGCAGTGCTTCAATGGCGGCATCGAGATCGCGATGTTCCTGCTGCAACCGCGCAAGTTCCAATACGTAATCGTTATTGTCCTGATCGGTCATGATCTGCGGCGGCTTGATCGTGAAAGGGGCGCCCAATGCAATGAGCTCGGCGACGTTCCATGGTCTCTTTGCAGAAAATCATCGCCTCCGCCAGCGGAGGTCGCGATAGGTAGTCTCTGTCCCTTGTTTTGTCGCAAACCCGTGCCAACATTTTCAGACTGATCGAAAGCTCGGAACCCTTCTGCGGAGAGTTCTTTCCGAATCATTGAAATAGAACGTTTTCCTCATTCAAAACGAATTTTCTTCTTTCAAAAACGTTATTGTCGACAGCCGCGGTGGCTCATGTACACTCAGGAGTCCAGGTTCAGAGTTGAGGTCCATCTGAGAGAGGAGACTTCTTATGGCGATTGAGGCGCATCTCGTTGAGCTGGAACGCAAACATCGGATTCTGGAAAGCGAATTGCACGATGCGTTGAGGCACCTGTCCACAGATAATCTCTGGATTGTCGAGTTGAAGCGCCGAAAGCTGATGGTCAAGGACGAGATTGAAAGACTTAGAGTCTCCGTCAGCGAAACGCTCCACTGACCCTGCTACCTGATCAATCAAGCATTCGATCAGAGTGAACTTTCACCCCCGCGATGTCGGCGACGTGGCCGGCTATCGCGAGGGATGAGGTCAGCCCTGGCGATTCAATGCCGAACAAATTGATCAGGCCTGCGATACCGTGTTCGTCGGGCCCCTGGATCATAAAATCCTGCGTCGCGACTTCCCTTGGAACGATCTTTGGGCGGATTCCCGAATAACCGGGTGTCAGCGCGCCGTCTGGCAAGGTCGGCCAATACCGGCGAATGGACGGATAAAACCTCGCCATCCGTGACGGATCGACATCGTAATTGATCGTATCGATCCATTCGACATCGGGTCCGAACTTTGCCTGGCCACCCATGTCGAGCGTCAAATGCACCCCAAGACCGCCGGGTTCAGGCACGGGGTAAATGAGATGCGAGAACGGCGGGCGTACGCCGCAGCTGAAATAATTGCCCTTGGCAAAATAAGTCGGCGGTATTTTCCCGATCGGCATGCCTTGGATGTTTTTGGCGAGGGCCGGGGCCTGCAGACCGGCCGCATTGATGAGCATCCGGCATCCCAGCGTCATCGGTGCTTCGCCGCCGATATCCACCAGGATTTCGTCCGAAGCCGCAACGGCCCGCAGCAACGGCGCATTGAAAGCAAAAGCAGCACCTGCATCTTCCGCGTCGCCGCGCAACGCCAGCATGAAAGCATGGCTGTCGATAATGCCCGTCGACGGCGATAGCAGCGCCGCCACGCCTCGGAGTTCGGGTTCAATGGCGCGAACTGCCGCCGCATCCAGAAATTCGAGATCGTTCACGCCGTTTGCAACGGCGCGCGCCTTGATCGATGCAAGCTTTTCACTTTCTTCCGGAGTCGTGGCGACGATCAGCTTGCCGCATTTGCGATGGGGAATGCCGTGATCGCGACAATAATCGTACAAGGCGTGCTTGCCGTTGACGCAATGCCGGGCCATGAGACTTGCCGCAGGGTAGTAGATTCCGGCGTGGATGACCTCGCTGTTGCGCGAGGATATACCGGTTCCGATGTCGTCAGCAGCCTCGACAACGATGACCTCGCATCCGGACCGAGACATGCGGCGTGCGATGGCCAGACCGACCACACCGGCGCCGACGACGATGCACTGAACTCTGTCCATTCCCTGTCCGGTCGTGCAATTCAGTTCGTATTAACCGCGTTTCGTTGGGCCGCGCTTTCGAATTTATCGTCTCGTTAATCATGAGAAAGCAATTGCCTCAATTTAAGACAATCTTTGAATCCCAAGGAGTAAGCGTTTACCCGATTCAAACGGCTTGAGCCAGAGATTGGGCGCTCCTTTGCGCGAGTGGCTCATGAGCGTTGTAAACAGGCAGAGCAGCGGCAAAACGATCGTTTCTGCGACGATCGCTCTGCACGTCGTCGTGGCCTTTGTTGCAGCGGCCATTTTGTTTACGGGGCCTGCTTACGCGGATTCGCCTCCGGCGATCGATAGCGCGTCTGATCCGAGCGCGATCTGGCAAATCCTGCTGATCGGTTTCATTATCTTTGCATGTCTTTCCGGGGGCATACTCTGGATCATGTCCGCGTTGCAAAGCGCCAAGCGCGCCAACAAGCGTCACACCGCGTTTGTCGACGCCGCGCTGGACAATATGAGCATCGGCATCGTGATGATCGATGGCAAAAAGGGACTGGTGTTTTGCAACAACAGCTATTTCGATCTGTATGGCTTGTCGCGCTCGGACGTGCGTCTCGGCATGTCCGGACGCGAATTGGTCGAATTGCGCCATAGCCACGGAAAGCTTGGTTGCGATGTCGAGGAATTTTACCGCGGCGTGCGAAGTGAATCCGGTCATGTGACCGAGCTGCCCGACGGCCGCTCGATCCTCGTCAAGCATCGCAGCCTGCAAAACGGCGGTGTGATTTCCACCCATGAAGATTGCACGGAGCAGCGGCAGTTGTCGCGGCAGCTGGCGACGACAAAGCGCTTCCTGGAATCGGTGATCGATAACATTCCGGTTTCTGTTGCAGCCAAAACGATCGAAGATGGCCGTTACATTCTCGCGAACCGCGCATTCGAGCAATTCTCGCAATTGCCGCGCGAGGAAATTATCGGCAAGGTCGCGAGCGAAATTTTCACATTGAATGCATCGGTCGATATCGGCGATTTGGATCGCGCCGCGATCGCGTCGCCGGACGGTCAATCGCATGACGAATTCACCGTGGAGCGAAACGGTCAGCAGCGTATTCTGCATTCCAATCGGGTCGTCGCCCGCAATGCCAAAAACGAGCCGGAATTCCTCATCGCGTTGCTGGACGATGTCACCGAGCGAAGGCATCTCTCGACCGAACTCGAGAATACCAAAAAATTCCTTGAAATGATTATCGACAATGTTCCTGTCGCGCTCGACGTGAAGCGTGTCAGCGACGGTCAATATCTTTTCGTCAACCGTGGCGCCGAGGAAATATTTCATCGCAAGCGTGACGTCGTCATCGGTCAGACGACGGAACAGATTTATGGATCCGCCGCGAAGCTCATTGTCGAACGCGACCAAACGGCAATTCACAAGAAAGGCCAGACCGTCGAAGAGCAGCCGATTCAAACGGAACACGGGCTGCGGCTGTTTCTCACGCGCCGCGTTGCGGTGCTCGATGAGATGGGCGAGGCGAAATACCTTATCAAGACGAACGAGGACATTACCGATCGCCGTCAGGTCGAGTTCCGTATGGCCCATATGGCTTATCACGACTCGTTGACGGATTTGCCGAACCGTGCGGCGTTCATTCTGGCGTTGACGCAAATGATCGACGCCTGCGCTGGATGCGGTGAAGAATTCTCCGTGCTATCCGCCGACATGGATCGTTTGAAGGAAATCAACGATGTGTTCGGCCACTCGGTCGGCGACAAATTATTGATCGAAGTCTCGCGGCGGATACAGGAGACCGCGCGTGGCGGCGTCGTTGCGCGGTTGAGCGGCGATGAATTCGGTCTGATCATCGACGGCGAACAGCCGCAGGCTAGCCTTGTGCTTGCAGAGCGTTTGCGCGAGGCGATGCAGGACGAATTCATCATCGACGGCAAATCGGTGCGGACCGGTCTGACAATCGGTATTTCGGTTTTCCCTCGCAACGGCGAAAATGCGGCGTCGTTGATGGCGAATTCGAGTGTGGCATTGTTCCGCGCCAAAGAGAAAGGTCGCGGATCGGTCAGCGTCTTCGAGGCCGAAACGGACCAGCAAATTCGAGATCGGCGCGCTCTGCATCAGGATCTCGAAGATGCCGTGCTCAACGGCCAGCTCTCGTTGTACTATCAGCCGCAGGCGTCCACCGGCCACGACGTGATCGATCCCGAATTCATCGGCTTTGAAGCGCTCGCGCGCTGGATTCATCCTTTGCGCGGGTTTGTTCCGCCCAGCGATTTCATCCCGCTCGCCGAAGAAAGCGGCCTGATTGTCGAAATGGGCGAATGGATCCTGCGCGAGGCCTGCCGTGAAGCGGCGTCATGGCCGCGGCCCATGCAAGTGGCGGTCAACCTTTCGCCGGCTCAATTCCAGCACGGCGATCTGGTCGGTCTCGTTCATTCGATCCTGCTGGAAACCGGACTGCAGCCGGGCCGGCTGGAGCTGGAAATTACCGAAGGCGTGCTGATCGAGGATTTCGATCGCGGTCTGTCGCTGTTGCGCCGCCTGAAGGCGCTCGGCGTGCGGATCGCGATGGATGATTTCGGCAGCGGTTATTCGTCGCTTACCTATCTTCAGGCGTTTCCCTTCGACAAGATCAAGATCGATCGAACGTTCGTTCTCAACCTCGGCCGCAATGCACAGTCGGCTGCCATCATTCGCGCGATGATCGGCCTTGGCCATGGTCTTGATATTTCGATCGTCGCGGAAGGCGTCGAAACGCAGGAGCAGCTCACGTTCCTGGCGCAGGAAAATTGCGATCAGGTGCAAGGCTATTTCCTCGGCAAGCCCGCGCCCATTGAACGATATGCCGAGATGATCGGCCGCGACGTGCCGCAGAGCGGCGCGCGAAAGACGGGCTAAAATTTCCAGAACAACGCACGCTGGTTTTGCGTCGGGGCAACACCCGCGCTAAAAGCTGTCCTATATGGCGGTGGAGCGTGACGTGACGCTCGGTCTGGATAGCGCCCCACGGGCGAGGCACGATGAACGATCATCTGAAGAATGCGCAGGCGGCGGTGGGCGCTCCGTTGTTGCGGATTGCGTCGGCGGTCAAGCGTTTCGGCGGGTTCGTTGCGGTCGATCATCTTTCGCTCGATATTCGGGCTGGCGAATTCTTCGCGCTGTTGGGGCCGAGCGGCTGCGGCAAGACGACCTTGCTGCGCATGCTCGCTGGATTCGAAACTCCTGACGAAGGGCAAATCCTTCTCGACGGCGTGGACATCGCGCCCGTGCTTCCCCATCAACGCCCCGTCAACATGATGTTTCAGAGCTACGCGCTGTTTCCGCATTTAACGGTTCAGGACAACATCGCCTTTGGACTTCGGCGGGCCGGTTTGCCGAAAGCGGACGTCGACGCGCGCGTGAAGGAAATGCTGGCGCTCGTCCGGCTGGAGGGGCTCGAGAAGCGCAAGCCCGACCAGCTTTCGGGCGGCCAACGTCAACGTGTCGCGCTGGCACGATCGCTGGCACGGCGTCCGCGAATCCTTCTGCTGGATGAGCCGCTGGCCGCGCTGGACAAGAAACTGCGGGAGACTACACAAGCCGAATTGGTGGATCTGCAGCGCCGTTTGGGAATGACATTCGTGATCGTCACGCACGACCAGCAGGAGGCCATGACCGTGGCCGATCGTATCGGTGTCATGGACAAGGGACGTCTGGTCCAGGTGGCGACGCCGCGCGAACTCTATGAAACGCCAAATTCCCGATGGATCGCGAGCTTTGTCGGCGATGTAAACATCATGGAGGGGCGCGCCGTCGTCGCGCGAGCACGGCTGCGCGACCATCGCGACCCAAGAGGCGGGCGCCATCGTGGCGGCCCTGACACCACACGCCCGTTCAACTCAAGCCGATACAGCGAGCAGCAACCAGGCTTCCGTCTGCGTGGCGATCCGGCCCGAGAAAATCCGGCTGGAACCCGGCGAGGCGGAAAACCGCGATAGGGCGGACGAGAACGCGATCATCAACCGGCTTGCCGGTGAGGTGGTCGACATGAATTACCTCGGCGACGCATCGATCTTCAAAGTCCGGCTCAAATCCGGATTTATTCTGCGTGTGCTGCAGGCCAACACGTCGCGACAAGCGGCAGACGCGATCCGCAACGGTCAGCGCGTCACGATGGCTTTCTCGTCCCGGGACTGCACGGTGCTGGAGCAATGATGCCATGACGGCCCACAGGATTTTCACCCGGCCCGCACGGTTTGCCGCGATCGCGCCTTATATATGGATGGTGCTGTTTTTTCTGTTGCCGTTCGGTTTCGTGCTGAAGATCAGTCTGTCGCAGACGGTCATCGCGCAGCCGCCGTATATCCCTGTTATTTTGCTCGCGGACGGCTGGTCTTCGATCAGAAGCGCGCTGTCGCAGCTCGTGCCGGATAATTTCACACTGCTTGTCTCGGATGATCTTTATATCCTGTCGTATCTGCGGAGCCTCACGGTCGCGTTGCTGTCGACGGCGATGTTGCTGATCGCCGGTTATCCCGTCGCCTATGGCATGTCGCGGTTGCCGCGATCGTATCAATCGCTGGCGATGATGCTGGTGATCGTGCCGTTCTGGACTTCGTTCCTGATCCGCATCTATGCCTGGATCAATATCCTGCAGCATGACGGTTTGCTGAACGCGGTGCTTGTTGCGCTGCATATCGTGGACAAGCCGCTGGTGTGGCTGTCCACCGACAGCGCGATGTATCTCGGCATCGTCTATTCTTATTTTCCGTTCATGATATTGCCGCTCTACGCAACGCTTGCGAAAATGGATCACGCCTTGCTGGAAGCGGCAGCGGATCTGGGCTGCTCGCGCATGAAAGCCTTCTGGCTTGTGACTTTCCCTCTGTCGCTGCCGGGAATCGGCGCGGGAGCGCTGCTGTGTTTTATTCCCATCGTCGGCGAATTTGTCATTCCCGATCTGCTTGCGGGGTCCGACCGCATGATGATCGGCCAAACCTTGTGGCTTGAGTTTTTTTCCAACAAGGATTGGCCGGTGGCTTCGGCAATCGCAATCGTCTTGTTGCTGCTCTTGCTCGTCCCCGTTCTTGTCTACGAAAAGCTGCAGAGCCGCCAGCTCGCCGGAGCGGACTAATGGCGCGCCGATCCTTGACCGGACTTTCCAGATTTAACGCGGTCTCGCTTGCGGCGGGTCTGGCGTTTCTTTATCTGCCGATCCTTATTCTGGTAGTTTACTCCTTCAATGCGTCGCGCCTCGTCAATGTCTGGGGTGGATGGTCGCTGCGCTGGTATTCCGAATTTTTCAACGATCGCGCCATGCTGGATGCGGCATGGATGAGCCTGCGGGTCGGGTTTTGCTCGGCAACGGCAGCCACGGTGTTGGGCACGCTGGCCGCCGTTGCGCTCGCTCGCGGTGAGGGCTTCCGTGGCCGCACACTGATGTCCGGGATGCTCTACGCGCCGCTGGTCATGCCCGAGGTGATGACCGGACTTGCGTTGTTGTTGCTGTTCGTCGCGACCGGAGCCGAGCGCGGTTTCTGGACAGTGACCATCGCGCATACGACGCTCACGATGTGTTTCGTGACGGTCGTGGTGCAGTCGCGGCTGAGCGGGCTCGATCGCAGCCTCGAAGAAGCGGCGATGGATCTGGGATGCGCGCCGGCGCAGGCGTTTTTCGCCGTGACATTGCCGTTGATCATGCCGGCGGTGGTTGCGGGCTGGATGCTGGCATTCACATTGTCGCTCGACGATCTGGTCATTGCGAGCTTTGCCACCGGTCCCGGGTCCGCGACGCTGCCGATCAGGATCTATTCCGAGGTGCGGCTTGGGGTGAAACCGGAAATCAACGCCATCTGCACATTGGCCATTGTCGTGGTTGCGGCCATGATCGTGGCGGCATCGCTGGCATCGAAACTGTCCGAGACCCGGGCCGAAAGCGCTGCCCCGCTTTGAGAACGCACAGAGCGTTTTCAAGCGAAGTGGATACCGGTTCGCGTCAAGAAAACGCGTCAAAAATAGAGCGCGGCGGTGATTTACCCGAGAACGAAAGCGCACTCGCTGGAGTCCGTGGGGGATTTTAGTTCGCGGATCCCGACGCAGGCGGGTTTTTCGCAGGCGTCTCTGCCGCGGCGGGCGAGGCGGCCTCGGGAGCAGACGTTGCATCGGGTTTCGGCGCGCCTTTGAAGCGATCGAGAACCGAGCGCACCGCGTCCCTTGTCCGGCTGTCGCGGACAGCGTTGAGCAAAGGCGCCGATGCGGGGGAGCGCCGGATCAAGGCATCGGAATCCGGGAAAATCAACGGATCGTCCCAGGGGCCTTGCACCACGAATGGAAGCTCGAACGCAGGTGGCGTATCGGGGGTGGAGACAAGGCTCGCAACGCCTTTCAGATCGAATTCGCGGGCGGGCACGTTCGCGGTTCCGCTCAGGGTCAGGCGGGCCGATGGCCCCTCGATGCGAGCGTCTTCGGTGGACGCAACACCTTGATTGAATTTCAGTGCGACGTTGAGAGTGCTGAACGGTGTGCGGCCGCTGCGAAATTCTCCCCCGCCGGACAACGGGCGCCGTTCCAGGCGGCGCAGCAACTGCTCGACATTGAAGCCGATCAACGCGCCGTCATGGCCGGTCAGCGTAACAGTCCCATCGAGCGACTGTGTCAGCTCATATGGGCTTGTCCCTGACGCCTGCAGAGCAATGTTGAGATTGCCGCGACCGGATAGCTTGCGGTTTCCGAAGGCTTCGGCCGCGAACTCTTCGAGATCGACGTCGGTGAACTGAAACTGCGCCTTGACGTTCGCCACGGTATCGGCGCGTGCCAGTCCGAACGACCCCTGCAGGATTCCGCCGAACGCCTGCGCTTCGCCGATGCTCAGCGCCAGCGCGCCGTCATGCAGGTTTGCGCCGATGGCGGTTCGCCCGAATTTCGTATTGCCCGCCGTCACCTTCGCGGCGGACAGCCGCACATCGAGATCGGTTGCCGACAAGCCGCGCAAATCGAAGGGCTGCCTGTTCCAGTCACGCGCGCCGCTGGTCAAGAGACGTATGGTGTTGACATATGGGGTTACATCGAGCGCATCGGAGGCCAGCGTGGCCTGCAGCGTCTGACGGTTTTCATCGCTGTAAATGAGCGCGCCTTCCGCGACGTTGCCGTCGATTTCCATATTGACGTTGGTCAGCGAGATCGAAGGGCCGGTCACATTGGCTTTGGCCTTTAATGCAAAACGGCCGAAGCCGCCATTGCCGGGAAGCTCATGGCCCGTCCAGCGCAGCGCATCGCGCAACGAAAGGGAATCGGCGGTCAGCGTGCCTTCCAGCATCAGGCTGGCGCGTTTGGCCATGGCTCCGTCGAACGCAAATTTCAGCGGAGCGCCCGCGATTCTCGCCTTCACGCCGGATCTCTCGCCGGTCAGGGCCGCGATGAAATCATTGATGTTGAGGCTGCCGTCGATGCGTTCTCCGCGCCAGTCGAACTTGCCGGTTGCCGCGAATGAGCGCGAAATCGACGGCCATGCGAACGACATGTCCGCGTTCGTCACCGTCTCGAGAACGTGGCGGGCATCGTCGCGATAGACCAGAACGCCGTCCTTGATCCTGATTTCCGAAAACGAAACCGGATTGTCCACGCCGGGCTTCACGGTTTGCGCCAGCGTATCGAGAATTGCCGTCCAGTTGCTGCGGCCGTCGGCGTCGCGTTCAATACCGATGCGTGGATGCGACAGCGTCACGTCCGCGATTTCGAAACGATGCATCAGAAGCGGGATCAGCCGCAAATTCGCGGTGACCTCGTCGACCATCAAGGCCGGCTCGGTGCCGCCGCCGTCCTTCAGATCGGAAGACTGGGGCGCGACCGGCTTGAGCGAAACCCGATGGAGGGTGACGGTGCTGCCGGGAAACAGGGAGATCGCGGTCTCTCCATCGACCACGAGATTGAGGCCGGTGCCTTTGCGCAACTGCTCTTCGACAGACTGACGGATGGCATCGCGATCGACCAGCCAGGACATCGCGACAAGCGCGATGACCAAAACGCCGAAAAGCGCCGCAATCGGCGTCCCGAGGCGCTTCATTCCCTGGACTGTCGTCAATCTGTCGATCCGGATCGGTTTGCTGGGGGCGGGCCATTATATGGGCTGCCTGACCGCAATTTGATGGTTTTTCTTGACGCTTTCAAGGCCATCGTCGCGCGCCGTACCGCTACAGTCGCGGGGCAGCGCTGACGCGCGGACCGGCTGAGGGCGTTCAAATGTCCCGACCCTTATTCGTTCGGTTGATTGACGGCTCTCGACGATTTCGCCTAATAGAACGCTTTCCAGCGAGGCGGCACCCGTTTGGCCGGAAAGAACGCGCGACTTAATCAATTCTCCCATCAGGTTGGCCACGATGAACAAGGTCTTTCCGGACGCGAAATCCGCGCTCGACGGCATCCTCAAAGACGGCATGATGATCATGTCCGGCGGCTTCGGTCTTTGCGGTATCGCAGAGGCTCTCTCGGACGCGATCCGCGAGGCCGGCGTCAAGAATTTGACGGTGGTGTCCAATAACGCGGGCGTCGATGGCATCGGGTTGAGCCGGTTGCTCGAAACGCGGCAGATCAAGAAAATGATTTCGTCGTATGTCGGAGAAAACAAGCTGTTCGCCCAGCAGTACCTAGCCGGGGAACTGGAGCTTGAATTCAATCCGCAGGGAACATTGGCCGAGCGCATTCGCGCCGGCGGCGCGGGCATTCCCGGTTTTTATACCAAAACTGGCGTCGGCACGTTGATCGCGGAAGGCAAGGACGTGCGGGAGTTCAACGGGGAGAAATACATTCTCGAGACCGGCCTCGTCGCCGACCTCGCCATCGTTCATGCCTGGAAGGGCGACACCGCCGGCAATCTTGTTTACCGCAAGACCGCGCGCAACTTTAACCCGATGATGGCAACCGCGGCCAGGATGACGGTCGCGGAAGTGGAGCACCTGGTGCCCGCCGGCGAGATCGATCCCGATCACATCCATACACCCGGAATTTTCGTGAAGCGCATCGTGGAGGTCGGCACCGCCATGAAGCGCATCGAGCAACGCACCACGCGCAAGCGCTGAACAGAAGCGTTTTCGAGCGAAGTGGAAACCGGTTCGCGTTAAGAAAACGCGTCGAACAAAACGAGAGCGCGACGGTGATCCGACCCAGAATGAAAGCGCTCTAACCTGACGAATTTAGAGGAAGACACCCATGCCCTGGAACTCGTGAACAGATGGCCGCCCGCGCCGCGAAGGAATTGCGCGACGGATACTACGTCAATCTCGGCATCGGCATCCCGACGCTGGTGTCAAACTACATTCCCGAGGGTGTCGACGTTCAGCTTCAAAGCGAAAACGGCATGCTCGGCATGGGACCGTTTCCCTACGAGGGCGACGAAGATCCCGATCTGATCAACGCCGGCAAGCAGACCGTCACGGAATTGCCGACCACGAGCTATTTCTCCAGCGCGGATTCCTTCGCGATGGTGCGCGGCGGGCATATCGACCTGTCCATCCTCGGCGCGATGCAGGTCGCTGAAAACGGCGATCTCGCCAACTGGATGATCCCGGGCAAAATGGTCAAGGGCATGGGCGGGGCGATGGACCTCGTCGCCGGGGTCAAGCGCGTGGTCGTGGTGATGGAGCATTCCGCCAAGGACGGCGCAAAACTGCTGCACCGCTGCAACCTGCCGCTGACCGGCGAAAAAGTGGTCGATATGGTGATCACGGATCTTGCCGTGTTCACGATCGACAAGCACGGCAAAGACGGCATGGCGCTGATCGAGCTCGCCGACGGCGTGACCCTCGACGAAGTCAAATCCAAGACCGAAGGCAATTTCCGCGTCGCGCTGAAGAATGCATGAAACGCTCGCGTGAGGAGGTGGCTCTCACCTTCCTCACCTTACCCAACTTACCCACTTTACTCTTGGGCTTAAACCGCCTGCGCGACCTTCTGCGAAAACGCGATCTCGACAAGCGTGCCTGACTGCGGCGCGGACTTGATATGAAATTGCGCCATGTTGGCTTCGACCAGCGCTTTGGTCAGCGATAAATTGATCCCGGCATTGTCCTGCGCCAGCTGATCCGACTCCGGGTTGCGGAATTGCTCGAGCGCTGCTTCCATTTCATTTTGATTAAGCCCGCGCCCGGCGGAGTCGCGCACCCTGAGCACGACGTCGCCAAGGTCAGTGAGTGCGGTGGACACGATCACCTGGCCTCCTGCCCGCGCGACGTGGATGGAATTGCCGACAAGATTGAAAACGATTTGGCGTAACGCGCCCGCATCAGCGGTGACCTGCGGCAGCGCATGGGCGAGCGATGTCCGGATGATGATCCGTTCGCGGTTGGCTTGCGGTTGCATGGCCGTCACGCATTTCTCGACCATGTCGTTGAGGTCCTGACGGGTGAAGGTCAAATCCAGCTTTCCGGTTTCCGCATTGGACAGGTCGAGCAGGTCATTGATGATCGCGAGCACCCGTTCGCCGGCCGCCCGGATGTCCTTCATGTATGCTGCGTAACGCTCGTTATTGAGCGGGCCGAAGCGCTCATGGATCATTACATCGGCGAAACCGATGATGGCGCTCAGCGGTGTGCGAACTTCATGGCTGATTCTGGCAAGAATGCCGGACCTGGCATTGGCTGCGCGATCAGACTGTCGCTTGGCTTGCATCTGTTCGGCGGCGTCGTCGTCCCGGCTCTGTGCCAACGGCCGGCAGATCGCGAAGAAGCGGCCGCCTTCGGATGTCGTGCGGCCGATCGTCAGCATTAACTCGGGCGCGCGCCCGCTGCGATCGCGCCCGGTGACGTCGATATTTTGACGGCCTGCCTGTGTTTTGTTTTTGATCCCATCGAAATAAGATCGCAGGAGCGAGTGATTTTCCGCCGCGAACAGATCGGTCAGATGATACTGGCTGATGTCGCGGTCGTTATAGCCGAACAAGACTTCCGCGCCGCGATTGCAGGTCACGATGCGGCCGTCGGCGGTGAAAATCAGGATCCCGTCGTCCGTCGCATCCAGAATGGTTCCGAGTTCTTCGGCAACCGCGTCGGATGGCAGCGGTGTATCCACGGGCGCGGGCAGCGGCGCGGCTGGCTGGCTGGTTGTCTGCGCTTCGACGATCAAGGCACGTGCGGCTTCGCCCTGCCAGGTGATGTCGTGGATGCGAGCATCGAAGGTTGTCTCGCGGATCGCGAGTTTGACGGCGGTTCCTTGTTCGGACAGGGGATCGTTCCACGCCGACGCGGACTTAATACGCAGAGCATCGAGGCCGCCTGCTGCACCGAGCGCGCGCAGATCGGCGCATCCGGCGCCGTCGAGAAAGGCCTTGTTGGCGTAGACGGGCCGTCCGAAGCGATAGATCAGAACACCCGTCGGCAGAATGTCGGTGAGCCCGGTGTCGTGTGTTGTCGACGGAAGGCCAGACTGCAGAACACTTGATTGCAAAATACCTGGTTGAAAATTGGCTGCAGAACATCCGGCTGCAATGACGACGCGCCATCGTCTGAATGATACTCCACCTCGTCCGAGGCCGCGCCGATCTGGTTGTGATCGTGCTGCGCGCGGTGGCTTCCGATGCGAACAGCTCGGGAGAAATTTCGCTGGCCTTCTCGCGGATCTCGCGTTCGAGCCGTTCGGACTTAAGCCGTGACGCGAGTTGCCGCGCCAGTTCGTTGAACGCGTTGCTCTCCACGGGCGTCAGCGTCGGCGTGCTGGAGTTGTGGGTCGGCCTTAACGGCACAACATTGGGGGGTGTGTCCACGGGATGATCCGTTTCCGTTGTCGGTGATGGTTCGGCAGCGCGCGATTGAAGATCCAAATGGGTTTCGTGCGCGCTGAGGAGAATGTTGGGTACGCTCGTCTCGCTGTCGGGAAATTGCGTTTCAGCGGGAGCCGGATCGTGGCTTCGCTGCTGCGCGAGTTGCGTCAGCGCTTCCAGATCGCGGCAGACGCCGAAACCACGGTAGCCAAGAAAATTCCGGGCATAGTCGTAGACCGGCAGCCCGGACAGTTCGACCGCAAGGCGCAAACTGGCATCGTCCGTCGGCCAATCGATCTTGAGATTGCTCCAGGTGCTGCGTGTCGCGATTGCTTTTGCAACATTGCCTTCCGGATCGAGATCGAATTGCGCGACGATGTCGCTCCATGTTCTGCCAAAAGCCGAAGCGGTGTGTGGCCCGATCAAGCGGGCGAATTCCCTGGAATCCAGAAAAAAGCCGCCGCGCGCATCCATCTGCCACATGAAACGCAGCGGATGACGCCGCGTCGTCGAAGGCTCGTTGTCCGATTCCGAAACGGGCGCGGAGGCGATGAGGCCGTGGATCGGGTCCACCTGCTGTTCGTGAGCGGTTTCGTCTTGCGCGGGTGCGATGGGTTGTTCGAGCGCCTCGTGCCGATGCTCAGGCGCGGTCTCGACCCTCCACTCCGGCGTCGCGGCGATATCCGGAGTGTCCATGACAGCGGGCGCGTCATGAGACGTCTGCGAAATCGTGGTGTCGGTCGGCTCGATAGTTGTCAGGCTTTCGAAAGCTGGCTGGGACGCTTCGGCATCGCCGGTTTCGCGCGGCGGCCTGATTGCCGGATCGCTCGCATCGATCGAGGCGGGAGCGTCGATTGCCGTTGAGATTGCGCTCGGCGGCGTCGCGCTTTCGTCTGGCTGGCGCGGCAGTTCACTAATTGGCGACGAGCCGGTGAGATCTTCAATAGGACTGGAGAGATCCGGCGTCGCAACGTTTGCCGTTTCGGGCGCATCAGTCGCGGCGGCACTATGCGCCACGGCCGGAGCAATGAATGCGATCAAAGCGGTGTCGGAGCCAACGCCGACGCGGTGTACATCAAGATGCCCCAGCGCGGATGCGGTTTCGAACCGGCCAAGCTGAAGTGCGCGCTGGAGCGCATCGCCCAGCCCTGCGGTGAGCTGCAAATGGCGCGATTGCAGCCGTGGCGGCCTCGTTGTGTCCCGCGATCACGCCTGCAGCAGTGAATGCGACGATCGGCATGTCGATGCCGTCGATCAGGCGTTGCACACGTTCGCCATAAGGCATCTCGCGACCGGTGTTATCGGCCGTTATCAGAACGCCCGTGCCGCCTCCGGTGAATGACAGCCGTGCGCACGCGCAGGTCTGGAGAAGCCCCAGTTGCGCGCCGAACCCGCGCAGCCGCTCAAGGCGTTTGGCGCCGCTGAGAGGCAGGCGGCCGGCCAGTGCGGCGATCTGGCGGCGGTGCCGGTCCGCCGGGCTGAGGCTCCGGCCCGAAAGTTCCGAGCTGCTGCGGGCTCCGAAGGCTGCCGCACCTGCCGCATTGGCCCAAAGGATGCGTGTGCCATCGATCGCCCAAAGCCAGGTCGGCAGAGCGCTGGTCGCATAAACCGCCAATTGCGGATCACGGACGCCTCGCACCTGAAAGTCGGTTTCGCTGGCCGGCATGATCGATCGAACGGTCCCTTGTCGTCTTGATCGCGAACATTATGGCGCCCGATGAGGCGGCCCTGAGTAAACAGCCTTAATAAAGCGTTAGTAAAGCCGGGTGTCCCCCAGGTCCACGGCCACCGCCCGGTTGTGCGGTCCAAACCGCCAGTATCCTTAATTTGGGGGCTTGGATCGGGACCCTCGCTCGGCGGATGGCGTTAAAGGTCTTGCGCGGGCTTATGCGTTTGTTCTCGGCGACATCATTGCGCCGCGTCATCGGCGTTAAGCACGGCGCGAGCCGATGTGGAATTGTCTTGCGGAGTGGCCCCACGAGGCACCACAACTACAAAGAGGGCTGCAACAGGGAGCGAACAATGGACCAGAATAACGGTTTTGAGATTCCCAAGGATTTGCGATCGATGGCGGAAGCCAGTTTTGAGCAGGCCCGAAAGGCATTCGAGACCTTCCTCAGCTCGGCCCAGCAAACGGCGACATCGTTCGAAGGGCGCGGGGAGGCGGTACGCGCGACCGCGAAGGACGTCAGCGTCAAAGCCATTACGTTCGCCGAGAAGAACGTGGCTGCATCCCTCGATTATGCCGAGCGGCTTTTGAAGGCCAAGGATCTAACCGACGTCATGAAAATGCACAGCGATTATGTGCAGCAGCAGATGCGGGTTCTGGCCGAGCAGGCCAGCGAGATCGGTCAGGCGATGGCGAAAGCCGCCATGGATGTGACCAAAACCAAGCCGTAACGGCTAACTAACTACTTCGCCTTCAAGAATTGGTGCAGTGCAATGATATGTTGCATTGCACAATAAGCTGCGGTATAAGCTTCGCAGGGTGGACAGGATCCGCCCGACCCCAATTTTTGGCTTGCGGCCACTGATGGGTTCTGCCGGTCAAACCCCGCTGATGAAGGACGCACGCCATGGCTTTCAAAACCGATCCCTTTTCGTTCTCTCCCGCGACGTTCGGATCCTTCTCTCCCGCGGCGTTTGGATCCGGAGCCTTTTCGCCGGCGTCTTTCGGTGAACTTCCCGAAAGCATGCGTGCGTTTGCCGAAAAAGGCATCGCTCAGGCGCGCGACGGCTATCAGAAATTCAAGGATGTCGCCGAAACCAACAACGGCGCCATCGAGGCGGCCTATCACTCCGCTGCCAAGGGCGCGAGCGACTACACCGCCAAGCTGATCGAGATCGCCAAGACCAACACCGACGGCGCATTCGATTTCGCCAACGCCATGCTCGGCTCGAAGTCGATCACCGATGCTTTCGAGCTGATGAACACCCACACCCGTAAGCAGTTCGAGGTTCTCACCAGCCAGTCCCGCGATCTGGTCGAGCTCGGCAAAAAAGTGGCGACCGAAGCGGTCGAGCCGATCAAGAACAGCGCGGCGAAGGCTTTCAAGCCGGTCGTCTGACCCCGGAAAATCGGTTTTTTACGGCACTCTGTTCAAAAAACCCCGGGCCTCTTCCCGGGTTTTTCTCTGGCCTGAAATCCGGTTGCCGTTTTGCCCGCGATCAGGCCGCAAGATCGTCGTCAAACCGCTCCCGATGGTCTTGCCAAAGCCGGGCGTTACTCATAGTTTCCGCCCCGTTCGCAGGGTTTCCGGCCGGTCCGGTCCGAACCCATGGCGGCAAGGATGCAGTTGTAGCTCAGTTGGTTAGAGCGCCTGTCTGTGGAACAGGAGGTCGGTGGTTCGAGCCCACCCAACTGTACCACTTAAAAAATATAATAAAAAAATCAGGCGAAACTCTTCGCTCAAGCGTCGGGACGCGCCTAAGAGAACATCGAGGAAGGTCAAGCACCAATGCGGGGCTGCTTCGTAGAGCGTTGTCCTCATCCTAAATTAAGAGTGGGTCGAAGCAGTGGATCGAGGTGTAAACTGAAGGTCGGCGATAGAGCATCGGTGAAATAACGGATCAGGGTGCTTCCCGTGTATTTGCCGGTCAGGAAATTCAAAAGCATGGAAGTAGCACTGAAGGCGCTTGAGCCATATATCAGAAGTGCTACCCACCTTCAGACTGGAAAGCCGTTCCCCAATTTCGGCGATATGCGTTCGCGCGAAGCGGTGGCCAATTGGTTGCTGTGTGCCACAATCAATGCTGTTGAGCCGCAACGGCGGTTATCGTTTGTAACAACGAATAATTTGATCGGTGGCGACGGCATTATTTATGACGAGCAATCCGGCGACATCTTTCCAACCGAGCATGTGATGATTTCGAGCCAGCAGGCTGGCTGCGCACAAAGATTAATCCTGAAAGCGATCGATGATAAACGGTACAAAGGCCGCGCCGCCTATGCGTCGGATAAGACATTGGTCGTGTTCATCAATGCCAACACTGGCAAGTGGTTTCCCAACAGGGTTGCCCGAGCGCTGCCCGACCCGCTTTACTTCGAGACCGTGTGGGTAGTCAGTCTCCAAAAGGTCGAAGATGGCGGCAGTTATGTGTATGCCGTGACACACCTCGATGCGAGTTACGGAAATACGCCGACGTTTAATGTGCGCATCGGCAAGGATTTTGATGCGTGGGAGGTGAAGGAGCTGCAGTAGGTTCACTAAAAATCTGTACCACCAAGGGCCGCTTTAGTTCGAACGATTTCCGTTCATCCGAGCGCTTCCGTGTCCGGTAGATGATCGCTTATAGTCTACTATAAGCCGGGGAAACCGATGTCGGGGAAAACTGTGTGAGCAGCGTGGTGGAGCGACTGAGGGATGTTGTCCTGTTCTTGTCGGGGGCGATGGCCATCGTTTCGGTAATATTGGCCCTCTATGAGGGATTTAATCAACGCGTGACTTCTGCCGCCTTCCTTGGCGCATTGTTCGTCGCGTGCACCTTCATACTTTTTTTGCCTAAGCTCGAAGTCTTTAAGGCGTTCGGGGTTGAAGCGAAACTGCAGCAAACCGTCACGGAGGCCGTTGCAACGCTGGCAAGCCTCAAGCGGCTAGCTGAGATCAGCGCAAGGGCAAGCTATTTGACGATCGCATGGGGCAATCGGATGGGGACGCCGCCCACGAGGGACAAGCAGGCCGTGCTCAACGAAATCGACAATCAACTCGCCGAGCTAAAGGTATCGCCGGATGAGATTGCTAACATACAACGGCCTTTTGTGAATATGATCCAACTAGACTTCGTTTTCTTGTTCCAAGGCGTGCTCAACCAATATGCCGGCATCGTCAATTCAAAGCTCGTAGTCGATGTCACTGGGGCAAAGGATCAGAGCGCGGTTAACGCGATTTGGATGCGACACTCTGACCTTATTACGGCCTGGACGAAACGAACACAAAAGCACGATCCGGGCGCCGACCTAGAAAATCAATCTCTTGAGGATGTGTTGAATGACCTCGTGCCCAAAAGTGGTGAATGGCTGAGCGATAATGAGCTGGTGGTCGTGAAGAAGTTCAAATCGGAAATTGTCCGGCTGAACGCAGACTGCGAGAAAAAGGGCGGATATACACCCGAAGCGGTGACGTACTACGATCGGTACTCTGGCGACCACAACGTTGACAAGGCGAAGCAGTTAATGAACGAGGTTTTGCAATAAGCTGACTCCCGCAATCTAAGAAGCGAATTCGTCGATCTGGGCATCTTTTCGCAAATGTTGAAAGTTCAGTGGCGGGGCATGGGCTAATAGTTCAGTGAGCGCTATCTCGGCACACCCGCAGATGGGTTGAATAATTTTTGCCCGTTCACCTGATACGCGCCGATGGCTTGCTGCCCCTCGGCCGAAACCAGCCAATCCGCGAGCGCCTTTGCGGCGGCATGCTTTTCGGCCGCATGCTTCTGAGGATTGAGTTCGATCACGTCGTACCGATTGAGCAGGCGCGGGTCGCCCTCGATCACCACGATCAACGATCCCTTGTTGTTGAAGCTGAGCCAGGTGCCGCGGTCAGACAACGTATACGCATCCATTGCGCTCGCGGCGTTGAGGGCCTGTCCCATGCCGCCGCCGATATCGCGATACCATTTGCCGTTGATGAGCACATCCGGTGTCTGACCGGCGAGTTTCCAGAGCCTGAGCTCGGCTGCGTTGGTGCCGCTCTTATCGCCACGAGATATGAACGGTGCCTGCGAAGCCGCAATCGCCTTCAACGCCGCGACGCTGTCGTTGCCGCCCTTCACATGAGCCGGATCGGCGGACGGACCGACGATGATAAAATCATTCCAGGCGATTTGCCGGCGCACTGAGCCGTGGCCTTCATCCATGAACTGTTGCTCGGCTTCGGGGTCGTGAACCAGCAGGAGATCGGCATCGCCACGCCGCGCGGTATCCAGCGCCTTGCCCGTTCCCTGCGCGACGACGTTTATCGTGATGCCGGTTTTGGCGGTGAATTGCGCGAGAATGTTTAGCAGCAGCCCGGATGCCTCGACGGATGTGGTCGAAGCCAGCACGATTGTCTCCTGTTGGGCAGAACCTGCGTTGATGGCGGCGAGGATCGCGGCGAGAGCCAGCAAGTTTCGAAAGAGATTTCGAGAGACGTTTCCAGCCTTGATCATACTTCTTCGCTCCCTGCGTCGCGCGCCCGCCCCGCCAGGGCAAACACCGTCGCGCTGATTGAAATGCTGATCCCGACCAGCACCGCGCCGAGCGCCAAAGCCAGCGAGAGGTCGCCCTGGCTGGTCTGAAGCGCAATGGTCGTGGTCATGGTTCTGGTCAAGCCGCGAATGTTGCCGCCGACCAGGATCACTGCCCCGACCTCCGAGACGGTCCGGCCGAAGCCCGCCAGGATCGCTGTGACGAGATCCGCACGAACGATCATCAGAATTTGCGGGATGGCCTGCAAGGTCGTCGCGCCGTCGCCGATCAATTCGTCGCCATAACGCGCCCAGGCCCGTTCACAGGCGCGGTGTACCAGCGCCGTGATGATGGGAATTGCAAGGATGGTCTGCGCAATCACCATTGCGGTGGGCGTGAAGAGCAGGGCCATCGAACCCAATGGTCCGGATCGCGACAGGGTGAGATAGAGCACGAGGCCGACGACGACCGGCGGTAAGCCGAAAAACGCGTTGACCAAAACGACGATCATCCGCCGCCCGCGAAAGCGAAACATCGCGAGCGCGGCGCCGATGGGCAAGCTGATGCCTGTCGCTATGGCGGTCGCGGCCAGACTGACGCCGATCGAAAGCCCGACAATCTCTAAAAAGCCAACCAAACAGAAGCCGATCCGACAGAAACCGATCCAACAGTAACGCAGGCTTCAAGATAAGCCGCGCAACCGCATCGGTGCAACTGTGGGATCGCGAGGGTCAAGTGCTTCGTGCGTTGCCATGACCGTTCCGGGTCACAAGCGACCATGAGAGCGTTTTCGTTCGGGTGTACCATCGTCGCGCTCTATCGGGTTTTTTTGACGCGTTTTCTTAACGCGAACCGGTATCCACCACCGGGTTAAGTCCGGCGGCATGCTCGCTTGAAAACGCTCTAGGCAGACGTCGTCGTCAACGGCTTTCTTCGCGATCAGCGCTTCCTTGAACACTTGCAGCGCGTCCGCCATCGAGACCATTTCGGTCTTCTCGCCCCGGTGCGGAACGTTGGTGCCGAGATTGCCATGGCCGAGTGCCTGCATCGGCTTGATGATCGAACCGATGCCGGTCGATACGTCGCGGACCACATAGAAGCTCACCGCGGCTCCCAGGACGATGGCGAGACCGACGATGACCCCAGAAATCAGCGCAGAAGAATAGGTCTCCGCGGCCGCGCGGGTTTGCTTCTCTGCGCCCGTGTTGTTGAGCTCAATATCCTTCGTCAGAACGGCATCAGAGTCATTGCCGATCTTGACGTCCTGTTTGTTCAGCTCGAGCGCTTCTCGCGGCAAATGGCCGGCTTCCTTGTGCGACAGCTCCATGACGTTCGCCGTGCCCGCGCTCACCCTTTCGAGGCAAGTTGGCGTGGCGGTAACCGGCGCTCACCGACATTCTGCCGGTTGATGGCTATCCGTTACCAATCTTGGGCAGTCCATCGGCCGGGACACCAGCGGCAATGTCATCAAGATGGATGGCGGATCTGCAAGAACACCTTTTGGCGCCACCGCCGGCCTTCCAGCTCCCAGTCCGAACGGACCGGGAGCTGCTCGCAGCCAACTTTTCCAACAGGGTTGGGCCGGAGGCACCTTCCATCCCAACGTACCGCTCTTGTTGGTCTGCCTGCTTCCATCCGGGGGCTCCAAGGAGATATTCGCCCACATCACAGTTGCACGCCTGCGATGGCTGGCGGATTGTGGTGTGCCGCAACTACGTCAAACGATGAGGTTTGAAATGAACAGGACTGCATCCTTTCTTTTGACTGCCGCTGTCGTCGTGGGGGCTGCCGTCGGTCCGGCGATGGCGGAACCCGCGGATGCTCTGAGGGTCATCAAGCAGGTCTGGAAAAAGGGTGGCCACAACACGATCGGGATCGCCGACATCACCATCGGCAACGACAATGCCTTCGCGGTGAAGGATATCAAGCTGCGGTGCATGTTCACGACGAAGGCCACGGGCAAGGTGACCGAGATTCAACAAACCATTGCCGGCCCCCTCAAACCGAAAACCGAACAGACTTTCAAGAAGGTAAGTTTTGGGTTCGTGGACACGATCGCGGCGGAAGGTGCGTGCGAGGTTCGCGGAGCGACTCAAATCTGACGGTCCGGCAGAAATTTGTGAGTCATGACAACGTCGAAGTTACAAAATTTGCGTGTGATCGTATTCGCGCACCGTTTGTCGACGCATCGGATTACCGTGCTACGGAATCTTGCCTCAGCATTGCATGAAGAGACTCGCGAACGTTGTCCGTTCATATTCGCAACTGATATCGCTGACAATTTTTTGCCACAATCGCTCATTGCACCGCATGATGTCACTCAAATGCCGATGTTGGCGCGAAAATTCGCGATTACTGGATTCGCAACTCATATTTTTCTTTAACGAATCAGAGAATTGATTCATTTTTCGAACCTGCGTCAATCTGGAGGCTAAGCTATGAACGTCATTGTTTTTGCTTCGCGTAAGGGGGGCTCGGGCAAGAGTACTCTCGCCGCGCATCTCGCGGCACATGTCCATAAAAGTTCAAAACCTTGCCTTTTGATCGACGCCGACCCGCAGGGTTCGCTGACTCTGTGGCAAAAATTGCGCGGCACCGATGAACCGCCGATCAAGGTCGCGACAAGGTCGGTCAGCGAGCTGGTCGCTGCCGCGAAGCGCAATGGCTTCGAGTGGGTGTTCATCGATACCCCGCCGAACATGTCGGCTGTGGTCGAAGACGCCATCAGCAATGCCACGATGGTGATTATCCCGGCGCGTCCCGGCGTTTTCGACGTCAACGCGGTGCAGGAGACCATTTCAACCTGCCGTTCCGCGCGCAAGCCTTATGCGGTCGTCATCAATGGCGCCCCCGCGCTGCGAAATGAGCAGGAAAGCCCGATCGTGACGCTGGCGCGTGAAGCTCTGGCAAAATTCCGTGCGCCGGTATGGGGTGGCCAGGTCACCAACCGCGCCGATCTTCTGTTGGCTCTCGCTTATGGTGAAGGCGCGCGCGAATATAATGCAGACGGGCGCGCGGCAAGCGAGATCAGCCGGCTTTGGTCGGCTATCGAACGTTCGGTGAAGGCGATCCGGGGAACGGTGTCGAGCACAGGGGCCATGCACAAGCAGGCTGCTTGACCAGGACTTAAGACCAAGACTTAAAGACCAAGAACTTGAAGAATCTGGGATGGAAAACGCGCGGTTCTCGCGCGTTTTTTGTTTTTGGAGTCGGTCCGGATATTCGCTACCCGCTGCCCCGGACTCCGCCGTCATGCTCGTGCTTGTCAGTGCTTGTCACGAGCATGAGGCAGAGTGTGAAGGCACCGGAACGTTCCGATTTGATGTCGAATGGTGCACTTCAGTGCGTGTCCCGGTTGTTGGACACGCGGAAAGTACAGAAAAATCCACCGCACGTTGTTCTTACAGAACTAATCGAATGGCGCTGGTCTCAAGCACCAAGCGTCTTCAGGCAACCTTTGACTCCCGCGCGTCCGCAACCTGGCCATGAGCCAAGCCGTCGTCAGGCATAGCGCCATCGCTGTGCGTCAAACTGCGAAAGTGCGCGATTGGGGAAGGGCGTCCGACAAAATAGCCCTGCACTTCGTCGCAGCGCTCGTTCTGCAGGAATTCCAGTTCGTCGCCGGTCTCGACGCCCTCGGCAAGCACCGGCAGACCCAGACCTCGCCCGATGCCGAGAACGGCGCGAACGATGGTGGCGGCCTGCTGGTTGGAATTGACCGAGCTGATGAACGAGCGGTCGATCTTGATTTTGTCGAACGGGAAGGCTCGAAGATTATAGAGCGATGAATAGCCGGTGCCGAAATCGTCCATGGCGATGCGAATTCCGAGCGCCTTGATCTGCCGCAGTGTGGCCAGCGCGCGCGGAAGATCGCGCACCAGGGCCGTCTCCGTGATCTCGATCTCGAGCCTTTGGGGCGAAAGCCCGGTTTCGTGCAGGATTTGATGAACCGACGCCACGAAGTTGGCGTTATGAATTTGAACCGGCGAAACATTGACGGCGATCGTGAGGGGCTGGGGCCATGAGGCTGCCTCCCGGCACGCTTCCCGCAGAACCCACGTGCCGATCTCCAGAATGGCGCCTGTCTCTTCGGCGATCGGAATGAATGTGGCGGGCGAAATGGCGCCGCGCGTGGGGTGTGTCCAGCGCAACAGTGCCTCGAAGCCTCTTACGCTCCCGGCGCGCACGTCCTGCTGCGGCTGATAGACCAGTTTCAATTGATGATGTGCCGTCGCGTGGCGCAGATCATGCTCGAGTTTTCTGCGGTCGCGGACTTCGATCCCCATTTTTGCTTCGAAAAAGCGGAACGTGGCGCGGCCTTCCGCCTTGGCGCGGTAGAGCGCCGTATCGGCGTTGGTCATCAGTCCCTCGCGATCGACCGCATCGTCGGGGTAGACGGCGATGCCGATGCTGCAGGATACGCGCTCGATATCCGAACCGGAGCGGCGTTCGCGCAGGACCTGAAGGATTTCGTCGGCAACGCGTCCCGCCGCCGAAGGGTTGGCCAGGTTCGGCATCAGAATAGCGAATTCGTCGCCACCGAGCCTCGCGAGCATGCATCGTTCGTCTAGCAAAGCCGTCACACGGGAGGCGACGGTTTTGAGAAGCTTGTCACCGGCCGCATGGCCAAACAGGTCATTGACCTCCTTGAACCGGTCGAGATCGAAACAAAGAACGGCAAGCTTCTCGCCCCGTGTCAGCGCGAGCGTGATCTCCTGGTCGAGCTTGGCGTTGAAGAAGCTGCGGTTTGGCAAGGATGTCAGGGAATCATGATGCGCAAGATAGCGAATGTGCTGCTCGGCTTCCTTGCGGGCGCGCAGATCGCGGACGGCGACGATATGGCAGGACTGCCCACGGTATTCCATCGGGCGCAAAATGACCTCGACAGGTATCGACGCGTGTTCGCGATGGTGCAGCCTCGTTTCGACGGGCTCGTCGACCGGCGCACGCCATGCCGACCCCAGTTTGGTGTCAGGAAAACAAACAGAGAGGGGTTGGCCGATGAGGGATATACGGTCGAAACTCGTCATCGTCGTCAAGCTGTTGTTGACGGACAGAATGATGCCGTCCTTGACCATGATAAGCCCCTCGACGGCCGCATCGGCCAGGCTTTGCATCCGCTCACGCTCGAGCTGCGAGGAGCGCTGATCTCGGATATCCAGCCAAAGGCTGCAGAGCGCGAGGACCACGATTGCGAAGCTTGCAACTGCAATTCCGTATGCGAGCCACAGTGTGGGAATGGCGAGCGGCGAAAACTCAATCGTCGGATCGGGAAGGATCGTAACCGCGCCCATGGCCGTAAAGTGGTGACTGGTGATAGCAATGGTCAGCAGAGCGGCGCTGCAATACTTTGAGACGATCGCCTGGCTGTGTAATGCCGTCGGAAGCGCAAGCGCGCCGAAGAGTGTCCCGAGCGCGATCGAAACGGCGACGAGGTTGAAATCCCACAGAATAAGCCCCGGAATTTCGAACGCGGCCATCCCCGTGTAATGCATCGCGGCAATGCCGCCGCCGATAATCGCGCCGCCGAGCCAGGGTCCGCCGCGCCAGGACGTCATCGTCAGAAGCATTCCGGCGCCGGTTAGCGATATTGCGGCGAGCAGAGAAATCAGGGTCAGGATGATGTTGTACCCGGTCTGCATTCCAGGCGTGAACGCTAGCATCGCGACAAAATGCGTCGCCCAGATTCCAAAGCCGGTCGAGATCGTGGCGACACCGAGCCAGACATATCGCATCCGCGTCTGCGTGCGATGGGCGTGGCGAATGAGATTCACGGCACCGCAGGAGGCAAGACAGCAAATGACCGCCGCGAGGGCGACGAGCCTGAGGTCATGTGCGGTGGCGATGCAGTCGTAAATCTGGAACATAAAGGCGAGGCTGCTTTGAAAACACTGGTATAATTTTGCTAAGGGGTAGGCGGGTGTTGCGTAACAGCCGGTTAATGAAAAGAGCGCCTATCAACATACCGGGGTGCCGAGGGTGGCGTTTCAGAGCAAATGATGAATTTTGCCTATACCGGAACCGATCAATTGCTTTCAATGGTCCGGAAAACAGACGCCCAGCCCTCATCGACCGCGGGTGCAATCATTCATGCTTGTCGGCCGCCCTGTCTGGTTGATCCGTGGGTTCGGGTGACAAAGAGCCTGACTCGGGCCGGGACCGTTTGGGGTGGCCTCGGGATGGCATCGGAAACAGGCGGATCGCGGTTCGGCTCATGGGTGGAAAAACGTCGACCGCGACGCAGGGAAGCCTCGGCGTCTCGGGCGCTCGGCACCAGCCCGTTGGCTTCGGCCGAAAGTTTCGACCCAAAGCGTCGTCAAAGAAAAAGCCGGACTTTTGCGAGTCCGGCTGAGCAGTTTTGGCCATGGAGGCCGACACAATCACCTTCCAAGAGGGATAACTGAATTCCAGCGGCCACTGGAGGAGGGGGACGATGCAACCGCAAGCATTCAGCGTTCAAACATTTGAGCCCCATTTTCATCATGCGGCAAGCGCTCCACCCGCATGTCAGTCATGCGAGGGTGGCGGGCGCGATCACGAAATTATGAGGGCCAGCGCTGAGCCTTGCTGACCACGAAATCGCGGAAGACTTGAACGCGTGCTACGGTTTTGAGTTCTTCAGGATAAACAAAATACGTATCTAGCTGAATCGAATCAGCTTCTCCGAACAGTTGAACCAGGCGATTGTTCTCGTCGACGAGATAATCGGGCAAAGCCGCGATGCCCAGGCCTTGCTGACACCCGCGAAGCAGGCCGAGGATGTTGTTGACCTTGAAATAGGGCTCACGCGGACCGGTGCCGTTGCGCCCGGCCTCGATCAGCCAATTGCGGTTTTGAAGATGCTGCGGGACCTGCAGGTCGCTCAGGATGATGATCCGGTGACTGTCGAGATCGTCAAGCGTGCGCGGCGTGCCGAAGCGCTTGATGTAATCCGGCGAACAATAAGCGTGGAAGCCTATCGAAAACAGTTTTCGCTGAATGAGATCGGGCTGCGTGGGCTTGCGGGTGCGAATGGCGACATCGGCCTCTCGCATCGAAAGATCGAGTTCCTCGTCCGTCACCATCAACTGCACACGGATTTCCGGATAAAGTGACGTGAATTCACCCAGGCGCGGGATCAGCCAGTTGATGCCCACACCGGGGGTCGTGGTGACCTTGAGATCGCCGCTCGGCCGTTCGCGGCTATCGGTCAATTTTGCGCGAGCCGCCTGCAACTGCATGAAAACATCATGCGCTGTGCGAAACAGCAAATCGCCCTGTTCGGTCAGGATAAGCCCGCGCGCATGACGGTGAAACAGGGAAACGGAGAGTTCCTGCTCGAGCGCACTGACCTGCCGGGAAACCGCAGACTGGGAGAGGCCAAGCTGTTCGCCGGCATGTGTGAAGCTGCCTGCTTCAGCCGCCGCGTGAAATACTTTTAACTTATCCCAATCCATGGTGGCTGATCCGTGTCGAGTTTGCGGCATCGAATTATTCTGCGGCAGCGCGTTGGGAGGCTACGGCGTGGATAAATCGCTCGGCTTCCAAAGCCGCCATGCAGCCGAGGCCAGCGGCGGTGACCGCCTGACGATAGGTTTCGTCGGCGACGTCGCCTGCCGCGAACACGCCCGGCACTGAGGTGGCCGTGGAATGCGGTGCGATTTCGACGTAACCGGAGGGCTTCAATTTCAACTGGCCGGCCACGAGTTCGGTTGCGGGCGCATGGCCGATCGCAACGAACACACCATCGGTGGGCAGTTCTGTTGCGGCCCCGGTTTTCAGATTTTTCAATCGAATATGCGTGACCTTGGCCGGGTTCTGCGCGCCGTGAATTTCCTCGACCGCGGTATCCCAGATCACCTTGATCTTGGGGTGCTTAAAGAGGCGATCTTGCAGGATGCGTTCTGCCCGCAGTGAATCCCGCCGATGGACCAGTGTCACCTGCGAGGCAAAATTGGTCAGGAACAGCGCTTCCTCGACAGCGGTATTGCCGCCGCCGACGACGAAAACCTCTTTACCGCGATAGAAGAAGCCGTCGCACGTGGCGCAGGCCGACACGCCGAAACCCTTGAAGGCCTCTTCCGAAGGTAGGCCGAGCCAGCGCGCCTGGGCGCCAGTCGCGAGAATGACGGTTTCGGCAAGATACACATCGCCGGAATTGCAGGTGATGCGAAACGGCCGCTGACCGAGCTCCAGTTTGTTGACGTGATCCGTGACGATCCTGGTGCCGACATGGGTTGCCTGCTTCTCCATTTGCTCCATCAGCCACGGACCCTGAATCACGTCGGCGAAACCCGGATAGTTTTCGACATCCGTCGTGATGGTGAGCTGGCCTCCGGGCTGTATCCCTTGAATCAGGATGGGCTCCAACATGGCGCGGGCGGCATAAACCGCAGCCGTGTAACCGGCGGGACCGGACCCAATGATAACGACCTTGGCAGGCTTAACGGAGGAGGTGTTTGGCGACGCGAACGACGAAGAAGACATTAAAGACGACATGGATCGATCCTTGCTCCCCGATGGAAATGTGCGCTGAGGAGGCAGAAAATGCTTAGAAAGCTGGCTGTAAGGCACCAAAAACAGCAGAAAACATCTTAAGTTATCTGGGCAGCTATGCAAGTTATGCAACCCATATCCACCGAATTTCTGCCTGCCGGACCGATGCGCAATAAAATTTCGCAAATCGGGCCGCGCTACGATAAGAAGCGATAATAATGACGGCGTTCACGCCATGCCGAGGCGCAACTCCCTCGCAAAAGCCGGACGACGTTTTAACCTATTGTTTCATTGCGTTTTCTTGAAGCGGGGAGACTCGCATCGCGTAAACGCCGCAGCCAGGGAAATGACCCTCCGTGTCCAAGGGGCTCGACGACATCGATCTGAAAATTCTCCACGAGATTCAGGCCGACGGCCGGATAACCAATGTGGAGCTGGCAAAACGTGTCGGCATTTCACCGCCGCCCTGCTTGCGCCGCGTGAAAGCCCTGGAAGACGCTGGCTACATCCAAGGCTATCGCGGTCTGCTCGATCCAAGGCTTCTGGGATTCGACGTTACGGTGTTCGCCGCGGTTCATTTGTCGAGCCAGGCCGATGCCGATCTTCGTGCGTTCGAAGAGTTCGTGCGCGGAGAGCCGCTCGTGCGTGAATGCTGGATGCTTTCGGGTGAAGTCGATTTCATTCTGAAATGCGTTGCGCCTGACATGGCAACCTTTCAGCACTTCGTGTCTCATCTGACCGCAGCACCCCATGTCCGCAATGTTCGGACGTCGCTCGTACTCCACAATTCGAAAAATGCAGCAGCCGTTCCGCTCGAAACCAAGCTGAGCCGCGCTTGAGGCCAACGATGGGACGGCGCCACACCCGTTCGGGCGTTTTGTGCTCCGCTATGCAGAGACGATCGTGAGCCTTTCGCAAATTGCCCTGCTGGCGATCGCCGGTTTCGCCGCCGGCGCGATCAATGCGGCTGCCGGTGGAGGTTCGTTTTTCAGTTTCGCGGCGCTGGTCGCGGTCGGATTGCCGGCATTGGACGCCAACGCGACCAGCGCCGCGGCGCTCGCACCCTCCAACGTTGCGATCGCGGCCGGCTATCGCTCCGAGGTGCGCGAGCATTTCCGTGACGTGATCGCCTTTTCGGTGATCGGTGTCATCGGTGGCGCGGTCGGAGCGTTCGCCCTGATATGGATGGGCGATGCCGGTTTTCGCCCGCTGGTGCCGTGGCTGCTCCTGGCTGCAACGCTATTGTTTGCGTTCAGCGCACAGATTCGTGCGGCGACGGCATCGTGGTCGGGCAAAAAAAGCATGCTTGCGACCGCGGTCGCTTATGGCGTGATGGCGCTGGTATCGACCTATGGCGGGTTCTTCGGCGCCGGCATGGGCATCATGATGCTTGCCGCTTTGTCGATTCTCGAAAGCGGCGATTATAATCGCGCAAACGCGATCAAGAACATCATGGCCATGGTGATCCAGGCGATCTCGGCCGGCATTCTGATTGCCAGCGGTCTGGTGCACTGGCCGCAGGGGTTGGTCACGATGGGATCGTCCGTCGTCGGAGGCTATCTCGGCGCGCGTCTTGCACGCCGTATCCCGCAAAACATAATCCGCGCCGGAGTGGTAACTGCCGGCGCGGCTTTGACGATCGTTTTCTTTTTTAAATGACGTTTACGCTTTGCTGCGTATCGCCGCGTCGACGCTCCACGGACCCGGGCCCGCAAAAACGAAATAGAGGCAAACGAAGCTGACGAGCGAGACGAACTCGCCGCCGTTCAAGACCGGGTAAAATGCCTTTGGAGCGTGGACCATAAAATAAGCCACGGCCGCGAAGCCCGAGAGAAGGAATGCAACAGGGCGTGTAAACAGGCCGATGGTGAGAAGTGCGCCGCCGATCAATTCGAAAGCGCCGGCATATCCCAGTTGAGAAAAGAGCTGGACGTTCGCGAACATAGGCACGGACGGAAAGCCAAAAAATTTCGCGGTGCCGTGCGCCAGCAATTCCAGCCCGATGAAAATGCGCAAAAGGCTGAGAATGCGAGGCGCCCATGCGTTGAGTGTGCTTTCGATAGCCATTCCTGTCCCCTTATTTTTGAAGAATGATTTTATTTCGCTATTGCTGCGAATCTGGATTTCGAAGTGTGGAGCGGTCAGACCTTATCCTTCTGGGAGAATAATTCCAGACCGCGAAAACACGTTCTCCAGAATATGTTGTCTCGCAAATGGAAAGGGGCGCCCTGAGGCACCCCTGGATTTTCAGCATATGAGAGTTCGACAAGGGAGCAGTTGGTTACTTCCAGTCGACCTTCGTGATTTCGTAGGCCTTGGCTCCGCCGGGTGCCACGACCTCGACGGAAGCTCCTTTTTTCTTTCCGATCAGCGCCCGTGCAAGTGGGGACGTGATGGAGATCCTGCCTTTTTTCGCGTCGGCCTCCGGCTCGCCGACGATCTGCCACACGGCTTTCTTTTCCGTGTCTTCATCGATCAGCGTAACCGTCGCGCCGAATTTGATGGTATCGCCCGAAAGTTTTGAAACGTCGATCACGTCGGCGCGCGCCAGCTTGTCCTCAAGTTCGGCGATCCGGCCTTCGTTGTGAGACTGCTGTTCTTTCGCGGCGTGATATTCGGCGTTTTCCGACAAGTCGCCATGCGAACGCGCTTCGGCAATGTGCTCGATGATGCGCGGCCGGTCGACCTGCTGACGATGTCGCAACTCGACCTCAAGAGCAGCATGACCTGCCTGGGTCATCGGAACTTTCTCAATCATTCGTTGTCGTCCTTCGATTTCGCGCGAGAGGATTCAAACTCCAGCACGAAACATTAGATTTACCTGATCCGCCGCAAGGCCGGGTCAAGCGCCGAAAGGGAACACGGCCATTACCCACCGGTTCCAATAAAATATCAAGGTTTGTGACATTGCCCGGCCAAGCCGATCGAGCTGAAAAAGGCGCGTTCGGCAGGCTTGGGCTCGTTGTCGTCATTATCAAACCTGCGCAGACTGCATCAGTTCAGTCTGCGAGTGGCCTGTTCGTCAGGATATTCAACGTTCGGAAGAATAACTCTGCAGCGTTCGGACCTCGAGGTCGCCCCCGAGATAGGCCCGGATACCCTGAGCGGCCGCCACGGCCCCCGAAAGAGTGGTGTAGTACGGCACTTTATGCAAGAGGGCGGCGCGCCTCAGTGAGCGGCTATCGGCGAGCGCCTGAGGGCCTTCGGTGGTATTGAATACGAGCTGAACGTCGCCGTTGGTAATGGCGTCGACGATATGCGGCCGTCCCTCCAGCACTTTGTTCACTTTTTCGGCAGCGACGCCGTTGTCCGCTAGAAAACGCTGCGTGCCTGAGGTGGCCATCACCTTGAAGCCAACGGATGCCAGCAGCCGGACGGCATCAAGGATCCGGGTCTTGTCACTTTCGCGAACCGAAACGAAAACAGTTCCGGACCGTGGTACGCGTGTGCCGCCGCCCAACTGGCTTTTCGCAAACGCAACAGCGAACGATTGATCGAGGCCCATGACCTCACCGGTCGAACGCATTTCCGGACCCAACACCGTGTCAACGCCTGGAAAGCGCGCGAACGGAAATACGGATTCCTTGACGCCGACATGGTTCAGCTTGGCGGGCTTGAGCTTGAAGTCCGCCAGTTTTTCACCCGCCATCAAACGCGCAGCGATTTTCGCGACCGGCATGCCGACGACCTTGGCGACAAAAGGCACGGTACGGGACGCACGTGGATTGACTTCGAGGACGTAAATCGTGCCGTCCTTGATCGCGTATTGCACGTTCATCAGCCCGACGACATCGAGCCCCAAAGCCAGTTCACGCGTCTGCCGTTCGAGCTCTGCGATCGTCGCGGGATCGAGCGAATGCGGCGGCAAGGAACAGGCCGAATTGCCGGAGTGGATGCCTGCTTCCTCGATGTGCTCCATGATGCCGGCGACGAACGTATCCTTGCCGTCGCACAAGCAATCGACGTCGACCTCGATTGCGTCGGACAGATAACGGTCGAACAGCAGCGGGTTCTTGCCGAGGACTGTATTGATCTGTCCCGTCTTGTCGTTCGGATAGCGTGCCTTGACGTCCGCCGGGACCAGTTCGGGCAGCGTTCCGAGCAAATAATCGCCGAGCTGGCTCTCCTCGCGGATGATTTGCATCGCCCGTCCGCCGAGAACATATGACGGCCGGACAACCAGTGGGAAATCGAGGTCTCCCGCGACAAGGCGCGCCTGCTCGACCGAATAGGCGATGCCATTCTTGGGCTGCTTCAGGTGAAGCTTGTCGAGAATGCGTTTGAAGCGGTCGCGGTCTTCCGCGAGGTCAATCGCATCAGGTGACGTGCCGAGGATCGGCACGTTTTCTTCTTCCAGCGCTCGCGCCAGCTTGAGCGGAGTTTGCCCACCGAATTGCACGATGACTCCGTGAAGGGTGCCGTTGGATCGTTCGGTGTCGATGATCTCAAGCACGTCTTCGGCCGTCAGCGGCTCGAAGTACAAACGGTCGGCAGTGTCGTAATCGGTGGAGACGGTCTCCGGATTACAGTTGATCATGATGGTTTCGTAGCCTGCATCGTGCAGTGCAAAGCAGGCGTGACAACAACAATAGTCGAATTCGATGCCCTGTCCGATCCGGTTCGGACCGCCGCCAAGAATAATGACCTTCTTTTTGTCGGAGGGCGCGCTTTCGTCGGCGGCTGCGCCGGCGAACGGCGTCTCATAGGTTGAGTACATGTAGGCGGTGGGCGAGGCGAATTCGGCGGCGCAGGTGTCGATCCGCTTGAACACCGGGCGCACGCCCAGTTGCCGCCGCAGCGACTTCACGTCCGCTTCCGTTTTGCCGGACAGCACGGCAAGGCGCGAGTCCGAGAAGCCCATGCCCTTTAAGGCGCGCATGGCAAAAGCGTTGCCCGGCAATCCGTGAGTCCGAATCTTGGTTTCGGTCGCTACGATGTCGCGGATTTCCGCGAGGAACCAGGGATCGATCTTGCACGACGCGAAGATATCCTCGTTGGTCCAGCCAAGCCGCATCGCCTGCGCCACCTGCAGCAACCGATTGGGCGTCGGCGTGCCGAGCGCGGCACGGATGGCGTTTTTGTCGTCGCCCTTGCCGAGACCTTCGATCTCGATTTCGTCGAGGCCGGTCAGTCCGATCTCCAGACCACGCAAGGCCTTCTGAAGACTTTCCTGGAACGTGCGGCCGATCGCCATGACTTCGCCGACCGACTTCATCGACGTGGTCAGCGTGGTGCTGGCGCCGGGGAATTTCTCGAATGCAAAACGGGGGATCTTGGTGACGACATAGTCGATCGTCGGCTCAAAAGACGCCGGTGTCGCGCCGCCGGTGATGTCGTTGGCGATTTCATCGAGCGTGTAGCCGACCGCAAGTTTGGCCGCGACCTTGGCGATGGGAAAGCCGGTTGCCTTCGAAGCCAGCGCCGAGGAGCGCGACACGCGGGGATTCATTTCGATGACGACGAGACGGCCGTCCGCCGGATTGACGCCGAACTGCACGTTCGACCCGCCGGTCTCGACGCCGATTTCGCGCAGCACCGCAAGCGATGCGTCGCGCATGATCTGATATTCCTTGTCGGTGAGCGTCAGCGCCGGCGCGACGGTGATCGAGTCGCCGGTGTGAACTCCCATCGGATCGAGATTTTCGATGGAGCAGACGATGATGCAGTTGTCGTGCTTGTCGCGGACAACTTCCATTTCATATTCTTTCCAGCCGAGGACGGATTCCTCGATCAGAACTTCGTCGGTCGGCGATGCATCGATGCCGCGCTCGACGATTTCGATGAATTCGGCCTTCGTATAGGCGATGCCGCCGCCGGTGCCGCCCATCGTGAACGATGGCCGAATGATCGCGGGCAGGCCGATTTCGTCCAGCGCGCGCAAGGCGTCCGGCAGGTTTTTCGTTTGTTTCGAGCGCGGCGTTTCAAGACCGATTTTCGTCATGGCCTCGCGAAAACGGCCACGGTCTTCCGCCTTGTCGATCGCGTCGGCGGTTGCGCCGATCATCTCGACGTTGAATTTTTCCAGCGTTCCCTGTTTGCGCAGAGACAGCGCGCAATTCAGCGCGGTTTGCCCGCCCATGGTCGGCAGCAACGCGAAGCCGCCGGGAACGATATTGCGTTCCTTTTCGATAATGCGTGCGACGATCTCGGGTGTGATCGGTTCGATATAGGTCGCATCCGCCAGCTCCGGATCGGTCATGATCGTCGCTGGATTGGAATTGACGAGGACGATGCGATAGCCCTCTTCCTTCAGCGTCTTGACCGCCTGCGTCCCCGAATAGTCAAATTCGCAGGCCTGACCGATGACGATAGGGCCGGCGCCGATGATAAGGATTGTCGATATGTCGGTTCGTTTAGGCATTGCTTCTCGCTACAGCACGACCTGGAAAGTCCGCAAAATGATCATGCTCAAACAATAGGCTAAGGCGCGAAGCAGTCGCGCTTTAGCGCGGGCAGTGAACTGGGCACAAAAAAAGGGCGCGCCTCTCGCGCGTCCTCTGGCCAGGCGCCGAGACATCGAGCAGTTTCCAGCGAAAGTGGACTTCGGTTCGCCGCAAGAAAATGCCAGACTTCAACAACTTGCACGTATTGGGATCGCAAAACCGGTGTCCACTTTGCGACATACGCACGAGCCTCGCGCGGGGGTGTCTTTAGACCAGATTCCCGGAGCGGGGAAGGGCATTGAGGTCCCAATCACCGGGGATTTGTGGCGTTGCGAACACGAGAAGTCGATGTTTCCCGGATGTTCACCCAAGCTGGGATTTCAGGTGAGATTTCAAACGAGGGATTTGGAGGCCCGGCCTGGAGTTGAACCAGGATAAAAGGCTTTGCACAGCCTCCGCGTCGACGCTTCCGCCACCGGGCCGGTTGCGAGGATATAGCGGCCCATGAACTCCGCTATCGCGAATAGGGATCATTGTTAACGAAATTGCATCAGTGAGGCCCAAATCCCGGGCCCTGTTACCGGTCAGAATGCGTGCCGCGCCACGATTGTCATGCGTGCAGGGTTGTGCCCCACGTTGACTTGGGCGCGGGAGGCCGAAAATCCGCCTGCCGCGAGCTTTTCGATGATTTCGGTTTCGCTGTAGCGCTGCAAACCGACCTTGGTGCGCAGTTGCCAGTAATCTGAAAGGTAAGTGCGCAACAGGCCGACGAGTGCATCCTTCAGGAAGCCATGCGCGCGCGCCAGGCGCAGCAGAGCCGCGACGTCGGTTGCGGCGCCGACGCTGGGCTTCAAGATGTCGCCGAGCACGAGCCGTCCGGTCGGCTTGAGCAGACGACGCACCGTGACGAGAGCGCTGTCGAGTTCGGCCGGCGACATATATTGAGCCACCGAAATCATGACGACCAGATCGACAGATGCGTCGTCGAGATGGCGCAAATCGTCCAGCGACCGGACCTTGATATTGAGGTTAGGGGCAAATCGCGCGATCAGGCGTCCCCGGACACCGGGAGCGGGCTCCGCCAGGATCAGCTTGCTGCACTTCTCCGCGACCCGTGCCGCGGACGTGGCTTCCCCACACGCGTAGTCGAGAACCACAGCGTCGGGCGACGAAATATAACCGATGATGTCATCGGCAATGATGCTGAAATGCAGATCGCGATGCCGCCTGCTGACATAAATCGTATGCGTGGAATCGTAGTAGTCGATCCAGTCGTCCATTGGTGTCGCCCCCGGCACCGGTGAGAGACTTTTGGCTGCAGCATTTTCGCGCGCCAAGTCTCGGCAAGTGAAGCCCTGAATGTTTTCGTCCCGATCGCTTGCGGACCGGGTTTGCTCCGGTTCCTGACCCGGAACCCAAGCGCCTAGTGTGCGTTAAAGGGTCTCGCGCGACGTGTCCATTCATCGCTGAGCTTTTTAGCTTCCAGCATGTCCTAACAGGAAGAAACCCGTGAGCAAAACCGCAAACGCAAAGAAGGTGGCGCCAGACCTGGATACGCCTACCGATCTGTCCAAGGAAGCCGTCGACAAGGTGTCAGCGTCACTCAATCCTCTTGTGGCGGATTCTTTCGCTCTTTACCTGAAAACGAAGAATTTCCACTGGCATGTCAGCGGCCGGCATTTTCGAGATTACCATCTGCTGCTTGACGAACAGGCCGATGTCATCTTCGAGGGCATCGACGTTTTGGCGGAGCGTGTCCGCAAGATCGGCGGCACCACACTGCGCTCGATCGGTCACGTCGCCAGGCTCCAGACCGTGGCAGACAACGATGAGGCCTACGTGCCGCCGCGCGAAATGCTGCGGGAGTTGATGGAAGACAACAAAAAGTTCGCAGCCGCGTTGCGCAAGACTCACGAGGTTGCCGAAAAATACGACGACGTCGCCACCGCCAGTCTGATCGAGAATTTTATCGACAGCACCGAGCGTCGCACCTGGTTCCTGTTCGAGGCGAGCCGCCAGGAGGGCGGCAACGAAGAGTGATCCCACAAATTGTGCCGGGAAGCCTCATGCAAACGCCCGCAGCGATGCGGGCGTTTTTGTTTAATCATTGTTGTCTCTGTCCGTGAAGCAAGCTTCAGACGTTCTTTCTGTCTCGCATCAGATCGGCAAAGCGCTTGAACAGATAGTGGGAATCGCGCGGGCCGGGCGAGGCTTCCGGATGGTATTGCACCGAGAACACGGGTTTATCCTTCAGCGCGATGCCGCAATTGGAATCGTCGAACAGAGAGATATGTGTTTGCGTCACGTTGTCCGGCAGCGTGGTTTTGTCCAACGCGAAGCCGTGGTTCATCGAGGTGATTTCAACCTTGCCGGTGGTCATGTCCTTGACCGGATGGTTGGCGCCATGGTGGCCCTGATGCATTTTCATGGTCTTGCCGCCGAGAGCGAGACCGAGCATCTGATGCCCCAGACATATGCCGAATGTCGGCAGCCCTGATGCGACGACCTTTTTGATCACAGGGACAGCGTAAACGCCGGTCGCAGCCGGGTCGCCCGGGCCGTTCGACAGAAACACGCCGTCGGGTTTCATCGCCAGGATATCGTCGGCGCTGGTGGTCGCGGGCACGACGGTGACCTTGCAGCCTTCGCCGGCAAGCAGGCGAAGGATGTTGCGCTTGATGCCATAGTCGATCGCAACCACATTGAACGCAGGCTTGCTCTGGCTGCCGTAACCTTTTTCCCATTCCCAGGGCGTTTCGTCCCAGGTGAAGCGCTGGCTGCTTGTCACCATGGGGACCAGGTCCATGCCGACAAGACCGGGCCATGCGCGGGCTTCGTTCTTCAGCGCGGGCAGATCGAACCGGCCGTCCGGCGCATGGGCGATGACGGCATTGGGCATCCCTTTGCTGCGGATCAGCGCGGTCAACGCGCGCGTGTCGACACCGCTCAGCCCGATAATGCCTCGCGCCTTCAGCCATTGGTCCAGATGTTTGGCTGCCCGGTAGTTCGACGGATCGGTAATCGACGCGCGGAGGATCACACCACGGGCTCCTGGCGTTGCCGCCATGTTCAGAGCCTCGATGTCTTCGTCGTTGGTGCCGACGTTTCCGATATGCGGGAATGTGAATGTGATGATTTGACCCGCATATGACGGATCGGTGAGGATTTCCTCGTAACCGGTCATTGCGGTGTTGAAGCAGACTTCACCCACGGCGGAGCCTTCCGCCCCGAGGCCGAAACCTTCGAGTACGGTGCCATCGGCAAGCACGAGGAGCGCGGTCGGTTTAAGGTCCGGCCAGGCGGCAGCGTTTTCAGATTGTGTCATGAGCGCATGACATAAACCCTGCGGTTCGTGGCGTCAAAGGCCCAAACCGCGGATTCACACGCTGTTTCGAATAATTTTCAGCATTTCAGACGCTTGGCCGTCTTTCAGCGCCGTTGCGTTGAAATGAATCGGCCCCCGTGCTCACTCTTGGGGATCGTGCTTTAAATCGTGCTTACATCTGTCGGCAAAAAGCGGCCATCGAAAAGCAACGAGCCGCAAAGGGAAAGACACGCACCATGGATAAACTGCACTCTGGCGGAACGATGGGTAACCTTATCATCACAGCGATAGAGCGCTTCGGCGACCGCCCGGCGCTCGGCGACGGAACGACCCGCTGGACATACCGGGAGTTCGGCGACGTCACCGCGCGTCTCGTGACCGTTTTTCGAGGTCTTGGCTTGAAGAAAGGCGGCGCCGTTTCGGTGCTCTCAAGCAATCGGGTCGAGAGTTGGGCGGTGATCTGCGCCGCGATGATCATGGGCTTGCGCTATACGCCGCTTCATCCTCTGGCTGCGGAAGACGATCAGGCGTTTATCGTCGATGATGCCGAAATCGATCTCCTGGTCGTCGAGGCCAGCAAATTCGGCGAGCGCGGTCTGGCGATCGCCAAGCGTGCATCGTCGCTGAAACATCTCATGGGCTTTGGGGACGCCCATGGTATCCGCGACATCCTTTCCGAGGTTGCTGCCGCAACACCGGCCGTCCTGGTCGACGAAGGAGACAACGCGGATATCGCTTTTCTCGCCTACACAGGCGGCACCACCGGTCGCTCCAAGGGTGTCATGATACCCCACCGTTCGCTGCTGGCCATGACACTTGCGATGTTCGCCGATTGGGACTGGCCGCAGGACATCAGGTTTCTCGCCGCAACTCCTATCAGCCACGCGGCCGGGGTTGCGCTGTTTCCGGTGATGCTGCGCGGCGGCTATTCACGTTTGGTGCAGGGGTTCGATCCCGAAGTTTACGGTCGCGTCGTGCAGGACGAGAAAATCAACGCGACTTTTCTGGTACCGACGTTGATCTACGCTCTCATCGATAATGTGGATCTGCGCAAACGGGTCGATCTGTCGTCGCTGGAGATGATCGTTTACGGCGCGGCTCCGATGTCGCCGGACCGGTTGCGTGAAGCCACCAAAATATTCGGGCCGGTCTTCCTGCAGTTCTACGGTCAAACCGAGGCTCCGCAAATCATCACTACGATGCGCAAGATCGATCATGACGATACCAAGCCGGGCCGGCTCGCGTCCTGCGGCCGCGCCAATCCGATGCTGGACGTCAAGCTGTTCGATGCGGAGATGCGTGAGGTTGGCGTTGGCGAGCCCGGCGAGATCTGCGTTCGCGGCACGCTGGTGATGGACGGATACTGGAAGCGGAGCGATGCGACGGCAGAGGCGTTTCGCGGTGGCTGGCTGCATACCGGAGATGTCGCGATAAAAGATGCGGACGGATATTATTATATCGTGGATCGTACCAAAGACATGATCATCTCCGGCGGCTTCAACATCTACCCGCGCGAGGTCGAGGATGCATTGATGTCTCATCCCTCTGTTGCTTCCGCGGCGGTCATCGGCATCCCGGATGATAAATGGGGCGAAGCGGTGAAGGGTTTCGTCGTGCTGAAGGCCGGCTCCAACGTCGATGGAGCGCAACTGCAGGCGCATGTGAAGGAAAAGCGCGGCGCGCCGTGGTCACCCAAGACGATCGATATTGTCGAAACTATTCCGGTTACGGGATTGGGAAAAATCGACCGCAAGGTTCTGCGTGCGCCTTACTGGGAAGGCCGAACACGAGGGGTCGCGTAAGATGACGCGTGTGGACGTTGCTTTGAGAAGCCGCTGGAGATTCCAATGAACGGCATCATGCCGCTGGTTCTGATTCCCGGTCTTGCATCGTCATACCGGATCTATGCGCCCGTGATTCCGCAGTTGTGGCGGTCGCGTCCCGTGATGGTCGCGAACCATCTGCGTGATGATAGCATGGCCGCGATCGCTCGCCGTATTCTCGATGAAGCACCGCCTGTGTTTGCGTTGGCCGGACACTCCATGGGCGGGTACATCGCCTTCGAAATCATGCGTCAGGCGCCAGAGCGCGTGGCCCGCCTCGCGCTGCTGAACACCTCGGCGCGGCCGGACACATCGGAAGCCTCCGAGCGGCGCCGCGCTCAGATGCAATTGGCGCGCGCAGGGAAACTGCACGATGTCCTCGACACGATTTTCCCGAGCTTCGTGCACCCCTCGCGCGTGAGTGACGCCGCCTTGCGCAGCCTTGTGCACGAGATGGGTGACGATGTCGGGGTCGAGGGCTTTATCAATAATCAGACCGCAATCATCGCGCGGCCCAACTCGCGTCCCAGCCTCGGCGAAATTCGCTGCCCGACGCTGGTGCTGTCGGGCGATCAGGACATGTTGCTGCCCAATCAGCTGTCTAAGGAAATCGCACAGGGGATCGCCGGGTCTAGGCTGACGATTGTTCCGGATTGCGGGCATTTGTCCCAGCCCGAGCAGCCGCAGGCCGTTGTTGAGGCTTTGACCGGATGGCTTTCTTAACAGAGCGGCCGGGGTTAAGTCGCCGCAGTTTGTTAAGCCAACTGGCATATCTCCTGCATGAAGTTTTCAGAGGGCAGGACATCCGTGGTTTCGGACGTGGACACGGCGGCGCTATCGCAGCCGCGCGAACAAGATAGCCGCCCGCCGGCAACATGGCGGCGGCCATTCGAGACTTGGCTGGACGGTGTCGAGCAGGGCTGGACCATTCCCGGTCTGCTCATCGGCTTTGTCGCGGTCTGGATGATATTTTTTACGATCGCCTACCTGAATGCAGACCTTCACCCCGATGTTCTGGAAACGTGGTCGATAGGACGGACGTTCGAATGGGGTAATGCGAAGCATCCACCGCTGATGGGATGGGTGTCCTATCTCTGGTCGGTGGTGTTTCCGCTCACCGACTGGTCGTTCCAGCTTTTGGCGTTGACCAACTCCGCCGCCGCATTATGGGCCGTCGATCTGATTGCGCGCCGCTTCGTTCGCGGCGACAAACGCGTGATCGTGCTGCTGCTTTTGATGCTGCTTCCGGCATATCAGTTCCACGCTCAACGCTTCAACGCCAACACCGTGCTGATGGCGATCTGGCCGCTTGCGACTTATTGCTTCCTTCGCTCGTTTGAGACGCGGGCGTGGGGATGGTCCGCCATTGCCGGTGCGTTGGCAGCGCTTGCCATGCTCGGTAAATATTATTCCATCTTTCTGATCGGCAGCTTCGGTCTCGCGGCTGTCTTTCATCCTCAAAGGCGACTCTATTTTTTGTCGTTGGCGCCGTGGATATCGACGATCGCCGGTCTGATCGTGATTACGCCACATCTGCATTGGCTGGCGACGCACGAATTTGCTCCGATGACATATGCGCTGGAACATGCGGGCCGTGATCCCCTTTTCTCGTTCAAGGAAACAGGCCGCTTTTTGCTCGGCGTCCTTGCCTATCTCGCGCTGCCCACGGCGGCATGGCTTTTGATGATTCGAGCCGCCCTGAAGAAATTTGCGACGGACATCAGGAAGATTGAATCGGGATTGAAGCTGCTGGCGCTGGTTTTCCTGGGAACTGTGCTGTTCCCGATCGTGGTTTGTATGGCGCTCGACACCGATCTGCCGGCGCTGTGGAATTTGCAGGGTCTTTTCTTTGTGATTGTGATCGCGGTCGCTGCCACGACTTTTGCGGTCGACAGGTTCGACACGGTTAATCTTGCAGCCGGCGTTCTGGCGTTTTCGCTTGCGGCGGTTGTCGTCGCGCCGTTTCATGCCGCCTACAGGAACGTGCACGGCTTTAACGAAGGCCGTAATTTTTTGCACGGCGCTTCGGACGAGCTAACCCGTCGCTGGCACGAACTTTCAGACAAGCCGTTGCCTGCCATCAGCGGTGATGACAGTCTCGCATTCGCGACAGCGTTCTATAGTCCGGACCATCCCCTATATGCCCGGCCTTTTCGTTTTCAGTATGCTTGGGGCCAGCCGCGCCAAAGCACGCTCGACAAGGGCTGGGCAGCCCTGTGCTTTGCGGGCGAATCGTTGTGCGAAGACTGGATGCGCAGGCTTCAAACCCGGCAAACGAAATTTGTACGGTCGGAGATCGTCCTCACCTCGCGCCTCTGGGGAACGCCCGGTGTGAGCACGAAGATCATTGCTATAATCGCCCCGCCGCGCGGCGATCGGCCTTCCGGCCCTGCGCCTGAACAAGACGGCAATGAGGAATTCGGCGCAAGTCGCCGGCATGCGGATTTGCCGAACCTGTTGGCGGTTGTGCCGGATCGCGAAACGAATTAGAGCATTTTTAGCGCCAAAGCTTAAATGCAAGAGCATTCATGCGGAGGCTCTATCGCTCCGCACGTTGCGACGATGACGTTCAAGGCCAGAGGGAGACTGAGATGCTGCGCGACGACATCAATAATGCTGTTAAAGAGGCCATGAAGGCCAGGGACGAGCGCAAACTGTCGACGCTCCGCATGGTCAATTCCACCATCAAAAATTCCGATATCGATGCGCGGGGACAAGGCAAGCCGCCGTTGAGCGATGAGGATCTGCTCGGTGTTCTGCAGAAAATGATCAAGCAGCGGCAGGAATCCGTGGAACTCTACGACAAGGGTGGACGCGCGGAGCTCGCGGCACAGGAGCGTGAGGAAATCACCGTGATTTCCGCGTATCTTCCGAAGCAACTGTCGGAAGACGACGTGAAGGCGGCAATAGCAGCCGTCATCAAAGACACTGGCGCAGCCGGCATCAAGGATATGGGCAAAGTGATCGGTGCGCTGAAGGCCAAATATGCGGGCCAGATGGATTTCGGCAAGGCCAGCGCACTCGTGAAGACTGCGCTCGCGGGATAGACGCGGGCGGGCACAGCGGTGGATGGCACATGCTCACCGAGACCGATGACTATGATCGCCTGTACGTTGATTTCGGCTGGCATGTGCCGGCGGTCTTCAATATTGCCGATGTCTGTTGCGACCTTCATGCCGATGGGACCGGCCGGCTAGCGCTGATCTATGTCGACGAGCGCGGCGGCACACAGCGTTCGACCTTCGACGATATGCGCTCATGGTCGTGCAAGTTCGCCAACATCTTGCGTCACGACGGACTTGAGCGCGGTGATCGTGTCGCGGTTTTTCTTTCGCAGTCGGTCGAACTTCCAGTCGTACATCTCGCGGCGTTCCGCTCCGGTCTGATTTCCGTGCCATTGTTCACCCTGTTCGGTGAAGACGCGCTGGAGTTTCGCCTGTCCAACAGCGGCGCAAAAGCTGTCGTGACCGACGCCGCCGGTTTTGAAAAAATTGCACGAATCCGCGAACGCCTGCCGGAATTGAAGCACGTCTATGTCGCGAGCGACGTCGCGCCGCCCGCCGCCGCCAAGTCGTTTGTCGAGTCGTTCTTCAAGTCGTTCTGGCAGGCTTTGGCGAAAGCGTCCGACGATTTCACCACCGTTGCGACTGCCGCTGACGATCCCGCGATTATCATCTACACGTCAGGCACGACCGGCAATCCCAAGGGCGCGCTGCACGCGCATCGGGTTCTGCTCGGTCATTTGCCATGCGTTGAAATGGTGCACGACTTTTTTCCAAAGCCGGGTGACGTTTACTGGACGCCGGCGGACTGGGCCTGGATCGGTGGATTGTTCGATGCGCTGTTTCCGGCCTGGTACCACGGCGTCCCGATCGTCGGCTATCGCGCCAGGAAATTCGAGCCTCAGGCCGCAATGCAACTGATGGCCGATCACGGTGTGCGCAATGTGTTTTTGCCGCCGACGGCGCTCAAGTTGATGCGGCAGGCCGACGTCAAACATTCCGGCGTCAGGCTACGCAGCATTCTGACCGGCGGGGAGTCGCTCGGCGCGGAGCTGCTGGATTGGGTGAGGGGCGCATTCGGAATCGATGCCCACGAAATCTACGGCCAGACCGAATGTAATCTTGTGGTGGGCAACAATGCGCGGCTGTTTCCGATACGGCCCGGGTCCATGGGGCGCGCGATTCCGGGATTTGACGTGCGGATCGTCAACGAACAAGGCGAGGAATTGCCGCGCGGCGAACGCGGCATTGTCGGTGTTCGCAGGCCAAACCCTTGCATGATGATCGAATACTGGCGCAATCCTGAGGCGACAGCGGGCAAATATGCCGGCGAATTTCTGCTCACCGGCGATCTCGGCATTCAGGACGTGGACGGCTATTTCTGGTATGTCAGCCGCGAAGACGATGTCATCACCAGCGCGGGTTATCGCATCGGTCCATCCGAAATCGAGCATACTCTGCTCAAGCATCCAGCTGTGGCGATTGCCGCGGTTGTCGGCGTGCCCGATCCCATTCGAACCGAGGCGATCAAGGCCTGGATTGTGCTGCGTCCGGGCTTTACGCCGGGGGACGACCTCGCGCGGGACATTCAGGATTTCGTCAAGGTGCAATTGGCGGCGCATGAGTATCCGCGTCACGTTCAATTCACGGACAGCCTGCCCATGACGGCGACAGGCAAGGTGCTGCGCCGTGAGTTGCGAGCGCTTGGATGAAGCGTCACAGCATCCTCTGACGTCATCGCTGCTGGCAACCGGCGCGGCTTCAGGATAGTTTTGGATTTTATCGCAAAGGACGCCGCGATGTCGCTGCAGATTTATCTCGCTTATGTCGCAGCCTGCGTCGCATTGGCGCTGTTGCCGGGACCAGTCGTCACGCTGGTGATCGCGAACGGTCTCAAATACGGCACGCGCGCGGCGCTTGTGAATATCGCCGGAGCGCAGGCCGGGCTTGCGGTGGTGATCGGCATCGTGGCCGTGGGTTTGACGTCGCTGATGGCGACGATGGGATATTGGTTCGATTGGGTCAGATTCGCGGGCGCGGCTTATCTGGTCTGGCTCGGCTTCAAACTAATCCGGTCGCCCAGCATGCTTCAAACGAGCGAGGCGCCGCCTCCACCGCCACGCGGCGGGTTTTTTCTTCAGGGCCTGCTCGTGTTGCTGAGCAACCCGAAAGTGCTGGTTTTTTTCGGGGCCTTCATCCCGCAATTCGTTGATATGGATCGCCCGCAATTTCCCCAGATCATCCTGCTCGGCTTGACTTTCATGGTCACGGTCGCCTTGTCCGACGCTGCTTACGCGCTGCTGGCCGGTCGAGCGCGCGCGATCCTGTCGGCTAGTCGCGCGCGGCTATTGTCGCGGCTGTCAGGCAGCTTCATGATCGGCGGTGGTATCTGGCTGGCATTGATCCGGGCGCGGTAGTGCCCGTGAAGGCTCAAGCTGAAAAGTCTGGCACCAGCGTGGTTGCGATCTTCGCAAATATCCGCGCCAGCCGTTCTGCCCATTGCTGCTGCCCCGATGCTTCCGCAATCAGATCCTGACGGATCTCGATGCCGCCGTTCATCAGGCCGCGTTTTTCGCCGTGCACAGGAATGGTGTAATCGGTCATGTCGCTGACAGCATAGGGTTCGTTGTCGCCGACGATCAGATCGCCTTCCGCTCGTAGAAACTGCAGCAGCAAAGGTGAAAACCGCGTATCGCGATGATAGAGCGTGCCGATATGCCATGGCCGCGCAACGCCGGCGTAAACCGGTGTGAAAGAATGCAGCGAAACCAGAATGGTCTGCCGTCCCGCGCGCTCCCGCCTGTCGATCACGTCAGTAATGCATCGATGGTACGGCTCGAATAGCATATTGCGTCGGACGTCCGCGGCTTCCTGCGTGAGCGCTTCGTTGCCTGGAACAGTCGTTGCCTCGCTGACAGTCGGGATGGAGGACGGCGTGCCGGGTTGTCGATTGCAGTCGATGACGAGGCGCGAATATCGCTGGGCGATCAGATGCGCGTTCATCGTCTGTGCGAGCGAGGTTGCAACGCCGGCGATACCGATGTCCCACGCGATGTGTCGTGTCAGTTCGCTGTCCGGCAATCCAAGTTGTTGGAGGTTGCGCGGAATCAGGCGCCCGTAATGGTCGCACGCAAACAGAAATGGTGACGCGCCATCGATGTTTTCCTCGAGCACTGGCGGAACTTCATCGCTTGCAAGACGTAATATCGGATAATGCGTGGCCCCTCGACTCATGTTCTTCCTTGTATCAGATGCAAATCTTTGAGTTGGCCGGTGTGCTCAACGAAGAGGCAGTTGCTGCGGATCGAACCTGTCTGTCGTTTCGATAAAACCAGCGAGGCGGTTCGGGAATTGTCCGACCTTGCGGCATTTTCACCTAAGGTAATTTTCGGTCCAAGGCCACATGGATTGGATGACATCCAGTACCCTTAGAATTCCGAACTTGCTTTTGCAAAGGCTGTGACATGGATGGCACCAAAGCAGCGTCGGTCGCAGACAACTTCGGAGCGGATGGAAGCAAGATCCGGTCGCCCGGCGGAATCCTGATCCGGACGGGTTTCGACATCATTTATAATACTCCTGCCGTGACGCCCATGGTCGTCATGCTCAGCATTCATCCGTCGCGTGTCGCGGATATCGTGGGGGCGGAGACGATCGTCACGGAGCCCAACGTTCCGATACGATTTTATCACGATAGTTTCGGCAATTTCTGCGGACGGCTCATCGCGCCCGCCGGAAGCATCAGGCTTAAGGGCAACGCGCTGGTGCGTGACAGCGGTCTGCCGGATGCCATCGTTCCCGAGGCCTGGCAATCCGCGATTGAAGATCTGCCGGACGAGTGCCTGCTTTATCTGATGCCCAGCCGCTATTGCGAAACCGAGAAGCTTGCCGATATCGCCTGGTCGTTGTTCAAGGATTCTCCGCCAGGGTGGTCGCGCGTAAAGGCGATTTGCAATTTCGTGCATCAGCACGTGACGTTTGGCTATGCTCACGCCAGCGCGACCAAAACCGCGTTCAACGTCTACGAAGAACGCAAAGGCGTTTGCCGGGATTTTGCGCATCTGGCTGTTGCGCTTTGTCGCTGCATGAATATTCCGGCGCGCTACGTGACCGGCTATCTGGGCGACATCGGCGTGCCACCCGATCCCGCGCCGATGGATTTTTCGGGATGGTTCGAGGCTTATCTGTCCGGCCGCTGGCATACATTCGATGCGCGGCATAACAAGCCCCGGATCGGGCGCATTCTTATGGGAATGGGCCGGGATGCCGCGGACGTCGCGCTGACAACGAGCTTTGGACCTGTCACGCTTCAGCAATTTACCGTCTGGACCGACGAGATTGCCGCGCCATAACGCGGTATGGTCCATGTCCGACCGGAATGCCGGAATGTGGCGACGGTGCTCAGTCGCGGGAGACTCCGGCGAATTAATCATGTCTGCCCTGTGAATAGCTTGGACAAGTCCCCGAGCCGTCGTTCAGCCCTCAGCGGACTGTCGTCGGACCTGCGGCGACCCTATATTGGTGATCGGTTGCCGTTACCTCGAATCTAAAGTTCCCTTCATGCGGTTTACGCCCCAATTCCTCGATGAGTTGCGCGCACGGCTTCCGGTCTCGGAAGTGGTGGGGCGGCGCGTGAAGCTCAAAAGAGCGGGCCGCGAGTGGAAGGGCCTCTCGCCGTTTCAGCAGGAGAAATCGCCCTCCTTTACCGTCAACGATCAAAAAGGTTTTTATCACGACTTCTCGTCGGGAAAACACGGCGACATTTTCGGCTTCGTGATGGAAACCGAGGGCGTTGGCTTTGGCGAGGCTGTCGAACGTCTCGCTTCCATGGCCGGCGTGTCGCTTCCCGCGGTGTCGCCGGATGCTGCCCGGCACGAACAGCGCCGGCGCACGCTGTATGACGTCATGGATATGGCGGCGACATTCTTTGTCGATTCATTGGCGTCGCGCGGCGGCGCCAAGGCGCGCGGCTATCTCGCCGACCGCGCCATCCAGCCGGCCACCCAGCTTCAGTTTCGCATCGGCTATGCGGGCAGCGAGCGGTTTGCTCTGAAGGAGCATCTCGGCAAGGCGGGAGTATCCGTCGAGGACATGATCGAAGCGGGCCTGCTGGTCGGCGGTGAGGATATTCCCGTGCCCTACGATCGCTTTCGCGATCGCGTGATGTTTCCGATCACCGATTTGCGCAACCGTGTCATCGCGTTCGGCGGCCGAGCCTTGGACAAAGAGGTTTCGGCGAAATATTTGAATTCGCCCGAGACACCTTTGTTTCACAAGGGCGACAATCTCTACAATTTTGCTCCCGCGCGACAGGCCGCACATAACGGTGCATCGCTGATCGTTGTCGAAGGATATGTCGACGTCATTGCGATGGTGACGGTGGGTTTCCCAGCAACGGTTGCGCCGCTCGGCACGGCGCTCACTGAAAACCAGCTCGCCCACCTGTGGAAGATGGCCGATGAGCCGATCCTTTGTTTCGACGGTGACAAAGCCGGTCAGCGCGCGGCGTTTCGCGCAGCGGATCTAGCGCTGCCGCATTTGAAACCTGGAAAGAGCCTCCGCATTGCTTTGCTGCCGGAGGGGCAGGACCCTGACGATCTTGCGCGCAGTGGCGGACGTGGCGCGCTGGAAGATGTGATCGGATCGGCGCGGCCGCTGGCTGATGTGCTGTGGTCTCGCGAAGTCGAAAGCGGCGGCTTCACGACGCCGGAGCGTCGCGCGGCCTTGGAGGCTCGTATCGGCGAGCTCACCAACGGCATTCGGGATGAGGTGGTCCGCCGCTATTATCGGCAGGATCTGGCGGGGCGACTGCAGCGTGCGTTCGCGCCCGAGGCCGGTCGCAGCGGTTACAGAGGCGGGAATAGCGGACTTAATAACGGACCTGGATTTGCCAGCGAATCGGGGCGGCGATTCGCGCCGCGCGGGGCGTTCGTAGGCAGCCGGGGCGATGGGCGGGGCAGTCGTCAACAGGTTTCGATGGGTGGCCAAAGTCTGGGCCGAGGGCCCTATCAGGCCGCCAGTCCACAGATGGCGTTGAGCCCGCTGATGCGCGGTCAGCGCTCGGCGTTATCCCGCCGCGAGGCCTTGATTCTGCAATCGCTGATTAACCATCCCTGGCTGCTGGACGATCATCTGGAGGAAGTCGCGGCACTCGAACTGGCCCATCCGGACGCCCACCGGCTGCGCGCGGGCATTATTGCGGCTTTCGCCCACGATCATCATCACAGCCCAAATCCGGTCGAGCAGAGCGAGAAACTGCGTGCGGATCTTGCCACAGGCGGATTTTCGGAGCTTCTTCAAAGGGTTGAGCGTTCTATCACCACCGGCGCTGTGTGGGGTGCACAGCCTGGCGCCGCGATGGATGATGTTCTCTCAACCTGGCACCAACTCGTTGCCTTGCATCGCCAGTGGCACTCCCTACTTAGGGAGTTGAAGGACGCGGAGCTCGCTCTGGGCGACGTGGCCAATGAGGCCAATTATGCGTGGCTTCGCGATGTCAAAGCCCGGCTTTCCGAAGTTGATGGTACGGAGGCGCTGATCGAGGGATTCGGCGAATCCTCAGGCCGGTTTCAGCGGTCGGTTTAAGCAGGTTTCGAGCCGAACAGCGCTGCGGGAACCGTAATAAAGACTCGCAAAAGGGACGGATTGGACGCAAAAACAGGGTTAAGCGGCGCTTAACGGCGATAGGCGAGAGTGGCGAAATCGATTCGGGGTGGCGTTGCGATGGCGCCGCCCTTTCCGCGTCAAAGGCGGATTGATACGAGAGCATGATCGGAAAACGCGGAAACCGGTTTTCCGAAAAGATCATGTTCAAACACAACATAGAGCGCGATCCGCGCTCTTGGCGGAGAGGGCGGTGACGCCCTTGGCGTTAGGCGCGTTTCAGGAGCAGTGAATGGCCAGCAAGGCGAAGACGGCGCAAGTCAAGGAAAAGGAAAAAGACGAAAAGGTCGCTGACGCGCCGGAAAAGGATTCTGCGGAAGCTCCGGGGCCGTTGCTCGATCTTTCCGACGCCGCCGTCAAGAAGATGATCAAGCAGGCCAAGAAACGCGGCTACGTAACCTACGAGCAGCTCAATGCCGTTCTTCCCTCTGAGGAAGTGACTTCAGAGGCGATCGAAGACACGCTGGCGTTGCTGTCCGATATGGGCATCAACGTTATCGAGTCCGAAGACAGCGACAGCGACGAAGAAGAAACCAAGGAAGAGGCCGAGGACGAACCCGACAACGAACTTGTCGAGGTGACGCAAAAGGCCGTTACCGAAACCAAAAAGTCCGAGCCGGGCGAACGCACCGACGATCCGGTGCGTATGTATCTGCGCGAGATGGGCACCGTCGAGCTGCTGTCGCGCGAAGGCGAAATCGCCATCGCCAAGCGCATCGAAGCCGGCCGAGAGGCCATGATCGCCGGACTGTGCGAAAGCCCATTGACATTTCAGGCCATCATCATCTGGCGCGATGAACTCAACGAAGGAAAGATTTTCCTTCGTGACATCATCGATCTTGAAGCAACCTATGCCGGTCCCGATGCCAAAAACGGCATGAATGCCGGGATCAGCAGCGAAGTCGGCCCGGACGGTCAGCCTGTGGCAGCCGAGGCAGGTGGCAATGCCGCGCCATCGCTCGTTGCGCCTCCGGCCGCGCCGCCTTCCGCCACGCCCTTCCGCCCTGCGCCTCCGCGCGGTGCACCAGGCGCTGAGGGCGCGGAGAAGGATCCGGCCGAGTCCGCCGCCGAATCCGACATGGACGACGACGAGTTCGAAAATCAGATGTCGCTCGCGGCGATCGAGGCCGAGCTCAAGCCGAAAGTCGTCGAGACCTTCGACAAGATCGCAAGCGAATATAAAAAGCTGCGCCGCCTGCAGGAGCAGGACATCCAAAATCAGCTGCAAAACGAAACGCTGTCGCCGGCTCAGGAGCGCAAATACAAGAAGCTGAAAGACGAAATCATTGTCGAAGTGAAGTCGCTGCGCCTCAATCAGGCGCGCATCGATTCGCTCGTCGAGCAGCTCTACGACATCAACAAAAAGCTGGTGTCCTATGAAGGCCGCCTGTTCCGGTTGGGCGATGGTCACGGCGTCGGCCGCGAAGACTTTCTGAAGAACTACCAGGGTTCGGAGCTTGATCCGCGCTGGCTCAATCGTGTTTCGAAATTGTCCGCCAAGGGCTGGAAGAATTTCGTCGCGCACGAAAAGGACCGCATCAAGGAACTGCGCCACGAGATCCAGCAGCTGGCTGCTCTGACAGGCCTCGAAATCGGCGAGTTCCGAAAAATCGTACTCGGCGTGCAGAAGGGCGAGCGCGAGGCGCGTCAAGCCAAGAAGGAAATGGTCGAGGCCAATTTGCGCCTCGTGATTTCGATCGCCAAGAAATACACCAACCGTGGTCTGCAATTCCTGGATCTCATTCAGGAAGGCAACATCGGCCTGATGAAAGCGGTCGACAAGTTCGAGTATCGCCGCGGCTACAAGTTCTCGACCTACGCCACGTGGTGGATCAGGCAGGCGATCACCCGTTCGATCGCCGATCAGGCCCGCACGATTCGTATTCCCGTGCATATGATCGAGACCATCAACAAGATCGTGCGCACCTCGCGCCAGATGCTCAACGAAATCGGCCGCGAGCCGACCCCGGAAGAGCTGGCCGAAAAACTCGGCATGCCGCTGGAAAAAGTGCGCAAGGTTCTCAAGATCGCCAAGGAGCCGCTGTCGCTCGAAACCCCGGTCGGTGACGAAGAGGATTCGCATCTCGGCGATTTCATCGAGGACAAGAACGCGATCCTGCCGATCGATGCCGCCATCCAGTCGAACCTGCGCGAAACCACCACGCGGGTGCTGGCGTCTCTGACGCCGCGCGAGGAACGTGTACTGCGCATGCGCTTCGGCATCGGCATGAACACCGATCACACGCTGGAAGAAGTCGGCCAGCAGTTCTCGGTGACACGCGAACGTATTCGTCAGATTGAAGCAAAGGCGTTGCGCAAGCTGAAACATCCAAGCCGGTCGAGAAAGCTCCGAAGCTTCCTGGACAACTAAGAGCGCTTTTCTACGGGCGTTCATTCGCGAGTGGTTAAAAGGAGCAGTGGCAGGTGAGAGCCTGCCATTTGTGAATGGCCCATGATGATCAAGCTGAGACTCGCCGTTGTTGCCACTGTCCTTGCCGCCCTGACTGTTCCCGCAGGCGCGGCGCAGTGCGGCGGCGATTTTCAGACCTTCGTTGCGAATATATCGCGCGAGGCGGCGGCGGCCGGGATTTCCCAGACCGTGATTTCGCAGGCGCTGGGCGGCGTGACGCAGGATCAGGGCGTGCTCGCCTTCGATCGTCGCCAGCGCGGGACCTTCAACAAATCATTTGAGCAATATGTCGCGACGCGCGTCGGGCCGGGCCGCATTCGAACCGGCATGGCCATGCTGCAACGTCAAGCATCACTGTTGTCGCGTATCGAGCGGCAGTTTGGCGTTCCACCCCAGGTGCTGGTCGCGATCTGGGGGCTGGAGACCGATTTCGGGTCCGGCGATATGGGCAAGCTGCCGGTGTTCCGTGTGCTTGCGACCATGGCCCACGATTGCCGGCGCACCGAACTTTTTCAGGGTGAGTTGCTGGCTGCGCTGAAGATCGTGCAGCGCGGCGATCTCGGCCTGCAGGACATGATCGGCGCCTATGCGGGCGAGATCGGGCAGACCCAGTTTCTGCCGTCGTCATATATCAAATATGGCGTGGACTATGATGGCAACGGTCATGTCGATCTCAGGCACAGCGTGCCTGACGTGCTGGCCTCGACAGCCAATCTGTTGAAGACTAATGGCTGGAAGGCGGGCGCACCCTACGGCGAAGGGTCGGCGAATTTCGATGCGATGCGCGAATGGAATCGCGCGACGATCTATCGCAAGACCATCGCATATTTTGCCGATCGTTTGGCTCAAGGCCGGTAATTCGCCTCGCGTCTGAGTGCGATGGTTAGCTTATTTCGGGCACGGCTTCGAGTGCATAAAACTGCACTGTGGCCACACGACCCTGCACCGCTGTTTCGTGCAGGGTATGATCCTTCATGTCCAGTCCCGCAGCCTCGGCCGCCTGACGTGAAATAATCAGCGGACAATTGTAGTATTTCGTCAGGCTTTCCAGTCTGGCGCAGGTGTTTACCGTATCGCCGATGGCGGTGATAATTTGCGATTTCGGCGGCCCCATTGCGCCGACGATGGCTTCATTGAAATGAATTCCTATACCGATGCGCAAGGGATGCGCTAGCTCGGCGGCCATTTGCCGGTTGAGCCGTTCGAGACGTATCAGCATCTCGCGCGCGCCGCGTATTGCATCCGCCGCGCCGACGGCAGGATCGCCATGGAGGCCGTACAGCGCCATCAGCCCGTCGCCGGTGAATTGGGAGTAATGGCCGTTGGTGGTATCCAGCGCATTCGTCAATTCCTGAAAGAAACGATTGAGCAAAAACAGAACATCGTAAGGCATCCGCGTCTCGCCAATTCCGGTCGAGCCGCGCAGGTCGACGAAGATGACTGTTATCAAGCGCTCGCTGCCCTCGAGGCCGCCGCGAGCCCCTCCGTCATGGGCGGTGGCGTCTGCAGCCAACAAGGGCACCACCGCGATGTCCGATGTCGGGCAAATCTGACATGCCAGCCGTGTTCCCGGTGATGCGTCGATCCGTTTAAGCGCCTTTGCTTCGAGAGTTTCCGGCGCAGGCAGTTCTTCCAAACCTTGCGTCACGAGCACACGGCATGTGGTGCACCGGGCCCGCCCACCGCAAACGGCTGCATGAGGAACGCCGTTGTCGCGAAGGGTTTCAAGCACGCTCGCGCCCGGTTGGATCACCATTCGCCGTCCCGATGCATGGGCGAGCATTGGTGGCCGTCGGCGACGATAGAGGGTGCTCCGGATCGCGCGGGCGCCGAATGGCAACAGAGTGAGCAGGATATGACCGCCGATCGCAGCGACCGCGATCTTTGCTATCATCGTTTTGTTGGCAGGGGTGTAATTGGAATCCTGTTCGGCAATTCGGCCGTAGTCGGGATCATGCGCGACTTGATTGCGAATCTGATTACCGGCGGTAACGAAGCCAGCCAGCGCCAGCGTTGGTAGCAGCAGCGCGAGCGGCCGAAGATACACCAGCGCCGCTGCAAACCAAGGTTTTGTTCGCAGCCAGAAATTGATCCCTATGCACGCGTGCATCCAGACCACAATCAGCGTGATGAACTGGAGCACCCCAAACCAAAAATTCCGCACCCACCAGAAAACCAGGGTCGACGTGTAATAGGGCGTGACATCAAGCGTGAGTTCGGCGATCCGGGTGCCGGCCAAGTGATACATCAGCAGAAGCGGAATGCTGAGACCAAGCACAAGCTGCCAAAGCTCCCACCGTGAAAGCCGCAGGGAGCGGCGGCGATAGATCGACCAGAGCGCGTTGATGTAGTGGATCAGAACAGCGGCTCCAAGAACAACGGTGCCCGCAGCCGTGCGCCAGGGCGCCATCAGCACGCCCAATGCAGCTTCACCGAACGCGATCGAAACCAGCAATGTCGCGTGCGCGATCAGGTGGCAGACCACGAATGCGAACATCGTGAGGCCGCTTGCGAGACGAAGATGCGCGCGCAGCAAAGACGGATTGAAGGTCATCTGGTCATCACAAGGAGGCTTTCAGAGTACGTGGCTGCGGTGAAACCTGCGACAGCCTTTTCGGACGGTGCAAGTCATGATGGGTAAAATTCATGCTATGGAATAGGCAGGTGCGCGATGGCCTGCAGCTTAGCAGTCGTACGATGAGTTGAAAGGTCTGAACAGGCGCTGGATGATGCGACGTTTTGCAAATTGGATGGTGTGGACGTTATTGGCTGCCGCGCCGACGCAGGCCTGGGCCGATTCCAGTTCAGCCGCTATGCCGGATTTTACCGCGCTCGCGCATGCAACCGGCAAGCCCGTCATCGCAGGCTTGACGATGGTGTGGCTTGTGCCTTGGGGGGAGCCTGCGAAGTCGAACGCGTGGCGCAATATCATCGTGCATCAGACCGAAGGGCCGGCGGGGTCAGCTCGTGGAGGTGCGCTGGAGCAATTGAAAAATCCCACCCGCCGTGGTGTCACGGTGTGGGTGGAAACGAACGGTGATGTGTATTGGGCCGCAAAGGAAGATACGATCCCCACCCACGGCGATGGTGCCAATCGCAATGACAACAAATTCATCGACAACGCGCGAACCTTTCATCAGGTGTTGAAAGGCAACTCGATCGGCGTCGAATTTGCCGGAAATTTTCCTGACGTCCGTGCGGCTCCAACCCCGGCGCAACTCGCGGCCTGGGACATTCTGGTGCGTGTTCTGCAGGCCCGTTATTCAGTTCCGAGCGCCCAAATCTACGCGCATAACTGGATCGACTTCAAGGACGCGCGATATTGTGAAGGTTGTGACCTCGCACAGCGTGCAAGAGCCTTGAATTTCGAGCCGGTTACCGGCCGTTGAGCGTTGCTCGGGCTATAGTGAAAAGGCTCGTTCGCTTCGCCTGGAACTTGCCGCGAAGACTTGATGATACGCGAACGTCTCCCATATGGATGGCATGAAAACATCGCGCAGCGGCCTGATCATCGATCAATATGGTCATGAGATTCGTCCCGAGGCATTGTCTGGCGCTGGTGGCGCTGGCGCAGGTGGACCGTTCCATGCCCACATGTTCGGCTTTGATGGCGCATTGACGCGTGAGCAGCGCGTTGCCCGTCTTGAGGCTCTCGCGAAGTTGCTTGATATCGCCTTCGTAATGCCGGGAACAAATATTCGCTACGGCATCGATGGCTTGATCGGTCTTATTCCGATTGTCGGTGACCTGATCACCACGGCGATCTCGCTATGGATCGTCCGGGAAGCCCGCGAGCTTGGCGCGCCTTGGCATGTCACCGCGCGCATGCTTGGAAATGTCGCGCTGGATGGCGTTGTCGGGATGATTCCGGTTGCAGGTGATGCCTTCGACGTGATGTTCCGGGCGAATATTCGCAACATGCGCCTGTTACGGCGATGGATGGACAAGCGGGCTTAGCCCAAGGTCCACCCACCCGTTTTCAGATCTGCCGCTTCAGGCGACGTCCTGCTCTGCATTCTCGAATTGGGGAATGCGGCGCTCGAGTGGAAACTCGTTGCTGTCGTAAAGATCGCGGATGCCGTTTTTATCGAACCGCGCTTCGCCAACTTGCAGATAGGCACCATTGAGCGAGTCCGCGGGCAATTCTTCGATCGCAAAACGCACGGCGTCAGCCGCAGTGTCGAACCGGCGATAAGCAAATCCGGCGCGCCTTTTCTTGCGAATGGCAGCAGGAAACAACTCGGCGGACTTGGTGTAATTGAAAGAACGCATCATCCATAATCTCGACGTTATAGGCGGTTGCTCTCAAAGCCTTGCCGGTTTCGATTTGATCGAAAACAAGGCTCTCCGTTGCTCTGTGGTCTTTCGCATTTTCGCTAAACGAACCGAAATTCGCATCGTTCGAAAACACAGGGGGAAGCGGGCGACTAACGGTCACCCCGATGCCGGAACCTTTTACCGAGTTTCCAGCTCTTCTTACCCCCTAATATGGGCATCAATGTGAGAAATGCGACTCTTGGCTTGCCAAAGAATGAACCAAATGCTGCAGCTTGAACGAGAATTGCAGATTAACGCTTAAATTTCAGTAGGATAATCTATTAACAAAGCAAAAGGCCCGCAGGTGCCCGCGAGCCTTTTTTGCTGAATTTCATTGCTTAACGCGGGGCCGGCAGCCCCCTTGGGCAGCTATTTCGTCTCGTCGATCGGCACGACCTTTACGGGGGACGTATAGGGCTCGATGCGTAGCGAATCTGCCGCCATCAGCCCGATCCTGCCCGCGGGGGCTTGCTCGAGATCCCCCGAGCTTGCTTTGCGCATGGTGTAGCGCCACACCGCGAGGGTGCCTTCGGCATGAAAACTCTTGGCAATTCCGCTGGCATTTTTGCCCTCGAATTTGGCGAGTTCGTCTGCAGTCAAACCGATCACGATCTCGTCTTTGGCCGTGACAACCTTGAATAACGAGACCTTGTCGGTGGCGAGAGCGGGGTGGGAAACGATCGTTTCGATAATAAGACCAACGAGGCCGAAGCCTAAAACACGGCTGCGGGACGATTGCGACATCTCATAGTTCCTTAGTAGTTAACAGGTTTGCGCGTCGTTTACGGGAATTTGGTAAACAGATTCTCGCGCAACGGTTTTTAGTCGCCCGAGCCGGCGACAGGTTCAAAAACCGTGGTCGGATAGAATTCGTGATTTGGTTATTTCTTCTTCAATTTCAAGGCCGCCGAGTTAATACAATAACGCAGACCTGTCGGACCGGGGCCATCCGGGAACACATGGCCAAGATGGCCTTCGCAGCTCGAACAAAGCACTTCAGTGCGAATCATGCCGTGGGTGACGTCGTGCTGCTCCTCCACGTGCGAGGCTGCGGCGGGAGCCGTAAAACTCGGCCACCCGCATCCGGAATCGAATTTCGCATTTGATTCGAACAACGGTTGACCGCATCCGGCGCAGATATAAGTTCCCTGATCCTTGGTATGCTCATATTCGCCCGAAAACGGCCGCTCCGTCGCTTTCTCCCGAAGCACAGCATATTGCATCGGGGTCAGCTCCTTGCGCCATTCATCTTCAGATTTCTGAACCTTGGCTGGCTTGTCGTGCGTATCGGTCATGCATGTCTCCGTGCGGTGTCTGTCGTCGCTGAAATAAGGCGCGCTTTCCTTGATCTCGATACGGAGCGCGACTTATTCAATCAGACATCTGTTGTGCCTTCAGCCGTAGCCTTCAATTTGCAGCTTTGGCATCGCGAACGAGCACCGGTTTGTCGCGGTAATTCTCGGCGAATATTTTTTTCAGAGATTCGATTTTCGGCGCGTCATTGTAAACGATATAGGGCTGAGAGGGGTGCAGGGTGAGGTAATCCTGGTGGTAGTCCTCACCCACGTAAAATGGCTTGCCGGTTTCGATCGTCGTCACGATCGGTTTCCTGAAGACCTTCGCCGCGTTCAATTGAGCGATGTAGGCTTCAGCCATTTTTTTCTGGGAATCGTTCTGAGCGAAAATCGTCGAGCGATACTGCGTGCCGCTGTCTGGCCCCTGCCGGTTGAGTTGCGTGGGATCGTGGATCACCGAGAAGTAAATCTGCAGCAGCTTGCCATAGGAGATGATCTTCGGATCGTACGTCACCTGGACGGACTCAGCATGTCCGGTCGATCCGGTACCGCTGGCGGGATAATTGGCGGTTTCTTTGGTGCCCCCCGCATAGCCGGACACTGCGTTAAGAACACCCTTTGTGTGTTGAAAAACGCCTTGCACGCCCCAGAAGCACCCCCCGGCGACCACTGCGGTTTGTTTTCCGTCGGCTGCGGGCAGATCCATCGCGGGGGGAGGGATGTTGACAGCGTCCTCTGATGCGCGGGACGCCACCACCAGGCCGCATGTGAGCATCAGAATACTTGCAGCGGCGGTAAGACCAATACGGTGCAGTGGAAAACGGGCCATCGGGTATTTCCTCGGGTTGTTGGCAGCGGTCTCGCGGAGCTGACTTGCCGAACGATGTAACTTGGCCATCGCGGAACGCAATCAAGTTCGCGGGCCTCACTCGCCAAAATACGACTGGGCAGTCGATCTGTTACAGCCCCGGTCCACACGTGTTCGTGAAAACGGCCAACTACCCGGGATCAGGCAGCTAATTTGTCGGCTTCTACACCACAATACTCAGCTTTTTGGCCGCGCGGGTGATTCCCGTATAAAGCCACCGTGCTCTGGATTCCTGGAACGCGAAACTTTCATCGAACAAGACCACGTCGTCCCATTGCGATCCCTGTGACTTGTGAACCGTCAACACGTAGCCGAAATCGAATTCGTCGTAGGGCTTGCGCTGTTCCCAAGGCAGCGCCTCTACGCCGCCGCTGAAGCAGTCGGCGCGAACCGATACTTTCGTGACTTTGGCTCCGAACTCTTCGTCGGGCGTCAACCGCATCGTGACAATGCGTGACTTGGATTGAGCCCGGGCTTTCACGCGCCACAAGCCACCATTGAAGAGAGCTTTCTTGCGATTGTTGCGCAGGCATACCAATTTGTCGCCGGCAACGGGAAGGGCGTCTTCAATGCCTTGTTTTTGGCGGACGCGCATATTGTAGGCGCGCCGCGTATTGTTGCGTCCAACCAAAATCTGATCGGCTTGCATAACCCGGTCGGGGTCGAGAGAATCGCGCCTGACGACTTCGCTTTCGCCGAATTGACCAAGTTCCAGCGTTTGCCCCTCGCGAACGGCCATCGACATCCGCACGATCGGATCGTTTTGCGCCTGACGATGCACTTCCGTCAGCATGGCGTCGGGTTCGACGTCGGTGAAAAATCCTCCGCCCTGGATAGGGGGCAATTGTGCCGGATCGCCGAGCACAAGGAGTGGCGCGCCGAATGACAGCAGGTCGCGGCCGAGTTCGGCATCGACCATCGAGCATTCATCGATGATGATCAGTTTGGCCTTGGAGGCGGGCGCATCGTCCCACAATTCGAAGTTGGGTTGTTCTTCGCCGGACTCGCGCGCGCGATAGATCAGCGAGTGAATTGTCGATGCGCCGTCACATCCCTTGTTGCGCATCACCAGTGCCGCCTTGCCGGTGAATGCGGCGTATTTGACGTCACCGTCGACGCCTTCCGCGATGTGCTGCGCCAGCGTCGTTTTCCCGGTGCCGGCATAGCCGAACAGCCGGAAAACCTGCGGCGTGCCGTTTTTACCTGGGCGAGCTTTCATCCAGTCGGCGACAGCGCCGAGGGCTGCGTTTTGGTGGGGTGTGAACTGGGTCATGGTCCGGCAGAGGGGAGGGCAAATCATCGATTGAAGGGGCTTACATACCCCAATCGGTGCGACCAATACGCTTTATTTTCAACGTGAAGCCTATATGTGCATTGCGACCGGATTTCCCATTGGCGGCATTCAGAGAATCGCCATGGGCATCATTTCACTCGTGGCGCTAGTTTATGTGCCGTTGCTTCGGATATGGCAGCGGCGTGGTGCCCACAATCACAGGATCACAAATAACCTTGATCGAATCAGATCACACGGAGAAGCCACGTTCCGCCGCGCGGCGGGCGCTATTCTGGCTCGCCATTGCGGCCCTTGTCGCGGCAGGATGTTTTATCGCGTTTCGCATCTATGCCACTTACGCTTTGCAGGAACCCGCCCCTCGAGCGCCGATCAGGATTTTTCGAACCCCGACCAACAACGATTTTTCTGCGATCGATGCCGGGCCGGGTGCAGCGGCTTGAGTGACATAAAAAATCCGGCGCTAGGTGCTGCGCCGGATTTTTCAGGAGTTCAGTCGGCTCAGGCCGATGCGACCATGCCTCGAACGTCGTTGGAGCCTGCGGGCGTGATGGGCAATCCAAAGTCGGCATATTCGTTGAGCTTGTTGCGCAACGTGCGAATGGAAATGCCCAGGATGTTGGCCGCATGGGTTCGGTTGCCCAGGCAGTGCTTCAGCGTCTCGAGGATCAGATCCCGCTCGACATCCGCAACGGTTCGGCCGACGAGCGCGCGCGTGACCTGTTCGGCGGCAAAGGTGGCGTGAGCCACGACGGGCGGCGTCCTCGCCATATCGAGGCGGTCGCCGTCCGGCGTCAGGATGGCTTCGACGCCGATTTCGTCGCCGTCCGCCATCAGGACCGAACGATGGATGGTGTTTTCCAGTTCGCGAACGTTGCCCTGCCAGCGATTTGATGTCAGCACGCTCCGCGCATCGGCGGAAATCGGCCTCACCGGGACGCCATTGGCATCCGCATATTTTTTGGCGAAGTGCTGGGCGAGCTCCAGAATATCGGCAGGCCGTTCGCGCAGCGGCGGAATTTTGAGATTCACGACATTGAGGCGGAACAGCAAATCCTCGCGGAACGACCCTTCGCGCACAGCGTCGGCGAGATTGCGGTTCGACGTGGCGATGATCCGGATATCGACGGGCACGGGCTTCGTTCCGCCGACCCGATCGATCACCCGCTCCTGAATGGCGCGCAGCAGTTTGGATTGCAGCCTGACATCCATTTCGGAAATTTCGTCGAGTAACAGCGTGCCGCCGGTGGCTTCCTCGAATTTTCCGACCCGCCGGGCAATGGCCCCCGTGAAGGCTCCTTTCTCGTGCCCGAACAATTCGGACTCGAGAAGATGCTCAGGGATCGCCGCGCAGTTGACCGAGATAAACGGTCGCTTGGCGCGATAGGATCGCGTGTGAACATAACGGGCAAGAACTTCCTTGCCCGTGCCGGATTCGCCGGTGATCATCACCGACGCGTCGGAGCCTGCAATCTGCTGCGCAAGTTTGATGACCTTTGCCATCATCTCGTCGCGATAGATCAGATCGCGGGAATCATTGGCAACGGCGGCGAGTACCGCGGCGATCAATTCTGGATCTGGCGGAAGCGGGATATATTCTTTGGCGCCTGCGTGAATGGCGGCGACGGCAGCGCGCGCGTCGTTCGTGATGCCGCAGGCGACGATCGACACATGGATGTGTTCGGCTTCGAGCCGCATGACCAGATCGCGAATATCGAGGCCGACATCCACCAAGAGCAGATCCGCGCCTTTCCCGCCTCTCAGCACGCGCAGTGCCTGCTCTGAATCTTCCGCGTGTGTGACCGTGGCGCCATTGTCCATGGCGATTTTGGTCGCGGTGGTAAGCTGGCCCTTCAATGTGCCAACGATGAGAAGCCGCATTTTCCGCTCCTATATCCTGTCTTGTTTATGCCTTTTCCGGTTTAATCACCGGGGTATTTTCAATAGAAAAATGTGTTAGCTGCGTTCGGCCTTGATAATTTCCGTCATGGTGACGCCGAGCTTGTCCTCGACCAGAACGACTTCTCCGCGTGCGACAAGACGGTTATTCACGTAAATATCGATAGCTTCGCCGACTTTGCGGTCGAGCTCGAGAACCGTGCCGGGCCCGAGCTTGAGCAAATCGCCGACATCCATTTTGGAGCGCCCCAGAACCGCGGAGACCTGCACCGGGACGTCGAAGACGGCTTCAAGGTCGGCTGCAACCCGCGACGTTTGGTCGTCATCATCGTTGTATCCGACGTCGCTGAGCCCTGGTGCATCCGCCGCGTTGAGATCCTGAAGCGGAACCTTTGTTTCGTTATCGGTCATAATTAACCCCTGTATTCAGATCGGTGGCAATGCCCCCGCCTGTTGTCTGTTTGCGAGACACCATGTAGCGCCCGACAAGTTCATCGATCTTGGCTTCGGTTGCCGAACGGTCCAGAACGACACCGCCGTCGGCCCACTCGATCTTGCAATCGCCCTTCGCGATATCCGGTTCGGCGAGGATAACGAGGCGGCCTTCGAAACCGCTCTGCTTTGCGAGCCTTTCAATGTCGTGACGGGCGCCGTCATAAAGCTCGTCGTTGATCCGGACGACGATATGAGGCGTGGAGGTGAGATGCCGGAAGCAGTCTCCGACCAGCGCCATGGCTTCCGCCAAGGGTTCGGCATCCATCAGCCGGCTGCAGAGTTTTCTGGCGACCGCAACAGCCACGTCCACCGCTTCGGTTTCCATTCGTGTCGCCGCATCCGAGAACTGCCGTGCGATATCGTCGATCGATCGCCCGATCTGCTCCAGCGCCAGCGACAGCCGCCGGTTGTTTTCAACCGTCGCTTCGTGCTGGCCGGCATCGTATCCGTTAGTATAGGCCCGTGTCTCCGCCTCGGCGATCCTCTGCGAGACTTCCGCACCGGTAATCGGCCGTTCCTTGGTTCGTGGGGCCGAGAAGTCGGTATCGAACAGAAATTTTGCGGGTGCGCCCATCAATACACCAACTCGTCGTCGGCGTTGTTCTTGGTGAGCATGATCTCACCTTTGGCCGCGAGATCCTTGGCCAGATTGACAAGAAGCGCCTGGGCTTCGTCGACATCTCGCAACCGGACCGGTCCGCTGGACGCCATGTCGTCGGTCAGCATTTTGGCGGCGCGCGACGACATGTTGCCGAAGAAGAACTGGCGAACGGCTTCGTTCGCGCCTTTGAGTGCGATCGCAAGCTTATCCTTGTCGATGTTGCGCATCAAGGTCTGCGCGGATCCCGTATCGAGGCGAATGAGATCGTCGAACGTGAACATCAGCGATTTGATGCGCTCGGCGGATTCTCGATTTTCTTCCTCGAGCGCGGTCAGGAATTTCGTTTCCGTCTGTCGGTCGAAGTTGTTGAAGATCTCGGCCATGACCTCGTGGGCGTCGCGCCGCCGCGTCTGCGACAGGTTCGACATGAATTCGGTCCGCAGCGTCTGTTCAAGCCGCTCGATGACTTCTTTTTGCACCGCTTCCATTTTCAGCATGCGACTGATGACGTCGAGCGCCATCTCTTCCGGGAAAATGGAAAGTACTCGCGCGGAGTGCTCTGATTTCAGTTTCGACAGCACCAACGCGATTGTTTGCGGGTACTCGTTCTTGAGATAGTTTGCGAGAACCTCTTCCTGAACGTTGGAAAGTTTCTCCCACATATTGCGTCCGGCAGGCCCACGGATTTCATCCATGATACCGTTGACCCGATCCGACGGCAGATATTGCTGCAGCAGTCGCTCGGTGGCGTCGAAATTGCCCATCAACGCGCCGGAGGCGGACATGCGAGAGACGAACTCGAGCAGCATGTCCTCGACAATATCGGATTCGATTGTGCCGAGCGATGACATGGTTTGCGACAATTCGCGCAACTCGTCGTCATGCAGCAAGGCCCAAACTTTACCGCCGAACTGTTCGCCGAGGGCAAGCATCAGCATCGCTGCGCGCTTTGGACCGCTGACCTTCTCGCCCGGTGGGCGTTTGGCTTGACGGGCAGCGAGCGCGGCGACTGTGCCGTTGATGTCGTTCGCGTTGCTTGTGATGAGTTCTGTTGACGCCATATCAGATCACGCAGGTTCCTGGAGCCACTGACGGATTATCGAGACGGTTTCGTTTGGATTGCGGTCCGCCAATTCGCCGACGCGCTGTACGGACGCGGCGTGGACCTGCCCTTGGACCTGCGCAACATCGATCATTTGCGTCATGGCGTTCGGAAGTTGATTCATCGGAACCGGGGCCGGCTCAGGCAGCGCGGGAATATAGGGGATCGCTGCTTGTGCCTCGGGCGACAGGACGCGTTTGACCAGCGGCCGGATCACGACGAACAACACCACGATGCCGAGCAACATCATCACGATCAGCTCAATGCCGTTCATCACGTCGTCCTTTGTGAACTGCATCATCCCAAGCATGCCCGTGGGCTCGTTGATCGGGATGGCCGCCGGGGCATCGGCGAACTTCAGATTGACGACTTCAACCTGATCTCCGCGCTTCTGGTCGAAGCCGATCGCCGATCGCACCAATGTCGCGATCCGATCCAGCTCTTCCTTGCTGCGAGGCTCGTAAACGGCCTCGCCTTTTTCGTTCTTGCTGTAGACGCCGTCGACCAGCACGGCGACGGAGATGCGATTGACTCGTCCGGCTTCCGTCATTTCGGTTTTCGTGACGCGGGAAATTTCGTAATTGTTGATTTCCTCGCTCTTTTTGCTCTGGTCGCGGGCCGGCGTGCCTTCGTTGCGCTGCTGGTTGCCCGGCAAGTTCGTTGTTTACGGTCACCTGGCCGTCACGTGCATCAGCCGACAGGCTCGATTCTTCACGCGACTGGCTTGAACGCAGCACGCGGCCTTCCGGATCGAACTTGTCGGAGGTCTGTGTCACCTTGTTGTAGTCGAAATCGGCCGAAAGCTGCACTTTGGTGCGGCCGGAGCCGACCACCGAAGAGACAATCGCCTCGATCTGATCGCGCATGCGTTTTTCGTATGCGGTGCGCCGTTCGTCGCCGGTGGTGCCTTCCGCTGCGTCGCCTGCGGCGCCGTCCGCGAGCAGCCGCCCGGATTCATCGACGATCGAGACGCGCTGGGGCTTCAGCCCATTGACGGCCGATGCGACAACGTGGCGAATTGCGCGAACCTGCTGCGGCTCAAGCATGCCGCGCACCCGAACCACGATCGAAGCGGAAGGTTCGGGAGCTTCACGCGAGAACAGCGGGCGTTCCGGCAGCACGAGGTGCACGCGGGCGAACTGAACACGGTCGATGGCGCGAATGGTTCGGGCAAGCTCTCCCTCCAGGGCGCGGAGGTGGTTGATATTCTGGACGAAGCTGGTGGTGCCCAACGCGTCGGACTTGTCGAAGATTTCATAGCCAACCCCGCCGCCCTTCGGCAGGCCGGATTCGGCAAGCTTCATCCTCAGGCGGGTCACCTTGTCTTTCGGCACCATGACGATCGCACCGTCATTGCGGAGCTCGAAGGGGATGGCCTGACGCTCAAGCTCCTTGATGATGCCCGAGGAGTCCTCGTAGCTCAGATCGTTAAACAGTGTGGTCATCTGAGGCGTGGTGACACGCATGATGACGAAGGCGAAGAAGCCTACGAGGGCCAGCGTCACGGCAACCATGGATGCCAGACGGGCTGCTCCAAGCGATTTCTAAAAATTCTGACAGACCTTGCAACGAATCAGCCCCACCAATTCGGCCCCAAATGCCGACTGGGCAAAATTTGCCCATGGGATGGTTTCTATATGGTTAACGCCGGTTAATGGCGGAGGCTTTTTAGGATATAAGGCAACCGTCGGTGTCTAAAAAGCCGCCATTCGAGGTATTTTAATAAGATTTTGAATACAAACACCGAAAACCGGCCTCTTGCGAGGCCGGTTTTTGGAGGCGACGCCATAAAAATCGAAAAGTTTATTGTCGGTATTGTTGAATACGCGTGGTGCGCAAACCGGCGAGACCGTGCTGGTCAATAGAAAATTGCCAGGACAGGAATTCGTCGACCGTCAATGTGTAGCGGCTGCAGGCCTCCTCAAGGGAGAGCAAGACCGCCACGAACCGCAGCCACAACCTCGGCTTTACGGCGGATCACCCACCTTTTTGTGCCGGGGGCGGGCAAATCCGCAATCGTTAAAGGACTTCCGTCAGGCCCGATGACGTATTTTACCCTCGGGCGATGGGGTTCTGTCATGGCTTACTCACATACTCTAACCACTGAACTCACCCTCTTAATCTACCGGCCCGGGCTTAAAATTTGCCTAAGCATATCGCTTCAATCGGAAATCTCCTTCAAAAATAGCAAAATAACGCATCTCGCATGTGGATGAAGGAGCCATTTGAAGCACGTCCGATCAGGCTGGAGCGCTCGTGGTGCCGCCCGTGCTCTTGCTTCCGCCGGTGCCCGTGCTCCCTGCTGCCACTGCCGCCGCCGCCGCTCGCCGTAGCCCCAATAGCGCGCTTGATCTTGTCGACGGTGTAGCTTTGGCCGCCGATCGACAGCAACGGAGGGGTCGAGGTGAGGTCGACGGAATCGACGATGCCTTCGGCCTCGGGCGTGACGGTAACGGCTTTCCCCGAACTGTTCGTTGCGGTCACGGTCAGCGTGTAGTTTCCTGGTCGGCCACTTCGCGCCGTCATTGCCTTTGCCGTCCCACTGGAAGAGCGCGTTACCCGCACCGACTGTGCCGGTTTGGCTGTAGACCTTCTGGCCGGTGGATGTCGTGATGGTGATATTCACCGAAGCATCTTCCGGCGCGTTCAGATTCCAGTTCGCGACGTTTCCACCGCTGGCGCTCGGGCCGAGCGGAGCCGTAGGGCTATTCATCGTCACAGTCGCGCCGACAAACGCGAGAGCTTCGGTTGTCGCTTGCGCATTCTTTTCGATAGTCACGAGCGAGTCGAGCGAGCTATTGCCTTTGAGCTGTTGTTCGACCTGGGCGAATTGAACGAGCTGTTGCGTAAACTGATTGGTGTCCAGCGGATCAAGCGGGTTTTGGTTTTTGAGCTGCGTGGTCAGCAGCGTCAGAAACGTCTGGAAATTATCTGCGATGCCTTGCGTTGCGACACTTTTACCGGCTGCAGCCGTGCTTCCCGCCGGCGGCGTGGGTGCGGGCGCCGAAGTTACTGTGGTTGGAATTGTCGAGTTCTGCCATGGTCGTCTCCCTTAAACTCTGATGTCGATGCCGCTGCTCGAACCGAGCATGCGGCCATAGCTGCGCCCGGCCGTTTCAGCCGGCACGGTGTCGTCCTCGCTGATGATCAGCCGCTGTGCATTCTTGCCCAGGTTGCTGTCATCGCGACCGTTCGAGGAAGATTGATCGCGAAGGCTGAACTGCAGGCCATTATTGCCGGTTTTCAGACCCGCATCCTCAAGCGCACGCTGCAACTGCGGAGCGTCGCGACGTAAAAGATCTAGCGTTTCCGGTTTTTCGACGGTCAAATGCGAGGTCACGTGACCTCGGGTGTCGACGTCGAGGCGCACATCGATGCGCCCGAGCTCGGGCGGGTCGAGCCGGATCTCGAACCGGTTGCGGCCAATTTGCGCGTGCGCAGAAATTTCCATGGCCAAACCATTAAGCGGCACGGCCGCAGTCGTCGCGAGAGCGACGCTCAACGCGCTTGCGCTAAGGGGCGCGGCGGCGTTGATGGTTTGAGGCTGAACTTGCAAGGCACTCGCTGCGGCGCGCTGGCTTGCCTCCGCGGACAGCGCCAAAGGTTCGGCGTTTAACGTGTGCGTCTGATGCCCATTGGGTGCGACGGGCGCCAGGTCGGCGGCAGCTTCTTTTGTTTTTGTCGCGACATCGCTTTTTGGAGCTTCGGCAACCCCGCTCTGCTTTTTTTGCGAAGCGTCGGTGGTCTGATTCAAAGAATCGGTGGCTTTCGTGGAATTGTCTTCCCGCACGGTTGCAGGGGCTGGCGTTGCGACTGCGGTCTCAGCCGCTTGCGACGTTGTCGCCGGCTGTGAGGAAACGCCAGTCTTTGGTGCGGTTTTTGCTGTTCCGGGCGTCGCCGTGGTCGTGGTCGCGGCGGCAGCAGTGGTGGTGGTGTCGGAGTTAGCAGCCGCGATTGCGGCCAGCACGTCGGCGGTCTGTGCGGCGGCTGCCGGATCGATCGCGGGCGTCGTGCCCTCCGCGTTCTTGGCGGTCTCGGTCGCAGTGCTCGTTGCGGCGGTATCGCCAGGCTGGGCTGAACCGTTTGCAGCTGCCTCTGCGGCCAACGCAGCAGCAGCGGCAGCGCTAATCGTTGCATCTGCGGCGGCGCTTACCACAGCATCCGCTGATGGCGTACTGGCTGCAGTGGCCGACGTGTTTGCCGCTGTCACAACGACTGCAACCGGCAGAACCTGCTGAAGCGCGTTCGCAGCTGAAACTTCGGCATCGGCTTTCGGGGAGGACGGTTTCTTGCCGACTTCGCCTTTCGGCCCCTGAGTGATCTTGCCGTGCGTGACCGCTGGTGGCGTTGTCGCAGGCGGCGCGTTATCCTGCTGGTCGGGTTTGGCCCGCGCGTCCGCTGCCAGAATCCTTCGCGTCGTTTGAGCGCTGCTGGTCGCGGTCTGTCGTGGAGGGCGACTGCGGCGGCTGTGAATTGCGTTGGCTGTTGTGGGGGAGCCGGCGGAGGCACGGGGGCCGCCTGTGACGGGCTGATTATTCGCCGCGTCGATATTGTCGTCCACCAGGGATGAAAAATCGTGTCCCCCCGGGACATCGTGGGCGTCGGTCGACTTCGTCCGTGAAGTCGGGAATGTCGCGACGGAACTATCGGGGGTTACACTGAGCACGGGTGGCCTCTCGCAAATGAACTCCTTTCTATTCAGCAAGGACCGGGCCAAGGGACCGGAAATGAAGAAATGTTAATTTTTTCAATGAATTAGATCGCGGCCCCCATCGCCGCTCTCCCGCCGTTACCCCCTTTTTTTCTGCCCGGCGGCAAGATTTGCCCCCTGCTCCGGGAGCGGCCGTTCCGATTGCCTCTTTGGAGACCCACCCTCTATAAGGGGGCAATAAATGGGGGTGGCCGACACGGCCTCCGCTCGATGAGATTGGCCTGAATCATGCTCAACAGTCTGGATCTGGAAGGTCGTCCCGAAGACACGCGGGTGGTTGTCGCCATGTCCGGTGGCGTCGACTCCTCGACGACGGCTGCGCTGTTGAAGGCGGAGGGCTATGACGTTGTCGGCATCACGCTTCAGCTTTACGACCACGGCGCCGCGATCCATCGCAAGGGCGCCTGCTGTGCGGGTCAGGATATTTACGACGCGCGCGCGGTGGCGGAGCGTATCGGCATTCCCCACTACGTTCTCGATTACGAAAGCCGTTTTCAGGAATCGGTGATCGATCGCTTCGCCGAAAGCTACGCGATGGGCGAGACGCCCGTGCCCTGCATCGAGTGCAACCGGTCGATCAAGTTTCGCGACCTGCTCGAAACGGCCCGGGAGCTGGGCGCACAGGCATTGGCGACCGGCCATTACGTGGCGTCGCGCCGTCTAGCAGATGGCTCACGCGCGCTGGTGCGGGCTGCGGATGCAGACCGGGATCAGAGCTATTTCCTGTTCGCCACCACGCAGGATCAACTGAAGGATGTTCGTTTTCCGCTTGGAGACCTGACCAAGGCGCAAACCCGCGAGATGGCTCGCCGCTTTGGTCTGGGTGTCGCCGAAAAACATGATAGCCAGGATATCTGCTTCGTGCCGACAGGCAGATACACCGACGTCATCGAGCGGTTGAAGCCGAATGCAATGCAGCCCGGCGATATCATCGATATGCGGGGGCGTGTCATCGGCACGCATCAGGGCATCGCGCAATTCACGGTGGGACAACGACGCGGGTTGGGCATCGCTTCCGATGCGCCCCTCTATGTCATCAGGCTCGATGCGCAGTCGCGTCAGGTGGTGGTTGGCCCGCGCGAGGCATTGCGAATGCGCCGCATCGTCTTGCGCGACGTCAACTGGATCGGTGACGGTCAACTGGATCTGGCCGTGGCTCGCGGTCTGGAAATTTTCGTCAAGGTTCGTTCGACGCGAGCGCCTCAGGCAGCATGGCTGCGAAAGATGGACCGTCACTACGAAGTCGAACTGGTCGACGGCGAGGAGGGGGTTTCCCCCGGTCAAGCCTGCGTCTTCTATGATGCGCTGGACGGACAGGCGCGCGTTCTCGGTGGCGGCTTCATCACCAGCGCAATGTCCGATGTCGTGCGGCCTGTTGATGTGGTTTCAACGCCGGAGCCGTTGGTCGCCGGAATGCGTGGGTAGTTCTGCGGGGCAGGGATGGTCAACGATATCGATCGCGCGGGTGTGGCGAAAGCCTATGCGCGCTGGGCACCGGTTTACGATCTCGTATTCGGCTCTGTTTTCGATCATGGACGCAAGTCCACGATCGCGATCGCAGATGCGATTGGAGGCAGGGTACTGGACGTCGGCGTCGGGACCGGTCTGTCGCTCTCCGCATATTCGCGAAGCCACCAGGCTATGCGGCGTGGATATTTCCGAGCCGATGCTACGCAAGGCGCTCGCGCGCGTTCGCGAACTCAAGCTTGCCAATGTCGAAACCCTGTCAGTCATGGATGCCAAGAATCTCGCCTTCGCCGACGGATCGTTCGATGCCGTCGTCGCGCAATATGTCATTACGGCCGTGCCGGATCCGGAAGCGACGCTGGACGATTTCGTTCGCGTACTGAAACCCGGCGGCGAACTCATCCTGGTCAATCACATCGGCGCGGAAAGCGGCGCCCGGCGTCTTTTCGAACTGGGTTTCGCGCCGCTGGCCCGGCGGCTCGGCTGGCGGCCTGAGTTTCCCTGGCAGCGTCTGGAAAACTGGGCTGGCCGCCACGGTGGCGTGACTCTGAAAGAGCGGCGCCCGATGCCACCCATGGGGCATTTTTCCCTCATCCGTTACGTCAAGAACTGATCGCGCGATTTTCTCCGGAACATCCCGCGCGTTGTTTCGTTTTGCCACCATGCAGAAAAAACGCACCATCGCCGTGGTTTGCTTGATTGCTGCAGTTCCCCAATTTGCGTTTGCGCAGTCCATGCCTACGGCCGCGACATCCCCGGTCCCCGCAGCGTCGGGCGAGCGGAGCGGGGATTGCGCCGCCATGCAGTCTGTGCCGAGCCAGGGCACTATTGCTCCGGATTCCGCGACCACCGGCCAAAGCCGGGAGCCGCTGGGGGATAAATTGGCCAAATCGGATGGCGTGCTTTGTCCACCGCCGGATGTCGACCCCGAAATGCGGGCGCCGGCACCGGGTGGAGGGAATACGCCGGTGATTCCACCGCCGGGAAGCCCGGGCGGAGACCCCTCGCTGCGCCCGAAATAGGACAAAAATCCTTAATTCTCGCAGTTTGCTTGACATCGATTTGGCTGACTTCTTATATGCCGCCCGTTCGGGGACGGCACGTCTGCGCCGGGCAAGATGGCGAGGTAGCTCAGCTGGTTAGAGCACGGGAATCATAATCCTGGGGTCGGGGGTTCGAGTCCCTCTCTCGCTACCAATCAAATCAGGCATTTCCTTACATCTCACGCCGGATCCTTTTCGTTTGCACCACGCTTCGTACGACAAATTTTCCGACACTTGAGTTTGACCGTGCAGAATAACCTTATCCTTGCAGTGCTTTGCGAGGAGCCTGGGACACTTACCGAACGTTGGCAAACGAACTCGTCGCTGTTCACCCAGCAGATGCTCGATCTGGGTGAGGCTCATCAGCGGCACCAGCCCGCGGAGGTCGAGGCAGACAACGGGCGGCTAGGGCGAACCCAACGAGCTGAAGCGCCCGGCAGGTCTTTCAGTTCATTTAAGCCGACTATTTAAGTTCGTGTTCACCACCTGCTCCAAAATACGTCCGCGACAACATTAAGGTACAGCAGAATTCTCTTGTCTTTCGCGGATGGTGATGCCCGGCGTTAGATCGCCGAAAATGGTCGTGTTGCTTGGTCGATGTTCGCAATACGCCGCCCCGTAGTCGCATCGGAGAGCCCAGGCAATGCCTAGATCGCAGCCGAGCGAACGAAGCTCAACACCCAAACCCCTCAGCGGAGAGGTGTCCCCCGGTAGGGCGGCTGCATGCGCACAACCGGAGCCTGGTTCCGCGACCGAGGAACTCGCAACGCTTTACGCCGCGCTGGACAATATCGAAAACGGCGTAATGCTCCTCGACCACGAATTGCGGGCACGATACGCCAATCCCGCGCTGCATGCGATGTTCAAATCTCCGCAAAAGTTCATCGGCAGCAAGCCGCTTTATGCCGAGATGCTGGAACATGCGCGGCGGAGCAGCGCTTACGCGGTTTCGCCCGATGAACTCAAGCGGCACGTGGCCGCGCGGCTCGCTTGGGTCGTTGCTGGCGATCAGCCTCCCGTTGATCAGAGCCTTAGCAGCGGACGGGTCATTCGTTGCCAGTGTGCCGCGCTTCCCGGTGGCGGACGAATGCTGACCTACAGCGACGTTACCGACATTGTGCGGCACGCCGAAGAGCTTGAGCGGCTTGCTACGACAGACGGAATGACCGGAATTTACAACAGGCGTCACTTCATGACGCTCGCCGATCACGAATGGAACCGGTCACGACGCTATGGGCGGCCGTTGTCATTCCTGATGATCGACATCGATTTCTTTAAATCGATCAATGACCGCTTCGGACATGAAGTCGGCGATCAGATGATCGTTCATCTCACGACGCTCGCGCGGGCCTGCAAACGCGATTTCGACGTGCTCGCGCGTATCGGCGGCGAGGAGTTCGCATTGCTGCTGCCGGAAACGGATTTGGCAAAGGCTCAGTTGGTGGCTGAACGTTTGCGTCGCGATGTTGGTGAAAATCCGCTCATCGCAAAGTCGGATCGGATTTTGACAACCGTCAGCATTGGCGTAGCTGTGTGTAATGTCGCCATGATCGGAATTGCCGATCTCATGAGAGCTGCCGATCAGGCGCTCTATGACGCAAAAGGCGGTGGGCGAAATCGTGTGGTCTGCAGCATAGATGCTGGCACCCTCCCGGCCCACAATCCGACGGTTTCGCTCGTCCCCGTCGTCGCGGAGTAGCGCTCCGGTCTTGATATTCTTAAGTTTAGCTGCGGTCTATCAGCATCGCTTAGCTCGATTCCCGGGCCGGCCGAGTGATGTCGCCTCCTGGTGGATAGTGTTGAAAAGTCCTTTTTCGCGATGACTGAAAATTCTCAGGACCGCTGGAGCGTCTCGCTCGCCGCGATGTGAGACCATATCAAATAAAGCAAAACCGACTGCCGACGCTCTTATCGATTTTACAGACCTTGCGGCGGCAAGATCGCCCAAATGCATCATTTGCGAGATTTTCGAAGCCCCGCGAATTTCGAGTTTTCAACACAATCGGCGCGAAGCGGCCGTCGGGATGTGTGAACTTAGATTCGTACGCTTTCATTGGCTCGGCCTCAAACGCCCCATGATGGATTGGTCTGTCCAAAGCTCCATCAGGTCGTCAGGTGTGCGGCGTGCCGAAGATACACGAGTTCGAGCGCTCGATCCCTGGTGACGAGACCTGTTAGGCCTTCATCGATGAGAAAGACGCCGGCCTGCGACGGTCAGCTACCTCGTCGCAACAGCACGCTGGCGGCATCGGCTGGAGTGTGCAGATCGCTTGGTATCAACACCCATTTCGGAAAGTGCCGTTTGCCGGCCAGATAGCCTTGGACAACATCGAAGATGTATTTGCCGATATCAGCCTTGAGTTCGACGGACATATTGGCGTGGCCCGCCTGCATCGCGCGGAAGATGTCGGGCACGCCGTCGACCGAGATGGTGAGCTGATCACGGCCGGGATGTAGCCCGGCCGCATTCATCGCCTCGATCGCGCCGAGCAGCATATTGTCATTATGCGACCAAACCGCGCAGACATCTTTCAGTCCCTCGGGCGCGCGGAGGAACTCCTCCATCGCGCGCTTGCCGCCCTCGTTTGTGAAGCCGCCGCTTGCGGAGCGCAGGATACGCATACTGGGGAACTGCGACAGGACTGCGAGGAAGCCTTTGCGGCGCTGGATGGTCGGTTCGGCACCCTCGGTGCCGCGTAGTTCCACAACGCTGCAGCTTCCTCGCGTGGCTTGCGCCAACCAGGCAGCGGCGAGGCGCCCCTCTAGATTGAAGTCAGCTGCGATGCGCGCAACGAACAGATCCGGATCGGCGTCGACGGCCCGATCAGCCATGAACACCGGAATTCCGGCAGCCTTGGCAAGCTTGAGTGTCTCGGTCCAGCCGGTCACCACCACCGGGGCGATCACGATCGCGTCGACGCGACTGGCGATAAAACTTCGCACCGCCTCGTGCTGGCGCGCTGCGTTATTGTCAGCATCAGAGAACAGCAGTCGGATGCCGCGCCGCACAGCCTCTGCCTTCATGTCGGCAGAAAAAGCCGTACGCCAGTCGCTTTCACTCCCGACTTGCGCAAAGCCGATGGTTTCCGCACGCGTGGCTCCGGTCGCGAGCAGCGTGGCGATGACAGCAAGCGCAAACTTGCAAATCTGCATGTGGAAACTCCCCGTATTCTCGCGTGGTTCTATGATCCATGCTCTTCGGCTGAAGTTAACATCTCCACCGTAACGCTGGCACATGCCGAATAAATCTCATGACCGTAGAATCACGGGGTTAAGCGCCTCCGGTCGCCTTCGCGAATATGCGCCACTCGGTTATCCGACGATGCATTCGAAGCCGCCGGTTACGCGACGTGTCTGCAATAGGACGAACTGATGGGATTCCTCTCGGCCGCGTTACACGGCTTCACCTCGACTGAACTCGCTGCGCCGCGACCTTTCAAGGCGGAGGAAAGCGAGCGGCTCGCAGGCGCGGTGACTGGACTCGCTGGCGTTGCCGCACTGGCGATCGCGCTCGCCTTTCCGGCCGCCTATCTACTCTCCGCCCATAATCGGCTCATGGGAGTTATCGAGGTGCGGGCACAGATCTACGGCGATCGGGTCATCGACACTGCATCGCAGAACCCTGAGCTATGGAACGCCTTCTTTAGCAGCGCCACGGTCGACCTCACGGGCCTTGTAATCGCAGCGGTTGATGATGCCGGGACCGCTGGCTATGCCCCGGAGCGCCGGAAGGTGTTCGCCGGCAATGGTCATTTGCTGCTGGAGGTGGCTCCTTCGTCGCCGCTCGCATGGCCGACGGTGGCGTGGCGTATCCCGGTACTGCAGAACAATAACCGTTTGGGCGATGTCGAGATTGCTCGTTCGCTGCGACCGGAACTCTTGAACACGCTCGTCATCTCAATCGGCTCGTTTAGCCTCGGACTCCTGTTGCTGATTGTACTGCGGATGATCCCGTTGCGACTGATGCGCGAAGCGATCGGTCGCGTCGCCTACCTGTCCGCCCACGATCAACTCACCGGGTTGCCGAACCGGGCAGTTCTGACAGATCGGCTGGAGGTGGCTCTATCGGCTGCCCGTCGCAGTGGCATGAAGGTCGCTATGTTGTGCCTCGACCTCGACCACTTTAAGGAAGTCAACGATACGCTCGGTCATGCTGCCGGCGATGCGCTCCTGCGCACGGTCACCGCGCGTCTGCGCGCCTGCCTGCGCGAGAGCGATACCCTGGCGCGCATTGGTGGCGATGAGTTTGCGGTCATCCAGCCTTGCGCCTGCCTGCCAGACGACGCCGGCGCGCTCGCCACCCGTCTGATCGCGGCGACGCGCGAATCGATAACGCTTGACGGCCACCAGGTGTTCGTCGGCCTGAGCATCGGGATCGCGATCAGCGGGCCAGATGTCAGCGCAACAGAGTTAGCCAAACAGGCCGATGTTGCGCTCTATGGCGCGAAAGCAGACGGCCGGGGCGGCTTCTGCTTCTTCGCGCCTGAGATGAACGCCAGGCTGCTTAGCCGTCGGGCGATAGAGAATGACCTGCGCGCGGCGCCAGATTGCGGCGGGCTTGCCGTTCACTATCAGCCTCAGATTGATGTCGTCTCAGGAGAGATCGTCGGCGCCGAGGCCCTGATGCGGTGGACGCGGCCGGGCCACGGGGCGGTGTCGCCGGAGGTGTTCATCCCGGTCGCTGAGGAGACCGGCCAGATCATATCGCTCGGGGCCTGGCTGCTTGGCGAGGCCTGCTGCGAGGCGACGGCCTGGCCAATTCCGTGGCATGTGGCTGTGAACGTCTCGCCGGTACAATTTCGCGTTGACGGCTTTGTCGACAGCGTCCGCGGCGCGCTCGCGCAGTCCGGTCTCGATGCGCAACGGCTTGAGCTGGAGATCACCGAGGGCATCCTGCTAAGCGACACCGAGCAGACGTTGGTGACCCTGGAACAGTTGCGTGCACTGGGCGTGCGGATTGCGTTGGACGATTTCGGCACCGGCTACGCAAGCTTGGGTTACTTGCTGAAATTTCGTTTCGACAAGGTCAAGATCGATCGTTCCTTCGTACGCAACCTCGACGTTGATGACAAGGCGGCCGCGATCGTACGCGCCGTGATCGGGCTGTGTGACGCCCTCGGCATGTCCACCATTGCCGAGGGGGTAGAGAACGCGGATCAGGTCGCAATGCTGTGGGCCCAGGGTTGCCGCGAGGCACAGGGGTTCCTCTACTGGGCTCCGATGTCGGCCAATGCGCTGCACCTTGTTATCGAGCAGCAACGCAAAGTCGCCTGACTACGTGCCCGCCGCCGTCCGATATGAAAGAGAACACGCGCACCACGCGTTGCGCTCGCGCGTCCCGGCGTGAGGCCGTTGCGGCCTATTCCAGTGTCGGATGTTGCTGAGTGTGATGGTGCTACCAGAAAGGATGAATTGTCGACCTCTCCATTGCCAGTGGAGTGCGATGGTCTGTACCGTTGAAGGGTGTTCAAATCATGCGGAGATCCCGAACTAGGTTAGTTGACAAGCAGTCGCTGGTTGAAAGGCTTCGCATTGTTTTGCGACGTCCGAGCGGCGGTTGTTGGCGCAAAGCTGCCCTTCGCAGCAAATGTCCGCTCCTATATCGGCCGAATCTCGATCTCCGATGGCGTCGGCATCGGATTCGGGCAACGCTCGACCCAGGCGACGGCGTCCTCAATGCTGGGCAACTCCCAGATCCAATAGCCGGCGACCAAGTCTCCCCCAAATGGCCCATCGACGACGCTGCGCGATTCGCCGTCGAAGCGCACTCGCTTGCCCTCGCGGCTGGGTCGTAAACCGTCGCAATCCTTCAAGACACCGGCCTTCTTGAGCTCCTCGTTAAAGGAATTCATCTTGGCCATCAACTCCTTCAGCTCAGAAGTGCTCATCGCTTCGATGCTCTTCTCAAGGCTCGGATTCGACTTGACAAAAATCATGAATTTCAATTTGCGCTCCTGGGCTCGCCACTCAATAGCTCAACTTCGGATACCAGTCCTTGCCGCGCCCACCGGGGGTCAAATCTAAAATCGACCACAGCGCAGCGACGTCCGGCGCATTGCGCGGATCCTGACCCGGATCGGCCATCTCCGGCGTCATCTCCGCCGCCCAGAACAGTCGCACCTTGTCGCCGTCGCGCTTGAACACGATGATCGCAGCCCATTCCGAGCCGTCGCTTTTCAGCGCCCCGATATCCTTGCCGTAGTCGTCGCCGATGGTCTGCAGGAAATCGAGTTCGTGCCAGCCCCGTTCTTGCGCGAACGCGATTTGTCGCGGCACCGGCGAGCGGCCGAGCACTTTGAACGCGACCCGCTGTTTTATGTCAGATGCGTTGCCGTTCACCGCGCCGAGCCAGTTAGTACACATCGGGCAGGGCCGCTCGCGCTCCGGCCCGAACATCCAGAAGTAGGTCACCAGCGTGTCGTGCTTGCCGAACAGGTCTGTTAAGGCGAGTTCGGCGCCGTTCGCGTCTTTGAAGCGATAGTTCTTCTCGATGACAGGGCCGGGAGGCAGCGCACGGCGCTGTTCGGTGAGCCGCGTCATATGGCGGCGGAATTCGATTTCTTCGGCAAGCAAAGCCTCGCGCGCCCTGAGATATTCCTCGCTCTCGCCGGGAAACGGCGTCTTGCCATATTTGGCGAGGGTGGCAGCCGATTTCAGGGTATGGGCGTCCATGATTCTACTCCGCTCGTTCCATTCACCATAGATAACACTGCGTCGGAGCTGGTGTTCCGCCGGCGCCTGATAGCACTGCGTTGAAGTCGCTATCGAGCGTCGGGCGACGAAAACTGGTGATCAAAATAGCTCATGCGGCGCAATACAATCGCGAGAGATGACGTTGCCGGGGAACGGTAACGATGGCGACTTGTAGTGCGCTGGGTCAAGCAGACTTTCCTCGCAAATAAATAATGAAGATGCGCTTGTCCGTCGCTGGCGTCGCCCTGTGATGCTGGCTGCACCAATGAAGTCTTTGCTGCGAATCCAGACCGTGAATTTGAACCCCGGTTGCCGCATTGTCTCCGATGATCGGATCAAAGGGACCGACGTTGCTCCGTCATTCGCGTCTATCGGAAAGACCAGATTTCAACGCGGGCAAGATCGCCTCGTTCTTGTTTGAGCCTTATCCGAAAATGCCAAACATGACGCCGAGATGATTGCCGAGGAGAGCGAAAAAGTGTGCAGAGCACAAAGCTGCATTGCTAAATAAAGCTGCGGCCTGAGCAATCAATCAGCAGCGCGCTGTCTTTTGCGCTCTCCCGGTAGCCGCTCTTTGGCTCATCCCAAATTTGCTGCGACGCGGCGTCGAGCCGCCGCTGTTGACTCCTGTAAATCGCAAATCTACGCTGTGCGCATATCACACTTCTTGTGCGCAATGCGCACAATTGAAAGGAGGCGTTCAAGATGACCCGTCCTAGTGAGATCAAGCCGCGCGAAGGCAGCGTGCCAGGCACACTTTATGGTTCCTTCGAGGAAGGCGCTGAGCTCGGTCCTGTGAGTTTCGACATCACACCGGAAATCGTTGAGGAGTATTTCGAGGCTGTTCAAGCCGATCGGGATCTCTATCGCATCGATGGCCGCCAGGCAGCACCGCCGAATGTGATCCTGCCGTACATGACTGTGCCGATTTATCAGAAGTATCCGCCAAACCAGGGAATCGTGATGGCGGAGATCGATATGTCCTGGCGTCAACCCATTTGGGCGGACCGGACAACGCGTGTGGTCGCAACCGGACGTGTCCTCAGCAAATTCGAGAGGCGCGGCCGGCGTTATGTGAAGTGGGAGGGCACTTTTTCGGACGCAGAAGGAGCGCCGATCCTCACCCTCCTCAATACCTTTCACGTACCGGAGTAATTGCGATGAAAAGAGAAATTCAGATTACTCAGCCGATGATTGATGGATACGGCCGCATCAACGGCGACAACGACATCATCCACTACGATCACGACTATGCGGTGGCGCGAGGCTTCCGGGGCACGTTGTTGCACGGGCCGCATATGACTGCGTTCGTTGCCGATCTGGGCGCGCGGCGATACGGCGCCGATTGGCTGTATCGTGGTCGTCTGCACACCAAGTGGATCGGGAGCGTCTGTCCCGACGACCTGTTTGCGGCCAACCTTGCGGACGATGGATCGATCGAGGCCGTCTCCGGGGGCAGCATTGTGATGGTCGGCACCGCAACGATCCAGTCCTGAGGTTGCGGCATGTCGTTCTCGGCATCAGTTCCTGACGCGGGGCGTCAGCTTGCGGCGGCGGACCTTGAACCGGGTCAGGTCGTGGCGAAACGGAACGTTCTGCTTAGTGCAAGCTCGTTTGAGGCTTTCGCGGTGCTCACCGGCGACGCGCATCCGATCCATTACAGCGAAGCTTATGCGCGTGGTCAGGGACTGCGGGCGCCGATCGCTCATGGTTTGCTGCTGATTGCGATCACTGCTCTGGGCGCAACGCCGCTGTCAGCGCAACTCCATGACAGCATGGTGGCGATGGTGGGGACCGAGGCCGATTTTCTGTCGCCGGTGTTTGTCGAGGATGAGGTGGAGGTCCGCGTCATCGTCGGTGCGATCCAGCCCAAGTCAAACAATCGCTCGCTGGTGACGTTCAACATCGAAGTTATTTCGCCGAACCAGACGGTTCATGCGCGGGTGCGACATCGTTTCATCCTCCGGACTTCGCTCGAGGTGCGCCCATGAAAAATTCGCTTACGCCAATCTTTCCATATGGCTCGAAATCAACGGCGACATTCTCGCCCGCTGTCAGAGCCGGGGATTTCCTTTTCGTATCCGGAACAACCGCAACGGATGAGAACCGACGCATTGTCTGTGTCGGGGACATCGGCGGGCAAGCTCGTCACATCTATCAAAAAATCGGCCGGATCCTTGAGGCGGCGGGTACTGATTTCAGCGCAGTCGTCGAAACCACCGATTATGTGACCACGTTCGATGGATATGAAAAAACCGCCGCAGTCAGGCGGGAAATTTTCGGAGAAGGACCCTTTCCGGCAGCGACCGGCGTGAAGGTTGCCGCTCTGGTCCGGCCCGAAGCGCTGATCGAGATTCGCGTCATCGCTTTTCTGGGGAATGCGAAATGACCCAGATGCGCGACGTCGCCAAGAATATCGCCAAGGGTGCCGCCAGGGAATCGGTTGCGGTGCGATTTCTGCAGGGGCTGCAGGAGCACGGCGTTCAGTACATTTTCGGCAATGCCGGGACGGACTTTCCGCCGATCATCGAAGCGCTGTCGAACGAACGTAGCAAGATCGATCCGGTGCTCGTCCCGCATGAGAACGTTGCGGTGGCGATGGCTTATGGCGTGACGTTGGTGACCGGCCGACCACAGGTCGTGATGGTTCATGTCGGTCTGGGTACGGCGAATGCGTTGCTGGGTACGATCAACGCCGCGCGGCAGCACATCCCGCTCATTCTGGTCGCCGGACGTACGCCGGTGCTGGAACAAGGCCGGTTCGGCGCTCGCAACAATTATATCAATTGGGCGCAGGAGATGTTCGACCAGGGCGGTATCGTCCGCGAAGCGGTCAAGTGGGATTATGAGCTGCGCGATCCCGCGCAGGTCGCCGAAGTTGTCGATCGTGCCTTCGCCGTGGCGGAGTCCACCCCCGAGGGCCCCGTCTATCTCGTTCTGCCGCGCGAAGTGCTCGCCGCCGAGGCTCCGCCGGTCGCTGATCGCCGTGGTTTGGGCCGGCAGGCTCCGGCAAGGCCAGGCCTGCCGCGCGAAGATGATCTGGCCGCTTGCAGAGCTTTGCTGCGCCAAGCCAAACACCCACTCATTATTACGGCGGACGCCGGCCGGACGCGTGAAGGTTTCGAGGCGCTGACGCGCTTCGCCACGGATCTTGCCATTCCCGTCGTGCAGTACCGTCCGCGATTTCTGAATATCGCCTGCTCGGCGCCGGTGCATGCCGGTTACGATGCGGCACCGTTGTTGCCGCAGGCTGATCTCGTCTTGGTGATCGATTGCGACGTGCCGTGGATTCCCGATGTGACGGCGCCATCACCCGAAACTAACGTGGTGCATATAGGCCGCGACCCGCTCTATCTCGATTACCCGATGCGAAATTTTCGTTCCGCGCTCACCTTGCAGGGAGACACGGCGGCGATTCTGGAAAGTCTGCACCACGACAACGTATCGGCAGAGGGTGAGCGGCGTGCGTGGCTCAAAAAGGCAGTCAATGGTCAGGCGCAGCATGCGCAGGCGCCCGACTCCTCAAAGCTTACCAATCGCTATGTTTCGCGTTGTATCGCGGATGCGATGGACGAGGACTGCGTGCTGGTCAATGAGTACACGTTCACGCTGGAAGATCTAAATCTCGATTCCCACGGCCGTTACTTTTCCCATAGCCCAGCCGGCGGATTAGGCTGGGCCATGGGCGCGGCGCTCGGAATTCGGCTCGCGCGTCCGGAAGCGGTCGTTTTCGCCACGATCGGTGATGGCACCTATATGTTCAGCAATCCAACGCCGACGCATTTTGTTAGCGCCGCGCGCAAACTGCCTTTCATTACCGTGATCTACAATAACCGCCGCTGGGCCGCAGTTCACCGCGCCACGCTTTCGCTTTACCCACAAGGTGCCGCGGCAGCCCAGAGTGAGCCTGTTTTTGCAACGCTGGAGCCATCGCCCGACTATGAGCGAATTGTCGAGGCCAGCGGCGGGCTTGGCCTGCGGGTCACGAAAGCCGACGAGCTTCCGGGGGCGATCGCGCGCGCGATCCATGCGGTACGTCATGAGCGACGGCAAGTCGTGATCAACGTCCTGACCGACGTTTCCTACACCCGAACGAGCTGAGGCACTGCGAACATTTTACTGATCCAGATTGTTTGAACGCACGGCGCGAGTTGAGATGAAAAGTGCGAGCGTCAAAAATGGAGCGGACGTCATGCGGATTGAGTACCCGAACCTGATCTACGAGACGCGCGGACCTGTCTCGACGATCACGTTCAACCGGCCAGACCGCCTCAACGCGCTCGACTATCCGACCAAATGGGATCTGAAGTCGGCGCTGGTGCACGCGGCCGAAAACGAAGCGATCCGTGTTGTCGCATTTCGCGGGGCCGGCCGTGCGTTTTCGAGCGGTATCGATCTCAAGGAACTTTCCAGCGCGCGCATCGACGAGCGTAACTTCGCGCTTTGGGAAGATTGCCTTCGAATCATCGAGACGATGGACAAGATCGCCGTTGCTCTCATCCACGGTTACGTACTCGGATCCGGCGTTCAACTTGCCATCGCATGTGATCTCAGCATCGCAACTCCCAGCACAAAATTCGGCCTGCCCGCGGGCCGCGAAGGACTTCTGCCGGGCTTGTCCATCTGGCGGCTGGCGAAATTTCTGGGCGTGGGACGGGCCAAGGAATTGGCTCTGTTGGGCGAGCAGATCGACGGCAATGAAGCGTTGCGGATTGGCCTGGTGTCGAAGCTCGTCGCTGATGACGATCGTGAGCGCGGATTCGAGGAATGGGTGGAAAAGATCACGGCCATCGCCTCGGAAGGCGTTCGCGCGACCAAGCGGGCAATGAACGACGTGCTGGCGATGGACTTCGACGCAGCGCTTCAGCGCTACATGGACTACCAGCGTATCGGTCTTCAATCGGACGACTTCGCCGAAGCCATGATTGCCTACCGCGAAAAGCGTCAAGCGAAATGGAAATAGAGGCGAAGCATGAGCTCAACTGAACTCATCGCGCATCCAGACGGCGAGGGCTGGGTTCAAGCTGCATTGAACCCGGGGTCCATTGCGATCATCGGTGCTTCGGAAAACCCTGAAAAGATCGGCGGCCGGCCGATCAAATACATGCTGCAATACGGCTACGTCGGGCGTCTGTATCCGGTCAATCCGATGCGTGCGGAAATCCAGGGCCTGAAGTCCTACGCAGACGTGAATACGGTGCCGGAAGTGCCTGACATGGCATTGATCTGCGTACCCGGCGAAGCGGCGGTCGCTGCGGTGAGGGCTTGCGCGCAGCGAGGTGTTCGAATTTGTGTCGTCATATCGTCGGGCTTTGGCGAGACCGGTGCGGAAGGGCGCGCGGCACAGTCTCAGATGCTTGAGGCCGCGCGCCTGGCCGGGATGCGGCTGGTCGGACCCAACACGCAGGGCCTGGTGAATTTCAGCACCGGCGCGATTGCGAGCTTTGCGACGCTGATAGGTGAGGTTGCTCCAGAGGATGGTCCGGTGGCCATCGTCAGTCAAAGTGGGGCGATGAGCGTCGTGCCCTACGCGTTCCTGCGAGCGGAAGGCATTGGTGTGCGTCACGCCCATGCCACGGGGAACGAATGCGATCTGACGGTCTCCGACCTTGCCCTTGCGGTCGCCGACGACCCGGCGGTGCGGTTGATCTTACTCTACATGGAGTTTGTCGCCGATCCCGATACGCTGGCGCGCGCGGCCGCGCGCGCACGCGCGCGCAATGTGCCAATTGTCGTGCTGAAGGCCGGCGTCTCCGCCCGAGGGCAGGCGGCGGCAAGCTCACATACCGGCGCACTGGCAACGGAAGACGCTTTGCTCGATGCGTTCTTTCGTCAACACGGGATCGTTCGCGTTCCAGATATGCAGAGTTTGGTGCGCACGGCACGCGTTCTGCTGAAGTGCTCATCGGTCGATGGACCGCGCGTGGTGGCGATCAGCAATTCCGGAGCATGCTGTGTCATGGCTGCAGACGCCGCGGAGCGTCACGCGTTGCAAATGGACGTATTGCCGGAACCCACCCGCAGAAAGCTCGAGCGTGTGTTGCCCGCATTTGCGAGCAGTGCAAACCCGATCGATCTGACGGCTGCGCTGCTCGGCAATAGTCGCCTGTTCGGAGAAGTGCTGCCGATCGTCGGCGCCGACGATGTGGCGGACGCATATTTCATCAGTCTTCCGATGTCCGGAAAAGGTTACGACGTTCCGCAATTTGCCGATGACGCGGCCAATTTCTCAGAAAAGACAGGCAAGCCGACTTTCGTTGCGAGCCCGCTCGCCAGTACGCGTCGCGCGTTCGAGGCCGCTGGGGTCGTCACATTCGACCACGATGAGGAGGCCATGGCGGCGCTCGGCAAAATCGCGGCAGTTTCCGCATTGCGCGCGGAAGCAAACCGCCTTTCGAAACTTCATGTTGAAACGCGGCGAGATTTTTCAAATCCGATGAACGGAGGCCGGTTTCTTTCCGAGGCTGAAAGTCTGCAGCAAATGGAGGCGTTGGGAATCCCCATCGCTCCGTATCGCAATTGTCGCTCACACGACGAAATCGTTCTCGCGATGCGAGAGATCTCTGGTCCGTGGGTGCTGAAGGCATGCTCGGCGGAGATTCCGCATAAGACGGAATACGGCCTGGTAAGGCTCGGGGTAACCGATGAGACCGAAGCGCTTTCAATCTATGATTTTTCGTCGCCAAAGGGGCATTCCTGGGCAAGCAACTTGATGGCGTGATCGTTGCCACTATGTTGTCGTCGCGGCGCGAAATGATCGTTGGCGCCAAGTGGGACGATCGATTTGGTGCGGTCGTCGTCGTCGGTGATGGAGGGAAATACGTCGAGGCAATGCCCGACGTGGTGACGATGCTTCATCCCTTCGATGTTCAGCACGCGGTGATGCGCATGGGCGAGTTGCGTATGGCGCCGCTTTTCGCCGGGGTACGAAACGAGCAGCCGCTGCCGTTGGCCGGGATAGCCGACGTCGCGATGCGACTTGGTCAGTGGGTGCACACCCACGCTGGACGGATCTTGTCGGCCGACATAAACCCCCTGCTGTTCGGGCAAAACGGTGAGTTCGCTGCGGCGGACGCCCTCGTGGAGCTGGCGAGCGCATGAGGGAGGCCAGAATCACCATGGTTAGCAGTGCTCGTTCCGCCAAAAAGCGGGTTGCAACGACGCGGAAGACACGGGCGCGAAATGACGCCGTGCCGCGCGAGAGGCATTTTGTCAACGGATTGGCGAAAGGCCTGTCGATCATACAGGCTTTCGACGCGGAAACCCCGGTTCTGACTTTAGTGGAGGCGGCCACGCGCACCGAATTAACGCGTGCATCGGCACGCCGGATTCTGATGACGCTTGAGGATCTCGGTTTTGTCACCCGGCAGGGCGAGCGTCACTTTATCCTGACCCCGAAAGTGCTGTCGCTCGGATATGCTTATTTGTCGTCGATGCCGCTGTGGACCTTCGCGGAGCCGATCCTTGAGCAACTGGTCGAACAACTTGGTGAAACCTGCAGCATCTCAGTGATCGACGACACCGAACTCGTCTATGTTCTGCGAATTCCAGTTCATCGCATTCTGAGCCAAGGTGTCGCGATAGGATCGCGTTTGCCGCTGTATTGTCACTCGGCAGGTCGCGTGTTGTTGTCGGGCCTGAGTGCCGGTCAACTGGACGCATTCTTTCAGCGCGCGACGTTGAAGGCGTTTACTCCCCGCACGGTGGTTGATCCCGCGAAACTGCGCAAGCTGATCGCGGAAGTCTCGCGATCCGGTCACGCCTGGATCAATGGGGAGATGGAAGACAACATCAGCGGGCTATCCGTTCCGATCAGGCAATCGGACGGTCGGATCATAGCCGCTCTCAATGCAAGCGTGAACCAGCCATCGGTCAAGGAGCAGGCAACCGTAAAGCGATTGCTTCCTGCGCTGAAGCAGGCAGCGGATCGGTTGAGTGCGTCGCTCGCAGTGGGAGGAAGCCAAGCAATCGGCGCGCGGAGGAAGGGGCGGGGACATGACCCTGCTTGAGCCTGTCACCTTGGCGGGTTTGGAGTTGCGCAACAAAATCGCAGTTGCGCCGATGTCGCGTATGCAAGCGAACGATGACGGCACCGCGTCACCCGACATGGCGCTTTACTACGCGCGCTACGCGCGAAATGGCGCGGGGCTGGTCTTTGCCGAGGCTGCGTATGTGGACGAGTGTTCGTCCCGCGCCTATTTCAATCAGCCTGGGCTTGCGTCCGAGCCGCAGCGCGATGCGTGGGTTCCCGTGACGCGTGCTGTCCATGCGGAGGGTGGCCGGATATTCGCTCAGCTCCAGCATGGGGGCCGTCTCTCGGAGCCGGGCCTCAATGTGGTGCACATCGGGGCGAGCGACAGCGTTGCAGCCGGCAACACATGGCAGACCGGTGTTCCGAACGCGCCGGCGCGTGCGGCGACACCACAAGAAATCGATGCGATCGTCGAAGCTTTCGGAGCCGCCGCGCGCCGCGCGGTCGAGGCAAATTTTGATGGCGTCGAAATTCACGGCGCGCGCGGTTATTTATTGGACGAATTCCTGTCAACATCGAGCAACGGTCGCTCGGACGAATACGGTGGCGATCTGAAATCCAGGTTGAAGATGCCGCTGGCCGTCGTGCGCCGCGTGCGCCAATCGATCGGCAGGGCTCCGCTGAGCTTCAATTTCTCTCTCTATAAAATGGATGACGGGCGTTACTCGCCGCCGGGAGGCCGCGATGAGGTCGTCTCGATCGTGCGCGCATTGCGTGATGCCGGTGCCGATATTGTCCATGTGACGACCCGCAAGGCTGTTCGCCCGGAGGCTTGGGATGAACCATTGGCCCGGACGGTTCGCGACGCCAGCATGTCAGGCGATGTCATCGCCAACGGCGGACTGAGCACGCCGCAGGATTGCGAGGCAGTTTTGGAGAACTGCGGCGCCACCATGGTGTCCATGGCTCGGGCGCTTCTCGCCAATCCTGACTGGATCACACGCGCATATTCGAACCATCCTCTTGCCCGCTACGTCCCCGGGCAGGAGCGTCTCCCACTACTCACCGAGACAAACCAAAGGGACACGACAGAGAGATAATTGGCCATGGACACTGCTCCCGAGGGTTCTGCTGTTATCCACCGCGACACACTCTATGCGAAGATCGCATGGCGAATTATGCCGTTTCTCTTCGCAGGCTATATGATTGCGCTGATCGACCGGTTCAACATCGGATTTGCGAAGCTACAGTTTCAGCAAGACCTCGGCATCAATGATGCGGCTTTCGGGCTTGCGGCCGGCATGTTTTCTCTTGGATACATCGTGTTCGAGGTTCCCAGCAATCTTCTGCTGCATCGCGTCGGCGTGCGCCTGACGCTTTTGCGAATTATGGCATTGTGGGGCAGCGTGACGGTCGCGATGATGTTCGCGAGCTCCACGTTTCATTTTTATGGCTTGCGATTTCTGCTTGGTCTCGCGGAGGCCGGCTTCTTCCCGGGTATCCTGCTGTATTTGACGTATTGGTTTCCGGAGGAGCGACGTGGCCGAGTGACCACTCTATTTGCGGCCGCGCTGCCTGTTGGCGGAATGATAGGGGGGCCAATATCCGGATTGATCATGGACGCTTTCAACGGAGTTCAAGGTCTGCGGGGCTGGCAATGGCTGTTTCTCCTTGAGGGATTGCCTGCAATCGGAATGGGCGTTCTCGCATATTACGTTTTGTCAGATCGGCCGAGTGAGGCTGCGTGGCTTTCGCCCGCCGAAAAAGCGGCGGTTTCCGACGATGTGGATCGTTCAGTCGCGATCAGCCGCAAAGCGGAGCTGGATTTCGGTGCGGCTTTGCGAAAACCCGCCGTCTGGCTGTTTGCGCTCATCTATCTTGGCTATTATTTCGCCCTCACGTCCATTTCGACGTGGTGGCCCACCTTGCTAAAGTTGGTGGGATCTGGCTCCATTTCGCAGACCGGGTTATGGAGCGGTCTGATTTCCGGAGTGGCGGCGATCGGAATGGTGTTGATTGGACGCAGCTCGGACCGGATGCAGGAGCGCCGCTGGCATGTCGCGCTTTGCGGATTTCGTCGGTGCTGCGGCATTTCTGTGTTTGCCGCTGGCTTCATCCAGCCTGTACTCTTCGGTCGTTCTGATGATGGTTGCAACCACCGGCATTTTCACGGTGCTTGGACTTTTTTGGACTATTCCCTCCGCAGTGCTCTCCGGACGCGCTGCCGCCGGGGGTATCGCAGTGATAAGCTCAATCGGCAATTTGGGCGGCTTCCTTGCGCCGATCATCATTGGGACGATCAAGGACAAGACGGGCAGTCTTTATTATGGGCTGAGCTTCGTGGCGATCCTGCTCGTATTGGCGATGTCGCTTCTGCTTTTCGTCGTACCAAGGTCGTTTCGATCGAAGCCGACCGAAGTCAAGCTTGTTCATCAAAACACGACGTAAGCGAAGGCTAATCGCAGCTACCATGCTCGATAGGGCAAGCGGGCTGACGCGATATCGAGCTGGGGGTTTGGCCGTGAGACCGAAGCGAGCGGGCTGGGGCTTCGTATACCCCCGGCCTGACACCGCGCCGGCTCATGCTTCTCCAGACCATAAATACGAAGAATCAATGAATTGAACGGGATTCACGTTCGGGTCGTGCTGAACTGCCGTCGTCATTATTTAACAGGGGTTCCCGGAACCGGCCTTTCGCGGGAGTGTTGATCCGTGTGTTGCAATGTGTTTGCACGTTTTGATCGAAATCAAGTCGTAAATGCATTCCTGTGCCAAACTACCTTTAGGAGTAAAATTACGGTTTTTTCGTTCAGCTATTTGCAGCGGCGTTTTATTTTATGGATTTTGAAAATGAGCTTGCAGGACATTTTCGTTGTTGAGGACGATGCGTCGGTTCGTCAAACGCTATCAATCGTCTTAACGAGTGCGGGATACAATGTTGTTTGTTTCTTGGATGGTGATGCGCTTCTGGCCGAGGCGCGTAAGCGATATCCGCTTTGCATTCTCCTCGATCTCCGACTTCCCGGAAAATCCGGACTGGAAATTCTCAAAGAACTTAAGGCTGAAAATTATCCCGCTCCGATTTTCATGATCTCCGGGCACGGAACAATCGATATCGCCCTACAGGCCGTTAAGGAGGGGGCGGTTGATTTCATACAAAAGCCGTTCCAAGGACCGGAGCTCCTCAATCGGATCAGGGCCTCTCTCAGAGAGGAGGAGTCTCCCGAGTTTCGACGCTCGGCGGCGGTCTTTCGTTGAATTTGCCAGGGCACGCAGCTTTGACAAACCGCGAACGAGAAATCCTGACCCAGACGTTGCTTGGAAAATCCACCAAGGAAATGAGCCGGCTCTATGGAATTAGCCCAAGGACAATCGAAGACCACAGATCCAATATCAGACGGAAGACCGGTGGAAAAAATCCAATCGAACTCGTCCGCTATGCCATCGGCTCTGAAAATTTTGATAAGCTGATTAACACAACGACGCGAAAGATTTCAAAGCAGGGTGCTGATTAACCCAGACCTTACAGAAGCGCTTCGACACCGAACCGCTTCGTCTCAGCATTCCCGCTGGACTTCCAGGCGACGAAATCGTCAAATGCGCCGCACGATCCGCCACGTCGAACGGCTCCTAAAGAAAATGCGGCTGTAGCTTTGACGACGGCAAAACGATGATAGAAATGCTGCACCTGAGAAGGTTTTTTAGCAACGCGTTGCGACGTTGGCGCTCAAACAAAATAGACGTTCAAGAGGCCCTGCCCGCGCCGGAAGACGGCACAATAACGAGGCCGTTCGTCACCTTCGATATTGATGTAGAATTCCAGCGGCATTTCGCGGCAGCCAGGGAGATGAATCCGCGCGCCTTTTTCGGAGAGACTATCCACAAAGCATTCGGTGCCGCCGGATACCGCGATCACAGCTTTCTTCATGACAAATGGACTCCGCCACAACCGATCTCCTTTGTTAGTTATGGTCCCGCGATTTTACTATCCGTGCGATTACTGAGCACGCGCATCGAGTAAATGATTTCGTCGGTCAGCGAGACCAGCCGCTAAGTGCAGGATCAGCAGAATTGCGGATGAAGCAGTAGCGCAATCGCACAAAACCAACGATCGCGTCGGCCAGCTTTCAACGGCTTTACGAGCGCGCATCATAAGCGCATCAGGCGTCCATGTCGGTCAACCGCTGACGGTTACGAAGCACGATCTGGCGGGCACTTGAGAACATCAGAATACCCTGATCGTTGAGCTGTGAGAGCGCCCGGGACACTGTTTCAAGCGTAAGACCAAGATAATCTCCGATGTCGCGGCGGCACATCGGCAGCGCCATCATGCCGGCCTTGGCGAGCCTGCGATCCATTTCCAGGAGAAACGTGGCGACTTTTTCCATTGCGGTTTTGCGGCCAAGCAACAGCATGTGATCTTCGGCGTGTCGCAACTCACCGGCCGTCATGGTCCAGAGATTATGGGCAACCCTGACGTTCGATCCGGCAGCGGTTTCGAGACTGCGCCGTTTGACGAGGCGGACGGCGGTATCTGTGATCGCTTCGGCTGTCAGGCGATGTGTAGAATCAGGATCGAGGCCGAAAACATTGCCGGGCAGATGGAATGCGCCGATTTGGCGTCTTCCGTCGTTCAACAGCTTGTAAGTACGAACAGCCCCACGGTTCACCTGGTACACATACTCGGCAAGCTCACCTTCGCCGTAGATTTCCTCGTCCTTCCGGTAAGAAAATTCGGTCGCGATTACGCCGGAGCAGCTGGCGATGATGCTGAACTGATCGGTTGATGGCGATACCGACGCGCGCGTAGAGCTGAGAACCCGTGCTGCCGGAGCATTGATCGTCTGGGTGTGCATCTTGCCATCTCCTCGATGAAGGATGGCATGATTTACCGGGGAAATACGGTCGCGAATATTTCGGTCGATATCCTAGGGGGAGGCCCCTAAGGGATTTTACTGAGCCTGGAGCAGGGAAGCGTCAGGCGCTCAAGGACTTCGCGAGGGTGGCCTTTCGAACCGATGCCACCAAACTGTCTCCAAGGTGAGGTTTTATAAGGACTTCATGCACCCCGGCGGACGTGGCTTTGGCGCGGATCGTTTCATCGGTGTCGCCTGTGATCAGAACGACTGGCGCTGTCACACCGAGATCGCGGAGCCGCACCGCCAATTCAACTCCGTCGATTCCAGCCATCCTGTAGTCGACGACGAAACAATCGGCTTCGTTTCTATTCCGGGAGCCAAGCAGGGCGGCCCCATCGCGGAACGTGCGAACAGCGAATCCTTCCGTTTCCAGGAGAAACCTGACGGATTTCAAGACATCGGAATCATCGTCGATAACGCTCACAAGCGTTTTTTTCGGCGAAGGGCTGCTCGCGATTTTGCGACCTTCCGTGAGATGGCTATCTTTCATTATGAAATCATAGCGTCTTCGGTCAGAGCCAAATTGACTTGCCTCAATCTTTCAACATACCGGCGCGGATTGCGAATCTGACAAGTTCCGAAAGGCTTCCGGCCTGCATCTTCGTCATGACGTTGGCGCGATAAACCTCCACGGTGCGCGGGCTGATATCGTATTCCCGGGCGATGATCTTGTTCGATTGGCCGGTGACGAGGCCATTCATGACCTGTCGTTCTCGCGTGGTGAGTGAGGCAACCCGCGCGGCCATTTCCGCCTCGCCTTTCGAGCCACTCTCGTGCTGCGAAAGTGCGGATTGGATCATGTTGATTAGTCGTTCGTCCTCAAAGGGCTTTTCCAGGAAGTCGAGCGCTCCCAACTTCATGGCTTCAACGGCCAGAGGAACGTCACCGTGTCCGGTCATGATAATGACGGGGAGATGCCGAGCCGCGGACTTCGCACTCAGCTGACGCAATAGCTCGATTCCATCAAGACCTGGCATGCGGATATCTGTAACCACACAGCCCAATTCAAGAACGGGAAGCTGTTCAATGAAGAACTGTGCCGAATCAAACAGCTGGACACGGAAACCCGCTGAGCCGAGCAGGAAATCGAGAGAATCGCGCATCGCGGGATCGTCATCGATGACAAAGACCTTACCGTTCGTTGACATACATCAAATCCTTGGAGAGGCAGCGGGCAGCGTGAACCGAAAAGAAACGCCGTTATCCTGATTTGCTTCGGCCCACATCCGTCCGCCATGAGACTCAATGATTGTCCGGCTGATCGAAAGGCCAACGCCCATGCCATTCTCTTTCGTGGTGAAGAACGGCTGAAACAGATTGGGCTGAACGTCGCTGTCGAACCCGTGTCCGGTATCCGATACGGAAATTTCGATCATATCATCTGCAGACGCGATGTTGGAGACGATCAGTTCCCGGTAGGACGAGCCAGCCATGGCTTCGAGAGCATTACGGAAAAGATTGACGAGAACCTGTTGGATCTGAACCCGATCGGCCAGAACCGAGTCAAACGCCAAATCGAGCCTGAAACGCAATATCACGCCTTGTTCGCGTGCTCCGGTAAGCCCGAGAGCTCCGGCTTCTTCAATTAATTTCGAAAGGCTTTCGACGCGTTTTTCGGTTTCTTCGCGCGAGACGAAATTTCGCAATCGTCTGATAATTTCCCCTGCACGAATGGCCTGTTCCGCGGCTCGATCCAGCGCTCCTTCAATTTTTGCCACATTGGGATCGGTCGAATCAGACAGTAGTCTTCGTGAGCCTTTCATGTAGTTGCTGATGGCTGAAAGCGGTTGATTGAGCTCATGCGCGAGGGCGGAAGCCATTTCTCCCATGGCGCTTAAGCGCGAGACGTGAACGAGTTCAGATTGCAATTCCTGTAATCTTGCCTGGGTTTGTTGCTGCTCCGTGAGGTCCCGAACGAAGCCGGTGAAATAGGGAGCGCCGCTTGGTTGCATCTCGCCGATCGTGAGGTGCATGGGAAATGTTGTGCCGTCCTTGCGCATGCCGGTCACGATGCGTCCGATGCCGATGATCCGTCGTTCGCCGGTTTTTAGATAACGTGCGAGGTAACCATCATGACGGCTTCGATCCGGCTCCGGCATAAGCTCACTGATATTTTTCCCGATTGCTTCGGCTTCCGAGTAGCCGAATTGCCGTTCGGCGGCGCTGCTGAAAAACTGCATAATACCGTGTGCATCGATGACGATCATCGCGTCGGGGACGGTATCGAGAATTGAACGAAAGTGTCTCTCTCGCGTTCTCAACGCCTCTTCGAGGCGTTTCTCGTTGTCGACGTCAATGACGATACCGCTCAATCGCGCAGGCGCGCCATCCGCGCCGTTTACGATTGCTCCCAGTGCTCGCACCCAGCGCCCGGGAGCTGTATCCGTTTGTATTCTGTATTGGGTGTCGAAATTTCCGCCTGTCTGGATCGACTTCCGCACGATCCGCGCTGTGCGATCCCTATCTTTCATATCCAGCAGCGACAGAAACAAATCGTAATTGACCGGCGTGTCGGGCGAAATTCCGAATAGCTTTCTTGTCGTGTTCGAGCAGGTTAGCTCCTGGGTGGAAAACTCGAGACTCCAGGTGCCCACCCCAGATCCCTCGAGACCGCTGCGCACGTTTATATCGAGCGGATCCTGATTGAGAAACGGCCGGTCGACGTCGATCATGATGCTCTCTTGTTGATCTCCAGCCTCAGGATTCCAGGCAACCTGCCCGCGAGTCATCTTGATACCATATCAACAAAATGGCGTATAAAATCCAGAGATGTTGTTACCATCTGGAGGTAGCTATCTAATTGAAAATTATATTATATTTGATTTTTCTTCGTCGCGATGACTTTCGCGCGGGCGCATAAAAATCATTGGATTTGATAAGTTGAGCGGTTTCGTGGATTTCGGACTGACCTTATTCCGACGATGGAGACCGTAATCTTGATCTAGGTCAGCGCCAGGCCGGATTAGCCGCCTAATAATGAGTGACGTCGAAAGCTTGAAGCTCTTGGCATTTCATTCCTCAATGTGCGGCACAAGGACATGAACTGTACAACCGTCATGGTTAGCCTCGCCTTGGGCCCGCCGAATACGGCGGATTGCTCCATCGCTGGAAATATTGCTCGTGGATCCAAGTCGCACGTTATCGGGAGCGCTGTTTCCGATCTCGGGAAAAGCCTATGAAGAGGTCCGGCTGTGCGCACCTTCCTTGAGGCGGTGACGGGCGAATACATGACGCGAAAGGTCAAAACCGTTCCGCGTGAGGTGACGCTGCGCGACCTTAAGAAAATGTTTGACGATGTGAACGTTAACGCCTTTCCGGTTCGTGAAAATGATGACATCACCGGGCTGGTAACAAAGTTCGACTTGCTGAAGTGTTTTGCGTTTACGCCCAGCCGCAATGTGCCAGCCTACGAAGGGCTGATGTCTCGTACCGTCGCCGATATCATGACTGCGGAGTTCATCTACGTTAATCCTTCGACGAGGTTGACGCGGGTCGTCGAGCTTATGGTCAATCACCGGATGAAGAGCATACCAGTATTGAATACGGAGCAGCGGCTGATGGGAATTATTGCTCGCGAAGATGTTATGCGTGCCCTGGCAGTCATCGCCTAGCGGAGCTGCGTTTCGACCCAAGCCGCTGACCTCATGGTGGCTAGCGCAGACACCACGTGAATCAAAATCGCGCGGTTATCTGCATGCGGCATCTTTGCTTGCGGCACCATAAATACCATCCGAACCACGTCTCGGAACCCAAGGCGCGCCAGCATCGGACGCTGTTTCGGCTTGCTCAGTTTCAGCATATGCGAGCGCGCTCGACGATGCAGCCCTGGTGGATTTTGAGCGGATGGCTCGGCATATCTATTGGTTCCCAATGAGGCTCGGTTCACGGCTGGCCAAGTCGCTACTTCAGTCCACAATCTGACCGCAGGTGTTCCGCGTTTATGCAAGCTACCGATGGACGACGGCAAGTGATCGGGTTCGCATTACCGGGTGATTTTCTGGGCATCGCAGCGGCCGATCGCTACAGCTTCTCGGCCGATACGATTGAAATCCTGTCGGTATGCCGCTTTCCAAAAAAAGGAATTTTTCTCGCATTTCGTTGAGCAACGGACGCATTTCCCGCTCAGAATCCACCAAGTCGTTTCGCGCGAATTGATGCTTGCGCAGCAGTTGTCGCTCGACTGGCACAGCGTTGGCCGATCAGAAACGGTCAATCGCGCCAGTCCGTTCGATATCTGCGGCAGCTATCGTTGGCGAGCGTTGTCGCAATCGCGTTCTCGGCAGCCCCCGTTAATTCGCCCCGACTTTGACCTCGATCAAATCCTCAGCGCCGAAGGTATGATCATTCATGCTGGCATTTGCAGAAGAGAAGTCAGGGCATGAACCAGTCTCAAGAAAAATCGATGACACCCGGCGAAACCGGCCTGATCCTGGCCTTTGCTGTTTCCGCGTTTGTCTGTCTCTTCGCCGCAAGCAAGGCCCTGGATACGGCTTTTGCCTTTCACGCTTCACTGGCATGCGCTGCCAGCCTCGGCGCCGTCTTTGCCATCGTGAACCGTTATTATGACCGGCCGGCGTTGTCGCCGGCACAGGAAATCAACGGACGGCCAAACTACAATTTCGGTCCGGTGAAGTTTTCGACCATCATGGCGGTGTTCTGGGGCATCGCCGGCTTTACGGTCGGGCTGTTGATCGCGTGTCAGCTTGCGTGGCCGGCGCTCAATTTCGACCTGCCGTGGACCAGCTTTGGCCGGTTGCGGCCGCTGCACACATCAGCGGTGATCTTTGCCTTCGGCGGCAACGTGCTGATCGCAACGTCATTCTACGTTGTGCAGAAAACCTGCCGCACGCGTCTCGCCGGTGATCTCGCCCCGTGGTTCGTCGTGATCGGCTATAACTTCTTCATTCTGATCGCCGGCACGGGCTATCTGCTCGGCGTTACTCAGTCGAAGGAATATGCCGAACCGGAATGGTATGCCGATCTTTGGCTGACGATCGTCTGGGTCACATACCTGCTTGTCTTCCTGACGACGATCATAAAACGCGAAGAGCCGCATATCTTTGTCGCCAACTGGTTCTATCTTGCCTTCATCGTGACCATCGCTGTGCTGCATCTCGGTAACAACCCGGCTCTGCCCGTCTCGGTGTTCGGCTCGAAATCCTATATTGCCTGGGGTGGCGTTCAGGATGCGATGTTCCAGTGGTGGTACGGGCATAACGCAGTCGGCTTCTTTTTGACCGCCGGCTTTCTTGCTATCATGTATTACTTCATTCCCAAGCGAGCCGAGCGGCCGATCTATTCATATCGGCTGTCGATCGTCCACTTCTGGGCGATCATTTTCCTCTACATCTGGGCGGGGCCGCACCATCTTCACTACACGGCGCTTCCCGATTGGGCGCAAACGCTCGGTATGACCTTCTCGATCATGCTCTGGATGCCGTCTTGGGGCGGAATGATCAACGGACTTATGACGCTGTCAGGTGCCTGGGACAAGCTGCGCACCGATCCCGTTCTCCGCATGCTGGTCGTTTCAGTTGCGTTCTATGGCATGTCGACGTTTGAAGGCCCGCTGATGTCGATCAAGGTCGTAAATTCGCTCAGCCACTATACCGACTGGACTATCGGTCACGTTCATTCCGGCGCGCTCGGCTGGGTCGGGTTTGTCTCGTTCGGCGCGTTGTATTGCATGGTCCCCTGGTTGTGGAACCGTAAGGGCCTTTACAGCCTCAAGCTCGTGAATTGGCACTTCTGGATCGCGACCATCGGCATCGTGCTCTACATCTCCGCGATGTGGGTCTCCGGTATCCTGCAAGGTCTGATGTGGCGATCCTACACTTCGCTGGGCTTTCTCGAATATTCCTTCATCGAGTCCGTGGAAGCCATGCATCCGTTTTACATTATTCGCGCCGCAGGCGGGGCGCTGTTCCTGATCGGTGCGTTGATCATGACCTATAATCTCTGGATGACAGTACGCGCCGGTGAAGCGGAAGTGCATTCACCCCTCGCTCTTCAGCCGGCGGAATGAGGAGCGATTAGATGTCATTCTTCAACAGGCACCAGATTTTCGAAAAGAACTCGATCGTTCTGGTTGGCGGTATTCTCGCGGTCATCGCCATCGGCGGTCTGGTCGAGATTACTCCGCTATTCTATCTCAAGAGCACGATCGAGGCCGTCGACGGCATGAGGCCGTATTCACCGCTGGAACTCACCGGTCGCAACATCTACGTCCGTGAAGGTTGCTATCTCTGCCACTCACAGATGATCCGGCCGCTGCGGGATGAAGTCGAACGCTACGGCCACTATTCGCTCGCGGCCGAGAGCATGTACGACCATCCGTTTCAGTGGGGATCAAAGCGAACTGGCCCGGATCTCGCTCGCGTCGGGGCTAAATATTCCGATGAATGGCACGTCACCCATCTGACGAATCCGCGCGCGATCGTTCCGCAATCGGTAATGCCTGGCTATTCTTTCCTGGCAGAGACGGAAGTCGACGTCGCGGGGATCGCAGATCATCTGCGCACGAGCCGCGCGGTCGGCGTGCCGTATTCGGACGACCAGATTGCCAACGCTGCCAGCGATTTGAAGGCACAGGCCGATCCGGACGATGCCGGCGTAGATGCATTCACGAAGCGTTACCCGAAAGCTGTCTCTCGAAATTTTGATGGAAAACCGGGAAAGCCGACCGAGATGGACGCGTTGGTCGCATATTTGCAGATGCTCGGCACGCTGGTCGATTTCAAGCTCTACAATGAAAAAGCAAATCTTCGCTGAGAAAGCAGAACGATGAGAGCCATCCTCACGGTCCAGAATATTACATCGGATTTTGTCACGACCCTCTGGACGCCGATCTTTGTTGCGATCTTCGTCGCGATCGTGACCTACGCCCTTTGGCCGCGCAACAAAGCGAATTTCGACGAGGCGTCGAAAATTCCCTTGCGGGAGGAGTGACGGGATCATGACCGAACACAACGATTTCGATAAAATTTCCGGCACAACCACCACGGGACACGAGTGGGACGGCATCAAGGAATTGAATACGCCGTTGCCGCGCTGGTGGGTCATCACCTTTTACATCACGATCGTGTGGGCTGTCGGCTACTGGATCGTGTATCCCGCGTGGCCAATGTTGTGGAGTCATACGACCGGTATTCTGAATTATTCTTCGCGGGCCGAGGTTGCTTCCGATCTTGCCAATCTGGAAAAGATCCGCGGCGACAAGATGGTCGCGCTCGGAGCGGCGCCCTTGTCGGAGATCGAGAAGGATCCGGCTTTGCTCGCGCTGGCGCGCGCCCGCGGTAAGACGGTGTTCGGCGATAATTGCGCGCCATGCCACGGTAGCGGTGGCGTTGGCGCCAAGGGATATCCCAATCTGAACGATGACGATTGGCTGTGGGGCGGGTCGCTCGAGCAGATCATGCAGACGATCCAGTTCGGCGCCCGTTCCGGCAATCCCAAGGCTCATGAGAACGTCATGCTTGCCTTCGGAAAGGAAGGGATTCTGAAGAAGGATCAGATTGTCACGGTCGCCAACTATGTTAGGTCCCTGTCGGGTCTGCCGACGAGCCCGGGCTATGATGCGCCCGTTGGCGCAAAGATCTTCGCGGACAACTGCACGTCATGTCACGGCGATGCCGGGAAAGGGAACCAGGAGCTTGGTGCACCTGACCTTACCGACAAGATCTGGCTCTACGGCTCGGACGAGGTGACGCTGGTCGAGACCATCACCAATGGCCGCGGTGGCGTCATGCCTGCTTGGGCCGGTCGTCTCGATCCCTCCACGATCAAAGCGCTGACCGTCTATGTTCATTCACTCGGCGGGGGCAAGTGAGGGCAGGGCGCTAACTGAGCGCGGGTTGAGGTGGATCAATCGCGGTTGCAGAGGTGGGACTACAATCCACTCTGGACACGAGATTGACGCCCCGAGATTGACGCCCAATGAACAAGCCAATCGCCCTGACTGACCTGCAGCTCGAAGACGACGGACCGCTCTATGCGGCCCCGAGGAAAGTCTTTCCGCAGAGCGTTTCCGGAACCTTCCGCCGGATCAAATGGGGGCTCATGGCATTTTGCCTTGGCGTCTATTACCTGCTGCCGTTCGTGCGCTGGAATCGTGGCCTCGGCGCGCCCGATCAGGCCGTACTGGTCGACCTGCCGAACAGTCGCTTCTATTTCTTTTTCATCGAGTTGTGGCCGCAGGAAGTCTATTATTTTACCGGCCTTCTGATCCTCGCCGCCATCACGTTGTTTCTTATGAACTCGGTGGGCGGCCGCGTCTGGTGCGGATATCTGTGCCCGCAAACGGTCTGGACGGATCTATTCTATGCCGTTGAACGCCTGATCGAGGGCGACCGCCGCGAGCGCATGAAAAAAGATGCCGCACGCGGCACCATGAAGCTGCAGCGTTTTTCCGAGATCCTTCTGAAGCATTCGATCTGGTTGATGATCGCGTGGTGGACCGGTGGCGCCTGGGTGCTCTATTTCAACGATGCGCCCACACTCGTGAAGCAGCTGGTGACGTTTCAGGCGCCGATGCTGGCATATATCTGGATCGGGATCCTGACAGCGACCACCTATGTGCTGGCAGGTTTCATGCGCGAGCAGGTCTGCGTCTATATGTGCCCGTGGCCACGTATCCAAGCGGCGCTCACCGACGAATGGGCGCTTAACGTCACTTATAAATACGACCGCGGGGAAAGCCGTACATCGCTGAAGAAAGCGAACGAGTTGCGAGCGCTTGGCGAACCTGTCGGAGACTGCATCGATTGCTATCAATGTGTCGCGGTTTGCCCAACGGGAATCGACATTCGCGACGGCTCTCAGCTCGACTGCATCCAGTGCGGGTTGTGCATCGATGCCTGCGATACGGTTATGAAAAAAATTGGCCGGGAAACCCGGCTGATCGGATATGACAACGATGTCAACATACATCGTCGTCAGGCCGGCAAGCCGCCGATCTATCGCATCGTGCGCCCGCGCACGGTTGTCTACTGCGTGATGATTGTGTGCATTGGCGCGTTCATGCTGTACGAGCTGCTGACGCGAACGATGCTCGATGTCAACGTGCTTCACGACCGCAATCCTGTTGCGGTTAAGCTGAGCGATGGATCCATCCGAAACGCTTATACAGTTCGCCTGTTGAATAAGCGCGGCTTCGACCGCGCCGTCGCCATCGATGTCGACGGTCCGGCTGACGCCGCCATCCATGTGGTCGGCGTCGATTCAGTCACGTCTGATAGGCCGATGATTATCCTGGGGCGGGATCGGACGACCGAATTGCGGATTCTGGTAACGGCGCCGGCCGCGGGCATTCCGGAAAAATCGGTTCCGATACATTTCCACGTCACAGATATCGGCCTTGGCGAGGTCGCGTCCGCCACCGATCACTTCGTGACACCATAAAATTCACGAGGAGTTTCGCATGAACAGACCGCAGACCCCGAAGCCTTTGACAGGGCGCAAGGTGCTCTTCATGCTGATTGCGTTCTTTGGCGTCGTATTCAGTGTCAACTTCGTCATGATGCGGTTCGCAATCCAGACGCTGTCTGGCACCGAGGTCGACAGCGCCTATAGCGCAAGCCTTGCCTATGAGCAGGAAATACTGGCCGCCCATGATCAGAACGCGCGCAACTGGAAGGTCGATGCGCATGTGGAGCGCAGCGGCGATGGTGGCGCGACGCTGCAGATCGAGGCGCGCGATCACGACGGCCACCCGATGTCCGGGCTTAATTTTCAAGGCCGGTTGGAGCGGCCGACCGACCGGCGCGCCGATCAACCGGTAACCCTCGCTGAAGTGGGAAGCGGTGTCTATCGCGGCAGTGCGCAAACTGTTGCGCCCGGCCAATGGGACCTGGTGCTCGAAGGGCACTCGGCTGGACAACGGCAGTTCTTGTCAAAGAATCGCGTTCTGTTGAACTAGGAGCCCCTATCATGCAAGCGGCGCGGGATTTTTCACACTACGTCAGGGATATGGGTTCGGGATTGTCCCATATCGATCTTGCGGTCGAAGGCGTCAGTTGTGCCGGATGCATGTCAAAGATCGAGCGCGGACTTTCGGCGCTTCCCGCAGTGACGATGGCGCGCGTCAATCTGACCGATCGTCGTGTTGCGTTGGAATGGAAACAGGGTTCGCTTGACCCGGCCCGGTTTATCGATCGTCTGGCTGAACTAGGCTACAAGGCCTATCCGTTCGAGCCGGTTCGCGCGGAGGAACTGGAGACCGCGCAGTCGAGCTTTCTGCTTCGTTGCCTCGGCGTTGCCGCCTTTGCCGCAATGAACGTGATGATGCTGTCGGTCGCCGTGTGGTCCGGCACCGACATGGTTCCAGAGCAGCGTGATTTCTTCCACTGGCTTTCCGCCCTCATTGCCTTGCCGGCGGCGGCCTATGCGGCGCAACCGTTTTTCAGATCCGCGTTCCGCGCGTTGCGGGCGTGGAGCACCAATATGGACGTTCCTATCAGCATCGGGATCGTGCTGGCGCTTGGTATGTCGGTGGTCGAAACGATTTACCACGCCGAACACGCGTATTTCGACGCGGCACTAATGCTCATTACGTTTCTGCTCGCAGGCCGATACCTGGATCAAAGCATGCGCCGGCGCACGCGTGCGGTTGCCGGAAACCTGGCGGCTTTGAAGGCGGAAACGGCGACAAAATTTGTAGGTGCGGACGAGATCCGCGAAGTACCGATTGCGGCTGTGCTGCCGGGGGACATCGTGCTGCTGCGCCCCGGCGAGCGGTCGGCCGTCGACGGATCGGTGATCGAAGGCCGGTCCAAGATCGATCAGAGTCTGATCACGGGTGAAACCTTGCCCGCGAATGCGGGTCCGGGAACCGCGCTCTATTCGGGAACGCTCAATCTCTCGGGCACATTGCGGGTGCGCGTGTCGGCCGTGGCTGAAGGCACGCTGCTGGCTGAAATCAGCCGGCTGCTCGAGAATGCTGTGCAAACTCGATCCCGCTACGTTCAGTTGGCAGATCGTGCGTCACAACTCTATGCACCGGTCGTGCACACCGCCGCGCTCTTGACTATGATCGGCTGGGTGATCTACGGCGCATCCTGGCATGATGCCATCGTCACAGCGATATCAGTTTTGATCATTACGTGCCCATGCGCGCTCGGCTTGGCGATACCCGCGGTGCAAACCGTCGTTGCCGGTGCGCTGTTCAAAGCCGGGGTTTTGCTTAACTCGGGCGATGCCATCGAGCGGCTGGCGCAGGTTAACAGGGTCGTGTTCGACAAGACAGGAACATTGACATTGCCTGAACTGGACGTCGCCAACGCCGCTGAAATTCCCGAAACGGTCTTCAATCTCGCGGGCCGCCTTGCGCTGGCAAGCCACCATCCGGTCGCGGCCGCAATCGCGCGGGCTGCCAAAACAAAGATTCCGCTCACCGGCATCGAGGAAGTGGCGGGACAGGGTGTGAGCGGCGTTTTTGAGGGACTTGAGATCAGATTGGGGCGGCCTTCATTTTGTGGCGCGGATCAACTTGCCGACGAAATTTTGTATAACGATCCGGAAGCGTCGGTGGTCGCATTCCGTCATGGTGAAGCGCGTCATGTTTTCGCGGTGCGCCAGCGTCTCCGTCCCGATGCAGCTGCCGTCATTGCCGCACTTCGCCGCAATGGGTTTGATGTGGAGATACTCTCGGGCGATCGCGAGCCTGCGGTACAGTATGCCGCGCATTCGCTTGGAATTCACGAATGGCGAGCGGGGGTAACGCCTGCGGACAAGATCGCCCGGATCGAAGAGCTGAAACAGCAGGGCTTCAAGGTTATGATGGTGGGCGATGGCATGAACGATGCGCCAGCGCTGGCTGCAGCGCACGTCTCGATGTCGCCGATCAGCGCCACGCATTTAAGCCAGGCAACGGCCGATATGGTCTTTCTTGGAGAACGTCTGTTTCCTGTTGTGACCGCTATCGGGTTCTCCCGAAAAGCACTGCAGCTGATGCGACAGAATTTGTGGCTCGCTGCGGGATATAACCTGCTTGCGGTTCCCTTGGCGGTTGCAGGCGTCGCAACGCCGCTGGTGGCGGCGGTGGCCATGTCGGGATCTTCTCTGATCGTCATATCAAACGCCCTTCGCGCTTATCGCGAAGATTGGAGTCGTTGATGGAAGTTCTGGTATTCCTCGTACCACTAGCGCTGGCACTCGGTTTCCTTGGTCTGATGGGGTTTCTCTGGTCGCTGAAGAACGGCCAATACGATGATCTTGAAGGGGCCGGTTGGCGGGCAATTGCCGATGACGAGCAAGCTCACGAGAAACCGATCGATTGAAGCTGATCGGGTGAAATCGGCGTGGTCGCAAGCCCGCATGAATTCGACGGACGATCCACGAAATTTGAAAGGTATTTTCATGCCCGACGGCTCGGCCTCTGCCCATGTTTATCGTCCGAAAATCGTCACCGTATTGACGGAAGGGTACAATCTACAAGCCTTTCGCAAAGACATCATGGCCTCTCTCACCGTCGCGATCGTGGCGCTGCCGCTGTCGATGGCGATCGCGGTTGCCTCGGGGGTGTCGCCTGAACGCGGATTGTACGCCGCCGTCATTGGAGGCTTTTTGGTATCGGCGCTCGGAGGCAGTCGCTATCAGATCGGTGGTCCAGCCGGCGCGTTCATTGTTCTGGTCGCAGCGACCGCAACCAAGTTCGGCCTGGATGGCTTGCTCCTGACGGTTTTCTTGTCTGGCTTCATGCTGACATTGATCGGCCTGCTTCGGCTCGGCTCGCTCATTCGTTATATACCGCACGCCGTGACCGTGGGCTTCACCTGCGGCATCGCGGTCACTATCTTTGCCAGTCAACTCAAGGACCTCGGTGGCCTGAAATTGTCCGCTGCCGAACCCGGGCCGCTGCTGCCCAAGTTCGCCGTGCTCGGTCAGGCGCTCCCCACCATCAATCCGGTAGCACTCGCGGTTGGCGTAGGTTCAGCCGCCTTGATTTTTCTGTTTCGGCGGTTGCTGCCGAATTGGCCGGGAATGTTAATCGCTGTGACGCTTGCCTCAGTCGCGGCCTGGCAATTCGGCTTGCCGGTCGAGACAATCGGCAGTCACTTCGGCCAAATGCCTGATGGATTGCCAAGACCACGATTGCCGTCGTTCTCTTATTCGACGGTGATCGGCGTGTTGCCGGCCGCGCTTTCCTTCACGCTGCTCGGCGCGGTCGAAAGCCTGCTGTCGGCCAAGGTGGCCGATGGCATGACGGGACGCAAGCATCGTTATAATATGGAAGTCGTAGCGCAAGGCATTGCCAACGTTGCTTCCGCAATATTCGGCGGAATCAGCGTGACCGGAACGATTGCGCGGACGGCGACCAATATTCGCGCGGGTGCATGCAGTCCTGTCTCAGGTATGGCGCACGCGATCTTCTTGCTGGCCTTCATGCTGGTCGCCGCACCGCTCGCAAGCTTTATCCCATTGTCGGCGTTGGCCGGACTGTTGATCGTGGTCTGCTGGAATATGGCCGAGAAGGAAGAATTTTTTCGCTTGCTTCGCGATTGGCGCAGCGCCTGTGTATTGACTGCCACCTTTGGCCTTACGCTGGTCGAGGATCTCACCGTCGGCATCATCGCGGGGTGCGCGTTGGCGGCGTGTTTGGCGATTTTCGATCTTGGTACAAATCCTAAGCGTTTGTTATCGTCGAAAGACAGTTCGGAAAAGATGTAGCGTTGGCTAACCGTAATGTCGTCGACCAACAGTTTTCTCAACGCCAAGGCAGCAAGTCGGCAGCAAATAGCGTTCGCCAGGTGCGGCGAATCCGCTACTATGGTCTCGGGAGCGGGTCCTGGATCATCGTTGACTGACACTTGGAACGGGAAGGGCGTCAATGCGGCTTAGTAAACTCTGCCAAAGCGGAATGGCGGCCGCAATTCTCCTCGCGCTTGGAGGTTCCGCGTTGGCGCAGGGAACTCCGGAGCAGCAGGAAGCTTGCAAGCCGGACGTATTCAGGCTGTGCGGGAACTACATTCCTGATGTCGATCGCATCGTGGCTTGCCTGAGGGCCAATGAACCGCAACTGAGTTCGGCCTGCCACGATGTCATGTTTGATCCGCCACCGGCGGTCGAGAAGCCGAAACCGAAGGTGCCAAAAACAAAAGTTCGCAGGATCGGCTTGCTCTGATTGTCGGCACTAGTTCGATCTTAGGGGGCGACCGAGCTCAAGCCGCGCTTGCGGTTTCCCGGATTTCCAATTTGTTTGAAACGCCCCGATCTGCGCTCTGTACCTGAGCGTCGAGTGCCGCGATGGTCAGATTCAGATTGTCGCGCCGGGCGCGCATGGTCTTCGCCACTATCGGATAGGCGAAATTACCTTCATCGTGGACCTTCGCGCGATCTTCCTCCATCGCGATCTCGCTCTCGAGATGCGACACGAAACGGCGCATATCTGCGATCATTTTATGCAGACGAGCGTCAGGCCGGTTACCGGCGTTGTTTTTCCGGGACAGGTTGGCGATATGGTCCGACGAAACCGTCTCAAAACGAGAATCTTTATTCATAAACTGCTCCCACCTGGTACGTATTGCACCGAAATCCAGTACTTAAGGAGAGCCATCGCAAGAAGCTTGCCAAGGTGCTCGGAGGGGTTCCGACGGCGCCCTGCGCTGAGGTGTCTAATTGCCGGATGGGGCAAAAGGAGCCGTTTTTTTTACTCTGAAGTCAGAGCCGAAACCGGCTTTTAGCTGAAACGATCAGCGCGGCATCGGCGCGAATTCATCGTTCCGGATGCGATCCTTGGTTTGGCCCGTGGAAACCCCGGTCCCCGACTTGCCCTTGTAAATCAAAAGCCCCCGCGTGGTCGAAATGATATCGCCGGGCCTCAATAGATCATCTGAAATGGCGCGGTCGGAATTTTCCTGCGCCCTCTCCAGGTCCGAGCGCTCGCGCGGTCCAATATGTTTTTGCGCGCGCAGTATCATGACGCGCTCTCTGGCATGCTCGACCCGCCTGATCCATTCCTCGCGTGTGATCTGGGTCGTGTCCTCGTCAGGATTGACGTCCTGAGCAAGGCTTGACTGCGATACGATCATCAGAATTCCAAGTGCGAGGCACCACCTTGTTTCGGGAACAGCCAGCGTCGCGCGGCTTCGAGCCGCCGTTCGATGCTTGCGTCGTTCAAGATCCTTGGCCGCCATTCATTGAATGTAGACCCTGATCGCCACGAATTGAACTGCAATGCGTTTTGGAAACAGCTGCAAAAGCTGACTCGCGTGGCGAGGCAGTTAAGTTTAATGCTTCAGCTTAATCATGATGTTGAGTTGCGAGGATTTTCCCGTTCGATAACGTTTCCATACCGGACAATTGCCCCCGTCCGGACATACCGAAGCAAGGCCGTCAGGCGAGCATATTTTGCGTGACGGCTTTGCGGTTTGTGAGGCGTGTTGATGAGCGTGAACAGCGAAGACTTGCGCCATGCGATCAATTCGAAATCCATGCCCGCATGGACAAGCGTCTGGCATATTTGGACGGTGAGACTGCCCCGCCGAACGATTACGGGGCGTCTTGTGTGGGGTCGCGTTTGGCGCCGCCATGATGGCCGCCGCTGGATTTACAAAAAGCTCAGTTAGCGCCGCATTTTTTCGGCTTGTTGTTACTCGCGCTTGTGCCGACCAAATCCCGCCGCAATGTTGTTCGACCTTAGTAGGGTCGGTATCGCAGAGTGGGGACTTGTCGATGCGAATACTCGTCTTGGGGAGCGTGCTGTTGGCGGTGTTTCAGCCATCCTTTGCCTCTGCGCAACATCTTCTGAAAGCTGAGCCTTTGGCTCTTGCCCCTTATGAGGTCGCGTTTGTCAGCGACGGACCGTGTTCGACCGGAAAAATCCTCAAGGTGACAGGAGCAGTTCGTGGTTTGCATCCGCAAGAAGTCATGCGTGTCTTTGAGTGACGAGCAGGCCTCGCTGCCTATCGTTAAGCCTTAAAAAAATGATGTCAGGGGGAACTGCATGAAGGAAGCCACGCGGAAGGCGGCCTCGGGAGCACTTGCGCATATGCTTGCCGTAACGGCGATGCTTGTGATTGCCGGACTGATTTTCTATTCCCGCTGATTTACAAACCGAGAGACGTCGAACACGTCAGAAAAACAGGCTTTTTCTGATTGCGGTGCACAAGAAGCCCTTGTGGAATCTGAGCTTTTTGCCGCGCCGCAAGGGTGATCCGTTCACTGTGTTGAGGTATAATCGCCGATGCGGGGGGAGGGAACCGACCCATGAGTTGGCACGACATCCGCTAGACCGTCCGGCCGTGATCCCGGACGGTCTCCTCTCCGCATCGGCGAAGCGGTTCTTCTGAAAACCGCCGTTTCCTAAAACAACCTTACGAATTATTCGCTCGCTCTCGCGTTTTCGGAGGCCGTTTCGGCTTCAAACTATTTTTGTCGCTCAACTGAATTTTCATTTTTGCCGAGCCTGTGCTCGCCCTCAGAACCGCTACGGGCAGTGTCCGCAAGACGGCCGAGAGTTCAAGCTTATTCCTGACCGTTCCTGTCGCCAATCCGCCCTGAGGCATGTCGGATGGGTCGACAACGAGGTTGCCAATGTCAATGGATGCTTGAAGTTTGCTCAAGTCGGGCCAATGTCGTCCGCCATCGGTTAACTTTGCGAGCTTGCGGCAAACCACGACAATGACGGCGTCTTCGCCATATCGCCTGGCATAGGCGATGACATGATCGGCATCCGGGCCGTGAACCTCCAACGGGATGTAGTTTCCCGACGTAAACACGTCCGGAAGATCGCGTCGCAAGGACAGCAGATGGCGGCTCCATCGAAGTTTGATATGGCCATCGCGCCACCTGCCGGCCAACCCCGCCCAATCAGTTCTGGCGCTCGCATCGAGCGCCAGGCACCGATCTGAAAAATCGACCTCGCGGCGGTTGTCCGGATCAACCAAAGACAAGTCCCAGAACTCGGTCCCCTGATAAAAATCGGGGACACCGGGAAGCGTGGCTTTCAAGGTGAGTTGTGCGAGCGAGTTGAGCGCGCCAAGCAGCGCCGTTCGATTCGCGAAAGCATGAAAGGAATCGATGAATTCGGACGATTGTTCCCGCGAGAGAATAGTCTGTATGAAGCCTTTGAGGTGTTTTTCGTAGGGTTCATTCGGGTTGATCCAGCTCGTTTCCTGTTTGCCTTCGCGTGCCGCTTTCAGTGCAAACTCCTGCATGCGCGCAATGAACGACGTGTCTGGTCCACTCAAGGGCCATGCCCCGATCAGCGCCTGATAGACCATGTATTCGTGAGCCGCCGACGGCACGCGGATGCCTTCCAACGTCGCGATGTGATCGGCATTGAGGCGTTTCCATCTGCCGACTGCGCCTCCCCATTCCTCGGCGAGCTCCGAAATGCTGGCGATGCGAGCGCGCGCATCCTCGCCGCGTTTGGTGTCATGAGTTGCGGTTGTTGTCAGCGCATGCGGCCAGCTTTGCGCCCGGTGAGACGTCGCTTGGTGAAATGCATCGACGGAAAGGCCATGTGCGGCGGGATTTCCTCCGACCTCGTTGAGCGCCAGCAACCGGTGATAACGATAGAACGCGGTATCCTCGAGGGATTTCGCCATCATCGGTCCGGTGAATTGCTGAACTTTCAAGGCAAAGCGTCGAACGCGCGGTTTGCTGTGCGGTGGACGGCCGGGCTCGATCAGGTCGAGCGTAAGGGCATCGCGCAGAAAGTCGAAAATGCCGGCATCGGCGCCTGGCCAGTGAATTCTGGCACGTTCAACTGTGGCTTCGATCAAGGCACGATCACCGGCGGAGATGGTATTGGCGGTGAGGTAGGTTCGATAGATCGGAAAATACAATACATAAAGTTCAAATGCCTGGCGCAACGCGTCGGCTGAATAATCCCGTGTGGAATAATGTCCGGCGGCAATGCGCGCGAGCATACGCGTCAGCACCGTGAATTCGCTGGTCAGCATCGTGCCGATCACACGGCGCTTGGCTTCCAGCAACACAGGTTCGAAGTCCGGACTAACACCTGAGGCCTGCCGCCAGATTTCGTCCAGGGCCGCGAGGCCGCCATTATCGATGAGCAGATGAGAGATCGTGTTGAGAATTTCGTACCCTGTTGTGCCGTGAATTCCGGCAAAGCTTCTCAATTGTTCTCCTTCGCCCAGAATTTTCTCGACCAAGAGATAAAATGGTCGCTCTGGATCGGGCTGCAGCGATCGGATCAAGCGCCGCAAGCGTTGGCAATATCCGGCCGGATCGCGCAATCCGTCGATATGGTCGAGCCGCAGGCCTTGCAGCTTTCCCTCCGCGATAAGCTTCCCGACGAGACCGTGAATGCTCTGGAAAGTAGCTGCGTTTTCGACGCGAAGCCCAGCGAGGGAGTTGACATCGAAGAAGCGCCGGTAATTGATCTCGCTTGTGGCAAGTCGCCAGTCGGTCAGGCGATAATGCTGCCGCTCCAGCAAATGATGCAGCAGGAGCGTTTCGCTGGGACGGTCCGGACCCGCGCGGTAAGCGGCAAGCCCGCGCCCGATCACTTCGACGCTTTTTTCGATCGCCGCAAGAGATGCCTTCATGAATGGGGCATCGTGGCGTTTCGGGCGCATCAACCCGTCGTATCGGGTGGCCACGTCGCGCAACATTCCTATTGTTACCTGATCGTCGGGATCCTTCATGCCGGCAATAACCTGCAGGATTTCGCTGTAGCGGTTGGGGCTAATGGGCAAACGATGTTCGTAATACCAGGCCGAAAAGCTTCCTTCCGTCGGATCGTACCGCAGTTCGATTTCGCCTTGCTCTAGCGCGCGGCCATAGGACGTTCCCATGATCGGCAGCAGAATGCCCGGCCTGCGCCGGAACGGCAGCGTTTCCCAATCGATGTCGAAAGAGGCGGCGTAAGGCGAGGCTGCGCCCCATTCCAGCACATCCAGCCACCACGGATTGTCGGCGAAATGAACACCCATGTGATTTGGTACGAAATCCAAAATCAAACCGATGTCGTGTGTCCGAAGCGCGGAGGTGAGACGCGCGAAGGCGGCCTCGCCGCCGAGTTCGGGGTTAAGCGTATTATGATCGACGATGTCGTATCCATGGGTGCTGCCGCTGCGGGCTTTAAGAAACGGGGAGGCATATACATGACTGACTCCCAGCTCTTTCAGATAAGGTACGACGGCCGCGGCCGCATCGAATCCGAATGCGGCTGTGAGCTGTAACCGGTACGTCGCGAGCGGAATCCCGGGAGGCATATTTAAATCCTGAGCGAGGCAGAATCGAATTGAGTTAGTCCTGCGATATATTCCTGTTGATACGCCAATAGACCGACCAGGCCGGCAACACGGGCGGCACCTCGCCACCCCAGATTAAATCGCCAGGCGCATCATTTCCTGGAATCTCCTGGTGCGGAATCGGTTCGCTGGAAATGTTTGCAAGTAACCGCAGACTGTTGCGATCCGGCAGTCGCCACTGCACCCGCAGCACTCGGCCCGCGATGCGAGAGTTGGCAGGGTCGAAAGCGCTGTTTGGAAGATGGGGAAGGATCCGATCGCGCCGGACGGCGAGCAATTCCCGAACGAGCGCCAACCGGCTGCGTGCCGGCTCATGTTCAACGTTATGCCAGTCGAGCTTGGCGAGCATGAATGTGGCCTTGTCGAGCGGATCAGGAATATCGCTGCCGAATGTCTCATAGGCGGATTGAAACTCCCGCCGCCGTCCGTCCCGAACGGCCTTTGCTAGGTCGCCGGTGAAGTCGCAGAAGAACGGAAAAGGTGTCCGTGACCCCCATTCTTCCCCCATGAAAAGCATCGGAGGCATCGGCGACAACAATGTGACGACCAGAGCCGCTTCGATCGCGGCGGGTGCAGCGATTGCTTCCAGCCTGTCGCCGCGCGCGCGGTTGCCGATCTGATCGTGGTTTTGCAGAAAATTGACGAAAGACATCGGAGATAGAGCGCCACTCGGCTCGCCCCGTGGGCGTCCCTTGCGGTGGGGCGAAGCCTCGCCCTGGTAAGTAAAGCCGGATGTCAGAGCCCGATAAATATGTTGCGCCGCCTCGGATGCATAATCGCGATAGTAACCGTCGCTCTCTCCCGTCAGCAGCACATGCCAGGCGTGATGATAATCGTCGTTCCATTGCGCGCGATAGCGGCCGTCTGGCGGATTGATATGAGCGGCGAGAAAGCTGGCACGATTGTCATCGTTTTCCAGAACGAGATGGATCTCACGACCGCTGTTCTTGGCAAACTCCCCCACAGCGGCACTGAGATCGTTGAGAAGCTGCTGTTCGCCGTCGTGTAGAATTGCATGGACGGCATCGAGCCTCAGGCCGTCAAACCTGAAGTCCCGCAGCCAATAAAGTGCATTTTGGACGGCAAAATCACGCACCTCAGGGACTCGATAGTCAATAGCAGCGCCCCATGGCGTATTTGCGTCAGTAAAAAAATCCGGCGCATAACGCCCAAGGTAATTTCCTTCCGGTCCGAAGTGATTGTAGACGACATCCAGAAAGACCATCAGTCCGCGAAGATGGGCCTCATCGATGAGCGTTTTCAGTTCGTCGGGCCGCCCGTAAGTGTGATCCGGCGCGTACCATAACACGCCATCGTAACCCCAATTGCGACGGCCGGCGAAATCGTTCAGCGGCATCAACTCTAGAACGGTGATTTCGGTGTCAACGAGATGATCGAGCTTGTCGATCATCGCGCGATAGCTGCCCTCGGCTGTAAACGTTCCCACGTGAGCTTCGAGAACGATGGCCTCGCTCCAGGGACGGCCTTTCCAGGCGTCTGCACGCCAGCGATACGACGCATGATCAATGACTTCGCTCGGACCGGACACGTCCTCCGGCTGGAAGTGCGACGCCGGGTCGGGAACCTTCAGTTCGCCATCGATCTTATATAGATAATGCATGCCGGCCTTCGCCTCGCCCACAAACGTGACGAACCAGCCGTCTGTCTCCCTCGACATCGCAATCGATGATTTCGAATTGGAATAGGAAGGGTTGTCGCCACGTACTTTCGGATCTTCCAGTATCAAATCGACGGTCTTCGCGGCCGGTGCCCAAAGCCGAAACGTCACGCCGTCTGCTGCAACCTCGGTTCCGAAACGGCGTGCATTCATGAGATCCCCGCATACGCAAGAACCACGCGCGGTGGAGCTTCTCTCGTTGCACCCGCGTCGAAACGGCTGGAAGACTGAGTATCTGCCGTCGTGTCGAGAACTTGCTCCCACCGTGTATAGTTTTCGAGTTCCGGGAGGGTGAATGTGACGGCGTCCGGCGCGGCGTTCAACACGATGAAAAGCGGTGAAATCGAATCCACAGCGCCGAGGATATAAGACAAGAAACGACCTTCCGGAAATTTCCAGTCGTCGTCGGTCATCTCGTTGCCTTCCGGCGTCAACCAAAGAACTCCGTTGGGGGTATGGGGGACAAGATGTTCAACCCAATGGTGGGCGCGCAGTTGAGGGAAGCGTCGGCGAAGGCTGGCCATGTGCCGAACGAAATCGACCAGATTGGCCCGCTCGTTCTGCAATCCCTCCCAATTCACCCATCCGATCTCGTTATCCTGGCAGTAAGCGTTGTTGTTGCCGTTCTGGCTGTTTCCGACTTCATCTCCTGCAAGGAGTAAAGGCACACCTTGCGCCAGAAAAAGACAGGCTAATTGGTTGCGGCGCTGACGGCAGCGCATTGAGAGAATTTCCGGATCTTCGGTAGGCCCTTCGTGGCCACAATTGTTGCTGTTGTTGTCGCTGGATCCGTCGGCATTGTCCTCGCCGTTCGCCGCATTATGCTTTTCATTGTAGCTGAAAAGATCCATCAGCGTGAAGCCGTCGTGGACAGTCACGTGATTGATGCTGGCGCGCGGCAGGCGACCGTCGTGCTTGAAGATCTCCGGCGATGCGATCATGCGAGCGCTGACGTCGCCGATCAGGTTGCCTTCTCCCGACCAGTAGCGGCGCAATGTCCCGCGGTAGCGATCGTTCCATTCAGACCATTGCGACGGGAACGCACCGACCTGATATCCTCCGAGACCGACGTCCCACGGTTCCGCGACAAGCTTGACGGTCGACAGCACCGGGTCCTGCCGCACCGCCATCAGAAATGCTCCCTGGCGATCGAATCCATTTGCGTTGCGCGCGAGCGTGGGCGCGAGATCGAAGCGGAAGCCGTCGACGTGACATTGTTCGACCCAGTAGCGGAGCGAGTCCATCACCATCTGCAAGACGCGTGGGTGAGTGAGATTCAGCGAGTTGCCGGTTCCGGTGAAGTCGTCGTAATAGCGCGGCTTATCCGGCATCAGCCAGTAATAGGATTTATTGTCGATGCCGCGAAACGATAGGGTGGGACCGAGGTGGTTACCCTCTGCCGTATGGTTGTAGACGACGTCGAGAATGATTTCGAAGCCGGCGTCGTGCAGCCTTGCAATCGTCGTTCGAAATGCATCGAGTGTGTTGTCCGGAGCGTATCTGGAATCCGGCGCGAAATATGAGAGGGTATTGTAGCCCCAGTAATTCGTGAGTTTTTTTTCGACCAAATGCCGGTCGTCGACAAAGCCGTAAATCGGCAGTAGCTCGATCGTCGTCACGCCCAGCCGTTTCAGGTGGTCGATGATCGCCAGCGATGCAAGAGCACGATACGAGCCACGTAGATGTGCAGGAACGTCCGGATGTGCTTGCGTCAACCCCTTGACGTGAGCTTCATAGATGATGGTGTCTTCCCAGGAGATCGCGGGCCGGGATTCACGCAAACCCCAATTGTAGGTCTCGTCGACGACCACGGCTTTAGGCATCCCGCGTGCATTATCGCGCCGGTCGAATGACAGATCCTCGCGGTGGCTTCCCGTGCGATATGCAAAATGTGCGTCGCTCCACACTAGCCGTCCCGCCAGTCGTTTCGCGTAGGGATCGAGCAGCAATTTGTGCGGATTGAAGCGATATCCGTGATCTGGTTCGTAAGGTCCATGAACGCGATAACCGTAAAGCTGGCCGGGAGATATTTCGTTGAAGTGGCCGTGCCAGACATCTTCCGTTCGTTCGGGTAGGGCGATGCGTTGAATTTCGCGGCGGCCTTGATTGTCGAACAGGCAGAGTTCGACTTTCGCGGCGGTGGCAGAAAACAGGGCAAAATTCGTTCCCCGGCCGTCCCATGTCGCGCCCAAACGATGAGACGTGCCCGCCGAAACCCGCATCGTCAATCTTCCAGCACGAGAAAGATAGTCGCCAGGGGCGGGATTGTCAGGCTGAGTTCGGGCACCAGAGTTGCCGACGTCTCGACTACGCCGCCGTTTCCGAGGTTGCTGCCGCCGTAATGCGCCGAATCGGAGTTGAGAACCTCACGCCACCGCCCGCCGAATGGCACACGGATGCGATAGTTCCGATACACATTCGGCGTGAAGTTGGAGACCACCAGACAACGCGCGCGGGTGTCGATGCCCTTGCGCATCCAGGCAAAGACGCTGCGGTCGGCATCGTTGGCGATCACCCATTCGAAGCCGCCGGGATCGCAATCGAGTTGATGCAGAGCCGGCAAGGCTTTGTAAAGGTGGTTGAGGTCACGGATTAGAGATTTGATGCCTGCATAAGACGGTTTTTCCAGTAGATGCCAATCCAGCGATCCGTCGTGATTCCACTCCCGCTCCTGACCGAACTCGCTTCCCATAAACAAAAGTTTTTTTCCTGGGTGGCCAAACATAAAGGAATAGTAAGCACGCAGATTGGCAAAGCGTTGCCATGAATTGCCGGGCATGCGCCCCAGGATCGAGCGTTTGCCGTGGACGACCTCGTCGTGCGAGAGCGGCAGAATGAAATTTTCCGAAAACGCATAATGCGTTCCGAACAGAATTTGCCCGTGATGGTGTTTGCGGTGGATCGGGTCCTTGCTGATATAATCAAGCGTGTCGTGCATCCAGCCCATGTTCCACTTGTAACCGAAACCGAGCCCGCCGGACTCGACCGGACGAGACACCTGCGGCCATGCCGTGGACTCTTCAGCCGCCGTGGTGGACTGTGGAAAGTGACCAAATATTTCGGTGTTGAAGCGCCGCATGAAGTCGATCGCTTCGAGGTTTTCACGGCCGCCATATTTATTCGGAATCCAGGCTCCCGAAGGTCTGCTGTAATCGAGGTAAAGCATCGAGGCGACGGCATCGACGCGCAGGCCATCGATGCCGTAGCGGTCGAGCCAGAACAATGCGTTGGACAAAAGAAAATTCGCAACTTCGGTACGGCCGAAATTGTAGATCAGGGTTCCCCAATCGAGATGCCGTCCCTGCAGCGGATTGGCATGTTCGTAAAGCGCGGTGCCGTCGAATTGGCCAAGACCGTGCGGATCGTCCGGAAAATGCCCAGGGACCCAATCGAGCAACACGCCGAGTCCGGCGCGGTGGCATGCATCGATCAGTGCAATAAAATCCTGCGGCGTGCCGAACCGGCTGGTCGGCGCATAAAGCCCCGTGGGTTGATATCCCCACGAACCGTCGAACGGATGCTCGCTGACCGGCAGAAATTCGAGATGGGTAAATCCCATCTCCTTCGCGTAGGCGGGCAGGGTTTCGGCGAGTTCGCGATAGGTCAGCCATTGATTGCCTGCTTTGCGGCGCCACGATCCAAGGTGCACCTCATAGATGGAAACTGGCTTGTCTAGACCGTTGATATTGGCGGGTGCCGGGGAGGGACGATGCAGGCTCCGTTCGTCGATCACGATTGATGCGGTATGAGGCCGTAACTCTGCAGCGAATGCCAGCGGATCAGACTTTAAAGGTAACAATCGCCCGGTATGATCGACGATCTCGTATTTGTAGTGGTCGCCGTCCAGCGCCCCGGGGACGAAAATCTCCCAATAGCCCGTGCCGCGCATGCGCATGGCATGCCGGCGACCATCCCAGAAGTTGAAGTCGCCGACCACGCTGACGCGTCTCGCATTCGGGGCGAGCACGGCAAAGCCAACGCCCTTCACGCCAGCGATGGTCATCGGATGAGCGCCGAGCTTCTTGTACAGATTGAGATCGGTTCCTTCCCCAAGCAGATGCAGATCGAAGTCGGACAGGATTGGGGGAAAACGATAGGCATCCTCAAATTCCACGGCACCGTTGCCAAAACGGGCATGGAGCCGGTAATGCGTCGATCCGTTCGAGAGGCGGCCTTCGAACAGGCCCGCTTCGTCGATGCGAGCAAGATGGGCGATATTGCCGTCGGGTTCGATCGCTTCGACGCCAAGCGCGCCCGGAAGATAGGTTCGGACGATGGTCGCTTCGCCCTCCGCGTGGGGGCCAAGATAATGAAACGGATCGGAATGCCGGCCTTCTATAATGGCTTTGGCCTCTTCGTACAGGTCGCTCATGGCGTTAACTCCTGCTGTTGCGACAACACACGCAGGGCGCCGGCAAGCGGCACGCGAAGCCAGTCAGGCCGATGGGCAAGTTCGTATTCAATTTCATAGAAGGCCTTTTCAAGCAAAAAGAAGTCGAGTATGCGCGCGCTCGCGATAGGTTCGGACGGCCACAACCGGCTGTCCGTCATGTTGGTGTGGTAAGCATTGAGGAAGGTCGCCGTGGAGCGCTTACGCCATTGGTTAAGTGCAGTGGCGGCGATGCCGTTGTCATCGGCTTCGACTTTGCGAGCGCGCTCAAGCGCCGCGGTCGCGGCGTAATCGATAGAGCGTATCAGCCCCGCGACATCGCGTGCCGCGGGCGCCTTGCGCCTGCGCTCGGGGAGAGACCGCCGTGGCTCGCCCTCAAAATCAATAATGAAGATATCGTCTTTCGCGATCAGCATCTGGCCGAGATGAAAATCGCCGTGATGACGAATGTTGAAACCGTAATTCGTCACTGGCAACAGCTGTTCCAATTCGCTGCGAAGATTTGGAGCCAGATCCAGCACCTTTCGTATCAGGATCTTCTCCCCCTCAGTCGCTTTTGTTAGCTGCCGGTGGAGACCTTCGAAAGCCCGCTGACTTCGCTGGATGATGGCGTCAATCCAGGATTGAAAATCCTCCGCTGTTGTAGGTTTTGGAGAGAAATCCGGAATGTCGCTGCGGCTGGCCAGCGCTATTTGCATTTCGGCGACACGCTTGCCGGTCTGCTCCATGTAGAGTTGATAGTGAGGACGGTCATCGGCTTGCGCGGCCTGTTCAAGCGCGCCCAGAACTTTCTGTTCTTCGATGAAGCGATCGAGATAATTGCTCGTCACCGACCAGGCATCGCCTTGATTCTCAATAAATTCATGAACGATCGCTACTGCGCTGGCCTGATCGCCTTCGACAGCCTCGACGCTTCCCAACAATGCAGGTGTATTCGCAAAGCCGGCGATGTCGGTCAGGAAACGGCCCATCTCGATTTCGGGGTTCATTCCGCTTTCAAGCTTTCGATAGATTTTAACAACGTAGTTTGTGTCGACGAGCGCGGTGCTGTTCGATTGCTCGGTCTGAACCGCGCGTACGCTCGCAATTGGCTGGAGGGAAGATGATGCGAATTTTTCAGTGGCATGAAAATTGAGCCGAACGCCTTGATCCTCGACAGTGAATCCGGTGCGGATGCTTTCGAGCAGCAGCGTTATGAAGCTCTTGTCAGTCGCGACATCGACCAGCGTTCCTTCGCGCGCGCCCTGACGAACTGCGGCAAGCGCGTTAGGATCGTAACGGTTTCGATCATACCGCGACCAGTTGATGCGAAGAGGCATCAGGTAACGGCCGGTTTGATTTCGGTGAGTGGCTTCGCAAAATACAAACCAGGGCCGGGACATGATCTCATCGGTGCTGCACGGCACCGCCGCCAGCAGTTTCGCGGAAATCGCGAATTGCGAATGTTCCGGAAACCACCGCGCCAGGGCAAAATGTTGCGGAAGCACATCGCGCTCGAACACGCCTCGTGTGCGGCCGAGTGTTTCCCAAACTGCACCAAGAGGGACGACGAGCGTCTCGAATTCGGGAACGGTCGTCGGCGGGCGGGTGGCTTCCGGCCTTTCGTCGAGTTTGAACCAATAAAAGCCGTAAGGGGCGAGCGTGACCATATAAGGCAGCTCGCCGATCTGCGGAAAGCTTGTGCGGCCGAGCATTTCCAGCGGAACGCGGTCCTTCCACGGTGACAGGTCGAGCTCCGTGGCTTGCGCAGCGCGCGACAGATTAGCAACGCAAAGAATGACTTCGTCCCGGTACTGGCGAACGTATGCCAGGATCGACCTGTTTGTCGGTCGTATGAAGGTAATGGATCCGCGCCCGAATGCGGGGCTGGATTTGCGCACGGAGATAAGCCGCCGGGTCCAATTCAACAGCGAGGACAGACTGCGGGATTGAGCCTCCACATTGACAGCTTCGTAGCCGTAGACCGGGTCCATAATCGTAGGCGCGTAGAGCTTAGCGGGGTCGCTGCGCGAAAAACCCCCATTGCGGTCCGGCGACCATTGCATCGGCGTACGCACACCATTGCGGTCCCCAAGATAGATGTTGTCGCCCATGCCGATCTCGTCGCCGTAATAGATGATCGGCGTTCCCGGGAACGACAGCAGCAGCGAATTCATCAATTCGATCTTGCGACGATCGTTGTCCATCAGCGGCGCAAGACGCCGCCGGATTCCGAGATTTATTCGCGCGCGCGGATCGTTGGCATACGTGGACCATAAATAATCGCGTTCAACATCCGTTACCATTTCAAGAGTCAGTTCGTCGTGGTTGCGCAGAAACAGCGCCCACTGGCAATTATCGGGAATGTCGGGCGTCTGGCGCAAAATGTCTGTGATCGGAAACCGGTCTTCCTGCGCGATCGCCATGTATATCCGTGGCATCAGCGGGAAGTGGTAAGCCATATGGCATTCGTCGCCATCGCCGAAATAATGCTGAACGTCCTCCGGCCACTGGTTGGCCTCCGCAAGGAAGATGCTATTGGGTGCGTACGCCTCCAGTTCCTTCCTCAGCTTCTTGATAATGGCGTGCGTTTCCGGCAGATTTTCGTTAAGCGTTCCCTCGCGCTCGCACAGATAGGGAATCGCATCGAGACGGAAACCGTCGACACCGGTGTCGAGCCAGCGCTTCATCACCTGCATGACAGCGCGTACCACGCGGGGATTGTCGAAATTCAGGTCGGGCTGGTGCGAAAAAAAGCGATGCCAGTAAAAGGCGCCGGCTTCGGCGTCCCACGCCCAATTCGATTTTTCGGTATCGGTGAAGATGATGCGGGTGTCGCGATATATTTGATCGGTATCGCTCCAGACGTACCAATTGCGCGCACTGGATCCCGGAGGGCTTCGCTGAGCCCGCTTAAACCAGGGATGCTGGTCCGAAGTATGGTTGATAACAAGCTCGGTGATCACGCGTAGTCCGCGCCGCTTGGCTTCGACGATGAAGCGTCGAAAATCCCGCATGGTTCCGAAATCGGGATTTACCGCGCCATAGTCGGCGATATCGTATCCGTCGTCGCGTCCGGGTGACGGATAGAAGGGCAATAGCCAAAGCACGGTAACGCCCAGTTCCTGAAGGTAGTCGAGCTTGCCGGTCAGTCCGGCAAAATCTCCGATACCGTCGTTGTTGCTGTCGGCGTACGCTTTGACATGGAGCTGATAGACAATTGCGTCTTTGTACCAAAGCGGATCGGTGGCGGGCGCAGTCTTGCCTGTCGGCGAGGCCGTTCCGGAAACCTGGTTTGAGGCCTGATGCATGATGTTCATGGCGGCGCTCAAGCGAGACAGCGAAGCAGGGCGGCCGGGTCGCGGGCGGGATCGAGTTCAACCGCACGCCGCCCCACTCGACGGCGTAACGCTCGCCGGTCATGATATTTTCGACAGCGGCAATTTTCTTTCGGTTACTCCCAATCCCGATTTCGGTCGCGCCGATCGGAAGCCAGATGTCGCGGGATTCAGGTGAGAGCGCGATCGCGACCGCAACCACATTGGTCCCATCGACGCTTTCCTTCACGAAGCCCGTGACGTTCGGATCCTCGATGGGCACGAAACGCAGGTTTTCAGTTTGCTGGAGTGCGGAATTGTCCCGTCGCGCATCGTTCAACAAGCGAATGTATTCTTTGATATTTCCGGGCTTATCCCAATCGCGTGTCTTGATCTCGTATTTTTCCGAGTTGATGTATTCTTCCTTGCCTGGGATCGCGTCATGTTCGAGTAATTCGAAACCATTATAAATTCCATAGGTTGACGACAACGTTGCAGCGAGTGCCACCCGTGACTTGAAGATCCACGGTTCGCCGCCCTGCAAATGAAACGGCAGAATGTCGGGTGTGTTGACAAAAAAATTCGGGCGGTAATAGTCGCGTTCGGGATAGCCGGTAAGTTCGCGCAGGTATTCTTCAATCTCACCCTTGCGGCTGCGCCACGTGAAATAAGTGTAGGATTGGGTGAAGCCGAGCTTTGCTAAAGCTTTCATGAGTTTTGGTCGCGTGAAGGCTTCGGCAAGAAAAACAACTTCGGGGTGACGGCTCTGAATTTCGCCAATCAGCCATTCCCAGAATGGAAACGGCTTCGTGTGCGGATTGTCGACGCGGAAGATGCGCACGCCGTGAGAAACCCAGAACGAAACGACGTCACGCAACGCAATCCATAATTCGGAAGCGGACACTGCCTCGAAATCGGGGTTGACGATGTCTTCGTATTTTTTAGGCGGGTTTTCAGCAAAGCGCATCGATCCGTCCGGGCGGCGGCGGAACCACTCCGGGTGTTCGCGAAGCCACGGATGGTCGGGAGAGCATTGCACAGCGAAGTCGAGCGCAACCTCCATGCCGTGTTCTCTGCAGGCTGCGACGAATTTTCTGAAATCTTCCAGTGATCCGAGGTCAGGATGAATGGCGTCGTGTCCGCCTTCGGCGCTCCCGATCGCGTAGGGGCTTCCCGGATCTCCCGGTGCGGTGGTCAGTGAATTGTTTCGCCCCTTGCGATTGGTACTGCCGATGGGGTGAATCGGAGTGAGATAGACGACGTCGAAACCATGGGATGCGATATCCGGGAGCCGGGCGATACAATCCTGGAATGTGCCATGCCGTCCGGGCTCTTTTCCCTGACTGCGCGGAACCATCTCGTACCAAGCTCCAAATCGCGCAATCGGGCGATCGACCATCAACGGATACAGGCGCGAAACCGTTAGGCCCGTTTGAGGCTGGCTTTCCGCCATTGCGTCCGTGAGAAGAGGCGAAAGCAACGGGTCGGTATTGCCGCTCTGCAGATACTCCTCGCACTTCTGGATAATGACAGATGCGGCATCAGCGTGCGCGACTTGTGTTCTTGTGAGCATGCTTGCGCCCTCGAGCGCATCGAGTGTGATGTCTAAGCCAGCATCACGCTTGCGCTGGAAATCCCGGCGCCAGGTCGCAAATTCGTCCGTCCATGCCTCGATGGCGTAATAATATCGGCCGATCTCAAGAGGAACGAAGGATGCGGTCCATCGATCGTTGCTGTCGTGGCGCATGACAACGCGATGCCATTCTGTTTCTCCCTGCCGCTGCCAAATCAGCGCAGCAACTGTGACATCATGGCCGTTTCGGAAAATATCAGCCCATACCTCGACCGTCTCGCCGACGATACGCTTGACCGCAAATCGGCCATCGTCGACGTTCGGATAAATATCTTCGATATGAAAAGCAGCCGTCGTAGCCAGGCCGCTTACTGCCTGCACTCTTTTATTCACCCTGACTTACCTGCTCGAATGCATATCTGGAGATCGAAGACCCTCCTGATGCAACCATTGCTGCGACGCCTGGTTCCCTTGGATTCTATGGAACCCGTTTCGCGACCGTGAGTTATCGGCCCAAGCGGAATCCGAACGCGGCTGGGAGGTCGCCGACCTTTGGACGCCGTTTGGCGCGAGCCGTTTCGGCGCTCGGTAGTTGAACACCCCGCGATCTGGATATGGATCTGAAATATGGATCTCAAATCGCGGGCCATCGAATTCGGTATCGAACCGGATTTCGTCGACGGTCAAGGATGTCCGCGATCCGCCAGCCCCGAGGTTTTACGTTTCATTATCGAAACCAGTGTGGCCCCCAAGGGTCACCGCTTCGTGTCCGGTCCCCTGGTCATGCGAGCGGGCCGAATGCCGAAAGATCCGATTCACGTTGTGCCTACGGAATTGCCGGTTGATTGGGCAATCTGTTCCGACGCGACAATGGACGACCAAATCGCACCGCCGGCCCTTTTGAAGGGGCGTTCTTTCGACGGCCTGATCCCCTGGCCAGGCGATCTCGAACCTGGTGTCTATCGTTTAAAATTAATCGATGCCGTCGGGCGACAAGATGAAGCTCCGCTGATGATTGCCCCGCAACGAGCGTTTGGGGGAGATTTCGATCGCGTATGGGTTCTGACGATCCAGCTTTACAGCCTGCGATCCACTGCGAACTGGGGCATCGGTGATTTTACCGACCTGATGGAGATAATAAAGTTCGGAGCGAAAGCAGGCGCTGCAGGGATTGGGCTCAACCCGGTGCATGTGTTGTTTGACAGTTATCCCGCTGATTGCAGCCCCTATTCCCCGAATAGCCGGCTTTTCCTGAATCCGCTCTATATAGATGTGAGCAGGGCGCCGGATTTTCCGGCGGCTTTTCTTACCGACCATTCCGATCGGCTCGATGCGCTGAGACGCGCGGACAGCGTCGATTATATCGAGGTCGCGGATCTGAAATCGCGCGCGTTGCGGTTGGCTTTCAGCCTTTTCAACACTGGAGGCGATGCCGTCGACATGGATGCGTTCCAGGCATTTCGTCGGGAGCGCGGCAGCCAGCTTCACCGTTTTGCCTGTTTCGAGGTTCTAAGGCACCGGTATGGGGGCCCCTGGTGGGAATGGCCGATGGAGTATCGCTCGCCTCATCCTGCGCCACTCGACCAGCTAAATAGCGAATACGCGTCGGAGATCGCTTACATCGAATTTGTCCAGTGGATCGCCGATCGACAGCTTTGTCAGTGTCGGGATCTCGCAAATTCGCTGGGAATGCCGATCGGGCTTTATCTCGACGTCGCTGTCGGCGTAAAGGCGGATGGATTCGATGCCTGGAATGAGCAAGGCGCAATTTCGCGCCACGCGTCGGTGGGCGCGCCGCCGGATGCACTCAATATCACTGGGCAAAGCTGGGGGCTGGCGGGGTTCAGTGCCGTTGGGCTGGAACAGGCCATGTTTCAGCCGTTTCGTAAAATGATCCAGTCAGCCATGCGTTATGCAGGGGCCATCAGGCTCGACCACGTGCTGGGGTTGCAGCGAATTTATCTGGTGCCATCCGGATTTGCCGCGTCCGAGGGCGTTTATGTACGAATGCCGTTCGAAGCGCTTCTGGCAGTGACCGCGATCGAGAGCCAGCGACATAAGTGCATTGTGATCGGGGAAGATCTGGGAACGGTGCCGGAAGGCTTTCGGGCTCACGTGGCCGATTTCGGCATCTGGTCCTATCGGGTGATGATGTTCGAGCGCCAATTTGACGGCGCGTTTAAACCGCCCGGTCATTATGCGCAGGACGCATTGGCAACGTTCAGCACACATGATCTTCCGACTTTCGCGGGCTGGATCGCGGGTCACGATCTGATGGTAAAGCGCGAGCTCGGCCTCGATCCGGGAGAAACGGATGAACAGCGGCAGAGTGCGCTGGCTCTATTTCCGCGAGTTGCGCCGCAAGGCGAGGTTGGGGACATAAGCTTTACCGATGCGCTGCGCTTCCTGAACGAAACCCCATCGCGGGTTGTGGCCATTTCGATGGAAGATCTGCAGGGAGTGATCGAGCAGCCCAATGTTCCCGGCACCATCGATGAGCATCCAAACTGGCGCCGCAAGCTCCCCGTATCAATTGATGCCATGGAGGCCGAGGTGAATGTTACGGAACTTCGCCAACGGCTAGGGTCGCGTTGCTCAGCGACCATGGTTCAGCGGACGGAGTGACAATGGCCGGATTGCGTTTGATCGGCGATATAGGCGGCACAAATGCGCGATTTGCAATTTCCGAGAATGGCCAATTTGGCGATGTCTCGGCCGTCCTCGTCAGCAAATACGCAACGCTGCAGGCTGCGTTGGCCGATTATCTGGCTCAGCTTCCGCGCACGAGACGTCCCTCCAGTGGAGCGTTGGCTATTGCCGGCCCGGTTTCGGGAGATGCTGTCCAACTCACGAATTTGAATTGGTCGTTTTCGACGGCTGCGCTCAAGGAAGCCTTGGATCTGTCTTCGCTGGTCGTGATGAACGATTTTGCGGCGACAGCCATGGCGATACCTTATCTTGCGGAAGCCGACTGCTATCCGATTGGACATCATCGGTCGAAGACCGGCGGCCCCATCGGTGTCATCGGTCCGGGCACTGGTCTCGGTATGAGTTCGCTGGTGCCCTCAGCAGGCGCCTTTGTCCTGCTTCCCGGCGAGGGCGGCCATGCGACATTGCCGGCGGGCAATCGGCGTGAAGATCAAATTCTCGAGCTTCTTCGTGGCCGCTGGCCGCATGTTTCTGCGGAGCGCGTACTTTCGGGTGCCGGTCTCGTGAACCTCTATGAGGCGCTTTGCACGATCGCCGGCAAAGCTCCGGACATGCTATCGCCCACCGATGTGACGGATCGGGCCATGCGAAAAGCGGATCAGCAGTGTATCGATGCCTTTGAGGTATTTTGCGCGATGCTCGGAATGGTTGCCGGCAATCTGGCGCTTACAATCGGCGCAACGGGCGGAATCTACATCGCCGGCGGGATTTTGCTGCGGTTTAGAGAGGCATTTTCAGCATCTTCTTTTCGCGATCGTTTTGAGAACAAGGGCAGATTTCGGGACTATCTCCGAGAAATCCCGACCTGGTTGATCCTTGAAGAATTGCCCGCGCTGCTTGGGTTGGCCAATCTGCCCGAGAGACAATAGCGCCCCATGAGCGCCACGATGAACATGATCGGTATGCTTATAAGCTGAGCAAGCACGCGAGCGTTCCCGCGCTGCAGCGCACATGCGTCGATGGCCGGAAGTCGCATGGGGTTCTGGTACGGTTCTCCTTGCGGGTGTTGCAAGCGCGGTTACACTGGATCCGGTCAAGAGGCGAAAACAACAAGCCTTGTTCACTAACAGAGGAAGCGATGATCATGAGAAACACAAAATCCCCAAATACGTCGGGGGCGTTGCGGTCCATGTTTTGGGCAACCGCTCTCGGTCTCTCGATGTTAGCACCGGGCCATGCGCTGGCCGCGGATCCGATCAAGATTGGAGTTATCGCCGAAGCCCAGGCGATTGCCGGTGCCTCGATCCCGCAGGCAGCTCAAATGGCCGCCGATGAAATCAATGCGAAGGGCGGTGTCGACGGCCGCATGATCGAGATCGTCACTTACGACAATCACAGCTCGTCTGCGGATTCCGTTCGTGCGTTCCAGCGCGCGGTGAACGAAGACAAAGTGAATGCGGTTATCGCCAGCTATATCAGTGAGGTGGTGCTGGCCTTGGAGCCATGGGCGTCCCGATTGAAAACGCCATTCATTACTCCCGGCGCTGCGTCGAACGAGATCAGTCTCAGCGTCCATAAGGATTATGAAAAGAACAAATACACTTTCCATGGCTACCTGACATCGGCCGCGCTGGCGTTGTCAGTCTGCGATGCCGCCAAGGAACTGTTGGTCGATGCCAAAAAAATGAAGACCGCGGTGATCATGAGCGAGGATGCCGCCTGGACCAAGCCGCTGGATATCGGCTACGAGGAATGCCTTCCCAAAATTGGATTGAAGGTGCTGGATCACATCCGGTTTTCGCCGGATACCACCGACTTCACGCCGATCTTCAACAAAATCGAAGGCGCCAAGCCGGACGTCATCATCACTGGCATTTCGCACGTCGGCGTTCAGCCGACAGTGCAGTGGAAGAACCAGCAGGTTCCGATCCCGATGCTCGGGATCAGCTCGCAGGCGACTAACAGTACGTTCGGCAAGGATACCAACGACGCTGCGGAAGGCGTTCTTTATCAGGGCGTTTCCGGACCGGATGTTGCAGTGACACCGAAATCTGTTCCGTTCGCGGAAGGGTTCAAGAAAAAATTCGGAAACTTTCCCTCTTACGCCGGATACACGTCTTACGATGAGGTTTATTTCATCGCCGACGCGGTGAAACGGGCCGGTTCGACCGATGCCGACAAGATGGTCGATGCGCTGGAAAAGACAGACTGGGAAGGCACGATTGGCCGTATCCAGTTTTACGGCAAGGACGATCAGTTCACCCATTCCATCAAATACGGAAAGGGATTGATCACCGGCCTGATGCTGCAGTGGCAGGATGGCAAGCAGGTCAGCGTCTGGCCGAAAGAGATCGCCAAGGGCCAGCTCAAATTTCCGAGCTTCATCAAGGTCACCGCCAACTGATCGTTCGGTCAACATGCTCCCGGGTCATCCCGGGAGCAGTTTTTTGCTGTGTTCCCTCCAGTAATGGCGCTTGCCGCCACGGCGATCCTCGATGCTTGCCCTGCAAATTCTGATCGATGGCTTTGCCATCAGTGCCCTTTACGCGCTCGGCGCCACCGGGTTCACGCTGATTTTCGGTGTGTCGGGGGTGCTCAATCTCTCCCACGGCGCCATTATGGTGCTTGCCGCGGTTGCCGCATGGGCTGCAGCAAGCGTCCTGCATGTGAACACTTATATTGGCGCGCTTCTGGGAATTGCGGTCGCCTTGGTCGCCGCTCTGACGACCTATGTCGCCGTCGTTCAGCCGATCCAGCGTTCGGCTCGCATTCCAAACGAAGAAAAAGAGATCTTCGTTCTCACCGGCACGTTGCTATGGGGGATCATGATCCAGGAATTGATCGCTTACTTTTTTACCAACAACGCCAAGACCGTGCTGCCGATCATCGATGGCGTGGTTAACATTCTCGGCGTCCGCACGCCCCAGAATGAGATCTTCACCGCGTTGGTGTGTTGTCTCGTCATTGCCTTGCTCTGGCTGTTGGTCAACCGCACGCAGACCGGAAAAGTCGTGCTGGCAGCTTCGATGAATCCGCGCGGTGTCACATTACTGGGCCACGAACTCACCAGTATTTATGTGGTGGTCTGGGCGATCTACGGTATTCTCGCAGGTATTGCGGGCGTGCTGCTGGGCATGTTTTTGGGCGTCAGCTCGTACAGTGTCGGACCGTTGACCGCGAGTGCATTCTCCATCGTGGTGCTCGGTGGCCTCGGCAGTGTATCCGGTTCGCTGATAGCTGCCTTCGTCGTGGGTTATCTTGAGACCTTCACCGCCTATTTGATATCTCCGGCTTACCGCACCATCCCTGCGCTGCTGCTGCTCGTTGTGGTGATGTACATCCGCCCGCAGGGCCTGCTCGGGAGGCGATGAAGATGGGTGCGTTTTTCAAAACCCGGCTGTTCTGGATTTCGCTTGTCGTCGTCGTCGTCGCGTCGACGCTGCCGCTCTACGTCTCCGGTTACGTTCTCGGCCTGCTGACCGTGGCCTATTACTTCGGTGTATTTGCGATGTCGTGGGACCTGCTGTTCGGGTTTGCCGGAGAGGTCAATTTCGGGCCGACCTTTCTGATAGGTGTCGGTGCATATACCGCGGGCATTCTGAACAACCAGTTCGGTCTGTCGGTTTATCTTTGCATCGTGGCCGGAGCGATGGCCTCGGTTCTCGCGGGCTTCGTGCTGGCGCTTCCGGCGTTGCGTGTGCGTGGGCCTTATTTCGGTCTGACCACGCTCGTCGCCGTCCTGATGTTACAGAATTTCGTCGTGGTCTTTGCCGATCTGACCGGCGGTGAAATCGGGCTGACGATACCAGACGTCCTGACGATCAGTTCAAACATCAATTACTGGATCGCGCTGGCTTTCATGACAATCAGTGCAATCATTCTGTACGGGCTGTCGCAATCTCCGGTCGGCCTCGTGCTGCAGGCCAGCGGGCAGGATCCCGTTCAGGCCGGGGCGCTGGGTTTCAATATCGTCAAGCACAAGCTCGCGGCTTTTGTCGTCAGCGCGTTCTTCTCTGGCCTGTCGGGCGCATTGCTGGTTTTCTATTTCGGTACTGCGTCGGTCGGGACCGTCGTTGACGTTGCGGTCGGAGTGCAGGTGATCGTCGCTGCCGTGCTGGGAGGCCGTCGTACCGTGCTCGGCGCCGCGCTGGGCGCGATTTTCCTGATTGTCGCCGGTGAATTTTTGCGGCCAACAGGAGAACTTGCGACATTCATCGTGTCCGCAATCGCCTTGCTTGCCATTCTGTTTGTTCCGAACGGCTTTCTTGGAGCGGCGCTGCAACGGGAGGCGCGCTCGTGAATTCCGATGCGATCACCGCTCCCACGCTACAAGTGCGCCGGCTGACCAAGCGCTTCGGTGGGCTGACGGCCGTGAAAAACCTCAATCTCGATCTGCACGCCGGAGAAATTTTAGGTCTGATCGGTCCAAACGGGTCCGGCAAATCGACCGCGATGAAATCGATCATGGGAATCGAGCGGCCCACGCTCGGCGAGGTGATTTTCGAAGGCGAAAATATAGCGGGACTACCGGCGCACAAAATCGCCCGTCGTGGCTTCGGCATGGTGTTCCAGCATTCGCGCCCGCTAAACCGGCAAACCGTTCTGGAAAATATCATGGTGGCATTGCTGCCGGACAGCCTGTTGATGCTGTTTCCGGATAAAGCTTTGACAGAGCGTGCCATGTGGATCGCCGACCGTGTCGGTCTTGGGTCGGTCATGCATCGCCGTCCTCCGACGTTACCGTTCGCTGATCTGCGGCGGCTTGAGCTTGCCAAGGCGATCGCGCGGGATCCTCGGGTCGTGTTGGTGGACGAACCTTTCGCAGGTTTGACTCTGGCTGAAGTCGGAACTTTCTCTGAATTGATCCGCAGCTTTCGCGACGAAGGTCGCGCGGTGCTGTTGGTCGACCACAACGTCAAGAGCGTTGCAGCTCTGGTTGATCGCGTTCTCGCAATGTATCTCGGCGAGGAAATCGTAACAGGTCGAGCGGACGAGGTGATGCGCAATGAGACCGTGAGACGGGTCTACCTCGGCGGCGCGATCGAAACCTCGGCCCGTCCGGAAAACAGCTTCAAGGATAAAGTGCCGTTGCTGCAGGTGGAGAACGTCAGCGTTCATTATGGCAAGGCACAAGCGCTGGATCGTGTGTCGATCCACGTGCACGAAGGAGAATTCGTTTCGATCGTGGGCCTTAACGGCGCTGGCAAGACCACATTGTTCAACAGCATTTCGGGTTTTCTGCCTTATACCGGCGATATCAAGCGCGGCAACGAGGTGTTGCGCGGCACGAGCCCGGCGAAGATCGCCCGCAGTGGCATTGTGCAATGCCCGGAAACACGGGAGCTGTTCGGTGAGATGAGCGTTCGCGAGAACCTCGATCTTGGCGGCCAGCATCTTGAAATTGTCGATCGGGAAAAGCAGCTTGCTTGGCTGTTCGAGCTGTTTCCCATTCTGAAGGAACGCCAGGTGCAGATGGCCCAGACCTTATCCGGAGGCGAGCAACAAATGCTCGCAATCGGCCGGGCTCTCATGATGCAGCCCAAGGTTCTCATTCTGGACGAGCCGACACTCGGGCTCGCGCCGGTCATTCTGGAGCAACTTTCCAAAGCGCTTGAAAAATTGCGGAAGACGACGCCGATTACGGTGTTGCTCGGCGAACAGAACGTCACCTTTGCCCTTCCGCACGCGGATCGTGTCTACGTTCTGGAGCATGCAAGGATCGTCTGGGAAGGCGATCCCGGCCGTTTTGCCCAAGAGGCGGGCGAGGGGTATTTGTAGCGTGCTCGGGTAGTCAGAAATTTCTCCAGCCGAATAGGGAGCACAGCACGCGAATCCCTGTCGCATGATGAACGGCATTGGCGATGGCCGTTGCGAAATTAATTTTTTGCCTATCGGCGAAAGAACGCGTGCACCATGTCACCGCCTGTGGGCGAGGTGACGACATAGATCCCAATCAACAACGCGACAAAAATTACGAATGCGGGCCAGAAAATAGACTTATCGGTCAGCGGGCTGTCGCACGATTTAAAGTCCTCTTCCATGAGGCTCCTCCCAATCGTTTGTAATTTTTTTTGGTAGCTGATTTTTATCGGCGAACGTCGAGGTGCGCGCTTTGCGGCAGGCTCGGCAGCGTATCCGCCCGATCAACAAAGGGTCTGATCACGGGAAATTCCGCCTGCGCGATATCCGAAGACAATTTTCCGGCATTGGGATCTAGGGCAGCCATCATGACCAGGGCTGTGACAACGATGCCTAAAACGGCAAACAGCCCAACGGTCCAGAATTCCCGGTCTGTATCTTTGTGGATGGTGCGGCCGTGCTGTAAATTCATCGGTGCCTCCATGGGCTGGCACCTGATGCTCTAACCCAATTCCCCACTTTCAAGTGTGAGCTGGTTCACATTTGACCAAGTTTGCTGTCTGGGGAAGGTGACTAGGGCTGAAGGTCCACGTCGCCGGTTTCTTCCTCGGCGATAACCTTCAGGGATGCCATATCGAGAATAAAAACCGCGCCGTGTCCCAGACGTAACCACTCCAGAGATGCCCAGACTTCGAAGCTGCCTGTTGATGCTCTCCCGCGACATGCCGATCATTTCGCTCAACTCTTGCTGAGTTACGCTGACCTTGCCGTTTTTTGCGTGTGACACATCGCGTTCTGCAAGCCGTATGAGCGTTTTCGCGAGCCTGGTTTGAAGGTCTGGCAGGCCGATTTGTTCAACGTGTTCGCTGACCCAACGAAGCCTTTTACAAAGCAGATCAATGAATTTCATCATTAAAAGAGGCTGGCTCTGCATGAAAGGCAGAAAGTCACGCTTCTCGATCGAGAGAATGTCGCAATCCGTATTGGCGATCGCATCGGCGGTGCGCGGAGATCCGTCGAGAAATGCGATCTCGCCGAAAAGCTCTCCTGCACCAACCATGTTGAAAATCGTGCTGCGGCCATTCGCAGACGAAATCCCGATCTTTACGGTGCCGGTCATGACGGCCAGCAGGCGATCGCCCGGATCGCCTTTGGAAAAGATGAGGGCCCCTTTCTTGTATTTTCGCGTCTTTGCGTAATGGCCTAACTGGGCCAGGGCGTCCTCGCCGATCTCGCCGAATATCGGATGATGCCGGAGAAACGTCATTCTTTCGGAGCTACGATCCGGATCCCTCATGTCTTTGATCTTTTTTGCTTTTGCATAAGTCGGGCTCCTGTCACGCAGGATGCGGGATGAGCCGTATCAAGATTGCCGCAACCGCGTCCACCTCGCATGCAGCGGTATGACAGTATTGATCTCGTGCCTTTTCACGCCGCTCGTCGCAGCTTCCACTCGATAAAAACCTTGCGTTCGGAGCGTTGGCCGTTTCCGCGCGAGGATGATAGCCTCAGTATCGCCTCACTGACTAGCTCGCCCCGCGCACTCGATCCAATCAGCGGGCCATGGGCGACGGCGCAAACGGGATGTCGTCATGGACGCGAATGCTCCTGCGAGATCGTCAGGCAATTCAGGTTTTCCGAACGCGGATTCAACTGACGGGTTATTGAGCGCGGCCCTGCTGGCTTGGCGGATGCTGACCTACCGGCTGCTGTGTTTTTCACTCAATCATATGTTGCCGCTCAAGCTGGCATTCGCATTGCTTCGGCGCGTACGCCCGCTTGCAATGGTCTCCGGTAATATGGTGGTGACGAAATCCGAAGACGTGCGGGAGGTTCTGGCCCGATTCGACGATTTTCAGCTCGGCAAATTCATAGAACCTGGCATGCCGTGGGGGCCTTTCATTATGACGGTCGACTGGCGTGAACAACACGCTATCGAGCGCCGCCTGCTTCAGAGTGTCGTTAACACTGCCGACGATGTTCGACAAATCCGGTCGATCGTTTCCGAGGAATGCTGCGCAAATATAGACGCCGCAATGGGCGCGGGACGGTTGAATGTCGTCTCTCAGCTGGCGGAGCCGGCTGTCGTCGCCATCGCTGCGCAATATTTCGGCGCGCCTGTGCTGGGCGGAGATCCCGCACGCATGGCGGATGCAATGGCCAACCTGGCCGGGATTATCATGGCCAATCCGCCCGTGGGTTCAAAGCCTTGGATCGAGTCCAGAAGCACCATCTCCGATGTCACAACTGCCTTGCTTGGACAGATCCATGATCGTAAAGCGGCGATTGAAGCCACAGGCGGTCGGACGCTTCCCGACGATCTGCTTACACGGCTCGTCCGCGTGTTGCGCGAAGGGCAACAACCTCCGTGGTTCGGTGAGGACTGGATCCGCCGATACATGACCGGATTGATCGCCACCGGTTGTGCGACCATCGTTCGCGCCACAGCGCATGTGATGGATCAGTTGCTGGCGCATCCGCAGGCCCTGCGCCATGCACAAAATCTAGCAACTGATGCTCGATCGAAATCCGGAGGATGCGGAAACATCCGCGAGGTTGCGGCAAATCGTCTATGAAGCCCTCCGCTTCAGACCAATGCTGCCTCTGCTGATCCGTTACTGTCCGCGCGACACGGTTCTTGCGAGCGGAACGTCGCGCGCACGGTTGGTTCCAGCGGGTTCGCAAGTCATCGCTGCACCGCTTGCTGCAATGTTCGATCCCCGGGCGGTGCCGCAGCCATGGCATTTTCAGTTGGGCCGTCCAGCCGAAACCTATTTGCTTTTCGGCCACGGCGATCGCAACTGCTTCGGCCGTTACGTGGCCGATACAGCATTGATGGAGATCGTGCGGTCGGTGTTGCGTTTACCTCACCTCGCGCGCGCTACGGGGTCCGCGGGTCGGGTCGGATATGATGGGCCCGCGCCACGCTCGCTTGCGGTCACTTTTCAGGCCGGAACAATTCCGGAGCGGGTGTGATGGCGGGTTATGCGACCATTATCACGCCTCTTGATCCTGAGCAGGTAGAGGCCTGCCGGCAATACCTGCGTGACAAGGCGGAGCCTGCCGCGGATTTCGCTCATCGAAAATTGGTGTGTCCGGCATTATTTCCATTCGATCAGATTTACACGCTGCATTTTTGCAGTTTCGTGATTCTCGATGCTGAAGCCGATTTTGGTCCGAGTCTGATTTTTGAGGCGACGTTCGATGGCCTTCGCGAGGAGTTTTTGCGGGCATTAGTCAACCTCGCCCCGGATGGCTTCCACGAGGTCTATCGTCACTGCGAGGGCTGCCCGGAATCCAGTCGTCATATTCCCGAAATCATGGTGGAATACCTAATCCAGCATGATGTCGGAGCCCACACATTCTTTTCGGGATATCCCGGCCGATCGGTGTCGCAAGTGACGGGCGAGGACCGGATTCACTCAGGCGTCGTGGAATTCTTATCCCGGCATTGGCCTGCTGGCCGGATCATGCCTGCACGACTCGACGGATTTTTCCAAAGTATTCGGCGACAGTTCATCGACGGTCAGTCAGAAAACCGATGGGCCGGCAACCCACCTCAGTTGCCTTGGGAAATGCGGATGCGCAACGCGGTTGTTGCAGCCGCGGCTATCCTGCTGGCCGTTCTCGCATGCGGTCTCGGCGCTGTTCTCATTCGATGTTTGCGGCGCGATCCGCTGTCGCTTTATGTCTGGATTGTGCATATCATTGATCGCATCGGCGGACGAAGTGCGCCATTTGTCGATCGCGTGTCCGATGTAATTCCTTGGGCGAGCGGCTTCATTCGATCAATTCAGCCCGCGCTTCCGATGCTGATTGGGATTACTGTCGTCTGGGCAATCGTTCGTTGCGGTGAGCTCTTTGTTGCGGGCTTCACCAAAAATCCACGCGATCAATTCTTTATCTTGCGTTTCCCGCTGCAACTGCTTGTGGTGTTGCGGTATGCGCTGCTGATATTGCTTGCCGGATCCGCTTTACTCGCTTTGATCGCGGGCCTGGAAGACCATGAGCCGTTTCATCCCGCCAGCATCGGCGGCTATCTCAAAATCATAATCTCTGTTTTTGGAATTGTGCTTTTGACAGCCGGTATTTGGGCGATTTTGCAGCACGGGGTGAACAGTCTTAAACTCATAGTTGAGTTGAAGCCGCTGGGATGGATCAAGGAGAATTTGCGGCGAGCAGCTCTCGACGCCCTGCGGTACTTGATCGTGCTGACTTTGCTTGTCGCAGCTCTGGTTATTGTGCGGCAGACGCCGTTGAAGCTCGGGCCCGATGCAGCTCATGTCGCCCGAGTGCTGGTCTATATCGTTTTTGCCCTTTTGATTTGCGGCTTGGCCGGCGTCGGCGCCGCGTACGGTGTGACTGCACTTATGTTTGTCATCGTGCGCAGCCTTGAGCTGCGCGATACTAGAAATTTCGACGATCCGGCAGGCTTGATGCCCCGCGCCCAGACCAATGCCGAAAAATATTCTCGGGAAGAGGGCGGCATCAATACATTTCAAAACCACCTCGTCAGTCTCACCTACGTGAAGTCAGGATTTTTGCGGCACGCAATCTTGAGATTGACCTTGTTCGTGATCAATTTGCTCGCGCGGTTTTGGTTTAATCGTGGCGATCTCGGTGGAATTCCGACGATTTCTCGGCGCGATGGGTCATGATTGACGGAGGACGACGGCTTCTGTTTCTCGATAATTATGGTGGCGCCTGGGATAGCTACCTGAACGAATTTATCGATATGGCCGCCGTCAAAGGTCTGAACGCAATCTGGTCGAGCACATTTGTTCATGCCGCGGGCAAACGCTTTTGTTTTCCGGCGACCCGTTTTTTATTCTGGCAGGGTGCTCAGGCTGAGCAGCCGTTTAAAGCCTATGTGCGTCAGAGCCAGATCGAAACCATCGTTTGGTACAGTGCTTATCCGATGCTGAGTGTCGTCAACGTCAATACCAATACTCAGCTTCGGGAAGCGCTTTGTAGAAAACTGGATTCCCACGAGATCGATACGGTTTTTCAAAATCTTTAGCTCGTTCTGATTTCGGTTGTGAAAGACCTGCACGGCAAAAGGCGGTGACGCATGGAAAAGGTCGAGTGGCAGGACGTCCAGGGACTGGTGCTCAGCGGATATCCCCGGCTGCCGTATTCGGCATTCGTACTCTGGCACTTTAGGCCGCAACAGCGCCCCGCTGCCAAACAGTGGCTTGCCCTGCTGTCGGATCGGGTGATGCGCGCAGGTGCAGACCTTGAAGGTGACGATGATTTCCGCACTGCGCGCGTTACATCAAGGCCGCACATTCAAGCGCTCAAACACGCCCCGCCGGAAGAGTTGTACGCGATCAATGTTGCTTTGACCTCGCGCGGTCTGCGTCAATTGGCTGTGGCAACCGAGGCGATGGAAACGTTTTCGCTGGAATTTCTGGAAGGCATGGCGCCCAAGCCGAAGACCGCGACCGACACGCCGCGACGAACGAATGTATTAGGTGATCTTGGTGAAAGCTCCCCTCGGCTTTGGGACTGGGGTGGGTGGGGTCCCAACGACGACGTCGATGGCGTTCTGTTATTGTTTGCCGCAGATGAGGCTTCGCTGACTTTGCTGCTCGAGGATGAACTTGCCGCCATGGCCGAAGCAGCCGAAGCTCTCCACATCGGCTCTAAAGGCCCCGCTGTGCTCAAGGGACGGATCTACGAAGATCGGAAAGAACATTTCGGGTTTACCGACGGCATTTCACAGCCGATCATTGAGGGCTCGCACACCGCGCAGAAGGGCGAGCATTCAGAGCAGTATAAGCGCACGCACTTCGTCAAACCCGGAGAATTCGTGCTGGGGTACAAGAACGAGCGCGATGCGTATGCGATAGGCTCGAACATTGCAGGCGATCTGCGGCGCAACGGGAGTTATCTGGTGTTTCGGCAGCTTGAACAGGACGCTGCCGCTTTTCAGGATTTTCTCGAAAAAACAGCGTCTACGCTGGGGATCGAGGGCGACAAAGAGGCGAAGAAGAATTGGGTCGCGGGAAAACTTGTCGGCCGCGCGCGCGACGGGACACCCCTGATTCCGACCGAAGCCGGCGTGCTGGAGACGTCCGTGCGCAACGACTTTTTGTATTATTTTCAGGACCGCTCGGGTCTCGAATGTCCTGTGGGTGCGCACATCAGGCGAGCGAACCCGCGCGACAGCAAAGGCCCGGATCCCGATACGGCGCTTCGTCTTTCCAAGATGCACCGCATCATTCGGCGTGGCCGCATGTATGGCGAGCGCTTTGATCCGAAAGGGTCTCCGGGCCATGACGATCAAGGCGAGCGGGGCATTTTATTCATGTGTCTTAACGCGGATATTGCCGGGCAATTCGAATTGATCCAGCATTCATGGTTGAACAATCGGCATTTCGGCGATCGTTATGTGGGGTCGGATCCTTTCGGACATTATTCGGACAATGGCGGAACCATGACGATCTCACACCGGCCGATCAATCTCGTGCTGGAACGGCCACGCCCGTTTGTACGCGTGCGGGGCGGGGCGTATTTTTTCCTGCCGGGCATCGCAGCACTGAAATCCCTGGCCGCATAAATCGGGACTTCGTGCCGGGGCTTGGCAGAGCGGGATCAGGCGATCTGGTGCGCCCGCGAGACGTCCATCGGATGATCGATCAATTGCTGGACATGTAATACGAAAGCTATCGTGTGGGGCATTTCGGCGTGGGCATCGAATGCGGCGTCATTGATCCAACGCGAGTAGACGAAAAATTGCCGCGGGTCCCGTGTTGAGAGATAGGCCGCGATCAAGAGGCAGCCCGGTTCGGCTCTCGATGGAACGATCACTTCACGTATTGCGTTTGCGACCTTGTCCTCCTCTCCCTCACGGGCATGAAAACGGGCAAATATTGCCAACTCCATAAGCGGTCTACTCCTCGATCGGGACGGTAAGGCCCTGCGCTTCCCGGCATAGCGCCATCAATGGCGCCATGCCACATTTCAGGGCAAGCCTGAATGCGCGATGGACATAATCCCCCGCGAGTTCTTGTTCTCCGCTTGCAGCTGCTATGTCACCAAGAAGTTTCAAAGCATAAGCTTGCTGCGGTGGCTCGTTTCGCTCTTCTGCGAGCGCCAAAGCCCTTTGAGCGACGGACCGCGCGTCGTCACAACGCCCCGCAGCGAGGAACGCGCGGCCTTGGGCTACGAACAAATAACGCCAGCCGAATGCGTGCTCGGCCAGCGGAATGTCGAGCTGTTCGGGAACCGACAGGATCTCTAGCGCGGATTCCAGATCTCCGGCGGCAAGGTATGCTTCGCCCATGCGTGCGGCAAAGATCGGGTACATTTGAATGATTTCCAGCTCAAGGCAGGTCTGCCAGCTTTGCTTGAGCAATGAAATGGCGTCATCGTGCCTTCCCTGCGCCGTCCTCAACCTTGCAAGGACGTGATTGATATTCGCGCGCGAGTAAGCGTGATTGGCCGTCTCGGCGCGTTCGCTGGCATCCATGGCCATCGCTTCGGCTCGCTCCAGGTCGCCGAGCTCGATCAGGGAATCGGCCAGGAACGTTCGCAGCACGACGCTGGGGTAGGCCGCCCAGCCAGCGCGCTTGCCGTGCTGCTCGGTGGTCTCAAGCCTGAAGCACTGTTCATGGATTTCGACAGACTTCGCGAAATTTCCCGTCTCGTGATGGATGATTCCGATGTGATGCATGGCTGCGAACATCAGTGCGGGTTCTTGTATTTTGTTGGCATTGTCTGCGGCGGCTTCCGCCGCCGACATCGCTGCTTCGTGCTCGCCCAATCTCCACAGTGCGACCGCAAGTTGGCAATTAACGGCCGTCACACGTAGCGGATCTCCAACAGTGTCCGCGAGGCTTCTCGCTTCGCGCAGAACCTGCGCGATTTGCCGATGCCGACCGAGCGGCTCCAGCGCGATCACGACCGTCAGTCGAAAATCAATCTCGGCAATCGTCTTGGCTTGTGATGCAGGCCAGTGCGATAGAGTTTCGAGGCCGCGTTCGTAAATGCTGACGGCGTCATAGTTGGCGCCCCGCTTCAGCGCACGCCGGCAACTGCGCAATTGGTACGGGACAGCTTTTTCCCACAGCTCTGCTAAAAATGCGTGATCGGCAAGCCGGTCGATGTGTTCATCCAGACGATCCGCGAAACGAGATTCAATGATTTCGACGGCCTTGGCATGGAGCGAACGGCGCAGACCCAGCAGCATGGTGCTGTACGCCACTTCGCGCGTCAGTTCGTGCTTGAAGGAATATTCATTTGTCCCCGGGCCGCTGTTGCGGCGCAGGAAGTCGGCCTGCTCGAGTGTGTTGAGTTCACCGGTCAGCTCTTCCGGTGCGACGCCGACCATGCCGGACAGCAGCGCGACCGAAATATCGTTCCCGACCACGGCAGACGTCTGCAATAACGTCTTCGGCAGTCCATCCAGCAGATCGATGCGCGCCGCCAGGACCGATGAAATGGTCGGAGGGATGCCGATCCGCGTGGTAGACGCCGCAACCCGGTATCGGCCCGGCTGTCCATCAAGAATCTTCTGATCCTTGAGCGCCTGTACAAGTTCCTCGAGAAACAGCGGATTGCCCTGTGCCTGAGTCAGCAAGGTTTTCTTGAGTTGAATAAGGCTGCTGTCTTTACCGAGCAACCAGTCCAGAAGTTGATAGGAGTTGGCGCCGTCCAGTGGTGGCAGGTAGAGACGCGATAGGCCACGATCGACCGTTTCGCTTTCCAACCGCTGCGTTGCAATCAAAAGAATCCGCGCTTGGCCTAACATGCCGATGACGCTTTGCAGGATCAGTCTGGTTTCGATATCGATCCAATGGATGTCTTCAATCAGGATAACCATCGGCGTCAGGCGCTCCTGATAGAAAACCAGCGCTTTGACAGCTTCGATGATCTTGTTGCGCCGCTCGGGAGGCTCAAGCTTTCGCCACTCCTCGTCCTGATTGCTGATATCGAGCAATGAAAAGACAGGCGGGATGAATTGCATCATGGCAGGCCCGAGCCGGTTCATGACTTCGCGAGCACGCCGGGCGATTGCGTCAGGCGAGTCGTCGGTTCGGATGCCGAAGATGGTGCGGATGAGCGTGCTGACCGGGTGGTAGCTGGAATTAACCCGTTGCGAGGCGCATGCAGTTTCGAGCACACGCCAATCGTCGGACAATCCTCTGATAAAATCGTGCACGAGGCGCGACTTTCCCAATCCCGCAGCGCCGCAGACCGTGAGAGCTTGTCCGTTTCCAGCCGCGGCGTGTTCGAGCGCATCCGTCAGCGTTCGCCACTCCTGCTGGCGTCCGACAAGAACGCTCAACCCCCGCGCGGAACGAACTTGCCAGCGGGTTCTCTTGCGAACTTCGATCAGCTCAAAAGCCTCGACCGCGTCCGCAACCCCTCTGACTTTGATAGGGCCGCGCGGAACGCTGGTGATAAATCCCTCGGCGAGTTCTTGTGTTGCCGCCGTCAGGACAATCGCGCCGGTTTCCGCTGCTTCTTCCATTCGCGCAGCGAGATGAACGGTTTTGCCGACGGCGTCGTAGTTCATCGCCAGATTGCTGCCGATGGAATAAATCACAACCTGACCGGAATTGATGCCGATGCGAATGGCATGGTTGCGGCCACTTTTTGCATTGAGATCAAGTACCGCCGTCCGCATGGCGAGTGCGGCCCGGCAGGCCTGAACCGCATGATCTTCACTGGCGATCGGAGCGCCGAACAGCGCCATGACGCCGTCACCCAGTGTCTGGTTGACGAAACCGTCATGTTGGTGGACGGAATCCATCAACAGTTTGAGCAGCGGGCCGAGCACGTCCAGCGCTTCTTCGGGATCAAGCTTGTCGATAAGTGCGGTTAAATCGCGAATGTCCGCGAAAAGAACGGTGACGTGCTTGCGTTCACCGAGAATGGCGTTTCCGGATCGCTGGATATGCGCGATCAGTCCCGCCGGCAGACTGGATTGCAGAAAAGTCAGCGCATGATGACCGAAAGCGCTCGGCAGGGTTTTCGGCCTGCCGCATCCGCCGCAGAAACGCGCAGCAGGGCCCATTGCAAAACCGCAATGAACGCACGAGTTTGCGATGCTGCCAGCCACAGCGCTGCCCTATGTTTTCGGCAGCCCCCACCTTAAAAGCCCCGACCTAGGTTTAGCTCGTCAACGATAGCACGCGAGGCGATCATCTCAAAGGCTGGAAGACGGTAAAGGAAGAGTGTTCACACTGCTCGTCGGATGGCGCGACCGGCTGCCCTCATGCTCATTGCTCGCCGACTTTCATGGGTGGAGCTGAGGCTTTCGGAGTCCCCGGTCTCGCTCTGGTGGCGGACCAGGTCCGGCCTGGGCTTTTCAATCACTGCAGGTCCGGTTGCCTGGTATGGAAATCCGTCGCGCGCTGAAAGGCTGCTCCGATCCGCAGGATGGTCGTTTCGTCGAAAGGTTTCCCGATCAACTGCATGCCGACCGGCAGGCCAGTGGCGGTCAGCCCCGCGGGTACGGCAAGAGAAGGCAGGCCAAGATAATTGATGGGACGGGTGAAACGCGTCAGATTCTGAATGACCACTTCTGCGCCTTTCTGATTTCCGACATCGCTCTCCGCAATGGTCGGGGCGGGAATCGGCGCCACCGGCGCTACAATGGCGTCCACGCCGGCGGCGGCCGCAAGATGTGCCGCGAGAGCCGGGCCGCGCCAGCGCAGGGCCTCAAGATAGGTAAGGGCCGGGATGGCGAGCGCGTTTTCAAGCCGCATCAAGACCTGAGGGCCGTAATCCTGCGGCCGTTCGATCATCCAAGCCCTGTGAAAACCCGCCGCCTCGACGGCAAGGAGGATCTGGCAAGCGGCCGATAACTGTCGCTGGTCAGGTAATCCGATACGAACAATTCGTGCACCCTCCCGTGCCAGCGTTGCGATGGTCTCGTCCAGGACGCGGCCGATTTCGGCATCGAGATCATCGACATAAAACGCGGATGGAACGCCGATACAAAGACCTTTCATCGAACCGCGCGTTGCCGCCATATAGTTGGGCACCGGCGCGTCGCGAGTGGTCGGATCGTTTGGATCCGCGCCTGCCATCAAGCCGGCGAGCAGGGCGCAATCCTCGGTGGAGCGTGCGAGGGGGCCGATCGTGTCGAGGGACTGCGATAGCGGCATCGCACCGGCGCGGCTGATCAAACCGACCGTGGTCTTCAGTCCGGTAACGCCGCAAAAATTCGCCGGCATCCGGATCGATCCGCCGGTGTCAGAACCCAGAGCCGCAAAGGTTAACCGCGTCGCGACCGCTGCACCCGAACCGGAGGACGATCCGCCCGTGATGTGACCGAGGCGCCAGGGATTTTGCACGGGGCCGAAATGCGCATTGTGGCCGGTTGGACCGTATGCGAATTCCGACATCTGCAGCGTGCCAAGCCGCACGGTGCCGGCGTCTTTCAAACGCTGCAGCGCCGTCGATGATGTCTCCGCTACCCAGCCTTTGCGGATCGAGGATCCGCACGTCGAAACTTTTCCGCTTTCGTAAAACATATCCTTGTGTGCAAGCGGGACACCATGCAAAGCGCCAAAACTCTGTCCTTTCGCAAGAGCCGCATCGGCCGCATCCGCAGCCTGCAGTGCCTGTTCGGGTTCAATCGTCATGAAGGCATTGAGTCGCGGTTGAAAGCGCGCAATGCGATCCAGGCAGGATTTTGTGGCTTCACGTGACGAGATCGTCCTGGACGCGATCGCCGATGCAACGGCGGTCAGGGACAGCAGCGCCGGTTCGGTGGTCATGTGCCGGAATTCCTCTGAACAGCAACAAAGCTTGCGGGTTCGAGATCGAACGGCAACGTTCCTGCAATCGGACTGAAGCTTTTCAAGGCCGGTCCGATCGAGGCGGCAATTCGTTCTGCGACGTCGGTCTTGACGGGGACGTCTGCCATTCTCGCCAGCACCGTCACGTCGTCGGCCGTAAGGCCGGTGTTATCGGATGTTTTCATTGCGTCGCCTCTGCCTTGTATTTGTGTCATGAGCCCGCGCTTGGTTGCAAATCATGAATTGCAAAGGTCATATGGAAACGGGTTTGGCGCAACCGATCCGTGCGTGCTTGTGGAGAGAGATTGCCCATTATTGCGACGCTCGCCAAGCCTTTCAACGCCAAACCCTTCATCGCCAAGCCTTTCGAGCACCAGGCTTTTCGAATATCTTTCGGCGGACGCTGCCCGGTTTTTTGCGCGAAGCCGAACCTGCAGGAACAGGTTTGCGTGCAGGTGGACGAGGCGACCCGGAAGTGAAAAAATAGTGGCATTCTTTGCCCACAGATATCATCGGGAGTCGATCATCCGATGGGCGATATTGCGATCAAGCCGCGCACGAAGATCCGGACGAAAACGGAACGGCCACGACTGTACAAGGTCATCCTCGTCAACGACGATTTCACGCCGCGTGAATTCGTGGTCACTGTGCTGAAGGCCGAATTTCTCATGAATGAGAGCCAAGCACACAAGGTTATGATCACGGCGCACCGGCTTGGCTCGTGCGTCGTTGCTGTTTTCGCAAAGGACATCGCCGAGACGAAAGCAACACGCGCGACAGATGCCGGTCGTCGGCAAGGCTATCCTCTGCTCTTCACGACGGAGCCCGAAGAATAACGGCTGCGATGCTTTGGTTCACGGGACTGCGGAGGCTGGAACCATCTGCTTTAGCCAGCGTTGATGTCCCTTGGTTCTATCTTTCTCTGCCTCGAACGTCTTGAACTAGTGCCCAATCCGGCATCGAAGGGCTCCCTGAAACATCAGCTTGCGAGGGCAGTTGCCGTCTCCTATCGAAGATTATGCCTTGATCGGAGATTGCCTCACGGCTGCGCTGGTCAGCCGGGATGGATCAATCGATTGGCTATGCTGGCCGGCATTCGATTCCGACGCATGTTTCGCCGCTCTGCTTGGAAAGCCCGAGCATGGACGCTGGAAAATTTCACCAAAACAGAAGCCTTCGCGTATCGCGCGGTCCTACCGTGGAGAGACACTCGTTCTCGAAACGCAGTATGAATGCGACGACGGCGCGGTGACGCTCATCGATTTCATGCCGCCACGCGGAGAGGCCTCGGATATCGTGCGGCTCGTGCGCGGCGATCGAGGCACGATGACCGTGTGCATGGAGCTCATTCTGAGGTTCGGCTCCGGCGCCAACATTCCCTGGGTTCGACGTCTGAAAGACGGCACCATGCTCGCTGTCGCAGGACCCGATATGGTCGTGCTGCGAACGCCGGTGGAGGTGCGGGGCGAGAATATGACGACCGTTGCGGAGTTTGAGGTCAAGGCAGGCGACCTCGTCCCCTTTGTGTTGACCTATCAAGCGTCCCATCGCGATGTGCCGAAAGCGATCGATCCCGAACAGGCGCTAACCGATACCGAGACCTTTTGGAATGAGTGGTCGGGCCGCAGCACCTATAAAGGCGAACACCGCGATCTCATCCAACGCTCATTGATCACGCTCAAGGCGCTGACCTTCGCGCCGACAGGCGGCATCATTGCCGCCCCCACCACGTCGCTGCCCGAAAAACTCGGAGGGGCCAGAAATTGGGACTACCGCTTTTGTTGGCTGCGGGATGCAACATTCACGTTATTCTCGTTGATGAACAGCGGCTACTACGCGGAAGCGGGCGAATGGCATAACTGGCTTTTGAGATCGGTTGCCGGGTCGCCTTCGGATATTCAGATCATGTACAGCATCACCGGTCAGCGCCGGTTGATGGAATGGGAAGCGGAATGGCTGCCTGGCTATGAAGGCGCCAAACCTGTTCGCTTCGGAAATGCAGCTCACGCTCAACTGCAGCTCGATGTCTACGGCGAGTTGATGGATACGTTTCATCAGGCGCGCAAGGAATTGGTTGAGCTCGACGGTAACACCTGGGCGTTGGAATGTGCCTTGCTGGAACACCTTGCGCTGATTTGGGATCAGCCCGATAGCGGCATTTGGGAGCTGCGCGGCCCGGGGCGTCATTACGTGCTCTCCAAGGTGATGTGCTGGGTCGCATTCGACCGTGGTGTCAAGAGTGCCGAAGCTTATGGATTCGAGGCACCATTGGACGTATGGCGGGAACTGCGCGATCGTATTCATGCCGATATTTGCACCAAGGGATTTGACGCTGACATAGGAACGTTCGTCGAGTCTTACGGCTCGAAAACTCTCGATGCCAGCCTTCTCCTGATTCCAGCGGTCGGATTCATTCCCGCAACCGATCCGCGCATGACTGCAACGATTGACGCAATCGAGAAACACCTGATGCGGGGTGGATTTGTCGTTCGTCACGATCCGCGCCAGCCCCGCCCCAATGAGGTAGAGCCTATCGAAGGGGCATTCCTCGCGTGCACATTGTGGCTGGCCGACGTACATGTGATGCTTGGAAACCTCGACAAGGCCAGGGAATTGTTCCTGCACGTCGCGGGAGTGGCTAACGATGTGGGTTTGATATCGGAAGAATACGACCCCGAAGCGAAGCGTTTGACAGGAAACTTTCCGCAAGCCCTGACGCACATCGCGCTGGTCAACACCGCACATAATATTTACGAAGCACTTCACCCGGCGAAGAAGCCGGCCGTACAGCGCGCAAACTGATCCGACGTCGATTGGTCAGTTAGTCATTTGCAGAATTTGCTGGATTGCCTTCGAAAACCCGTCGTCTTCGTTCGACGCCGTCACGTGAGAGGCATGTGCTTTGACTGCATCGCTTGCGTTGCCCATCGCGAATGAAACGCTGCTTTTTCCGAACATGGGGACATCGTTTGGCATATCGCCAAGGGTTGCGATGGCGTCGCGTGAGATATCCAGCCGCTTGCCCATCGCCTCGACAAACGTGCCTTTATCGAAACCCGGCGGCGTGACATCGAGATAATAATCCTGGGAGCGGACGGCATGCGCTGTTGTGCCGAGTTCCGCTTGCAATTCGCTTTCACACCGTTCGAGCAATTTGAAATCTCCGCTGACCCCGACAAGCTTGCAAGCCGTATCGAAATAGGGGGCAAGATCTTTTGCTAATATCGGTGTCGTTGCGATGGTGTTCCTTTCGTGCGGCACGTATTTTCCGTCATCCCGCAGAATCACCCAGTCGCGATTTGTGAAGACCCACACATCGATTTTGTTTTGCTCGAAGAGCTGCAGGCTCTGGACCACAGCGGCCCTCGGAATGAGGTGTTGCTCGATGACGGAAAGATCGGAATTGACCAGAGAGCTGCCGTTGAACGGTCCGAGCGGCAGTTGGATTTTCAACGCTGTGGCGACTGCTTTCATCCCGAATGCCGGGCGGCTGCTGGTAATCGAGAACAAAATGCCGTTGGCCTGCAAATCGCTCACGGCTGCGAGCGACGCCGCAGTCAGCCGCTTGTCGCGTGTCACAAGCGTGCCGTCCACGTCGGAGATGACCAGGCGGATTTTTGTCATGTTACCGGCAACGCTAGCCCCAACTGTCGAATAATATGACCGACGATGTCGTCCACGGAGCTGTCGATCCCAACGGTGATCGCGGGCTCATCGGCGGACGGCTCTTCAAGGGTCGCGAGCTGGCTGTCGAGGAGCGAGGCCGGCATGAAATGATCCCGACGTTCGGCCAGGCGGGCCGCGATCAGATCTCGCGATCCTTTCAGATAAACAATCCGCACATCGGTTCGATCGTGCACGAGCCTGTCGCGGTAGACGCGTTTCAAGGCGGAGCACGAAATCACGATCGGTATAGCGGCCTCAGCCTTGCGGTCGATGTCGTCGGCGATGGCTTGCAGCCAAGGCCAACGATCCTCATCGGTGAGGGGATAACCTGCGCTCATTTTTTGAACGTTCGCAGGAGGGTGATAACTGTCGCCATCCTCCCATGAAAAGCCAAGACGTCTCGCGAGCGCCTCGGCAATGGTGCTTTTGCCCGAGCCGGAAACGCCCATAACGATAATTGCCGCGATGGGTCCCGATTTAGGCATCTCTTTGGCTCGCATTCGCGGGAGCTGCCGCCTCGTCGATCATCCACAACGCTTCGCCGTCACCAGCATGTGCCCGGCCAGCCGGGAGATCCTCGCCTGCGAACACGCGCTGCAAGATGTCGCGTTTGTCGTGACCCGAGGCAAGAAACAGCATGTTTTTGCTACGCGCGAGGCAATTCAGTGTGAGGCTTACACGCGGCACAAAAGGCGCGACATTGGCCCGCTCGATTCCCACAACCCAGCGTTTTTGTTCTTCGAGTGCCGGATCATTGGGAAACAATGAAGCGGTGTGTCCGTCCGGCCCGACGCCCATGAGTACCGCGTCGAACAACGGCCGGTCGGGACGGCAGGATGCGTGGAAGTTCTTCAATTCGCGCTCGTAGCTGCTCGCGGCCTTGTCGAGGTTTGTGCCGCTGGTGTCGATCGGATGTATATTAGGCGCTGGGGCGCATGCATCGAGAAAAGTCCGCCGCGCCATTCCCATATTGCTCAGATCATCGTTCGGGGCAACGAATTTGTCGTCACCCACGAACCAGTGAACGTGTGCCCAGGGAATTCGATCCCGCCACGGCTTGGTCGCAAGCAGTTCATATAATCGTTTCGGTGTCGAACCGCCGGTCAGGCAGATTGCAGAAGGCACGGCACTGCTTGCGGTGATGTCGGCAAGATAATTTGCCGCCGCCTCCGCCAATGCGTGTGCATCGGGCAGCACGACGATTTTACGCCGAGGTAAATCGCTCATCCGCCGTCGATCCTGCGCCACCTGCGGCCGTCACGCTCGATCAGGCCATGAGCCTCGCGCGGCCCGTCGGTTCCCGCGCGATAAAGCGCCAGCCCGTCGCCGCCGGCTTTTTTCCACGCATCGAGAAACGGCTGTACCGCCTGCCATCCGGCTTCCACGCTGTCGGCGCGCTGGAACAGGATGTTGTCACCGATCATGCAATCGTAGATCAAGGTCTCATATCCCGTACTCGGAGCGACCTTGAAATAGTCCTTGTACTTGAATTTCATGTCGACGCCGTCGATCGCGACCGTAGGTCCCGGCACCTTGGTGTTGAACTGCAGCGTAATTCCTTCGGTCGGCTCGATCCCGATCACGAGGTAGTTTTGCGACAAACGCTCCACCTCGGTCGCGCGGAACATGGAGAAGGGTGCCTGCTTGAAGCGGATGGCGACCTCGGTGCGCTTGGCTGCAAGTGCTTTGCCGGTGCGCAAATAAAACGGAACGCCGGCCCAGCGCCAATTGTCGATCGTCAATTTCATCGCCGCGTAGGTTTCGGTAATGCTGGCGCTATCGACATCGGCGGTGTTGCGATAATCGCCGATCTGCTTGTCGCCGATCCTGCCCGCCACGTATTGGCCGCGGACCGAATTTTTCAACGCCTCTTCGGGCGATTGAATCTGGATGGCGGAAAGAACCTCGCCTTTTTCCGACCGGACGGAGTGCGCATCGAAACGCGACGGCGGCTCCATTGCAACCAGCGACAAGAGCTGGAACAGATGATTTGGCACCATGTCCCGCATGGCGCCGGTTGCGTCATAAAAGCTGCCCCGCCGGCCGACATCGATGGTCTCAGACACCGTGATCTGCACATGATCGATGTGATTTCGATTCCAGATCGGTTCGAACATTCCGTTGGCGAAGCGAAAGACCAGGATATTCTGAACAGTCTCTTTGCCGAGGTAATGGTCGATCCGGTAGATTTGGTGTTCATCGACGATCTTGAGCAGGTCGTGATTAAGTTCTTTTGCGGATTTCAAATCCGTTCCGAACGGCTTCTCGATCACAAGCCTGCGCCACGCACCGTTGCTTTCATTCAACAAACCGGTGCGCCCGAGTTCGTCGCAAATAGGCTTGAAGGCAGTCGGGGGCACGGCAAGATAGAACAGATGATTTTTGACGCCGTTTTTTGAAATGCCGTCGAGGTGCTCCTTGAGGCGGTCGAATGAACCTTGTTCGCGAGGATCGGCATGAACGCTGGTGAAACAGTCGAACAACTTTCTTGCAATAGTCGTGTCGATCGGGCGCGTAGCGAATTGCTGCAAGGCTTTCATGAGATCGTCATGCAGCGACTTGCTTTGCATTTCCGTGCGGGTGACGCCGACCACCCGAAAGCCTTCGGGCAAAAGTCCGGCTTCGGCAAGATTATAGAGGGCGGGCGTTACCAGCCGATGCGCGAGATCGCCTGTGACGCCGAAAATAACGAAACAGCAGGGGTCAGGAATCCTGGGTTTGCCGGTCGTGTCTGATTTCATGAGATGTCCACGCCCTAACTTTTTCCGTTATTCTGTCTTCGTCTTGGATGCTGCGCCGTGGGCGGGAGCGGGAGGCTCGATATGTCCGCCGAAACCGTGACGCATCGCAGAAAGAATTTTCTCGGCAAAGGTGTGTTCCTTGCGCGAGCGGAATCGGGCGTAGAGCGCAGCCGTGATGACTTCGGCTGGAACCGCTTCGTCGATCGCCGCATTGATGGTCCAGCGACCTTCGCCGGAATCTTCGACGAAGCCGGAATAGCTGTCGAGGGTTTCGTTGCCTGCCAAGGCAGTCGCCGTGAGATCGAGCAGCCATGACGTGACGACGCTGCCGCGGCGCCAGACTTCGGCGATATCGGCGACATTCAGATCGAAGCGGTGTTCCTTGGGCAGCGCTTCGATATTTGCATTTTTGAGAATGTCGAAGCCTTCGGCAAAGGCTTGCATCATTCCGTATTCGATGCCGTTATGGATCATCTTGACGAAATGACCGGCCCCGCTCGGGCCTGCATGAATATAACCGTTTTCGACGCGCGGATCGCGTCCGCTACGTCCAGGTGTCCGGGGAATGTCACCTGCTCCCGGAGCCAGCGCTGAGAAGATCGGATCGAGACGACCGACGATATCGGTCTCGCCGCCGATCATCATGCAGTAGCCACGCTCCAGGCCCCACACGCCCCCGCTGGTACCGACATCAATATAATGTATGCCACGCTCTTTCAGGGTGGTTGCCCGGCGGATGTCGTCCTGCCAAAACGTATTCCCGCCATCGATGATGACGTCGCCGCTTTTTAGCGATTTTGCCAGCACGGCGATGGTATCTTCCGTGATCCGCCCCGCGGGCAGCATGACCCAGATGACACGCGGTGCGGCGAGCTTCTGAATAAGCTCGTCGAGCGATGACGACGCAGTCGCGCCGTGATCCACGAGATCGCTGACGGCTTTGGGATTCTGGTCGTACACGACCACTTGATGGTTACCCTTGGCGATCAGGCGGCGCGTGATGTTGCCGCCCATGCGCCCGAGGCCTACGAGACCGATCTGCATATTCCTGTCCTGTCCGTTGTCTACGCCAGCGCGGTGCGAACCGCTGCGCGAATAGCGGCGAGGCCCTTGGAAACGTCGCCCGTGATATGCAGCCTTAACGCCCGTCGCCCGCGTTCGGTGAGCACGTCGAAATCTCCCCGGGCCTGCGCGGCCTTGATGGTTCCGAAACTGGCTTTCTGCTGAGGAACAGCGAGGTCCTTGGCATCGTCCGCGGTGATCTGGAGAAAAACGCCGGTATTTGGTCCGCCCTTGTAGGCCTGACCGGTGGAATGCAGAAACCGTGGGCCGAACCCAACGCATGTCGCAACATGTTTTTGGTCGCGGATCGCCATGCGGATCTCGTGCATGACGTCGATGTGAGCTTTGTCACGGTTGAGGTAGGCGAGCAGCGCGGCATAGTCGCCATCGTGAATCCGCGAGAAATGCGCTTTCAGCCAGGATTCGATTCCGCCATTTGCGCCTGCCTTGCGAAGTGTCTCGGCGTTCTTCGCGTCGGTGTAGATCGCGATTGCGCCGTCAGTCGCAACTGCCGTTTCAGAAGGAAGCACGCCATTCGTTTCGAATGCGGTCGTCAACTCGCGTGTCTTGATCTTCGCGGCTTCGACATCGGGCTGATCGAAGGGATCGATGCCCATGATGGCGCCCGCGACCGCTGTTGCGATTTCAAACCGGAAAAATTCCTGTCCGATTTGCATAGGATCACTGACGACGATGCGGATGACCGGGTGCCCGGCCTTTTCGAGAGCCCTCAGTGCGGCTTCGCTGTCGCTGTTGCTGTCGTTTTTCAGGCGAAGATCGATAAAGACGCGATCGTTGCCGTAAACATCGGGCCGGCCCAGTGTTTCCCCTTCGAGAGGAATGAGCGCTTTCCCGTTCTTGCCGGTCGATTCGGCGATGAGCTGCTCGGCCCAGGCTCCGAAATCGGCAATCCGGCTGGATGCCGTCAGAGTAATCTTGTCGCGGCCATGTTGCGCGGCCGCTCCTAACGCCAGCCCCAATTTCACGCCGGGATTTTCTTCCGGCGGTACATCCGGCCCGCAAGCGCGCACCATTGCTGCGGTCGCATCCAGAAATTTGCTCAGGTTGAGGCCTGTCGCCGCAGCCGGGATCAAACCGAAAGGCGAGAGCACGGAATAGCGGCCGCCAATGGTGGGCTCGCCATGAACGATGTGGGCGAAAGAGCGGGATTTCGCCGTTTTCTCCAGCGATGACCCGGGATCAGTGACGGCTACGAAGCTTTGGCCGGCCTTTTCTCCGAGCTTCTCCTGAACACGCGCAAAGAAGTAATCCATCAACGCGTTGGGCTCGGTTGTGCCCCCCGACTTGCTCGAGACGATAAAGAGCGTCCTGTTGATTGCGATGGCGGATTCCACACGCTGGATTTGCGCCGGGTCTGTCGAGTTGAGAACATGAAGTTTCGGAAACCCCGCAACAGGCCCGAACGTGGTGGCGATGACTTCGGGGCCCAGACTTGAGCCGCCCATGCCCAGCACAACAGCATCGGTGAAGGCTTCCTTCTTGACCCATGCCGCAAAATCTTCGCGCTGTTTGAGAGCAGCCTGTTCACGCGTCACTGCGTCGAGCCAGCCGAGCCAATTGTTTTCGTCATGGCCGGTCCAGACCTTGGCATCGCGCGCCCATAAGGAACGTATCTTTCCTTTTGAGCGCCAGTCGTCAGCCAGCGTCTTGAATGATGCTTCAAGAACCGAAGAGAGCCGAATGGATTGGGAATCGATCCGGGCATCCAGCATAGCGGCGCGTTTGTGCGCAACCGCGCCCAGCAATTTGTCGGCTGCCTCTGCAAAAAGTTGCACGGCTTCTTCGACAAGCTTTTCAGTAATGGCATCGAGCGAAATGCCCGCCTTTGCAAGATCCGACAGCACCCGTTCCGCATCCGGCACGTTTTCTTCCAGACTGTCGCGCAGCTTTCCGTGATCCCGGAACGCGTCCAGCGTGGCGGGAGGGACGGTGTTGACAGTATCGCGGCCGATCAATTCCTCGACATAAAGGACATCGCTATAGGCCTTGTTCTTCGTTCCCGTGCTTGCCCAGAGCAGGCGCTGAACGCGTGCGCCTTTTTTTGAAAGTGCCTTCCAGCGGTCCGTTGCGATCACGTTCTTGTAGTGCTGATAGGCAAGCTTGGCGTTGGCAATCGCGACTTTGCCTTTCAAGGTTTCAAGGGCGGCTTTTTTGTCCGCGTCGTTTGCAGCTGCAATCTTCGCATCGATCTCCTTGTCGACCGCCGAATCGATACGGCTGACGAAAAAGCTGGCAACGCTTGCTATCTTGGCCGGGTCACCGCCATTCGCAACCCAGGTTTCGAGACCGGCGATATATGCCTCCAGCACATCGGCATACAGCTTTTGCGAGAACAGCAACGTGATGTTGACGTTGATCCCTTGGGCAATCAGCTTTTCGATGGCCGGAAGGCCTTCGGGCGTTCCGGGCACCTTGATCATCAGGTTTTTTCGGCCCACATCGCGCCACAGGCGCTCTGCTTCGGCGATGGTCCCTGCAGTGTCTCTCGCCAGATAGGGTGAAACCTCGAGGCTGACATATCCGTCCCGGCCGTCCAGCTGGTCATACACGGGGCGGAGCACGTCAGCGGCATGCCGAATGTCTTCCACCGCCAGCGCTTCATAAAGATCCACGACAGGCCGGTCGCGCTCTTTCAACAACGTTGAAATCGCGTTGTCATACTCACTGCTGCCGCCGATGGCTTTCTCGAAAATCGAAGGGTTGGACGTGACGCCACGAACGCCATCGGTGTCGATCAGCGATTTGAGGTCGCCCTTGGCGATGAAATTGCGCGCCAGAAAATCGAGCCAGACGGCTTGACCATGCTTTTGAAGCTCTTTGATGGGATTCATGATGCCTTGTTCTGTTCGATTTGCACGTGACTGCGCCGATCGCTGGAGGCGAGGGGACTTGAGAGTACACCCAACTTGCGAAGGGCGATGGGTTTAACGCGAGAGACAGTCAAAGTATCCATTGCGAGGGGCATATGTTTCAATTTTTATTCCGCCAAATCAGGACTGAAGACCGGATATCGAGATTCGGCTAGCTCCAAAAACCGTTTTGATTGAGGCAGATGGATCGGGCTATGTCCGGTTGGCCACAGCTCTGATGGGTGGAAGATCATCAATCCCGGAAAGATCCAGGCTCCGTTCAATCTTTTCAAAAGCATTTTCGAATTGCTTCAACTCGGTCGCTGACAAGCACGACAAGATTTCCCGCTCCCGATTCAGGAGGCGCGGGATCAGCGCTTGATAGAGGGTCTGCCCGTCGCGCGAGAGCTGCAAGCTGTATTCGCGGCGATCCAGCGTGTTTTCCAGCCGCTCGATCAATCCGCGTTTCATCAGATTTGTAACAGCCCGGCTAATCGTTGATTTGTGGGTTTTCGTGCTCTCAACGATGTGCTGGGCCGTGCATGGGCCTTCGCGAAAGCCCAAAGTCGCAATCACGCGCCACTCCGGGATTTCGATGCCGTAACGGTCGCGATATTCGCTCGACAACGCCGTGCTGATTTCGGCCGCTAACCGGTTCATGCGGAACGGGACAAATTTGAAGAGATCGAGTTTCTTCATGGCGCCGTTTGCTCATTCGTCCGTCGGCAAGCCTCGATTGACGGGTTTAGCCAGACGGGGATATAGTTGCATACGAGACTAATTTAGCGTTGGCCAGCGAACAACGCCAGGGCTTTCCGGTCACCGCACATCAGGTCACCAGATATAGCGAAGTGGACAATCCCGATGATCGCCGATGCAGCGACACGGTTCGGCTACCGGCGGCATCCTGATCAGGATCGCTCCGCCGCTTCGATCGCTCACCATGCCGTGGTGGTGGTGGGTGCAGGACCGGTTGGCCTCTCGCTGGCGATCGACCTTGCGCAGCGTGGGCATTCGGTCGTGTTGCTGGACGATGCGGACCGTATCGGCGAGGGATCGCGCGCGATCTGCTTCTCGAAGCGATCGCTGGAATTCTGGGACAGGTTGGGCGTCGGCGCGCGCATGGTCGACAAAGGCGTGGTCTGGAGCGTGGGCAAGATATTTTATGGCGCGACCCAGCTTCTCCAGTTCAATCTGCTGCCTGAAGACGGGCACAAGATGCCGGCTTTTATCAACTTGCAGCAGTTTTATGCCGAGGCCTATCTGGTCGAGCAAGCGGCGAAACATCCCGGTCTTGATTTGCGATGGAGCAACAAGGTAACCGGCCTTGCGCAACACAATGATCATGCCGTTCTCACGATCGAAACTCCGGAAGGGGCTTATCGAATTGCGGCAAGCTACGTCGTTGCCTGCGATGGCGCGCGTTCGTCACTGCGGCGTCTGGTGGGCGCGGATTTCGGTGGCCAGGTGTTTGAAGATCAGTTTTTGATCGCCGACGTCAAGATGAACGCGGAATTCCCGACCGAGCGCTGGTTCTGGTTCGACCCGCCGTTTCACGCCGGCCGTTCCGCGCTGCTGCATCGGCAGCCCGATAACATCTGGCGGATCGATTTGCAGCTTGGTCCGGATGCAGACGCGGCGGTCGAAAAGCGTCCGGAGAACGTACGGCCGAGAATTGCGAGGATGCTCGGCCATGATGCATTCGAGTTTCAATGGATATCGCTTTACAAGTTTCAATGCCGGCGGATGCAGCGCTTCATCCACGATCGCGTGATTTTTGCCGGAGATGCCGCGCATCAGGTTTCTCCGTTCGGCGCGCGGGGCGCCAACTCCGGTTTGGAGGACGCGGAAAACCTGGCATGGAAACTTTCGCGCATATTGCGAAGCGCATCGCCGGAATCTCTGCTTGAGAGTTACGATACCGAACGTGGCGCCGCGGCGGATGAAAATATTCGCGAATCGACACGTTCGACGGATTTCATGGCGCCGGCTTCGGTTCATGAAGCCCGGCTCCGCAGCGCCGTGCTTGCGCTTGCCAAACATACCGAATTCGCCAAACGCATGATCAATGGCGGGCGGTTGTCGGTGCCGTCCGTCTATGAAAGCCCGCTCTCGACGATCGATAAAGAGCATTGGCACGGCGGGGTGTCCCCTGGCACGTCGATGGTCGATGCTCCCTTAGCGTCAAACGATGGTGGGCCTTCCTATTTGACGGAAGCTTTCGCCAGCCTGGGACGCAATTTCGCAGTCCTGGAATTTGCAGACGGGGAGGCCGTCGATGTTCCCGAGGATGTCGGCCTGATCCGGGTGGGGCCGAACGAAGCGTTTACGGACCGATCGGGCTTGCTCGGTGCACGATATGATGCGCAACCGGGAAGCGCCTATTTGTTTCGGCCGGACGGATACGTAGCGGCCCGATTTCGACAGCCAAATCGTGAGACGTTGAAAGCTTCGTTGTCGCGCGCCGCTGGCGCGCATTGAGGATAGTCGTCATGCCATTGTCGACCAGTTCGAATTTTGAGAAACCCGACGATGCCTTCCGGCTTATGGTGGAAGCGCATCGCGGTTTAAGCGACGACAGCAGCTCGGCGCTTGATGCGGCGCTGGTTCTCATCCTTGCCAATCATATCGGCGACATCGATGTGTTGCGGGAGGCAATTGCCCTTGCCCAACGCGGATTGCCGGAGGGCGCCGTATCGGCTGCTTCGGGCGCAAACTGAAAGAAGAGCTGACAAATGAACGCCAAAGGTTTTGCCTCGACGTCCGATCTTTCGGAGAAGAAAATTAGCTTCTCGGAGATAGGCCCTGATCTCTATGCCTTTACCGCGGAGGGCGATCCAAATTCGGCCGTCATCGTCGGCGAAGACAGTTGTCTGGTATTCGATGCGCAGGCGACGCCTGCGATGGCGAAAAGCGTGATCGAGCGAGTCCGAACCGTCACCGACAAGCCGATCAAATATGTCGTGCTGTCGCATTATCATGCTGTACGCGTGCTCGGTGCGTCAGCCTACCATGCTCAAGGCGTGGTCGCGTCGCGTGAAACCTATCGCCTGATCGAGGAGCGCGGCCAGCAGGATTGGGATTCGGAATATGGCCGCTTTCCACGTCTGTTTCGGGATGCCGAGAGTATCCCCGGGTTGACATGGCCGACCCTGGCTTTCGAAGGCGAAATGTCCGTTTTCCTGGGCAAGCGTGAAGTCAGGCTGATGCAGTTGGGCGCGGGGCACACGTCGGGAGATATTGTCGCCTGGGTCCCCGATGCTGAAGTGATGTTCTCCGGGGATCTCATCGAATATCACTCGGCCTGTTATTGCGGCGACGCCCATTTGCGCGAGTGGCCGATGACGCTGAACGAAATAAGGGAGTTCAATCCCAAAGCGATCGCTCCCGGGCGGGGTGATGCACTCAAGGGCGTGGCGACATGCCGCGAGGCCATCGCCATGACGCGCGACTTTGTAGGAACACTGTACGGTGCGGCGGAATCCTCAGTCGCGAAGGGGCGCAGCTTGAAGGAGACCATGGCGGCTGCACGCGAAGCGATGGATTCGAAATTTTCAAAATTCGCTATTTATGAGCATTGCCTGCCATTCAATGTTTCACGCGCGTTCGACGAAGCATCGGGAATAGAAGATCCCGTGATCTGGACGGCGGAGCGCGACCGGCAGATGTGGGCGGCTCTTCAAGGAGAATGACCATGAATTACAATACAGCGCCTGACGTCGTCGGGAAATCGGTCGGCAACATTACGCCTGGTTATATGTCCGGCTTCGGCAACAGCTTTGAAACCGAGGCTCTGCCGGGTACCTTGCCGATTGGCCGTAACTCCCCACAACGATGTGCCTACGGGCTTTACGCCGAGCAGCTGTCCGGTTCGCCTTTCACCGCGCCGCGCGGCGCCAACGAACGCTCGTGGCTTTACCGGATCAGGCCCTCTGTCCTGCATTCAGGACGGTTCACGAAAATCGATGCGGGCCTGTGGCGGACCGCGCCTTGCTTTGAAGAAGAGACCCCGATCGGCCAATTGCGTTGGGACCCGGAGCCGATACCGAAGGAGGATGTGACGTTCGTGCAAGGCGTCCGTACCATGACGACAGCGGGTGATGCGAACACGCAAGCCGGCATGGCCGCGCATGTCTATGTCATTACAAAATCCATGGTCGATCAGCATTTTTACAATGCGGACGGCGAGATGATGTTTGTCTTGCAACAGGGTGCGTTACGGTTCGTCACGGAGTTCGGCCTGATCGATGCGTCGCCGGCCGAGATCGTCGTTATTCCGCGCGGTGTCAAATTCCGCGTCGAGATTCCGGCCGGGCCGGCACGAGGCTATCTCTGCGAGAATTACGGCGGGGCGCTGACGCTGCCGGAACGGGGGCCGATCGGCGCAAACTGTCTGGCCAACGCTCGCGATTTTCTGACCCCGGTCGCTCATTACGAAGACCGCGATACGCCGACTGAATTGATCGTGAAATGGGGCGGTTCGTTGTGGTCGACCACATTGCTGCATTCGCCGATCGACGTCGTGGGGTGGCACGGCAATTATGCGCCCTACAAATACGATCTGCGGACGTTCTCGCCGGTGGGTGCGATCGGATTCGACCATCCCGATCCGTCGATTTTCACGGTGCTGACGTCGCCCTCGGAAACGGCGGGAACGGCGAACATCGACTTCGTGATTTTCCCGGAGCGTTGGGCAGTTGCGGAAAATACCTTTCGGCCGCCGTGGTATCATATGAATATCATGTCGGAATTCATGGGGCTGCTGTACGGCGTTTATGATGCGAAACCACAAGGTTTCGTTCCCGGTGGAATCAGCCTGCACAATTGCATGCTGCCGCACGGACCGGATCGCGAAGCGTTCGATCATGCTAGCAACACCGAACTGAAGCCGGTCAAACTGACCGGGACCATGGCGTTTATGTTCGAGACCCGCTTTCCGCAACGGGTCACGGCGCATGCCGCCCGATCCGGCACTTTGCAGGACGACTATGCAGACTGCTGGCGCGGATTGGAGAAACGGTTTGATCCGGCCAAACCATAGCGGCGCAGGTCCATGACTGACATCGGCACCGCCACGCTTTATGGATATTTTCGGTCGACTGCCGCCTATCGTGTGCGAATTGCACTGGGTCTCAAGGGCCTCAGTGCGAACCACAAATTCATTCATTTGCGCAAGGGCGAGCAAAATTTGCCCGATTACATCAAGCTTAATCCGGCAGGGCTGGTGCCGTACTGGGTCGATTCGAACGTGCATCTCGCGCAATCAATCGCGATCATCGAATATCTCGACGAGCTTTACCCAGAGCCGCCCTTGCTTCCCGGCGACGCACGGCAACGCGCGACCATTCGCGAGATCGCCTTGATGATCGTGAGCGACATTCATCCGATCGGAAATTTGCGGGTGCTGACCCGGCTGACCGAAATAGGAATTGACGAGACAGCGCGGTCTGAATGGTCGCGGCACTGGATCAAAACGGGATTCGATGCCATCGAAGCGCGGCTCGCCGAATTTCAGGGTCCGTTTGCGCTGGGCAAAAATCCGACGCTCGCGGACGTTTGCATTGTCCCGCAAATTTTCAACGCGCGGCGCTTTGGCGTCGACCTGTCTCCCTATCGAAGAATCGTCGAGGTCGACCTGGCGGCATCGAAACTTGAGGCATTTATCGCCGCCGAACCAAGCCGCCAAGCCGACGCAGAGTAATTTCCATTCTTGAAAGTCCCGAAGCTATGGATCATCCAAACCACCCGAAATTACGGTCCTTTATCGAGGTCGAGCCTCAGTCGGACTTTCCGATTCAAAATCTCCCCTATGGAATTTTTTCGACTGCGGCCCAATCGTCGCCCCGTGTTGGCGTGGCGATTGGCGACCAAGTGCTTGATCTCGCGGTGCTTGAAACGGCCGGGTTTCTATCCACCGGATTTAAAAAAAGTGTGTTCGCGCAGCCTTCGATCAATGCATTCATGGCTCTTGGCCCGGATGTCTGGTCGCGGACTCGTGCGCGGATCAGCGCGTTGCTGCGTCACGATAATTCCGAGTTGCGTGACAATTCCGAGCTACGCAAGCGCGCCCTGATTCCGCTGAGCGATGTTCGGCTTCATCTCCCGATGACCGTCGCAGGATTTACGGATTTTTATTCGTCGAAAGAACACGCCACCAATGTCGGCATCATGTTCCGGGACAAGTCGAATCCACTACTCCCGAACTGGCTGCACATTCCCATCGGCTATAATGGGCGTGCTTCGACCGTCGTGGTCAGCGGCACACAAATTCGTCGACCCAACGGGCAATTGAAGCCGCCGACGACGGAGATCCCGGCGTTCGGTCCGTGCAAGAGGCTGGATTACGAACTTGAGATGGGAGTCGTCATCGGGCAACCGTCGCCGATGGGAGAGATGCTCTCGGAAGCACAGGCCGACGCGATGATTTTTGGCTTCACGCTGTTAAACGATTGGAGCGCGCGCGATATTCAGCAATGGGAATATGTGCCGCTGGGACCATTTCAGGCGAAAGCGTTTGCAACCTCGATCAGTCCCTGGATTGTGACGCGCGAGGCGCTGGAGCCATTCCGGGTCCAAGGGCCTGCGCAGGATCCCGTGCCGCTTCCTTACCTGCGGCAAACACTGGCCAACAATTACGATCTGACGCTCGACGTCACCTTGCGAACGCCGACGATGACGGCGGCGCGCCGCATCTGCCGAACCAATTTCAAATATATGTATTGGTCGTCCGTGCAGCAACTCATCCATCATGCGTCATCCGGCTGCGCCATGAACGTAGGCGATCTGCTCGGTTCAGGAACGATCAGCGGCACGGAGAAAGATCAGCGCGGAAGTTTACTTGAGCTGAGCTGGGGAGGGGCGGAGCCGATCGATCTCGGCGACGGCGAACGCCGCACCTTTCTTGAGGACGCGGATTCCCTGAGTATCGCGGGGTGGTGTCAGGGCGACGGGTATCGTGTTGGCTTCGGCAACGTCGAGGGCACTGTTTTGCCGGCAATCTAACAGCTCAGCTGCCGTGCGTCGGCACGCATTCATTTCAGGTGAGCGAGATAGTGCGCCAGCGCCTTGATCTGATCCGCGGTCAGCGGATAGGCGACATCGGCCATGGCGGCCATGCCGCCGCCGGAACGAACGCCGGATTTGTAATCGTTCAACGCCTTGAGCAGATAGTCCTCGCGTTGATTGGCGATCCGGGCTGTCGCCTTGGTGCCGGCAAACGTATCGGTATGGCAGGACGCGCATCGATGTTCCGCCGCGATTTTTGCCCCGGTCTGGCTGAGAGCTGGGTCGTCATCAGAGGTGGCCGGCGGCGGAGGGGACAGCGACGCAAAATAGGCGCCGAGATTTCGCATCTCGTCATTCGTCAGATCATTGGCTATCGGCGCCATTTGTGGGCTCTTGCGGGCGCCGCTCCGGAAAAAGACCAACTGCCATTGGATAAACTGGTCTGGCTGTCCCGCAAGCGAAGGTGTTTCCGGAAGAACGGAGATTCCATCTTTGCTATGACAGCTTGAGCAAAGATCGAGCTTGTCCTTGATGGCGGCGACATCGGCCGCATAGGCGGGGCCGGCGAGCCCTCCGACAATCAAGACAACAGAAGCGGACAGACGAAGGTTCATTCCCAAAGTATTCCTAAGGCATTCCCGAATTTTTAAGAGACACCGCGGCTACTTGCCGGCAGCCGCGGTGCATTGAAGTAACCTTATTTTGCGTAACTGATGCGATAGACTGCACCGGCCCAATCGTCGGCAACGAGAATGGATCCATCCTTGGCGATGATGATATCGTCGGGCCTTCCGAGATAACTTTGATCGCCGTTGATCCATCCGGAAGCAAAGACTTCTTCCTTGGCATTTTTGCCGTCGGTGTCGGCGTTCACGACCACGATGCGGCCGCCCTGGTATTTATGCCGGTTCCAGGAACCGTGTTCGGTGATGAACATGGCATTCTTATACTTCGCCGGAAATTGATTCCCGGTATAGAACTTCATGCCGAGAGGTGCGACATGGTCGCCGAGCTTGAGCGCAGGGGGCGAAAACTCCGAACACTTGTGGCCCATGGAAAATTTCGGATCCGGAAGATCGCCTTGATGGCAATACGGGTAACCGAAATGCTCGCCATGCTTGTTAATCACATTGAGTTTGTCGCTCGGGCTGTTGTCCCCCAGCCAGTCGCGCGCATTTTCCGTGAACCAGTATTTGCCGGTGCGCGGATCGATGTCACCACCGACGCTGTTCCGGACGCCGAGAGCGACAATCTCCGCGTTGCCGGTTTTGGGATCAACGCGGCGGATTTGTGAGAGGCTTGTCGGCGGGATCCCGATGTTGAAGGGAGGGCCGAACGGAACATAAAACCAGCCGTCCTTGTCAGTCACCAGGTATTTCCAGCCATGGGCCGCATAGGAAGGCATATCGTCGTAAACGACCTTGCCCTCCGGCATCTTGTCGAGATTGGCTTCAGCGTTGTCGTAGCGGATGAGTTTGTCGATATCGATGACGTAAAGTGCGCCGTCCTTGAACGCCAAGCCTGTGGGCATCTTCAGCCCCTTCAGGATCGTCTTGACGGATTTTTTGCCGCCCTCATCCGTAATCGCATAGACGTTGCCAAGACCGAAGGAGCCGACGAACAGCGTGCCCTTGTCGCCCCAAGCCATTTGCCGCGCCGCAAGAACACCGCTAGCGTAAACCTCGATCTTAAATCCCGGAGGCAGCTTGATCTTTTTGATCGTGTCTGCGAGCTCTGCATCCGATGCACCGGTCGGCGGCCCGGACGGCGGCGCCAGTCCCTTTTGCGCGTCGGTTTCGTCACCGAGAAACCAATCGTCCGGTGGATGGGTCCAGAATTCCTTGTTGCCGGACTGGTAGCTCTTGAGCTCGGCGGCACGAACGCCGCTACTGACCGCGAATATGGAAACGACCGCAAGTGTTTGAATAACTCGATTGATTTTCGAATTCATCGTTTCACTCCTGAGCAGCACGAGAGACTGCGATTATTGTTCGATCGATAGCCGATCTTCTTTGGCCTTCATGAGGCAGTTTCTTATAGCATGCTCCGCGGGAGTTGAGCGTCCGCGCGGCGACAAAAAATCCTTGATCTTTTCTGGAGTGCGCAGCGAGTGGAATTTGCAAGTGTCCAGGCCGATGTGCTGGCCGACCCGTGCTCGCTTGCGGTGCAGCAAAATCCGAACGCGAGCCTCGGCACCCCTAAAAATCCCGCCCCCATCATCCTCCGTCATGTAGCGGCATGCCAATATTCAATGCCCGAAGCATCCGTCGAATTTCGGGGCAGTCCAGAACTTGGCGCGGATTTGGAAACAATAAGTTTCGCTTGTTTCTATTTATAGATCGTCGCTGGCGCTCTATATGGCAAGCAACGATGCCGCGGATCGGGGGCTCGATCCAACGGACTCTCGTTGAAAACCGTATTAAGTATTAAGTGGAGACGATGATGATTGAACGCAGGCCTTTTGACAAACTCGGCGGTGGCGATCTCGGCTGGCTGAAAGCCAGGCACCACTTCTCTTTCGGCGAGCATTATTATGACCCGGACAACATGGGGATAGGTTCGCTGCGGGTCTGGAACGACGACGAGATCGCGCCGAACACGGGCTTTCCCCCGCATCCCCATGCCAATATGGAAATCATCACCTATGTTCGCGAGGGTGCAATCACTCATCAGGACAGCATGGGCAACAAGGGCCGCACCGTTGCCGGCGACGTTCAGGTCATGAGTGCCGGCTCAGGCATCCGTCATGCCGAATACAATCTGGAAACAAGCACCACGAAAATATTCCAAATCTGGATTGTTCCAGATGAACCCGGCGGCCAGCCGGCCTGGGGTGCGAAACCGTTTCCCAAGACCGACCGATCCGGCCGTTTCGTGACGCTGGCGAGCGGCTTTGCGAATGAGGAGGGAGCGTTGCCGATCCGGTCGCAGGCACGGGTTCTCGGCGCGACATTGAAAGCAGGTGAATCCATCACTTATCCGATCGGCGTCGAACGGCACGGTTATCTGGTGCCTTCGTCCGGTGCGGTCGAGGTCAACGGTGTGCGCATTGACGCCCGTGACGGCGCTGCCATCCGCAAGGAGGAGCTTCTGAACGTCACCGCGCTGCTGGATTCGGAGATTGTTCTGGTCGATGCCGCGTAAGGGAGTTTGAGCGTGGCGAATGGAATCGAAGGTTCTGTTTCAGGAAACGGAACCTCGCGCGCCGCTAGCGCACCATGCAGGGCCGTTTGTTGTTGAAGGTCCAGCCGGGAATTAGAAATTGCATGGCCGCGGCATCGTCGCGCGCGCCGAGGCCGTGTTGCTTGTAAAGTTCGTGAGCTTGCTCGATTTGCACCATGTCGATCTCGATGCCGAGGCCGGGGCGATCCGGCACCTTCACCTGACCGTTGACGATCTGTAGCGGCTGTTTTGTCAGCCGTTGCCCGTCCTGCCAGATCCAATGAGTGTCGATGGCGGTCACCTTACCCGGGGCAGCGGCGGCGGCGTGGGTAAACATCGCCAGCGAAATATCGAAATGATTGTTCGAGTGCGATCCCCATGTGAGGCCATGATCGCGGCATGTCTGCGCCACCCGAACGGCGCCTTGCAGGGTCCAGAAGTGCGGATCGGCAAGAGGAATATCGACGGATTGCAGGGCCAGCGCATGGCTCAGTTGCCGCCAGTCGGTTGCGATCATGTTTGTGGCTGTCTGCAGACCGGTAGCGTGGCGGAATTCCGCTAAAATCTCGCGGCCCGAAAAACCGGCTTCTGCACCGCACGGGTCTTCCGCATAGGCGAGAACGCCTTGCATGCCCTTGCAAAGCCGCACGGCTTCGTCGAGCGACCAAGCGCCGTTCGGATCAAGCGTAATGCGAGCCTTGGGAAATGCTTTCGCGAGCGCTTTGATCGCGACGATTTCTTCCTCTCCCGAGAAGACGCCGCCCTTCAATTTGAAATCCTGAAAACCGTAACGCGCATACGCTGCTTCCGCCAGCCGCACGATAGATTCCGGATTCACGGCTTCTTCGTGGCGTAGGCGGCTCCAATCGTCCCGGGCATTTGGCTCTTCACGATAGGCCAGCGGCGTTCGTCGCCTGTCGCCGATATAAAACAGATATCCGAGCATTTCGACGCGGTCGCGTTGCTGCCCTTCGCCCAACAGTGCTGCGACGGATACATTTAGATGCTGCCCCAGAAGATCGAGAAGGGCTGCCTCCACCGCGGTCACCGCATGAATCGTGATGCGCAGGTCGAAGGTTTGTAAACCGCGGCCTCCGGAGTCGCGATCAGCGAAGCGGGTTCTCATGGCGTTCAATATGGCGTTGAACGTGCCGATCGTCTTGCCGACGACGAGATCGCGCGCATCTTCCAGGGTTTTTTTGATGGCTTCGCCGCCCGGTACCTCACCGACGCCGGTGCGTCCGGAATTGTCTGTCAGGACGACGATGTTGCGGGTGAAAAAAGGGCCGTGGGCGCCACTCAGGTTCAGCAGCATGCTGTCATGGCCGGCGACCGGAATGACTTTCATATCCCGGACAATAGGTGTACCCGAAGCGATGGTGCTTGTTGGCGGTGTCATCTGTTACTGACCTTGTTTCATTTATTCCGCTGCGTTCTGACGTAATCCGGTCATGGTTCTGTCGAGCCGTTCGACCAGCACCTCGAGATCAGCCATTTCCTGCGGTTCGAGATCCGTCAACGGTGCGCGCACCGGACCGGAATCCCGGCCGATGGCTTTCATACCTGCCTTGACGATGGATACTGCGTAACCCTTCTTTCGATTACGTATCGCGATCAGGGGCAAGATAAAATCACGCAACCCAAGCTGTACGGTCTCGCGATCGCGTCGACGAACGGCGGCATAGAATGTCGTCGCGAAATCGGGGACGAAATTGAACACTGCGGAGGAGTAGGTCGTTACCCCCATTTCCAGATAAGGAAGTGCGAAGGTTTCCGCGGTCGGCAGTCCCCCGACATATGTCAGGCGGTCTCCGAGACGCGAATACACGCGTGTCATCAATTCGATGTCGCCGATACCGTCCTTGTAGCCCACGAGGTTGGGGCACTTGGCGCACAGCATCTGCAAAGTGTCTTCGGTCACGATTGCATTGTCGCGATTGTAAACGATGACGCCGAGCTTGGTCGACGCACAGACCGCCATGATATGCGCGGCAAGACCATCCTGTTCCGAATTCGTCAAATAGGGCGGTAGCAACAAAATTCCATCGGCACCCGCGCGCTCTGCGGCTGCGGTCATGTCCTGGGCGATTGCCGTTCCGTAGCCCGCCCCCGCGAGCACCGGCACCCGGCCCCGCGTTTCCTGGACGGCCACGCGGACGACACGTTCGACTTCGGCGGGCGACAGCGAGAAAAACTCTCCGGTCCCGCCGGCGGCGAACAGACCGGCCACGGCGTAACCGCAAAGCCAATCCAGGTTGGCGCGATACTGCGTTTCGTTGAACGAATAGTCCGCGTGAAACGGTGTGACCGGAAAGGACAACAGGCCTTGTCCGATTTGCGCAGCCATTTCCTTCGGCGTCATCCTGCTCATGCGCGCGACATTCCTTTTCTTTATCGGATTTTTATTTCAACACCATGCGCGGCAACCACAGCGATAGCAGCGGAATGTAGGTCACGCACATCAGCACCGCGAACATGACCGCGTAGAACGGCCAGATTTTTCGCATCACCTGCTCGATACTCACCTTGCCGACCGCACACCCCACGAACAGGATCGAGCCGACGGGGGGGTGGCAAAGTCCGATGCCCAGATTGAGCATCATGATCATTCCAAAGTGCACCGGGTCGACGCCGAAATTCATCATGACCGGCAGCAGGATCGGCGTCGATATCAGGATCGACGGGGCCATGTCGACCAGCGTCCCGAGAACAAGCAGGAGGATATTGATCAGAAACAGGATGACGTATTTGTTGTCGGAAATGGACAGGAAGAACGCGGTGATTTTTGCCGGCATCTGGTTCAGCGCCATGACGTAGCCCACGCTCGATGCGCATGCGATCAGCGTCATGACCATTGCGACCGTGCGCAGCGTCCGATGCAGAAGGACCGGCAGGTCCTTCCAGCGATAGTCGCGATAGATGAACATCGTGACGAAGAATGCCCAGATACAGGCGACCGCGCCGGCCTCGATTGCGGTGAAAACGCCGCCGAGAATGCCGCCCAGGATAATGACCAGCGTGATCAATCCCCAGACTGCCTCGATCGTGATCTTGAACGCTTCCTTGACCTCGACGACTTCGCCTTGCGGATGCTTGTCGCGGTAGGCGATGACGAGGCACAGGATGATCAGCGAAAATCCGAGCAAAAGGCCCGGAAATACACCGGCCATGAAAAGAGCGCTGATCGAGATCGTGCCGCCGGTAGCGAGCGAATACAGCACGGCGTTGTGGCTGGGCGGCACCAGCAAAGCCTGAACCGATGACGTGATCGTAAGGTTGGTGGCGAAAACGCGGGGATACCCGGCTTTTTCCATTTGCGGGATCATCACTGAGCCGATCGCGGACGTATCGGCGACGGCGGACCCGGAGATGCCGCTAAGGAACGTGGTTGCAACCACGTTGACGATGGAGAGGCCGCCGCGCAATCGGGTGTAGCCGACCAGCACGTTGGCGAAGGCGACCAACCGGCGCGCCATTCCACCTTCCGCCATGATCGCTCCCGCAAGCACAAAGAAGGGAATCGTCAGCATTGCGACCTTGCTGACGCCGTCGGAAATCTTCAGCATCACCGCTTCGAGCGGAATTCCGAGCGAGATCGCTCCGACGATAGCGGCGGTTGCGAGCGAATATGCGATTGGCATTCCGATCAGAAAGCAGAAGATCATCGTGGCGAGAAGGATGAAGATGTCCATGACGCTGGCTTCCAGTCAGTGCGCTGAAACGTGTTCGTCGTCGTGTCCGACCGGATCCGGCGGAGTGCCGAGAAAAAGCCGCTCGATGATGAACATCAGCAAGCAGACGCCGCCTACCGGTATCGGCAGATAGGTCACGCCCACGGAGAGGAATGGAAAATCCGGGATGGTATTGTGCCACGTGACGTTCACGAGTCGCGCTCCCCAGATCGTCATGAACAAAGCTATCCCGGCCATCAATATCTGGACGAGAATATCGGTGAGGATGCGAAGGGGTGGCGGCAGCTGATTCACAAAAAATGACAGGTTCATGTGGACATGAAACCGATAGCCTGCGGCTGCGCCGATGAAAGTCAGAACAATCGTCAAAAGAACAGCGGTGGCTTCAGGCCATGACGCGGCGCTGTTCAGCACATATCGTGTAAACACAGCCCAGGGGATCACAGCGGAAATCAGCACCATGGCGGTACATCCGACGAGGACGCACGCGTAATAAAGGTAGTCCATCGCCCTACGAAACAGCCTGGCCATCGCAAATCTTTCTTGTTCGGGTCGGCCGACGCCAAGCGCCGCTATGCGAACTTCGGATAAGGGACGTGCAGGGGACGTAACGTCCCCCGCGTTGGATCCGATCGCGATGCAAGGCCACTCGGGTTTCGCGCAACTCCGGCTTTATTCAGCCTGAATGCGCTTGATCATCTCGGCATATTTCGGGCCGTATTTGTCCCAGACCGGTTTCACCGCATCCTGGAAGGGCTTCTTGTCGGCGACCTCGATGATCTGGCAGCCGGCCGCCTTCGCCTTATCCATGGCTTGCTGCTCGTATTTCATCCACAGAACCCGCGCTTCGGCCTGGGCTTCGCGCGCGAATTTCTTGATCAGATCCTGATCGTCCTTTGCCAGGGTGCTCCAGATCCGCTTCGAGAACATCAGCATTTCCGGCACGATCAAGTGTTCGGTCAGTGTGTAATATTTGGCGACCGTGTAGTGATTGTCGAACACGTAGCTTGGAGGATTGTTTTCAGCGCCGTCGATCACGCCGGTCTGCAACGAATTGAAGACCTGATCATAACCCATGGCCACGCCGTTGCCGCCAAGAGCATTCGCCATGTCCACGAACATCGGGTTGCCGATGACGCGGAACTTAAGGCCCTTCATGTCGGCGATGGTATTGATCGGGTGTTTGGTATTGTAAAAGCTGCGCGCGCCCGCATCCATCCAGCACAGGCCAACCAGATTTGCGTTTGCGTTGTCCGTAACCTTGTCCAGAAGTTCCTGGCCGATGGGGCCGTCGAGAACCTTTTGCATGTGCGTTGTATTGCGGCACAGGAACGGAATATTGAGCACGTTCAGGTCGTCGACAACCGGGCCCAGCGCGCCGACACTGACGCGCAACAGCTGAATGGCGCCAAGCTGGGTCTGTTCAATGGTCTCCTTTTCGCCTCCGAGTGTCATGGAGGGAAACATCTGAACCGAGAGCCGGCCGTTGGTGGCAGCTTCAAGCTTTTTGCCGAGGCTCTCGGTTGCAACGACCGTCGGGTATCCCGCAGGATGAACGTCCGATGCCTTGAAGGCCATTTTCGTCTGCGCGATCGAAAAGTTCGTGCTTGCGCCTAAGCCAAGACCCGCAGCGCCGATGCCGGCGCCGAGCTTGATGAAATCGCGGCGTTTCATGTGTGATTCTCCCAAGTGTTTCGCTCCCAAAGTGCTTCGCTGCGGTCGTTGTTCGACCTGCTTTTTAATTTGAACGCCGTGCCATCTTGTTGTGTTTGGCGATCAAAGCCGTGTTGCCCGGGCAGCACGGCCATGTTAATCAACTTGTACGATGACCAGACAACAAGCGTCAAGCCCTCCACGATCCGGCACTACGCCTTCGAAGGCGTTGCTTCGTCCCGTGCGTCCCATGAAAAGCCTCAGCGACGAGGTTTGCAACAGGCTCGCGGAGGAAATCACTTCGGGTAAACTTGCGGGCGGCGCCAAGCTTCCTTCGGAACAGGAAATGATGACGGCGATGGGCGTCAGCCGCACCGTCATACGCGAGGCCGTTGCCGCGTTGCGCGCGCGGGGGCTGGTCGTGACGAGGCAAGGCGCCGGTGCGTTCGTTAATCCCGACAACAGCCGTCAGCCTTATGCGATCGATCCTGATGGATTAGGATCATTGAGCGGTGTGGTCGAGGTTCTTGAATTGCGGATGGCGGTCGAGGCGGAGGCTGCCGCTATTGCCAGCGAACGTGCATCGGCTCGCAAATCAAAGACATACGCCATGCGCAGCACGATCTCAGTCGCGCGATCTCGAAAGGGGATCGCAGCATCAAGGAAGATCTCGCCTTCCACCGCGCGATCGCGGTGGCGACCCAAAACAATCGCTTTGTGGAGTTCCTTGAATATCTCGGTCGCGTGATCATTCCGCGTCAGAGCATCCGGTCGTTCGAAGGCCGGCCGGACAGCATGCGCAGCTATCTGCGGCGCATTGAGAAAGAGCACGAGGCAATTTTGCAGGCGATCGAGGCGCGCTCCCCCAAGAAAGCCAGGGATGCCATGCGCAAGCATCTGTTGAATTCGCGTGAACGGTATCGTCAGCTTGCGTCCGCCAACAGCGGTGGCTGATCTTCGCCGTCCTTCAAGAATTAAAAAGAAGAGGAAATCAAATGCCGCGCATTTTATTGACAGGTGCCGCCGGTGGCGTTGGGTCGCGTTTGCGAAAACTCTTGCCCGTCGATTTACCCGGACCTGATTTTAAGCGATCTGAAACAGCCGGATGACCTTTTGCCGAGCGAAAAGTTCGTCGCTGCGGATCTTGCCGATCTCGCGCAAGTCAAGAAGATCGTCGAGGGTGTCGACGGTATCATTCATCTCGGTGGGTTCTCGGTCGAAGGCCCGTGGGAAACCATCCTTAACGCCAATATCATCGGCGCGTATAATTTGTTCGAAGCGGCTCGGCTGGCGAACGTCAAGCGTGTCGTTTTTGCTTCCTCAAATCATGCGGTCGGCTTTCATCCCCGCAGCGAGACTATTGATACACACGCTCTGGTTCGCCCTGATACGAGGTACGGCGTCAGCAAGGCTTTCGGAGAAGCGCTGGGCTCGCTCTACGCTTTCAAATATAACATCGGCGTTCTGTCGATCCGCATCGGCAATGTCGGCGAAAGACCGCTGGATGAGCGGCGGCTATCCATCTGGTTGAAGACGGAGGACCTCGTTTCGCTGATCCGGATCGGACTTGAGCGAGAAAACCTGGTCTACGAAGTTGTTTATGGAGTGTCCGACAACAAGCGCGGTTGGTGGGACAATAGCCGTGCCTTGGAGTTGGGCTATCGGCCGACCGGCCGGTCGGAAGAGTACGCTGCCGAAGTTCTTGCCGCACAAAAATCGAAGCCCGATCCCGTCGGCGATTACTTTCAGGGTGGTTCATTTTGCAGCGATGAATTTGCCGGTGATTTGAACCGCATCAAAAAAACCTGAGATTGCGGGTTCGCCAATGCAGCATGCACCTTTCACCATTGCACGCCTCGACGCATTTGCTTTGCGTGTTCCATTCCATGACTTTATCAATGGAGCACGGGCCTCGGCGCAATCCTGGCGTGAATTTGATATGGTGCTGGTGCGTGCGGAGACATCCGATGGTATCGTCGGTTGGGGCGAATGCTTCGCTTATAGCTGCTTGAGATCTGTGCTGGCTGCCGCACAGGATATGGTGTTTCCGCTGGCGCTGGGACGAGAGATTGCCAGTATCACCGACCTCAATTCCGAGCTTCAGTTTCGACTTCATATTTTCGGCCGGTACGGAATCGGCATTTTTGCAATTTCGGGCCTCGATATCGCGCTTTGGGATATTGCCGCCAAACTTCGAAATCAGCCGCTCGCGGCTTTGATCGGCGGGGCCCAACGCGCCACCGTTCCTGCTTATGCGAGTCTCGTTCGATACGGCGAGCCAAAGTTGGTTCAGGAGATCGTACTGCGTGCGGTCGGGGAGGGCTATCGCCATGTCAAGCTGCATGAGATCGAACTCGATCCGATTGCGGCGGGGCGCCGCGCTGTCGGTCCCGATGTCGGACTGATGACCGACGTCAATTGCAGCTGGAGCCTGACGCAGGCGGAAACGATGCTGCCCAAGCTCAAGGAGCTTGGCCTTTATTGGGTGGAAGAACCGATCTTTCCGCCGGAGGATTTTGTGGCGATCGCCAAGCTGCAAAGATTCGGCGTCCCGCTGTCGGCGGGCGAGAACGCTTGCACGTCGATGGAATTTGAGCGGCTAACCGATGCGGTGACGTTTCCGCAGCCGAGCGTGACCAAGGTTGGCGGCATCAGCGAATTTCTGAAGGTCGTAGCGCAGGCAAGAGCCGCGGGAAAGACCCTGATGCCGCATTCCCCGTATTTCGGTCCGGGTTATTGGGCAACGTTGCAGCTTGCGTCGCTGTTGCCTGACCGCAGTCTGTTCGAGTTTCTCTATGTTGCGCCCGAAGCCTGGCTGGATCCAGCGATTCCTTTGCCGAAAGCTGGTCAGTTGAACGTCCCGCAGATGCCCGGACTTGGCTTCACGCCAGATGAAGATCTGATCCGGCGTTATCAGGTTGGATGACCGATTTGATTGGGTGCCCGATTGCGAAGCGTGCCGGATTTGGATGCAAGCCATTTGTGAACACTGGCGATAGCGAAGATAGATAATTTAAGGGAGACAGCCGTGGAACGACCTCTGAGCGGACGCGCGCCGAAGTTGAAAGCCCCGAAGGGCACTTGCGATACCCATATTCATTTTTACGACAGCAGTTTCTCGACCGTTCCCGGAACGCCGTCGCCGCCTGATGCGAGTGTGTCCGATTACAAACAGGTCATGAAATGGCTTGGCATCGATCGCGTGGTTGTCGTGCAGGCCAATGCCTATGGCGACGACAACCGGTGCACGATGAAAGCCGTCAAGGAATTGGGCGATTGCGCGAGGGCGGTCGTCGTTGTCAAACCGGGCGTATCCGACAATGAAATGTCCCGGCTCACGGCCGAGGGCGCGCGGGGCATTCGTTTCATGTCGCTGCTCGGCGGTACACTGTCGTGGTCGCAGATGGACGAAATGGGGAGGCGTGCGCACGAACACGGATGGCACGCATTGGTACAACTCAACGGCCGGGATTTTCCCCAGCACGAAGCCCAGATCGCGCGGTTGCCTGGCCGCTTCGTGATCGATCATATCGGCAAATTCATCGATCCGGTTTCTCCCGATCATGAGAGCTTTAAATCGCTGCTGCGCCTGCTCGATACGGGCCGCTGCTATGTCAAGCTTGCGGCCGCCTACGAATTTTCGAAGACCGGTGCGCCGCATTTCGAAGATGTCGCCAAAATGGCCAAAGCGTTGATCCAGCATGCGCCGGATCGGATGATCTGGGCTAGCAATTGGCCACACGCGCAGGCCCATATCGTCGGCTATCCGGACGATGCCAACAACCTCGATCTCTTGCTGGACTGGGCGCCCGACGAGGCGGTTCGCGAGAAGATTCTGGTATCCAACCCAGCCAGCCTCTACGGCTTCTGAGCGGATGCGCAGTAAGGCAATGCCGCTGGCCCGGTCGCAGGAGTTGCGGCGCTTGACGCGGCCACAATTTTCGCGACCATCATGTGCGAAAACCGAATAACGCTTCCGGTCCTCAATGGGGTCGTCGCTCAATGGACTTCTCACTCACCGCGCAACAGGAAACGATCCGCGACGCCATCGGCAGAATTTGCGCGCGGTTCGACGATGCATATTGGCTGACCAAAGATCGTGAAGGAGGCTTCCCGCACGATTTTCACAAGGCCTTTCGCGGAGGCTGGCTGGCTTGGAATCTGTATTCCGGAGCAATTTGGCGGCTCGGGATTGGGGATCATGGAAGCCGCGATCATGATGCGGACGATTTCCGAGTCCGGGGCGGGCATGTCCGGAGCGTCCGCCGATCCACATGAATGTATTCGGGCTCAATCCTGTTGTCGTGTTCGGCAACGATGAGCAGCGCCAAAGGATGTTGCCCCCGATCATCGATGGCCGGGAAAAAGCCTGCTTCGCTGTGACCGAACCGAATACCGGCCTCAACACCACTCAGTTGAAGACACGGGCTGAATTGCGCGGCGACACCTATGCGGTCAACGGACAAAAGGTCTGGATCTCAACCGCGCAAGTCGCGGAAAAAATTCTTCTGCTTGCGCGAACCACACCGTTGAGCGAGGTAAAAAGCCCGACTCATGGTTTGAGTTTGTTCTACACGGATTTCGATCGGGAACGCGTCTCTGTTCGCGAGATCGAAAAGATGGGCCGCAAGGCCGTCGACTCCAACGAGCTGTTTTTTGAGAATTTCAAAATTCCAGCTCGCGACCGCATCGGCGAAGAGGGGCGGGGATTCGAATACATCCTGCATGGCATGAATCCGGAGCGGATTTTGATTGCCGCGGAAGCTGTCGGATTGGGCAAGCTGGCGCTCGATCGTGCGGCGAGTTATGCGCGAGGGCGCATCGTGTTCAACCGGCCGATTGGACAGAACCAGGCGATTCAGCATCCATTGGCGAAGAACTGGATGGAGCTCGAAGCCGCGTGGATGATGACGCTTTCAGCCGCGTGGCAATACGATCAGGGACTACCTTGCGGGCCTGCGGCGAATGCGGCCAAATATTTGGCGGGCGAAGCAGGTTTCCAGGCGTGCGAGCAGGCGGTGATGACTCACGGCGGGTTCGGCTACGCGAAGGAATACCATGTCGAGCGCTATATGCGCGAAGTCATGATTCCGCGGATTGCTCCGATCAGTCCGCAGCTCATTCTCAGTTTTATCGCCGAAAGAGTTTTAGGTCTGCCGAAGTCGTATTAACCGGTTGCCCGCATGGCTAGCACGCCAAGAAAAAAGCCAGCCTCTCGCGAGGCTGGCTTTTCTGATTTCAAACGGATCAAAGTTTCTTGTTAGCGAGATCGGCTGCGGCGTTAACAGCGTCCTTCGTTGCCGCTTTGGCGTCGCCAACTGCTTTCTGACCATGACCTTTGGCCTCCTGGATAGCGCCTTCGCCTTCCAGCTTCGGAGAATCGATAGCTTCGCCCAGGCTCTGTTTTGCCTTGCCGATTGCCTCGTTGGCGGTGCCTTTGATTTTGTCTGCGGTGCTTCCCATCATACGCTCCATGATTTTGCTGAATTCGTGGAAGGACAACGGACCGGTTGACGAATGGTTCCCTATCTGGTGACCTCGCGCATCCTGCTTCAATCTTGTTTTTATCTTGGCCGTAATGGCCTGTGGAACATTCAAGGCTAGCTTTCCATGAGCGGAACCCACGATTCTTCACGGCCATCCTCACTCCCACCGGCATGCTTTGGATCATGGCGATGCGGATCGCTGGAAGCATGATGGTATTCGTGTGATTCCTGGAAATCAGCTCGATCCAAATGTTCCTTCGACGGCTGGCATGGATCGGAAAGCCGCAATCAATTTTGCGCGCGTAGGTGCGCAAAAGCTCTGGGCCGGGACGGTAACGATCAAGCCGGATGCAAAGACCGGCGCGCACCACCATGGTCATTTGGAAAGTATTATTTATGTGGTGCGTGGCAAGGCGCGGATGCGCTGGGGTGAGCATCTGCAATTCACGGCTGAAGCCAACCCCGGCGATTTTATTTTCGTTCCGCCCTATGTTCCTCATCAGGAAATCAACGCAAGTCCGGACGAACCGCTGGAATGCGTGTTGGTTCGCAGCGACGGCGAGGCGGTGGCCATCAATCTGGATATCGAGCCCGTGGAAAAACCGGAAACGGTCTTATGGGTCGATCCGGTTCATCCCGATCCTGCAAACAAGCCGTAATCTTAACCAGCGGCCTTTCCGGCCGAGCAAACTAATCCGGCTTTGCGGGATGTATGAAAGGCCAGGGGCTGGCTTCGGTGTCTCGCGGTACGTCGATCGCGAGCAGGTAGGGTCCTCCATCAGCCAGCGCCGTTTCAAGCGCTGGTCGAAACGATGCCGGAGACGCCACGCGCGCTGCCTTGACGCCGAAAGAGTCCGCCAGTTTGACGAAATCCGGGTTCACCAGATCCGCGGCGATCACGCGTCCATCGAAGATCTGCTTTTGATCCCGGCGCACATTTCCGTACGCTTGATTGTCGAACACCAACGTCACCACGCCGATATTGTATTGAACGGCCGTCGCCAGTTCCTGCACCGCAAACATAAATCCACCGTCACCGGTAATCGCAACCACGGGCTTGTCCGGGTTCGCGACTTTGGCACCAAGCGCCGTGGGGAAGCCCGAGCCGAGCGTGCCTTGATAGCCGGAGCTGATAAATGTGCGCGGCTCGTAGATAGGCAGCCCGTACCAGGATGCAAAACCAACCTGCGAAAGTTCGTCGGTCACAATGCCATCTGCCGGCAATACCTCACGCAGAATGTCGAGATAAGCCATCTGCGGCTGGACCGATTGTATCTGCCGGCGCGCCGTTGCAGTTGCGTCTCTAATCTCTGCACGGCGCGTAGCGTGCTTGCGGTAGCCGCGTTTGCGGACTTCACCGAGCAGCGCGCGTGTCCCCTCTCGCGCGTCCGAGACGATTTCAGCATCCGCCGCGAACCTCTCCATTTCGAGAGGGTCGATATCGATCCGGATGGCTTTTTGACCGATGGGTCGATAGGACCAGCGCCAGGTCGGAAGTTCGAGCCGTGTGCCGATTCCGATCATCACGTCGGTTTGCGGCCACAAGTGATAGGCGGCCGCCATGGTCAATCCGAGCTCGTGCGCGTTGCTGACGATGCCGCGCCCGCTTCGAAACGCGACCACCGGCGCATCGATCAATTCGGCGAGTTCGAGGATTTCGTCGCGCGCATCGATTGCACCGCTACCCACAAAGATCATCGGTGCATTGCTTGAGGCGATCAGCGAGGCGGCTGCGACGACACGGTCGGTGTCGGGTCGCGACGAGGGAAGCCGCGCCAACGGCGCGACCGGAGCCATTTCGGCGTGCTCGGTGAATATATCCCATGGCATTTCGATGGCGACCGGACCGCGCCGTCCCGACATCATTTCCTGGAATGCGCGCGCTACGATGGCCGGAGCCGCAGCGGGTGTCTTCATGCGTTCCGCCCATTTCAAAATGCTGCGCAGCGTGGCCAATTGATCCGGCATTTCGTGGAGATGGCCGCGGCCCTTGCCAAGGAATGATGTCGGCACTTGTCCGGTGACGCACAGAACTGGCTCGTTGCAGCCTAACGCTGTCAGCATTGCGGCGCTGGCGTTGAGAACGCCGGGACCCGGAACCACGCTGAAGACGCCGGGCTTTCCGCTTGAGCGGGCATAGCCGAAGGCCATATAGCCGCAAGCCTGCTCATGGCGCGTGCCGATCACCTTCAGCTTTGGCTCGGCCTGTTTGAATGCATCGAACAATCCGTAGATCTGCGCACCGGGCAAGCCGAAAACGGTGTCGACGCCGTGAGCAAGCAGGCCGTCGACGATGGCTTCACCTCCCGAACGTATCGGCATCATTGGGTCTTTCATGCGCGCTCGTCGACAACGCCGTTGCGAAGAATTCCGATACCGTCGGCCTCGACCTCGATTTCATCACCGGGTTTGAGATAGCGCGGCGGATCGAATCGCGCGCCTGCACCGGTTGGCGTGCCGGTGACAATGATGTCGCCGGGGATCAGCGTGGTAAAGGTCGAGATATAGGCGAGAAGATAGCGGAAGCCGAAGATCAGGCGGCTGGTGCGGTCGTCCTGTCGCAGCTCTCCATTCACGCGTGTTTGTAGATGCACATCCGCGATCTGGGCTTCGCCTGTGAACGGCACCAGCCATGGCCCAAGGCTGCCGGTACAATCGAAATTCTTGCCTTGAGTGACGTTGAATTTGGCATGACGGACCCAATCGCGGATCGTGCCTTCGTTGCACAGCGTTATCGCAGCGACGTGCTCCAGCGCATCCTTTTCCGCGATGTGCCGTCCGGGCTTTCCGATTACAAGTGCGAGTTCGCCTTCATAATCGAGCTGCTGCGAGGCGCGGGGACGCACCAGTGGTGCGCCGTGTCCAACGAAGGAGCGGGGGGTGCGCATGAACATGCTTGGATATTTTGGGGCGTCCTGACCGTCTTTATATTCAGCGTTGCGGTCCGGATAGTTGACGCCGATGCAGATGATTTTTTCAGGCGCTGGAACAGGCGGTCGCAATGCGACATTCTCGAGCGCGAAATCCGGAGAAGCTTGCGCGGCGAATTCGGCCAGACGATTGAGTGCCTGCGCAGCGATCACCTCGCGCAGCGTGGGAAATTCGTTTGAAAATCGCTGCGACAGATCGACGATTCCGTCATCGATGCTACCACCAATGACAGCGCCGTATCGTTCCGATCCGTCCTTGATATATGTGACAAAACGCGGCGGGAGATTCATGTTCGCGCTTTCGGTTCAACCGGCAACGATGACGTCGGCGACGAACAGCGGATCGCGCACGGGTTCATCCGCGAAAGGCGATCCTTCTTCAAACCATGATCGCGGCGCCGGCGCTCCCCACAGGGTCTGGCGGCGGGGGTCGCGAAGCGACCAGCGCAATGGCTCGTGGTCGTGATCCATCGTGTTGTAGTCGCTGGTGTAGAGTTCGATCCGGTGTCCGGCGGGATCACGAACATAGAGAAAGAACGCGTTGGCGATGCCGTGACGGGCCGGGCCGCGCTCGATGTTCTTGACGTAGCCGCTGCTGGCCATCACATCGCACAAATGAAGAATATTCATTGCGCTCGGCACCCAATAGGCGAAGTGATGCAGCCGCGGGCCCTTGCCGTTTGTAATGGCGAAATCATGCACGTTGCCCTTGCGATGCATCCACGCGGCGGCAATTCGTCCAGCCGGGCCGTCTTCCTCGGCATATTCGGTCAGGCGAAACCCAAGTCTCGCATAAAATTCCATGGTGCTCTGAACATCCGGCGCAAACACGTTGAAATGGTCGAGGCGCTGGGGATGGCAGCCTTTATATAGATCATAGCGTCGAAGCAGATGCGGCCGTTTGTCCATCGTCGCATAGAGCTCGACAGGATAACCAAGCGGATCGCGGAATCGCAACGTGCGGCCCTGATAGGGTTGCGGTGAGAAAACCGCTTCGACGCCATTATCTTGCAAAAAGGCTGCCGCTTTATCCAAATCGTTTTCGCTCGCGACCTTGAACCCGATTCGGCCGCAGGTATTTTCCTGTGCTTTTCGCAGAACCAGCGAATGGTGCTGATGCTCTTCGTTCCCGCGCAGATAGACCACTTGATCGTCCGCATCCTCGACGTGAAGGCCGATAGCGGTTTCATAGAAGGCGCGGCTGGCCGCGAGGTCGATAACGTTGAGCACGAGATGGCTGGCGCGAACGATATTGAAAGGTGGATCGTAAACGTGCTGGGGCACCGGCATGGTCGTTTCCTCGTTCGCCTGTCAGATAACACGTTGAATGTGTGGCCGCGCGCGGCGGACGTGCTTAGCTTCTATGAATAAAGTCGAACGAACGGTCTCCATCGTCGTATTTTACCGGATTCTCTTAAATGCTTTTGGCGCTCAGATGCTCGTGGATATTGTTTTTCTTCCAGCTTGTTTGGTTTGAAATCTCGACCATCTCGAAGGACAGCGAGAATTTGCTGGTCTTGAAGACGGGTTCGAGATGAGAGGCAAGAACGCTGAAAATATGTTCGCCTGCCGCCTTGCGCGTCGGCAGATCGCGGCCTTCGCCCAGACGCAACACCATGGCGAGAAAGCCGAAGTCTGGATTGCCGTCGGCGATTGCGTAGTCGTCGCATCGAATGGCTCGGACACGAATGCCGCCGAGCGGGAATATACCCGTTTCCACCGCTGCCCTGCGTACGATCTCGACGACCTCGCGCACATTGGTGCGTTCGGCAACGTTGGATGAATATTCGATCGTGAAATGCGGCATGTCGGCTTGCGTGCTCCGTTATTACACCCGTCGAACGTGTGATGCCGCTTCGAAGCAATTCAGACGCCAAGTGATTTGGGCCTGGAATTGTGTTCCAGGCCGCGTCCAGCCCTGTGAAAAGTATTTAACAGGTAAGGCCGTTGGCTGGAAGAGCGGCGCTGGACCCCGAAATGATGAGTGGCACGCGAAGTTGTGCGAGCTGGAATCTCCCTTGTCGAAAATTCGCCGGCCACAGATGTTGCTCCTGAGGGGGCCGGCGAAGAATAGCATTGAAATTCCGTCCAGGGTTCGCCACGGTCGGTTAGTGCGTAACCCTGACTGTCGTTGCGTGTCGGCCCGGCCGGCAGTGTGGAGCGAGCGGGATGTTATCGCCGTCAAAAAAATGGGGAGATGAACAGCATGAGCGAAGCACCGGCACATTTGCGGTCGAGCAAGAGCGAACTGGAAACGTCAACGATACGAACCATTGCGTGGCGCATCATACCTTTTTTGATCCTGGCTTATTTTCTGGCCTATCTCGATCGCGTCAATCTCAGCTTCGCCGCTTTGACGATGAACGCCGAACTGAAGTTTTCGCCACTGGTTTTCAGTTGGGGCGCCGGCATTTTTTTCATCGGCTACTTTCTGTTCGAAGTGCCCAGCAACGTCATCCTGCACAAGGTCGGTGCCAGCCGTTGGATTGCGCGGATCATGGTGACCTGGGGCATCATCTCGGCGTTGATGGCGCTCGTCAGCGGCGAGAACAGCTTTTACATTCTTCGCTTCCTGCTTGGGGTTGCGGAAGCGGGTTTCTTTCCCGGCATCATTCTCTATCTCACTTATTGGTTTCCGGCTGAATACCGCGCGCGTATCCTCGCGGCATTCGCCATCGCAGTACCGGTCTCCACGGTCATCGGCGCACCAATTTCGGGGTACTTGCTCGGCCTCGACGGCGTCGCAGGCCTTCGAGGCTGGCAATGGCTGTTTATTCTGGAAGGCGTGCCGTCGATCTTGGTCGGGATCGTCACCTGGTTTTATCTGACCGACCGGCCCGGCGCAGCCAACTGGCTGTCAGCAGAGCAGAAACAATGGCTGGCCCAACGGCTCGAAAGCGAGGAAGCAGCCAAAGCCGCGCAGCATATGACGTTGGGGCAGGCGCTCGCTTCGCCGAAGGTGCTGATCCTCAGCCTTGTTTATTTCGGTTTTGTGGGCGCGCTGTACGGTATGCAATTCTGGTTGCCCCAGATCGTGAAAGCGTTCGGGCTGTCCAATGTGCAGACCGGTTTTGTAACGGCGATCCCATATTTGTTTGGGTCCATTGCCATGATTTTCTGGGGGCGGCATTCGGACAAGACACGCGAGCGCGTTTGGCATGTTGCGTCGCCGCTCTTTCTCACCGCGATCGCTTTGGGGATATCGAGCTGTTTGACCGACCCTATCATGACGATGATCGCACTGAGCGTTGCCGCGATTGGGGTGTTTTGCACGTTCGCTTTATTCTGGACTTTGCCGACGGCATTCTTGAGCGGGACGGCCGCAGCCGGCGCGATCGCGTTGATCAACTCCATCGGCAATCTGGCAGGTTTCGGCGGCCCGTATCTGATCGGCTGGGTAAAGGACCACACAGGTGACGTTTCCCTCGCGTTGCTCGCGCTGGCCGTGATGCCGCTGATTGCCGGATTTTTGGTCCTGGCGTTGAAGCGCGATTTTAAAACGAAATTCGTGGCGGCATCGCAAACGCCCTGAGGTGTTGAGGTATCGAAGATCGCTTTTCAGGTCGGGGCATTCGATTGCCTCGACCTGCGCTTCTCGGAGAAGTCGTTAATTGAAACATTGCTGCCTCGGCATCATGGTACCTTAATATTGATTACTGACGATTATTGACATTCGTCACTAGTCAGATATTTTCGCGCTGTCAGCTCAGGGAGTGCAGCGTGTCCGGCTACAATCTTTTCATCAGAAAATTCAAAGTGTTGAACTACCTAGCCGGGGTCCTTGTGGCTCTGACTCTGGCCGGCTGCAACGACAAGGCAGCGGAGGGGACTGGTTCGGGCCGCCCTGTGCTGGTTGCGACCGTTCATTATGAGGCGCTGGCGCCCGCGCGCAGTTTCGTCGGCACGATCCGTCCGAGAATAGAGACCGATATGGGTTTCCGGGTTGCCGGCAAGGTCGCCAAACGGCTCGTCGAAGTGGGCCAGCAAGTCGAAGGCGGCCAGCCGCTGGCGATGCTCGACGAAGTCGATCTCAAATTGCAGGCCGAACAGGCGGAGGCCGAACATCGCGCCGCGACTGGTGTGGTTGCTCAGGCAGTTGCCGCTGAAGGTCGTGCCAAGGACTTGCGCGCCAAAGGCTGGTCCACGGATGCGGCGCTGGATCAGGCCAAGGCGGCGGCGGATGAAGCGCGCGCTCGCCTCAGCCGCGCCGAACGATCGGTCGAACTCACCAAGAACGCACTCTCTTACACGACGCTGAACGCCGACGCGCGTGGTGTGGTGACCGCAACGCTGGTCGAGCCAGGCCAGGTCGTCACGTCGGGACAGACGGCGATCCGCGTTGCGCGCTTTTCCGAGAAGGAAACGGTGGTTGCGCTTCCAGAGACGCTCGTCACGCGTGCCAAGACAGGCGAAGCTCATGTGACGCTGTGGTCCGAGCCGGACAAACAATACGTCGCGAAATTGCGTGAGGTTGCGCCGATAGCGGATGCTGCGACGCGGACTTACCTTGCGAAGTTTTCTCTGCCGGATGCAAGCGACGACGTTCAGCTCGGCATGACTGCGACCTTGACGCTGGCGGATGCCGATCGTGAACGCGTGGCGCGGGTGCCGTTGTCTGCTCTGTTCAGTCAGGGAGATCGTCCGTCGGTTTACGTCGTGGATGGCAACACCGGCAAGATTTCTCTGCAGCCCGTTACGGTCAAATCCTATGAAGCCAACGACGCGGTTATCACCAGTGGCGTCGAGGAAGGCGCGCGGGTCGTGGCTCTGGGCGTGCAGAAACTCGATCCGGCCCAGAAGGTACGGGTCATCGCCTCTTTATCGTTCTGAGCGGGAAGCGAGTCATGCGCCGTTTCAATCTGTCCTCATGGTCCGTCGCGCATCCCGCGCTCGTGCTGTTCTTCATCATTACGCTCGGCGTTGCGGGTTTCTTTTCATACCAGCGTCTGGGTCGCGCGGAAGATCCATCCTTCACCATCAAGGTTGCAATCGTGACGGCGATCTGGCCGGGCGCAACCGCCGAGGAGATGCAGGCTCAGGTCGCGGATACGATCGAAAAGAAGCTGCAGGAGCTGCCGTATTTCGACAAGGTGACGACCTACACCAAGCCATCGTTCACGGCGATGCAGGTCGCATTCAAGGACAATACGCCCGCCAAGGAAGTGCCGGAACTGTTTTATCAGATCCGCAAAAAACTGACCGATATCCGTGGCGATCTACCTGCGAGTTTGATCGGCCCGAGCGTCAACGATGAATATGGTGACGTCGATTCTGTTCTTTACATGATGACCGGTGACGGCGCGAATTATGCGCAGCTCAAGACCATCGCCGAAGGGATGCGGCAGCGTTTGTTGAAAATCCCCAATATCACCAAGGTCAATCTCTACGGGGTACAGGATCAGAAAATCTACGTCGAGTTCTCTCACGCCAAACTCGCGACGCTCGGCATTGCACCGCAGGCCATTTTCGATTCGCTCGCCAAGCAGAATGCCATCAATCCCGCCGGCGTCGTGGAAACCTCCTCCCAACGCGTGCCGCTGCGTGTCACCGGCGCGCTTGAGGGCGCACAGGCGGTGGCCGAAACGCCGATCGAGAGCAACGGTCGGGTCTTCCGGCTTGGAGACATCGCGACGGTGACGCGCGGATACGAAGATCCTTCCGATTACATGGTGCGGCAGAAAGGCAAGCCTGCGCTCGGGGTCGGTATCGTTATGGCGAAGGGCGCCAACATTCTCGATCTGGGCAAAGCCATCGACAGCGCGACCGCGGGTTTCATGGCGGCCGTCCCGCAGGGTATCGATCTTGAGCGGATCGCGGACCAGCCGCTGGTCGTCGATCACGCGGTCAGCGAATTCGTTCATTCGTTCATTGAAGCGCTTGCGATCGTGCTGTTCGTCAGTTTCCTGGCGTTGGGATGGCGAACCGGAATTGTCGTGGCGCTGTCGGTGCCGCTGGTGCTTGCGATCGTCTTTATCGTGATGAACGCCATGGGGCTGGACCTGCATCGCATCACGCTCGGCGCTCTCATCATCGCGCTCGGGCTGCTGGTCGATGACGCGATCATCGCCGTCGAGATGATGGTCGTGAAAATGGAACAGGGATGGGACCGCGTCAAAGCGGCGTCATTCGCCTGGGATTCAACGGCGTTCCCGATGTTGACAGGAACGCTGGTGACCGCAGCAGGCTTTCTGCCGATCGGCTTCGCCAATTCATCGGTCGGCGAATATGCCGGCGGAATTTTCTGGATCGTGGCCATTTCCCTGATTGCATCCTGGTTCGTCGCCGTGATCTTCACGCCCTTTATCGGCGTCCGACTGCTGCCCGATTTTGCCAAGGGTGGCGTGCATCACGCCGATCCCCACGCGATTTACGAGACGCGTCTCTACAAAAGCCTGCGCCGGGTCATCGAATGGTGTGTGCTCTGGCGCGGCACGGTGGTGATGGCAACCGTCGGCGTCTTCGTGTTGTCGATGGCTGCCTACGGTTTGGTTCAGCAGCAGTTCTTTCCGTTGTCGGAACGTCCGGAATTGTTTTTTCAACTACGATTGCCGGAAGGCACTGCGTTCGGCGTGACGGAAAAAGCCGTCGAGAAGGCCGAGCAGCTTTTAAAAGACGATTCCGATATCGCCACCTATACGAGTTACGTTGGCCAGGGCTCGCCCCGGTTTTGGCTCGGGCTCAACCCGCAGCTTCCGAACGAGTCCTTTGCCGAGATCGTCATCGTCTCGAAAGACGTCGAAGCGCGCGAGCGGATCAAGGCGAGAATTGAAAAGGCGATAGGGGAGGGGCAGCTTTCCGAAGCACGGGTGCGTGTGGATCGCTTCAATTTCGGACCGCCAGTTGGTTTTCCGGTTCAGTTTCGCGTCGTGGGTCCGGATACACGTGTTGTCCGCGACATCGCCTATCAGGTCCGCGACGTGATGCGTGCAAACGACAAGGTGGTGGATCCGCATCTCGACTGGAACGAGAAAACGCCTTACCTCAAACTCGTCGTCGATCAGGATCGCGCGCGCGCTCTCGGGCTTACGCCGCAGGATATTTCACAGGCGACGCAATTCTTGATTTCGGGTGTGCCGGTGACGACCGTTCGTGACGGTGTCGAAAAGGTCGGCGTCGTCGCTCGTGCGGTCGCATCCGAACGGCTGGATCTGGGTCGTGTCGCAGACCTCACGATCTACTCCCGTAATGGAGTGGCGGTGCCGTTATCCCAGATCGCCAAGATCGAATACGCTCATGAGGAGCCGATTATGTGGCGGCGAAATCGCGATATGGCGATTACGGTGCGCTCCGATATCGTCGACGGCGTTCAGGCACCCGACGTCACCAAAGCCATCTGGCCGAAGCTCGAGTCCATCCGGGAAAATCTGCAGCCGTCCTATCGGATCGAGATGGGCGGCGCGATCGAGGAATCTGCAAAGGGCAACGCGTCGATCTATGCTCTCTTTCCGTTGATGACCATCGTCATGCTGGTTTTGCTGATGATCCAGCTGCAGAACTTCTCAAGGCTCGTGCTGGTGTTTCTCACCGCGCCGCTCGGGCTGGTCGGCGCCGTGCTGGGTCTGCTGGTTGCGGGACGTCCGTTCGGATTCGTGGCCTTGTTGGGGTTGATCGCCCTTGCCGGTATGATCATGCGTAACGCGGTCATTCTCGTCGATCAGATCGAGAGCGATGTCAGCCATGGCATGAGGCGGCGTGAAGCGATCGTGGAGGCCACGGTCCGGCGTGCCCGGCCTGTTATTTTGACCGCGCTGGCCGCAATCCTTGCTATGATTCCGTTGTCCCGGTCGGCATTTTGGGGGCCGATGGCAATTACGATCATGGGTGGATTGTTCGTGGCGACTTTCCTGACGCTGCTTTTCCTGCCGGGTTTGTATGCGCTATGGTTCCGAAAGAGTCTCGAGGAGCGCGGTCCAGTGGAGGACGACAAGATGGCTCCGGAGATCTTCGATCATCGGCAAGGGAATGTGCCTCAGGGTGGCTTTCCCCTTGCAGCTGAATAACGTCACGCGCCATAAATCATAACAAGAATAAGGTCGTACAGTCCCATGGTCATGGTAGCAGAGCCCGTCGAGGCCGATACACGGGAGCGCATTAGCGTTGCCGCCGAGCGCTTGTTTCGTGAAATCGGCTACCAGAAGACAACGGTTGCGGACATCGCGGCAAGTTTGCGAATGAGCCCTGCGAACGTCTACCGCTTTTTCGAATCCAAGCGCGCCATTCATGAAAATGTCGCCAAGCGGTTGATGGGCGAGGTGGAAACTGCAGCAACCGCGATCGCTTTTGCGAACGAAGATGCCGTCAGCCGCCTGCGCAGACTTTTGACCACCATCCACCTGATGAACGCCGAGCGTTATACGGGTGACGAGAAGATTCATCAAATGGTGGCGATGGCCATGGAGGAAGATTGGCAGGTCTGCAACGCTCACATCGAGAGGATTACGGGAACGATTGGCAAGGTGATTGATGACGGCGCCAGACAAGGAGTGTTTCATGCACCCGACGTTGCGCTCGCCGGAATGTTGACGGCAACTGCTATGAGCCGCTTCTTCCACCCGCAGATGATCGCGCAATCTGAAAACAAACCCGGGCCGACCCTCGATCAAATGATCGATTTCGTTATCGCGGCGCTTGCGCCGCGCGCGCGTGCGAAATGAAGCGCGCAGAGGCATTTTCAACTCGGTAGGGACTTAACTCAGCCGTGATAGCCGTCGGTTGGTCGTCCGGAATATTGTGATCGAGCCTAAGGGGCATGCGCGTGCAGGACTATCATTATTACGAACCCGCAAATGGCCACGGTCTCAAGCATGATCCTTTCAATGCGATCATCGGTCCACGGCCGATCGGCTGGATTTCGTCGCGCGACAAGGACGGTCGCGTCAATCTTGCCCCTTACAGCTTTTTCAACGCGTTCAACTACAAGCCGCCGATCATTGGCTTTTGCAGTATTGGCCCCAAAGATTCGATCCGAAATATTATGGAGACCGGCGAGTTCGTCTGGAATCTCGCAACCAGGGACCTTGCGAAGCAGATGAACGCAACGGCCGAACATGTGCCGCACGAGATCGACGAATTCACGATTGCCGGATTGACGGCGGTGCCGAGCAAAATCGTGAATGTGCCCAGGGTCGGAGAAAGCAAGGCCGCCATGGAGTGTAAGGTCGTTCAGGTCGTCCAGTTGCAGGATCAGAAAGGCAACAAAGTGCCGTCCTGGCTGACGCTGGGCGAGGTCGTTGCCGTCTACATCGATCGGTCGCTGATCAAGGATGGTGTGTACCAGACCGCCCAAGCGCATCCGATCCTTCGCGCCGGCCGGATGGGCGATTACGCCGAGATTACTCCCGACATCATGTTTGAGATGGCGCGCCCCGACTAACGTCGCGCTCTATCGGTTTATTTTGACGCGTTTCTTTAGGGCGAGCCGACCACCGCCGTATAAAGCCCGGCGGCATGCTTCGCTTGGAAACGCCCCCGCTTGGAACTCTTTTGGTCATCGCGCCGTTATCGGCGGTATGGAGTTTCCCGGGGCAATTGTTCAATTCCGATCGTGGTTTGTAACGCCTTTTGGTTGCCCGAAGCGCGGTTTGCGTCGGAGCGGCTGCGAAGTGCGTTCTTTGCCGCGTGTCAGCGATTTTGATCGCAAAGCCGCCGAACAAGAGATTAATCTCTGACGAGCGCATCAAGAGGACATCGCCATGACGTCTTTCTCCCTCCGCCGCGATCTGCTCACCCGGCCTATCTTTTCCTGGGCGCGAAAGGTGATGCCGGTGATGTCGGACACCGAGCGGGAAGCGCTCGAAGCGGGTGATGTGTGGTGGGATGCGGATCTGTTCACCGGAAGTCCCGACTGGTCCAAGTTGCTGGCGTATCCGCGCGCGAAGCTCACCGCTGAAGAACAAGCGTTCCTGAACGGTCCGGTCGATGAACTTTGCGCCATGCTGGACGATTGGGCCATCAATTGGGATCTGCGCGATCTGCCGCCGGAGGCGTGGGAATTTATCAAGCGCAATAAATTCTTCGGCATGATCATTCCGAAGGAATATGGCGGTCTGGAATTTTCGCCGTTCGCCCATTCCGAGGTGGTGCGAAAGATTTCGAGTCGCTCTTGTGCTGCGGCCGTGACTGTCATGGTGCCGAACTCGCTGGGGCCGGGCGAACTCCTGATGCGATTTGGCACAAAGGACCAACAGGCGCGCTGGTTGCCACGGCTTGCCGACGGTCGCGAAATTCCCTGCTTCGGACTGACAAGCCCCGAAGCTGGCTCGGATGCCGCATCGATGATCGACCACGGCGTGATCTGCAAAGGTATGTTCGAGGGCCGCGAGGTCCTGGGACTGAAATTGAACTGGCACAAGCGCTACATCACGCTGGGCCCGGTTGCGACACTCCTTGGCCTTGCCTTCAAGGCTTATGATCCGGATCATCTTTTGGGTGCGAAAGACGATCTCGGCATTACGGTTGCGCTTGTGCCGACCGACCTTCCCGGCGTCGAGATCGGACGCCGCCACCTGCCGTCCATGCAGGTCTTCCAAAACGGACCGAACTGGGGCCGCGATGTCTTCATTCCGCTCGACTACGTCATCGGCGGCAAGGAGCGGATCGGGCAGGGCTGGAAAATGCTGATGACGGCGCTCGCCGCCGGCCGTGGCATTTCGCTGCCCTCATTGTCGGCCGCGGGTGCGGCGTATTCGGCACGGACATCTGGCGCTTATGCGCGCATTCGCGAACAATTCAACGTCTCGATCGGACGTTTCGAAGGCATCGAAGTGCCGCTGGCGCGGATCGCCGGCACCGCCTATCTGCTCGACGCGGCGCGGCGTCTTACATGCGCGGCCCTCAATGAGGGGCATCATCCCGCGGTCATTTCGGGAATCATGAAGCTGCATGCCACCGAGCACATGCGCGTCGTGGTGAATGATGCGATGGACATTCATGGCGGCAAGGCCGTGATCGACGGCCCGCAGAATTATATGGGCAACCTCTATCGCGCCGTTCCGGTGGGGATCACGGTGGAAGGCGCCAACATCCTGACGCGCAATCTCATCATATTCGGTCAGGGCGCGATCCGTGCACACCCCTATTTGCTCCAGGAGATGAATGCGCTCGCCGAGACCGACCAGTCCAAGGGGCTTGAGTTATTCGATCGCGCCTTCTGGGGCCATGTCGGACATGCGATCGTCAACACCTTCCGTGCGTGGGGCCGCAGCTGGACCGGTGGCGTGTTCGCGCCGGCACCGGATGCGGGAGCGGCAACTCCGTTTTATCGGCAGATGTCCCGCCATGCCTCGGCTTTCGCACTTTGCTCGGACATGGCGCTGCTTACCCTGGGCGGTGCTCTGAAGCGCAAGGAAATGCTGTCCGCGCGTTTCGGCGATATTTTATCGGAGCTCTACCTGTTGTCGGCGGTTTTAAAACGTTGGGAGGATGAGGGCCGCCAGGATGCCGATTTTGCGGCGCTGGAATGGTGCATGGCCAGCGGTTTGAAAACCATCGAAATGCGTTTTTCGGACATTCTGGCCAATCTGCCCAATCGTTTCGTCGCCACGCTGTTGAAGTTCATCATTCAGCCGTTTGGCGCCCATGCGACGGGTCCGTCGGACGCGCTGGTTGATCGTGTCGCCCAGCTCATTCTGCAACCGTCCGAAGCGCGAGAACGATTGACGTCCGGTTTGTCGCATGTCGACGACGATCGAGGTCTGGCCCGGCTCGAGAAAGCCTTCGCTCTTGTGACCGCCAACGAGGATATTGCGAAAAAGATGCGGACGGCGCGGCTTCACGACTGGCGCGAAGCGCTCAAGAATGCTGTCATTACACAGGCCGAAGCGGATCGTCTGGCGGCGGCTCATGATGCGGTCGCTCAGGTGATCGAGGTCGACGATTTCGCGCCGGAAGACCTATCGCCGGGCAGCGCGAAATTGCACGATCATCGAAAGTATCCGCAGGAAGTGAACACACGAGCAGCAAGCTGATGGCACGACCTGTTTATATCGTCGATGGTAGCCGAACTCCCTTTTTGAAAGCACGCAGCGGACCGGGGCCTTTTACGCCCGTCGATCTGGCCGTGCAGTGCGGCAGGCCCTTGCTTGCACGCCAGCCCTTTGCGCCCGATGCGTTCGATCAGGTCATTCTCGGCTGCGTCAACGTGATCGCCGACGAGATAAATCCAGCGCGGGTCGCGGCGTTGCGGCTCGGCATGGGCGAACGGATGGTGGCCTTCACTGTGCAGATCAATTGCGGCTCCGGCATGCAATCGATCGATACGGCGTTCCGCTACATCCAGCAGGGCAAAGGCGATTTGATACTTGCGGGCGGCGCGGAAGCGCTGAGCTATGCACCGCTGGTTTGGCCGCAAAAGGGCGTCCGCTGGTTCGCTGGCGTTGCAATGGCAAGGGGAGTGTTGGCCAAGGCCGCGGCCTTTGCCAAGGCGCGACCCGCTTATTTCAAACCCATTATCGGTCTGGAGCGTGGACTGACGGATCCGATCACCGACATGAACATGGGACAGACCGCGGAGGTTGTCGGCCATCTGTTCGGGATCACGCGGGCGCAGTCGGATGAGTACGCGGTGGAAAGCCATAAGCGTCTGGCGCATGCGCAGGAGCAGGGCTGGCTCGCCGGTGAAGTCGAAACCGCATTCGACCGACAAGGTCAGTTTTACGATCACGACGACGGAGTGCGGCCGGATTCGAGTGTCGACAAACTGGCCATGCTGAAGCCGGCTTTCGAGCGTCCGTGGGGCCAGGTGACGCCCGGCAATTCCTCGCAGATCACGGATGGTGCATCCTGGACGATCCTTGCGTCCGAAGAGGCCGTCTCAAAATATGGCCTCAAGCCCAAGGCCGTGATCGTCGACAGCGAGTGGGCCGCGCTTGATCCCTCGATCATGGGGCTCGGCCCGGTGTTGTCGGCGACCGCACTTCTCAAGCGAAATAACATGGCATTGCAGGATGTCGAAACCTGGGAATTAAACGAGGCTTTCGCAACTCAGGTGCTCGGCTGTCTTGCAGCATGGAATGACGACAGATTCTGCCGCGAGGTTCTGGGATTGGACGGCGCTGCCGGTCAGATCGATCGCGCGAAACTCAACGTCGACGGAGGGGCGATCAGTCTTGGGCACCCAGTCGGTACCTCGGGAAACCGCATCGTGCTGCATTTGGTTAATGTGATGAAGCGGCTTGGCACCAAACGCGGCGTCGCTACCGAGTGTATCGGCGGCGGGCTCGGCGGCGCCATGCTGATCGAGGCGGTGTGAGAACAGCCATGAGCCAGAATTCGGAAAGCCGCATCATGGACGTTCTCAAGGATCGCGTGCTGGAGCTCGGACCAAAGCCCGCGCCGACGGACGTTTATCGCCATTTCCATCTCACCCGCGACGAGCAGGGGATTGCGTGGCTGTTGTTCGACCGCGAGAGTTCGAGCGCCAATTCGCTGTCAGCAGATGTGATCGAAGAGCTGGACCGCATCCTGACCGTGATCGAAACCGACCGGCCAGCGGGGCTGGTTATTCGTTCAGCGAAACCATCGGGTTTCATCGCTGGCGCCGATATCAACGAGTTTCGCGGCGCGAGCGACACACGGCAGGTCGAAGCCGCCATCGGGCGCGCTCATGCGGTGATCGATCGTCTGGAAGCCCTGCGCTTTCCGACGCTCGCCGTCGTGCACGGATTTTGTCTCGGTGGCGGGTTGGAGGTTGCGCTGGCCTGCAATATGCGGATCGCCATCGACAATGCACGGTTCGGATTTCCCGAAGTGATGCTCGGCCTGCATCCCGGCCTTGGCGGGACAGCTCGCTTCACCGAACTGGTCAACCCAACGCAGGCGATGGCGCTGATGTTGACCGGAAAGACCATCGATGCGCGCAAAGCCAAATCGCTAGGCCTGGTCGACGCGGTGACGCAGGAGCGGCACATTCAAAGTGCCGTTAAAGATGCTTTGTTCGGGCGTTTGAAGCGGACTGCTCCCGGCATTCTCAATACGATTCTCAACTTCGCGCCGGTACGAGGGCTGCTTGCCAATCGTATGCGAGCCGAAGCCGCCAAGGCTGCGCCCCGTGAGCATTATCCAGCTCCCTACGCTCTGATCGATCTGTGGGAAAAGCATGGCGGCGACAAGGCCGCGATGCTGGCCAACGAAAAAGTTTCGTTCTCGCAGTTGATGGTAACTCCGACGGCGCAAAATCTCATACGGGTGTTCTTTCTGCGCGAGCAGATGAAAAAGCTGGCTGGCGGACACAGTGCGGTCAAGCACGTCCATGTCATCGGCGCGGGCGCAATGGGTGGCGATATCGCTGCGTGGTGCGCCAATCAGGGCATTCAGACGACACTGGCGGATATGAAGCCCGAGCCGATCGCCGGAGCCATGAAGCGGGCAGCCGATCTTTTTAGCAAAATTATCAGGACGGCCGATCGATGTGCGCGATGCGCTTGATCGTCTGATTCCCGATATGGCCGGGGATGGCGTTCGCATGGCGGACCTCATCATCGAGGCGGTGCCTGAGAAACTCGAGCTCAAGCAAAAGGTTTACGCGGCGCTTGAGCCAAACATGAAGCCGGGCGCTATTCTCGCGACAAATACGTCGAGCATTCCGCTACAGGATTTGCGGACGACGCTACGCTCGCCGCAACGGCTTGTCGGCCTGCATTTCTTTAATCCGGTTTCACGGCTGCAACTGGTCGAAGTGGTCAGCCACGATGAGGTCGATCCGCAGGTGTTGTCGGATGCATTGGCGTTTGTCGGCGCGATCGATCGCTTGCCTTTGCCAGTAAAAAGCTCACCGGGCTTTCTGGTGAACCGCGCGCTGACCCCATACATGCTCGAAGCCATGATTATGCTTGACGAGAAGGTCGACAAAACAACCATCGATGCCGCGGCTGAAAAGTTCGGCATGCCGATGGGCCCCATCGAGCTGGCGGATCAAGTCGGTCTCGATATCTGTCTTGCTGTCGGCGACATGTTGCGGGCGAAGTTCGGCGATGCGTTGCCTGCTGCCCCGGACTGGTTGCGCGAGAAGGTCAAAAAAGGCGAACTCGGCCGCAAGAGCGGTAAGGGGTTTTACGAATGGAAGGACGGCAAGGCGCAGAAAGCGCCCGTGACCGTGCAGCCAACGCCGGACATGACCGATCGCATGATTTTGCCGATGTCGAATGTGTGTGTGGCATGCTTGCGCGAGGGTATTGTCGATAACGCCGACGTGGTTGATGGCGCGATGATTTTCGGCACGGGCTATGCTCCGTTCCGCGGCGGTCCGCTCGCCTATGCGCGCTCGCGGGGCGTTGCCGACGTGGTTGCCGCGCTGCAAGGCCTCGCCAACCGCTATGGCGATCGCTTCAAGCCCGACTCAGGCTGGGACCAATTTGGACTCAATCAATGAGCGATACGCAACCGATCCACGCACCCGCAGCTCCGGCTGCGCCGAGCGGCGAATTGTGCATTCGCACGCTGGCGATGCCGGCCGACACCAATCAGAACGGCGATATTTTCGGTGGCTGGCTCCTGAGCCAGATGGACGTCGGCGGCGGGATCATGGCCTCCAAGATCGCCAAATCGCGAACCGTGACGGTTTCGATCGAGGCCATGAGTTTCCGCAAGCCGGTTTTCGTCGGTGACGTCGTCTCGGTTCATTGCGAGATGATTAGGATCGGCCGTACATCCATCACGCTCCATGTCGAGGCCTGGGTCATCCGCCGCAAGGAGACGAATTCGATTCTCGTCACCGATGGCAACTTCACTTATGTCGCAATCGATGAAGACGGTCATCCGCAAGTGATCGACAAGAGCGGTTGAACGGGCCATCCGGCTCAGGTTCAGATTGTGCCGTCAGGCCGTTATTGATAGCCGAAAATCGCTACTTCAGACGATGAACCTTTTGGCATGGCCGCCGTTATTGCCGCGAAGGATCAACCAGCGGCCCAGGACGTTATGTCGGATAGTTACATTATAGAAGTCAGCTCTAAAGCCGCCGGGATCATCGTGCGAGACCGGATCGGCTATCGCTTTTTTGCAGCCAACCAGGATTTCATTCGCTTGAAGGGCAATATTTTCGCAACGCGCGGGAAGCGGAGCGGGCGGCCTCGCGGTTCAAGAACAAGCAGCGCCCCGATGACGCCGCGGCTTGAACGGCTGGCCATTTGGTCAACTCTGCAAGGTTAATGTAGTAATTCCGCCATCAGCCTCTGAATTCCGTTGACGGTTTCGGGGAACATGATCACCATGAAGGCTATTCTTTGCCCCTGGTGGTCTTGTCGTGGCCGGTCTTACGCATCGTCAGTCTGAAATCCTCAATATCGCTCGCTCCATCGGGCGCGTCACGGTTGAGGATTTGTCCCGTCGCTTCGACGTTTCGGCCCAGACGATCCGCAAGGATCTCAACGACCTTTGCGACCAGCGTTCGATGACCCGGGTGCATGGCGGCGCCATCATTGCCTCAGGTGTCGAGAATCTCGCTTATGAGGCCAGGCGGTTTGTCGCAGCCGAGGAAAAGAAGGCGATCGGTATCGCAGCGGCGGCGCAGATACCCAACGGCTGTTCGCTGTTCATCAATATCGGCACGACGACTGAGGAAGTCGCGAGTGCGCTTGCTTCCCACGAGGATCTGCTGGTCATCACCAATAACCTCAACGTCGCGATGCTGCTCTATCGCCATCCGCGTATCGAGGTGATCGTGGCCGGAGGCAACGTCCGGCGTGCCGACGGCGGGGTGATTGGCTCCGCTGCCATCAACCTGATCGGACAATTCAAGGTGGACTACGCCATCATCGGCGCTTCGGCGATCGATGGGGAAGGAGCGTTGCTGGATTTCGACTACCGCGAAGTGCAGGTCGCCCAGGCGATTATCGCCAATGCCCGCAGCGTCATGCTGGTGTCGGACAGCACGAAATTCCGGCGCAGTGCGCCGGTGAGGATCGCCCACATTAGCCAGATCCAGACTTTCGTGACCGATGCGGGGATTCCGCCGGAGTTCCGCGCGATCTGCCGCGAGCGGGGAATTGAGGTCATTGAGGCCGGTCCCAAAAACCCGGACGAGCTGGAAGACGCCGAATCCGACGCCAGCGAGGCTGCGTCGGCTGGATAAAATCCTCTTTCGTTAATCTTTCACTTGCTTTCGTTTTTCGGTGTGATTTACTAAAAAAACGAAAGCGATAACGCCTTATCTGAAGAGGCGGACGGCGCATTGCCGGAAATGCTCTGGGGAAGCGTGACGTGGACCAGCTCTTCGACGTTGCGATTATCGGTGGCGGCATCAATGGATGCGGCATCGCGCGCGACGCTGCCGGGCGCGGAAATTCGGTTTTTCTATGTGAAATGAACGACTTGGCCAGCGGCACATCGTCCTGGTCGACCAAGCTCATTCATGGCGGACTACGTTATCTGGAATATTACGAATTTCGCCTGGTGCGCGAAGCGCTGATGGAGCGCGAGATCCTCTGGCAGATCGCCCCCCATATCATCCGCCCGTTGCGTTTCGTGTTGCCCCACCATCGCGGACTTCGTCCCGCGTGGCTGCTGCGGCTCGGATTGTTTTTGTACGATCATCTCGGCGGCCGGAAGCTGTTGCCGCCGGCGCGGTCCGTCGATCTGCGCAGCGATGAAGTCGGCCTTCCGCTGGTGCCGGGACGGTTCACCAAAGGGTTCGAATACTCCGACTGTTTTGTCGACGATGCGCGTCTGGTCGCGTTAAATGCGCTCGATGCGGCGGAGCGTGGTGCTGTGATCCGCACGCGCACGCGCGCGACGCATGCCAAACGGCTTGACGATTGCTGGCAGATCACGGTGCAAGATACGTTGAGCGGCGCGCAGGACGTGATCCGGGCGCGTACGCTGGTCAATGCAGGTGGACCCTGGGTCGAAGAGGTGCTGTCGCAGCGCGCGGAGGTTCGTGCGAAGGCGAAGGTGCGCCTCGTGCAAGGATCGCACATCGTCGTGCCGCGGCTTTATCAGCACGACAGGGCCTATATTTTTCAGAACAAGGATGGACGCATCGTTTTCGCCATCCCTTATCAGAATGACTTCACGCTGATCGGAACGACCGATCGCGATTACGAAGGCGATCCGGCCAAGGTCAAAATCACCCCCGAAGAGATCGATTATCTCTGCGCCTCGGTCAGCGAATATTTTGCCAAGCCGGTCAAGCCGGACGATATCGTCTGGACCTACGCCGGTGTGCGACCGCTCTATGACGATGGCGCCAGCGATGCCAAGGCGGCGACGCGAGACTATGTTTTCGAGCTTGATACGCCGGGCGGCCTGCCGTTGTTGTCCATTTTCGGCGGCAAGATCACGACTTATCGCTGCCTTGCAGAAGAGGCGCTGGAGCGTCTCGCTCCTTATCTGAAAGGTACCAAAGCTTCCGAAGGCTGGACCGGCAGCGCGCCGTTGCCTGGTGGCGATCTGGACGTGTCGGCCATTCCTGCGCTCAGCAATGAACTGCTGAGAGATTATCCTTTCCTGACGCGGCAACATGCGGATCGGCTGGCGCATGCCTATGGCAGCCGCGTACGTCTCGTGCTCGGCCGCGCCAAATCGATGTCCGATCTCGGCCAGTCGTTCGGCGCGACGCTGACGGAGAGCGAAGTCAAATATTTGATCGCCACGGAATGGGCTTACACTGCGGAAGACGTCGTATGGCGCCGCTCCAAGCTCGGATTGCGAATGTCCGCCGAAGACATCAACAGGCTGGACAAATGGATGGCCGCCCACCACGCGGCATCCGAACGGCCTCTGCGTGAAGCGGGGGCGCGTCCATGAGCGTCACGCTTGACAACGTTTCGCGCGAGGTCAACGGCGTTCCTTACATCAAAAATGTTTCGATTACGCTCGAGCGCGGTACGCTCAGTGTCCTGCTGGGACCGACGCTCGCGGGCAAGACCTCGTTGATGCGTCTGCTGGCTGGGCTGGATAAGCCCACGCAAGGCCGCGTGATTGTCGATGGCATAGATGTCACCGGTTTCGACGTCCGGCAACGTTCGGTGGCGATGGTCTATCAGCAGTTCATCAATTATCCCTCGCTTACGGTCTATGAAAATATCGCCTCGCCGTTGCGGGTGCAGCGCCGCCCGCGCGAGGAAATCGAGACCCGTGTCCGCGAGGCGTCGCGCCTGCTGCAGCTCGACCCCTATTTGAATCGAACGCCGCTGCAGTTGTCCGGCGGTCAGCAGCAGCGCACGGCGATTGCGCGTGCACTCGTCAAAGGCGCCGATCTTGTGCTGCTGGACGAGCCGCTTGCGAACCTCGACTACAAGCTGCGCGAGGAGTTGCGGGCCGAACTGCCGCGTATCTTCGAAGCCTCCGGTTCGATTTTTGTCTATGCGACGACCGAACCGTCGGAGGCGCTGCTTCTGGGCGGCAACACCATCTGCATGTGGGAAGGGCAGACGCTGCAAAATGGCGAGACGGCGAGGGTGTATCGCAGGCCGGACACCATGCGCGTCGCCGAGGTTTTTTCCGATCCGCCGCTCAACACGATCGGCATCGAAAAGACGAATGCCACCGTCGTCTACGACGGCCAGATCACGGCGCCGGCGAGTGGGCTGTATGCCGGGCTCGACGATGGGTATTACCGCGTCGGATTCCGCGCCCATCAGCTTGAGCTTGCCAACGAAGTTCCCGACCGTCACGCATTTTCGACGGAGGTCATGCTGACGGAAATCACGGGCTCGGAGAGTTTTGTGCACGTCAGAAAAAACGACGACAATTGGGTCGCGGTCCTGCCGGGCGTCTACGAGTTTCAGCCCGGCGACAGACTACAGGCCGCGCTAAATCCAAACGATCTGTTTATCTTCGACCCCGCCGGCCGGCTTGTCGCCGCGCCGCCGACCATGTGAAGGGTGATCGCATGGCCCGCATTGATCTTGTCGACCTGGCAAAATCATATGGCGGCGGCGATGCGGCTGATCTTGAGTCCTACGCATTGAAGCCGCTGTCGATGACCTGGCGGCAGGGCGGTGCCTACGCGCTGCTGGGTCCTTCCGGGTGCGGCAAGACCACGCTGCTCAATATCATTTCCGGGATTGTCGCCCCTTCGCGTGGCAAGGTGTTGTTCGATGGTGTCGACATTACGACGTCGACCACCCAGAAGCGCAATATCGCGCAGGTGTTTCAGTTTCCGGTGATCTACGACACCATGACGGTCGGGGAAAATCTCGCTTTCCCGCTCAAGAATCGCGGCGTGCCGCGTGCGCAAATCGATCGCCGCGTCGCGGAAATCGCCACGCTGCTGGATCTGACACCATATCTCGGCCGCAAGGCGCAGCGACTGACGGCCGACGCCAAGCAAAAAATCTCTCTTGGCCGTGGTCTGGTGCGCTCCGATGTGGCGGCTGTGCTGTTCGACGAACCGCTGACGGTGATCGATCCGCATTTGAAGTGGGAACTGCGTTCCAAGCTCAAGGCGCTGCACAATGCGCTCGATCTAACCATGATCTACGTCACCCACGACCAGACGGAGGCGCTGACATTCGCCGATACCGTTGTGGTGATGCATGACGGCCGCGTGGTACAGAGCGGAACGCCGCAGGAACTGTTCGACAAGCCGGCGCATACGTTCGTCGGCTATTTCATCGGATCGCCGGGAATGAACATCCTCCCGGCAGCCGTCGATGGCCGCGAGGCCAGGCTGAACGGCCATCCCATTGCCCTCAATCACCGCTATGCCTCGCTGCCTGCGAACGCGCGGATCGAGGTGGGCGTGCGTCCGGAATTCGTCGATGTCGCCCAGCCGCGGCCGGATCTGCTTTCGGCGCGGCTCGAGCGTATCGACGATCTGGGCCGGGTGCGGTTTGCGCGCGTACGGATCGGCGATCTCAAGCTCTCCGCGCGCGTGCCGAACGGATTTTCGGTTCAGGGAGACAGCGTCGGGCTCATATTCGATCCGGCGCGCGTGCATGTTTACGCGGACAGCCGCCTCGTCGAAGGAACAACTTGATGGAAAAGACCGTCAACCAGAAAGCTTGGCTGCTGGTGTTGCCGGTGTTTCTCATTGTGGCGTTTTCGGCTGTTCTGCCGTTGATGACGGTGGTGAACTATTCCGTGCAGGATACGTTCGGAAACAATCAGTTCTTCTGGAACGGCATCGGCTGGTTCAAGGAATTGCTCGATCCATCGACCGATCTCGGCGGCCGTTTCCTCGCGTCGTTGGGGCGGAATTTGTTTTTCTCGGCGGTCATCCTGTCGATCGAGATTCCGCTCGGCATCATTGTCGCGCTCTCGATGCCGCGTGAGGGCTGGCAGGTCGCAGCATGTCTAGTGCTGATGGCGCTGCCGTTGCTGATCCCGTGGAACGTGGTCGGCACCATCTGGCAGATCTTCGGCCGGCCCGATATCGGGTTGATGGGCTATACGCTCAACAAGATGGGCCTGAACTACAATTATGTGTCGAATGAGTTTGACGCCTGGGCCACCATTATCGTGATGGATGTCTGGCACTGGACCAGCCTGGTCGCGCTGTTGTGCTACGCGGGGCTGAAGTCGATCCCGGACGCTTACTATCAGGCGGCGCAGATCGACGGAGCATCCCGCTGGGCCGTTTTCACCGCGATACAATTGCCGAAAATGAAGCGCGTGCTGCTGATCGCCGTTCTGTTGCGGTTCATGGACAGTTTCATGATTTACACCGAGCCGTTTGTCGTAACGGGCGGTGGGCCCGGAAACTCCACGACCTTCATCTCCATCGAACTTGTCAAAATCGCGTTGGGGCAGTTCGATCTCGGCAAGGCGGCTGCGCTCTCGCTGGTTTACAATCTGATCATCTTGATCACATGCTGGGTGTTCTACACCGTCATGACCAATACCGGCGGTGAGCAGCAGACCAAGGCGGGAGGTGCGTGATGCAGACCATTCCCGGGCGTCGCGTCATCATGGTCGTATTTCTCATCTTCCTGATGTTGCCGATCTATTGGCTTGTTAACATGAGCTTCAAGACCAACACCGAAATCGTTTCGACGATGACGTTGTGGCCGCGTCAGCCGACCATCGATAACTACATGCGGATCTTCACCGATTCGAGCTGGTACTCCGGTTACATCAACTCGATCAAATACGTCGTCATCAACACGATTATTTCGATTTCGTTCGCGCTGCCGGCGGCCTATGCGTTTTCCCGGTATCGTTTTCTCGGCGACAAGCATCTGTTTTTCTGGTTGCTGTCCAATCGCATGGCGCCGCCTGCGGTGTTCGCATTGCCCTTTTTCAATCTATACTCGGCGATCAACCTGTTCGATACGCCATGGGCGGTCGCGTTGGCGCATTGCCTGTTTAACGTTCCGCTCGCCGTCTGGATTCTCGAAGGTTTCGTCTCCAGCGTACCTAAGGAGATCGACGAGACCGCGTTTCTCGACGGTTATTCATTCCCGCGCTTTTTCATCAAAATCCTGGTGCCGTTGATCGCGAGCGGCATCGGTGTCGCGGCCTTCTTCTGTTTCATGTTTTCATGGGTCGAGTTGCTGCTGGCGCGCACCCTGACATCCGTCAACGCCAAGCCGATTGCGGCGACCATGACCCGCACGGTCTCCGCGTCCGGTATGGACTGGGGATTGCTTGCGGCTGCCGGCGTTCTGACCATTATCCCCGGAGCGCTGGTGATCTGGTTCGTGCGAAATTATATCGCGCGTGGCTTCGCGCTTGGGCGGGTTTAGGAGGCGAGGATGGAAAACATCGCATGGATGGCATGGACGCTTCCGACCGCGATCTTCTTCGTTCTCCTTGTCTCGACGTTGCTGGTGATGACTTGGCTGGCTCTCGCTTATCCCGAGGCGGAGCGTGTCGGCATTCTTCATATCCCGACCACGCGCGGCGACCGGCTGTTCATTTCGCTGATCACTGCAGCAGTCATTCATCTGTTGTGGATCGGAATCATTGGAATCAATCCCATCATGACCATTCCTGTCGGAGAAGGATTGGAGGTCTCCAGCCTTTGGATTGCAACCGTCATTTCGCTCGCCGCCGCCGTTGCCATTTTTCGCAATGTTTGAACGGTGAAACACGAAACATGCTCTGGAAAGCGAACATCGCTTTTTGAGAACATGAACAAGAGAAGAAAGGCGGATGTCCCTGGAGGAGGGGATGTCCGCAGATCCGGGATCAACCTGGACCTGGAGCATGATCAGGAAAAGTGGATACCGGTTTTCCGAAAAGATCATGCTCAATCAAAAACCTGGAGTGCGGTGGCACGAGTTATTGCCATCGCACTCTAGTTAAAGTTCGTCGCATCAACGGAGGAAACAAAATGCAATATAAGACCGGGAGATATCGATTTCTGACGATGACAAGTGCAGCCGCGCTGCTTCTTGCGTCGGCTGCGGTTGCACCGTCCGTTCGCGCGGACGATGCAACGGCTCAAAAGTGGATCGATAGCGAATTTCAACCTTCGACGCTTTCGAAAGCGGACCAACTGAAGGAACTGCAATGGTTCGCGAAAGCTGCCGAGCCGTTCAAGGGCATGGAAATCAACGTGGTTTCCGAAACCCTGACGACGCATGAATATGAGTCGAAAACGCTCGCTAAAGCCTTCACGGAGCTGACAGGCATCAAGATCAAGCACGACGTCATCCAGGAAGGCGACGTGGTCGAAAAAATCCAGACCCAGATGCAATCGGGCAAAAATGTCTATGATGGCTGGATCAACAACTCCGATTTCATCGGCACTCACTTTCGTTACGGCCAGGCAGTCGACCTCACGGACTGGATGGCCAAGGACGGCAAGGATGTGACCGATCCGATGCTCGATGTGGATGACTTCATTGGCAAGTCGTTCACGTCTGCGCCCAACGGGCACCTCTATCAGCTGCCGGATCAGCAGTTCGCGAACCTTTATTGGTTCCGGTACGACTGGTTTACGAATCCGGATTACAAAGCCAAGTTCAAGGCAAAATACGGCTACGAACTCGGCGTTCCGGTCAATTGGTCTGCCTATGAAGACATTGCCGAATTCTTCACGAACGACGTCAAGGAAATCAACGGCGTCAAAGTCTATGGCCACATGGACTACGGCAAGAAAGACCCGTCGCTTGGTTGGCGTTTTACCGATGCCTGGCTGTCGATGGCTGGTAATGGCGACAAGGGCATTCCAAACGGCCTGCCCGTCGACGAATGGGGCATCCGCATGGAAGGTTGCCGTCCTGTCGGTTCGTCCGTAGAGCGCGGTGGCGACGTTAATGGTCCGGCGGCGGTCTATTCGATCGTCAAATATCTCGACTGGATGAAGAAGTATGCGCCGCCTCAGGCGCAGGGCATGACGTTCTCGGAGTCCGGCCCGGTGCCCTCGCAGGGTAACATTGCCCAGCAGGTGTTTTGGTACACGGCCTTCACCGCCGATATGGTGAAGCCCGGTCTTGCAGTCATGAACGCGGATGGGACGCCAAAGTGGCGCATGGCTCCATCTCCTCATGGCTCCTACTGGAAGGACGGCATGAAGCTCGGTTATCAGGATGTCGGCTCCGCGACGCTGTTGAAATCAACTCCTGATGATCGCCGAAAGGCGGCGTGGCTCTATCTTCAGTTCATCGTTTCAAAGACGGTCAGTCTGAAGAAAAGCCATGTCGGTCTCACCTTTATCCGTGAGTCCGATATCTGGGACAAGACGTTCACGGAACGCGCGCCGAAACTCGGCGGCCTGATCGAGTTCTACCGCTCGCCCGCGCGCGTGCAGTGGACCCCGACCGGCAACAACGTGCCGGATTATCCCAAGCTTGCTCAATTGTGGTGGCAGAACATCGGCGACGCGGCGTCGGGTGCGAAGACGCCGCAGCAGGCGATGGATTCTCTCGCCGCAGCGCAAGACTCGGTGATGGAGCGGCTGGAGAAGTCGGGCGTGCAAGGTGCCTGCGGACCCAAACTCAATCCGAAGCAGACGGCGGAGTACTGGTTCGCGAAGTCCGAGAAGGATGGCAACATTGCGCCCCAGCGCAAGCTTGCCAACGAAAAGCCGAAGGGCGAGACCGTCGACTACGATACGCTGATCAAATCGTGGCCGGCGTCGCCCCCGAAGCGCGCAGAAGCCAAATAACAACGCTTCCAGGTTCGCTTGTTAAAACCAGAAGGCCGGGAGAAATCCCGGCCTTCTTTGCGTTTCAGACTCTTTTGGATTGGAAACGCGGCCGCTCTACTGCGCGGCGTCGAGAGCGTCCGCAAGCTTCGGATAATCCGTATAGCCCCGGGCATCACCCCCATAGAACGTGGCCTTGTCGGGCTCGTTGAGCGGCGCGCCCGCTTTCAATCGTTCGACAAGGTCCGGATTGGAAATGAACAGCTTGCCGAACGCAATCAGATCCGCATCGTTTGCGGCCAGCACCTTGTTTGCAAGATCCAGCGTATATCCGTTATTGGCGATGTACGTTCCTTTGAAACGATTGCGTAGCGATTTGTAATCGAATGGAGCAACGTCTCGTGCGCCGCCGGTAGCTCCCTCGATCACGTGGATATAGACCAGCTTCAAGGCGCTTAGCTGGTCGACGATATGATCGAACAGCGGCTGCGGGTTGCTGTCGGAAACATCATTCGAGGGCGTCACCGGCGAAATACGGATGCCGGTTCGCGCGGATCCAACTTCCGAAGCCACCGCTTTCGAGGTTTCCAGCATCAATCGCGAGCGGTTCTCGATCGATCCACCATAGGAATCGGTGCGCTTGTTGGTGCCGTCTTTGGCGAACTGGTCGAGAAGATAGCCATTGGCGCCGTGAATCTCCACGCCGTCGAAACCGGCGGTTATCGCATTGGCAGCACCGCGTTTGAAGCTGTCGACGATGCCGGGGATTTCGGATAGCGCAAGTTCGCGAGGCTCCGACACATCGATGAACTTTCCGTCGACAAACGTCTTTCCTTTGGCGCGGATGGCGGAAGGAGCTACCGGCGCACCGTTGCCGGGCTGCAGTGTAGTATGAGAGATGCGTCCGACGTGCCATAGCTGCAGGAAGATGTGGCCGCCGCGCTCGTGCACACGGTCGGTGACCTTGCGCCACCCCGCGACCTGATCCGGGGAATAGATTCCCGGTGTGTTTTCATATCCCTGACCCTGCTGCGAGACCTGGCTTGCTTCCGAAATCAGCAAACCGGCGGAAGCGCGCTGGCTGTAATAGTCGACGGATATCGGATTTGGCACCAGCCCGGCGATGGCGCGGTTGCGCGTCAGAGGCGCCATGACGACACGGTTGGAAAGCGTGACCGCGCCGAGTTTGTAAGATTGAAATAATTTTGAGTCGCTCATATGTGCACATTCCGATCGTTGGCCATGTCTTACAGCCATGTCACACAGACGTGTGCTGCGCCCGATCGGAAAGCAAGTATGGGCTGCTATGCCGAACTGCGCGGGTCGCGGACGATGCCCGAAAGATGACCTCCATCGACGAACAGCGTGTGCGCGTTGACGTAGGATGATTCATTCGACATCAGGAACAGCGCAGCATATGCCACCTCCCACCCGGTGGCTTGACGGCCGAATGGTACTGCCAATGCCCGGTCGGGACGGCGGCGGCTGGCATCCCGCCCCATCGGTGTATCGACATACCCCGGTGCGATGACATTACAGCGAATGCCCTTGGGTTCGCCGGCTTGCGCGATGGACCGCGCCAGTGCGATCTGCGCAGCCTTGGACGATTTATAGGCAGGGTTGCGACCGCTCGCCCGCTGACTTGCCAGCGAGGAAGTCAGGACGATCGCTCCGCCCGGCGCCATGATCTCCAGCGCCTGTTGCGCGAACAGCATGTGACTGCGGACATTGACGGCGTAATCCTTGTCCCAGGCCTCCGCCGTCATTTTCGCCAGCGACAAACCGTGCGAAATACCGACATTCAGCGAGAGACCGTCGAGTCCGCCCAGCCGTTGCGCGCAACGCTCCAGCACCGGTGCGATCGCGGATGCATCGGAGACGTCGGCGACTTCCGCGAAAGCGCTGCCGCCCTCGGCGACGATCAATGCGCAGGTCTCTTCGGCCGCCTCGCGCGAAACATCGATGCAGGCGATGTTCGCACCTTCGCGGGCGAACAGGATCGACATCGCGCGTCCGTTCCCGACCGGAGGATTCTCGTCGACAACCTTGCGCTGCCCGGCGCCGACCACAACGATCCGGCGGTCTTCGAGGCGCCTGCGCGCCGGAGCGCGGCCAAGAGCCTCAGGGTGGAGAGATGCGGTGGGATCGAGGTGCTGCGGGGCGTGTGTTGTCATGAGTGAACCTCCGGCAGAGCTTAACGGGAATATTTGATCAACTGTTCCGAGGTTGGCTCATGTGCCTCGATGTCGATTTCCAAATTTTCAAGGAACCGGCTGACGGCCATGTAGTATCCCACGGTCAACGTCAGTTCGACCATGGTCCGATGGTTCAGATGCGCGAGCAGTTCGTTGAACAAGGCATCTGATGCCTTGACGTTTTTGACTACGTCGTCGGTGTAGTGCAGGACGAGTTTTTCGAGCGGCGAAAAGATCGTGCTCTGCGGATCGTTTTCAACAGCCGCGATTTTTTCGTCGGTCAGGCCCACGCTCTTTCCGACGCGCTTGTGTTGATGCACCTCATAGGAAGCGCCGCTGAGAAAGCCGACCCGCAGGATGGCGAGTTCGCGCAACTGCGGGTCAATCTCGCTTTCACGAAGAATCGCGCCGCCCATCTTGAGAAATCCGACCGCTACGGTCGGCGCGTGAGGCAGCATGCGATAGAGATTGAGGTTGAAACGGTTTTTCAACATCTCCCGATATTCGGGCGCCATCTCTTCAACTGGGAGATAGGGAATTCGAGACATTTTCTATGGTCCCTTTCTTGATCCCATTCGCAGGCGGCGCCCGAAGGGTCGGTGTCAGTTAGTCATGCAAGGATGGAAACGGCATAACGCCGGTTCAGAACGAGCCGATGAAATCGCGCTTGCCCAGCTCTACGCCATTGTGGCGCAAAATGTCGTAGGCGGTCGCTGCATGGAAATAGAAATTCGGCAGGAAGAAGTGCGTCAATGCCTGCTGGGCGTTGAGTGTTGCGGTCTTTCCTGGCCCGACTGGAAATTCAACCTCGCGCGAGCCGATGCCGTCGAACTGCTCGGACTTGAATTTTTTCAAATAGTCGATCGTGGAATCGATGCGCTTCTTGAGCTCGCCGAAGCTTTTTTCCGTGTCCGGCGTGCTGGGCACCTCGGCTTTGGCAAGCCGGGCAGTGTTCTTTCCTGCAAAGTCGCAGACGATCTGAATCTGGCGTGTGAACGTAAACATATCCGGGAACAGCCGTGCATTGAGCAGAGCTTCCGGCTGAATGTTCTTGGCCGCCGCGTGAGCTTCGGCTTTGCCGATGATCGTCGACAAGCTTGTCAGGATTTGAACGAAAGCGGGCACGGGCGAATTGGACGATGACATAGAGACTACCTTTCTGGATAATAGAGACGCGGGTTATAGGCCGTGATTGATAAAGTCGGCAACTAGCTTGATCTGATCCGGCACATTGAGCGCGGGTGCGTGGCCGCAGCCAGCGATCGTGAAGACCTTGCAGCGCGGATTGCGCTCGGTCATTTTTTTTGTGTCCTCAACGAGAAGTAGATCGGAGGTTTCGCCGCGCAGGCACAACATTTCGCAAGTGAGCTTGTCCCAATTGTCCCACTGCTCTTCGTTGGTGTTGAAGTGCAGCGTGATCTTCGGGTCGTAATGCGGCGAGATCCCGCCGTCCGGCAGGCGGCGCACCGAGCTCTCCGTCATGCGCCGCCACTGCGCATCGGTCAGAAAGCCGTAGGGTTTGTAAATTTGCCGGAAGTAGGCTTCAAGTTCGGTCACGCGATCGAAGCGTGGCGGAGCCCCGGCGTAGGAGCGGATGCGGTCCAGCGCCCCTTGGGCCACGACCGGCCCCATGTCGTTGAGCATGAACCGGCGGATACGGCCTTGCAGTGCCGCTGCCCCGGCGCGAATGCCGATCACCGCACCCATCGAGGTGCCGATCCAGTCGACTGTCCCGAGGCCGAGCTTGTCCAGCAGTTCGACGGCCTGCCGCGCATAGAAGGGCGTCGAATATTCGTTGTCGGGATCCGGGCTCCACTGGCTGAGGCCGCGGCCGATCGTATCCGGCACGATGATATGCCGGTCTTGCGCCATGGCGGTGGCGAGATCGTCGAAATCCCTGCAGGTACGGGCGACGCCATGCCACATGATGAGCGGCGGTTTTCCGCGCGTGCCCCATTCGAGATAGTGCACTTCGCGGCCGCACAGGGTGATGTAATGCGATTGAGGCGATGTCATTGGCGCGATACTCCTCTTAACCGCCCGACCACGCCGGCCGGGAAAAAATAGACACTCGCAATGAAAAGCAGCCCGAGCCAGAGTAGCCAGCGGTCCGGATGCAACAGGCCGGGCAGCAAAGGCAGACCTGCCTCCGCCGCGGCATTGGATGCAACGCCCATCAGCGCTTGCAGATAATTCTGTGCAAGAATGAATATGACCGCGCCGATGATCGCGCCATAGATCGTGCCCATGCCGCCGATCACAACCATCAGCAGGATGTCGAGCATGATCGAGAACGATAGCGACGTGTCGGGCCCCGCGTAGCGCAGCCACAGCGCATTCAGCGCGCCCGCGCTGGCGGCGACAAGAGCCGCGATGCAATTGGTCCAGGTCAGATGAAAAACGGTTCGGTAGCCCAGCGCCTCGGCGCGGAAGCGATTTTCGCGAATGGCCTGCAGCACGCGCCCGAAGGGCGAGTTCACGACGCGAAGCAACGCGAGAATCATGGCGGCCGAGGTGACGAACACAATATAGTAAGTCAGCATCCGTCCATTCACGGATACACCGAACAGGTCCTTCACGAACACGGTGCCGGGGCGCAGCATTTCGGGCAATTGAAAGCTGCGGCCATCCTCGCCGCCGGTCAGCCATGACAGCTGCGAGGCCAGTACGAGAAAGGCAGATGCTACCGCGAGCGTGATCATGGCAAAGAAAATCGCCTGCACCCGCAGCGAAAACAGGCCGATGCCGAGCGCGAGCAAAGCCGCCAGCGGCAGTCCGATGACGAGGCCGGTCGTAACCGCGGCCCACGTCGGGCCTATCGAATAAAGTGCGATGGCGATGGCGTAGCTGCCGATGCCATAGAACATCGTGTGAGCGAACGACACCGAACCGGTGTAGCCGAGCAGCAGGTCGTAGGACGCCACCAGCGCCGCGAAGACGCAGATTTTGGTGGCGACGTTCATCGCCTTGGCGCCGGGAAAGAGGAACGGCGCCGCCGCAAGCGATACGACGATGAGCAGCAGGAGAACACTGAGCACGCGGCTGCGCGGCGGATCGCCGGAAAGGATCATCATCGGTTGGTCACCGGATAAAGCCCGCGCGGCCGCCACATCAGGATCGCGACCATCAGCAGGATGTTGGAGACAAGCGCCAGCTTGGGAATGAGAAAGCCGCCGTAATTGGCGACCATGGCGACGAGGATCGCGCCGATGAAGCAACCGCCGACGGAGCCGAGACCGCCGATGATGACAACGATGAAGATCAGGATCATCAGGTCGCCGCCCATCGAGGCGTGGATCTGCTCGCGATAGAGCCCCCACATCACGCCGCCAAGGCCCGCGAGCGCCGATCCCACCATGAACACGCCAAGGAAGAGCCTGCGGACGCGATAGCCCAGTGCTTCCACCATTTCGCGGTTCTCGACGCCGGCCCGGATCAGAAGTCCGATCTTGGTGCGATTGAGCACCAGCAGCGTCGCCACGAAAACCACAAGGCCGACCAGCATCGCTAGCACCCGATATTTGGCGATGGCGATATCGCCGATGATAAACGAGCCGCGCAGGGATGTGGGAAGCGCCATCGGAATTTGCGCCGGTCCCCATAGGGCATAGAGCGCTTGCTCCGCCACGATCAATCCACCCATGGTGATCAGGATCTGTTTTAGATGGTTTCCGTAGACCGGCAGGATCAGCACGCGCTCGAACACGAGACCAAGCGCTCCGGAAACCGCCATCGCGAGTACAGCGGCAGGAGCCAGCGCCGCGAGATTGATCCAGATGGAGTTCTGCTTGAATCCAGGCCGCGAGCGGCCCAAGCACCAGTGTTGCCACATAGGCTCCGACGGCGATGAAAGCGCCGTGGCCGAAATTCATTACATCCATCAGGCCGAACACCAGCGTGAGGCCCGAGGCCATGACGAAGATCATCATTCCCATGGCCAGACTGGCGACCGTCAACGTCACCCACGAGGATGTCGAGCCGATCAGCGGAAACATGGCGATGGCGAGGGCGACGGGCAGCAGCAGCGGAACGATATCGCGCGGCGGCTCGGGAAGGGCCTCGTCGGCGGTGGTCTCGGTCATTGATGGGTCTCCAGGCTGAGCCCGAGAAAACGCTCCTGCAGGGCAACGTCGTTTGCCAGAGTTGTCATCTCGCCGCGATGAACGATCTTGCCGTTGTCCATAACCACGACATCGTCACCAAGCTGTTGCGCGACGCGGAAGTTCTGTTCGACGAGCAGGATGGTCGCGCCACGCCGTTTGATTTCCGAAAGGCATTCGATCAGCGCCACCACAATGGCCGGCGCGAGGCCCTTGGTGGGTTCGTCGATCAGCAGCAGCTTGCGGGGTTCGACGACCGCCCGGGCGATCGACAGCATCTGTTTTTGTCCGCCCGAGAGCGTGCCCGCACGCGACAGCCAGAATTTCTTCAAGGCTGGAAAATATTGAAAAATGCTTGCAAGGCGGCTGTCGTCGAGCGGGCCGTTGCGTGCGGCCAGAACGAGATTTTCCTTCACGGTGAGATCCGAAAACACGGCCATTGTTTCCGGCACGTAGCCGACACCGAGCGCGGCGATATCCGGCGTGGCCTTGGCGTCGATGCGCTGAGCGTCGAGTGTGATTTCTCCCGATGAGGGCGGCCACAATCCCATGATGGTGCGCAACGTGGTTGTCTTGCCCGCCCCGTTGCGGCCGAGCAGCATGGTGGTGCGCCCTTCGCTGACTTCGAAGTCAACACCCTGCAGGATGTGATAGCGCCCGATATGGGTGTGAACGCCGGATAACGTCAGCATGTGGGAGCCGGTTGCATTGGAAATGACAGACTTTCGCGATCGCGGTGTGGTCTCATCATGCGGCGCTCTTTCCGGGAGCGATTCCCAAATAGGCTTCCTGCACGATCGGCGATGCGATCACTTCGGCTGGCTTGCCGTCAGCGACGAGCCGGCCATTGTGCAGAACGATGATGCGATCCGCCAGCGAACGCACCACGTCCATCTTGTGCTCGACCAGCAGAATGATTTTTTCAGGATTTTGCTTCAGCCGCGCGACCAGATCGAGCACGACGGGTACTTCGTCGACGCTCATGCCCGCCGTGGGCTCGTCGAACATGAAGACTTTCGGTTCGAGCGCCATCATCAGCGCGACTTCAAGCTTGCGTTGATCGCCGTGCGATAACATCGTCGCGGCAATCTTGCGTTTGGCGCCAAGCGCGACCGTTTCGAGAATGGCGTCGGCACGTTCGATAAGATCGGTGCGCTTCATCCAGGGCCGCAGCATGTCGTAGTGCACGCCTGCGGCGGCCTGAACCGCAAGCCGCACGTTCTCCTCGACGCTGAGAGTCGGAAATAGATTGGTGAGCTGAAAGGCGCGGCCGAGACCGGCGCGCGTGCGCAACGGGGCGGAGAGGCCGGTGATATCGCTGCCGCCCAGCAGCACCTGACCTTCACCTGCCGGAAGCTGTCCGGAGATCAAGTTGAAATAAGTTGTTTTACCAGCCCCGTTCGGGCCGACGATGGCCGTCAATTCGCCGGTGCGGAACGTGCAGCTGACGTGATTCACCGCGACGTGGCCGCCGAATCGAATGGTCAAATCGCGCGTTTCAAGAGTGAAGGTCATGCGGATATGTTCGCGAACTGGCTTTTGCGTTGTAGAGTGGTGGTTCTCATTCGCCTGGATGCCACTGGGGCTTCATGGGAGGTTGATTTTTCGAATGAACCAAAACCTGGTCCATCGTGGTGAGGAGCGTGGCAGGCCGCGCACCTCGACCACGAGGCCGGAAGAGTGAAGAGTGCGCGACCGAAATGATTTTGAACCGTCGCGCTCTCCAGATCCGTTACCGCTTGTTGCGGATCGGAATTGCCATGTCCTCGATTTTCAATTCGCGGACCAGCTCGTTCGCCGCCCATGGCAAGTTCGGATCGACCTTGACCTTAAAGTGATACATGCTCTGCAACGCCTGATGGTCTTCCTTGCGGAACACCATTTTGCCCTTCGGCGTATCGAACGACATGCCTTCCATCGCAGCGATCAGCTTGTCGCTGTCGGTCGATTTTGCGGTCTCGACCGCCTTGACCACGGCCATCGCCGCCGCGAAACCGCCGGCCGTGAAGAAATCCGGCGGCGTGTTGAAGCGCTTTTGGTGTTCGGAAACCAGCCAGTCGTTCACAGGATTTTTCGGAATGTCGTAATAGTAATACGTCGCGCCTTCCAGATCGGGCAGACGCTTATAGGCGGCCAGCGCCGGCAGAATGTTCCCGCCACCGGAGAGCTCGATGCCGTAGCGCTTGGGATCCATGTCTTGCAGTTTGGTGAGCGGATCGCCGGGGCCTGCCCACACCACCCAGATGATCTTGCGCCCGGGTTTATCCTTCAGCGCATCGAACAGGCGCTGACCGGCCGCGGTGAAATCCGTGGTGTTGGTCGGTACATATTCTTCGCTCGCCAGTGTCGCGCCGGTTTTCGCGAGCGCTTCCTTGAAGGCTGCGACACCGTCGCGGCCGAACGCATAATCCTGCGCCAGTGTTGCGATGGTCACGCCCGGCTTGCCAATGGCAACCGCGTTGGAGATGGCGTCCTGCGACGAGTTGCGCGCGGTGCGGAAGATATACTTGTTCCACTTGTCGCCGGTGATCTGGTCGGCGACCGCGGGCTCCACGATCAGAATTTTCTTGTTCTCTTCGGCGACGGGAAGGTCGGCGAGAGCGGCAGCGGACGAGGTCGTGCCGATCGCGATATCGGCCTTGTCGTCCTGATAGGCTTCCGCGAGCGCGGCCTTGGACAGATCCGGCTTGCCCTGATCGTCTTTCGTGATGATGACGATCTTGCGCCCGTCGATCGTCATCGAATTCTTGGTGGCGTATTCGAAGCCCATGCGCAGGCCGGTTTCGGTCTGCTTGGCATAAGCCTCGAGCGGGCCGGTCTTGCCGTAAATCAAAGCGATTTTCAGATCGTCGGCATAGGCGACACCGGCGGCGGACATGACAACCGCAGCGAGACCGGACACAAGTACAGAAGCTTTAACCACTATCTTTTTCCTCCAAGGTTTTATTCAAGTGTTCTGTTTGGAGGCGACCCTAGAGCATTTTCCGGCAAAGAGGAAACCGCTTTACACGGGAAAAATGCCTCTATTGAAGGCTTTTCATTGAAAACGGGCGAACGGAGATCCCGTGATGCCAGCCGCATTTTTTGAGCGAAATGGATGAATGGGTCGCGAGGCGGGATTGCATGGACGCCTGCCAGCACCGGAGAGTTTGGTGCAGGCGTCAACCACCGCGCAGCCGCGCCAGCAACTCCGCCGTGGGCCATGAATTTGCTGGCAAACCATATTTCAGTTGCATCGCCTTCACGGCGGTGCGGCTCTGTTGCCCCAGAACGCCGTCGATTTTGCCCACGTTGAAGCCTTGCTTTGTCAGAATTTGCTGCAGCTCGCGCATCTCGTTGAAGGACAGCTGTGCGACGGGCATTGCAGGACGGTGCATCGGCGCGGCGCCGGCGATGCGTGTCGCGAGATAGCCGGCGGTGGTCGAATAGATCAGTGAGTTATTCCACTCGGTATAGGCGGCGAAATTGGCATAGGCGAGGAACGCGGGGCCGAGCCGTCCCATTGGCAGCAGCAGCGACGCTGGCATGTCGTCGTTCGGCAACGGCCGTCCGTCGGCGTATGTGACGCCCCATCGCGCCCATTGCGAGCGCGGATGTTTGATCGTCAGATCGGCTTGCTCCCACGGCAAGCTCGGTACGGCGTTTAGCGATACGCGAACTTCCTGCAACCAAGGTTCGCCGCGCCGCCATTTCAGACCGGTGGCGATGTAGTTCGCGGTCGAGCCGATCACGTCAGGCGCGCTGCGCAGCAGGTCGCGCTTGCCGTCTGCGTCGTAGTCGACCGCGTAGTTGACGTAGTGCGTTGGAAGAAACTGCGTCTGGCCCAGTTCTCCCGCCCATGATCCGATCATGTCGCCGGGCATCAGGTCGCCGCGATCGATGATCTTCAGCGCCGCGATCGTCTCGTCGTGAAACATTTGCGAGCGGCGGCAATCATAGGCGAGCGACACCAGCGAACGCAGCGTCGGCAGTTTTCCCATGTCCGCGCCGAAGTCGCTCTCCAGACCCCAGAACGCGGCGATCACCGCAGGCGGCACGCCATACTCTTTTTCGGCGCGTGCGAATGTCTGCGCGTGTGCCTTGATGAGTGCTTGCCCCTGCTGCATGCGGTAGTCCGCCGCCATGCGCCCCGCGAACACCGTGAAGATCTGGCCGAAGATGCGCTGGCCGCGATCACGATTGACGATGCCTTGATCGTAAGTGAGGCCCGGCAAAGCGAGTGTAATGGCGCGTTGCGAGACACCCGCGGCGACGGCGTCTTGCTTCAGATTGTCCAGATATCGCTCGAAGCTTGCGCCATTGCGGCACGCGCCTGCGCGCTGGGCGAGTGCTGTTTGACAGCAAAAACTCACGAACGCGATTGCGACACTCAATCGGATGGCTGGACGTGAGATATTCAATGAACTGTCCTCGGAGAATTGGGAGCAGAGGAAATCATAAGCGTTCAGATCGAAAGTATAAAATATACGCCATGCTCAATTTGAGGGTCGCACCCGATGCTTAGAACGCTGGCGTTCTCCAATGTCGGTCGCCGAAGTGAGTTCTCGCTTCGCATTCACTTAAATTCTCGTATCTTAACTTCTCAATCCCGGTGCTTCGTGTCCGGTGCGGGCGACATATTCCGTGTAGCCGCCGCCATATTGATGGATGCCGTCTGGTGTCAGTTCCAGGACACGGTTGGAGAGTGCTGCGAGAAAGTGCCGGTCATGCGAAACGAACAGCATGGTGCCTTCATATTGCGCGAGCGCCGTGATCAGCATCTCTTTCGTCGCCATGTCGAGATGGTTGGTGGGCTCGTCGAGCACCAGGAAGTTCGGTGGGTCGAAAAGCATTTTCGCCATCACCAGCCGGGCCTTCTCGCCGCCCGACAGCACGCGGCATTTCTTCTCCACGTCGTCGCCGGAAAAGCCGAAGCATCCGGCCAGCGCGCGCAGCGAGCCTTGTCCCGCTTGAGGAAATGAGTTTTCCAGCGATTGAAACACCGTGCGTTCGCCGTCCAGCAGGTCCATGGCGTGCTGCGCGAAGTAGCCCATCTTTACGCTGCCGCCGATCGCCACTGTGCCGTCATCCGGCGGCGTGGAGCCTGCGATGAGCTTCAACAGCGTGGACTTGCCAGCGCCGTTGATGCCCATGACGCACCATCGTTCCTTCCGGCGCACCATGAAATCCAGCCCTTGATAGATGCTGCGGTTACCGTAACCCTTATGCACGTTCTTCAGGCTAGCAACGTCCTCGCCTGAGCGCGGCGCAGGCAGGAAATCGAATGCAATGGTCTGGCGGCGCTTCGGCGGCTCGACCCTTTCGATCTTGTCGAGTTTTTTGACGCGGCTTTGCACCTGCGCCGCGTGCGAGGCGCGAGCCTTGAAGCGCTCGATGAACTTGATTTCCTTGGCAAGCATCGCCTGCTGGCGCTCGAACTGCGCCTGCTGCTGCTTTTCGTTCAGCGCGCGCTGTTGTTCGTAGAACTCATAGTCGCCGGAATAGGTCGTCAACGCCCCGCCGTCGATCTCGACGATCTTGTTGACGATGCGGTTCATGAATTCGCGATCATGCGAGGTCATCAACAGCGCGCCTTCGTAGCCCTTGAGGAATTGCTCCAGCCAGATCAGGCTTTCCAGATCGAGATGGTTGCTCGGCTCGTCGAGCAGCATGACGTCGGGACGCATCAGCAGAATGCGGGCCAGTGCCACGCGCATTTTCCAGCCGCCCGACAGCGCGCCGACATCGCCGTCCATCATTTCCTGACTGAAACTGAGACCGGCGAGAACCTCGCGCGCGCGGCCTTCGAGTGCGTAGCCATCCAGCTCTTCGAAGCGCGCCTGCACTTCGCCGTAACGCGCGATGATGTTGTCCATGTCGTCCGCGCGTGCCGGATCGCCCATGGCGGCTTCCAGTTCTTTCAATTCGGCTGCTACCGCGCTGACCGGGCCCGCGCCGTCCATCACCTCGGAAGCGGCGCTGCGGCCGGACATTTCGCCGACATCCTGGCTGAAGTAGCCAATGGTCACCCCGCGATCGACCGCCACCTGACCTTCGTCGGGAAGTTCCTGGCCTGTGATCATCCGGAACAGGGTCGTCTTGCCCGCGCCGTTCGGTCCGACGAGACCGACTTTCTCGCCCCGCTGAAGCGCTGCGGAAGCTTCGATGAAGAGGATCTGGTGGCCTTGTTGCTTGCCGATATTGTCGAGACGGATCATGTGGTCGCGGGGCCTGAATTTTGAAAATTTTGGGAGGGAATGTGCCTGGGCCTTAGCCCATGTGGCGTGCGGGTGGAAGGTGTTTCGAACACGCCGCCGTCATGCAGTTATTTGGAAGCCAATATCAGAGCAAAACGGCCCAAATGGTAGCCATGGTTTCAGAGCGCCGGCATTCCGGTGTGTTCCGGTCGCCGATCTTTCATAACTCGCGGGCGTTGCTGAACGCGAATGACGACATCCGCCGTGTATTTTCATCCAGGATCAACGTGCGCGTCAGCGGCGGTTCGGCGCGTTGCGAGCAGTTTTCCCGTTCGCAGAGTTTGCAATTGACCCCGATTGGCGTGCCCTCGTCTTTTTCGAGATTGATGCCGCCCGCATAGACCAGCCGTGAGGCATAGCGGATTTCGCAGCCGAGCCCGATGGCGAAACGCGGCTGCGGTTGCGGATGGGGCGCAATCGGACGCCGCACCATTTGCGCGATGCTGAAATAGCGGCTGCCGTCCGGCAGTTCGACGATCTGCCGCAGCAAACGGTCCGGCGTATCGAATGTCGAATGGACGTTCCAGAGCGGGCAAGTGCCGCCGAATTTCGAAAATGGAAAAGTGCCGGAGGAAAATCGCTTTGAGACATTGCCTGCATTGTCGACGCGCAGCAGGAAGAAGGGAATGCCGCGCGCGTTCGGGCGTTGCAGCGTGGTCAGGCGATGGCAGACCTGCTCGAAGCTGGCATTGAAGCGCTGCGCGATCACATGCACGTCGTAACCCAGCGTCTCGGCAGCCGTATGCACGTCCGGGTAGGGCATCATCGCCGCCGCCGCGAAATAATTGGCGAGGGTGATGCGATAAAGTCGCCGCGCCGGATCGTCCAGCGGGCCTGCACGACTGATGATCGAGTCCAGCGCCGCGCCGAATTCGGAGAGCGCGATCTGGAAAGCCAGATGAAACGAGCGGCTCGGCAGGTCGACCAGTTCGGAAATCAGAAGCTGGCGGCGATGGCGGTCGAACCGGCGCAGCGTGTCACGCATGACGTCGACGGGCATGATGCGCACGGTAATCGAATGCTTCTCCCGCAGCCGGTCGCTGAGAGCGGCAAAAAGCTCCTGCGGCGTCACATTCATTTCGTCGCGCAGGGTTTCGGCGGCCTGTTCGAGTTCGGGAAAGTAATTGCGGTTGGCTTCGATCAGGTCTCGCACCCGTTCGATCGGGTTGGCCTCGTAGCGCACGCCTTCATCGCGATCGGCAATCTGCGCCGCAACCATGGTCTCGCCTCGGCGGGCCTCGGTATAGGCCGCATAAAGCCGCTGCAGCGAGTGGGTCACGCCCGGGCAAAGCTCGGCGAGATCACGCAGCTCCTGCTTGGGTAGGTCGATTTGCCGAAACAGCGGGTCTGAAAAGATTTCGTTCAGCTCTGCAAAAAAACGGTCTTCGTCGGCGGTTGCGAGATCGCGCAGATCCAGATCGTAGGTTTCGGCAAGTCTGAGTAAAATTTGGGCTGTCACCGGGCGCTGATTGCGCTCGATGAGGTTGATGTAGCTGGGCGAAATTCCCAGCCCCTCGGCGATCTGGGTCTGCGACAGCCCCAGTTGCTGGCGCACCCGGCGAAAGCGCGGGCCGACGAACAGCTTTTTCCCGGAATCCGATGGATTTTTCATGCTTTGTGACAATTATTACAAAATGACATTTACGACAAGTATAGATGTTACATCACATCACTGTTTGTAATCAAGGTATCTATACGTTTGACCGATTCCGTCGTTATGTCCAAGCCACGTTTCGCAACGCAATGTCACGAATGTCGTAAGGAGAGAGACGATGGCGAAGACCTTTGAAGAACTGGTTCCGGCTCCCAAGGGCCGTTTTGACGGCATCGACCGGCCCTATTCGCCGGCCGAAGTCGAACGGCTGCGCGGCTCGGTGCCGATCGCCTATACCCTTGCCGAAAGGGGCGCCAATCGTCTTTGGGAATCGCTCAAGAGCGAGCCGTTCGTGAACTCGCTCGGCGCGGTCACCGGCAACCAGGCGATGCAGCAGGCTCGTGCAGGCCTCAACGCCATCTATCTGTCCGGCTGGCAGGTCGCTGCCGACGCCAACACGGCGGGTGCGATGTATCCCGACCAGAGCCTCTACCCCGCCAATGCGGGTCCCGAGCTCGCCCGCCGTATCAACAAGACATTCCAGCGCGCCGACCAGATCGAGCACTCGGAAGGCGGCGCGAAAATCGATTGGTTCGTTCCGATAGTGGCCGACGCCGAAGCAGGCTTCGGCGGACCGCTGAACTCGTTTGAGATCATGAAGGCCTATATCGAAGCAGGCGCTGCCGGCGTTCACTTCGAAGACCAACTGGCCTCGGAGAAAAAGTGCGGCCACATGGGCGGCAAGGTTCTGATCCCGACCGCGGCGCATGAACGCAATCTGGTCGCCGCGCGTCTGGCGGCGGACGTATGCGGCACGCCGACCTTCGTGCTCGCACGGACCGATGCCGAAAGCGCCAGGCTGATCACCTCGGATGTGGATGAGCGCGATCGCGAATTCATCACAGGAGAGCGCACTGCGGAAGGCTTCTTCCGTCTCAAGGAAGGCACCGGCCACAAGCATTGCATCAAGCGCGGCATTGCATTCGCGAAGTATGCCGACCTGTTGTGGTGGGAAACGTCCACGCCGAATCTCGAAGAGGCGAAGGAATTCGCGGAAGCTGTTCACAAGGTCTACCCGAACAAGATGCTCGCCTATAACTGCTCGCCGTCTTTCAATTGGGAAGCGAACATCGACAAGGCGACCATTGCCAAGTTCCAGCGCGAGATCGGCGCCATGGGTTACAAATTCCAGTTTGTCACCCTCGCAGGCTTCCATTCGCTCAACCACGGCATGTTCGAATTGGCCCGCGGCTACAAGACAGAAGGCATGGCGGCCTATTCCCGCCTGCAGCAGGCCGAGTTCGCATCGGAGAAGCATGGTTATTCGGCGACGCGTCACCAGCGCGAAGTCGGCACCGGTTACTTCGATCTGGTGTCCACCACGATCACGGGTGGCAAAAGCTCGACTACGGCACTCGCCGACTCCACCGAGGCGGCGCAGTTCAAAGCTCAAGCGGCTGAATAAAAGGAGGCACGATCATGCACGGAACACATTTTTGGGTTGTTGGCGGTGAATTTCGTTCTCTGAACTTCCACACGCTCGTGCATGGAAGTGCCCAGGTCGAAGGTCCGTTTGCTTCGCGGCGCGAAGCGGAAGACGCGTGGCGGTCGCTGTCCGAACAGAACCGGCATCGCTGCAACGTGCGCTTTTCGATCGTGGAAGAGCCCCGGCGCGCCATCGCCTGAGGCACCTCCAACCGCTACACGAGAAGCGCGTACCATCATCCAAAGGGCGAGACCGTCTCAACGGTCTCGCCCTGACTTTTTGGCGTTTTTATCGGTCCCCGGGCACGGCAACCCCGCAAAGCGGAGGTCGGCCGGACCGCTCATTTTGTCGCCCCAATGTGCATTCAAAAACGACGTTTCGGAACCGAACGGGGGCTTTTTTCTCGTTTTAGGACAGGGATTTGCAAGTTCAGGTCTTGCTGGAGCGATGGTTACTGGTAGGTTAAGGGAGGTAGGCTAATCGAGCGCTTTATGGCCCTTCAGCCCTGCGGCATGTCGGGCCGAAGTGGTTTCAGGAAGCGAACTTCGAATTCAGGACACGAAGGATTGCGCGCGTGCCAAATCTTCAGAGCGAAACGACCGGTAATGCTCGACCCACACAATTGCGGGATGCCTTGCGCAAAGCCAGAATTGAAGCTGCAGACCGGACGGCCGTCGTGGTCGACCTCCGCGATGCCGAAACCGCGCGGCTTGAAATTCTGAACGACGCGCTGGATACGCTGTTCTCGGAAATTCCCGACAACGTCGATCTTTTCGATCGCGGCATCAGCCGTGGCGATACACCGCGGCTATGGATCGACGCCGTTGCCCACGTGCTGATGGGCCGCGACAAAAGAATCTATCGTTTCGTTCAGGACACAAGGTTCGGCCGTCTGATCCTGGCCGAATCTCACGACGTGCAACCGATCGTCACGGCGGTGACGGATTACGTCGCGCGCCGCATGATCGAGCGGGAACATGCTCTCGTCACTACACCGGCTCCTGCGGCTGCAGCGGTTTCGGACAAACCGAGGCCCAAGCGCTTTTGGACTTTCGTGCTCGGCTTTCTCGCGGGCATGGCAGCGCTGTTCGGGTTCGCTCTGCTGGCAGCTTTACGCGGGTTGTGAATTCCGCGAGGCAGAGCGCTTTCGAGCGAAGCATGCCGCCGGGCTTGATCCGGTGGTGGATACCGGTTCGCGCTAAGAAAACGCGCCAAAATAAAACGATAGAGCGTGACGGTGATTCAACCAAGAACGGAAGCGCTCTAGCTTAAAACTTCTGTTTGCAAGCCTTCGATGTCGCGTGCGTTTGCAAAACCGCGCGTCGTCATCGCAACATGCCAGCCCTTGTCCTTGGCCTCGATCGCGAACAGATGATAGGCGGCCGCATCGTAGCGGCCTCCGGCTGCGATCGATGCCGACGGCACACCGACCACGGGGATTTGAGCCGTCGGTCCCTCCACATGGATCACGGCACGGCGATGATCGTGGCCATGCAGCACGAGGTCGACGCCGTAGCGACGCAGCAAAGCGAGCAATGGTTCGGAATCGGTCAGCCGTGCATGCCGGCGTTTTCGGCTGGAGAGAAGCGGATGATGAATCATCAGCACGCGGAATGTTTTTTCGTTGCGGAGTTCTTGTAAAATATTTTCCAGGGCGCGGAGTTGCACGCCGCCGACCGTTCCTGTCGCCATGAAAGGGGCCGTTGGAACTGCGCTCGACACCCCGATCAAGGTCAACGGGCCGCGCCGCCGCACAAATGGAAAATCAATTTCCTGGTTGCGCGGTGCATCGTCGCCGCGCATGTAATCGCCCCATGCTTGCTTGAGCTCTGGAACGGTGCCGGGCACATAGGCATCGTGATTTCCGGGCACCAGCGTTACGCCATCCGGGTCGCCGACCGATCGCAGCCAATCTCCCGCGCGCAGAATTTCTTCCGGCAATGCAATGTTCACCAGATCACCGGTGACCGCGATATGGTCGGGATGCTGCCTTTTCAAATCCGCCACGAGCGCATCGACCACATCACGCTTATGGACAAGGTGGCGGTTTCGCCGCCAGTTCACATATCCGATGATGCGCTTGCCGATGAGATCGCGCAGGCGCGGCTGCGGCAGCGGAGCCAGATGGGGATCCGAGATGTGAGCGAGTAAAAATGCGGCCATCACGATCCTTGCGGGTCAATCCTGACTGGGACGAGAGGTCAGGTTTTGGCAAGATGGACCTGCGGATGCAAGCATTGTGCAGGTATTTGACGCTTCAGGGATTGCCGTTGCCATGAAATTGCAAGCTATTCGGTCCGCCGCGGAGCCCTTGATCCGCCGTCTGTTGCACCTTTACTGGCGTTTCGCGCGTGGCATGACGCTGGGCGTTCGCGCGGTCGTGCTCGATGACGCGAACCGGGTCTTTCTTGTAAAACACAGCTACGTCGCCGGTTGGCATCTGCCCGGAGGCGGGGTCGAGGTCGGTGAAACGTTTCACGATGCGCTCGAGCGTGAGCTGCTGGAGGAGGGACGTATCCAGCTGACCGGCGCTCCGGTGCTGCATGGCAACTTCTTCAATCGAAGGGTCTCGCGGCGCGACCATGTCGCCGTGTATGTCGTTCGCCAGTTCCGGCAGGACCGGCCGCCCGAGCCGAACCGGGAAATCATCGCCAGCGGGTTCTTCGCGATTGACGCGCTACCGCCGGAAACGACCTCCGGCACCCGTCGGCGCATCTCGGAAGTCATTGAAAATACGGCGCTATCTCCGGATTGGATATGATCGCGGCCAAGTTAGGGATCGTTAGGCATCGCTCCCTATACTCCTTCGCACTTTCTATCCTTGGAGAATGCTCCGTTCGAAAGCCCGCTTTGACCTAGTGTCGAAGTATGTCGCTTCGCCCGGCTCATGCTCTGTCGCAACCTCAAGGCGACCCATGACCGCAGCGGTGGATCTGAAACGGCAATTGGATTTGCGCGGCGACATCGCCGGCATGACCGAAGCCCTGACTCAATTCACGCGGGAAGGGCGTCCGCAGACGCAGGCCGCGCGGCTGCGCGTTGCCGTGCTGGTGCCCTGTTACAACGAGGAAGTCGCGATCGCGCAAGTGATTGCGGACTTTCGCCAGGCTGTTCCATCTGCTGAAATTCATGTCTATGACAACAACTCCATCGACGGCACGGTCGCTATTGCCCGCGAAGCGGGGGCCATTGTTCGCAGCGAGCGTCGCCAGGGCAAGGGCCACGTGGTGCGGCGCATGTTCGCCGATGTCGACGCCGACATTTATGTTCTGGTCGACGGTGACGCCACATACCACGCAGCAAGCGCGCCGCTGATGATCGAGACGCTGATCGAGGGGCGCCTCGATATGGTCGTCGGGCTTCGGGTCGATGGCGTCGAAGCCGCTTATCGTCGCGGTCATCGGCTCGGCAATCGCATGCTGACCGGATTTTTGTCAGGCGTCTTCGGCCAGCAGTTCAACGACGTGCTGTCAGGCTACCGTGTATTTTCGCGCCGCTTCGTCAAATCTTTTCCGGTGTTGTCGGATGGTTTCGAAATTGAAACGGAGCTGACGGTGCATGCGCTCGAACTGGCGTTGCCAGTGGCCGAAGTCGAGACGCCCTATCATGCGCGTCCAGACGGCTCCGTCTCCAAACTCAACACGTGGAGCGACGGTTTTCGCATCTTGAATACAATCGCGAAGCTGTATCGCTCCGAGAAGCCGTTGCGCTTTTTCGGCATCATCGGCGCGTTTCTCGCCTTGATGGCACTCTGCCTCGCGGCCCCGCTCGCGGTGACCTATGTCGAGCAAGGCGTCGTACCTCGGCTGCCCACGGCTGTATTGTCGACCGGTTTGATGATACTCGCGATGCTTGCGATCAGCTCGGGCCTCGTGCTCGATACGGTGACCCGGGGACGCCGAGAAATGAAACTGCTCGCCTATCTCTCCCAACCTGGGATCGGGAAAGGTTATGACAGCGGCCAGCATCGGGACGCCGCGAAATAAATTCGGAACATCATGGACCGCGTCTCCGCTAAATGCTATTCGACGCCCCGGATAAACCCATGACCGATCTTTCACTGACCATTTTGCCTGAGACCGCCAACGACGCGCAGGCAATCGAGAGGCTGCACGAGCGCACGTTCGGGCCGGGACGTTTCGTCCTGAGCGCCTATCGGTTGCGCGAAGACGTTGAGCATAAACTCGACCTGTCATTCACGGCGCGGATCGGGACATTGCTTGTCGGCTCCGTCAGGCAATTGCCGATCTGCATCGGCAATACCCCGGCATTGTTGCTCGGCCCGTTGACCGTCGAGCCGCCATTTCGCGATCGCGGCGTGGGCAGGGCCTTGCTCGATCGCGCGCTGAAAGACGCCAAGGCGAGCGGCCACCGGCTGGTGGTTCTGGTCGGCGACGAAGCCTATTACAGCCGCGCCGGTTTCAAGGCGATTCCCAAAGGCCGTGCGACGATGCCGGGTCCGGTCGATCTGCGGCGGCTTCTGGTGGCCGAGCTTGTCGACGGCGCGTTCGAGGGTGTGAGCGGCGCGATTCGCCCGGACTGGACCGCGGCCGCCTGATACGCGGCGTGTGCGGTCATTCTGCGCCCTGGCTGCATCACAGTTTCTGCGACAGTCCGACGAAGAATCCGCGCCGTGGCCCGAATTGCGGCGCGAACACGCCAATGCCCGACCCATCTCTGATCTCGTAAACGCTGTCGAACAGGTTCACGACATCGAAGCGTAGCGTGAGCGGTTTCGTCGATCCGGCGTGCGAAAAATTCACGCGATACTCCCAGATTGACCTGAGCGTAAAACGGCAGCGAGCCGGCGTTCGCAAAACCGCTGCGTAATCCACTGCCGTAAATCAGGTCCGCGCTGAAACGCGTTCCGTTCCACAGATAGGATGCGCCTGCGGATCCAGAGATGATCTGGCTGTGATCGGTGTGAATATAATGGCCTGCGATATATGCCAGCTCATCGGGAGCGAAGAGATACTGGTTTGAGACCACATTGGTGGCGATCTGCCGTGCGATAGCGAGGTTTGCGTAGGCGCTGAATCCGCCGTTACGTATTTCGCCGTGAACTCGACGCCGAGATTGTTGGCTTTTTCATAGTTGAACGCCGTCAGGACATAAGCCGCTCCGAACTGCCCGTCATCGAGCAGGTTGCGGGCGGTTTTGTAATAAGCGTCGACACCGACCTCGAGCCCGGGAAGCACTTTCTGAACGACGCCGACATCGACGACATGCGATCGCTCCGGCAGCACGGGATCGTTTTGTGTGATGGCCGGTTGTTGCGTCGTTCCGCTGACGAGCGCCAGATCGGCCGGTGCGGCGAGAACCTGAGGCGGCGGCGTGAAGTTGCTTGCGTAGCCGGCATGGAATGTCGTGCCGTCGAACGGCTTGTATGTCACGCTGACGCGGGGGCTGAGCTGGTTCGCATCGACATATGAATACATCTGGTCGAAGCGCAGGCCGGCGTTCAGCGTGAGCTGATTGGTGATCCTCCATTGATCCGATGCGTAGGTGCTGAGAAGCCAACCGAGCTTTGCACTGGAGTCGTTGATCGTGAAAGGAGCCACATTGGTGATCGGATCGCCGTTGGTATCGGCCGGAATGAGCGTCGATGTATTGCTGACGAGCGATTTTTCTCCACTCACCTGTGCACCGAAACGAAGCGTATGGCTGTCGGTCAGCCGATATGATGCATCCGCCTGAATGCCGTTGGTCACGCTTCGCCGATAGACATCCGAGGCCACGCCATTGAAGGCGAGGTCGCCTAGCGCATCCGGCATGAAATGCAATGTGCTGTAGCGGGTGAAATAAGCCAGTTGCAGATCGAGTCCCTCGGCGGATTTTTGATAGGCGAGAACTCCGAACTGGTTATTCTCGGTTTGCCGCCGTTTGAGAAGCGCCGAGTCGAATGACGCGTTGACGAACGGAATGCCGTTTGCGGAGGTGCCGGTGGGCTGCCCGGGATTGTTGGGAATCTGATAAGTGCTGGTGGATGTTCCGCCGATGAAAACGAGGCGCGAGGTTTCGTCGATCCGCGTCGACAGGTAAGCAAAGCCCTTGCCTTGGTCCGTATGATCGTGGATGGCGCTTCTACTCGCGGTCGGATTTTCCAGCCCGAGGTCGCTGCCGAAATAGCGTCCCGAGATGAAGTATTGCATTTGTCCGGCGATCCCGCCGTATTCGAAACTCGGCGTCACCGTTGCGTGACTGCCACCGTAAAGGCTCACGCTGCCGCTGTTGTTGAAGGCATCGGCTTTGGTCTGGATATCCAGCACGCCCGCCGTACGCAGGCCGTATTGCGCGGGCAACGCGCCGGTGATGAGCGCGAGGCTGCCGACAATTCCGGTGTCGAGAAGCTGTCCGAAGGCGCCGACGCCATCGGGCAGCATAATGCCGTTGATGCGATATTGAAGATTGGCGTGTTCGTTGCGAACGTGCAGCGCGCCGCCGGCCGCGGAATCCTGGGTTACGCCGGGGGCCTGCAGCAGCACTTTGTCGAGCGGCGTTTCCGTTCCCTGCGGCAGCGCCTGAATGGCGCTGCGGTCGAGCACGTAAGGATTGGCGCCGACGGGCGTGAGCAATCGCGTGCGGGCGTCGTCGAAGATCGCGTTTTGCCGGCCCACCACATCTTCTTCCGTGGGCGGCTGACTGCTCTGGGCGACTGTCGCGCGAGGATGGGGACGCCGGGCGCGGGCTTTGCGCCGCGGCGCGAAGACCTGGATCGCCGGCAGTGCTTCAGGCTGTGCCGACGCAGCGCCGGAGGCGGATGGAGGCGTCGCGGTGTCCTGGGACCAGGCTGCACCGCTTAAGGCGAGAAGCCCGGTGAGTGCCGAACTGCTCAGCACGACTAAAGAATGCTTTCTTGAGAGATACATGGACGGAATTCCTGAAGAGGCCATCGCGCGCTTCGATTGATCGAAGCAGACGGCGTCCCGCTCTCACGAGCGGATCGAAATTGTCACGGCGCAGCAGCGATCGTGCGACGCTGGTCGTGACTAAGATGGTTTCAGGAATGGGGAGGAGCGCGAGAGCGAAATGCGGTACGCGTCTGACGGGCCCGTGTGGGGGCAGGTGACGGAGGTTCAATGCGGAGTGCGAATTGCGCAGGCGCCGCAAGCGTGGGCGGTGCTGCGGAAAGAGCGGTTCCGGATACGGCGATCGAGGCGCAGATGGCGCACCAGTCGCCCGCCGCGCCATCTGAGTGGTGATATGGCCCGGACAACGGTTGAGCGGTCGAAGCAATCAGACTCGGCGCGGCATGTGCGAGGCCATCGGAATGGATGTGGCCGAACGACAGCATCAGCTGCATCGCCAGCGCAAACAGCGCTAGCAACGAACCATGCCTGATCTTCGATCTCACCCAAACCATCAAACGTCTCTCATGGCCGCGACGAGGCTGACGCCCGCGACAATGTTATAATATAACATCGCAAGGGGATGATGGGATTGTCAACGGCACGAGCCGTCACAGTCTGCAGGAAATTAACGGCCTTCGCGGATCCACGTCGCGGCGAAGGCTCCGATCAGCAGCAGCAGACCGATCAGCCCGGCGAACACAGGCAACACGCCGATACCCCGGACGACGCTGGCGTCGCGCATTCTGACGCCGAGCCAACCGTCTCCATGAAACGACGTCGCCGAGCGGACCGGCAGCACGCGCGGCAGGTCGACCGTGGATACGTCCGCGATGCGTCGTGTGTCTCCGCCGGTGGCTTGCGTGAGCGGGGTCAGGGTGTCGGTGGTGGAGGTGACTTCCGAAAATTCCTTGGGATTGACCGGGCCGACATTGATCAGCGCTTTAAGTGTGCCGTCGGTGGCTTGCCACAGGCCAAGTTCATCGGCGTTGGTGGTTGCGCGCCATTGGCCCGGCTCACCCGCGTTGAGAGTCAAGCTTCGTGTCGCTCCCGACGGCGATGTGATGGTTACTGGCGAGACGCTATCGTCCATGGTCTGCCGCAGCACCGCGAGGTCGTGGCCCTGCACCTGCAGCCGCAACGCTTCTTCATCGAGCTCCGGCTGTTTCATCAGCCAATGCGACATACGCCGCAGCAGATCGAGATGCGGACCGCCGCCTTCATAGCCGCGCGCCCATAGCCAGATGTGATCGGACAGCAACAAGGCGACACGGCCTTCGCCCTGGCGCGACAACAGCAGCAACGGTTTGTTGTCGGCGCCTTCCATCAGCGCGGGTGACGTGGAGTTGCGCGTGTCGACCTGCCTGAAGAAACGGCTCCAATGTGGTGGCTCACTCGCCGACCCATCGAGACCGCGGGTGACTGGATGACGCTTACCGAGATCGGTCAGGCGCGCCGTAAAAGCTTGTTCTGTCACGCCCACAGGCTCTGCAGGCAACACCGTATCGAGCGGCGTGCGCCAGATACTCGTGGTGCTGGCATAATCGGGGCCGGCGGAGACCAGCACCGCGCCGCCATCGCGGACATAGCGCGCGATGTTGTCGAAATAGGAAATCGGAAGCACACCCTGCCGGGCATAGCGATCGAAGATGATCAGCTGAAACTCGTTGATCTTCTGCTGGAACAGCTCGCGTGTCGGAAACGCGATCAACGATAATTCGTTGATGGGCGTGCCGTCCTGTTTTTCCGGCGGACGCAGAATGGTAAAATGCACGAGATCGACGCTGGCATCCGATTTGAGCAGGTTACGCCACGTTCGCTCGCCGGAATGCGGTTCGCCGGAAACCAGCAGCACGCGCAGCTTGTCGCGGACGCCGTCGATCGAAACCACGGCGCGATTGTTCACCGGAGTGAGTTCACCCTCGAGCGGGCTCGCTTCGATCTCGATGATGTTGGGTCCGGCATGCGGAATGTCGACATTGACGTTGATCGTTTGCCCACTGCCGACCGAACGCTCGTTCAATACCTCGCCGTCGCGGCGCACCGTGACGCGCGCCTGCTGTCCGGTCACGCCCTGATCGTCGAGGCGATAGGTGATGGTCTGCATCTGCCCGACGATGCCGAAGCGCGGAGCGGCGACGATGGCGATGCGGCGATCGCGCTCGTCTTTGCGGCCGGTAATCAACGCATGCACGGGCGCGCCGAAACCGAGCGCCGCGGCGTTGGCGGGAATATCGTGGACACGGCCATCCGTGACGAGGAAGGCGCCTGCAACGCGGTCGGTCGGGACATCCGAAAGCGCCGAGGTGACGGCGCCGAACAATTTCGTGCCGTCGGTTTCGCCGTCGGCCTGACCGGCCTCCACGACGCGAACTTCGAGGCCTTTGATTTGCTTGAGCCGCTCGACCAGGATGTCGCGGGCCTGTTCAGTCTCCTTGGTGCGGTTGCCGAAATTCTGGCTTGGACTTTTGTCGATCACGACAGCTGCCACCGAAGACAACGGCTCGCGTTCCTCACGGGTGAACGATGGGTTGGTGAGCGCGAGCAGGATCAGCGCCAGCGCCGCGACCCGCACCGCCCCGCCGCGTACCTTAGCAAACAAGAGTAACGCCGTGATCACGACGACCGCGGCGAGCGCAATCCAGAGCGCGAGGGCAGGAACGAGCGGTGCGAAAGCGATGCCATATTGCATGGATTATTGCCCGAGCCGTTCGATCAGCGCCGGCACGTGCACCTGATCGGCCTTGTAGTTTCCCGTCAGCGTGTACATCACGATGTTGACGCCTGCGCGAAAGGCGAATTCGCGCTGGCGCGGTTCCCCCGGCGTGAGCGGCAGCATGGGCTGTCCGTCGGGTCGTATCGCCCACGCGCCGACAAGATCGTTCGAGGTGATGATGATCGGCGAAACGCCATCGCCGCCGCGTGCGGGTCGCGTGCCACTTTCGTCTTCTTCCTCGCGCGGCAGGGCTTCGACCCAGGTCTGTCCGGAATTGAATCGTCCGGGGAAATCACGCAGCAGATAAAACGTCTTGGTCAGTACGTGGTCGCGCGGAACCGGCTCGAGCTCGGGGATGTCCAAGGACGACAGGATATTTCGCAGGCTCTGCATTCCCGGCGTCTGCGCTTCCCCGTCGGCGCCGAGCGGCGCTTCGACTGCATCGCGCGTGTCGAACAGCACGGTGCCGCCCTGCTTCATGTAGCTTTCGAGGTGAGTTATTGCTTCCTGCGACGGTTTGGCTGCGCCAGGAACCACAGGCCAGTAAACCAGCGGGTAGAATGCAAGCTCGTCATGGGCAGGGTCGACGGCGACCGGTTCGCCGGCTTCAAGCGCAGTGCGTTGCGCGAGAAACAGCGTCAAGCCCGCCATGCCCGACTTGACGATGGAATCGACATCCGCGTTGCCGGTCACCACATAAGCCAGCCGGGTTTGCGAGACGGCCTTGATCGCGGTTTCGTCGCTCGCGCTGCCGGCGCCGGGCCTGACAGTTGCTGCGCCGTCTTGCGCTAATGAAGGCAGAGGGGGCCATGCCAACACCGTGAGTGCGACTGCGCCAACAACAGCAGTCGTTGCTGCCCGCCGACGCGCCCCACGCATCAGTGCGGCCAACCCTCCGCCGAGCAGAGCGACGATGATTGCATCGACCAGAAACAGGGCCAGCGCCAGCGTTAGCAGCATGCCGCGCAGGTCGCGTGGTTCGGCATTAGTGTAAGTGGCGCGACGGGCGTTCAGCGATGACGTATCGAGTGCGGCCAGCCGGTCTGCTGGCGCGAGTGCATTGACGGCCACGGGAGATTCCGGCGGCCCGTAAAACCCAGGCGGATGGTCGATCGTTGCGCGGTCACGGAAGTCAGGACTGATTGGCTTCGCGGTCGCGGGCGGCGGGCCGAAAGCTCCGAAACCATCGAGCACACGGGCCGGTGCAATTGTCTCCGCGCTTGCTTTCACGGCTGCATCAGTTGCCGCACCTGCACCCGGATTTGCCGTATAGCCCGACATGTCGATGACTCGCCGCAGCATTTCCACGAAAGTGCCAGACAATGGCAGATCGGACCAGCGAATATCGGCGCTGACATGAAACAGCGTGACAAGGCCCTTGCCGCGGTGTTCGCCGGTGACGAGCGGGGTTCCGTCAACGAGCGATGCCCAGCTTCGGGTCGCAAGCGAAGGGTCGGGTTCGGCGAGCACCTGGCGATTGACCGTGATGTCGCCTGGGACAGGCAGCCCCGCGAACGGACCGTCGGCGGCAAAGGCGGCAAGATGTTGCGGCTTTTCCCATGTCATGCTTCCGCCAAGGCTGCGGCCGCCGCGCCGGAGCTTCACCGGTACGAGATCGTCATCACCTGCGGCAAGGCGAGGTCCGGCGAAGCGCACCAGGATGCCACCTTGATTGATCCATGTGTTGAGACGGTCGCGGATGTCCGGCGACAGCGTTCCGACATCGGCCAGAACGATCATCGGCAGTTTCTGATCGAGGAACTGGGCGATCGCCTGCGCTGGTGCGCCGCGCTCGCCGAGCCTGACATCGGCGAACGGCGCCAGCGCGCGGGTCAGATAAAAGGTCGAAGCCAGCAGTGGCTGCGCGGTGTCGCTGGTCGATCCACTCACGACTCCGATCGCACGTCGGCGCCAGCGTTTGTCGAGCAATTGCACGGCGCCTGCCGAACGCTCGCCCGCGATCTCAAGTCGCGCAATATCGTTACGCAATTCCACCGGCAGGTCGAACGATGCCTCCATTTCCAGATCCTGACCGGATAGCAGGAAACGGCTTTCGCCGATTGGCGATCCCTTCTGATCAAGGGCACGCACCACGCCCGTGTCCGGCGCGCCGCCCGTGCTCGCGCGCAATACCTTTACCGTCATTTTCGCCGCCGCGTTTTCGGCCGCCGCAAGGGCATGCGAACGGGCTACCCCGCCATCGACAACGGTGAGCGTGCGCGACTGAATCGCTTTTCTCAGACTTTCGACAAATTCATTGCCGCGCCCGGTGTCCACACCATCGGACAGCCAGACGATATCGACGTCGCCCGTTGCGGCAAGAAATCGCTGCAAGGCGGGAAGGGCTTCGACCCGTTCCACGGCATAGGGTTTGGGCGATAGTTGGCGCAGCGCGACGCGCGCGGTGCCCGCGGTCATCAGCGTGATGTCGCGCGCCGGATCGGACAACGGGATCAAAGCCACGGCGCGGCGATCGCTGTCGGCTGCCGCGATGAATTCGTCCGCCGATTTGATGCGGGTGTCCCAACTCGCGGCCGCGCTCCAGCCGTCGTCGATGAGAAGCGCCAATGGGGCCTGGCTGCGGCCGGCCCCCGTTTGTGGATTCCAGACCGGACCCGCAGCCGCGAAAATCACAAGCGCCGCGGCAAGTAAACGCAATGCCGTCAGCCACCAGGGTGTGCGTGCGGGCGTTTCCTGTTTCGGCTTAATATCAAACAGAAGCCGCGTCGGTGGAAAATCGATGCGTCGCGGGCGCGGCGGCATCACCCGCAGCAGCCACCACAGCACAGGCAGACTGAACAATCCGAGCAAGAGCAGAGGTTCGGCAAAGGAAAGAGGCAAGCCGCCGATCATGCGCCGCGGCCTGTTTCGCTGTTCAATCCAGCTTTGCTCGCGGTCATGCTCCCGTGAAGCATCAGCAGCAATTCTGCGGCGGATCGGCTGGTGGTGTGGGTGGAGAACATCCAGCCGAGGCGATTGGTCTCCGCGCGGATCTGATCGCGATGTAATGCGACGCGGGAGATATAGTCGGTGGCCCAGGTTTCGGCCCGTCCCGCGGTGACCACGTCGCCACTCTCCGGTTCGACAAATTCGACGCGGCCGGAATAGGGAAAGCTTTCTTCCGCCGGATCTACAACCTGCAGCAGGACGCCGTGAGCGCCCGAGGACGACAGCCCGCCGAGCATGGTGTGAATATCGGCGATCGGTGACCAGAAGTCCGACATGACCACAATTTCCGACAAGGCCGACGGCACGAAGGAGGGCGGCAGGCTGTCGCGTGGCCGCAGATCGTGCAGCATGACCTGCGCCATCTTGTCGATGACGCTGCGGCTCGAACTCGGATTCATCAGACCGGGAATGCCGACGCGTTCACCGCCGGCGACAAGCAATTCGGCGAGCGCGAACGTCACGATCATCGCGCGTTCAAGCTTGCTGTCGCGCGCCATCTTCGAAGCGAATGCCATCGAGGCGGAACGGTCCGGCCACAGCCAGACGGTGTGTGCGGCTTCCCATTCCTGCTCGCGCACATAAAGATGATCGTCACGCGCGGAGCGGCGCCAGTCGACATTCTGCGAAGGCTCGCCGGATGCAAAGCGGCGATATTGCCAGAAACTTTCGCCGGAGCCTGCGCGCCGCCGTCCATGCAGGCCGTGAATTACATTGGCCGCGATGCGGCGGGCTTCGAGCACCAGGCGCGGCAACGAGGCGGCCAAAGTCCGGCTTTCGCCATCCGCGCGCCGGATCGCGATCGTCTCATGCTGGCTCGCGTCCGCAACCGCCATCAACCGATCCGCGATTTGAGTTGTCCGATGACGTTCGGAATGGTTTGGCCTTCCGCGCGTGCGGCGAATGTCAGCGCCATACGATGCTTCAGGATCGGCTCCGCGAGATCCAGCACATCGTCGATCGATGGCGCCAACCGTCCGTCGAGAAGAGCGCGTGCACGCACCGCCAGCATCAGCGCCTGACTGGCGCGTGGACCTGGTCCCCATGCAATCAATTTTCCGGTCGCGCCGCCATCGGGACCCGGACGCGCGGATCGCACCAGTGACAGAATGGCTTCCACCACCGAATTGCCGACCGGCAGCCGGCGCACCAGCCGCTGTGCGGTTATCAACACGTCCGGCGTCATCGCCGCCTTTGCCAGCGTCTCGTCAGCGCCTGTGGTTTCGAACAGGATGCGACGTTCCGCATCGCGATCCGGATAGTCGACATCGATCTCCATCAGGAAACGGTCGAGCTGGGCCTCCGGCAAGGGATACGTGCCCTCCTGCTCCAAAGGATTTTGGGTGGCTAGCACGTGAAATGGTTTCGGCAGATCGTGGCGCGCGCCCGCAATCGTAACGTGTTGCTCCTGCATCGCCTGAAGCAATGCGGATTGGGTGCGCGGGCTGGCGCGGTTGATCTCGTCCGCCATCAAGAGTTGCGCGAATATCGGTCCCGCGATGAAACGGAACGAACGCTTTCCTGCTGCGCTTTCGTCGAGGACTTCCGCGCCGAGAATATCGGAGGGCATCAGATCAGGAGTGAACTGGATGCGTTTTGAAGTCCAGGCCGAGCGTAATGCCGAGCGTTTCGACAAGCTTGGTCTTGGCGAGCCCGGGAACGCCGATCAGCAACGCGTGTCCGCCGGACAGGATCGTCACAAGGGTATTTTCGACCACGCGGTCCTGACCATAAATGACCGTGGCAATTGCCTCCCTTGCGGTGCGGATTTGTGCCGCGACCTGTTCCGCCGAGCGGACGATTACGTCTTCCAGCTTTTCCACACTGTCTGCGCCTGCCATTGCCGTCTCCTGTGGAACACCGCTTCCCGGTGTTCGTCGTCTTGCGAAGCTGTCGTGCCGAGCGGCACTGCCTATCGAGGCTTCTGTGCGCTGACTTCCATGCTAGACTTACTGGAAGTTCATGTATTCCTTGAATTAAACTATCCCCACCTTATCGGTTGAGAGGCGGAAAGTTCATCACGATACGGAGACCGAACCCAATTCCACTCGGGTTTAACAAAAGGTGCATCAATCGTGCCAAATCAGGGTTCTTTCCCTTGATTGCAGGGAAGTTCAATCTCATGCGGCTTTGGCGCAAAATCCCTGAAGGTTACACATTCAGCCAAATTCCGGAGCGCTACGCCGGATATTCAGCGTCGGGGTAAACAATGGCGAAGCAAGGGCAAACGGCGACACCGCAGATGAGCAATGCTCTCGATGGCATTGCCGCTGCCGCGCGCGATGCGGCCGGCGTGCGGGGGCTTCCGCCGGTGCATCTCTGGAATCCACCGTTCTGCGGCGATCTGGACATGCGGATCGCACGCGACGGGACATGGTTCTATCTCGGCACGCCGATCGGCCGTCCAGCGCTGGTGCGCCTGTTTTCCTCGGTCCTCAAGCGCGAAGAGGGCAAATACTTTCTGGTGACGCCGGTCGAGAAAGTCGGCATTCGCGTCGACGATGCACCTTTCCTGGCCGTCGAAATGCAGCAGGAAGGCGAGGGCGAGGGCCGCATCCTCCATTTTCGCACCAATGTGGACGATTGGGTAAAGTGCGACAGCGAGCACCCCTTGCGATTTGAAGCGGCGGAGGATGGCGGTCTCACGCCTTACCTGCATGTTCGCAGCGATCTATGGGCAAAGGTGACGCGCGCGCTTTACTACGATCTGGTGGAATTGGGAGAAGAGCGAATCACCGACGGTCGTGCCAAATTCGGAGTTGCGTCGTCCGATGCGTTTTTCGCGATGGCCGATGCGGAGCAGGCAAGGGGCGAGAGTTGACCGAGGCATCTTTGAAACGCGACGTTTCCGCCGATATCACCTCCGCGGAATTCTTTGCTCGCGCCAAAAACCGTCTGACGTTCGACGTCCCACCCGGCCTCACCGACGCCAAGATCATTCCCGTCAGCGGCGACCAGGGCACGGATCGCATGCTGGAGGTGATCGCCGAAGAACGGCCGATCCGGCCGGCAGCGGTGCTGATCGGCATCGTCGATCGCGAAAAGCCGACCGTGCTGCTCACTCAACGCGCCGCGCATCTCAACGACCACGCCGGCCAGATTTCGTTTCCTGGCGGCAAGATCGACCCGACCGATACTTCTCCCATGGATGCGGCGTTGCGCGAAGCGGAGGAGGAGATCGGGCTGCAACGATCTTTCGCATCCCCTGTCGGCTATCTCGATCTCTATGCCACCGGCTTCGGGTTTCGTATCCTGCCGACGTTGGCGAAGGTGAGCCCGGGGTTCGAATTGCGTGTCAATGCCAATGAAGTGGACGAGGTATTCGAGGTGCCGCTGGCGTTTCTCATGGACCCGATCAACCATCAGGTTCATAGCAAGGAATGGCGCGGTTTGATGCGGTCCTATTATGCAATGCCGTTCGCGGAGCGTTATATCTGGGGCGCAACCGCAGGAATCCTGCGCGTGCTTTACGAACGGATCGTCGCATCGTGAAAGCACTCTGGACGGTTCTCGAACCGCGTCGCGGACGTCTCGACGAAGAGGCTGGTTTCAGACGCGAGCGCGTGTCGAAGCCCGGGCGGGTGTCATGATCCGGCCTGTTTTGACGGAACTCGGCGTCTTCCTGATTCCTTTTGCCATCTACGCGGTGTTTCTTGTCACGACACGATCCGGCGTGGTCTCCACATCGTCGTGGCCTGTTCACGTCATTGCGAGGCTAGCAGCGGGCGCTTTCGTCCTCGTGATACTCAGCCTGATCTTGCTTGCGCATTTTTCCGGCGCACCGCCAAGCTCAACCTATCAGCCGGCGCATCTGGAAAACGGCAAACTGGTGCCGGGGCGCGAGCAATGACCGGCCGTTCACTCAGCGACGTATCGTGGTTGACGACGGGTGCCGTCGCGCGTCTGCTGGGTGTGCTCAATGCAGACGGTGAGGAGGCGCGTGTTGTCGGTGGTGCCGTGCGCAACGCTCTGTTCGGTCTTGCGATCGGCGAGATCGATATCGCAACCACGGCTGTTCCGGCAGAGGTCGTTCGCCGCGCGGCATCGGCGGGCCTGAAAACCGTTCCCACCGGTATCGAACACGGCACCGTCACTGTCATCGTCAACGGTCAACCGTTTGAAGTGACGACGCTGCGCGAAGACGTGGAGACTTTCGGCCGGCGGGCGAAGGTCGCCTTCGGACGCGATTGGATGCGCGATGCCCTGCGTCGCGATTTCACGATCAATGCGCTTTCGGTTGGCCTCGACGGTGTTGTCCACGATTACGTTGGTGGAGTCGACGATATCGCTGCGCGGCGCGTGCGGTTCATCGGCGATCCCGCGCAACGCATAGCCGAGGACTATCTGCGAATTCTGAGGTTCTTTCGGATGCATGCGGCCTATGGGACGTCAGAGCTCGATCGCGCTGGCTACCTCGCGTGTGTCCGCGCCCATGCGGGATTGTCGACGCTGTCGGCCGAGCGTGTCCGGATGGAGATGTTGAAGATTGTGACATCGGCGCGCGCCGCCGATGTGCTTGTCGCGATGGACGACGGCGGAGTGCTGCTTCGGGTGCTCGGCGGGGTTGCCTATCACGGACCGTTTGCGGCGATGGTGAACGTCGAGCGTGTGTTGAAGATCGATGCCGATCCCATGTTGCGGCTTGGTGCACTCGCCGTCGCTGTGACCGAGGACGCCCGGCGCATCGCGCAACGGTTGCGTCTGTCCAACGTTGAAGCGAAGCGTCTTGACTCGATGGGGCACCGTTGGTGGCGATTGAAAGATATGGATGACGCGATCGCCCGCCGGCGGTTGTATCGGCTCGGCGTCGAGCGATACCTCGATCGCACGATTTTGGCATGGGCGAGAGCCGGCAAGCAGGCAGATGCCGCCAGATGGTCCGAACTCGTCACGCTGCCCGAGCGCTGGAGCGCACCGAAATTTCCGATCAGGGCGGCCGATATGATTTCGCGCGGGATCGCCGAGGGACCGGCGCTCGGTCATATTCTGACGCTTGCGGAAGACGCCTGGCTTGCCAGCAATTTCACATCCGATGCCACAGCGCTGCAAAAGATCGCCGATGAGGCAGTGGCGCGATTCCGGCACGAGCACCGGCTCTAGAGCTTTTTCGAGCGAAGCATGCCACCGGACTTGATCCGGTGGTGAATATCGGTTCGCGTTAAGAACGCGTCACAATAACGATAGAGCGCGACGGTGATTTAACCCAAAACACAATCGCTGTAGTTTTACGGCAGCTATCCGGCATCGGGTTCGCGCCCAATGCCAAATGCATCCTGCAAAAAGCAAACCCCCGGATGCATGAAATCCGGGGGTTTGAAACGTTGAAAGTCTTGATGTCAGATCAGCGCAGCAGCGCCATCCAATCCCACTTGTAGTTCAGGCCGATCTTGGCGGTGTGTATGCCCGGAATGTTCGTGGTGGTGAACACTTGGGTCGGGCCAGCCAAGGTGTTGCCGGTGGTGGTGTAGCTGCGGTCGAGACCGAGATAGAGATACTCCGCCTTGATGCTCCACTTCGGATCGAGCATGTATTCCCAGCCGCCGCCGACCGCATAGCCGAACCTGTAGCGATGCCCGGACGTGTCGGTGTGAATGCCTGGTGTCGGATCGGTCACGCCGGTTTCGAGCTGAGCGAGCGCGAGGCCGCCCTTTGCGTAGATCAGGGAGCGGTCCCAAGCGTAGCCGAGGCGGCCTGACCAGACGCTGTAGGTGCTTTCGATATTGGTGAAGGCGGTGCTGGTGGGACGTCCTGCGAATGCCGACGATCCCTTGAGGCTGATGTACCCGGTTTCCGATTCGTAACCGATCACCCAATTCGGGGCGAACTGCAGGTTATAACCGTCGGTGATACCGCCGATGAAGCTTGATTTCAGACCGTATGTGGCAGCCGGGCCCGCGAACAGCGGTAGGCCGCCCACTGTCACAGGAACGCCGGTGACAGCATCTTTCGCGCCGAACGCTCCGCCAGCATAAACGCCGATATAGGAGCCGGTCCAAGCGTAAGTCATCGGAGCCGGCGCTTTGGTGTACATCGGCTTGGCTGCGAGGTCCGCAGCTGACGCCCCGCCGGGAAAAGTGATGGCAACCGCTGCGATGGCAGCAAAAGCAGTCTTACGCATTTCAAAGGCCCCCAAATAATTCATTTGCGATCCGGTCTGATCGCTAAAAGGATAAATAACGGATAGGTTGATTTGGTTACGGGTTCAACGTTCTCGCCGTGTGCTTCGGGTGGATCGGGGCGGATAGTTTACCGCTGTGGCTCACTGGCCACAGACGGTGGTGTTTGAATGCCGCTGGTGTGGGGCGTGTCTGGGAAGGCCGGTTTTTTCTGTGCTTCGAAAGTCCCTAAGGCCATCTCACTTCCGGCGGCATCGACGACAGGATCGAATCGACATTGCCGCCCGTCTTCAGCCCGAAAATAGTGCCACGGTCGTAAAGCAGGTTGAATTCGACATAGCGTCCGCGCCGGATCAACTGTTCCTGCCGATCCTGTTCCGTCCACGACGTCTTGAAGTTCCGTCGCACCAGCTCCGGATAGACAGTCAGGAACGCGCGGCCGACATCCTTGGTGAAAGCGCAGTCCGCATTCCAGTCGCCGGTGTCGAGCCAGTCGTAGAAGATGCCGCCGATGCCACGCGCTTCTTTGCGGTGGGGAAGGTAAAAATATTCGTCGCACCAGGTTTTCAGTTTTTCATAGGATGCGACGGCCGCATGACTGCGGCAGGTGCCTTCGAAAGCCTTATGAAATGAGATGGTGTCCGGATCGTCCTGTGCGCGCCGCCGATCGAGGACAGGCGTGAGATCGGCACCGCCGCCGAACCAGGACTTGGTTGTGACGACGAAGCGTGTATTCATGTGCACGGCGGGGACATGCGGGCTGCGCATATGGGCAATCAGGGATATGCCGGACGCCCAAAATCGCGGATCGTCGGCCGCTCCCGGAATTTGCGCACGAAACTCCGGTGCGAATTCACCATGCACGGTCGAGCAGTGCACGCCGACTTTTTCGAACAGCCGGCCGCGCATCATGGACATCACGCCGCCGCCGCCGGCAGCGCCGGTGTGATCCGTGCGTTCCCAGGGACTACGGACGAAGCGTCCAGGCTCATCCGGATAAAGGTCTCCGGGCGCATCGTCCTCGAGTTTTTCGAACGCCATGCAGATCTCGTCGCGTAAGGCCTCGAACCATGCCCGTGCCTGCCGCTTGCGATCGTCGATCACCTTGGTTTCCATGGAGGTCTCGTTTGATCGAATGAATGCCTGGGAGTTGCGCTGTCGCGGACAGAAGTCCAGATTTATCCTTGCGGGCCGAAATAGGCACAACTTTCGTTGCAGCTGTCGCGATGCACGCTGACACGCGTGACATGTCCAGCGTGCTGGACGCGATCCCAAATGAAACGGGCAAGATTTTCCAATGTCGGAAGACCGATCTCTTCGATCTTGTTCAGGTATTTATGGTCGAGCAGGGTTTGAACCTCGCCGATCCGGCGCTCCAGAATTCCGAGATCCATCACCATCCCGGTTTTGGCATCCGCAACACCACGCACAACGACCTCCGCGCGAAAGGAATGGCCGTGAATTTCCTCGCTCGCTGCCCCGAACGTCGTGCCCGACAGTGCATGTGCGGCTTCGAAACGAAACGATTTTGTCAATTCCCACATCAGTTCGATGATCCTTTATCGGATGCAAGTGCTTATCTCGGATAAATAACAAGTGCGCTTATCGGATACCAATTGCTTTGTGCGTCTGCACGCTGAGACGCCATTGCGGATGTTGCAAACAATATTCGATAGCACGTGATGTGTTTTCCACCACATCCGGGCCGTCCATCGGTTGCAGAGAAAATCTCTGGAAGTCGAGGTCGGCGAAATCTTCAGGCATGGCGTGCGGCTGAGGATAGACGAGCTTCAGCTCATGCCCCTTGCGAATGCGCAATTCACTGCCGGCCTTTGGGCTGACGCAAAGCCAGTCGAGGCCGTCCGCTGGTTCGACCGTGCCGTTGGTTTCCACCGCAATTGTAAAATTCCGGACATGCAAGGATTCCACGAGCGCTGCGTCGATCTGCAACATCGGTTCTCCACCTGTGAGAACGACATAACGGTTCGAGTTGCCGGTCCCCCACGTCGTCGCAATGATGTCAGCGAGATCGTCCGCCGTCGCGTAGCGTCCGCCGAGCGTACCGTCGGTGCCTACGAAATCCGTATCGCAGAATTGACAGGTCGCGCTTGCACGATCTTGCTCGCGGCCGCTCCACAGGTTGCAGCCGCTGAAGCGGCAGAATACCGAAACGCGTCCGGCATGGGCGCCTTCGCCCTGGAGGGTCAGGAAAATTTCCTTCACGGCGTAGCTCACGTCATATCTCCTTTCGGGCATTGGTCTGCCGCAGGGCTTCGCCCAGAGCCATCGCCGCCGCCATCGCCACGTTGAGCGACCTTAATCCGGGTACGATCGGAATCAGCAGGCGTTCGTCGGCGGCCGCCGCCACGTCGTCCGGCACGCCGGCCGATTCTCTGCCAAACAACAGGATATCGTCAGCCCGGAAACGATAGTCGAGATAGGGCATTGCGGCCTTGGTGGTGAACAGAACCAACCGTCCCCCGGTGGCCTGTCTGCTCTCCTCGAAATGCCGCCAGGAGGCATGACGTTGAAGCGAGACCTGATCGAGATAGTCCATTCCCGAGCGGCGAAAATGGCGGTCGCTGATCGGAAAGCCGGCGGGCTCGATAATATGGGCCTCAACATCGAGGCAGGCGCAAAGCCTCAGGATTGTCCCCGTGTTCTGGGGGATGTCGGGCTGAAACAACGCGATTCGCATTTTTGGGCTCTCGGGGCGGACTAGCGGCATCGATTTGCAGCCGGGGATGCTCGCGTTTCAAAATTTGCGCATTTTCCAAATCGCAAAGGCCGGACCTGGGTTTTTACGGGCCCGGCGCTGACGACAGACCCCTCGAAATTTGGTGCGAGCCGCAGTTTTAGTGCATCGCACGAAAGTCTGGCGATAGCGGGCTTGCGCTCTTTCGGCAAGGGTGCCAATAGAACGATTCTGGATTGCAATATCCGTCCGGTTTTAGCCGGTTTCGGGGTGCGCAGTCCCTCTGTCACCGCGGGGGGCCCCCGCGGGCGCCGGCCACTTTCCTGGATCGCTTATCTTCATGCGTCCCCGGGGGCGGTTCCGCCGGTTGCAGACCAGAAAGGGTTTTGGATCGTGACGACTTCGACTTCGGCGGAACCCACCCGCCGCGACTTTCTCTTTGTCGCAACAGGAGCGGTAGCCGCCGTTGGCGCTGCCGCAACAGCCTGGCCTCTGATTTCCCAAATGAATCCGGATGCCTCGACCATCGCGGCCGGTGCGCCGATCGAGGTCGATCTGGCGCCGATCGCCGCAGGTCAGTCCATCAAGGTGTTCTGGCGGGGCAAGCCGATCTACATCAGCCACCGCACCAAGAAGGAAATCGACGAGGCGCGGGCCGTGCCGGTTTCGACCTTGCCCGATCCGCAGACCGATGAGGCGCGGGTCAAGGAAGGGCACGATCAGTGGCTCGTTGTGATCGGCATCTGCACCCATCTCGGCTGCATTCCGATCGCCCATGAAGGCAATTACGACGGGTTCTTCTGTCCTTGCCATGGCTCGCAATACGATTCGTCAGGCCGGATTCGCCAGGGGCCTGCGCCGCTCAATCTCGCGGTGCCGCCCTATGCTTTCGTTTCGGATAGCAAAATCCAGATCGGCTAAATCGTCCTCAGCCGATTGCCTCGCTTCATCTTTCTCAGGATCGCATCATGAGCGGACCATCCGACTACCAGCCGCAGAACGCAGTTTTGAAGTGGGTTGAACGGCGTTTGCCGATCGGCGGCTTGATCCACTCGTCGTTCATTGCCTATCCGACGCCGCGCAATCTCAACTACTGGTGGACCTTCGGCGCCATCCTCTCGATGATGCTTGGTGTGCAGATCATCACCGGCGTGATCCTGGCGATGCATTACACCCCGCATGTCGATCTCGCCTTTAAATCGGTCGAAGGCATCGTTCGCGACGTCAACTATGGCTGGCTTCTGCGTTACCTGCATTCCAACGGCGCATCGATGTTCTTCATCGCCGTCTATGTTCACATGTTCCGCGGCCTTTATTACGGATCATACAAAGAGCCCCGAGAAATTCTCTGGATCCTCGGCGTCATCATCTATCTGCTGATGATGGCAACAGGCTTCATGGGTTACGTGCTGCCGTGGGGCCAGATGAGCTTCTGGGGTGCGACCGTCATCACAAATCTCTTCTCAGCCATTCCTTATGTCGGCGACAGCATCGTCACGTTGTTGTGGGGCGGTTATTCTGTCGGCAATCCGACCCTGAATCGCTTTTTCTCGCTGCACTACCTGCTGCCGTTCGTCATCGCCGGCGTTGTCGTGCTCCATGTCTGGGCGCTTCACGTCTCGGGCCAGAACAACCCGGCAGGCGTTGAACCGAAGACGGAAAAGGACACGGTGCCCTTCACCCCATACGCGACCGTCAAGGACGCGTTCGGCATGTCGTGCTTCCTGCTGTTTTTCGCCTGGTTCGTGTTCTATACGCCGAACTATCTGGGCGATCCGGACAACTACATTCCCGCCAACCCCGGCGTGACGCCTGCGCACATCGTACCCGAGTGGTATTACCTGCCGTTCTACGCAATCCTGCGCTCGATCCCGAGCAAGCTCGGCGGCGTCGTGGCGATGTTCAGCGCGATCGTCGTGCTGGCCTTCCTGCCGTGGCTTGACGGAGCCAAGGTGCGCTCGTCGCGTTATCGGCCTCTGGCAAAACAGTTCTTCTGGATCTTCGTCGTGGTGTGTCTGCTGCTCGGCTGGCTCGGTTCGAAGCCCGCAGAAGGCATCTACACGATCGCGTCGCGCATCCTGACGGCCTACTACTTCTTCCACTTCCTGATCCTGCTGCCGATCCTCAGCCGTATCGAAAAGGCTCGCACCGTGCCGAATTCGATCGCTGACGATGTGTTGGGTAGCAAGTCCGGTCTGAAGGCTGCGGCATCGGCAATCGCCATTTTTGCGGTCGCCGGGCTCGCGCTGATCGGAGGCGCAAATTCATCGCGCGCCGAAGATGCGCACGAGTTGGCGGCGCCTCCGTCGCTCAAATGGTCGTTTGCCGGCCCACTCGGTAAATTCGATCGCGGTCAGGTCCAGCGCGGGCTCAAGGTTTACAAAGAAGTCTGCTCGGCCTGCCATTCACTGAACTATATTGCGTTCCGCAATCTCGCGGATGCGGGCGGACCGGGTTATTCGGAAGCGCAGGCGGTGGCATTCGCATCCGAATACAAGATCAAGGATGGCCCGAACGATCAGGGTGATATGTTCGACCGTGCCGGCCGGCCAGCCGATTATTTCCCGGCTCCGTTCCCCAACGAGCAAGCTGCCCGTGCCGCCAATGGCGGCGCCGCACCACCGGATTTGTCGCTGATCGCCAAGGCACGCGGCTATGATCGCGGCTTCCCAACTTTTGTGTGGGATCTGGTCACGCAGTTCCAAGAGAAGGGCCCGAACTACGTTGCGGCGTTGCTGACGGGCTTCGAGGATAAGCCGCCGGCTGGGTTCTCGCTGCCCGAGGGCTCTTATTACAACGCGTATTACCCCGGCCATGCCATCAAGATGCCAAAGCCTCTGAGCGACGGTCAGGTGACATACGACGACGGCTCACCGCAAACCGTCAAACAATACGCCACCGACGTTTCGGCGTTCCTGATGTGGACGGCGGAACCCAAGCTCGAGGCTCGCAAGCGCCTTGGCCTGCAGGTCATGATCTTCCTGCTGGTCATGTCGGGTCTGTTGTACTTCACAAAGAAGAAGGTCTGGGCCAACGCGCACTGACGCGTACCCTATTCGCTAGCAAAAAGGGCTCCTTCCGGAGCCCTTTTTCATGTCTGGCCTTGCGTCAATGATGCCACGGTCGCGTTTGCTCGTCATGGCAATAAGCCGCATTCCCGATTGCACATGATGGACGTCATCGGCATGCTAAGCACCAATAAGCGGACGCAGTTAGCACAAGCGATGGCTTGATGGCTTTGTGAAGCCGCCTATCGGGTCACTCGAACGTTTCTGGGAGGAGCACATGGGAACAGCCATCACATTCAAACGCCCCGATGGAAAAGACGCCAAGGGCTATTTGGCCAATGCTTCGCGCGGCAACGCGCCGGGCGTCGTCGTGATCCAGGAGTGGTGGGGGCTGTCCGACAACATCAAGGGACTGACGGATCGTTTCGCGCTTGCCGGTTTCGATGCGCTGGCACCGGATCTCTACAACGGGCTGCTGGTCCCCTACCACGACATGGAAGCGGCCAACAAGGAAATGGGCTCGCTGAATTTCATGGACGCGACCGAGCAGACGGTGCGTGGCGCGGTACAGTATCTGAAGCGCAACGGCGCGAAAGTCGGCCTGACCGGGTTTTGCCTTGGCGGCGCCGTCACGATCATCGGCTCCGCTCGCATTCCGGAATTAAGCGCAGCCGTCTGTTTCTACGGTATTCCTCCCGAGCAGGTCGCCAAGCCCGAAGACGTCAAGGTTCCGTTGCAGGGCCACTTCGCCAGCAAGGACGATTGGTGCACGCCGCAGGTCGTGGATGGTTTTGAAAAGCGGCTGAAAGCGGCAGGCAAGGACGCGGAGTTTTTTCGCTACGACGCCGAGCATGCTTTCGTGAACGAGCAGCGCCAGGCCGTCCACGATCGCGAAGCTGCGGAGCTGGCATGGGGCAGGGCCTCTGAATTTTTCAGGAAACATTTGCAGTAAGACGCTTCGGGTGACGTTCACCATTGTCGATCTGCGGGAGCGGCCGGAGTTTCTCGATACGGTTGCCGATCGGATCTGGCACGCCTGGTGGAAGGATCGCGGTTTGCCGCTCGGCCATATCGTTCACCGGCTGGGCGACAGTACAAATCCGGATCCAATTCCCTTTGCGCTGGTCGCGCGTGATGGCGAAAGATTTCTCGGCACGGCGTCCGTGATTTCGTCGGATCTGGAAGACCGCCCGGAATTGACCCCATGGGTGGCGGCGGTGTGGGTCGATCCCGAATATCGCACGTTAGAGATCGGTCGCGCGCTTGTCACACGGGCCGCGACCGATGCATTCGCTTTGGGTTTTGATCGCATCTATCTTTGTGCAGCAAAATCTCGACACAATTTTTACGTGCGGCAGGGTTGGGTGCCGATCGAGCAGGATGTGGGGGCGCGCAACCTGTCCGTCTTCATGAAACAACCGGTCGCTTGAGAAGCGCGTCGGTTGTTGGAAAACATTTGAGAAAATTAACCCGCTGGTCGCCCTGATCACTTCCTGCTCTTGACATCGACGCGTTCAGATGGTCGGTTGCTCGACATGATCGCACTTGCTCGCCAGTCACGTCTTTGGTGGCCCACCTTCTAAAAGGTGGCCGTTGCGATTTATTTCAATTTTTTCGTAATCGTTCAGGCCGTCATCGCAGTGCGACGGCCTTTGTTCGTATGTCCTGCATGATGCGCTTCCGGCAAAAGATGAGGACCTCATGAACAGGACGTTTTTTTCGCTTCCCGCGCAAAGTGAATACCGAACCAACGGCGGACTCGATGTATCGCGCGCCGTCGCTCATTTCACGGGAGGCGCGGCGCTGGACGGGCTGATCGACCTTCTGGATCGTCGCCGTGGCGTCGTGTTGTCGTCGGGAACGACAGTGCCGGGGCGCTATGAAAGTTTTGACCTCGGTTTCGCCAACCCTCCGCTACGCCTGGAAACAGCAGGTACGACGTTCTTCATCGACGCGCTCAATGAGCGCGGCAAGGTGTTGATTGCGTTCCTCGGCGATACATTGAACGAGCCATGCGTTGCCGTCACGGAGAAAAAGCCGGCAAGGCTGTCAGGCCACATCATTCGCGGCGATGCACCGGTCGATGAAGATCAACGCACACGCCGCGCCAGCGTCATGTCGCTGGTGCGCGCCATCATTGCCACCATGGGTCACCCCAATGATTCCCTGCTCGGTCTGTTCGGCGCATTCGCTTACGATCTGGTGTTCCAGATGGAAGACCTCGTGCAGAAGCGCCCCCGCGAGGCAGATCAGCGCGATATCGTTCTTTATATTCCCGACCATGTTCTTGCCTACGACCGCGCAACCGGGCGTGGCGTGACCATTTCGTATGATTTTTCCTGGAAGGGAAAATCGACGGCCGGGCTCGATCACGAGACGTCCGACAGCGTTTACAAGAAGACGCCGCGGGACGGCTTTGCCGATCATGCGCCCGGAGTCTACCAGGCCACGGTCGAGAAGGCGCGCGAGGCGTTCGCGCGCGGGGACTTGTTCGAGGCTGTGCCCGGGCAATTGTTTGCCGAACCCTGCCAGCGTTCGCCGGCGGAAGTGTTCCAGCGGCTCTGCAAGATCAATCCGTCTCCTTATGGCGCGTTGATCAATCTTGGAGATGGCGAGTTCCTGGTGGCTGCATCTCCGGAAATGTTCGTGAGGTCCGACGGACGGCGCGTCGAGACTTGCCCTATTTCCGGAACGATCGCGCGCGGCGTGGATGCGATTGGCGATGCCGAGCAGATTCGTCAGCTGCTGAATTCTGAGAAAGACGAATTCGAACTTAACATGTGCACCGACGTCGACCGCAACGACAAGGCGCGCATCTGTCTTCCGGGCAGCATCAAGGTTTTAGCGCGGCGGCAGATCGAAACCTATTCGAAACTGTTCCATACGGTCGATCATGTCGAAGGCATGCTGCGTCCCGGTTTCGATTCTCTCGACGCATTTCTGACGCATGCATGGGCAGTCACCGTCACCGGCGCACCCAAGCTGTGGGCCATGCAATTCGTGGAAGACCACGAGCGTTCCTCGCGCCGTTGGTACGCGGGTGCAATCGGCGCGGTGACATTCGATGGCGGGATCAACACCGGCATCACGATCCGGACCATCCGGATGAAGGACGGGCTCGCAGAGGTGCGGGTCGGCGCGACGCTGTTGTTCGATTCCGATCCGGTTGCCGAGGAAAAGGAATGCCAAACAAAGGCTGCGGCGCTTTTTCAGGCGCTGCGTGGCGATCCGCCGAAGCCGCTGTCGTCGTCGGCGCCCGACGCATTGGGATCCGGCAAGAAGGTCTTGCTGATCGATCACGAAGATTCCTTTGTGCATATGCTGGCCGATTATTTTCGGCAGGTCGGCGCGCAGGTCAGCGTGACGCGCCATAACCACGCGCTGGAAATGCTGAGCAAGCAGACCTACGATCTTCTTGTTCTTTCGCCGGGACCGGGTCGTCCCTCGGACTTCGGAATTTCCAAGACTCTTGATGCGGCGATCAAGAAGAAGATGCCGGTCTTCGGAGTTTGCCTTGGCCTGCAGGCGATCGGCGAATATTTCGGCGGCCAGTTGGGCCAGTTGGCCCAGCCCGCGCACGGCAGGCCATCTCGCGTACAGGTGCGTGGCGGCACATTGATGCGCAACTTGCCGAAAGAGATCGTCATCGGACGTTATCACTCGCTCTATGTGGAGCGCGAGGGCATGCCGGACGTTCTGGATGTCACAGCGACGACCGAGGACGGGGTCGCCATGGCGATCGAGCACAAGACGTTGCCCATCGGCGGGGTCCAGTTTCATCCTGAATCATTGATGTCACTGGGAGAAGAGGTGGGGCTTCGCATCGTGGAAAACGCATTCCGGCTTGGTGCCTGACCCGAGCCCGGAGCACGCTCTGTTTCATGAATTCATCGGCCGCCGGGCCGCTGGAAACTCTCCCGGAGACATGCTCTAAACCAATCGGTCGCGCGTCGGTGACGACCTGCCGGCGCGCGAGCGAAACGAAAGGCTGCTGTCTCCTATGAAAGACCTGAAATCCGTTGTCCGCACCATTCCGGATTATCCCAAACCCGGTATCATGTTTCGCGATATTACGACGCTGCTCGGCGACGCATGGGCGTTCCGCCGCGCGGTCGATGAGCTGGTGCAACCCTGGGCAGGTTCGAAGGTCGACAAAATCGCGGGAATGGAAGCGCGAGGATTTATTCTCGGCGGCGCGGTGGCCCATCAGTTGTCTGCGGGCTTTGTTCCGATCCGCAAGAAAGGCAAGCTCCCGCACACAACGGTTCGCATCGCCTATTCGCTGGAATACGGGCTCGATGAAATGGAAGTGCATGCCGATGCCATCCAGCCCGGCGAACGCGTTATTTTAATCGATGACCTGATCGCCACCGGCGGAACGGCGGAAGGTGCGGTCAAGCTCATGCGTCAGATCGGAGCCAACGTGGTCGCGGCGTGTTTCATTATCGATCTTCCGGAACTCGGAGGCGCCGACAAGCTGCGCGCGATGAACGTGCCGGTCAGAACACTGATGACCTTCGAAGGGCACTAGAGTGTTTTCGAGCGAAGCATGCCACCGGACTTGATCCGGTGGTGGGCGCCGGTTCGCGTTAAGAAAACGCGCCAAAACAAAACGATAGAGCGCGACGGTGATTCAACCGAGAACGGAAGCTCTCTAGCGCCTGGCGAACCGAGCGAATGCCGAAGACCCATTCCCTCGGTCTGTCACGCCCGGTAGGGCGTCAAATCGAGCTCGATCTCCCGGAAGTTGAGATAGTTTGCGCGGATCCATTGATGGAGTTCCGACGAAGCATCGTTGTCCTGCCGCAGAAAATCGGTGAACGAGAACGATTGCCGCTCGATATAGGTTTTCAGAAAAGGCGGCAGCGCGCGGATCTTTAGCGTTTTCAATCCCTCGTAAGACGCAGGCGGCTCTCCGTGCAGGATGTGCTCGTTGTCGACTGGCACCACGGGATAGGTTGAAAATGTTCGCTTCAATTTCGCAAAAATAGCGCCGGATGTGCGGTCCGAATCCGCGATGAACATGATGACCGGATCAACGCCGCGCCGGTTGGCTTCTTTCATGAAGCCGATTTCTTCGATCATCTTGAAGAATTCGTCAAAGGCGTGAAAGCCGAGATCAACCACCTTGGCGATACTGTCGTTCAGCACCAGTTGATCCATCAGGTGCATTTTGCCGTGAGTATCCATCACGTCCGCGGTCTCGGTGATAGTCGGAAGAAAGTCGATCAGCGACGGTTCTTTCAGATTGATGTCAAAGCCCAGGGCCCCAAACCGCTGCAGCAACAGAAATTCCATCAGCAGCCGGGACAGCAGCGTCTTGCCGACAAACGGCCGGGGCGAGCAGACGATGTAGACGGGGGTGCGGCTCATGGGTTTGGAAGTCTAACGTCGCGCAAATAATAAGTTTAATCCGTAGTCACTCGGGCTGCCTGTACAAAGGGATGCTGCCCAGCTCGTGCCGTTTCACCTGGGGAGGCAGGCACCGTGCTGCACTCTGTCTTGCTGCTATCCGGTGAGCTCCGGCAGGCCAGCCGCCCGGAGCGGCGTATCTTCTTTCGGTGGTGAGCTCGTCGCGGCCGATTAGTCCAGGCTCTTACGCGTATGCGGTTTGTCGGACGAACTGACGATGTCCGTCAGTTTGATGCGGTCGAATTCGCCCCACACGTTGCTAAGCCAATGACGCACGTAGCCACGCAAAACAAAGGAGTAGTTGGCGGTTTCGTCATTGTGGCCCTTGTTGGCGACGAATTTCAGGAACGGCACTGACGAGACCTCAACCTGCTCGTAAGCCATTTCGTTCAGCTTCGGGATCGTGATCTCGGTCGCGTCCTTGATCTTGTGGAAATAGGAGTTGTACGTCGCCTGGTCCCATTCGAAGAAGCTGGTGTTGTTGATGAAGTTTTTAACAAGGAAATACTTGGCGCCATCCATGAAATTCGCCGTCTCGGCGATTTCGTCGAGCGACGCGATCGATGGTCCAAGGATGTGAAAAACAGCGAAGGTGATCTGTCCGGACTTCGCGGCGTCAAGGAAGCCGATATCGCGCAATGAGGCAAGCGCAGGCGAGAGCAGGCCTGCGCGAACGTCGATCACGGTCACGGACGTGCCTGAATTAAGCGTATCGAAAATCTTCATCTGGTCGGCGGTCGTCGTCATATCGACGATCTCGGTGATATCCGGATGGAATTGCTTCAAGGTGCCGCGCGGGGACTCCGTATCGAAGGCGCGTGTCGGAACATTGTTCGCGCTAAAATAGTCGAGAACCGTACGCGAGACCGTGGTCTTGCCCACCCCGCCCTTGTCTGCGCCCACCACGATCACTGCCGGCTTTGCCATGAGATCCCTTTATCCAAGTCCGAAATCTGAGTCCGAAATTAAGTCGAATTATCCAGGTCGAGATTGCCGATCCGGCGGCGTCCGCCGATCGGTGACGTCCCTCTGCATTGAGGCGGAAGATGGCAGAAACAAGGGATAATTCAACCTTCACTCAAGGCCAAAAACCCGAATTTCGTTGATGAATATCGAGCCACGAGCAGCTGGATGTGGATCAGGCGAGTTCTGGCGACCTTATCCAACGCTAGCACGGCCTGCCAGCCCTGTTTCCCTGCTTAATCCCGCGCCTCCACCCCTAATTTCGTCGGTTGCTCGCGTGTTGGAGCCGCCCGGTCAGGTGAACTCGGGCGCGTTTGGGAGTGGGCGGGCCTCGTGGTGAGACCTTCGTGCGTCGTGCAAATCAACGGCTTGCAAAAGAAAAACCCCGCTGCGGAAGCAGCGGGGCAGTTCCATCGATCGCGGCCGTAAGACCGGTTCAACGATCAGGGGTTGGCGATATGCCAGACACCGTTGTTAAACCCGTCGCCGGTGATATCCCCAGGCTTGGTGTCTTTCGACCATGTGTAAAGAGGCTTGCCTTTGTAGGCCCACATCTTTGCGCCGTCCTCGCGGGTGACAACGGTCCAGTCACCCGACGGCTTGGCGTCGGCTGACGCCATCAGCGGGGGCCAATTCTGTGCGCATGGTCCGTTGCAATTCGATTTTCCGGAAGCATCCTTGTCGAACACGTAGAGTGTCATGCCTTTTGCATCGACCAACGCCTTGCCTTTTGCGGTGTCGGCCGTCTTGGCGGGGGCCATCTGCGCAAAGGCGGCAGTTCCGGAGAGAAGAAACGTCAAAGCCGCAACTGCGGCGAATGTTCTGGACATTGCAGTGACTCCTTTATGAGCGATCCAGACGCGATTGCGTCTTCCCATACAAACGTGCCTGCAGCTCGTTTATTCCTTCCCCGGGTGCGTTTCTTGAAAAAGGAGGACCAGTGGTCGCCCGCACCTAGCGGCTGGCGAGGAATTGCAAGCGAATTGAAGACGATGGTCTGGAGTTGACGTCCTGCGCGGAACGGAACCTGCTGGTAAATTTGCTAAACTGCTTCTGGTCAAATCATGGGTTTGAGCGCCTTTCAAATTCGAAGTACGGTGTCCGGAAGATGGCGGGAGCAGCCAGCGTCGAATTGATGAGGCACGCGCCATGAGCGAAACAAAAGCCTTGTTCGACATTCTCAGGCAAACGGCTGATGTTCCGTCGGTCGACGCCATTGAACGTCTCGTCCGCGAAGGAAGCGATCGCGATCTCTGCCGAATCAACGTGCTGGATTTTGCCGTCACCGAAAAATTGGATGTCGAGCATGCGATTGCAGCGTTTCTTCATGCGTCGCGGATTGGTTTGTTCGACCTGTCGTGGAATATGCTGTGTCCGGGCTGCGGCGGCGTACTCGATGCGGGTACAACGCTGAAGACCTTCAATCGCGAGATTTACGACTGTTCGCTTTGCTCGGCGGGTTATCAGCCGACTCTCGACGAGATGGTCGAGGTGACGTTTACGGTCAGTTCACGCGTCCGCAAGATTGCGGCGCATGATCCCGATACGTTGCCGTTCCTGGAATATTTCCGGCAGATCTTTTGGAGTTCGGGCATCGATCTGCCGGACGCCCTTGAAGATCATTTCAACGAATTTTCAATGGAAGCCCTGGAATTGCCGCCGGGCGAAAAAGCGCTGCTCTCGCTGCAATTGCCGGCTGACTTCGTCATTATCTTCGATCCCGTGACCCACGCGACGCAATTCATCGACGTGAAGGGTGAGCCGACCAAGGAGCGCCAGTCGCTGACCATGGTCCTGAACGATGTTCAGGCGCCGACCGGTACGGTGGAAATGCGGCCCGGTCCGTTGCGGTTGACGCTTGAGAACCGCACTCATCGGCGCGCACTGCCCGGCGTCTGGATCGCCAATCACGTCTTGCACGATATGCTCGGCAAGCGAAAACCGTTCCTGACGGCCAAGCGCCTGCTGACCAACCAGACCTTTCGCGACATTTACCGGACCGACACGCTCGACGTCGATCAACGGCTCAAAATTACGAGTCTCACATTTCTGTTCACCGATCTTCGAGGCTCGACCGAACTTTATGAAAAGGTCGGAGATTTGGTCGCCTACGAACTGGTTCGGCAGCATTTTGGTGTGCTGTACGAAATCGTTGCTGCGCAAGCGGGGGCGGTGGTGAAGACCATCGGCGATGCCGTCATGGCGACATTTCCGACCCCCGACCGTGCGCTTGCCGCTGCACTTCTGATGCGCGACGCCATGCAGACAATAAACGAAGAACGCGGCAACGAGGATCTGCTGCTCAAGATAGGAATCCACGAAGGACCGTGTCTGGCCGTAACCTTTAACGATCGCCAGGATTATTTCGGGCAGACCGTCAACATGGCGGCGCGTGTGCAGGGACTTGCAAAATCCCGCTCAATCTTTGCCACCAAGTCGATCGTCGAGGATATTCAAGCCTCGAAAATCCTCGAAAAATCAGGCCTGCATCCGGTCGCACAACGAGCGGCGCTGCGCGGTATCACCGACGATGCGCTGGTTTACGAAATACCCTAGCGCGGATGTTGTCAGGGTAGGAGAAAGCGCCGCCTGACTTCATTTACTGTCGAGGGCGTCGCCCCAACGCCAGCGTTTTGCCTGTGCATACGCTTCCTTGTCGCGTCGCGGCGCTTTGGCGATCGTTGCGCTGCCGTCTGCCGTGCACAGCTTTGCCAACACGTCGACTTTGGTCACGACGGGTTGCGCGAGGACGCGTGCTGTCGGGTCGCTCTGCTGTGGAGTACGCGAAAGCGCGACATAGGCGAATTTTTCATCTTCGAACGGCAGTTCGGCACCTTTGACCTGTTTGTGGTCGCGCGAGCGCGCCAGCCTTTGGGAGAAATGGCACCAGTCCGGCGGGGAAAGAGGGCACGGCTTATCGTGCGGACACGGCGCGATCACATGCGCCCCTGCAGCGATCAATTGCGTGCGCAGTTCAAGGATGCGGGCATATCCCGCCGGGGTTCCTGGCTCAACGACCAGCAGCATACCGCTGGTTTTGTCCCACAGCGCCGCGGCAAAGCGCCTGTGTTGGGCCAGCGGCAACTCGCCCAGGACATAACTTGCGATGACGAGATCCGCGCTCTGCGCCTCAATCAGCGCTATGCCGGCGTCGCCGGCCCGATAGCGAAGCGCGGCGAGCCTGTCGTGACCGTTCGCCAGGTCCAATGCGAGCTCGCGCAGGGCCGCGTTAGTATCGAGAAGATTGAGCATGTCGATTGACGAAAACGCTTCTGCTGCAGCCCACGTTGCCGTTCCGGGTCCTGCGCCGACATCGAGCAAGCTATGTGGTGCGAAATCCGAACGCCGGTCTGCGATGGCCCCAAGACACGCGGCGACGGCAGCGTAGGTTGCAGGCATGCGCACGAGCGCGTAGGCGAGTGCATCGTCCGGATTGCGAACGAGATTCGATTGGCCACCACCGCGATAATTTTGTGAAAGGACGTGCGGCGCGTTCGGACAGGTCATTGCGCGACTTGCCTTGCGACAGTCGATCGAGCGCGGCTTTGAGCTGGGAGGGCAGGCCGGTATCGGTGATCGGGATGACCCTCCGTCATTTCAGGGCAGCGCGCGGCGCGCGCCCGACCAAGCCGCGATGCTAGCGGGCATCGCAAAAACAACGCGCAACGCGATGGATCCCGCTGCGCGCCGTGGATGTTACGCCACGTTCTTGTCGAGGATTTGAACGGCGCCTTCGAGATCGACCGAGACCAGCTGCGACACGCCCCGTTCGGCCATCGTAACGCCGAACAGGCGGTTCATCCGAGCCATGGTGATCGGGTTGTGCGTGATGATGATGAAACGCGTTTCAGTATCGCGTGTCATCTCATGCAGCAGGGTGCAGAACCGCTCCACATTGTGGTCGTCGAGCGGTGCGTCGACTTCGTCCAGCACGCAGATCGGCGACGGGTTGGTCAGGAACACCGCAAAGATCAGCGCCAGCGCCGTCAGCGCCTGCTCACCGCCCGAGAGCAGCGACAGCGATTGCGGCTTCTTGCCAGGCGGTTTGGCGATGATCTCAAGGCCGGCCTCGAGCGGATCGTCGCTTTCGATCAGGTGCAGCGCCGCTTCACCGCCGCCGAACAGCTCCGTAAACAGCCGCTTGAAGTGGGAGTTCACGGTCTCGAACGAGGTCAACAGCCGCTCGCGCGCTTCCTTGTTGAGGCTTTGAATTCCTTGGCGCAACCTCTTGATCGCTTCGACCAGATCGTCACGTTCCGTCGTCAGCGTGTCGTGCTGCGTTTCGACCTCGCGCAGCTCTTCCTCGGCGCGAAGGTTGACAGCGCCAAGACGGTCGCGATCGCGCCGCAGCTTTTCCAGGTCGCCTTCGATGTCGGCAACCGGAGGCAGTTCGGTTTCGGGTGTGATCTCCGCCAGCGCGGCAACGCCTTGCGGCTCGACCTCCAGCATGTCCCGGATTTCGCGTTCGGTATCTTCGAGGCGGCGCTTGGCGCCTTCCATCCGTTCCTCGGCGCGAGCCGTTGCCTCGCGCGCGGCGGACAGAGCTTCAAGCGAAGCACGCGCCTCGCGGTCCGTCTGGGCCATCAACGTTTCAGCCGCCGCCAGCGCATCTGCTGCCGCGCGGCGTGCGGCTTCGGCAATCTCGATTTCGCTCAGCAAAGCGCGCCGTTTTTCGGCAAAAACAGCCGGCGCATTGTCGAGTTCCGCGCGCTCGGCCTTGACCTCGGTAACGCGGGCTTCGATGGTTGCGATCTGCGAAGCCGCGCCTTCCTTGCGGTTTTGCCACTCGGTGCGCTCCGACAGGATCGCCTGCACGCGCCGATCGGCGAGTTCGGCTTCACGCGCCAGCGCTTGCGCCTCGGCCCGCACCTGAGCCGCGAGCCTGCGATGACCGTCCATGTCTTCCCGCACCGCGGCCAGACGTGTTTCGGTTTCGGTGCTTGCGGGAAGCTCGCCGAGCGATGCAACAGCGGCCTCATAGATGTTGTTCGCTTCCGCGCGGTCGGCCTGAAGGCGAGTCTGCGCTTCCGCGAGCGCAGACTTGCGTGCAGCGTGACGATTGATTTCGCGCTCCGCCACCACGTGCTGTTCGCGCGCGGTATCGGATTGTCGCTGTGCCGCGCGCCATGCATCGCGCGCCGCGGTTTCGGCGGCCGCTGCTGTTTTCAGAGCTTGTTCGGCGGTATCGAGCGCTTCCCGCCGTGCGGCGGCCTCAAGACGCGCGTCTTCGAGTTCGGCTTCGATCTCGCTGAGCCGCGCACGCTGCGCCAGTCGGCGCGCCGCGCCTGTCGGGGCATGGGCTGCCGCCACGAAACCGTCCCAGCGCCAGACATCGCCTTCCAGCGACACCAGCCGTTGGCCAGTCTTGAGCTGTGACACCACTTCCGCGCCGCGTTCCTTCGATACAACGCCGATCTGCGCGAGACGCCGCGCCAATTCGGGCGGCGCGTTGACGTGGGCCGACAGCGCGACAACTCCATCCGGCAACGCCGGGTCGCCTTCGACGACGCCGATTTGTGTCCAGCGCATCGGTGCGGTCGGATCGACCGGTGCATCGAGATCGTCGCCAAGCACGGCGCCCAGCGCCTTCTCGTAACCTTTGGTCACGGTCACGCCATCGATGATCGGCGGCCACAGGTTCTTGGTTTCGCCGTGCAGGACTTTCGAGATCGTCTTGGCTTCGGTCTCAAGCCGCTGCACGCGTTTGTCGGCCTCGACCAGAGGCGAGCGGCAGCTTTCGAGAGTCTGCCGGGCAGCGACATGTTCGGCCTCACTGTTGCGCGTCGTGGCCTCCGCCTGCACCAGCGATTGCTGCGCGGCTTCGATCGCGGCAGCCAGCGCATCGAGATCGCCGAATGCGCCGGTTTCCTGCGCAAGCTTGTCGATTTCCGCCTCAACGTTCGCAATATCCTGATCGAGACGGGCGAGACGGTTCTGATGGGTGCGGACGTTGGCTTCGAGCTGGTTGCGCTTGGCGGTCAAGTCCGCAAGCGCCGTCGTTAGTTCGGAGAACGTTCGCTCCGCTGCAGCGAGAGTTGCTTCCGCTTCCGACACCCGTTCGTCCGCGCCGCTGCGTTTTTCGACACGGGCCTTGATCTCGTCCTTTAACAACGCATCTTCGGCATCGAGACGTTCCAGCGCGACGCTGGCATCGGACGATTGCCGTTGCTCGCGTTCGACGTCGGACGAGAATTGCGTGAGGCGCCGGTCGAGTTCGGCCACTCGCTCACGGGCGCGTTCTTCTTCGCGGTCGAGCAGTTCGCGCGCATTGGTGAGGCGTTGCAGGCCTGCAGCGGCGCGCGCTTCGCCGTCGCGCAAGCCGGGCAAATCAGCCGCGCGGATCGCCTGAATACGTGCCGATTCCGCTTGTTCCCTGGTTCGCTCGGCCATCTCGCGAACCGACAGATCGTGCGTTCGCGCGGATTCGCTCACATCGGCGTGCGACTGCAGCCAACGCAAATGAAACAGCATCGCTTCCGCTTTGCGAACCTTGGCGGCGACCTCGCGGTAACGGATGGCCTGACGGGCCTGACGCTTCAATCCGTCGATCTGACCGGAGAGTTGGCCGACCACGTCCTCGACGCGGGTCAAATTGGTTTCGGCAGCCTTGAGGCGCAGTTCCGCCTCGTGACGGCGGGCATGCAGACCCGCGACGCCAGCGGCGTCTTCCAGCACGCGGCGGCGTTGCTCGGGCTTCGCCTGAATGATTTCGCCGATTTTGCCTTGGTGCACCAGCGCCGGCGAACGTGCGCCTGTCGCCGCGTCCGCAAACAGAATCTGGATATCGCGCGCGCGAACGTCGCGGCCGTTGATGCGATAGGCCGAGCCTGCTTCACGCTCGATCCGCCGCGAGATCTCAAGCATGTCCTGGTCGTTCACGGACGAAGGCGCGGTGCGCTCCGAATTGTCGATGGTCATCGCCACTTCGGCATGGTTGCGAGAGGGCCGGTTGCCCGACCCCGCAAAAATCACCGAGTCCATGTCGGCGGCGCGCAACGATTTGTGCGATGTCTCGCCCATCACCCAACGCAGCGCCTCGACAAGGTTGGATTTGCCGCATCCGTTCGGACCGACCACGCCGGTCAGACCCGGCTCGATGTGAAAATCCGTCGGTTCGACGAAGGACTTGAAGCCGTGAAGGCGAAGGCGGGTGAGTTTCATGGACACTTTACTCTGTTGGCAGGCTTAATTGTCCTGCCGGGCCAAGGTCATAGCGTACCTGGGCGCTATTATAACTGAGTCGCGGCCTGCGGCCCGTATCGCCGGACAATGGCGACGCGGCCCTGTCAGGGCAACAGCCGGGCCGGGCTTTTCCCAAGCCTTTTATCCACACCTTTTCAGATATTTAGGCGAAGCGGCGTGGCCGCTACACATTTGAAGAGAAGGCTGAGCCTGCTGCTCACGCCTTGAGCAACGGTTTGATCAGCTTCTCGAAACCTTCGAACGTGGTTTCGCCCCGCACCAGGTTACCATTGACGAAGAAGCTCGGCGTCGAATTCACCTTCAGCGTATCGGCGGCATATTCCTGGGTGGCCTTGATGCCGTCCAGCGTAGCCTGATCCTTCAGACAGGCATTGAAGCTGTCCTCGCTGAGGCCGGCTTGCTTGCCGATCCGCTTCAGCAATTCCACGGTGTTGGCGGCGGCCCAGTCCGCCTGCTGCTTGAACAGCGTATCGACGACGGCAAAATATTTTCCTGCGTCGTTCTTGGCGACGCAACGCGCAAGCATCGAGCCCGCCGCGGCTTTCAGGTCGAGCGGGAACTCGCGGAAGATAAAGCGCACCTTGCCGGTGTCGATGTATTCCGACTTCAACTTCGGGAACACGTTGATGGTGAAGGCCGCGCAGTGCGGGCAGGTCATCGATGCGTATTCGACAATGGTGACCGAGGCGGTTTCCGAGCCCAGCGTCATATCGCCAAGCGGGCTTGGCTTGGAGACGTCCGCCGCGCTTTGGGATTGCGCGAAGGCGTTGCCGATCACTCGCCACGGCGATACGCCCGCCACGGCGGCGAGACCGGTCATTGACAGGAGGGCTGAAAAAGCGCGGCGCGTGAGTTTCAAGGGCGTAGCTCCGAAAACGACATGACGTCATGAGATCTGGGCATGTTCGCTAGCTTGAAACGATAATTGTGGCAATGGCGAGCCAGGGCGCGAAAGGCCTGGAAATGCCTCTGGCGGCTCACTTCCGCTTGATCGAGGCGCCGAGCCGGGCCAGTGCCGTCCGCAGGCTCTCGTCCTCGACGGAGGTCAGCGTTTCCGCGATCCTGGCCACCTCTTTGGCGTCCGGAGGCGGAAGACGTTTGGGGCGCTGAGACCGCGAAAGCGGCGCCTGCCGAAGCGCCAGCCGCCCCACCGCGTTCCAGCCGAAGAAGCGGTTGACCCTTTGCAGAATGACATCCGAGGTATGCTGGATTTCCAGCGCCATCGGCCCTTCCACCCGCAACACCAGTGTGGCGGGTTCCGGGGGCTGGCCTTCGACGGGACGCGGCCACTGGATTTTCAGAGGCTGGGAGTGGGTTGCGACGTCGGGTCCGGCAATCTCCGCCCAGCGTGTCACCAATTCGCGTGACGCGAAGCCTTGCCGTGCGAACACATCGTTGATCGCGCCGCCCAACAGGACGGACAGCGGTTTCGCGGAGATCGGTCCGGGCTTGTTCATGGCGTGCGACGTTGGGTAAATGGAAATATGACTGTATCAGGCGCCGCATCGCGGCGAAAGAAATCATCCGCTGTTGAAAATGCTACTGAGCCGGTGGAACGCGCCGCGTTGCTGCTGGCCTGGTACGATCGGCATCGCCGCCGGTTGCCGTGGCGGGCGCTGCCGGGCGAAGCGCAGGATCCCTACAGAGTCTGGCTCTCCGAAATCATGTTGCAGCAGACCACTGTGAAAGCGGTCGGGCCCTATTTCGAAAAATTCATCTTGCGCTGGCCGACCGCGGCGGCGCTGGGCCGCGCCAGCCTCGACGATGTGCTGCGCATGTGGGCGGGACTTGGTTATTACTCGCGGGCGCGCAACCTGCATGCGTGTGCCGTCGCGGTCGCGCGCGATCATGACGGTACATTTCCTGACACCGAAGAGGGACTGCGTGCTTTGCCCGGTATCGGGCCTTATACGGCGGCGGCCATCGCCGCGATCGCTTTCGACCGTTCGACAATGCCGGTCGACGGCAATATCGAGCGTGTCGTTTCGCGCCTGTTCGCGGTGGAAGCCGCTTTGCCGAAAGCCAAGCCCGATATTCAGCGGCTGGCAGCGACCCTGCTTGGCCCCTCACGGGCAGGGGACAGCGCGCAAGCCCTGATGGATCTCGGCGCAACAATTTGCACGCCGAAAAAGCCCGCTTGTTCATTGTGCCCTTTCGCAGACGATTGCGCCGCCCGCGCTCGCGGCGATCAGGAGAGCTTTCCGCGCAAGGCGCCGAAGAAAAGCGGCGAGTTGCGGCGCGGCGCGGCTTTCGTGGTCACGCGCGGCGATGAGGTTCTGGTTCGCACGCGGCCGGCGAAAGGCCTGCTTGGCGGCATGACGGAAGTCCCCACCTCCGACTGGCGTGCAGGGCACCAGGACAAGGAAGCCTTGAAGCAGGCGCCGGTGTTAAACCATGCGTCGCGATGGCATCGCAAATCGGGCACGGTGACGCATGTCTTTACGCACTTTCCGCTGGAGCTTGCGGTCTACACCACAACGGTGCCAGCGCGCAGCCGCGCACCGGACGGCATGCGCTGGATTAAAATCGCGACACTGGCCGGCGAAGCCTTGCCGAACGTCATGCGCAAAGTGATCGCCCACGGTTTGGGCCCCAGTAAAAAAGCCTGAGAGAGCGCCCATAACAAGCCATCGCTTCGTGGCGCGCGTGTGCCGTTGACACGGCACAGGTTCAATTCAACGCGTCGCTCGCGGCATGCGTTCGATGTCGCGTCCGACTTCGGCGAATAAATTACGCAACCAGATCGAGCCTGGGTCGAGCTGCGCGCGGGTGGGATAGAACATGAATTGTTGATCGGTTCCCGGGTCAAGCGGCGGTGCGATCGTGACGAGCGCCAGCTGTTTTGACAATGCTGCAATCAAACGGCGTGGCACGAATGCGACGAGATCACTGCGCGCCGCGATATGCAGCGCTTCAAGATAGCTCGGCACCACCAGCGCAATGGATCGCTCGATGCTTTTTTCGCGCAGCCAGTCATCGATCAGGTCGTCGCGCTGTCCTCGAATGACCACGGCCACGTGCCGCGCCTTCATAAAGACCTCGAGCCGCTTGAGCCGCGCACCGACGGGGTGATGGCGTCGGACCGCGAGCGCGTCTTTGTCCGTGTAGAGACGCTGGCGGTGAAATCCTTTGAAAGCATCGCCGATGCTGATCACCAGATCGAGCAAGCGTGCATGCTCCGCCGTCAGGATCGCCGGACCGCGCCATGGCACGATGTCGAGCCGAACGTTCGGGGCCAGTGATTAAATCTTCTGCATGAGGGGCGGCATCAGCAGTTCGACCGCGAGATCTGGCATCATCAGGCGAAAATGCCGGTCGCTGTTGGCGGCATCGAAATCGCTGGGTGCAAACAAGCCGCGCACCTGTTCCAGCGCTTGCGTCAGCGGTCCGCGCAAGGTCTCCGCGCGTGGCGTCAGCTGCATGCGTGCGCCGACACGAACCAGCAGCGGATCGTGAAGAATGTCGCGCAGACGCCGTAGCGCGTGACTGGCTGCTGGCTGTGACAGTCCGATCCGCATTGCGGCGCGGCCGACATTTCCCTCGAGCAGCAGCGCATCGAGGGCAACAAGGAGATTGAGATCAAGAGATTTCAAATTCATGGAATGAATTTATATCATAACATCTATCGATTGGAAGAATACCGCTCGGGCAGAAATAATCGCTTATCGAAACGCTTTGATGGAGATCGTTTGATGAGCGCTGCCGCCAACAAGAAATTGATGCAGGATATTTTTGCGGGTCTGGCGACTCGCGACGCCACGCTGTTTGTCGACAGCCTTGCCGAAGACGCCACGTGGGAGGTGACCGGGCAATATTCATGGTCACGCATATTCCGCGGGAAGGAGGAGATACTCCGCGACCTGATAGGTCACTTGCGCAAACGGCTGGCGGAAAGGCGTACCGTGGCGCACCGCTTCATTGCGGACGGCGATATCGTTGCGGTCGAAGCCCGTGGCGACAATCTCACGCGGGAAGGGATCGCTTACAATAACCAATACTGCATGATTTATCGGATCGAGAACGGCAAGATCAAGGAGATCAAGGAGTATTGCGATTCGGTTCTCGTCGAGAGCGTATTGGGAAAATTTCCGGAGCTAACGCCCTGACGTGAGTGGCGTTCCACGTTCCAAATCGAGTCAAAAAGACGAGGCGGTGGCTTAGGCCACCGCCATCTCGCTGCGGATTTCAGCGCGCAATTCGTCGATCAGGCGCAGGCCCTTCTTGGTCTCGATATGCCAGTAGGTCCATCCGTTGCAGGCTTGAGCGCCTTGCGCCAATGCACCCATGCGATGGATCGAGCCCACCTTGTCGCCAAGCATGATGGCGCCGTCCGCGCGCACCAGCGCGCCGTGTTTCTTTTTGGCGTCGACGAGCTTTGCACCTGGCGCGATCATGCCGCGCTCGATCAATTCCGAGAACGCGACCCGAGGGGCGTCGCGGGCGGTCATGAAAGGTGCAATCGTTGCCTCCGGAAGGGGATCGATGGCGGCAATGCGCTTTTCAGCCGCTGCAGCGTAAGTTCGGTCGCGCTCAAATCCGATGTAGCTGCGTCCGAGCCGTTTCGCGACCGCCCCGGTCGTTCCGGTGCCGTTGAACGGATCGATCACGAGATCGCCGGGCTTGGACGACGACAACAGCACGCGAGCCAGCAGGCCTTCCGGCTTTTGGGTCGGATGAACCTTCTTGCCGTCGGCGCCCTTGAGTCGCTCCTCACCGGTGCACAGCGGGATCAACCAGTCCGAACGTGCCTGCACGTCTTCGTTGGCAGCCTTTAGCGCTTCGTAGTTGAACGTGTAGCCCTTGGCGTTTTCATCGCGCGCAGCCCAGATCATGGTTTCATGCGCGTTGGTAAAGCGGCGGCCACGGAAATTTGGCATCGGGTTAGTCTTGCGCCACACGATATCGTTCAGGACCCAGAAGCCGAGGTCCTGCATGATCGCGCCGACGCGGAAAATGTTGTGATAGGAGCCGATCACCCACAACGTGGCCGAAGGCTTCATGATTCGGCGGCAGGCCAGGAGCCACGCACGCGTGAAATCATCATAAGCGCCGAACGAGGAGAATTTGTCCCAGTCGTCCGTCACTGCGTCGACGTGAGATTCGTCCGGCCGCTTGAGATCGCCCTTGAGCTGCAAATTATAAGGCGGATCTGCAAACACCAGATCGACCGAATGCTTCGGCAGCTTGGACATTTCAGCGACGCAATCGCCCACAATGATGCGGGACGACGGCACGGATTCGAAATGAGTGCGGGGCGCCTTTGCAGACGCCCCGCGACGCGACATACCCATGACTCAACTCTAACTCTAGGCGACGCAGCCGGCGACGCGGGACCAACAAACCGACTACGCTCACCATGGCGGCCCAAGGTAAAAATCGACTTAACTCCGGACGTCTTCTCTCGTGTGAAGTGACCTGAGCGCATTTTTTTGCTGATGAGAGTCATGAAAGTGAAATTTCGACTCGGAACGTCGCAGGAATTGCGGCTTTCGAGCCTGTCGAATGTAGAAACTTACCGACAAAACCGCCGCGCGAGCGTGCCGTGACCGTTCGCGGCACTAGGCATTTTTTGCCCGGCGCGCTATTTGTCGATGCAATGGAAATTTTGCGGCACTGCCGCGTTGTCCGGTCGGCCCATTCGGCGGGACCGTCAAAAACGAAGGAGATGCCCCATGCGCTACGATGATTTCCGTCGCAGCGACAACATCGATGACCGGCGTGATGACGGCGGCGGGTTCGGCGGTGGAGGCGGAGGCTTCGGTCTGCCGATGGGTGGCGGTGGCGGTTTGGGAATCGGTACGGTCATCGTGCTGGGTCTGATCGGTTGGGCGGTCGGCATCGATCCACGCGTTCTGATCGGCGGCGCGGAAATTCTGACGGGAGGTCAGCAGTCACCGAGTTATCAAACCGATCGCCGCACAGCGCCGGCGAAAGCCGGCGCGCCGACGGACGAGATGGGCAACATGATCTCCGGCGTGCTGGGCGAAATCGACGACCGCTGGACCGAAATCTTTCAGTCCTCCGGGCAAACCTATTCGGGACCGCGAATTGTGTTGTTCCGGAACGCGACCAATGGCGGGCGTTGCGGCATGGCGCAATCGGCGATGGGGCCGTTCTATTGCCCGCCCGATAAACAGATTTTTCTGGACACCGGATTTTTCCGGGAAGTGGAGACCCGCTTTCACGGTTGCTCGGGCAGTGCCTGCAAATTCACGGCTGCTTATATTATCGCGCATGAGGCGGGGCATCACATTCAGAACCTGCTCGGAATATTGCCGCGCGTGACGCGGTTGCAGCAGCAGGCCGGAAGCAAGACTGAATCTAATGCGCTGCAGGTCAAAGTCGAACTGCAGGCCGATTGTCTGTCCGGCGTGTGGGTCAATCGCGAGGAGAAGAAGCGTCCCGGTTTCCTTGAAGCCGGTGATATCGACGCCGCACTGCAGACGGCCACGGCGATCGGCGACGACACTCTGCAACGCCAGACCCAGGGTCGCGTGGTGCCGGATTCGTTTACGCATGGCTCGGCCGAGCAACGCAAACGCTGGTTCATGACCGGTTACCAGCAAGGCACGGTTCAGGCCTGCAACACCTTCGGCGCAGGCAATCTTTAACCCATGGTGACGCTCAGCGAGCCCCGGACGTTCGTGCCGCTGAACATCGCGGTGCTGACCGTTTCAGACACACGATCGGTCGACGACGACAAATCAGGTGCGACCCTGCAGGATCGGCTGACGGCTGCGGGGCACCGGCTGGCTGCGCGCGAGATCGTGGCCGACGACATCGACGCGATCCGGGCGAAACTCAAAAGCTGGATCGCGGATTCCGGCGTTGATGTGATCATCACCACCGGCGGCACCGGATTTACGGGGAGAGACGTCACGCCCGAGGCCGTGGAGCCTTTGTTCGAAAAACGGATGGACGGTTTTTCGGTCGCGTTTCATATGCTCAGCCATGCCAAGATCGGGACGTCGACCATTCAGAGTCGCGCCACCGCGGGCGTTGCCGGATCGACATTCATTTTCTGTCTGCCTGGATCGCCGGGTGCGTGCCGCGACGGCTGGGACGGCATTCTTGCGGCGCAACTCGATTACCGGACGAAGCCCTGCAATTTCGTCGAGATCATGCCGCGTCTCGATGAGCATTTGAAACGGGGCAAGGCAAAAACAGGCTGACGCCGCGCGCTCGTGGATGGTCTGCTGAATTAAAGCTGCAATTCCCACGTCTCGCCGATGAGATCTTTCCCGAAACTGTGGTGCGGCTCGCTCGCGATCTGAACGAAGCCTGCCTCTTTATAGATCTGCCGTGCGGTGAGCAGGATACTCTGCGTCCACAGCGTGATTTTTCGATAGCCGCATGCGCGGGCAAAAGTGATGCATTCGCCGACGAGTTTTCTGCCGAGGCCAAGACCGCGACCCGTAGGGGTGACCAGTAAAAGCCGCAGCTTCGCGGCGTCAGGCGATTGACGAACGAGAAAAACCGAGCCGGCCCGGTCGCCGTCGACCTCCGCAATCCAGCAGCGTTCGTGCGCGGGATCGAAAGTCTTGAGAAATTGCGAGACGATGTCGGCGGCCAGAGCTTCATACGAATTGTCCCAATCGAACTCGCTGGCGTAGAAAGCGCCGTTCTGCTGCACCACCCAACCCATATCGCCTGGACCATGGGAGCGCAGCACAACGCGGCTTTCTGAGCCTGCCAGCATACGTTCGATGGTCCTCATGGAATCGATCAGGCGTTCGCGATTGCTCGCGGAAAGGGTCGCCAGCAATTGCGCGACTTCGTCGTGGGATTTGGTGTTGAGCTTGCTGAAAACGGCGCGGCCTTTGGCCGTCAGCTTCAGCGCATGTTGCCGTCGATCCGAGGGAATCGGCGTGCGGGTGATCAGGCCCTGTTTGGTAAAGTCCTGAACAATCCTGCTGAGATATCCCGCGTCCAGCGCCAGATCCGCGCCGATGTCTTTGGCGGTCGCATTATCCCGGTGAGCAAGTTCATAAAGCACGCGGGCTTCGGTCAGCGAAAAGGGACTCTTGAAAAGATGCTGGTCGAGGATCCCGATCGTCCGGGTATAGAGACGATTGAATTGCCGGACTGCCGCGATCTGGGGATCCGGAACGGATTCGACCGTTGATTTCATTACCGCCTCTGCGCTTGCCGATGCACAAGAAGCGTCGCCAAACAATTTGACTGAGTCAACAATAGACTAAATCAACTATCTCAAGATTTCAGCCCGCGGGCACAAAAATGCGTGTCCGCAGCATGGCGCGTCCGGACCGGCCCAGGCGCGACAGCAATTTCGCTTCCGCGCGCCGTGCGGAAGGCGCATGGCCTCCGAGTTTGTTATAATGCGCGCGCGAGATCAGAAGTCCCTGATCGGCGAGCGGCCCTGAGAAAAACCTGACAAGCCGCCTTGCTCCGTCGCTGAGAGAAGCCTCGCGGTAGGGAGATCGCGCGTAGCGAAAGATGCCCGCGCGAAATCGGCCGCTTGCCGCGACGTTCTGAATGAATTGGGATGTTTCGTCGATCCAGCCGTGGTCCAGCACGGCTCCCGGATGCAGGAACATCAGCCAGTCGGATCTGGCCTGCCGGGCGCCTGTCGCAAGCGCGTCGGCATGTGTTCCTTCGATTGCCATGAAGTGACAGCCGGCCACATCGGCGACGCGTGCGATGGTGTCCGAACCGGAACGGTCCACCAGAAGCACTTCGCGAATGACGCCCGCAGCGGCGCCCGGCACCAGCGCCGCCAGCGTTGATACGACCGGGGGTTCGTGTCCATCGGTAGGTATAACGACACTGAGCATATGAAAGCCGGGACATCCTCGACGAGCTATTCGTCGGGCAACGCTTATCATTTTGCGTGGGCAAAATCAGCCGTTCGAAAGCCCCCGCAAGCGGGGTTTGACGCTGCAGAGAAAGGCTTTGTGGGCGTCGCCTAAAAGCACTTGTTTTGTTCTTGTTTTGTTCAATGACTGGGCATACATTCATCATATGAGTCCAGCGACCCCCTTCAAAAGGCCTTCGCCTCTCGCGTCGGGGCTTGCCACGGTGCCCCCGGTGGCAGCGGTCGCTCCGTTTGGCGAGCCGGATTCTGCTGTCGACAAAGAGCGGCGGCGGGGGCGGGGGGCGCAGTCCAACGCCAGCGGCCGCTATGAAGCAGAAGCGCGGGTGGCCTTCGACGACGGCTGGCAGAGTCTCGAGGATTTGCCACCGTTTAAGACCACCGTCGGCATCGACAGCGCGCGAAAGGTCATCACCCGCAACGATTCTCCAGACATCGGCTTCGATCGTTCGATCAATCCATATCGCGGGTGTGAACATGGATGCGTCTACTGCTTCGCGCGACCGACCCATGCCTATATGGGATTGTCACCCGGGCTGGATTTTGAATCCAAATTGTTCGCCAAGCCGGACGCGGCTGCGCTGCTGGAGAAGGAATTGGCGGCGGCGGACTACGAGCCGCGAATGATTGCGATCGGAACGAATACCGATCCGTATCAGCCGATCGAACGCGATCACAAGATCATGCGTGGCATCCTTGAAGTGCTGGAGCGTACTGGTCATCCAGTCGGTATCGTGACGAAGTCCGCGCTTGTGGTGCGCGATATCGATATCCTGGCGCGAATGGCGAAGCGCAACCTCGTCAAAGTGGCGTTATCTGTCACCACGATGGATCCGAAGCTTGCGCGAAACATGGAGCCGCGCGCCGCCACGCCGGCGAAACGGCTCGAGGCGTTGCGCCAACTCGCGGATGCGGGCGTGCCGACGACGGTCATGGTTGCTCCGATTATTCCGGCGCTGAATGATGCCGAGATCGAGCGTATTCTCGATGCCGCGGCTCATGCCGGCGTCAAGGAGGCAAGCTACGTGCTGCTCCGCCTGCCGCTCGAAGTGCGGGACCTGTTTCGCGAATGGCTGATGGAGCATTACCCCGATCGCTACCGTCACATCTTTACTTTGATCCGCGACATGCGCGGAGGGCGTGATTACGACTCGCAGTGGGGCACCCGGATGAAGGGAACCGGGCCGCTGGCCTGGATGATCGGCCGCCGTTTCGAGATTGCCTGCGGCAAGATCGGCATGAACAAGCGAAGGGCGAAGCTGACCACGGATCATTTTGTGCGGCCCAAACGCGGTGGCCAGCAATTGGGTTTGTTCGACTGATCCACTGAAGGGCCCACGAAGCGCTCCCCAACGGGAGCTTTCCAATCCCAGACGCATTTGAATGGCGCGAACGGTTCCGCGAAGCGCATCCAGTTCCACTCTTTGGATTGTTGTGAAGATGGGGGCTTGTGGATTGCGGGCCGTCCGCAAAATTCGGGTTGCGCGGACCCGATGGCGACCGCAGCATCCCGCCCATGATTCGTGGCAGCGCGACGGGCAAATTGAAAGCGGCTGGAACGCGTACCAAGACCGCGAGCGCGGCCGGTTGCGCCAGTTTCCGCCGCGAGAGGGCGCTGTTCAAGCGTGGGGTCTGGCCTGTCGCAGGATGCGACGAAGCCGGTCGCGGGCCCCTTGCGGGGCCTGTGGTCGCCGCGGCGGTTATTCTCGATCCGGATCGTATTCCCAAAGGCATCGACGATTCCAAACGTCTGACGCGTGAACGGCGGGAAGCGCTGTTCGATGAGATTTGCGCGACCGCGTCAGTTGCCGTTGCGGTTGCGCCGCCGTCCCGGATCGAACGTGACAATATCCTGAGAGCATCGTTGTGGGCCCTCGCACGCGCGGTTCATGCGCTGCCGGAAGCGCCGCGGCATGTCTTCGTCGACGGCCGCGATCGTATCGACGTGCTGTGCGAGTGCGAACCGGTGATCGGAGGCGATGGCCTGGTGCTGTCGATCGCCGCAGCGTCAATTGTTGCCAAGGTGTCCCGAGACCGGCTGATGTGCAAACTCGCGCAGGATTATCCCGGCTACGGCTTCGAACAACATATGGGGTACGGGGTGCCGGCCCATCTCGAGGCCCTCAGGCGATTGGGGCCGACGGCTCACCACCGTCGGCTGTTCGCGCCTGTCGCCGCCGCCTGGGATAACCTCCACCCACCGCCAATGCCGGATGCGGGAGAGGCGGACGGTCTGCTCGCGCAGGCGATCAGCGCCTCGGCGTAAAGCGATCGCTCCAGCTTTGATTTTGCCGACAGATGCTCTAATCATCCGAAGGCTATCCATCGAGGCTCATCCCAAAGCTGCCGGTTTCGACTTCATGCGTTTCACGTCCCTGATCGTCGAACTGGTCCGCGCGCGGCCCAAGCTGATCTTCTGGATCGCGGTTTTGCTGCAATCTGTGTTGTGGCTGGTGCTGCCGATGATGCTTTATCGCAGCCCGCCCGGCGATATGCCCACGTTGCTGGCCTTTGGCCGTGAGTATCAGGTCGGCACCGACCTCGGTCCTCCTTTGGCGTTCTGGCTTGCCGATATCGCCTTTCGCGTCGCCGGAAATCATATTTTCGGCGTCTATCTGCTTTCACAGATCTGTTTCGTCGTCACCATGTGGGCGCTGTATGAGCTAGGCGGAGCCATCGTGGGGCGACAGCATGCGGTGCTTGCTGTCCTGCTGACGGCAACGATCACGGTGTTCAGCTCGCCGGGCGTCGAATTCGGCCCCTCCGTGCTCGCCCGGCCCTTATGGGCGCTGGTGTTGCTGCACGGCTGGCGCGTCGTCGGACAAGGTCGACGCACGGCCTGGTTTGCACTTTCGATCGAAATCGGGCTGCTGTTTCTGACAACCCCCGCCGCGGTCGTGCTGATCGCGCTGCTCTTCGGATTTACGCTTGCGACGGCGCGAGGCCGCCGTGCGCTCGCGTCGGTCGATCCCTGGCTCGCGTTGTCCGTCGTGATGGCGTTGGCGCTGCCATATCTCGTCTGGCTGGCGCGCGTCCATATTGTGCAGATGCCTCACTTGCCGTCGCCAAGCGAGGTCGGCGAGCGATTTTTCAACTGGGGTGAATTGATCGCGGTTCTGCTGCTGACCATGTCGGGTATCGCATTACTGGTGATCGTCAATTCCGGGTGGATCCGAAAATCCGAGGAAGCGCCGGTCATTTTCCGGCCACCGGTCGAGCCGTTCGCGCGCAAGTTCGTGTTCTTCTTTGCCTGTGCTCCCGCACTCGCAGCGACGCTGGTTTCCGCTTTCTTCGGCTTCGACCAGATCGCCGGAGGCGCGGGAACCGTGGTCGTGATGACCGGTCTTGCGGTCGTTGTTCTCGGCGGCGATCTGATTCCTCTGCGGCATCAAGAAATGCTGCGAACGATCTGGCTGGCGCTCGTCGCCGCGCCTGCCGCCGCAATGATTGCAATGATCTTCATTCAGCCATGGACCGGTACCAGCGAGGTCAAGACGTCGATTCCGGCAACTGAAATGGGCAGGTTCTTCAGCGAGAGCTTTCAGCGGCGCACCGGTCAGCAATTGCGCGCGGTTGCCGGTGAAGAGCAATTGTCCAGCCTGATCGGATACGGTACGTCGCTGCGTCCGCACGTATTCTTCGATGCCTCACCTGAGCGCACGCCATGGCTGACACAGGCGCAATTCGATTCCACCGGCGGCATCGTGGTGTGGCGCGCGGCGGATACCGCGGGAACGCCACCTGACGAGATCGCCAAGCGATTTCCCGGCCTCGCTCCGGAAGTGCCGCGTGCTTTCGAGCGGATGATGACGGGGCGTCAGACGCTGCTTCGCGTCGGTTGGGCGATCGTCCGTCCCCGATCGCCATAGGGGTCTTCACTATTGCTGACGGGTCTCAGGCCGGTTGGACGCTGCGTTTCGAAAGCACGGTAAGGCCGAGGACCACCAGCGCAATCGCGATCGGCGGAAGCGCCACGGCGTTAACTGTCGACCAGCCATAGGTCGAGAGCAACTGGCCCGATGAGAACGATCCGATCGCCATGACACCGAACACCACGAAATCGTTCACAGCCTGGACTTTGTTGCGTTCCGGCGGCCAATGGGTTTCGATCACCAGCGCCGATGCGCCGATGAAGCCGAAATTCCAGCCCGTTCCGAGAACGACCAGTAAGACCCAGAAGTGCATGGCGGAAGCACCGGACAGTCCGATGCCCGCGGCGATTGCTTCCAGGACCAGACCTGTCGCCACGATGATCGGAGCGCCGAAGCGCGCGATCAGCGAGCCGGTGAAAAAGCTTGGTCCGAACATTGCAACGATGTGCCACTGAATGCCGAAATTGGAATCGCTCAACGTCAGGCCACAAAATTTCATCGCCAGCGGCGCCGACGTCATCAGCATGTTCATCATGGCATAAGAGACGGTTCCGCAAAGCGCGGCTGCGATAAAGCGCGGCTGCCGGATGATCTCAAGCAATGGTCGTCCACCGGCAAGATCGGCTTGTGCAGGCGGTGGCGCATCGACGCCCGCAAGGACAGCCATGGCGATCAGCGCAATGACAGCCTGAACGACGAAACTCGCCGCGAACAGAAATGGCGGCCAGATATCCATGGTCCATTGCACAAGTTGCGGACCAAGCAGACCCGCGAACACGCCGCCGGCCATCACCCACGAGATCGCCTTTGGCCGGTAGGTCACGCTTGCGCCGTCAGCAGCCGCGAACCGGTAGGATTGCGAAACGGCGCTGTAGAGTCCGCCGAAGAACGTGGCGATGCAGAACAAGACGAAGGAGCCTTGAAGAATAGCCACCGCCGCCAGCGCACCGCAGAGTGAGCCGCAGGCCGCGCCGATCATGAACGCTGCGCGGCGACCATAGGCGCGGGATATGGCGCCCGTGGGGAGCGTGCCGCAGGCAATGCCGACAACATAAATCGAGAGCGGCACCGTCGCGAGTGCGGCATTTGGGGCTATCGTTGCACCGATAATGGAGCCGGTGGCGAAAATAACGGCTGCATTTGCGCCGGTGAGAGATTGCGCCACCGCAAGGCGTATGACGTTTCTTCGCGCGCGTGCGTCGTCGATCGAGTCATCTGCAATACAGACAGTCATCGTCCATCCCGGCTGTTTCGGCGATTGCTCGGGAACGCTTATGCCCGGAAACAAGGACGGTTTCCATCCACGAGGTCGGATGAATGGCAGTTATGCCGGAGCGCTTTCCGTCAGCGCCTTTCGAATGGTGCGAAAGTCTTGCCAGGCCAGTCGTTTATAGGACGGCGAGCGCAGCAGATAGGCTGGATGGAATGTCGGCATCGCGCGAATCTTGCGGCTTCCGGTATCGTAGCTGATCCACTTGCCGCGGGTCTTCATGATGCCGTCGCGGGTCTTCAACAGCGTTTGCGTTGACGGGTTACCCATCGTGACGAGAATGTCGGGATTGACGAGCTCGATCTGCCTTTGAATGAAAGGCAGACAGATAAGTGTTTCCTGGGGTGTCGGCGTCCGGTTGCCGGGTGGCCGCCACGGAATCACGTTGGCAATATAGACGCTGCTACGGTCCAGACCGATGGCGCCCATCATCAAATCGAGGAGTTTGCCGGAGCGCCCGACGAACGGCAGCCCTTCGATATCTTCGTCGCGCCCGGGCGCCTCGCCAACGAACATGATACGCGCTTGCGGATTGCCGTCAGCGAACACGAGTTTCGTCGCGGTAAATTTCAACGGGCACCCATCGAAAGCGTCGAGCAGGGCGCGCAATTCGTCCAAGCTGGCTGCCGTGCGGGCCGCCTCGCGGGCTGAACTGATTGCGATATCGGGCGCGGGGGCGGCATCGGCACGTCCGGCGGGTTTGTTTTCGTTTGGTCCCTGCGATGAGCCGCCAGATGCTCCACCTGTCCGCAGCATGGCCCGCGAGGGCGTTGCAAGCGGCGGGGAGCGGTCCTCGCGTGTCGCGTCTTCCACCACCAGCCGGTCGACGGGCTCATCGAACAGCGCGCAATCCACCCCGGCCTCGAGATAGAAGGCCAGCAACTCATGGGCGGTCGGGGCGCGTTCGGAGGACATGAATTCAGGCGTCATGGATGTGGGGTGTCTTGGTTAAGCCGTCTTGGATTGAGGAAATTCGTCGAACGAACTTCGGTCATTTTAGACCGGAACCGGCCGCTGCGAAACAGGGCGCCATGAAACAGGCCTGGGACTATACATGTTTGTCGTGGTCGGGCTTCTGCGTACTGCCGGGGTTGTCCTCGATCAAAAAATCGGAAACAACAGGTGCGGAGCGGCTTTGGACGAGTGCGTAATCGTTTTACGTTCAAATTCGCGTCAAATATACTCAACCGCGCGTTTAATGGACGGAAGCCCTCTGTGCCTGATACGCGTTTGAATAAAGCCCTCGAAGAAAGCCTCGAAGCAAAGAAGATATGGAGCTCGTTCGATATGATTGGGCTTCTTGAAACGACTTTATCAAAGCATTGAGATCAAGCATGAGCACTGAGCCGCTTCCGCCGCGCGATTCCATGGAATTCGATGTCGTCATCGTCGGGGCCGGGCCCTCAGGCCTGAGCGCGGCGATCCGGATCAAGCAACTCAATGCCGACCTGTCGGTCGTTGTTGTCGAAAAAGGCTCGGAGGTCGGTGCGCATATTTTGTCGGGCGCGGTGATCGATCCCACAGGCCTCGACAAGTTGCTGCCCGACTGGCGCGACGATGCGGAGTGCCCGCTGACGACCCAAGTTGTCGACGACCACTTCTACTGGATGACCTCGAGCCTGAAGATTCGCCTGCCGAATATTTTCATGCCGCCGCTGATGAACAATCACCATTGCTATATCGGCTCGCTCGGAAATGTCTGTCGCTGGCTCGCGACCAAGGCGGAAGCGCTCGGTGTCGAAATCTATCCCGGGTTTGCCGCGACCGAGATCGTTTATGGCGAACACGGCGAGGTGCGCGGCATCGCCACCGGCGACATGGGGGTCGGCCGCGACGGGCAGCCGAAGGCTTCGTTCGCGCGAGGCATGGAGTTGCTCGGGAAATATACGCTGTTTGCGGAAGGCGCGCGCGGCAGCCTGACCAAACAATTGATCGCGAAATTCGCCCTCGATGCGAAGAGCGAGCCTCCCAAATTCGGCATTGGCCTCAAAGAAGTTTGGCAGATCGATCCTGCCAAACACCAGAAGGGTCTGATCCAGCATTCGTTCGGCTGGCCGCTGGACAATTCCACTGGCGGCGGCTCATTCCTTTATCACTACGACGACAATCTGGTTGCGGTCGGCTTCGTGGTTCACCTCAACTACAAAAATCCTTATCTCTCGCCGTTCGACGAGTTCCAGCGTTTCAAGACCCATCCCAAGGTCAGGGATGTGTTCGAGGGCGGCAAGCGTCTCGCCTACGGCGCGCGGGCGATCACCGAGGGCGGCTATCAATCAGTGCCCCGATTGTCCTTTGCGGGCGGCGCGCTGGTCGGATGCGCTGCTGGCTTCGTCAACGTTCCGCGCATCAAGGGCGTTCATAACGCCATGGGCTCGGGCATGCTGGCGGCGGAGCAGGCTGTCGTCGCGCTTGGCGCCGGACGGGCCAACGACGAATTGTCGGAATATGAAAATGTCTGGCGCACCTCACCGGTGGGGCAGGATCTTCACAAGGTCCGGAACGTCAAACCGTTGTGGTCGAAGTTCGGGACGATCATCGGCGTGGCCCTTGGCGGAATCGACATGTGGACGAACACCCTGTTCGGCGTCTCGCTGTTCGGCACCCTAAGTCACGAGAAGCTTGATCGGGCGACCCTCGATGCCGCAAAAACGCACACTCCGATTGCGCCTCCCAAGGCCGACGGCAAAGTGACCTTCGACAAACTGTCCTCGGTGTTTCTCTCGAACACGAATCACGAGGAGGATCAGCCGATCCATTTGAAGGTCGCGGACATGAAGCTGCAGAAAACCTCGGAACACGATGTTTTCGCAGGCCCATCCAACCGTTATTGTCCGGCCGGCGTCTATGAGTGGGTCGAAGAAGGCAACGATCCCAAATTTGTGATCAATGCCCAGAATTGTGTCCACTGTAAAACCTGTGATGCAAAAGACCCCAATGGCAACATCACCTGGGTTCCACCGGAAGGTGGAGGCGGGCCGAACTATCAGGCGATGTAGCGAGATCGGCCACGATAACGCCATACTGCGGAGGCCAAACAGCCTTCATATCCTTGCGATTGTGAGGCAAAAGAGCCATTGTCGCATTGTCGGCGCCGCGTAAATCCGGCCGCCACCGAAACGTCCGAACGGCATTGTCTGTACATCGATTGATTGCGTTCGGGGGACACTTGACACTCAACTCACCAGAAACTTTGGAGCCAGGGCAAGCCGTGATGAAGCTCATTCGTTTAAATTGCCTGGCGATCGCCGTCACAGCGTTCGCATCTTTCTCGGTCGCTGGCGATGTTCGCGCCCAGACGCCTGATAAACCGACCGAAACTTCCAAATCGGCGTTCCCAAACAGTCGCGATCTTTTGTCGATGACGACCTCCGGCAGCTATCTGGCCGCACGACATGCGAGCGTTGAACGCGATGCCTCATCGGCGGCCGCGTTCTATCGCTCGGCGCTGCGGTCCGATCCCAAGAATAATGAACTGCTCGACCGGGCCTTTATTTCATCCCTTGCCGAAGGCGACATCGATGAAGCGGTCAAGCTCGCCGATCGCATCCTGACGATCGACAAGACCAATCGCGTGGCGAGGCTGGTCGTTGGCGTCCGGGCGCTCAAGCAGAAGCAATATTCGGTCGCCCAGCAGAACATCAATCAGTCGGTGCGCGGGCCGATCACCGATCTCGTCGCCGCGTTGCTGTCGGGCTGGGCGCAATACGGCGCCGGCAATGCACAGGCTGCCGTTGCCAGCATCGACAAGCTGCAAGGTCCGGAATGGTATCCGCTGTTCAAGGATTTCCACACCGGCATGATCCTCGATCTCGCGGACAAGGAGAAAGAGGCCGGTGTTCGGCTTGAGCGCGCCTACAAGCTCGACAACTCCGCATTGCGGGTTTCGGAAGCTTATGCTCACTGGCTGTCGCGCAACAAGGATCCGGCCGCTGCGGCTGCGATTTACGAATCCTTCGACAAGAAACTCAATCGTCATCCGCTGGTGGTGGAAGGGCTGCGCGAGACCAAGGCCGGGAAAAAACTTGCGCCGCTCGCGGACTCGCCCCAGGCAGGCGCCGCCGAAGCGCTCTACGGCATCGGCGCTTCGCTGACACGCCGGGGTGGCGAAGATCTGGCGCTGGTATATCTGCAACTGGCGCTCTATCTCGAACCGCGCCATGCGTTGGCTTTGTTGTCGCTCGCCGATCTCTACGAGTCGGTCAAGAAGCCGCAGATGGCGATCAAGGTGTATGAGCGCGTTCCTGCAAATTCGCCGCTCAAACGCAATGCCCAGATCCAGCTTGCCACCAATCTCGACGCGGCGGACCGCAGCGATGAGGCGATCAAGGTTCTGAAAGAAACGACGGCGCAGGATTCCAAAGATGTCGAGGCCATCATGGCGCTCGGCAATATCGAACGCTCGCGCAAGAAGTTCGATGATTGCACCAAGACCTATTCGCAAGGTGTCGATGCAAGCCAGGACAAGCCGAACTGGGTGTTCTTTTACTTCAGGGGAATCTGCGAAGAGCGTTCCAAGCAGTGGACCAAGGCAGAAGGCGATCTGAAAAAGGCTTTGGAGCTGCAGCCCGATCAGGCTCATGTGTTGAATTATCTGGGATATTCCTGGATCGATCAGGGCATCAATCTCGATGACGCCATGAAGATGATCCGTCGCGCCGTCGAGCAGCGGCCGGACGACGGCTATATCGTCGACTCGCTTGGTTGGGCCTACTACCGCATCGGAAACTACGAGGACGCGGTGAAGAACCTCGAGCGTGCGGTGGATCTGAAGCCGGAAGATCCGACGATCAACGATCACCTTGGCGATGCTTACTGGAGATTTGGGCGCAAGCTGGAAGCGAATTTCCAGTGGGCCCATGCCCGGGACCTCAAGCCCGATCCCGACGAATTGCCGAAGATCGAGGCGAAAATTCGCGACGGCTTGCCGGATGATACGTCGTCCGCCGCGTCCGCCGATAAAGACAACAAAGACAAGAAGAGCGACAAGGGCGGTTAGCGCGGCCCGCGTGGGCTTTCGCGGAGTTATCGTCCGGGGCGGCGAGCGCAGACATGCGGCTTCAACAGATTGAGGAATGGCTGGGCGATGGGGCCTTTGTCGGAGATTGCGCGTGCGAAGGTCAATCTGACGCTTCGCGTGCTGGGGCGTCGCCCCGACGGTTATCATGAACTTGAAAGCGTGGTGGCATTTGCGGGCTCCGCGGATCGTTTGACGCTTGAGCCGGGTCCGGAGGCCGTTCTGACGGTGACCGGCCCACGTGCGGCCGAATGCGGCAACGTGGACGATAATCTGGTGTTTCGGGCCGCGCGTGCGCTCGGTGAGCGCATCGGGGGAATACGGGCCGGGCATTTCACGCTCGACAAGCACCTTCCGGCGGCGGCCGGGATCGGCGGCGGCTCGGCGGATGCGGCCGCTGCGTTACGTTTGCTCGCGGCCTGCAACAATATTGCTTTCGATGACGAACGGGTGATGGACGTGGCGCGCGCCACCGGCGCCGATATCCCGGTTTGCGTGGCGTCCAAAGCCTGCGTCATGACCGGCGTGGGTGACCATATCGTTCCGCTGAATTTGCCGCCGTTGCCTTGTGTGCTGGTCAATCCACGCGTGCCGGTGGCGACGAAGGATGTGTTCGCGGAGTTGGGTCTCAAGCCCGGCCAATTGCACACCGGACTGTCCGACGTTCTCGAAGCGATCGCGTGGCCGAAAGCTGGAGCATCCGCCGACGAATGGCTGGAAGTTCTTGCCGGCGGCACCAACGATCTTGAAGCGCCTGCGATCCGGGTTCAGCCAGTGATCGCGGATGTGCTGTCGTCGTTGCGTTCTGCATCCGGGGTGCGGCTCGCGCGTATGTCCGGTTCGGGCGCGACTTGCTTTGCGATATTCGCCGGCGATGCGGAAGCGAAGCAGGCTTGCGCTGCTATTCGCAAGGACCACCCGGACTGGTGGGTCGAGGCAAGTGTTTTAAGCTGATTTCCGAGGCGCGTTTTCAAATCGCGCCCTCAACTGGTCTGGAACTGGCGCTATCTCAATCTGGCGCTATCTCAATGCGACCGCGCCAGACAGAAGGCGACGACCTGTTCGAGCGCCGTCTTCATCGGTGAGGTCGGAAACAACGCCAGCGCATCCACCGCCATCGCGCCATAATGATGAGCACGGTTGAGCGTATCTTCGAGCGCGCGATGCTTCGACATCAGTCCGATCGCGTGATCGAGATCGCCATCGTTGATCTCGCCGCGCTCCAGCGTTCTGACCCAGAACGCGCGTTCGACATCGTTGCCGCGGCGGAATGCGAGAACCACCGGCAGCGTGATTTTGCCTTCGCGGAAATCGTCGCCGACATTCTTGCCGAGTTTGGCGGCCTTGCCGCCGTAGTCCAGCAGGTCGTCGACCAGTTGAAATGCGATGCCCAGATTCATCCCGACCGATCGGCAGGCAGTCTGCTCGGCCTTCGGGCGATTGGCGATGACGGGACCGACTTCGCAGGCTGCCGCAAACAGTTCTGCCGTTTTGCCACGAATAACGGCCAGGTATTCGTCTTCGGTCGTGGCCGTATTTTTGGCTGCCGCCAGTTGTGCGACTTCACCTTCGGCGATGGTCGCTGCCGCAGCGGAGAGAATGTCGAGCGCGCGCAAGGATCCTACTTCGACCATCATGCGAAAGGCCTGGCCGAGGAGAAAGTCTCCCACCAGAACGCTCGCCTCGTTGCCCCAGACCATACGGGCGGAAAGCTTGCCCCGCCGCAGTTCGCTTTCGTCCACCACGTCGTCGTGCAACAGCGTTGCGGTGTGCATGAATTCGACGGCAGCGGCAAGTTTGATATGACCGTCGCCGGAGTAGCCGGCAAGCTGCGCCATGGCCAGCGTGAGCATGGGACGCAAGCGCTTGCCGCCGGATGATATCAAGTGGTTCGCGACCTCAGGGATCATGGTGACCTCCGAGCCGGTCCGCGAAAGGATGGTGCCGTTCACGCGCTCCATGTCGGAGGCGACAAGGCCAACCAACTCGTCTATCGATGCCGTCGAGGGAGTCTCGAAGGGAACAATCACCGCCACGCCGGGTCTCCAAATATTCCGTTTCATCAGCACGAGGGAAACTGCCGCATCGCGGCGAGTGCGTCAAACCGCTCGTTGTGGTCAGCCGAAGTTAGCTTGATTTAGCGGCGGCCGCGTGGCGAAGTCCGGACTGGAAAAGATGCCGGAAACCGATGATTCCAGTGCGTTTTGGTTCGAAATCCGCTTCACAGGCCCATGCAGGGTGGTGGCGACAATTTGCGGACCGTCACGCCGGTTATCGATAACAAAGAGGAGATCGAGCGGCTGTGCGGGAGTTACTTCGGACCAACGATATGGTGCTGGTTTCGGCCGTCGAGGCTCTCCTTGACGGTGCCGACATCGGGCATCTGGTCCTCGATCAAAATATGAGCATCATCGAGGGGTCGCTTGGCGTCCTGCCCCGTCGTTTGCTGGTCGGCGACGACGATCTTGTCGCTGCGAGGCAGCTGCTGACCGATGCGGGATTGGCGCACGAGTTGCGGGCCGATGAGTGAAGTTGATGCCATAACGCAGGATGCTTTTTTGGGCGGCCGATTGCTGCTCAGCCAGCCGAAGCGGGGGCATCGTGCCGGTCACGATGCCATTCTCCTGGCCGCTGCCACGGCGGCGCAGACCGGTGAACGGGTCATCGATTTTGGTGCCGGGGTGGGCGCTGCCGGTTTGGCGCTCGCACGCCGGATCGAAGGGATCGATCTTGTGCTGGTCGAGATCGAGCCGTCACTGGCAGCGCTGGCCGATCACAATGCCACCATCAATCATCTGCAGGCCGAGATTGTCGTGCTTGATATTGGTGCAGGCGCCGCCGATTTTTCAGCCGCCGGTCTGTTTCCCGACAGCGCGGACGCTGTTCTTATGAATCCGCCTTTCAACGATCCGCGCCGCCACCGACCTTCGCCGGCCGCAGGGCGCAGCCTTGCCCACCAGGCGACCGAGACCACGCTTGAGAGCTGGGTGCATGCCGCACGCCGCGTGCTGAAACCGGGCGGGATGTTGACGATGATCTGGCGCGCGGAAGCTTTGACCGAAGTGCTTTCATCGCTGAAAACAGGCTTTGGAAGCGTACAAATCCTGCCGGTTCATTCGGACGTGGCCGCGCCGGCAATGCGGATTCTGGTTAGGGCGATCAAAGGCGGGCGCGGTCCGTTGGCACTCTGCTCGGGATTAAACCTCAACGATGAATCCGGTCGTTCATTGCCGTCGGTGCAGGCCATTTTGCGCGGTGAGCAGGCGCTATCGTTCGTTTGATATGCTTTTTGCCTGGGCGAGAGTTGTTCGGTCGATTGCCTGAAAAAGAGCCAGGGCAAACGTGAGAGCGCAAAAACGACGGAGACCGATCCAGCTTCAATCCGATGCGGCGCCGCCGACTCAAGCGCGAAATGTGATCAGCGAAACAGCAGCCTGATTAATGCGGCAGCGTTTTTGATCTGGTTTGCGGCAGGGAGGAGAAACGGATCGCGGTCAGGAGCGTGCCCATCAGCGTCATGAGGAGATAAATCTTCATTTTTCACCTTCTATCGGCGCGCCACCCGACCACCGCTTCGTTGCGATTGATGCGCTCAACGATACAAAGCAAGAAGCGTTCCAGCGGTTAATTAAGGGTTAGCGTCACCGTTAAAATTTGATTTTAGCGACGCTGTGTCGCGCGGAGGGCTGCATTCGGCCCGAAGATGCGACCAAAAATACGGTTGGGCTAATGACAAGCGGCATCGGCGTATTTATCTGGTGAATGATGAGCCAGTCAGATCTCCCCCAATCGCCAATCCCGCAGCCCGGACTCGCGGGGTTTGCGCGTGACCTGCTGACACGCGGAAAGAAGTTGTTGCCCGCACGTTTGCGGGGCGACCTTCCGGTTGTTCCAGTGGTCCGTCTCAGCGGCGTGATCGGAGCCGTAACGCCACTGCGGCCCGGACTGACGCTGGCAGGCGTTGCCCGGACACTGGAGCGTGCCTTCGGTACAAAAAATGCGAGGGCGGTGGCGCTTGTCATCAATTCTCCAGGCGGCTCGCCGGTGCAGTCGCGACAGATATTCCTGCGTATCCGTCAGCTGGCGGCGGAAAAAAAGCTGCCGGTGCTGGTTTTTGTCGAAGACGTTGCCGCCTCCGGCGGCTACATGATCGCCTGCGCGGGCGATGAGATTTTTGCCGATCCGTCGTCAATTCTGGGGTCGATCGGTGTGGTTGGAGGATCTTTCGGCTTCGAGGGGCTGATCAAAAAAATCGGCGTCGAGCGGCGCCTCTATACAGCGGGCGAGCACAAGGCGACCCTCGATCCGTTCCTGCCGGAGAACCCGGAAGACGTCGCGCGGCTGAAGGCGATTCAGCGAGAAATCCATCAGGTCTTTATCAAGCTTGTCCAGGAAAGCCGCGGAAAGCGGCTGAAGGCCGAGGACGGCTATCTTTTTACGGGCGAATACTGGGCAGGAGATCGTTCCGTCGAGCTTGGGCTGGCGGATTCGATCGGAGACCTGCGATCCACCCTCAGGTCGCGTTTTGGCGACGATGTACAAACCCCGGTGATTGCGCCGGCTAGCGGGCCTCTGGCGGGTCTGCTGGGTCGACGGTCGGCCGGGACTGCTGCATTGCTGTCGGGTGCGCGCGATCTTCCTGATGAGCTGATTTCGGCGCTGGAAGCCCGCGCGGTTTGGGCCCGCTTTGGGTTTTGAGCGCCGCGTCTGACGGGCTTACCTGTAACCCGCCACCAGTTCGCAGCCTGATCGAAAGATCGCGCCACACTCACGACATGCTGATGCGGAACAGTCGGGCTCTCAATGAGGATTGATCCAATGCCTCCGCTGATCTTGGTTGTTTTTGGTGCTCTCGGCGGCACAGCGCTGGTTCGCTGGATCTGGCGGGAAGCCGGCCGGATCAACGACGAACTGGAACGTGTGCGCAACGTTCAGATGGCCGAAGCACAGGTCCAGACGATTCCCCGGCTGCGCCGCGATCCGGAAACGGGCGCCTATTGGCCCGAGTAGAATTTCTCTGCGCTCTGGCCGTTCCGGCGCACTGTTGTCAGTCAGGATGCCTTCGCGCGTTTTACTAAATTTTTTCTCATTGCGCGGGTGCGCCGGCGCTGATTGCGCTCGGCCAGCAAAAACGGAATTGCCGCGAACATTGTCGTGCACACAACGAGAAGCGTTGTCGCGGCAGCAAAAATCATGGCGTCTCCTGGACTGTCGTTGATGAGGGGCGTCTTGGCGCGCACCGGTCTTAAAAGATTTTGTCCGTTACCATTGTATAGCGTCACATGACGCCGATGGTTTCTCAGCGCAACGCCTTGATTCCCGTTATCCACGCCGATACGGTCCGCGCGCTATTTCACAGTGAGTTAATCCTTAAGACGATCATGGAATCTTTGCCCCAACACATGCGGCCTGAACGCTCATTTCAGGGCTTGATCTTGACGCTGCAGCGTTTTTGGGCGGATTACGGCTGCTTGATCCTGCAGCCCTACGATATGGAGGTGGGCGCGGGCACGTTTCACCCGGCCACAACCCTGCGTGCGCTGGGCCCGAAACCCTGGAAAGCAGCCTATGTGCAGCCGTCGCGCCGACCCAAGGATGGTCGCTATGGCGAGAACCCCAACAGACTGCAGCATTATTACCAGTTTCAGGTGATCCTGAAGCCGTCGCCGCCGGACATTCAGGATCTCTATCTGAAATCGCTTGCCGCGATCGGTGTCGATTCCGCGTTGCATGATATCCGCTTTGTCGAGGACGACTGGGAAAGCCCGACACTTGGCGCATGGGGGCTGGGCTGGGAGTGCTGGTGCGACGGCATGGAAGTGTCGCAATTTACATATTTTCAGCAGGTGGCAGGCGTGGAATGCGCGCCAGTTGCCGGTGAACTGACTTACGGCCTCGAGCGACTGGCGATGTATGTGCAAGGTGTCGATCGGGTCTACGACCTCAACTTTAACGGCCGCGAAGGCGCGGAAAAGGTGACCTATGGTGATGTGTTTCTGCAGGCCGAGCAGGAATACTCCCGGCACAATTTCGAGCATTCCGACGTCGCCATGCTGTTCGAGCAGTTCAAAATGGCAGAGAACGCCTGCCGCAAATATCTCGATGCCGGCTGGCAGAGCGCGACGAAGGAGCGTCATTTGATGGCGTTGCCGGCGTACGACCAGTGCATCAAAGCGAGCCATGCTTTCAATTTGCTCGATGCGCGCGGCGTCATTTCAGTGACCGAGCGCCAGAGTTATATCCTGCGCGTTCGCGAACTTGCGAAAGCCTGCGGCCAGGCCTGGATGGCAACAGAAGCCGGTGGAGCGTAAGCAATGCCCGATCTGTTGCTCGAATTGTTTTCCGAGGAAATTCCCGCGCGCATGCAGGCGAAAGCGGCGGATGATCTGCGGCGTATGGTCACCGAAAAACTCGTTGCTGAAGGCCTTGTTTATGAGGGCGCGAAAGCCTTCGTGACGCCGCGGCGGTTGGCGTTGACCGTGCATGGCGTGCCTGCACGTCAGCCGGATCTCAAGGAAGAACGCAAAGGGCCGCGCGTCGGCGGGCCGGATGCCGCCGTGCAGGGATTTCTGAAAGCGACAGGGCTGAAGTCACTCGATGAAGCGCAGATTCAGAAAGACCCGAAGAAGGGCGATTTCTATATCGCCCTGATCGAGAAGCCGGGTCGCGAAGCGATCGAAGTCATCGCGGAATTCCTGCCGGTGATCGTGCGCACATTCCCCTGGCCGAAATCGATGCGCTGGGGCGAGCGCTCCGCAAAGCCCGGCGCACTTTCATGGGTGCGCCCGTTGCAATCCATCGTCGCGACGTTCGGGCCTGAGACCGAAGATCCCGATATTGTTCGCTTCTCGATCGACGGCATCGAAACCGGACAGACCACTTACGGTCATCGTTTTCTGGCGCCGGGCGCGATCAACGTGCGCCGTTTCGAGGATTATGAGGCCAAGCTGCATGACGCCAAAGTCGTGCTCGATCCTCAGCGCCGCAAGGATTCAATTCTTGCGGATGCCAAGGAGCTTGCTTTCGCGCAGGGCTTCGAACTGGTCGAAGATCAGGCATTGCTGGATGAAGTTGCCGGTCTGGTCGAGTGGCCCGTCGTGCTGATGGGCTCGTTCGATCCACAGTTTCTGGCAATCCCGGGTGAAGTGATCCGCGCCACCATTCGCAACAACCAGAAGTGTTTTGTGGTCACCGATCCCAAGACCGAAAAGCTCGCGCCAAAATTTGTTCTGGTTTCCAACATCGAGGCGAGCGACGGCGGCAAGGCCATCGTTGCCGGCAACGAACGCGTCATCCGCGCACGGTTGAGCGATGCGAAATTCTTTTACGAGACGGATCTGAAGACCAGTCTGGAAGATCGGTTGCCGAAATTCGAGCAGATCGTATTTCACGAAAAGCTCGGTACGCAGGCGCAGCGTATTGCGCGGATCGAGGAACTGGCCGCCGAACTCGCGCCAATGGTCGGCGCGGATGCCGCGAAGGTCAAGCGCGCCGCGCGGCTTGCCAAAGCCGATTTGCCGACCGAAGTGGTCGGGGAATTCCCAGAGGTCCAGGGCCTTATGGGGAAATACTACGCGCTGGCGCAAGGCGAAGACCCGAGCGTCGCCGCAGCGATCGAAGATCACTACAAACCGCAAGGTCCCAACGATCGGGTGCCGAGCGATCCGGTGGCGATTGCGGTCGCGCTCGCCGACAAGATCGACACGCTGGTCGGTTTCTGGGCGATCGACGAAAAGCCGACGGGAAGCAAGGATCCTTATGCGCTGCGCAGAGCTGCGCTCGGTATCATCCGCTTGATTGTCGAGAACGCATTGCGGTTGCCGATCTTGCGGATCGCGAAATCGGCGGTTGATGGTTTGACTCTTCCGGGCGCTGCGCATGCACCCGCAGAATTTGGAAAAACGGTTGAACGATCTGCTCGCTTTCTTCGCGGATCGATTGAAAGTCCAGCTTCGAGAGCAGGGCGCACGGCACGATCTGGTCGATGCCGTATTTGCTCTCGGCGACCAGGATGATCTTTTGATGGTCGTGCGCCGCGTCGAAGCGCTCGGCAAATTTCTCGATACGGATGACGGCAAGAACTTGCTGGCTGGCGCCAAGCGCGCGGCCAATATTTTGCGTATCGAGGAGAAGAAGGACGGCAAGACGTTTGGCGGCGCGCCGAACGCGGCCGCTTACGCGGTTGATGAAGAAAAGGCGCTGGCGAACGCCATCGACAGGGCTAAGACAGAAGCTGGCGCCGCCGTCGAAAAGGAAAACTTCGCCGCCGCTATGGGTGCGATGGCGAAGTTGCGGCCGGCAGTCGATGCCTTCTTCGACAAGGTGAAGGTCAACGACGATGATCCCAAGATTTGCGAAAATCGTTTGAAGTTGCTCAGTGAAATTCGCGCGGCGACCCGTGCGGTGGCGGACTTCTCGAAAATCCAGGACTGATCCTTTGAACAGGCAAGGCATTGCAGCCAGACGACTACTTATTTACCGCTTGTTAACTAACTTCCGCGATGGTCCGGCTCGTTAGCGGTTTCTTAAGCTGTTGTGTCTCGCGCAGACCGCCTCCGATCAAGGGCCTCGCCGATGACCTCGGTCCATACCAGTTTTGCCTACACGCAGTACGGCTCGGCCTACGCGCGGACGGCGGGCGCACACCCGTTGCATGGCCCGGCCGGGTCGCCCAAAAATGACAGCACCGACAGCATTTTGGGATCCCATGCCGCGACCACGCTGACCTTGTCGGAAGCGGCGCGCGCAAGGCTCGCAGCGGCGGCAGCCCTTCCCGATTTTACGGCAGTGACCACCAGCGCACGAACGGCGCTCGACCAGCTTTATGCAGCTAAGGCGGCAACCGATCCTGTCTCTGGCGATCGGCAACAGGCCGACCTTTCGTCGCTTGATCGGCGCGCTGTGTTCGCGGTTTTTGTTAATCCCAACGGCGAATTTACTCCGGACGAGCAGGCAGCCGCCAAGAGCGAATTGGATAACCGTTTCAGTGGGGCGCTTGCTCCCGCGGCGGCGACCACGCGCTTAACGGGGGACTACAGCGTCGCATATAGGACTGCGCTGGATTTCCTGGATGCAGCCGGGCCGGAAGAAAAGGCCACTGCAACGTGGTCAACGCAGTATGAGGCTATCCTTGCGGGCTATAAGGCCACGCGGCACGACGCGACTGCCGCCCCGGAAACTCGCACGGGCGATTTGGTGGCTGCTTATCTCGCAAAAAATAATGGGTCCGAGAACACTCCTCTCCCTGCGTTCGACGACGTCGCGAGTGCTGCGCGAGCGTTGCTTGACGAAGCCACCCGCAAAACCGGGCAGGCTGCCGATCTATCATCGTTCGATAATCGTTCTCTCGCTGCCATTGCGTTGAATCAGGGCGAACAATTTTCCCGCGCCGATATTAGCGCGGCACAAAACGAGTTGTCGTCGCGCACGCGGACATCGATGTTGAGTTATTTGCAGAAAAGCCACTCGTCCGGTGATGCGCGCCAGTTCAGTCTGGCAATTCTGCAGACGTACTCCGCCATGAGTCCGGAAGAGAAACAGGCATTGAACTGGAAGCCAGAAATCGAAGACCTCGCCGTGCAAAATTACCGGTCGACGTCATCGCTTCTTTCCATGCTGCAGCCTTCGCTGCCCGCCGTCCCGTCGCAATCCAGCTAATATCCTCGTATCCTCGACCGATCAGCGGGCGTCGGCGTTGACTCGATCCCGGCTCGCGCTCGCGATGCTCACTTGGCCGGGATGACGGCGGTGGGTTACATGGTTGCCGTCATCGCGCGTCTCGATTGGTCGGCGTAGTGATTCTACCACCGTCGTCATTCCGGCCGAGCGCAGCGAGAGCCGGAATCCAGTATACCCGGAATTGGTTGTGACCGATTGTATTGGTTGATGAGCGCCGCTGGTTCTCAATATCGAGCGACAATGATTACTGGATCCCGCCTCGCGCTCGCGAGGCTCGCTGGCCGGGATGACGGCCGGACGTGCCGAGGCGCATCTCCGCGCCTCCCTCACGGGGCCCGTCGTCCCGCCTTATTCTATGACCTGCATGATTCTGCGCGTTCTGGGTTCGACCAGAATGCTGTGATTGTTCACGACAGTGTAGCGATAGGTCGTCGCCCCGAACTGCTGTGGGACATCGTAATAAGTCACGCCTGCCTCTGGGAGCACGCTGCCGACAGCGACGGGCGTATCGATCGAATAGGAAGGAATTTGCTCTTCGACGATATATCGCCTGAATTGCGGACGCTGTGCGTCAGGAATAATTCCCGTAACCCGCGCGCCGGCGAACCCCGTCGTTGCATTTTCTTCGACGATAATACGCTGCTGAGCTTGAGCCGCGAACGGCATGGCCGAAGTTGCGATCAGTGCAAAAGCGAGAACGTGTTTGCGCATGGCTGGTCTCCTCGACATGCCTCGGACTTAGGCTTTGGGCTTAGGCTTTGGGGCCTTGGGCTTTCGCCGCTAAACAGTTCAACCAATTCATCGCGACCTGCGATGTTCCTGACGCTTCCGTGATTTCATTGCGTCTTTTTCGGACGTTTGGAACCAAATGTTTTGTGGGAAACCAGCCGTCTCTTTCGTTGCTGCACTTTCTGGGGCGAACTTCGGATACACAGGCTCCCGGAAGCTGGCGATTCTTATCGGAGGGGCCGTCGCGCGCGATAAAATCCGCCCAATTCGTCAATCTTTGATCCAATTCCCCTGGAGGTATTCATGGTCGTTACCAGTGCCCACATTCCCGCGATCGTTGCGCTGCTCGCCGGTGTTCTCATCCTGCTGATGCCGCGGCTCTTGAATTTCATCGTTGCGATCTACCTGATATTCATCGGATTGGTCGGTCTCGGCGTTCTTCACGCACTTCATATCTAAAAAGCCCCGGAAAACAGCCGCGATTTATAGAGCTTGGCGGTGTCGAATGGCCGTCGCGGCTTGCGTGACGACGTAAAACCGTGTTGTAAGGCGCCTGCTGTTTTCCCCTCATGCTGACGCTTGGAAGCCATGGCCAAAACTGCATCGAAGACCAAATCCGCCCGAGCAAAGTCGAAGACATCCCCCGCTTCCAATGCGCGGGCTGCCAAGTCGAAATCGACGTCCAAATTGACGTCCAAACCGGCCTCGAAATCGCTCCCCAAATCTGCTGCAAAAGCGGCGAAAGCGCCTGCAAAGGCAGCTCCCCGGGTCGTGCCCAAAGCCGCAACCAAGACAGCAGTCAAAACCGTAACCAAGACTGCGCCGAAGGCCGTTGTTGGCTCGAAGGCCGGCAAATGGGTCTACACATTTGGTGATGGCAAGGCCGAGGGCGACGCCAGTTTGCGCGACCTGCTCGGAGGCAAGGGCGCCAATCTAGCCGAAATGGCCAATCTCGGATTGCCGGTTCCTCCTGGCTTCACGATCCCAACGTCGGTGTGCACATACTTCTACGGCAACGATAAAACCTATCCGAAAGAATTGAAGGCTCAGGTCGAAGCCGCGCTGCTGTACATCAGCAAGGTGACCCGTAAGGGATTCGGCGACACTCGCAATCCGCTGCTGGTTTCGGTTCGCTCCGGTGCGCGCGCATCCATGCCCGGCATGATGGACACCGTTCTCAATCTCGGACTGAACGACGCAACGGTCGAAGCGCTCGCAGAAAAATCCGGCGATCGCCGTTTCGCATATGACAGCTACCGGCGTTTCATCACGATGTATTCCGATGTGGTGCTCGGATTCGAGCATCATCATTTCGAAGACATTCTGGACGGCTACAAAGACAGCAAGGGGTACAGTCTCGACACCGATTTGACCGCGGAAGACTGGGTCGACCTGGTCGGCAGATACAAGGAAGCGGTCGCGCGCGAGACAGGTAACGCCTTCCCGCAGGATCCGCACGCGCAGTTGTGGGGCGCAATCGGAGCGGTGTTCTCGTCCTGGATGACGGCGCGCGCTGTCACTTATCGCCGCCTGCACGATATTCCGGAATCATGGGGCACGGCGGTCAACGTTCAGGCCATGGTGTTCGGCAACATGGGCGACACGTCGGCCACCGGCGTTGCGTTCACGCGCAATCCCTCCACCGGCGAGCGAAAGCTTTACGGCGAATTCCTGATCAACGCGCAGGGCGAGGACGTCGTTGCCGGAATTCGTACCCCGCAGGATATCACGGAGGATGCCCGAAAGGAATCCGGCTCCGACAAGGCGTCGATGGAAACGGCGATGCCGGCGGCGTTCAAGGAGCTGACGCGTATCTATTCACAGCTCGAGAAGCACTACCGTGACATGCAGGATATGGAGTTCACGGTCGAGCAGGGCAAACTGTGGATGCTGCAAACCCGTAACGGCAAGCGTACGGCAAAGGCGGCGCTGCGCATTGCCGTCGAACTCGCCAATGAAGGTCTGATCACCAAAAAGGATGCCATCTCGCGGATCGACCCGGCATCCCTCGATCAGCTTTTGCATCCGACGATCGATCCCGCGGCCACGCGCGATGTGATCGCGACCGGCCTTCCGGCGTCGCCGGGTGCGGCGGCGGGCGAGATCGTTTTCTCCTCCGACGAAGCCGCCAAGCTGCAGGCAGACGGGCGCAAGGTCATTCTGGTGCGTATCGAGACCAGCCCGGAAGACATTCACGGCATGCATGCCGCCGAAGGCATTCTGACGACACGTGGCGGCATGACGTCCCATGCGGCCGTCGTTGCGCGCGGCATGGGCAAGCCTTGCGTTTCCGGCTGCGGTTCCATCCGTGTCGATTACGGACGCGGCACGATGACCATCGGCAATCGCAGCTTCAAGGCAGGCGATGTCATCACCATCGACGGCTCGATGGGGCAGGTTCTCGCGGGACGCATGGCGATGATCGAGCCGGAGCTGTCACGGGAATTCGGAACGTTGATGGGCTGGGCCGATCAGGTGCGAAAACTCAAGGTTCGCGCCAATGCCGATACGCCCGCCGATGCCCGCACCGCGCTTAAATTCGGAACCGAAGGTATCGGTCTTTGCCGCACCGAGCACATGTTCTTTGAGGAGACACGGATTCGCACGGTGCGCGAGATGATTCTCGCGGAAGACGAGCAGGCTCGCCGGGCTGCGTTGGCGAAATTGTTGCCGATGCAGCGTGCCGACTTCGTCGATCTGTTCGAAATCATGAAAGGGTTGCCGGTCACGATCCGGCTGCTCGATCCACCGTTGCACGAGTTCCTGCCGCATACCAACGCGGAAATCGAAGAGGTCGCGCGCGCGATGAATGCCGATCCGCGCCGGCTTGCCGACCGGGTGCGCGAGCTTTCCGAGTTCAATCCGATGCTCGGTTTCCGTGGGTGCCGTCTTGCGATCGCTTATCCCGAGATCGCGGAAATGCAGGCGCGTGCGATCTTCGAGGCGGCCGGCGTCGCCGCCAAACGCACCGGAAAGCCCGTCGGCATTGAGGTCATGGTTCCGTTGATTGCAACCCGCGCGGAATTCGATCTCATCAAATCGCGCATCGACGCCACGGCGCTTGCCGTTGCACGCGAGACGGGCGCCAAACTCGACTATCAGACCGGAACCATGATCGAGCTTCCGCGTGCATGTTTGATGGCGGGCGATATCGCCCAGACGGCCGAATTCTTTTCCTTCGGCACAAACGACCTGACCCAGACGACCTACGGCATCAGCCGGGATGATGCGGCCGGTTTCCTCGGAACCTACATGTCGCGCGGCATTCTTGCGGTCGATCCGTTCATTGCGCTTGATCAGGAGGGCGTGGGCGAGCTGGTGAAGATCGGCGTGCAGCGCGGCCGCAAGGTTCGCGCGAATCTCAAAATGGGAATTTGCGGTGAACATGGGGGAGATCCGGCGTCGGTGGCGTTCTGCCACCAGATCGGCCTCGATTACGTGTCCTGCTCTCCTTATCGCGTTCCGATCGCGCGGCTTGCCGCGGCACAGGCGGCGCTTGGCAAAACGGTCGCAAGCCAAGCTTAGAGCGTTTTTGAACGAACGCTTCAGCTTCGATCATCGTCAGGATTTGACTCTCATCGCCCGCTTATGCGGGCGATGTTGTATCCAGCCGACGTCAGTGGACGCTGACAGCGACTTGCCCGAAAAGAATTCGGACGTGGCGTTGACCTAATATTTACCAATTTAGGCGACGGCCCATTTACCAACATTTCCGATGCCGTCCCAGAATCTGTTGCGGTGCTTGCGTGTTGCAGCCCTGCATCGCCGGTTAACTCGCTCGCAACTTTAATTCGATACGAACAATTTTGGTCGAATTGCACCGGATGTACGTGCCGATCAAAGTAAGCGTTGCGTGAGCGTACCAAATGTCTGTGTTACGTAACGGGCCGAAGGGCGCACGCTATGCGCCCTTCGGTCTTAGCATCTGCCTCTTCGCTCTGCTGCCGAGCGAAATCGGCGTTCAGGATCTCGCAGCCTTGCTCGCGCGCCGGCCCGGCGTCGCGGAGCGCTCGCAGAAACATGCCGCATCGACATTCGCAACAATTCAAGTTGCGACCTTCAGTTTTCCCCGGCCCATCGGCACGTCGATTCCCCGTGCCGCGATGCTGCATCTTTCCAGCCTCGAGAGCGGTCTCGATAGCGACAGTGGTGACATCACCGGCGCGATCACGCAGGGCCCGCTCGGACAAAATCCGCGCCGGCTGCAGGCTTCCGATTTTCCGGCTGTCGATCGTTCGTTGAAGGGCGACCGTTTGCCGCTCTATACGCCGCCGCAAACCGAGCCCGCCGATGCGCAGAAAGCGCCGGATGATTCCGGGACCTCGAATGCATTGGTGATGGGAGCAAAAAGCGCGGATGCCGCGCCTGCATCCGATGTGCCGCCGCTGGACGAGGAGCTGCAGGCTGCGCTGCAGGCGCCACCTTTAGTTCAATACGGAGCTACGCCTCCCGATGCGGCACTGTTGGCAAATCATCCCGCGGCGACGGCGAGCGAAAATCAGGATACGGCTGATACGGTTGAACGGACGCCGGCACCGGATGGCTTTTCGGTCAAGACCGCCAATCTGTTTTTTGGCAATGGCGCGATGGGTGCAAGCAGCGGCCTGCTCGAACGCTGGCAACCCGGCGAGGAGCCCATCGTGGTGATGCCAGGCGCGCCGGCCGATAGCGACCTCAAGGCCAATGTCGCGCCCGTCAAACCGGGTGAGGACGCCAAGGGTGGTGAGAGCATCGCCGGCAAAGGCCAGGTCAAGGTCGAACCGAAGCGAGAGAAATCGCCGGCGGAACGGCTGGGCCTCGATGGCAAAGCGCGGTCGAAGGCAGAGAAATGTCTTTCCGAGGCGGTTTATTTCGAAGCGCGTGGGGAAGCCGTACGCGGCCAGATCGCGGTGGCGCAGGTCGTCATGAACCGCGTTTTCTCCGGTTTCTATCCCACCACCGTTTGCGGCGTCGTCTATCAAAACGCCCACCGTCATCTGGCGTGCCAGTTTACTTTCGCATGCGATGACGTGGCGGACGTGGTGCGAGAGCCGGACATGTGGGAGCGGGCCAAAAAAATCGCGAAGGCCACGCTCGACGGCCAGCTCTGGCTGCCTGAAGTGGCGAAGTCGACCCATTATCACGCCTATTGGGTGCGGCCGTCGTGGGTTCACGAGATGAAGAAGATGTACAAATACGGCGTCCACACCTTCTATCGTCCGCGCGCGTGGGGTGACGGCAGTGAAGCCCCCACATGGGGCAACCCGACCGAAACCGCGGCGATCTCAGCGAAGCTGTGATCAGGCTTTTCGTAGTGCGATCACCTTCCACAGATATATAACATGATCGCGATCGCGACCTCGGCGGGCCGAGCCAGCAGCGAATACGTCTGCTACAACACGCCATAACGCCAAACCCTCGACCGGCGACGAACGGCTGAATATATTTGCATCGCTGCAATGCAGCTTCGGGCTTCGAAAAACCCGATCAATGCCGCTATGTTCATGCACTCGCATCTTTCGCGACAACTGTTATTCAGGGAAATTTGCCATGTCACTTGCCGATACCGGATTAGCCGCGGGTGCGCGTTGGCGAACGCCGCTCGTTGTCGTCATTTCCGGCGCGCTGATCGGCATGCTGACGTTTGGCCCGCGATCGACTTTCGGCTTTTTCATGCAGCCGATGAGTCAGGACCTCGGTTGGGGGCGCGACGTCTTCGCTTTGGCGTTCGCGGTTCAGAACCTTCTGTGGGGGCTCGGCCAACCGTTCGCCGGCGCAATCGCGGACCGTTACGGAACGATGCGCGTGCTCTCGGTCGGGGGCTTGCTCTATGCGGCGGGGCTGCTGACCATGCGATATGCGGGATCGCCGCCGACGCTGGTGTTGTCGGCCGGGGTGCTGATCGGCTTCGGATTATCGGGCTGTTCGTTCAATCTCGTTTTGGCGGCGTTCAGCAAACTGGTCCCGCCGGAGCGGCGTAGCCTCGCACTCGGCGTCGGAACGGCGGCAGGCTCATTCGGACAATTCCTGTTCGCGCCGATCAGCGTCGCGATGATCGATCATCTCGGCTGGCAGACCACGTTGACGATCTTTGCGGCTTTGATGTTGATCGTGGTGCCGCTTTCGTTTGTCGTTGCCACGCCTGCGGCGGCAACCGCGTCCGCGTCGGCGGAACAGGAACAAACGTTCAAGCACGCATTGGCGGAAGCGTTCGGTCATCGCTCTTATGTTTTGCTGGTGCTTGGCTTCTTCACCTGCGGCTTTCAACTTGCTTTCGTGACCGCGCATCTGCCAGCCTATCTTGTCGATCGCGGCATGCCGGCACAGACCGGCGGCTGGGTGCTGGCCGTCATCGGCCTTTTCAATATCGTGGGCTCGATCAGCGTCGGCTGGCTGTCGGGATATTTTCCGAGACGATATATCCTTTCCAGCATTTACTTCGTGCGCGCGCTGTCCATTATCGCCTTCATTTCGTTTCCCATGACGACGCTTTCGGCAATCGCCTTCGGCGTCGTTACAGGCCTCACCTGGCTGTCTACCGTGCCGCCGACATCATCGCTGGTGGCGCTGATGTTCGGGACGCGCTGGCTGGCGACCTTGTACGGCTTCGCTTTCGTCAGCCATCAGGTAGGCGGCTTTCTCGGCGCGCTGCTCGGCGGTATCGCCTTCGACCGTTTCGGATCGTATAATGTGATCTGGTGGTTGTCCGTGATGTTCGGGTTTCTGTCGGCATTGATCAACTTGCCGATCGAAGAGAAGCCCGTGGTGCGTGCTGCCGCGCAGGCCGCCTAGCCGGTCTCCGGAGCGGCGGTCGGGATCAATTTATCGCAACGTGGAGACGGTGTTTTGGGGACCTTCAAGGCGATCAGAATAGACAAAGCGGAGAAGGGCACCACTGCCGCGCTGACGCAGTTCGACGAAGCCGATCTGATGGATGGTGACGTCACGGTTGCGGTCGAATGGTCGACGGTCAATTACAAGGATGGCCTCGCGATCACCGGCAAGGCACCCGTCGTTCGCCGTTTCCCGATGATCGCCGGAATCGATTTCGCGGGCACGGTCATTGCTTCGTCGCATCCGCAGTGGAAAGCCGGTGACAAGGTCATTTCGAACGGCTGGGGACTGGGCGAGACGCACCTCGGCGCTTATGCCGAGAAAGCACGTGTGAAAGGCGACTGGCTGGTGCGGCTGCCGCAGGGCATGTCGACCCGGGACGCGATGGCAATCGGCACCGCCGGATACACGGCGATGCTCTCCGTGCTCGCACTTGAAAAGCATGGCCTCACACCCAACCAGGGCGCGGTCGTGGTCACCGGCGCCGCAGGCGGCGTCGGTTCGGTTGCTGTTGCGATCCTGTCCAAGCTCGGTTTCCACGTCATCGCGTCGACGGGCCGGACCTCGGAAGAAAGCTACCTGCGCGGTCTCGGGGCCGCAGAGATCCTGGACCGTAACGAGCTCTCGGGGGCCGCCAAGCCGCTCGCCAAGGAACTCTGGGCCGGGGGCATCGACAGCGTCGGATCGACGACCCTCGCCAATGTTTTGTCGATGACGAAATACGGCGGCGCCATTGCGGCCTGCGGCCTCGCAGCCGGGATGGACCTGCCGTCATCGGTCGCGCCGTTTATTTTGCGGGGAGTGTGCCTTTTGGGCATCGAGTCCGTGATGTGCCCCATCGAAAAGCGGAAACTGGCCTGGAGCAGGCTGGCAAGCGATCTCGATCGCGGAAAACTTGCTGAAATTACTCAGGAAATCGGCTTGAGTGATGTCGAAGCTGCTGCGCGGCAGATTTTGGCCGGGCAGGTTCGGGGGCGGCTGGTCGTGAAAATCGGCTGAACGTTCAGACTTTACCAACCATCCTGCGCCAATGTTGCCACGGTTCGTATGGTAAGCAGCGGGTTAAGGCGGTCAGGGCACGGCTGCGGGCAAACCCGGTGAGTTGGAGTTGCATCATGTTGGCGCGTATTTTTGCTGGATCGCTCCTTGCGGCGAGTGTCGCTTTCCCTGCAGTGGCTGAAGACTTAAATCCCGAGCAGGCGCGTCAGTTCGTCGCCAACAAGCTATTTGCTTTCACCTGCTTCGACGGCTCGCGCGGCTCCGGACGCATCTTCAGCGACGGTTCGGTAGCAGGCTCCATTCAGTTCAGCGGAACGGGGCCGATCCGATATGCCCGGCTTCCGGTGAACACCATCCAGATACGCCCGAATGCAGTGTGCGCTTCGATCAAGGGTATTCCCTTCGAACCATGCTTCAATCTGACCAAGACCGACGAAGTCAGCTTCCGCGGGGCAGTGTCGGGAATGGGCTTCGCCTATTGCGAATTCCGCAAGAACGGAAACACCATGATCATGGCGCGCGCGCATGTTCGTCCGCGCATGTTGCATCCGTCGGAGCCGACACGATCGGCCGATGCCACCCGCGCGGAAGCGCGACCCGAGCAGCCGAAGGCTGAACCCGTTCTGGATTTGCGCCGCTCGACCGAATGATGCTGCCGTCGCCAAGCGCTTGACTGTCGATCAAGGCTTGCAGTTATTCAGCGCTATCGGGTCCGGATGCTGCAGTTCGTCCCGTCAAAAGAACGCGCTGATACAACCAGCCGATCGATACCAGAACCAGGCCGAGCCCTATAAACGATACGGCGCGATACACTCCGGTCAACACCGACATGTCGATCGCAAATACTTTCAACACAGTCAGGCCGATGACAAGCGCGGAAGCAAGCCGCGCCCGCAGTGATGTGAGGGCAAATCCCGCAACGAGCAAGATCACGCCAAACAGCAGCCATACGACCGAATAGGCATATTGCTCTGCATCGGAGGTCAGACCTGTCAGAATAGGGCCATGGTAAAAGCGCCGCACCTCAAGGCTGACGTAAGCCAAAGCAAGTATTAGCGCGGTCGCCGCGATCGTATTTGAATAGGCAGGGTGCCGCCTGCTTGCAGCCGCTGCGTATGAAAGCAACAAGGCAAGCAGGGCTGGAAGAGCGTAACAAAGCAGGAGCAGGTTGACTGCTATTCCGCCAGTGGAGACGCCGGTGACGATCGGCCAGTGCGTCATGAGCAATTGAACGGCAATGCCCGCCACGGCAGCTACGGCGAGTACCACCGCCGCGATGTTATGGATAACGCTGCGGGTGCGGATACGCAACCACTCGAGCCCGATCGCCATGGCGAGCACGGTACAGATGCGCAATGCGATCTCGGCCAATTGGGCGTCAGGACTGTAAATATCCGGGTTGACCGAATGGCGGATTTCCATGAAGGCGAGCATGGCCGTGAATAGAATAGCGGCGGAGTCCACCACGCGAAGTGGGACGTCGTCGCCTCGCCGACGCAAGAATTTCCCGGCCGTCCAAAAAGATACGGCCGGTATGCCGTAACCCCACAGGATCCAATTGAAGATCGGCGTGGCGCCGACATCGTTGCCGGCGATGCTCGGTTCGTAGCCGATGCGCAACACGACGATGCCAGCGAGGATGGATGCGAGTTCGCGCAGGAACGGGATTGCGCGCTCCATCGAAATCCAGGCAGCACCAGTGCACATCAATGCCAGCGCAATCGTCAGCCAGCCTTTCTCCAGCGCAAAGGTCAAGGCGAGCGCCAGCGCGGCAAGCGTGCCGGTCGCAAACAGAGCTGTCGAGATTCGCAGGCCAGGCCGATTTGGGCGCTTCGTCAAAATATCCGTGGCGGCGGCAAAGGCCCCGGCCAAGATCACCGCGATAATGGCGAACGGTATGGACCGCTCCAGATAAGCGATGCGGTAATACAGCGCGATCAATAATGTAATGGGGATAAACGTTGCCGTTGCCGCCCAAATCGTCGGCACAATTGCATTCGTGGAACGTCCTTGCGCGCGAAAGCCCATCATTCCGAACATCAGCGCAAAGAGTCCTGCGGCAATTACATGCGCCGAAATCGATGAAGCTTCGGCAAGAGGGCTCACGCCTTTCATTGCGCCGCCAGGCAGCACAAGCAGATTCGGCGCCGTGCGGACGGCCCAGGTGAAAAAGATCACGGTCACAAGAGCAGCGGCCGCACAGACCGCCGCTGTTGCGGCCTCCGCGCGCCACGCTATCGCCAGCGTCGCGATCACCAACGTCGAAAAAACGATCATTGTCGCGTCGGTATGTCCTCCAAGGAGCACGATCAATGCGGAGGCCAAAAGGTAAGTCGTCAACGAGCCTGACGACACGGGCTCGACGTGCCCGATCTGCTCCGGCGGACCGAACAGGAAACCGCAGACGACAAGGGCCGAGGCCAGCAGGAAGCCTGCAATAGCGTGAAAGAGATGTGGCGCGACCATCGATGGTCCGCACTCAAGACATGGTAGCGTCCACAACAACGCCAAGCCGAGTGTGGCGCTGACGAGCCATCGCCACAGCCTGACGCGCGCCAATCCAAACGAGGCCCCTGTCACGATTGCGATGTAGACATACAGTGCCCAATAATCGGGCCTGTTCGATGAAACCAGGATTGGCGTGGCAAAGGCCGCAACGAGGCCAAGGCCCGCCAGGGCGGCGCCGTGCAACAGCGCGGCTGCGAGCGTACCAAGCGCGACCATGCCCAATACGATGAAGGCTGTAGCGGGCGCCAGAAAATCATAGAGCGCATAGCTTGCATAGATTGTTCCGAATGCGACAACAGTTCCGGCTGCGGTCAGAATTGCCGGAATGTTGGCTATCGGCAGCGCAGGCATGGCCGAGATTGTTTCCTTGCGGCGGGTCCACTCACCCGCAGCGAGGAGCGCCGACGCGAACAGCCCGCCAAGCAACATGCGGACACCCGGTCCGATCAGGCCTTGTTCAATGGAATAGCGCACCATGAACAAACCACCGAGCGCCAGTGTCAATCCTCCGATCCAGACCACCCAGCGCGTGCCGATACGCTCTTCAAGGCCGGGTGCGCGCGATGGCGTCGGAGATGCGGCATTGATCGAAGCCGGGCCGTCTTCGGATGAGACTGTCGTAGTGCCGGCCAGTGTTGTCGCGGTTGCCGGAGGCGATGGTGACGTGGCTGCCGGGCTATCGGACGAAAAATCGGGCGCTGGGGATATATTTGTTTGATTTAAAGGCGGCTCTGCCAAAGCCGGCGATACCAAGTGGTTTTCTGCTTCCAGCGCTGCAATCCGGGAGGCAAGAGCCGTGATCTTGTTGGAAACTCTTATGATTGCAATAAGCGCGAGGATAGCGATCAGCAGCGCAAGATATTCCATCATCCCCCCAGATGAACGTTTGAAAGCGATTATCGGAAATTCAGTCGATCTCGACGCGGAACGGCCGGCCTTCCACCGTCATATTGCCGGGACCCATGGCATCGAGCGCGCGCAACATGCGGCCTTGCCGGCCGAGTGCATCATCGGCGTGCTTGACGATCAGCCTGTTGGGAAACGCCGTTGGAGACGCTGCGCGGATTTGCCGGGCGATCGATAATTCGTCGCGACCTGGATTGAGCAGGCAGGCGGCAGCAAAGGCGCTGGCTGTCGAGCGGCTGATGCCCGCGTAGCAGTGGATGACCATCGGCGCATCGCGATTCCAGCTGCGCACGAAGTTCAGGACGCTTGCGACATGCACGGCCGACGGAGCCACCATGCCATCCGCGACCTCGGTGATGTCGTCCATCGAAATCTTCAGATGGTTTGCTTCGGCGACTGATGGGGGCCGCTGCACCTTGTCGACATTTCCCATCACGGTGAGAATGTAACGCGCGCCTGTCGTCTCGACAGTGGAGGGAAGGTCAGCAAGCGAGCAAACGTGGATCATCGGGGCCCTTGGAAATAAAGAGGGTTTATAGGCCCGCTTTTTGCCGGCGCAAAGCGAAGAAACGATGGCGATCGTCGAAACGGGGCGTTCAAATGCACCGGCTCATGGCGCCATGAGCGTTTTAAATCGCGCCAGGAACTGCTTCTCAGCTTTGCTGGCGGGCCACGGCGTCATGTAAGCGGTTTCGATCGCATGCGGCAAGCCGGGATCGCGGCCAAAAAGCCGCCGCGATTTGGCTTGGGAAAAACCGGCAAGGTGGGTGGCCTCAAGATAGGCCGCGCCCATATCCGCGAGCTTGATCTGCGCCTCGATGTCGGCGGATAAAATTGCCGGCAAACCGAAACGAATGTGAATTGCAGACAACAGCCGTTTTTCCACGTGCTTGTAGGATCCGCCGATCACCGCCTTGAACGGCGATATCATATCGCCGACCACATATTCCGGCGCATCGTGCAGCATTGCGGCGAGCCGTATCCGATGATCGATCCGCGGCTTATGCGCTCGCAGCACTGCTTCCACCAACAACGTATGTTGCGCGACTGAAAAAATGTGCGAGCCCCGGGTCTGGCCATTCCATCGCGCGACGCGCGCCAGCCCGTGGGCGATATCCTCAATTTCGATGTCGAGGGGTGAGGGGTCGAGAAGATCAAGCCGCCTGCCGGACAGCATGCGCTGCCAGGCCCGCGCAAGAGGTTTAGGTTTTGCTGCTGCCGCCATGTCGACCCGAATCGCCATCTCAGCGATTGTTATAGGACGTTCGCGCGGCGCGATCACTCCGCCAATTGCGGTGCAAGTTCGCGGTGCCGCAGCGTTGCGATGCTCAGGGCAAATGCGCCGAGCGCGCACGCCGCAATCGCCGTCACCATGGGCCCCGGCGTGCCATCGGAGACCACGCTGACGATGACGATCATGATTCCGCCGGTCACCATTTGCAGGGTGCCACCCAGCGCCGAGGCCATTCCGGCAATCGGACCGTGCTCCTCCAGCGCCAGAACCATTGTGGAGGGAATGACGAGGCCCATGGCCGCAAAGCCGACAAATAGCAGAGCCATGAGAACCGGCAGGCTATCGACACCGGCGAGGGTCAATCCTAGCAGCAGCGTCGTGAACAGGGCATAGACGGCGCTCGACGCGATTACCACGCGGCCCATGCCGAAACGGGCGCCAAGCTTGGCCGCGAACTGCGATGCGCCGATGAAGCCAATAGCGTTTGCTGAAAAAGCAAAGCTGTAAGTCGTCGGCGTCAAGCCATAATGACCGATATACACAAATGATGAGCTTGCGAGAAATGCAAAGAAGCTCGCCATGCCGAGCCCGCCGATAAAGGTCAGGCCGAGAAAATGCCAATGACGCAGCAGTTGCCCAAAGCCGTCGAGAACGCTGCCGACGCTGACCTTGATGCGGTCCTGCAACGGACGGGTCTCCGGCAGAAACACAGCCATCAGGATGAATGACAATGTTGCTACCACGGTGACCGCGATGAAAACTGCGCGCCATCCGAACGGCACGATCAGTGCGCTGCCGCTGACCGGAGCGAGAATGGGCGACACGCTGAGGACGAGCATCACCAGTGACATCAACTGCGTTGCTTCGATGCCCGTATGCAGGTCCCGGATGATCGCACGCGGTATCACCATCACCGCTGAAGCGCCGATACCCTGAACAAATCGAAAGGCGATCAGCCAGCCGATATCGGGAGCAGCCGCGCACCCGATAGAGCCGGCGATGAATAGCGCAAGGCCGACGTAGAGCGGCGGCTTGCGTCCCGCCATGTCCGAGATCGGCCCGTAGAAAATCTGGCAGATGCCGAACGCCATGAAGAACACCATCAGCGTCATCTGCGTGGCTGCGGTGGATGCTTTCAGATCGGTGGCGATCGTCGGCAGCGCGGGAAGATACATGTCGATCGCAAAAGGTCCGACGGCGGACAACAAGCCAAGTACAACTGCGTTTTTTGTGTAGGTCGAGATCATCGCTGCGGGATCCGAATGAACGGGCTGTGAAGCCGGAGACGATATTAAGTCAGTGACAAAACGAGCCGGCGCATAGAAAGGTCCCGCACCGGGAAATGGGGGGATTTCACCCCGCCCCATGACGTATTTGACGAGTTGGCTGTTTTGCGGTCGTTCCGATGGCCGATGCCTTAAGAAGCATTCGGCGCGCAGTTGATCATCCACGGGGTGCCGAACTGGTCGACGAACATGCCAAAGCGTTCGGCCCAAAAAGTCTTTTCCAGCGGCATGTGAATTGTACCGTTTGCGGACAATGCATTGAACAGGCGTTCTGCTTCCTCCGGCTCGTCGATGCCGAGTGTGACCGAGAAGCCTTTCATCGGTTCGAAGCGGCCGGGAGGTGCGTCGGATCCCATCAAGACCCGGTCTCCAACGACGAGACGTGCGTGCAAAATCTTGCTTCGCCATTCGGCGGGTACGTGTTCAGCGGCCGGTGATCCCTCATGCGGCATCATGGCGTCGATTTTTCCGCCCAGTATTTTTTCATAGAACTTGAAAGCGGCTTCGCACTGTCCGTCGAACAGCAGATAAGGATCGATTTGCATTGAAAACTCCTTGCTGATCATTGAGATTCCGGAAAATGAAATGACGATGGCGAACCGCTCTGACAATGGCGGCCCGGTCTTGCCTCCGTTCTTGAACCCGTTCTTGGGCATCGAGTCCGAAATCATGTGCTGCGCGGATGACATCATTGTGTCGGCCGTTCGGGAATTTGGTGGCTTATCGTTCGGAAACAGTTTTCAGGTTGGCCAGTCCCACCTCGAAATCCTTTCCGACCATTCGGTCCATATTGATAAACATATGCATCAGCTTGCCGATGAAAGGCAGCGGGCCTTTCATGGACCATGTGACCTTGGTGGCATCCGAATCGGGAATGAAAGTGAACTCGGCGATGTTGTGAGCCTCAAAGGGCTTCATGAAATCGAGTTGGATGGTCACTCTGGATGGCGGCGAGGTGTCGGCGATCTCCATTCGTCCGGTGCCGACATTGCCGTTGCCTTCCCAGCCGTAAACAGCGCCTTTGCCGCTGTCCGCGCCGCTGAACGTGCGCTTCATTTCCGGATCCTTGTTCTCGTAGGGAGACCACGTTTTCCATTGATGGAAATCATTGATGAACGGGAAAATCTTTGCCGGTGGCGCATGAATGCGTGTTGTGCGCTGGACCACAAAAACATCGGGTCGGGTGGCCGCATATCCCAGGATAGCCGCCAGCAAGATGGCGATAATGATAACGACAATAAAAACCGTACTCAGCATTTTGATCCTCTGTATTTCGTTTTGTCGTTGATGAACGGCGCGATTGGTACGCCCTGCAAAAACTGCCGACCGCTTCAGGCTTGTTGGTTCAGGCTTGCGCCAGATAATTTTCCAGCTGATCGAAGGTGCCTGTGAAACCCTGCCGCAGGGAATCGCGCATATCCTCGAATACTTTTCTTTCTTCGTCCGATGCATTGATGGGGCCGCCGCGCAGATTGAGCGTCGTTTTCCCATCACGCTCGGTGAGGGTCAGCACATTGAGCACCTCCAGAGGCCAATGTTCGTTGAATGGCGCACGCGTGATCCCGCCGCTGGCGTCGGAAAACGAATTGACGAAAACAAGCCGCTCGGGTGCAACGATCTCGCGGTAGACGAACCGTCCCCACATGCTCTGGCCCGGCTGAAATTCCATCGCGTAAATGAAAATTCCACCCGGCCGAAGGTCCAGTTTGTCGACGCGGAGCGTGCAGCCTTTTGGTCCCCACCATTTCGCAAGCCGCGCACCATCGGTCCAGGCCTTCCAGACCAGATCACGCGGGGCATCGAAAGTGCGGCTGATCGCAAACTCTTTCAAATTGGGTCCAAGACTGTCAGTCATACAAAAACTCCATGTTTCTTCGGGTTGTCTGCCGCGTTCCGGTATCCACTCGAAAACGCTCTTTTTGTTCAATCAGCTTATGTCTGGAAGGTAAGCGGCAAGACGCTCCAGCGTTTGCTGCGCTCCCTCGATGGCGCCGAATTTCTCGACGACGTTGTTGCGGGCATCGACGGTCGGGAACAGCGCGCTCATGGTCAGGCGGGTCTTGCCGCCCACATCTTCGAAGGTCACTGTCACACGAAACAGCACCGGTTCGATGTCGTTACCGTGCCGATAGGTCAATCGTTCGGGACTCACGATTTCGTCGAAGGTGACGCGATTTTGATAATCCGTTCCGTCCGGACCATGCATGACGAAACGCCAAACACCGCCAGGCCGCATATCGAACGCACTCGTGGTCGTCGTAAACCCTTTCGGGCCCCACCAGTGCGTGAGGTGTTTCGGATCAGTCCATGCCTTGAAAACGAGAGCGCGTGGGGCGTCGAATACGCGCGTCGTAACGATCGTTCGCGCGTCTAACTCCCATTGACCGGGTTTATTTTTTGCGTCCACGTTTTTTCTCCTTGGCCTGCAGCTCTTTCAGGTAATCGTCGAGCCGGTCGAGGCTCTGCTCCCAAAATCGCCGGTAGTGTTCGAGCCAGGTATTGACCTCGCGCAGCGGCCCGGCTTCCAGCCTGCATGGCCGCCACTGCGCCTCCCGGCCGCGCGCAATCAGGCCCGCTCGTTCGAGAACCTTCAAATGTTTCGAGACCGCCGGTTGGCTCATCTTGAACGGCTCAGCCAATTCCGTGACCGTGGTCTCCCCAAGCGCGAGCCTCGCCAGGATCGCCCGCCGGGTCGGATCCGCGAGGGCAGCAAGAGTTGTGCTCAAATGGTCTGGCATCTTCTATGGAACCAAATGGTTATATAACTAAATGGTTCTATAAAACGCCTCGGTTTGACCGTCAAGCAGGAACTCCATTAATCCAGATTTTCAATCAGAACGGAGATCAAGCCTTGCGGCGCATGCGCGGCGCTTTCGGCCGTGTCGCCGAGCCGCACGTGCCGTAGCAATGGCATGTCACAAGATGGTCGTTGACCATTCCTGTTGCCTGCATAAAAGCATAGACGATGGTCGGGCCGACAAACTTGAAGCCGCGCGCCGAGAGTTCCTTTGAAATTTCAGTCGACAGCGGGGTCGAGGCGGGGACGCTCTTCGTGGTTTTGAAAGCATTCACTTTCGGTTTGCCGCCAACGAAATTCCATAAAAATTTGGAGAAGCCCGGGCCTTCGTCCATGATCTTGAGATAGGCTTTTGCACTCGCCACCGTGCCTTCGATTTTTGCACGATTGCGCACGATGCCGGCGTCATTCATCAGCGCGTGAATTTTCTTGTCGTCATAACGCGCGATTTTCTTCGGTTCGAAATTGTCGAATGCGCGACGGAAGTTGTCGCGCTTGCGCAAGATCGTGATCCAGGAAAGCCCAGCCTGAAAGCCGTCAAGGATCAGTTTTTCGAACAGCGCCCGATCGTCGTATTCCGGCACGCCCCATTCGTCATCGTGATAAGCCATGTAAAATGGATCGTCGCCGGGCCAGGGGCATCGTGTCAGCCCGTCCGGAATGCAGAATTGGTTTGCTCATGCGGATAGCCTTTTTCACGGCGGCGCGCACGTCGGCGGGTGCAGCAAGACGAACAGCAATACCTCCGGCGAAGAATGGCTGACCGGCATCCAGCGCTTCCGTCGCGCGATCGATGCGCAACAGCGCAATGCCTTTTCCTTCTGCCGACGACCCCATCGTGCCGATCGATTTGTCGCCCGCAGTAATATTTGCGCCTGGTTCGGGCGCGGCGTGATCGACAACGACCTGAACGATGCGGGTCCGCGCCGTGCCGCGATGCTGCATGCGCGATACGACTTCCTGACCGATGTAACAGCCCTTTTCGAAATCGACGCCGTGCAGATGGTCCATGTTGGTTTCGTGCGGGAAGGCGTCTCCGTATGTAAAATCCGAACCGCCGCGCGGCACGCCACATCCGATGCGGTGCGCCTCGTAAGCCGCAGGTGCGACCCATTCAGCGCCGATCATTTGTGCCGCCTGTTCGGCCATTTGCTGGGGCACCAGAATGCGCCATCCCAAGGATTCGTGGCGCGGGTCCGCAAAGCAAAGGTCGGGCGTGACCGCAGGCACGCCGTGCCATGCCGCCAGCACGCCGAGATCGCCCGACAGGTTTTCAATCGTCAGCTTGGCGCGCAATTTGTAGAAGTTCAGCTTGGTGGCGAGTTGATCCGCCAACGGCAATGGGCAGTCGAGCAGAAAGCCCCCGCCATGGCCCGCAGGGACTTCGGTGATGAGAAAGTCCGCAACGATCTTGCCTTGCGGCGTCAGCAATGCGCCGAAAAGCGCAAGACCCGGCCGGACCAGGTCGACGTTCGCCGTCACCAGATTGTTGAGGAAATTGCGCGCCTCCTCGCCGCTGACCTTGACCACCCCGCGATCGGGGAGAAACGCTGATTTCATTGGGATTCCATGCGATATTCGCTTGCTATCTCTTGGTGTCGAACGTATGCCGCCGGGCAGCGCATCACAAGGCTTGAACCGCTGCCTGCGCGCTTGAATCGTTCGTGTTTGTGCACGATCTTTTCCGGACACCGGTTTCCCGCGGGAAGCCGTTCCGCACCCGGATGACGAGGGGCCGATGAGCAAGATCTATGACCTGATTCTCAAATCCGGGACCGTCGTCAACCAGGACGGTGAAGGAGTCCGCGATATCGCCATCAAGAACGGGCGTATCGCCGAAATCGGCTCGTTCGCCAGCGCCAGTGCGGCCGATACGGTCGACTGCAAGGGCCTGCATATTCTGCCCGGCGTGATGGATACGCAGGTCCATTTCCGCGAGCCCGGGCTCACTCACAAGGAAGATCTCGAAACCGGATCGCGTGGCGCGGTGCTGGGCGGCGTGACCGCCGTGTTCGAGATGCCGAATACCAATCCGTTGACGGTCACCGAGGAAGCGTTCACGGCGAAGGTCAACGCCGGGCATCATCGCATGCATTGCGATTATGCGTTTTTCATCGGCGGCACGCGCGAGAACGTCCGGGATTTGCCGGAGCTCGAGCGCGCACCGGGTTGCGCGGGGGTCAAGGTTTTCATCGGCTCGTCGACCGGCAGCCTGCTGGTGGAAGACGACGAAAGCCTCCGAACGATTTTCAAGGTCATCCGCCGCCGCGCTGCGTTTCATGCGGAAGACGAGTATCGGCTGAACGATCGCAAAGGGCTGCGCGTCGAGGGCGATCCGCGGTCGCATCCGGTGTGGCGCGACGAGATCGCGGCGCTCAAAGCCACGCAGCGGCTTGTTGCGCTCGCGCGCGAGACCGGCAAGCGCATTCACGTGCTGCATATCTCGACCAAGGAAGAGATCGCTTTTCTGCGCGATCACAAGGATGTCGCTTCCGCCGAAGCAACGCCGCACCATCTGACATTGGTGGCTCCCGATTGTTACGAACGGCTCGGCACGCGCGCTCAGATGAATCCTCCGGTTCGTGACGCCAGCCATCGCGACATGATCTGGTACGGCGTTCATCAGGGCATTATCGATATCCTGGGCTCCGATCATGCACCGCATACGGCTGAGGAAAAGGACAAAACCTATCCTGCTTCGCCATCGGGCATGACAGGCGTGCAGACGCTGGTGCCGATCATGCTGGATCACATCAATGCCGGGCGGCTGTCGCTTGCGCGGTTTGTCGATCTCACCAGCGCCGGTCCCGCCAGATTGTTCGGCATCGCTTGCAAGGGCCGGATTGCCGCCGGCTACGATGCCGATCTGACGGTGGTCGACATGAAGCGAAGCGAGACCATCACAAACAAGTGGGTCGCCTCACGCGCCGGCTGGACGCCTTACGATGGCGTGCGCGTCACGGGGTGGCCGGTAGGCACGATCGTCCGCGGCAAGCGTGTGATGTGGGAGGGTGAGGTCACGACACCGTCGCAGGGCGAGCCGGTGCGATTTCTTGAGACGCTGAAGCCTTGACGCGATTGCCGGCGGGACCGTTCGGATAAGCGCGAGGTTGGCTTGCGTTATTGACGCGCCAGAACGAGTGAGAATTCGCCGTTGCGCACGCGGCTCGGCAGGCCTTCGACGAACTTCGCGACGGCGTCTTCGCCATATGTGCCGACGAGCTCTGCGAAGGCGGCAAACATGCTGGCCTGCGCCAGACAATCGCCGTCGATGCCGTCATGCCGCGCTTCAGCCCATGCCTCGTTGAGATAACTGAGTGCGGCCTGCTTTTGCTCGTGATCGGGGAGCGGATGAGCGGTCGTGAATGACGGCGTATGACTCATGAAATGGCAGCCCGTTTGGCGCGCTCCCCCAGCGGAGCACGTCGAATCTGGCAAAATGTTTAGCATGCGCAGCCGGTGCGCCTAGGCAGTTCTTTAGGAAAGGTTAATGCACACCAAAACTTTCGCGCCTAGTTGGCGTATCGCGCGGTCAGGTCGCGAGAAATCTTCGAACCTTCATCGAGATAGCGGCGTATCGCGAGGTTCGCGGCGGGCGTGCAGGTTCGGTAGGTCTGTTGAAAACCGTGATAGCCGCGGTTGAAACTGGCCACCATGCGCGAGCGCCGTTCGCCCGATGGGGTTTCCGCATCGACGAGCGCCTGCATTTCGGCGCGCCACTTCATGCCTTCGTTGTTGCCGCAGATCGCCCGCAGGTAGTGCAGTGTGCCGAGGATTTCGGCCAGACGTTGCAGATCGCCGTCGAAGGGCGCGGCGGCATCCTGCGCTCGAACCGGTATAGGCGCGGCGAGGGTCAGGACGACAAGGACGGCGGCAACGAGTTGTCTGGGCATGATATGGCCGGGATATGCCTTTTCAATGCGAAGGAAGCAAGACAAAGCGGACCTGAACTCGCGCGATGGATTGCTCTGATATCTTCAGGCGGCGACGAGGCTGCGTGCCGACCGGACGATATCTCGCAATCCTTCGGTCGTCGGCAGGCCCTCGAAATCCTCGGGGTCCAGCCACCGCGCATCGTCGAGCTCCTCGTTCAACTGCGGCGAGCCGGCGCTCAATCGGGCGGCGAAGGACAGGATCACGAAATGGCCGATCGCCCTTTGCCGCTTCGGGAAGCACCTCCCGCCATCCCGCGAGACCGACAATTTCCACTTGTAGCGACGTCTCTTCGCGCATTTCCCGCCGCAACGCCTCGACCAGGGTTTCGCCGAATTCGACCCGTCCGCCCGGGAGCGTGTAGATGCCTTTAGCCGGGGCGCGGGCGCGCCGGACCAACAGGATTTTGCCGTCTCGGAAGATGGCCGCGCTGACCGCCAGTTGCGGCCGGGCGGACGAAGGATCGATATCGGCGGTCACTCGGTCATGATCCGGTCGACATCGGCCTCATGGTTCGGGCCGTTGATGACACCACCGGCAAGGGTGACGAGCGGCTTCACCCATCCTGTTGCCTGTTCGGCCAGTTGGGCCCGGCTTGTATCCTGCCGCACTTCGCGCATGGCGTTGCCCACGACCGTGAGGATCGAGGTCATGGTGCTGGTGATGCTGTCGAACTCGCCGCGAACGAGGGGATCGGCCGCCTCGTAAGCCTTGATTGCAAGATCGCGCGCCTTGAAATGGGACGCCTGAAAATGTTCGCTGTAGGACAGCGGCTGCCAGCTCAAAAAATCCTCGACGCACTCCGGCAAGTCGGGGATCATTTCAAGCAGCATGACGGCCTCATTGAAATGATTCAGGTAATCCGTGGCGAGACCTGTCCGCGGATTGATATTGGCGGCCATCAATTCTTTGGCACGCAGCCGCAGTGCTCCAAACGAACTTCCACCTGCGCCGGTCTCGTTGGACGCGGCGACGTCGGAGGAGGGAGCGCTCTGGGCATGATGGTTCATCCATTCAGTTTTTAATGGCGCTGGGTTAAAAGGTGCTGAAGATGACTGTATTCTGGTAGTCGGATGTGCGGACGTTATCTCATAACGACACCGCCGGAAGCGTTGCGGCGGTGGTTCAACTATCCGGAAGCGCCGAATTTTCCGGCGCGTTACAACGTGGCCCCCACGCAGCCCGTACCGGTGGTGCTGCAGGATCGCGTCCACCGGCATTTTCACTTGATGCGATGGGGGCTGTTACCGGCGTGGGTCAAGGATCCACGCACGTTCGCTCTGGTCATCAACGCGCGCTCGGAAACAGTTCGCGAGAAACCGGCATTCCGGAATGCCTTGAAGCGCCGCCGCTGTTTGCTGCCGGCTGATGGCTATTATGAGTGGCAAAATTCTGGGGGGCGCAAGCGCCCGTTCTTTATCCGCCGCCGCGACGGAGAGCCGATTGCGTTTGCTGGTCTTGCGGAAACCTGGACAGGCCCGAATGGCGAAGAGCTGGATACTGTTGCCATCGTGACGACTGCCGCGACGCCGGAGATGGCGCCACTGCATCACCGCGTCCCCGTGACAATCGCGGAGGAAGATTTCAATCGCTGGCTTGATTGCACGAATCCGGACCTCGATGTTGCGATGGCCCTGATGGTGCCGCCTGGCACAGGGACTTTTGTGTGGCATGAGGTTTCAAGCGCGGTGAATCGCGTCGCAAACGACGCACCGGAATTGCTGTCGCCGATGTCCGAGGAGCAGGCGGCCGCAGAGCAGGCCGAAGCGGCTGCGAAAAAACCGCGAGCGTCAAACAGGGTCAAAGTCTCCGATACCGATCAGGGATCGCTGTTCTGACCAGCGCCATTGCGCGCCGGTGACGTGTTCGCCGCACTCTTGCGACGTCACGTACAGATATTGTCCCTGAACAACACGCATCAGAAAATATGCAGCGCTGCATATTGCAGCAGCATAATCGTCTTGGCATCGACGATACGTCCGTCCGCGATCATGGCCAGTGCCTCCGCGAGGGATAACTCCAGAACGTGGATATCTTCACCTTCGTCTGCGATGCCGCCGCCATGACCCTGGCGCATGCTCGGATCGTACTCGGCGACGAAAAAGTGAAGTTTCTCGGTCACCGACCCCGGGCTCATGAAGGCTTCGAACACTTTTTCGATATTGCCGAGACGATATCCGGTCTCTTCTTCCGCTTCGGCGCGAATACGGATCTCTGGCGTCTCGTCGTCGAGCAACCCTGCGGCCGCCTCGATCAGCAGATCGTCGTATCCATTGACATAGGCCGGATAGCGAAATTGTTTGGTCAGGATCACGGTGCGTTTGGCGAGGTTGTAGGGCAGCAATGTCGCGCCGTTGCCGCGATCATAGGTCTCGCGGTGCTGTGTCTGCCATTGCCCGTCGGAGCGCAGCCAATCGAAGGTCGTTGTTTTCAGAGTATACCAATTGTCCGACAGCAACCGGACGGTCTGTACGCGAATGCGGTGTGCAATGCTCATGCGGTTTTCTTTGACACGGTAAGGATGAACATTCGCGGGTTTCCGGCCGTCATCGGCTTCCTTGGGACGGCCCTGCAACACCAACCCCGCTTCGTGGAGCCGGGCGCCATCTCCGAGGTTAATTTACAGGCTTTTCTCACGGATTCGGGCCGTTTTCAGCAGCGGGATTACAGGTTAGGGCTCTCGTTCATGATGGGAGCAAAGTAACCTTGCGGAGGATGCTTTTCGAGGTTATTCCCTGAGCCGCTGCTCCCTTCGTCTAGCGGTTAGGACGTCGCCCTCTCACGGCGAAAACAGGAGTTCGATTCTCCTAGGGAGCGCCAATCCTCCGATAATTTGCCAAATTGATTCAAACGATTAAGCGGTGGTGGCTGAGGCACGGTTTCCCGGGTACGCCCGGGCATTGCCGCCCGCGGGATGCGATGTCCGGTATCGTCGCACGACATTCGTTGCCGCGGTCCTGTCGAAGATATCCCCACGAAGATGTTGCGAAAACGCATCTGTGTCGCGGCTTGTGCTGGCGCGGCTTGCGCTTCCTTGACTCTGGAACTCGTTAACGAATAGACAACAGTTGTTCAAAGAACAATCTTGCGCGCGAAGGCTCTGGTCTGCGGCGCGCGTGTCCAGATCGGGTATAACAATGAAAAAGACAGTGGCCATCGCCCTCACAGGCCTCGTCGGTCTCGGCTCTTCGGCGTTTGCCGCCGATCTGTCGGCACCACGGATGTTTACGAAAGCTGCTGGGCTGCCATCCCCGGTATATGACTGGTCGGGCTTCTATGTCGGCGTCAGCGCCGGCGCTCTTTGGACCAATCACGATCTCGGCTCGCTGATCGATCCCGGGTTTCATCTTGCGAATCCGCTCAATTTGGCTGCCATCTCCGCTGCAGGCACTGGCCGTACAAGCAAGACAGGTTTTATCGGCGGCGGTCAGGTCGGCTACAACTGGAAAGCACCGGGATCCCATTTGGTTTTTGGTCTGGAAGCGGATATCTCCAGCGCCTCAAACAAGAGCACGCAAACGGCGGCCGGCGCTCTGGATTTGAACGGTTCGACCGGTAGCTTCTCGAATTCAAACTCGGTCAAGTATGACTGGATGGCGACAGCTCGTGCGCGCCTCGGTTATGCGGCCGATAATTCATTGATTTATATTACAGGGGGCCTTGCCGCTGCCGATTTGAAGCTGGCTTCAACCTACTCGGATGTGGCCCTCAATGTGCTTGGGATTTCTCACAACGGATTTGGGTCGGGCAGCACCTCGACGACCAAGGCAGGCTGGACACTTGGCGCCGGCTGGGAATACGCGTTTGCGCCGTCATGGAGCGCAAAGCTCGAATACATGTACGTTCATTTTGCTGACGTGAGCCAAAGCTATCTGGTCACGGACCCTACTGGCGGTACGAATACGGTCCGCGTCGTTAGCAGCTTTGACGAGAACCACATCGTGCGCGTGGGCCTCAATTATCACTTCGATCAAGGCACTAGAACGGCTGTAGTTCCGGCATCTGCGGTGGCCTCCCCGGCCTATGACTGGGCAGGTGTCTATGCGGGCGCCCACGCTGGCTATGATTTTGGACGCGCGCATGTAATCGACAATGGCGTGATGGAAGAGAATGCCGCGCCCGTGAAAGGTGCAATCGGCGGTCTGCTTGCCGGTTTGAATTTCCAGCGCGACATCCTGGTCTACGGCCTGGAAGGTGATTTCGGTTTTGCCAACTTGCGAGGACACGGCTCAGCCTCCAACACGGGCGACGGTGCGGCATTCAATCCCACTGCTACTGCTTCCGGCGGTGGCGGGGCAGGTGGTCTCGGTGGTACTGGGCCCGGTGGCTTGGGTGGAGGTGGCGCTAATGCTGCCGGTGTGATCGGCACCGACGGTTTATCTTTTAACCAGTACAAGGTGGATTGGACCAGTAACATTCGCGGACGTCTTGGCGTCGCCGTAATGCCGCAGACGTTGATCTATGCTGCGGGCGGTCTGGCGCTTGCAGACTTCAAGTTCCGTGAAGCAGGTGGAACCGCTACGGTCTCCCATGTCATGACCGGCTGGACCATCGGTGCGGGTATCGATCAAGCTTTTACGAAAAATCTGATCGGTCGTGTCGAATACTTGTACGCCAACTACGGGCACAAGGATTTCAGCGTTGCACCTGGCGATATCTACAATATCGGCTTCAAAACCCAGACTGTACGCGGCGCTTTGGCTTGGAAATTCTGATTTCTTCTTCCAGGCATTCAACGAAAAACCCGGCGTGAGCCGGGTTTTTTATTTCCTGTTTCTCGACCAGACTTTGATAAACGATCGCAGACTCCTGCGTTTTTGTGCCTTCATCTTGGCAGGTCTGTCACTGCTGCACGTCGAGACGAGTTCCGTCGTCGAATTTTGAACGCGGACTCTGGTATTCCACAATACGGAATGAAGCTCACGCGGTCATCCAAGCATCTGTATCCCACCGTTCGAAAAGTCGTACCGATCGGCGCGTTTAAACGGGCGGCCTGCTTGACGCGCCGCGAATTTGGATCACGCTGAGCCGGTCGTCAAAGTACACAAAGGGGAACGCACGTGAACTGGAAGCCGGAGCTCGATGAACTTGCGCGGCGCGAAGCGTTTGCTCGCCAGATGGGCGGACCCGATAAGGTTAAACGGCAGCATGATGCAGGACGGCTGACCGTTCGCGAACGGATCGCCAGACTGGTTGATGCGGACAGCTTTCATGAAGTCGGGGCGATTTCCGGCGTAGGCGAATATGAGACCAATGGCGACTTGAAAGCGGTTACGCCCGCGAATTGCATTTTCGGCCGTGGTAAAATCGAAGGAAAGCCCGTTGTCGTGGTGGGAGACGACTTCACGGTCCGCGGAGGTTCGGCGGACGCCTCGATCTCGGCGAAGCCTCTCATGGCCGAAGACATGGCCAGCGACTTTCAATTGCCGATCGTCCGTATCATCGAAGGCTCCGGCGGGGGCGGATCAGTGAAGACGATCGAAACGACGGGAGCTGCGAACCTGCCCGGTGGTGTTGGCGGAACGCGCGGGTTTTACCAGATGACCGCGAATTCTCGCACAGGTTCCGGTGGTGGCCTTGGGTCTCGGATCTGTCGCAGGGCTGGGTGCGGCCCGGCTCGCTTCAAGTCATTATTCGGTCATGACGAAATCATCGGCGATGTTTGTCGCGGGCCCTCCGGTTGTCGCCCGGCTGGGGCAGTCACTGGAAAAAACGGAGCTCGGCGGCTGGGAAATTCAGACGCGCAGTGGTGCGGTCGACCATGCCACGGACACCGAAGACGAAGCGTTCGCCTGTGCGCGCCGTTTTCTTTCCTATCTGCCGTCGTCGGTCCATGAGCTGCCGCCGACGATCGCTTGCGAGGACGATCCCGAGCGCGCTGACGAAACTCTCATGAACGCCGTGCCGCGCAACAAGCGTCAGATTTACAAGATGCGGCCGATCATCGAAGCGGTGGTGGATAAAGGATCGTTCTTCGAAATGGGGCAGGGCTTTGGCCGCGCCATTATCGCGGGGTTGGCGAGATTCCATGGCCGGGCCGTGCTGTTGCTTGCGAGCGACCCTTATGTCTATGGCGGCTCATGGTCGGCGGATACTTGTCAGAAAATCGTGCGGTATGTGGACCTCGCCGAAACATTTCATCTGCCCGTTATTTACCTTTGCGACTGCCCCGGTTTCTCGATCGGACTCGACGCTGAAAAGGCGGCGACAATCCGTCATGGCGTCCGCGCCATGGCCGCGATGAATCAAACGACAACGCCCTGGTGCACCGTGATCATTCGCAATGCATATGGCGTTGCGGGCGCAGCCAACCAGCCGGCCGGACGACTCTCGCTCCGCTACGCGTGGCTGTCGTCGTCATGGGGATCGTTACCGCTGGAGGGCGGGATCGAGGCTGCCTATCGCGCCGATATCGAGGCCGCTGAAGACCCGAAAGCGGCGCTTGAAGCGATCGAGGCACGGCTCAACAAATTGCGGTCTCCGTTCCGCTCGGCCGAACGCTTTTGGGTGGAAGAGATCATCGATCCGCGAAAGACACGCTCGCTGCTTTGCGAATTCGCGCGCCTTGCCGAACCGGTTCGAAAAGCAGGGAGAGTTCAGTTCTCCATTCGACCTTGACGACATGCGAACTCGCACATGGCCGCGCCGATTTAACGGGCGATGGTTGGAGAGCGGGCCGGGTAAGGTTTATAGGTTAGGTTAAATGCTGCATTGCGTTGCGGTCGAATTGCAAAGCGATAGGCTCTTCAGGGTATGCCGCATTTAGGGCGTGCAACCTCTCACGAAGCCAATTTTTATTGTCATTGATTTTTATTTACAGGGGATCGTCGGCGTCATCTTGACGGCCTCCTCCAATTTATTTTGAGGGTCGTGTCATGTTGTCTGTAACGATCGCAATCCTGTTGCTTGGTATTTTTGCTGCCTTTGGCTCGCGGCTCTATTTTCGGCGGCGTGACGTCCTGTACGGACCCTACATCCGGCACGATGCGCAGTACGATCGATGAAGGACGTCAGCGAATTATTCCCACGTCGCTATAGTCTGGATTTAAGCCGGCGCAGGATCATGGTCGGCTTGACCGCCGAGGAAACATCCGAATTCGAGCGCCTCGATAACAGTCCGCCGCTTGATGAGAATGGAAGCCCAGCCTGGACTTTCGACGGTGTGCCTTCCACGCCCCGTGAAAGACGTTGGCTTGAGCTGTATCGCAAGCACGAACAGGCCTGGGATTGCCGGCGACGGTCGCTGTTCGTGTCAGCGGAGGACACGGTTACGCCGCTGCGCGGCGCGAATGCAAATCTGCTGAAACAAGACGCCGATAAAATATAACGGTCCGGTCGTAACACCTGTCTTGAGTTAGTCAGAAACAGCAATCCATCGTGAGTAAGGCACGACACCCGCTTCGGGTCTGGGCTCGCCCGGTAACATCGCCAGGTACTCGAGCAGATGGCCGTCCGGATCAAGGAAGTAGATCGACGCGGCGGGCATCCAGCCGATCACGGACGGTTCGATAGTCGGCTCGTTGAAAAAATCGAGGGCCTGTATGCCGGCTTGTTTAAGTTTTGCGGGTGCTTCCAGCACATCGGACAGATCGGCCCGAAAAGCCATATGATGAATGGTTTGCTGAACGGGCGCGTCACCTGCCCATAAACCGATCATGCTGTTCCCCCGTCCTCCAATCCAAAAGAACGCCACTTGTCGTTCCGCATTTTCAAAGGCCAAATCCAGCCCGACAATTTGTTCGTAGAACGTTTTTGAGCGTTGAAGATTTTGGACCTTGATGTGTGTTTCGAACAACGCGCGCAGTGTCATTGGGGCCTCCGGGAAATCTCAGCGTTGCTTACGCAAAAGCTGGTTATTCGGAAAGCCTCAAATCCCGCATTTGTCCACCGTTCAATGCACGATTCTCGGCGCGGATGGTCCGAGCAATGCACCACTTTTGCCAATGCAATGCTCCATCTACGCGTCTTCTCAGTGCGGCGCAGCATGATCAACGTTTAATCACCCCCCTCCGGCGAGGGCAGTGGACAAGCCAAAGGTTTTGCGCGTCTAATTCAATTCAACAAGCCGGCATCAAGCACGGCGTTTCAGGGAGGACTTCATGAAACTGACGAGACGCGATTTTTCCGCCGGTTTGGCGGCAGGTTTCGCTGCGCCCGCTCTCCTCGGCAGCGCGCGTGCGCAGGGCGCAACGATCAAGTTCGGCATGTGCGCGCCTGTCACCGGGCCCGCCGCAGAGTCCGGGAAATATGCAATCAACGGAGCCAAGCTAGCGCTGGATGCCGTCAACAAGGCTGGCGGCGTTCTCGGCAAGCAGGTCGAGCTGATCATCGAAGACGATCAAACCACCAACCCTGGAATTGTTCTGGCGTTTTCCAAGCTCGCGGCCCAGTCAGATATTGTCGGCTTTCTCGGCTCGATCCGTTCGACCCAGGTTCATGCGATGCAGCCCGACGTGCTCAAGCTCGGAAAGCCGGTGATGATCGGCGGAACCGATCCCGCGCTCACCCATCTGAACAATCCGTGGCTGTTCCGTTACCGTCCCAATGACAGCTATTCGGGGCGGGTGATCGCCGATTACGGCGTCAAAACTCTCGGGAAAAAGAAATGGGCCATCGTTCATTCGACCGATGCCTTCGGAACCGCAGGCGGGAAGGCGCTGACTGACGCGCTTGGAAAGCTGGAAGCGCCGCCCGTGCTCGATCAGGGATACGCCAACCAGAGCCAGGATTTCACGCCGGTCGTACTTGCGATCAAGCAATCTGGTGCGGACATTCTGGGATCCTATTTTACGTTCGAAAACGACCTTGGAATTTTCGCGCGGCAGCTACGCCAGCTCGGCGTCAACATTCCGTGGGTTGGTTCGCCGTCGATCGTCAACATCACCGCGCTGAAACTGGCGGGACCAGCGCTGTATGGCACCTATGGTGTCGCCGATTATGCAGAGGATTTGAGCGAAGGCTCGAAGAAGTTTGGCGCGGCCTATCGCGATGCCTACAAAGTTGCGCCGGATAACCAGAGCTCCTGGCCGTTCGATGCGGTGACGATTTTGAGCGCAGCCATCAACAAGGCCGGTTCGACCGAACCCGAAAAAATCCGCCAGGCCATTCTCGCCACCAAGAAGTTTCCGGGAGCGGAAGGCGAATACAACTTCGACAAGAACGGCGATGGCCTGCACGGCTATAACATTGTCAAGAACGACAAAGGCAGCATCGCCTTCGACAAGCATATCGAATTCGACGATTGATCAAGTCCGGCCCTCTTTATCGAGAGAGGGCCGGTCTCGTTCTTCCAAGATTTGTTCTTCAAGTCTTGTTCTTCAGGTCTTATTTTTCAATCTTATTCTTCAGAAGTCTTACAATCCAGTTCCTGTCGCACCTCCGCCATCGATCATATCCGTGATCTGACGCGGAATTGTTTCCCTCGAACAGAACGCGTGCCATGGATCTTGCCCTGCAGCTGCTTTTTACCGGCATCGGAATTGGCGCGGTCTATGCGCTTGTCGCGCTCGGTTTCGTGCTGATCTTCCGCGCCACCAACGTCGTCAATTTCGCTCAAGGCGAGTTCTCCATGGTGGCAGCTTATTTGATGGTGGTGTTCGCCGTCGATCTCGGCTGGCCCTACTGGCTGTCATTTTTGATCGCGCTGGCGGGCATGGCGCTGCTCGGCGTGATCTTTAATCTGGGCGTCTACTATCCATTACGACATCGCACATTTTTGCCTGTCATCATCGCGACGATCGGAGCCTCCATTCTGCTCGCGAACTCCGTGCTTGCGATCTATGGCCCGCAGCCGCAGGTGCTCGAAGGCTGGTTCGAGACGCCGGGCATCCAGCTTGGCCCGGTCTACCTCGACAGCCAGTATCTGCTGATCATCGTGGTGACGATGGCCCTGGTCGCATTTCAGTACTGGTTCTTCGAGCACACGCTGACGGGAAAGAAGCTGCAGGCCACGTCCCAAGACAAGGAAATGGCGTCCCTGCTCGGCATTTCCGTCTCCACCATGATCATGATCACGTTTGTATACTCGGCGATTCTGGAGGAATCGCCGGTATTCTCGTCGCGCCTGTTCTGTTCGTGTCTATCCAGATGGGCTCGACGATTGCGCTCAAGGCTTTCGCTGCGACCATCATTGGAGGATTTGGCGATGTTGCCGGAGCAATTATCGGGGGATTGGCGCTCGGAATTATCGAAACGTTCGGAGCGGCCTACGTGTCCGTTCCCTACAAGGACGCTTTTGCGTTCCTGGTGCTGGTGATCTTTCTGGTGCTTCGGCCGCAGGGCATTTTCGGCGAACGTGTCGCGGAGAAGGCATGAGTTCCTCCAGCGAAAACCTTTCAATGCAAAGGGCTCCCGCGCGGTCCACGCCGGCGCTGCTCCGCCACCTGCCGTTCTTCGCGCTCGGTGCTGGTGCGGTTGCGCTTGCTGCGTTTGTTCCTTTCGATGGGTATATCCTCAATATCCTGATGCAGGCTTCGACATTCGCGATCGCGGTGTTCGGTCTCTCAGTCGTGCTCGGGCTTTGCGGACAGATCAACCTGGCGCAGGCCGCTTTCTTCGGCTTCGGCGCCTATGCGGTCGGGATTGGAACGGCGGATTATCATCTAAGCTACTGGCTCTGTCTGGCGGCTGGCGCGTTGTTCGCATTGGCGGCCGGCGCCGTGCTCGGGATGTCGACGCTTCGTCTGGGCGGCCATTATCTGGCGATGGTGACGATCTCATTCCAGCAGATCATTACGCTGGTCATGATCAATGCCATTGGCTTGACGCACGGCCCTGACGGCGTAGGCAATATCGGGCGGCCCGCGCTGTTTCAGTCCTCGCAATCCTATCTGGCGTTTTGCGTGGCCGCGCTCGCGCTGGTCGGCTATTTTGTCTGGCATCTTCCCGATACAAGGGTGGGACGCGCCATGCGAGCCGTGCGCGATAATGAGCTGGCCGCCAGCATTGCCGGCATCGATATTTATCGCACCAAAGTGGCTGCGTTTGCTCTCTCGGCATTGCTCGGAGGCATCGCGGGCGGCTTGTTCGCGGGTGGTTTTGCCTATGTGAGCCCCGATCAGTTTTCCTTCGCGGAGTCGATCGTGTTTCTGACCATGGCGTTGCTTGGCGGCGTTGCGTCGCCGATCGGCTCCGTGATCGGGACCGGTCTGCTGATCCTCATTCCTGAATGGTTACGATTCCTGAAAAGCCTTCCGGGTCTTTATCTGGCTATCTATGGGCTGGCGGTGATTTTGATTGTCCGCTTCATGCCCGACGGCATTTGGGGATTCGTGCAGACGATTGTTGATCGGTGGCGTCGCAAGCCGGAAGCACCTGCGGCGGGGTCTGCCTTGCAGCTCATGCCTGCAAAAACCGGTGGCGATATCGTTCTCGAAGTGAGAGGGCTCGCCAAATATTTCGGCGGTCTGAAGGCGGTGGACGATGTAAACATCGATGTCCGGCGTGGCGGCGTCCACGCGCTGATCGGACCGAACGGCTCGGGAAAAACCACGACGCTGAATGTGTTGTCGGGGCTCTACAACGCAACGGCCGGGAAAGTCGTGCTCGACGGAATCGACATCACCAATATGCCGGCGCATGCGCGCACCATTGCGGGGTTGGGCCGGACATTCCAGAACATCCGCCTGTTTCGTTCGATGACCGCGTTGGAGAACGTTATCATCGGCGCCGAACGTCCGGGCAATTCCATGATTGGAAACGGCAGCGGTCAATCGGCGCTCACGCAACGCGCGATGTCCGCGTTGACATTCGTTGGCCTCGGTCGCCGCGCCAACGAACTCGTCACCAGCTTTTCCTATGGACACCAGCGTTTGATCGAGATCGCCCGCGCTCTCGCCGGAAATCCGACTTTGTTGTTGCTGGACGAACCGGCCGCCGGTTTGAACTCCAGCGAAAAGGTGGAATTGCACGACCTGCTGAAACGGATCGCCGCGCAGGGACTGACGATTCTGATTATCGATCACGACATGACGCTGGTGCGTGAAGCCGCGCAACACATCACGGTGCTGAATTTTGGGCGGCGCATTGCCGATGGCGAATCGCTGGCGGTGCTCCAGCAACCGGACGTCATCTCTGCCTATCTTGGGAGTGAGTGATGGCGTTGCTGGAAATCCGTGATCTTAGCGTTCGCTATGGTGAGATCGAAGCGCTGCGAGGCATCTCTCTCACCGTCGAAGCCGGACAGGTGGTGACGTTGCTCGGCTCCAATGGGGCAGGTAAGTCGACCACGCTGCGCGCGATCTCCGGGCTGACAAAGCCCGCCAGCGGTGAAATTGTGTTCGACGGCCGATCGATTGCGGGCCTCAATCCGGAGCAGATCGTTCGTCTTGGTATTTCGCACGTGCCCGAAGGGCGGCGGGTGTTTCCCGGGCTGACGGTCAAAGAGAACATCATGCTCGGCGGGTCCAATCGCCGGGCCGCAAAGTCCGAACTGGCGCGGGAAGCGGACGCGATGTTTGATCTGTTCCCCGATATTCGTACGTTTTCCAACGCCTTGGGTTGGACGCTATCGGGCGGACAATTGCAGATGGTGGCGGTGGCCCGGGGCCTGATGGCCAAGCCTAGGCTGTTGTTGCTCGACGAGCCATCGCTGGGATTGGCGCCGGTGATCGTTCAGGCCGTGTTCCGGATCATCACCGAAATTCGCCGCCGCGGCACAACCGTTTTGCTGGTCGAGCAGAATGCGCGCATGGGACTGTCGGTCGCGGATCAGGGTTATGTGCTGGAAACGGGGCGTCTTGCGCTGGGCGGAAAACCGGATGATTTATGGGGCAATGAAGCGATCAGAGCAGCCTACCTCGGCGGTCCTGCCAAGGTAGCAGTTTAGGCCGAATGCAGCAGATCTGTTCTGATCAAATAGCGTGGTGCGTTCCGCCGCAAACAGGTTCATCCTGTTTGTATCAATCAACAAACAAAAACATCGGCAGAAGCGCGCCGCGCAATATGCGATAAGATATCGAGGTACTCCCGCATCATGGTCACGATTCCGTTTCAGAAGCTCATCGATTTCGTTTCCGATATCTTCCGGCATGCCGGTTCGTCCGACGCGGAGGCGGCTCGCATCGGCAAATATCTGGTGACGGCGAATCTCACCGGGCATGACAGCCATGGTGTGATCCGTGTGCCGGTGTACATGCGCTGGAAAAATAACGGAGACATCGTTCCGGACCGCACCGTCAAGCTCGTCGTCGATACTCCGTCGCTCGCGGTGATCGACGGCTGTTTCGGCTATGGACAGACGGTGGGACCGCAGGCTGTTGCGATCGGTATCGAGAAATGCAAAAGCGCGGGCCTTGCGGCGATCACGCTGCGCAATTCAGGGCACATCGGGCGGATCGGTGACTGGGCGGAGATGGCTGCTGCGGAAGGCCTCATCTCGATTTATTTTGTGAATGCTGCGGGCTCGATTCTCGTCGCGCCCTATGGCGGGGTGGACCGCCGCCTGTCGACCGCGCCGTATTGCGTCGGCATTCCGCGCGCTGGAAAGCCGCCGATCGTGCTCGACTTCGCCACGTCGCTGGTTGCCGAAGGGAAAGTTCTGGTCGCCAGCCGAGGTGGCAAGAAACTCCCCAAAGGCGCTTTGATCGGTCCGGACGGCACATTGAGCGAGGACCCCTCGCTGCTCTACGGTCCCTACGAAGCCGAAGGACCGCGCGACCATTCAAAGGGCAAGGGCGCGATTCGCGCGTTCGGTGAGCACAAGGGATCGGGGCTTGCGTTGATTTGCGAACTGCTCGGCGGCGCTTTGTCCGGGAACGGCGCGACCAGTTCGCCGCGGCGTTTCTCGAACGGCATGTTCGCGATTTATCTTGATCCCAAGCGTGTCGACGTCGATCAGTTTTTTGACGGTGAAATCAACCGCTATGTGGACTATTTCAAAGCGACGACGCCTGCGGCGGGGCACGACGGCGTGCTTGTTCCCGGCGAACCGGAGGCTCGCACCCGCGCGGATCGCATGAAAAACGGCGTGCCGCTTCCGGACGATACCTGGGCCGCGATCGCAGCAATCGCCCGCGATGTCGGCATAGCTGAAGCGATCATCACGCGCGTGACGGGATAGCACCCGGCAAAAAACCAGCTATGCTGGCATTCAACAATCAAGAATGGAAACAGGCCAGGAACGGAAAGCACGCTATGGCAAACAAGGTCAAGGATATCTGGGCATCGGGCAAGGCGGTGGTCAACGGGTGGCTGGCAATCCCGTCCGGGTTTTCGGCTGAAGTCATGGCGCAGTGCGGTTTCGACAGCGTGACCGTCGATCTCCAGCACGGCGTGCAGGATTATCAATCCATGGTCCAGTGTTTTCAGGCGATGCATGGCCATCCGGTTACGCCCATGGTGCGCGTGCCCTGGAATGAACCGGGCATCATCGGCAAAGTGCTGGACGGAGGCGCCTACGGCGTCATCTGCCCGATGGTGAATACCAAAGAGCAGGCCGAGGCATTCGTGGCATCGTGCAAATATCCGCCGCATGGCACGCGCAGCAACGGTCCCATCCGCGCGGGTCTCTACGGCGATGCCGGTTCGTACCAGAAGACGGCCAATGACGAGATCGTTTGTCTGCCCATGATCGAGACCAAAACGGCCGTTGAAAACATGGAATTGATTCTCGACGTGGAAGGAATTTCCGGCGTCTATATCGGCCCCTCGGATCTCGGTTTCTCCTACGGTCTCGTGCCCAAGCTCGATCGCGAGGAGCCCGAGATTCTCAAAATCTACGACAAGCTGTTAAAAGAGTGCGACAAGCGCAAGATTTATCCGGGCATTCATTGCAGCGGTGCGGCGGGAGCGGCGCGCAACATCAATATGGGGTTCAAGCTCGTGACGATCTTGAACGACAGCGGTCTTCTCGCGCAATTCGCCAAGACGTCGGTCGCGCAGACCCGCAAGGAGTCCAACGGGCGCGCCTGAGCTTAAACAACGCGCTTCTTCTAAGTAAGGCTGGGCACTGGCGCCGCTTGCGTAACTCGGCATCGGTCGGCTGATCGTTATGTCGTCCGCAGCCGCTTAAAATGGAGGTTTGCATGGCTTCTGCACCCGTGATCCGCCTGCATCCCGGTGATAGCGTTCTGATTGCGCGCGCGACACTGCTGCCGGACACTCCGATCGCGGATGGCGTGACGACGGTGGAGCGTATTCCGGCAGGGCACAAGGTTGCGATCAAGCCGATTGCCGTGAATGAGCCGGTGCTGCGTTATGGCCAGATCATCGGTTTCGCCACCGCGACCATTGCCCCCGGCCAGCATGTGCATACGCAGAATTGCGGCATGGGAGATTTCGCCAAGGACTATGCGTGGGGCGTCGACGTCAAGCCGACGCCGAATTTCGATCTGCCGGCTACCTTCGATGGCATTCGCCGTCCGGATGGTCGTGTCGCCACCCGCAATTATATCGGCATTCTCACCAGCGTGAATTGCAGCGCGCACGTCGCCGGCATGGTGGCGGATGTCTTCAAGAAAAACCCTTTCACGGGTGACAATCCGCTGGCCGATTTTCCCAATGTCGACGGTGTGGTGGCGCTCACCCACAAGACCGGATGCGGCATGACGCAAAACGAGCCGCTCGCCCTGTTGCGGCGAACACTCGGCGGCTATGCGCGGCATGTCAACTTCGCCGCCGTTGTCGTGCTTGGGCTGGGCTGCGAGGTCAATCAGATCGGTGGCCTGATGCAGGAACAGAAACTTGCGGGCCGCCTCCGCGAGCTTGAGATTCAAACCATCGGTGGCACGCGAAAGACGGTCGAGGCAGGCGTTGCATTCGTTCGTGAAGCCCTGGCGGATGCCAACAATGTCAAGCGCGAGCCGGTCCCGGCAAGTGAGCTCACGGTAGCGCTGCAGTGTGGCGGCTCAGACGGTTATTCCGGGGTTTCGGCGAACCCGGCGCTTGGTGTGGCAAGCGATCTCCTCGTGCGACACGGCGGAACGGTTATCCTGTCCGAAACACCAGAGACATATGGCGCGGAACATTTGCTGACGCGACGCGCCGTCAGCCGCGAGGTCGGCGAGAAGCTGGTCGCGCTGATGCGATGGTGGGAAGATTACACCGCGCGCGAAGGGGCGGAAATGAATGCAAACCCCAGCCCTGGCAATAAAGCAGGCGGTCTGACGACCATTCTGGAGAAGTCGCTGGGCGCGATGGCCAAGGCCGGTTCGACAAATCTGGTCGATGTCGTGAACTATGCCGAAGCGGTGACCAAGAAGGGCTTCGTGTTCATGGATACGCCCGGCTACGATCCGGTTGCCGCCACCGGGCAGGTTGCCGGCGGCGCGAATCTTGTTTGTTTCACTACAGGGCGGGGCAGCGTCTTCGGCTGCAAGCCCGCGCCATCCATCAAGCTCGCGACAAATACACCGATGTACAATCGGATGGTCGACGACATGGATATCAACTGCGGCACGATTCTTGACGGCGAGGAAACGGTTCAGGCCTGCGGGCAGCGGATTTTTGACATGATGCTGCGGGTTGCATCGGGCGAACCGACCAAAAGCGAAAGCTTCGATTTCGGTGGGGCAGAGTTCGCGCCCTGGGTGCTTGGCGCGACGATGTAATAGGCCGCGAAATTTCTGCAAACAACATTCAGGGATAGGAGCGTAGAGTATGGCAACGGCAATTAAAAAAGTTGCGTGGATTACAGGTGGTGGCAGCGGCATCGGGTTTGCGGGGGCGAAGGCCTTGGCGTCCGATGGCTGGAGCGTTGTGATCTCAGGCCGGCGCGCCGACGTTCTGGAGAAGGCCGTTCAGGAACTGCGAAAAGAGGGTGGCGACGTTTCGGCGATGGCGTTGGATGTCGGAAACGCAGCGGATGTCGAAGCGACGGCGCAAGCCATTTTAAAAAAATATGGCCGTATCGACGTGCTGGTGAACAGCGCCGGTCTCAATATTCCGAAACGCAGCTGGGCCGATGTCACCAATGAGGGGTGGGACCAGGTCGTCAATATCAATCTGAACGGATTGCTTTATTGCATCCGCGCCGTGCTCCCGGCTATGCGCGTGCAAAACGGTGGTTGCATTATCAATGTCGCGTCGTGGGCCGGGCGGATCGTATCGAAGCTGACCGGTCCGGCCTACACGGCCACCAAGCACGCGGTGGTGGCGCTGACCCATTCGCTCAATATGGAAGAGTATGCCCACGGCATCCGTGCGTGTGCCCTGTCGCCCGGCGAGGTAGCGACGCCGATCATGAAACTGCGGCCAGTGCCTCCGAGCGAAGCCGATATGGCGCGTATGCTTCAAGGCGAAGACCTGGGCCGTACCATCGCGTTCGTTGCCAACATGCCGCCGCATGTTTGCGTCAATGAAATTCTCATCAGCCCGACCTGGAATCGCAGTTTTGCCGGAGCGGGTCCATAATTCACGACGCACGATTCGTGTCGATCGAAGCGTGATTGGTCTGACCAAACAAGATTCACATGCCGCTCCACGATGCTGTTATCCGTTCGAAATCGCCGCCTGTTCCGCCTTTTGGTTCTGGGATTTGTCTGCACGCTTACGCTTCCCGCACCGCATGCGGAAGCAATGGATGTAAGCCGGGCCATCGTTCAGCTTTACAGCGACGTCTCGGCCTATCCGCCAAAAACCGGTTCCATGACGGTCTGCTATGGGTTCATTTGCAGGCGCCGCATGGAGTTTGCGTTCACGGCCGGTGATAGGGCAGCCGTGGCAGCTATTCTGGCTACGGGAAAATCTTCAGCGGCCGCCGAGCGGGCGGCGGTGCAGAAGGCGGTTATCTGGTTCGATCGGCGTATCGGCCCGGTGATAGGCACCGACAAACGGATCGCGCGGGCCGATTTTCGTTATGGCGTCGATAATTCGAATTTTGACTGTTGGGACACGACGCGCAACACGACAGGCTTCCTGCTGATCGTGCAAGACTGGGGACTGTTCCGCTATCACACGGTGGGCGACCCGCGTTATCGGGGCAACGCTTTGATGGGTCAGACACCACATAATACAGCTATTTTGATCGACCGGGCGACCCGCACGGAATGGGTTGTCGATATGTGGACCCGTGGCTACGGCCAGGCGCCTGAGGTCATGCCCGTCGAGCAATGGGTCAAGATCGATTGATGCACTGCTGCCCGCCGTAAGGATCAGCCTTGCGACCCGGTATCGTCGCGTTTGCGCAGAAGGTCCGCCGCCAGATCGGAGAGCGCCGGTCGCGGCAATGACGTAAACGGCAGAGGCCGCGTGACATCGATCGTGGCGAGACCGAGCCGAGCTGTCAGCAATCCGTTGAGCAGGCCTTCACCGAGGCGCGACGAGACCTTGGCGGCGATGCCATGGCCCAGCATCTGCTGGATCAGACTGTCGCTGGCGGCGAGGCCACCCGTGATCGCAAGGTGTGCGATCACCTGGCGGGTGAGCTTGATCAGCCCCAGCACGCCGGGGCGGCCGCCATATAGTCGCGCGAGCTGCCGGATCAGGCGGGCAGCGGCAGCGAAGACGAACAGCACATCGACCACGGCACGGGGCGAGACAGCGGTGACGATCGAGACACGCTGCGCGGCCGTCGTGATCAACCTGCGGGCTTCCTGATCGAGGGGAGCCATCAACTCGCGTTCGGCAAGGTGCAGCATGTCGGCCCCGTCGATGATATCGGTCGCGTGGTGTTGCAGTGTCGTGCGTGCATGGGCCAGACGTGGATTGCCATGCGCGATCCGAAGCAGGTCCCGGACGACCGCATCCGCCTGCGGTCGATTGTCGCCGGCCAGCGCGAGGGCGGCCCGGGCATGAAGCTTCTCGATCGTGTCGAGGCGCGCCAATCCGACGATCTCGCGCGCGATCATCGCAACGAGCGCGATAACGAACACCAAAGCGAAAGCAAGCCCGACGAAGCCAAGTCCTTCGCTTCTCTTGAACAAGTCTTCAACGAGGTTGGTGATACCCAGTCCGAGCGCCATCAGCACAAGTCCGCCAAGCGAACTCCAGAACAGTGCCCCCCATCGAAAGCTCTTTGGTGAAGCAACAAAAGTGTTCTCGTCGACAGGGATGGGAAGCGATGCGGGTTCTGGTTCGGGCGTCACGTGCACCGTACCGTGGGACGGCCGTCCTGCCTCGGTCTCGGGGGCCATCACGACCACATGCGGATCGTCAAGCTTGAACGTCACCGGGCGGCGATGCGGGTTTCGTTCGCTCATTGGAGTCGGTCTCCGATCAGGAATTGAAGCGCGCGGTCGAGGCGAATGTGCGGCAGGCAGGGCACGTCATCAATTGACGTTTCGAGGCGGGGCGGACGAAACCGCAGGAACCTGTAATCGGCATGATCGGCCGCGCCGTGCGTGAGCCCCTTGAACTGGTTTGTGCTGCTGGCTGATGTCAGAGTCGAGTGGGTCCTGACCTGTCGTGAAAAGACCATCGAGCCGGTCGGGCAGGTCCCCCGGAAATGTCGCGACGTCGGTTTCACCGTCGAATGTCTCGCCATTGGCGATTTCACCAGCAGCTGGCATTCCGATGATGGACGGCAATTGCTCGCGCCCACGTTGCACGCGCGCCTCGCGGGTTGCCCGGATGGCGGCGAGGGCGACGACGTCAACCGATGCGCCGGAGAAAGTCGCCTGCGTCAGGGCGCGTTCGACCATGTGTTTGAGAATGGCTTCAAGGCGATCATGGCTCGCATGATGCAAGTGGTCGGCTTTTGTCGCCGCGAAAAGGATTTTATCAATTCGCGGGCGCAGCAGCGAACTGAAAAATGTGCTGCGGCCAACGCGAAAGCAATCGAGAATTCCGGTCAGCGCGGCTTGCAGGTCGCTCAATGCTTCGGGGCCTGCATTGAAAGCGGCCAGCGCATCCACCAGGACAATCTGCCGATCGAGCCGGGTGAAATGATCGCGAAAGAACGGTCGCACCACCACATCTTTGTAGGCTTCATAGCGCCGTTGCATCATTGCCCACAGTGACCCTTCCGGCGCAGCTGCCTGATCGGGCACATCAAGCGGCGAAAACGTGAGCGCCGGAGATCCCGCAAGATTCCCGGGCATGAGAAACCGCCCTGGCGGCAGCAGGCTCATCGAGAAGCGCTCGTCGCGACATGCGCGCAGATAGTCTGTGAAAAGGCGTGCGGCGGTGAGCGTCACTTGTTCGTCGGCGCGCCCGTTCGGCGCCAGCGTCGCAAGGTAAGCGTGCCATTCGGCTGCGAGCCTGGTTCGCGGGCCCTGACGTGAGAGCCGCAAGCTCTCCGCCGACCATTGTTCATAGCTTTTGGTCAGCAGCGGAAGATCGAGCAGCCATTCTCCCGGGTAGTCGACAATATCCAGCGTGAGCGTGCGGTCCGCGCTGTTGCGGCGTTGATAGTCGATCACCAGGCGCAATTCGCTGATGTCCACAGTGGAGCCCGGCCATTGCCGCTGCTCCAGCAAGGTGCGGACATGGCGTTCATAATCGAAGCGCGGCACAGCGTCGTCCGGCTGGGGTTCGAGGCGCGCACGGGCGACCCGGCCTGTCGCCAGTGCTTCGAAGACGGGGAAGCGGCCGCCGCGCAGCAGGCCGTGAACAAGCGCAGTAATAAAGACGGTTTTACCAGCGCGCGACAGGCCGGTGACCCCAAGACGGATCGTGGGATTGAAAAGATGATCGCCATAGTCGACGATGGCCTGGAGCGACAGGCGGGCTTCTTCGACAAGATCGGAAAAATTCAAGGCCACCACTCGATCGGACGTGGATATTTCAACAAAATCAATAAATCAGAGTTAGTCATTGGGGATCGAATTACCAGAAGGCCGACGGGACCAATCGACAAACTTTCGCCGCTCCCCAGACGCTATTCGCGATCAAAGTGATCCGGTACTCGAACCTTATACGCATGTCGGACGTTCCGGCTGTGCGCCTTTACAACTCTCGACGTTGCTCGGATCAAAAACGAACCATGACAATCTTCAAGCTGAAAGATCGGACATCGATTTCGCATCATGGCGCGCCCCATGGGGTGCGATGGAATTACGACCGTGCCGAATTATGGGCCGACGGTGTCGTTCATGCCGTGGGCGTGGGTCTCGGTCTGATTGCGGCGATTGTCTTGATCGTTCTCGCCAGCCATTACGCGCCCGGATCCCAGGTTGTCGCCGTCGCGGTTTACGCCGCAGGCCTGCTGTCGATGCTGGGCATTTCGGCGATCTATAATCTCCTGCCGATCTCACGCTGGAAATGGTGGCTGCGCCGTCTCGATCATTCCGCGATCTATCTCCTGATTGCGGCGACTTATACTCCGTTCATCATGCGGATGAACGGCAGCGCGTTGGCAGTGGCGCTGCTGATAGGCGTTTGGTCCGTTGCGGCTGTGGGAATTATTCTGAAGATTGTCTTGCCGGGCCGACTCGATCGGCTCTCCATCGCGCTCTATCTGGCGATGGGCTGGAGCGGCCTCGTGGTTTACGACACGGTCATTGCGTCATTGCCGGCCTTGACGCTCGGGCTGGTCGCGGCCGGTGGCGCGCTCTATACGCTCGGAGTCATTTTCCACGTCTGGGAGAGGCTCAGGTTTCAAAATGCGATCTGGCACGCTTTTGTTCTTCTTGGCGCGGCCTGTCATTATACGGCGGTGCTTGATCTCGTCCTCGCGTGATCGGATTTTTCCTTCAGCGGCTTTCCTCAAATTTCAAGCAGCTTTCTCAACTCAATAACAGGGTGTCGACGCATGCAAGTGCTGGGCAAGGTTGTGGTTGTCACCGGTGGCGCCAATGGGATAGGCAAAGCGCTGGCTGAAGTCTTCCACCGCGAAGGCGCTGCGAAAGTCGTCATCGCGGATCTCGATGGGGAAGGCGCAAATTCCGTCGCGAGCACGGTCGGCGGCGCAGGCTTCCGCGTTGATGTCGGAAACGAAGACGACATCCGTCATTTGATCGAGCAAACCGAACGGCAATACGGCCCGATTGCCTTGTTTTGCTCGAACGCGGGAATTGGCGGCGGGTTCGACCCGCTGTCGGTCAATGCAGGCGGCTCATCCGACGAACCGTGGGCCAGAAGCTGGGCCGTCAACGTGATGGCGCATGTTTATGCGGCGCGTTATCTGGTGCCGCTGATGAAGGCGCGAGGCGGGGGCTATTTTCTCAACACGGTCTCGGCAGCGGGGCTGTTGTCGCAGGTCGGCAGCGCCGCCTATTCGACGACCAAGCACGCCGCAGTTGGCTTTGCTGAAAATCTCGCGATCTCGCACAAGGCTCACGGCATTCGGGTGTCCATTCTCTGCCCGCAAGGTGTCGACACCAATATGCTGCGCGGGCTTCCGCAAGGGCCACAATCGGCGGACGGAAATCTTAGTCCGGCAGAGGTCGCGGAATCCGCGCTGCAAGGCATCGATCGGGAGCAGTTTCTGATCCTTCCGCATCCACAAGTCGCGGGTTACATGCGAGCCAAGCTCGACAATTACGATCGCTGGATCGGCGGCATGGCCAAGATCCAAGCCAAACTGCGCGAGACGATGAGCTAGTCCTTAGCTCTTCTGCTCGTAAAGAATGGGGACGGCAGAATTGACGATGACCTCGACAAGACTGCACTCAGGATAATTGAAACTGTGCGCGAGTGCCGGCGCGAGATCGAGAGCGCGTTCGACGCGAACGGCATGGCACCCGAAACCTTCGGCGATTTTGACGAAATCGATGCCCGGCAGATCGAGACCCGGCACATTGCGCACTTGCATGACCTTGCTGAACGAGCGCATCGCGCCATAGCCCGAATTATTGATGACGACGACGGTCAAAGGCAGTTTGTGCTGCGCGGCGCTCCAGAGCGCCTGGATCGAATACATCGCCGAACCATCGCCAATCAGACAGATCGTGCGGCGTCCGGGTTGAGCCAGACCAATTCCAACGGAAGCGGGAAGTGACCAGCCAAGGCCGCCGCTGGCCATGGTGTAGAAGCTGTCCTGGCCACGCATCGGCATAAATTTGCGTATGGCAGGCCGGTGTGAGGGGGCTTCTTCCACCAGCACGGCATCATTGGGCATCGCCGCCGAAAGGGCATGCATCAAAAATTCCGCCGGGATGGGATCGGCTGGCGCGGGCGGTGGCGGAAGCGCGCGCTCTGACGGGAAGGAGCGCCGGGTCTCGGGCAGTTTATCCAGCAGCATGCCAAGCGCCGGTTTCATGCTTGCGACGATGCTGTGGCCCACGGGTGCGACGGCAGCGGCGGTGGCGTCGTCGGTGATCTGAAACAACGCCGTGCCGTTCTCGAAGATGGTCGCGTGCCCTTCGACATGGAATGTGAAAACCGGCGCGCCGATCACCACCACAAGATCGTGTTCGCGCAGCGATTCGGAGAGTTGCGCAGGCGATGCCTCCAAAAAACCCGCGAATTGCGGATGACGCTCGGGAAAACTGCAACGCGCGGAAAACGGGCTCACCCACACTTTTGCTTTGGTGCGCTCGGCCAGTCGGACCGCAAGATCGACCGCCTGTGCCCGGTCCACCGCGGGCCCGATCACCAATGCCGGCGTCTTGCTCGCCGTGAGCGCTGCGACAAGTCTATCGATCGCGGCAGCGTCCGGGCCGAGCTCGCGGCTGACGCTGCGGACCTCCACTGGCTGGGTCGAATGGGTCCAGTCGTCGATTGGGACGGAAACAAAAGTCGGACCGCAGGGCGGTTGCATGGCAGTGTAATAGGCGCGGGCGATGGCAAGCGGAACGTCTTCCGCGCGGGCCGGCTCGACGCTGAATTTCACATAAGGCCGGGGAAATTCAGACGCACGCTCGGCATAGAGAAAAGCCTGCAAGGGCAGGATACTGCGCGCCTGTTGGCCCGCCGTAATCACCATCGGCGTTTGGTTGCGATACGCCGTATAGATGTTCCCGAGCGCGTGGCCGACGCCCGCCGCGGAGTGCAGGTTGACGAACGCGGCGTTGCGCGTGGCCTGCGCATAGCCGTCCGCCATGCCGATGACGGTCGCCTCCTGCAATCCGAGCACGTAGTCGATATCGTCCGGCCAGTCGCTTAGAAAAGGAAGCTCGGTCGAACCGGGGTTGCCGAACACCTTTTTGATCCCAAATGCGCGCAGCAAATCCAGCGTCGCATGCTTGACGGTCACGGCTGCGCGCGTCGGCGGCTTTCCGGATTTCACCACGTGGCGGTCGCTTTCATGGTTGGAGATCCCGCGTTGTTGGCGGTCCAAAAGTCCATGCCTTTATCGGTCTCATTGGCATTGAGGCTGAACTCCGCACCGTCGAACAAGGGGCTGACGCCGCGATAGCTGAATGTCTTCGGTCCCTGATCCGCATGCAACCCGGCTGCGAATTCGACGAGCAGGGCCGCCTGCAACGGTCCATGAAAGACCAGACCCGGATAGCCTTCGATCTTGGTGACATAATCGCGGTCGTAATGGATGCGGTGCCCGTTGAAGGTCAGCGCGGAGTAGCGAAACAGCAAAACCGGGTCCGCCATATGCGTGCGCCGATGCGTCGGGGCGCTTGGTGCTGCGGGCGGTGTTGCGGCTTGCCGACCGGTCCCCGGGACATCACGGTAGACGATGTCCTGCCGCTCCCGAATGGCGACACCGCGCGGGGTCTCGATGGTGTGTTCGACAGTGACGAAACACAGCGCGCCGCTGCTCCCCGTCTTGAGTGAAACGTCAGCGATGCGGGAGGTTCGCGTCACATCGTCGCCGACGCGAATACGATCCAGAAATTCGAGTTCGCCGCCTGCCCACATGCGCCGTGGTAACGGGACGGGGGGCAGAAATCCGCCCCGAGCCGGGTGACCGTCCGGGCCGAGCGCCGACATCGGCGCCACGGGTTGCGCGAGACACCAGTGTACAGTCAGCGGTGCGGGATCGTGAGCGACGGGCTTGCCGGGATCCATGAACAATGTTGCCCGCAAAGCGCGCACGAGTTGGGGCGTCACAATGTCGGCTGCACTGTCGCTGCGTCCGATCCAGCCGCGTAAATGGTCGAGATCGATTGCCGGGCTCATGGAATCTTGCTCCCGTGTCGCAAGCTTGTTTTGATCTCGTCGGTGTGCTCCCCAACCGCCGGGACGGGCGTATAGTTGCGATCCTGATCCATAAAAATCGCCGCCGGGGCTGGATGTGCGACAGTACCTTCCGGGGTTTCGATTTCGATTCGGCGTAAATGCGGGTGCGACGTCAGATCGGCCATGGTGTTGACTTCGGCAAAGGCGATATCCGCCTCCGAGAGACGGTGCAGCAGCACCTCTCTTGTCAATGTCGCGAAGATGTCGCCCACGGTTTTGTCGGTGAGCTGCCTGTTGCGGACGCGCTCGACCATGTTTTTGAAGCGCGGGTCATCGGGCAATGAGGAAGCGCCAAGCACATTGGTGCAAAGCGTTTTCCACTCGCGTTCGCTCTGAATCGAGATCAGGATATCCTTGCCGTCCTTCGAACGAAACACGCCGTAAGGCGCGATTGAGGGATGGGCGAGACCCATGCGTTGCGGTGGATTTCCAGCTTCGGCATTGAGCAACGGCACCGTTAGCCAATCCGCCATAACGTCGAACATCGAAACGCGGATATCCGCACCCTGTCCGGTGCGGCCGCGTGCAATCAAGGCTTCCAGGACCGCGGCCTGCGCCGCAGCGCCGGTGGCGACATCGACGATCGAGACGCCGACGCGCGAAGGGCCCTCCGGGCCGCCGGTGATCGAGGCCAGTCCGCTTTCCGCCTGGATCAGAAGATCGTAGGCCTTGCGATGCGCATAGGGGCCTTGATCGCCGTAGCCGGTGATGGTGCAGCAGATGAGCGATGGATAGTCCTTGCGGAGCCGTGCGAGCGAAAATCCGAGCTTGTCCATCGAGCCAGGCTTGAGGTTTTGCACCAGAACGTCCGCTCCCGCGATCAACGCCTCGAGCGTTCGCCGACCGTCATCGGTTGCAAGATCAATGACCACGGATTTTTTGCCGCGATTGAGCCAGACGAAATAACTGCTTTGTCCTTTCGCGGCCGCGTCGTAACCGCGCGCAAAGTCACCTTCCGGTCTTTCCACCTTGATGACCGTGGCGCCCGCATCCGCCAGCCGCGATGTGCAGAACGGCGCGGCGACGGCCTGTTCCACGGCGATCACTGTTATTCCTTCGAGCGCCCGCATCAATCGTGTCCCGGATCTGAATTATGGAGTTTTCGCCGGATCGCCCGGCCCGCGCCCGCGACCGTGCATCCGGCCTTAGTAGGAGCGCGGCATGCCGAGCACGTGTTCGGCAAGATAGGACAGAACGAGGTTGGTTGAAATCGGCGCGACCTGATATAGGCGGGTCTCGCGGAATTTCCGCTCGACATCGTATTCCTCTGCAAACCCGAAGCCGCCGTGGGTTTGAACACAGGCGTTGGCCGCGTCCCACGATGCGTCGGCCGACAGCATCTTGGCCATATTGGCCTCGGCGCCGCAATCGGCTCCGGCCTCGTATTTGCGAGTGGCGTCTCGCACCATCAGTTCGGCGGCGCGCATTGCGGCGTAGGCTTTGGCGATCGGGAATTGAACGCCCTGATTCTGGCCGATGGGCCGGCCGAAAACAACGCGTTCCCGTGCATAGGCGGTCGCTTTGGAGATGAACCATTTGGCGTCGCCGACGCATTCGGCGGCGATGAGAATGCGCTCGGCGTTCATGCCGGACAAAATATAGCGGAATCCCTTGCCTTCCTCGCCGACCAGGTTTTCCGCCGGCACACGCAAATTGTCGAAGAACACTTCGGTGGTTGCATGGTTCATCATGGTGCGGATCGGCCGGATCGTCAGGCCATTATTTTTGGCCGCTTTCATGTCGACGATGAAGACCGACAGGCCATCGGTGCGTTTGGCGGCCTGATCCTTTGGCGTTGTTCGCGCCAGAAAATCATCAGGTCGGAATACTCCGCACGGCTGGTCCAGATTTTCTGGCCGTTGACGACGTAGTGATCGCCATCGCGCCGCGCGAATGTCTTGAGCGATGAGGTGTCGGTTCCGCTTGACGGCTCGGTGACGCCAAATGCCTGCAGGCGGAGTTCGCCGCTGGCGATGCGAGGCAGCCATTGTTGTTTTTGCGCAGCGTTGCCATGGCGCAGCAGCACGCCCATCGTGTACATCTGGGCGTGGCAGGCGCCGCCGTTACAGCCCGCGCGCTGAACCTCTTCAAGGATTGCCGCGGCGGCGGACAGTTTTAATCCCGCGCCGCCATACTCCTCAGGGATCAACACCGAGAGATATCCCGATCGCGTCAGGGCATCCACGAATTCGGCGGGATAGGACATCTCGCGATCGAGCTTGCGCCAATATTCGCCTGGAAACTGTTCGCACAGTTTTCCGACCGCTTCACGGATATCTCTGAATTCGTCGGTTTCGGCGTTATGTTCGATGTGTGTCATCAACGAAAAACTGGAAGATCGACGGCGCGCATGGTTGCGGTTCCAAACGCGCAAGTGCGTTCGGTGTCCTTGTTTTTAGAGATCACCTCGATCTTTGCAACGCTAATCGTGCCGCCCGCCTGCAGGACTTCGGCGCGAGCTATGATCTCGTCACCGTCCGCCGGGCTCAGAAAGTTGATCTTGATCTCGACGGTGACCCCGATACGGCCCTCAGGGAGGGCGGTCGTGATGGCGGCTCCGGCGGCCTGGTCTGCAAGACCGGTAATCACGCCGCCGTGGAAATGGCCAGAAAACTGCATCAGGTCAGGACGTTTGGTGAGCGCGAGCGAAACCCGTCCCGGTTCGGCCTGAACCACCCGCATGCCCGACGCGCTTGGGTGCCCGGGAAGACTCATAATGGTGTCGAGCAATGTCATCGCATAGGTTTTCGTCATGGACCTTAGGGAATCCTCTCACTGTCTTCCGGGATATTCCGCCGTATTGAAAATCGTTGGGCCTGCGTCAGGATGGGATGCGAACAGGCAGGACTTCGTAGCCCTTGACGAAGCTGGAATAGACCCGCTTCGGTTCTCCCACCACTTCGATGGTGGGAAAGCGTTTGAGAATCTCTTCCCACACGATTTTGAGTTGCAGCTCGGCCAGCCTCATGCCGACGCAGCGATGAATGCCGAAGCCGAACGACATGTGCAGCCGGGGGCGGGCGCGGTCGATAATAAAGCTGTCGGCGTCCTCGATGGCCTCGCTGTCGCGATTGCCGGACACATACCACATCACCACCCGGTCACCCTTGCGGATCAGTTTGCCGCCAAGCTCGGTGTCCTGCAGCGCGGTGCGGCGCATATGAGCCAGTGGTGTTTGCCACCGGATCACTTCCGGAACGAAGCTGTCGATCAGCGCAGGATTGTCGCGCAGCTTTTTATACTGATCCGGATTTTCGTTCAGCGCCAGAACCGATCCGGTCATCGTGTTGCGGGTGGTGTCGTTGCCCCCCACGATCAGCAGAATGATATTGCCGAGCAAATTGTCCTTGTCCATATGACGGGTCGCATCGCTGTGCGCCATCATCGAGATCAGGTCGCTCGTCGGATCGGCGTTGACCCGTTCGTTCCATAGCTTGGCGAAAGTCTCGCCGCATTCGGTTAGCTCTGCGAGGCGCTGAGCCTCGTTTTCGACGACCATGCTCTTTGGGAGTGCAGTTGCGACATCGGACCAGCGGGTCAGTTTGCGGCGTTGCTCCCAGGGGAAGTCGAACAGCGTCGCCAGCATCTGGGTCGTGAGTTCGACAGAAACGCGGTCGACCCAGTTGAATGTCTCATTGCGCGGCAGCGCGTCCAGGATTTGGCAGGCCCGTTCGCGGATCAGGATCGCCAGCTTGTCCAGATGCTGCGGCGTGAACATTGGCGAAACGGTTTTGCGTTGCGGGCCGTGTTTGGGCTCATCCATCGCAATGAAGCTCGGCCATTGGTAGCCGGGCTCGACGTCGCGCAGCATGATGCCGCCGAGCCGGACGTCCGATGAATAGATCGCCGGGTTGGTGTCGACGTGCATGATGTCGTGATATTTGGTGACCGACCAATAGGAGCCGACCGGGCTGGTGGTACAGAAATGGACAGGCTCTTCGTTCCGCAGTCGCTCGAAGTAAGGCCAGAGCGTATTGGAGCGGAAAAGCTCCGGATTGCCGGGATGAAAGTCCGCGATCGGCATGGAATAGGCTTTTTCGCGGGCTTCGCGTTGAATTGCGAGCGCGGAATGTTCGATCGGGCCGTGCATGAAAATCCTCGTTTGCCCGGACGTCAGCCGGACAGGCGCTTGTGGCAATACGGTTGGTTCGGATTATGATCCTTCGGGGAGTGTCTGTCACCCGGTGATGCGGACTGGCAGGGTTTCATAACCCTTGACGAAACTCGAATAGACCCGCTTGGGTTCGCCCACCACTTCGATGGTGTCAAAGCGCTTCAGGATTTCTTCCCATACGATTTTCAGCTGCAGCTCGGCGAGCCTCAGCCCGACGCACCGATGAATGCCGAAGCCGAAGGAAAGATGCTGTCTGGGACGGGCCCGATCGATGATAAAGCGGTCGGGATCGTCGATCGCGGTTTCATCGTGGTTGCCGGACACATACCACATGACGACTTTGTCGCCTTTACGGATCATCTTGCCGCCGAGCATCGTATCGGTCAGGGCGGTGCGCCGCATGTGGGCGAGTGGCGTCTGCCAACGAATGACCTCGGGGACGAAGCTGTCGATCAAGGCGTGGTTGTCGCGCAGTTTGCGGTATTGGTCGGGGTTTTCGTTCAAGGCGAGCACCGATCCCGTCATGGTGTTGCGCGTGGTGTCGTTTCCGCCGACGATCAGCAGAATGATGTTGCCCAGGAAGGTTTTGGGATCCATGTCGCGGGTGGCATCCGCATGGGCCATCATCGACAGAAGGTCCTGTTTGGGCGGCGCCTTGAGCCGTTCGTTCCAAAGCCTTGCGAAATAGGCGCCGCAGGCTTCCAGTTCAGCCTGCCGCTTGTCGTCGGCCGCCTGATCGGCCGGTATCGCCGTCGCCACATCCGACCAGCGGGTGAGCATGCGGCGGTCATCCCAGGGAAAATCGAAAAGGACCGCGAGCATCTGTGTAGTGAGTTCGATCGACACGCGGTCGACCCAATCGAACGTCTCGTTGCGGGGCAGCGAATCGAGACACTCGGCGGTGCGCTGCCTGATCGACTTTGCAAGCTCGTCGAGATGCGTCGGCGTGAACATCGGCGCAACGGTCTTGCGCTGTGCAGTATGCTTGGGTTCGTCCATCGCGATGAACATCGGGCGGCGCAGTTCCGCTTTCGCGTCGCGGATGGTGATCCCGCCAAGCCCAGCGTCCGAAGAAAAGACGTTGTGGCTGGTTTCCACCTGCATGATGTCGGCATGTCGCGTCACCGACCAATAAGGTCCAAACATGCTCCGGCTGCAGTAATGGACGGGGTCTTCGCGCCGTAGCCGTTCGAAATATGGCCAGAACGTATTGGTTCGGAAAAGCTCGGGATCGCCGACGTCGAAATCTTCCAGCGGCGTTGCGTAAGCCCTTTCGCGGGCGGCTTGAAGAACTGAATCGGAATGCGCAGGAATTTGCGCCCGGCGGGCGTGTTCCATGGTGCTTCTCCCTATAAACCGCTCTTTATAACCGCGGCCGCTTGGGCCGCCGTCGCCTCGATTGTTCGAGGCACTCTTAGGCAGTTATTCTGTGATTACAGCCGTTCGGCGAGGCCAGAGCAAGGCCGATGCGCAGATTCGCCGGGGGAAAATTCGAGGGGGGACTGGCTGTGTTTCGACGCAGCCTTACCTCGCGGATCGTCATTTTTACTTAGCCGAATTTCAGTTCTGAGCGCAGTAGTTGTACGAAAATTCTTATAAGTTGCATGGAAATCTGTTGCTGGTGAGCGAGCTGGGGGATGCCAATGCGACTGTTCAATTCATCACAGGAACTGAACGGCAAGATCGAGGCCATCAATCGCTCCCAAGCGGTGATCGAGTTCAATCTCGACGGAACGATCGTTACCGCCAACCCGAATTTCCTCGATACGCTGGGCTACAGGCTGGAGGAAATCCAGGGCAAGCACCATGCATATTCGCGACGGCGGAATATCGAAACAGCGCGGCGTATCGGGAGTTCTGGGACGCCCTTCGCAGAGGCGAGTGCCAGGCGGGCGAGTATGAGCGCGTCGCGAGCGGCGGCAGACAGGTCTGAATCCAGGGCTTACAATCCGGTCTATGATGCCGACGGCAAGGTTTGCAAGGTTGTCAAATTCGCGATCGACACCACCAAGCAGGTGCAAGACCGAATCCAGCGTGGCAAAATTCAGAAATCGATCGATGCGGATCTCAGCCAGATCACCCAGGCCGTCACCATAGAGTCGGAACGAGTGACGTCGGCGAAATCTCGGCGGCCATTGCCGCGTCCGTCGAAGAACAGGCCGCTGTCACGCAGGCGATTTCGTCGAATATGCAGGATGCCGCGAAAGAGGTGTCTGACATCAACAAGAACATGTCTGAAATCGCCAACGAAACGCAATCGGTTGATAGCGCGACGCGCAAGGTCGCCAAAGCCGCCAGGGCACTCGCGTAATCCGGCAGTACGCGGCTGCTGGTCTACTTGCCGCTCCCCCTTCTCTTGTCGTCTGGCCCGTGGCAATGTCCGGGTTCAGACGATGAGATAACGCCGACTGGCGGGAGACAGGTAAAGTCAATGATTCCGAACGCGCAACGTATTTTCAATTTCGATCTTGGCGAGACCGCCGAAGCTATTCGCGAGACCGTTCGCGAATTTTCCGCTCACGAAATCGCGCCGCGCGCCGACGAGATCGACAAGAGCAACGAGTTTCCGCGCGATCTCTGGCCGAAGCTCGGTGCTCTGGGGTTGCACGGTATCACGGTCGAAGAAGAGTATGGCGGATCGGGGCTCGGCTATCTCGAACACTGCATCGCAGTGGAAGAAATTTCACGAGGCTCGGCTGCCGTGGGCCTGTCCTACGGCGCGCATTCCAATCTCTGCGTCAACCAGATCAGGCGTCATGGCAGCGACGCGCAGAAACGCAAATACCTGCCCAAGCTGATCTCTGGAGAGCATGTCGGCGCACTGGCGATGTCAGAGTCAGGTTCTGGATCCGACGTGGTGTCGATGTCGACACGCGCCGAAAAGAAGGGCGATCGCTATGTGCTCAACGGCAGCAAAATGTGGATTACCAATGGTCCTGTCGCCGAAACATTCGTGATCTATGCCAAGACGGACCCGGCGGCGGGGCCTCGTGGCATTACAGCATTTCTCGTCGAAAAGGGCATGAAGGGGTTCTCGACCGCGCAGAAGCTCGACAAGCTTGGCATGCGAGGATCCGACACCGGCGAACTGGTGTTCGAAGATTGCGAAGTGCCGGAAGAAAATGTGCTCGGTGAAGTAGGCCGGGGCGTTGGCGTTCTTATGTCGGGACTTGACTACGAGCGCGCCGTGCTTGCTGCGGGCCCGCTCGGCATCATGCAGTCGTGCATGGACGTGGTGATGCCATACGTACATGAGCGCAAACAGTTTGGGCAGCCGATCGGCAATTTCCAGCTGGTGCAGGGCAAAATCGCGGATATGTATGTCACGATGAATGCGTCGCGCGCGTACGTCTACGCTGTCGCAAAAGCCTGCGATCGCGGAGAGACCACGCGTGAAGATTCCGCAGGCGCAATTCTCTATGCGTCCGAGAAGGCGACGCAATGCGCGCTCGACGCGATTCAATTGCTCGGCGGCAACGGTTATATCAACGACTATCCGACCGGTCGTCTTTTGCGCGATGCCAAGCTCTATGAGATCGGCGCGGGTACTAGTGAAATTCGCCGCATGTTGATCGGCCGCGAGCTGTTCGAAAAGGGTAAGTGAGTTCGAAGATCAGTCAGCTCGACATCGCGCATCATTTTTGCAGACATTCGAATCCGCTATTCAACGAACGATGAAGCGCGACGCACACGATGTGCGTCGCGCTTTGTTTCTGTGCATCGTAAACATCCGCACGATGGTTTAATGGGTAGCGCGGTACCCGAACGAGACGTTGTGCTTTCAGGTCGCACCGTAGAAGTACGGTCATCCAATGATCGCTGCGACGATTTGTAAGCGACAAAATTGACCGTGCGATAGCAAAAGCGAAATATTTTGATTAAGGTCAGTCATTGATTCTAAAACCCACTTAAATTTGTGGGGCAAATTATTTTTACAAACGAATATTGCGATTGTTCCGATGCTGGCTCAGGCAACTGCGCCACTGTGGTTACCCAGTACAATAACATCCTGACGCAGATCAACACTACCTCGCAGGATGCTTCGTTCAACGGCATCAACCTGCTGTCCGGTGATAGCCAGAAGCTGACGTTCAACGAAACCGGCAAGTCCACGCTTAACATCGGTGGCGTCAACTTCAATGCGGTTGGCATTGGTCTGAAAGCTCTTACTGCTGGTACCGACTTCAAAGACAGTGCTTCAACAGCCAGGCTCTGTCGACACGTCAGTCGATCGCGGTTTCCGCGCTCGCGCTGGCCAACACGTCGCAGCAGTCAGTGCTGCAGCTCCTGCGCTAAACATAAGATCGGCAAGCGGTTCGCCGCCTGCCGGTGCCTTCCGTTCTTTCTAGAAAGGAAAAGGGTATGGCGCTTCGCATCGAATTGGAACCGTTCGAGAAAATTTTCATCGGCGGCAGCGTTCTCACAAACTACAATGCGCGTGTGTCATTCCTCCTCGAAGGCAATTCGCCCGTTCTGCGCTATCGCGATTCGATCAAGGCCGAGGCAGCCGATACGCCGATCAAGCGTATCTATCATTGCATTCAAACGATGTATCTCGAGAGCAACATCAAGAAATACGAGAGCGTTTACGCCGATCTGACCAATCAGCTTCTGTCGGACAAGCCGATGCTTCGCGAACGCATCGATGCAGCGACCGCGCTTATATGCCGCGGAGATCTGTACAAGGCGCTGAAGGAAATAAAGAAGGTTATGCTCGACAGGGCGGATATGACAGCGACGGCGGCTTGAGCTATCTGCTCGCTATCCCGGGTTTCGCGCTGACGATCACCTTATATTCCTGCAGCCTCCGTTTTCGAGCCATGTTCTTTTTGAAATTGCATCGTTGTGTTCGTCGCCGATCCCGTGCGCTGAATTTACTAGCGGAATGTCGTGATCGCTCGATGGTGCGTCACGGGCCGATGTTATTCACCTTCGCGACCCAGGCGCGCACGCTGACCAAAATCTCAGGCAAGACGGCGCGAACCTCATCGATCGTCATCCCCGAACGAATTCGGGGATCGTACAGAATATTCAAAATATATTGATCGTAGATGTCGAAATAGCCCATCTGGACGCTGTCGTTGAACATCGTCCATGGCACCGCATTGGTGTCGTTGATGGGGCCTAGCGATTGCAGCATTTCCTCATACGCGCAATCGAAGAAAATGAAGTCGCCATTGTCGATCGTGAGGATCACGTCGGAATTCACGATTTCGAAGCTGTCGTTTTTGCGAAAGCCGGAGAGGCATTGAGGATCGAGGGAGGTCCGGATGTCACGGGCTTTGTCTGACCCATAGAGCGAGGTCATCGTGCGAAAAAGATCCCGGTCACGCACCATCGTCACGACGACGTTGGCGGCTCCTCTGTCGGAAGTGGCGGCGATATCGAGGTGTTGAACGTGCGCGGCTATGTCGGCGATGACGCCGGTAAATTGCGCCAGACGATCCATGCGATGGGCATTATCGATGAAGACGCGGACAGGCTTCTCGTATTTGCGAATGCGATCGACGCGGCCAGCAAGATGATATTCCGCCCCAAAAGCCGTTCTGAAGAAGCCGTTGATGATTTCGCCGTCGGTAAAAGTTTTCTTCTCGCTGCGTTGACGTGACGCTATGGCTGGAACGTCGGCGGGGGCGGGAGGCGTGGTTGCGCCACCGACCCAAAGGCCGATGAATAAGGCTGTTATTCCTCGGAACAGCCGGCTTGATCGAATACGCTGATGCATATCGACGACGTTGCCGGATGCGACGCCATGGTGCAAGGGCCGCCGTCCGAGGTTCCGCAATCCGGAATGAGCTCTGCTTATTCCTTCGTTTTATTGCTGAAGTTCACGCTCAGTTTTTGACGATGACAGTGGCGCCAACGGACACGCGATTGTAGAGATCGATGACGTCATCGTTGACCATCCGGAAGCAGCCGGACGACACCGCTTGACCAATCGTCTCGGGCTCGTTGGAGCCGTGGATGCGATAGAGCGTCGAACCGAGATACATGGCGCGGGCTCCGAGCGGGTTATCCTCGCCGCCCACCATGTGCCGCGGCAGATCGGGGCGTCGCCTCAGCATCTGGGACGGAGGCGTCCACTCCGGCCATTCTTTTTTCGCCGAAATGCGGTGCACGCCACCCCAGCGGAAACCGTCCCGGCCGACGCCGATGCCGTAGCGGATGGCTTGCCCGTTTCCGGTAACGAGATAGAGCCGCCGTTCGGCAGTGTTCACGACAATGGTGCCGGGCGCATAATCTCCTGGAAAACTGACATTGGTGCGAGGGATCGGACCTGTTCCCCCGGGATTGCCGAAACCGAACTGGAAGCGCCGGTTGAGCGGTGCGCCGCCGGATGCAAAATCCTCGTAGAAGCTTTGGGCCGTTGCGGTGACCGCGGTTGCGGCCAGGACTGCGAATGTGAGCACGGCGGTGGCAAGTCGAGTCATATGAAGTCCTCGCAAATGGTCATTCCGTTGAAAAATAAAAGTGTAATATTGAAGTCCGATCCGACGCCAGCATCCCGACGACCGATAAATGGCAGCTGGTTAAGAAAATGCATAATTGATCCTGCTTCGCAAGCCGGAGGCGAGCCTTTGTGTTCCGTCCGCGCGAAAATGCGGTCCCGCCGCAACTGTTTTCGAGCCTTTCTCCCCGCGCGAGCCGGAAAACGCCCCCTAAAGCAATGCTGCCATGATTTCGCTGCGCGGCTTTTTTCGTCTGGAAGCTTTGACGAAAGCCGCCTGGGATGATTGTCCTCTCTGGTCCGTGCCGGTAAGCATAGGCGAGCTCTGGCTAAACTAAAACTGGCTAACGGAAACATCGGCTCAACGGAAACATACAACAGGGATGGCGTGATGAACGGAGCGGAAAGTCTGGTGCGGACTCTGGTCGCCGGCGGAGTGGATGTCTGCTTTGCAAATCCGGGAACATCAGAGATGCATTTCGTCGCGGCACTTGACCGCGTAGAGGGGATGCGTTGCGTTCTTGGACTGTTCGAGGGCATCGTGACCGGCGCCGCGGACGGCTACTACCGAATGAAAGGCACCCCGGCGTCGACGCTGCTTGCATCTTGGGCCGGGCCTCGCAAACGGCCTTGCAAATCTGCACAACGCCAAGAAAGCTAACTCCGGCATCGTCAATATCGTCGGCCAGCACGCAGTCTATCATATCGGCTACAACGCGCCGCTGACGTCGGATATCGAGGGATTGGCGCGGCCGATGTCGGGCTGGGTCAGAACATCGCCGGATGCAAAATCCGTCGCGCGCGACGGCGCGGAAGCAATCGCGGCGGCCAAAGGCCATCCGCCGAAAGTCGCAACACTTATTCTGCCGGCCGATACGGCGTGGAACGAAGCCGAAGGTGTGGCTCAGGTTCCGGCGCCCGCGCAACGCGTGGGATATTCGACGCAAGCCGTGGACGAGGCCGCGCGGACCCTGCGCAGCGGCGAGCAGACCTTGCTGTTGTTGACCGGAAGCGCGCTGACGGAGAAAGGTCTCGCGCTTGCGGCGCGCATCGCGGGCAAAACCGGCTGCAAGGTGATGGGCCAGACCTACAACCCGCGAATGGCGAGAGGACGCGGCCGTTTTTCGATCGACCGCATTCCCTACGTGATCGAACAGGCGCTTCCCGTATTGAAGGATTTCCGGCACATCGTGCTTGTCGAGTCCGCGGATCCGGTCGCCTTCTTCGCGTACCCCAACAAGCCAAGCTTGCTGAAACCCGCCGGCTGCGAGGTTCACCGCATGTGCGAGACGGGAGAAAATTCGGTGGCCGCGCTTGAGGCTCTGGCGGACGTGCTGGGTGCGAAGGAGGCGGACGTCAAGCCTCAGGCACTTGTCGAATTGGTTAAGCCGACCGGCGCATTGACGCACGGGTCGATTGCGCAAGCTATCGCTTGTGCCATTCCGGAAAACGCTATCGTTGTTGATGAATCGATCACGACCGGACGCGGTTTCTTTCCGCCTACGGCGGCGGCGGCGCCTCACGACTGGCTTCAGAACATGGGTGGATCGATCGGATTCAGCACCCCCGTTGCCACCGGCGCGGCGGTCGCTTGCCCGGATCGCAAAGTCATCTGCCTCGGTCGGCGACGGCAGCGCGATGTACACGCTGCAGTCGTTCTGGACACAGGCGCGCGAAGGGCTTGACGTAACCACGGTGGTTTTCGCCAACCGCACCTATCAGATTCTGAAGGGGGAATTTTCCGGCGTGGATGCAGGCGAGCCCGGCCGGCGCGCGCTCGATATGCTCAACATCGACAGGCCGGCGCTGGATTGGGTGTCGCTCGCCAAAGGCATGGGCATTGCAGGACGCGCTGTGACCACTGCCGACGAATTCAACGTGGCGCTTGCCGAAGCCAACGCGCAAAAAGGGCCGAGGTTGATAGAAGTGCAGATGTAGAAAACAGTTCGCTCAATGATCCTGAAGCGCAGTGCAGCAGTGCATGCGCTCCAGGATATGCTTCGCCGCAACGTCTATGGACCGTGCCGGCTCGTCTCAGCCGTTTGCATCGTCGCTGATGATCGGCCCGAACAACTCCCAACGCTCGCCTTTAAAGCGCATCATCTGTAAGCTGCTTGTTGACGCGATAGTCGGTCGGTGAGGTGTTGTTGACGATGCCGGGCAGTGCCAGATCACCCTGGATGTTCTTAAGGTTGGCTGCCTGCTTCATGATGTTTTCGCGCGTGAGATTGTCACCGCACTGGCGCAGCACGATTTCGAGCAATTGCGCCGCGCTATAGCCGTAGGTGTTGAAGCTGCTGTTTTTATCACCTTCTGGATAGTATTTATCCATGAAGGCCATCCACTTTTTCATGCCTGCGTCGTCTTTCCAGGTGGGATCACCAGGGTCTTTTCCATAGTTGACGCTGATGATGTCCTGGGAATTTTCAAAGCCTGCGGGTTTCAGAACCGCACCGACGGATGTGGAATTGATGTTGAGGATATGGAGTGGCTTCCATCCCAGCTCGGCGATCTTTCGGATCGCCTGCGCCGCGAATTTCGGCGTGGTGACGTCATAAACAAGATCGGCTCCGACGGTCTTTAGCTTGACGATTTGCGAGTCGATGGTGGGATCCGCAGTTTCATAGGACGCTTCGGCGATGATCATGGAGGCAGCTTTTGCGCCGAGACCTTCCTTCAATCCGATCACGTAGTCCTTGCCGAGATCGTCGTTTTGAAAGAGCACGCCTATTTTGGCATTCGGATAGTTTTCCAGAATATAGCGGGCATAGATCCGGCCCTCGGTCTGATAATTGGGATTGAATCCCATCGTCCATGGATAGTTCTTCGGGTCGGTAAATCGAGCCGCACCAGTCGAGGCGAAGAGGTGAGGAACCTGCTTCGCGTTCAGATATTTCTGTACGGACGCATTGGATGCCGTCCCGAGAATCTGGAAGGTGAGCAGGACTTCGTCACTCTCTACCAGCTTGCGAACCTGTTCGACCGTCTTGGGTGGATTGTAGGCGTCGTCATAGGCAATCAAATTGACCTTGCGGCCGTTGATGCCGCCTTGCTCGTTGATCATGCGAAAATACGCGGCTTCGACTTTGCCGATGGTGCCGTATGCGGAAGCGGGACCGCTGAACGGCATGGTCTGGCCGACTTTGATCTCGGTGTCGCTCGCTCCAGGGCCATAACTTTTCTGCGCGAATGCCGAAGTCGTTCCGATGATCGATGACAACGCGGCGACGCACACCGCGGACAGCAATTTCATACCCATGTTGGACTTCATGTTTGGCTCCCTTGCCGCGCTGCGAAATATTGCAGACTTAATCCCGGCTTAAATGAAGAATCTGCCGAGCTTGTTTTTGAATGGGGAAAGACTGCGTTATTGCCGCCGTTCCGACAAGGCTCTTTTAAGAGCACGAGGCAAAAGCGTGTGGCTTACCGGAGCGATGGTTTTGCGATGCGATGTAGCCATGCGAGCGGGCCCCAGCAGAGTGGTTCCCGCAATTTCAGGGTCTGGAGAAGGATGACAACGAGACGGTCTATTCGCTCTGCGTTAGGCCTCGACATTCAAAATCGGCTCCCTTAGCTTGCGTGAACGCAGTTGACCCCGAGATCGACTGTATCGCTCGACGTCTGACGTGGCATGCCTATCATGGGCTTCGACGCGCGGTGCCGGCAGATGGAGCATTTCACGTATGGCGACGATTCATCCCTCGACCCATATTGCGCCGGGCGCGCGCATTGCTGAAGGCGTGGAGATCGGTCCTCACTGCGTCATTGGCGGCGACGTCACGATCGATCGCGGCTGTATTCTGGACGCACAGGTCAATATTGTCGGTCACACTTCAATCGGACGCGATGCCAGGATTTCATCCTTTGCATCGTTGGGAACGCCGCCGCAGTCGACCAAACCCTACGACCCAAGCTGCCGGCTCGTCATTGGATCGGGCTGCACGCTCGGCGAACACATCACGATCAATGTCGGGACAAAGGACGGCGGGGGCGTGACCACAATCGGCGAGCGTTGCCGCTTGATGGCCCGCAGCCATGTGGGTCACGATTGCGTTGTCGGGTCCGATGTGACGTTGGGCGTCGGGGCAACCCTGGCCGGCCACTGCGACGTCGGCGATTTCACTCGGTTTGACGATTACGCCGCCGTGCATCAGTTCAGCATGATCGGTGCATCCGCTTTCATCGAGCTTCGGACGTTCGTGCGCTCAGACATCATTCCCTTCGGCGTCGCCGCAGGTGACCGCGGCTATTTGTGCGGTCTCAACCATGCGGGGCTTCGCGAGCGCGAGGTTGCCGAAGACGACATCGCGATTGCCGATGAAGTTTATCAGCGCATCTTTTTCGGGGCGGATACATTCGCAAACAGGATGGATGCCGCTGTCAGCAAATATGCGGGCCACGTCGTGGCCGATCAGATGTTCAAATTCATTCGCAAGGCAAGGCTCCGGCCTCTGAGCCATCCGCTGCCGTTGAGTGTGAATTGACCTACGGCGCTAAAACGAGCTGGGTCGTTTGCATTTGAGGGCGGCGGCTTCAATTAATTGAAGCGTTTGAAACCCCTAGTTTTCGTCGTTAAATGCGTTTATTCGAATTTTTCCCCTGATTAGACAACTTGCGCTCGGTTGAGTAGCTTCGGAACGAAAGCCGGAGCAATTCATGGCCACTTTAAATCAAGCTCTATTGCTAAAAGAAATCTGCGCGACAGATGGCCGCGCTGTTATCACGGGCACATCTAAGAGGCATGACGAATTGGTCACTATGGGATTTCTAGAAAGCACGGCGTTAAATCTTAGCGACGTACTCTACGAAGTAACCGAGCTCGGCCGCAAGGTTGCAGAAATTACTCTTCATCCGGCGGTAATCCGGCCTAGCCAAACGAATTAGGCTTTTCGGCTACGAGCAGGTTGTTGTGCAATTCACGGAATAAAACTGCGTTCGCGAAGCGAGGAAGGCGGAGTCTGCTCAAACTCTAGATCGTTTGGATGTTCTTGATTGCGTCCCAACGTATGAAGATTATTTTTTTGCTTTCTATTGAATAAAATAAGACGCCTTTCTCTCCGCTGCGGATTAAGCGCACCGGTGTGGGCTTTTCGTCAGTGAAAATGTTTTCAGTGGGAGAGGCACTTGTGACTATTGCTTGAGCGCGATCATATCCGTATGAAAACGCGAGCAGCAGAGTAGTCCCAACGATCACTCCAGCAAATTTGGTGCGCTCCGAAGGAATAGTTTGCACACGTTCCCAAAAATTTACGCAGGTATACGCAAACCAAGCGGTAAATGCTGATGCGATGGCTTGGTTGAAGTGCCGAGTAAATAAGCTAGTGCAAGCACCGAAAAGAAAGAGACCGATAATCCAGGGCCTCGCCTTCAAATAAATCGCGTGGGGTTTGGTTATTTTCGCTGCGATTATCCGCTGCTCGTCGATATCGCTTTTTTCAAATTTTGCCATGGTCTCTCGGCTTTGCTGAAAACCAAGAATCCCACCGTAAAAGATGCCCCAAATGCATCCGGAAGCCAAAATCGCAAACGGGGCGGTTTGTAGCGCAAAAACAAGGTGCTCCGTAAACGAAAAGAATGTGAAGAAGCTTATGTCGGAGCCGTAAAAAAATCCTACGTCATAGGTAATGGCCAAAGTTGAGGCCAAGAACGGACCTAGGAACGTCAGATACTTTATCGCGCTATCTGAGAACATTTAGCCTCCGTCGATCAAATTTGCGAGGATCTTAACTGAGGGCGGTATGAGACCATAGTCTTCCGATTCTCCCCGTATCTGCGCGTCATGTTGTGGACGTGTTGGCGATGGAGGCGCGAATACATCGCGGAGCGAAAGTTGAAAAATGTCGGTGCAGCTTCGCTTTTAATGGTGGGCGCACAAGGGATCGAACCTTGGACCTCTCCCGTGTGAAGGGAACGCTCTCCCGCTGAGCTATGCGCCCGGAATTTCAACCATCTCGCTAAACCAGCGAAAATCGAACGCGGCTGAACCGCGCGTCTTCCGATGCCGCGATTTACGGAACGGCGGGCAGGGGTGTCAAGCGCTGCCGCCCTGCCAACGCCCTCAAATCAGATAATATTGGCTGGATCAGCCCATTTGACGAGGGCGAGACGCGTGAGACTGCAGGGCCCGGATGCGGTCGGCCAGCGTGCCGCCGGCACTCATTCCGGCAGCTCCGGCCGAGGCTCCTCTGGCTGCGGCCGGTTCCGCGGCAAGAATGGCTTCGATCGGCGAATTGGGGCCTTCGATCGTCGTGGCGAGCTTTGCCACTTCGGCTGCGATGTCGTTGATGCGCTCCCGGAGTACGGCGTTTTCCATCCGCTCGTTCGCAAGAGAGCTTGCTGCGGGCAATCTGCCAGACGCGGCAACGCCTGAAGCATTGTCTCCCGGTGCATCGTGCCGCAAACGCGCGGCCTCGATCTGCTGGCGCAGCACGTCGTTTTCGTGTTCGCGTGCGGCCGCAAGCTTGGCCTGATTGGCCAGCCGGTTTTCAAGATCGGCAACACGCGCGGCGAGTTGCTCGGCTTCCCTGCTTCGCGTGTAAAGCTTGCGTTCGATCTCGCCTGCTTGCGCGTGGACGGTGGTCAACTCGATCTGGCGGTTTTCCGCTGTGGTCGATTGATCCGACAATTCGTGCGTGATTTGCTGGAGCTCGCCCTGTTTGTTCGACAGCGCCTGTTCGATGCCGCGCAAGGCTTCATCTCTGGCTGCAAGCTCCTCCTCGGCGACACGGAGCCGATCCTTCAGCACCTTCTCGTGCGTTTCGAACGAAAAAATCGTGACGTTTTTTTCGCTGAGCTCAACCTTCATGCGGTTGATGGCGTCTGATTTCTTTCCGAGTTCGGCAAGCTGGCTGGTGGTCTTGTTCTTGAGCTGCTCGACGTTGATTTCAAGACGACGCGCCGACATCGCGAATTCAGCGCGCAGTTGATCCTTGTCGGCCTGGATTTCCGCCATCGACAGCGGCGTGGCTGCTTCGAGCCGCCGGGTCGTCAGCCGCACCGCCCGATTATGCACCAGTGGCACGATCATCAGGCCAAGCAGCATCGAGATCATAAAACCGATCGCCAGATACATGATCGGCTCGACCATAGGCACGCTCCCGCTTCAAAAACTCGTTATCTCACCATGCCATGCCGGTCGGGCACAAATCTAGCGGCACTGTGGCAATCGATCGCAACCGGGCTATCTCCTGCAACAACCCATGCGATCGATACAGCCGGTTGTTGTCGGAAATACTGCCGCGTCCGAATTTGAGCCGGCAAGCGAGCCGCACCCGTCCAAGGCTGGCCGGGTTAGCCTTTGGCAGGCTTCGGCAAGGACCGGTTTAGAAGGGATTCCACGTCGCGCGTGGCGTGAATTTCAGATAGCCGACATTCGCCCCCAGACGCAGGCCGAGGCCGGACCGAATGGGCACGAGGACGATGTTGTTGGCGGTCAGCGCCGTCATACCGAAGCCGCCAACCAGATAGGCCGAACCATCGATCCCCCCGAAACGCTGATAGATTGCGTTGGTGGCCGGCAAATTATAAACCAGCATCATGGTTCGGGCGCCGTCGCCGCCCCAGTCGAAGCCGAGCGAAGGGCCTTGCCAGAACACCCGCAGGTCGCCCGCGTTCTTCGTGTAAAGCGTTCCTTCACCATAGCGCAAGCCAGCCACGAAAGCGCCGCTGCCTTCTTCGCCCAGCACATAACCGTTCGGCAGGCCCCACTGGCTGACCGCCTTTTCGATCACCGACGCCAAACCACGGGACACATTGCCGAAGAAGCGATGTCCCGCGTTGGTGAGTTCGTCCGGCCCATAGGTATTGGCGCGGGGCGCGGAGGATGGTGGCGGAGCCGGTTGCTGAGCGGCCGCGGGGACTGCCCAGCAACTTGTCGCGGCAAAAATCATCCCTGCAGACGCGATCGTTGCGAGGCGCGAAACGAAGGTCATGAAAGGCCCTTTGGTTCCAGATAATGGAAATTTGTGGTCGACGGTTTAACCAGATGCTGAGAAGCCCGGTTTAGGGTCCCTCGCATCCCGACTCAACCGGTTATCGGTATCAACTATGACGGCACGGCGGCAGGAAATAAAAGACCGATGGATTGATTTTGCCCGGATCGCGTGGGTTAGCGCCCTTGCGGCCAGCGCTTTTCTCGCCTCCATCGCGCTCGCGTCGACCTCGGAACGGCTCGTCGTGGACCGCCACACGGGGCTTGCGCTCGGAGGGGTCGATCCGGTTGCCTATTTCACCGACAAGCAAATGCTTTCTGGCCGGTCGGACGTCGAACTGTCGGCGAATGGGGCGATTTGGCGCTTTCGAAATGCCGATAACAGGACGTTTTTTCAGGCCCATCCGGAAGTCTATGCGCCGCAATTCGGAGGCTACGACCCGGTGGATGTGGCGCGTGGCGTCGCCGTGGCGGGTCTGCCCCGTTTATGGGTCATTCGGGACCGTCGGCTGTACCTGTTCGCTCGCGAGGAAAGCCTCGCTGCGTTTACCGCAAATCCCGGCAAGGTCTTGGGCGCAGCCAACGACGGCTGGCTCGATTTGCGCGAAACGCTCGCCCAATAAAACCCCCGGCCCAATAGGGGCAATCTGGCTATTTCAGATGCCGGCCCGGCCGGGATCGCCCCAGGCAATGAATTCCGGGACGATAAAGTCCGCCCGCGTTCCGCCGAACTGGATCGGTCGGCCGAGCGTGTCGGTCACCTTTCCGCCCGCAGCGGTGACAATGGCGTGGCCAGCCGCCACATCCCATTCGCAGGTTGGTGAAAGCCGCGGGTAGATATCAGCCCCACCTTCGGCCACCCGGCAAAACTTGACGGCAGAGCCCAGGACTACCCGTGAAGCGCCCGGCCGCCCGTCGATGAAGGCCTCGGTCTTCGGATCGCCGTGAGAGCGGCTGACGGTCGCAGTCCATAACTCAGGTGGATTGGGGTAAGCACGCGTCCGGATCGCCTCGGGCGGCCCTAATTGGCTATCCGCGGCCACAGTAAGCCTTTCCGCACCGTGCCCGACAACGCCGCGCCAGATCAGCCCCAGCGCGGGCGCGCCGATAACCCCCAACAGCGGTTGACCACCCGTGATTAGCGCGACGTTCACGGTGAATTCCTGTCGCCCGGCCACGAATTCCCGCGTCCCGTCCAATGGATCGATCAGGAAAAAGCTCTCGCGGCAGGGCAGCGAGGCAAGGCCTGTCCGCTCTTCCGACAGGGCTGGAACATCAGGGGCGAGCCGGGCGAGGGATTCGGCAATGACAGCATCCGCCGCGAGATCGGCCTCGGTCACCGGCGATCCGTCGGCTTTGCCCGTCACTGCCATTGCACGGCGGTTGACGGCAAGGATCGCCGCGCCGGCTTTAGCGACGATTTCGGTCAGCGGGTCGAGCAGCTTCAGCGCGGCATCACGCTCAATCATCGGCGTTTTCACGTATATCCTCGCGTTGGCCAGCCAAACATGTCCCTTCCAGTAACCCCAGCAGCATTTCTCTGTCCCGGGCCGCGCTCTTAACCCATATCAAGGAGACGAGATTGCCTCCATCGTGAGGAGCACATATCGAGCGGTTTGATCTTTTAGCGACTCCGACGAGGCATTTGATAGGCCTCGGTTGTCGGTGCTGCATTACGCACAGGATATTCCAGCGCATCGAATGGTATTTCCCTGAAACCCGCCGGACTGGTGAACACGCCCATACGGTAGCAGCGGCACCGCCCGCAGTGTATCAAGCCACACAGAATTCTTGATTCGGCGTGTTTGCCTTGTGCGGCTTTCCGAGGAACGAAACGCGAGGAATAAAACGAATGTCCGGCACTCCAGCTCCCGGCCCGACCCCCGACGCACTCGAACTGGCTGCGTTATTGTGCTCACGCGTCTGTCACGATCTCATCAGCCCCGTTGGTGCCATCGTCAACGGCCTCGAAGTGCTGGACGATGATCCGAAAGATGACGATCGGGAGTTCGCGCTCGACCTGATCCGCAAGAGCGCCAGAACCGCATCGGCGCGGCTGCAGTTTTGCCGGCTAGCGTTCGGAGCTGCTGGTTCCGCCGGCGCGCAGATCGACGTCGGCGATGCCCAAGCAATGGCGCGCGGCCATTTCGAAGATGAGAAAACCAAGCTGACATGGAATCTGCCGCGCGTTCTGCTTCCGAAGAACCGCGTCAAATTGTTACTCAACATGCTTGTGATCGCGCAGCAAACGATTCCGCGTGGCGGCATGCTGACGGTCGATCAAGTCGGCGACGGCGATGCCGTGACCTTTCGCATTCGTGCGGCGGGAACTCAATGCAAGGATTCCACAGAACATCGTCGATATACTTGCAGCATCGACATCGGCTCCGGTCGATGCTCACGCTGTGCAGCCTTACTATACGCGATTGCTCGCGCAAGCCTGTGGCCTGAAAGTGATGCTGGTTGCGGAAGGCGATGCAATTCTGATCGCGGCGTCTTGAGAAAAACAGCGTTAATGAATGGTTGATGATCACGCATCCAGCCGGCACGCACATGTTTATCTCTTTGCGTGCAAGTTCTTTTTCAATTGCTCAACTAAAATTAAACGCTTTGTGGACATGCTGAACAGGCCGTGAAAGGCGTGCCTGTGGTTGCACGCCTCGTGTTCGTAAGGCGTGTTCGCAATGGATGATCTTCTCCGAGAGTTCTTGACCGAAACCAACGAAAGTCTAGACACGGTAGACAATCAGCTGGTTCGGTTTGAACAAGAACCCAACAACGCCAAGATTCTCGATAACGTCTTTCGGCTTGTTCATACCATTAAAGGGACTTGTGGCTTTCTGGGGCTGCCGCGGCTTGAAGCGCTGGCTCATGCCGCCGAGACACTCATGGGCAAGTTCCGTGATGGAATGCCGGTCACCGGGCAGGCTGTTACGCTCATCCTCACGACGATCGATCGAATCAAGGACATTCTGAATCAGCTCGAGATGACGGAAGCCGAGCCTGAAGGCGCGGATCACGATCTGATCGAAGAGCTGCATCAACTCGCCGAGCGTGGCACCGAAGCGCTGGCCCAAGCCGCTGCCGAACCCGCTCCGGAAGTTGTTCCTCAAGCCGTCGCCGGAAGTTTGACGCCTCAAGTGCTTGAGCGCGCTTTGCGTCCAGGTGAAGTTTCGCTGGACGATCTCGAACGTGCATTCCGTGAAACGGAGACTGAAGTAGTTGTCGCTGCGCAGCAGCCCGCGCCCGCGAAGGCTGCGGAGTCTCCGAAACACGCCGAGGCAAACCATCCGGCGCACGCAACTGAAAAGCCAAAGCCGGCCGCAAAGCCCGCAGTGAAAAAGAGCGCTGTCGAGGTCGAAGGCGGCATCAGCGAAGGCGACAAGGTCTCCAACCAGTCGATCCGCGTGAATGTCGACACGCTCGAACATCTGATGACGATGGTCTCCGAGCTTGTGCTGACACGCAACCAGCTTCTGGAAATCAGCCGCCGCAACGAAGACAACGAATTCAAGGTGCCGTTGCAGCGTTTGTCGAGCGTGACCGCCGAGTTGCAGGAAGGCGTCATGAAGACGCGCATGCAGCCGATCGGAAATGCCTGGCAGAAACTGCCGCGCATTGTGCGCGATCTTGCAGGCGAACTCGGCAAGCAGATCGAACTGGAGATGCACGGCGCGGATACCGAGCTCGATCGGCAGGTGCTCGATCTGATCAAGGATCCGTTGACGCACATGGTGCGCAACTCGGCCGATCACGGTCTCGAAACTACCGCCGACCGCCTCAAGTGCGGAAAGCCGGAGCAAGGCACGATTCGTCTTTCCGCCTATCATGAAGGCGGCCACATCATTATCTGCATCGCCGACAATGGTCGCGGCCTGGATACGGATCGGATCAAGGCGAAAGCGCTCGCGAACGGCCTCGTGACCGAGGCCGAACTCGAGAAGATGTCCGAATTGCAGATCCATAAATTCATCTTCGCGCCGGGCTTCTCGACCGCCGCCGCTGTGACCAGCGTTTCCGGCCGCGGTGTCGGCATGGACGTGGTCCGCACCAACATCGATCAAATTGGCGGAACCATCGATATCAAGTCGGTTCCCGGTGAGGGCGCCAGCGTCACGATCAAGATTCCACTTACGCTTGCCATCGTTTCAGCGTTGATCGTCGAAGCGGCAGGTGATCGGTTCGCCATACCTCAACTCGCTGTGGTCGAGCTGGTTCGCGCGCGGGCGAATTCGGAGCATCGCATTGAACGGATCAAGGACACGCCAGTCCTGCGATTGCGCAACAAGCTGTTGCCTCTGACGCACCTCAAGAAACTTTTGAAGATCGACGACGGCGAGCCGACCGATCCCGAAAACGGCTTTATCGTCGTGACGCAAGTCGGTGGACAGACGTTCGGCATCGTGGTCGACGGGGTCTTCCACACCGAAGAAATCGTCGTGAAGCCCATGTCGACGATGCTGCGTCACATCGGCATGTTCTCGGGCAATACGATCCTCGGCGACGGTGCGGTCATCATGATCGTCGACCCGAATGGCATCGCCCAAGCGCTCGGCACCTCCATCGATGCGCACCATCAGCTGGCGGAGGAAAATGCTTCCGCTCGAAACAATTCGAGCGATCAGGCGACATCGCTGCTGGTGTTCCGCTCCGGTTCGAAAGAGCCGAAAGCTGTGCCGCTCGCTCTGGTGACGCGTTTGGAAGAACTGCCGACCGACAAGATCGAATTGTCGAACGGCCGATACATGGTTCAGTACCGCGATCAGCTCATGCCGCTGGTGCAGATCGAGGGTGTCGAAATCCGTACCTCCGGTGTTCAGCCAATTCTCGTATTTTCCGACGACGGCCGTTCGATGGGGCTGGTGGTCGACGAGATTATCGACATTGTCGAAGAGCAGCTGAATATCGAAGTCTCGAGTGGCCGTGAGGGTGTTTTGGGGTCCGCCGTGATCAAGGGGCTGGCCACCGAGGTGATCGACGTGGGCCACTTCCTGCCGATGGCATTTTCGGACTGGTTCAGCCGCAAGGAAATGCGGGCTTCGTCAACCGCCCAAACGGTGCTTCTGGTCGACGACTCCGCCTTCTTCCGGAACATGCTTGCGCCGGTCCTCAAGGCGGCGGGCTACAAAGTTTCTGTCGCGACAAACGCGCAGGAAGGACTTGGCGCGTTGCGTTCCGGACAGAAGTTCGACGTCATTCTCACCGATATCGAAATGCCCGAAATGAACGGCTTCGAATTCGCCGAAACGATCCGTGCGGATCGCAAGCTCAGCGCGACGCCGATCATTGCACTGTCGTCGGTGATCTCGCCCGCAGCCATCGAACGCGGGCGGCAGGCAGGATTTCATGACTATGTCGCGAAGTTCGATCGGCCGGGATTGATTGCTGCATTGAAAGAACAAACATCCGAGGTGAGCCATGCAGCGTAAGGTTACAACATGACGACCAAATCTGACGTGATCGAAAGCGGCATCACCGAATACGTAACCACGATGATCGGCGAACAGTTGTTCGGCCTTCCGATCTCGCGGGTCCAGGACGTGTTCATGCCGGAGCGGCTGACGCGTGTGCCGTTGGCTTCCGACGACATCGCAGGCGTTCTGAATCTTCGCGGTCGCATCGTCACCGCGATCGACATGCGCTCGCGCCTAGGCCTGCCGAAAAACAGCGGCGGCCGTCCCCCCATGGCGGTCGGCGTGGAGCTGCGTGGCGAATCTTACGGGCTGCTGATCGACACCATCGGCGAAGTCCTGAAGCTTGCGGATGACACGCGGGAAGTGAACCCGGTTAATCTCGATCCGCGCATGGCGAAGCTCGCAGGTGGCGTTCATCGGCTCGACGGTCAGCTCATGGTGGTGCTGGATGTCGACCGTGTTCTGGAGATTTCGTCCGACAAGCTTGCGGCATAACGCCCGAGGCGTGTTGGAAGATGAATTGAAATCGGTCCGCAGCAGGGGCCAAGAAAGCCGAGGCTGAAATGAAAACGTGTCTGGTCGTCGATGATTTCAGTGTCATTCGGAAAGTTGCCCGGCGCATTCTCGAAGGGCTGGATTTCCAGATCACCGAGGCGGAGGACGGCGAGAAGGCTCTCGACGCCTGCAAGCGGGGGTTGCCGGATGCTGTTCTGCTCGATTGGAACATGCCCGTGATGGACGGTTACGAATTTCTGCGTAACCTGCGGCTGATGCCGGGCGGGGACCGCCCAAAGGTCGTGTTCTGCACGACTGAGAACGATGTCGCGCATATTGCACGCGCGCTTCACGCCGGCGCCAACGAATACATCATGAAGCCGTTCGACAAAGACATCGTCACGGCGAAATTCCACGAGGTCGGGCTGCTCTGACCCCGCTTCGCTTTCTATCCGTTGCCGTTGTGTTGCGTTGTGCGTTTTTTGGTGAGTGATGAGTGTTGCAGCTATGACCACGAACGCGGCGGCGTCGATCCGGTCGGGTCCGATACGCGTGATGGTGGTCGACGATTTCGTCGTCATCCGCGGGATGATTTCCCGGTGGATCGAAGCGGAGTTGGATATGGTCGTTGCCGCATCGATGCGGACCGGCCGCGATGCCGTCAACAACATGGACCGTTGCACGCCGGATGTGGTGGTGCTGGATATCGAAATGCCGGATCTCGACGGCATTTCGGCGCTGCCGTTGTTGCTCGCGAAGAAGCGCGATCTTATCATCATCATGGCTTCGACGTTGACGCGCCGCAATGCGGAGATCAGCTTTAAAGCCCTCTCGCTCGGCGCTTCCGATTACGTGCCGAAGCCGGAAAGTACCCGCGAAATCGGGGCGGCCGACATCTTCAAGCGCGATTTGTTGCTGAAGATCCGGCATCTCGGAGCGCGGTTGCGTCGCTCCGCGCCGTCGCCATCGATTGTGCCGGCCGCACCGGCGAGAGATCCAGTCCGTGAACCGGCACACCGGCTCGCCGTTCCAGTCTCGCCAATTACGCTCAGGCCGTTTAGCCTTGTCGCTCCGCGCGCGCTTGTGATCGGTTCGTCAACCGGCGGTCCCCAGGCGCTGATGTCGCTGTTTACCGATATCGGCTCGGTTGTGGATCGCGTGCCGGTGCTGGTTACGCAGCACATGCCGCCGACCTTCACCACCATTCTTGCCGAGCATCTGGCGCGCGCCAGCGGCCGCCCGGCGCACGAAGCGATCGAGGGCGAGATCGTCGAGGCGGGGCGGATTTATCTGGCCCCTGGTGGTCTTCATATGCGCGTTGCCCGCAAGGGCATGAGCACCGTCATTGCTCTCGATGACGGGCCGCAGATCAACTTCTGCAGACCCGCGGTCGATCCGATGTTTTCCTCAGCGGTCGATGTCTGGCACGCGGCGACGCTCGGTGTCGTGCTCACCGGGATGGGGGCCGACGGAATGCGCGGCGGTAAAGCGATCGTCGACGCCGGCGGAAGCGTCATCGCTCAGGACGAGGCTTCAAGCGTGGTCTGGGGAATGCCCGGGGCTGCCGCTCACGCAGGCATTTGCTCGGCCATCCTGCCGCTCAATCAGATTGCACCGAAACTTGTGCGGATGTTCTCGGGAGAACGCTCGTGACGCCGCTAGATTACGAATATTTGCGAAAACTGCTCAAGGATCGTTCCGGTCTCGTTTTGTCGGCCGACAAGCAGTATCTCGTCGAAAGCAGATTGATTCCGCTCGCCCGCAAGGCGGGTGTCGCGGGTATCAGCGATCTTGTGCAGAAAATGAAGGGCGGGGCCGAAGCGCTTACGGTGGATGTCGTCGAGGCGATGACCACCAACGAAACCTTCTTTTTTCGCGACAAGATGCCGTTCGATCACTTCCGCGATACGATTATCCCGACGCTCGTCAAGGCGCGGGCCAACCGCAAGTCGCTGCGAATCTGGTGTGCCGCGGGTTCGACGGGGCAGGAGCCTTATTCGCTCGCCATGTCGCTCAAAGAGATGGGATCACTGCTATCGGGCTGGCGTCTGGAAATTCTCGCCACCGATCTGTCGCAAGAGGTCCAGGAAAAATCCAAGGCTGGAATCTACAGTCAATTCGAGGTTCAGCGAGGACTTCCCATTCAGCTGCTGGTGAAATATTTCAAGCAGACCGGCGAGATGTGGCAAATCAATTCAGACATCCGCTCGATGGTTCAGCATCGGCAGCTGAACCTTTTGCAGGATTTTTCCAACCTTGGGATTTTCGACGTCGTATTCTGCCGCAACGTCCTGATTTATTTCGATCAGGATACCAAGATCGGCGTTCTCAATCGAATTATGAAGTCCATGGAGCCGGACGGGTTCCTCGCGCTCGGAGCCGCGGAAACGGTGGTTGGTCTCACGGACTCGTTCAAGCCCTATCCGGACCGCCGTGGGCTTTACTATCCCGTGCCGACACGGCCCGCGCCAGCGCTGGTTCCGTCCATGCCGGCGGGCGCAGCGAAGACGGCGACCACCGCGCGCTGAGCAGTTGCACATCAATGCCCACGAAAAAGCCCCGATGCGAAAGCACCGGGGCCAAACTATTCCGTGTCGAGGCAATCAGTAACAGGTTCTCGTGCATGTGCGGCTGCCGCTCGCGGCGCTGCCGGTACATGTCGTTGTGCATGTCTTGGTTTGAGCAATGGCCTCCGCGGTTGCCGCGGCGAGCGACAGCGCAGCGACTGTCACGATCACAAATGTACGCATCAGTTTCTTCCCCACCGGCATGTGCAGACGTCAGCTGAAATTCCCGGCAACCTCCAGCCGGATGAAGGGTAAAAGTTTCTGGCGCAACTGTCTATCTGTCGAACGATCTGCGTAACCACCGGTCAAGTGGCGCGTTATGATTCGCTTGAAATAGAGGTCAAACAAAAACCCCGCCATACGGCGGGGTCCAGTCGGGAGGAGTGAGCCTTGAACGCTAAGGCTCGCCATGAAGTGAATCAGGCAGGGATGCGCACATCTTCCTCGTGCGGTTCGCGGAGAACGTAGCCGCGGCCCCAAACCGTTTCGATGAAGTTGCGGCCTTCGGAAGCATTCGCGAGCTTCTTGCGCAGCTTGCAGATGAAAACGTCAATGATCTTCAATTCCGGCTCGTCCATGCCGCCGTAAAGATGATTGAGGAACATTTCCTTGGTCAGAGTGGTGCCCTTGCGCAGCGAGAGCAGCTCCAGCATCTGATATTCCTTGCCGGTCAAGTGAACCCGCTGCCCGCCGACCTCGACAGTCTTGGTGTCGAGATTCACCACGAGATCGCCGGTCTGGATGACCGACTGCGCATGGCCTTTGGAGCGGCGGACGATCGCGTGAATGCGCGCGATCAGTTCGTCCTTGTGGAAGGGTTTCGTCATATAGTCGTCGGCGCCGACGCCGAGACCTTTGACCTTATCCTCGATACCGGCCAGGCCGGAAAGGATCAGGATCGGTGTCTTGATCTTCGAGACACGAAGCTGCTTGAGAACATCGTATCCGGACATGTCCGGCAGGTTCAGATCAAGCAGGATAATGTCGTAATCGTACAGTTTTCCGAGATCGACGCCCTCTTCACCGAGGTCGGTCGTGTAGACATTGAAGCTCTCGGATTTGAGCATCAACTCGATCGACTGCGCGACCGCGCTGTCATCTTCTATCAGCAATACGCGCATGCCAGTCCCCTCTAATCGCCGCTCCGGGCGTCAGGTCGAGCCGCAACTAGCGGCACTGGAAACGCCTTCGAACAACTGATTCGGACCCTGACGCAATATGGTTAACAAAACCTGATTCCTATGCGCAAGCTCTATCGGTGCAATTTTTAACGAATCGCCCTAAGATATTGCTCCAGACCAGTTTTGTGCCCCCGCACGTGTTCAAGTTCCGTATTAAGAGTAGACGCTAGTCGAACTCTGCGACTTACCCTTCCTTCTGAGGGGACGAGTGCAATCAGTTACCAAAGACAGTGACGCAATGATTAACGATGCGGGTAAACACGAAGTTAAGAGCGCCGCCCTGCAGCGCTGAAACTTAAGGTTTTCGCAATGAAAGCGCTTGCAGAGCAGATCGGCGACATCGACGGCGTCAATATTTATGGCCGTGTTGTGGGTGTGCGCGGTCTCATGGTCGAAATCGCGGGCCCGATTCACGCGATGTCGGTCGGCGCGCGCATCGTGGTCGAAACAGGGACCAACCGTTTCATCCCATGTGAAGTCATCGGCTTCAGCGGCAACAATGCGGTGGTCATGCCGTTCGCTGGCCTCGATGGCGTTCGACGGGGATGTCGTGCCGTGATCGCCAACGCCGCCGGTCAGGTCCGGCCATCCAACGCCTGGCTCGGGCGCGTGATCAATGCGATGGGCGAACCGATCGACGGCAAAGGGCCCCTGGAGCAGGGTGCATCCCCGATGCCGTACCGGAATTCGCCGCCGCCCGCCCATTCCCGCAAGCGAGTCGGAGCGCCCCTCGATCTCGGTGTGCGGGCGCTCAACACGTTTTTGACCTGCTGCCGCGGACAACGCTTGGGCATCTTCGCAGGCTCCGGCGTCGGCAAATCAGTGCTTTTGTCAATGCTGGCGCGCAACGTCGACGCTGATGTGTCGGTCATCGGCCTGGTCGGAGAACGTGGCCGGGAAGTTCAGGAATTCCTGCAGGACGATCTGGGAGAAGAGGGGCTTGCGCGATCGGTTGTCGTCGTTGCGACTTCCGACGAGCCTGCGCTGATGAGGCGGCAGGCCGCTTATCTTACGCTCGCGATCGCTGAATATTTTCGGGACGAGGGCAAGGATGTGCTCTGCCTGATGGATTCGGTCACGCGTTTTGCCATGGCGCAGCGCGAAATCGGTCTGTCGGCCGGTGAGCCACCGACGGCCAAGGGCTATACGCCGACGGTTTTCACGGAGCTGCCTAAACTTCTCGAGCGTGCCGGGCCCGGCACCGCCGCAGGCACTATTACGGGCATCTTCACGGTGCTGGTTGATGGCGACGATCACAACGAACCGGTTGCCGACGCGGTGCGCGGCATTCTCGACGGCCATATCGTGATGGAGCGTGCCATTGCCGAACGCGGGCGCTACCCGGCCATCAATATTCTGAAGTCGGTCTCCCGCACCATGCCACGGTCCGCTAACCCGGATTATGTCTCCGTCATTAACCGGGGGCGCCAGGTCATGGCGACATATGCTGATATGGAGGAGCTGATCCGGCTCGGCGCCTATCGCGCCGGTTCCAGCGCGGAAGTCGACGAGGCAATCAAGCTCCATGAGCCATTGGAGGACTTCCTGCGTCAGGCCAAGGATGAATTGACCGGCATTCTGGAAGGCTACCAGCGTCTTGAGCAAATTGTGGGTACCTTGGAAACGGAACGCTAACTTTGTCGGGCCATCATCCCCCTCACATTGTCGTAAATGCCGGCGGGGCCCTTCCGGGGGACCGGCATCGTCCCGCGTTTGAACTGGGACTTCTGGGGAGTATGAGTTGATGAAGTCGCGAGAAACGCTGATCCGCCTGAAAAAATTTCAGGTCGACGAAAAGCGCCGAAGGGTTGCCCAGATCGAGGGCATGATTGCCGACTTCCAGCGGATGTCGACCGACCTGGAGCGTGAGATAAGTCTTGAGCAGGAGCGCGCCGGAATTAACGATCCGACGCATTTCGCATATCCGACCTATGCCAAGGCTGCGATCCAGCGCCGGGAAAACCTCACCCGTTCTGCGGATGAGTTGCGCGGTCAGCTTGAGGAAGCCAAGGCGGCGCTCGGTGAGGCCTTCGAAGAACTGAAGAAGGTTGAACTGCTGGACGAGCGTGACCAGGCTCGTGAGCGTGCGGAGGAAAACGCGCGTGAACAGGCCGATATGGACAGCATCGGATTGATGCGAGCTCGCTTGGGCGCATTGGCCTAGTGCCGATTCGGACCAATCCAGTCCGCAAGACCTGGAGCAGGTGAAATCCGGCCGGGAAATATCCCGGTACATTCGACGTGAAACGACTGAACCCGGGCCGCGAGGTCCGGGTTTGCTTTTGCGTTCAATTTATTCCGGTCAAGTTGGGCGGCTTTTGCCAAGACTAGCCATCGCGACTTCAAGATGTGATACGAAAGCGGGGCTTTGAGCTTTTTGGCCGCCGGCGAGCTGCTGAAAATGCTCGATTTCATGGATTTGTATGTGGTCTGATTGCAAAGCCTGTTGCGCGCTTTCGCGGAAACCGCGCGCGGAGCGAAAGTCGATAACCGAGGGTTTCCGGTGGTTTTTGGGGACGTCGAATGCTGACGCCGGCTGAACTGGTCTGGCTCATTGCTGCGGTCGCAAAGGGGGACGAGGGTGCGTTCGAGCGCCTGTACGGCGCAACAAAGGCGAAACTCTTCGGCGTGGTTCTGCGTATCTTGCGGCGAGAAGATCTGGCGGAAGAAGTCGTCCAGGAGACTTACGTCAAGATATGGAATGCCGCCGGTCAGTTTAATCCCGGCCTGGCCTCTCCGATCACCTGGATGGTGTCGATTGCCCGAAATCGGGCGATCGATACGTTGCGCAAACGGCGCGAGGTTTCGATCGAGGAGGAGCCAGCCGCGATGGAAGTGGCGTCCGACAGTCCGGATCCACTCGCTCGCCGGGAGATGACAGAGGAGTTGAAGCGTTTACTGAGTTGCGTTGGTCAGCTTGATGCCGACAGGCAGAAGCTCGTGCTGCTGGCCTATTACAACGGCTGGAGTTGTGAACAGTTGGCTGAAAAATTCAATACGCCTGTGAACACTGTGAAGACCTGGCTGCGTCGCAGCATGATTGAAATCAGAGATTGTCTCGGCTTGGCATGATGTTGAACGGATGAGCTATAGCGAAGACCATATCGTGCTCGCGGCTGAGTATGTTCTCGGAACATTGGATGCCGAGGAGCGCGCGCAGGTTGACACCATGATGTCGGTCGATCCCGGCTTCAGGGCGATGGTCGAAGCGTGGGAGCGCAAATTTGGTGAGCTCAATGCTATGGTGGGTTCGGTCGAACCGCCTCCCGAGCTTTGGGAAAAAATAAGAGTCGCGGCGGAGCTTTCCACACCGCAGCTGCCGCTCGTTCTCCCCGAACTTCCGGTTACTCAGCCGCCTGCGCCGGCTGTGGCTGCAACGGAATCGCGTGTCGATGCTGCCAACGTCATCGCGATGTCCAGTCAGGCAAGACGTTGGCGGTCGCTCGCTGCGGCCACGTCGGCGTTGGCGGCATCGTTGGTCGCGTTCGTCACGCTACAGGCCGTGCGCCCCGATCTGGTGCCGCAAAGCCTGCGTGGCAAACCGCGCGTTATCACCGCTCAGCTTCAGCCGCCGCCCGTGGCGCCGGCGCAATTCGTTGCGGTTCTGCAAAAGGGGGCGGATGCGCCCGCGTTTATCCTCACGGTCGATGTGGCGACCAAAGCCTTCACCGTTCGAAAAGTGAGTGCTGCGGCGGAGCAGGGCAAAAGCTACGAGCTGTGGCTGGTGTCGGACCAGCTTCAAAGTCCACGGTCGCTTGGCGTGATCGGCGACGATGATTTTACGACGCGACCGGTTCTTTCGGCCTACGATGCCGATACGATCAACGCCGCAACCTATGCCGTGACCATCGAGCCCGAAGGTGGCTCTCCGACAGGCGTGGCGACCGGGCCGATCGTCTTCACCGGCAAGCTTGTCGAGACGGTGCCTCCGGCAACCCCGCGCTCGCCACGATAGTTTTTCCGGATCTCATGTTTCCCCTTCGCCCCGATCGAAGCTGACGCTTCAACCTGACACTGCTGCCTGGCCGTTCGAGAGCGCAAAACAAAGAAAACGCCCGTGGGGAGCGGGCGTTTTCTCGATATGTCACTTGGGGAAGTGACGGGGTCGTCATGGGGTAGTCACTTACTTGGGGTCGTCTTGGGTAGTGGGTAGACCTTCGTCTACTATTCACTCGGCGACTTTGGGGGGCTGATAAAGAGCCTCGTGAATTCTTGAAATTCGGGTTATCGCACCAGCGACGTATTGCTGGTTAGAACAACAGGTTTTCCAGCCTTGATCACGCGTGCGGTCTGTGTGGTATCGTCGCCACCGAGACGGGCTGAAATGCCGACGCCGGCAACAACGATCGCGGCGACCAGCGCGACGGCAACAATCTTCAGGTGGGTCGTACGATCCGCACTGTAAATTGAATGGTTCACGGTAGCCTCCTGCCGTCTCGTTTTTCTGCCTTTCACTATTGGTCGCGTCAGGCGACGGCAGGTTCAACGTTACGCATGCAAAGAACGTAGGAAGCCGGTCTCCCGTTCCAAATAGGGCATCACAAAGCGGTGAAAAGTCTTGAACGGCCGCGAGCTGAAAAGCCCCGGATCGGAGATAATCCAATTAAATGAGCTATTTAAATCGATCCTACCGTCTTCAGCCGGGCGCGCGGGTGGATCTCCGACTGCGACAAAACGGTTGTCTGTGACCGAAAACGCTCAACAAGCGAGCGGACGAACGGACGGATCGAAGCCGAGGTAACCAGGACGGGCGCTTCTCCCTCGCGTGCCGCCTGCTCGAATTTATCGCGCACGGCCGTCATGAATTCGGACAAACGCGACGGTTGCATCGCCAGGCTGCGTTCTTCTCCGCTGCCGATGAGTGATTCCGCGAACGCTTGTTCCCACTTTGCGCGACATCGCGATCAAAGGCACGTAGCCGTTGATCGAGGTATTCTGCGCGCAGATCTGGCGCGCCAGACGTGCGCGAACATGCTCCACCAGCGTCGCGGGATTGCGCGAAATCGACAGCGCGTCCGCAATTCCTTCCAGGATCGTCGAGAGATCGCGGATCGAAACCCGCTCCGCCAGCAGCAACTGGAGCACGCGCTGAATGCCAGACACCGTGATCTGACCCGGCACGATGTCCTTGAGCAGTTCGCCTTGCTCCTTCGGCAATTCCTTCAGAAGTTTTTGCACTTCGCCGTAGGACAGCAGATCCGACATGTTGTTCTTCAGGAGCTCGGTGAGATGCGTCGACAAAACTGTCGCTGCGTCGACCACCGTGTAGCCCTTGAGCGATGCTTCTTCCTTGAGGGAGGCATCGATCCATGTGGCGGGCAGACCGAACGTCGGTTCGGTCGTATGGGAGCCGGGCAAGGCCACCTGCGTGCCGCCTGGGTCCATGACCATGTAATTGCTCGGCCAGATGCGTCCGGTGCCGGCATCCACTTCCTTGATCTTGATGACGTAGGTGTTGGCCTCGAGTTGAACGTTGTCGAGGATGCGAACCGCGGGCATGACGAAGCCCATCTCGATGGCCAGCGATTTGCGCAGCGCCTTGATCTGTTCGGTCAATCGGTCGGTGCCGTCGGGGCCGTTGACGAGCGGGAGCAGCGCATAGCCCAGCTCGATCTTGAGATCGTCGATCTTGAGAGCCGCCGCGATGGGTTCATCGGCGGCAGCCGCCGCCGCGGCCGCCACGGCAGGAGCCGCCGCAGCGTGAGCTTCATCAGCTGCGACCTTGCGGCTTTGCTTGCGCGCGGCAACAGCCAGTGCGCCGGCACCGCCGCCGAGCAGCAGGAACGGAATCATGGGAATGCCCGGGAGAGCCGCGAGGATGATCATCACCGCGGCCGACATGCCGAGCGCCTGAGGATAGCCGGAAAGCTGCTTCATCAACGCCTTGTCGGCGGCGCCGCTGACGCCGGCCTTCGACACCAGCAAGCCTGCAGCGGTGGACACGATCAGAGCCGGCACCTGGGTGACAAGACCATCGCCTACGGTCAAAAGCGTATAGCTGCGCGCGGCTTCGATGAACGGAAGGCCCTGCTGCGCGATGCCGATGATCATTCCGCCGATGACGTTGATGAACACCACCAGCAAACCGGCGACGGCATCGCCGCGCACGAATTTGGAGGCGCCGTCCATCGCTCCGAAGAAGCCGCTTTCGTCTTCCAGCGCTTTGCGGCGCTCTCGCGCACTTTTCTCATCGATCAAGCCGGCGGACAGATCGGCGTCAATCGCCATCTGCTTGCCCGGCATGGCATCCAGGTGAAAACGCGCCGCGACTTCGGCGATGCGGCCCGAACCCTTGGTGATGACGACGAAGTTCACGATTACCAGGATGATAAAGACAATGATGCCGATGACGAAATTGCCGCTCATCACGAAGTTGCCGAACGCTTCGATGACGTGTCCGGCGGCCGAGGGGCCCTCATGGCCATGCGCGAGGATCAGGCGCGTCGACGCGAGGTTGAGCGACAGACGCAGCATGGTCGAGATCAGCAGCACGGTCGGGAATGCCGAGAATTCGATCGGAGTTTGGATGAACAGCGACGTCATCAGAATCAAAATCGACAGCGTGATCGAGACCGCCAGAAACAGATCGAGCACGATCGAGGGCAGCGGCAGGATCAGCACCACGAGGATGGTGAGGATGCCTATCGCAAGCGCGATGTCGCCGCGTCGCAGAATCTTGCCGATATCGTTGAGGCTCGGAATGCCGGACGTTTCCGTTCCGCTGCCTGCTGTTACATCCACCATCGTGGCCGATTCCCCATTCCCGTGACGATCGCGCGCGGCATGCGTTCGCGGCGCGGCCGGTAGGCCGTTGACCGAGAAGTGATTCACCGCACTGGCTTCCACGGGACCCCCGTTTTTGCAGACCGACGACACTCACTTGCACTGGGCAAATTTTGCCCGGTATATGGTTAGCAAACAGTTAATTTTGGCTCGTATGGCGGCCCGAAGCCGCTTTGGTGCGGTGCAAAAAGCGCTTTTATTTTCGCAGCCGCGTTCGGCACTCCGGTTGGCCTCGCTCGGGGCAAGTGCCGGCACGGGCGTCCGTTGGACCCGTCTTCTGTGGCCTCAACGCATAAGACCTATTCGCTGGATGGCTTGACCCCGTGCCACTAGCCGATGAAGTTGCCCATGTGCAGCAGATCATCGATTTTCTTCGTCAGATTCAGCCCGTTTCATTCCCGACTCGCGGCGGGCATGGATCAGGCTCGGCATAGCCTTGATTATTGGGTCACTCGGCAGTGTCGGCATGTGGTCGGTGGTGGTGGTTTTGCCGGTGGTGCAAGCCGACTTCGGCGCAACGCGCGGCGATGCATCGCTCGCATTTACGTGCGCCATGCTCGGCTTCGGAACGGGCGGCGTATTGATGGGGCGCATCACGGACCGTCTGGGGATTGTTCCAGCCATCGCGCTGGGGACCGTCGCGCTTGCTGTCGGTTATCTCGGCGCCGCGTTCTCAACATCGCTTTGGCAATTCAACGCCATCCACATGGCGATCGGCCTGGGCGCCGCAGCGACGTTCGGACCGCTGATGGCGGAAGCCTCGCACTGGTTTGAAAGGCACCGGGGTCTTGCGGTGACCATCGCTGCAAGCGGCAATTACGTGGCTGGCGCAATCTGGCCTCCCGTCGTTGAGCGCGGCATCGCCTATGCGGGCTGGCGAGCGACGCATATTGGCATCGCGTTGTTTTGCACAGTGGCGATGTCGATCATGTTGATCGTCTTGCGAGCGCAAATCGGCGGGGAAACGATCCGAAGCCACGCGAATGCGCCTCCGCCTCGGGTCGATCTCCGGTTGGGGATCAACACGCTGACGGTGTTTCTCTGCGTTGCATCGATCTCCTGCTGTGTTGCGATGGCGATGCCGCAAGTCCACATCGTGGCCTATTGCGGCGATCTCGGTTATGGCGTCGCACGCGGCGCGCAGATGCTGTCTCTGATGCTGACCTTCGGGATCATCAGCCGTATCGGCTCGGGTTATCTCGCCGACAGAATCGGAGGATTGCGAACGCTGTTGCTAGGGTCGATCGCGCAAGGGTCCGCGCTGATGTTCTATCTGTTCTTCGACAGCTTGACGTCTCTTTATATCATCTCGGCGATGTTCGGCTTGTTTCAGGGCGGCATCGTGCCGAGCTACGCGATCATCGTTCGTGAAGCGATGCCTGCCAGCGAGGCCGCCACCCGGGTGGGTCTGGTGATCTTTGCATCGGTTTTTGGAATGTCGCTCGGCGGCTGGGTGTCCGGGGTCATTTTTGATGCAACGGGTTCATATGCCGCTGCGTTCTTGAACGGCCTGGCGTGGAATGCAGTGAACATCACGATCTGCGTCAGCCTGTTGCTGCGCGCCCGCCGCAGGCTGGCTTTCGCCTGATCCTGGTCTTTTTTGCGCAATATTCGTCCAACAATTCGAGCGTCACAGTGACCGTCTTTCCGGTCTCTATCTTTTGTTTTTTTCTGATCGCGGCTTTTACGGGGAGCACATAAGCTCTGCGCTTGTTGTCGGGAAAAATCGATGTTTGCCAGCTTGTCTCGCCGATTGTCGCCGCCACGCGAATGGATCCCCAAGCACTTTTCAGCGGCGTAGCCAATATTGCAATTTCTTCTGATGTTTCCTTGGGGAGTGTCACGAAATGCCAACCCGCTGCGCCTGGATGCAGCCAGACCTTGCTTCGTATAATGTATTTGGGGCGCGATGATTTCGCGGGCATTTTAGCCGTTCCTCGGCTGTGCGACGCCCGCCGCATAGCCTCTGATGTGATTTTTATTCGGTATCGCTAGGTCGTCTTACCCCGAATTTGCCGCCGGATCGATTGCGGCCCGAGGTGCTTCATTGTATGGGGTGTCCGCACCGTTGGCGCCATCGTTATGGTCCCCGGCGGGCCTGTAGCTCAATGGTTAGAGCCGGCCGCTCATAACGGTCTGGTTGCAGGTTCAAGTCCTGCCGGGCCCACCAATGCATAACTTCTTCGGGTTTTCCCTTAAATCGTTCGCTGTCATAGCTATCTTTGCATGAGAAAGTTTTGCGCCCATGCAAGCGCGTGACACTCGCGACGTTGCAGCTGGCGGCGCCCGTTCGATTGCTTCCTCTCCGGAGCAAATCATATTGTGGACCCGCCAAGGTTGAGGCTAGTCTAGTCCCCATCAGCGTTTGACTTTTGCGGTGGCCGATTTCAGCCTTGGGAGCCAAGCCATGCTTCGTCTCATCGCTTCGCTACTCTTTTTACTGATGTGCAGTCCGGCGTTGAGCCAACAAGGTTCGGCTGCCGCAACACCAAGCGCAAACGATCTGGCAACCAAGTTCGAAAAGCTGCGCACGGAAGCTTCGCGCTACGATCCAACGTGCATGGCCAAATTGTCTCCGCAGAAATGGGCCGGAGAGCCGTCGCGATGTCTCTGCCGTGCAATTTGTGCACGAGGGACGGGCGGCATCCTCGCCGGCGATGAAAAACTGTGGTTCTCGACTTGCGCCGATGCATTATTCTGTGTCGACGTCGCTCCTCCGACGGCTTCCGTTCCTCACGATCCAGAGTTTTATCCGCCTGAAGAAAGGTGGAAATTATATCTGAAGGGAAAGCAAACCTAGATGGAGGAATTCAGCCCCGCATCTTTTACGCTTCTTCAGCTTGTTCAACCTGCATGTTTCGCTCTGGCGGGAGCGGTTATCATCGCGTTGATCGCCGCGATGCACGCTTACTGGTCCGCTCCAGCCGGATCAAAACCGCCGTTCAAACAGACCTTTTCGCGCGCCTTTATTCTTTATTTCGGTGTCGGGATTCCAATAGCGCTGATCGGCTACGCGAGCGGCTATCTCACGGGCCTTAGCAGAAGTCCGGCGATCGGAAATCTTCTCCCCGCCGTTCTGGCATTGATCGGTGGCGTGAGTGTGTACGCGTTCGGAGCTGATGCCAGCTACAGGTTCGTGGTGGGATACTGCGCAACGCTGCTTGTCGTCACCCTGTTCTATGGCACCGAAAGCGGCTCGTTCGAACGGGAGGTTCACCGCGAGGCCAGGCTGAAATCCGTGTTTGAGCTTGAGCGACGCCTTCGCACCTACCGTACAAACCGCGACCTTCCGGAGAAGTCGGCGGACTGGCTGTATTTAGGGGAAAGCAAGTGAAGGCCAATTGATTTGTCGCTGGGCGCAAATCTCAAGGGTATTTTTGTGCTTGACTTGGTACTTTTGGGTACCGTATATCGATTTGAAGGTACCTGGTCGTACCAAGGGACAGACGGCGGTGGTAAGGGATCGGTGATTAGCTGGGTAGTGCTGGCGGTGGCGCCAGTGGCTGCGGAAGCGCCATCTATCGGACGCGCATTAGACCTAGAGGAGTCCTCACTCATGATCCGTAGACTATTTACGACCGCCGCTGTTGCGACCTCGATCGTCGCGTCGCCAGCACATGCTCAAGGTTTGCCGACAGCGAAACCCGAAGCAATCGGGTTGTCGTCATCGAAGCTGCAGCGATTGACGGATGTGTTTCAAGGGGAGATCGACAAGGGCGCCATTCCCGGTGCGGTCCTGTTGGTCGCCCGGAACGGCAAGGTCGGATATATGAAGGCGCTGGGCTATCAGAATCGCGAAAAACAAATTCCGATGAAGCCCGATTCGATATTCTGGATAGCTTCGCTGACCAAGCCGCTCACGAGCGTTGCAGTCATGATGCTGGCCGAAGAGGGCAAGATCCAGATCGACGATCCGATCCAGGTCTATCTGCCGGAATTGAAAAACGTGCAGGTCGGTGTCGAAAAACCGAATGCTGCGACTGGAAAGCCGGAGCTTACGCTCGAGCCGCCGCGACGCCCGATCACCGTGCAGGACTTGCTGCGTCATACGTCCGGTTTTCCCTACTCCGTATTCGGCAACTCTCTCGTCAACCAAGCTCACGGCGCGGCGAACGTGCTGGATCGCAACTCGACGCTTGCCGAGATGGTGACCAAAGTCTCGAAGCTGCCGCTGTCCTATCAACCAGGAACAACGTGGGACTATGGGGTCTCCACCGACATCCTCGCGCGTCTGGTGGAGGTCGTCTCCGGCCAGCCGTTCGACCAATTCATTGCGGAGCGAATTGCCAAACCTTTGCATTTGCGAGATACGGGTTTTGTCGTTCCGCAGGCTCAAGCGTCGCGTGTCGCCTTGCCGCAGAATGAACAGGGCACGGATCAACGTCCGAAAGGGTTTCCTGACGTAACGATCGACCCAAAGTTGATGTCCGGCGGTACTGGGCTGGTGTCGACAGCATCGGACTATCTGCGCTTTAGCCAAATGCTGCTTGATGGCGGGCAACTGGATGGCGTGCGGCTGCTCGAAAAGCGGACGGTCAGATATATGACCGCCGATCATCTCCCGCCGGATGTCCAGTATGCCCCGTCGGCATATTTCCTTGGCGCGTCCGGCCCCACGCGCGGCCAGGGTCAAGGCTTCGGTCTCGGTTTTGCCGTTCGCAATGACGTAGGCCGCAATGCCCGGTTCGGCGAGCGCGGAAAATTTTTCTGGATCGCGATCTCCGGCGCGGTTTTCTTCGCCGATCCGCAGGAGAAATTGATCGGGATTATGATGATCCAGCTACCAATTCTCCAGACCAACCACTATCGGTCGATGTTCGAAAACCTCGTTTATCAGGCGGTTATCGACTGAAGCTTTGACATGCGGCGTGTGCGAAATCGAATTTGACGGAGCTCGATTTCGCACAGATCCTCCGCTGTCGTCCGATAACCAATATCGCCATCGTCTGCCGCATGCAGGCCGTTCAGGCGTTCCACTTGGTGCGCCGCGTTTGAAATGAGTTGCGGTTGACGAAGCCAAGCGATCTAGAAGCCAAGCGGTTCTAATCAGGTTTCGGATAAAGCTGCAGGATCGCCGTCGTGGCCTCGCGGGCGCGCCGCGCGATCTCGCGGGCATTCGGGCGATCGGTCACCCGGAGCAACAGACCCGTCATCTGGTCGCCCGAAAGCAGCCCCAAAAACTTTTCGGTCATCGCGTCGGGGTCGCCACCTACAAGGCCGGCTGCGATTGCGTTTGCCATGATCGCTCGCAAAGAATCGCGGGTAGGCTTGCGGGCAATCGTTTCCAGGGCTTGCGCAACCTTTGGTGCATGCACCGTTTCGGATATCGCAAGCCGGAACACGGCGACGACGGCCGGATCGGTCGTCTCGGTCAGAAACTTGGTGCCGAAAGAGGTCAGCACTTCGGCCAGGATCTGCCTGTTACGCAGTTCGGGCAGATCGACCGGCGCTTTCATCCGCTGGGCGCGTTCAGTGATGCAAGCCACCAGCACCGCTTCCTTGCTGCCGAACAAGGAATAAAGCTCGCGTTTCGAGACGCGAGCACGTGTCGCTATCTCCAGCGTGCTGGTGTGTGCGTAACCACCCTCCATGAACGCCGAAAAAGCTGCGCCGAGAATTCGTTTCCGGGCCGGGTTCCCATCAGCTTCGATTTCGCGCGATTTCAATTCCAGAGCCATCGTCGTCATTTTCTGCTTGACTGGGTACTTTTAGGTACCATATATCGAGCCTTAAGGTACCTGACCGTACCAAAACAAACCGTGACCGTAAAGGATCATTTTGATGAGTAAGGCAGTCCTCGTAACTTCGGCGGCAGGCGGCACCCAGGGCAAGACCGGCCGGCATGTCTCTGAAATGCTGATCGAGCGCGGAGTTCCGGTCCGCGCCTTTGTAAAACAAATCGACGAACGCTCCGATCGTCTGAAATCGCTCGGCGCTGAAATCTTCGTCGGCGATTTCCTCGATGTCCGCTCAGTTGAAAAGGCCGCAGAGGGCGTCTCATCCATCTACTTTGCCTATCCGGTTCAGGACGGACTGGGAGACGCAACAGCCAACATGGCCTTTGCGGCGCGCAAGCATGGCGTGTCGCGTCTCGTCAATCTTGTCATGTACCGATCGTCGACTGACGCGCCGACGCCCCGCATGCGGCAGAACTATATGTCCGAACAGGTATTCGAATGGGCAGGCGTCGGTCCGCAGCATATCCGGGCAACGGTGTTTTACGAGAACGTTGCGCGTCTCGTTGGTGCGAGCATGCCCGCGCAGGGCGCCATCCGGTTGCCGCTCGGCAATGAAAGCACGATTTTGCCGTTGATCTCGGCCGAAGACGTGTCGCGTGTCGCGGTGGGATTGCTCACCGGCCCCGAGCGGGCGTCAGGGACCGCGTATCCCAATCATCGGGAGCGTCAATTCCATCACGGAGATTGTCGGCGCATTCGCGCGCGTCTTCAACAGGGACGTGCACTACGAGGAGATCACCGATGAGCAATGGCGAAGCGAGGTTCTCTCGCGAGGCTGGAATGCCCATGCGGTCGAGCATTTGTCCTCGCTATGGAAGTCGTTGCGGGGGGCCGGCCTCTCAGCAGAGGCGGCAAAATTTGCCGTGTCGGACAGCATCGAAAAAATTGGCGGCGCAAAACCGAAGACGTTCGAGGAATTCGTTCGCGAGCAGCAATCAGAACTGGCGCCACCAGTTGCTGCGCGCGCGACAGCTTAGCCGGAAGGAAAAATTATGGACAGACGTCAGCTACTGACTGCGGCACTGGTGCCACTCGCATTGCGAGTTGCACCTACCGCGCTCTCGTCAAATGTATTCGCGGAAACTTCAAAGCGAGATGGAAAAATGGGCGCACCAAAGCAAAGAATGATTGAAAGCAACGGTATCCACCTCAACATCGTTGAACAGGGGGAAGGGCCGCTAGTGCTTCTGGCCCACGGTTTCCCTGAATCCTGGTACTCCTGGCGGCATCAGATCGAAGATCTTTCCGCGGCCGGCTTCCGTGTCGTCGCGCCCGATATGCGCGGCTACGGCAAGAGTGACGCGCCGAACGCGATCGATCAATACACCATCCTGCATCTCGTCGGTGATATGGTCGGCATTCTCGATGCCTTGAACGAGCCTACCGCTGTCATCGTCGGCCATGATTGGGGCGCCAGCGTTGCCTGGCAGGCGGCTCTCATGCGGCCTGACCGCTTCAGAGCGGTTGCTACGCTTAGCGTACCGTTCCGGCCGCGCGCCACGGCGCTCCCCACCACCCTGATGCCGCGCACGGAGAACGCACAATCCTATCTCCTTTATTTTCAGGAACCGGGCCCTGCGGAAGCTGAGTTGGGGCGCGATCCACGATCGACCATTCGCAACATGTTGTTCGGCGCTTCCGGCGATGGCGTAGCTGCGACACGGGCCGCAGTCGCTGCAGGCGGCCCCGCGCCGAGCCTCGGCATGGTGCCGAAGGGCGGTGGATTTTTGCGAGGAGTCCGGCGCGCCCGCCACGCTTCCGTCGTGGATCAGCGAAAGTGACATCGATTATTACGGTGAGGAGTTCAAGCGAACCGGCTTCCGCGGAGCGCTTAACTATTACCGTAACATCGATCGAAACTGGGAAATCACGGGTTCGCTCGCTGGCCTCAAGGTGACTGTCCCGGCGCTCTACATCGTCGGCGATCGCGATTTCTTATTGTCTGCGCCCGGAACTGACCAGTTGCTCGCGAACCAGAAGAACCTGGTTCCCGGGTTGCGCGGCATCAAGATGCTTCCCGGTTGCGGTCATTGGACCCAGCAGGAGCGGCCGAAAGAGGTCAGCGATGCGCTGATCGAATTCATTCGCGGTTTGCCGAGCAAGTCATGACAACAATCGCACCCGAAGATTCGTCACGACGGGGGCCGGTCGTTACCGCCGGTTCCAGCCGCGCGGAGACCGCCACCCCTGTGAGCGGTCAAAACAAAAATGAAGCCGCCAAGGCCAGGCAGCGGGCAATGCTCGCTGGCCCGGTGTTGCCGATGCTTCTGAAGCTTGCCCTGCCAACGGTTGTGGTTCTCGTCGTTCAAACGCTCGTCGGCGTGGCGGAAACCTATTTCGTCAGCTCTCTCGGGACGGATGCCATCGCCGGCATCAGTCTGGTGTTTCCCATATTCATGCTGATGCAGATGATGTCGAACGGCGGCATCGGCGGCGGTGTCGCCTCCGCGATCGCGCGTGCGATGGGTGCAGGCAAAGTGGCAGAGGCCGAGGCACTCGCACTCAACGCACTGGTCGTGGCTGTGGTGTTCGGAGTTCTCTTTGCAGCGGCAGATTGGCTGTTCGCGGAAGCTGTCTACCGGGTGCTCGGCGGCCGGGCTGGCGCTCTCGGCGCGGCTCTCCAATATAGCCACGTTGTCTTTTCCGGCGGGATCTTCGTCTGGATCGTCAGCATCATGGCGGCAGCGCTTCGCGGTGCAGGCAACACGCTCGCGCCGGCGGCCGTGATTCTGCTGGGCGTGTTCGTGCTGCTTCCGCTTTCGCCTGCATTGATTTTCGGCCTGGGGCCGTTTCCCCAGCTCGGCGTCTCCGGAGCAGGTGTCGCGGTCGTCGTCTATTACCTCGCAGGCACGATCATGTTGATCGGCTATATGCGATCCGCGCGGGCCTCGTTGCGCTTGTCATTCGATTTAAGCCTCATCGAGTGGCGATTGCTTAGCGATATCCTTCGCGTCGGCGGATTGTCGGCTATCGGCACGATCCAATCCAACCTGACTGTCATTCTCGTTACCGGTGCGGTCGGGCTGTTCGGCACGGATGCAATCGCAGGATACGGAATCGCTTCGCGGTTGGATTACATCCAGATTCCGCTCCTGTTCGCCCTTGGCAGCGCAGCGCTGACCATGGTCGGAGTGAACATCGGAGCGGGGCAGGTCAAAAGGGCAGAGCGCATTGCCTGGACTGCCGCATTCTTCGCGGCTGCTGTCACTGAGCTTCTCGGCCTTGCGGTGGCAGTATTCCCACACGGCTGGTTGATGCTGTTCAGTTCCAAACCTGAGGTTCTTGCGGCTGGCTCGATCTATTTCCGGACGGTTGCGCCTTTCTACGGAATCATCGGCTTTGGATTTTTGCTGTATTTTGCCGGTCAAGGCGCAGGCCGGGTGATGTGGCCAGTTCTGGGAGGAGCTGTCCGGCTACTCGTCGCGGCGGGTATCGGCTGGATCGTTGTGGCCAATTTCGGCGGAGGACTGCGAGATCTCTTTATCGCCGTTGCCGCAGGCTCCATTATTTCCAGCATCATCGTCGGAGGCGCGCTTTGGCTCCGAGGCTGGGGTCAACCGGGCAAGCCTTGAAATCAATGAAGCCGGCTCGCGCCGGCTTCATTTACATAATGGGCGACGATTGTTCCGTCGCGATCGTAACTCGATCCTATCGCGACGCGTAAGGCGAGTTGTTCAATCATTCCTTGGTATCGCGTTATGGTTGGCCAATTTCGGTAACGGCTGTGGCTGCACCCCACAAGGCTGGCCCAGACGATGAGCGGTCGCGGATCTTTCCGATCCACGACCGCTATTTTTTTAAACGTGCAGCAACTTCAGGTCTGGACCAAGCGTCTGATCTGCCCAGGCGCGGCTGCTTGGCCCGCTTGTTTTGGCTGACGTGCGATGTTCTAAATAGCGAAGGGGAGCGATCGCAATCGCTTACCGGTTGCCGCAAAAATGGCATTGCCGACGGCGGGGGCGATGCCAGGCGTGCCAAGTTCGCCGACGCCCCCAAGTTCGGCGTTTGACGTTACGATTTCGACTGAGATCTTCGGCGCATTCGCGAGGGTGAGCGCAGGGTAGCTGTCGAAATTCTTCTGGACTACCTGGCCGTCTTCCACATCGATCCGTCCAAAAAGAGCGGCGGAAAGACCATAGTTCACTGCACTGCGCAACTGCGCAGTGACATTTGGCGGATCGATCGCGAAACCACAATCCGCAACCACGAACACGTTCCGCACGCGAATGTCGTTTCCATCGATCTCAACATCCGCAGCTTGTGCGACAACGGAATTGAAGCATTCGGAGAGCGAGAAGCCGCGTCCCACCTTGACCCCAGGTTTGGCCGGGGTTGGTTTAGGGTTTTCAGCATCGAATTTGACGAGGCGTTGAATAAGAGCGCGAGCGCGATCCGAGATGGCGCCTGTTTTTCGTTCGAGAAGCCGCGCTCTGTATGCGAGGGGCTGGACACCGGCCGCCGCCGCCAATTCGTCAACGAAGCTTTCCATGAAAAAACAGTTGAGGCTATGACCGACCGAGCGCCACGTCCCCACCGGAACACCGGGATCGACCGTGAAGGTCTCTATGCTTCGGTTAGGAATATCGTAGAGGGGGAATAACGCTCCATCCACCGCATTTTTGTCGGCCAGAAGACCTCCCTTTGCGACGGGGAAAATCCGTTTGACCAACTGGTCCGATAGAGACGGCGTTGCGACCCTGTAAACGAGGCTGACCAAGGATCCCTTCTCGTCGAGCCCGGCCTCGAGATCTGCCATCGCCGACGGACGATAGAAATCGTTGCGAATATCCTCTTCACGGGTCCAGATCGTCTGGACCGGCATATTCTTGAAGTGTTTTGCGATCTCGACTGCCTTGGCAACGTAATCCAGATCGAAGCGTCGGCCGAACCCACCGCCGAGATAGGGCGTAAACACTTCAACTGCACCGAATTTCAGACCTGCGGCGCGCGCGGCCAGAAGTTTCGTGACTGTTGGAGATTGGTGACCGGCCCACACCTTGCAACTTGTCATCGGTGACCAGAGCCGTCGCATTCATCGGCTCCATCGTCGTATGCGCCAGGTAGGGCGCCTCGTATGTCGCATTGACGACTTTCTTCTCGGAGCTGCTGCCTGTCGCGCTGCTGTTGGACGGTCTGGTTGTCGTCCCTGCTGAATCAACAACCCAGCGTGACGAATACTTGTCGTCCTTATCCAGCGCCGCGCGATACGACCTGAAAACATCATTCGTGGAAATCGTAAGCCCGGCATCCTGCCGCCATTGCACCTCGGCCTTCTCCAGACCAGCAAGTGCAGTTGAGAAGTTCTCCGCGACAACGGCGAAGTAGTCCTCGCCCTCGACGATACCTCGGATCCCGGGCAGCCCTGCGGGCAGCGTTGCCCGCAATAATTTGCCGCCAAGTCTCGGCGAATGACGAATTGCGGCGAACAATTGACCCTGCTCGCGGGTATCGATGCCGTAGCGAGCGAGCCCCAGTGTCTTCGGCGGGACGTCCGCGCGCGCAATACCCTTGCCCGCGTATGCACCGGTCCCTAATGGCTGAGGTGTTATCTCACGAGGCGTTTGCTGACTCGCACTTTCGGCCAGCTCGGCATAAGTGGCGCCTCTTCCGTCGGGTGCGGAAATCGAACCATTCGATATTTTGAGCTAGCTCCGGTGCCGCGCCAAATCTGGTCGCGGCGGCGCGTGTGAGCATGTCCAGCGTCACAGCGGCGCAAATCCTGATCTGTTCTGCAATATTGCGTGTCGAGGTCGACGCGCCGGTGGCCTGATAACCACTGATACGGAAGAGTTTGTTGACTGTCCAAAGAGCCGCAGCCTGGATCGAACCGTCCGAGTGCGGATCGAGAGGCAGCTGAGCCTTCATGATAACGGGATTGACGAACCGCCAAGCCTCGGGCGCCGGTATCGCTTTCACGCGATCGGCTGGAAGGCGCAATCCTTCAGCGGCCAGAAGCACGGCCAATGAATGGATTCCCTGGCCCATCTCCTGATGCGGCACGGCCACGGATATATTTCCATCGCGGTCGATGATAAGCCACGCGCCGAAACTCACCTCGCCGGGCTGGGTGGGCAGCTTGTAGTCTTCGAGCGCGTTCAGCCGCCTGTTGACCAAAGCCGCCCCGACGCCAGCGCCGATGAGAAGACTGCCACCCAGAATCCCGGTGCCGATCAGAAAAGTCCGGCGAGCAATTTTTGCAGCACGTCCTGCCATGTTAAGACCTCTTGTTCAGCGTTGCCAACACATCGGCAATCGCCTCGCGAATGGCGTCGTAGGTTCCACAGCGGCAGATATTCGTGAGTTGCGACAGAACGTCGTCCAAGGATTGCTTGGGATTGGCTTCGATGACGCTCGTGGCCGCCATCACGAAGCCAGGCTGACAATAGCCGCACTGTGGCACTGCCGCTTTGATCCAGGCATCCGTCACAATTTTCCCTATGTCGCCGGAAAGTCCCTCGATGGTTCGGACCGACTTGCCTTTCACATCGGAAAGCGAGGTCTGGCACGATCGCCGTTGCTCGCCATCGACGATGACAGTGCAGGCGCCGCAAAGTCCCGCGCCGCAGCCGAACTTCGTTCCGACGAGATTTAGCTCATCCCTGAGAGCCCAAAGGAGCGCGGTCGAAGCCGGGCTTTCGAAAACCCTCTTCTCGCCATTCAGTGCCACTTCCGTGCCCATGCCTATCTCCAACCGTTTTGCCAGCCGCCAGTCTGCCCGTGTCAGCTCGATACCGGGGAACTCTGGATCAGCATGTCCCGGTAGTACCTTGTAGTACCAGACGCAGGCACCTATAAATCCATATGCTTCGGTGTGTAAAGTCTAATAGGGAGCGCGCGAATGGTGCTGCCGTCCCGCTTTGCGGCAAGGCTCCCGAAGGGAAGGCGCCCGGCCTCAGCCCCCAGGAAGCCGAAGCAGATTTCAGGCCAAATGCGCGTCGAATATCCGCTCGCACCAAACCGCTTGGTTCGAGCGGTACGGTGCTGATACCAGCCTAGTCTATCGGCTGCGGATAGAGCTGCAGGAAAGCGGTGGCGGCGGCGCGCGAACGCCTCGTTATCTCTCTGGTTGTTGGTCGCTCGGCCACGCGGAGCAGGAGGGCGACCATCAGATTGCTCCATAACAATCCAGAGAAGCGTTCGATCATCTCGTCCGTTTGGCCGCTGAGAAGTTTGAACGATTTGGCCTGGGTGATGATCTGTCTCAGCGCAGTTCGGCTGGTTTCGTGAGCAATGGAGTTGAGGGCTTGCGCGATTTCCGGTGCACGACCAACCTCGGCGATTGCAAGTTGAAACACGCCGATGACGGCCGGATCGCTGACCTCCCGTAACAGCTGCGCGCCGAAGGTGGCGAGTGCCTGCTCGAGGCTTTCGCGGTCACGCGCCTTCGGCAGATCGGCGGGGATCTGGAGCCGTTTGGCACGCTTGCTGATGCATGCAACCAGCATTTCCTGCTTGTTACCCACCAGTTCGTAAAGCGTGCGTTTTGAAACGCGCGCGCGCGTTGCGATTTCGAGCGTGCTGCTCCTTGCGTAGCCACCTTCCACGAAAGTCGAAAATGCCGCGTCCAGGATACGTTCGCGCGCGGGAATGTTTTCGGTCTCTTGCAACCTGTCCGTCATCGTCTTTCCCTTTGGGGAGTCTTTCGATCTGCCACCGATGAATCGACAGCATAGAGTATCCCTTCGAAACAGAAAAGCCTGGGCGATTTCCCGGGTATCCAGCACCGATTGCCATGCAGGCGGGTTTGCCAAGGCTGAAAATAGGCCGGCCATAGGATTCAGTCTGCGCGCCGTCATCGTGAAGATGCTCGGTCTCCTAGGTCATCACGAAAATTCTTGACTGGTACCAAAAGGTACCAACGCGGCGAGCCAATCCAGAGACGGGCGCGACGTCGGCCCCGAACCGCGCGTTCGGCGCCGATGCGAGTCATGACACGAGACCGAAGGTCACCGCTCAGCTGCCGGAGGCACGTCGATGGCGCCGCGCGCGGCGCGATGCCCTCGTTTACGTCCAACAGATGCATTTAAAAAATCTGGCCGTGCACGAGGTCCGATGGACTCATGCGATTGCCAATTCATCCGTCCTGTAGCATTGTCGAGGCTCACGCGTGAGCATGCGACGGTGGCTGATGATGAGATTACGGAGCGAATTCGTTCGAACCTGTTCATGCGGGTAATGGATCTATTACCGGGTCTCGTGCTGAGCGTTTTGGTTGCCGCGACCGCGCTTGGCATTCAGCATTTCGAAGAGAGTGCCTTCGGCCATCCCTATCTTGAAGCGATCGTTATCGCGATCGTGCTAGGAATGGCGATCCGGACAGCGTGGGAGCCGAGTGCGCGCTGGAAGGGTGGCATTGCTTTCTGTGCAAAGCAGGTTCTTGAAGTGGCGGTGACATTGCTCGGAGCGTCGATCAGTCTCTCCGCGATCGCGGCATCGGGCTTCGCACTGCTGGGGGCGATTTTCGCAACGGTGGCGATGATGTTGGCAGCAAGCTACGCCATCGCCAGACTGCTCGGGCTGCCTGTTCGGCTCTCGATCCTGATCGCGTGCGGTAACTCGGTTTGTGGAAACTCGGCAATTGCCGCCGTCGCGCCTGTCATTGGTGCGAATAGCGAAGAGATCGCATCGTCGATTTCGTTTACCGCCATCCTCGGCGTCGTCATTGTGCTTGGCCTGCCGTTACTGATTCCGTTGCTGAGCCTCACGGCAACTCAATATGGCATACTTGCGGGATTGACGGTGTACGCGGTTCCTCAGGTCCTCGCGGCCACCGTCCCCGCCGGCTTTGTAAGTACCCAAATTGGCACATTGGTCAAACTGGTGCGGGTTCTGACGCTCGGACCGATCGTCGTGGGCTTCTCATTGTTTGGTCGAAATCTTCGCGAAACTGCCGACGGATTGGCTGCGCCACCACGGATGAATCTTCTCGACGTGATGCCATGGTTTATCATCGGATTTTTGGTTCTGGCCGTTTTGCGCTCTTTGCAGATCATCCCCGGAGACTGGGCCGCACCCATGTTGAAGGGTGCGTCGCAATTGACGGTAGCTTCGATGGCAGCGTTGGGACTGGGGGTCGACGTTCGCGTCATCGGACGCGTTGGCGCACGCGTGACGGCGGCAGTCACATTGTCGATGCTGTTGCTGTTGTTCGTCGGTTTCGGAATTGCCCGGCTGTTTACCTGACCGGCCCCTCTGCACGGGACGTTAAAGCAGGATCACCAAAACTCAGGTACCGAAAATAGTCCGGATGAGGTGAGGGATCGCCGCCAGCTTTTCGAAATTGCCGGCGAAGGCTGGTACAAAATACAGTGCGCGCGCAGTGACGATCACCACGACGAGCGACCAAAACAGCCCCACGCCCGCACGCGTCACCCAACGCGAGGCGCGGTCTTGGGGGATAGGCGGAAGGTGCGATTCCGGGAGGCGCTCGCCGAAGCCATCGAACTCGATCTGCTGCACAGTCGCTCCTTGGAAACCGCTTTATCTCCTTGATATGTCATCAATTGCGACGGAAAAGGCAAAGGAACCATCGTTCAAATTTTTCGGTCTTGAGAGCACGCATGTTCTGCGCACAGATGCTTAAAGAGCAAAAAGTTGCCCTGAGGGCATCAGTTCCTGGCAATCGTCTGTCGCGCCAAATCTGCCGCACCGGCGGGCGAGCTCGCCGCCCGGTAGCGAAATTGTCGTGTATCGGGTGACGGCGATTTGATCGACTATAAAACTTCTTCCGGTGCCTGAAGGAGGGAAACAATGACGTTTTCGATTTCATCGCAATGGTCGAGCGTTGCAAACGCAAGATGTTCCCGCGCCTTGACGTCGCGCGCCCATCGTCGGTTATGTTCAGCGGCGCGTTCGAGTGATCGGCGGCATACATTCGGGAGATCGATTTGAGAGGTTCATCCCATGCTTTGTTGGCGATGCGTCGTGCATCTGATATTCACCCCATGCTGATAGTGGTGGCTTGAGCTGAGGGATCTTGATGTCCGCGATCCGGGACAAAGTTGAGCGGTCAATCGCCCAAATTGAGGCGCGGCCGCAAGCATGCGTGTTCACGAGGCTCTATACCGACCAAGCCCGCGAGGATGCGGACGCTGCCGATGCGCGTCACCGCCACGGCATGCGATTGAGCCCGCTCGACGGCACGATTGTCTCGATCAAGGATCTGTTCGATGTGGCGGGTGAGCCCACAAGAGCGGGCTCCACGTTCCTCAGTAAGGCCGTGGCTGCGGCTCACGATGCAACTGTGGTTGCGAGACTGCGGCGCGCCGGTGCTCTCATCATCGGAAAAACCAATATGTCGGAGTTTGCGTTTTCCGGGTTGGGACTCAATCCGCATTACGGAACGCCGGGCAACGCTATCGATCCGGCGCGCATTCCTGGGGGGTCGTCGTCCGGTGCTGGCGTATCGGTGGCGGAGGGCACCAGCGAAATCTCAATCGGCACGGACACCGGCGGATCGGTGCGAATACCTGCGGCTTTCAATGGTATTGTCGGATTCAAGCCGACGGCGCGGCGCGTTCCGACCAAAGGTGCATTTCCCTTGTCATATACGTTGGACTCAATTGGGCCTCTGGCTCGAACGGTTCAGCAATGCGCCGACGCTGACGCGGTCATGGCGGGCGAGGAGCCTTCGGAGGTTGTGCCTTTCCCGCTGAACAATCTTCGCATCGGTGTTCCGCGCGGGATCATGCTCGACGATGTCGATCCGGCGGTCGGAGCTGCTTTTGACGGGCAATTGAAAAAGCTGGCGCAACACGGCGTGCGGTTTGTCGACGTGCACGTCGATGACCTCGTGGATGCAATGCGGCAGGCGATCTCGGTAGCGCCGATCGCTTCGATCGAGGCCGCTGCAATTCATCAGCCCTGGCTCGAGCACTATGCGGCCGCCTATGATCAGCGGGTGCTCCGCCGCATTCAGGCGGGCAGTTCAATTCCCGCTCCGATTTTTGTTCGAACGATGCGGGCAAGAAACGATCTGATCGCTGGAATGGACCGAAGGCTAGCGCCGCTGGATGCCTTGATGATGCCGACTGTTCCGATCGTCGCTCCGCTTACGAAGCCGTTGCTGGACGACGATGACGTGTTCACGCGAGTGAACCTTCAGGTCCTTCGCAACCCGTCATTTGGAAATCTGTTCGATCTGACCGGAATTTCGTTACCCGCGCCTGTAAGCGGGCTTCCCGTCGGCATAATGTTGCTTGCGCGACAATTGCACGATTCGAAGTTACTTTCGATGGCAAAAAGCATTCAAGCCCTGTCTGCGACGTAATACTCTGCGACGTGTGGTGATGCCGCGTGAGATCCACGTCCTGATTTCCGCAATCTGCGCGAGGCAGACTGCGGCACTGGTGAGAATTGCCGGTCTCAGGCGGCGCGGATGTTGGCGAGGAAGCTGTCGATGTCGGCGCGCAAGGTTGAGGATTGCTTGTTCAGCAATTCGGCCGACGTCAACACATGGCCGGCGGCGGAGCCGGTTTCGCTGGTAGCCTTGTTGACGCCCGCAATGTTTTCCGAGACCTGACCTGTGCCGATCGCGGCCTGCTGAATATTGCGGGCGATCTCCTGCGTCGCGGCGCCCTGCTGCTCTACTGCCGATGCGATCGTGGTCGCGATCTCGTTGATCGCCGCGATCGTGCCGCTAATCCCTTCGATGGCCTGGACAGCTTGGCTGGTGGCACCTTGCATGGCGGCGACCTGGGCGGAAATGTCGTCGGTCGCCTTGGCGGTTTGGCTCGCCAGCGATTTGACTTCGTTGGCCACGACGGCGAAGCCCTTGCCGGCATCGCCGGCGCGGGCCGCCTCGATCGTTGCGTTCAGTGCGAGAAGGTTGGTCTGGCTGGCGATGTCGCTGATCAGCTTCACCACGTCACCGATCTTTTGCGCTGCCGAGGACAGCCCCTGTATGGTTGTATTGGTGCGATTGGCTTCCGCGACTGCGCGGCCGGCGATTTCGGTGGATTGGGTGACCTGACGGCCGATCTCGCCGACGGAGGATGTTAGTTCTTCAGTGGCGACGGCGACGGTTTGCACGTTGACGGTTGCCTGTTGCGCAACGTCGGCCACGATCATGGTTCGCTGGCTGGCCTGTTCGGCGGTCGCGGACATGCCTTGCGAGGTCTCGCGCATCTCGGTCGCTGATTTGGCCAGCATGTCGAGCGAGTTGCGTACGCCTTTTTCAAAATCGTCGGCCATGCAGTTAAGCAGCTTGGATTTTTCGACTTCAGACTGCAGCTTCATGTCATCCTGTTCGTTGCGCAGGCGTGCGGTCTCGGTCATGTTGTCTTTAAAAATCTGCACCGATTGCGCCATAGCTCCGACCTCGTCGCGCCGGTGACGGTCCGGAATCTCGGTGGAGATGTCACCTTCGGCCAGTTTTCGCATGGCATCAGTCATGGCCGCGATGGGGTTGACGACGCTTCTGCGCAGCATCAGGCCCATGCCGACGACAAGCAGCAGCGCCATGCCGATCAGCACGCCGGTCCGCATCACCTGCGACCAGAAGATCTCATCGATGTCATCGATATAGATGCCGCCAAGAACGATCCAGCCGTAGGGCTTGTATTCGGTTGCGTAAGCGATTTTCGGGACCGGATTGTCCGAGCCTGCACGCGGAAAGCGATAGGCCACGAAGCCACCGCCCTTTGCGGCAGCTTCAAGTTCCTCGCGCACGTAAAAGACCCCATCGGGATCCTTGGCGTTCATCAAATCCTGGTTTTCGACCTTCGGATTCGGATGAGCGACGATGATTCCATTCTTGTCGTCCGCAAAGAAGTAATCGTCTTTGCCGAACCGCAGCGCTCGCAGCACGGCCTTGCTCCGCTCCATTGTTGCTGCTTCCGAGAGGCCCGCCTGTTGCGCTGCCTGGCGATCGAGATCGACGGTTTGCCGGGCGAGCAGAACAAGATCCTGCAGCTTTGCCTTCCGATCTTCGAGCAGATTGTGTTTTAGCGTGATGAGCCCGGTCGTCGCGATGAGGGCAATACCAGCCGCCGAAAGACAGACCATGATTAATAGCTTCGAAGAAATTCGCAGACTGCCGAACATCGCCCACCCGTTTTTGACACCAACGGTATCAACGTAGCGTCGATTGTTAAACTTGCTCCTAACGGATCAAATAAAGAGTTTCTTTCGCAATTGTTATAATAAGCAACTGAATATACTCGATTTCTTCTCGCTTAGAATGTTTACTGATCGGGAATCCCGAGCGTCCATAGGTCTCGCCGGCCCCCTCCCACCAACAGCGCCGCTAAGTAGGCGTTCCGTTCTGTGATCCCCTCCAGCCGTTTACAGAGGCAGGGGGGCGGCCATCCGTTTGTAGGGTCGTCAAAATGCGTCTGGACGGTATATTGCTATTAAAGCGATGTAAGGCCCGAGAATGCCGCACGATATTGCGCCGTTTGAAGCACCCTATGGCGGGGACGATGCGACCATCGTCCGGTCGTTGCTCACGATCGTCGCACTGACGGGCGAGCAGAAATCGCGGATCGAAGCGGAAGCGCTCCGCTTGATCTCAGCAATACGCCAAACAGCGAGCGGTCTCGGAACTCTGGAGGACCTGCTGCGCGAATATGCGCTCTCCACGACTGAAGGGCTGGCGCTGATGATGCTGGCCGAAGGGCTCCTGCGTGTGCCGGATGCGGAAACCGCCGACAGGTTCATCGCGGACAAGCTGAGTCACGGCCAGTTCATTCTTGATGAACGCAAATCGGATGTGCCGCTGGTCCGAACATCGGCCTGGGCATTGGCCGCTGCAGCAAACGTCATAAGACCGCATGAGGACGCAAGCGGTGTTCTCGCGCATCTGACAAAGCGGCTCGGAGCTCCCGTCATCCGCGTTGCGGTGCGCCAAGCTGTGCGGTTGATGGGCAATCATTTCGTCATGGGAGAAACCATCGAGGCTGCGCTGGATCGGGCAGCGTCCCGGCAAAATCCCTCCGAGTTTTTTTCCTTTGATATGCTGGGGGAAGGTGCGCGCACCCAGGCTGATGCCGACCGTTATTTCAATGCGTATGAGAAGGCCATCGAGTCGATTGGGCGGCGTGGAGGAATTCAATCCATCCGTGTTCGACCTGGCATTTCCGTCAAACTATCGGCGCTCCACCCCAAATTTGAAGCAATCAGTGCGGGACGCCTTGCGAGCGAACTGGTTCCGCGTGTCGTGCAGCTTGCCCAAAGAGCCAAGACTTACGGGCTGAATTTTACCATCGACGCCGAGGAGGCAGATCGATTGGAAATATCGCTGGATATCATGGCGCAAGCGTTCCGAAGCAATTCACTCGCCGAATGGAATGGCTTTGGTCTCGCGATCCAGGCTTATCAGAAACGCGCACTGGCGGTGATCGACTATGTTGCACAGATGGCGCGCGACCTGGACCGCTCGATGATGGTTCGGCTGGTGAAGGGCGCTTATTGGGATACGGAAATCAAGCGCGCTCAGGAAAGAGGGCTTGCCGACTATCCGGTATTTACCCGGAAAGCGGTGACCGATCTGAATTACGTCGCTTGTGCGCAACGGCTGCTGGATCTGAGGCCACTGATCTTTCCGCAATTCGCAACTCACAACGCAATGACCGTGGCCACAGTCATGGAGGTCGCCGGCGGTACATCCGGCTATGAATTTCAGCAACTCCACGGCATGGGCGAAGCGCTCTACGCCAATCTGATGCAAAGGCACCCCGAACTGGGTGTCAGAACGTACGCGCCCGTCGGCACTCACAACGATCTTCTGGCATATCTGGTGCGGCGGCTGCTGGAAAATGGCGCCAACACATCTTTTGTGGCAGCTGTCGGCAATCAGGGCATTTCCGTAACCGAGTTACTCAAGCAACCTTCCGATATCCTTGCCGATCAATTTGCCGGCCGGAATCCATCGATTCCATTGCCTGAAAATCTGTTCGAGGATCGGCGGAACTCACCCGGAATTGAATTTGGAGACCGCAGAGCGCTTGCTCTCATGGCCGACGGGGTCGCTCGTTCTTTCAGGCCTGTTCGTGCGATGAGTGTCGTCAATGGAGAGCAGAAAGCCGGCCCGCCGCGCCAGATCGCGAATCCCGCCAACGGCGAGATCGTTGGAGAAGCGCAGGATGCGTCGTTTGATGTCGCCGATATGGCGATGCGTTCCGCGCAGGACGGTTTCGCAGCCTGGGGGCTGACGGATGGAAACAGCCGGGCCTCCATTCTCGATGCTGCGGCCGACATTCTGCTTGCGCAGCAACATCGTCTGATCGGTCTGCTTCAGCGTGAAGGCGGCAAGACACTCGAGGATTCGGTCTCAGAGCTAAGAGAGGCCGTCGATTTTTGCCGCTACTATGCAGCGGAAAGCCGAAAGATGTTCGGCGAAGGCAGGTCGCTGCCTGGACCGACAGGCGAGAGCAATACGTTAATGCTCCGCCCGCGCGGAGTGTTTGTATCGATATCGCCATGGAATTTCCCGCTTGCGATATTTACGGGGCAGATCGCCGCCGCACTTGCGGCGGGAAATTGCGTCGTGGCAAAACCAGCAGAACAGACACCCCTGATATCGACCGTCGTCATCGAATTGCTTCATGAGGCCGGGGTGCCGGTTGCGGCCTTGCAACTCGTGCTCGGAGACGGTGAAATCGGTGCCCGATTGGTCGGCAATCCGCTCGTTGCGGGCGTTGTTTTCACGGGATCAACGCAAGTTGCAGTCTCGATTAATCGGGCACTTGCGGCGAAAGAAGGCCCGATCGTGCCGTTGATTGCGGAAACCGGCGGGATCAACGCAATGATCGTCGATGCCACGGCTCTTGCCGAACAGGTGGTTGATGACGTCGTGACGTCGGCGTTCCGGTCCGCGGGGCAGCGGTGTTCAGCGCTCCGGGTGCTATTCTTGCAGGATACGGTTGCCGACAAAATCACCGATATGATCGTGGGCAACGTGCGCGAACTGAAAGTCGGAGATCCAACCGATACGTCCGTGCACATTGGTCCGGTGATCGATGCAGAGGCAAAGACGAACCTCGGCGGATATATCAAGCGCGGAAAGACGATCTACAAAACGCGCTTTGCTGGTGAAGCGCCTTCAACAGGAAACTTCATCGGGCCGCATATTTTCGAGCTCCCGGCTATTGAAATGCCGGCCGAAGAGATATTCGGTCCGGTTTTGCATCTCGTGCGGTACCATGAGGATCAGATCGAGCAGGTTCTCGAAACGATCGAGGCAAGCGGTTATGGATTAACGCTTGGCGTGCATTCCCGAAATCGATGATTTTATTGCGAGAATTTGCCGAAGGCTGCCGACCGGAAACATTTACGTCAATCGCAACATGATCGGCGCTGTTGTCGGTGTTCAGCCATTCGGAGGGTGCGGTTTTTCCGGAACAGGGCCGAAAGCGGGAGGTCCGTTTTATCTGCTTCGCTTCGCCACAGAGCAAACCATTACACTGAATACGTCGGCGGTGGGTGGAAACGCAGCGCTGATGCTACAAGACGGCTAGCCGTATCCTACATAGTCGTGCTGCCGCCTTTTACTTAGAGGTCTGCCGAGCAGGGCGAATCGGTCTCGGGAGTTTGGGAAAGCGACCGGGCCCGATTTCAGTTGTTTTCCCACGGCAGGAAACTTTCCTGAACCTGCGTTTTGCATTCCCGGCAAGCATAAGTCGCAAATACGCACCCCGCAAAAACGCCGGGATCGGCGGACTTTAAAACCATCACGCCGCGTTTGCAGCGGGGACACTTCAACAGATGCTCAGGCTCGCATTTCATGTGAATCGTGTCTCTCTGTCGATTTCCTCATCCGCAAATTTGCAAATCAGGAGGTTTGTCATAGGCTTCCAGAACCCGAGGGTACCAAAGAGTGTCTGACCGTTGACATCGAAAACTGTTGTCGACTAATCCTGCCCGGAAGCTTTCTGCAGGCGCAGATCGAGCGTTCACAGTCCTGACGCGTCAAGATCGTCTCAGGTCATAGTCGCGCTGTAACATGCGGTTATTCGGACCAGGCTGAAATGACAAAGAAATCCAGGTTTCTGCCATGATAAAAACGCCCCATACGGTCGCTCTGTTGGCTTTCGACGGCTGCCAGTTGCTCGATGTGACCGGGCCCGCATCGGTATTCGCAGCTGCTAACAAGGCGCTGGGGCGCCAAATCTATGACATCGAGATTGTTTCGCCGGAGGGAGGTGCGATCGCAACCAGCAGCGGGGTCGTCCTGCAATCCAAACCTTTGTCGAAGCTGAAACCGGCCAATGTCGGAACATTCCTGGTCGCGGGCGGAGATTATCCGGCTCTGAGCAAAGCCAGTGACGCAGCGGCTGTAAAGCGGTGGGTGCCTCGCTATGCGGAGGCGTCCGGCCGGTTTGGCTCGATCTGTTCAGGGGCTTTCGTCCTGGCAGAACTCGGGCTGATAGACGGAAAGCGGGTTGCTACCCATTGGACCACTTGCGATCGCCTGGCCAAGACATTTCCTAAGGTTGAGGTGGATGCAAACTCCCTGTTTGTCGAGGACGGCGGGGTCTGGAGCTCGGCGGGGATCGCCGCAGGGATCGACATGTCGCTTGCGATTGTCGAGAAGGACATCGGTCGCGCCGCCGCCTACGATATCGCAAAATTTCTGGTGCTCTATGTTCGGCGCCCGGGATATCAGTCGCAGTTCAGTTCGTTGTTACGCGTCCAAGCAAGTGTCGGGGCTCCTTTCTCCGAATTAGCTTTCTGGATTCAGACCCGTTTAAATGAAAAGCTGGATGTTCCGACGCTTGCAGCGCAAGTGGGCCTTGCGGAGCGCACATTCTATCGAAAATTCGTCGCGTCGATGGGGCAGACACCCGCGCAGTTCGTGGAAGACGTTCGCCTGGATGCCGTGTGTTCGCTCCTGTCCGAAGGACTGCCGCTCAAGACGGTGGCGCAGCGGACCGGATTAAAATCCACGGCACGGCTTGGGGCCGCGTTTGAACGCCGGTTCGGTATGACACCCTCCTTGTTCCGTCAGATGCATTGCGCGCCGAACAACTAGAGGTACCTTGATGTTTCTCACGCGGTAGCCTTGCCGCGCGGCGTCGCCTTGATTTTCTGCTATTGAAAGCGTAACAAAGGCAAGTTGGCGAAAATTGGAAACATTTCATGTCCCGTATTTCTCCCCTCGATCCCCCCTATGCAGCAGACGTTCAGAGTCATTTTGAACGGATCATGGGAAAGGGTGCTGAACCGCTCATGCTGTTTCGCATCCTCGCGAAAAACGAGCGCGTCTGGAAGAAGTTCAGCTCGGGCAGCTTGCTCGACAAAGGGCCGCTCACGTTGCGGCAGCGAGAAATAGTGGTAGATCGCACCTGTGCTCAGGCCCGATGCGAATACGAATGGGGAGTGCATGTCGCCATCTTCCAGCAGCCGGCAAAACTGACAGACGAGCAGGTGACGGCAACTGTATCGGGCAGTCCCGATGCGGCATGCTGGACAATTGATGAGCAGGTTTTGATTGCCGCGGTCGATGCATTGCATCGAAACGCCACATGGACTTCCGAAGAGTTCAAAGCGCTTTCTCTACACTACTCAGAAGCGCAAATCTTCGAGATCTTGTTGCTTTGCGGATTCTATCGCACGGTGTCTTACATCGCCAATGGGCTGAATATTCCGCTCGAGCCTACGGCTGCGCGCTTTCCGAAGTAGGCTAGCCGTCGTAAAGTGTTATGCTTTACTCGGTTGAGTTGGCTTAGGAACGGGAAGGGTGACATGGCTTTGGATATGCGTGCGCTTGAGCAATTGATTGACGATTATTGCAGCGGTTGGAATGAGCCGGATGCACGCAAACGGAGCGCGATTTTTGAAAAAGTGTGGGCAGTAGGCGCCATCTATACCGATCCAAAGGTCCACGTGACAGGCGTCGACCAACTCGTTGCGCACACCGGCAAGGTTATCGCCAATCGGCCTGGGGCAACGGTCGCGCGTACAAGTTCAGTCGATGAGCATCATGGCTGGGCGCGCTTCAATTGGAAGGTAGCAGGTGTGGATGGCAAGACCCTTGCGGAGGGTATTGACGTGGTGGCTATTGATTCCAGTCAAAAACTGAATGTGGTTGTCGGGTTTATCGGCACTTCGCTTAGCAGTTTTGAATTTTAGTCTCGATGTCTGGAGTTGCTGTAGGCCCTGGATGGGTGCCGACATTAATTCAGCACGCCAACCCGACATCATCTCATGGTGGTCTAAACAAAATTTCGGGTGGGTTACCTCCCGGCTGAGATGGTATATCTTAAACGTATATCTCGAGTGTGATCCACGTCTATCAGAGCAAAGCGTTCAAAAATTTTTGGTGTTGGCACCGACTAAAGCTTGCGGTCCGGCGGGTAAGTCGACAAAACCGAAACTCGCAGATATGTTGAATTGTATACTTGTATACAATCAATAACGAGTCGAGCGCAGTGCCCAAACCTTCTTCATCCGAGTCAAATCCAAACGCATTCTTCTGGGTCAACCAGGCGCATTATTTTGCGCGCCACGCGATCGTGCAGAGCTTCAAGAAAAACGGCACAGATCTTACTGCCGAGCAGTGGGGCATACTTGAATATCTCTGGTACAAGAAAGAGGCCGCGCAAACCGAAATCGCCAAGGCAACCGGGCGGGACAAACCCAGTATCACGCGTCTCGTTGTCAGCTTGGAGAAGAAAGGGTTTTTAAAACGAAGCCGCGCCGATATGCGCACAAACCGCGTCGTACTCACTGAGCGCGGGCAACAATTAAATCGGGAATACGGTCCTTTGCTGCAGAAAATCGTCGACGAAGCCATGTCGTCGATGCCTAAAAAGGATCGTTCGATCCTGCGTGACTTACTTAAGGCTTTTGCTATCAATCTCAGTCAACTGAGCGCTGCAAAAACGCGCCGTCAAACAACTGTCGTCAAATTGAAGGCGAAAGCGTAATTGCTGAGGTTGTGACGCAAGCTCTGCTCACCAGCTGCTGTCGCATAGACGTATATGTCCGCCACCGCTCCGCGTTTCTTGTCTGGATTGACCGAAACCGAGACCAGCTTGAGCCCCTCAGCCCGGGCGACTTCAAATTCCACAACATCTGAGATTTCGCGCCAAACAAGAGCCGGCTTGAATGGCTTTCCGACGGCTGTCAGTGGGATCTGTTCGATGATGTGGATCGTTTTCGGATGGGCGGCGCGTTCGGGAATGGTTTGTGTTGCAAAAGCAAGGAGATCGGCTTCGGATATCGACGGACTTGCTCGAAGCTGCACATAGGCAACCGGAACCTCGCCGACGCGCGGATCAGGCCGTGCAACAGCTGCGGCTGCCGCGACCGCTGGATGCTTGAGCAGGGCCAACTCGATAATCAGCGGATCGATATTGTGCCCGCCGCGAATAATCAATTCCTTGCGCCGCCCGGCGAGCCACCAGAACCCCGCATCATTGCGGTACCCCAGATCGCCGGTGTTGAACCACGGTGCTCCGCCCTCGGGATCGGCAATCCAGGCGGCCTCGTTGTGCCCCTCGTCAAGATATCCTTTGAAGACATTCGGCCCTCGGATCAGAATGACACCCGGTTCGCCGTCGACACAGTCACGCTCATGTTGTCCGGCTTCCGTTAAGACCGCGGCTTTCATCTGCTGCCCAAGCAACCGCATGCCGATGGACGCGGACGCCGTTTCTCCGACCAACGGGTTGATGGTGCTGATGCAAGCTCCTTCAGTGAGGCCATATCCTTCAAGAATCGGGATACCCGCGTGCTTTTCGAACCGGCGCCTTATCTCGGGGGGCAGCGGAGCCGCGCCGCAGATGGCATAGGACAACGAAGAAAGATTGCAGCCCTTGAGAGGCAGGTCGGCAAAACTCTGATATATTGTCGGTACGCCGCTGAAATAGCTGACCTTGTAATGCTCGATTGCCTGCCAGAATTGCGAGAGCAGTGCGGGGTTTCGATAGCCGAGCGGCCCAGCCAAAACGACGCTAGCGCCGGCGCTCCATGGCAGCAAGCCGGTGGCTATGACCCCGTTGATATGAAACAGCGGCAATCCGCATAGACCGACGCTGTCATGTGACATCGGAAGCTGGAACCGCACGGCCGTAACGGATGCGATCATGTTGGCGTGCGTCAGCACGGCAAGCTTCGGAGCACCCGTTGTTCCACCTGTATGAAAGTATGCTGCGGGTGCATGAAGGGTATCGGTTCTGACGAAATCGAGTGTGTCGCCGCGATAACGCGATCGCTCTTTTTCCCAACCGAGGACATGAAGCTTATCCGGGAGTGCCGGGCTTTGCTCGGAAGATGAGGGGACGAGAAATATCGTGGTCAGGGACGAGATTTGCGAAGCGGCTTCGAGCGCTCGCTCGCCAATTCCCTGAGCGTCGCCTGGGCAGCAGGTCACGAGTATTGTTGTTTGAGCTGCGTCCATGATCTCGGCCATGTGACTGGGCTCGAGAAGAGGATTGACCGGATTGGCAATGGCAGCGGTCTGCGCCCCCCACAACAATGCATGATATGTAGGGCTGTTAGGCAGGATAATGGAAACGACGTCATTGCTCGCAGCGCCGGCATCATGAAGCAGATTGGCCGCTTGCCGGATATGGTGGAGCAGATCTGAAAACGTCCAGTCCGTGCTTTCGGTGATTTGAGTTGGATCCGCGATGAAGCGCAGCGCCAACTGGTGCGAGCCTTGAGACGCGCCCCGCTCGATCAGGGCAAGCGTCGATGCGGGAGCGCCTCCGAGAAGGTCGACGGTTTTCTCGGTCGCTTCGAGATCTGATAGGTTTTTGATCACCAGTTTTTTCCGTACTACGATCAGGCCGCCTCGGCCTTTGCAAAGGCTTTTTTCGCGATACGAGGCGCAAGCCGGAGGTAGAATTTCGGGAAATGCCGCTTGAAAAAATAAATCGCCTTTCCGTCCCGTGTCAGAACGATATATGGCTTTCGAGCTTCGATACCGCGTAACGTCTGTTCGGCCATATCGGCGGCCGTGACGTGGGTAATTTTTGTCAATCCGGCTGTACGTTTCCTGGCTAGTTCGCCGCCGAGAGTGAAGCGATCGATATCGGATTTGTAGAACGCGGATATCATCGCTGAAGCAAAAACATTGTTCTCCGCATTCTCGGCATGAAGTGTTTCGGTCAGAGAAACGACAGCGGCCTTCGATGCATTATAGGCGCCGATAAACGGCAGGCTGTGATAGGCCGCAGCGCTGGCAATGTTGACGATCTGCCCGCTCTTTTGTGTCAGCATGGCCGGTAAAAATATATGGCAGCCATGCACCACGCCGTGCAGATTGACGTCGATCACTCTTCGCCAGTCAGCAAGCGAAAATTCTCCGATGATTCCGCAGGCACCGATACCCGCATTGTTCACCAGCAAGTCAATTCCGCCAGATTCCGCGAGAAAACGCTTAGCCGCTTCCCGGTATTCAATTTCGCTGGCGACGTCGAAGGCCAAAGGCACTGCCTTGCCGCGCGAAGTACCAATCCTGTCGACGGCCGCTGCAAGCCGATCGGGGTCCAAATCGTTCATGCCGACAAGCCAGCCATCGTGCAGTAGTTCCGTGGCGAGCTCGTAGCCTAACCCCGAGGCTGCGCCCGTGATGAACGCACGCTTTGCCGGGAAGCGGGTTTTCAATTTGAGGTATTTCATCTGGTCCATCAGAAAATGGCGTGTATGGAAACGGCTTCGATATTTTGCTATTATAATAATAGCGCAAAGAGCGCAATCCCAGCGTTTCGGGGAGAACGAATGTCCACCGCTTTGTCTGCGTTGCCGCTTGAAGGTGTTCGCGTGGTCGATTTTGGCCAGTATGTGGCAGGTCCTCTGGCGGGGATGCTTTTGGCGGAGCAAGGCGCGGAGGTCATCCGGATCGACCCTCCCGACGACCTCGGGAAACGCCGGCCGGCAGATGTCGTTCTCGGGCGCGGAAAGAAAAGTATTGCGCTGGATCTGCGATCATTCGAAGATCGCGAGATCGTTGGCCTTGGTTCGTTCCGCTGATGTGTTGATCGAAAATTTTCGTCCGGGCTTCTCGACAAATTCGGTATGGGGATCGAGTCCCTTCGGACCGAGAATCCCTGCCTGATCTACCTATCGATGCCTGGGTTTGCGAGCGGCGACAAACGGCGCGCCCACGTGCCCGGGTGGGAAGGTGTGATCGGTTCGGCAACGGCGCTTCACAGCGACATGAATGATGCGCAGCCTTCTTAAGATGGCGCCGGTGTATACTACGCTGCCTTTGCCGTCCGTTATGCCGGCGTTCAAGGCGCGCTGGCGTGACGGTTGCACTCAATGCGCGGCGCAAGACCGGCGGCGGGGAGGCTGTCGAAGTGCCGTTGGCCAACGCAATGATGTCGGCGATGGGCGGCATCATTTTGTATGTCGATGGTCAGCCGTCGCGCTACGATATGCCACCGATCCCACGGCTTCTGAAAAAAATGGCGGTACCGCTGATCCGGCGGAGGCTGGGACGCAAGCCCGAAGCTGCTCAGGAAGTATTCTACAACAAGCTTTCGTCTCTTACACCGCCCATGATGGACAACTACAAGTGCCGCGACGGACGTTTGTTGTTCACTTTCGCTATGGATCACGCTCGGATGAGTTGCGATCTATTGCGTGAACTGGGAATACTAGACCGTTTCGTTGCCGCGGGGCTGACAATGTCCAGCGCATATGCAGGAAAATCAAAATCAGGAAAGACTGGCGGACGTCAGCATGCTTGCGATGAAGTGGCGCAAGCAGTTGCGGCTAGCCATGCAGGAAGCCTTCCTGACAGAGGACGCGGAGCTCTGGGACCGCCGCCTGAATGAAAATGGAAAACCTTGCGCAGTCCAGCGCTCGACCGCTGAATGGCTTTCGCTGCCTGAGGTCATGCAGGCAGGACTTGTAGAGACGTCGACGATCCCATTCTTGGACCAGTCAAGACACCGGCTCAAAGCCTCTGGCTAGAAAGCACCAAAACAGCGGTTAAAGCCGCGCCGTCGCGAGATCGTAGCCAAATCCTTGCGACGTTGCCGCAAGGCACTTTATCGCGCGCGACAGTCCCGGCTACCACTGGAACAAACCTGCCGCGGCGTCATTATCTGACGCTTATCTGTCAAGCTGAGCTGTATGGGCAGCAGAACCGTAAGCACGAATAAAATCGTGCCCGGATCTTTCGCTCGATCGCGGGCTGCCTTTTCATTCGACCGGTCTTAACCTGTCCGCGTTCGGCCCCAACGCTTGGCAAAAAGGTGAAGGGGCATAAACATTACCACCAGCTCTTGGCCTTGCGCGGTAAGTTGATATCCGCCGCCTTGCCTCAGCTCCACGAGTTTTGCATCGCGCAACTCGGTCAACCGAGCGTGAAGCACGGTCGGAGAGACGTCGTCACAAACATCGCGTAATACACGCGATGTCATTTCCCGATCCCTGAGCTCCCAGATGATCCGGAGCGTCCAGCGACGACCCAACAGATCAAGCAGGGCAAGTGTGGGTTTGCCCGTGGTTGATCCGCGAACAGCTCTCTTCTTCGAAGTTTTGGCCAAGGTGATGCTCGATGATTTGATCGACTGGTTTCAAATGCGATTTGTCATAATGCAGCAGAGTGTGAATGTCACGAAACACGCTAATTTTATTCGATTTTCTGCAGACGATTAAACCACAGCCTCGTCGCGCCTCATAAAAACCCCCGGTTTTATGGGGCGATACCGCTTAGGTCGCTACGACCTCATTTGCGGACCGAAGCGGAGCAATTCACCCACTGAGCCTGTAAAATGTCTGGTTATCCGTCGGAGGGGGAGATGGACAACAACCAGATAGCTCCGGACAAAGGAACGTTCGGTTCAGTTTGAAGCCTTCGTAATCTTGTGGTCCAAGTGGCCGGTTTCGTGATCGCGCCGAAGCTGGCTTAGCGACGTTTCATTGAGCTTGTCCAGAACCTCACTCAGCTTCTCGGTTTCAGGGTAGCCGGCAGCAAAACCCGACCCATAGATCTTGCGCAAAGTGCGAACCAGCGTATTGCCATGTTTATGGCTGATCTCGCCGTCCTTATTGCGGTGGCGATTGTCGAGACCTGGGGCTTTCATGTTTCTCTCCTGTCGCGTCCACCTGGAGAGACTGCTCTCGGATGCGCAACTTTGCAACGTCCAGCTTGCGAGAAGCCGCGGTGGTTAGCCGCCTGTTAGACTTTGGTCGATCCTTTCAAGGACAGATATACCCGTCGCCGATGGGGTTTTTGAAGCAGCCGACGGATTCCGGGATCACCTGCTTTGGAAGCCAAAGAACAATCTTTGGAAAGTAGATCGTGAAGGTGATGGTGAACAGGAACACCACATAAATCGGCAAGGCAGCGCGCAGCGCCTGAGAGAATTTTACGCCCACGAATTTCGACGCCATCAACAGAACGAGCCCGTAGGGGGGTGTGATCAAGCCGAAAGCCAAGGTCGCGATCAACACCACCCCCATATGCACCGGGTTGATGTCGCCCACGAGCGTCAGCGTGTTGACCAGAGGCATGAAAATAATGATCGTCGGCACCGGTTCGATGAAGTCGCCGATGATCGTGAACAGCAGAACAAGCAGAAGCATAATGAGATGCGGGTCGTTTCCCGCGAGATCGGTGATCCATTCCGCGATGACCAAAGCGCCCCTTAGATAGGCAAACAGCCAACCGAAGGAATTGGCGGCGCCGATGGTAATCAGAGGTAACGAAAATATCAGGCCGGCCATGCAGAAGTCCCATGGCAACAGTTTGAGATGTCCGCGATTGAGCGCGGGGATAACGATGACGATGATCCAGGCCACGGCGACGACGCCGGCTTCGGTGGGTGTAAAAAATCCCGTCAGGATGCCGCCGAGCAGGATGACCGGGATCATCATCGGCAAAGATGCATCGCGGAATGCTAGTGCGACATCGCGAAACGGCGCACGCGGGCGTCTCATGCCTTCCGGTCCGAAAAAATAGCAATAGATCATGAGACCGATGCCGATCATCAGGCCCGGAACGATACCGGCCATGAACAGGCCCGCGATCGAGACATTCCCGATGGCGCCGTAGACAACTGCCGTAATACTCGGCGGAACGAGCGCCGCGATGGTCGAGGCGGCAGCGATGATAGCCGCGATGAAGGCCGGGCTATACCCTTCACGTTTCATCGGACCGCCGAGAGCGCGGCTAATGACGGCCACATCTGCGGTGGTTGAGCCCGACATCTCCGAAAAGAACATACTAAACACCGTCACGACCTGGCTCAGGCCGCCTCGGATATGGCCAACCAACGTGAGAGACAGGTTTGCGACGCGCTGCACGACGTTTGCCGAACTCATCAACTCGCCGACAAGTAAAAAGAACGGGATGGCAAGCAGCGCTTCAGAATCCATTCCGTCGAACATCTTCTGGATGATCGCCGTGTGCGATACGTCGGTGAAAATTGCGCCGATCATAACACCCGCCAGAAGAGAGAAGGCGACCGGCACGCCAAGATAGCCGAAGCACAAGAAGCAGAATGTCATGAGCAGGAGAACCAGCGTAGCGCTCACGAGCGGCCTCCGGCAACGCTGTCGAGCGGCGTCGGTGTCATCAATTCATCCTGCGGTTCATCGTGCTCGAAACCGTTGCGAAAGCCGTTGACAAGCTGCTCGACCGTAAACAGCGCGACCAGCACGCCGCAAAGCGGAATTGCCGCATACAGCGATGCGATCGGTGTCATCGACGGCATGCGGAAGCTCGAAAAACCTCTAAGAAAGTTGAGGTATCCGAAATAAATGAAACAGAGCGCAACGCACAGCACGACCACGCGTGTGGCGACCTCGATCACCATTCGGGGTTTCCCGCTCAGCGCTTCCGCCAGCGCCGTCAGATACAGATGATCGTTACGTCGTGTTGCAGCCGCAGTGCCGACAAAGATAGCGTAGATGAAAAAAGTGGATGTGACTTCCTGCAGCCATAACCACGGGCGGCCGATCTCTCGCGTCACGATGTCAAGAATGACGGTCGTGCAGAACCCCAGTAACAACACGCCACATCCCAGCATCAGAATAATTTCGAGAAAATCCAGGGCAGCCCACTTCAGGTGGCGGTGTCGTTTGACGAGCAGTCTGTCGGCAATGCTCATGATCCCCCGCATTAATGGCATGCTCTGAGAAAATCGCGACAGGAAGGCGCAGCGGCAAACTGGACGACAGCTGCCCCACGGCTCCCAATCCGGTCAGGTAATGGCTTTGATCAGATCCTTGATCTTGACCGCGTGCGGACCAAGGTCTGCTGACAGTTTGTCGAGATAGGGATCGGCAATTTTCCGGAAACCGGTTTTGTCGACGTCGGCGACGACCTTCACGCCGATCGATTTGAGTTTGGTCTGTGACTGATGTTCGAGATCAATGGCCTTGGCGGGCTGTGTCTTGTTCACTTCATCGGCCGCAGTTTGGACCCATGCCTGCTGCTCAGGCGTCAGGCTTTTCCAAAGCTTGTCGCTGACCCAGACCAAACTGTTATTGGCTTCATGCTCCGTCATCGAGAGTACAGGCGCGACCTCGTAATGCTTGTTGGCCAGGTAGACGTTGACGCCGTTCTCCGCGACATCGACAACACCTGTCTGCAGGGATGTGTAGACGCTGCCGAAGGGCATATGAACAGTTTGCGATCCATAGGCCGGAAACATCGTGTCTTCGGTCGGAGTTGCCTGCACGCGTACCTTCAGGCCCTTGATGTCATCGATATTTTTGATCTCCCGCTTGGCGTACATATTGCGAAGTCCGAGTGTCGCCAGAGCAATCACCTGTGCGCCCTGGACAGTCTCGGCAATCATGGCCTTGACGGCTTCCGATACTTTGGAGTTGGCAAGAGCTTTGGCGAGATGGTCTTCTGAACGGAACAGAAAGTGCAGCGACATCACGCTGGCTTGTGGCGACAACGTCGCTGCATTGGCCGAGGAGGAGATGCAGAATTCGATATCGCCGGATTTGACCAGTTGGAGGACTTGCGGCTCCTGACCCAGTTGGGCACCGGGATATTGATCGATCAGCATGGTGCCTTTGCTCAGGTCCTTGAGCTTATTGCCGAACGTATCGCCGACAATTCCATATCCCGTGGTTTTTGGCTGATCGTAAGCGAAGCGAAAGTGGCGGACTTCCTGCGTTTTGGAAACGCGGGGCGCTGCAATTGTTGCAACGCCAGATGCCAATCCAATAACAGCGGCACGTCTGGTGATTCCCATTCCGTTCCTCCCTGTTGCCCGCCTTGGTCTTTTGTAGCGGTTATTAACAGGCTAGCGCATTTCGCGGTCGTCACAATGCGAATTCGCGCGAGGGTGAAGGCGGGCTAAGGCCGGGCGGCAAAGCTGGCGAGTGACGGTATACTCAACTTTCGCCAGCGATATGGCGTTTGCGGATACGGCGGATAGTCCACCAGATTGCCAATCCGGCAAGAGGAATAAACGCAGCGGTCAAGATGCTGGGCTCGATCGATGTAGCGCCGCTCTCATGCGCTGCTTTGACGAAATAGCCGAAAAGACCGACGATGTAATAAGTGATCGCCGCAACCGAGAGACCTTCAACCGTGGTCTGCAAGCGTAATTGCAAGCGCGTTCGCGCATTCATGGATTTCAGAAGTTCCTGGTTTTGCTGTTCGAGTTCGACATCCACGCGGGTTCGCAACAGATTGGCCGCCCGCGCCAATTTCAACGACAAGTTCGACTGCCGCGCATCGGTCGTGACGCAGGTTCGCAGCGCCGGCTGCATCCGTCGCGCGAGGAACAGGGACCATGTCGAAAATCCTCCGATCTTCTTTTCACCGATTGTCTGCAGGCGTTGTGCGACGATCTCCTCATAAGCGCGGCTTGCTCCGAATCGGAATACGCTCGCGGCAGCGCCTGCTTCGACCTCCGCGGCCAGTGCGGTCAATTCATCGAGAAGCTTATGATTGCTCGCGAGATCCCCGGACCGTTTCATTTGCTCGGTCGCTTCCGCCAGCCTGCGTTCGCTGGCGCTGATTGAAGGTGCGAGCCGTTGAGCTTCCGGCAAACCCAACAAGGCGAGGGTGCGGTAGGTCTCGATTTCTATGACGCGCTGCACCAATGCGCCGGCCTGCTCCGCCGGCATGCCCCGATCGGCAACAAGAATGCGAACGAATCCGGAAGGCCCGGGCTGAAAGTCGGTGGCATAGATTGCCGTCCCTTCTGAATTTTCCGCGACAGCGAGACTTGCCTTGTCGAACAATCGCTCCGGCGATGTCCGCGGCGCATCTTCGGCAACAAGATGAAGGTCCACAGCCACAAGAAGCGGGCCGGGTTGCGGCAAGAGCCTCATCGGGGCGGCGAGTGAAGCGACATCCGGATAAAACGGAGGGCCGTCGGGGGCGGCGGGCATCTCCCAGGTGTATGTGGTAAATTCCGAATGCTGCTCCCAACGCAGAATTGTCGTTCCGAAAGGTGCGCGGTGATGCTTTTCCGTTGGGGACGGAGCGGGCAAGCCGCGGTCTACGCAGAAGGTGACGAGATTGGCGCGATCCGTCTGGGCGTGCGCGCCGGACGTATCGAAGGCAAAATGAACGATGCGCGAGGGTACCGAAATCGGGGTAAACGGCCGGGCGTGAACTTCCCCCAGAATGGCCGCGCGGAGCGGGTGCGAACTCAGCCAGGCCATTTCGCCGTTGTCTGTCGAAACCTCAGCGCTCATCGGTTGGACCCGGTGTTAGAGAAGGGTCTTCACTCTCGTCGACGCAAACATTTCCGGCAGTTTCCGCCGAACAGCTGACAATCGATACCGCTGTTAGCCGCGATACGCACGCACTCTCTTGATCATCTGTTCCACATGCGCGATCGGTGTCTCCGGCTGGATGCCATGACCGAGGTTGAAAATAAGCCTCCCCTCGGCATAGCTGGCAAGGACATCGTCGACCGCGCGGTCAAGCGTAGCGCCGCCGGCGATCAATGCCAAAGGATCGAGATTGCCCTGGATCGCAACGCGGTTTTGGACGGATTGGCGAACCAACGCAGGTTCCGCTGTCCAGTCAATGCTGACGGCATCGACGCCGGTTTCCACGACATAGCCCGGCAGCATCGCTCCGGCGCCTCGCGGAAAACCGATAATTTTCGCACCCGGCGCCTTCGCTCGCACCGCATTGACGATGCGCCGCGTCGGCTCCACCGACCAGCGAGCGAATTCACGAGGGGGCAGGACGCCTGCCCATGTATCGAAGATCTGCAGCACGTCAGCGCCTGCGGCGAGCTGTCCCAGCAGGTATTGAACCGAATTCTCCACGAGCACATCGATGATTTTTGAGAACGCCTCGGGGTGACGATAGGCCATCAGTCTGGCAGGGGCCTGATCGGGCGTACCCTGACCTGCGACCATATAGGTCGCGACGGTCCACGGAGCGCCGCAAAATCCGATCAAGGCGATCTTGTTGCCGAGTTGATTCCGGACGCGTCGCAAGGCCTCATACACAGGCTCAAGTTTTGAAAAATCGGCGATAGGCGACAGCGTCTTCACCTTTTCCGGCGTGTCGAGAGGATCCAGCCGCGGCCCTTCCCCGACCTCGAACCGAACGGAGCGTCCGAGCGCGTGAGGGATGACGAGAATGTCAGAGAAGATGATCGCGGCATCGAAATTGAATCGCCGGATCGGTTGAAGCGTCACTTCAGTCGCAAATTCCGGTGTAAAACACAGATCGAGAAAGCCGCCGGCCTTGGCTCGGACCTCCCGGTATTCCGGCAGATAGCGTCCCGCCTGACGCATCATCCAAAGCGGCGGTGTCTGTTGTCTGTGTCCTGAGAGGACTTCAACAAAAGGTTTTATGGCTGGGCTCTGGGTCAAACCGGGCATCCGCTATTTGTCAAGAACGTGTTTTGCGCCCCTGATACACCGTGAGCCGGCTTTTGGCCACGGCGCGATAGGCCGGGGTTTGAAAGCACCGGTAGCGGTTCGAACTCGCGAGTTCTTCGAGCAATGCGATCGGCGAAACCGGGTTAACGCCGGGCCTTGGCAGGTTGTGCTCAGGAACCCGAAAGATACTGTTATTGCTTGCCAAAACGCCTTCCCTTGGCGAACCGTAACTGCTATTCGGAATCGCGTTGATAGGGGCCGATGGAGCTAATTTCGCATGCAGCAGCGCCGGGACGCCGCGCTTCGGATTTTACGGCTGATACTGGTAGCAAGCATCGTTTTTCCGCTTCTGCTATTTTGCTATGCATCGTGGCTGAATTATCGAACGGCTTTCAGCATTGCCGATGAACGGATCGAGCATGCGCTCGATATTGCTTCCGAACAGGCGCTTCGCGTTTTTCAGTCCGTCAATGTCATTTTCAACAGCGTCGAACAAATTACACGCGGCCGTACGGAACAAACCCTGCGCGCAAATGAAGCCGAGCTGAGCGAGCGGCTGAAACAATTCACCCAAGCGCTTCCCGACATCGCGTCCATCTGGATACTCGACGGCGAAGCCAATGCATTGGCGTCATCGTTGTTTTTCCCATTATCGAACGTGGCCAGCAATATCGATCGCGACTATTTCAAGTCGCAGCTCGCGCAGGGCTCAAGCCTCCATATTGGCGAGGTCATCAAAATCCAGCCGACGGATCGATTGATTTTTCCCGTCAGCAAGGGACGTGAAGACAGCTCCGGGACATTTAGCGGTGTTACCGAGATATCGATATTGCCACAGGCGTTCGAGAGGTTTTACGAACCCCTTGCTGAAAGGACGAGCGCAAGCTTCGCTTTAATTCGAGAGGACGGCGCAGTGCTGGCGCGGTACCCTCTGCCCGCAACCGCCGGCATAAAACTCGATGCGTCGACGGGGTTCGGTCAGTTAATCGTGCGCAGTCCCGGTGGCGGACAGTACACAACGATTTCGAACGTCGATGGCCGAGAGCGCAGGTTCTCGGTCCGCAAACTCCCGGGCTTTCCGCTGTATGTCAGCTCGAGCCTGGAAACGCACGATATTATGCGCGGCTGGCTTTGGTTGATGGCGAGCCATCTGGTCTTCGGCATTCCCGCGACCGCACTGCTCGTGGTTCTGGTCCTCTTGACGATGCGGCGCACGCGAGCGCTGTACGCCGAGGCCGAGCGCCGGCAATCGCTCGAAGCGAATTTGCGCCAATCGCAGAAGATGGAGGCGGTCGGCCAACTCACTGGAGGCGTCGCGCACGACTTCAATAATTTGCTGACGATCATCATCGGAAATTTGCAAATGGCGTATCGTCATGTCTCCGATGGTCGACCGAAGGTTATGCTCTCGAATGCGTTGCATGGTGCGGAACGCGCCGCAGAATTGACCAAGCGCCTGCTTGCCTTTTCAAGGAGCCAGCCGCTTGATCCCAAGCCGTTGGATGCCGATCGCCTTGTTGCGGGTATGTCGGAGCTTCTTGGTCGTACTCTCGGAGAAACAATATCCATCGAGACGGTTCGCAGCGCGGGCCTTTGGCAGACCGAAGTCGATGGAGCTGAATTGGAGGCTGCCATCCTCAATCTCGCGATTAACGCAAGAGACGCCATGCCGGGCGGAGGCAAGCTGACGATCGAAACCGGAAATGCGTTTTTAGACGAACATTATTGTGAAACGACCGAGGGTATGAAACCCGGCCAGTACGTCATGATTTCGGTGACGGACACTGGATCCGGCATGACGAAGGACGTCGTCGAAAAAGCCTTTGATCCGTTTTTCACAACAAAGCCGGCAGGCGCGGGAACGGGGTTGGGCCTGAGCCAGGTTTATGGCTTCGTCAAACAAAGCGGCGGTCATATCCGCATTTATAGCGAGATGGGCGAGGGCACGACCGTTAAAATCTATCTGCCCAGGAGCTTTGTGCGAGCGACGGCCGCCACGACGGCAGCCGAACCAGCCGTTGAGCGCATCTTGGGCAATCAGGAAACAATCCTGGTTGTCGAAGACGATGCAGATGTCCGGAATTATGTTTCCGAAACATTGGTGGAGCTGAACTATCGGGTGCAGCAAGCCGGTGACGCAGGATCAGCCCTTGCGGTTTTGAAGAATTCCGGGCCCGTCGATTTGCTTCTCACGGATGTCGTGATGCCGGGAATGAATGGGCGTGGGCTCGCGGACGAGGCGTCACGAATTTATCCGGGAATCAAGATCCTCTACATGACGGGCTATTCGAGGAACGCGATTGTTCACCAGGGCCGGCTTGATCCGGGGGTATCTCTGATACAAAAACCATTCGCCCAAAACGTACTCGCCATGCGCGTCAGGAAAATCCTCGAGGATGCCTAGAGCGCTTCCATTCTGGTTTGAATAACCATCGCGCTCTATATCGGTTTGTTTGACGCGTAACGCGAGCCGGTATCCACCTCGCTTGAAAGCGCTTTAGATGTATGGCGCAGGCGCAATTTACGATGCTTTCGTCAACCTGCGTCTGGCAATCGGTTGCAGCTTGGTGGTAACATTTATGGCCGGTCGAAAACGATGCTTTCCGGTCATAATGGTTTGCGGAATGGCGATGCGTATTCCTGCAAAAATCCTTGGAGTTAGTCTGTTTATTCTTTCACTATGGCTGCCGCAGGGTGGACATGCTGAAGGGATAGATACCGAACATCTGTTTGGATTTATGATCGGCTCCGATGTTGGTAACTTAGGTGAGCGGGAATTCCAGACGCAAACGACTGGACGCTTCACCCGGTCTGCCGGAACTTATCGTGTGATCTCGCAGGATGCCGAGCTGGAATTTGTACCCGCGAGTAATTTGCGTGTTGAATTTGGCGGTACGCTGGCGTCGCACGAAATAAGCGGCGTTCCAGGCTTGATGGATCGTCAGCAAATCCGGATGCAGGGTGCCACGCTCGATCTCCGTTATCGGTTCATGGACCGTGACACTGCGCCATTCGGTCTGTTGGTTGGCGTGGAGACCCATGCGGATCGCATCGATGAAAGTACCGGAGCGGCGGTTCGGAAGTTCGGCACCGATGTCGCTCTTGCTTTCGACCGGGAATTGATTCCGAATTTTGTCGTTGCTGCGCTGAATTTGTTGTACCAGCCCGAGTGGACTCGTTTTTCATCCTCCGGCGTATCGGAGCAAGAATCGACCACCGGTCTCGCCGTGGCATTCATGGCAAAGGTCGAAGCGAACATTTTCATCGGTGCGGAAGCGCGATATCTCAGGAAGTATGAAGGTACCGGTCTGGACGAGCTGTCCGGCCAAGCGCTGTTTGTCGGTCCAACTGCTTTCATAAAGCTGTCAGAACGGTCACGGCTTACGGCAGCGTGGAGCATTCAGGCGTGGGGGCGAGCGGCCGGTGTCGGAGGGGCGCTTAATCTCGTGGATTTCGAGCGACATCAGGCTCGATTGATCTTCGGCGTCAATTTTTGATTGTGCGGTTGCGACATATTTGGGTTCCCCGGAGTTTCACGTGTTTTTTGAAACCCGTGATATCCGCTCCCGTAGTTATCCATGCGACATTGAAACCGAATCTAACGATTGATGGAGTGTCGAGGTGGATCTGATCGACCTGATCGTCACCGTCTGTGCTCTCGCGGCACCTGCAAATTGCGAGGAAGCTCATCTCCAGTTTTCATGGAGCGGTTCTTTGCAGCAATGCGCAATGGGTGCTCCGCCCTATATTGCGCAATGGGTGGGTGAGCATCCGAAGTGGAATGCGGTCAAGTGGCACTGCGAGTATTATCATTCCAAAGACAAGGCTTGAGAACAGAGACGTGACGTCACTGCGCATGAGTGCCAAGTTTTTTAATTGTGATAGCGGTTGCTGATCGTGGATTGCCGCGAAAAACGTATAACTGCGGCGCTTATTTATTGCACTCGACCAGATCTTTGTCCGATACCGAAAATACGGCATCGGCCGCGATGTCGATATTCCGCACCAGACAGTCCGACCATCCCGGTAAGCGATTTTGGCGTCGTACCGTCCGGGCAAGATGCCCGTGATCCGCAGGCGTTCGTCGTGATCGACTTCCTTGTCCTTGTCGTTCAGAGTCTGATTTGGGCCCCCAGGCCATTTTTCCAGCAGGTGAAAGCTGCAAATCAGCGATCGTCGAGGTCGTCAGGTTCCAGAACCGGATTCCCTTGCCTTGCGCCCAGGCCGACGCCTGACATTACAAACACGACGGCACTGGCGACGAGATGGGCGCGTTTCATTCTGAGTTTTCCTTCGGCTGCGTTTGGAGCGGCAGCCTATCATGATGCGCGGTTTTGCATATAATGAGTGCCTCGTGCAGGACGCGATCTTCGTCAGCGAGGAGTGCGACGGTGGTTCTAGAATTGAAACGTATCTTTTGCGTGGTTATGCTTGCTCAATGCCTGTCGGTTGGGTTCGCAGGCGCCGACGAGATCAATGATTATCCGACTGCGGTACGCGCAGAATATGTTTTCGGCTGCATGAAAGCGAATGGTGAAACGCGGCAGGCGCTTGACCATTGCTCCTGTTCGATCGACGTGGTCGCGTCACTCCTGCCTTACGATCGCTATGTGACGGCGGAGACGGTGCTGAGTATGGCCCAGGCGCAGGGAAATCTCGGCGGCCAATTTCGATCTTCCGAGCAAGCGACAAGTGCTTTGAACGATTTACGCAGAGCCCAGGCGGAAGCTGAGGTCAGGTGCTTCTGAAATTGTCGTCTTAACTTTGCTCGTTTTTCCGATATCTCGTTTTGTGAAAAGCCGACGCGGTCAAATTCCAGGGAGATCGGATTTCCATTCGCCCTGAAAGACATGGCCTTCCGTGTCCTTGGCTTCGACGCGAAAGCGCTTGGTGCCTCGTGGCGCATAGGTAAAACGAACATTCGGATCTTCGGAGATGGAAATTCCTCCCTCCATTGCGAACATCAGGCTGTTGTCTTGCCACACGCGAAGTTCATTAATGAAGAACGGCGGCACATAAAGATGGGTGATCTGGTCCATCTGCAGGCCGGAATTATTCGGATGCCCAATCATCACCTGAGCTTCGCGTGCGCTGCTGGATGGGCTTTCCGTTTTCGTAAATTGCCTGAACCGTATCTGGCCGAGTTTTCCACGAGCATCGTCGGCCATCTTGGCTGCGGGTGCGGAGCATCCGCCAGAAGCCTTGACGTAGGTTTTCACGACATAAAATCTGCCGTCGCTTAGTTCGGCTACCGCATGCACGTTGGTGTAATCGTTGACGCGAACGCGGGTCGAAATCTCGGATATCGTCGCTTCGGCTCCGAGCTCGAAGCGCGCCGCCATTGGAGATGGGTTTTTATCGATGACCAGCGTGATGGCGCGAACATAACGTGTGTCGCCTGGCGGAAGAGTTGTGCGCAGCGTGACCGGAACGATCGCCGAATCTTCGGCGCGATAGGGCATTTCGATAGCGATGATACCCGTGCCGTCTTCCATGGCACGGTTGCTAAAAATATCCTGCACCAGCCCAGGCCAAGGATCGTTGATGGATGCGTCGTTGACCGATGGGTCTTTGATGGCGCCAGGCAACGGGCTATTCGAATCGAAGCTTTCGGCGATGGCAATATTCGATCCGGCTTGAAGCGCGCCGATAAGGACTGTCAGGCAAATGATCCGCACGAAAATCCCGGCCATAGCCGTGCTCCTGTTGTGCACTAAGCGTATGTCGAAACAGTGTGTCGAACATACGTCAGCTGGCGGTCTATTCCCACTCCAATTCTGAAAATGCTGCAGTTGCGTTGCGCGGATTGTAATCCTCGAACAGCTTCCACCGCGCCCGCTCTGATTTAGCGGCCGACGCCGCGGCCATAGGCAACGATGTACCGCGCGTGATCATCGACCGGACATCCAGGACCAGCGTCTCAAGATAACGCCGCTCATCGGCAAGAGCATTGGGCCAATCGGAGATCGGTCCGTGTCCAGGAACAACACGTTGAGCGGTCAGGGCGCCGAGTTGATCGAGAACGCCGAGCCAGCTCTTGATGCCACCATCAAGAACCGGGACATGGTCGAGAAATACGAGATCGCCGGCAAACAATGTTCCGGTTTTTGTGTCGAGGACTGTCAAATCACTATCCGTATGCGCGGCAGGCCAGGCCTGGAGCGTCAAAGATCGGTCGCCGAGATCCACTGTGGCTACCTGATCCACCACTTGTGTTGGCGGAACGATCAAAGTGTCCGCCATCAATTCTTCGCCGATGATGTGGCGAAAAGCATCAATGTAAAATTGGCCATGGGTCATTAGGGCGCGTGGCAAGTTCTTGTGGCCAATGAAGATTGTGCCGTCACTGACAAATGCTGCATTGCCAAAAATATGGTCGGGGTGCCCATGGGTGTTGATGACGTAGCGAACCGGTTTTGCAGTCTTTGAACGAATGGCGGCCAGTAAACGCCGACCCTCGCGAGCGCTGCCGCCACTATCGACCACGGCAACCGCAGCGCTGCCCACGATAAAGCCCACATTTGCGGTAGCGCCCTCGTTATCGGGTGTCATGAGAGCCGTTAAGCCGACATGAACAAAAACTCCGGGCGCAATTTCGCTGACGGACAGGGGAAGATCTTGCTGCGCATGAGCAACTGCAGCAGTCGCCATTGCGGCAATCAGGATCAACCGATGCAACATGCTCCATCTCTCTCCGGCCATCTTAATCCAAATCGTAGCCGCATTGCGGCGCGCTGCAATCAGGTTCCGGACTTCGTTCCTGACATCGCAAAGCGAGTTCACCGACGTCGAATTCACGACAGGACAACGCAAAAAGCGACGGCTGAGACTGCACGATGATTTGTTGTTGCGTGCTTGTGTCGACCGGCATAGCATTTGTTTTCCGGTTCCGATCCAACCACCTGCGGTTGGATACGCCGATGTCTGTAAAGCTGAATGGGTATGTAGAGGCGGCGCTGTCCCAACTCTCTCCTAAGCTGTGGCACGAGCCGTTGAAATGTATCCCACAATTGTTGACGCTGGGCGCGCGCATTAGAAGCCCATCGATAAAATGCAATTTGAAACAAATAAAATGTGGGAGGTTTGTTATGCGCAAGGTGCTATTTGCTACCTGTCTTGGAGCTGCGGCATTCGCTGCGGGGACCGCCAATGCCAACGACGAACTCATCAAGATGTCGCAGAACCCGAAAGATTGGGTGATGCCGGCAGGCAATTATGCCAACCAACGTTATTCGGAACTTAAACAAATCACGTCGGACAATGTCGGCAAGCTTCAGGTTGCCTGGACGTTCTCAACTGGCGTGTTGCGCGGCCACGAGGGTGGACCGCTGATCATCGGCAATATGATGTATGTTCATACGCCTTTCCCGAACATCGTTTATGCGCTCGATCTTGCGAACGAAAACAAGATCGTATGGAAATATGAGCCAAAGCAGGATCCCAACGTCATACCGGTGATGTGCTGCGATACGGTCAACCGCGGCGTCTCCTACGCCGATGGCAAGATCTTCCTGCATCAGGCCGATACCACGCTCGTCGCTCTCGATGCGAAAACCGGAAAAGTCGCCTGGTCCGTGAAGAATGGCGATCCCGGCAAGGGCGGCACCGGCACTTCAGCGCCGCTGGTCGTGAAAGACAAGGTTCTGATTGGTATCTCCGGCGGCGAGTTTGGTGTGCAGTGCCATGTGACCGCTTACGACATCAAGACCGGCAAGCAGGCGTGGCGCGCCTTCTCCGAAGGGCCGGATGACCAGATCATGTTCGATCCCGACAAGACCACCAGTCTCGGCAAGCCGGTCGGCAAGGATTCAAGTCTTGTGACCTGGCAGGGAGATCAGTGGAAGATCGGCGGAGGCTGCACGTGGGGTTGGATGTCTTACGATCCAGCCCTGAACCTTGTTTATTATGGTTCGGGAAATCCCTCGACCTGGAATCCGAAGCAGAGACCGGGCGATAACAAATGGTCCATGACCATTTTCGCGCGCGATCCGGATACCGGTATGGCGCGTTGGGTCTACCAGATGACTCCCCACGATGAATGGGATTATGACGGCGTCAACGAAATGATCCTGTCCGATCAGCAAGTCGCTGGTCAGCCCCGGAAGCTTCTGACCCATTTCGATCGAAACGGGCTGGGCTACACGCTCGATCGTGCGACCGGTGAATTGCTCGTCGCCGACAAGTACGACCCGAAGGTCAACTGGACCAGCGGCGTCGATATGAACAAGAGCTCGCCGACCTACGGTCGACCCAAGGTTCTTGATCAGTATTCCACCGACAAGCAAGGCGAGGATCACAACAACAAGGGGATCTGCCCTGCTGCACTCGGCACCAAGGATGAGCAGCCTGCCGCCTATTCTCCGGATACGCAGCTGTTCTATGTGCCCACCAACCATGTCTGCATGGACTACGAGCCGTTCAAGGTAAGCTATACGGCAGGTCAGCCTTATGTGGGCGCGACGTTGTCGATGTACCCGCCTCCTGGCGAGACCAACATGGGCAATTTCATCGCTTGGGATGGCAAGACCGGCAAGATTGTTTGGTCCAACAAGGAACAGTTCTCGGTCTGGTCGGGAGCACTCGCGACCGCAGGCGGAGTTGTGTTCTACGGCACGCTGGAAGGCTATCTGAAAGCGGTCGATGCGAAGACCGGAAAGGAACTGTATAAGTTCAAGACTCCTTCCGGCATTATCGGCAACGTGACGACTTACGAGCAGGGCGGCAGGCAATACATTGCTGTTCTGTCCGGTGTTGGCGGATGGGCAGGAATTGGCCTTGCGGCCGGCCTGACTGATCCGACCGCGGGCCTCGGTGCCGTCGGTGGCTATGCTGCGCTCAGCAATTACACCGCGCTTGGCGGAGCACTGACGGTGTTTGCGCTGCCGCAAGGCGCAAACTGAACGACTGAGCAAATCGCTCCGGCGCGTGGAACAAGTCCGCGCGCCGGTTCGTTCATGGCTTCGACGATCCAACCTTGAGGAAAATCACGTGCGTGCCATTTTTGTGGTTGCAGCGATCGCGTTCGCGGCGTTCGCAACGACGGCTTTTGCCGACGGTAGTGGAGATCCGGCACCCGCCAAGTCCGAGAATGGAAAATATCTGGACAAGGACGGAAACCCGACTTTCAACGTAGCCCCCGATGGGACGGTCGATTGGTATACCTACTCCGGATATCGGCGTTACCACTCGGATTGCCACGTCTGCCATGGGCCAGACGGCATGGGCTCCTCATATGCCCCGGCCTTGAAGGATTCGCTGAGGACACTGAGCTACGGTGATTTCCTCGGCATCGTGGCGAGCGGCCGCAAAAACGTCACGTCATCGCAAGACAACGTCATGCCTGCGTTCGGTGATAATCCGAATGTCGCTTGCTACATGGACGATCTGTACGTCTACCTCCGCGCTCGCTCCAACGATGCGGTAGGACGTGTACGTCCAGCGAAGCACGAAGATAAATCGCAGGCAGCGACCGAAGCGGAAAATTCCTGCATGGGCAAGCGCTGACGAAGAAGCTTGTTGCCTGTCAGGCGGCTTTGAATGTCAAATCGGCTTTCGATGAGGTGAGGGAATGAGCTGCAGCCATCGCGAGCCCCTGGTTCGCAGCTCCGATCCTTTGTATCGCGGCGATCACCGTGTGGAGCCGTGATGCGGCTTTTTCCCAGACCCCGGAGAGTGCCGATCTCTCGATCGAGCTGATTGATCCCAAAGTATTGAGGATATGCGCGGACCCACGGAACATGCCGTTTTCGAATGAGAAATCCGAGGGGTTCGAAAACAAGGTTGCCGAATTATTGGCAGCGAAACTGCAGAAAAAACTCGATTACATGTTTTTTCCCCAGGCGACCGGGTTCGTTCGTATGACACTTGCCGCGCATCGATGCGACCTGATCATGGGATTTCCGCAAGGCGATGACCTCGTGCAGGTGACCAATCCTTATTATCGCACGGCTTATGCGTTTGTGACCAAGGCGGGAAGCGGCCTTGATGATGTCACAAAACTGGACGATGTGCGGCTGAAAGGGAAGCATATCGGTATAGTGGCCGGTACCCCGCCCGCGACAAATATGGCCGTGAATGGCCTGATGGGAGACGCCAAATCCTATCCGCTCGTGATCGATACGCGTATCGATTTCTCAGCGGAGGCGATGATCAAGGATGTGAAGTCCGGTACGATCGACGCTGGCGTCCTTTGGGGGCCTATGGCGGGATATTATGCAAAACAGGCGGATCCGCCGCTTCACGTAACGCCGCTGGTTAAGGAAACCTCGGGCCCGCGGCTTGCCTATCGCATCGGAATGGGGGTGCGTTATGCCGATCAGAATTGGAAAAGGTTGGTTAACCGGCTGATTTAGGAGAGCCAGCCTGAGATCAACAAAATTTTGCTCGAATATGGTGTTCCGTTGCTCGACGACAACGATCAACCAGTGACAGCACAAGCACCGAAACAGCCGTGAGACATTTAAGATATTTGTTAAAGTCGACAGTCTTGGTCGCCTTCGTGTTTGTTCCAGCGGCGCGCGCCGACGAACGACCGCTCGAGCCTTCATCGTACCGGACGGAGAGCTACCGTGCGCCCGTTCCCGCGACATTATCAGGTGCGGACGTGCTCACGACCAAGGAGGCGGAAGACATCTGGAGGGCCGGGAGCGCCGCGTTCATTGATGTGCTGCCACATCCTCCGAAGCCCTTGAATTTGCCGGTGAGCACGGTCTGGCGCGAGACACCAAGGGCCAACATACCCGGAAGTTGGTGGTTGCCGGACACGGGCTATGGAGCACTCGCAGGGGCTGTCGAGAATTACCTGAAAGATGCTCTTGAGCGAGTCACCGGCGGAAACAGGAAAAAGCTTCTGGTGTTTTATTGCCAGGCGTCCTGCTGGATGTCGTGGAATGCCGCCAAGCGCGCTCTGTCTTACGGCTATGTCCACGTTGCCTGGTACCCGGACGGCACCGACGGCTGGACCAATGCGAGTTTGCCATTGGCCGAATTGCAGCCCGTGCGCGGTCGGCCAGAGTAGATTGATCGCAAATCCCCTCCGCGCTCTATCGTATTGTCTGACGCGTTGCCTCAACCCAAATCGGCATTCACCGCGAGAGGGAGGCCGGCGGCGTGCTTCGTTCAAAAACGCTCCTGTTTACTCCATTGCTTGCTGAATAACCCGTGCGAGCGCGAACAGCCGTTGATCGATCGCGACCGGAACCTCGCAAACGAAGCGGATGACCTGACGACGGTCTTCGAAGATGCGGGTCTGCCAAACAAGCTGGTTCCCGAGCTGTTCGACTTTGGCTTGATCCGGGGCAGGTGCATCCTGCAGCGCCTGCAAAGCAAGCGTATCGGTTCGTATCGCGTTGGCGGCTTCTCGCTGTTTCCTCGTGAACTCGCTCAAGCCCGTTCAATATTGAGAAGCGTTGTGCGTTGAGGTCATCGAACAGTCCCGCGAACAGCAATTTTCCTCGTTCTGTTTTTTCAGCGGCCGGCCCTGAAAGAAATTCAGCAATCAGTTTCTCGGCCTCATCGAGTGACGTGCGCCGGGCAGCAAGGCGTGCGGCCAAATTGCTGACTTTTGGATCGCTTTTCCACTTGTCCGCGACATCGTCGATAGTTGGTCCGGCCCAGACCGCCGCCAATGAAATTTCAGGAACCTTGGCTTGGGCGCACGGCCAGTCCGGATAACGTGGATCGGCTGCGAAGGACGTATTTGCCCCGCTTACGGCCGACAGCAATACAAGGAGAATTCGCCATCTCATGTCTCACCTCCGCCGCCAGCAGGTCGCCGATTCAAGCCGCGTGATGGGTCGTAAGCGAGCAGCGCGCCCACCATGAAGACTGCGGTGCAGCTCCCCACAACCGCCAAAGACATCCAGTTTATCCGGCCGTAGAGTGCGAACCGGATCAATTCGACCGCGTGGGTAAAGGGGTTGAGCTGACACAGGTAAAACAGCGCTGGGCTTCCTTCCTGGACCCGCCACAATGGATACAGCGCGGAAGACGCGAAAAACATCGGGAAGATCACGAAGTTCATGACGCCAGCAAAATTTTCCAGTTGCCGGATGCCAGATGAAATAAGCATGCCGAGTGCGCCCAGCATGAGACCCGACAACGCCAAGGCGGGAAGCACCGTGAGATAACCGAAGCGTGGCGGCTCGATCTCCCAGAACCATGCAATCAGCAGAAAAGCGTAGACCTGCAGGATCGATACGGCCGTTCCTGCGAGCAGTTTACAAGTGAGAAGATACCAGCGCGGGAGAGGGCTCACTAGCAGCGTGCGCATATTCCCCATCTCGCGGTCATAGACCATCGAGAGCGAAGATTGCATGCCGTTGAAGAGCTGAATCATCGCCATCAAACCAGGTGTAATGTAGACCTCGTAAAGAATGTAAGTTTCGTATGGCGGGATAATGGAAATGCCCAGTACCTGACGGAAACCCGCGGCGAAAATGAACAGCCAGACCAGAGGGCGGACCAGCGCAGATACAAAGCGTTCCCGCTGATGCAGAAAGCGCAGGCCCTCGCGCCACACAATACCCAGCAAGCAGGTCACGTATTCCCGAAACGAAAATCCGCGCGTGTGGTGATCCAGGGAGCTGACTGTCATGACATGCGCTCACTGACCGAGTTCGTTCCGGTCACATTCATGAACGCGGAATGCAGGTCATCCATGCCGCTTTCGGATATGACGACGGGTACGCGGCCCTTCCGCATGATTTGTCCCCGATGAAGGATAATAAGGTCATCGCTCGGCGCGATTTCATCGAACAGGTGCGTGGCCCACAACACGCTGATGCCGTCTTCGGCAACCAGCCGCCGGACGTGATTTAGAATGTCGCCGCGCGCTTTGACATCGAGGCCTACGGTTGCCTCGTCCAGAAGCAGTAGGCGAGGGTGGTGCAGTAAGGATCGCGCAATTTCCAGGCGTCGCATCTGCCCGCCGGACAGGTCGCGGACCTTGCTCGCCGCGCGGTCGACGATTTCGATACGAGTGAGAACATCATTCGCGCGGATGCGCGCCTCGCTTCGGCCGATTCCGTGTAGCGCAGCGTGGTAGAGTAGATTTTGCATGACCGAGAGATCGAGGTCGAGCGTTCTCGGTTGAAATACGACGCCAAGCCCTCTCAGGGCTTCGCCGGGGTCGCGGGCGATGTCATGGCCGAAAACACGGATATTGCCTTGCTGGATACCGAATAACCGCGTGACCAATGAGAACAGCGTGCTCTTTCCGGCCCCGTTCAATCCAAGCAGCGCACAGAACGTTCCGGGTGCCACGGTGAAGCTGATGTCGTTCAGCGCCACACGCGTCCCATATCGGTGGGTTACATTCTCGATCGAAAGCGCAGCTTCTCCCATGCCGTGGTGACGATCGTTGTCGGCTCCGGTTGCTGAAGCGGGGGCGCTGATGTCCATCATGGTGCGATCGTGATGCCCCATGGCAATTCACCGACCTGAATGGTCTTGATGACTTTCAGTGCAGAGACATCAATGACCGAAACGTCGTTCGACACGCCGTTTGTCGCAAGCAGATATTTTTCATCGGGCGTAAAAGCCATGTGCCAAACACGTTGCCCAACCAGCAAGTATTTGTCGACATGATGGCTCGCCGCGTCGACAACCGCGATGCGATTTGCAGGGCCGAGTGCTATGAATGCCGTCTTTCCGTTCTTTGTGATATTGATGCCGACGGGCTGAATTGCCTCGCGCCGCAGGCCGGGAATATCGAACGTGACCTTTCCCGTGACGGTTTTCTTCGCCGGATCGATCACCGTTACGGTCCCACCGATTTCGGAGGAGACCCAGAGCTCCGAACCGTCCTGCTTGAAAGCCGCGAAGCGGGGACGTGCGTCGACCAGGACGTTTCCAACGATTTGTCGAGTGGCAGTGTCGATGAAATGTGCCATATTTGTCGTTTCGGACGTATTGATCAGAATTTTTCCATCCGGGCTGATGGCCATGCCCTCCGGCTCAACGCCGACCTGGACGTCGCCCACGCGCGTACGTTTTTCAATGTCGAGCACCGTCACCGTGTTATCGTTCTCGTTGGCGACGTAGAGAATCTTGCCTGCGGCATCCTGTACAAACAGTTCAGGATCGGGGCCTGAGGGCAGGGTATCGACCACCTGTTGGGTCGCTGTATCGATCACTTGAATGGTGTCATCGTCGCCGACCGCGACCAGAACGAATTTGCCGTCTTTTGTAAATTCGATCCCGCGTGGCCGTTGGCCAACCTTGATGGTTTTGGTGACTGTCCAGCTGCCGGTATCGATCACCGACACCGTATTGCTTTTTTCATTCGAGACGTAACAGATGAACGCGTTTGCAGGCGTGCTTGCGGCAATGCAAAGAGCTACTCCGGCAACCAAGCAACATCGCTGCAGATTAAGCGTCATCGTTATTCCAACCTGCATTTGCTTTCGGGTTTGTCCACGCCGAGCGTATCAAGTTCCGAGACCTGATGGAGAAATCCCTCTTGAGGCGAAACGGAAACGATCATGCGGCCGTCCGCCAATAAGATCGGCTGCCGAAGTTGAAGATTCCAATCCCGCAATGTCAACCGCTGTCCCTTGAACGCGGCGATTGAGAAGTCCGGCCCTTTCATGAATTTGATCATCGTCTCGGAATCGCCCGATTTTGCGCGTGCCGCGGCCTCGCCAATCATGCGTGCCGCGGTCCAGGCTTGCATATCGCGAGCCGTCATGCGCCGTGAATTGAGTTTCATGAAGCGGTTCTGGAGCTGGACCGCGCCCCACTGATCGTGCGAACCATCCCAGCTCGTCGGGATCAGTCCGGCCGATCCAGCAACTGGGCGCGCGTCCCACGTTCGGTAGGGCAGATAGGGCGCGAATACGTCGTTCTCGTCAGCCGCGACGAGGATGTCGTAGGCAGGTGCCTGCTGGGTGAACACGGGCATCTGCCGCTGTATCAAAGCGATTCCGCTATCGGTCCGGCGCGCTCCACCCGTATCCTCGAATATACGCTCTTGCACGATTTTCGCCCCGAAGCGCAGTGCGGAGCGCCGGAGAGCGTCGGCAAATAGTCTGTCTTCCGGGTGCGAGCCGATGACCAGAAGCCATCGCTTCCATTGCTTCCAGACCAGATACTGGGCGAGCCCATCGGCAAGCATCGAGCGTGAGGGTGCTGTGTGGATCACATTGCTGCGGCAATCGTCCTCGCGCAGACGATCATCAGGCGCGCCGGCATTGAATAACACTGACCCACGATTGCGCAGCGCATCGGAAACCTTGAGCAGATCGTCAGCAGGAAGATCTGAAATGATAAAATCCACCTTGCGATCGGCAAATCCCACGGCCGCAGAAATGGCCTCATCTCCAGTCTTCAAATTCATCTCGTCGAGCGTGAACTTCTGATCGAGGAACCGGCCGGTCGTATTGTTGTCTTCCATTGCAAGACGCGCGCCGGCCAACCCATCATTTTCTGCGGGTAGATCGAGAAGCGAAAGCGTTGCCTTGGCACCGGCACGATGAAGGTATCCGACCTTGATTTCGATCGGCTCCGCTGCCACGGAGGCCGCAGCAAGAACGCACAACGCAATCGCGCCGGCAATCGATTGAAACAACAAATCCTCCCTTCACGCCTCGCGAAATCGAGACATATTCTTCTTGCAGGATGGCTGATCCGGCTTAAGTTGCAACGAACATTTTGGTGTCCGGCGCGCCGGTACCTCGAATGGGAACAGCGATGAAAGTCCTCACCTTTGCCATCCCGATCATGCTCGTTTTGTCCTCGCCGGTTCGCGCCGATGCGCCAAAGGTCGCGGTGTTCGATTTCGAACTGGCCGATACCAGTCTGGATGGCGAAAAAAACGGGCCTCGGGCCGATGAGCAGGCGCGTCTCGTCAGCGTAAGCAATCAGCTGCGCAAAGGTCTCGCCGACTCTGGCAAATTTTCGGTTGTCGACATCGCGCCCGTCGGTGACGCGGCGCACAATAGTAATCTCCAGTCATGCGGGGGCTGCGATGTAGACCTCGCGAAAAAAGTGGATGCCGATCTCTCAATCACAGCCGTCGTACACAAGATTTCAAATCTCATTCTGAGCATGAACATCTACGTGCACGACACGCGAACCGGCCAACTTGTTACGACGATGAGCGCTGATTACAGGGGCAACACCGACAAGTCGTGGTCGAGGACCGTCAGTTTTTTGCTGCGCAACCGGCTTCTTGCCCCCAATTACGGCGCGCCGCAGTAAGGCTTGAGCCTTTCCGACCGAAAAGAACTTCGATTGCGTTGGGTTGGCCATCGAAGATGGTTTGCGTCAGGTCAATCGTGCCTTGTGCCAGCGCAGATGGTCTTCCATGAATGTCGAGATAAAGTAATAGCTATGATCGTAGCCGCTATGACTCCGCAGGGTGAGGGGTATCTGCGCCTTCTCGCAGGCATGCTCCAACAATTCCGGCCGAAGCTGCTCTGTCAGGAACTGGTCCGCTTCGCCAAAGTCGACAAGCAGATCGGGAAATCGGGCACCGTCCTCGATCAGCGCCACGGTATCGTGTTTGCGCCAGAGCTTATGTTCGTCACCAAGATAGCCGCTGAATGCCTTGATGCCCCACGGAACGAGGGATGGAGCCACAATCGGGGAGAAAGCGCTCGCCGCGCGGTAGCGGTCGGGATAACGCAGCGCGATCGTCAACGCGCCGTGCCCTCCCATCGAATGCCCCAATACCGACTGTCTGGATGGGTCGGCGGGAAAATGCTGCGTAATCAATGCGGGCAGCTCTTCAGTCACGTAGCTCCACATACGATAGTTGCGTGAGAACGGCTCTCGCGTGGCATCGACGTAGAATCCGGCGCCAAGACCGAAGTCATAAGCTCCCGCCGGGTCGCCGGGTATGCCTTCGCCGCGCGGGCTGGTGTCTGGCGCGACGAAAATCAAACCCAGATCCGAACACGCACGCCGAAACTCTCCCTTTTCGGTGACATTCGCGTGGGTGCAGGTGAGGCCGGAAAGATACCAAACCACCGGCAGCTTCACTCCGTCCGCAGCCTGGGGCGGGGTGAAGACCGAAAAGGTCATGCTCGTTCCGGTCTCGCGGCTCGCGTGCTTATAGACGCCTTGGGTGCCGCCGTGCGATCGATTGAGAGATACGGTTTCGATCGTCATTACTTCTTGCCTCGAAAATAGCGGCCGCGCCACTGAAGAAAATTGCGCAGCATGAATGGCCGGCAGCGCTTCGCGCGGCCGACCTTCGGGATGCTGGATCGACCAAAATGCCTTTTCGCCTGCTTATGAGCGAGCTAGGCGGCTTTGGCTTTCGCAACGTGTGTGGCAATCGCGTCCATCAGCGCGGGCGATAGACAATCGTAGGGTTCCAATCCAAGCTCCTTGAGCCGCGATCTGATGCCAGACATTTCCGACGGGTTGACGCCGGATTCGATCACGGAAGAAACAAACGCCGCAAACGCGGGTGCTTCCGAACCGCTTTCAGTGAACAGCTCAGGATGGATGAAGTCCAGACCGTAGAACGGATGCCCTTTGTTCTCGATGCGGCCAAACATATGTGTGCCGCACGCGCGGCAGGCGTGGCGCTAAATCGTGGCTGACGCATCCACGATGTGAAGCTTGTCGCCGTTTTCCAGCACCGTCACGTTATCGCGCGGAACGACGGCAACAACGGAAAACGTAGCGCCAGCCGGTTTCCAGCATTTTGTGCAGCCGCACGCGTGATTGTGCGCGACATCGCCTTTAACGCCGACCTTTACCTGCTTGTCTTTGCATTTGCAGACGAGCGTACCTCCTGCAAAGCTGCCCGTTCCCTTTCGGACCCCTCCGTCAACTGATGGATGGATATGAACAGTCATGAGTCATTCCTCCGCTTTTTGAATTTGTTGATTTTAGAAAACAACGACAGACCTGATCGACTTTCCTTGGTGCATCAGTTCGAAGCCTTTGTTGATGTCCTCAAGTTTAAGGACATGAGTGATCATCGGATCGATTTCGATCTTGCCGTTCATGTACCAGTCGACGATTTTCGGCACATCTGTGCGCCCGCGTGCGCCGCCGAATGCCGTTCCTTTCCAGACGCGGCCGGTCACCAGCTGGAAGGGTCGAGTGGAAATTTCTTTGCCCAATTCTGCCACGCCGATCACGACCGAAACGCCCCATCCACGATGACAAGCCTCAAGCGCTTGTCGCATCACGGTGGTGTTGCCTGTGCAATCGAACGTATAGTCGGCGCCGCCATCGGTCAGGGCGACAAGGTGCTGGACGATATCGTCTGAGATTTTCGAGGGATTGACGAAATGGGTCATGCCGAAACGGCGGCCCCATTCCTCCTTGTCCGGGTTGAGGTCGACGCCGATAATCTTGTCCGCCCCCACCATCCGCGCCCCCTGAATGACATTGAGGCCGATGCCGCCGAGACCGAACACGACCACATTCGCCCCCGGCGTGACCTTGGCGGTGTTCACGACGGCGCCGACGCCGGTCGTGACGCCGCAGCCGATATAGCAACTTTTGTCGAACGGAGCGTCGTCCCGGATCTTGGCGACCGCAATCTCCGGCAGCACTGTAAAATTCGAAAATGTCGAACAACCCATATAGTGAAAGACGGGCTTGCCCTGAAAGCTGAAGCGCGTGGTTCCGTCTGGCATAAGTCCTTTGCCCTGCGTCGCGCGTATCGCCGTGCAGAGATTGGTCTTTCCCGAGAGGCATGATTTGCACTGACGGCATTCGGGTGTGTAGAGCGGGATCACGTGGTCGCCGGCTTTGACGGATGTAACGCCCGCTCCGACCTCACGAACGATCCCGGCGCCTTCATGGCCAAGGACTGAGGGAAAAATTCCCTCGCTGTCGAACCCGTCGAGTGTATAGGCGTCGGTGTGGCAAATGCCCGTTGCCATAATCTCGACGAGCACCTCTCCGGATTTAGGACCTTCAAGGTCAAGTTCGACGATTTGCAGAGGCTTTTTTGCTTCGAATGCGACGGCAGCGCGTGTCTTCATATGGGTTTTCTCCCCCAACGTCTTTTTTGCTTGAGCTTTATCGAGTGGCAGTTTTCGAAGATGTGTGCCTCATTCGGCAAAGAATAGTTATGAAAAGCCGTGAACTACGAAAGTCAGATGCGGCGGAAGGATTCACGCGGCGACATAGCATTTTATAAAATCAATGACGGGACCATGGTAACGATGATGCGATCTGCATTGCCTCCCACGACAATTGCACGCCTGTGCGGAACGTCAAGGGGCCGAGCGCCGTCGCCTGTCGCTTCCTGTCTCGAAAGATCAAATCTTTTTTTATTCAGACGGCCCCTTGGAGAGAGGACGCACGTTGCGGATCGAAATCTGCCGCATTGCGGCGTGACAATTCGCAAGGGAGTTGCGACAGTTGATGAATAAGCCTGACGCCATTTGAAATCATGACCGATTGGCAAGCCACGCCAAGGTAACCTTCCGCATGCTTGCGAAATGGAAGTTGGAAAGGGCATTCAAATGATACCGCGCCGCGCCATGCTGCAGTCGTTCATCGCCAGCCTTGTGATTGGGGCAGTCGCTCCGGCTTTGGGTAAATCCAGTGGTACCGGTCCGGTTCGAATGTTCGACACTGATAACGACGGCACCTTGGACCTTAATGAGGTGAAGAAGGTGGCGGCGCAGCTCTTCGACCAGCTGGATCGCGACCACGATGGAACGCTGGACATCCGTGAATTGGCAGGACGTTTGAGTGCCAAGGAGTTTTCCGCTGCCGATCCCGACCGGGACGGCACGTTGAGCAAGGACGAGTACCTTGCGGTCGTCTCGCAGCAATTCAAGGCGGCAAATCCCGATAATGACGGAACACTCGATATCAACGAGCTGGGGAGCAGGGCGGGTCGAAAACTGCTGCGCTTGTTACGATAGCCGACGAACGATGCAGGCCGTGCTTTTTCAGGGCTGCAATGTTGGAGTTTCAATTTCTTGCCCTTCAGGCCACCCCATCTAAATGGCCGGATTTCAAGGCCCGGTTTGGTAGAGCATGATGTCCCGGCGTAAACGGGGAGACAGATGACTGCTCGATTGTTATCGGCTCTGTCGATATGTCTTTTTTTGGTTTCTGGGCGTGGTCATGCGCAAAATGGACCCGTTAGCGGACCGACCCCTTCGGGCGGAACCCTGCCGACCATCGTGGTTTACGCGGCCACCCCCTTGTCAGGAATCGGCGTCGAGACGGACAAGGTGCCGTCCAGCGTCACCACGGTCGATGCTCATGATATCGAGCGCTCCCAGTCGTTGAACGTATCGGACGCGCTGCGGCAACGCGTGCCTGGCATTATCGTCAACGAGGTGGCAGGCAACCCGTTTCAGCCCGATGTTCAATTTCGCGGATTTGTCGCGTCTCCCGTGGCAGGCACTCCGCAAGGATTGGCTGTTTACCAGAACGGCGTCCGCATCAATGAGGCGTTCGGCGATACGGTGAATTGGGATCTGATCCCGACCGCTGCCATACAATCGGTCGTCGTTGTCGCAAACAATCCGGCATTTGGTCTTAACGCGTTGGGCGGTGCGCTCAACGTCCGGATGAAAGACGGATTTAATTATCACGGCGCGGAAGTCGACCTCATGGGTGGTTCGTTCGGTCGCCTGCAAAGTTCGGTGCAATGGGGGAAACAGGTTGATAGTTTTGCCGTCTATGGAGCACTGGAAGGACTGCACGATGACGGCTTTCGCAATTCCTCGGCCGCAAACGTCCGGCGCTTCTATGGTGATGTCGGCTACAGAGGGGACAGTAGCGAATTCCATTTGAATATGGGAGCGGCGGACAACAATTTCGGCGCGGCCGCCACCGTGCCGGTCGAACTGCTCCAACAACGTTATGGTGCCGTATACACACTGCCGCAAACCTCGACCAACCGGGTGGGTTATTTCAATCTCTCGGGTAAAGTTGAGGCGACGCCAACCTGGACGCTTGAAGGCGCGGTGCATGTGCGCGCCTTTGAACAGCGGACCACGGACGGCAATCCGACCGGGACACAGCCATGCACGATTGATGCGACGCTGCTATGCTTCGGGGATGGCGCGACGCCTGCAAATGGCGTGAATGGCGCGCAGCTCGCAAACCCCTTCGACCCGGCGGCTTTTCTCGGGGAAATAGACCGAACGAGCACCCGTTCGACAACGAGCGGCGCCACGGTGCAGGCGACCAATACGGATCAGGTGTTTGGGCTGAACAATCGCTTTGTCGTGGGAAGCAGTCTGGATTATGGCGTGACGAAGTTCGACGCCAACGCAGAGCTTGGCACGATCGCCTCAAACTACGTTGTTTCCGGATCTGGCATTTTTCTCGGCGCATCGGGTGACCCGGTTTCGATCGGACCGGTTTCGCTGCGTACGACCAATCTCTATGGCGGCCTCTATGTGCTTGATACGCTGGATTTGACCCGTCAATTGTCGGTTACGGCGGGCGGTCGTTTTAACACCGCCACCATCAAGCTTGAGGACCAGATTGGTACCGCTCTGAATGGGAACAACACCTATACGCGCTTCAATCCGGTCGTCGGCGCCACCTATAAGATTACACCGGAGGCGAGCGTCTACGCCGGCTATTCGGAGGCCAACCGAGCACCAACTCCGCTGGAGCTCGGTTGTGCCGATCCCGCACGTCCCTGCACCATCGCGACGTTTCTCGTCTCGGATCCGTCTTTAAAGCAGGTGGTGTCCCGGACAATCGAGGCGGGCCTGAGAGGAACGTCCAATCTGGGCGCGACTGGTACGCTCGGTTGGAAGTTGGGCGTTTTCCGTACGGACAATACGGATGATATTCTCGCAATCCCGAGTCCGGTGCTGCAGGGGTTTGGCTATTTTCAGAATGTCGGTGCCACTCGCCGGGAAGGCCTCGAGGCCGAACTCAATTTGCGATCGAAAACGTTCGAGCTGTATGCAAGTTATGCCTACGTCGACGCGCGCTTCCGTGATGCATTGACACTGGGGTCCAATAGCCCGTTTGCGGACGCCAACGGAAACATCCAGGTTCACGCGGGCAATCAGATTCCCTCGGTTCCGCGGCACCGGATCAAGGCTGGCGTCGATTATTTTGTTACGGACGCGTTGAAAGTCGGGGGCGATGCGCTTTTTGTCGGCAGTCAATATTTCGTAGGCGATGATTCCAACCAGGCCGCGAAACTGCCGTCTTACGCGGTTTTCAATCTTCACGCGTCCTATCAGATCAACAAGACGTTCCAGATCTATGCCCGCGCGGATAATATTTTCGACCATCGCTATTCCACCTATGGCACATTTTTCGATACGGGAGCGTTGCCGAATTTTGCCAATGGCGGCGCTCCCTTTACCGACGCGCGATCGGTTAGCCCCGCGCGACCCCGCGCGCTCTATGCGGGTCTTAGAGCGACTTTCTGAGCTTGACGAGCGGACACGAACCCCTGCTAGGCTCTTGGCTCGAAAACCCGTGAGATCGCTATCGCGCTCCAGACCGCGTTTTGTTATTTTCTCATTCTGACGGGCCATGCTTAGGTCGTAGAGAGCCTATATTCGATCCGTTACCCGTTCCCGCTGCGGATACGATCACGGGTCGTTGTCTCGCCAACGCAGGAGATCTTCATGCCATCGTTGACCGAATGGAAAGTGCCGCAAGCCATTCAGCCGCGTGCCGAAAACTTCAGCTTTGATCTTGAGCGGATACTCTCCTCGATCGTGGGATTGCACTCGATCATTCCAGCGGATGCCTTTACCGCCGATACGCTCGGTATGGAGCGCGCCGGAAATGGCGTGATCATCGGCGAAGGGCTGGTGCTCACCATTGGCTATTTGATCACTGAGGCTGAGACCGTCTGGCTTCATCTGGGTGATGGCCGGGTGGTGGAGGGGCACGCGTTGGGTTTCGATCACGAAAGTGGATTTGGTGTCGTGCAGGCGCTCGGCCGGATCGATATCGATCCGTTGCCGCTCGGTTCTTCGGATACGATTCAGGTCGGCGACGATATTCTGGTGGGAGGCGTCGGGGGCCGCACGCGCTCGCTTGCGGGCAGTGTCGCCATACGCGAACAGTTTGCAGGTTATTGGGAATATTTGCTGGACGACGCGATATTCACTCAACCTGCTCACCCCAATTGGGGCGGCACGGGGTTGATTTCGGCGTCCGGTGAATTGATCGGCATCGGATCGCTGCAGCTTGAGCGCGAGAGCGAAGGCAGAACGGATCATCTCAATATGGTGGTGCCGATCGATCTGCTTAAGCCCATCCTCGACGATCTCACCAAATTCGGTCGCGTCAATAAGCCGGCCCGGCCTTGGCTTGGGCTCTATTCCACTGAAATTGACGATCAGATCGTGGTCGCCGGATTGGCTGCAAAAGGACCGGCAGCGCGCGCGGAACTTAAGACGGGAGATGTCATTCTGGCGGTCAAAGGGGACAAGATCTCGAGTCTTGCCGATTTTTATAAAAAATACTGGTCACTTGGATCCGCTGGCGTGGACGTGCCTCTGACGATCCACAGCCGAGGAATTACGACCGACGTGACGTTGAAGTCATCCGACCGGGCCAAGTTTCTGAGAAAGCCCAAGCTTCATTGAAAGCTGAATTGGATCGCGCGTTTAAAGAAGGCGTTTCAAAAACGGTTGTAACGGCGGGAAAAACCAAGCGAGATAGGTCATTGTCGCTGTCTTGCGCCGGAACGGTTTCGTTCAGGAACGGCTTGGGCTCCGTCCTGTTGTCTTCCTGGGCATTCAGGAGGTAACAATGGCGGACGTGGTCGAACGAGAAACCATCACATTGATCGCGAGCGATAAAGTTGAGGGCACCGCTGTGTATGGCGCCGACGGTCAAAAAATCGGATCGATCGCCCGGGTGATGATTGAAAAAATAAGCGGAAAAGTGTCTTACGCGGTTTTAAATTTCGGCGGATTTCTGGGAATAGGCGACGAGGATTATCCGTTGCCCTGGCAATCCCTCAAATATAATTCGCAGCTTGGGGGCTATCAAATCATGATCACCAACGATCAATTGAAAGCTGCCCCGAAGTACCCTCGAAACTCCGACTGGGGCTGGGGGCGGGGAGTGCAAGCGATCGATGATTATTATGGCGTCCGCGGCTAAGCACATCTGAAGTTCGGAGCGGCCGGTTACACTGTCTCCGCCGTCATTTTTTTCTTTTGCTCGCTGATTTTTTAGCCTTGGTTGCTTTAGCTTTTGATTTTTTTCCTGAAGATGATCGCTTAGGCACTTTCTTGCCGCTTCGTCGCGCTTCAGACAGGCCGATGGCGATCGCCTGTTTTCGGCTTGTCACTTTTTTGCCGCTCCGGCCACTTTTCAGCGTGCCTTTTTTTCGTTCCTTCATGGCGGATTCGACTTTTTTGGACGCTGCTTGCGAATACTTCCGTGCCATATCCCGCTCTCCCTTTTTGACCTGCTTCCCTTTGCGGCCGGTTACTGCCGGACCGGATTTTCCTTTATGAGACGAAACGCACGCAGTTTAGCCAACTGCGCGCGTCGTTTCGGATTATCTGTAATAGCGGTCCCAAGGCCGGCGCGGCCGTGATGGTTGCGATCCTTTTGCGATGATAACACCCAACGTAAATCCAAAAAGGCCAGCCATGAGTAGGGCGCTTCCGGGAGAACTGCGAACGTTGGCGTAAATTGCGTCGCCGCCGTCCCGATACATCGAGCGGCCGGCTTCGACGGCGCTGCCCGTGAAGTCCTTCACCGCATCTGTTGCCTGGCCGAACGCATTTTGAATCGTGCCCTCGGCCTCCCGTGCGCTACCGGACGCTTCGGTTTTCGCATCGCGCGCGATCTGTCCAAGTTTTGCTTCAGTTTTTCCAACGGCTTCCTTCGCCGCGCCACTCATCCGATTGATATCCATCTGGTGTCTCCTGTCCGTTCGCATGGGCAACGGCGCAAGATTTAGTCTGTTCCAATCGCGAGTTTCGATAAGTGCGAAACTTGAAGTGCAAGACTTGGAAACCCGGGAACTTAAGGGCTGGGGCAACGTTCCGTCGGGGTAGGAGACAAAGCCAATGCCAGAGAAGTTCAACCCCGCGCCCATCGACAAACACGCCGACGATCCAAAGCAGGCGGCGAAAAGAGACGAACGGCAGCAAGAGCTCGACAAGGATCTGGAGGGAACGTTCCCTGCATCCGATCCAATCAGCGTGAGCCAGCCTTCAAAGCCGAGGACGAACGCGGGTTAGCCAACTGCCCACGGCCAGCCGATCGCATCACATGCGCAACGCGAGGCTAAGCTGACTTACGGGAGCGGAGCGGGGCTTTTTTTGTGTGAGCAAGTTGCCGCTGGCGGGATTCCGCTTCCCGAACGGCCTCTCGCAGCCGCTTGAGTTCTGATAGTTTCTCGAGGAAACCGGCCGAAGACGCAGCTAACAGCATCAGCTTGTGGGACGCCGTATCGATATCGGCAATCATTTGACACTCCAGCGAGGGCATTGGCCCTTGCTTTCATTCAGACGACTATCGCGACCAGCGTCAATTTGGTTCGATGTTTAACCCTATTTGTGAACCTTAATCGCGCTTCCGCATGGAACGATTGGGTGCGTCGACTGCGTTCTAAACTTTGCCTGCTCGATACCGTCGAGACAATGATAGCAGGAAACGCAAGCTGTCTCGGGTCGGAAGCTTCGGGCGCTTCTTTGCGCCGGACCCATTCCCTCCCGTTGTCGCGCCAACGCCCTCGCGATAATTGCGGTAGTCGAGAGTTGCGACAGGCAGCAGCGCCTGACGCAACATCGGAAACCTTGCCTGGATCAGACGGCGTTTGTACTGCAATCGAGGCATGAAACGCTTGCACATACCCGCAGGCACATCGACCCCGAGCAAGGACGAAAGCGCAATAAGCTGCGTCTCAAGAGCATTTCTTGCAAGCGTTCCGGGGGTGAACGATGCCAGCATCGCCCAGTCAATTCCTTCTGGCGAATGTGCAAGGTCTCTTAAATCGAGAAGATGTCTGACGTCGATGGTCCCCATCCAGTAATCGTAATCCTGGAATTGGTCGTGGATTGTCATGACGAAGGCATGAAAGGTCGAAGAAGGAACGTAGGCCGACCCATCCCCCACACGCACCAAACGGAAATGCTGCTTCAGGTCGCCTGCAAATTGATAAAAAAAGCTGGGGCCGGGAAGTTGGCAATGCAAATCCACCATTCCCACATCGCTGGATCGTTTCAGTTCGGTGTACCATTTGGGAGCGCCCGAAGCGGTCTGAAAATGCAGCGCGTAACCGATCGTAAGGAGACTATCCAGAGCTGTCTGAGTTTCGTTCTCAGGGACCATGATGTCGAGATCCGACATCATTTTGGCGCCCCAACGCTCCCGAGGCGTCGTCGCGAGCATTGCCGCTCCTTTGAGCAGAACCGGCGTTACTCCGCGGGCATTGAGTGCCGATACAGTTTCAGCAAGCTGCGCAGCGAGGCGATCGTTGCGGATGATATTTCTTTCGAACATCTCCCGAACGTACAGGCAGACGTCCTCAGGAATTTCGTCCTTGAAGCGAACAGTCAATTCCATCAATGACGGGGTCGTCAGTGTTTGGTTGGCCAAACCGATCAACGCCATCCAGTCCGCGTTTTTCGGAACCGAGCCACGGAAACAAGCGCATAGCTGAGAGAGTGCTGGGCTATAATTTTTCATTGCACAGATCGACGAGGGTATCTCTGGCTTGGCTGGCATCCGAGTATTGCAGTTCAAACGATCGTGCGCCGCCCAACGTGCGCTTGATGGCGCGAAACGCCTGCTGCGTTAATTTTCCGCCCGGCGAATACGAACCGTCGATCAAACGTTTAATGGTTTCCAGTTGCCCGAGGGGAGTGAGCTTTGTCTCGGACTCCGGGGTGCGTGCGATGAAAACGATCCACGATACCGGTAGATTGTTACCTTGCTTCGTTCCCGATGCCTTCAAATATCTGACACGCTTTCCGTCGGGCCTATTATGAACAGGTGCCAGCTCGAGTTCAGGACGAAATTTACGAACAATCTCCCAAGAGCCCTGTTTGAGGGTGGGCGCGAAAGGTACCCCCGTTACAGTACCGTCCGGCGCGATCAGAGCGATGTCATCCGAGCTATAACCAAAGCCCGCTGCCATTAAATAGAGAGATAATGTCGTTTTACCGGCGCCGGGCGGTCCGCTTATCAGCAGTCCCTTGCCCTCGTGGACCATGCAGGCTGCGTGAAACGCCACGTCCGGTGAACTTTTGAGAACAATCTGTTCGGTGATATGCGCCTTGAGAGCCGGTACAATTTCATCGAGCGCGCATCGCAAGACGCATGACTTGTTGTGAAAGACGTGAACGATGCTTTCGATCTCGACAGCGTCATAAAAATCGTCGACCGCGCTGTCGGATTTGGCAGGGCTGCAGAAAAGCGGAGCGAGTTGCTGCGCAAGTTGTTCGCTTGATGACCGAATACGGATGGTCAATTTGCCGACGTTCGCCGCAAATGCGTGCGCATTGTCTAATTCCCAGTCGGTTTCGAGTAATCCAAGTTTCAACCAGTTTCGCAGGGCCTGATTTACATAATCCCGCGCGGCCGCGCTCTTAAGGCCCGACCGTTCGAGATCCTTGCAAATGGTCTCGACCGGTTTGCGATCCACCAGAGAGCACCAGATAAAGGCAGCGACCTGATTGAGTTCGTAAATTCTCTGCGCCGATTCGCTGAACAGGACCGGCCGATCATCCAGCAGCGAGAACGATGCATCGGCGGCCGGACGCAGACTATTGGAACGATTTGCTGGTGCTGAAGTTTGAATGATAGCTTGAGGCCGCGTCATACCGTCTCGAATCCAGGGTTCAGGAAGAAAACCGTCAGCCGTCGACATTTTGGTGATGTATTTGAAGCTGTTCACAGCTTATGGTTTTAACTCTTGACAGGCTGAATTAATAGGAATTAAATATAATTAATTAATTCAGAATGAAAATTAAATACTTTGAAGGTTCAATAATATGGGCGAGCACAACAACGAACAACCTCTGGATGCAGGCGCCCCTCTCGACGATGATCGGCGTAAATTCCTTGCCGCATGCGGCAAATTTGCGGTCGTTACCCCACCAGCGCTTACCGTTTTGCTTTCGACGTCGTTGAATTCGAAAGCAATCGCTCATTCTGGTGGGAAAAAGGATGGCGACGGCGACCACGACCATGATCATCGCGGCGGCGATTTTTTCGGCTGGCTCGAGAAGCTGCTCGAAAAGATATTCTGAACCGGTCGCAGTCGATCGACCAGGCGCAATGGTCGAACGGAAATTTTGAAACAAATCCGCCAATTCCGCTTCATGCGGATTGGTGGATTTGTTTTGGGCACTACCCTTTGTTCTGCTCAGACCGGCGATGCGTTCAACTGCGCGATGCCATGCGCCTTGCACAGGCTGTAAAGGCTTCCGCCGGCGTTTGGAAAACTATTCCGTCAGGTGTTGCGATCATCAGGTTTTCACTAAGTCCGAAATTTTCAATCGCGAGCATATTTGCGTCATAGAGAATGTCGCCGCGGTTGACGGTCTGTCCATCGAGGGTTCGTTGCAGCAACGGGCGTGGATCGGTGGACCATAGAAAGACCGGCTTGCAGAGAGCACGCGCAAAACCAATTTCATAAGCAGTGCCAGGGTCCATGTTCGGCCCGCGAAAGGGTGAAATCTCCGCGACCACAGCTTCGGCCTCGCGTATCATCCCTTCATTGGCGATACGTATATTGTTGGCCTGCCGCAGCTTATCGCTGTCATTTGATATGGCATTATCCAGCGGCCAAAGCGGTTCAAGTCCATGGGCCCGGCAGAGATTTTTCAGCTGTTCTGAAAATGCGGTTGCGTCGCATCGGAACACGCCCGGGCCGGCGAGATAGACTTTTGGCAGGATAGACTCGGCCTTTGCTGCAGTTTGTGTCACGCGGTGTCGTCTTTCTTCATCGTCAATGGATTTCTTTCGAGCAGCCATATAGGGTTTGTTTTTTGAAAGAATATTGACCCGTTGATAGATCGCGAGCCAGAGGGAAAAAGCACCGGAAAGGTGCAGCCGCTCGACGAAGCCAGGCCGTCAGCGGCTTCGGCTGAAGTCGAATTTGCTCTGGTACTTTCGCGCGTGATTGCTTCCGTGAATGACGATCCTGAGCAGCTTCGTCAAGCAATCTACGCGCTGGCGCGACACAAGCTGGATGAGCAGTTTAGCCACGCCGATATCAACGATATCAATAAAACGAGATCGGCTCTCGAGATTGCCATTCGGGGAGTCGAGAGTTTCGCGAGAAAGCACGATCGACCATTCATTCTGGAACCGCCGTCGTCGCGGCTGTTGCCGGGTGCCGGAAGGGATGATCGAGGCCGTCCGCAACGGAGTTCGGCGGACGCGTCAGTATTTTCCGAGAACAATCCGAAGCGCGATGAGTTACATACGCATGAGCTTCATCGTCCAACTCTCGTGCACCCGCTTTTCGCGATCACTACGCCGGAGTCCAGGAAACGAACATGGCTGCAACCGGTCGCTTGGATCGGAATGGCGGGGCTGTGTTGTTTCGCGGCTTTTGCGCTTTACCGAATGCAGGCGCCGTTTTTATGGTCGCCGCAGAGCAGTACTGACGGTACGCCTGCCGTAGCAGAGGTATCCAAGCCCGTGCTGCAAGCCGTCGATTCTGGTGTCAAACCCGTCGTCTCAGACGCCGCCTCACAGCTCATTCCGACAGTCTACGGGGTGTACGCTGTCGGCGGCGAGAAGTTGTACGAACTCGATTTATTGCCCGGACGCGCACCGGACGTTCGGATCGCTATTTCTCCGGCTATCGTGACGCCAGGTCGGACAGTTTTGCCAAATGGACACCCGCGATTTATCGTCTATCGACGCGAAGCAGCTTCAAACATTCCGGAACGCGCGGATGTGAGGGTCATCGCGCGTATAAGCCGGGAGACCACGTTCGATACGGCGGGCAAGCCGAACGTCGCAACCGACGACAGCTGGGTCATCCGGAATATTTCGATCTCCTATCGGACTGCTCCGGTCAGGGATAATCCGGAAATGTTCGAAATCCAGCCTGAAGACCCGGGCATGGAATTGGCGGCGGGGCGATATGCGCTTGTGCTCAAGGGGCAGGTCTACGATTTCACCATCGGTGGCCCGATCGTCGATCGACGGCACTGTCTCGAGAGATTGAAGGCCGTGAACGGGACGTTCCTGTCGGAGTGTCGAAATCCATAAACCTAAAGACCTATCGCAATTTGCCTGATGGCCCCGCTAGCCTTTCGAACATGCCCTGGGTTGATGGCGATTTGCAAAATGAAACGACTGTGTGTTTGATTTCGCGCGGGTACCCGGACCCCAGCCTGAGTATCTTTTCCAACCGGATCTCTTCTTCGAGGTATCATGCCAGTCGCCACGAATTTTCATGGGGTTTTTCCGTATCTTGTCTCGCCTATCGATGGTGGAGGCAACGTACAGACTGCCGTGCTTGCGAGGCTGTGTGACGACCTTATCAAAGCGGGCGTCCACGGTCTGACACCGCTCGGTTCCACCGGTGAGTTTGCCTATTTGAACGCGACGCAACGCATGACTGTCGTTCAGACGACAATCGAGGCGACCAAGCGTCGCGTGCCTGTCGTCGCCGGGGTCGGTTCAACCTCGACCGCCGATGCTGTGGCCCAGGCGAAGGCGTATGAGCGGCTCGGTGCGGATGGAATTCTCGCGATCCTGGAAGCGTATTTTCCGGTGAGCGATGCGCAAGTGGAAAGCTATTTTCGCGCGATCGCCGATGCGGTCAAAATTCCGGTCGTGATTTATACCAATCCGCAGTTTCAGCGTTCCGACGTGACGCTGGGTGTTATTGCCCGGCTCGCAAGGCATCCACGCATCGGGTACATCAAGGATGCCTCAACGAACACGGGCCGGTTGTTATCCATCATGAATCGCTGCGGTGAGGATATTCGTGTCTTCGCTGCGTCAGCACATATTCCTGCGGCGGTCATGCTGATCGGCGGAGTGGGATGGATGGCGGGGCCTGCCTGCATCGTGCCGCGCCAAAGCGTGGAATTGTACGGTTTGTGCAAGGCCGGGAAATGGGATCAGGCGCTGGCGCTGCAACGGAAATTGTGGCGCGTTAACGAAGCATTCGCGCGCTTTAATCTGGCGGCTTGCATCAAGGCCGGGCTTGCAATTCAGGGGTACGATGTCGGTGATCCGATTGCTCCCCAGTCCGCGCTCACGCAGGACGAACGCAAAGTAATCGAAAACCTCTTGAAAGAGATAGGTTGATGGAGATTTTTTTAATGTCGCGGCGCCGGGCTGGCTTTCCTATCCGATGTAATGCACCTGCCTCACCTTTGCTTTCGATAAATAGTCCCAGTAGACAATCCGAATAAATCCATATTTCCACTCTCAAACAACTCCCTCGGAAGAAGAGTTCAAATGCTGAAATTCTATTTCAACGGCTCACCAAACCCGAACAAGGTTGCCTTGTTTCTGGAAGAATCTGGTCTTCCTTATGAAGCGATTGCCGTGGATACGCGCATGGGAGACCAGTTCAAGCCGGATTTCCTCGCGGTCAATCCCAACGGCAAAGTTCCGGTGATCAAAGATGGCGATACCGTTGTGTTCGACAGCAACGCCATTCTGCTTTACCTCGCAGAAAAAACAGGCAGGTTTTTGCCACCAAATTTGGCGGCAACGCGAGGCGAACTGCTGTCCTGGCTGATGTTTGTCGCAACCGGGGTCGGCCCGTTTCTGGGGCAGGCGGTCCACTTCAAGCATTTTGCGCCGGAGAAAGTCCCATACGCGATAAATCGCTATCAGTATGAAGCGCAGCGGCACTTCGGCGTTCTCAATGAGCGCCTTGCCGCCCAACGCTACATGTTGGGAGAAACCTATACGATCGTCGATATGAGCGTATGGGGGTGGACGCGGATGGCCGCGTTTGCGCTTGGCGAGGAAGCCTGGGGGAAATTTCCCCACCTCAAGCGGTTGACCGATGAGATCAACGCGCGCCCTGCAGCGGCGCGTGCAGTCGCGTTGAAGGAGAAGCACGCCTTCAAGACCGAAATGGACGATGAGGCGCGGCGAAACATGTTCCGGCATCTCTCGGTCGCGGTGGTCTGACGACCATCGTCCTATCTGCTAAATGTTTTCCTGTGGCGTAAGAGACCGGCCTTCTCGCCGGTCTTTTTACAGCATGGCTGCAGTCAGAACGTGGGGCGAATTTTTGGCCGTAATGAAAGATCATGGCCCGGAATTCAGTTATGTTCAATTCATGCCGAAATCAAACCCAAACCAGTCACTCCGTTGGACGCCGAATTGCCGCGCTGTGCGCCCTGACAGCTTTGTGCGGGAGTGTTGGCAGCGCGGTCACAGCGCAATCTTTTCCTGTCCGGCAGGACGAAACGGCATCCGTCACACTTGCGGAACTGTTCGCTTCGCCCGCGGTGGCGGAATACAAGCGCAAGCTGGAAGACTACAAGGCTGCCCGTGCTGCCTTTGAGGAAACAGCTTCCTCCTATTGGAACACGGTGTCCGAGAAACGGCGGACGCGAAATGCCAAGCGCCGGGATCATGTCGAGATCTCGGCCGATGATTATGTTCTAACTCAGCCGCCGGTTTATGACGGGCCAAAAAAGCCGGTCAATCCGTCTCCGGAGCCCGAGCCGGAAAAGGAAGTGCGTCCGCCGAAATATATTCCGGTGGTCTCGGATTTTTTAAGAGCGTCTGCCCAACATTTTCAATTTGTGCCGCAACGTCCCGTATCTGAGATTGATTTCAAACGCGCATATGTGCGAACGGCGACAGCGGAAGGTGTGACCAAAGACCAGATCATTCGCGTCTACGCGTTCGAGACGGGTGGCAACGGCAATTACGATATGCAATCCGGATTTATATCCGGCCGTCCAGGCGGACATGCGATCTCCACAGCTATCGGTTATAATCAGCTTCTGACGACGAACACCGTGGAATTGATGGCTGAGAAGGGCGACCATTTCATCAAGGTGCTGAGCGAAAGAGCTCATTCCTCGTCCGGGCCGCCGCGGAAAGCGCTTGACCAGAAACTAGCGGTCCTCAAGCGCATGGTCGCGTTCTGCCAATCGGTTCCCGACGAATGGAATCAGCACGAGAAGCTGGCCAACACCGAGCAGGGGTGGGGTGTGCACGCCATGGTGCTGGATATCGATGTCGGGCCGCTGTTACAAACGCATAAGCTCCTGACGTCCGTGCTGTTCGCCCGCAACAAAGGCACGACACGCCTCCTGACGGCCGCCGAACTCGAAATGATGAACCTGACCGGGGATGGCACCGGACTTGATATGGTGACGATGCCGCCGAACTTGCGCGAACAGGTGCCGACGTCCAACTTCTTTCAGCGCGGCGGTTATGAACGCAATCCTGTCGCAGTGCGCAACAACACGGTGGCAAGGTTATTCGCGGTTATGAATGCGCGTATGGACAGTGGCCAGTCACTTCAGGGCGCGCGGGAAATGGCCGGCGCGTTCTAGATGTGTTGACGAACCGGGAGTTTGCATGACAAGGAACATGCAACGGCTGATAGGGTGGAGCGTCGACGGATGCCGAACGTTTATGATTTTTCCGCCACGGTCTTGAACGGCGAGGAGTTGCCGTTAGCCCAATTCCTGGGACAGGTCCTGCTGATCGTGAACACGGCCAGCAAGTGCGGGTTCACGCCGCAGTATGAGGGTCTCGAAACGCTCTATAAAACCCATGCTGCAAGCGGGTTTTCGGTGCTGGGGTTTCCGTGCAATCAGTTTGGCCATCAGGAACCGGGTTCTGCGGGGGACATCGCGAATTTCTGTTCTCAGAATTACAACGTGACCTTTCCGATGTTTGCCAAGATCGATGTCAACGGTGATCAAGTTCATCCGCTTTATGAATATTTGAAAAAGGCGAAGCCCGGTTTGCTCGGTTCGCAAGCGGTCAAATGGAATTTCACCAAATTTCTGGTCGATCGGGAGGGGCGAGTGGTCGCGCGACATGCGCCGACGACCGCGCCGCAGGCCCTGAGCAAGGAGATCGAAACCTTGCTCAAGCAGCCGGCTCCCTGAACGACAGCCGAACGAATACATTCCTACTCGATCGTCGCAAAACCAGAGCCATCAAAACCAGAGCCGTGGGGATATCTATGAAGGTGCAGGATCTATTCTCTGTGCGCGGGAAGATTGCGCTGGTGACCGGCGGCAGCCGAGGTATCGGAGAAATGATCGCGCGTGCCTATGTCGAAAATGGCGCGAAAGTTTACATCACAGCCCGCAAGGCGGATGCCTGTGACGCGTTGGCGAAGGAGCTTTCGAAGGCCGGCGAATGTATTTCAATTCCGGCTGATCTGTCGAAGATGGATGAGATCGAGCGACTGGCCTCAGAACTTGAGGGGAGAGAAAAGCACCTGGATATCCTCGTGAACAATGCCGGAGCCAGCTGGGGCGCGAATTTTCAAGAGTTTCCAAAATCCGGCTGGGACAAGGTGATGGACCTTAACGTCAAATCTGTCTTCTTCCTGTCGCAGCGCCTGCTTGGTTTGCTGCAGGCGGCAGCCACACCCGAACGTTATGCGCGCGTGATCAATATTGGTTCGATTGAGGGAATGCGGACCTCCCATCTCGAAACCTATTCCTATGCGGCTTCCAAAGCCGGTGTAAATCATTTGACCCGCATGATGGCAAAGTTTCTTGCTCCGAAACATATTGCGGTCAACGGCATCGCGCCGGGCTATTTTCCATCTAAAATGACTGCGGGCATTGGCGAGGAAGACACGCAAGAGGTGCTCGCCGGCACACCGATGAAGCGAATGGGAACTCCCGACGACATGGCGGGCATTGCGCTTTACCTTGCCTCTCCGGCCAGTGCTTTCGTGTGCGGCGCCGTCATTCCCGTGGATGGCGGGCTGGCAACAACGGGCTGAGGCCACGATTGACGGGCCGCTGCGTGAAGCTGGCCTGTCATACCTTTCTCTGTCACAATTTCTCTGGCACAGTGCATGGTCTTTTGCTGCCTATGATCGCGAGGATCAATGGCATTTGCGTCAGCCAACGGACTTCAACTTGCCTATGATGAGCGCGGATCTTCGTCCGCGCCGGTCATCCTGCTCATCATGGGGCTTGGCACGCAAATGATCGCGTGGCCTGAGAGCTTCTGCGACGAACTTGCGTCGGCGGGATTTCGCGTCGTTCGTTTCGACAATCGAGACATCGGATTGTCGACGAAAATGGAGAATGCCGCGAAGGTTCGACTTCCCAGTCTGCTTTTTAATGCATTTCTTGGGCGCAAGATCAAAGCGCCTTATACACTTCAGGATATGGCGGGCGACGCAATCGGGCTGCTTGATGCGCTCGGCATCGCGAAAGCCCATATTGTGGGTGCCTCCATGGGCGGCATGATCGCGCAGATCATCGCGGCCCGATATCCCGAGCGCGTTCGTAGCCTCGTATCGATTATGTCGTCGAGCGGAAATCCAAAATTGCCGCGCGCGAAGTCCAAGGTGAACGCGGTGATGTTCGGGCGGCGTCCCAAGACCGACCGCGAGAGCCTCATTCGTTATGGGATGAAGGTCTACCGGACCATCGGCAGTCCCGGTTATCCCACTCCCGAGACTGCGTTGCGTCAGAAGGTCGAAGCTGCTTTCGATCGTTCTTACTATCCGGCGGGTACCCTGCGTCAGTTCGCGGCCATTGTGGCTGACGGCAGCCGTGTTGAGTTGCTGAAGACGATAACCGCGCCGACGCTGGTGCTGCATGGCTCGGACGATCCGCTCGTCCCGGTCGAAGGAGGCAGGGACACTGCGGCGCATATCCCGCGTTCCGTGCTCAAGATTATACCCGGCATGGGACATGATCTGCCTGCCGAGATCACGCCTGTTCTGGCTGAAGACATCATACGGCACTGCCAGGCTACCGACCGGTTGGAGAGCGCCTATGCAAGAGCGCAAGGATAGCATCAGGGCTCCGTCGAAGCTCAAGCTTCTGCTTGAGGGGCGAGGCTTGCTCGATATTCCCGCCTTGTTCGCCGCCGCGCCATTTTTGAGCATGGCGCCGCGCGGAGAGCGTCATCCCGTGCTGATCGTGCCTGGTCTCGGCGCCAACGATCGATCGACGTTCGCGCTGCGAGGATTTCTTTCAGCACTCGGCTACGATGTTCATGGTTGGGGACGCGGACGCAATATCCGAACTCCACAAATGGAAATTCCGGCGGTTGTCAGAACTGTCAATGGACTGTTCGAACAGTCCGGCAAGCGCGTCAGCGTGATAGGCTGGAGCCTCGGCGGAATTCTCGCCCGGGAGGTGGCGCGCGAAGTTCCGGCCCGGGTGCGGATGGTGATCACATTGGGAAGTCCGTTTGCCGCTCCCAGCGCGAACAACGTTCGCACGATCTGGCGACTGCTGACGGGACAGCCCGCGGCTGCAGCGACCTCTGCACGTATCGCAGAGCTGGCGCGGCCGCTGCCTGTCCCCGCGACGGCGATCTATACCCGCTCTGACGGTATTGTTGCCTGGCAGGCTTGCCTGGAAGAAGCCGGGCCGCAGCGCGAAAACATCGAAGTTCGTACCACTCATATTGGTCTCGGCTTTCACGCGCCGGCCTTATGGGTGATCGCAGACCGTTTGGCTCAGCCTGACGGCGTCTGGACGCCGTTTCAGCCGGGCTCGCTTGTTGCGCCATTTTACCCGAAACGGCCACCGCAGAGCCCCATTTAGGAGGGCGCAAGCAGCGCAGGAAGTGACCATTTAGCCGATTTGCCCGTTTGCAATTGCCCATCCGATGTTTGACACTGGCTGCAACGGAACGCCTCAAGGCGTCGGATACGCGTCTGCAACGGCACATATCTGTTTGCATGCAGCCACACGCGTACCAACAGAAGAAAGAGTGGTGTGGGAGGAAGCCATGAGCAGCACAGCCAGGAAGCTATCTTCGCTGGACGCGTCGTTTCTTTACCTCGAAACGCCCGAAATGCCCATGCATGTGGAGCATGGCTATCTTTCGCCTCAAGGAAGGCTACGAGGGGAATTTTTTCGAAGACTTCAAGGCGATGATTGTGGATCGCCTTCATATCGCGCCGATCCTGAAGGCGCGTCTCGCGAAAACGCCGTTGGACATCGATCATCCGAGCTGGGTCGAGGACGATCAGTTCGATATCGATCGCCATATCTTTCGAGCAAGCCTTCCGGCGCCGCATGATCGCGCGACCCTGGAACGCATTGTCGGCTGGATGCATGCCAAACTTCTCAACAGGGCACGCCCGTTATGGGAGTTCTATGTCTTCGAGGGCATGGCGAACAACGAGGTCGGTCTTTACTCCAAGATGCATCATGCGGCGATTGACGGCGGAGCAGGCGCCGCACTGACATCCATTATTTATGACGTCAGTCCCGTGCCGCGCAAAATTGACCAGCCTTTGCCACAGGCGAAAGCGGAGCGAGAGGCGCGCGATATTGCCTCGGACTTCATGGATTCGTATCAGCGGATGTGGCGGCAGCCGTTCGACATGTCGGCCGGTATGAAGACAATCGATCTGCCACGCACGGGCAAGAGCGATATCAGTTCAATCCTTTTCGACAATGCGATGATGCAAATCGAAAGCGCGGTCAAATTCGCCAGCAGCATTCCGACCGTGCTCAAGAGCGTCTCGGACATGGCCGCAAAGATTTCGGATCCCAAGTCCCGCGAGAGCATCTCCAGCATGATTTCGCCGTCGACGATCCTCAACAAGTCGATTTCGTCGGAGCGCAGTTTCGCGGCGGTCTCTGTTTCCCTGACGCAGGCCAAGGCCGTCGCAAAGCAGGCCGGTGGCAAGTTGAACGACGTTGTTCTGGCGCTGTCGAGCGGTGTGCTGCGCCGCTATTTGTTGGCGCGCGGAGCGCTGCCGTCTCGCTCGCTGACGGCCGGTGTTCCTATTTCGCTGCGCGAAGAGGGTAACACTGACGCCAACAATCAGGTTTTCGGCATGGTGTGTTCGCTCGCTACAAATACCGAAGATCCCAAGCAGCGGCTTGAAGCGATTATTTCAGAGTCGACAAAATCCAAGGAGATGTCCCATCCGCTCCGCGCATTGGTGCCGCAGATGTCGAACATTTCCATGCTGGGAGCGCCGATCCTGGTGCAGGTGCTTGCGTTGCTCTACAGTCGTTCCAACCTTTCCGACGTGTTGCCGCCGACCGCGAATGTGACGATATCTAACGTCCCAGGGCCGCGACAAACTCTGTACGCGGTTGGCGCGGAGTTGCTGCACATATTTCCTGTATCGATTTCCACCCATGGTCTGGCGTTGAATATCACCGTTCAAAGCTACCGCGATCAGCTCGACTTCGGATTTATTGCGGGGGCAAATATCATCCCCTATGTCCAGGAACTGGCCGATATGCTGCCACGCGAGCTGGAATTGTTGACGGAAGCGTTTGCTCTGCCGTCGATGCCGCAAAATACAGCCAACCTCGCTCGGTGACAGGCACCATGGGTTTCCTGACTGAAATGCCGCCTTTGCGCTTTGCAACAACCAACGGCATCCGCCTCGGTTACTATGAGGCAGGACCGGAAACCGACGCCTTTCCAATGGTGCTTTGCCACGGGTGGCCGGAGATGCGTTTTCGTGGCGGCATCAGCTCAAGGCGTTGAGCGAGGCCGGCATTCGTGTGATCGCGCCCGACCAGCGTGGATATGGCGCAACCGATCGGCCTGATAATGTCGAGGCATATGATCTGGAGCATTTGACAGCCGACCTTGTCGGTTTGCTGGACCATCTCAAAATCGAGAAAGCGATTTTTGTCGGCCATGATTGGGGCGGTTTTGTCGTCTGGCAGATGCCGTTGCGACATCCCTCGCGAGTGGCAGGTGTCGTGGGCATCAACACGCCCCATATGAATCGCCCGAGCGCCGATCCGATAAGCCTGCTGCGCGAGCGCTACGGCGAGCAGATGTACATCGTCCAGTTTCAGGATCCCGCGCACGAACCGGATCGTATTTTTGGAAGCCGGGTGCAGTCGACATTCGATTTTTTCATGCGCAAACCGCCGGTTGGCGGAACTCCGCCGGTCCAACGACAGTCAACGGGGTCGCCGACAGCCGGCGTCGGCGCATCCACGAAAGTCAATCTTGCTTTCCCTCAAATGGTTGCGGGCTACGACAGCACGAAGGATCCACGCGTGCCAATTCTTGCGCCCGAGGAAATGAAGGTGTTCGTCGATACTTTTACCCGAACGGGCTTCACCGGCGGGATCAATTGGTATCGAAATATGAGCCGGAATTGGGCGCGCTCCGCGGAACTGGATCATATTGTACGAGTCCCATCGCTGATGATCATGGCAGAGAATGACCGCGTTTTGCCGCCCTCCGCCTGCGATGGAATGGAAAAGATCGTATCGGACCTGGAGAAATATCTCGTGCGCGACAGCGGCCACTGAACTCAGCAGGAGAAGCCGGAAGAAGTCAGCGCCAAACTGATCGAATGGCGCAAACGCCGTTTTACCTGAGGGCTTTGCGGGCCGATAGCATTTGACGGCGAGTGTCAGCTGCCGAACACTGGATCAAAGTCCCGGGGCAACCGGGATGATTTGGGGGAACGCATGACCGCAAGATGGCTTTCCAGTTACCCAGAGGGCGTGCCTGCGACGATCGATACAGGCAAGTATGCGTCGCTTGTCGATCTTTTCGAAGAGAGCTTTCTGAAATACCGCGATCGCGATGCCTATGCATGTCTCGGAAAGCGGCACACTTATGGTCAGATCGATCGCTTCTCGCGCGATCTTGCCGCCTGGCTCCAGGGGCGCGGGTTAAAGCAGGGCGACAGAGTCGCGATCATGCTGCCGAACCTGCCGCAATATCCCATTGCCGCCGCCGGCGTCATGCGAGGCGGCTTCATCGCCGTCAACGTCAATCCACTCTATACTCCGCGGGAGCTTGAACATCAGCTCAAGAGACTTAGGCGCGAAGGCGATCGTCATACTCGAGAATTTTGCCAATACGCTTGCCGACGTGATCGGGCGTACACCGATCAAACATGTGGTGATAGCGAAAACCGGCGACCTGTTCGGATTTACCAAGCGCAGCGTAATCAATTACGTCGCGGGCAAGAGTACACCGACATATTCGCTTCCCCGTTCAATCTGGTTTCGCCGGGCGCTGGCAGAGGGTGCACGCATGCCCTTTGTCAAACCTACGCTCAGGCCCGAAGATGTGGCGGTTCTGCAATATACCGGCGGAACGACTGGCGTTTCAAAAGGCGCAACGCTGACGCATGGAGCCTTGCTCGCGGCGGTTCTGGCCTCGGAAACATGGCTGCAACCGGCGTTCAAGCGCCGAAAAATAACAGGACAAACGACCTTCGTTTGCGCGCTGCCACTCTATCATGTCTTTGCCTTCATATCCTGCGCGCTGTTGGCGATGCGCACCGGAGGTCTCAACGTGTTGATCCCGAATCCGCGCGATCTCACGGGAATGATAAAGGATATCGCAAAATACAAGGTTCACGTGTTTCCGGCCGTCAATACGCTCTTCAACGGGCTCGTCCATCATCCGGATTTTGCGAAGCTGGATTTTTCGCAACTTGCGATCTCCAACGGTGGCGGAACGGCAGTGCAGGAAGCGGTTGCTCGACAATGGTTGAAAATCACCGGATGCCCCATCGTCGAAGGCTATGGATTGTCCGAAACTTGTGCCGGCGTAACGTGCAACCCCACGGACTCCGATGCATTTACCGGAACGATCGGGTTGCCGCTTCCGAATGTCGAGATCAAGATACTCGACGACGAAGGCGCGGAGGTCGCCCTCGGCGAAGCCGGCGAGATCGCCATCCGCGCTCCGCAAGTTATGGCCGGCTATTGGGGGCGTCCCGATGAGACCGCGGCCGTGATGACGCCCGACGGATTTTTCAAGTCGGGCGATATCGGGATCATGGATCCACGCGGTTTTATCAAGATCGTCGATCGCAAGAAGGACATGATCCTTGTTTCGGGGTTCAACGTTTATCCGAACGAGGTCGAGGCCGTGGCGTTCGAGCATCCCGGCGTGCTTGAGTGCGCCGCAGTCGGCGTGCCCGATCCGAAGTCCGGCGAAGCGGTTATGTTGTTTATCGTCCGCAAGGATCCTGAACTGAAAAGCGAAGATGTCATGACGTTCTGCAAAACGCAGCTTGCCGGTTATAAAATGCCGCGCGTGATCGAATTTCGTGACAGTTTGCCGAAAACGAACGTCGGCAAGATCCTGCGCCGCGAGCTGCGCGATGAGGCCGTGCGGGCTCGTGCGTGATGCCTAAGGCGTTTACAAGCGAAGCATGCCACCGGACTTGATCCGGTGGTGGATACCGGCTCGCGTTAAGAAAACGCGTCAAAACTGGAAAGAAAGACCCCGCGAAGCGCGGTGCTGCTTTTTGCAAAACGAGAGCTACAATAGGCCGGCACCTGATTCAGGACGCTGCCGGCAGGAGAAGCGCGATATGACGACCGAGAAAAGCATCGAGAAACGCGCCATAAAGGGAGCAAACGGCAAACCAGCCAACAGGCTTGGACCGATTCCGCATCCGCCGAAAAAGCCGGTCATCGGCAACATGCTGTCCGTCGATGCCAGCGCGCCGGTGCAGGATCTCGTGCGCCTGTCGAAGGAGCTGGGTCCAATTTTCTGGCTGGATATGATGGGCACGCCGATGGTGATCGTTTCGGGTGCCGCGCTGGTCGACGAACTCAGCGATGAGAAGCGGTTCGATAAAACGGTGCGCGGCCCGTTGCGCCGCATCCGCGCGATCGCGGGCGACGGTCTTTTCACCGCCGATACCAGGGAGCCGAACTGGAGCAAGGCGCATAACATTCTAATGACGCCGTTCGGTAACCGGGCGATGCAATCATACCATCCGATGATGGTCGATATCGCCGACCAGCTTGTCAAAAAGTGGGAGCGGTTGAACGGCGACGATGAAATCGATGTCGTTCACGACATGACGGCCTTGACCCTGGACACAATCGGCCTCTGCGGCTTCGATTATCGTTTCAATTCGTTTTATCGCCGCGACTACCATCCTTACGTCGCTGCGCTGGTGCGGTCGCTCGAAACGGTCATGTCGATCCGTGGACTGCCGCTCGAAGGGTTGCTCAAGCGCGGTCGCACTCATCAGATGGGCGAGGATATCGCCTTCATGAACCGTATGGTCGACGAGATCGTCAGCGAGCGCCGCAAAAATGCCGAAGCCGCTGCTGGCAAAAAGGATATGCTCGCAGCAATGGTGAGCGGCGTCGACCGGGCAACAGGCGAACAGCTCGACGACGTCAACATCCGATATCAAATCAATACGTTTTTGATTGCGGGACACGAAACCACCAGTGGCATGTTGTCCTGTGCGATCTATGCGATGCTGAAGCACCCGGAAGTGTTGCGAAAAGCTTATGAAGAAGTCGATCGCGTTCTGGGACCGGATATCAACGTCAAGCCGACTTACCAGCAGGTAACGCAGCTCACGTATATCTCGCAGATTTTGAAAGAGGCTTTGCGGCTATGGCCACCGGCGCCTGCCTTTGGGCTCTCGCCGTTGCAGGACGAAACCATCGGCGGCAAGTATCGCATCAAGAAAGGAACGTTCGTCACTGTTCTTACTCTCGCGCTGCATCGTGATCCCTTTGTGTGGGGACCGAATCCGGATGCTTTCGACCCAGAAAATTTCAGCCGCGAGGCCGAAGCCAACCGGCCGGTCAATGCCTGGAAACCCTTCGGCAATGGGCAGCGCGCATGTATCGGTCGCGGCTTCGCAATGCATGAGGCTGCCCTTGCGCTCGGTCTTATTCTGCAGCGCTTCAAGCTGGTCGACCATACCGGCTATCAGATTCAAATCAAAGAGACCCTCACCATCAAGCCGGATGGCTTCAAGATCAAGGTCCGGGCCCGCACGGATCATGATCGCACGGCTTCGGTGACCCGTGTATCGAACCCGACCACCGCGCCGAGCGCGCCAGCGGGCAGGGCACGGCCTCGCCCCGGTCACAACACGCCGTTGACCGTCTTGTACGGATCGAATCTCGGCACCGCAGAGGATCTGGCCCATCGTGTTGCGGATCTTGCGGAGGTCAACGGGTTTGCCACCGCTCTCGCGCCGCTCGACGAATACGTCGGCAAGCTGCCGGAGGTGGGTGGCGTGATTATCATCTGCGCATCCTACAACGGTGCGCCGCCGGACGGGGCCACGCAGTTCGTGAAATGGATCAGCGGCGATTTGCCGAAGGATGCATTCGCAAAAGTGCGATACGCCTTGTTTGGTTGCGGCAACAGCGATTGGCATGCGACATATCAGTCGATACCGCGGCTGATCGACACGCAACTTGCGGCGCACGGTGCAACGAGCGCCTGTGCCCGGGGCGAAGGCGACGCCCGAGACGATCTCGAAGGTCAGTTCGAAACCTGGTTTTCACAGTTGCGGGCTTTGGCCGTGAAGGAGTTCGGTGTCGATACCGGTTTCAGCCGCGATGCGGGTGACGAGCCTTTGTACAGGGTCGAACCGGTGGCGGCCAATATTCCCAATACCATTATTGGTCTCGGCGGCGCCACGCCGATGAAAATCCTCGTTAATGAGGAGCTGCAAAGTCATCACGATGGTTCTGACGCCAACAGCCGTTCAACAAGGCATATCGAAGTTCAGCTTCCCGAGAGCATGACCTATCGTGTCGGAGATCATCTCAGCGTCGTGCCGCGCAACGATCCTGCGCTGGTCGATCGGGTCGCTCGACGATTCGGGTTTTTGCCAGCGGATCAAATAAGATTGGATGTTGCGGAGGGACGCAGAGCCCAATTGCCCGTGAATCAGGCGGTGTCGGTCGGGCGATTGTTGACAGAGTTCGTCGAGCTTCAGCAGGTCGCGACGCGAAAACAGATCCAGATGATGTCTGAGCATACGCGTTGTCCTGTGACGAAGCCAAAGCTCATTGCGCTGGTTGGCGACGATGCGGCATCGAGCGAATTATACCGAGCAGAAGTCATGGCCAAGCGAAAATCGGTCTTCGATTTGCTCGAGGATTATCCGGCCTGCGAGCTGCCGTTCAGCGCTTATCTTGAAATGTTGTCTTTGTTGTCGCCGCGCTATTATTCGATTTCATCGTCGCCGAAGGTCGCGGGAAACCGATGTAGCGTCACCGCGGCGGTCGTTGAGGCACCGGCGCTCTCGGGGCAGGGGACTTATAAAGGAGATCTGCTCCAACTATCTGGCGGGCCGGCGTGTGGGCGATACAATCCATGCCACGGTGAAGGAAACAAAAGCCGGGTTTCGGCTGCCCGACGATTCGTCGGTGCCGATCATTATGGTTGGACCGGGCACGGGCCTCGCTCCGTTTCGCGGTTTCTTGCAGGAGCGTGCCGCGCGAAAGGCCGGGGGCGAGACGCTCGGCGCAGCCATGCTGTTTTTCGGTTGTCGCAATCGCGATCAGGACTTTCTATACGCAAAAGAGTTGAACGAATTTGCGGCGAACGGGATCAACGAGCTTCACGTCGCGTTTTCACGGGGCAGCGGACCGAAGGCCTATGTGCAGCATCTAATCGCGGAGCAAAAAGACCGGGTGTGGGATCTGATTGAGAATGGCGCGATCGTTTATGTGTGCGGCGATGGCAGCAAGATGGAGCCTGACGTCAAGGCCGCGCTCATCCAAATCTATCGCGAACGAAACGGCGTGACGCAAGACGATGCGTTGCGCTGGATCGAAAAGATGGGAACGCAGAACCGCTATGTGCTCGACGTCTGGGCCGGCGGCTGAAGCGTCAGTTTCTTCACGGTCCGTCGTTGCAGACAATCGACAAAGATCGCAAGCAGGGCTAGGCCGTCATTGCGACATGCTAGTTCCCTGAAGCCGCCTTTGCATGCTGCGCGATGGCGCCGATAATTTGTGGCCACGTCGGAATGGGAATGGCGTGGCCCATGCCGGGGATCATGATCAGTTTGGCACCCGGTATCGTCTTTGCAACATCCTGGCCCGCATCCGGCGGCACCAACGGATCGATCGCGCCGTGAATGACTAATGTCGGCGTCTTGATGCTGCCTAGGCGCGGTTTGCGGCTTCCCGATGCAAAGATGGCAAGCAATTGCCGGCCGACGCCTGCTGGATTGAGCCCGCGGTCGAAGGCGCGTTCCGCGCGCTGACGATCCTTCGCTTCGTCCAGCGGAAAGTTTGGCCCGCGCAACACGCGCCAGTTGAGCGCAAAGTTGACGATATATTCATCCCGCGTCGCTGGCGGCGGCTTCATGAGTACGGCGATGGCCTCAGGTGTGGGTGGTGACAAATTCGGATCGCCGGATGTCGCCATGATGGAGGTCAGCGAGCGCACGCGTGGCGCATAATTGATGGCGAGTTCCTGAGCGATCGCGCCCCCCATCGATGCTCCGACGATGTGTGCCGAACGGATGCTCAACGCGTCCATCAATCCGATGACATCTTTCGCCATATCGAGCAGTGTGTAGGGGGCTGGATCGGTTTGCCCGCAGCGTGGGCCTGCATGAGTTCAGGAACCGTAATGCGCACCCCGCCGGACATCTTGCTTGATTTTCCGATATCGCGATTGTCGAACCGGATGACGTAAAATCCGCGCTCTGCCAGCTGCTGGCAGAATTCGTCGTCCCAATGGATCATCTGGGCGCCGAGCCCCATGATTAGAATGAGCGGTTCGGCGTCCGCTTGACGCCAAAAGTTTCGTAGCAAAGCTCGACACCGTTGGCCTTGACGAAGAGCGGTTCCTGTTTTGCAGTCGATTCCACGGGATCACCTTAATCTTGTTTCAGGAAGTCTCTGTGGGCGAGCGGCCAATATCGCAAACCTATTATCACAAGCCGGTGCGGCATAAGACACGAAATAGGCTTCTTGACCGTGGCGCCTGACTTGCGGGAGACTATAACCAAATTAACCTCGGGCGAGGCAATACGAGCCATCGATCCGGATGTCTGGAGGATGCACCATGCCGACCCAGAGCAACGATCCGGCCGAAGTCTGGCGAACGATGCTTGCCGAGATGGAAAAAGGCTTCAACGCCTTTGCCAATCAGACGATGGGCTCGCAGCAATTCAGCCGCGCCATGAATCAAACCAGCGGTGCGTCATTTGGAGCGCAAAAGACGCTGGGCGATTTGATGGAGCGCTACCTCAGTAGTATGAATTTACCCAGTCGCGCCCAGCTCATGAACATGGGTGAGCGGCTGCAGGCGATCGAAGGCCAACTCAACGAAATCAAGGCGCTGCTTCATCGTGTGCATAGTGACGCCAACGCCGCACCCGCTGGAATGGCGGCCTTACCCAAGCCTCCGCGAACCAAGCTGCCGCCATCCGCAACTGACGGAGGAGCGACATGAGTGCCGCCGCCCGCAGCAGACGTTTTCCGATATTCCGGATCGTATTCAGTCAGAGATCCAGCGCGCAATACAGCGCAGCATCAAGGGGGTCGAATATCTGGCGTCGTCCTCTCCCGTGCTCGGCTCGACGCCAAAGGATATTATCGCTTCGCGCGGCACCATGAATTTTTATCACTATCGCCCGCTGTCTGATGAAGTTTATCGGGTGCCGCTGCTGATCGTCATGGCGACGACCAATCGTGGTTATATTCTCGACATGGTGCCGGGTCAGAGTCTGATCGAGTTTTTGCTGCGGCGCGGATTCGACGTTTATATGCTCGATTGGAGTCCGCCGCGCCCGGACGAAAAAATCTTCGCATGGAGGACTACGTCCTCGACTTTATACCGGATTGCATTCGCCGCGTTCAGGACGAATCCGGCGAAACCGATGTCAATGTGATCGGTTATTGCTTCGGCGGCGTGTTGTCGCTGCTCTATGCTTCGATCTTCCCGGATGGTCCGTTGAAAAACCTGGTGTGCTTCACGACCCCGGTCGATTTTCGGGAAATGAAGCTGTTCCAGAATTTCTCCGACCAGCGCTACTTCGACGTCGATCGGTTGGTCGATGGCGTGGGAAACGTGCCTCCGGAAATGATCCTGTCGTCGTTCGAAATGCTGCGCCCGGCCTCGCGCGCCATCAGCCAGGTGCAGTTATGGGAGAACATCTGGAACGACGAATATGTGAAATCATATCGGATGTTCGATCGCTGGGCGACCGACACGCTCCCGTTGGCGGGTGAGTACTTTCGCCAGATCACCAAAGATCTGATGTGGAGCAACAAGCTCTACAATGGCACGATGACCGTGGGAGGCCATGCGGCCGATATTTCCAGGATCAAGGTGCCGATGCTGCATGCGGTGGCGGAGCACGATCACATCGTGCCTTACGACGCGGCGAAGCCTTTGATCGCTGGAATAGGCTCAACCGACAAGGAAGAGGTCGTTCTGAAGGGGGGGCACGTCAGCCTTGTTGCCGGCGCCAACGCCATCAAGCGATTATGGCCTAAACTGGATTCATGGCTGAGTGAGCGATCCACATGAACAGCAGCGAAATGCGCTCCTATCCGCGTCATATTCAAACCGGGGGAGGCGACATCGAATTCCGTTTGATGACGCCATCCGACGAAGCGGCGACGCTTGCCTTTGCGCGCAAGCTTCCAGTGCACGATCTGCTGTTTCTGCCGCGCAATATCAGTGAGCCAAAAGTCCTCTCGGCATGGATCAAGGAAATCGAGCGAGGCTCGATCATCAGCCTTTTGGCGCTCAAGGATGGTGTCGTTGTCGGATGCGGCACCATCGTGCGCGATACGCTGTCATGGTCGCCGCATGTCGGCGAAATCCGCATGGTTGTTTCAACCGACGTTCGCGGACTGGGCGTTGGCCGGGCGCTGTCCGATGAAACCTTTGCGTTGGCGCTGAGCATCGGGCTTGAGAAGCTGGTCGTGCAAATGACGGTCGATCAGACCGGCGCGATCTCGATTTTCGAAGGCCTCGGCTTCCGTGCGGAGGCCTTGCTGCGTGACCACGTCAAGGATCTCTCCGGCAAAACCCACGACATCGTGGTGCTTGGACATAATGTGTCGCAGGTCCGGGCAAAGCTTGAAGCTTACGGGATGCCGGGAACCGTTTAGATTTCGCTCGTCCAATTGCGCCAGGCGAGCGTTGGACCACAAACCTCAAAGCGGCTCTGTTATCACGGAGTCGTGATGGTGCGATGCAATATTATATTGCGATGCACCATTATCCATGTCATAACCATTTCGCCCCGGGCCAAACGGACGGGGAGAGCCCATAGCTCAAACCCGAGGATGGAGAGACAATCATGACCACCGAAACCAATTCCGTGCTGAATAACTTCAAGGATGCGTTTGCTCCCGTGACCGACGCGCTGAAGAATTTCCAGAATATGGAAGTTCCCGAAGCTGCGCGTGATTTCGTGAAGCGCACCGCAAGCACCGCGAAAGAGCGTGCTGCAGAAATCCATACAGGCGCCGAAAAGGTGACCGGCGCGATCGAGACCGCAGTCGCGGGCTCCGTCAGCGAAACGGCGAAAATCAGCCGCAAGCATTCAGCAGGCTCTCTATGACGACGCCGAAGCTTTCTTCGCAAGCCTCGACAAGCTGGCCTCGGCCAAGTCGTTGAACGAAGCCGTTCAGATCCAGTCGGAACTGATCCGCTCGCGTGGCGAAGTTGCGATGGCCCGTGCAAAGTCTGCTTCCGAATATGTCGGCAAGCTGTTTGCCGACAGCGCCAAGACCGCGCAGGACAATCTGTCGAAGGTCGCCACTTTCAGCCGCAAGGTTGCGTAACCACTAAACTTCCAAGCTCTGACCGATAAAGTTGAAGGCCCGCTCGCGCGGGCCTTCATTTTGGTGTCTGCTTCCCGTGCGTTTGACGCTGGAGCGCTTCCGTTCTGGATTAAATCACCGTCGAGCTCGATCGGTTTGTATTGACGCGTTTTCTTAACGCGAACAGGTATCCGCTTAGCTCGAAAACGCTCTAGGCTGCGGCGAGGACAGGACAGCTATGGACCAATTGTCTCTTGAGGCCGATACCGCCGATGCGGTCCGCGCGGCCGAATTGCGGCGCATCAAGGCGTGGGCCGCCGCGGTTCTTGCGGGGTGCCTGCTGCTTCTCATCGTCGCCAAGATTTTGACGGGGCGACATCCTGCTTTTGGATTCATCGCGGCATTCGCCGAAGCGGCGACAATCGGCGGACTCGCGGACTGGTATGCCGTGGTTGCGTTATTTCGCCGGCCGCTGGGATTGCCAATTCCTCACACCGCGATCATCCAGCAGAACCAGCACCGTATCGCCGACAAGCTGGGCGAATTCATCGAAGTTCATTTTCTGAGCGAAGGGCCGATCGACGCCAAACTTCGTCAGATCGATTTTGCAGCCTTCGTAGCCGACTGGCTCAACGACCGTAAACGCAGCAGCGATCTTGCCCGGTTCGTACTGCAAATTCTGCCGGAGGCCTTGTCGGCGGTCGAAGCGTCTGGATTGAAGACCTTTTTCGCCCGGCGCATCGCAAGCCAGTTGCAGACGCTCAACCTCGCGCCGCTCGCCGCGGGGACGTTACGAGCCTTGATCCAGGATGGGCGTCATCAGACGCTGCTCGACGATCTTCTGGCTGGCGTCCATCAGTCTTTGAACAATGCGGATACCTTGGCGGTTATCCGCGCCGGAATCAGAAACGAACTGCCGACGTTGCTCAAGCTCTACCGCGCTGACAAATATGTCCTGAACAAGATCGTAGCGTCGGCGACCTCTTTTTTTGAAGAGGTGCGAAAAGATCCTCAACATCCATTCCGTGGTGAGTTCGATCGTATGGTGCGTTCCTTTATCGATCGGCTGGGGACCGAACCTGGATACGCGAGCCGTATCGATCAATTGAAGCGTGACGTATTGGCGCGTCCGGAGCTCGGTGAATTGATTCGAAATCTTTGGTCCAATATCACCGCATTCATCAGCGACGGCTCAAGTGGTGGCGCCAGCGTATTGCAGCATCACTTGTCCACCATGTTCATGGAGGCGGGCCGCCAGCTGGCTGCCGATAGCGAGATGCAGGCCGGTATCAATCAAGGCGTCGTTGCGGTGTTGCGCAGCTTTATCGCGGATCAAAAGAGCGGGGTCTCGAGCTTTATCGCCGAGCAGGTGAAGTCGTGGGATATGCAGCAGCTGATCGGTCTGATCGAGCTTAATATCGGCAAGGATCTGCAATACATACGCTTCAACGGCACGTTGATCGGCGGTCTTGCAGGCCTCGGTCTTTATTCAGCCGAATATATTATTCGGCTGCTGCAATGACCGCGCCAGCGTTGCGAAATTCCGGCGCTTATCGTGGCGGCTGAGCCGCTGTTTGCAGACCCTGATTGTTCACCCGCCTGGGAATTCGGCGGACAGGTTCCGCTGTCGGCTTCTGTTGCCATTCCAGGAACTGTTTGAACAGCGCGCTTTTCTGTTCTGATGTTGTCACCGCTTGCGATCCCAAGCGAGATTCGCGCTCCGCGAGAAACTGGTCGAATTTACTTCGCACCGCCACTTCGGGATTGGAATGCTGGTCGAGCCAGGTTTGCGCGGCTGGGAAACGCGTCCATCCCTTTAACGGTGCATTCAGGACCACTTCTTTCCACTTCGGATGAAATGGCGGCTGCTGGAATTGTTTGAATTTCTCGAAGAAGGTTTGCACGAAGTGATCGACCGTGCGGTAACGCTCGGTGCCCGGTGCCCAGTTGTAGGCCGCAAGAACCGCCGGCACCGCGATCGTATCCACACGCTGTCCTGCCGGGATCAAGGCAGGGTAATCTTCGGACTTCAGCTGCGACGGCAAATAATCGGTCTGCAGGGAGGGGGCATAGTCGACGGGAACGAAATGGAGATTTTCATCCTTGATCTGCGTGATCAATCGCGATGGGCTTCCCTGAACCGCGACGAGAGCGTCGATTTCGCCATTGCGCAGTTTTTCGTAAGCGATGCGTTGTTCAATATAAACAAAGTTCGCCTTGATGCCGAGGCGCTCGAAGATGGTGAGAGCGGTCACGAACGTACCGCCGTTCGGCAAATCAACGCTCACGGTTTTGCCTTGAAGGTCGCTCAGTTTTTGGATGCTCTTCGGGGCAATGACGTGCATCTCTTCATTATAGAGCTTGGTGATGTACGTGAATTGTCCCTTGATGTTTTTCGTATAACCTTTCCGCTCCAGGTAATCGAGCGTGTCGGACCGAATGATGCCGATATCAACGCCCTTGAGGAAAAGAATATCAGCGATGCTTTGCACCGATCCGCGGCCGATGATCGGCAACACGCGGAAATTGTCGCCGTCATCCAGCACGGACGCGAGATCGGCTCCAAACTGCACGTAAGTGCCGCCGATCGTCCCCGTGATGATCGTTGTCGTATTCGCGTTGAGGCGATCTTTGGTGACCTTGGTCGCATTGCCGAAGCTGAAGATTGCCTTCAATCCTTCGCTGACCTCTGAGGGATCGACCTGGCCTTGCTCCGCCCGGCCTGCCGACGTGAGGCACACCAGCGCAATTGCGAGGGTCGCGCAGAATAAAGCTCGGATGGAGGCCGCCATTGCTAATTCCTATCCATTTTGAGTGTATCAATGCGTTAGTGAAATTGCGCCCGATCAGCGATCTTTGCTCGCGAGGGCCTCGAGTTTTTCAGCAGCCTCGGTCGATCCCCACTCCTTGGCCTTTTGATACCAGGCTTGCGCAAGCCCGACGTCAGAGGCCGGATTGGTGAGCGGGAGGCGCTTAAGCATAATCGGATCGTACGTCGTCGCCAGGACGAACGCCGCCCGGGGATTATGTGCCTCAGCAGCGCGTTGCAACAGCAGACGTGCGGCAGGAAGGTCGCCGCTTGCAGCAAGTTCTTCGCCGCGCTTGATCAGCATGACGAGTTCGGGAGGCGCAATTTTCCGGGCTGCGCCGTCGGCATAGTTCGATACGGGCGGTGCGGTGGCGGCCTTCGATGTTTTTGCAGCTTCGACGGGCTTTGCAATATCGATCGGTCTTGCGATGTCAGGCTTTGCAATTTCGATCGATCTTGTCGGATCGGCCGCGCTGGCGACAACAGTAGGCTTGGCCACATCGGGTGGTTGTTTAACAGCCTCCGGTGCCTTCGCGATTTCAACCGGCTTCGGGATTTCAATCGGCTTGGCAGTTTCAACGGGCTTAACGACGTCCGCGGGTTTTGTAAAATCCGGACTTCTGACGATGTCGGCAGGCTTCGGCGCAGGGGCCGTCCAGGTCAACCGAAAACTGTTACTGAAAACAGAGCGATCATTGGCTTCATGAAGCTCAGCGGAGATGTTCATCACACCCGCGTAATCGCGCGGAGGGATGACGGCGACGCTCACCAGATCGTTGGCCGGGATACGCCATTCTCCCGGTGCGATCGACACGCCCGTCGTCAGTCGAGCGCCCAGCGCCATACCGCGCAGATAAACCATCGCACCTGGTGCCGGCGCGCTGATTTTCACACCGAGCGGCAATATTTCATTGATCGCGCCGCTGCTGTCTTCAACGCGCAGGGTGGATACTTCCCGATCCCGCGTCGATTCGAATGCGGTTGTCGTACCGGTTGAAGTTACGGGCGAGTTCGCTGGAATCAGTGACGTCGCCGGGCGCGTGGTTGCCGGCGAAATTTGCGAATAGAAAAAGAATCCGCCGACCATCAGGCCGACGACTGCCGCAATGGGCGCGACGACGCCGATCAACCCAATGCGCGATGATCCTGTTTCATCCTCCGGCGGCTCCATTTCAATGGGCCTTGGACGCCTTAGCGTTTTTTCGGCAATCGCCCGTTCTCTCGCATCGCGATAAAGTGGTCGCTCATTCATAAGAGCCGCCAGTGTCTGTTGATCGCTGTCTTCCGGCAGCGGTTTTGTTGTCCGGCCTGCAATACCGTCTCGAATTCGGCGCGGCGCGTAATCAAGAGGGCTCTCCGGTCTTAAATCAGGTCTCCGACTCGACTCACTCATACACAACTCCTGAAAATCAGGTTGGCGTACTCCGCCAATATCTGGATTCCTTCACGCTTGTGTCTCGCGCCGAAAATCGGCGTGATAATATAACGCATCGCCTAAAGCGATCCGGCACAATATGATTTTCCAATAACGACGACGTTCGCATTTTTGAGCATCGACAGTTCAATGACGAACGCTTGTGCGCGCGCAATCGAAATCGGCCGTAATGCTTCACCCGCAGCGATGATTCCATCGCATCCCCCATCGCCATATCCCCCAATAGCGACTGTCTGCTGCAACAGGATGCAGCAAACGATAATGTATCATGGGATGAGCGCCGAGACTTAAATACGGCGGGAGCTGGACAAAAATTTGAAACTTTGACGTGCACAACTCAAAAATCGTCATTCATTCAAAGGACAACGATCTTCGTCCACGCGAAACGCCGTCTCCGTATATTTACGGGATGGTAAAGCCCGTTGCTCGATTTTCTCACCAATTTCTCACATGTTGAGGCGTTAAGCTTTCATTCCTCGCAAAAAGGCATCGGGTTACCTTGGCGTGTGTTAAGACCAAGGACGTCTCGGGACCAATTGCCAGACTGCGCGTTTAACTTTTCGGGAATCATGCGACATTGATGTCGTCAACACGGTACCGCTGGAAAGGGAAGATAGATGTCGATGGAAGCCCAAGCGATGCGTCCACCTTCGAAGCTCCTTTTGATGCTCGAAGGTCGTGCCGTTCACGAACTGGGTGCATTCTTCGCGGCGCTTCCCCTTCTTAATCTGACTGCAACAGGTGACGGACATCCGGTGCTGGTGCTGCCCGGTCTCGTCACAAGCGATACATCAACACGACCGTTACGCTCTTTTCTCAAAGGCCGCGGCTACGCGGTCAGCGGTTGGGGGCAAGGCCGTAACTACGGCCTGCGTGAGGGCGTCCAGGACGGCATGCTCGATCTGGTACGCAAACTAACCGATCAACATGGTCGCAAACTCAGCGTTGTAGGATGGAGTCTTGGTGGTCTCTATGCACGGCAACTCGCCAAGATGCTGCCGGATCATGTGCGATCGGTGATCACACTTGGAAGTCCGTTCGCGGGAAGCCCGAAAGCCACCAACGCGTGGCGCGTCTATGAACTGGCGAGCGGTCAGCGCGCTGATGATGCACATGCGGAGTCCGACTTCGGTGGTCCGCTCGCTGAAACGCCGCCCGTGCCTACCACCGCAATTTTCAGCCGCACTGATGGTGTCTGCGCGTGGCAGGTCTGCAAAGAAAAGCCTTCGGCTTTTACCGAGAATATCGAGGTTTATGGCAGTCACTGTGGTCTGGGACACCATCCTGCGGCAGTATATGCAGTGGCGGATCGTTTGGCGCAGCCCGAGGGGGCCTGGCAACCTTTCGACCGTGGCGGCTGGCGCAGTCTGATTTTTCCAAACCCAGACAGGTAATGCGGCAGGACGGCTGCCGCATTAATATTCCCGGCGCTTATTTCTTTGCCCTTTGGATCGCCTCGACGATCAGCCTGCGTGCTTCGTCCGCATCACCCCAGCCGATCAGCTTGACCCATTTGCCGGGTTCGAGATCCTTGTAGTGTTCAAAGAAGTGCTGGATTTGCTCCCGCGTGATGGCGGGCAAGTCTGTATAATTGTGAACATTCTCGTACCGCTTCGTGAGCTTCGGCACCGGCACGGCAATGATCTTCTCGTCGCCGCCGCCATCGTCTTCCATTTTCAGCACACCGATCGGACGCACGTTGATGACGGCGCCCGGCACGATCGGCCGCGTATTGGCGACCAGCACGTCGATGGGATCGCCATCGTCCGACAGGGTGTGAGGAACGAAACCGTAATTTCCGGGATAGCGCATCGGGGTGTGCAGAAAGCGGTCGACCACCAGCGTGCCCGCGGCTTTGTCGAGTTCGTATTTGATGGGTTCACCGCCGATCGGCACTTCGACGATAACGTTGACGTCATCCGGCGGATGATATCCGACGGCAATTGCATCTATCTGCATGGCATCCTCGCTCGAATTGGCGATCAGTTTTCGTGATCTGCGCCTGATTCCTGCAGGCGACAAGAAGACGATTTTGAAGACATTTACAACACTGCCGGCGGCTTTGCTTGAATTTACCGGGTCAATCGGATTAGCTGGTTAAAAGAAAGGACTACTATCATGAAAGTGACCGTTAATATCGATTGCACGCCGCAGGAAGCGCGGGATTTCATGGGACTGCCCAATGTGCAGCCGATGCAGGAAAACGTCATGAAGGAGCTTGAAAAGCAGATGCTCGGCAATCTGGACAAGATGTCGCCGGAAACCATTCTGCGCAACTGGATGTCGTTCGCGCCAGAGCAGTTTCAGGACATGTTCAAAATGACATTCGGGGGCGCCAAGGCAAAGTAGCGGCCAGGAAGACCTGTGGCCTCCACTGGCGCCCGATTGCTTGTCAACAGAGATTAATTCGCGCGCCGCAATCGTGAAACGGTATTCTCCAGATCGCTCCACGCAGGTTTGTCAGGCGCGAATTGCTGCCGCAGAAAGCTGGCAAGCTCCGCGATCTGGCCGTCGCTCAAACTGTTCTTGAAGGCAGGCATTGTTCCGAGGTCTGATGATACAGGCTCGGAGATCCCATGCAAAATGACCTGTACGAGATTATCCGGCCGGTCGCCGTGCAAATTGCTGTTGAGCGCAAGCGACGGCTTGCTCCCGAACAATGGCGGTCCTCCGATCTGGTGACAGACTGCGCATGCTCCCTGATAAAGGCGCGCGCCTGAGGAGGAGCCTGACAATGCGGTTTCCGCTGTGGTTGTTTCCAGTTGGACTGCGAGGCTTTCGTGTGACGCCGCAGAGATGGTTGTGTCGTTGAAAGACGCTAGATAAGTCGCCATCGCGCGGATGTCGCTGTCAGGTATGCTTGCCAGTTCCTTGATAACGGGGCCCATCGGCCCTGCGGCTGTTCCATGATAACGCGACGCGCCCGTTCGCAGATAGGTGAACAGTTCGTCTTCAGTCCAGGGGATCGGTGCGCGCGACAACGACGTAAGCGCTGGGGCTTCCCAGCCTTCGGCGAAACCACCTGCAAGGTAGGCATGAGATTTCTCGGCGCCGAGCGCGTTGCGCGGCGTGTGACAAGCGCCGCAGTGGCCAAGAGCCTCGACCAGGTAGGCGCCACAATTCCATGCAGCGGATTTCGATGGGTCGGGCTCCAGCGTCGTCGAGTTGTGAAATAAGGCGTTCCAGCCCGCCAGCAGCGGGCGGATGTTGAACGGGAAGGCGAGTTTTGTTGCTGGTGTTCGCGCTGTCACTGCAGGCTGGGCCATCAGGTAAGCATAGAGCGCCTGAAGATCGGCATCGGTCGTTTTTGAGAAATGGTTATAGGGAAATGCTGGATAGAGATGCCGTCCGTCGCGATGGAGTCCTTCGCGCATCGCGCGCTCAAAGGCCGGATACGACCAGGCTCCGATGCCTGTTTCCGGTTCCGGAGTGATGTTGGTGCTGTAGACAATGCCAAAGGGCGTTTCCAGCGGCCGGCCGCCGGCCCCCACTGCCCCACCGGTTTGCGTATGACAGACGGCGCAATCTCCGATGGCTGCCAACTGGGCCCCACGAGCAATGGTCGCGGCTGAATAGACCGATGCATCCGGCCGCGCCACGGGGGCAATGGCGTGACGCCATGGGACGAACGCTGCGGCGATCCCGGCAATCGCGGCGCAGACGGTTGCAACGCCCGATAACATGCCCCGCTGGCTGGCAAATGGATTGATCTGCGCAGGACGTTGCGATGTCACGTGCGCTGCACCGGGGAGCGCCATTTGCGGCTTTGGCTCTGTCGCTTCTCCTTGCAATCCGGCCTTGATCCGCTCCGGCGTAAACGGAGGTTCGCGAAACCGGACGCCTGTTGCGTCGAAGATCGCATTGGCGATCGCTGCTGCACTGGGCACCGACGCGGATTCGCCCACTCCTAGGGGAGGCTGGTCTTGACGCGGCAGCATCAGCACATCGATCGCGGGCACCTCGGGAAATGTTATGATCGGATAGGCACCCCATTCCTTGCTGGCGACGCCAATCCGGTCGAAAGTCACCTCTTCTTTCAATGCTCGGCTGGTGGATTGGATGACATTGCCATGGATCTGATGGCGAACCCCTTCGGGGTTGATCATCAGGCCGGAGTCCTGACCGACGACCACGCGCGTGACGCTGACATCGCCCGTCGTCTTGTTGACGGCAACATCCGCGATCCATGCCGACCATGCCGCGCCGTAGCCGGGAAACTTGCTATGCACATAAAGTGCATAGGCAAAGCCGCGGCCTTTCACCACGTCGCCTTCTGGCTCCGGCGGCGTCCACGTCGGGCGCGGCTGCCAGTCTGCCCGCGCGGCGACGGCATTGACCAGATCGATCGCGCGCGGATCTTTCAGGTATCGCAACCGGTATTCGATGGGATCGACACCGGCTTCGGTCGCGAGTTCGTCGATATAGGACTCGTGAGCGAAGGTGTTCGGGAGGGCGGAGACGCCACGGAGCCAGGCCGCGCGAACGATGGGCGGCATATCATGCGCGACGACGCGCATGTTGTCGTAGTCGTAGGGCGGAATGGCGGTCCGGTCGCCCATCTCGAAGATGGCGGGTGCGGGTGAAACAACGCCGGTTAAAAGCAGCGCCAATGTTGGTGCGCCGTTCGAGGGATAGCGTGTTGCGAAATCATAAGCGGCCACGCCGCCATCGGCATTCAATCCGCCGTTGACGTCCATCAACTGCGCCGTGCCCTTCGGTTCCCACGCGTGTTCCTGTTCGCGCGTCAACTGCACGCGGACCGGCCGCCCGACGGCGCGGGATAGCAACGCAGCATCGGCCGAGACATCATCGGCGCAGTTGCGCCCATAGCAGCCTGCGGCTTCCATCCGGATGACGTCGATCTGCGGTTCGGCCATTGCCAGCAATTGCGCCAGATCGGAACGGAGATTGTGCGGGTTCTGTGTGCCTGACCATATCCGCACCGCGCCGTCGCGGTAATCAGCGACGGCACACGACGGGCCGATCGACGCGTGCATATGATAGGGCCATATATAGGTGCGCTTCATCGGCTTCTCGGCCGACGCAATGGCAGCATCGATGTCGCCTTTGTCGATCAGAACACGCGGCGTGGATGGGTTGGCGCGCAGCGCAGTTTCGATGTCACGGACATTGGCAATCGAAGGTGTCGGTTTCCACTCCACCCTCAATCGATCGGCGGCCTTGGCGGCGTTTTCTTCGCGCTCCGCCACCACGCCAACGAAATCGGCGATCCTGACGACAGCGACGATGCCGGGAATGTCACTGATGGATGCTTCGTCGATCGCAAGCAGGCTGTTGCCGACGAAGTCGCCCGCATCGACGCCTGCGTAAGGTGGTCTCACCACGCGTCCGTGCAGCATGCCCGGCAGGCGAACATCGTGCACGTAAACCAGCTCGCCGGTGGCCTTGGCGGGGATATCCACGCGCGGCACTGATTGTCCCACAATATTGTAGGAGCCGACTGCTTTCACAGCGACGTCATTAGCAAGCTCCAGCCGGATGCGTTCGCCGGCCAGCAATTCGCCATAAGTGACGTTGGCGTTGTTGGGCCCGCGGATCAGGCCATCTTCAACGGTCAATTCATCGGGGCGGAGTTGCAGTCTGACCGCCGCGCGCGCGAGCAGAAAATGACGTGCCTGCGCCGCGGCGTTGCGGAGCGGGACGGCTGTGATCTGAATTGTCTCGCTCGCAATGGTCGCACCCTGGTTCGGCGCGTGTAACGTATCGCCGAGAACCATGGTTACGCGCGAGAGGCCAACATCGAGTTCTTCGGCGACGATCTGCGCCAGTGCGGTTCGTATGCCGGTGCCAAGATCGACATGCCCGTTGAATGCCATGATCGTTCCATCGCCTGCGACGGTGATAAAAGTTTCGTCGATGCCGTTCGCGGTGGGGCGGACGATCGAAAGCGAACCGGTGGGGCGGTGGGGATCGTCGCCAGCGTCTTCGGACATCGTCATTGTCCGCGCATGCCGGAATTTTGCATGTCACTGGCGCGCATCACCGCGCGAACGATTTCGACATGCGTTCCGCAGCGGCACAGATTATAGCGCAAGGCTTCGCGGACTTCCGGTTCGGTCGGATTTGGATTGCGGTCCAGCAGGGCTTTCGCGGTCATGATCATTCCGTTCAGGCAATAACCGCACTGTGCGGCTTGCTGTTCAATGAATGCTTGCTGTACCGCGTGCGGATGTTCGCGCGATCCCAATCCTTCCAGCGTCACAATCTCTCGCCCTACGCAGCTTTCGAGAGGAACGACACAGGAGCGGGCGGCAACGCCGTCGAGCAGGATCGTGCAGGAGCCGCATTCGCCGAGACCGCAGCCATATTTGGGGCTGTTCAATTCAAGGTCGTTGCGCAGAATATAAAGCAGCGGCGTATCGCCCGCAGCATTCACGTGATGGACGTTACCGTTGACCCTCAGCCGGATAGAGGTTGGTGTCATGTCTGAATGCGATCCGAATGCAGCGTTGGGCGCGACGATACCGTTTGTATACAAACGTGCAAGCCGGTGGAGTGTCCGCTTGGCATTTTTGGGTGGCACGATGGACAAGCCATATTGCTTCGCACAATCTTCGGCAACCATGCGGTCTCGGTATGACGAATGTTTTGGCGCGGAACACGAACGAGTTGGCGATGCCGGAGACATCAGCGCGGTAAGTGGGGAATTTCTATGCAATGCATGGGGAAATTGCAGCTTTATTTTGCAGCTGCGCAATCGTTGCGCTGAGGCGCTTGACAGGGTGCGGAGCGCCGCGCAAGATCGTTCGTATACGAACAAAGCGGGCGCGGTTATGCCATGACGAACGATGCCCCTTCGATTGCACAGCCAATGCACGACGCTACACCTGATGCCGGCAAGATCCGCTGCGACGCGTGTCCCGTGATGTGCTACATCAAGCCAGGTGCAACCGGGGCTTGCGACCGATACGCCAACGATGCCGGTGAGCTCGTGCGGGTCGATCCGCACGTCGTATTGGAGCGCACAGTATCGCACGGCGGCGAGATCGTTCCATTTCAGAAAGTCGGCGACTGGGACGGCAATATCGTCGGCAAGAACAAGGTTTTTGTCACCGCGATTGGCGCCGGAACCACATATCCTGATTACAAGCCCGCGCCCTTTATCGTGTCGGCGGAAATCGACGGCGTGGATATGGTCACGGTCGTGACCGAAGGCATCTTCAGCTATTGCGGCGTGAAGGTGAAGATCGACACCGATCGTTATCTCGGTCCCGAGGCGGCGACTGTTCGTGCACAAGGCGAGGCGATCGGCCACGTCATGACGAGTGAATACGGCTCGCAAATGCTGTCGCTCGGCGGCGTGCATCATCTGACCGGCGGCTCGAAGAAGGAAGGGCGCGTCACTTGCGACGCGCTGATGGATCTGTCCAACGGTAAGGCTGTTGAACTCGTCATTGATGGTGGTGCAACTGTGATCGTGCAGGCGGGGCGGTCGCCTGTCGTCAATGGTGTGACCGAAGAGCGCATGCGGGTTGGATGCGGCTCCGCGACGATCGGCATGTTCGCCAAGCAATGGCTGGGCAAGGTCGATGAGGTCGTGGTCGTCGACGATCACATTACCGGCGTGCTGTCCGAACATCAGGCCGGCAAGCTGCTGGATATTCCCGACACCGGCATCAAGATGAAAGGCCGGCGCTCGACGCCGGGCCGTTATTTCCAGGTGGCTCAACCCGGCACCGGATGGGGAGGGACGGATATTTCCGATCCTCTCGCCATTCTTGGTCCGTTCGATGCAAAAACAGCAAAGCCGGGATTGCGGCTGCTGATGGTGAGCACGACCGGGGAGCATTCCGCATATTTCGAACTCGATGATGCACTCAAGCCGGCCGAGAAACCGCTGCCGGACGATTTGCAGCAATCGGTCGCGCGCATTCAGGAAAACTGCGAGCCGGCGCTCTGCACGGTGTTATTCATGGGCGGCGCGGGAGGATCGTTGCGCGCGGGCGTCACCGACAATCCGGTGCGGCTGACGCGCTCGGTCAAGGATACGTTGACGAAAGTCACCAGTGGCGGCGCTCCGGTCTATGTGTGGCCGGGCGGCGGCATTACGTTCATGGTAGATGTCACGCAGGTCCCACAAGGCGCGTTCGGTTACGTGCCGACACCCGCGCTGGTCGCGCCGATCGAATTCACCATGCGGCTGTCGGATTATGCGGCGCTTGGTGGCCATATGGACCACGTCCGGCCTCTCTCCTCGTTAAAGGACAAAACAGAAGTGTTCCGGCAAGGGCCACGACCGGTGGAGGCTTCATGAGCGGCGCGCCACGAATCCGCACGCCGCAGGTCGTTTATCTGGCGGATGGCGCGCGCTTGCATCTGCAGGACGGCCCCATCGATCTTGTGGTGCAGGCTTATGGTTCGGAAAAAGACGTCCGTCTGGCTTACGAGGCGGCCGTGCAAGCGGCCACCGGTTTGCTCGATACGCTATGCGATGAATTGCCCGAATTACGCCGGCCGGCCGATCCATTCGAAACGCCGTTGCGAGGCGTCGTCGCGCGGCGCATGTATGCTGCGGTCGCGCCATTCGCCGCGCGGCAATTCATTACGCCGATGGCGTCGGTTGCGGGGGCCGTTGCCGAGGAAATTCTCGGCGCGATGACCGGGGCCGCGAGTCTCGATCGCGCCTATGTCAATAACGGGGGCGATATTGCGCTTTATCTCACACCCGGAACGCGCTTCACCGCCGGGCTGGTGGCGCGTCCGGATGCTCCCGCCTTGATCGGGACTGCCGTCGTCGAAGCGCATCATCGTTCGCGTGGTATCGCGACCAGCGGCAGACACGGCCGCAGTTTTTCGCTTGGCATTGCGGACGCGGTGACGGTTTTGGCGAAAACCGCCGCGCAAGCCGATGCGGCGGCCACGGTCATTGCAAATGCCGTCGATCTGCCAGGACATCGGTCGATCCAGCGGGTCGCGGCTTGCGATCTTCAACCCGACAGCGATCTGGGCCATCGCCTTGTGACACGCGATGTGGGGTATCTTTCCGCGAGAGAGATCCAAACCGCCCTCGATGCGGGGCGGCAGGTTGCCGAAACCTTGATAGAGAAAGGCCTCATCGACGCATCTGCGCTGCATTTAAAGGGCGAAACGTCCGCGGTGGATCTGGACGCCAGCGTGTTTGCGATGACACCATCACCCCAGTTAGCAGGACATAGAAAAACCAGCAGCCAAAAAGAAAGTCTGATGCATGCCTGAAGTCGTAATTCGCAAACGCCTGATGCAGGTCGAGGAGATTTTTCACGAAGGCGGCAAACCGTCGCCGGTGCCGCTGCGCCGCGCGGCCGCGCTGGCCGTGATCCGCAATCCGTTTGCGGGGCGCTATGTCGAGGACATCGCGGGCTTCATGGACGATCTCAATCCTCTCGGTATCGAGATGGCGACTGCTCTCATCAAAGCGCTTGGCAATGATCCGGCGGCGATCCAGGGTTATGGAAAGGGTGCGATTGTGGGAGCCGCTGGCGAGCTCGAGCACGGTGCCCTCTGGCATGTGCCGGGTGGCTACGCCATGCGCCACGCGTTGGGCGAAGCAAAGGCCATCGTTCCGTCAGCTAAAAAGGTCGGAGGACCCGGCACACGGCTCGACGTGCCGGTCACGCACATCAACGCATCTTACGTCCGGTCGCATTTCGATGCCATGGAAGTCGGGATCCCCGATGCGCCCCGCGCTGACGAAATGCTGCTTGCCCTTGTCATGACCACCGGCTCTCGCATTCATGCCCGCGTCGGGGGCCTGAAGGCGAGTGACGTCAAGGGAGAGGATGGATTACGATGAGTGCCGTCATCCGCAAGATCGTGACCGTCGTCGAGGAAACCCATCAGGAAGCAGGCCGTACGATTTCTCCGCCGACACGCCGCGCGGCCGCCATCGCCGTGATCGAAAATCCGTTCGCTGGTCAATATGTCGAGGATCTGTCAGCATTAATTGCGACTGGTGAGGAGCTCGGTGGCTTGCTCGCCGCCAAGGCGGTTGCAGCTCTGGGGATCGAAGGTTCGCGCGCTCACAGCTACGGCAAAGCGGCTGTGGTCGGAGAGAACGGCGAGCTTGAACATGCCGCAGCGCTTTTGCATCCGAAGATGGGAACGCCCGTGCGCAAAGTGCTTGGCAAGGGCGCCGCGCTCATTCCATCATCCAAGAAACGCGGGGGGCTGGGCACGGTGCTCGATATTCCGCTCGGTCACAAGGATGCAGCCTTTGTGCGAAGTCACTTCGACGGGATGGAAGTCCAGATCAACGATGCGCCGCGCGCCAATGAAATCATGGTTGCGGTGGCCGTTACCGATAGCGGCCGCCCATTGGCTCGCGTCGGTGGTTTGACGGTTGAGGACATCAAGGGAGAAGACGGGCTGCGTTAACGCAGCCGCTGTCGTTTCGGTCCGACCGGCCGCTATGACAATCTGCGATCACCACGAACAATCGTCATGCATCGGGAGCAGATGGCTCTCGTCAACACTGGAGGTCTGGAATGCCGAGATCTGAAACACAATTCAGCAAACGTGTCTTCGCTGGGGCGCTTACGGCGGCGGCATTGGGATTTGCGCTGTCCGGTTTCGCTGCGACGGCCGCCCGGGCGGACGGTGAAATCAAGATTGGCGAGATCAACAGTTACTCCGCTCTGCCGTCATTTACCGAACCCTATCGCAAGGGCTGGCAGCTCGCGGTCGAGGAAATCAACGCGGCGGGCGGCATCAAGGGCAAGAAGCTTGTCGTTGTCTCCAAAGACGATGGCGGAAAACCGGCGGATGCCGTGACGGCGGCGAATGAGCTTATCGCCAGCGAAGGCGTCGCGATGATTTCCGGCACCTTCTTTTCCAATATCGGCCTTGCCGTCAGCGATTTCGCCAAGCAGAAAAAAGTATTCTTTCTTGCGGGCGAGCCGCTGACCGATGCTGTCACCATGGCGAGTGGCAATCGCTATACGTTCCGCCTGCGCCCGTCGAATTATATGCAGGCGGCGATGCTGGCTGATGAGGCAGCCAAGCTGCCTGCCAAACGTTGGGCGACCGTCGCACCGAATTATGAATATGGTCAGTCCGCGGTCGCGGTGTTCAAGGCGCTGCTTTCCGCGAAGCGGCCCGACATTCAGTGGGTGGGAGAGCAGTGGCCGCCGCAGGGCAAGATCGATTCCGGTCCTGTGGTTCAGGCCCTCGCAGCCGACAATCCTGAAGCTATTCTTAATGTGACGTTCGGACCGGACCTCGTGAAATTTGTCCGTGAAGGCAACACGCGCGGTCTGTTCAAGGACCGCGCCGTGGTGTCGTTCCTGACCGGCGAGCCTGAATATCTTGATCCTCTGAAAGACGAAACGCCGGAGGGCTGGATCGTGACAGGCTATCCCTGGAACGGCATCAAGTCCCCAGAGCATGACGCTTTCCTAAAAGCCTATCAGGCGAAGTACAACGACTATCCACGACTGGGTTCGGTGGTCGGGTATCAGCTCATTAAGTCTGCTGCCGCCATTCTCGCCAAAGCCGATAGCACCGATAGCGACAAGCTGATCGCTGCGGCTGAGGGCATCAAGGTGCCGTCGCCGTTCGGTGAGATCACGTTCCGCAAAGCCGATCATCAATCGACCCTGGGCGCGTTCGTCGGCAAGACCTCGGTGAAAGATGGCAAGGGTGTCATGGTCGATTCGGTTTATCGCGACGGCGCCAGTTTCATGCCCAGCGAGGCCGAGGTGGCAAAAGTCCGGCCGAAAGACTGAGTGGTTCAAGAAAGATGGATTGACGGATCAAGCCCGGCAATGACCCCGAAGGTGGCGAGTCGCTTCAATACCTTTAACGGTCATACGCGGGGGTTGACCCGCGTATCCATCTCTCCTCTTTGAAAGAACGAGCGGAAAGCGGCGCAGACCATCCATGAGTTTTTATGTCGTCCAGTTTCTGAGCGGTCTGTCCAGCGCGGCGTCGCTGTTTCTCGTCGCGTCCGGACTATCGATCATTTTCGGCGTCACACGCATCGTGAACTTCGCGCACGGCGCATTTTACATGCTGGGTGCCTATCTCGCCTTCACATTGACTGAGCGCTTGTCCGGGGCCGTCGGTTTTTGGGGTGGTATCGTGCTGGCCGCGATCGTGGTTGCCGTGCTCGGTGCGTTGGTTGAAATGCTTCTGCTTCGGCAAATCTATAAATCGCCGGAATTGTTCCAGTTGCTCGCGACCTTCGGTCTGACGCTGATGGTCGAAGATCTCGTCGTGTTGATCTGGGGCCCGGATGATCTGCTTGGACGCCGCGCGCCTGGCTTAAAAGGCGCAATCGATTTTTTTGGTCAAAATCTCCCATCATACGATGTGTTCTTGATGGTGCTCGGCCCGCTGGTGCTGGGTGCGCTGTGGCTTTTGTTCCACCGGACACGCTGGGGCGTGCTGGTGCGCGCGGCGACACAGGATCGCGACATGGTGGCTGCGCTCGGTGTCAATCAGAAATGGCTCTTTACGAGTGTGTTTGCGGTTGGCGTTTTTCTCGCGGCTCTCGGCGGGGCTCTGCAGATCTCGCGCGACGCGGTCAATCATACGATGGATCTGCGCATCATCGTCGATGTGTTCGTCGTCGTGGTGATCGGTGGCCTCGGCAGCATTACAGGAGCGTTCGTCGCCGCCGTGCTGGTGTCCGAGCTGAATGCATTCGGCATTCTGGTATTTCCCAAGATTTCCATCATTCTGGTTTTTTTAGTGATGGCGGTCGTCCTGATCGTGCGCCCATGGGGATTGTTCGGAAAAGCCGAAGCGCCGGCGCGGCGCACGCCCGGTTTGACGGTGCAGCCATGGCAGCCGTTAGGGCGGTCCGAGAGAATCGCGTTCATTGGGGTGTTGATCGCCGCCGCGATACTCCCGCTGTTCGGCGGCACATACGCCCTCACGGTCGGTGCCGAAATTCTGATTTACATCATCTTTGCCGCAAGCCTTCATTTCCTGATGTCGGTCGGCGGTCTCGCGTCGTTCGGACATGCCGCCTATTTCGGCCTCGGCTCCTATGGCGTTGCGTTTCTCGCCAAGCTTGCAGGTCTTCCGATGTTTCTTTGCCTGATGTTTGGTCCCTTGCTTGGGCTCGCGGGCGCGGTGATTTTCGGCTGGTTCGCGGTTCAGCTATCCGGTGTCTACTTCGCGATGCTGACGCTGGCGTTCGCGCAAATCGTCTGGTCGGTGGCGTTTCAATGGGTGAGCGTGACCGGCGGCGACAATGGTCTTCTCGGAATATGGCCGGCCGCGCTGCTCGCCACGCCGGGCCGCTTTTACTGGTTGGCGCTTGCGGTCGCCGTGTGCGCGATCGTCGGCCTGCGGGTTTTGGTGTTTTCACCGTTCGGCTATGCGCTGCGCGCGACGCGCGATTCCGAGCTTCGCAGCGAAGCCATCGGCATTAACGGCAAGCGGATCCAGTGGGTGGCCTTCATCATCGCCGGTACGGTTGCGAGTGTGGCGGGAGCATTGTTTGCCTACCTCAAGGGCAGCGTCTTTCCCGACAGCCTTGGCATTTCGCTTTCGGTCGATGCGCTGGTCATGGTTCTGCTCGGAGGCGTGGAGACGATTTCCGGCGCGGTGATCGGCGCCGTCGTATTCAAAGCCTTGAATATCTGGCTCGTGAGTCAGACGGAGCAGTCCAAACTGATTCTCGGCGCCATCATCGTCTTGCTCGTAGTGGCGTTTCCCAAGGGCATCGTAGGCGTCTGGTTGACCGTGCAGGAGCGTTTTCGCACGCGAACGAAGGGGCATAGCGCTGGAGCCGCTCTTGACGCTGCTCCGAAGCTCGGGAGCGCCGAATGACCACGTGCTCCACCATTCTCAAGGTTGAAGGTCTGGCGAAATCCTACGGCGGCGTCCATGCGGTGCGCGGCGTTTCGTTCGAAGTCGCGGCCGGCGAAATACTCGCGCTGATCGGCCCCAATGGTGCAGGCAAAACCACCTGCTTCAATATGCTGAATGGTCAGATCACGCCGGATGCCGGGCGTATTGTGTTACTCGGTCAGGACACCACGGGAAGATCCCCGCGCGCGGTCTGGCGGCTGGGGGTGGGCCGCACATTCCAGATCACGGCGACATTCGCGACCATGACCGTTCGCGAAAATGTTCAGGTTGCGCTTGCGTCATATGCCTCCAGACTTTTCAACATGTGGCATTCGACTCCGCAGTTTGCGCGAGGTGATGCCGATGCACTGCTCGATCTCGTCGGCATGGGGGCCTACGGAGACCGGCCGTGCGGTGAACTCGCATACGGCGATCTCAAGCGCCTTGAACTTGCGATCGCGCTTGCCAACGATCCGAAGCTTTTGCTGATGGATGAGCCGACCGCAGGCATGGCGCCGAAGGAACGCATCGCGCTGATGCGGCTGACGGCGCGCATCGCCCAGGAGAAATCAATCGGAATTTTGTTTACCGAGCATGACATGGACGTGGTGTTCGAGCATGCCGACCGCGTATTGGTCCTCAACCGGGGATCATTGATCGCCGAAGGGCCGCCCGAAGCCGTGCGTCGTGATCCTCAGGTGCGCGCCGTCTATCTGGGACAGGGCCTTCTCTATGAGGCAGGTCATCATGACAATTCTCATGCGGGAATCTCTCAATGAAGCTCTCGGTGTCGGATCTGAACAGCTTTTACGGTCCCGCGCATATTTTGTTCGACGTGGGTCTGGAGGTTGGCGAAAGCGAAGTTGTCGCATTGCTCGGACGCAATGGAGCAGGGAAATCGACGACGTTTCGCTCCATCGTCGGGCTCGTCGGTCAGCGCAGTGGCCGCATCGTTTTCGAAGGCCGTGAAGTCTCCAATCAACCGACCCACGCCATCGTGCGAGGTGGTCTTGGTTACGTGCCGGAAGAACGGCGCATTTTTACCGACCTCACGGTGGAAGAAAATCTGGAAGTGGGACGCCAGCCGGAACGGCCCGGCGCCCCGCGTTGGACGCAGGACAAGCTGTTCGCGCTATTTCCCAATCTCGCCGAAATGCGCGGGCGTGCAGGTGGCCGCATGAGCGGTGGCGAACAGCAGATGCTGACCATCGCGCGCACGCTGATGGGCAATCCTTCGCTGATCCTGCTTGATGAACCTTCCGAAGGGCTGTCGCCAAAAATCGTCGAGCAGATGGCGAATGCGATTTTAACGATGAAGGCCGAAGGCGTGAGCATTCTTCTCTCGGAGCAAAATCTTCATTTCGCCCGTCTGATCTCCGATCGCGCGTACATCATCGAGCGTGGGCGCATCTGCTTCAGCGGAAGCATGGCCGAGCTGGATGCCCGGCCCGATATTCGCGATGCGCATCTTGCCGTATGAGCTGCCACAGGGAGCCGTCATGAACAAGGCTGTCTTGCCGAAGCCGCGACGAAAAGCACCAAGGCAATCCTACGTGCTGGAGGAGCAGATTGGATTTTTATTACGTCAGGTGTCGCAGCGCCATTCGGTGATATTTACCGAATTGATGGGTAACAGCCTGACACCGACCCAGTGGGCCGCGCTCGTCAAGCTGCTTGAGACGGGGCCGTGTTCGCAGAACCAGCTTGGCCGTCATACGGCGATGGATGTCGCGACGATCAAAGGCGTCATCGACCGATTGACCGTGCGAGGCCTGACCGAGACCAGCTCCGATCCGCAGGATGGGCGCAGGCTTATGGTCAGCTTGACCAAGGCAGGTCAGCTTGCCGCCGAAAAAGCATTGCCGATCGCAGCCGAGATCAGTGAGCAGACGCTGGATCCGCTCACTCCAAAAGAGCAAGAGACATTGCTCGCGCTGCTGTCCCGGCTGCGCTGAGTTGCGCCCAGCCAACTTTGAAAGTTACGCGTGGACGATCTCCGGCACTTTTCCAGCAGGAGGTGTGTTGCGGCTGCGGTGGGTTCGCACGATGCCGTCGATGATGGTCATGCCGATCCCCGGTAAATCGCCGAGTTGAATGCTATCCAGAATATTTTTGCCCGCGGAATGCTGCGCCTTGTCCATGATAACGAAATCGGCGGCACGGCCCACCTCGATCAACCCGCAATCGAGCGCGCGCATCCGTGCCGTGTTGCCGGTCGCGAAACAAAACGCGGTTTCGGCAGGCACATCGCCGAGCGACGATAGCAGCGAGACCATGCGCAGGATTCCGAGCGGCTGGACGCCGGAACCGGCGGGAGCGTCGGTCCCGAGGATCACGCGCCGCAGGTCACCCATTTCGCGTGCGATCCGCAGCGTGTAGAGCGCAGCGCGTTCGTTGCCGTTGTGCACGAGTTCCAGACCGCGTTTGCAGCCTTCGCAGATACAGCGGATCTGGCCATCGGGCAGGGCGGTGTGACCGCCGTTGATATGCCCGACCACATCGGTATCGGCTTCGAGCACGACGTCCGCGTCGATCAGTCCCGAGCCGGGAATCGATGGGCCGCCGGTATGGATGGTGCTCTGGATGCCATATTTGCGTGCCCACGCCACCATCTTGCGCGCAGTGGGACCGTCCTTCACGCCACCGAGTCCGACTTCGCCGAGCAGCTTCACGCCGGCCGAGGCGAGCTCTTTGAAATCTTCTTCGGTCATCCCCGGCTCGATGACCGGTGCGCCCGCATGAACCTTGACGCCGCCCGGACGAAAATTGTGAAAAGCGCGTTGCGCGAAGATCGCCATCGCCTTGACGCCGACCACGTCGCGAGGACGCCCGGGCATGTGAACTTCGCCGGCGGAGATCATCGTCGTGACGCCGCCGTTGAGAAAACTGTCGATCCAGCCGATCTGGTTTTGGCGCGGTGTCCAGTCGCCGGCGACGGGATGCACATGACTGTCGATCAGCCCGGGTGTCACCGTGGTGCCATTGGCATCGATGAGCGTGGTCGCGCCTTCGGTGTCGCAATCCTTTGCCCGGCCGATGGCAGTTATTTTGCCGTTCTCGGCAACGATCGTGTCGGCGTCCAGCACCGGCTTTTCGATATCGCCGCTCAGCAGAAGACCGATATTCCGGATTACCAGTTTTGTGGGGCCAGCTGCCCCCTGGGCCTCGTCGTGCGCCATGGACGTCCGTTCCTTTTTTCGCCGCTTGGTCGGGAGACCGGTATCTTGCGGCCGATTTTGTCCCGGGCGGGCCTGTTTTTGGGCCAGAATAACCTTAACCCGTTGAAAAAGAGAAATTTAGTGCGGTGCAGCGGATTTCGTTTTGTCTCGAAATACCCTACATAAACCCCGACTTGAACCCGCCTTGACGGCGTGGGCAAGTGGGAATAATCATTAGTACACAAACGAGTTTACTCACTCAAGTCACCAGCGAGTTTCAGCCTGGTCGGGCTGCCCGGACCGAAGATTTCACTACCGGACTTCAGCGAGCGATGACGGATCACGCCATATGAGCAACTTCAATCAGGAAAGCGTATTGAGCGTCCATCACTGGACCGACACGCTGTTCAGCTTCAAGACCACGCGCGATCCCTCGTTCCGTTTTCGCAATGGCGAATTTACGATGATCGGTCTCAAGGTCAATGAGAAGCCGTTGCTGCGCGCCTACAGCGTCGCGAGCGCCAACTATGAAGACCAGCTCGAATTTTTTTCGATCAAGGTGCAGGACGGCCCGCTGACCTCACGCCTCCAGCACCTCAAGGAAGGCGATTCCATTATCGTGAGCCGTAAGGCGACGGGCACGCTTGTGATCGACAATTTGCACGACGGCCGAAATCTCTACCTTGTCGGCACCGGTACGGGACTTCGCGCCGTTTCTGAGCGTGATCAAAGACCCCGAGACCTACGAGCGTTTCGAAAAGGTCGTTCTTTTGCACGGCTGCCGCCGGGTTGCGGAACTTGCCTATGGCGAGATGATCACCGAGCATTTGCCGAACGACGAAATGCTTGGCGAAATGGTTCGTAACCAATTGATCTATTATCCCACCGTGACGCGCGACCCGTTCCACAATCGCGGCCGCATTACCGATCTGATGGAATCTGGAAAGCTGTTCAAGGACGTGGGCTTGGCCGACATCGACGCGGAGAAGGATCGCGTCATGATCTGCGGCAGTCCGGCGCTTCTCAGTGATACCAAAGCGCTTCTCGAGAAGCGTGGGTTTATTGAAGGAAATCACGGTGAGCCGGGCCAGTTTGTGGTCGAGAAGGCCTTCGCCGAGCGCTGAAATCATCCATTCGTCGAGACGAGATTGAAGCCGCAAGCTCCTGCTTGCGGCTTTTGCTTTTGCATCGCCGTTTAAGCCAGCCAGCCTCGATAGTGCACGACAAGGCCGATCAACGGCAGCGCAATCGGAACATCGAACTGAAAGCGGTCGTCCGCTTCCCACTCGCGCGCGATGGAACGGGGCGCCAGTGCGAAAGGTAGCGGGATCGGCCCCAGCCACCAGCGTCGGATGTGCATAGAAAGTCCCGATGCGTCGCTGACGAGTTCGAATCCAAATCGCAAGATCCCGAACGATTCCACCAGATAAGAACCTTGTAGCGACAGGCGACTGCGAAACGTGCGTCCCCCGAAGTCGCGGGTCCATGTCTCGACACCGTCGCGTTCCGCGAAGGCGACGTGAACTTCGTGCTCTCCGGGCGGCGGAAAACCGAACAGGGAAGCAATCGCGCGCGCCAGAGGATTTTGTCCGCGACTGACGATCGCACGTCCGTGTGCACCGTGGTCGCGCAGCACGTCGTGCACGGCGCGAACGCGCGGCGGTAACGTGTCGAACGCACCACCCATGAGGCGCTTGTAAAGTGATGGCGGTTGAGCGTTCGCTACAATCTCGTGGCGGATGGGCATCGCCGCAAATGCCGGTTCGAAGTCGGCGAGGGACATCAACGTGCCGGCATCGCGCGCCCCTGGCGCGAGGGAGCCGTCCCGCAAGCCGCGCAGCACGATGGGTACGGCGAGCCCCGGTATTTCCGGGCCGGCGCCTTCCATCGCGATCAGCGTCCAGCGTCTCTCCATCCGCGCGTTGTCTTCAAGACCAAAGCAGCGCACGATCATGCCTGAGCGGTCGGTGCCGAAGCCTGCAGTAAGGCGTTGAGCATGCAATAGCAGCGGCAGCAGCTGTTCAACACGGGTCAGCCATCCAAGTCGAACAAGACGGCCCAGTGCCCACAATGCAAGGTTCTGAAGCGTGAGCTCCGTCCCCGCGCGAAAGGTCACAGCTGGTTTTCCCGGCAATCGATCGGGCAGCAGGCCTAGGTCCGGCACGTCAGCCAGAGCGATCACGCGGCCCTTGAGCGGCGGCGTGTTGTTCACTTGAAAAGTTTCGCGGCGCATGTCGGCCCAGCCGTATGACACCGACCAGCGCCGTCCTCGCCAGATCGAAACGGGCTTGCCGACGTAGGAGAGGATCGCGCGCGTCACCGAGACCCCGGCGGTGGCGCGGTTGGAAGCGCTGATGGCCATCTCGACGGCCCGCACATCGGTCATGCCGCGTGTTAGTTCACGAACGATGGCGCCGGACAACGCAGGCACGCTCGATGCTCCGGAAATAATGCTGATGCCGGCGGCGTGCGCCGCTTCATCGAGCCGGCCAATTCCGCCGACGAAATCGCGGCCATCCGCGATATCGATGTAGTGACACCGCGCGGCGATGCACGCATTCGCAACCTCATAGGATGCGCCCTGGAATGGACCGGCGGCGTCGATCACGGCGAAGGGACGCTGCGATGACAGGATTTTCGCAAGATCCCGATCGCGATCCACCGCGACCGGTTCGAGACGAGGCTGGCCGTCGCAAAATCGGCTGGCCTTGGCAAGGCTGCGTCCAGCAACGATGACAGTCCAGCCATCGGCCGCAAGCCGTCAGAGAAATACGCGCGCCGAATCCGCCGTAGCCTCCGAGCACCAGAACGCGCGTCATAAAATGCGGTCCGCGACGTCAGGCGTCGGCCGCCAGCAAGTGTCCCGCTTTCCGAACCATCGATAGCGGTTGTTCGCCACGAGGCGATAGAGTCCGTCCCGCACCGGGCGGGGAAGAATTGCCAATGTCGAGAGCGCGCGCCAGGGCCATCCCAACCCGCGCGCGATGGCAATCACTGCGTCCGAGCGCATCAGCACCCGATCGCCGTCGACCAACAAGATCGTTTCATGGACATCGGTTTTCAGTCCCAGCCGTCGATAAAGCGCGTGTCCCGTTTCGCCTTGCGCGACGGTGAAGTGAAATTTGCGCATCGTGTCGTGGCGAAGAACGAATTGCGCCTGGGTCGAACACAGGACACATTCACCGTCGAACACGATCACTGGGGGCGCTTCGAGACGATCGTCCAGCTTTTTATCTTTGCCCATATTCATTGTTCGTTGCGTTGATCTCGCACGTTGTGGCACGCAAGGTGCCAGTCCGGCTGTTTATATCGAAAGGCTTTCCGATGTCGAACCCGATGATGAAAACCTGGTTGCTGGTGTTTGCATTCGCGATGTGGGGCGGTGCCGCCGCGGCGCAGGATGTTCCCGGAATTGAGATCTGCACGGTCGAGAAAACGATGGAGCGCCGGACCAGTTGTCTGCAGAGCAATGTCGATTTTCTCAAAAAGACGATGACGAAAGACACCATCGATCACCAAAAAAAGCTCGATACCGCCGTGCGAGAGCTCGATGCGCTGAAATCGCAGGTCGAGGCGTTGAAGACAATGGTTGCCGCGTTGCAAAAGCGTGTCGAGCAGGCGCCGGTGCCGGACCAGAAGGCCAAAGATTTTCAGGGCAAGGATTTGCAGGGAAAGGACGCGCCGGCTAAGTAAAAAAGGCCGAACCGGTGTAACAGGGCCTTTGAACAATTGATCTCGGATAGGCCGTCGTTAAGGGTGCCTTATCAATCGTGGCCGGAATCTGGCAGTTGCATTCATCGCTCGTTCAACCGGGCCCTGAAACTATGGACCCGAGCACTCGTTGTATAAATTCATCAGCGAGAGGAGCGAAACATGAACAAGGCAATGGTAACGGCCGCTGCGGCGGCGGTATTGGCAGCGACGGCTGTGGCCGCGCCTGCTCCTGCGCAAGCGCGCGGAGGCGGAGCAGTAGCCGCAGGCGTTCTCGGCGGTCTCGCCGCAGGCGCCATCATTGGAGGCGCGGCAGGGTACGGACCCGGTTATTATGGCGGGGGCCCGGCCTATGTCGCTGGTCCCGGCTATTATGGCGGATGCTATTGGCAGCGGCAGCGTTTATGGGACGGGTACGGCTGGCGGATTCGTCCCGTTCGGGTCTGCGGCTGACATTAAATAGATTTAATTGGCCGCTCGGTAGCCGATATAAATGATACTGAGCGGTCGATCGATCTGGAACTCGGCTGTTCGCTCAGGAGGTGCTGTCGCACTTCTTGAGCGAATTCTCGAACCGGGCACCAAAATCGAGTAGACTGACGACGAGGACGAAGTGCACCGCTTTAACTGGCGGTATTAAACAGGTACAAGGAGCCGGAGTTGGCTTTTTGAGTTGGACCAAACCACAGCGCCGGGCTTTGGCGTGATCTGAGGAGAATGAGAATGAAGAAGATTTTGTCCGCATTTCTTGCGGTCGCAACGATTGCCGGTTCTCTCGCCATTGCGGCTCCGGCTGCGAAGGCTGATGGCGGTCGAATTGCAGCCGGTGTTGCTGGCGGTTTGATCGGTGGCGCGCTTCTCGGTGGCGCGATTGCCGGAGCCGCCGCCGCTCCGCCTCCGGGTTATTATGCGCCGGCGCCAGTTTATGTCGAAGAGCCGCCGTGCCGCTGGGTGCGTGAGCGCTTCTGGGATGGCTACGGCTGGCGCTTCCGCCGAACGCAGGTTTGCAACTGATCTGAGCCGCGCTTCCGCTTTGGGTTGCGATAGACAGTTTTGAATATCAAAAACCCGGTCAAAAGTGACCGGGTTTTTTTCGTGGTGTTTTTGTGAGGGTGGGTTTCAGCGCGCCGTTGTCATGGCGCGCAGAACTGTTTCGCTGGGCCAGCAGTCGACCTTGATCCCGGCGGATTTTTGATAAGCGCCGAGGGCCGCGCGCGTCTTCATGCCCGCTTTGCCGTCAAGCTTGTCGGCATAAAGTCCAATCCGCGTGAGATGCCGCTGCATGGATTCCACGTCGGCTGTGCGAAGCTGCGTCGATGCGGACCACGGCGTGTCGAATGGCTGGGAATTTGTCATCCGGTCGGCGAGGTGGCCGACAAAAAGCACGTACAGATCCGAGAAATTATATTCCTTGATGACGAAGTAATTCTTGGTCGCCAGAAATGACGGTCCGTAAATTCCCTCGGGCTGCAGCAGAGACGCCGGCTCGGCTTTTTCGGCTGTGGATAATTGCTGATTGCGCACGGGTATAAAGCCCCGGCGAAGCCATTCGCCAATCGGCCGCGTCGTCTCGGGAACGCCTTCAGTACAATCGACATCGCGCGGCGCACGCACTTCGTAGGCCCACTTCAGGCCAGGCTGCCATCCCTTGTTCTTCAACTGCTGTGCGGCGGAAGCAAGCGCATCCGGAATCGATGTCCAGATGTCACGCCGGCCGTCACCGTCGAAGTCGACCGCATGCTTGTAGAATTCCGAGGGAAGAAATTGCGTGAGGCCCATCGCGCCTGCCCAGGACGCTCGCATATCTTTCAGGGCCACGTGGCCTTCTTCCAGAATCTTGAGCGCGAGAATAAATTCGGTGCGGAATTGGTCCTTGCGCCGGCCGACATAGGCTTGGGTCGCAAGTACGCGGACGGCGTTATAAGGCAGGCTGTAACGCCCATAATCGGTTTCGCGGCCCCAGATCGCAAGAACGGTCGTCGCCGGTACGCCAAATCGTTGTTCGATGGCGGTCAGGGTTTGGCGGTGCTGCTGCATCAGCCGCTGGCCTTCGACGGCGAGCCGCGCGATGGTCGCTTCCTTGACGTAATCGGCAGGGACCTGAACGAATTCGGCTTGGGATGGCGCGGAAGGTCCGCGGCCGGGAAGCAGGAGATCCGGCAGCTTGTAATCGGGTTCGAGGCCGCGTGTCGCATTGTCGAACGTCGCCCGCGAGACGCCGGCTTTCTGCGCTTCCGGCCAGAGCGAGGTGATAAATTGTGTGAAAGCAGCATCCGCAGCGGATGCAGGTAATGAAGCCTGCGCCGCAAACCACGCGGCCATCAGGCTCGCGGTGATCACGGTGTATATCCGCCCGCGCATCAGCGAGGTGCGATCCGACTGACGGCTTCGGCGGAGCGGTTCGACATCCCGCCAACGAAGGCGATACCGCTCGCGAATACGACACCGCAAGCCGGTAGGGGTTGGAGTGTTAGCAGCATCGCGACGAGTGCTCCCTTGAAGATAGGTTCACGCTTCAATCAGAGTCATCCGGACGGCGTGACGCCGGATTTACGGAGCAAGTCCAAAAACCGGCGCCGGATTTTTATGACGTCCGCATTAGAGCGCGTCCGTTCTTGGCTGAATCACCGTCGCGCTCTATCGTTTTGTTTTAACGCGTTTTCTTAACGCGAACCGGTAGCCACCACCGGATCAAGTCCGGCGGCATGCTTTGCTCGAAAACGCTCTAGCGTGTCAGCTTCTTGTATTTCACCCGATGGGGGATCACGGAATCCTGACCGAGCCTGCGCATCTTGTCTTTTTCGTAATCCTGGAAGTTTCCCTCGAACCATTCGACATGGCTATCGCCTTCGAATGCCAGGATGTGAGTTGCGATACGATCGAGGAACCAGCGATCATGGCTGATGATAACGGCGCAGCCTGCGAAATCTTCTAGCGCCTCTTCAAGCGCGCGCAGCGTATCCACATCGAGATCGTTGGTCGGTTCGTCGAGCAGCAGCACGTTGGCGCCCGACTTCAGCATCTTGGCCAGGTGCACGCGGTTGCGCTCGCCGCCCGAGAGCGCTCCGACCTTCTTCTGCTGGTCGGCGCCCTTGAAGTTGAAGGACGAGCAATAGCCGCGCGAATTGACCTCGCGTTTGCCGAGCAGAATGAGATCGTTGCCGCCGGAAATTTCCTCCCACACGCTCTTGCTGCCGTCGAGGGCATCGCGCGATTGGTCGACATAACCCAGATGCACGGAATCGCCGACGGTGATCGTGCCCTTGTCGGGCGTCTCCTGCTTGGTGATCATCCGGAACAGCGTTGTTTTGCCGGCGCCGTTCGCGCCGATGATGCCGACAATGCCGCCTGGCGGAAGTTTGAAGGTCAGATTGTCGATCAGCAGTCTGTCGCCGAAACCCTTGGTCAGGCCTTCGAAATCGACGACATTGTTGCCGAGCCGTTCAGCCACCGGAATGACAATCTGGGCGGTCTGGGTCTGTTTTTCGCTCGCCTGCTTGAGCAAGTCTTCATAACGCTGATAACGGGCCTTGGATTTGGCCTGGCGTGCTTTCGGAGATGCGGCGATCCACTCCTGCTCGCGCGATAGCGTGCGTTGGTGGGCGGCGTCCTCGCGACCTTCCTGCTCAAGGCGTTTTTGCTTTTGCCCAAGCCACGACGAGTAATTGCCCTCGTAAGGAATGCCTTTGCCGCGATCGAGCTCGAGAATCCAGCTGGTGACGTTATCGAGGAAGTAGCGATCGTGGGTCACGATCAGGATCGCGCCCGGATAGTTGCGCAGATGACCTTCGAGCCAGGACACTGATTCCGCATCGAGGTGGTTGGTCGGCTCGTCGAGCAACAGAAGTTCTGGTTGGTCCAGCAGCAGGCGGCAGAGCGCGACGCGGCGCCGTTCGCCGCCCGAAAGCTTGGTCACGTCGGCGTCGTCGGGAGGACAGCGCAGCGCGTCCATCGCCTGATCGACCTTGCTGTCGAGATCCCACAGGCCTTGCGCCTCGATCTCGTCCTGCAGTTTGGTCATCTCGTCGGCGGTTTCTTCCGAATAGTTCATCGCCAGTTCGTTGTAACGGTCGAGGATCGCCTTCTGCTTGGCGACGCCTTCCATCACGTTTTCGCGGACTGTCTTGGCCGCATCCAGTTGTGGCTCCTGTTCGAGGTAGCCGACGCGCGCGCCCTCGGCGACCCAGGCTTCGCCGTTATAGTCCTTGTCGATGCCCGCCATGATCCGCAGCAGCGTCGATTTGCCGGAGCCGTTGACGCCGAGCACGCCGATCTTGGCGTCCGGGTAGAACGACAGATGGACGTTATCCAGAACCTTGCGGTTGCCGGGATAGGTCTTGGACAGACCCTGCATGAAATAGACGAACTGGCGAGCCATCGTGGTCCTTGGGTGCGATCGGTCTGATCCGGGAAGTGGTGGAAAACCGATGCTGATGTAACCGTGCGCTCCTTAAAGGGCAACCGGCGGGTAACGAATTGGAAAGCTTAACGCTGGTTCCGCCCCGTGAAATCGCGATCTGAACGGCATTTTAATCAATTCCGGCGCAGTCTTGTGTAATCGCAGCCGCATCCAGCGAAAAGACGTGCGTCATGGCGTTTCTTCACCCATCCAGCCGGCGGATCACCGGCATTCGACAGGCCGGGCTTGTAGGCCGTCTGACCGCATTCTGGCGGCAATTTTTCGACGCGGCTTTCGATCCCTATCGTCCCGAACGGCACTACATGCGCGGGCCGGGCCCGGCATGGCATGCCAAGCATCGCAAAGCGCCGGTCACGACGCGTGACTCGGCTGGGCGAGCGGCGGTTACGCTGCGGTAGCATTCTCCGCTGGGCGGACGCGCGATCCTGTCGTAGGAAATTGTGTCCCGGCTTGCATCGCCAGCGATGGCGAGCGAGCATCCGTCATCTCCGTTTCATTCAGTTTCAATATTCGATGGTGATCCTTCATGGCCCTTCGCTGTGCAATTCTCGATGACTACCAGCGCGTGGCGCTCAAACTGGCCGACTGGACCTCGATTCGCGATCGCGTGGATCTGACCGTGTTCGACCAGCCGTTTGCGGATGCGGCAGATGCGATCAAGGCTTTGCAGGACTTCGAGATCGTCTGCGCGATGCGTGAACGCACGCCGTTCGGCGGCGATGTGCTGTCCGCGCTGCCGAAGCTCAAGCTGTTGCTGACGTCGGGAATGCGAAACGCTTCGTTCGATCTGGACGCGGCGAAGGCGAAAGGCATCACTGTTTGCGGTACGGGCGCCGTGGGAAGCCCCGCCGCGATTTTGGCAATCGGTCTCATACTCGAACTCACGCGCAAGATCGGTTTTGAGAACGCCCGCATGAAGGCCGGCGAGCGCTGGCAAGTCACTTTGGGAGAAGATGTCGAGGGCAAGACGCTCGGTATCGTCGGCCTCGGCAAGCTAGGCACGAGGGTGGCCATCGTCGCGAAGGCGCTGGGGATGAACGTCAAAGCGTGGAGCACGAACCTCAAGCAGGAAACCTGCGATGCCGTCGGCGTGGCTTACGCCCCCAAGGACGAATTGTTCGCTACGTCCGACATCGTCACCATCCACACCGTTTTATCGAGCCGCTCCCGAGGTCTGGTGAGCCGTGCGGATCTCGCGCGGATGAAGCCAACCAGCTATCTGATCAACACGGCGCGCGCAGCGATCGTTGACGAGGATGCGTTGCTCGAGACACTGCAGCAGGGGCGCATCGCCGGGGCCGGGCTGGATACGTTTTCGCAGGAGCCTTTGCCGCTCGATCATCCGCTGCGCAAGCTCGATAATGTCGTGCTGACTCCGCATCTCGGTTATGTGACCGAAGAAAACTATAGGCGCTATTATCAAGGCATGGTCGAAGACATCGCTGCTTGGCTGAACGGCGCGCCGGTGCGAGTGATGTCGTAGACCTCTTTGTAGTCTCGGCTGTGCTTATCTCCTCATCCTGAGGAGCGGCCTCTGGCCGCGCCTCGAAGCATGAGGCCTCATGGTTCGAGACGCGCTGTTCTGCAGCGCTCCTCACCATGAGGGGAAATCCCGATCCGGCTCGCGCTTGCGGGCTTGCCTGGTCGGGACGGTCGCTGAAATGAAAAAGGCATCGCGTCGTGAACGCGATGCCTTTCATTCAACGAAAGTAAATCGGACTCTCTAGCGGATCGTCACCGGAGCCGGCAGCGGCGGCACGACCGTGGGGCCGGTGCCGGGAACATTGGCTGCGGCCTGACCACTGGCCATCGGGACCGGACCAGAATTCGCTCCGGCATAGGGGCCGGGCAGGGGCTGAGCCGACGCGGTGGTTCCCGGGATCGGCGGTTTGCCTCCGGGCAGTACGACGACGCGGGTGCCGACCTTCACGCGATCGAATAGGTCCGTGACATCTTCATTCAGCATGCCGATGCAACCCGACGATACGAACTGGCCGATCGTCGAGGGCTGGTTGGTGCCGTGAATACGATACACGGTTGCGCCGAGATACATCGCGCGCGCGCCCAGCGGATTGCCGTCGCCGCCGGCCATGAAACGCGGCAAGTACGGCTGACGCTCGATCATTTCCGGCGGCGGATGCCAATCCGGCCACTCCGCCTTGCGCGTAATCTTCTGCACGCCGGTCCACGTAAAGCCGTCACGTCCGACACGGACGCCGTAGCGAACCGCGCGGCCGTTGCCGAGGATGTAATAGAGCTGCGTGTTTGGCGTATCGACGATAATGGTGCCGGCTGGCTCGTTCGTGCCATACGAGACTTCCTGACGCCGAAGCCGTTCGGGCAATTCCTTGCGCGGCCCGCTTTCGGGTTGCTCGTCGGGCGGCAATGCGGCCAGCGAAACAGGTTGTCCGTTTTGACCTGGAGGAACCGAGTCAGCCCCGGCTGGAGGCAGGGCGCCGGTCACCGGCGCGCTCGGATCGATCGCACCTGGCGGACGCAGCGGGCGGCCATCGTCCGACGGATCGATAAATCCGCCTGACGGCGTGGATGGGCGATTGGAATAGACGACGGGCGGCGGTCCGGCGGGGCGGCCGTAGCGCGGGTCATCGGGGGACATCACCGGGCCAAGCGGCGCTGACTGAGGCGGAAGTCCCGGTGTAGACAATGCCGTAGATCCAGGCGCTCCCGGCGCATCGTCGTCGAGGGCATCAAAATCCGGCGCGCCGCGGTCGGCGGCTGAGGGTGGATAGGCCGGTGCTGCCTGCTGCTGCGGGTAGGGTTGCGAATAGCCGGGCTGCGCATATCCCTGCGCAAGGGCCGCCGATGTTCCGGCCGTGCCGACAGCGGCGATCGCTAAAATCGTCAGTATGCGCTTATCCATCATGACCCTTTATAGTCCGTCACCCGCCACCGGAAGGTTAATGCGCGCTGATTGCGCATGATAGCGGCACATTCAAGACATTCTTCCAAAAAACCGGCCAAAAATACCTGGCCTTCTTGCGAGATCCCGCTTCGTTACGGAAAACCCGGGATTATGGGGCGTTATCACCGAAATCCGCCGGGGGTTCCTCACTTTTTGATGATCGGGCGTCATGGCCTTGCGCTATTCTTGAGGAGGCCTGATTCGAATTTGGCACCTTTGCAGGATGCCGGTTGTCGGGCCATTTTGTCGCGTTTGCGTTGTTGGTTTCGCTCCGTTCCCGTTAGGCTTCTGTGTCTTCGCGGTTCGCTCTCGCGAGGATGGCGAGGATTTCATGCTGCCGGGCTTCCGCTTTCTGTTCGCGACCATTCTCCTGTCGGTCTCGGTTCTCGTCTTTGGTCTGGGCGCCGCGGCATTGCTGCGCGCCGCTCACGATAATTTCGCCGGATTGCCGTCCGCGAAAATCATGCGGGAAGCTGCCGTGGCGCATGACCAGGAAAACCGCAAGGCGACGCTTGCGATGCTGCGCGTCGAGATGATCGCCGAGCAGCAGGAGAACGTAGAGAAGATGAGCACCGCGCGGACGGCCGATATGGCCCCGCAACAGTCGGACAGCGTTCCCGCCTCTCAAGAGCCTGTCGCTCAAGAGTCAATCGCGGTGTCGCAGCCCGAGATCGCCGCTGGCGATGCAAAATCAGAATCCAATGCCGACGTGCTGGTGTTGAAAAATCCGGTAGCGAACGAGCTGGCTCCCGATCGGGCTGCCAATGACACCAGCGCGCCACCCGATGTCGCTCATGAGCCTCACGTCGCGCAAATTGACACGGCGTCAGCTTCCGCTGTTATGGGTCCGCAGGCCCGTGTCGATGCGAAGATCGCCGATCCGAAAGCGCAGGCTTCCGATGGTCCCACGTCGGCCGCGATGATCGAAACTCAATCCAGGACCGTCGATGTGTCGAAGGTCGAACCTGACACCGCGACGAACCTTGCGCGGGCGGATGCTGCTGCTGCGGCGAAGCCGTCCGCAATGCAAATTGCAGCGCTCGCCGTTCAGTCCGAGGCCGAGGTGGATCAGATTTCACCGCAACGCGCTGACGCTGCTCCGGATGTCATGAGCAAACCCGAGTTGTTGTCGACGTTGAAGCTCGTCACGCAATCGCTTCGTCTGGAGGCGGCGTCGCGTGCGGCTGATAAATCGCGTGAGCTTGCGGCAAAGCAGGCGCGCGTCCACCACGCTCAGTTGCTCCGGCGCAGAATGGCCTTCCGGGCCCGCGCGGTCGCGGCCAATCAACAACAAGCTCCGCAACAACAGCAGTCGCCTTCGGCCGTCCGATAAGGGCCCGCGATCAACGCGCGGCGCTCAAAACGAGTTTGCTCAGGCCGGTCCCGTTGCAATCGGCGGACCTTCGGGCAGGCCCCATTCGGCCCACGACCCGTCATACAGCGCGGAACCGCGCACGCCGAGACGATAAAGCGCGAGGGTTAGCACCGCGGCTGACACGCCGGATCCGCATGTTGTGACAATCGGACGTTGCAGATCGAGACCTTCGCCGGCGAACAGCCGTTTCAAGTCATCGATCGGCTTCATGGTGCCGATTTTCGCGTCAAACAGATCATTGTAAGGCAGGTTGAGACTTGAGGGGATATGACCGGAGCGCCGGCCGGGCCAAGGCTCATTGGCCGTTCCCTCGAAGCGACTGCGCGCACGTGCGTCGATCAGCTGTTCGCGGTGCGAGGCGATGATGTCGGCGATCTGCGACTTGGCGCGGATGAAGGATGGATCGAAGGCAGCCTTGAATTGTCCGGGTTGCAGCGACACCCGGCCTGACTGCACATCGCGGCCTTCGCTGCGCCATTTGGCCAACCCGCCGTCGAGCACTTTGACCTGCCTGTGACCGAAGCTCATGAACATCCACCACGCGCGTGGCGCGGCCATCCAGCCTCCACTGTCGTAAGCGACCACGAGACTGTCGTTGGAAATTCCCAGCGCGCCGGCGTCACGCGAGAATTGCGCGTCGCTCGGATACATATGGGGCAGGGGATTGTCGTGATCCGCGACGGCGTTCACGTCGAAATAGGCCGCGCCCGGAATATGGGCCGCGAGATAATCGTCGATCGGCGCGGGTGAAACGCCCGGCATCTTGTAAGAGGCGTCGATGACGCGCACCTTGGGATCGCCGATACGCGCCGCCAGCCATTCGGTGGACACCAGGGGATCGTCGCTCGTCGTCTCGTTTGTGGTCGCCGCGGTCATGGCAATGTCCGATCTCATGCTTTCGGCGCGGAAATTTTCGGCTCGATTGTCTCAGTAGGACCGCCGGCATCGCGCCATGCCGCATAGCCGCCTGCGATGTGGGCGACCGGCCGCAGCCCCATGTCCTGCGCCGTCTTTGCAGCCAGCGCTGAGCGCATGCCGCCGGCGCAATGGAAAATGAACTTCTTGTCCTGCTGAAACACCGGCTTGGCATAAGGGCTCTCCGGATCGATCCAGAATTCCAGCATGCCACGGGTGCAGGAAAACGCACCGGGAATGCGGCCATCGCGTTCGATTTCGCGCGGATCGCGAATATCGACAATCACGACGTCGCCGTGCCGCGCGGCTTCGATTGCGCTCGCCGCGCTCATGGTTTCAATCTGCGCGTTGGCTTCTTCCAGCAAAGTCTTGATGCCACGGCGGATGGTCTGGGTCATGAACGCAAGCCTTCTTCGTGTTGGGCCAGCAACGCGTCTGTCGGCGCAGCAACCTGCGGTCCGGATTACCGCACCAGTTCTTTCATCGCGCCTTCCAACCCTTCGAGCGTGAGCGGAAACATCCGCTGGGAAAACAGACGGCGAATGAGCGTGGTGGATTCAGAGTAATCCCAATGCTTCTGCGCCACGGGGTTGAGCCAGATGGCGTGCGGATAGGTGCGGGTGACGCGCTCGAGCCAGACCGAGCCGGCCTCTTCATTCACATGCTCGACCGAGCCGCCGGGCACGACGATTTCGTAGGGGCTCATCGATGCGTCGCCGACGAACACGACTTTATAGTCGTGTGGATATTTGTGCAGGATGTCCCATGTCGGCGTGCGATCGGTAAACCGCCGTTTGTTGTTCTTCCACACGCCCTCATACAGGCAATTGTGGAAGTAGAAATATTCCATGTGCTTGAACTCGGTCTTGGCTGCCGAAAACAGCTCTTCGACCTGGGCGATGTGTGAATCCATCGAGCCGCCGATATCGAAGAAGATCAAAACCTTGACGGCATTGCGCCGTTCCGGACGCATGTGAACGTCGAGATAGCCGTGATTGGCGGTTTCGCGGATCGTCGTATCGAGATCCAGTTCATCCGGTGCGCCGGTGCGCGCAAACTTTCGCAAGCGCCGCAACGCGACCTTGATATTGCGGATGCCGAGTTCGACGTTGCCGTCGAGATCCTTGAACTCGCGGCGGTCCCAGACCTTGACCGCACGGAAGTTGCGGTTCTTATCCTGCCCGATACGAATGCCTTCGGGGTTGTAGCCGTGTGCGCCGAACGGTGAGGTGCCCCCGGTGCCGATCCATTTGTTGCCGCCCTGATGGCGGCCCTTCTGCTCCTTGAGCCGCTCGCGCAACGTCTCCATGAGTTTGTCCCAGCCGAGCGCCTCGATCTGCTGCTTTTCCTCTTCGGTGAGATATTTCTCCGCGATTTTCCTCAACCATTCCGACGGAATGTCAGCCTTTTCCATGGCGTCGAGCAGGCTTTCCAACCCCCTGAAAGTGGCGCCGAAAACCCGGTCGAACTTGTCGAGGTTGCGCTCGTCCTTCACCAACGAGGCGCGGGACAGATAATAAAAATTCTCGACCGACTGCTCCGCGACGTCTGCGTTGAGCGCCTCGATCAGGGTCAGATATTCGCGCAACGTGACCGGCACCTGCGCTTCGCGGAGAGATGTGAAGAATTGCAAGAACATGGCCGGAAGGTTGCCTTTGACCGGGCTGCCGTCAAGCGGCTAAACAACTTTTTCTCGCGGTTTCCAGCCCGGCGGAACAGCCATGTTTTTGCATCCGGATGCCGGCGATGGTCTGGACCGGACGGGTTTTTCAACTAAAGTCGGCCGATCAAAGCTCGGTCGAGGCCGCCGTAAGGGCGGTCGTTTCATGTTCAGAGGCAGCGAGTTTAAAGACAGCAGAGCACAGGCGAGGCGACTCTCGATGAAGTTTACGGGTACCAAAGATTATGTGGCGACCGACGATCTCAAGGTCGCGGTCAACGCGGCCATTGTGCTTGAGCGTCCGTTGCTGGTGAAGGGCGAACCGGGCACCGGCAAGACCGTTCTTGCCGAAGAGGTCGCCAAAGCGTTGAAGGCTCCGCTGCTCACCTGGCACATTAAGTCCACCACCAAGGCGCAGCAAGGCCTCTATGAATACGACGCCGTTTCGCGTTTGCGCGACAGTCAGCTCGGCGATCCACGCGTGTCCGATATCGGCAACTACATCAAGCGCGGAAAGCTATGGGACGCATTCACCGCCAGCGAGCGTCCGGTGCTGCTGATCGATGAAATCGACAAAGCGGATATCGAGTTTCCCAACGATCTTCTGCTCGAACTCGATCGCATGGAATTTCACGTCTACGAAACCGGCGAGACGATCCGCGCAGTCAAGCGGCCGATCGTGATGATCACCTCGAACAACGAAAAGGAATTGCCGGACGCATTCCTGCGCCGCTGTTTCTTTCACTACATCAAGTTCCCTGATGCGGATACCATGGGCCGCATCGTTGATGTGCATTTTCCCGGCGTCAAACAACGGCTGGTGCAGGAAGCCATGCGCATTTTCTTCGAGGTCCGGGAAGTGCCGGGTCTGAAGAAAAAGCCTTCGACGTCGGAGCTGCTTGACTGGCTGAAGCTGCTCCTCAATGAGGACATCACACCGGAAACGCTACGCGAGCGCGATCCGCGCAAGCTGATTCCGCCGCTCCACGGCGCGTTGCTTAAGAACGAGCAGGACGTGCATTTGTTTGAACGTTTGGCGTTTCTCAGCCGCCGTGAGGTTTAGCCTGGACGCCCGTGCCGGCAGTTCAACCCCTCGTCACGGTGTTACTTGAGACACAAAAGCCGTCCCGAAGGGGCGGCTTTTTATTTTGGGGTGGGTGATAATTGTATACATAACTGCCCTATATAGGGCGTTATAACCTCGATATTGCCATTTATATGGGATTATTGTATACATTAGGTGCCCAAATTTACCCAGGAGCGGCGCATGACCCAGCCCTTTCCGATGAATGCCTGGTATGCGGCTGCCTGGGATGTGGACGTCAAGCACGCGCTGTTTCCGCGCACGATCTGCGGCAAGCACGTGGTGATGTACCGCAAGGCCGACGGCAAGATTGCCGCGCTGGAGGACGCATGCTGGCATCGGCTGGTGCCGCTTTCCAAAGGCCGGCTTGAAGGCGATACGGTGGTCTGCGGCTATCATGGCCTCAAATACGATGCGCAGGGCCGCTGCACGTTCATGCCGTCGCAAGACACCATCAATCCTTCGGCTTGCGTGCGTGCCTATCCGGTGGTGGAGCGTCATCGTTTTGTCTGGATGTGGATGGGCGATCCGTCGTTGGCCGATCCGTCGCGTATTCCGGACATGCATTGGAATGACGATCCGGCGTGGGCAGGCGATGGCAAGACCATCCATGTTAAATGCGATTATCGTCTGGTTGTCGATAATCTGATGGATCTCACGCACGAAACATTCGTGCATGGTGGAAGCATCGGCAACGAGGCTGTTGCGGAAGCGCCGTTCGATGTGGCGCATGGCGAGCGAACCGTTACCGTGACGCGCTGGATGGAAGGGATCGAAGCGCCGCCGTTCTGGGCGAAGCAGCTGCAGAAGCCCGGCCCGGTGGATCGCTGGCAGATCATTCATTTTCAGGCGCCGGCCACCGTCAACATCGACGTCGGTGTTGCGCCGGCGAACACCGGCGCGCCAGGCGGAGACCGTTCGCAGGGCGTCAACGGCTATGTGCTCAATACGATGACGCCGGAAACCGCAACGACCTGTCATTATTTCTGGGCGTTCGTCCGTAATCACCGGCTGACCGAGCAGAAGCTGACAACGGAAATCCGCGATGGTGTCGCCGGCATCTTCAAGGAAGACGAGATCATTCTGGAAGCGCAGCAGCGCGCGATGGACGAAAATCCGGATCGGGTGTTCTACAATATCAACATCGATGCGGGGGCCATGTGGGCGCGCCGCGTCATCGATCGCATGATCGCAGGCGAAGCCATGCCGCCTCGCATGAGCGCGGCGGAGTAGCGCCAATGACCGAGCGCGACACCGATCGTTCCGTATCGCAGACCGTTCGCGCGCAGCTCGCGTTGCGCGACATGATCCTGTCCGGCGCGTTGCGCCCCGGCGAGCGCATTTCGGAATTACAGGCGGTCGAGACGACCGGGCGTCTCGCGGACGCCGGTCCGCATGGCGCTGGTACGGCTGGAGGAAGAGGGGCTTCTCGAAGCCATCCCGTCGGGCGGTTTCATGGTGAAAGCGTTTTCCGAACGCGACATTCTGGATTCCATTGAACTGCGTGGAACTCTGGAAGGGCTGGCCGCGCGCTTTGCCGCCGAACGCGGCGTATCCGTGCGCAGCCTTGCCCCGCTCAAGGAAGCCCTCGCGGAGCTGGACGTGCTTGTGCGTCAGGATCCGGTTTCGGTCGAAGCGTTTTCCGCCTATGTCACGCTGAATGCGCGATTTCATGCGCTGCTCACCGAACTGTCGGGCAGCGCCCCTCTCATTCGTCAGATTGACCGCGCATCGGCGCTTCCATTCGCTTCGCCGAGCGGATTCGTCATGGCGCAGTCGGCTTTGCCTGAAGCTCACCAGATCCTGCTGGTGGCGCAGGACCATCACCATATCGTGGTCGATGCGATCGAAAATCGCGAAGGCACGCGCGCCGAGGCCGTCATGCGCGAACATGCGCGGCTCGCCGCGCGAAACCTGCGGCTGGCGCTCAGCAACCGTACCAATCTGGATTTGCTGCCGGCGCTCGCGCTGATTCGCTCGCCGGTGACGGATATTTAAAAAATCTTGTCCGAAGAGGCGGCCTTCGGCCATCTCTTTGAGCATGAGATAACCTGTCGGTAGGAACGTGCCATGCGGTTTGTTCAGAAATGGTCGCGATGCACGGTGCTGGACGCGCGCGACGCTGCGCCCGGCATCCGCGAGATCACGTTTCGCCCCGACGAGGGAGTCGAACCATATCCCGCCGGAAGTCACATCAATGTCAGCGTGCTGATCGACGGCCAGCCGCAGATACGTTCGTATTCGCTGGTCGGCGAGGCGCGTCCCGACACCTATCGCATTGCGGTTCGCCTTGCGCCGGACAGTCGCGGCGGGTCGCGAGCCATATGGTCCTTGCGGGCGGGAATGAGGATTGAAACTTCGACACCCGCATGTCTGTTCGATGTGGACTGGACGCGCCAGACATATTGCCTGATCGCCGGCGGCATCGGAATTACGCCGATCGTGAGCATTGCCTCCGTTCTCGCCCGCCGCGATGCCGCGCTCACGTTGCATTATTGCGTCACATCGCGGCGTGAGGCTGCGTTTCTCGAGGAGCTTGCTGCGCTGCTCGGTGATCAACTCGTCGTTCATGCCAGCGACGAAGCAAACCGCCTCGATCTCGACCGGACGTTCGCCCTATTGCCGGTAGATGCGATGGCCGTGCTATGCGGGCCGATGCGGCTGCTGGATGCAGCGCGGCGAAGCTGGAATGCTGCCGGACGTAATCCCGCGAATTTGCGTTATGAGACGTTCGGATCCAGCGGGCTTTTGCCGACCGAGGCATTTCGCGTGCGCATCAAGGATAGCGGCGCGGAGATCGTCGTCCCGGCGAACAAATCCATGCTGGACGCCTTGAACGAGGCCGGGCACGAGGTCATGTCGGACTGCCAGCGCGGAGAGTGCGGGGTGTGCGCCATCGATGTCGCGGCAGTCGATGGCGTCATCGATCATCGCGATGTCTTTTTCAGCGATCATGAAAAGCTGAAAAATTGCAAGATCTGTTGCTGTGTTTCGCGTGCCATCGGCACGATCACGGTTGATACGCTCTGTCGCCGCGACGCGGCGTAGAGCGTTTTCGAGCGAAGTGGGCACCGGTTCGCGTGAAGAAAACGCGTCAAATAAAGAAATTAGAGCGCCTTGTGATTTAACCAAAGCCGAACGCGCTCTAGAATCACGCGCTTCCTGCGCTACCGCGATCTCTCCAGCTGGAAAGCGAGATGTGCTTTCACGGTCGGCCATTCGCTGGCGACGATGCTGTACACGCAAGTGTCGCGCAGCGTTCCATTCGGCGCGACCTGATGGCTGCGCAGAACGCCGTCAAGCTTCGCGCCGAGCCGTTCGATGCCGCGACGGCTTTGATGATTGAAAAAATGTGTCCGGAATTCCACAGCGATACAACCGAGCTTCTCGAACGCGTGGCGCAGCAGCAGAAATTTGCACTCGGTGTTGAGAGCGCTGCGCTGCACGCTTTTGCGATACCAGGTCGATCCGATTTCGACGCGCTTGTTCGCCGCATCCACATTCATATACGTCGTCATGCCTGCGATCGTGCCGTTCGGTGTCTTCACCGTAAACGGCAGCATAGCGCCCGAGGCCTGCAGGCCGAGCCGTCGCGTGATTTCAGCCTTCATCGCGCCTGGCTCCGGAATGAATGTGTACCAGAGCTTCCAGAGTTCACCGTCCTTGACTGCGGTCACGAGGCCGTCGTGATGATCTTGCGACAACGGTTCAAGGTGGACATGACGGCCCTCCAGCACGACCGGTTCGAGCCAGCTCATTTTGAAGGTCCTTTCAAGTCCGTTCAGCGATTGAGAAAATTGAGCGGCAATCCGCCACGAGGCCAATCCATGGTGACGAGTTCGCCTTTGCCTGACAACGTAATGTAGGCGGTTTTGAGCTCCGGTCCACCGAACGCGATATTGGTTGTTACGCGGTCGCCGGTCGGAATTTGTTCCACGAGCTTTCCGTCCGGAGTAATGACCGAAATGCATCCTGAGATCAGCGTCGCTACGCAGACATTGCCGGAGGCTTCGACCGCGAGCGAGTTCGAACATCTGGTATCCGCCGAGGCCCGCGATCGGCTTGCCGCGTTCTCCACGATAAATCACATCGGCCGGACGAACGTCGCCGGGAGCGCTGATATTGAAGGCCCAAAGCCGCGCGGTGGGTGTTTCCGCGACGTAGACCGTTTTTTCGTCGGGCGACAGACCGATACCGTTCGCGGGCATCATACCGAAATGGCCCTCGGCGACCTCGGTTGCACCGGGCTTCATATAATAGAAGGCTCCGATATCCATGTCGCGCGCGCGGCGCTTGCCCAGATCCGTAAACCAGAGGCCGCCCTGTTTGTCGAACACAAGATCGTTAGGCCCCTTCAGCGGGTGCTCGCCGCATTTGTCGAATAGCGTTTCGACCTTGCCGCTCTGGATATCGACGCGCTGAATCGAGCCACCAATATATTCCGAGGGGGAAGGTGCTACCGGCATCATCATGCCGCGCGACAGCGTCCAACCGAAACCGCCATTATTGCAAATATAACACTTGCCGTCGGGGCCGATCGCCGCGCCGTTTGGGCCGCCAGGAATTTTGGCGATCACTTCCTTGCGTCCGTCGGGCCACACACGCGTCAAACGCTGCGCACGGATCTCAACCAGAATGACCGATCCGTCCGGCATGACAACCGGGCCTTCCGGAAATTCGAGATCCGATGCAATGACGCGAAGATTGGACATGATGCCTCCCGGTTTTCGTTTTTATGTTTTCGCCTCAAGCCCAAGGCTGCGACTGTCGTCGGCGTCATCTTAGTTCAAGCCATCCAGCGCTGCCAAGCAGTCCACAAAGACGTTCCGCAATACGGAATTGACAGATGCTTTATGCAAACGGTGCCCTGGAGCGCTTCCGTTCTGGGTTGAATTATCGTCGCGCTCTATCGTTTTGTTTTGACGGGTTTTCTTAACGCGAATCGGTATCCACCACCGGATCAAGTCCGGTGGCATGCTTCGCTCGAAAACGCTCTAGCAGGTGAGATCGGACACAGTCGTTTGCGCACGTTCCGCGAGTTGCTTTCTGAAAGCGCGGTCGCGCTTCAGGTGCCACTCCCTGCTCATCGCTTCATTGCGCGTCGCAAATGCCTCAGTGTGAAGGACGATCCACGTACGTCCGCGCGTTGAACGCGCGCCGGTCCCCGCGTTGTGCCGCGCGAGTCGTCGTGGGAGATCGTTGGTCCAGCCGACATATGTCAGATAGCGATCCCGTCCGCTGCTGCCGAGAACGTAGACGATGTTGGTCGCTTGGCTATCCATAGTGGGGAATTAAAGCACGATTCGGATGGGTCGGGCGCGGCGAGACCATGCGGAAGCTATCGTCGTTGGCGGTCAATACCCTTCAGCCCAACTGGCGTCACCCAAACGAAAGCGGCCCCGCGTCGCGGGGCCGTTCGTCGATCAAATTTGCTGTTTGAAAAGGCGTGTGCAGATCAGAACAACGATGCGTATTGGGCGAGGCCGGCTTGCTGCACGAGGCCCATCGCAACCTGCTTCTGATTGTCGTCAAGGCTCGCGAGGAGTGGGGAGACCGAAGGTGCAACGCGCCGCACGGCGGTTTCGTCAACCTGCTGCAGGCGCGCCAATGTTCGCAAAGCGCCGGCAACGGCGGGCCAATATTTTTCCTGGGCAGCGGTCAATTTGAGAGCCGCGCGGTAACGCGCGATAGCGACTTCGCTCACCGCGATCCGCCAGGCCGAGACCTTGACCACCGCGACTGGAGCATTCTGCGGTGAATTCTGATCGAGTTCCTGTGCCGCCAGAGGTCCGCTCATGGCAACAAACAGTACCAATGCAATAAACTGCCGCATCATGTCCTACCGATGTGATTGATTTGTGCAGGTGCTAACGGCGATATGTGACGAAAATGCGATTTAAATCTGTCATCCAGAGTTAAACGAAACGGTTCCACTTTGGTTCCAAAAATTAACAAACTAAATGCTCCTAATCCATGCGTTAGCGACCCCAAATAGCGTCGTCCGCGCATGGCTCGCTCAGTTGGGAACAGGCGGTGAGAACACGCTCGATGGAGAAGGATGATTTGCGGTGGCGTTCGGCTGTTGTTCGCACGCATTCAGCGCTGGCAGAGATCGCAGCTTCGATCGATGTCTTCCGGCCCTCTCGCTTGCAGAGAGGAAAGCGAAAGGAGCTGCGCTTTCCGTTTTTCCAACAGCGGCTTCGCAGCGCTCGTTTTAGATTCATTCCAGTATGAGGACCGGGTTTACCCACTTTGGAATAGCTTCAAAGTGCCGCTTTTCCTTTTGCATCCGGCGGACGCTTTCAATATCGAGAAGAGACAGCATCACTGGCGCGTATCCACGGCGTGGGCACAGGTTTGTGATCGGCGGACCACAGTTTAGGACCTGGCCTCTCTCCATGATTGTTTGCTCCTGCAATGTTCTGACCGACCAGGATATCCGCTCGGCCTTGAATGGGGCCGTGGATGAATTGCCGCGCACGGCGCGGGAGGTCTATGGCTGCCTGGGGTGCAGTGCGCAGTGCGGCAGGTGCGCCCGGACGATCAAGAAGATCATGGACGATGCGTTGGGAGCTTGTGCGAAGGAGTGCTGCAGCGGTTGTCCGCACAGCGCCGCCCACATACCGAGTGAGGCCGCTCAGCCCGCGTTGGTGTTTTAGCTCAGAGCGTTTTCGAACGAAGTATGCCGCCGGGCTCAATCCGGGTTGCCGCTGCAATTGTTCTCCTTTAGAAGCGCTCTAAATCGGCCAGAATAATCTTCCCAGCGATGCGGAAGGCGGCTTGTCGATCAACACCCTCAATTCAGCAGCTGTTCGGCGTCCGAGCATGCTCAAGCGGCAAAGGAAATGGCGTCATGAAGGGCGATCCCAAAGTCATCGACTATCTCAACAAGGCGCTCCGCCATGAGTTGACCGCCGTGAATCAGTACTGGCTGCATTTCCGTCTGCTCGAGAACTGGGGTCTGAAGGATCTCGCCAAGAAGTGGCGCGCGGAATCCATCGAGGAGATGCAGCACGCGGACAAACTGATCGACCGCATCATTTTTCTCGACGGATTTCCAAATATGCAGGTGCTGGATCCATTGCATATCGGACAGAACGTTCAGGAAGTTCTCGATTGCGATCTGAAAGCCGAATATTCCGCCCGCACGCTTTACGAAGAAGCGGCGACGCATTGTCATTCGGCAAAGGATTATGTCAGCCGCGATATTTTCGAAAAGCTGATGAAGGACGAGGAAAGCCATATCGATTTCCTCGAAACGCAGATCGATCTGGTTAAGCGGATCGGCGTCGAGTTGTATTCTCAGCACCATATCGGTGAGCTCGATCACGACTGAGCTTGATGAATTTGTTGTGCGAAGGCCCGGATGACTTTGGTCAGCCGGGCCTTTTCTTATCGGTCATTCCTTTTTTTGAAGCGCCTTCTTCGAGACCGTCGAGACATCCGGTTGTCGTCAAGGGCTATGATCGTTTGCCCACGGCCCACAATGCAAATGCATAGGCGAGCGCAATTTCGTCCAGCCGGTTGAACCGCCCGGAGGCGCCGCCGTGTCCTGCATCCATGTTCGTTCGCAGCAGCACCGGACCGCCGCCGGTCATGGTCGCGCGCAGTCGCGCAATCCATTTCGCTGGCTCCCAGTAAGTCACGCGCGGGTCGGTCAGGCCGCCCAAAGCAAGAATGGCCGGATAGTTTTTGGCCGCAACGTTGTCGTAAGGCGAATACGACAGGATGCTGCGAAACGCCTTTTCGTCGGCAATGGGGTTACCCCATTCGGGCCACTCCGGTGGCGTGAGCGGCAACGTATCGTCGAGCATGGTGTTGAGGACATCCACGAACGGCACTTCGGCGACAATGCCGGCGAACAATTCGCCGGATCGGTTGGCGACTGCGCCCATCAGCATGCCTCCCGCGCTGCCGCCATGGCCGACAAGCTTCTTTGCCGATGTATACTCAGCGGCGATCAGCGCGCGCGCCGCGGCGGCAAAATCGTCGAATGTGTTGGTCTTCTTTTCGCGCTTGCCGTCGAGATACCAGGCCCAGCCTTTGTCAGCGCCGCCGCGAACATGCGCGATGGCATAAACGAAGCCGCGATCGACCAGTGAGAGTCGATTGGCGGAGAACGATGCCGGAATGGCGTGTCCGTAAGATCCATAGCCGTAAAGCAATAGCGGTGCGCTGCCGTTGCGCGTCAGATCGCGGCGATGCAAAATCGAAACCGGAACCTGCGCGCCGTCGGCGGCCGTCGCCATGATGCGCGTCGTGACATAGTGTGCGGCGTCGTGCCCTGAAGGTATTTCCTGGCGCTTCCGCAAGACGCGCGCCCGCGTCACCATGTCGTAGTCGAAGACTTCAGACGGCGTCGTCATCGAGGAGTATCCGAAACGCAGATTGGTGGTTTCGAATTCATAGCCACCCATGGTGTCGAGAGAATAGGCCGCTTCGTCGAACGAGATTGCATGCTCGCCGCCGCTGGAAAGGTCGCGAATAACGATCGACGGCAGCGCGTCCTTGCGTTCGAGCCGCACCAGGTGGCCGGCGTAAAGTTCGACGTCGAGAATATAGACGCCCGTGCGATGGGGAATCAGATCGCGCCAGTTGGCGCGTTCGGGCGCGGCCAGCGGAGCGGTCACGATCTTGAAATCGATCGCGCCATCAGCGTTGGTCAGAAGGAACAACTCGTCGCCACGGTCGGCCAGCGAATATTGCACGCCGTCTTCGCGTGCAGCCACGAGACGCGGCTCCGCATCGGGGACTCGCAGGTCGATCAGCCGCTGCTCGGATGTTTCGTGATTGCCGCCTGCGATCACGCAGAAACGGCCGCTGGCGCTCTCGTGCAGATGGGTAAACCAGCCGGAATCCTGTTTCTTCGTAAACCAGCACGTCGTCTTTTTGCGGCGTGCCGAGGCGGTGGCGGTAGACCCGCATCGGGCGATGATTGTCGTCGAGCTTGACGTAGTAGAATGCATCGGAATCCGCGGTCCAGACCACGCCACCGTCGGTCTCCTCCACGGTGTCGTCGAGGTCCTGCCCGCTTTCCCAATCGCGCACGCGGATCGTGAAATATTCCGAGCCGCGCGTATCCGCGCTCCATGCTTCGAGCAGGTGGTTCGGCGAATGTCTGGCTTCGCCGAATTGGAAAAACTTCGATTGCTTGGCCAGCGCATCACCGTCGAGAACGACATGTGCGTCGCCTCCCGCGCGAGGCTGGCGCGCAAACTGCGGGTGCTGGCCGCCATCGCGAAATTTTCGGAAATAGGCGAACGGACCGTCCGGGGAGGGGACGCTTGAATCATCTTCCTTGATACGGCCGCGCATTTCCGCGACCAGGGTCTTCTGCAACGCCTCTGTATGACCGAGAACACTCTGGGTGTATTGGTTTTCAGCTTCGAGATGCGCCCGGATATCGGGCGACAACACCGATGGATCGTGCAGAACCTTTTGCCAATTCGCATCTTTCAGCCAGGCGTAATCGTCGGCCACGATGATACCGTGGTGTGTCGTCGCGTGCGTTCGGCGCGTAGCAACTGGCGGCGTTGCGGATGACTTGTCTTGCATGATGAAATCCCATTCGTGGAAACCTGCGACAGGAGATTTGTCTGGCGATTAGAGCGTTTTTAAGCGAAGTGGGCACCGGTTCGCGTTAAGAAAACGCGTCAAAACAAAATAGTAGAGCGCGACCGTGATTCATCCCAGAACGAAAGCGCTCTACTCGGCGGCGTTTATGACGTCCGCGAATTGTTGCAGCGCGCGCAAGGCGAAGGCACGCATATTGCCCTGGCGGTCGGCGCTGCCGGTCTCAAGGGTGCTGGCGCGTTCAACAAGACCCGCCACAGCCGTGCAGGAATGCCCCGCTGCGTCGCCGTAGCGATTGCCGGTCGGTCCTGTGGCGCCGGTTTCACTCAGACCCCACGTCGCGCCGAGCAGGTCGCGCGCACGACGTGCCAAGAGCAGCGCGTAGGGCTCGCTCGCGGCACGAATGCCCGCCATCTCGTCCTTCGTGATATTCACAAGCGCCGCGCGGGCGCGTGGTGTGTAGATGACACCGCCGCCGCGAAAATAGGCCGAAGCTCCCGGGACGGCTAGCAGCGCGGCGGAGATCAAGCCGCCGGTGGAGGACTCTGCGATGCCGACCGTCTCGCCGCGTTCGATCAATCGTGCGGCGATCTTTTCAGCCAGCGGGACGAGCGTTTGCACCAGTTTGTCTCCTTTCCATCTAGGGCTATCATTGCCACCAGCATCTCTCAACGGGTATCTCTATCTTTCATCAACGGTCAACGCACCAAAGGACAATCGAGATGAGTGACAAGGCTGTGGCCGGTTCCGCAATCGCGGCAGCCAACATCACATGGGACCATATCCATTTGCGTTCACCGGATGTCGAAGCCATGGCGCTATGGTTCGAACGCATGCTGGGAGCCGAAATCATTCGCAGCTCCAATCGCACGGATCTCAGGCTCGGCGGCGCCATGATTTTTCTTGCACCGGTGAAGGAAGGCGATGGTGTGAATCCTCCGCCCGTCACGCCGTATCAAGGGCTCGATCATTTCGGGCTCGCCGTTGAAAATATCGATGCGGTCGCAGCGAATCTGAAAGCCAAAGGCGTGGTTTTCACGGCTGAGCCGTATACGTTACGGCCCGGACTCCGCATCTGTTTCATTCGCGGCCCGCAGGGCATTTCCATCGAACTGCTGGAACGCAACCCGAAATACACGTGACGTCTTACGGACGTTTATCTCTTGGTTAGACCGTTGGGGCGCGCCGCCAAGGCCAATCGATGACACCGGCGCAATACAGCGCCCACCATGCGATGACCGGTTGCATCGCCAGCCGTGGTCCGTGGTACAGCCAGCTGTTCGAGATGTAGGGAAGATCGATACCGTCGATCGCGTGCTTGATGTTCGCCGGCCACACGCAGATGGCGTAGAGCGCCATGGCGATACCGGCCCAGCTTCGCAGCGGCCTCGTCATCAGTGCGATCGAGGCGGCGATCTCGAATAGCCCCGTCAGAAAAATGACCTCAGGTGCGTAGGGCACCCACGACGGCGTAATCGCCAGCAGCTTGCCGGGAACGGCAAGATGCGCAACCGCTGCCGCCGTGTAGAATGCGGCGATGATCCAGCGCATGGCGGCGCGCGAATTGCTGTGTGAAGGAGTGGAATCGGCGGTGGAGGTCATCAGACCGAAGCTATTGATCGGGAGCGTCCATAACAGGCTATCTATCAATCATATCTCTATGGCTTGTCCAGGATATCCGTCGAGGGCCGGTCGTCGCCGCGCGCGGTCTCCTCGTGCCATTGTCCCTTTTCGTCTTCGTATTCGATGACCTCGGTTTTACCCGGGACGGTCTGTTCGGTCGCGGCGTGTTTGGCGGCGGCGGACGCCTGAGCATGGGTGGCAAAGGGCTCTGAGAAGACGCCGCCGACTTTGTAGGCCCATCCGCCGTCATGTTCGACGATCTCGTAAACAACCTTGGACATGTGCATTCCGCCTGTTGTTCAAGCGCGCGCGGCGCAATGAGGTAAGACGTTTTCCACGGCTGGAAGTTCCCCCGCCCCTGATCGGGCACCCACGCCGTTCTTGGGGCGATACTTGACCGTAAAATTGAGGTGTTCAAGGTCCTTAGAGACCTGGATGCCAGGAATTAAGCTGCATAAAGTCCGGCGAGTGGGCTAAATATTCGCAATGTGTTGCCATTTATTGCCGTCCAGATGAGCGTCCCTAACAACCATCAGCGCTCAACGAGGTGATCGCCATGTGCCGCAACATCAAGACGTTGTTCAATTTCGAGCCGCCCGCGACCGAGGATGAAATTCAAGCATCGGCCTTGCAGTTCGTGCGCAAGCTCTCAGGCTTCAACAAACCGTCACAGGCCAATGCCGAAGCATTCGACCGTGCCGTCGCCGAGGTGAGCGAGGCTGCCCATCGATTGTTGCATTCGCTACATACGCACGCTCCCGCGCGTGATCGGGATGTGGAGGCGGAGAAGGCACGCGAGCGCTCAAAAATGAGGTTTGCCTGACGTCACGTCACCGCTCATCTTGAGCAGCGGGAAGTTGGATCCGCGACGGTGTGCTTTTCGCAGTGAATTGTCCGAAGGGTTTCTCGGCACTCCGCGTCATGGCCGGACTTGTTCCGGCCATCCACGTCTTTCTTGCGGCTGAGCTGTAAGGCGTGGATCACCGGGTCACGACGCTACGCGTCGGCCCCGCGATGACGACGGAAGTAGTGCCGAAAATTACAACGCCTTATTGCTTTGCTTCACCTTGTCGGCGTCGAGATAGACTTCGCCGCCCATTTTGCGAAATTTCTCGCTCATCTCCGCCATGCCGTCGGCAATCGTGCCGGAGATTGACATCCCGACCGAATTCGGATCGTTCAGCGTAGCGGCATAATCGCGCACGTCCTGCGTGATCTTCATCGAGCAGAATTTCGGTCCGCACATCGAGCAAAAATGCGCCACCTTGTGCGCTTCCTTCGGCAGCGTTTCGTCATGATAGCTGCGCGCAGTGTCGGGATCGAGACCCAGATTGAATTGATCCTCCCAGCGGAAATCAAATCGCGCGCGTGACAACGCGTCGTCGCGCAATTGTGCCGCCGGATGACCCTTGGCGAGGTCGGAGGCGTGCGCCGCGATCTTGTAGGTGATGACGCCGGTCTTCACGTCGTCGCGGTTCGGCAGGCCGAGATGTTCCTTGGGCGTGACGTAGCAGAGCATGGCGCAGCCGAACCAGCCGATCATGGCGGCGCCGATGCCCGACGTGATGTGATCGTAACCCGGTGCGATGTCCGTGGTCAGCGGGCCGAGGGTGTAAAAGGGGGCTTCGCCGCATTCTTTCAGCTGCTTGTCCATGTTGATCTTGATCTTGTGCATCGGTACATGGCCGGGGCCCTCGATCATCACCTGGCAACCCTTCTTCCACGCGATCTGCGTCAGTTCGCCGAGCGTTTCCAGCTCCGCGAATTGCGCGCGATCGTTGGCGTCCGCGATCGAACCGGGGCGCAGGCCGTCGCCGAGCGAGAACGAGACGTCATATTTGCGCATCAGATCGCAGATTTCGTCGAAGCGCTCGTAGAGGAAGCTCTCCTTGTGGTGCGCGAGGCACCACTTCGCCATGATCGAGCCGCCGCGCGAGACGATTCCGGTGACGCGGTTGGCGGTCAGTGGCACGTAGGCAAGTCGCACGCCGGCATGGATGGTGAAATAGTCGACGCCCTGTTCGCATTGCTCGATCAGGGTGTCTTTATAAACCTCCCAGTCCAGCTTCACCGGATCGCCGTCCACCTTTTCCAGCGCCTGATAGATCGGCACGGTGCCGATCGGGATCGGCGCATTGCGCAGGATCCATTCGCGGGTGGTGTGAATGTTGCGGCCGGTGGAGAGATCCATCACGGTGTCAGCGCCCCAACGGATCGCCCAGACCATTTTGTCGACTTCTTCCTCCACGGACGAGGTAACGGCGGAATTACCGATATTGGCGTTAATCTTCGTCAGGAAATTGCGGCCGATGATCATCGGCTCAAGTTCGCCGTGGTTGATGTTGCATGGAATAATGGCGCGGCCGCGCGCGATTTCGCTGCGCACGAATTCCGGCGTGATGAATGCGGGCACCGATGCGCCAAAGCTCTCGCCGTCTGCAAGGGCTGCTTCCGCGCGATCGAGCTGCTGCTTGCGGCCGAGGTTTTCACGCTCGGCGACATAGATCATCTCCTTGGTGATGATTCCGGCGCGGGCAAATTCGAGCTGCGTGATCATATGGCCGTCGAGGCCGCGCAGCGGCTTGTGATAAGCCTTGAATGATTTCGCGGCATGGGCCGCGCCGACATTGCCGTTGTCTTCCGGCTTGATAACACGGCCTTCATATTCCTCGACGCCGCCGCGCTCTTTCACCCAGACGGTGCGGGCGCGGGCAAGGCCGGCGTTCACGTCGATCAACACGTTCGGATCCGTGTAGGGTCCTGATGTATCGTAAACCGGCAAATTAGGCTCGCCGGCCCCTTCCGACAGCATGATCTCGCGCAGTGGTACGCGCAGATCGGGCGCGCTCTCGGGCGTTGCGAAAATCTTGCGCGACGATGTCAGCGGCGCCGTGGTGACGGCCGGAACGGTGGCTTCGGGGTTCGAGCGAATGTTCATGGTTTCCTCCTTTGAGGCGCTTCTAGTTCTGTGCAGATTGGATCAGGTGTTTGTGCAGGTTTGTCTGAATGAGCTTCCCCTCATGGTGAGGAGCGCTGCACGGCAGCGCGTCTCGAACCATGAGGTTGTTCGGCTTCATCCTTCTTCTCAGAATGAGGGTATCCGAGCCAGGCGCGGACTCGCGCGTCTGGATTGGCGTTTTGGGTCACGTCGCTGACGACAGCGATAAATCGGCCCCAGCTGCGAAAATCGGGCCGGCCTGTTCGAGCTTGATGCCGCCGATCGCCACCAGCGGAATGGTCCCGACGCGCTTTTTCCATTCGGTAATTTTCGGCACGCCCTGGGGAGCGAAACGCATCGATTTTAACGTGGTCGGATAAATCGGGCCGAGCGCGACATAATCGGGTGTATGCCGCAAGGCGTTTTCAAGTTCTTCATGGTCATGGGTCGAAAGGCCCAGCGTCAGGCCAGCGGCGCGAATGGCTTTCACGTCTGCATCCGCAAGGTCTTCCTGACCGAGATGCACGTGCTGCGCCTTGGCGTCGATGGCCGCGCGCCAATAATCATTGACGACGAGCTTTGTTGGCGTTCCCTCGGTGGCTTTTAGGGCGTCGCGAACCAGTTGAAGCGCGTCGGCCTCATTCAGATCTTTTGCGCGCAATTGCACGGTGCCGACCCCGAGTACGGCAAGGCGTTTCACCCACGCAAGCGTGTCGACGACGGGATAGAAGCGATCAGGATACGGCATGCCAGAATGGTGTCCCAACGACAGGGGTGGAAGGAGAGGCGAAATCGCGCGGACCCATCAGTCCGGCTTCGAAGCCGGAGCGGCCCGCGTCGACCGCCAGACGAAATGCATTCGCCATGGCGACCGGATCGGCTGCCTTGGCGACGGCGGTATTGAGCAGCACGGCGTCGAATCCAAGCTCCAGTGCCTCTGCTGCATGTGACGGCGCGCCGAGGCCCGCGTCGACCACCAGCGCGATATCCGGCAGGCGACGGCGCAGAAGCCTGAGCGCATCCTTGTTGACGATGCCGCGGGCGCTGCCGATCGGCGAGGCCCATGGCATCACCACGCGGCAGCCGACATTGACGAGGCGTTGCGCTACGCCAAGATCTTCGGTGCAATAGGGAAACACTTCAAAGCCGTCCTTGATCAGAAGTCCGGCAGCCTCGACCAGCCCAACGATATCGGGCTGCAATGTTTCGTCGTCCGCGATCACCTCGAGCTTGATGCGCGACGTATTGAACAGCTCGCGTGCGAGCTTCGCAGTCGTCACAGCCTCGCGCACGGTCTTGCAGCCTGCGGTATTCGGCAAGACGGTGACGCCCAGTTCACGGATCAACGACCAGAAAGCATCGCCGGTCTTGCCCCCCGAAGTCTCACGGCGCACGGAAACGGTGACGATCTCGCTGCCGGAGGCGCGAATCGCGGCTTGCATGACGGCAGGCGAGGGATAGAGCGCCGTGCCGATCAGGAGCCGGGAGGAAAATTCGGTGTCGTAAAACTTCACCATGATGTTCGTGTCCCTGCAAACAAGATCGTCATACCCGCGCGTTTTGCGGACACCACAACGAATAAAGAAACTGGCATCGTGGCCGCTACGAAATGTTGCATTTTCACCCGCCCTGTCTCGGCGTCAGAATTTCGACGGCGTCGCCATCGTTCAGTGTCGTGGCGGCCCAACGGGTGCGCGGCACGACATCATAATTCACCGCGACTGCAAGATGCGCGCCTTCATATTCCAACTCGTCGAGCAGCGCACCGACATGCGGCGCGCTTGTCTCCCTGCGCTCGCCATTGACGATCAGGAACATCGCATCACCTCGTTATCGATCTCGCCGTTTGCGATATAGGCCGTTGTCAACTCCGCGAGCGAAGGCGCCAGCAGAAATCCGTGGCGATAAAGCCCGTTCACGGCGATGGTCTTGTTGTTGATGTCGATGCGCGGCAGATTGTCCGCGAAGGCCGGTCGCAGTCCCGCGCCGAATTCGACGATGCGCGCTTCGCCGAAGGCCGGATGCACCGCGTAGGCCGCGCTTAAAAGCTCCAGCGCGGAACGCACGCTGACGCCGCGATCTTCGCTCTCGATGGTGGTTGCGCCGATCATGAAGCGATTTCCCTCGCGCGGAATGATGTAAAGCGGCCAGCGTGGGTGGAGCAATCGCACCGGACGGGACAACGCGACTTCGTCGGTCGCGACCACGATCATTTCGCCTTTGACGCCGCGCAGACCAGGGAGGGCGTCGCGTGCGCTCAAGCCCCTGCAGTCGACTGTAAGGTGGTCTGAACCTGGTTCTCGAACATGCTCGGTTTCAAACCGGATATCGATGCCTTGCGCTGCAAGCCGCGCATGCAGTTGCGGGAGCACGCGTCGCGGTTCGACGTGGCCTTCATTTTTGAAAAACAGCGCGTCTCGGAAGCGTCCCTGCAGCGAAGGCTCGAGCTCGCCGATCGCATCGTCATCGAGCCGCTCGTGATGGGTCGTCATTCTGGCGAAGCGATCAAAATCGGCACGATCGCGTGAGTGCGCGACGACAAGCGAGCCGTTAAAGGGCGTCTCGGGTATTTCCCCGCGCCACAGATCGAGCGCGCGCGCACCAAGCCGCGTCACTATTGGTTCGGCGGCCTCGCTTTCGCACCAGGGGGCGAGCATGCCGCCGGCGAAATGGCCAGCCGCTTGCGTCATCGCCGCGTTATCGCGCTCGAACACGGTGACATGAAAGCCGGCTCTGGCGAGCAGCAATGCTTGCCAAGTGCCCGCGATCCCCGCGCCGACGACATCGACAGCGATGGCTCGATTGGTCGCGGAATGACGGTTTGTCGACGTTTGAAGCATCCCTGTCCCTTCGCCGGCATGACCCGGATCAGGTTCAAAGGGTCACCGCGGGCGTCGCTTTGCGCGACGTTGCGGTATCTCAGCTCCTTCACCGGAGCTCCCCTCGGAACAACCATATAATAGTGTGCTTAGCTGCCCGGTGCAACCGCGGTCGTTTCGACAATCGCTCCGTGGGGCGCTTAATGATGACAACTGGAAGCACGTTCCGTCGCCGCAATTTGCAACGCAGCAGACGTAGAGATATCAACGTTGCATTGCATTTGCTGCAAATGGCGATGAATGGGTCCGCTGACGTTTTGCGGCGTAATAATAACCGCCGGCATAGTATGCAACCGAGCGGTCGAAATTGCCGTTGGCGGCGCGATACGCGCCCGCGAGATAGCGGATGCCGTAAGTAAGATTGGTTTCGGGGTCGCGCAGCCCTGTTGCTGTGCCGGTGTAACCGACACCGCGAGCGGTCGCGAGCTTGATCTGCATCAGCCCCATGGTCCCGCCGCGCCCGACAAGATCTGCTCGATATTTGCTTTCCCGAACGATCACGCGATGCACAAGTGCTTCCGGCACGCCGTTCGCAGCGGCTTGACTTGAAATCAACGCGTCATAGGGGCTGGCCTGAACAGAGAGCGGCGCAAAAATAAAAAGCCCACAGGCAATAGAAGCGAGGACGGGGCTGAGCGTTTTCATATGCGGCTTTCAAATGAATAGCGGTCCGCCAAACGGCTGGACCCCAAGTTGGGACCGATGAGATCGGCTGATGTGCAATGAGATGTGGAACTTCGCCGTGCAACGCACCGGCGGCCCGCGGGTTCCTTACGGGATGCGGGCGGGAATGTCAGCGAGCTTTTTCCAGGCTGTGGACGCAACGAGAGGCGCAAGGCCATCCGGTTCGAATTTTGAAGGTTTTCCAGCTATTTCCGTGAAATCTCCCTGCCGGAATACCGTCATCCGGTTTACCCGAAATTATGCGTTAGCTGCTCTTAATCAGCGCCAGACCGCCCCAACCCAACCCCGCTTGGTGCATTCGCGGCAAGATCAACGGCCGTCGGCATGAATGCCCGGAGTTCCGAAATGAGCGTAACCGGTGTCGACAGCGTTCCGGAGAGCCACGGTCTGGTTCGCGTATTCGCATACCAACTGAGCCGCGCGCCCGCGTGGCTGGTGATCGGAGCCGGAGCCTGCCTGCTTGTTGTGCTGCAGGGCACGGCAATGATGCGCGATACCGATACGTTCTGGCAGATCAAGATCGGGCAGTGGATCCTCGATCACCGGGCGATGCCTTATAGTGATATCTATTCGCTGACCAAGGCCGGCGAGCCGTGGACGTCATCGTCATGGCTGTCGCAGGTGATGTTCGCCGAGGTTTATTCGGTTGCCGGCTGGACCGGCGTGGTCATTCTCTCGTCGCTCGCGATTGCCGCCACGTTCGCTTTGCTCGTCCACGTTCTCGAACGCGGCCTTCCGTCGCTCTATGCCAGCTTTGTGTCTGTCATGGCTTTTTCGCTTTGCGCTGGCCATTTTCTGGCACGGCCGCACATTCTTGCGATGCCTGCGATGGTTGCGTGGGTGAGCGGGTTGATTTCCGCGTCGGATCGCCGCGTCAAGCCATCCTTCTGGCTTTTGCCTCTTCTTGCCTTGTGGGCCAATCTTCACGGAGGGTTTGTGCTCGGACTGGCGCTGGTTGCTCCGATTGCGCTCGACGCGCTCTGGAACGCGCCGTCATCCGAGCGCAAGCCGCTCGCCATTCACTGGACGTTGTTCGGTTTTGCCGCGCTCGTTGTTTGTTGCCTGACCCCGTATGGGTGGAATTCGCTATTGGCTTCGCGCAAGATTCTCGGCCTCGGTGAGTTGCTTTCGCTGATACTGGAGTGGGCGCCGGTCAGCTTCGCCTCGTTCAGCCTGTTCGAGGGCTGCATTCTGCTCGCGATCGGGGCTGCGTTGTATTTCGGCGTGGTATTGCCGCCGTTGCGAATCTTGCTGACGCTCGGCCTGATGCACATGGCATTGAATCATGTTCGCAACATCGAGATTTTCGCGTTGCTGGCTCCGATCGTGCTGCTTGCGCCGCTCTCGAAGCAATTCGGATTTTCTTTCGCACGATCGTCGGGCGACGACGGAAAGTGGGGATGGTTCAGGGTTTCCGCCGTGGCCATGTTGGCGGCGCTTGTCCTCGGGCTGCTCGCGGCGAGCCGGCATCCACGGCCCGAAAACGAAGACAAATATGCTGCGGCCATGGACGTACTCCGGCAACACAAGGCGACGCGCGTCTTCAACGACTACGGGTTCGGCGGGTATATGATCTGGGCGGGTATGTCGCCGTTCATCGATGGTCGCGCCGAGGTCTATGGCGAGACGTTCACTCTCGATCATTTCCAGGCCACGTCCCTGAAAAATCCCGACATGCTCTTCCGGCTGCTCGACACCAATCGTATCGACGCGACGATCTTGTACCCCGATACGCCGGCGGCGAGGCTTCTCGATCATATTGATGGTTGGACGCGGGTCCTCACCAGCGATCTGGCGATCGTGCACGTTCGCACACGTCCTCCGGGCGATGGGGGCTTTCAGGTGAAGGCCAACTGAGCATTGCCTATTCAGCCGCGCGGTCAAACGGCGCAACGCGCGGCAAAACAATATGGATTTGCGTGCCGGCGCCGGATTTGGCTTCCAGTCCGATGCGCCCGCCGAGCCGGTTCGTCACAATGTTATAAACGATGTGCAGGCCCAGCCCTGTGCCGCCCTGGTTGCGGCGGGTCGTGAAGAAGGGATCGAAAGCCTGACGCCGCACCTCCGGCGACATGCCACGGCCGTTATCAGCGAAGACAATTTCGACACCATCATTGCCTGCGGCGCTGACTTTGATATCGATCTGGCCCGGTTGCCCATCGGGAAACGCGTGCGTGACAGCATTCAGGAAGAGGTTGGTCAGGATCTGGCCATACGATCCCGGATAGCTGTTGAGAATGAGGTCCGGTTCGCACTCGACAGCAAGGCCGAGGTTTTGTCGACGCAGACCCGGCCTCAGGCTGGTGATGATCTGTTCCGTCAGATCGCGAATATCGAATTCGCGCCGCTCGGTAAAATTGCGATCGGTTGCGACCTGCTTGAAGGATTGAATGAGATCAGCAGCTCGATTCAAATTATCCATTAGCTGCGTGGACGCGTCGTTTGTCATATTGAGAAAATTGTTGAGGCTCGATTTGCGCAACTCGCCACTCCGGGCTTCCTTGGCGAAAAGCTCGGCCTGCCGCTTGAGCGAGGAGGCTACGGTCAGACTGATCCCAACCGGGTTGTTGACTTCGTGGGCCACGCCGGCGACGAGACGCCCCAACGCGGCAAGCTTCTCGGCCTCAACGAGCGAGTTTTGTGTTTCCTTCAGTTCGCGCAGTGCTGTTTCCGCCGCGTCTCGGGCCTGACGCATGTCCTGCTCAACGCGTTTGCGGTCGGCGATGTCCAGTGCGACTGTGACGATAAACTTGATGCTTCCGGCATCGTCGAAGATCGGGACCTTGTTGGCCATCCACTGGCGGACTTCGCCTTTGGAATCCAGATACGCCTCTTCGTAGAAACCAAGCTCTTTTCCGCTGCTCAAAACGCGGCGGTCATTGACGTCCGTTTTAGCCGCTCCGTAGCGCGACATGATATCGGTTGTGGTTCGCCCGATCGCCTCGGCAGGTTCGATGTTGAATATTCGCGCCATGTAGCGATTCATCAGAATGTACCGAAGCTCGGCGTTCTTGACGTTGATCACGGCAGGAACGGTGTCGATGACTTCCTGCAATTGCTGGCGGCTTTCGGCGAGGGCGGCTTCGGTCGATTTCTGCGCGGTGATGTCTCGAACCGTGCCCTCATAGCGAACGATGACGCCGGCGTGGTTTCGCACCGCAGTTGCGCTATCCGAAAGCCACAGCAGAGAACCGTCGGTGCGCCGGACCTGATATTCGAATTCGCGAACGATGCCGTCGTGTTCCATTCGCCGCTGATATTCTGCCCGGACCGTGCGATCGAGATAGATCGTTTCCGCGATGTTATCCGACGCCTCGATCAAATCTTGCGCATTCGCGTAACCCATCATGTGCGCGAGGGTCGGGTTGGCGTTAAGGAGCTGTCCCGACGGCGTGGTTACGTAAATACCGTCGACGGAATTTTCGAACAGCCTGCGATAGGTCTCTTCGGTATGGACAAAGGCGGGACGTCCGTTTTCCCTGATCGTGCTGACGATCCGGCGGAGCGACGAAAATACGGCGGACATCCTGAACGTCATCGCGTGAAACCGCAAACTGCCGCTTGGCATGCTGGGGACGAAAAACGAGGGACCCCTGCAATCATAGCGCGGATTCGGCGCGACGGTACCGGTTTCGAGAGAGGGCTTCGCGGTGGGGGCGGCGATGCAATAAAAGGCACTTCAAAAAAAACTTGCCGGGCTTTTAGCCCGGCAAGTTGTGTTATTTAGTGAGATTTGATCAAGGGACAGCCGCCCTTGTCGATCGGCCTGAATGCCTGGTCGCCGGGAACAGTCGCCAGCAAGTTATACAAGTCCCAATCGGCCTTGGATTCTTGCGGCTTCTTGACCTCGAACAAAAACATATCGTGAACCATGCGGCCGTCCTCGCGGATGTGTCCATCTTTCGCGAAGAAGTCGTGGATCGGCGTGGCTTTCATTTGCGTCATCACTTTCGCGGTGTCGTCGGTGCCGGTTGCGTCGATAGCTTTCAGGTAATGCATGGTCGCGGAATAGAGACCGGCCTGGATCATTGTCGGCATGTGCCCGACCTTGTCCATGAACCTTTTCGAGAAAGCGCGGGTCTCGTCGTTGAGATCCCAATAGAAGGCGTCCGTCACGATCAGCCCTTGGCCGTCTTTCAGACCGATCGCATGCGCGTCGGTGATTTCGAGGAGCAAGGCGATCAGCTTCTGGCCGCCCTTGGTCAATCCGAATTCGGCAGCCTGTTTGAGCGCATTTGTAGTGTCGCCGCCTGCATTGGCGAGCGCAACGACCTTGGCTTTCGAGGCTTGAGCCTGAAGCAGATAAGATGAGAAGTCCGAGCTGTTGAGAGGGTGGCGGACGCTGCCAGCCACTTTACCGCCGGTCTCTTTTACCACGTTCGATGCATCGCGTTCGAGGGCGGCGCCGAATGCGTAGTCGGCGGTGATGAAGAACCAGCTGTCTTCGCCACGTTGGACCATTGCGCGTCCGGCGACATTCGACAGTGCGTAAGTGTCGTAGGTCCAATGGACGGTTGTCGGAGAGCAGGCGACGCCTGTCAGATCCGACGTTCCTCCGCCCGAGTTGATGAAGATTTTATTCTTGTCGCGCGTCAGCTGCTGGATCGCGAGCGCGACAGACGACGTCGGGACGTCGAATACGGTATCCACCTTGTCGTTGTCGAACCAGTTGCGCGCGATGTTGACTCCGACGTCCGGCTTGTTCTGGTGGTCGCCCGAGACGACCTGAACCGGTTTGCCTTTGACCTTGCCGCCGAAATCCGCGACAGCCATTTCGACTGCGGTGAGCGAGCCTTTGCCGGTGGCGTCGGCGTAAAGACTCGACATGTCTGTCAGGACGCCGATCTTGACGACGTCGTCCGAGATTTGTGCCCGCGCCCCGGCTGAGGACAGAGCAATCGCGGTCGTGGCCGCAAATAAGGTAGCTGTCAGCGATTTCATTCGGCGTTCTCCCTTGGAAAGATTTTTATTGGGGCAATCCTGCCCAGCTTCGATGCGATCAGCAAGGGTAAAACGTCACCGCACGGCTGCGACTATCGGTCAACCCACGACCCTGGGCGGTTGCGTTTTCTGCCAATTTACAAGGAGGGCAATGTGACGATGGCGACGGCGGCGGTACCGACGGCCTCTGTCATAATGCGCAAGGTGTCGTTGTCGAACGCGATGCCGACCAGGCGGATGTTTTTGATGCCGGCGTCCACACGCACGCCATCCCGGCCGGAACGGAAATCGGCGAGAGCGGCCTCGATCTTTTGCCGTGCATTGGCCGTAAACGGCTTGAGATCGATCGCTGCCCTTTCCGCCACCATGCTGCGCAAATATGGTTCAGCCGCACGGGCCGCGGCGCCAAGCAGGCCGAAGGCTGCTCGCGACTCCACCGCTAATTCGATGTCGGTCAATTTGAGAATCTGCTGCGCCTGATCGAGAACAGGGCGACCCCAAACGTGCACCGTGGCTTGTGTTCCGAGCCCGAAGAAACTCTTGGTCTCGTTTGCATCGACAACAAGGGAAATGAGCAGCCGGTCTCCCGATGGCGCGACGGTTGCGCTCCGCACCGTTACCGCCACAGGACCATGACCATCATCCGGCAATGTACGGTCCTTCAACTGGGCGCTGACGATCTTGTTGACCTCTGTGAACGGCAGGTCGATCGGCACGCCGATATTCACGCTGCCTTTGTCGATCGGGGGCACGAGTTCAAGAAGCGATGGAAAGGGGCAGTTCGGCACGGTCTTTGTCGAAAGGATACGCGTTTCCGCTTCCACGCCGAGCGTCAGGACAACGTTCGTTGCATCGAAACGAGGTTGGGCCGCAAAGGCCTTGGTCGGCTTAAGCTCAATGAACAGGTCCGGTGTGCCCGGCGCAGCACTCGGCAGCGGAATCGAGCGACATAGTCTGGCCCATTCCCGCCGCGCGGTTTGTTCGATCATCGGATCGTTTCTTACACGTTGCTGCAGAAGAGAAACCTGCTCGTTCACCAGCTTGTCCAGGACGGGCTTCACCTGAGCGGGCACACCGATCCGAATGCCGCCCGCGGTCACACCCGTGTCGTTGATGTTGACCTGCGCCGTGATGTTAGGTTCGACATGCCAGCGCTCCGTCAAAAGAGGACGAGAGATCATTGACACGGTGCCCCGGATATCCGCGTTGGCGTTGAGCGCCTTGATCGACACGTTACCAATCTGCTTGCCGATGTTGCCGCCGATCAGACTGCTCAAAGCGCTGCCTGCACTGGCGGACAATGACCCGGTGACATTCAGTTTGCCCGTGAGCGGCGCCGAAAGGGTGAGCTGATTGGCGTCGCCGGATGCGGCGATCGTACCGCGCTCAACCGTCCAATTGATGTCTGCGTTTTGAAGCAGTTGGCCGATGGGGTTATCCGCTTTCCCCGCGAAATTTCGAGGGGCCGCACCGTCGACAGTGGTGCGGATCGCACTGAGCGCAACTGAGACCGGCGCGATGATCTTCGAGGGACGTGCGGGTGGAGGGAGCGGCGTGAGCTTGGCCAATGTCGGAGCGTCGCTGCCCGCGGGCGGCGAAATCCAGTTCATGATCTCAAGGCTGACAAAGAACGACACCACGATCATTGCCAGGCCGAACAGCAGTTTGGACACGCGCATGAATCATGGCCTTTCGAAGCCAGAGTAGCGCGTATGTCCCACGTATGGGAATCGGTTTCGTTTGTTTTTTGTGAGCGGTTTCCTTTGAGAGCATTGGGCTTGTGCAAAAAAAATGGCGCGGTCATCCACGCCATTTTTCTCACGATGCAAGGATTTGTCAGTCGAAGCCGGGTTAGCCTTGTTTTTGCGAGGTGTTTTCCGCACGCCGTTCGATCGGCAGCACGATGACTTTTGTCCCAACGCCGGCGCGGGAATATAAATCCGTCACGTCATCATTGGTCATGCGGATGCACCCCGACGATACGCGGCCGCCGATGGTCGAAGGATTGTTGGTGCCGTGAATTCGATAGATCGTGCCGCCCAGGTACATCGCGCGGGCGCCCAGCGGATTGCCGGGACCGCCAGCAACGAAGCGCGGCAGATAAGGCTGGCGGGCCACCATTTCGGAGGGCGGGGTCCAATCCGGCCACTCGGCCTTGCGAGTGATCGATTGAGTGCCGGACCATGTGAAGCCTTGGCGGCCTACTCCGATGCCGTAGCGAAGCGCGCGACCGTTACCCAGCACATAATAAAGATATGTGTTTCCGGTATCGATGATGATGGTGCCGGGGGCTTCGCGCGTTTGATAGCTCACGATTTGCCGCTTGAACCGGGCTGGCATTTCGCTGCTGACAGCGTCTTCATCCGTCTCGACCCGTGGAGCAATTTGCGGGGTCGCAGGTGCTGCGTTCAGCGGAATGGGCAATGACGGAAACAGCGTGAGCGGTGCAGCCCTTGCAGGCAATGCAGGCAATGCCGACATCAAAACGCTGGCAGCCATCGCGCCGAACGCCAAGGCGTGGTAGCGGGTGCGGATTTTGACTTTAAATGTTTTAGCTTTCGAGCCATCCAGATCGAACATCGGACTCTCCCTGCCTTTTGTTTTTGTCGTGGCAGGCGGGCAGAGGTTCAACCGATCGCGCCAGGTTTCCCCGACCTCAAAACACGCCGAGCACGATGGCTCCGACAAAAGCGACGGCGGTATAAGCGATAATCAGGGGCAGCTTGCCGGCAAAGTTTGCGAAGGTCATGGCTGACTCCTTGTTTCGGCGTCACGCGGTCTATAGCGTTTTCGAGCGAAGTGGGTACCGGTTCGAGTGAAGAAAACGCGTCAAATAAAGAAATTAGAGCGCGTTTGTGATTCAATCAAAACCGAATGCGCTCTAGGACGATGCAGTGCCGTGGATAGAGTTGGCTAACCCTAAGTGAAAATAAAGACAGCGGTCCTGCATGATTGATTTGACGGACTTCCGGCACGTTTTCCCCGCTTTGAGGTAACGGGTCCGAATTCAACGCAAATCACCAGCAAAGGTTGCATTGGAAATCATGGTAAAAAATTCATGAAAACAACGCGTTGAAGAGTCTTTAAATAAATTCGTCGAACGTGCGCAAATGACGCGCGGAGTTCGTTTGTATCTCGTCGGCTCCTTCGTCCTTGTTTCGCTGGCTGGCTGCGGTCGTGGTTTTTTTCAAACCGCGGAGCGCGAGCCCTGGCGTCGCGAGGCCGAGATGGCTTGTCTGAAATCCGGCGCCGTTCATGAGACGCCGGATCTTGTTCGCATCGAACCCATCAACGGGCCCGGGGTTTGCGGCGCCGAGTTCCCATTAAAGGTAGCGGCGCTTGATAGCGGTTCGGCGCTTGGATTTGCCGATGACATGCGGCCGCCGGGCGGGATCCCAACGTCTCAACAGCCGCGCTGGTCGGCGGCGCCGTCTTACTCACCGGCGCCGGCGGCTGCGCCAAGCGAGTATCCCTCCACGCGTGGTCCGGTGTCGTTAAGCGCGCCGGGCGTTGCGCCCACAGAGGACGATGAGATTGAATTGCCGCCTGACGGCACCCCTGACGGGTCGACGCCCGCCGACAGCGCGCAGCCTTATCGCGGTCCGGGGTATTCGCCGCTAAATCGTCAGCCGCCTGCCATGACACAGCCGCTTCCGAGGCTTGGTCCCTCCGGGCCGACAACGGCCTCCATCGGTCCGGTTGCTGTCAAGCCAGCGGCGACGCTTGCCTGTCCGATCGTGTCGGTCTTGGACAAGTGGATCGCCGATTCCGTTCAACCAGCTGCAATGCGCTGGTTCGGTTCGCCAGTCATCGAGATCAAGCAGATTTCCGCCTATTCGTGCCGAGGCATGAACGGCAATCCCAATGCGCATATTTCAGAGCATGCATTCGGTAACGCCCTCGATGTTGCGGCGTTCACGTTGTCGGATGGCCGGCGGATTTCAGTCAAGGACGGGTGGAGGGGGCTTGCGGAAGAGCAGGGCTTTCTCCGCGACGTGCAGGGTGGCGCGTGTCAGCAGTTCAACACCGTTTTGGCGCCCGGTTCGAACGCTTATCACAACGATCATATTCACGTCGATCTCATGCGCCGCAGCAGCGGCCGGGCGATCTGCCAGCCCGCAGCGGTGCCCGGTGAGCAGATTGCCGCACGTGCGTCGCAACACCATGCCTATGCTGCTCCGGCGCCAAGTGTGACCGGCTCGCTGCCGCAAGGGTTACGGCGATTTTTTTCACGAGCGCCGCTCTCGAAAGAGGACCAGAGTTCAACCGAAGATGACTAGCGCATTTGCGGCTGGCTGTTATTGACCGCGCGCGCTTGCGACGACGATTGATTTAGAAAGTAATTTGGTCAGGGCTTTCCCGCTGCGTAAGTGTTGAGAAACATATTCACAGCGCTCTCGACGACTTTTGCAATGCGCTCCGCTGAAGGCGCGGGAATGGCCTGAAAGATAAACGGCAGAAATAATGTGGCCTGGCAGGTGAGGGTGAATTGCGCAGCCGCAAGCTGGCAATCGTCGATCACAAGATGCCCTGCCTTGACGTGAGCCTGAAGATACGTCGCAAGTTTTCCGAGCCAGCCGGCAGGGACATGTTCATAGTAGCGCCTTCCGATATCCGGCATTCGCTCGGCAATTGCCATGACCGTGCGGATGGTCGATCCACCCTGCGGGCGGCAAAGCAATTCCATATGAGCCTGACCGAACCGCCTCAGGGTCGTCTCAACATCCACCGTTGGATCGAGTTCAATGACGCCGATGCCCTGCTCGAGACTTTCCTGCTCGACGATCGCTTCAAAAAGCGAACCCTTGTCGGCAAAGTAGACATAGAGAGTGCCTTTGGAGACGCCGGCCGCCTTGGCGATTTCGCCCATGCTGGCGCCGTCGAAGCCAAGTTCCATAAAAACCATCCGAGCGCCCGCCAGAATCTGCCGACGCTTGGTGCTGTCTTCGTCGCCATGAGGCGTTTTTTTTATTACGGAGCCACTGCTGGGCATTTCTTCCGTCGATTTGTCGTCATGAATTTGCGGAAACTCAAACGCGCTTTACCGGTACATCATTCATCCCGTATGATTCATTTATATTGACCGAACCGTTCGGTCAATTATGGTTTATAAGTCTTTAATCGAAGATCGGCGGGGCAGGTCCGCTGTCGAGTGTTGACCAATGAAGAACAGGGAGGCCGCGATGGCCGCGGGACGCGATCAGACTGCCCGGATTTATCCTGCCGAGACGCCGGCTTCCGAACGGAAATCGGCCGACTATGCTGAAGCGCCGGCGACCAAGGTCCGTGACGACGCGCGCAAAACGCCTTGGCGCAACATGATGCTCATGGGATTGGGCGCAGTGGTTGCGATCGCCGCGATCTCGTACGGCAGTTATTATGCACTGGTCGGGCGTTTCATCATAACCACCGATGATGCCTATGTCCGGGCCAATAACACCACCGTTGGCGCTCGTGTTGCGGGTCACATCGCCAGCATTATCGCCAAGGATAACGCCTCGGTGCGCGCGGGCGATCTTCTGATCAAAATCGACGATGGCGATTACCGAATCGCAGCGGATTCCGCACGCGCGAAAATCGCAACCCAGGAAGCGTCGATCGAACGGATCGGCCGTCAGGCTCAGGCGCAAGTCAGCATGGTCGACCAGGCGAAGGCGCAACTGGAATCCATGCAGGCGGCTGTGAAGCGTGCCCAGTCTGATTTCGACCGGCAGCAGCAATTGAACGGCAAGGGATTTGCCTCGCAGGCGACGTTCGAAGTGTCGCAGGCAACGCGCGACCAATCGATCGCTTCGGTACAAGGAGCGCAAGCCGCGCTCGACGCGGCCCAGCGCAATATCGATGTGATCAACGCACAGCAGATCGAAGCGCAACGCCAGCTCGGCGAATTGAAGACGGCTTTGTCGAAAGCTGAGCGCGATTTGAATTTCACCGAAGTTCGTGCTGCCGTGGACGGGATATTCTCAAATCGTCTCGTCAATGAGGGCGACTATATTCAGGTCGGTCAGCGGCTTTCCAATCTGGTGCCGCTCGACGAGGTTTTCATCGACGCCAATTTCAAGGAGACCCAACTGGGCCGGTTGAAGCCCGGCCAGCCGGTCAGCCTGACCGTCGATGGCCTCGGCGGCCGCAAGATCGATGCAGTTGTCGAGAGCCTGTCGCCCGCAGCTGGCGCGGTCTTCACGTTGCTGCCTCCTGACAACGCGACCGGCAATTTTACCAAGATCGTGCAGCGTGTTCCGGTGCGCATTCGGGTGCCGGCCAGCGTCGCTCGTGAAAATCTGTTGCGCGCCGGCATGTCGGTGGTCGTTCACATCGATACACGGCAGCCGGCGGAAAAGTCCGAGCATTGATGCGGTCGTCGCCTCGCGCGGCCGCGCCGATCCAACACAGGGTGTGACCGATGGCCGGATCGGACTCAGGAAATCCGACGATGGAGGATCTGCAGCCAACGGCAGTGCCGGCATCGGACCGTCTGGTGTTGCGCCGGGTGTTTGCATTTCTGATCATGGTGTTCGGCATGTTCATGTCGGTGCTGGACATCCAGATCGTTTCCGCCTCGCTGTCCGAAATTCAGGCGGGTCTCTCCGCATCGTCGAGTGAAATCTCGTGGGTGCAGACGGCGTATCTGATCGCCGAAGTCATCGCGATTCCCCTGTCCGGTTTCATGTCGCGCGCGCTTGGAACACGTTATTTGTTTGCTATTTCGGCGGCCGGCTTTACGGGGGCGAGCCTGATGTGCGGGCTAAGCTCTTCGATTGAAGAGATGATTTTGTGGCGCGCGATCCAGGGGTTTCTCGGCGCTGGCATGATCCCGACGGTGTTCGCATCGGCTTATACCGTCTTCCCGCGCAGCAAGATGCCCGTGGTCGGGCCCATCATCGGATTGGTCGCGACGCTGGCTCCCACGATCGGCCCCACGGTCGGCGGCTATTTGACCGATGTGATGTCGTGGCATTGGCTGTTTTTCATCAACGTGCTGCCTGGTATCGGCATTACGCTGGGCGTCCTCGCATTGGTCGATTTCGACAAGCCGAATTTCAAGCTGCTCGAGAGTTTCGACTGGATCGGTCTAGCGTCGATGGCAGGCTTCCTCGGCGCGCTGGAATACGTTCTGGAAGAAGGCCCGCTGTACGACTGGTGGGAAGACACATCCGTGGCGACCTGCGGTGTGATTTGCGTGTTGTCAGCCGTGCTGTTTTTTTATCGAGCGCTGAGCGTCAAGGAGCCGATCGTCGATATTCGCGCCTTCAAGAATCGAAATTTTGCGTTTGGTTGCATGTTTTCCTTTTGCGTCGGCATCGGTCTTTACGGTCTGACTTATATCTACCCACGCTATCTGGCCGAGATCCGGGGCTATAGCGCCTTGATGATCGGTGAAACCATGTTCGTGTCTGGCGGCGCGATGTTCCTCACGGCATTCGTGATTGGGCGCCTGATGGTCAGGTTCGACATGCGCCTGCTGATTGCGATCGGGTTGATGATGTTTGCGTTCGGCACCTGGCAGATGTCCTGGGTAACGCGTGATTTCGATTTTCGAGAACTGTTCATTCCGCAGATTTTTCGCGGTATCGGCATGATGCTGGCGATGGTGCCGGTGAACAGCATCGCGCTCGGCACGCTGGCGCCGTCGCTGATGAAGAACGCGTCGGGAATATTCAATTTGACGCGCAATCTCGGCGGCGCGGTCGGGCTGGCTTTGATCAACACCGTAATCAATGACCGGACCGATCTTCATATTTCCCGCCTGCATGACAGGGTCAATTGGGGCAACACAACGGCGGTCGAAACTCTCAATATGCTGACGCAAAAATTTCAGCAGGGGGTCGGCGACGCCCCGATGATGGCGCTCAAGCAATTGACCCAGATCGTGCATCGTCAAGCCTCGGTGATGGCGTTCGCCGATGCCTTTCTGGTTTTGACGATATTTTATGTCGCGTTGAGTACCTTGGTGTTTTTCGTCGATAAACCGAATCCGTTGGGGCAGCCTGCCGACGTGCATTAGTGCGTATCGATTGACTGCTGCTCATTTTGATCGGCAGAATGGGGCGAGCTTGCACGATTAGGCCTTGTCGGAATGAGTTTTATCACAGGCGTCGGACTCACGTCTTTCGGACATCATCAAGGCCGCTCGACACTGGATCTCATGACCGAGGCGTCGGAGGCGGCGATCTCCGATGCGGGCCTGCGTCGCCAAGACATCGACGGTGTCCTGTGTGGTTATTCGACCACCATGCCGCACTTGATGCTTGCCACGGTCTTTGCTGAGCATTTCGGATTGAAGCCCACTTATGCGCACGCGCTACAGGTGGGTGGAGCGACAGGGCTGGCGATGGCAATGCTCGCACATGAACTCGTTGACGCGGGTGTGGTTCGCAACATTCTCGTCGTCGCCGGCGAAAACCGGCTCACCGGGCAGGCGCGGGACAGTGCCATGCAAACTCTCGCACAGGTGGGCCATCCCGATTTCGAAGTGCCGTTGGGCCCAACGATACCTGCATATTATGGTCTTGTCGCATCGCGTTATATGCATGAATTCGGCGTGACCGAAGAAGACCTTGCTGAGTTTGCGGTATTGATGCGCCGCCACGCCGCAGCACATCCAGGAGCTCAATTTCGCGAACCGATCACGATTGACGATGTGATGTCGTCACGAATGATATCAACGCCGCTGAAACTGCTCGATTGCTGCCCGGTATCGGACGGCGGTGCAGCGTTCGTTGTCAGCAGATCCGCAACGTCAGATCGTCCTGTCCGTGTCATCGGATGCGGACAGGCGCATATTCACCAGCACATCACGGCTGCGGAGGGTCTCGTTTCTTTTGGCGCCGCTGCAGCCTTCGAACGGGCGCGTGCAAAGGCCGGGATCGATGTCGCGGATATCAGGTATGCGGGGATTTACGACAGCTTCACGATTACGCTGACAATCCTGCTCGAAGAGTTGGGCCTTGCAAAGCGAGGCGAGGCGGCAATGCTCGCGCGAAACGGTCACTTCGGACGCGATGGCGAATTGCCGCTCAATACGCATGGTGGTTTGCTGAGCTATGGGCATTGCGGCTGCGGCGGCGCCATCGCTCACCTGGTCGAAACGCACCTTCAGATGACCGAAAGGGCGGGTATGCGTCAGGTGCGCGACCCATCGATCGCTCTTTTGCATGGCGACGGCGGTGTGATGTCATCGCATGTCAGCATGGTCTTGGAGCGAACGCGGTGAGCGATGTGTCGATTACGGTGGCTGACTGGACTCAGGGCGAGCAAGCGGTCACCTATCAGTTCTGCGTTGAATGCGGTTCGCTTTGGTATTTTCGCAGGAGCTTTTGTCCCTCATGCGGTTCGTCGCATCCGCAGACGCACCGCGCCAGTGGCGAAGGCGTCGTCTATGCGGCAACGCTGGTGTGTCGTGCCGCGACGCCCGAGGCCAAGGCACATGTGCCGTATGCCATCGTTCTCGTCGACGCGGCGGAAGGATTTCGGATGATGGCCCACGGCGATCGGGACTTGAAAATCGGTGACGCCGTTGTCTTGCGCTTCGAGACATTCACGGGTCGTCTGGTGCCTTATTTTAGCAAGGCCTGTTTTAGCAAGGCCTGACGTCACCCGCCTAAAGCGTTTTCGAGCGAAGCATGCCACCGGACTTGATCCGGTGGTGGATACCGGTTCGCGTTGAGAAAACGCGTCAAAACAAAACGATAGAGGCGGCGCTCTAGGAACATCCTCGCTGTGATGTCTTGAAGATGATCTTGAAAGGGCGAAGGGCCCGGCGCGTAACGCCAGACCCTTCATTTTGGAGCGCGATCCGTGATCGCAAAAGACATCAGCCGGCCTGTAAGCCGGGTTTTGTAGGGCACCGTACGCTTGCGCGCGCGATACGTGACGGCCATTCCTCTGGGACAACGCTTGCGCGCTGCCTCAAGCAACCTACCCGAACGGTCGAGCCAGACATGCCCTGCGGAGTTATCGCTCGATCGAGCGAACTGTCCGCGACGCCGTTCCTATTCGGTTTTGCTCCCGGTGGGGTTTACCATGCCGTCTCCGTCGCCGGAGACGCGGTGCGCTCTTACCGCACCTTTTCACCCTTACCCGTGCCGCAGCACGGGCGGTTCGTTCTCTGTGGCACTTTCCCTGGGGTCGCCCCCGCCGGACGTTATCCGGCACCGTTTGTCCATGGAGCCCGGACTTTCCTCTCCCGCGGCCTTTCGACCGATTGCGGGAGCGGCCGCCCGGCCGACTGACGGTCATGTCATGGAGTGCGGCGGCAACGGGGTCAAGTGCGGAGGTTTGCTGTCGACGAGCGCTTTCAAGGTCGCAAGCGTGGAAAGATCGGCAATGCCGTCGACCCGTTCGGGTCGAAAATGGCGTTGAAACGCCGCGACGACTTCCATCGTGGCGCTGTCATAATGGCCGTTGCGCGGAACGCCGTAACCATAAGAAGCCAACGTGTCCTGCAAGGCCTGAACGTTTTCCCCGGTCGAACCCAGCGTCAAGGTCGGGCCTTGGGCGATACGGGCAGGACGAACCCAGTGGCCAACGCCTGAGTTCGCGAGCAACCGCCAGGGAAATTTCTCTCCCGGATCCTTTTTGCGCGAGGGGGCGACGTCCGAATGGCCGAGCACACGATCCTTGGGAATACTGCGTCGGATCATAATGCCCCGGCACAATGCGATAACGGCGGCGATCTGGCGTGGCGGAAAATCCGGATAACCCCAATCGTGGCCACCGTTGACGATCTCGATGCCGATCGAGCACGAGTTGATATCCGTTTCATCCGCCCATGATGATGTTCCGGCATGCCAGGCACGTCGCGCCTCCGCAACGCATTGAACGATGCGCCCGTCTTCCAACACCACATAGTGGGCGGAGACGTCAGTTCCTGCTTTGCACAGGCGATTGAGCGCGCCGTCGGCGTCCTCCATCCCTGTGTAGTGCAGAACGATCATATCCGGTGCGCGATTGTTTCGACGCTCGCCGTAGTTCGCAGAAGGAACAACATCGGAAACGACCGATGAATCCGGAACAAATTTGAGCATATCGGCGCGGATCCAGGGAGACGGTAAGGGGTGTGGGCGACCAGACTTTATGCCACTCGACTCGAACGACCCCAAAATCATGTCACACTCAAACCCGGCAAGAGAGCGGCCGCAAGCTGGCTTTCGAAAGGTGCCGAAAGCGGATGCCTTGTTCGCAGGAACGTCATTTTATCCTGCACAAAAGCAGTCGATCAGCCGGTCCTGCTGGCTCGACCGCTTAACTATCGAGCTATCGCGCACGGCTTGCAATCGCTTTGCGGTGCGGGGTACGGCCTATCCACATGCGTCTGCCTGCATGAGCCTGACGAGAGGGGCCGAGAGCGGGTGACCTTCCAAAAGACAAGGCTCACGTCGCGGCGTCGTTGCGAGGTCTCGAATGTGAGCACCGAGCTGCCTCACGATTGAAAACGAACCGCGCGTCCAAAGCGGCCAACGCTCGCCATGCGACCGGGGGCTCGAGATCAGGTTGATGGCCCCTAGGGCGCGGCCGCGAGAAGGTACGGCCGAGGGGTAGCGGAAGGCCATTTTTGCTGGCGCCAAATTCAATACGCTGATCATTCGCAAAGTGACGCTAACGTCAACGATTCCTTAACGTTAACCCCTGTTACTGGGAGGTGAGTGCCGGTTCTCAGAACTGAGCTTTGTTGTCATCGTCGTTCAAAAAATCCCATGGTTGGCCACAAGATTCCATGCGGACGTCAAGATGCCTTCAGGACCTTGCAAATCCGGCGCGGGGGCCAAACAGCGTGGCGGCGATGGCGGGGTAATCCGAATGGCAAGACACTGGTTTCAAACGAAAATTGCCGTTCCGACGACCGGGTTTGGCTGTCCGCCGGTCGCGTCGACGTTCGGGGTGGCTCGCTTGGAACCCGGCGTCGTCGGCGGCCATGTGTTGCTGCCAGATGCGAAAGCCATCGCTTGATGCCCGGCGATGGATCAAATCCCCCCACCGAGGTCGCGTCTGGGCATGTTCCGGTGCTGGGGCGCCAGGCCGTGGCAGCCTTAGCCCCTCGCGATGGCGGCATTTACATCGATGCGACGTTCGGAGCCGGCGGCTATAGCCGGATGCTTCTGGATGCCGCCGACACCCGGGTCATCGGCATTGACCGCGATCGATCGGCGATTGCCGGTGGCTTTTCGCTGGTGGAAAGCGCCCGCGGTCGCCTCACCCTGATCGAGGATCGCTTTTCAAATCTCGCTGATGTTTGTGCGGCGCAGAACATCGATGCGGTCGACGGCGTCGTGATGGACATCGGTGTTTCATCGATGCAACTCGATCAGGCGGCCCGTGGTTTTTCATTCCGCTTTGATGGTCCGCTCGATATGCGCATGAGTTAGCACGGTCCCACCGCTGCGGACGTTGTTGCGACAGCACCAGAATTTGACCTCGCCGATATCATCTATAAACTGGGCGAGGAGCGGCGATCGCGTGCGATCGCGCGTACCATCGTTGCAGCTCGGCGCGAGACCCCGATCACAACGACACGCGCATTGGCGGATCTTGTGTCGCGCGTGGTTCGCGCAAAGCCGCACGAGATTCATCCCGCCACGCGGACGTTTCAGGCGTTGCGCATTTTCGTCAACGAGGAACTCGACGAACTGCAAACGGCGTTGAGCGCCGCGGAAAGCATTCTGAAGCCGGGCGGCCGGCTGGCGGTGGTTTCTTTCCACTCGCTTGAGGATCGTATCGTCAAGAATTTTCTCAATGTTCGAGGCCGGCCCGCCGCGGGTTCGCGACATTTGCCAGAGGTATCGACGCTGGCGCCGAGCTTCGACATTTTGACGAAACGGCCGGTTGCACCGGACGACAGCGAAGTCGAGGCGAATCCCCGCGCGCGCTCCGCGAAATTGCGCGTGGCCGCGCGTACCGAAGCCCCCGCTCACGTTGGGGTCGACGCGGCCGATTGGCCTGCGCTTCACGACATCATAAGGGGAGGATGATCATGCGGATCGTGCACCTCTTCGTCATCTGCGCGCTGATTTTCGCCGCGGCGTACGTCTATCGCATCAAGATGGAATCTACGGTGCGGACGGAAACAGTGTTGCGCCTGCGTGCAGATATTCGCGACCAGCGCGATGCCATTGCGGCGTTTCATTCGGAGTGGGCGAAACTCGAGGCGCCGTTGCGCCTGCAGGGTCTTGCGCAACGGCATCTTGCACTCAAGCCGGTTGAAACGACCCAATACGACTCTTTGAAAAACCTGCCTGAGCGTCCCCCAAATTTTGCGCGGTCCGCAACGCCTGATCCGATCGGAGCCATGCTGAATACGGTTGATGATGATGTCGCGACCGGGTCGGTGCCAAAGTCGTCGCCACCGGAGGCTGTACGGTGACGGACGCAACATTGACAATCACCCGTCCTCCAGAACCGCTACGTGCGCGGTTGGTCCGCGGGCTGCTTTACGGTCGTAAGGATCGCAGCGCCAAGGCGCGCGCGCGCGTGGGGCTTGCCATGATCGCATTCGCGGTCATCTATGCGGTGATCGCTGGCCGCCTTGTGACGTTCGCTGTGGTTGGCGACAGTCACGGCATGCGGCGAACCGCGTCGCAGGATGCAACGGCGACGGCGCGACCCGATATCCTGGATCGTACCGGCGCAATTCTCGCGACCGACGTGAAAGCGCCATCGCTGTTCGGTGAACCGAAGCGCATCATCGACAAGGACGAGGCGATCGAGCTTCTGACCGCGACGCTTCCGGATCTCGAAACCGCAGAAGTGCGGCAAAGGCTTTCGTCCCGGAAAGGCTTCGTCTGGCTGAAGCGGGAGATTACGCCGCAGCAGCAGCAGGAAATTCATCGCCTGGGCATTCCGGGAATTGGGTTCCTGCGCGAAAACAAGCGCGTCTATCCAAGCGGTCCGGAAGTCGCTCACCTTATCGGGCTGGTGAATATCGACAACCAGGGCATTGCCGGCATCGAGAAATGGCTCGATACCAATGGTCTTGCGGATTTGCACCGCGCCGGTTTCGCAACCGACCGCCAGCAGCAAGCGGTGGAGCTGTCGGTCGATCTGCGCGTCGAACATGCGCTGCGTGATGAATTGATCAAGGCCAAGGATAAATTCAAGGCCAAAGCGGCGGCAGGCCTGGTGTCCGACGTGCGCACTGGCGAAATCGTGGCGCTGGTGTCGCTGCCCGATTTCGATCCCAACAATCCGCGCGAAGCCAGCGACCCGACGCGTATCAATCGTTTGACAACCGGTGTCTACGAAATGGGGTCGACGTTCAAATCGTTGACACTGGCCATGGCCATGGATTCCGGCAAGGCCAATCTCAACACGATGTATGATGCGCGAGCGCCGCTGCATTACGGAAAGTTCGCAATTCACGACACGCATTCTCTCGGTCGCTTCATCTCGCTATCGGAGGTCTTCACTTACTCATCCAACATCGGTGCGGCCCGTGTCGCGCTCTCCATGGGCGTAGAGGCTCATAAGGCGTTTCTGCGCAAGCTCGGACAGCTCAGCCGGCTGCGCACCGAGCTGCCGGAGAGCGCCGAGCCGATTGTGCCGAAACACTGGGGCGAGTTGAACACCATCACCATTGCATTCGGTCACGGTCTTTCCGTCGCGCCCTTGCAGGCGGTGATGGGCATCAACGCGCTCGTCAACGGTGGCTATCTCATTCCTCCGACGTTCATGAAACGCAGCCAGAAGGATGCATTGGCGCTGGCAAAACAGGTGATCAAACCCGATACCAGCGACAAAATGCGTTATCTGATGCGTCTGAACGCAGAGAAGGGCACGGCGAAAATGGCCGATGTCAAAGGATACTATGTCGGCGGCAAGACGGGCACGGCGGAAAAGGTCGTGAACGGCCATTATTCGAAAAAGCAGGTGCTCAATTCCTTTACCGCCATTCTCCCCGCCGACAATCCGCGCTATCAGCTTCTGGTGATGCTGGACGAGCCGCAGGCAACTCCCGAAACGCATGGCTTTATTACGTCCGGATGGAACGCCGTTCCGACCGGTGGCAAGGTCATCGAGCGGATAGCTCCACTGCTGGGGCTTGAACCGCGCTTCGATTTACCGCCTGCGGACCGCCTTATTCTTGCAGCATCGAGGGACAGCCGGTAAGCGCGACGGGTGCGTTGGCCGGAACACCGCGTGACCATGAGATTTCGTGACCATGAGACTGCGCGACCTTCTCAGCGATGACGTTACGCTTGATGCGCCGACCGCGGCGCTCCAGGCCGTCGGCATCGCCGTGGACAGCCGAAAGATCGTGAGTGGGCGACGTATTTTTCGCGCTCGCGGGTGCAAAGACCGATGGCGCAAGCTTTATCGAACAGGCTGTCAATTCGGGCGCAGTCGCGGTTGTGAGCGATCAGCCTCCACATCTCCGGGCAGTCATGCTGCGGATGTCCCGTTTATAAGTGTTCCGAATGCTCGCCGTGAACTGGCTCTGGCCGCATCGCGCTTGTTTCCGCGTCAGCCCCGCACCATCGTTGCGGTGACAGGGACCAGCGGCAAGACCTCCGTCGCCGCATTCACCCGTCAGATCTGGCAAGTGCTCGGTTTTGAATCGGCCAGTATCGGCACAATCGGTCTCGTTGCTCCGTCACGCACGATCTATGGCTCGTTGACCACGCCGGATCCGATCGCATTGCATCGCTCGCTGGATGAACTTGCCGGGGAGGGCGTCACGCATCTTGCGTTGGAGGCCTCGTCGCACGGGCTCGATCAATTCAGGCTCGACGGCGTGCGGATCGCTGCGGGCGCATTTACAAATTTATCGCGCGATCACATGGATTATCACCCGACCGTGGCGCATTATCTTGCAGCAAAGCTCAGACTATTCAACGAGCTCATCATCGACGGCGGCACGGCTGTCGTCGCCGCCGATCACCCGCAGTCGCAAGCCGTGATTGACGCCGTTCAGGCGCGCAAGCTCCGCCTTCTCACCGTGGGGCGTAAGGGCACGGACATTCGTCTTGCCGATGCTGCGATCGACGGGTTCGGTCAAAAATTGACGCTGGCTTATCGACGGTAAGACACGCGTGCCTGCGTTTACCGCTGGTCGGAGAATTCCAGATCGAGAACGCCTTGGTTGCCGCGGGTCTTGCGGTCGGAACGGGCGCTGAGATCGAGCCGGTATTCGATGCGCTGGAGCAGCTCGAGGGCGCAAAGGGCCGCCTCGAGTTTGTTGGAGAACGCAACGGCGCGCCTGTTTTCGTTGATTACGCGCATAAGCCCGATGCACTGGAAAAGGCGCTTGCCGCGCTGCGGCCTTACGCGAAACGCAAGCTTGTCGTGGTGTTCGGAGCGGGTGGGGATCGCGATGCGGGCAAGCGTCCGTTAATGGGCGAAATTGCTTCACGATGTGCCGATGTGGTGATCGTCACCGATGACAATCCACGCAGCGAGGATCCAGCGCTCATTCGCAGTGCTATTCTTGCGGCGGCTAACCGTGCGCGCGAGATCGGCGATCGCGCGGCAGCAATTCGCGCGGGCGTCGCCGAGCTTCAACCAGGTGACGCATTGCTGATCGCAGGGAAGGGCCACGAAACCGGGCAAATCATCGGCGATCGCGTGCTGCCGTTCAGCGATCACGATGCCGCGCGTTCGGCGCTTGCGGAGAACCTCTCATGAGCACGCAACCGTTGTGGCTGATTGAGGACATGGCTGCGGCGATGCAGGCCGGCCGCCAGGGATCGTTGCCGCGGTCAGTCGACGGAATTTCGATCGATAGCCGCACGATCTCGCTGGGCGAAGCCTATTTCGCCATAAAAGGCGACATCCACGACGGTCATGATTTTGTAGCGGCTGCCCTGAAGAACGGCGCTGGCCTTGCGGTGGTCGAAGAGGCGCAACGCGAAAAATTTGCCCCCGACGCACCGCTATTGGTGGTGGCGGATGTGCTTGCCGCGCTCGTCTCGCTTGGCATCGCCGCTCGTCTGCGGCTCAAGGCCAAGGTTATTGCTGTGACAGGCTCGGTCGGCAAGACGTCGACGAAGGAGGCGCTGCGGCGCGTTTTGAGCATGCAAGGCGCAACTCATGCGTCGGTAGCCTCGTTCAATAATCATTGGGGTGTGCCGCTCACGCTCGCTCGCTGCCCCGCAGATAGTGTGTATGCTGTCTTCGAAATCGGCATGAATCATGCCGGCGAGATTGAGCCGCTGGTCAAGATGGTTCGGCCGCATGTCGCCATCGTCACCACGGTCGAGCCGGTGCATCTGGAGTTTTTCGCAAACGTCGAAGCGATTGCCGATGCCAAGGCCGAAATATTCACCGGTCTGGAGCCGGCCGGCACCGCCGTGATCAATCGGGACAATCCGCAATTTGCCCGTCTGCAAAAGCGCGCCAAGAGCGCCAGCGTATCGCGCGTCGTTTCCTTCGGTACTGACGCGAAGGCGGATGCGCGCCTGCTCGACATCGCGCTTCACCCGGCTTGCTCGGCGATCCACGCGCGCATCTTCAAACAGGATATCACCTATAAGCTCGGGACGCCGGGACGCCATATGGCGATGAATTCTCTTGCCGTGCTCGCAGCAGCCTCTCTTGTGGGTGCTGATCTCGTGACGGCAGCGCTTGCGTTGTCCGAAGTGCAACCCGCCTCGGGCCGTGGCGCGCGACTGACGCTTGGCTTGCCGCAAGGTTCTGCCACGCTGATCGATGAGAGCTATAACGCCAATCCGGCTTCCATGGCTGCAGCCCTCGATGTGCTGGGGCACGCAGAGGTCGCGGCGCGCGGGCGGCGCATCGCCGTGCTGGGTGACATGCTTGAGCTTGGGCCTGAGAGTCCGAATCTGCATCGCGCTCTGAGGGAGGCCGTCATTGCGAGCAAGGTTGATCTTGTATTCTGCTGTGGCCCTTTGATGCGAAATCTCTGGGAGGCTCTTCCATCGGCGCAGAGGGGCGGCTATGCCGATCATTCCGCTGCGCTTGAATCGGAGGTCGCGGCGGCGTTGCGTGTCGGCGATGCCGTGATGGTCAAAGGCTCCCTCGGATCCAAGATGAAGGTTATTGTCGCGGCGCTGGAAAAACGTTTTCCCAATATTGCAGCGTTTGACGATGCGCCGATGCCGTCGCCATGAAAATTGGAACCAGCATGTTCGTGTGTCGGCCCGCGTGTCCACCGGACGTTACGCCGGCGCTGAGCACAACGAGAGTTATGATAGGGTCCTCCGGGTCGAGTGTTCGCAAAGTTGCAGTATATAGAGTGCGAATGTAGAGCCAGGACGCGAGGTAAGGCGGTTTGAATGTTTTATTGGCTGATTGATCTTTCCAGCACGATTCCCGTCCTTAACGTGTTTCGTTACATCACCTTTCGAACCGGTGGCGCGATGGTAACAGCCGCGCTGTTTGTTTTTCTGTTCGGCCCCTGGATCATCGACAATCTTCGGCTTCGCCAGGGCAAGGGGCAACCCATCCGTTCCGATGGTCCAGCTTCGCACCTCGTCACCAAGAAGGGCACGCCCACCATGGGCGGCCTGATGATTCTCTCGGGGCTGGTGGTTTCGACGTTGCTTTGGGCCAACCCTCGCAATCCTTACGTATGGATTGTTCTGGCGGTGACTCTGGGTTTTGGTTTTGTCGGCTTTTATGACGACTATCTGAAAGTCACCAAGCAAACTCACGCGGGATTTTCCGGACGCACGCGGCTTGCGATCGAGTTCGTCATTGCTGGCGCGGCCTGTTTTGCATTCGTGTGGTTGGGGCGGGGAACGTTCTCGACATCGCTGGTGATTCCCTTCTTCAAGGATATCGCACTGAATTTTGGCTGGTTCTTCGTGATGTTCGGCGCGTTTATCGTGGTCGGGGCAGGGAATGCGGTCAATCTGACCGATGGTCTTGATGGCCTAGCTATCGTGCCGGTCATGATCGCGTCGCTGTCTTTCGGCATGATTTCTTATCTTGTCGGCAACGCGGTGTTTTCTGACTATCTGCAGATCAATTACGTGGCCGGTACCGGCGAACTGGCCGTGTTGTGCGGGGCGGTGCTCGGCGCGGGCCTCGGATTTCTGTGGTTCAACGCGCCGCCGGCCTCGATATTCATGGGTGACACCGGTTCGCTCGCGCTGGGCGGCATGCTCGGGTCGATCGCGGTGGCGGTGAAACATGAGATCGTGCTGGCGGTGATCGGCGGCTTGTTTGTGCTCGAAGCCGTGTCGGTGATTGTGCAGGTTGCATCGTTCAAGCTCACGGGTAAGCGCGTGTTCAAGATGGCGCCGATCCATCATCACTTCGAGCAGCTTGGGTGGACGGAACCGCAGATCGTGATCCGTTTTTGGATTATTTCCGTCATGCTTGCGCTCGCCGGGCTTTCAACATTGAAGCTGCGATAATACGTCACTCTGCAACCGCGCTCGCAGCAGTGAGCATGATGTTGCCGGAAAATTAGAATTCACTTTCACGGTTAGTGCCGGTGGTTGTGGAACTGTTCTGGAACTTTGAGGTCAGATTTTGATTCCGGTCACGAGTTTTGCTGGCAAGACAGTTGCGGTTTTCGGCCTCGGGGGATCCGGGCTCGCCAGTTGCCATGCGTTGAAGGCAGGTGGCGCGGAAGTCATCGCCAGCGATGACGATGCGGGGCGGCTCGCGGAAGCAGCCCAGTGCGGATTCATTACCGCCGACTTGCGCAAGGTCTCGTGGGGCAATTTTGCCGCGCTGATATTGACCCCCGGCGTGCCGCTCACTCATCCGTCGCCTCACTGGAGCGTTGTTGCCGCCGGGCAAGCGGGCGTGCCTGTTATCGGCGACATCGAGCTATTCTGCCGTGAACGTCGGCGTCATGCGCCGAGCGCGCCTTTCGTCGCCATTACAGGCACCAACGGCAAGTCGACGACGACGGCACTCATTGCCCATTTGATGCGCGTCGCCGGTCATGACGTGCAGATGGGCGGCAATATCGGCACCGCGATACTCTCGCTGGAACCGCCGCGCCTCGGCCGCGTGCACGTCGTCGAGATGTCATCCTACCAGATCGACTTGACACCATCGCTGGATCCATTGGTCGGCATCCTGCTCAATGTGAGCGAAGATCATATCGATCGACATGGAACGATCGAGCACTATGCGGCCGTGAAAGAACGGCTCGTCGCCGGCGTTCAACGCGGCGGCACCGCGGCCATCGGTGTCGACGACCGGTGGAGCGAAGCCGCTGCCACGCGGGTCGAACGCGGCGGCAAGCATGTGGTGCGAATTTCGGTCGAGCGTAAGCTCGAGAACGGCGTTTATCTCGACTCAGACCGTATCATGAGCGCCGGCCGGGACAGGCTTATCGAGATTGCGCGGATCCATGGCATCGGTTCTCTGCGCGGACGTCACAATGCGCAGAACGCGGCCTTCGCCGCGACCGCTGCGCTTTCTCTCGGAGTCGCGTCCGAGGCGATCCAGAATGGCCTGCGCAGTTTTCCGGGGCTTGCGCACCGCATGGAGCAGATCGGCCGTAAGGGACGTGTGCTGTTCATCAACGATTCCAAAGGTACCAACGCCGATGCCGCCGCGCGCGCTCTGTCGTCCTTCGATAATATTTTCTGGATTGCAGGTGGTAAGCCCAAGACGGGTGGCATCGAGGGATTGCGCGAATTTTTCCCACGTATCCGCAAAGCTTATTTGATCGGTGAGGCGGCGCAGCAGTTTGCACAGACGCTCGGTGACGAGGTGCCGCACGACACCGCCGGCACGCTGGACAACGCGGTCGCGCAGGCCGCGCGGGACGCGGAAGCCTCGGGGCTGCCGCAGCCGGTGGTGCTGCTGTCGCCCGCCTGCGCATCGTTCGATCAATACCGGAATTTTGAAATTCGCGGCCAACGGTTCCGCGAACTGGTGACATCGCTCGGCTCGATTGAACGTGCGTAAGAGCTGCCTCACCGGGCGTGCTGGCCCGGTGAGCCGGCGAACGAAGCGCCAGACTGTGGCTTCGCATGAAGCCTGCGCGTCGTCCGCCCGGTTTCTTGATAAGTCTTTCCAATTTATTAACGGTCTCGAAACCATGTTGGGCGACCAATGAAGGTCTTTTCGACCGCAGGAACAGCCATGATCTCACGTGAACAGCGCACTCCATTGAGCGAATGGTGGTGGACCGTCGATAGGCTGTTGCTTGCCGGAATCATCGCTCTGATGCTCGCGGGCGTTATTCTGTCGCTGGCTGCGAGTCCGCCCGTGGCGGCGCGCATCGGTCTCGATCCGTTTCACTTTTTCAATCGTCACGTCATTTTTCTGCTGCCATCGTTCGTCGTCATGATCGCGGTGTCGTTTCTCTCGCCACGGCAGATACGCCGTACCGCCTTGATTATTTTCGCCATCAGCGTTGCGCTGATCGTTGCGACATTGCTATTCGGCGGCGAGGTTAAGGGCGCACGCCGCTGGATCACAATTCTCGGCATGAATATTCAGGCTTCGGAGGCCGCCAAGCCGTCATTCGTGGTGGTGGTGGCATGGTTGTTTTCGGAATCGGCGCGGCGGCCGGAGATGCCGGCGACATCGATGGCGCTCGCGCTGCTGCTGGCGCTGGTCGCGTTGCTCGTCGCGGAACCTGACTTCGGTCAAACCATGCTGGTCTTGATGGTGTGGGGATCGCTGTTCTTTATCGCGGGCATGCGGATCATCTGGGCGTTCGGTCTGGCTGGCGCGGCGAGCGCGGGTTTATTTGCCGCCTATCTATTCGTCCCGCACGTGGCCGGGCGCATCAAACGCTTCATGGATCCTGCCTCGGGCGATACCTTTCAGGTCGACATGGCGACGGAATCCTTCAGCCACGGCGGCTGGTTCGGGCTTGGGCCGGGTGAGGGAACCGTGAAACGAATTCTTCCGGACAGCCATACCGATTTTGTTTTCGCGGTGGCGGCGGAAGAGTTCGGAATTGTCCTGTGCCTCGTGCTGGTGTCGCTGTTCGCGTTCATCGTGATACGGTCGCTCTCCCGCGCCTATGCGAGCGAGGATTTGTTCGCGCGCTTTGCGGCTTCGGGGCTTGCAATCCTGTTCGGCGTGCAGGCATGCATCAATATGGCGGTGAACCTGCATCTCATTCCTGCGAAAGGTATGACATTGCCCTTTATTTCCTACGGCGGCTCATCGATGGTGTCGCTCGCCTATAGCGTCGGCATGATGCTGGCGTTGACTCGGGTGCGACCGAGTATCGAGGTGCAGTCGGTGGGTGATGCTTATGCCGTGCGTCAGTTTGCCTAACGTTGTTGACCTGCAGCGATGAGCGACGCGCCTCTCATTTTGCTGGCGGCTGGGGGCACTGGCGGGCATCTCTTTCCGGCGGAAGCACTGGGTTCCGAACTAATGAAGCGCGGCCTGCGTGTCCGGCTCGTCACGGATTCGCGCGCTGTGCGCTACAGCGGCCTATTTTCGCCTGAGGTTACCGATGTGGTGCCGAGCGAAACATTGCGCGGCCGCACGCCGTGGGCGCTCGCTAAAACAGCGGCTATGCTGACGGCAGGGACGGTTGTTGCGTTTCGTCTTATCCTGAGATTGAAGCCTGCGGCTGTCATCGGGTTCGGTGGTTATCCGACGTTGCCGCCGTTGATCGCGGCGCGATTGCTCGGCGTGCCGACCATGATTCACGATGCTAATGCCGTGATGGGCCGCGCCAATAAATTCTTGTCCGGCCATGTCACGGCGATTGCGACGTCGTTGCCGGGCGTGCTGGATCACGATCCGTCGCTGTCCGCCAAGACGACCGTGACCGGCACGCCGATGCGGCCGGCCATTCTGGCGGCGGCGGGTGTCGCATTCCAGCAGCCGGACAATAACGCGCCGCTTCGTTTGCTGGTTGTCGGCGGCAGCCAGGGGGCGCGCGTGATGGCGGATATCGTTCCGCTGGCAATTGAGCGCCTCGAGCAGTCCGTGCTGCGCCGATTGATGCTGGTGCAGCAGGTTCGACAGGAAGATATGAGCCGCGTTCGTGCGATCTACGATCGGTTGAACCTCAACGCGGAGCTGCAGCCGTTTTTTAGCGATCTGCCGGCGCGGCTTGCGGCAAGTCATCTGGTCATTTCTCGCTCTGGAGCCGGCACGGTTGCCGAGCTCGCGGCGATTGGTCGGCCCTCCATATTGGTTCCGCTGCCGGGCGCGATTGACCAGGATCAATTTGCGAATGCGGGTGTGCTTGAACGTGTCGACGGCGCGATCCGCATCGCCCAGCCCGACTTCACGCCCGAGAGGCTTGGGCATGAAATTACGGCGCTCGCGTCCGAGCCGTCGCGTTTGGAGGCCATGGCGGGCCGAGCGAGATCAGTGGGTGCGCTTGACGCCGCGCAGCGGCTGGCAGATCTGGTCGGTAAAATTGCCGGGGCACAGGGACCACAGCCGGTCTGAACGGGATGGATAGCGAGGCCCTATCGTTCTGTTTGGATGAGGATTCTTTACGCAGCCCGGTGTAAGATCCGGCGGAATGGGGCCACCCTCGTGAAATTGCCACTTTGGTCTTGTCAGAGCGTGTGAAAGCGGGGCATCCAGTGCCGTTCGCGGCCACTGACTCCGGCGCCGCGGATTGGAAATCCATCGGGAAATTGCCATGAGACTGCCGCGCGAAATTGGGCCCATTCACTTTGTCGGTATCGGCGGTATCGGCATGAGCGGCATTGCCGAGGTTTTGAACAACCTTGGTTATACGGTGCGCGGCTCCGACGTTGCCGAAAGCGCGAACGTCAAAAGGCTACGCGAGAATGGTATCGCGGTCACAGTCGGTCACGCGGCGGAGAATGTCGCGGGTGCTGGCGTGATGGTGGTCTCCTCTGCCATCAGGCGCGACAACCCCGAATTGATGGCGGCACGCGCCCAACGCATTCCCGTCGTGCGCCGGGCGGAGATGTTGGCCGAACTGATGCGGTTGAAAAGCTGCGTTGCAATCGGTGGCACCCATGGAAAGACGACGACCACATCCATGGTGGCGACACTGCTGGATGCGGGCAATCTCGATCCGACTGTGATCAATGGCGGTATTATCAACGCTTACGGCACCAACGCACGATTGGGCGCGGGCGAGTGGATGGTGGTGGAAGCCGACGAGAGCGACGGCACTTTTCTGAAGCTTCCCGCAGATATCGCCATCGTCACCAATGTCGACCCCGAACATCTGGATCATTTCAAGACGTTCGAAGCGGTTCAGGACGCGTTCCGCAATTTTGTCGAGAGCGTGCCGTTTTACGGGTTCGCCGTGATGTGCATCGATCATCCGGTGGTGCAGACCATCGTCGGCAAAATCGAAGACCGTCGAATTATTACCTACGGCGAAAACCCGCAGGCGGACGTCAGATTGCTCGACCTCGTGCCGACGGGTGGAGGCTCGGCCTTCAAGGTCGCGTTTCGCGATCGCAAGGCCAATACCGAACATGTTTTGACGGATCTCCTGTTGCCGATGCCGGGCCGGCATAATGCGCTCAACGTCACGGCCGCGATTGCGGTGGCGCACGAAATCGGCCTCTCCGACGACACGATCCGGAAGGCCGTTGCCGGTTTTGGCGGCGTGAAGCGCAGGTTCACAAAGACCGGCGAGTGGAACGGTGTCACCGTCATTGACGATTATGGTCATCACCCCGTTGAAATCGCCGCCGTGCTGAAAGCGGCGCGAGACTCCACGAATGGCAAGATCGTTGCGGTCGTCCAGCCGCACCGCTTCACGCGGTTGCAGTCGCTGTTCGATGAGTTCTGCACGTGCTTCAACGATGCAGACACCGTGATCGTCGCCGATGTCTATCCGGCGGGCGAGGCGCCGATTCCGGGCATCGATCGCGATCACTTCGTGCTCGGATTACGCGCGCATGGTCATCGTGAAGTCATTCCGATGCAGGATTCGACGCACCTTGCCGATATCGTACGCAAGGTCACGAAGAGCGGCGACTATGTCGTTTTGTTGGGGGCGGGAAACATCACGCAATGGGCTTACGCATTGCCTGCGGAGTTGAAGGCTTTGGGACCGGTCAAGTGATGGCGGCAACATGACGTTTCCCGATCTGCTTCCGTCCATCTCGTCCATGATGCCTGATTTGCGTGGACGGCTTCTCGGCAACGAGTTGCTTGCGCCGCTGACATGGTTTCGCGTTGGCGGTCGGGCGCAACTGCTTTTCACGCCGGCAGACGAAAGCGATCTGCAATACTTTCTGTCGAAGCTGCCTCTCGATGTTCCGGTTTATCCGATCGGCGTGGGATCAAATGTGATCGTGCGCGATGGGGGCGTGCCGGGCGTCGTCATCCGGTTATCTCCACGTGGTTTCGGCGATATCAAGGTCGATCGCGATACCTTGCGGGCAGGCACAGCGGCGCTTGACAAGCGTGTTGCCGAGGCCGCCGCAGCAGCGAATATCAGCGGCCTTGAATTTTACTTCGGCATCCCTGGTTCGATCGGCGGTGCGCTGCGCATGAATGCGGGAGCCAACGGCGGGGAAACACGCGACGTGCTGGTGGAAGCCGTCGGCATCACCCGCAAGGGCGAACGGCGGGAGTTTTCGAACGCCGATATGAAGTTCGTTTATCGTAACTGCGGTGTCGAGGACGGGGTGATTTTCACTTCGGCGCTTTATCGGGGGCGCATCGCTGCGCCTGGCGCTATTCGCGCGCGGATGAACGACGTGCAACAGCATCGCGAAACCGCGCAGCCGATCCGCGAAAAGACCGGAGGCTCGACCTTCAAAAATCCTGAAGGATTGAGCGCCTGGAAACTGATCGATGCCGCCGGCATGCGTGGTTTTCGTGTCGGCGGCGCACAGGTTTCGGAGATGCACTGCAATTTCCTGATCAATATCGGCGAGGCGAGCGGTCACGATATCGAGACGCTGGGCGAAACCGTGCGTGCGAAAGTGAAAGCCAACTCCGGGATTGATCTGCATTGGGAGATCAAGCGGATCGGCGTCGAGAAAATTTGAACGGCGGCGCCCGGCTTCGCCGGGCGCGGCAACCAACCAAGACAAGTGAGACAGGATGCCGAAACACGTTGCGGTGCTGATGGGAGGATGGTCCTCGGAGCGGGAGGTCTCGCTTCGCTCCGGAATGGCTTGCGCCGACGCGCTCGAGCGCAAGGGATACCGGGTCACCCGTATCGACGTGCAGCGTGACGTCGCCACGGTGCTCGATCAGCTCAGGCCGGATGCAGTCTTGAACATGCTGCACGGGCGTCCTGGAGAGGATGGGACCATCCAGGGCGTGCTCGAGACGTTGGGCATCCCCTACAGCCATTCCGGCGTGCTGTCGTCGTCGCTGGCGATGCAGAAGGACCTTGCCAAAACGGTCATGGCCACCGCGGGCGTTCCCGTCGCTGAAGGATTGACGTTGTCGCGCGCCGAGGTCGCCAAAGCGCATCCGATGGCCAGGCCCTATGTCATCAAACCGGTTGCCGATGGCTCGAGTGTGGGCGTTTTTATCGTGACCGAGGAGCACACCCACCCGCCACAGGAGCTGTTCCGGGCCGATTGGACCCATGGCGACCAGCTTTTGGTCGAAAAATACATCGCGGGGAAGGAACTCACCTGCGCGGTGATCAAAGGGGAGGCTTCGGGGGTTATCGAGATCGTCCCAACAGTAAAATTTTACGATTACGAGGCAAAGTACTCACCCGGCGCATCAAAACACATCCTGCCTGCACCGGTTTTACCATTTGTTTACCAGGAAGCCCGAAGGTTAACGCTGGCGGCGCATAACGCGCTTGGCTGCCGGGGCGTTAGCCGTGCGGATTTCCGTTACGACGACCGCATCGAGGGTACGGGGGGGCTGATCTGCCTCGAGGTCAACACCCAACCCGGCATGACCGAGACGTCACTTGTGCCAGAGCTTGCAGCGCATGCAGGCATAACATTTGACGAGCTCGTACAATGGATGGTGGAGGACGCCTCGCTCGGTCGCTGAGACAGCCGGGGCCCCAATCCGAACTGACGTCGACGACCGCGCGCCGCGCGGGGTCCGTCAGCGTGCGTGCGCAGCAACCGCTTCGCCGCCGTCCACGCCCCATCGTTCACGACAATAACATGCCGCATTTTCTTGTGGTGATGCAGCGCCGTCTGCCGCGTCGATTTGGCCTTGCGGCGACCATCTGCCTGCTTCTGGCCAGCATCGGTTTGGGGGCTGTGAAGGGCAATCACGTCGAGAACATCGTTTCGACCTTGAGCGATGCGCGCAACGCCGCCGCCAACGCATTCGGATTTCGAATTACGAATGTCGCCATCACCGGACGCAAGCAGCTCACCCAGGATGAAATCCTGGCGGTTGGTGGCGTAACTGGCCGCTCGTCGCTCCTGTTCCTCGATGCCGCGACCGTGCGCGACAAGCTCAAGGCAAGCCCCTGGATCGCGGACGCCACCGTTCTGAAACTTTACCCGGGGCAATTGCAGATCGAGATCACCGAACGCAAGGCGTTCGCACTCTGGCAGCAGGACGGCGCGTTGTCGGTGATCGCGGACGACGGCACGGTGCTCGAGCCGTGGGTGTCCCGCAATTTCGTGTCGCTGCCGCTTGTCGTGGGCAAGGGCGCGGAGAGTCGCGCCAAGGATTTTCTCGCGCTTCTCGCTCAATACCCGCAAGTGCGCTCGGCCGTAAAGGCTTTGGTCTTTGTCGGCGAGCGTCGCTGGAATCTGCGGCTTGCCGACGGTCTCGACGTGCGTTTGCCGGAAACCGGCGTGGAAAAGTCGCTCGCCTTGTTGTCGAAGCTCGACAGGGAGGACCGGCTGTTCTCGCGTGACATCACGGCGATCGATTTGCGATTGCCCGATCGCGTGGTCGTTCGGCTTTCGGAAGACGCGGCCAAGGCCAGGGAAGAATTGTTCAAGGACAAGAAGTCGAAGCGTAAAGGCACGGACGCATGACCAGTCTCGATGGTCATCAGACGCCGAAAACCCGCGCGCTGCCGCAAAACCGCGCGGCGCTGGTCGCGGCGCTGGACATCGGCACCAGCAAGGTTGCGTGCCTGATTGCACGCCTGAAGCCGTGCCCGCCGAGCGACGTGTTCCGGGGACGCAGCCACACCATCGAATTGATCGGCATCAGCCATATTCAGTCGCTCGGCGTTAAAGCAGGCGCCGTGGTCGATCTCGTCCAATGCGAGCAGTCCGTGAGGCAGGCAGTTGCTGTCGCCGAACGCATGGCGAAGGTGCGTGTCGAATCCGTATTGCTGTCGGTCTCCGGCGGCCGCCTGCAAGGTCAGCTCATCGAAGCCACCGCCGAGGTTCGCGGCGGCACAGTGACGCCCGACGATGTGACCCGCATCACGAACACGGGCATGCGCCATACCACCGGCCCCGGCCGTACCGCGCTGCATGCCCTTCCGATCAGCTATTCGCTCGACGGTGTGAAGGGCATTCGCGATCCTCGCGGCATGGTCGCGCGGCAGTTCGGCGTCGACATGAATGTCGTGACTTCCGACGCCATGGTTTCCAAAAATCTGATGCTCGTCGTCGAGCGTTGCCACCTTAATGTCGAGGCGATGGCCGCCAGTCCCTATCTCGCGGGTCTTTCGGTGTTGACCGATGACGAGGTCGATACGGGCGCGGCGGTTGTCGACATGGGAGCGGGAACGACAACGATCGCGACCTATTCGACCGGAAACTTCGTTCACGCGAGCGGGTTTGCGCTCGGCGGGCAACACATCACCATGGATCTTGCACGAGGACTCGGCACCTGCATTGCGGATGCGGAGCGAATCAAGACTTTATACGGAACCGTACTTACGGGCGGATCCGACACGCGCGAGCTGATGAGCGTGCCCACGGCCGATGATCTTGAGCGGGACGCGTCTCACATCGTGTCCCGCGCCACGATCGCAAATATCATTCGTCAGCGGGCCGAGGAGATCTTCGAAATGGTCAGGGACCGGTTGGCGGATTCGCCCCTGGCGGCAGAGCCGCGGGCACGGGTCGTGCTGACGGGCGGAGGATCCTTGCTGACTGGGATTCCCGAATTGGCGGGTCAAATTCTCAATCGTCCGGTTCGCATCGGCCGTCCGCTCGGCTTCGGCCGGCTTCCAAACGAAGCCAAGAGCGCATCGTTTGCCGTTCCGACCGGGCTGCTCGTCTATCCGCAATTCGCTCACCTTGAACATGTCGAACCGCGGCATACGCGGCAGCTCAGGACAGGGACTAACGGCGGCTATTTCGGAAAGGTCGGACAATGGCTTCGCGAGGGGTTTTGATGATCCGGCGTCGGATTCACATGATTTCACCAACCGTTGCGGTCGTGGACCGCAGGCATTGCGGCACAACGCGCGCGTAATCGAGAGGCAAACATGACCATCAATCTCAACATTCCCGATATTCGCGAGCTGAAACCGCGGATCACCGTATTTGGCGTCGGCGGCGCTGGCGGCAACGCCGTGAACAATATGATCACCGCAGGCCTGCAAGGGGTCGACTTTGTCGTCGCCAATACCGATGCGCAGGCCCTGACCATGTCAAAGGCTGAACGCATCGTTCAGATGGGCACACAGGTGACGCAAGGGCTCGGCGCGGGTTCGCAGCCGGATGTCGGCGCGGCAGCGGCGCAGGAGGTGATCGACGAAATCCGCGATCATCTGTCGGGAGCCAACATGGTGTTCGTCACGGCGGGCATGGGTGGCGGCACCGGCACTGGTGCGGCGCCGGTGATTGCCAAGACGGCTCGCGAGATGGGCATTCTCACCGTTGGTGTGGTCACCAAGCCCTTCCACTTCGAAGGCCAGCGCCGTATGCGGACGGCAGAGGCCGGCATCACCGAGCTTCACAAGGTCGTCGACACGCTCCTTATCATCCCGAACCAGAATCTGTTCCGGGTCGCCAACGAAAAGACCACCTTCGCCGACGCCTTCGCGATGGCCGATCAGGTGCTTTATTCCGGCGTCGCCTGCATCACCGATCTGATGGTCAAGGAAGGCTTGATCAATCTCGACTTCGCGGACGTTCGCGCCGTGATGCGCGAAATGGGCAAAGCAATGATGGGCACCGGCGAGGCCTCCGGTGAGAAGCGCGCGCTTACCGCTGCGGAAGCCGCCATCGCTAATCCGCTGATCGACGATTCCTCGATGAAGGGTGCGCGCGGCCTGCTGATCTCCATCACCGGCGGCAAGGATCTGACGTTGTTCGAGGTCGACGAGGCCGCGACTCGCATCCGCGAAGAAGTCGATCAGGATGCCAACATCATCGTGGGTGCGACCTTCGATGAGACGCTGGATGGCATCATCCGCGTTTCGGTGGTCGCCACCGGCATCGATCAGACTGCAACCGCTCGCCTGACCGGAACCCCGGTGGCGCCCGGGACCGGAGCTGGCGTGCCGGACGCTGGCCGTCTTGCCGATCTGACCGCGCGTTTGAAAGCGGATAACCTGCGGATGGCTGAGCGCCTTAACAAGCAAGAGGGCGTGCGCCCCATGCAGAGCGTAGTCACGCAGCAAGCGCCGCGTCCGCCCGCCGAAAACATCGACCGCGCCGCGCTTGCCGCGATCGCGGCCGCAGTCGCGCCAGAACCGGTCGAAGCACCGGCGCCTGTCGTGACACAACCGGCCGCCTACGGCGATGTCACGGTTCGGCCGATCCCGCCGAAGCCTTCGATGTTCTACGATCAGCCGGCACCGACTGTGCAGCTTCAGGAACCCTCGCTGCCAACGGCGTTCATTCCGCCGGCGGCTGAGCGCGCTCCGCTGCGCACACCGCGGATGCCGAAGTTCGACGAGTTGCCGATGCCTGCGCAGAATCAGATCCGCCAGGCCAGCGGCGATACGGAGGACGATCACCCGCAGAAGACGCGGCTCTCGCTGCTGCAGCGTCTTGCCAACGTCGGGCTTGGCCGCCGCGACGAAGAGACCGAACCGCCGGTTGCGGCTCGCGCCTCGGGTCCCGCCATGCCACAGATGCCGCCGCTCCCTGAGCGCAAACCTCAGCGGCCCGTGCCGCAGACCGGAGCGGGCGAGCCGATATCCGAATATGCCCGCCGCCCAGCGCCCCAGGGGCTGGATACACACGGCCGCCCGGCACCGCAGCCGGCCGCACAAGGCGACGACCATCTCGATATTCCGGCATTTCTGCGCCGGCAGGCGACCTGAGGTGGGTTGCCCACAACCAGATTTCCCCAGCCGCGAGGCTAGGGGAGACTGTTACACTCAGTAAATCGATCCATGTCCCGGTCTTAACGGCCGGGACATTCGTTTGAGGGTGGAACTAACTAAAGATTTTTCTAACTTGTTGATTATTTGAAGTAATTTTTTGAAATGAGTGATGCGTGGGCCGACGCTGACTTGCGCTTTTCGGTTGAATTTGGTTAACGGGCGGCGCAAATGCGGCGTAGTTTGGGTAACAATCGGTAAAAAAGCGTGACTGGCACAACTCTTCTTGAGGAGTATTGTGCGTGCAGTTTGGGGATCACGACTTGGGGATCGCCTTGAATCAAATCGCCAATTTGGCGGGGGAATTTGATTTCGAGGTTCAGGTCAGTAGTGGGCGACACTGAAATGAAATTCAGCCGACAAACGACGCTACGTTCGCACGTCACCGTGACTGGCGTGGGCGTTCATTCGGGCTCAGAAGCCAACCTCACCATCGGACCTGCAGACGTCGATGCAGGTTTTATTTTTATCCGGACCGGAAGCGACGGGCGGGGACGCGAGATCAGAGCCAAGGCCGGATCGGTGATCGCAACCGATTTCGCAACGGTTCTCGGTGATCGCAGCGGTCCGCTTGTCTCCACGGCAGAACATGTTCTCGCGGCCTTGCGTGGCCTCGGCGTCGATAACGCGACGATCGAAATTGACGGTCCAGAAGTGCCGATCATGGACGGCAGCGCTGCACCTTTTGTCGCTGCGATCGATCAGGCCGGCATTGCTGAACAGTCCGCTCCACGGCGTTACATTGAGGTCCTGAAGCCGGTCCGCGTGACGTTGGGCGATTCGTTTGGCGAACTGCTCCCATATTCCAAAGGGTTTCGTGCCGAGGTTGAGATCAGCTTCGACAATCCCGTGATCGGCCATCAAGTTTTCGGCCTCGACCTGACACCCAATTCCTTCCGGCGCGATGTCGCACGCGCACGCACATTCGGTTGCATGGGCGATGTGAAGCAGCTCTGGAAGTCCGGCTATGCACTTGGCGCCTCGCTCGACAATTCCGTGGTGTTCGAGGCGGACCGCGTTCTGAATCCCGAAGGCTTGCGCTACGCCGATGAATGCGCCCGTCACAAGGTGCTCGATGTAATCGGCGATCTGTCCCTGGCGGGTCTGCCGCTGATTGGCTTGTACCGTTCCGTTCGCGGCGGACATAAGCTCAATCACGCGATTCTCAGCGCCCTGATGGTCGACCACAACGCCTGGCGCGTGGTGGAAGGGGAGCCGGCAGTTGCTCGTCGCCGTGCTCGTGGTCACGCCGAGGTGGTCGGCGGGATGCTCGGCGGCATGGTTCCGGTCTACGGACCGGACGTTTCCTGAGCTTTTCGGTCTGCTCCTCTGATACGCACGTTCGATTCGCCTTAATCCGGGCGAAATCTCTGCGTACCCGGTTGGTTCAATCAAGTTTTTCAGCTACATAGGCGCCCAGTGAGTGCCGTGCTGACTGCGCGGGTCAACGGCGTCCGTTTGCTTGTATTGACGGACTTCAGTCGCGCTAATTTGGGCCGCGATTGCCCGGATCGTGCTAGCTTGCGCCCAACAATTTGGTTCAGATTTTTGATTTAGGTCGGTTACGCGAATGACGCTCAAACTGCGCAGTCTTTTGGATTTTCGTGCCAGCCGGATTGGTCGCCATCTCGGCCTTGCAAGCGGATTGCTTGTGCTCGCCACCACGTTGGGCGGCTGCGGCACGGGATCGATATGGGATAAGTATTTTGCGAAGGACGAAACCTTCGTGGAGGAGCCGGCGGACAAGCTCTACAATGAGGGCTTGTATTTGATGAACGAAAAGAAGGACATCAAAGGCGCCAACAAGAAATTCGAAGAAGTCGACCGGCAGCATCCTTATTCGACATGGGCGCGCAAGTCGTTGTTGATGTCGGCCTACGCCGCTTATGAAGGCGGCGATTACGACACCGCGATCGGCTCCGCGTCGCGCTATGTCAGTCTTCATCCGGGGACGCCGGACGCAGCCTACGCGCAGTATCTCATTGCAGCCTCCCATTACGACCAGATCCCGGATATCAGCCGCGATCAGGGGCGGACCGAAAAGGCGATGGCCGCTCTGGAAGAAGTGATCCGCAAATATCCGGATTCCGAATATGCCACGGCCGCCAAGCGCAAGCTTGAGGCTGCACGCGACCAGCTGGCAGGCAAGGAAATGGCGGTTGGGCGCTACTACATGGAAAAGCGCGACTACACGGCGGCGATCAATCGTTTCAAGCTGGTCGTGACCCAATATCAGACCACCCGTCATGTCGAAGAGGCGCTTGCCCGGTTGACGGAAGCCTATCTGGCGATCGGCGTGGTCGGCGAAGCCCAGACGGCAGCCGCCGTGCTTGGCCACAACTTTCCTGACAGCCGCTGGTACAAAGATGCATACAATCTTGTAAAGTCCGGCGGTCTTGAGCCGAGCGAAAACAAAGCGTCGTACATCAGCAAGGCTTTCAAGAAACTGGGTCTCGGATAGGAAGTTCATTCAGATGCTGGCGCGCCTTTCGATCCGCGACATCGTCCTGATCGAGCGGCTGGATATCGATTTTGCTCCTGGTCTAGCGGTGCTGACCGGAGAAACCGGTGCAGGCAAATCCATTCTTCTCGATGCCTTCGCTCTCGCTCTTGGCGGTCGCGGCGATGCGGGCCTCGTCAGGCATGGCGCGGAGCAAGGGCAGGTCACGGCGGTGTTCGATGTGCCGAACAAGCATCCGGCCGCGAAAATACTCAGCGAGAACGGTCTCGACGACACCGGCGAGATGATCCTGCGGCGGGTTCAGCTTGCGGATGGCCGGACCCGCGCGTTTCTCAACGATCAGGCGATCAGCGTCCAGACCCTCAAGGCTGTCGGCAGCGCGCTGGTGGAAATTCACGGCCAGCATGATGAACGTGCACTGGTCGACGCGGCAACGCATCGCCGGCTGCTGGATGCATTTGCCGGTCTGGAAAAGGATGTTGCTGCGCTTGAAACGCTGTGGGACGCGCGGCGAACCGCGCGGAATGCTCTGGATGAGCATCGTGCCGGGATGGAGCGCGCGGCACGCGAGGCTGACTATCTGCGTCACTCATCGGACGAGCTGAAAAAGCTGAGGCCGCAGACCGGTGAAGAAACCACGCTGGCGGAGCGCCGCACGGTCATGATGCAAGGCGAGAAGATCGCCGAGGACTTGCGCGATGCGCTTGAGGCGGTCAGCGGCAATCAATCCCCGGTCGCGGGACTTGCTGCCGCCGTGCGAAGGCTTGAACGCCGGGCCGCAAATTTGCCGAAGCTGGTCGAACCGGCGGTGAAGGCCATCGACGCCGCGATCAATTCGCTGGAGGAGGCGGACCAGCATCTCAACGCCGCGCTCGCGGCAGCTGATTTCGACCCCGCCGAACTCGAACGGATCGAAGAGCGGTTGTTCGCGCTGCGCGCTGCCGCGCGAAAATATTCGACGCCTGTGGATCATCTTGCGGCATTGGCAGAGCGCTACGCAGCGGACGTGGCTTTGATCGACGCCGGTGCCGAACGCCTTACGGTGCTGGAGCAGGCGGCAAACGCGGCTGACAAGGCGTTCGATACTGCTGCCGTTAAAGTTTCGGCTGCCCGCGTGAAGGCGTCGGAGAAGCTTAATAAGGCGGTCAACGCCGAACTTGCGCCGCTCAAGCTCGAGCGCGCGAAGTTTATGACCCAGATCGAAACCGATGCGTCACCCGGTCCGCAGGGGATCGACCGCGTCGAGTTCTGGGTGCAAACCAATCCAGGCACCAAACCCGGACCCTTGATGAAAGTCGCATCCGGGGGCGAGCTGTCGCGGTTTCTGCTCGCGCTCAAGGTGGTGTTGTCAGACCGGGGGTCCGCTCCGACGCTGGTATTCGACGAAATCGATACGGGCGTGGGCGGCGCGGTTGCGGACGCCATCGGGGCGCGGCTGGCGCGCCTCGCAGGCAAAGTACAGGTTATGGCCGTTACGCATGCGCCACAGGTTGCCGCACGCGCCGATCAGCATTTGCTGATTTCGAAGGACGCGCTCGACAAGGGCAAACGGGTGGCGACGCGGGTGGCAACGCTCGCCAACGATCATCGCCGCGAGGAAATCGCGCGCATGCTGGCGGGCGCCGAGATCACAGCCGAGGCGCGCGCCGCGGCGGATCGCCTGCTGCGCGCGGCGACTGCCTGAGGCTGCGCCGTCATGTCCGCCAAGAAAACGCAAGCCAGCAAGGCCGCTGCGAAGCCTGCTGTGAAGAGACCATCGGCCCTCGCCGTCGAAAGCCTCACCAAGGCTCAGGCCAAGACCGAACTGGTTCGTTTGTCCCTGGAAATTTCAGCCCACGACAAGCGCTATTATCAGGATGACGCCCCGAAAATTTCCGATGCCGATTATGATGCGTTGCGTCGCCGCAGCGCCGCCATCGAGGCGGGTTTCCCCGACCTGCTCACGGATACCTCGCCTTCGCTTAAGGTCGGCGCGCAGCCGTCCGGGCGCTTCTCCAAAGTGCGTCATGCCGTTCCGATGTTGTCGCTGGGAAACGCCTTCAGCGATGAGGATGTCGCCGATTTCATCGAGCGGATAAGGCGGTTTCTGAAGCTGGATGCCGATGAAATACCGGCGATCGTGGCGGAGCCGAAGATCGACGGACTTTCCTTGTCGTTGCGTTACGAGAACGGCGCGCTCGTCACGGCGGCGACGCGGGGCGATGGCTTCGAAGGCGAGGACGTGACCGCCAATGTTCGCACCATCAGTGACGTTCCGCACACCCTCGAAGGCAAAGCGATTCCCCCGATCTGCGAAGTGCGCGGCGAAGTCTATATGACGACGAAGGACTTCCTAGCGCTGAACAAGAAGCAGGCGGAGGCCGAGGATACTGTCTTCGCCAATCCACGTAATTCGGCCGCGGGCTCCTTGCGTCAGAAAGATCCAGCCATCACCGCGTCGCGGCCGTTGAAATTTTTCGCCTATACCTGGGGTGAAATCAGCGAGATGCCCGAAACGACGCAATTCGGCATGGTGAGGTGGATGGCGAAAGCCGGTTTCGTAACCAATCCGCTGACAACGTTGTGCAAGAGCGTGGCGAACGTCCTCGAGTTCTACCGCGAGATCGAAACCAAACGTGCATCGCTGGGCTACGATATCGACGGCGTCGTCTACAAGGTTGACCGGCTGGACTGGCAAGAGCGGCTTGGTTTCGTATCGCGCAGCCCGCGTTGGGCGATCGCGCATAAGTTCGCCGCCGAACAGGCGACAACCGTGATGAACGGCATCGATATTCAAGTGGGCCGCACCGGCGCGCTAACGCCCGTGGCGCGGCTGGCGCCTGTGACTGTCGGCGGGGTGGTCGTTTCCAACGCAACGCTGCACAACGAGGATTATATCAAGGGTATCGGTAACGACGGCCAGCCGATCCGCGAAGGTGTGGATATTCGTATCGGCGATACGGTCGTGGTTCAACGTGCCGGTGACGTCATCCCGCAAATCGTCAGCGTCTCGCTCGACAAGCGGCCGAAAGACACGAAGCCCTATCTGTTTCCTCAGGTCTGCCCGGTATGCGGCAGTCATGCCGTGCGTGAAGAAGGTGAAGCCGTGCGGCGCTGTACGGGCGCGTTGATTTGCCCGGCGCAGGCGGTCGAGCGGCTGAAGCATTTTGTATCGCGCAATGCTTTTGACATCGAAGGCTTCGGCGACAAGCAGGTGCAGGAATTTTATGCCGATGGTCTGGTGATGTCGTCGGTCGATATTTTCACACTTGAGAAACGCGACGCCAGATCCGCAAAGAAGCTCAAGGATCGCGAAGGTTTCGGCGAAACATCGGTTCGAAATCTGTTTAGCGCCATCAACGAGCGGCGGCGTATCGAGCTTAACCGGCTGATTTTTGCGCTCGGAATTCGTCATGTCGGCGAAGGCAACGCGAAACTGCTGGCTCGCCATTACGGGACGATCGAGACGTTCCAGAGCGCGATGCGTGAGGCTGGGAAGGGCCACGAGACCGAGGCTTATCAGGACCTCAACGATATCGAAGGTGTCGGCGAAGTGGTCGCGGATGCGGTGGTGGAATTCTTCGCTGAGCCGAGAAATTTAAAGGCGCTCGCGGATCTTCTCGCGGAAATCGAAATTCTACCTGTGGCGCAGGCGCGCAAAGACACGCCGGTTGCGGGCAAGACGGTGGTATTTACAGGTTCGCTGACGAAATTCACGCGCGACGAAGCCAAAGCCGTCGCTGAGCGTTTGGGCGCGAAGGTTGCGGGATCGGTATCGAAGAAAACGGACTACGTGGTCGCGGGGGAGAGCGCGGGTTCGAAACTCGACAAGGCCAAGGACCTTGGCGTCAGCGTTCTCACCGAAGACGAATGGCTTGCATTGATCAACGGTCGTTAGAGCGTTTTCAAAGCGAAGCATGCCGCCGGACTTGATCCGGTGGTGGATACCGGTTCGCGCTAAGAAAACGCGTCAAAACAAAACGATACCTTGGTGTCTCTACATCGCGCCCGCGTCCTGCTCCTCGGCCACGATCATGGTCTCGGTGCTCACGAATGTATTGTTGCGAGGTACCAGCAAGACGATCGCCGCTGCGCAGGCTGACGAGAGTGTGAGGATGGCGATGTTGAGGGCGAGCGGTGTCGAAAAATGTCCGCCTAGATAGGCCCCGAGTTGCGAGCACAGCGCGCCAAATCCCATTTGCAGAAAGCCCATCGCGCCGGACGCCGTGCCGGAGGCCTGCGGCCGGACGCTGATTGCGCCCGCGGATGCGTTCGACATGGCGAAAGCATTTCCGAACATGACGATCATGTGCGTTCCGAACAACCATGATGGCATCTGATTTAATCCGGTAAACCCCCAGACGGCATTGATGATGGAGCCTGCGATCTGGATCGCAAGCCCAAACCAGATCATGCGATCGAGCCCGTAACGCGGCGAGAGCCGTACTGAAACCAGATTTCCGACCATGTAAGCGAACCCGGCGCTGGCGAACCATGCTCCGTATTCGGTCGCGGAACGGCCCATATGATTGATGACGAGGTAGGGCCCTCCGCCGGCGAAAGTGAAGATGATCGATGAAGCCAGCATCTGGCATAGCACGTATCCGATGAACGCTCGGTTTGTTGCGAGCGCTCGGACATCCTTTAAAAAGCCGCTGTCGCTTGTGCGTGTCTGCAACCGCCGGGTTTCGGGCAGCGCGACCATGATTGCGACAACGGTCAGCGCGGTTGCTACCGCGAGCACATAAAAAATCGAACGCCAGCCGAACCAGGTTTCAATGATGCCGCCGAACAGCGGACTCAACATCTGGGCGATCATCATCACGGCGATCACGAGGCTGATCATGCCGCCCACCCGGTTGCGATCGTAAATGTCACGGATAATAGCGCGGCTGATCACCATACCGGAGGCGCCTCCGATGGCCTGAACAAAACGGCCGGCGATCAGTTGCGGCAGCGTCTGGGCAAAAATACAGCCGATATTTGCGAGGACGACGAGGCTGAAACACGCCATCAGAACGGGACGCCGGCCGAAACGATCGGACAGAGGCCCCATCGTGAGTTGGGAGCAGGCCATACCGACCATGTAGATCGACACGGTCATCTGCGCGACCGAGATATCCTGAGAGAAAAGCGCCGCGAGCTGCGGCAGCATCGGCACAAGCATATAGAGCGAAATCGGTCCGATGCCGTTCATGGCGACCAGCAGCACCAACGTGGTACGTGATGCCCGGCCGCTGTCAGTCTTGGCTGACAAGCGGGAGTTGCCGATCAGATCCGCCACGTTCGCTCGCTTAGTTGGCTGTCTCGACTGGAGATCAGTGCTCAGGCTTTAACGGCTGTGTCGCCGCATCCAGCCACTGACGAGTCGCATCATCGAGCGCGCCGTGCAACGTGTTGAGAACGCGCATGTGGTATGCATTCAACCACTTGATTTCATCTGGCATCATTGAGGCCGGATCGATCAACCGGCGGTCGATAGGAGCGAGCGTGAGTGTTTCAAATGCACACATCGTTTTTTCGGCGCCGGGGACATCTGCCGCTACCACTAATTCCAGGTTTTCGATGCGGATTCCGTATTCGCCGTTTTTGTAATAGCCCGGCTCGTTTGAGAGAATCATGCCTCGTTTCAACGGCGTTGTGCCGAGCTTCGAGATGCGGGCCGGCCCTTCGTGAACCGAGAGGTAGCTGCCGACGCCATGACCGGTGCCGTGCTCGAAATCGAGCCCGGCCTGCCAGAGAAACTGCCGTGCGAATGAATCGATCTGGGCACCACTGGTGCCGTCCGGGAACACCGCCCGTGCGATTGCGATGTGTCCACGCAGCACGCGGGTGAACCGATCTCGCATTTCAGCGGTTGGTTCACCGATCGCGATGGTGCGGGTCACGTCGGTGGTGCCGTCTTCATATTGTGCGCCGGAATCGATCAGCAGCAGATCTCCCGGCTCGATACGGCGATTGGTCTTGCGCGTTACGCGGTAGTGGACGATCGCGCCGTTCGGTCCTGTTCCCGCAATGGTCGGAAACGAGACATCCTTCAACGCGCCGGTGTCGCGGCGGAACGTCTCCAGAGCCTCGACCGTGTCGATTTCCGTCAGCGCTCCGCTCGGAGCCTCGCGGTCGATCCATGCCAGGAAGCGTGCCAGCGCCACCGCGTCGCGCTGATGCGCCGTGCGTGTGCCGGCGATTTCTGCGTCATTCTTGGCTGCCTTGAGCAGTGCGATTGGGTCGCTGCCCCTTTGTACCTTGCCGCCACTCGCAGAGATGATCCGTGTCAGCGCATCAGCAGCGGTCGCATTGTCGAGACCGATCGACAGGCCCCGTTGCGCCAGCTCCGTTAGGCGCGATGCCAGTGCATCGGGATCTTCGATGTCTGCGTTGCGTTCGAGGTGGTCACGCACGCTGTTCGACAGCTTGCGGCCATCGATGAAAATGATCGGACGGCCGTCCTTCGGCACGACGGCATAAGACAGGGGCAGGGGCGTATGCGCCACATCCGCACCACGGATGTTGAAGGTCCATGCGACCGCGTGGGAATCTGACAGCACGAGCGCATCGATCCGCGCACGAGCGATGTCGCTGCGAATGCGCGTGAGTTTGTCCTCTTCCGTTTCACCGGAATACTTGATGGGGTGCAGCACGACGGGGCCGAGTGGCGGCAACGGCCGGTCAGCCCAAATGGCGTCGATCGGATTTGAATCCACCGCGACGAGCTCCGCTCCCGCGCGGTGACACGCAGTTGCCAAACGTTCCGCTGCCGCCGAAGTGTGCAGCCACGGATCAAAACCGAGGCGGTCGCCGGCGCCGAGATGAGTTTCCAGCCACTTTTCGGGAGGCGGATCGGCGAGCGGTTCGATCGTCCAGGCTGAGTTATCCACTTGTTTCGCTGCCTGGAGCGTATAGCGGCCATCGACGAAAATAGCGGCGGTTGTCTTCAATACCGCCGCGATCCCAGCCGAGCCGGTAAATCCGGTGAGCCACGCAAGCCTCTCTTCGGAAGGCGCAACGTACTCATTTTGTTGCTGATCGGCGCGCGGAACGACGAATCCAGTGAGATTGCGCCGGAGCAGCTCTTCGCGCAGCGCGGCCAGCCGCGCAGCTAGCGCAACGCCGCTTTCCGGATCTTCGAACGACTGAAAATGAGCTTCGAACATGCTGTGAATTTAAGAGCCGGATTTACCGCCCGCAATCGTAAAGCTGTGCGGCTTTAGTTGGCACAACTCGTGCTTGAATGTTTAGTATAGATTTTATTCTGGCCGCGCGCTGGAAACCAAAGATACTCAAAGACTTTATAAACGATGGAAACGCTCGGGTGTGTCAACTCAATGGAGAGGGGTAACACCGATGCCTGCTTTTTCGTTCGAGAAGCTGCCGCCACCAATCGATCCTAGACCTGCTCCCGCCCCTGCGGTCAAACATCGGGGCATTATTGTCCAGATGCTGGACCGTCTGACCGAAGCCAGACTTCGTCGTGCGAGCGGAGATATAGCCAACGTCGATCTGCAGGGCCGGAATTTGCGGCCTGACCAAAAGAGAAACTGAGGTTCGGGCAATTGTCACGGCTTGCGCATCAGTAGGCTGGTCCAGCCTTCAAGTTGCAAACGTTTGACGAGAACAAGGCCGCTCGCGCGATAGGCGGCGATAACGCTGTTGGCCTGAGTGGGCAACAACCCGGAAAGAATGACAAGTGCCGATGGCGCCAGATGCTGCGCCATGGGCGTTGCAAGCCGTCGCAGCGGATTGGCGAGGATGTTTGCCATCACCAGATCGAACGGCGCCCGTGCCTTGAATTTCGGCGAGGAAAATCCCGGAGCGTGGACCGCTTCGACGAAATTTCCGGCGCCGTTGAGGCGTGCATTCTCCCGTGCCGTGATTGCGGATCGCAAATCTATATCCGAGGCGAGAACCGATTGACGCTGCGCTTTGGCTGCGGCGATTGCCAGCACGCCGGTTCCGGTTCCGAGGTCCAGCACGCGCCTCGGCCATTTCGCGCGCAGCACCTGGTCGAGCAGCATCAGGCATCCGCGTGTTGTTCCGTGGTGTCCCGTCCCGAAGGCCAGTGCAGCCTCGATCTCGATTCCAATTTTGTTTGCGGGTATGCGTGAACGGTCATGATGGCCATGAACGACAAAACGGCCCGCACTGACCGGTGCCAGGCCTTCGAGGCTGGCCTTCACCCAATCCTTGGTCTCGACGGTATCGAAGACGACCGATTGCGCGATCGCACTGTCGGAGGAAAGCGCAATCAGCGCTCGCACGGCAGCTTCATCGGGGCGCTCTGCGAAATACAGCGTGACATCCCAGCGCCCGCCGGGTGCTTCGAATGCGGCAATGGCCGCTTCATTGTTATCGAAGCTTTCCGCCAGCACATCGACGACGCGATTTGCACTGCGCTCGTCGGCCATACTGAACGTCGCGCGAACGGCCGGCGGTGTCGTGACGGATCCGGATATGGCTGTATTCATGAAGAATCCAAAAGAGTTACGTAAAGTCTGTCCACTTGCCGTCGACAGTTCGTCGGAGCTTTGATTGGTACTGTGTTAGTTCGAAATTTGAACGGTGTGTTTGCGAAAACGAAAGAGGTCAATCGCCATCCAAGTCGCCTGTGCAATTACATCAAGCCAGAAATCCGAAAGGCTTCCTGAAGACCAAAGGATCGCGCCCGCAATGACGAGCGAGGCTAAATTGGCAACTAGGGCAAGCGAGGCGCCTTTAATTAAGTAACGGCCGAACACCCAAAGCATTAACCGGCTGACCAAAAACGTGGGCACAAGCGCCCCCATAAAAAATGCAACGTCGCCCATGTCTAATCTCCCCTTCCTTATTTAACTTAGATGGCACTGGAAATTCCTATACCGACTGGTTTTTTTTAGATTTTTCAAACGGCGCGATTACTCTTTATTGCTCGCCGCACGCGGTCCTTACAAGAAGCGTTGTCGATGAAATTTCAAGAGAGGCACTACCCTTTGACTACAAACAACGAGCAGATTTATGCAGGTGCTTATTCGCTCACCTTCCACAGCCAATCCACAGTGTTGTCAACAGAGTTATCCACAGGGCAACAGCTGGAAGCGTAAGGTGATGGGAGTTGGGCCAGGAGCGGCAGTAGAGAGCTATTCGATGGTGTCTGCTGGGCCTGCGACATGTACTGTGCCGGCGCGTTGACCGGTCGCCATGCGGAAGCTGGGTGGAATTGGTTCGTCCGTAAAAAAATGATGGATCTCATCCAGATCGCCGCCGCGCACGGTGGCGTTTCGTCCAAATTTGCTGTGATCCGCCACAAGCAGCATCGAGCGGCTGTTTGCCGCGATGGCCTGCCGCGCCTCAACCTCGCCGAGGTAAAAATCGAGCAGGGTGCCGTCATGATCGATGCCGCCGACGCCGAAAATGCCGAAATCGGCTTTGAATTTCGAAAAGAAACTGACCGCTGCCTCGCCGATAATGTCGCGGTCGCGTGGGCGCAATGTGCCCCCGGTGAAAGTGATTTCCACATCCGGGTTGTGTGCGAACGCCGTTGCCACGCTTAGGCTGTTGGTCATCACCCGCAGGTTTTTACGATGTGCCAAGGGATGTTCCAAGGGATGCGCCAAGGCGAGGGCTACATACTCCGGCGTGGTCCCAAGTCCGATCATGAGCGACGCGTTATCCGGAATAAACTGGGCGACAGCCCGTGCGATGCGGCGTTTGGCGTTTAGATTGAGCCCTTGCCGGCTTTGATAAGCGAGGTTCTGATTTTGAACCGGAAGGCTGATGCCGCCGTGGATTCGGCGCAATAAACCTTGGTCGCACAACCCATTGACGACGCGACGGATGGTTTGCTGGGTCACCGCGAAATGCGTGGCCAGATGTTCGATCGAGGCAAAGCCTTCCTCGCGCACAAGTTCGAGAATCCAGGCCTGTCGGTCATCGGTCGCGATCTTGAGCATGGGACACGGCCTTGTGGACTGCGCAGTCGATCAAAAACTTCGCCGAAATTTCATATTTCATTCGAGCATTTAATATGTTCATATGAACGTCAAGCAAGAAAGATAGATAGTTAGGGAGGGTGATGGAGATGCAGCGCGCGCGTTGACGGCGCGGAGCAGATGCTTGTGGCCCATGAGAAGCTGACCCAAAGCCACAGGCGCGCATTGTTCGCGTGCTGCATTTCATCAGATAGGCTGATCATGTCTGCGATTACGCTCGATCATATCGTCAAGAGCTGGGGTACCATGCGTGCCGTCGACGATGTCACTCTCACAGCGGAGGAGGGCTCGTTGCTGGTGTTGCTCGGTCCATCCGGCTGCGGCAAATCCACAACGTTGCGATTGATCGCGGGGCTGGAGCAGCCTGATGGAGGCACCATCACGATCGGCGGGACAGACGTGACACTCCTCACGCCCGCGCAACGCAAGATCTCGATGGTGTTCCAGTCGTATGCGCTCTTTCCGCACCTCAGCGTCGCGGAAAACATCGTGTTCGGCTTGCGCGTGCGCCGCGTATCCCGCGCCGAGCGCGATGCGCGGCTGAAGCGCGTTGCCGATATCGTTGGTCTTGGTCAGTTGCTGGATCGCAAGCCGTCGCAATTGTCCGGTGGTCAGCGCCAGCGCGTGGCACTTGGCCGCGCCATCATCGCGGAAGCTCGATTGTGCCTGATGGACGAGCCGCTCTCCAATCTGGACGCCAAGCTGCGGCACGAAATGCGCACTGAAATCCGCTCATTGCAACAGCGTCTCGGTATGACGATGGTTTATGTGACGCACGACCAGACCGAAGCCATGACCATGGCCGATCGTGTCGTGTTGATGCGCGACGGGCGTATCGAGCAAAACGGTTCACCGGAAGACCTCTATCGTCGTCCAGCAACCGCCTTCACGGCGCGATTTATCGGCACGCCGCCGATGAACCTTATCGAACGTGATGATCAACTCATCGGGGTTCGTCCGGAAGATATCCGGATCGTGTCGCAGGACGGTCATGCGGCCAGAGTAAAGACTGTCGAACATCTGGGCGCGGACAGTATCGTGCTTTGCGAGATCGAAGGTCAGCCTGTATCTGTGCGACAGGATGGCTTCAGCAAGGCAGCGCCGGGCGACGACGTTCGTCTTGCCTGGGCGATCGATCAGGAACATCGGTTCGACAAGGTGACGGGGCGGCGGATAGACACCGCGACAGACCCGGAGAAAAGATTTGCAGTTGGCTGAAGCTGTTACAAGCGGTGTGCCAGGCTCAGTAAGGGAAGGATAAATAATATGCGATCTATTTCACGAACGGGATTGGCAGCCGCGGCGCTCGCCGCACTGTTTCTGAGTGGGCGGCCGGCGGCGGCGGTCGATCTCACCATGTATTATCCGGTTGCCGTCGGTGGCCCGGTAACGAAGATCATCGACGACATGGTCGGTCGCTTTGAAAAGGAAAATCCGGATATCAAAGTGACGGCGGTTTATGCCGGCAACTACACGGATACGATGACGAAAGCGATGACCGCGATGAAGGGCGGTCAGCCGCCTCAGCTGTCGGTGCTGCTGTCCACTGACGTTTTCACCCTGATGGACGAGAACGCCATCGTGCCGCTGGATGGGCTGGCCGATAAGGAAACGTTCAAAGAGTTCTACCCGGCATTCATGGCGAACGGGCAAATCGACGGCAAGACCTGGAGCATTCCGTTCCAGCGCTCGACCATCGTTCTTTACTGGAACAAGGATGCCTTCAAGGAGGCCGGTCTCGATCCGGATAAAGCGCCCGCCAGTTGGGATGAAATGGCCGATATGGCCAAAAAGCTCGTCAAGAAGGATGCGTCCGGTAACATCGCGCGCTGGGGTGTCGAGATTCCGACAACAGGCTACGCCTACTGGATGTTGCAGGCTCTGGCGATCGAGAACGGCCAGAAGCTGATGAACGAGCAGGGCAACGAAGTCTATCTGACAGCGCCGAAGACCGTCGCCGCGCTCGACTACTGGGTCGACTTATCGCGCAAGCACACGGCGATGCCGACGGGCACGATCGACTGGGCGACGCTGCGCACGGACTTCCTTGAAGGAAAAACCGCGATGATGTGGCACACCACCGGAAACCTGACCGCTGTGAAGGACGGCGCCAAGTTCAATTTTGGCGTGGCGATGTTGCCTGCCAAGGAGCGTCGCGGTTCGCCGACCGGCGGCGGAAGTTTCTACGTGTTCAAGAGCGCCTCGCCGGAACAGCAGAAAGCGGCGGTGAAATTCATCCGATGGATGACCGCGCCAGAGCGTGCCGCCGAATGGAGCATCAAGACTGGCTACGCCGCCGTGTCGCCGGCAGCCTACAAAACCAAGGCCATGGAAGAGTATGCGAAGGGGTTTCCGGCAGCGACTGTCGCGCGCGATCAGCTCGAATTTGCCGTGCCCGAGTTGTCGGTGCACGAGAACGGGCGCATCTACAAATTCGTCAACGATGCAGTGCAGGCGGCAGTGACAGGTGAGCAGAAATCGCAAGATGCGCTTGCCGCTGCGCAGCAGCAGGCCGATCGCGTTCTGCGCGGCTATAAATAAAGGAGCGGCCCGGGCGGTGGTTTTCCGCCGTCCGGCCCGGCTGCCGCGTGATGTCCGATAAATCCACTTTTTTGCCCAAGCCTCGTCCACCGAAATCGCATGCGTGGTGGAACGCGGTGCATGCCTGGCTGCTGCTTCTGCCGGCAGGCGTGTTGCTGGTTGCCTTCACGCATTATCCCGTGCTGGCTACGATCAGGCATAGCCTGTTCATCGCGCGCCGCAACGGCACGGAGGCGTTCGTCGGTCTCGACAATTACCGGGCGATGTTCGGCGACGCCATTTTCTGGAAAGCCCTTATCAATAATTTCTGGTTTGCGCTGGGAACGATCCCGACATCGATCGCGCTGGCGTTGCTGATGGCGTTGTGGGTCAATCGCAATATTCGTGGACGCGGCTTTCTGCGGCTGGCTTATTTCACGCCCACCGTGCTGCCGATGATCGCAGTCGCCAATATCTGGCTTTTCTTCTACACCCCCGATTATGGCCTGCTCGATCAGCTGCGAGGGCTCGCCGGTCTGCCCGGCTGGAACTGGCTTGGTGATCCCAGCACCGTCATGGGGTGTCTCATTGTCATGGTGATATGGAAGGAAGCCGGTTTCTTCATGATCTTCTATCTGGCGGCGCTTCAGCAACTGTCGCCGGATCTCGAAGAGGCCGCATCTGTCGAAGGCGCAGGCCGCTGGTACACATTCCGGCGGATCACGTTTCCGCTGCTGATGCCAACAACTCTGTTCGTGGCGATCAATGCGGTGATCAATTCCTTCAAGCTGGTCGATCATCTGGTCATCATGACCAAAGGCGGTCCCAGCAATGCCAGCTCGCTGTTGCTGTATTACATCTACGAAGTTGCTTTTACCTTCCAGGATTCGGCTTACGCGGCGACTTTGACGGTCGTGCTGCTGGTCATCTTAAGCACACTTGCTCTCATCAAATTCGGATATCTCGACCGCAGGATTCACTACCAATGAACGGCCGGACTCATCCTCTCGAAGCCGGCGCAGCGTGGCTGCTGGCCCTGATCTGGCTCGGGCCGCTTGCCTATGCAGTGTGGAGTTCGCTGCATCCGGCGGCCTATGCCACGTCTTTCAGCCTCACCGCTCCTCTGACGCTGGAAAACTTCGTGCGCGCTTGGAATCAGGCGCCGTTCGGCCGTTACTACTTCAACACAATCGTGCTGGTTTCCTTTGTTCTGGCCGGTCAGCTCGTGCTGTCCACGCTGGCTGCCTATGCGTTCGCCCGCTTCAAGTTTCGCGGGAGCAGGATCGCGTTCGCGTTGGTGCTTTTGCAGTTGATGATCATGCCTGACGTTCTGATCGTCGAGAACTATCGCGCGATCGGTGCTCTCGGCCTGCTCGATACGATTCCCGCGATCGCGTTACCTTACCTCGCCAGCGCGTTCGGAATCTTTCTTTTGCGGCAGACTTTTAAGAGCGTTCCGCAGGAGTTGGTCGAAGCCGCCCGCGTCGAAGGCGCCGGTCCGCTGCAAATTCTTTGGCGCGTCTACGTGCCGCTCGCGCGCCCGACCTATATCGCTTTCGGTCTGGTGTCGGTCAGCTATCACTGGAATAACTTCCTGTGGCCGTTGATCGTGACGAACTCAGTAGGAAGCCGGCCGCTGACGGTAGGCCTCGCGGTGTTCGGCGCGCCGGAGACCGGTGTGGACTGGTCGATCATCAATGCGGCGACGGTCATGACGATGGCGCCGCTGCTGATCGCCTTCCTGCTGTTTCAACGTCAGTTCGTGCAATCTTTCATGCGCGCGGGCATCCGCTGATGCGGCTGGTGACCTGGAACATTCAATGGGGCAAGGGCTGCGACGGCGTAGTCGATTTGCAGCGGACCGTATCGGTGGCCACCGCACTGGCGGATGCCGATGTATTCTGTTTCCAGGAAGTCTCCGTCGGGTTTCCCGAACTCGATGGCGATGTCGATCAAAGCGCGCAGCTTGCCGCGTTGCTGCCTGGATACAGGGCAGTTTTTCGGCCTGCCGTGGAGATAACCGACCCAGGTGGGCGGACCCGGCAGTTTGGCAATATGACCCTCTCGCGGCTGCCCGTGCTGCAGATTGCCAGCCACCTTTTGCCTTGGCCGCAAGCGAGCACTGTCCGGAGCATGCGGCGTCAGGCGCTGGAAGTGACGATACAAACTTCATTCGGCCCTCTGCGGATCGTCAACACGCATCTGGAATACTTCTCCGCGATGCAGCGCGAAGCGCAGGTGAGGCGATTACTCGATCTGCAGGAGGAGGCGTCAACAAGTCCCATCTCGCCAAGCCACGATTACGTCGATCCGTATGTCAGCCAGACCGTCCCGGCGTCTGGATTGTTGTGCGGTGATTTCAATTTCGATGTTTCCGATCCGCAGCACGCGGTGCTTCATGGATCGTCGCGGACCGGGCTCAACTACCGCGATGCATGGATGCTGCATGCCGCTGGCCGTCCGCACCCGCCGACGTGCGGACTCTACGATCGTTCGTATTTTTTAAAACCGGAATGCCGCGATTTTGTCTTTGTCACGGAAGACCTGGCTCCGCGTATCATCCGTATGGATGTCGACAACGTAACTGCGGCGTCCGATCATCAGCCTGTCCTGATTGAAATTGCGGACTGACGATTTAGGCTCCCGTTACCACTCCGCGCTTACCTCACGAAGATGGATTTGTGGTCCCGCAGGATCGCGCGTGCCGCGTTGTGCCCGGGGGCTCCCGTCACGCCTCCACCTGGGTGTGCGCCCGCGCCGCAGTGATAAAGTCCCTTGAGGGCGCCGCGATAATCGGCGTGGCCCAACATCGGCCGCGCTGAAAAAAGCTGATTGAGCGTCAGCGCCCCGTGAAAGATATCACCGCCGAGCAGGCCGAAGTCCCGCTCAAGATCGAGCGGTGTCAGAATTTGCCGATTGATCACGCTTCGCGCGAAACCAGGCGCGTAGCGGTCGACAGTCGCGATCATGATGTCGGCGACTTGATCACGGCGATCGTCCCACGATGCGCCGTCCGGGAGTTGTGGAGCGACATGCTGACAGAACAGGCTTGCCACATGCCTGTCTTTCGGTGCGAGCGTATCGTCGAGGGTGGATGGGATCAGCATTTCCACGATTGGTTCGCTGCTCCAGCCCTGTTGCCGTGCATCCAGCCATGCCCGCTCCATATAGTTGAGGCTCGGCGCCAGAATAATTCCAGCCGTGAGGTGGTCGCCTATGCCCGGAAGCGCCTTGAATGAGGGGAGGGATGACAACGCCACGTTCATTCGGAATGTGCCAGAACCGTTGCGCCATGTCCGTATGCGTTCAAGAAACGGCTGGGGAACAGCATCTGAACTGATGAGCTGAGTATACAGCAGCTTGGGATTGACGTTGGATGCGATGTAAGGCGCGCGGATCGAACTGCCGTTCTCCAGGATGACGCCGACCGCGCGTTCCTTCTCAATGATAACCTCCCGAACACCGGCGCCTGTTTCGATCTCAACTCCGTGGGCGCGCGCTGATGCTGCCATGGCCTGCGTGATCGCGCCCATTCCGCCAATCGCATGACCCCAAACGCCTTTTTTTCCATTCACCTCACCGAAGGCATGATGCAGCATCACATAAGCGGATCCGGCGGCATAAGGGCTGGCATAGTTCCCGACGACGGCGTCGAAGCCAAACAGCGCCTTGACCAGATCGTTTTCGAACCAGTCATCGAGCATCTCGCCCGCCGAGCAGGTGAACAGGTCGAGCAAAGTGCGTTTGTCCTCCATGGACAAGCCGCGCAGGATGTTGAGGGAACCAAGTGCATTGAGTGATTCATGCAGGGCGTTCGCGCCCAAGCCTTCGACCAGATTGGGCGGAGCGCGCAGCACGAACTCCCGCAGCACGTCGGCGATCGTTTCAAGCTTCCTTGTGAAACTGCCAATTCTGTCGGCGTCGCGTTCACTGAGTTTGGCGACCGATTGATGCGTCCGCCCTTCGCCTGTCAGCAGATAACGATGGTCCGGCCCGGGGAGAAAGTTTTGGGCGCGGCGTTCGACAATTCGTAGGCCGTGAGCATCCAGCCGGAGATCCGTAACGATTTTGGGGTTGAGCAAACTCACCGTATAGGCCGCCACCGAGTTTCGAAAGCCCGGATGAAACTCTTCCGTCACAGCTGCGCCGCCAACGACCTTTCGGCGCTCGACTACCTTGACGCGCAACCCGCCCATCGCAAGATATGCGGCACAGGTGAGGCCATTGTGGCCAGCGCCGATAATGATGGCGTCGTAATCAGACATTCGTCAGTGTCCCCAAAAGCGAACTTCGTTTAACCTGCTGCCGCGAATCCCCTCGCTCGACAATTCTGGCAGATCCCGAAACGAACCTCGATCCTGCTTTTATCGCCTCTCCAGCCCGGAAGAACACGAAAAACCTGTAATTCTTGAGTGCTTGGGTAAAAAATTTCCTTTCGCGAATGCGGCGAAGGCAGTTGTCGTCATGGGATCGGGGATTTCAATAAACTGCAAAACGCGGCCTGCGAGCCTGAATATTTTCTGGAGTTTCCATGACGCCCTCTGAATTGCCCGCGTTGCCCACCCCACGATCCGCCCGCCGCAATTTGTTCGTTCTCATAGTCTACACGACGGCGATCTTCGTCAGCGCTCTGTTGTTGTTTTCCGTACAGCCGCTGTTTACAAAAATGGTCCTCCCGCGCCTGGGCGGTTCGCCAGCCGTATGGTCGGTTGCGATGGTTTTTTTCCAGTCGCTGCTGCTGGCCGGATATGCCTACGCGCATATTTTGATGAAAAGTCCCAGCCGTGTGGTTCCGATCGTCGGGCATACGGCGTTGCTTGTTGTGGCTCTGTTGACGTTGCCGCTGTCGATCGCCAGCGGGTGGGGCTCGCCTCCATCGAGCGGATATGCCATCTGGCTGCTCGGCCTGTTCGCCGTATCTATTGGCCTGCCGTTTTTCGCGCTCGCGGCCAACAACCCAATGCTGCAGGCATGGTTCGTCCGTACCGGGCACCCCGATGGCCCGGACCCTTATTTTCTGTATGCATCTTCCAATATCGGGAGTTTCCTGGCGCTATTGTCCTATCCGGTGCTGCTCGAGCCTATGTTCACACTGCGGATGCAGAACCTGTTGTGGACCGGCGGCTACGGTCTGCTGATCCTGCTGATTGCGGCATGCGGCTTTTTGCTGTGGCGCTCGCCTCAATTCGTGACCGAGAACGCGGACTCGGATGATGCCGGTGCATCGGCACCCTCGTGGATCACGCGCGCCCGCTGGACCTTTCTGGCCGCAGTGCCTTCGGGTCTGTTGATTGCCGTAACGGCACACATCTCCACGGACGTCGCTGCCGCGCCGCTGCTGTGGGTGCTGCCGCTGTCGCTTTATTTGCTCACGTGGGTTTTGGTTTTTCAGTCACGCCCGCTGTTACCGCATCGATGGATGTTGATGCTGCAGCCGTTGGCGATTGCAGGAATCATCGTGCTGCTTGCGGTGGGCGGCGAGCAGAACTTGTTGCTGACGCTCGGCGGTCATCAGCTGTGTTTCTTTATCATCGCCATGGCAGCTCACGGCGAACTGGCACGCACCCGCCCACCGGCGCAATATTTAACCGGCTTTTACGTCGCATTGTCTTTTGGCGGCATGGTCGGCGGTCTTTTTGCCGGGCTTGTTGCACCGTTTTCGTTTTCGTGGATAGCAGAGTACCCGATTTTACTCGTATTGGCTGCCGTGTGCCGTCCGCCGGACAACGAGCGATGGTCGCGCTTGAGCCCGTGGACCTGGCCGCTGATCGCAATCGTTGCTGTTGCGCTGATCGTACCGGCCTACAGCACGGGACGATTGTTCAACTGGCTTGAGGATAACCGGTTAGTGCTTGCCGCCGGCGTAGCGGGTCTGGCCGCCGTGCTGGCCGTGCTTCTGCGAGAAAACCGATGGAAAGTCGCTGCCGTGGTGGCGCTCGCCGTTGTATTAATTCGGATCTATCCTGCGGACGAAGGTCGCGTCGAGACTGTGCGGAGCTTCTTCGGCGTGCACAAAATTGTCGAAACGCCGCATGGCCAATATCATGTATTGATGCACGGCACGACAATTCACGGCGCCCAAAAAGTGCTGAACGACGACGGGACGCCGGTTACCGGCCGTCCCGAGCCGATATCCTACTATCACAAGGACGGCGGTATTGGTCAGGCGATCGAAGCCGTCAGGACGCGCAAGGGTAGCCCTCTTCGCGTGGCGGTGATCGGTCTCGGCGCAGGCACTTTGACCTGCGCCGCTCGCCCGGGTGAGAACTGGAAGTTTTTCGAAATCGATCAAAGCATGATCGATACGGCGCGCGATCCGAAGAAATTCTCCTTTATCGCCTCATGCATGCCGAATCTTGAACCCGTCCTCGGCGATGCGCGGCTGACGTTTGCGAAAGAGCCGGACGGCATTTATGACTTGATCATTGTCGACGCATATTCGTCCGACGCCATTCCGATTCATCTGGCGACTGAAGAAGCCATGGCGATCTATAAAGAGAAGCTTGCACCTCAAGGCGCGGTGGTCATGCACGTGTCCAACCGGCATCTCGAGCTTGCGAGCGTCGTCGTCGGCATTGCCGACGAAAATGATCTGAAGAGCTGGGTATACAACGAAGATTCCGGCCGCGATAACGAATATATCTTCGCAACCAACGTGGTCGTGTCCGCTCGCGAAGAGGCCGACGTCGGAACGCTGGCCGCAAACAGTGCATGGGCGCTTACAGAACCCGAAGATGGTCAGCGGGTTTGGACCGACGACTATTCTAATGTCCTCGGAGCTGTCTGGCGGAGGCTGCGCGATGGGGAATAGCGCCGCGACCGAACGGTTTGTTCTCGGGGTTACGCAACCGGGGTCACAGATCAGTTAGCGGTTGTAATAGAAGAATTGCGAACGCGGCTGGGGCTGATTGCCGTATTGCTGAGTATAGGCATCGGCTTCATTGTATTGCGATCGTGGCTGATAGACGCGCCGGCCGCCTGCATTGGGATTAGCGATGTTGCCCGTGTTTCGATAGGCGGACACGGGTCGGCCATACTGATCGAGATAAACGTTGACGGTGTTGTCCGGAGTGTCCTGACTGTCGGCTTGCGCGTTGGTACCGGCACTATATCCGCGCGGAGCGAGCTGAACCGGATCGCCAAGTGTATCGCCACGGGCGACTGCCGTGTTTCGCGGGTTCCGCGCGAGCGCAACCTGAGACGAGCCGGTGAGCGTCACGGTGGTGTTCAGCACACCTTCTTTTTCGACCACGGCGTAAAGAGTCGCTGCATTTTCACGCGACAGGCGGACGCAACCGTGTGAGGCGGGCGAGCCCAGTCTACGGACCGAGTCCGTGCCATGAATGGCGTGACCTATTTTTGTGAAGAAAATCGAGTGCGGCATCGGTGCGTCGTCCCACTCTTTCGAATAGTGGTCTTCTTCCATCCGGAATGCCTTGAATGTTCCGTTTGGGGTTTCATGGGCCGGTACGCCGCTCGAAACCGGCCACGTGTAGCGCTGAACGCCGTTGACCGCGACCGACATCTGTTGGTTGTTCTTGTCGATGGTGATCTGGACCGAGGCATGTGCCGGGCCGGATGCGACGAGCATCGCAAAACCGCCGCCCAGCAGCATACCAAGAAGATATTTGATACCAAATCGTTTGGAAGCGAGTTGTTCGAGGGATCGATTTCGGCGGGCGAGAGGCATTTCCGACAGTTCGTGACGCGAATACATGGTTACGCCTCCGGCCTCTTTTTCAAGGCCAAATTAAACCTCCCACCGCCCGGTGAAATTAAATCTGAAAACCCGTTTTGGTTCCAGAGGATTGTTATTAATTCGCAGCTTTCAGGCGAGGTGAATCGGTGTCTCGGTGCTGCTTGCGTCTGGCGTCAACTTGTTACGAGAAGCCAATGCAACTTTTGTGAGGCAAGCGCATTGTTTCCTAATGGCACAACGCCGTCGCACGGGAGCAAGAGAGATGAAGACCTCAGAGAACACACCAAGGGCTTTGGTTCTTGCTCCTCCCTCTCTTCGCAGATTTCATATTTTAGCTGCCATCTCAGTGCTGGCGTTGCTGATGCTATCAACCTTTGCTCACGCCCAAGGCATTATCGGCGGAGCTGAGGAGGGCGTTCGTCGAGGAAACCGTGCGGCGGGGCCAGTGGGCGGCGTCGTCGGCGGAGCAGTGGGAGCGGGCGTTGGTGGCGTAGTGGGCGGTGTCGAGGGCGTTCTGGGCGTTCCCAATCGAGGCAATGGATATCGGTATCGGCGTCACCACCACCATCATTATTACCGGTGAGCCCCTCATTCTCTTGACGAGCTGATCGGGCGTATGTTTCAGGCTTTTTGAACGAAGCTATCGACCACGCGCTTTTCGCCGGCTTTCTCGAACAAGATGGTCAATTTGTTGCCGTCAACGAGCGTGACTTCACCGTAACCAAATTTTTGATGAAAGACGCGGTCTCCGCGCGAGAAATCCGACTGAGTCCCGGTCGATTTGGCGATCAGCTCGCCTTCTATCGTGGTCGCGCCGCGTTTGTTGCGCCAGGACCCGAATGCGCCGTCAGGGCTGCCCGAGCTATAACTCCCGCCGCGCTCGCTGAAACCACCACCTTGCGAATTTTCGTTCCTGCCACCGGTTTTATTGCGTTGCTGCTGCGCGCGCTGCCAGCCCGGTGTCGCATAGGTCGAGCCGAAAGACTCCATATTGTCAAAGCGTGAGGCGCCGTAGCCGCCGGCGCCGCCCCATCCACTGCCGCCCTTGCTTTCTGTAATCTCGACATTGTCGGCCGGCAGTTCATCGAGAAACCGCGACGGGATCGTCGTGGTCCATGACCCGTGGATGCGGCGATTGGTGGCGAAATATATTTTTGCGCGCCGCCGGGCCCGTGTGATGCCCACATGCGCAAGGCGGCGTTCTTCTTCGAGGCCCGCGCGGCCTTGCTCGTCAAGCGCACGTTGATGCGGAAACAGACCTTCCTCCCAGCCGGGAAGGAATACGGTGTCGAACTCCAGACCTTTGGCGGAATGCAGCGTCATGATCGACACCGCATCTTCTTCCGGCCCGTTATCGCGGTCCATCACCAGCGAGATGTGCTCGAGGAAGCCTTGCAGATTCTCGAACTCTTCCATCGAACGGACGAGTTCTTTGAGGTTTTCCAGGCGGCCGGCGGCATCGGCGGAACGGTCCTTCTGCCACATATCGGTGTAGCCGCTTTCATCGAGCACGATCTCGGCCAGTTCGGTGTGAGAGACGACTTCACTCTGCGAACGCCAGCGGTCGAAATTCGTCATCACTTCGCGCAACGAGCTTCGCGCTTTGGGTTTGAGTTCGTCGGTTTCGATAACCGTGCGCGCGGCCTGAGTCAGCGGAATACGTCTTTTGCGGGCGTGATCGTGCAGCAGCTGGACCGTCGCGTCGCCGAGCCCTCGTTTCGGCACGTTGACGATGCGTTCGAAGGCGAGATCGTCGGCGGGCGAGCTGATGACCCGCAGATAAGCCAGCGCATCGCGGATTTCGGCCCGCTCGTAAAATCGTGGGCCGCCGATCACACGATAGGGCAGACCGAGCGTAACGAACCTGTCTTCGAATTCTCGCATCTGAAACGAGGCGCGGACGAGAATGGCGATCTCGTTGAGCTTATGCGCCTTGCGCTGCAGTTCCTCAATTTCCTCGCCGATGCCCCGGGCTTCCTCTTCCGAATCCCATGAGCCTGTGACGGTGACTTTCTCGCCGTCCTCATCCTCCGTCCGGAGCGTCTTGCCGAGCCGGCCTTCATTGTGCGCAATGAGGTGCGAGGCTGCCGCGAGAATATGACCGGTTGAACGATAATTTCGTTCGAGCCGGATCACTTTGGCGCCGGGGAAATCGTGGTCGAAGCGCAGGATGTTGTCGACTTCCGCGCCACGCCATCCGTAGATCGATTGGTCATCGTCACCAACGCAACAGATGTTTTTTGGCGCGGTCAGCGGCGTTGGCGCTGCTGGAGCCTGCACTTGCGTATGAGACGTGCCGGTCAATACTTGAGGCATGCCGGATTCATGAGCTTGTGGTTCTGATGCTTCATGCCCTGCTGATTGCTCGGATTCATACATATGAGATTGGGAGGAGGCAGGAGCAGGGCGCGGGGAATGACCGGGTTGCGTATTGCTTTGCGACAGCAGCCGTAGCCAGAGATACTGCGCTACGTTGGTGTCCTGATATTCGTCGACCAGAATAAATTTGAAGCGGTTCTGGTATTGTCGCAGCACGTCTGGGTGTTCGCGAAACAGCCGGATGTTCTCCAGCAGCAGGTCGCCGAAATCCGCTGCATTCAGAATCTTCAGTCGCTCTTGATAGGTTGCGTAGAGCTTGCCGCCTTTACCGTTACCGAACACGGCGGCTTCGCCTGACGGCACCTGAGACGGCGTTAGCCCGCGATTTTTCCAGCCGTCGATCAACCCGGCAAGCATGCGAGCAGGCCAACGCTTTTCGTCGATGTTCTCAGCCTGCAGCAATTGCTTCAGCAGGCGAATCTGATCATCGACATCGAGCACCGTAAAATTTGATTTGAGCCCGACGAGCTCGGCATGAATGCGCAGTATACGTCCGCCGATGGAATGGAAGGTTCCGAGCCAGGGCATGCCTTCGACGGCCTGACCCAACATCTGGCCAAGGCGATGCTTCATTTCGCGCGCGGCCTTGTTGGTGAAGGTCACGGAGAGGATTTCGCCCGGCCGTGCGCGGCCCAGGGTAAGGATGTGCGCGATGCGCGAGGTCAACACGCGGGTCTTGCCGGTGCCGGCTCCCGCGAGCACCAGAACCGGTCCGTCCAGCGTTTCGACGGCATCGCGCTGCTCCGGGTTGAGCGCCGCGAGATATTGCGGCCCAGCCGCTGCGCGCGCGCGCGCAGCGATGCCGCCTGCGGCAGGCTGGTGCGCGGGTATGTCGAACGTGCTGAGTTTAACGGGCTCGGTCATGCGAATCGTCTTCGGCAGATTAGTTAAGGAGCAGATCGCTTCATATAGGCATCATATCGAGGTTGGGACAGCTTTTGCGCGATTTCGCGGCTGATTTCCCCGTCTCTAACGGGCCATTTGGGGCTCTTGTATTGCCCGGTTTTTTCAAGGCAGGGGCGACCCGGGGAACCTTTGGTTCGGCGTCTCATTAATTTAGTGAAAAAGCCGACGTGCAACGAGAGCGCTGAGGCTAAACACCATTCAGGATTTGGACCATGCTGGGCTGGATTATCACATTGGTTATTGTCGCATTGATCGCGGGTGCTTTCGGATTTGGCGGGTTGGCAGGAGCTTCGTTCGAGTTTGCGAAGATCATTTTCTTCGTCGCCATCGTACTTTTTCTCATTTCGGCTCTTGTCGGTCTGGTACGCGGTCGCACCAGCTTTCCGCGCAAACACCCCGTCAACTAATGGGGATGTCTTTGAGGGTATGCTGAACTGACACCCTGCCGGGGATTAGACCGGCTTTGTGCGAGCAGTTTGCGCCCGCCCCGCGCTTGAAAGCACCCTTCAGGCGGTGATCGATATAGTGCAGCCGGGTACGGACCGCCAACACATCGTGCTTTCACTTCAACGGCATTGTGATCCGGCGGCCGAGGCCTTCGGGAGCCGATCCCGCCGCCTGAGCCTTGGCAACGGCCTGGACGCGAGCGGCGATATCGGGCGGAAACGGGGCGACCTTTCTGACATCCATATCAATATGAAGCGTCATGTTCTCCGAGGTCGCGGAAATCCAGCCCTCGGTCGCGTGCCTGAGTTCCTCGAAGGTGTGCAATCGTTTTTCATCGGCTGCGATCAAATAGAGATGGACACGTACCGGGTCCCCCAGATGGATTTCGCGCAAATAGCGCACATGACATTCGGCAGTCATCGTCGATTTGTTGCGAGTCTTGAGGTAGCGCGGCCCAATACCAAGCATATCGAAGAACTGGTCGAGCGAGCGGTCGAACAGCACGTTGTAATAAGCCATGTTGAGGTGGCCGTTATAATCGATCCATTGCGGCTCGATCTGCATCTCCGAACATAAAAACGGTGCGGGGTGCAAATGCAGGTCTGCCGGTGAATTTGTTGTCTCGGTCATGCGGTGCTTACGGGGGCTGCTTTTGTGTGCGTTTGTCAATGCGGTTCGTGTATTTTGGAGCGCATTGGGAGCTTGACCCAATATACATCCTTTGTCAGGCTCGCCAGCAATCGCGCATATCAGATAAAGTTGGTTCGTTTCGCGGTTCGAAACGAATCCGGGAGGATCATCCGTGTCCGACACGTATTGGAAACCATTGGCACGGCCCGAACCTCGGAATCTCGCGGGCGCTATCGAAGCGCTTGCGGCGCGCTTCGGCAACCGGCTCGTGACCTCACAGGCGGTCCGCGAACAGCACGCGCACACCACCAGCTGGCTGCCATCGCAGCCTCCGGACGCCGTGGTGATGGCCGAGGACACCGCGGACATTCAGGATGTGGTGCGGATTTGCGCCGAGCGCCGCGTTCCGGTGATTGCTTTTGGCACCGGTACCTCGCTTGAAGGGCAGGTCAACGCACCCGCAGGCGGGATCTGTATCGATCTGCGCGACATGAACAAGGTTCTCGCGGTTCACCCGGAAGATCTGGATTGCGTGATTCAACCTGGCGTGACGCGCAAGGCGCTGAATGAACATCTGCGCGATCAGGGGTTGTTCTTTCCCATCGACCCCGGCGCCGATGCGTCGCTTGGCGGCATGGCCTCGACACGAGCATCCGGCACCAATGCAGTGCGTTACGGCACTATGCGCGACAACGTTCTCGCACTGAAAGTGGTGCGCGGTGATGGGGAGATCATCACGACAGGGACCCGCGCCAAAAAATCCTCTGCCGGTTATGATCTGACCCATTTGTTTATCGGCGCGGAGGGAACGCTCGGCATTATTTCAGAACTGACGATCAGGTTGCGCGGCATTCCGGACACGATTGCGGCGGCCGCATGCTCCTTCTCCACGGTGGAGGGCGCTTGCAAGGCGACAATTCTGGCGATTCAAACTGGAATTCCGTTGGCCCGTATCGAGCTTCTCAATCAGGCTCAGGTCAAGGCGTGCAATTCGTATTCGAAACTGTCGTTGCCCGAGACGCCGCTTCTGTTGCTCGAATTTCACGGCAGCCAGAGCGAGGTTGCCGCACAATCGGAAATGTTTGGTGAAATCGCCAAGGAATGTGGCGGCGGTTCGTTCGAGTGGACGGTCAAACCGGAAGAGCGAACACGACTTTGGCAGGCGCGCCATGATGCTTATTGGGCCGTGAAGAGTCTGCGCCCCGGGGCGGGCGTGGTAGCGACCGACGTCTGTGTGCCGATTTCACGCCTCGCGGACTGCGTCGTGGAAACGGAAAACGATCTGACCCGCCTTGGTTTGCTGTCTCCGATCGTGGGCCACGTCGGTGACGGAAACTTCCACTGCTCGCTGCTGGCTGATGTCGACGATCCTGAAGAGATGTCGCGCGCGGAGGATTTTCTGCATCGGCTTGTCGAGCGGGCGCAGGGTATGGGAGGAACGTGTACCGGAGAACACGGGATCGGTCAGGGCAAACAGAAATATCTGGCAGGCGAACTGGGCACCGAGGCGCTGGACGCCATGCGGGCCCTGAAGCAGGCGTTGGATCCTCTGAACATCTTTAATCCGGGAAAGATCATTCCTCCAATGTGACAGCGTAATGCGGGTGCTGGCCGTATAGTCTGGCTGACGTCCCTGGCGGGGGCCGGGATGGTCGCAGGCGATGCGCGATGGGTTTGCTGCGGCGCTTTTGCACCTCAAAGACCCGGCAAATGCCGCTAACAGCGATCGCAAATCGAGGTAAAGTGCCTGAACCGCCCATAGGCGGTTCTTTTGAGGGGATACCGTGCAGACCACGCTGCTCGGACTGGCGATCGCTTTCATTCTGGCGTTAATCGCCGCGCTTGTCGGTCCGTATTTTATCGACTGGAATCAATTCCGCTCGAAATTCGAGGCGGAAGCCACGCGCGTGATCGGTGCTCCCGTCCGCGTCGGCGGCGAACTGGACGCGCGGTTGTTGCCGACGCCTTCGTTGCGGTTGCGCTCGGTGTCGATCGGAGCGGCGAAAGATGCCAGCCGGGCAGGAGCCGACAAGCTCGACGTGGAGTTCAGCCTGAGTTCGTTGATGCGCGGTGAGTGGCGCGCCACAGAACTGACACTCAACGGTTTTGCACTTGATCTTAGTCTCGACGATCGAGGCAGGATGATCTGGCCACGCTCGGCCGGCAGTTTCGATCTTGGCGCGCTCTCAATCGACCGATTGAATCTGACTGGTCGCGCCGCATTGCATGACAACGCGAGCGGTTCAACGGTTCAGCTCAACGACATCGCGTTCAGCGGTGACGTTCGCGCACTTGCCGGCGCAGCCCGAGGCGATGGGAGTTTCAGCTACCACGGTGTGCGTTACCCGTTTCGCCTCTCATCGGGCCGCAGCGCCGATGGCTCGGGCACGCGCCTTCATCTCAGCGTCGATCCTGGCGAGCTTGCGTTCAGCGCGGACCTCGAAGGCGTTGTGTCGGCGGACAGCCAAGTACCGCGTTTCGACGGTTCTCTTGTCGTGAGTCGTGCGATTACGCTGCGTGCTGGCGACACCAGCGGCAATCTGCTGCAGACGCCATGGAAAGTGTCGACGAAAGTTAAGGCAAGTCCTGAGTCCGCAAAGTTCGAGATGCTTGAGGCGACTTACGGATCGGACGAGGTCGGGCTAAAATGGACCGGCGGAGCAGAGGTGAGTTTTGGAGCCACACCGTCGCTTCACGCGATGATGTCGGCGCGCCAGCTCGATGCCGACCGCCTGCTGACAAAAGAAACGGCCGGCACGGAGCCGACACGGCTCATTTCCGGCTTGCGCAGTTTGGTAACAGCCATTTCCGCACCGCCAATGGCCTCACGTATTGAGATCAGCACGGATACCGTGACGCTCGGCGCGCGCCCGGTGCAAAACATTGCAGCTGTTTTTCGCGGTGACACCGATGGCTGGATGATCGAACGGATGGACGGCCGAGCGCCCGGCGTAACGCAGTTCGGTCTCACCGGGCGGCTTGCCGCGCCCGGGGCAAATGCGATTTTCCAGGGACAGCTGAATTTGGAGTCCGCCGATCCTGATTCCCTGGCGACATGGTTGCGTGGACAGGCCGATTCCAACCTGCGCATTCAAAAACCGTTGCACGCGACCGGAGCCGTCAACATCACGCACGACCGTATTTTGTTTGATACCAAAGTGGATGCCGACGGTCGGACGGCCGATTTGCGGCTTGCGCTGTCGGATGGCGCAGGCGGGAAGGGCACAAAGCTGGATATCGGTTTCAAGACGGATCGTGCCGATCTTGCCGAGATCGCAAGCTCGGTTCGTTCGTTCGCAGGCAGTCAGCCGGATTGGCCCGACGAAATGCATCTCTTGCTCGATATCGGGCAGGGCGCGATCGGCGGTCAGACCGTCAGTCCGGTTGTCGCCGATATTGGTTATGACCCCGCATCCATAACGCTGGGACATGTCAATATCGGTGGAACGGGGGGAATCGCGCTCGAAGGCGATGGTGCGTTCGATCGTACTGCGATGTCTGGCAGGCTGAACCTCAATGCGGATTCGCCTTCTTTATCAAATATGACGAAGATTCTGGCGCCAGCGCTGCCTGCCGCGCTCGCCATTCGGTTGAATGCCGTATCGGATCTGCCGGCTCCGGCCTCCGCGCCGACGGCACTGAAATTTTCAATCGATATCGACAAAGCGGACAAGGCAGACCGCGCAAACGTTCGTGCAAAACTGGACATTAAGTCGGCCCAGCTTGCAGGGACGATGGCCATATCGGCATCGCCACTGCTCGCAGGCATTCATAACCTCGACATCGAAGCGTTCTCGCGCGGCGAAGCAAATATCGACATCGACCTGTCCGCGCCCCATGGAGATGCGCTCGTGACGTTGCTCGGTCTTGATCAGGCCGTTCGGGCAGGTGATGACCCCGCGCGTTTGAACTTGACCGCTGGGGGAATGTGGAAATCGCCGGTGACGTTCAAGGCGAAAATGTCGGGAGGAAACCTCGACGCCGACGCCCTGGGCACGATCGATTTCTGGGCCAGCGAACCCAAGGCCTCGGTCAATCTCGCCGTTCGCAAGTCGGACGTTGCGCCCCTTCTCGATACGCAATCGAAGCGGGCGCCGGAAATTGCCACGCTTTCGTCTCGAGTCACGCTGGCTGGAACACGGTTGGCATTCGACGATATCGATAGCACCGTGGCCGGATCGCGCATTCGCGGCCGGTTTGCAATTACGCGTGACGATCAGCCCTCGTTCGCAGGCGAGATCGGTGATGGATACGCTTGATCTCGGCACACTGTTTGGCCTGGCGATTGGTGCAGGACAGCGCGGATCTGGCGATAGACAATCAGAGTAGCGATCAGCCTCTCGGACGCGGACTGTTTCGTGGTGCGCGTGGCCAGCTCAAATTTCAGGTCTTGCGCGGCATTCTGCCGGGCGGCGTCGAGGTCAAGCCGCTCAACGGTGTTGTCAGAAGTAATGGTCCGGATTTGACGTTCGAGAACCTGAACGGAAATGTGGGTGGGGGCGAAGCGAAGGGCGATATTTCGGCCAGGGCAAGCAACGACGGCATGACGATCGATGCGCGCGTGAAATTGAATAATGCGGAGGGTGCGTCGCTAAATTATCGTGGCCTTGCACTTCCGGAAGGCCGGACCTCTCTGCAGATGGTGCTTGCAACACGAGGACGAAGCGCAGGCGCCCTTGCGGGCGCACTATCCGGAAGCGGTACGCTGTCTGTCGATAACGCACGCCTGAGCGGAGTTAATCCGCGTGCTTTTGAGGCCGCGGTCCAGACAAGCGATGCAGGCCAGATAGCCGATGACAGGAAATTACAGGAGATCGTTACCGGCGCGCTTCAGGCGGGTTCTCTTGCGGTCTCGCCGTTTCAGATTCCGTTCGGAATACGCGATGGAAATCTAAGAGTCGCGCCGACCGCGCTTGATGCGGACAGCGCCAGGATTATCGTCTCCGGCGGATATGACGTGATGGCCGACCAGGTCGATATTCGCGCAAGCCTCACATCGACCAAAATCGGTTCGGATTCCAGTCGCCCGGAAATTCAAATTTTTGCACACGGCTCGCCCGGTCATCTCAGCCGGTCTATCGATGTCTCGTCGCTGTCGTCATGGCTGGCGGTGCGAGCTATCGATCGCGAAACCCGCAGGCTGGATTCACTGGAGCGCGGCGAGCCGATAACACCGCCACAGCAACCAGCGCCAGCGCCGCCCACGGCCGCTGCAATTCCTGCGCCTGCTGAGCACGTTGCCCCGTTGTCGGGCGTGCCAATCCCAGGGCGAGATCCGCGCAAGCGAGACAAAGCCAAGGCGATCATGCCGCCGGGCACTTCGGCGACCGTCCCAACAACCGCTCCGGCGCTCGCGCCGCAGGCGCCCCCGCAAGCCTCGATCGTTGGGGTACCGGATGCGGTCGCGCCTCCATTGCCGCCGCCGATTGACGTGCGTCCTCCGCCCGGCGCCGAACGTCCGTCAAGGCAGCGCACGCCGCTGATTTTGACGCCGCCTGCGCAGAACTAACAATTCCAGCTATCTTGACTAGAGCGCTTCCGGTTTTTGTTGAAACACTGCCGCGCTCTATCGTTTTGTTTTGACGCGTTTTCCTAGCGCGAACCGGTGTCCACTTCGCTTGAAAACGCTCTGGCATGCGATAGCCGTTCGTTCGGGCCTGCGGACCATGGACAAGGCGGACGTCCGCTCGTATCTGTTGATCAAAATCAAAACAGTGGGAGCGAACGCATGGACTATCGCAATCTGGGCCGCAGCGGCCTGAAAATCTCGCCGCTTTGCCTTGGCACCATGATGTTCGGTGACGCCACTGACGAGGTCGCGTCAGCGCATATCATCGCGAAAGCCAAAGACGCTGGGGTCAATTTCATCGATACGGCCGACGCTTATTCCCAAGGCAAGTCGGAGTCGATTGTCGGGCGCGCGATTGCCAAGACGAGGCACGACTGGATCCTCGCAACCAAGGCTGCAAATCCAATTGGCGAGGGGGTCAACCGGCGCGGGCTGTCGCGCAAATGGCTGATGCAGGCGGCCGAGGAAAGCCTGTCGCGGTTAGGAACCGACTACCTCGACATCTACTATCTGCACAAGGAAGACCATTCGACCCCTCTGGACGAGACCGTTCGCGCGATGGCCGATCTCATTCGGCAAGGCAAGGTGAGATATTTTGGCGTTTCGAACTATCGTGCGTGGCGGATCGCGGAAATCTGCAATATCTGCGATCGTCTCGGCATCGACCGGCCCGTGGTCAGCCAGCCCTATTACAACGCCATGAACAGAATGCCGGAAGTAGAACAGCTGCCGGCGTGCGCGTTTTATGGGTTGGGAGTTGTGTCCTACAGCCCGCTCGCTCGCGGCGTTTTAACGGGAAAATACGCTCCCGATAGCCGACCAGAACAGGGAACGCGCGCGGGCCGCAACGACACGCGGATCATGCAGACCGAATGGCGGCCTAAATCGCTTCAGCTTGCGCAAACGATCCGCAAGCACGCCGAAGCGCGAGGGATTACTGCAGGTCAGTTCGCGGTCGCATGGGTGCTGAACAACCGCTTCATCGACGCGGTGGTCGCCGGCCCGCGGACGGAAGAGCAATGGGACGACTACGCGCAAGCGCTGGCTTATCGCTTTACGCCGGAAGACGAGGCGCTGGTTGATAGCCTTGTCACGACTGGTCATCCCTCGACCCCGGGGTTCAATGACCCGCAATACCCGATCGAGGGCAGGCCGGTCCGCACGGCCCGCACATAGCTGCCATCACGTGTGAGAAGCAGGAATTGCATCCAGCAAAAGTCTTCGCTCTGCATGTGAAAGCGGGCTTGCCGCCTTGCCGCAGGCTTTTTAGTCAGCCGCTTTCTGAGCTGTGAGGCTGGCTTGAGAAAAGTCAGCCGTGGTCTATGGTAAGGATGACAAACGTCATTTTCCAAAGGCACAGTATGGTTGCGAAGTATGCGACGGCACTGGTCGCGCTCGGCCTTTCATGCAATTTCTCGTGCGCGGATTGGAAGATCGAGAGCGTGAGAGATGGTGCCGCGTCTCGCGAGACGAAGCGCGCCTTTGTCGTTGCCAATGCAGGAGATGCCAATTTGCGTCTGGATTGCTTGAACGGCGCACAGCTTTTATCGATCAGCGTTGCGAGTGACTTCCCCCGGGGCATGGTCGGAAGCGTCATCAAGTTCGACGAGCGCAAGCCAAAGACGCCTCTTTTGCAGGTTTTTTCGAACCCGCGAAACATCCCGTTATTTGATATTTCAATTCAGGAATTGTCGCGTGCGAAGCATCTGAGAATCGAACTCCAGCCTGTCGACGGACCGTCGACGTCCTATGATTTCGATACCGGCGGGGGCAAGAAAGCGGTCAAGGCGGTTGTCTGCAGCGTCAAGCCGCGATCGTTTTTTCGCCGTGCGTTTCGCTAACCTGAGTGCAGCAGTCTCGTTACAGATAGGGCAGCGGCAACTGGGAGCTCGCTGATGTTTGGGAGAAGTCGTCGTAGCGCTTGATGCCTACATCATCAATCAGAAATACCGGTCGAAAATTGACGTACTGAACATCGTCGAGCATCAGAAACCCTCGACTGTCGAGGACACGCCACCGGCCATCAACGCGTGCCGTGACGACGGCATGGTCTTCCTGCGAAAAATTATTCCGAAGAATGACAAGACGGAGGTCGCGTGACGGGATTCCTGTTTCCTTCAGTGCGATGAGTTTCGCGATTGCATAGTCTTCGCAGTCGCCGGCGTGGGCGGCTATCGTCGCAAGAGGGGAACTCCAAAAGTCGGCGACGTGATATTGAACCATGTCGCTCACCGGCTTGATCTCCATATTGATGTAGCGATTGATCTCACCCACCCGCGCCAATCCATCGCGAAGCTTGGCGCGATCAACGATCGACAGAAATTCGATGGCTGCGGGAGAGGCGCAGCTCGCCATATCGTTTCGGCATGCCGAGACCGTTTGAAGCTCCGCCTGAATGGCCTGCTGAACATATTGCCATTTGGAAACCAGCGGACCGTCGGAGACTTCCTCCGCCGCGCCACCAAAGGGGGTGGACCCCGGGTCTTGTTGTTCAGCAGCTTCTGGGACGACAGCCGGCGAAGTCGAAGTCGCGCGTGCAGGTAGCGCGCTCAAGGACCCAGATACGCTCAAAAGACACGCAATCCCGATTTGCCTCAATACCCGCCACTTTGACATACGACGCCCCCGTGTCTGGGCATCGGCAGCTATTGAACGCCTGCTCGTGCCCAAATCTGTGAGCACGAAGTGTAGGCAGGGCGCTTTCTAATCAGCCTAAACGGGGAAAGATCATTGTTTTCAGGGTGAAAGCGGACGTCGTCACTTTCTTCAAATTTTATGCAGTTTTCTCACCATTGGTTAAAGCAGGCAATATTTGTATATTTTATAATATAGATCGGCACGCTTCTTTTTATTTCCAGTTTTTGAGCGTATAAAAATATCATCGCAAGATTATATTTCTATTTTAGCCATCTTAAATGGCTGCTTTATCGCTTGTGTCTATATTTTCCCTAAATGTTTGATGACTTGGCTGCGGCTATTTCTTGAGCAGCAACCGTGGATTGCAGGCAATCGTCGCGGTTCGCGCATCTTGAGCGTGATATTTACTCCACGACTGCATTGAAAACTTCCGCCCCCTGTTGCGGCGGCCTTTGAGCGGCGGTGAATTAATGTTATGGAGATCTAATTGTTGAATTTTTAACACAAAATAAACATTTAATTCAGGTGGCGTTGGTGCATCATTTATCAGGCGATGCGGATACTTCGTCGCACAGCATTTCCGATAGTCGCGTGGCACATGTTTCCGCGGCGACACCGGGCGACCAGCATCTGAGCGACCAGCATCTGAATGGATCGGCGCCGGTCGTCACGATCGATGACGCCCATCTGCTGTTTTCCGGACAATTCAGCAAAGCGGGTCTTGATCTCGTTGTTTCCGGCGACGGGCGGGCGATAACCGTTCACGACTATTTCAAGTCCGACCAGCACGCCACGCTGTTTTCACCGGAAGGCGCCAGCCTGTCAGGGGCAGTCGTCGATGCATTGGTTGGGAATGTGGTCTACGCCCAGGCAGCCGGTGGAGCGGCCAATGCAAATCCAATCGGGCATGTGGCGAAGTTGTCGGGAAGCGCAAGCGTGGTCCGCAATGGCGTGACCGTCGAATTGAACGTCGGCGACAATGTTTTCAAAGGAGACGTCGTTCAGTCCGGCACGAGTTCAGCTCTCGGCATCTCGTTCATCGATGGCACCGCCTTCAGTCTGGCGTCCAATGCGCGAATGGTTTTGAACGATATGGTCTACGACCCCAATGGGTCGTCCAATTCCTCGTTCTTGAGTTTGGTGCAAGGCGCGATCACGTTTGTCGCGGGACAGACCGCCAAGAACGGTTCGATGAAGATCGATACGCCCGTCGCCACAATGGGTATTCGCGGAACAGCCGTGTTGTGCGAAATCTCCGCCAACAATGGTCCAACCAAATTTTCCGTGCTGGTCGAGCCAGGCAACCACGTTGGGTCGTTCATTCTTTACAACAAGGTCACAGGCGCACCGCTTGGAAGTGTATCCCAAGCGGGAATGGTCACGCTGGTGACGCCTGCCGGCCTCAATCAGCTGACGATTACCGAGCAGGCCAAGACGCTTACGGACCTTCAGGCCGAAAAAGACATTATCCAGCAGGTTTTCTCGATCGCATTTCCGAAATTCAATGACGCCAATCCCAAGGCGCATTTTGGAAGCATCGGCTCGGGCGTGACGCCGTTTGACAATGACGGGTTTTATCCATTCCCGATTTTCGGACCCGCAGATCCGGTCAAGTTGGCCAGCCTCAATTCGCAATTGCCAGATTTGCGCAATTCGGCGGATTTTTCGGCGTTGTTGCTACCGAAAACCGTTGCTCCGCCGCCGCAGATCATCGTGACGAATGCTTCGGCATTCCAGTCAGGTGGGGTGGGTAACGTCAACGACACACAGTCTTCGACACCCGGCAACAAGGATTTCACGATCGCCGATCACGTGACGATCATCAATTCGAATCCCGCCGATATTCCTTTGCCTTTTGTGGCGGGTACCGCACAACTCGTTGGCGTGACGGGACCTGCTACGCTGCCGGTGGGGTTTAACCTGCAAAGCCTTGTTTCCCTGAACCCCCAAACCGGCGTCGTGACATACGATCCGAGTCAATTTCAATTCCTCGCGGCTGGCGAAAAAGCAGTATTCACCATCGCTTTCGACAGTGCCTCCGGTCCTGGCGTGTTCCACGAAACGCTAGAATTCACGGTCAATGGATTGAACGACGTGCCCGTGTTTGGCGCGGCGCAGGTCTCCGCGACCGCTGCGGAGGCTGCTCATCAAACCGGATCGAGTGCCCCGATTACTGAGACTTTCGCGCTGCCATTCCAGGATCCGGATTTCAGCAATTCCGCTTCCGGCTATCAGGCCACGATACTGAGCGCGGTCGCCAGCGGTGCGACAGCAGGGTTGCCACAGGATGCGGCCGCGCGCGATGCGGAATTGCGCTCGTTTCTGACGGCCGGCAGTGTCAGCAAGAACCTGGGCTCTGCCGTCCGGTCAGATCACCGAATATTTTTCGGCGCCCGATAAGGCGTTTGATTACCTCGCGGCGGGGCAGACCCTGACGTTGACGTATACGATCGAAGTGACCGACGGTCACGGCGGGATGGGCACGGAAAAGCTGTCGATCACGGTGACAGGCAGCAATGACGCGCCTGTGATTACAGCGGAGCATAATCCAGACCCGGTTTCCGCCTTGCCGGGCGAGGGCAGTCATACTCTGGGACCCGTGACTGGTTCGTTGACGGTCAGCGACGCCGATATCGGCGACACCCTGACGGGCGCCGTGATCGGATCGGCCGTTGCACGGTTGAACGGTGGGAAATCATTGCCCGCAGGCGTCAATGTTGCGGCGTTGATCGCCGCGAGCGCTATCACGTTCGAGGCCGCGGCCAGCGACGGCGGCAGCAAGGCCCTCCACTGGACCTACAATCCGGATGGTGTCGACCTCGGCTTTCTCGGCCAGGGTGACACCCTGACGATAACGTATCTGGCTGAAGTCAACGACGGCCACGGCAATGTCGGTTGCCAGCCAATAACGGTCACGATTACCGGCGTGAATGATCCTGCGTCGATCGGCGACCCGACGATATCCTCGGTTACGGAAGACAAGCACGTTCATGACAACGGCTTGCTTGTCGCGACAGGAACGATCCCGGTCAGTGATCCTGATCACGACCAATCCGTGTTCCAAACGTCGGTAACGGCGCACCCGGGGGATCTCGGTTCGCTCTCAATCAATGCGGATGGGAGCTACTGCTATACGGTCGACAATCACGCCGTGCAATATCTTGGTGAGGGCGACACAAAGCTCGACGTTTTCACCGTGACGTCCGTCGATGGCACCAGCAAGGACGTCTCGTTCGTCGTTAATGGTGTTAACGATGCACCCGTCATAGACACGCACCACGCTGCGGTCTCCTATACGGCCGACCTGTCCGCTAAAACAATCGATGCAGGGTTGACGGTTCATGACGTGGATAGCGCTAACCTGACTGGCGCGACCGTTGCGATCACCGGTCATTACCACGCGGGGCAGGATTATTTGCTCTTCACGGACCAAGGCTTCGGCGACGGCGGGCATATTCACGGCGCTTTCGATGCGACGACCGGAATTTTGGCACTGACCGGAAACGCCAGCGTCGCGGATTATCAGACTGCGTTGCAGTCGGTGGAATATATGAACTCCGAGCATCGTGTATCAGGTGACGAGCGTACGGTCAGTTTCGCAGTCGCTGACGGGTCTTCCGTCGATGGCTCGAGCAATGTCGGGACGGTGGATATTTCCGTGACCCCGACGCCGGTCGCGAACCCTGACAATCTCATCGTCTCATCTCATGCCTTCGGATCGGTCGATCGGCATGGCGATCTCGGGTTTACGTTCGCGGATAACCTGCTGCTGAAAAACGATGATGGCGGAAGTCTCCTGCACATTCGCGATTTCGTCAGCGGCCCGTCGCATGGCTCGCTCGACGACGATTTTGGGTTCACGACTTATGAACTCGATTCAGGTAACGCGTTGCCGGCACCTGGAGGCACTCTGTCCGACAGCTTCAGCTACCGCAATGCCGATAGCTTGGGCACGTCCGATCCTGCAAAGGTGTTGCTCAGCGTGGTCAATTCCAGTGCGCTGACGGGGACCGCCGGGGATGACATCATCATCGGCGCTAACAACGCTCCTGAGAGAATCGAGGGCGGGGCGGGCAACGACATATTGGTCGGCGGATTGAGCGCGCAAATCAAAAATGGCGATACCTTTGTCTTCGCTCCAGGGTCCGGCCATGACGGCATCGTGGATTTCCAGCACGGTATCGACAAGATCGAACTGGATTATTTCAATCTGACGTCCGGCGACACGGATTCCGACTGGTTTTCACACTGGGCCGATGCCGGGGGAATCGTTCATCAAGGCCCCGATACGTTGCTTGTGCTCGATCCGGGTGACCCCGCCCATAGGGATACGGTTCTTCTGAAGAACGTGACGCATGTGTCGGCCAATGATTTCATCATTCATCCGGGCAGCGGCCACAGCGCTTGAGCGTGATTCCGAATGTAACGGGTTTTTCGGTCCAGACACGATTTTGTCGAGTAGCTCGATACTGTTTTGAGGTCGGGAGTCGCGTTAACGCAAACTACGACCAGCCGTACTGTGCAGCAAATCCGGTGTCGATGTTGAGGCAAAACCGGCTAAGATAATCCCGGTTTTCGGGTCGAGGTCGATCATCGGCATGCAGGGCGCGCGACCAAATTCATCTTTCACACAAGGGTCGCCGCCGTCGGGAAATCCGGCGGCTGCAGACGTCGAGGGCGTTTTGCCAAAAGCCGATCTTGGGTCGGCGATGCGCTCCATGCGAAGCGCGTTCGTCGGACTAGGCGCAATGAGCCTGATGATCAATGCGCTTTACCTCACCGGCTCGTTCTTCATGCTGGAGATCTACGATCGGGTTCTTCCGAGCCGCAGTCTTCCGACTCTGGTGGGGCTGTGTGTTCTTGCCGCTGGTCTCTACATCTGTCAGGGGCTGCTCGATCTCTTGCGCAGCCGTATTCTGGTCAGGGTCGGAGGCAATCTCGACGAATTGCTCGGCGATCGCATTTATCAGAGCGTCATCAGGCTGCCGTTCATGGGAGGTGCTCGCGAGGCGGGGCTGCAGCCGTTACGCGATCTCGATACGGTGCGCTCGTTTTTGTCGGGCATGGGGCCGAGCGCGTTATTCGATCTTCCCTGGCTGCCACTCTACCTCGCGATCTGTTTTGCTTTTCATCCGTTGATCGGTCTGACCGCGCTTGGCGGCGCAGCAATTCTTGTTGTCATTACCATCATCACCGAACGGACGACCAATGCGCGAGCGCGGGACATCACGTTGCTCGCGCTGCGTCGTAACGAACTCGCGACGTCCAGCCGGCGTAACGCCGAGGCGATTGTCGCGATGGGAATGGTGAATAACCTCACCAGCCGCTGGAACGGGGTCAATCGTGATTACCTTGAGCTGAACCGGGAGGTCAGCGATACCGCGACCGGACTCGGGACGTTTGCCAAAGTCATGCGCATGACGCTGCAGTCTGCCGTGCTCGCGGTAGGCGCCTATCTCGTTATCAACCAGCAGGCGACGGCCGGCATCATCATCGCGGGATCAATCCTCAGTGCGCGGGCGCTTGCCCCTGTCGACACGGCGATCGCGCACTGGAAAAATTTTGTGGCCGCGCGCCAAAGCTGGCAACGTTTGGCCAGTTTGCTTGGGCGAATGCCGCAGAAAAATCCGACGCGGCTGGACGATCCGACCAAGCGTCTTTCCGTGGAAGCGCTGACGGTCACGCCGCCCGGCGCACAGCAGGCGGTGATCAGCGATATTTCGTTCGAGCTTGAGGCAGGGCAGGGCTTGGGGATCATCGGGCCTAGCGGATCGGGGAAGTCTTCGCTTGTGCGGGCTTTGGTTGGCGTGTGGCAACCTTTGCGAGGGTCGGTCCGGCTTGACGGTGCGGCGCTTGATCAGTGGTCGACGGATGCGATCGGCCGTCGCATCGGCTATCTGCCACAGGACGTCGAATTGTTTGGAGGGACGATTGCGCAAAATATTGCGCGTTTCGATCCGCTCGCGCGCTCCGAAGCGATCATCGCGGCCGCGACCCAGGCGGGTATCCACGATCTGATTGTCGGGATGCGCGATGGCTACGATACCCAGATCGGCGAGCATGGTAGTGTTCTGTCGGCGGGGCAGGCGCAGCGTCTGGCGCTGGCGCGGGCGCTTTATGGCGATCCGTTCTTGCTTGTTCTCGACGAGCCTAATTCGAACCTCGATAACGACGGGGACGAGGCGCTCGCCGAAGTCGTCGCTGCGGTCAAGATGCGGGGCGGCATCGTCGTGGTCGTGGCGCATCGTCCCGTCGGTCTCTCGGGCATCGACACCGTGCTGGTGATGAGCGGTGGCCGGAAGCAGGCGTTCGGTCCCAAGGATGCGATATTACAGCCGGCATCGTCACGCGTGGCCGCGTTGCCGCCGCGCCGCGTTGTCGAGGGTGGGCAGGGGCACGCGTGATGAATTCCATGCCGGCGTCCATGCGCGAATTCCGCGAGCAGGTTCGGCGATCGCTGGCGCGACCGTTTCACACCGCTCGATCCGCCGGCACTTGTTGCTCGGCCTGGTGGTCGTGGGCTTGCTGGGTGGCGGCCTCGGCGGATGGGCCTCGACCGCGCAGCTTGCCGGAGCGCTGGTGGCGCCGGGATCGATCGTTGTCGATTCTAATCTTAAAAAAGTGCAGCACCCGACCGGTGGCGTGGTCGGGGATTTGCGGGCGCGTGATGGGGATGTGGTGAAGGCCGGCGATGTGCTGGTCAGGCTCGACGACACGGTGACCAAAGCGAGCCTTGCCATTGTTACAAAAGGTCTCAACGCTCTTCTTGCCCGCGCGGCACGGCTGCAGGCGGAAAGCCAGGGGGCAGACCAAATCTCGTTTCCGCAAAACCTGATCGATCAGGAAAACGATCCCGACACCAGAGCTGTCATGGCAAGCGAGAGTAATCAGTTTCAAGTTCGGCTGGCAGGCCGGCTCGGTCAGCGCGCGCAGCTGAGGGAACGGATCGCTCAGCTACAGGAGGAGATCGGTGGGCTTTCGGCGCAGGAAGCCGCAAAGTCGCGGGAAATCGGGCTGATTCAGAAGGAGCTCGAGGGGGTACGTGATCTTTACGCACGAAATCTGGTGCAGATTTCGCGCCTCACGGTTCTCGAGCGCGACGCAGCGCGGCTTGATGGTGATCGTGCTCAGTTCATAGCCGCAAAAGCGCAGGCTAAAGGCAAGATTGCCGAAACCGAACTACAGATTATCCAGCTCGACAAGGATTTGTCCGCCGAGGTTTCAAAGGAGTTGCGCGAAGTCAACGACAAGATCGGTGAACTTGTCGAACGTAAGGTCACGGCCGAGGATCAGCTTCGCCGCGTCGATATCAAGGCACCCCAAGACGGCATGGTTTTGCAGTCGAACGTGCACACCGTCGGAGGGGTGATCACCGCCGGCGATACCATCATGATGATCGTGCCGCAGGCCGATACGCTTTCGGCCGAAGCCAAAATCAATCCGCAGGATGTGGATCAAGTGAAGATCGGCGCCAAGGTTCTGTTGCGGCTTTCGGCATTCAATCAGCGCACCACCCCGGAATTGACCGGGATCGTCACGAGATTGTCGCCGGATACGACAACGGACCAGCGTACGGGCCAGAGCTTCTATACAATTCGGGTGTCGATACCCGCAAAAGAACTTTCGCGTCTCGACGACGTCAAGTTGATTCCGGGTATGCCGGTTGAAGCGTTTGTGCAGACCGGCGAGCGCACCATGCTCTCCTATCTCGCCAAGCCTTTGCACGATCAATTCATGCGCGCTTTCCGCGAGAAATAAAGTCCGGCGATGAGGCGGCTTCGCAAATGGGCCAGACGATTCGGACTTGGCCGTGCGCTCAGCGTAGGGCTTTTTCTGATCCTGATCTTCATCCGCATATTCGACCCTGCGCCGATGGAAGAGCTGCGGGTACGTACGTTTGATACGTTTCAATTGCTATCGCCGCGTGAGGTCACGCAACGTCCGGTGGTCATTATCGACATCGACGATAAAAGTCTCGATAGGCTCGGCCAATGGCCATGGCCCCGTACCCGCGTCGCGGAATTGGTGACCAAACTCGCCGCTCTCGGCGCAAAAGTGATCGCCTTCGACATCATCTTTGCAGAACCTGATCGTCTCTCGCCGGACATGATTGCCAACGATTTTCAGGGGCTCGACGAAACGACGCGCGAGCGGCTGCGCGCTGCTCCCAACAACGATAAGATTCTGGCGGATACTTTCCGGCAGTCGCGGGTGGTTCTTGGGGAGTCTGGCTTGCCATCCGCGGTCGAGCGTTCCCGTCCTCCACGCACGTCCTCGGGCGTGGCGGTGCTTGGCAACGATCCCACTCCGTTTTTGTACAATTTCCCGGGACTGCTTCGCAATATCTCCGTGTTGGAAGATGCGGCGGTGGGCCTAGGTCAGCTTTCGATCCGCACCGAGCGTGATGGAATTGTTCGCCGGGTGCCGATGGTTATGGAGGTCGACGGCAGCATATTGCCGTCGCTCACCGCAGAAATCCTGCGGGTGGCCAGCAACACCGACAGCATGTTGATCAGGGCCGATGCCGCGGGCGTCAAGAGCATTGCGCTTGCGTGGTTTCGAAATTCCGACCGATCGGAACGGTCAGCTGTGGGTGCATTTTTCCCATCACAACTCTGCGCGGTTTGTCTCGGCGGTGGACGTGCTCGAAGGCCATGTGCCCCCAGATCGCATCGCAGGACATATCGCTCTCATCGGGACATCGGCAATCGGCTTGCTCGATGTGAAGACGACACCGGTCGATCCCGTGATGCCGGGTGTTGAGGTGCATGCGCAGATTCTGGAAAGCACCTTGACCAAAGCGACGTTGTCGCAGCCCAGCTACGGCACCTTGGCTGAGATCCTCGCCGCAGTTCGTGGTCGCCGGAACGATCATCTGGCTGGTTCCTGTTTTCGGTCCTCTCGTCATTCTCATCGTCGGAGCGCTGGCAGCGGTTATTATCGCAAATGTGTCGTGGTATCTGTACACACGGCAGCAGTTGCTGATCGACCCGACATTTCCGCTTGGGGCTAGTTTTCTGGTTTATCTGGTGCTTGTATTCACCAATTATATGGGCGAGCAGACCCAGCGTCGGCGCATTCGTTCAGCCTTCAGTCAATATCTGTCGCCGGCTCTCGTCGAGCGGTTGGCCAACACGCCCGAACAGCTTGTTCTGGGTGGTGAAGTGCGGGACCTTACTGTGATGTTCAGCGACGTGCGCGGCTTTACCCGTATTTCGGAGTTGTACAAACAGGATCCGCAAGGCCTCATTTCTCTGATGAACAGGCTGCTGACGCCGTTGACCAATGCGATCGTGCTTCGCAAGGGCACAATCGACAAATACATGGGCGACGCGATCATGGCGTTCTGGAATGCGCCGCTCGATGATGCGGTTCATGAAATCAATGCCTGCGAAGCGGCTTTGGACATGATCGACCGGATCGAGATGCTGAATGAGGAGCGCAAGCAGGAAGCGCTGGATGGCGGTACGCCGTTTATTCCGATCAGGGTTGGGATTGGCCTGAATACCGGCTCCTGCGTCGTCGGCAACATGGGGTCGGACCTTCGCTTCGATTATTCGGCGCTGGGTGACAGCGTCAACCTTGCATCGCGCCTCGAAAGTCAGTCGAAGACCTACGCGATGCCGATCATTGTCGGTTCGCGCACCGCGATGGCAGCAAAAGACAGATTTGCCATTCTCGAGATCGACTTCATCCGCGTGAAGGGAAAACACGAGCCTGAGGTCGTCTACGCTGTGGCGGGCAGGGAAGATGTGGCCCAATCCGAAAATTTTCAGGCGTTGCGTAACAACAACATTGAAATGCTGACATGCTATCGCAGTCGTGATTGGGAAGGCGCGTTATGGGCGTTAAAGCGCGGGGAAGCGCTTGATACGGAAGAACGTCTGAAGACTTACTTCAATCTTTATGCGGATCGCATTGCAATGTTCAAGGCGAACCCGCCTCCGGAGGATTGGGATGGCGTCCACACACTTGAAAGCAAGTAAACCGGCTGAAGCCGGCAGTTGAGCGCTATTTCGCCGCCGACGCTGCCGCAAATGCGTGCTCGAATGTCACGAGGTCTTCATGCGGCAAATCCGATACGGCCACATAAGTGAAATTGCCGTCTGTCCAGCTGATAATATTGTAGCCCGCAATCGCCTGATCCGAGATTTTCTGGTCGGGCTTGAGCGACATCAGACTTATGTTATGCGCGGCGTGGCGGTAAACGATCGTCGGCACCGGATCGCGGTCGAGCACGTCGATGCGGCCACCCGCAAGAATGAAACCTTGCGACGTTAAATCGACAACTTGAGGCGATTCCGGGATTCGCGTCGTGAACCATGGTTTGACCGTATGGCGATCCGACGAGGCAATATCGAACGGTTGGGGCGCCAGTAGGCTTCGGATATGCCCCGCGACGATCTGCCGGGCGGCTTCTTCCCGGGCGCTGTAGCGCTCGACCGTCGTCATGACTGCGCCGCTCAGAAAGGCGCCGATCACCGCCGACGCGGCCAAAGCTTGCCACGACCAACCTCTGACGGGGTGCGACCGCTCAGCATTCACGACCAATTTGATGCGCGCAGATAATTGCGCCGGCATTTCGTCCTGGGGCAGCGCGCGAAGAGCCCGGCGCAGATGCATGATCTGCTCGTATTGCGCCTTCAAGGCGTGATTTTCCTGCATGCGCCTTTCGAGCGCGGCGGCGGACGACGGATCAAGCTCGCCATCGCAATAGGCTTGCAGCAGCGTCTCCTCGTTGTCGTGGATTGAGGATGTCATGACGTCCGGTCTCCCAGATGGTCTATGAGAAGCTGGCGGGCGCGGGACAGGCGGGACATAACAGTGCCAATCGGAATACTCGCGATCTCGGCGATGTCGCGATAATTGAGTTGATGGATTTCGCGTAAAATAATGACTTCGCGAAACTGTGCCGGCAGCTTATCGAGAGCCCGGCGAATATCTTCAATATCGGCCTTCAGGAGCACGAGCTCTTCCGGCGTTTCGGCTTTTGCCGAATGCGTGCTTTCGTATTCGAGTTGGGTTTGCTCGGACGGGCCAAGATCGTCGGCATATACGACTGCCTTCGGCCTGTTCTTTTGCAACCAGCTGTAGGCTGTATTGCGAACGATAGTCAGCGACCACGCGCGCGCGTTGACCGAGCCGAAGGTCTTTATTCCACGGAAGGCGCGGAGCGCGGCGTCCTGCACCACGTCTTCCGCGTCCGACGCATTCCCGGTCAGCCATTTTGCCAGACGATAGGCTTCTGCCAGGTTCGGCAGAAAGACCTCGTCGAAAAGGGCGCGATCATTATTATCGTTCAAGCTTAAACTCGCGGCATGCATTTGCCCCGATGTATTGCTCGAAGCCTGCAGGCCGCCTTTTAGCATACTTCGCGCCACCGGGTGCAACGTCGAACTCACCATTTGGTAATCGATCGTTTGATGCCGCGGGTCAACATTCGGCCTAGGGTTTGACCACGATCTTTCCGACCATTTGCGGATGCAGTCCGCAGAAATAGTCGTAAGTTCCGGGTGCCGTGAAAGTGAACGAATACGAGTCGTCCGTATCGAGCGCCCGCGAGCGGAAGGCTTTATCCTTCTGAACCACCGAATGCGGGATGTCGTCGTGGTTGACCCACGTGACTGTCGTTCCGACCGGAACATTCAACTCCGCCTGCGAAAACGTAAAGTTGTCGATGGTCACGGCACTGTTGACCTCACTTCTGGCGTCGCGCGTCGGCAGCAAAATCAAAGCCAGCGCGGCGCCGCAGACGGGGCCGCAGAGCATTGCGACGGCGAGGAGCCGGCCCGGTGCAAACCTCAAGAGGCTGGAGGCGATCGTGAGTTTCATGATGCGCTCCGCCTTAGCTGGCCAACGTCGTATCGATGATGGCGAGCGGCTTGTTACCCTGCGCCACGGTGATGCTCGACAAACCCAATACTGAACGAAGCTTGTCAGCAGGAACCAACATCGGGCCCGGGGAGGGGGCAGTGCCCGGCGCAGGCTGAGGGAATGCGGTCGACATGGCGGTGTGGAATGTCATGTTGCCCTCCACCTTCTGTACGAGCTGGTGGATGTGCCCGTTCAGGATCGTGACCGAGCCGAAACGTTTCAGCAGCATGAGCGCGCGCGTGCCGTCTTCCGTGCCCCATCCCCATTGCTGATAAACCACCTGCAATGGAATGTGCGCAAAGACCACGACCGGCGTACTGTTGGATTTGTCCCTGAGGTCTGCTTCGAGCCAGGCGAGTTGTTCGTCGCCAAGGTTGCCAAGTCCGCCGCCTTTCAGGTCGACGACGTTGACGAGGCCGATGAAGTGGACGCCGTGATCGTCGAAGCTGTACCAACCCGCGCCCTTGGTTCCTTTGCCGTAGCGATCGAGATAGGCTTTGCCGCGCTCCTCATCGATAATATCGTGCTCTCCCGGCACGTAGTGGATCTGCACACCGGTCTCGCTAAAGACCTTTTCGGCGTTGTCGAACTCGGTTGGCTTTGACAGGTGGGTGATATCCCCGGTGTGAATGATAAAGGACGGCTTGGTCTGCATCGCCTTCACTTTGCCGACGGCTTCGCGAAGGGTGCCGAGCGCGTCGGGATTGGCCGCCTTGTCGAAGCCGATGTGGCTGTCGCTCATTTGAAGAAAGGTGAAACCCGTCGAATTCGGCGGCGCCGGCTTCGCCGATCATCCCGACCGAGTGCGGGACACCTCCGCTGACGGCCCAAAGCACGCCAGTGCCGGCCCAAAGCATGCATTCAAGCGCATGGCGGCGATCGAGTTCTTGTCCGAGGTCCAGATAAGGTTTCTTGGCCATATTGCGTCTCCGGTAGGCGCCAAATCGCGCTCTAAACAGGAGACTCGAAGGGCTTCGGATTTATTCCCTGACGGGCAATAAATCGAAAGATCGCCAAAATAAACGTGAAAACAGTGAGTTGAGGAAGCTTTATCGGAGTGAAGGTACGACCAGGAACGGGATCATGCCGAGAATGACGCTCACCAGCGCAAATGCGAGGAGAGCATCGTAGCTGCCGGTCAGATCGTGGATGAGGCCGCCGCACCACGAGCCCATGGCCGATCCCAAACCGCTGCCGATCGAGATCGTGCCATAGATCGTTCCAACCCGTTTTCCGCGAAATATTTTCATGGCCGTCGCGGTGATAAGAGGGCCACGCGATCCAATCATGCTGCCGAAGCAAACCACAAAGCCGGTCAAGAGCCACACGTTTGGATGCGATTGTAAAAGCCAGAGCATCACGATCCCGGCGATCGACAGCGCATAGCTGAAAAGCACGGACCGCCGCCGCCCGATAACTCCGTCCAGCCATGTGATGGAAAGCATGCCGAACAAAAGGACGACGCCGCTGAACCCCCAAGCCGCCGCCGCTTGTAGCGGCGGAAATCCCGCATCCACCAGATAAGCAACGACCTGTGCCGAAATCGAAAACATGCCGACGGCTGTAAAGAAGAACGTACAGAACAGGGCCCAGAAAGCGTGGTGGCGCATGGCGCGAAGCAGTGTCCAGCCCTCGTCCAACAAATCTGCGGTTGCATGCGAGGTGAGATGAGACGCCCCTGCGGCGAGCCGCCTCCACGGTAACAGGGCCAGCGGCACCAACAGGCACAGCACGACGCCGCCAAATATTTGATAGGTCTCGCGCCAGCCCACGCGGTCGATCAACAATTGAGATGCCGGCAGCAGAAGAAGGACGCCCGCGCCCGTCGCGGAATAGACCACTGCCATCGCGGTCGGCAATCGGTGGCTGAACCATCGTCCCAGCATGATGGAGTTCGGAACATTCCCGATGCAGGCAATTCCCAATCCGACGCACAATCCAAGGCTGAGTTGAAACTGCCAGAGTTTTTGCGCGTGGGCTGCAAACAGAAATGCGCCGGTGAGTAAAAGCAGGCCGAGCGCATAAACGGTGCGAGGGCCGGACCGGTCGAAAAGACGTCCTACCAATGGCGCCACGAGGCCGCCGGTAAGCGCTGCAATTGAATAGATAGAAATAACCTGGCTGCGATCCCAGCCGAAATTGTCCGAGATAGGCAGCAGGAAGACAGTGAAGCTTTCGCCGAGACCCCGTCCGAGGACTGATAATATGAAACACAGCGCAAGCACATTCAGCGCAGTGAATGTGTTCGCTGACGATTTCGACGGGGGTAGATCAAATGCACGATGCTGACTCATGGCGGCATCGAGCCTGATTTCCTGGGCAAAGAACACCAGCGTTTCACGAATAGAGCTATGCGAATACCGCGCTCGCTGGCGGCGGGTGGGGCTGGCGTTTCTAATCCGGACCACGCAGCCGATAACCGATTCCTGCCTCGGTCAGAATGTATTGAGGCTGCTCCGCATTGCGCTCAATTTTTTGCCGCAACTGCCGCACGTATACGCGAAGATATTGAGCATCTGTCAGATCGTCCCAAAGCTGGCCCAGCAGAAATCTATGCGTGAGCACTTTGCCTGCATGCTGCACCAGGATACGCAGCAGATCGTATTCCTTTGGAGACAGTTTGACGTCTTTCTCCCCGACCTTGACGATGCGCCGCACCAGATCGACCGTCAGGTCGCCAACGCGAAAAACCGGACGCTCTCCCTGAACCTGAAGCCGGTGCCGAAGCGCCGCCCGGATGCGGGCAAGCAGTTCATCCATTCCGAAGGGCTTGGTGACGTAATCGTCCGCCCCCAGATCCAGTGCTTGAACTTTCCCAACCTCGTCGTCGCGGCTTGAAAGAACGACCACGGGGACGCTGTCGTTGCGTTCCCGGATCATTCGAAGCAATTGGTGGCCCTGAATATCGGGAAGACCGAGATCGAGAATGATCAGGTCGGGATTTTGAGCGAGCATTTCAAGCGCGACTTTGCCGCTGGGCGCATCCAGAATTTCGTAGCCTTGCGTGCTCAAACCCATCCGCAACAACTTGCGGATCGGCGGTTCGTCATCGATGACGAGAATTTTGAGTGGAGCGGCGCTCATGCGTCTGTATCCAGCTTTTGTCCCGTTTGCGGTATCGGAAGACGAATCGTCAGGACGGCGCCACTTCGGTCGGCGCGGTTGGATGCGGTAATCGATCCTTGCATGGCCTCAACGAACCCGCGGGAAATGGCCAGCCCGAGCCCGGTTCCGGCGCGGACATGATCGCCTTTTTGAGCGCGGTAGAACTTGTCGAAGATATTTGAGAGGTCATCCGGGGGAATACCTTCGCCTTCGTCAACGACCTCCAGGCACACGGTATTGCTCTCGCGCCAGCTTCGAATATGAATAGTGCTGCCTTCGGGTGAATATTTGGCGGCGTTATCCAACAGATTAAACAAGACCTGCTCAAACAAGACCGCATCGAGTTGCAGCATCGGCAAGTCGGGCTGCACGTTGAGCTCGACGTGATGCCGCAGGAGAATTTTGGCGGCGCGGCGAAGGGCGCTCCCGATAATATCGCTCAGATCGTGAAGCGCGCAATTCGGCGCGACAGCACCGGACTCAAGTTTTGTCATATCCAGCAGATTTGCAATAAATCTGTTGAGCCGCTCGGATTCGTCGATAATCGTTTTGAGCAGATCAGCTTTCTCAAGATCAGACAGTTTTGTCGGGAAATCCCGCAGGGCGCTTGCGGAGCCGAGCACAGATGAAAGAGGGGTTTTGAGATCGTGGGAAATCGAGGTCAGCAATGCGGACCTCAAACGGTCGGTTTCGACTGTGCGTTTAACACGATCCACGTCTTCGACCAGGTGTACGCGTTCGATCGCGAGGGCCGCCTGATCCATGAGCGCATCCAGCAAGCGCCGTTGGTCCGGTGTGAGAAGAGGGCCCGATCGATCATCGTCGATGCCGACCACGCCGATTGAAGCGCGTCCTGTCCGGATCGGAAGAAACAATCGCTTTGCGCCGGGAAGGGTGTCCGATCCACGACCTGCCGGCCGGTCATGGGTCCAGGCCCAATTCGCCGCTGCAAGGTCGGCCTGGTCAAGTTCGTCCTCAGGAGGATAGCCCGTCTTAACCGCGAGCAAGCCATCGTCAGGTAACAGCAAAACAACACGGACCTTGAGCATCAGCGCGGTTTGATAAGCCGTCGCCCAGAGAACATCGTCCAGCGTTGCCGTTCCTGCAAGTTTTCTGCTGAATGAATAGAGGTATTCGGTCGTGCGCGCCCGATCCGTCGCGGCAACAGCCTGGCTGCGGACGCGCGCGGCCACGTTGGACACCAGAAGCGCGATCAGCATGAAGAAGAAAAAAGCAGCGATGTTCGTCGGATCGGCGATCGTGAAGGTGTAGATCGGCGGGAGAAAGAAATAATTATAGCATAGGGATGCAACGACGCTCGCGAACAATGAAGGCAGCAGTCCGAAGCGAACCGCGGTGGCGACGACACCTGTCAGGAAAACAAGATCGACATTCTCGATTCCGAAGTACGGGCGGATCACGATACTGATGCCAAGGGCGATCGCGACGAATACCGACGCCATCAGGAAGGGTAGCGTATTGAACGGTTGGGGTTGATCAGCGGTTCGAACGCCTTTTGCTGCCGAAGCGATCTCCGCATCGACCTTGTCGCCGGCGATGACATGGACACTGATATTGCCAGCGTTGCGTACCAGCTCGTGGACGACCGAGCCTCGAACAAGCTCAAACCACCATGAGCGGTTTGATTTTCCGACGACAATTTGCGTGACGTTGTTTGAACGAGCGAAGCTGAGCACGTCGTCAGCGATGCGCCGGCCCGCAGCCGGGATCGTCAGAGCCTCGCCGCCCAGGGTTTCGGCGAGACGGAGCGTGTCGGCAAGACGGTCGCGTTCAGTCTGCGTCAACTGCAAACTGTGCCTCGTCTCGATGCAGAGAGCCGTCCACGGCGCGTGGAGGCGGTCGGCAAGCCGTTTGGTATAACGAATAAGTCCTGCAGCTCGGGGATCTTCGCTCAGGCAGACAAGGATTTGCTCGCCTGCGGCCCAGGGTCCTGAGATCGCATGCGCCTGCATGTGGTTGAGCAGTTGTTCGTCGACACGCTCGGCTGTTCTGCGCAGTGCAAGTTCGCGCAATGCAGTCAGGTTTCCCGAAGAAAAGTAATGATCGAGTGCGCGCTCGGCCTGCTTCGGGACGTAGACTTTACCTTCCTTCAGGCGCTGAATGAGATCGTCCGGCGTGAGATCGACAAGCTCGATTGCATCCGCCAGGTCGAAAACGAAGTCAGGCACGGTCTCTCGTACCCGCACCCGGGTTATCTGAGCGACCACATCATTCAGGCTTTCGATGTGTTGAATGTTGACTGCCGTATAGACGTCGATTCCGTTATTGAGCAGTTCTTCAACGTCCAGATAACGTTTGGGATGGCGGCTGCCCGGCGCGTTGGTGTGCGCCAGTTCATCGACGATCGCGAGCTGCGGCCGGCGCGCAATGAGAGCATCGAGATCCATCTCGTCGATTGTTTGGCCCCGGTACTCGAGCTTTTGTCGTGGAATGACCTCAAGACCCTCGACAAGCGCCTGCGTTTCCAGCCGTCCATGGGTTTCGACAACGCCGACTACGACGTCGGTGCCGGCCTTTTGTTTGGCTTGGGCGCTTTGCAGCATCGCATACGTCTTGCCGACGCCGGGGGCCGCCCCCAAAAAAATCTTGAGCCGCCCGGTGCGATTATCCTCGCGTCGGGCGGCCTCAAGCAAAGCATCCGGTGACGGTCTTTGTTCAAATTCGCGGGCGGTAATTGCCATCAGGCATTCTGGTCCACGCCTCGCGAGCAGGTCAACTAGTTAGCCGTAGCACGGTCCAGCGCCAGGTTGAGCGCCAGTACATTCACGCGCGGCTCGCCCAACAGGCCTGCGAGACGCTCTTCAACCCGCTCGGTCACAAGCTTACGAATAGCATCTTCCGGCATTTTGCGTGCTTTCGCAATACGAGGGATCTGGAAGAAGGCAGCCTCCGGCGAGATATGCGGATCGAGGCCACTGCCGGACGTTGTCACGAGATCGACAGGGACGGCTGCTTGCGGATTCTCCGATTTCAGTTTTTCGAGGTCATCTTTGACCCGGTCGTTCAGGGCCTTGCTGGTCGGCCCGAGATTGGAGCCGCCAGAGTTTGCCGCGTTGTAAGGAGCTGAAACGGTTTTGGTCGAATCCGCCGGATCGGGAGCCGACGTGGCCGAGGGACGGCCGTGGAAATATTTGTCGTCTTTGAACTCCTGTCCGATCAGGGACGAGCCAATGACCTTGCCATCTTTCTCGATCAGGGTGCCTTGCGCCTGTTTTGGAAATATGACGCCCGCAATACCTGTCATGGCCAGCGGGTAGGCCAGACCGGTTATGAGCGCGAGGGCGACGAGCAAGCCGATGGCCGGACGAATTTCTTTCAACATGACTTTTCTCCTCAGGCGAGATGCAGGGCCGCGACGACGACGTCGATGGCCTTGATGCCGATGAACGGGATAATGATGCCGCCGAGCCCGTAAATCAGCAGATTGCGTTTGAGAAGGGCGCCAGCCCCGATCGGTTTATAGGCGACACCCCTCAGAGCTAATGGGATCAACGCGATGATAATAAGGGCGTTGAAAATGATCGCAGACAGGATGGCGCTCTGCGGGCTGGCCAGATGCATGACGTTGAGAACGCCGAGTTGCGGATAGAATGCCAGAAACATCGCGGGGATAATGGCGAAGTATTTGGCGACGTCGTTGGCGATGGAAAACGTGGTCAGCGCACCACGTGTCATCAACAGTTGTTTGCCGATTTCGACGACCTCGATCAACTTGGTCGGGTTGGAATCCAGGTCCACCATGTTTCCCGCCTCGCGGGCAGCCTGTGTGCCGGTATTCATCGCAACGCCGACATCGGCTTGGGCGAGGGCAGGCGCGTCGTTTGTGCCGTCACCGCACATGGCGACCAGTTTGCCCTTTGCCTGTTCGTCCCGGATGAGTTTCAGTTTGTCTTCTGGCGTGGCCTGGGCCAGAAAATCATCGACGCCGGCTTCCGCAGCGATCGCAGCTGCGGTCATCGGATTGTCGCCCGTGATCATGACAGTGCGAATGCCCATCTGGCGAAGTTCGGCAAAGCGCTCCCGAATGCCGCCTTTTACGATGTCTTTGAGATGGATAACGCCGAGCAGCCTGCCGTTGCGTGCGACAGCGAGAGGCGTGCCGCCGGATTTGGCAATTTCATCGGCGATGATCTGAGTTTCCCGCGCAGCTTCTGTTTCTGTCGCGGGGACTGCCCGCACCACATTTCCTGCGGCGATGGAGCGGCCTGTTCCTCCAGTAACATAGTTCAGGATGGCGTCGACCGCGCCCTTGCGAACTGTGACGTCACCAGCGTCGACGCCGCTCATGCGGGTTTGTGCTGCGAAGGGGATGAAGGTCGCGCCGAGCTCGGCCATGTCGCGGCCACGGATGCCATATTGTTCCTTGGCGAGCACGACGATGGAACGTCCTTCCGGGGTTTCGTCCGCCAGTGAGGCCAGCTGGGCCGCGTCTGCCAGTTCCTGTTCGGTGACGCCACGGACCGGGCGGAAGGCGGTCGCCTGCCGGTTGCCGAGCGTGATCGTTCCGGTTTTGTCGAGCAGGAGCGTGTCAACGTCGCCCGCGGCCTCCACGGCGCGTCCCGACATGGCCAGGACATTGAAGCGCACCAGGCGATCCATGCCCGCGATGCCGATCGCGGACAAAAGCGCGCCGATCGTCGTCGGGATCAACGTCACGAACAGAGCCACCAGTACGACGATGGAGACTTCACCGCCTGCATACGCCGCGTAGCTCGGAATGGTGACGGTCGCGAACACGAAGATGATCGTTAGACCCGCCAAAAGAATATTGAGCGCGATTTCGTTCGGCGTTTTCTGCCGCTCCGCGCCCTCGACAAGCTTGATCATCCGGTCGATGAATGTGGAACCTTGGGCCGCCGTAATGCGCACCTTGATCCAATCCGACAGTACCTGCGTCCCGCCCGTGACCGCCGAGCGATCGCCGCCCAATTCACGGATGACCGGGGCCAATTCACCGGTGATCGCCGCTTCGTTGACAGAGGCGATCCCCTCGATGATTTCGCCATCGGATGGAATATTGTCGCCGGTTTCGACCAGGACAACATCGCCCACCTGCAAGCTTGTGCCCGGTACCATGCGGTAGGCCTTGCCGGTGCCTTCGAGCAACTTGGCCTGACTTTCGGTGCGTGTTTTTCGCAGCAATTCCGCTTGAGCTTTGCCCCGGCCTTCGGCGACCGCTTCGGCGAAGTTGGCAAACAGCACCGTGAACCAGAGCCATAGGATGATCTGAAATGCGAACATCAATTCCGCGCCGCCGATAACGACTTGACGCAGAAAGATGACAGTCGTAAGCGCCGCGACGACCTCGACGACAAACATGACCGGGTTCTTGACCATCAACCGCGGATCGAGCTTCACGAAGGCGGAGCGAATAGCCGGAAGCACGATCTTGGCGTCCAGCATGGTCGATACCGATGCCCGCTTCTGCAATTTCAACGTTTCCATCGACGTAACTCCAAATAGGATCGGTCAGAACAGGGTGTTTGCGGTCATCGCGAGATGTTCGACGACTGGACCCAGCGCAAGTGCGGGGAGGAATGTCAGGCCGCCGATGATCAAAATCACGCCGACCACCAGTCCTACGAACAAGCCGCCGGTCGTGGGAAATGTGCCTGCGGAGGCGGGATGCAATTTTTTCGCCGCCAGCGATCCGGCGAGCGCCATCGCCGGAATGATCATGAAGAAGCGGCCGACGAACATGGAACTGGCAAGCGTGAGATTGTAGAACAGCGTATTGCCTGTGAGGCCGCCAAACGCGGAGCCGTTATTGCCGGTCGCCGACGTAAAGGCATAGAGTACTTCGCTGAAGCCATGGGGGCCGGCATTCGCCATTGATGCGACCGCCGGCGGAAAGACCACCGCGACGGCTGTCCAACCCAGATACATCAGCGGCAGGACCAGAATGGCGAGCATCGCCATCTTGACCTCACGGGCCTCGATCTTCTTGCCGACATATTCCGGCGTGCGCCCGACCATCAGTCCCGCGACGAAAATCGCGAGCACCACGAACAACAGCATGCCGTAAAGCCCCGCGCCGACACCGCCGACGATGATCTCACCCAACTGCATATTGATGAGAGGGATCATGCCGCCCAGTGCGGTGAAGGAGTCGTGCATGGCGTTGACCGCACCGCAAGACGCGGCGGTGGTTATGACGGCGAAAAGAGAGGAAGCCACGATGCCGAAACGAACTTCCTTGCCTTCCATATTGCCGCCGGTCAGGCCGAGCGTATTGAGGCTTGTCGTGCCGCCGGCTTCCGCCCAATAGGTGATGGCGACGCCGGCGATGAACAGAACGCCCATAACGGCAAGAATGGCCCATCCCTGGCGCTCGTTACCCACCATGCGGCCGAAAACGTTGGTGAGGGCCGCGCCAAGCGTAAAAATCGAAATCATCTGCACGTAATTCGACAGCGCTGTCGGATTTTCAAACGGATGTGCGGCGTTGGCATTGAAAAAGCCGCCGCCATTTGTGCCGAGCATCTTGATGGCGACTTGCGATGCAACCGGCCCCACAGCGATTGTCTGCTTGGCCCCTTCCAGGGTCGTCGCGTCGACATAGGCGCCCAGTGTCTGGGGGATGCCCTGCCAAACCAGGAACAGGGTGTAAACGATGCATATCGGAAGCAGCACGTACAACGTGCAGCGCGTCACATCGACCCAGAAATTCCCAATGGTTCGGATGGATGATCGCGAGAATCCGCGAATAAGCGCCACTGCCAACGCAATGCCTGTCGCTGCGGAAAGGAAGTTCTGGTGGGTCAGGCCGAACATCTGCACGAAATAGGACAGCGTGCTCTCACCACCGTAGTTTTGCCAATTGGTATTGGTGATAAAACTGATCGCAGTATTGAACGACAGGTCTTCAGCCACAGCAGATTGTTCAGCTGGGTTGAACGGTAACGCGGCCTGTAATCGCATTGCACCGTAGAGAAGGAGAAATCCACCCACATGGAATAAAAGCATGGCGACGGTATAGGTAAGCCAGTGCTGCTCTTTCTTCTCGTCGACGCCGCTGATCCAGTACAGTCCGGATTCAACCGGGCGCAGGATAGGTGAAAGAAACGTCCGATCGCCGTTGAATACGTGCGTCATATACGCACCGAGCGGCTTCACGAGCGCAACGATGACGACGCAAAATAGTAAAATCTGAATCCATCCGATGGTAGTCATGCTCGTAAGCCTTTGAAAGACGTCGTTAATGGCGAACGTTGTTTACCGGAAACCGGCGTGTGCATTTTTAAAGGGCAGATCTAAAATCGCTCGGGCCGCAGCAGGGCGTAGGTGAGGTAAAACAGCAGTCCAGCTGAAACCATGCCCGCGAGCGCATAATCAAAAACCATTGTGTTTCTCCTCAAAGCCGTTCGCATGCATATGCGTAGCCCACCGACAGGATGAAAAAGCCAAGACCAAGCATCAGCATCAAAAGATCGAACATGGGGCGCTCCTTGCGGCATGACATAGCCAAGTGCGACCACGCGTAAAGACGCGCGGAATCCGCAGTTTTTTTCGCACTGATTGAATGGCACTCGTCGAATAGGTTTTCGAGGTGGCCGCCATCGTGACGTTATAGGAATTTCATAAAGATTAGCGGAATTCCCAAGGGCGCAGCGTAGGCGCTCGCGCGACGCTGTCGGATGTGCCGTAGGTACTTATGGAATTACTATATCTTTGCGCTGCATTCCCTCTCGTTTTCAAACGGCTTGACGATCAATCTTGGTGAGGGTCGTGGATATGCGACCTTCATGGAAGGGATTGCCATGTCTGCTCAAATTTCTGCTCACTTAATGGAGCCTCATGCTGATCGCGCAGCCTTTCTTTCCGGTCTCGTGGACGAAATTCGCGTAAGCAAAGCTCTGACGCCCGGCCTTTTCCACGCCGTTATCGAAGCTGGTTGCGATCGGACTTGTTTGTCCGAGCCTATGGGGAGGTCCGAACGGATCGCTCGCTTAGCCAAGGCTGAAGCATGGACCGATGCCGTATTGGCGCTGATCGATCATGAGCTTCCATCGTGGAAGCTGCGGCGGCTGACGTATGATTCTGGTCTTTGGCACTGCGCGCTGTCGCGCGAGCGTGAGCTTCCGGAATGGCTCGACGGAGCGATTGAAACAAGTCACTCCGATCCCTCTTTGGCGCTGCTGCAGGGCGCGGTCGAAGTGATGCGGCAGGCGGCGTTGCCGGCGGGAGGTTTGCGTGTCTTGCCGCGTCGGTCCCTGAAACCGGGCGAGCTGATCTGTTGTGATAATTTCTCTTGAGCATCTAAAATAGGCAGACAGCAACACGGTTTTGCAAATCGGCGTCTAATGATTGGCCTTCATGCATAACGCTGAGGCACTAAAACCATTTGCCGAACAATCTGTGGGTATTTTTTTCACGCGCGTCGTGGCCCCGATCTAAGCTTGCTCACGGCAGGCAATCGGTGTCAAATTTTTGCGATCTCGGTCATGACGATATTCTGATCTTGCAATCCCGTGTGTGACTGCGGGGCTGAATAATCGGAATCGATCGCTTGCGCACAGAAATAAATTCACAGGAGAAAGCCATGAAGCGTTCTGATCTCACCGAAAGACTCCTCGATATCAAGCGGGAGAATGGCTGGAGCTGGAAACATATTTGCGAAAAGATTGGCGGCTACTCTGAAGTCTTGGTCGTTGGAGCGATACTCGGTCAGATGAAATTGACAAAGCCGCAAGCCGAAAATGCCGGTGAATTGTTCGGGCTTTCGAAATCCGAGATCGCCATGCTCAACGAGACGCCGATGCGCGGGACGCCGATGCCGCCGACAGATCCCTTGATTTATCGCTTCTACGAGCTCGTCATGATCAATGGCCCGGCATGGAAAGCATTGATCGAGGAGGAGTATGGTGACGGCATCATGTCCGCGATCGATTTTGACATGGTTATGGAACGGCTGCCAAACCCAAAAGGGGATCGCGTCAAGATCACGATGTCCGGGAAATTCCTGCCCTACAAATATTACGGTGCGAGCGGCAATGTGCCGGAATACGGGTTCAAGGAATCGTAATTATGGTGCCTTCGCGCTACCTGCGCGGTGCGTCACATCGGGAGGTGCCTTTTTGACCCAGACCTTGTTGTCGTGAAAAGCGGCGCCGCCAAAAGGCGCGATCGCTTCGGCTCCCGTCAACATGTTGATCCCGCGCCCGTCGCGATGGGCGTGGTTGGGATGAATTGATTCTGCGATCAGGACTCCTTCGCGGAGCCCTTCGAAGACTTTCACGGCCAGGATGGTTTCACCGCGCTCGTTGCCGAGCGTCACCATGTCCCCATCGGAAATGCCGAGACGGTCGGCGTCGGCGGGATGCATCATCACGTTTGGTTGCCCCTCGCGGGCGCGCGATGACGGGGTCTCGTTGAATGTGCTGTTGAGAAAGCTGCGCGCGGGGCTGGTCGCTAGCCGGAACGGATGCCTTTCGTCCGCCGCTTCGATAACCGCCCAGTGATCGGGCAGCGAGGGCATTTCGTTCCATGAGCCCATCAGCATATTTCTGGACACTGGCACATGTGGCCAGTCTGCCTTGAAGTGAAACTTGCCATCGGCGTGGGCGAAGCCGTCGAGATAATGCGAGGCCCGGAAATCGGGCTGCAGATCGCGCCAGAATTCGGATTGCAGTGTATCGATGTCGCCATGGCCGCTCATCTTGAGCGTCTCGTCAATGATCGCGCGAGGCGTCATATCGAAAGCGCGGTGCTTTGCGCTAACGAGGGGTGCGAGGTGCTGGAGGACGTCATGGTTCGAGCGGCATTCGCCCGGTGGATCAATGAGCTTCGCGCCGACTGAGATATGCTGCTGCCCGCTGCCGTAATAGAGATCGTCGTGCTCCATGAACATCGTCGCCGGCAAGACGATATCGGCCATGAGAGCCGTTTCCGTCATGAACTGCTCGTGGACCGCGACGAACAGGTCTTCGCGCGCGAACCCCCGCCGGACCAACGCCTGTTCCGGCGCAACACTCATCGGATTGGTATTCTGGATCAGTGTCGCCTTGACGGGAGGGCCGTTCATCAGGGCATCGGCGTCCCCGGTGAGGATGCGGCCGATCTTGGACTGATCGAGCCTTCTTGTCTTTGGGTCGATGTGATCGCACGCCTCGATCAGCGACATATCGAATTTCCAGATCGCGCCATTGTTGAAGAAGGCGCCGCCGCCTTCGTATTGCCAAGCGCCCGTTACGGCAGGGATACAGAGCGCGGCGTGCATTTGCGCGGCGCCGTTACGGCTGCGCGTAAAACCATAACCGAGTCGGAAGAAGGTTCGCTTTGTCTCTCCGACGATGCGGGCAAACGCTTCGATATCTTCGACGGGGACGCCGCAAATATCAGATGCCCATTCCGGAGTACGCGCGGCGAGATGCGTCTCAAGTTCGGCCGGGCAATCGGTGTATTGCTGCAGATAGGCCCGGTCCGCGAATCCATCGCGGAAAAGAACATGCATGACGCCGCAGGCAAACGCGCCATCGGTGCCGGGCCGCAGCAGTATTTTGATATCTGCCTGCTTCATTGTGTCGTTGTCGTAGATGTCGATCGCCGCGATACGCGCACCGCGTTCCTTGCGCGCGCGCGTGGCGTGGGTCATCACGTTGACCTGCGTCGAGACCGGGTTGGTGCCCCAGATCACGATCAGGTCCGAGACCGCCATCTCGCGCGGATCGACGCCCGCGACCTTGCCGGTGCCGGCAGCGAACCCTGTCCATGCGACATTCGAGCAGATGGTGCTGTAGAAACGCGAATACTTTTTGACGTTCGCGAGACGATTGATGCCGTCACGCATCACCAGTCCCATGGTTCCCGCATAGTAGTACGGCCAGACCAACTCCGCACCGAATGTTCGTTCGGCTTCGTTGAAACGCCGGGCTATTTCATCGAGCGCGTCATCCCATGTAATGCGAGAGAATTGTCCGGATCCCTTCGGCCCGGTGCGGCGCATGGGGTAAAGAAGTCTTTCGGGATGGTGAATTCGTTCCGCATAGCGCGCGACCTTTGCGCAAACCACGCCCGCCGTATACGTCTGATGCTTCGAGCCGCGTACCCGCCCGATGGTAGCCCCGTCGATCACTTCTATATCCAGCGCGCAGGCCGATGGACAATCATGCGGGCACGTTGAGTGTTTGATAGCGGTTTTGGCCAGTGCGTTCATGGAGCGCTGCATAGCATGGACTTGGCGCCTTGTAGAGGTTCACTTCATGCAAGCCAGCCATCGGCTGCTGTGGATTGCCGCGGCGTCAATCGGCTAAAGTCTCTAGGCATGGCCCGTGACCGGGATCAAGGCGCCATTGATTGCGGCCGCCTCGTCCGATGCGAGAAAGCGGATCACCGCAGCAAGATCGTTCGTGCTGACCCACGTCGCGGGGTCGGCATTCGGCATCGCAGCGCGATTTTGCGGCGTATCGAGGACGCTCGGCAGAACGCAATTGACATTAATGCCTTGGCTGCCGAGTTCGGCCGCCATCGATTCCGTCAGACGCATGACCGCGCTTTTGGCTGAGCAATAAGCGCCCATTCCGGCAACACCGCGCTGAGCGGCAAGCGCGCCGATTGTAATGATCCGGCCTTGCTTTGCGGCAATCATGCGCGGAACGACCGGTCTTATCGTATTCAAAAGCGTCCGGACATTGATGTCGATCATCGCGGTCCAGGTCTCGACCGAGGTTTCATGGACAGGTTCCCCCATGCGAAATGCGCCGGCTATGGCGCACAGCACATCGATGGACCCGACCTCGGAAATGGCCGCACCTAAACGTGTGTCCGTCATTTTTTGATCGCTGAGATCGACGTCGACCAGCCGCCAATCCGGCGAGGCGTTAGGGAATGCCGCCTGTAAACTTGTGAGGCGGGTATCGACCAAAATGAGACGCGCGCCGGCCGTGGCGAAGGAGGCGGCAACGGCGCGACCAAGATTTCCCGCCGCCCCGGTGATCATCACGGCTGTTTTTGTGTTTGCCATCGCGTCCTCATGTTCCCTGGTACAAAAGCGTCTTCTGAGGTTAGACGATACGCGGGCGGCCGTCTGCGAAAAACGTCACTGAAATCTCTTGCCGGAAGACATCAGAGTTCCCGAATAGCTATGGACAAGAGGCTTTAGCATACGGACTATCGGTGACCCGTTGGGGTCAAGAAACGCACGCTTCAAGCGAATGCAAAAGTGAGGAAAATATGCAGTTCAAACACGTCGACCTGGAAATAGATGCGCCGATCGCCATCGTTCGTCTCGATCACCAGGAGGTGATGAACGCAGTGTCGGTCGATATGCTGCAGGGATTGACCGATGCGCTTGACGCGATCGATGACCGGCGCGCCGATGTCAGATGCATTGTCCTGACGGGAGCGGGGCGGGCGTTTTGCACCGGGGCAAATCTGCAGGGGCGCAACACGCAGCAGAATCCGGTGCGCCGGAATGCCGGCGCGACGCTCGAGACTGCATTCCATCCGTTCCTGCGCCGGTTGAGGAATCTGCATTGTCCGCTGGTCACCGCCGTGAACGGCCCGGCGGCGGGGGCGGGGATGAGTTTTGCCCTGATGGGAGACATCATTCTGGCTGCGCGGTCGGCTTATTTTCTTCAGGCCTTCCGGCGAATTGGATTGGTTCCGGACTGCGGTTCCACATGGCTGTTGCCGCGATTGATCGGCAAGGCACGGGCCATCGAGCTGTCGTTGTTAGGAGAAAAACTGCCGGCTGAAACCGCGCTGTCCTGGGGGCTGATCAATCGGGTGCACGATGACGCGGTTCTCATGGACGAAGCGCTGAAACTTGCGCGCGATCTGGCGAACGGTCCGACCGTTGCGTTGTCTCTGATCCGCACGCTTTATTGGGACAGCTCCGAAAACTCCTTCGAAAAGCAGATCGATCTGGAACGGCAATTCCAGCAGAAGGCGGGCGCTGCCGAAGATTTCAAAGAAGGCGTGGCGGCTTTTCTGGAAAAACGCCCGGCCAAATTCACGGGCCGGTAAATTCGTCTGTAAACTTGCAGACAATTCAGACACCTGCGTCAGCGATATCACGGACGCGGGTGTCTGGTTATTTTCCCTGCCATTGGGGTAGGCGTTTTTCGGCGAATGCTTTTGGGCCTTCCACATAATCGGCGGAACCAATCATGGCTTGCACGGCCGGATAATCTTTCTGCTCGGCAATGGCCTGCTCGAGCGAGGCATTCAGCCCTTTGGTCACGGTTTGCTTGGAGGCGCGGATCGACATGGGGCTGTTTTGGCAGATTGTCTCTGCCCATCGTTCAGCTGCCGAGAGGGCGTCACCCTTCGCGACCACCTCGTTGACAAAACCAAGCTCCAGTCCTTCGCGCGCGCTCACGTGCCGCCCGGTCAAAATCATGCCCATGGCGCGCTTCAGCCCGATCTGGCGCGGCAAACGATGAAGCCCGCCCGCGAGCGCAGCCAAACCGACGCGGGGTTCGGGTAATGCGAACACCGCGTTTTCCGATGCGATGATGAGGTCGCAGGCGAGTGCTGTTTCGAAGCCGCCTCCCATGGCGAAGCCATTGACCGCCGCGATGATGGGCTTGTCGCAATCGAAGCGGGCCGTCAGGCCCGCGAAGCCGCTGGTGTTCCAACCGCGTTTGCCGCCCGCAGCCTGCCATTTCAGATCGTTGCCGGCGGAGAAGGCCCTGTCGCCCGCGCCCGTCACGATTGCGACCCATTGTTCAGGATCGGCAGCGAAACCGTCGAACACGTCATGCAATTCAAAATGTGCCGCGCTGTGAAGTGCGTTCATCACTTCGGGCCGGTTGAGCGTGACGATCGTCACGCGGCCTTTGCGTTTCACATCCACGAATTCATAGGCCATGTGGTTTCCATCGTTCTGTTTTTGGAGGCTTGAGGCCGCTCTTATCATTGCGGGTTACGCCGGGACATTCTCGCCCAGCCATTTAGCCGCTGCAAGCACGCCACCTTCGCCGTGGGGAATCCGCAGCGCATTCAGGCCGACTTCGATCACGCCGAGGGTGCCGAGGATCATGGGAGCATTGATATGACCCATATGGGCGATCCGGAAAGCTCGATCGGCGAGGGCGCCGATGCCGCTGCCGAGCACCACGCCACATTTATCGCGGCAATAATCCTTGAGATCGGCGGCGCGTCGGTCTCCCTTGACTAGTACTGCCGTCACGGTATCGGCGCGTTCGGATGGAGCCAGAATGTTGAAGGCAAGTGAGCCTTCTTGAGCCCAGACCTCGACCGCCTTGCGCACGGATTGTGCAAGCAGACGATGACGAATCAACGTCTGTTCGGTGCCTTCGGCGATAAGCATATCGAGTGCCTGCCGAAGCGCATACATCAGGTGCACGGGCGGCGTTCCTGCATATTTTTGATAGTGCTCGGGACCTTCGCGTGCGGTCCAATCCCAGTAGGGCGTTCGCAAATCTGCCTTGCGGTGAGCCTCGCGCGCCCGCTCGCTGGCGGCAACAAACCCCAGACCTGGTGGAGTCATCAGGCCTTTCTGAGACGCGGACATGGCGACATCGACATTCCAGCCGTCCATCTCGAAGGGAACGCAACCAAGTGACGCCACGGCATCTACCATGAAAAGCGCGTCGTGGCCGGCTGCTCTGATCGCTTCGCCGATAGCAGGAATATCGTTGGCGACGCTCGATGCCGTATCGATCTGCACGGTGAGCACCGCTTTGATCTGTCGCTCCTTGTCCTGTCTCAGACGAGCCTCGACCTCGGCGGGCCTTACCGCACGATTCCATTCTCCCTTGAGAATTTCGACTTCAACGCCGAGCTTCGCAGCCGCGTCTCCCCATCCGATCGCGAAACGTCCGCTTTCGAGTACCAGGATTTTGTCGCCCCGTGACAGCACGTTTGTGAGGGCCGCTTCCCAGGCGCCGTGACCATTGGCGATGTACATGTACGATCGCCCCTTCGTTCGAAACATTCTGCTGAGGTCCGCGTGCAGGGCGTCTGTCAGCGCAATCAATTCGCCTGCATAAATATCGACGGCGGGACGATGCATGGCACGCAACACCTCGTCGGGCATGGTGGTCGGGCCGGGGATAGCAAGAAATTCACGTCCTGCACGTACCACCATGACCGCTGCTTCCTTCCCCTCACGTTTCAATGACGGGTTGGTTGAACCCCGGTCGCATCTTTGCGAGCAAAAGCGGGATTCGAGAAGCGCGTTGTCGCGCAGCGCGGAATATACAAAGCGTTCAGTGGAACTAGACCCGAAGGGAACTCAAATGGCGCTATTCCGCCTCGCATCATTTTGATTTCGCAGCTGCAAAAACCGTCTTGACACTCTATTAAGTGAGTGCTTACTCATTCGATGCCTCCGATCAGACTTTCAAGCGAAGCGCGTCGCGAAACAATTCTTGCTGCGGCGCAGGCCTGTTTTGCGCGACACGGCTTTGCTGCGACGACGACCAAGAGTGTCGCGACGGCGGCGGGGATTTCCGAGGGGCTGCTGTTCAAACACTTTCCGACGAAATTGGCGCTGTATGCCGAAATTCTAGACGAAGCTTGCCAGGCCGATCCCGAGCTTCAAAGGTTACAGGCACTCGAGCCATCGACCGAAGCGCTTGTGTTTCTCGTGCGCGACATGGTCGCCCATTTTCTGCAGGCCGTTGAACGCCCCGATGGGGAAGATTTTCAGCGCATGAAGCTGCTGATCTCCAGTCATCTTGAGGACGGTGAGTTTGCAAGACTGCTGTATCGAAAAATCGGCGATATCGTCGGCCCGATCTTCCTCAACTCGCTTGAAAAGGCGATCCAGGTCGGCGACGCGTCGCAAACGGCGGGCGCACCAATGAACCTGTTCTGGTTTGCTCACCAGATGATTCACATGGTTGCGTTAGCGAGAACCCCGACCATCCAATCGCTGCCGTATGGCGACACAGAGAGCCTGAAGCGCCAAATATGCGAGTTTGTTCTTCGCGGATTGGGCGTTAATGAGCGTGCCTTCACGACCTATCTCGATCGCGCGCTTTCCATTCGACCGAACACGCCACAATTGCTTTCAGCGAGTGCATGACATGACGATTTCTACAGAGGCTAACATCGCAGCCAAATCCATCGCCGAAAAGCCGCGTGCTCGGCCCGTTCGCACACGCCGATGGTTTATCATCGTCGGTAGTATTCTGTTGGCTCTTGTCGTTGTGCTGTGGGGCTTCAACGCATTTCGCAATCACATGATTGCGCAATTCTTCGCAAACATGAAACCGCCGGCGCCTCCTGTGTCCGTGGTGGAAGCAAAATCCGAAGTCATTCCCCATCTGTTGACGGGCATCGGTGATCTTGCTGCGGTGCATCAGGTCGACGTCACGACCGACGTCGCGGGCCGTATCACCAAAATCATGTTCGAAGCGGGGACATCGGTGAAGGCGGGAGACCCGCTGGTTCAGTTGTTCGACGAGCCTGAAAAGGCCGATCTGGCGAGTTTCAAAGCGCAGGCGACTGCGGCCCAATTGGCCTTAGACCGGTCGAAGTCCCTTGCGGCGCGCCAGTTCGGCCCTCAGTCGACGGTCGACCAAAATCAGGCTTCTTTCGATCAGGCCAATGCAGCTATCGCAAAAGTCGAGGCCGTCATTTCGCAAAAGCAGGTGAAGGCGCCGTTCAGCGGCGATCTTGGCGTGCGTAAGGCTGAAGTCGGTCAATATCTCGGCGCCGGCGGCCAGATTGTATCTCTGACAGACCTATCGAAAGTGTTTCTGAATTTTACGGCCGCCGAAAAGGATCGTGCTATCCTTGCCGTCGGCCAAGCGGTCAAAGTCAACGTCGATGCCTATCCTGGCCGCCTCTTTGAGGGAACGATCACGACGATCGAGCCGCAGATCAGCGCCGATACCCGCAATGTCAAAATTCAGGCAACGATCGACAACGCCGACCATAGCCTGAAGCCCGGTATGTTCGCGAGCACGACGGTGGTTCTGCCGCCCGAAGCAGCTGTAGTCACAGTGTCGGAAACTGCCGTCGATTACACGCTTTATGGAGACTCCGTTTTCGTCATTAAAGAGTCCAAGGACGATAAAGGCGAAGTCAAGCTGACAGCCGAGCGCACCTTCGTTCGAACGGGGCCGCGGGTTGAAGGGCGGACGGTCATTCTCTCGGGATTGAAGCCGGGAGACCGTGTCGTCGCGGTCGGCCAGCTCAAACTTCAACCGGGCGCCGCGGTGACGATTTCAAGCGATCCTCCGCCGCCCATTCCGGCGAAGCCGCCGCGATACTGATCAATCGGGTGCCACGGCGTTCGATCTCTATGCGAGGCCGAACGTCGGAAACAAAGCAGACTGGCAACTAAACGGCTACCTCGGGCTTGAAGTTCGCCGATCGCGGCTTCTCCGGGAATAGTTGAACCGCCACACGCGCGGGTTTGGGTTTGGCGTCCTACTGAAAGCAAGTTGGGACGCTGGCGCGAGTCGCACGAGGCAGGAGCAGGAAAATGGTTTTTACGGATATCTTCATCAAGCGGCCCATTCTGTCGCTCGTCGTCAGTCTGCTGATCCTGCTGATCGGTTTCAATGCCGCGTTGCATCTTCCCATTCGCCAGTATCCCAAGCTGTCGAACACCGTTATCACGATAACAACCGTATATCCCGGCGCGTCACCGAATTTGATGCAAGGCTTCATCACGACGCCGATCGAACAGGCGGTCGCTTCCGCCGAAGGCGTCGACTACATTACCTCGTCCTCCGTGCAGGGAACGAGCACGGTTTCGGTCTATGTGAAGCTCAACGTTGATCCCAATCAGGCGTTGACGGAGGTTTTGTCGAAGGTCAATTCGGTCAAGTATCTCATTCCCAAAGAAGCCAACGACCCGATCATTCTTAAGTCGACGGGGCAGACAACGGCCGTCATGTACCTCGGATTCTCAAGTGAGGAACTCGGCGGCTCGGCGATATCCGATTATCTGACACGCGTGGTGCAGCCGATCTTGTCCACGGTCGATGGCGTCGCATCGGCGGATCTTCTCGGCGGTCAAACATTTGCGATGCGCATCTGGCTCGATCCGGCGCGTATGGCAGGCCGTGGCGTATCGGCCAGCGACGTGGCCGTGGCAATTCAGGCGAATAATTTTCAGGCGGCGGCGGGACAATCGAAGGGCTATTTTACGGTCAGCAACGTGTCCACGAACACCGATCTGACCAGTCTCGATCAATTCAAGCGGATGACTGTAAAGTCCAAGGACGGTGCTCTTGTCCGTATGGAAGATATCGCGAATGTCGAACTAGCTGCGCAGAGCACGGATGTCAGCGTTGCTCTGGACGGCCAGCATGCCATTTTCATCGGTATACAGGCGACACCGCAAGGTAATCCTCTCAATATCGTCAAAGGCGCGCGTGCGCTGTTTCCGGAAATTCAGCGCAACCTGCCGCCCTCGTTGAAAATGACGGTGGCTTACAATTCGACGAAATTCATTCAGTCGTCGATCGATGAGGTCGAGAAGACACTAATTGAAGCCGTTGGTATCGTTGTCGTCGTCATCTTTCTGTTCCTGGCGTCATTCCGCTCGGTTTTAATACCGGTCGTGACGATTCCGCTTTCGCTGGTCGGTGTCTGCATGCTGATGCTGGGTTTGGGTTTCAGCCTAAACCTGCTGACATTGCTTGCGATGGTGCTTGCTATCGGCCTTGTCGTTGATGACGCCATCGTCGTGGTGGAAAACATTCATCGCCATCTAGAGGAAGGGAAATCACCGGTTCAGGCTTCGCTGCAGGGCGCGCGCGAAATTGTCGGTCCTGTTATTTCCATGACGATTACGCTTGCAGCGGTCTATGCACCGATTGGCTTCCTCGGCGGATTGACCGGCGCACTGTTTCGCGAGTTCGCCTTTACGCTGGCCGGATCGGTTATCGTATCCGGCGTCGTTGCGCTGACCTTGTCGCCTATGATGTGTTCAGTGCTCCTGAAGCATTCGGAGCAGGGCCGGTTTGCGCAGCTTGTGGATCGGGTTTTTCGCTCGGTCACGCGCTGGTATGGCCGTCAACTCGATCGTTCGCTGGATTACAGGCCGATTACCGCGTTATTCGCCGCAACTATTCTCGGTCTCGTGGCCTTTATGTATTTCAATACGTCGAAGGAATTGGCGCCTGAGGAAGATCAGGGAATTCTGTTTGCCGTCACCAAGGCGCCGAAATACGCGAACATCGACTACGCCGACTATTACGGCGACAAACTGGACAAGGCTTTTGCCAAATTTCCGGAAACAGATCTTCGCTTTGTTCTCAATGGCGTGACCGGACCCAACCAGGGCATTGCCGGCATGATTCTCAAGCCGTGGGATGAGCGCAAGCGCTCTTCGACGGCCATGAAGCAGCAAGTTCAAGGTGAGCTGAGCAAAATCGAAGGCGTGAACGCTTTCGCCTTCAATTTGCCGCCGCTTCCAGGTGGCCCCGGCGGCTTGCCCGTGCAGATGGTGATCAACACCACAAACGGCTTTCAGTCGGTCTATGAGGAGATGCAGAAGCTAAAGGGTGCTGCTCGAAAAAGTGGTCTCTTTATCGTGGTCGACAGCGATCTTGATTTCAACCAACCGGTAGTTCGGGTTAAAATCGAGCGGGCAAAGGCCAACGAGCTCGGCATCACCATGCAGCAAATCGGAAACTCTCTCGCCGTGCTGCTGGGCGGTAACTATATCAACCGCTTCAATCTGGAAGGCCGCTCCTATCAGGTGATTCCGCAAGTCCCACGCGGTTTGCGCTTGTCGCCGGAGATGCTCGGCAATTATTTCGTTTCAGCGCCGAACGGTCAGCAGGTGCCGCTATCGACGCTGGTCTCGATCGAGACCGCGACCGACCCAAATGCGCTCACTCATTTCAACCAGCTCAATTCGTCGACATTCCAGGCCGTCCCAATGCCCGGCGTGACGATCGGTAAGGCGGTGGAGTTCCTGGAAAGCCAGGCAAAGAACCTCCCGGCTGGTTATAGCCATGATTATCTGGCTGACTCGCGTCAGTACGTGCAGGAAGGAAACCAACTCGCGGTGACCTTTGGATTTGCGCTAATCATCATCTTCCTGGTGCTGGCGGCGCAGTTCGAGAGCCTTCGCGATCCCTTGGTCATCATGATCAGCGTTCCGATGGCGATCAGCGGTGCGCTCATTCCTCTCTTCTTCGGCGTGGCCACGATCAACATTTATACCCAAGTCGGGCTTTTGACGCTGGTGGGGTTGATCAGCAAGCACGGAATTCTGATGGTCGAGTTCGCCAACGAACTCCAGCTCAATGAAGGGCTTGACCGCAGGTCCGCCATCGAAATGGCCGCTCGTGTGCGCCTTAGACCGATTCTGATGACGACTGCCGCAATGGTGGCAGGTCTGCTTCCATTGCTCGTTGCCCACGGCGCAGGGGCCGCGAGCCGCTTCTCCATCGGGCTTGTTGTCGTATCCGGCATGTCGATCGGCACATTGTTCACGCTGTTCGTTCTGCCGGCGGTATACGTGGCGATTGCGACGGATCACCGCGCGACGTCCAAATCGCAACGGACGCAGGATATCGCTGCATTTGAATTGAAGCCGACGTGATGATGGAGGAGGCGAGGCACGATTGCTGCTTCGCTTCCGTTCATTCCGCTACGCGGGCATATGAGATTTCGGCAGACGAAATGCCCTCGGGTGAAGGCCCGAGGGCATGATCAATTCATACCTCTCCCCACCGGCGATGATGGTTTTGTCGTAAAACCGTATCCATTTTCATGAAATTCAAGTTGGAGCGCTTTCGTTCTGGGTTGAACGCCGCGCTCTATCGTTTTGTTTTGACCCGTTTTCTTAATGCGAACCGGTATCCACTTCGCTCGAAAACGCTATAGTCTCTCCCGGCTGAAAAAAAACTGCATGGGAGGCGGCAATGAACGATGCCCAGGGTTCGCGCATATTGCGTCGCAATTCCATTGCCGATGCCACACGCCGCGCGGCGGCCAAATTTCGCGATCGCATTGCTTTGACGTTTGCATGCCGGGAATGGACCTTCAACGACCTCGAGGCTGCCTCAGGGCGGGTGGCCCATCGGCTGATAAGCACCGGGCTCAAGAAGGGCGACCGCGTCGCGGCCTATGCCCGGAATTCGGATGCTTATCTGATCCTTTGGCTGGCGTGCACGCGCAGTGGGCTCGTGCACGTGCCGATTAACTACGCGCTGACTGCCGGCGAGCTCAAATATATCGTCGAGCAGTCGGGCGCGCGGGCGCTCGCCTATGATGCCGATCTTTCGGCGACTGTGTCAGCGATCCGCTCCGAGGTGAAAGTGGAGTTTTACGGCGGTTTGACATCCTCGGCCCCTGACGAATTCAATGTGTTGGCGGTTGCTTCGGATCATTCACATCCCGGGTTGGACGATGCTGACGTCTCCGAAGACGATCTTGCCCAACTGCTCTATACATCCGGAACCACGGCCGCTCCCAAGGGGGCGATGATAACTCATCGCGCCTTTATCGCCGAATATGCAAGTTGTATCATCGAGCTTGAATTTAGCGGGAATGACGTCGCTCTCGCGGCTTTGCCGCTTTATCATTCCGCGCAGATGCATTGTTTCTCGTTGCCGCAACTTCTGGTGGGAGCAACCACCCATCTGATCGAAGCACCTGCACCCGAGCAGGTCCTCAAGCTCATAGAGGAACGCGGCGTCACGTCCTTCTTCGCGCCGCCTACGGTCTGGATAAGCCTGCTCCGACATCCAGATTTCGAGCGACGCAATTTGTCGACGCTGCGCAACGTCTATTACGGGGCTTCGATCATGCCGGTGCCCGTGTTGGAAGAATTGCGGCAGCGGCTGCCGGGCGTCCGGGCCTTCAATTGTTACGGTCAAAGCGAAATCGGTCCGCTTGCCACCGTGCTGAGACCTGAGGAGCACGATGAGCGGCCTGCGTCTGCGGGCCGCCCGATTATCAACGTGGAAACGCGCATCGTCGACACCGACATGCGCGATGTTCCGGCAGGCACGCAAGGCGAAATCATCCATCGTTCGCCTCAGTTGCTGATTGGATACTGGGACAAACCGGAAGAGACCAAGGAGGCTTTCGAAGGCGGGTGGTTTCACTCGGGCGATGTCGGCGTCATGGATGAGGCCGGGTATCTCTTCGTCGTCGACCGCGTCAAGGATATCATCAAAACCGGTGGCGTCGTGGTCGCGGGCAGGGAGGTGGAGGAGGTGCTGTTCAAGCACCCCGCTGTTTCAGAGGTTGCGGTGATCGGACTTCCCGATCCGAAGTGGATCGAAGCCGTCACGGCAATCGTGGTCCTGCGATCGGGACATCAGGCAGATGAAAGCGCGCTGGTTGCTCACGCGCGCGAACATCTCGCGCCTTTTAAAGTCCCGAAGCAATTTATCTTTGTTCAGAATTTGCCACGCAACACGGCTGGGAAGCTGCTCAAGCGTGAACTTCGAGTCACCTATGCTACGGCAAAGACGTGAAAGGCCCGCGCCCTAACCCTAACGCGCTTTCATTCGGGGTTGAATAAGCTTCGCGCTCTATCGGGTTGTTTTGACGCGGTTTTCAACGCGAACGGACCCCGCCACCGGACCTGGTCCGGCGGCATGCTTCGCTTGAAAACGCTTTAGGAATTTGCCGGCAGTCTGGTCTCGATGATACGGGAGAACAGACTAGCTCCCACGGGCAGTATTGCATCGTCGAGAATAAACCCCGGGTTATGAACCGGCACTGACCCTTCGTGGCCCAGCCAGAAATAAGCGCCAGGAACCGCGAGAAGCATATCGGCGAAATCTTCGCTGCCCATCTTGGGGCTCGGCGTCGTCGATACGTTCGCTTTACCAACGACTTCGCGGGCGACGCTCGCGACGGCATCGCAATGTTCCTCGTGATTGATCAGTACGGAAAAGATGTCACGAATGTCGACGTTGATTTCGACCTGAAAAGCAGTCGCAATCCCCGCCGCAATCGCGCGCATGCGTTCCCGCACCAACGTGCGCACCTCATTGGAGAAGGCACGGACCGTTCCCGCCAGTTTGGCTTCGCCGGGGATCACGTTGTACGCCGATCCCGCATGGATTTGCGTAATCGACAACACAGCGGATTTGAGCGGATCCACGTTTCGGCTGACGATGGTTTGCAATGCTTGGCCCAAAGCCATCGCAACCACGACCGGATCCTTCGAGCGATCCGGCATCGCGCCGTGACTGCCGTAACCGGTAATGGTGATGTCGAAGAAATCGGCGCCTGCCATGCTCGGCCCTGGAAAAACCGTGACCTCGCGCGGCCCCAGGTCGGGCGCGTTGTGCAAGCCGTAAATTTCGTCACATGGAAAACGCTGGAACAGCTTGTCGGCGATCATCGCGCGGGCGCCGCCGAGTCCTTCTTCAGCAGGCTGGAAGATGAAAATGGCGGTCCCATCGAAGTTGCGGGTTTCGGCCAGATAGCGCGCGGCTCCCAGCAAAATCGTCGTGTGGCCATCGTGCCCGCAGCCATGAAAACGGTCCGGGATTGTCGATCGCCAGGGAAGGTTGGTCTTTTCTTCCATCGGCAGGGCATCCATATCGGCCCGCAAACCGATGCGGCGGCCGCTGTCATTCTTCCCTTTCAAAAGGCCGACAACACCGGTGCCGCCGATGCCACGGTGAACCTCGATGCCCCAGTTTTGCAATTTCTCGGCGACAATGCCCGACGTCCGATGCTCCTCGAACCCGATTTCCGGATGCGCGTGAAAATCGCGGCGGATGGTGGTCAGTTCGGAGGCGAAGCTGTCGATGCGTTCAATGTTGGGCATGATGCGTTGTCCGATCGGATTCTGGTATGGTTGTTATTATGGTTCTTCCGTTTTTAAGAAGGCTGGTCCATTCGGCTTAATGCGTATACCGCGCCGAAGCCGTCTCCAGGGCAGCGCGGCCGTATCCGCCGGCATGGCGCCCGGCGCAGCACATATGATCATCGCTGCCGCGATAGGTTCGAAGTCGGCGCGGAAATGTACAGAGCTTTTATTGACAAGGATAGATTGCTCCGTCGGTTCGATGCCGACGAAACGATACATCGCTTGATCGGCGAGCTGCGCCTTTCTGGATCCAACGACGACACGAACGCCGCCGATCCGTAAGCAGGCGGATAGGCCGAGATTCATCTCGCTTCCACCAAAGTAAGGGCCGGGTGCGACGAACCGCCCGTCGGAAAGTTTCTCGACCACAAAGGTCTCTGTAAGCGGTTCGTCACCGGGAATGCCGGATTTGCCGCCCAGCGCGAGTGTCACGCTGCGTCCTTCGCCAGCGGCATGCGCAGCCTCCGCGGATTCGGGGTCGACGATAACGCCGATTGCTGCCTTTTCCGCACCATTCCGTAACAGCGCCCGCAGCATGCCGGTGGTGTCGGAATCCCCGCCCGCCCCTGGATTGTCTTGCGTGTCCGCAATAACAATCGGTCTGGAGGCTGTTTTTGCGAGAGCCATGGCGTGCACGACCCCTTCGTCAGGTTCGAAGATGCGCCCGTCGAATGCCGCCTCCTGGCCGGTTATCAGCTTGCTGAGCTTTTCGATCGCGGCATCCGCGTCCGCTTGAGTTTGTCCATAGGCGACGACGGCGGGACCGCAGTCGGGGAAATCGGCTGCTGGAAATCCGGGAGCAAACGACAGCGTCGGGACGGCATCGTTCTCAAGTTCAGCAAGTGTTGTGTAAATGCTCTTGCAGGGTTCGTCGTTGGTGCATTGCCAGCTGATCGGAATCAGGAAGGGCAACTGACGGAACGCTTTTGCGAAGCGCGTTCGAGAACCGACCAATCGGGCCAAATGACGAGCCGCGGCTCGTCCTGTGTTCGCCATGTCGATATGCGGATAGGTTCGATAAGCAATCAGCGCGTCCGCGTGCTGCACCATAGCCGGCGTGATATTGGCGTGCAGATCGAGGCTGACGACCAACGGCAGGTCTGGTCCGACAACGTTGCGCACGCGCGCAAGCAATTCGCCTTCGCCGTCGTCGACGTGCTCCGCCACCATCGCGCCGTGAAGGTCGAGATAAATGCCATCCAGCTTGCCAGCGGCGGCGATGCCGTCGACAATTCTGCTGGCGATCCGCTCAAAAGCGTTCTTGCGGACGTGCGCGGATGGACTGGCCGCACACCAGACCGTCGGCACCAACTCCCAGTCTTCGGATTCCGCGCGATCGATAAACCCGGACATTCCAACGTTGATATTCCGGATGTCCTTTAAAATTGCCGGGCCTTCTCGCATCGGCGGCCAGCCGCCGCCATGAATAAATCCTTCATACTCCGCCTTGGTCGGGGCAAAGGTGTTCGTCTCATGCAAGAATCCGCCGATAGCGATCCGGTAGGCCGGCATTCGATTTTTCCTGCGTTCTAGAGCGTTTTCGAGCGAAGTGGGCACCGGTTCGCGTGAAGAAAACGCGTCAAATAAAGAAATTAGCGTGCGGTTCGGTTAAACCAAACGAACGCGCTCCAGTGATCGTTTGGTTGGGGGGCGTAGGCGAGAAAAAATATCGTGGGTGAGCAAGATAAGCATTCGATTCACACGCTCATGATTGGTGCCAGGCGCGCAACCGGCCTGAAATTTGCGAAATCCCAGTCGCGTCCGGGTGCAGCTGCAAGCAGCTGTTTCGTGTAGGCCTGTTGGGGATGTGTGAGAATAGCGCCAGCCGGCCCTTCTTCGACGACCCTGCCACGTTGCATGACGATGACGTCGTCGCAAATCTGCGCTGCGACGCGCAGATCGTGGGTGATAAACAGAAGCGCGATGCCGAGCCGGCTCTGAATGTCGTCGAGCAGCTTGAGCACCTGCGCCTGAACGGAGACGTCCAGCGCCGAGACCGCCTCGTCGGCGACCAGCACGTCCGGGTCCATTGCGAGCGCGCGCGCAATGGCAATGCGCTGCCGCTGGCCGCCGGAAAATTGATGCGGATACCGCGATACTGCGTCAGTGGGTAAATCGACAAGCTTGAGCAGCTCGCGCGCCCGGGCCAGCGCGTCCTTGTGAGGCATGCCGTAGTTGACGGGGCCCTCGGCGATCGTTTCACCTACGGTCAGCCGTGGATTCAACGACCGATAGGGATCCTGGAAAATCATCTGAATACGTTTGCGATGCGGCTGCAGCAAACGGCGCGACAGGAATGAAATTTCGCGCCCGGCAAGCCGGATGCCGCCGGAGGTCGGATCGATCAAGCGCACGATGCACCGCGCGACCGTTGATTTCCCGGATCCGCTTTCTCCGACAATTCCAAGGGTGCGGCCTTTTCGAAGCGTCAGGGTTACGTTCTCCGCTGCGATGACTTCTCGCGCGGTCCCAAACCAGGAACGCTCCCGATAGATTTTGGTCAGCGCGCTTGTGTCCAGAGCAATAGGTTCTTTGGATTCTTCGCGTGCGGGCCTAGGCACGAGACTGGGAACCGCGGAGAGCAATTTTCGCGTATAGTCTTGTGTCGGTGCGCGCAGTATTGCATCCAAGGGCCCCTGTTCGACGACGCTTCCGCGTCGCATGACGACAACCCGGTCGGCGATTTCAGCAACCACGCCCATGTCGTGAGTAATGAACAGAACGGCCGTGCCTTGGTCTTTTTGCAGTTCGCGTATCAGTGTCAAAATCTGCTTTTGTGTCGTGACGTCGAGGGCGGTGGTCGGCTCGTCCGCGATCAAAAGCTTCGGCTTGAGGATCAACGCCATTGCAATCATGATCCGTTGGCGCTGACCTCCGGAAAGACGATGCGGATAGGATGAAAAAATCCGTTCGACATCCGGAAGCCGGACATGCTCCATCATGGCAAGGATACGCGTCTGTCGTGTGCGAGCGTCAAGCGCGGTATGGGTTTTCAGAACCTCATCGATTTGCTTTCCGACAGGCACCACGGGATTGAGCGCCGTCATCGGTTCCTGAAAGATCATCGCCATGGTGGCGGCACGCAGTTGCCGGAGGCGGTGTTGGCTGGCGGTTCGGATTTCCTCTCCGGCCAGCAAAATACTGCCACCGGACGCGGTGAGTGTCTTTTTGGGCAACAGGCCCATCACGGCCAGCGAAGTTACCGATTTTCCAGAACCGCTTTCGCCGACAATGCATAGTGTCTCGCCGGCGCTGACGTGCAGGGAGATACCATCGATGATTTTTTCTGTTTTTTCCCGCGTCTGAAGATCGACCGTCAGGTTGTTGATATCGAGAACAGTGGATTTGTCTTGCATGCTCATTGACCGGTTTCCCGCTGCTTCATGCGCGGATCGAGAGCGTCGCGGGTCGCATCGCCGATCAGATTGATAGAAAGGATTGCAATTGAGAGAAGAAGTCCAGGCCAGAAGATCAAAGACGGGTTGATCTGAAAAACTGTGCGGCCTTCGGCCATGATGTTGCCCCATGTCGGCGTCTCGGGGCTGATGCCGGCGCCCAGGAACGACAAAATCGCTTCAGTCAGGATCGCGGACGCGCAGATATAGGTGCCTTGAACGATCAGCGGCGCGATCGTGTTCGGCATTAAATGCCGCCAAAGAATTTTCGGCAGGCTCGATCCGATCGCGGTGGCGGCTTCCACGTAAGGTTCTTCGCGCACGGACAGCACCACGGAACGAACCAGTCGTACAACGCGTGGAATTTCCGGAATCACGATAGCAACGAGGACTGTCTTCAGACTTGCGCCGGAGAGGGAGATCACCGCGATCGCGAGCAATATACCCGGGATCGCCATCAGCCCGTCCATAATCCGCATGACGATCGCGTCGACCCATTTAAAAAATCCCGACACCAGTCCGATCAGCAGGCCAACTGTGATGCTGATCACAGAAGCGCCGATACCGATCAAAAGAGAAATCCTTCCGCCATATAGGACGCGCGAAAGCAGATCCCGGCCGTAGGCGTCTGTACCGAGCGGGAATTCTGCGCTGGGTGGTTTGAGCCGCAACGCTGGGGCCAATTGAAGCGGGTCGTGAGGCGAAAGCCAGGGCGCGAGGATTGAGGAGGCGACCACAAGCGTCAGACACGCGGTTGCGATAGCGACAATCGGATTGGTGGCAAGAAATGCCAACCTGGACCGGTCCGGCATTCGCAGCGGTGCAACCGAATCTGTGTAAGGTTCCACGGCCATCAGTATCGGATTCTCGGGTCGAGGAGGGTGTAGGTGACATCGATCAAAAGGTTGATCGCGACATACAAGCCGCTGGTCAGAAGAATGACGCCCTGGATCACAGGATAATCCCGCGCCAGCACAGCATCTACGGTCAGCCGCCCGATACCCGGCAGGTTGAACACACTTTCGGTCACCACCACACCGGAAATCAGCAACCCGAAGCCGGTCCCGATCACGGTGATGACCGGCACGGCCGCGTTGCGCAGCGCATGTTTGAGCAGAACCCGAGGTTCAGCCACGCCTTTGGCGCGGGCCGTCCGGACGTAATCTTCGCCAAGAACGTCGAGCATGGATGCCCGAGTCATTCGCGCGATGAGCGCGATATAGATGAACGACAAGGCAAGTGTCGGTAGCAGCGCGCGTTCTAAAAACGGCGTGAACCCTTTCGTGATGCTGCGAAAACCTTGCACCGGCAGCCAATGCAGATCAATTGCGAACACCTGCACCAGCAGATAGCCCACCACGAAGACGGGCACGGAAAATCCCACGACCGACAGTCCCATGACAAATCGATCGATCCAGGTTCCGTGCTTCCATGCTGCGATAACCCCGAGCGGAACGGCCACGACAATGGCCACAACAATGGTGCTCAGCGCGATGCTCACGGTTGGTTCAAGGCGCTGGCCGATCATGCTCAAGACCGGAACATTGGAAATCAGCGAAACACCGAAATCTCCGCGAAGAATTTTGCCGATCCACGAGATGAATTGCGTCAACAACGGCTCATTGAGACCGAGGGATGTGCGAATCCGCTCCAGTTGTTCGGGCGTGGCCATGTCCCCCGCGATGATGGCTGTGGGATCGCCCGGCGTCAGACGCAAAAGCAGGAATACGAACAGCGCGACGACACCCATGACAGGGATAGAAGCCAGAACGCGCCGAACAAGATAAGCGAGCATCAACGCTGTCCTATGTCCGGCAACGCATGACGAACCGGATCTTGGTGCGAGACCGACGCATACATGTCATCTTGCCTGCCGTCATTTTATAGACATTTGCGACCGTGCGCTTTCTTGCAGTCGGGGAATAGCCAGCAAATAGTGTGCCAGTACAATTCTTTCATCAAGACAAAGGTGTCGGGATTTTCAGAGAATTTTGATCCTTTGCTTTCGATGGTGGTCGTAAACGCAAGATCGATCTATTTGCGTTAGTCCAGGACGGTCAATAATCCAGCCATCAGCCGTCCACGTTCGGCAAGGCTTGCGACCTCGATATGTTCTTCGAGCGTGTGGGCACCGGCCCCCCGAACGCCCAAGCCGTCGAGCGTGGCTACTCCCATCGCGCCGGTGAAATTTCCGTCGGAGCCGCCGCCGGCACTGCCATGTGTGAGATCGACACCGAGGCGTTTTGCAACGGCGCGGGCCTTTTCAAACAGAGCCAGGGTTTTTTCGTTCGGCTCCCACACCGGACGTGTCACCCCGCGCGTTACCTGAAAGACGACATCGTCTGTCGTTCCAGCCAGCGCAAGCATCCGCGCGACGCCGCGATCCAGATCATCCTGGCGTTTCGCCATGCTGAGCGCTTCGCCAGTGCAGCTCGAGGACACGCAGTTGACCCATTGGCCACCATGGACGACCCCGACGCTAAATGTGCAGTCGTCGGTGGTCATAGCCTCGATGGCGATGATTTGACGCGCCATTTCGCGGATCGCAGAGCGGCCGGCGGAGAGCGTCGCGCCCGCATGACTGGGTTTCCCCCTGGCTTCCAGATTGAAGCGGGCGATGGCGTAACGGCCGCTGACAACCCCCGTTTCCCCACGCGCCGGCTCCGGCACCAGAACATATTTATTGCGTGCGGCTTCTGCTTCGATGAGATCGCGCGTGCTGGGGTGCCGACTTCCTCATCGGGGGTCAGCAAGATCGTGACCGGGAGTGGGGTGGCAATGGATGCACGCCGGAGTTGCCGGATAGCCTCAAGCGCGAGGTAGTTGCCGCCCTTCATGTCGAAGATGCCGGGTCCGTAGCATTTGCTGCCGTCCCGCCGCCAAGGCAGCTTCGCGAGGGTCCCGACGGGATGAACCGTATCGAGGTGACCGGCGATGAGAATGCCCGGCTCGTTTTGCCTCGGATGGGAAAACCGCGCCCGCACGCAGCCTCCGAATCCGTTGCGGCCGGAGATATGTTCGATGCGGGCGCCGGCGACCGACAGGTCGCGGGCCGCGAGGTCGAGCATGCGGTTGACCGCGGTGGCGTCCCATGTGGGACTTTCACATTCGACCCACGGCCGCAGGCCTTGCAGCATCGCTTCGGCATCGAACGGAAGATTTGCCGGATCAATCACACAAACATCCTTCTCTTTGCGACACAGGGACACCGCTTTCGAACACGTCTTCAGAATATCGATCTGCCAAGCCTGTACAATCGGAACCTTTGATGTTTTGCGTCACCCCGAGCGCGTTTGCGTGCAGCCCCGTTATGGGAACGGTACGCACGGTGCGGAATCCCGATTGACGATCCGCGGTCTTGATGCAACTCTCAAATCATCATAGCGCTCAGTATCTTAGTGCGAAGCTGCCTGCCTAAATAGTCGCCGTCGTGCACAAGCATTAGCCGAATGAAAGTTTAATTCAGGAGAAGCGGATGTCCTTTGTTTCAGATCGAAAAGTTCTTTCGGCGTTTGCGAGAGTTGCTTTGCAGGGGGCGATCGTATCTGCGGCGCTCGCCTGGCCCGCGTTTTCGCAAGCCAAGACGATCACCGCTGTCATGCATTCGGATCTGCGTGTGACCGATCCCATCATTACGACCGCGTATATCTCCCGCGACCACGGCTACATGGTCTACGACACGCTGTTGGCGATGGATTCCAATTTTAAAGTCCAGCCGCAAATGGCGGATTGGAAAGTTTCCGACGATCGCCTGACATACACTTTTACCCTGCGCGACGGGTTGAAATGGCACGACGGAAAGCCCGTGACAGCCGAGGATTGCGTCGCCTCGTTGAAGAGGTGGGGCGCGCGTGACGGCATGGGACAGAAGCTGATGGAATTCACGGCGAGTCTCGAGGCGACCGACGAAAAAACCATCACGCTTAAGCTCAAAGAGCCCTATGGCCTGGTGCTGGAATCGATCGGAAAGCCGTCGTCGGTTGTCCCATTCATGATGCCGAAGCGCATCGCGGAAACGCCGCCGGATAAACCGATCCCCGAACAGATTGGATCCGGTCCTTTCAAATTCGTGCAGGCGGAATTCCAGCCTGGCGTGAAAGCGGTGTACGAAAAAAATACGGACTACGTTCCGCGCTCCGAGCCGCCGAACTGGACCTCTGGCGGCAAAGTTGTGAAAGTTGACCGGGTCGAATGGGTCACGATGGCCGATGCCCAGACTGCGATGAACGCTCTGCAGTCCGGCGATATCGATTTCATGGAAAATCCCAGTTTCGACACCTTGCCGATGTTGCAGGCCAACAAGGATATCAAGGTTCATACTCTCAGCGACCTCGGGTTTCAGACATTGGGCCGGATGAATTTTCTTTATCCGCCGTTCGACAACATCAAGGTTCGCCGCGCAGCCTTCATGGCGATGAACCAGAAAGACGTGCTCGACGCTTTGGTCGGCAATTCTCAATATTACAAGATCTGCGGCGCGATCTTCGGCTGCGGAACGCCCTTCGCAACGGATGTCGGATCAGAATCCCTCGTGAACAAGAGCGGCATGGAGGAAGCCAAGAAGCTGCTTGCGGATTCCGGCTATGACGGCACACCGGTCGTGGTCATGGCGCCGACCGATGTGGTGACGTTGAAAGCGCAACCGATCGTCGCCGCGCAACTCTTGCGCGACGCGGGTTTCAAAGTCGAAGTCCAGGCAACGGATTGGCAGACGGTGGTGACGCGGCGGGCCAGCCAGAAGTCGCCCAAGGAGGGCGGTTGGAACATGTTTTTCACCAACTGGGCCGGCCCCGACGTTCTGAATCCGGTCGCCCACGTCACGTTAAATGGCAAGGGCAAGAACGGCGGCTGGTTCGGATGGCCCGAAGACGCCAAAATGGAGCAATTGCGTGACGCGTTTGTGCGTTCGGAATCTCCGGACGAGCAAAAGAAGATTGCGACCGAAATTCAGGAAAGAACGTACGAGCAAGTGACATATGTCCCGCTCGGGCAATACCTTGCACCGAGCGCCTGGCGCAAGGAATTGACCGGTGTGCTGGACGGTCCGGCCACGCCGGTGTTCTGGAATATCGAAAAGTCTGAGTAATCCAGGCGGCGACCGCACCGCGATTTTGCGAAACTCTTTTGTCGAGTCTGATGATTTCAAACTCGACTTGTGCGTGGCGAGTTTGGGCTTTTTCTAACTTGGCTTCGCTAATGAGGCGCGGGGTGGTGCGTTAAGAGGATTTTGGATCGATCGGGGTGCTGCCGCGCAATCCCAGAATATCTTCGAGTATTTTCGCTGCGGAAAGCAGGGGGCCTTCCGCGCGGGGCGCAGCGATGACCTGTAATCCGACGGGCAGGCCCGCGTTCGTGAACCCGCATGGCATCGACAGAGCCGGGCAGCAAACGAGCGTAATGGCGTATACGATCGCCAACCATTCGACGTAGTTTTCGAATTTATGCCCAGCGCATTCCGCGAGATAACGGTCTTCGACCGGGAAGGCCGGAACGATCGTCGCGGGCGCCAGCAGAAGGTCGTAGGTTTCGAAGAACGATAATGTGCGGGCGGTCATTTCGACCCGTTGCGCCTCAGCCCTTTCGATTTGCTCGACGCTGAGCTGGAGGCCTTTTTCGATATTCCAGATCACCTCCGGCTTAAGCAGGCCTCGATGCTCTCGTAACAGTGCGGCTTTGCTGATGGCAAAGTCGAAGGCGCGCAGGGTTTGAAAACACTCGTGCGCTTCGCGCAAATCGGGGTGGGCTTCTTCCACGATCACACCCACGTCGGCGAATTTCTGCGCGGCAGCGCGCGTGATACGGGCAACTTCCGGATCGACGGGGGTGATCCCAAGATCTGCAGAATAGGCAATCTTTTTTGGGCGCTTGCCCGATCGTGCCGCACTGAGGAAACTCGCTGGCAGTTGCGGCAGCGAAAGAGGATCGGCCGCGTGTTCTCCGGACATCGCATCGAGCAGCAGCGCGACGTCCTCGACGTTGCGCGCCATCGGTCCTTGCACACCGAGCGTTCGGTCGATTTTCGCGATCGGCGTATGCGCGACGCGTCCCAGACTTGGCCTCAACCCGACCACGCCGCAGAAACTTGCCGGATTTCGCAGCGAGCCTCCCATATCCGAGCCGTGCGCGACCCATGCCATGCCGCTGGCGAGTGCTGCCGCTGCGCCACCGGAGGAGCCTGCCGCTGATTTCGAAAGGTCCCATGGATTGCGCGTCGCGCCGAAGACCTCGTTGAATGTGTTAGCGCCTGCGCCGAATTCGGGCGTATTGGATTTTGCGTAAATCAGCGCGCCGTTGGCCTCCAGATGCTCGACCAGGAGGTCGGAATGCGCAGGAATATGGTTGCGAAAGATCGGCGATCCCTGCGTGGTCAACACGCCTTGAACCTCGGTCAAATCCTTGATCGGAACGGGCAGGCCGGCGAGGAGGCCGCGATCGGCAACTGGCTTCCGGGCAATCGCATCGGCATGGCGGCGCGCGCGATCGAAGCAAAGCGTTGGCAGCGCATTCACGCGGCCATCGACTTTTTCAATCCGTGCCTCAAGGGCGTCCAGCAGGTCGTGAGGGGATATCTCTTCCCTGCGCAAGCGGTCGACGAGGTCGCAGGCCGTAGCCTGCAATAATTCCTGGTGCATTTCCACGTGAGGCCCTGGTTATTACGATTGATGCGAGCGTCTCGGCACGATCGTATCGATATTTTCTCGTGAGTATACCGCTCTTTTATTTGATCTTTCTACGGCGGCTTTGGATGCGACTACCAGCCTGCGGTTTAGAGCGAGTAGGTTGCGGGGAAGGCCTTCTCCCGGACAAGATCATGAATTGAGGACAGCTTGCCGATCACCGTCGGCGAGAGAATGAATGGATAAAGGTCGGGCTGTCCCATACAACGATTGATGTTGTTCATTGCGAAGGACACCGGCAGCCATCCGTCGACGATGGTTTGAAAGTTATCAATCGAGTAGGGATCGAAATCGATGGTTGCCTCGAGTTGACCTGTGTCGTCTATTCGAGGATCGACATGAAGCGAAAATGCGCATGCCATTTCCATCGTGTCGACAATGTGCAGATAGTGAGCCCAGGTTTCCGCAAAATCTTCCCAAGGATGCGACGTCGCATAAGCGCTGACGAAACTGTTTTGCCATCCCTGCGGCGCGCCCTGGTTGTAATAAATCTGAAGAGCCTGCTGATAATCCCTCGTTTCGTCCCCAAAAATGTCTCGGAACGCGTCCTGGCCGTTGCGGTCCCGCACCAGTCGATCCCAGAAATAGTGCCCAACTTCATGTCTGAAATGTCCGAGCAGGGTGCGGTATGGTTCGCCCATATGCGAACGCCTTCGCTCGCGTTCCACGTCGTCAGCCTCAGTGATGGCAAGCGTTATCAGTCCGCTATCATGCCCCGTCATGACGGGTTTATTTGGATGAGTTTGCGATTCTGCTAGAAAATTGAAAAGCAGTCCCTCTGGATCTTCTGCGCGTGTTTGGATCGAGAGTTTGGAACGCAGCAAAGTGTAGAATAGCCGGTGCTTGGCAGCTTCGATCTTCTGCCAATTGGCGGCGTTCTGTGGCTGGGACAGATCCGGGATGATGCCGTTATGCCGACAGGCGAGACAGAAATTTTCCGAGGAATCGCTGTCGACCAGCCAATTGCAAACGCCGTAGGTGCTGTTGAAACAGAATTTGTAAGTCGTATTCGATTGCGGCACCGGCCGCCAAAACTGCCCCTCGGCTTCGAGCGGCAGGAGTTGATTTTGGAACGGTTCGTAACCGAGGACATGCCCGCACTTCTCGCATCGTGTGTTTTCAAAATACAGCAATTGCGAGCAGACCGAACATTTGAAAAGCTTCATTGCGCCGATGTCCTCGTCGTGCCACGAAGGCGTGTACGCGTGCCATGCTCGCATGGAGGCGCTAATTCAGATCGATAACAACAAGCCTTCCTTCCTCAGGTTCCTCGGCTTGACCCAACGAGCCAACCACAAGGGACGGTCGCGTGGGATGGTTACAACCCCCGAAATACCGTCTGATTTGTGAGCAAGGTGCCATAAAGTAAGTCATTTTCAGTCGATTAGCTCGATTTAAAAGTTATGTCGCGTTGACAGGCGCGAATTTGCGCTCAACTCTGGCGCGTCGCCTTTGCCGCTCTCTTTTTGATCCGGATTTTGTCGTCGCCAGACTCGTGAATTCTCACGAATCCGGAGTTCTGAAAATAAGCTCGTTCCTCGCAATGCGGGATCAAAGCTCTTGTCCATCCTCGTGGCGCTTCACCATCTCACCCGTTATCAGTATGACCGGCCGATTTCGCTCGGTCCGCAAATCGTGCGCTTGCGGCCGGCCCCGCATTGCCGCACTAAAATTCCAAGCTATTCCTTGAAGGCAACTCCGTCGGACCACTTCATAAATTGGCAACAGGATCCGCACGGCAACTGGTTTGCGCGTCTGGTCTTTCCGGAGAAGTCCGAAGAGTTTGCAATTCAGGTCGATATTACCGCCGACATGTCGGTGGTGAATCCGTTCGACTTTTTCGTGGAGTTGTTTGCCGAGAATTTCCCGTTTTCTTATCCGGAGGATTTGATCGGCGAGCTCGCGGCTTACAGAACGCCGGAGGAGGCCGGGCCGCGCATGAAAGCCTTGCTGGCCGGTTTGCCGAGCGTTGACATCCGAACGGTGACGCTACTGGTCGAACTCAACGCAAAACTCCAGAGGGATATCGGATACGTTGTTCGCATGGAGCCCGGTGTTCAAGAAGCGGAAGATACGCTGGCGCTTGGTTCGGGTTCGTGTCGCGACTCTGCATGGCTGCTGGTTCAGATTGGCCGCCATCTGGGCCTCGCCGCACGATTTGTATCGGGATATTTGATTCAGCTGAGAGCGGATATTGATCCGGTCGACGGACCGAAAGGTCCCGATCAGGATTTTTGCGATCTGCATGCCTGGGCCGAGGTCTATATACCCGGTGCAGGCTGGGTCGGTTTCGATGCGACGTCGGGATTGCTTTGTGGTGAGGGCCACATTCCGTTATTCGCCGCCCCGCATTATCGCTCGGCGGCGCCGATCTCGGGAATGGTCGAACCGGCTGATGCCAGATTCACCTTTGAGATGAACGTGACGCGGCTTCGCGAGTCGCCTCGCGTCACCCGGCCGTTTTCCGATACGGCATGGACGAAACTCGACGCGTTGGGTGAAGTTGTCGACCGGGATCTCAAAAAACAGGATGTTCGTCTGACGATGGGCGGCGAACCGACGTTCATCTCAATCGACGATTTCGAAGCCGCGGAGTGGACCACATCAGCAGTCGGGCCGGCCAAACGTCAATTTGCCGACGGTCTGGCACGCCGATTGCGAGATCGTTTCGCACCAAATGGCTTTATGCATTACGGCCTCGGAAAATGGTACCCCGGCGAAAGCCTTCCCAGGTGGGCGTTTGCAATTCACTGGCGCAAGGATGGATTGCCGATCTGGAACGACCCGGCGCTGATAGCCGAGGAGCGAAGCGCCGGCTCGGCAACGAGTGACTTGGCCGAGACACTGATCCGGCGTATCGCGGTCAATCTCGGTCTCAGCGACGACTACGTCATGGCTGCGTTCGAAGACCCGGTCCACTGGTTGTTGAAGGAGAGCGAGCTCCCCGACAATGTCGATGTTTCCGATCCCAAGATCGACGACGCCGAAACGCGCGAGCGAATGGTGCGGGCATTCGCGCGAGGACTTTCCAAACCTGCTGGATATGTGCTGCCTGTACACCGCTGGGGTACGACGGCGTCGCGTGACTGGCGCTGGCAGAGCGAGCGGTGGCAGTTTCGACGGGGCCAATTGTTTTTAACACCTGGCGATTTTCCGATAGGCTTGCGTTTGCCGCTTGCCTCGCTCCCTTGGGTTAACCCGTCCGACTTTCCCTATATCAATCCACAGGATCCCACGCAGACGTTGCCGCCGCTTCCGTCCTCTGACGAGTTGGCGAAGCTTCAGACCGAGACTTCGTCCGTCAAATCGGGAGGCCGCGCGTCGGCGTCTTCGGCGGTTCACGAGGGAAGACCGGTCCGCACGGCGTTGTCGGTGGAATCGCGCAATGGAATTTTATGCGTCTTCATGCCGCCGATTGAGCGGGTCGATGATTATCTTGTTCTCGTTGCGATGGTTGAGCGGAGCGTGCGCGAGACCGGATGCCTGGTTCACGTCGAAGGTTATCCGCCACCGATTGATCCGCGCCTCAACGTGATCAAGGTGACACCCGATCCAGGCGTAATCGAGATCAATATTCATCCTGCTGAAACATGGCGGCAGGCCGTGGATATAACGACGGGTGTTTACGAGGAGGCGCGTGAATGCCGCTTGGGTACGAACAAATACATGATTGATGGCCGTCACGTCGGAACTGGCGGTGGCAATCACGTGGTTTTTGGGGGAGCAACGCCTGCGGACTCGCCATTCTTGCGCAGGCCTGACCTCTTGAGCAGCCTGCTGATTTATTGGCAGAGGCATCCTTCGTTGTCTTATCTGTTTTCCGGTCTCTTTGTCGGGCCCACGAGCCAAGCACCACGGATTGATGAAGCACGGCAGGATAGTCTGTACGAACTGGAGATCGCACTGGCGCAGGTGCCTCATCCGGATGACGGACATATAACGCCGTGGCTTGTCGACCGGTTGTTTCGCAACCTTCTGACCGACGTTACGGGCAATACACACCGCGCGGAAATCTGTATCGACAAACTGTATTCGCCCGACGGGCCGACGGGACGCCTCGGCTTGGTTGAGTTTCGTTCGTTCGAAATGCCGCCTGATGCACACATGAGCCTCGCGCAGCAATTGCTGTTGCGTTCGTTGATCGCGTGGTTTTGGCGTAAGCCGCAAAGCGGTGTGCTTGTGAGGTGGGGAACAGCTCTGCACGATCGTTTCATGTTGCCGCATTTTGCCTGGGCGGATCTTCTGGATGTGCTCGCCGATCTCGATGACGCCGGCTATCATTTGGAGCCGGAATGGTTCGAGGCGCAGCGTGAGTTTCGTTTTCCGCTCTATGGGAGTGTCACATATTCGGGTGTGGGCCTTGAACTGCGGCAAGCGTTGGAGCCCTGGCATGTTCTGGGCGAAGAAGATTCCGGCGGCAGAGCCGTGCGCTTTGTCGATTTATCCGTTGAACGTCTGCAGATCAAGGCGAGCGGTTTTGTCCCCGGTCGTTATTTGGTGACGTGCAACGGTCGCAGGATGCCGATGACGTCAACCGGCGTGTCTGAAGAAGCCGTCGCGGGAGTGCGTTTCAAGGCGTGGAAGCCGGCCGCCAGCCTGCATCCCAACATTCCAGTGCACGCACCGCTGACGTTCGACGTTGTCGACAGCTGGAATCAGCGTTCGATCGGTGGCTGCGTCTACCATGTGGCTCATCCGGGTGGCCGCAATTACGAGGCGTTGCCGGTAAATTCATACGAGGCGCAGGCCAGGCGTCTGGCGCGGTTTCAGGATCATGGCCATACTGGTGGCCCCGTCGATTCTCCTGCCGAGGAGTTGGCCGGTGAATTTCCTTTGACACTCGACCTCAGGCGCCGCGTTAGCTGAGCAAACCGGTATTGCGATGAATCCCGCCGCTGGGAACAAGATGCAGCCCGCTTCCTTCGGAGATGAATGGGCCGCGTCTTATGCTGACTACAAACCGTTGCCGGGTATTCCCGATGAATTTATCGGTCCGGACGGTCAGCCCAAGCAGCATTGGCGTACGCTGCTTAGCTTTCTTTCCAAGAAGACGATGGACCGCTCGCTTGCTGTGGCGCGGCGTCATATTCGCGATCTCGGAATTTCATACCGGGTTGGGGATGAAGCGAAAGAGCGCATCTGGCCGGTCAGCAGTCTTCCGCTTCTAATCGAGGAGGATGATTGGCAGCAGATTTCAGCCGGGATCGTTCAACGCGCCTCGATATTCGAATTGCTGCTCGCTGACATCTACGGGCCAGCGCATATCGTCAGCGACGGTATTCTGCCTGCCGCGGTGGTCGCCGGCAGCAAGGAGTTCCTGAGGCCGATGGTCGGCGTCAACCCACCGGGAGGCCGCTGGTTGCATCTCTATGCGGCCGACATCGCGCGGGGGCCCGATGGACGCTGGTGGGTCTTGAACGATCGTGCGCAGGCCCCATCGGGCGCGGGCTATGCACTTGAAAATCGGCTTTCAATATCCCGCGCATATCATTCATCTTACGCCAACATGAATGTGCAGCGTCTCGCGCCATTCTTTCGCGCTTTCCGAAGCGGGCTCGCCGCTAGTGCGGGACGTTCCGATCCGCGCATTTGCCTGATGACGCCTGGACCCTACAGCCAGACATATTCCGAGCAATCGTATCTGGCGCGCTACCTCGGTTTTCTTCTGGTCGAAGGCGACGATCTCGTGGTGCACGACGGCAAGGTTCATATACGCACCATTGCCGGGCTCAAGCGCGCCGACGTGCTTTGGCGACGCGTCGATGCCGACTTTATAGACCCACTGGAATTGAACGGGGTGTCACGGCTTGGCGTTCCGCAGCTTGTTTCGGCCATTCGTGGTGGCAGCGTCGTCGTCGCAAACATGCCGGGGGCCGGCTTTATCGAGTCGCGGGCGCTTCTCGGCTTCATGCCGCGGATCGCCCGTTATTTGACCGGCCAGGATCTCGTGATGCCGAATATTGCGACGTGGTGGTGCGGCCAGCAGGAAGCAAGGGGGAGGGTTCTCGATCATCTTGGCGCAATGTCGGTTGCCAGTGCATTCGATGATCGTATCGCGGGATTTGAGGCGTTTCAAAACGTGGTTGTGCCAGATCTCGATGTTCACGCAACGGACAACATCAGGCAAGCAATCGAAGCTCGAGGTCTCGATTACGTCGGGCAGGAAATCGTGCGGCTTTCGACCGCGCCAGTCCTTCAGAACGGGAAGCTCGTGCCTCGTCCGTTTGTGCTGCGTGTATTTGCTGCGGCAACGCCGGACGGCTGGGAGGTCATGCCCGGTGGTTTTTGCTTGATCTCTGACAAATCCGACGCGCGCGCTGTCAGCATGGGCGATGGCGTGCAGTCAGCCGACGTATGGGTGTTATCGAAAGCGCCGGTGCCGGTCGAGACACTGCTACCGTCCAGTGAAAGCGTCAACATTCGCCGGATTCTCGGCAATTTGCCGAGCCGCGCAGCCGATAACCTGTTTTGGATGGGCCGTTATCTGGAACGCGCGGAAACAGTGCTTCGCATTGTCAGGTGCTTCTGTACAAAAAGCGTCGACGTCGACCTGGCATCGGGCGACGCGGCATTGCCGCTTCAGCGTTTGATCGGACTGTTGGTCGCATGGGGCGCAGTTCCCTCGGATCATATCGACGACAACTCTCTGACCATCGTTGCCGCCGCCATCGTGTCCGATACGAATTACGGTTCGGTTCTCTCAAATGTGCGTATGGCTCATGGCGCAGCTTCGGCCATTCGCGAACGTCTCTCGGTCGATAGCTGGAAGCTTCTCGGAAAGCTGGAGGCTCAGCTTCTTTCGAACCCGGGCGATCTCGTGACCGAAGCGGAAGCATTCGAGACAACAGACCGTGCAATGGTAACGCTCGCTGCGATTTCAGGGCTTGCGCAGGAAAATATCAATCGGGTTGCGGGCTGGCGGTTTCTTGATATCGGCCGACGCGTGGAGCGCGCGATCAACACATGCCGTTTCGTACGCACCTTCGCCGGTGACGAGGCGAGCGCCGACGATCTGGATATCTTATTGGATCTGATCGATTCACAGATCACCTATCGATCAAGATATCTGGTGGGTGTCGCGCTGGCGCCGGTGCGTGATATGGCGTTGCTCGATCCTCACAATCCCCGCTCGGTCAGCTTCCAGATCGGGCAGCTCCGCGAGCATATGGATACGTTGCCGACACTCGATGGGGACGGTATTCCGGAGGAGCCAAAGCGTTTCATCGACCTGTTCGCAGGTGAAATTGCCAGCGCATGCGCCGAAGATATTGAGCCATCCTCAGTGCTGGCTTTTGAACAAACCTTGATGAGGTTCGGGAATTCGATTGCGTCACGCTATTTCCTGCAGCGGCCGGGAGCCCTCAAGGCCAAGAGCGTGAGTGGTCTGGCGTGATCTACGATATTCGCCATGTGACGAGATATTCTTATGAATCGCCGGTCGCGACCGCAAAACTTGCGCTTCGCCTCACGCCAGGCGACAGCATGGAGCAGCACTGCCTGCATCATTCGTTGAAGATTCGGCCGAAGCCGCGGCATCTTATCTCTGAACGCGATTTTTTCGGAAACGATGTCGTCGTGGCTTTGATCGACACGGCATTGGTGGATCTCGAAATTGAAGCCAGCGCACGCGTGAAAATCCTGCGGTCCGCGGTTCCGGCTGTGGGGACCGGCCCGGATTGGCGCAAGGTGGCTGAGCAGGCGATCACACAAAATTCGCTCGATTTCACGGCTCCGGTTCATTACCTCTTCCCGAGTCCGCGCGTTCTGCTTGCCAGGGATGTCACCGCTTACGCGGCTGCAAGTTTTCCGTTCGGAAGGCCTGTTGTCGACGGAGCGCGCGATCTAGCGCGGCGTATCCGCGAAGAATTCGCCTATCGCCCCAAGTCGACGCTGATATCGACACCGCTTGATCAGGCTTTCGCGCAGCGTCGTGGCGTCTGTCAGGATTTCGCCCACATCATGATTTCGGGCCTGCGTGGGATCGGCATCCCCGCAGCCTATGTCAGCGGCTATATCCGAACGATCTCATCAGCCGATGCTGTTCGTCTGGAAGGGGCCGATGCGTCGCATGCCTGGGTATCTGTCTGGTGCGGGCCGGAGCTGGGCTGGTTCGGCATCGATCCCACCAATGCGATCGATGCCGGAAATGATCACATCATGCTTGCAACAGGGCGGGATTTTTCAGACGTCTCGCCGATCTATGGCGTATTTCTGGGCTCTGGCGCACAGGAGCTGGAAGTTGGGGTGGACGTTATTCCCGTTCGGGATGCTCTGATTTAAAGCCGTTTTGCAAGCTGGTCGACAGCGCGGACGCTTGCGTCTCATATAATATCTGAAATATGACGTATCGATCGCGAGCTATATCCCTGAGACGCTTTTGGCTGTCCACACAGGCTGGATCTGAATGATCGATCTTTCGACACTGCTGCAAGAACTCAAGCCTGAAGGCGAATATCATAGCATCGTTGTTACCGACGACTGGTTACAGGGCCGCACCGTTTACGGCGGGCTTGCGGCAGCGATTTGTGTCGAGAGCGCATTGCGTCACATTTCCGATTTGCCACCGTTGAGATCCGCACAGTTTTCATTCGTCGGTCCGGCTTCCGGACACCTCACTGCGCGCCCAACCGTCTTGCGTCGCGGCAAATCGACAACTTTTGTTGCCGTTGATTTGAGGGGAGAGGCGGGCTTGGCTACTCGCGCAACCTTGTGTTTTGGTGCGGCCCGACGATCCGTGCTGACTCACGAAACGCTGGCGGCGCCCGATGTACCGAATTGGGATAAATGCCCGTCTTTTTTCGGTGAAAAGCCTGTCATCACTTTCGCGCAGCATTTCGATGGCCGGCTTGCGGCCGGTGGATATCCGATGGACGGATCGTCTGACCCGAACATGCTGTTGTGGTTGCGCCATCGCGGCTCAGCGCCCAACACCGTCTCGGGTTTGATCGCTCTGGCCGATGCGCCGCCACCTGCGGCGATGGTCATGTTCAAGCAATATGCGCCCATCAGCACCATGACATGGTCGATCGACCTGCTTGCGGAGCAGGCCGAATCCAGGAATGGCTGGTGGCTTGTAAGTTCATCCGCCGACAAAGTTATGGACGGATATTCGAGCCAATCCATGATTGTCTGGAATGCAGACGGCAATCCGGTCGCCGTATCACGCCAAAACATTGCAATTTTTACTTAAGGTACGTTTGAGTTTATATCGGCCATATTGTTTCGAGGAAAACCAGATGACTGAACATATCAAGACGGAAGTTGACGCCGGAATCCTCACGATCACAATCGCCAGGGCCGACAAGAAGAATGCGCTGACCAACGATATGTATGGCGCGCTTGCCGACGCTTTGGGACGGGCCGAGACAGATCAGGCCATCCGCGTCGTGCTGCTTCAAAGTGAGGGTGACAGTTTTACGGCCGGCAACGACCTCGCCGACTTCAGTGCCCAGTCGCGAGGGGCCCATCAGGGCGAACGGCATGTCACGCGCTTTCTCAAATGCCTGGCGAAAGCGACACGTCCTTTAGTTGCTGCGGTTCAAGGTAATGCGGTCGGCGTGGGAACGACGATGCTCCTGCATTGCGATCTCGTCTATGTTGCCGATACGGCGCGACTGGTTACGCCGTTTGTGAATCTGGCGCTGGTGCCCGAAGCGGCTTCAAGCTTGTTGCTGCCGGCTCGGATAGGCCATGCGCGCGCTTACGCGATGTTTGCGCTTGGTGAGCCTGTCGATGCTTCGACCGCTGTATCCATCGGCCTTGCGAACGCCATGGTGCCGGCCGCCGATTTGCGTGCCAAAGCGCGGAGCGCCGCGGAAGCTTTGGCCAAGCGTCCGGTGGGCGCACTGGCTCATACCAAAGCGCTCATGCGCGATGCGGACACGATTTCTTCGCGGATGGACCGCGAGGGCGTGATCTTCCAGGAGCGATTAAAAACAGCCGAAGCGCGAGAAGCTTTCGCAGCTTTTGCAGAGCGCCGTCCGCCGGATTTCTCGAAAGTCGCTGGATAAGCGAGGCGAGGCTGAACTGGCCTCGGCTGGCTGCGGTGCGTCGAGTCTTCACGCCTGAGATAGCGGGCTCGGGCCGCTTTGTTTTGCCGCCGCGATCAGCCATTTTTCGAATGCATCCAGTTTCGGCTTGCGTGCGATGGCCTCGGGAGCGACCAGATAAAATCCGGCGCTGGCGGGCAGAGCGATGTCGAAGGGGACAACGAGGCGTCCCTTTTCGATGTCGTCCTTGACATACGAAGTCCTTCCGATCGCGATGCCCATGCCGTCGATTGCGGCCTGTATCGTCATTAACGAGAGGTCGAATGTCATGCCTTGGCGGGCCGCGGAATCAACAGGCAGGCCGGCCGCGGTCAGCCATAGACTCCAGTCGTCGTTGTAACCGCTGGTGTGCAGCAGAACGTGCTGCGCAAGGTCTTTGGGCTGATGAAGAGGGTGATTGCCCTTCAGCAATGCCGGACTGCAAACAGGAAACAGCTCATCGGCCAGTAGCCATATGGCGCGCAGGCCCGGCCACTGGCCTTGCCCATATCGGATCGCGGCATCGATATCGTCTTTCCCGAAATCGACAAGGTCCATCGACGTTGTGATCCGCACGTCGATGTCCGGATGCGCTTCCTGAAAGGATCCCAGCCTTGGGAGAAGCCATTTGGCGGCGAAGGACGCCAGCGTGCTGATGGTCAGAATACGGTCGGTGTCCTTACTGAGCAGGCGGTCTGTCGCAAGTCGCAAATCCTGGAAAGCTGCCCGAATACCGGGAAGGTAATCTCTGGCAGCCGGCGTCAATGCAAGCGCTCTGTTGCGGCGGACGAAAAGCGAAACCCCGAGTTCTTCTTCGAGCCGTTTGATCTGATGGCTGATCGCGGTTTGCGTCACGTTCAATTCCGCAGCGGCATTCGTAAAGCTGAGATGGCGCGCTGCGGCCTCGAAAGCGCGCAACCCGTTGAGGGATGGCAGGCGTGACGACATTTAGCCTCTCAAGATGGAACGCGAAAAATCTGTTTTGGCTCAAGCGGTTGGCGCGCCGTCGCAATCGGGCTGGGCGAAATGCATGATAATTTGTCATATACTCAAGGACAAAGTGTCGTTTGTCAATGTGAGGAAAGCAGCAGATATAAGGTGAATAGATAGCCCATAGGAGGCTTCAATGAGCGCTTGCACCACTGAAATGATGACAAATCATCATCCGTACGGTCTTTTTGGCCGCGCCGGAGAACTGCTGCACATATGGCGACGCCGCTATCACGAGCGGAGCGAGCTGGCGGCCTGGACGGATCGTGATCTCAACGATGTCGGTCTGTCCTGGGATGACGTCGCGCAGGAAGTCGAGAAACCATTCTGGCGCGCCTGACTCATCGTCGCTCAAAATGCCGCCTCCCGCCCAGCTTTGAATCACGGCCATGGTTGTAACGATGGACTTTTCACATCTGGACTGGAGCCGGCAGGATCTCGGCCGTTTCTCCGATGTCGTTCCTCTTTCAAGCGGACAGCTCGTCACCGTTCGTTTTGTCCAGGTCGAGGACAGCGAGGCGTTGCGGCTTTACTTTCGGACGCTTTCTCCAGGCTCCCGCTATAACCGGTTTACTGGTGCGAGCAACGGACTGTCGAACCAGGAGCTCGACCTGATGATCCATACCGGCCAGCAAAATCGTTTTGCTGTCGTTGCGGAGATGACTATTGGGGGCGTTCGGACGATCGTCGGAGAAGCGCGCTATATGTTTGATGAAGAGACCGGAGATTTCGAATTCGGTCTCTCCGTGCATGATAATCACAGACGGCAGCGGTTGGGTCTCACGCTCCTGTCAAATCTCGAGTGCCGGGCTGCGGCGTTTGGAGCGCATCGCATCGTGGGCGATACGCTTCGCTCAAATAAAGAGATGCAAGCTCTGGCGCGCAGGGCGGGTTTCTCCTTCGCCCCCACGCCGAACGATTGGCGTGAACTGAGGTTGGTGAAGGAGATCCACCGCAGCCAACACATTCCTTGTGCTCACTGGCGCGGCGTGCGCCAGGAGCTTTCGTTCTAAGCGACTAGCGCCCTGCCGCCGCCGACCTGAGTTTTTCCGGATGATAGTCGTCGGTGTCCGTCGGCGCTTCGGAAACAGGCGCGTGGCTGGATGGGCTTATCCAGTTCGAGAGCCGGTCGAGATAGAGATAAATGACCGGCGTTGTGAAAAGCGTAAGCGCCTGGCTGACGATCAAACCACCGACCATGGTCCATCCAAGGGGAAGTCGCAGTTCGGAGCCCGTTCCATGGCCGAGCATCAGGGGAACGGCTCCGAGCAGCGCCGCCATCGTGGTCATCATGATCGGACGGAAGCGCAGGATGGCCGCCTGACGGATGCTTTCTTCGCTCGACAGGCCTTGATCCCGCTCGCCGGTGATGGCGAAATCAACCATCATGATGCCGTTCTTTTTCACGATGCCGATCAGCAGAATGATGCCGATCAGGGCAATCAGGCTGAAGTCGTATCCACCGAGCATGAGCGCGGCGAGGGCGCCGAGCGCGGCGGAAGGCAGCGTCGAAAGAATAGTCAGCGGGTGAATGTAGCTTTCATAGAGAATGCCGAGGATCAGATAGACGACGATAAGCGCTGCCAGGATCAGTAACGGTACGGTGCTCAACGATTGCTGGAACGCCTGTGCTGTTCCCTGGAAACGCATGGTCAGCGCGCCCGGCGCCTGCAATTCACGCTGGGCCTGCTCAATCGCCTCTGTTGCCTGACCCAGCGCTACGCCCTGAGCGAGGTTGAAGCTGACTGTAATCGCAGGGAATTGTCCTTGGTGGCCGATCGAAAGTGGTTGCACCGGCAAAGTCGTCCAGCTCACGAATGACGACAAGGGAACGTTCTGCCCGGTGGTTGGTGATTTCACATAGATATTGTTGAGTGTGTCGACATCGCCCTGTTGCTTGGGCAAAACTTCCATGATCACGCGATAAGTGTTGGTCTGAGTAAAATATTGCGTCACCTGCCGCTGCCCGAACGCGTCGTAAAGCGTGTCGTCGATAACCTGCGGCTGGATACCGAGGCGGGACGCCTGATCGCGGTCGATCGACAGCGTCAACGTGGTGCCCTGAGTTTGTTGGTCGGTAGCGACGTCACGCAACTCTTTCAACGTGCGAAGTTTGTCCAGGATTTTCGGCGCCCATGTATTGAGCTCGTCGAGATCGGAATCCTGAAGGGCTATCTGGTATTGGGTGCGCGTAGCCCGCCCGCCCAGGCGCACATCTTGCGCGGCCTGCATATACAGCCGTGCGCCTTCCACCTTTTCGAGCTTTGGACGCAAACGCGAGATGATCTGATCGGCGTTTACGTCGCGATCTTCTCGTGGTTTCAGGCTGATAAACAGGCGGCCAGTGTTGAGTGAATTTCCGCCACTGCCGCCGGTCGCCATCGCGACGCTCGCCACCGCCGGATCGGCCTGAACGATTGCGCCGATCTGTTGCTGTTTGCGCATCATCTCCTGGAACGAGGTTTCCTGGGATGCCTCCGATTGGCCGCTAATGAACCCAGTATCCTGTTGCGGGAAGAAACCTTTCGGAATGGCGACGAACAGGACAATCGTTGCGGCCAACGAGGCGAAGAAAACACCAAGCGTGAACCGCCGGAAACGAAGCGCCAGATCGAGCATGCGTTCGTAACCGCTGAGCATGGCGTCAAACGCGCGTTCGCTCGCATTGAACAGCCGGCCATGATGCTCTTCGCTGTGCGGCTTGAGGAAGCGTGACGCCATCATCGGTGTCAGGGTCAGCGAGACGAAGGCTGACACCACAATGGTCATGGAGAGAACGACGGCAAATTCCCGGAAGAGGCGACCGATAATTCCGCCCATCAGCAGCAAGGGGATGAGCACCGCGATCAAGGACAGGCTGATCGAGAAAATGGTGAAACCGATCTCACCGGCTCCCTTGAAGGCGGCCCGCATCGGGCTTTCACCTTCTTCGATGTAGCGGGTGATGTTCTCCAGCATGACAATGGCGTCGTCGACCACGAATCCGACGGAAATCGTCAGTGCCATCAATGAGAGATTGTCCAGCGTATAGCCGCACATCCACATCAGCGCGCACGCGCCAAGTAGAGCCAGCGGGACGGTCACGCTTGGAATGATGGTTGCCCACACGCTCCGCAGGAACACAAAGATGACCATCACGACCAGCCCGATCGTGATTGCGAGCGTGAACTGAACGTCGTGAACCGACGCCCGGATCGTTTCCGTACGGTCGCTCAGGATATCGATCTTGATCGCGGGGGGCAAAGCTACCTCAAGGCGCGGCAGGGCGGCCTTGATGCGATCCACTGTTTCGATGACGTTCGCGCCAGGCTGTTTGAAGATGATGAGAAAGATGCCGCGCTTTCCGTTTGCCCAGGCCGCCTGTTTCAGATCCTCGGGGCCCGCGACCGCCTTTCCGATGTCGCGGATCCGCAGCGGCGCGCCGTTGCGATAGGCGACGATGACGTCGTTCCACTTGTCGGCGACGACCAATTGATCATTGGCATAGATGGTGTAGCTGCGGGTCGCGCCATCGAGCGCGCCTTTAGGGCTGTTGACCGTGGTTACGGCGAGCTGTGCACGGACGTCTTCCAGCGAAAGACCCTTGGTCGCAAGCCGGGCCGGGTCGAGCTGAATGCGGATGGCGGGCTTTTGCTGGCCGCCGATGGTGACGATGCCGACGCCGGGCAGCTGACTGATCTGCTGCGAGATCTTGGTCTCGATGTTGTCGTCCAGCTCGGTGAGCGGCATCGAGTTCGAGGTCGCGGACAGCAGCAGGATAGGAGAGTCAGCCGGGTTGACCTTGCGATAGGTCGGAGGGCTCGGCAGGTTTTTCGGCAACTGCCCGCTGGCCGCGTTGATCGCGGCCTGAACGTCGTTGGCGGCGCCATCAATATTTCGGTTGAGGTCGAACTGAATCGTGATCGAGGTCGATCCAAGGGCGCTCGTCGACGTCAACTCCGCGACGCCGGCAATTTGGGCGAATTGGGTTTCCAGCGGTTGAGCCACGGACGATGCCATCGTGTCCGGGCTGGCGCCGGGGAGGTTGGCGGAAACGGAAATCGTAGGAAAGTCGATCTGTGGAAGCGGAGCAACCGGTAGTTGCGGGTAGGCGATGAGGCCCACGAACAAGACCCCCGCCATCATCAGCGAGGTGGCAATTGGCCGATTGATGAACGGTGCTGAAAGTCCGCCTTCACTCATCGCTGGGCACTCCGGCCCACCGTTCCATCTGCCGCGTCGGTCGCGGAAACGGTTGCGCCATTCTGCAGCCGGTATTGTCCGGACACCACGACGCGGTCGCCCGGCGAGATGCCTTTGGTGATGACGGCGCTGCTGTTATTCGACGCGCCGATCTCGACCGGCCGAAAACTGGCTTTCTGATTGTCGTCGATCACGTAAGCAGACAGTCCCTGCTGGCTGTGCTGGACAGCGGATTGCGGCACGACGACCACGTTATCGAGCGTGTGAATGGGAATACGTACGACGACCGCAAGACCGGGCCACAATGCATTGTCAGCGTTTTCGAACGTCGCCTTGACCTGAATGGTCGCGGTGGTGCTGTCCACCTGGTTGTTGACGACGGTGAGCGTGCCGTCGGCCAGCTTCTGCACACCATCGGATGCGTAGGCGGATACTGGAACCGATCCTGCCTTCATTGCGGTGTTGATGTCGCTGATCTGGTTTTCCGGCAATGTGAACACGACCGTGATCGGTTGAACTTGGGTGATCGTCGCAATGCCTGTCTGGCTTGATGCATTGGCGATATTGCCTTGATCGATCAGCCGAAAGCCGACACGGCCCGAGATCGGTGCGCGAATGTTGGTGTAATCCAGCTGCGTTTGTGCGTTTTCAAGTAGTGCGGTGTCCGCTGCGACGAGCGCGGTGTTTTGCGCGACCGCGGCTGTTTGCGTATCCAGTTGTTGACGCGAGGCGAAGCTTTGCTGGGCGAGCGTCGAATAACGCTGAAGATCGAGTTCGGAGTTATGCAGTGTCGCCTGATCCTGCGCCTTCTTTGCAGTCGCCTGGTCGAAGGCTGCCTTGTAGGGGCGTGGATCGATCTGCGCGAGCATGTCGCCTTGTTTGACGGTGTCGCCTTCCTTGAACAAGATCTTGACGACTTCGCCATCGACGCGCGTTCGCACCGTCACCGAATTGAACGCCTGCACCGTTCCAAGTCCGCTCAAAACGACGGGAAACGACGAGGCTTGTGCCGTCATCACCGTGACAGGAACCGCTGCGTTCGCACGCGCTTTCGCGGCATTCGATGCGGCTTCCGACTGGTTGCCGGACGCACGTCCATAGCCGTAGTAAATGCCTACGCAAACAATCAGCGCCAGCGCAACAAGAGACCACCTTCGAGCCGTCATAGACCGTCTTTCTCGTTTCTAAAGTCCGGCGAACAGCCGGTGTGGCACATTACTCTCAAAGTCCTCGCAGAACGAAACGCTCCGTGTCGATTCTTGCGAAAATGTAATCATTTCAGGCCGCTTTTAGAGCTTTCAATACCCGGTACCAGAGAGTTTCCAATACACGGTACTAACAACAACAAGCTAGCCCTTATGAGTGAATATCCCTTTAGCATCAATTCTCCTTGAAGGATGATGAACCAAGGGTTGCGGCGTCGAGGCGCAGGCCTCACCCGTCAGAACCAGCCCCAGCGTCCCGAAAGCCGATTGCCTTGCCGGGTCTCGAACGCTGCGATACGGATGTTAAGGACATGGCAGTGGGCGGCGGCATGACAAACGGCAAAACACGAAAAAAGCCCGAGGATTTGCGCAGTTTTCGATGGTACGGCGTCCAGGACATGCGTTCGTTTGGACACCGCTCCCGCACCGCACAGATGGGATATCACCGCTCGGATTATGCGGGAAAGCCGGTTATCGCGATCATCAATACGTGGAGCGACATAAATCCCTGCCACAGTCATTTCAAGCAGCGCGTGGAAGAGGTTAAACGCGGGGTCTGGCAGGCCGGGGGTTTCCCGGTCGAGATGCCGGCGATCAGCCTTTCCGAACCCTTTCAAAAGCCGACCACGATGCTCTACCGCAATCTGCTTGCGATGGAGACGGAAGAGCTGTTGCGATCGTATCCCGCCGACGGCGCAGTGCTGATGGGGGGGTGCGACAAAACCACGCCGGCGTTGATCATGGGCGCCATCTCAATGAATTTGCCGATGATCTTCGTGCCTGCCGGCCCAATGCTGCGCGGCAACTGGAATGGAGTGACGCTCGGCAGCGGCTCCGATACGTGGAAATATTGGGCGGATCTGCGCGCCGGGAAAATAACGCAAAGCGATTGGCAGGGCGTGGAGGACGGCATTGCGCGCTCCGCCGGTCATTGCATGACGATGGGCACGGCCTCGACGATGACGAGCGCGGCGGAAGCGCTTGGATTGACGCTGCCGGGAGCGGCATCGATCCCGGCCTCGGATTCCCGCCACAGCCAGATGGCCGCGCTTTCGGGGCGGCGTATTGTCGATATGGTCTGGGAAGATCTGACCCCACGCGATGTCTTGACGCCCCGCGCGTTCGACAACGCGATCACAACGGTGCTCGCACTATCGGGATCAACCAACGCCATCGTGCATTTGATCGCAATGGCGCGTCGCGCAGGTATCGATTTGCAAATTGATCGTTTCGACGAACTGGCGCGCCGTGTGCCCGTGCTCGCAAATCTCCGGCCATCCGGAAAATATCTGATGGAAGATTTTTATTATGCAGGAGGCTTGCGTGCTTTGCTCGTCAAGCTTGGCGACCTGATTGTGGCCGGCGAGCAAACCGTCAATGGCAAGACGCTCGGCGAAAATATCGCGGATGCGGAAGTGTACAACGACGATGTCATCCGCAGCCGCGATAACCCGCTCGTGGCTTGCGACGGTTTGGCGGTGCTGCGAGGCAACCTTGCGCCGGGCGGCGCCGTGATCAAGCCGCCGGCCGCGGAGACAAGATTGCATCGCCATACCGGCCGCGCGGTGGTGTTTGAAAATTATAACGACATGGCGAAGCGCATCGACGATCCCGCTCTCGATATCGATGAGAACAGCGTGATCGTGTTGCAAAATGCAGGTCCTCACGGTGCGCCGGGCATGCCCGAATGGGGGCAGCTGCCGATTCCGAAGAAATTGCTGGAAAAAGGCGTGCGCGACATGGTGCGGATATCCGATGCCCGCATGAGCGGCACGAGCTACGGTGCCTGCGTGTTGCATGTCACGCCGGAAGCCAGTATCGGCGGGCCGCTTGCGCTGGTGCGCGACGGTGACAGCATCGAGCTTGATGTCATGGCCCGCAAATTGAACCTTCTGGTTTCGGACGTTGATCTGGCTAAGCGCAGGGCGGCATGGAGTCCACCACCGCCGAAATTCGAGCGCGGCTATGGCCTGCTTTATCTGAAGCACGTCAGCCAGGCCGACAAAGGATGCGATTTCGACTTCCTCGAGATTCCGTCGGAACAAGCACCGACATCCGAGCCGGAAATTCATTGAGGCGGAACGACTGATCTGACCGTCAAATATGGTTGCCGGAGCTTCATTGGTATGCAGATGAAGGTGGTCGCCAGTATATATTTTTGCGAGCGGACGAAATGTTGATGTTCGCGGGCGGGAGTGATTAGCTGGCCCACAACTTAGAACGCCTGTTGTCAGGAGAGAAACATGACGGCATCGATTGTTGGTTGGGCGCATACGCCTTTCGGGAAACTGGACGCGGAGACGGTCGAAAGCCTGATCGTTCGTGTCGCCACCGAGGCGATGGCAGACGCTGGAGTTTCTCCCGGCGATGTCGACGAGATTGTGCTTGGGCATTTCAATGCGGGTTTTTCGCCTCAGGACTTTACCGCGGCGTTGGTGCTGCAGGCCGATCCGGCGCTGCGCTTCAAACCGGCCGTGCGCGTTGAGAACGCGTGCGCAACCGGCTCGGCGGCCGTCCATCAAGCGATCAAGACAATCCAGGCGGGAGCAGCCAAGATTGTGCTGGTCGTCGGCGTCGAGCAGATGACGAAAACGCCCGGGCCGGAAATCGGTCGTAACTTGCTTCGTGCGTCTTACCTGCCAGAGGATGGCGAAACTCCGGCGGGATTCGCCGGTGTATTCGGCAAGATCGCGGAAAAGTATTTTCAGCGCTATGGCGACCAGTCCGATGCTCTCGCCATGATTGCAGCGAAGAACCATAAAAACGGTGTTGCCAATCCCTATGCACAGATGCGCAAGGATCTCGGCTACGATTATTGCCGATCGGAAGGCGATAAAAATCCCTTCGTCGCGGGGCCGTTGAAGCGAACCGATTGTTCGCTGGTGTCCGATGGCGCGGCGGCATTGGTTTTGACCGATGCCGAGACGGCCAAGTCGATGCGTCGCGCGGTTTCCATCAGAGCCGCAGCGCATGCGCAGGATTTTCTGCCGATGTCGAAGCGCAATATCATCGACTTTGAAGGATGTTCGGTGGCTTGGGCCCGCGCATTGCAGAACGCCGGTGTCATCTTGTCCGATCTTTCGTTCGTGGAAACCCACGATTGTTTCACCATTGCTGAGCTTATCGAATACGAAGCGATGGGGCTGACGCCGAAGGGGCAGGGCGCCCGAGCCATCAAGGAAGGCTGGACGCAAATCGACGGCCGTCTTCCTGTCAACGTATCGGGAGGACTGAAGGCGAAAGGTCATCCGATCGGCGCGACCGGCGTATCGATGCATGTGATGAGCGCAATGCAGCTCGCGGGTGAAGCGCCGGAGGGCATGCAGCTCAAAACCCCCAAACTCGCCGGCATCTTTAATATGGGCGGGGCCGCCGTCGCAAATTACGTCTCTATTCTCGAGCCGACGCGCTAGCCGCCTTCAGGAATGCCTTGCACCGAGCTTTGCAACGTTACGGGCAATACGTGCTGAATGTGCCGAACGATATGCCCGCGCAAAGAGGCGATGCGCCATGAATATCGCGAACTGGCTTGATGCCAGCGCGCGGCTTTCCCCAGCCGCGCCGGCATTGTTGCGTGGCACTGAAATCAAGGCCGACTATGCCGCGTTCGCGGCACGCGCGGCATCAATCGCTGCGGATCTGCGTAGGCGCGGTATCCAGCCCGGAGACCGGGTCGCGCTGTTTATGCACAATTGCACGGAATATCTGGAGTGCCTTTACGGCATCTGGTGGGCAGGTGCGGTTGCCATACCCGATCAATGCGAAGCTACATGCAAAAGAAGCGGCCTGGATTTGCACGGATGCCGGTGCGGGGCTCGTCTTCGCGGACGGACAAACGAAATCGCTGCTGGAGGACGCGCGTTGCGATCTGCCGGACGATTTGAGATTGGCCGATATCGAAAGCAATGAATTTACACGATTGCCCCGTTCCGGATTTGAACGGCCCATTGCCCGCGGAAATCCACGACCTCGCGTGGCTGTTTTACACATCGGGAACGACAGGACGGCCCAAAGGCGTGATGCTCAGCCATGGCAATCTCGTCGCCATGTCGCTGAGCTACCTTGCCGACGTCGACGAGGCGAAGCCGGTCGATGCAGCGCTTTATGCGGCGCCGATTTCGCACGGAGCGGGCCTCTATAATTTTATCCATGTCAGAATGGGTTGTCGCCACATCGTGCCGGCCTCCGGAAGTTTCGATGCGGACGAAGTGCTGACGCTCGCACGGCAGGCCGGCCCGGTTTCGATGTTCGCCGCACCGACGATGGTGAACCGTTTGGTTGCCGCGGCTCGCGCGCGGGGCGAAAACGGAGAGGGCCTCAAGACCATCGTTTATGGCGGCGGCCCGATGTATCTGGAAGATATCAAATCCGCGATCGCGGTGATGGGCCAGCGGTTCGTGCAGATCTATGGCCAGGGTGAATCGCCAATGACGATCACGTCATTGCCGCGCGCCAGGCATGCCGACGTCGGTCATCCGCGCTATCTGGAACGTCTCGCATCGGTTGGAACGGCGCAAAGTTGCGTCTCGCTCCGCGTAACCGGTGCCGATGGAAAGGTTCTGCCAACGGGTGAGATCGGAGAGGTCGAAGTCAAAGGTCCAACGGTCATGCTCGGCTATTGGGGTAACCCGAAAGCAACCACTGAGACGCTCGTGGATGGGTGGCGCTGCGAACGGGCGATGTCGGCCAGCTCGATGCGGACGGTTTCCTGACGCTGTCCGACAGATCGAAGGACGTCATCATTTCAGGTGGCACGAACATCTATCCCCGTGAGGTCGAGGAGGTGCTGCTTGCGCACCCATCGATCAAGGAGGCGTCAGTCATCGGTTTGCCTGATCCTGAATGGGGCGAGAATGTCGTTGCATATCTTGTGATCGAAACGGGCGCGGTCTTCGACGAGAAGGCGCTCGATGCGCACTGTCTTTCTCATATTGCCCGTTTCAAGCGGCCGAAGCGCTATATCGAATTGTCCGAACTTCCGAAAAACAACTACGGCAAAGTTCTCAAGACCGCGTTGCGCGCGCTTCCGTTGAAACCTTTGCCATGATGTGAAGCGCGGCTTGTCGAAATCAGTCTGGCGCGCGACAGCGATTTTCAGGTTTCGACGACGGCAATAGTCTGTCCCTCGGCCACCACATCATCGACTTTCACAAGCAAGGTTTTGATGGTCCCGGATGCAGTTGAGGCGACGGGAATTTCCATTTTCATGGCCTCGACCAAGCGCAATGTCGTCTCCGTCGGCGACACGTTGACCGACGCTTAAGATCACCTCGCACACGCGACCGGCGACCTCGGTCGCGATTTTAATGTCCGCCAAATCCGCCCCCGATCGATTGGTTTTTTGTCGCGCAAACAGCGCCGCGTTGTTGTTGTGGCTGGAGATTGCCTGAGGTAGCTTATTCCACAAGTGGAATTTTATTCCGTTAAACGGAAAATACGAGAGCGGACGGGCCGGATCGAGCTGAGCCCGAAGGTTTGCATGATGGGTAACGGGAGCGTGATCTGATGGGGCGCCGATCCGAACGTTTGGGCAGGCAAGGTCATTCCGCCGTTGCGGGGACGAAAGAGAGCGATGTCATCCAGGTCGTGTCGCGCGCTTTCGATGTGATGCGGTGTTTTGAAGGACATGAATCCCGGCTGGGCAATCTCGAGATCGCTAATCGTTGCCGTCTGCCCCGGTCGACGGTCTCACGCCTGACGCATTCGCTGACGCGCATGGGACAACTCGTCTATCTGCCGCAGGATCAAAAATACCGGCTTGGACCGGGCGCGATTGCCATGAGCACATCGATGATGCGCGGTCTGCGTTTCAGGAATTTGATCCGTTTGTTGATGCAGGATGTGGCGGAACAGATTCCCGGAACAATCGGTTTTGTTGCGCCGGATCGTTTTCAGATGGTTTACCTGGAATACGCCCGCGCTTACGATGCTGTCGGTCTGCAATCCACCACCGGCAGCCGGATCGCAATTGCGCGAACTGCCGCCGGTCACGCCTATACAGCTGCGCTTCATCCCGACGCCTGCGCGGAGCTTCTTGCCGATATGCGTCGTGAACTTCCGGAGGATGCCGAACTTTTGCACCCGCGCCTGGAGGCCAATCGGCAGTCGCTACGCGAGAACGGTTACGTCATATCTTGCGGCCTGTGGAATCCGCACATCAACGGCATCTCCGTTCCGCTGTGGTCGCCGCACTATCAGGATTCCCTGGTGCTCACCATCGGGCTTCTGGCGGCGATGTACGATGAAGCGCGCTTGCATGCTGAGGTTGCCCCTCAGCTTCAGAAGCTGTCGCGAGCGGTGCTCGATATGTCCGACAGCGTCGAGGACAATCCTTTTGTCAGTCACGAGATCGCCGTTCGCCCGTCGAAAAAGTCTTCGCTCGGAGCGGGCAGAGCGTCAGTAGCCTAAAGTTGACGAAACCGGCCGAGCAATCCAACCAATGGCGGCGTCAGGTATCAGCGCGCGTCGTCGATTAGCATGGAAGAGCCTTTTTCGGCGATCATGGCGGTTGGCGTGTTTGTGTTGCCTGATGTGATGGTCGGCATCACCGATGCGTCGATCACGCGCAGTCCGCCGATGCCGTGAACCCTCAGGCGCTCATCGACAACCGCCGTTGGATCGTCGGCACGGCCCATCTTGGCGGTGCCGACCGGATGAAAGATCGTGGTGCCGATGTCACCGGCGGCTTTGGCGAGGGAAGCATCGTCATCGCCGACCGATCGGCCAGGTAAATATTCGTCCGGTTGAAATTTTGCCAGGGCCGGTTGTTTCATCAGCCGTCGTGTCACACGAATGGCGTCCGCTGCAACCTGCCGGTCTTCAGCCGTGCTGAGATAATTGGGCGCGATCACGGGAGGCGAGGATGGCATCGAATCCCGCAGCCTGATGTGCCCCCGCGAGGTCGGTCGCAAATTACAGGCAGCCACTGTGATCGCAGGAAAACGGTGCAGCGGGTCGCCGAATTTGTCGAGGGACAAAGGTTGCACATGGAACTGGATGTTCGCACGCTCTTGATGCGGATCTGAACGCGTAAAGATGCCGAGCTGGGAAGGAGCCATGGTGAGGGGGCCGCGCCGGCGCAGCAGATAGTCGATGCCCATCCAGCCGCGCCGCGGCAGCGAATGATAGGTTTCGTTCAGTGTTCGAATGCCATGCACTTGATAAATCGCGCGCTGCTGCAGATGATCCTGCAGATTGCCACCAACGCCTTTGCGTTCCAGCGTTGTTTCGATCCCAAGCGGTGCAAGCCACTCTTGCGGACCGATGCCGGAACGGTGCAAGACTTGCGTCGATCCGACCGATCCGGCGCACAGAATAACTTCACCTTTGGTGCGAACCTCGACTGCATCCTCGCCCTGGATGAATCGCACGCCGACCGCACGGCCGTTTTCGACAATGAGACGGTCCGTCAGCACGCCGGTTTCGAGGCGCAGGTTGGGGCGCTTCAGGGCCGGTTTGAGAAAGCCGCGTGCCGCGGACCAGCGGCGGCCGCGTTTTTGATTGACGTGAAAATAGCCGATGCCTTCGTTGTCACCGGTGTTGAAATCGTCGGTCCTCGGGATGCCCATTTCTGCGGCGGCGTTGGCAACAGCATCGAGCACTTTCCATGATAGCCGTGGTGCTTCGATGCGCCATCCACCGCCGATGCCGTGATGATCGCTTGCGCCGAGGAAATGGTCCTCCAGGCTGCCGGAAGGCCGGGAGCACGTCGTCCCATCCCCAGCCTGCAAGTCCGAGTTGTCGCCAATGATCGTAATCGGCGGCCTGGCCTCGCATCGAAATCATCGCATTGATCGCCGATGATCCGCCGATCACCTTGCCGCGCGGATATGCGAGCGAGCGACCGTTCAGCCCCGCTTCCGGCTCTGTCCTGAACATCCAGTCGGAGCGCGGATTTCCGATCGCGAACAGATAGCCGACCGGAATATGAAACCAGATCCAATTGTCCTTGCCGCCCGCTTCGAGCAGCAGCACGCGTTTGCGCGGATCGGCGGACAGGCGATTGGCGACAATGCAGCCGGCGGTGCCTGCACCGACGACGATATAGTCGAAGTCGCCCTCAACTTGCCTTGTCATTCCGATCCCGCCCTTATTCTTTATTTCGTCGTCCAAGCCTGCCTTATTCCACGTCTGCCTTAACGTCGTTTTTGGGCGCTGCACAGTCATTCCGCCCGATTTTGCGACATGTCTGATATTGGGCGGCCCATCAGGCCGTGATAGGCTGATGCCCTTGAACCGTCGCCGTATGCGATTTGATTTGGAATACAACGATGCCAATCGTCAATCGTGTTGCCGAACTGCAGCCCGATGTCGTGGCCTGGCGCCACGACATTCATGCCCATCCCGAGATCATGTATGACGTTCACAGGACGGCTGCGTTTGTGGCGGATCGATTGCGCGAATTTGGGTGCGACGAGGTGGTTACCGGGCTCGGCCGCACCGGCGTCGTCGGCGTGATCAAGGGCCGCCGGCCGATGCAAGGTCAGGGCCTGAGGGCGCTTGGTCTGCGCGCGGATATGGACGCTCTTCCGATCCACGAAGAAACCGGTTTGCCGTATCGGTCGAAAACCCCGGGCAAGATGCACGCCTGCGGTCACGATGGCCACACTGCAATGCTTCTTGGGGCGGCGCGCTATTTGTCGGAAACGCGTAACTTCGCCGGCGACGCCGTGGTAATTTTTCAACCGGCCGAAGAGGGAGGCGCCGGCGCCGAAGCGATGATCAAGGATGGGCTGATGGATCGTTTCGCGATCGATCAGGTCTACGGCATGCATAATATTCCCGGGATGGCTGTCGGCACCTTCGCGATCCGCCCCGGTCCGTTGATGGCGTCCACGGATCAGATCGAGTTCAAAATCGAAGGCAAGGGAAGCCATGCGGCGATGCCGCATATGGGCATCGATCCTGTGCTGGCCGGTGCCCAGCTGGTGACGGCGCTGCAATCGATCGTGTCGCGCAACGTCGATCCGCTCCATGCAGCGGTGATCTCAATTTGCTGTTTTAATGCGGGGCACGCCGGCAATGTTATTCCCCAAACAGCGGATTTGCTTGGAACCGTTCGCGCCTTGACGCCTGAGCATCAGAGATCTTGTCGAACGTCGCGTACAGGAAGTTGCGGCAGGCGTCGCAAAGTCTACCGGAACGCGCATATCCACAACCTATACCCGGGGGTACCCGGTGCTGGTCAATCACCCGGATCAAACCGACATCGCGCTCAAGACCGCAACGAATATCGTGGGCGAAGCGAATGTGGCGGGCGATACCGTTCCGATCATGGGAGCGGAGGATTTTGCCTATATGCTGGAATCGCGGCCGGGCGCTTTCATCTTTCTCGGCAACGGTAACAGTGCGGGCCTCCACCATCCGGCCTACAATTTCAACGACGACGCGATTGTCTATGGCATGTCGTACTGGATCAGGCTCGTGGAAGAGACTTTGGCCGGTTGATCGTTCGTTCCCGGAACGAAGATGCTCATATGGGATTGATCGTGCGGGCTATTGCCCCACACGCCAACCTGTGGAGTAAGACATGACCGCCAAGGACAAAACCCTCAACGACTTGTTCCTCGATACGCTGAAAGACGTCTATTACGCTGAAAAGCAGATTCTGAAAGCGCTACCCAAAATGGCCAAGGCCGCTCGTTCCGACAAGCTTCGCGCGGCTTTCGAAAAACATCACGACGAAACGGAAGGTCAGATCGACCGTCTTGAAAAGATATTCGATCTGCTGGAGAAGCCTGCGCGCGGCAAAAAGTGCGATGCCATCGAGGGTATCCTCGACGAGGGCAAAGAAATCATGGAAGAGTACAAAGGCGCGGAAGCGCTGGATGCCGGATTGCTTGCTGCTGCGCAAGCCGTCGAGCATTATGAAATTTCCCGCTACGGCACGTTGAAAGCGTGGGCCAATCAGCTCGGCATGAAAGATGCTGTTCGGCTGCTCGACGAAACGCTGCAGCAGGAAAAGAAGACCGATACCGCATTGACCTCACTAGCGGAAGGCGCTGTCAATCTTCAGGCGGCGGCCTAGTGGACCTTCATCCGCCGGCGCGTCTGCGCCGGCGGATTCATTTTAGTGCGTCAATCGGGCCGCGCAGGTCCTTCAACGCGTAAATGGCGTAATCAGCTCGCATTAGCGGATTTTCGCGGGCGCAGGAAATCCGCTGCGATCTTGAGATCGTCGACAAATTTTTCATATTCTTTCTTTCTGGCATCCTCGTCGGGAAGTCGAAGCAGATAGGAAGGATGCACAGTCACCAGAGCTTTTGCATGAGCGTCGAGGTCGAGAAGGCGTCCGCGGCTTTTATTGATCGGCGTTGTTTTTTCAAAAATGCTTTGTGCGGCGGTCGCACCCAACGCGACCACTAAGCCGGGATTGACGGAAGCGCGCTCCTTCTCAAACCACGGTCGGCAGGCTTTGATTTCCGATGTGTTCGGCTTTTGATGAAGGCGAAATTTTCCGCGCGGTACAAATTTGAAATGCTTGACCGCGTTTGTCACATAGACGTCGGTGCGATCAATGCCGGCATCTTTCAAGGCGCGATCAAGAACTTGACCCGCAGGGCCGACGAACGGCTCTGCCGGCGAGATCTTCCTTGTCGCCGGGCTGTTCTCCCACCAGCATCAAGGGCGCGTGCCGGGGGCCTTCGCCAAATACAGTTTGGGTCGCATCTTTCCACAAGGGACAGGCGCGGCAGGCGGCGGCTTCTGCCCGCAAGTCTTCTAACGGTTCTATCGCATCGGCCCCGGCAGATGACACTGATCGCTCCCTTCGCTGCGGGGACATGCTTGGTTGTGCCGGTGGACTTAAAACCATGGTTCGCGTCATGCGTTCCGCAGACTTTATCATCGGAGTAATCAGCTCGGCCTCGGGAAGGTTCCGCCAATATTTCGTTGGCATTTCCGTTTTCATGGCTTTGACCTTGAGACGAGCGGAATTGAAAATGCTGGCGTAGTAACTGCGCCAGATATCTTCCAGCGGATCCCCGGCCGGTGCATCTGACTTGCAAGCTCCCGCAGTAAAGGTTGTTTGTTGTCCATCCCAATGAGCGCAAAGGTCAGGCGTTAGAATGGACCATGCCATGCCGGCGAAACGGCGCTCGAAAAATGGCGCCGTCGCTTCCACGATATGGTGGGCGGGTTCGAACCACGCGACAAAACGCGCATGATCGTCATGGTGCACTTCGCGGAACCTCACAAAGGCTTTCATTTTGTGTTGGTCGCGATGAACCGCTTTCGAAAGTTGTCGAACGCGCATCACATCGGGGTCGGCGGGGTTGTCGACAAGATCGGGTTTCAACCGCAGCCGCCATAGCAGATGGTAGATCAGCGCGAAGCGCTGAGGATCGCGATGCAGAATTGCCGAGCGCGCCAAATCCATGAAAGCGGTGGGAACACTGAACGTCGCTTGAATCGCGTCGGGCAAAGGCTGCGCCGCTGCGAATAATTCAGCTTCGCCGTCATTGATGGTCCAGATCACATCAGACGGCGGGATGTCGCAGAGAGCCATCGCTCGCGCAGCGGTGCGCCATCCTTCAAAGTCTGTCTGGCTCGTGAGCGCAACGTGTCGCATCGATGGAAACCCGCGCTAAAACGCAAAGCCGAGTTGAGCTGCGGGTGGTCGGAATATTTCCAGCAAGCGATTGCTGCCGAGCAGCGATGGTGCCGGTTTGTGATCGGGGAGGGTCACGAAGGGCAGAGCCTTTTGTCGCGGCACACGCAATCGCATCAAGTCGGCAAGTCGCAGCGTGGTGACACGCCGCGCGGCCAGGATGCTGTTCACGGTCTTTATTCCAAACCCGGGGACGCGCAGCAGATCCTCCCGATGGGCCCGATTGACGTCGAGCGGGAAACGATCCTGATGACGCAGAGCCCATGCGAGCTTGGGATCGATGTCGAGCGGCAACATTTCATTTTCGAGTGGGTTTGTGAGTTCGCAGATGTCGAAACCGTAGAAGCGCATCAACCAGTCGGCTTGATAAAGCCGATGCTCTCGAACGAGGGGCGGCGATCGCACCGGCAGGGAGTGGCTTGCATCCGGAATTGGGCTGAAAGCTGAATAATAAACGCGCTTGAGTTTGTACGAGCCGTACAGATTGGCGCTGGTTTCCAAAATCGTTCGATCATTGGAAGCATCCGCGCCGATAATCATCTGCGTGCTTTGCCCGGCGGGCGCAAAGCGTGGCGCAGCTGCGATTGTCTTTGCTTGTTTGTTTTCCCTGGCTTCGTCGAGCTTGAGGCGCAATTTGCCCATTGTGCGACGGATGGCTCGTACATCCTTTTCCGGCGCCAGCTTGGCTAGGCTCGCTTCCGTCGGCACTTCGATGTTGATGCTGAGACGGTCGGCATATTTTCCGGCCTCGGCGATCAAATCGTCGGCCGCTTCTGGAATGGTCTTGAGATGAATGTAACCGCGGAAGTGGTGATCCTCGCGCAAGCTTCGGGCAACACGCACCACTTGTTCCATCGTGTAGTCGGGACTGCGAATGATCCCAGAAGACAGAAACAGGCCTTCGATATAATTCCGCCGGTAGAAATCGAGCGTGAGCTTCACGACCTCGCGCACTGTAAAGCGCGCACGCTGAACGTTGCTGGAAGCGCGGTTGATGCAATAAAGGCAATCGTAGTTGCAGGCATTGGTCAGAAGGACTTTCAACAGCGAAATGCAGCGTCCGTCGGGCGCATAGGAATGACAGATCCCCATGCCCGCATCGGTGGATCCAAGTCCCTTTCCGTCGCGGGAATCCCGCTTCTCAGTGCCGCTGGATGCGCAGGAGGCATCGTATTTCGCGGCATCGGCTAAAATTTCGAGCTTGCGCTGAATGTCCATGGGCTAATCATTTGTTTTCATTATTGAAAATTGAAAATTAAAAGTCTGATTGACTCATTGAACCGGGGTGGCGTTATATAGAACATAACATGAACAAATGGCGCTGTCATTCGTTCAGTCCCAGATCATGATTTTGTAATTTCAGGAGCGGCCATGACCGGCGCGCGCATGAGTAAGCTCGTCCGTTTGCGCGGAGAGATCGAGCGTCTGGAAACAGGAAGCCATGCCCATGACATGGCGCGCATTGCGCTTGGACATGCGCCCGTGGATGCAATGCTTCGGGGAGGATTGGCGCGTGGCGTCCTGCATGAAGTGTTCGCGCTTGAAACGAGGCAAGCGGCCACAGCGACCGGTTTCGTTGCAGGGCTCGCTTGGCGAAGCGCGGTGCGGCGACCGCTGATGTGGGTCCGGCAGGATTTCACGGCGGTGGAAACCGGCACGCTCTCCATGAACGGCTTCTCCGAATTGGGGCTGGACCCACGTCAGGTGGTGACGGTGCATGCCGCCGACATCGACATGGCGTTGCGCGTGGCGGCGGATGCGCTGGCTTGCGATGCACTGGGGGCGGTGGTGCTCGACATATGGGGCCATGCGCACCAGTTCGATCTGGTTGCGAGCCGGCGATTGGCGCTGGCCGCCCAAACATCCGGTGTCACGTGTCTCGTGCTGCGGACTGCGGCTCCACCAATCGCGAGTACGGCGGAAACCCGGTGGATTGTCCGGGCCGCGCATTCGCCGCCCGGTCCCGCATGGAGCGTATGGGGCACTCCTGTGTTCGATGCTCAGCTCGTCCGTCATCGCCATGGCCAGACCGGCCAGTGGATCATGGAATGGAATTGTCATGAGCGCGTTTTCCGTAAATCGCCGGCGTATCCTCAGCCTGCGGCTGCCGCGTCTGCCGACAGACCGCCTCAAGCGCCAGTCGCTCGGCAACAACCTGCTGAAGTCCGTGAGGTCCGCCGCCGCCGCGCAGTCTGACTTGAATGGGCGTGAGGGAGCGCCTGCTCAAACTCCTTGGAGATCGCAGCCCGGTCCTTTGCCGTGCATCGTCGTCGAAAAGAAAAACAATACGCTGTTGATCGCCTCGCTTGACGATAGCGCCGCTGCATTGGGACTTGAGCCGGGATTGCCGCTCGCCAATGCCCGCGCCATCTGTCCCGATTTGCATGTCGTCGATGCGGATCCGGCCGCCGATGTACGAACGCTGAATGCGATAGCCGATTGGTGCGACCAGTTTACGCCGCTCGTGGCTCTCGATCATCCTCACGGGTTGTTTCTCGACCTGACCGGCTGCGCCCATCTGTTTGGTGGCGAAAGCGCCATGATGAACATGATCTGCGGCAGGCTGGCCCGGCAGGGATTTACAGTCAGTGCGGCCGTTGCCAGCACCTCCGTGTGCGCGGGGACGCTGTCGCGTCACGCCCATGGATATGTGGTTCCGGAGGGACAAGAAGCTGTCGCCGTGAAGCCGCTGCCGGTTGTCGCGCTGGGAGCCGATGACACCGTGATACGCGGTCTGCGCCGGGCCGGCCTCAAGACCATTGGCGAGGTTGCCGACCGAGCGCCGTATGAAATCACCGCGCGCTTCGGATCCGCTTTTACTGCGTTGATGCAACAAGCATTGGGGCAGGGCGATGTACCGATATCGCCGCGAAAACCGCCGCCGGATTACATTGTAGAGAAACGTTTTCCGGAGCCCATTGCATCCAGCCTTGCCGTCACATCCACTCTGGAATTTTTGGCGTCCACGCTCGTGCAGGCGATGGAACGTTACGGCAAAGGCGCGCGGAGAATAGAAGCAAGTTTTTTCAGGACAGATGGCGCCTTGCGCGTGATCGCAATCGAGACCGGCCGCCCTGTGACACGCTCGAAAGTCATCGAACGGCTTTTCAGAGAAAAGCTCGATGCTGTTGCCGATCCGCTGGACCCCGGTTTCGGATTCGATCTGATCCGGCTGTCGGCCAGCCGTGTCGAGAAGGTGGTGAGCGAACAGCACGATCTCGATGCACGCTCCAACGGCAATGACGATCTGTCGGCTTTAATCGATCGCATCGCGGCGCGCATCGGCGGCAAGCGTATCGTCGTACATCTGCCCCAGGACACGCACATTCCGGAGCGTTCTGAAATGGCTGTCCCGGCTCAACACGGGCTCGCCGTTGCTGCGTGCGCTGTCTGGGCGCCTCTGATCGATAGCGAACCGCCATTGCGGCCTTTGCGATTGTTCGAAAAGCCTGAACCGATCGAGACAATCGCCGACGTGCCGGATGGTCCGCCGGTGCGCTTCAAATGGCGCAGGGCGGTTCACGATGTGGTGCGCGTGGAGGGGCCTGAGAGAATTTCCATGGAATGGTGGCGGCACAGCGGAAAGATGCGGACCCGCGATTATTTCCGTGTAGAAGACAAGGAGGGACTACGCTTCTGGGTCTATCGCGATGGGCTCTATGGCAGCGAGTGTGTTTCCCCGGAAGGTGAAGCTGTTGCGCCAGCATGGTTCATGCATGGGCTGTTCGCATGAGCGCGTCAGGTTATGCCGAGATCGGCATTACGACGAATTTTTCGTTTTTGCGCGGCGGTTCGCATCCGCAGGACTATGTGCATCAGGCGAGTGAGCTTCGTATTCCCGTCATCGGGCTTGCCGATCACAACACCTTGGCCGGTGTCGTCCGCGCCTACAAGGAGCTTGAAAACCCTGAAGTTGAATTCAAACCCAGATTGCTGATCGGCTCTCGGCTTGTTTTCACCGACGGCACACCGGATATTCTGGTCTACCCGCGAGATCGTGCTGCCTATGGCCGGCTTTGTCGTCTTCTGACCCGCGGCAAGCTTGCTGCGGACAAAGCCGAGTGCCATCTGCGATGGGATGATCTGTGCGAGTTCGCGGAGGGGCAACTTCTCGCACTAATGCTTCCGCATCGCTTTGAGACTGCGAATGCACTCAAGGTGCTGGAAAAATTAAAACAGTGCGCCGCAGAAGGGGTATGGCTCGCAGCAAGCCTGCTTTATCGCGGCGACGACAGGCGCCGCCTGGCCATGCTTCAGCGGATTGCCACGACAGCGCGCGTTCCTCTCCTGGCAACCAATGAGGTGCTTTATCACCATCCGTCACGGCGGCCTTTGCAGGATATTCTGACTTGCGTGCGAGAAAAAACCACCATCGAGGCCGTCGGCAGGCACCTCGAAGCCAATGCCGAGCGGCATTTGAAACCTGCGCACGAAATGTCGCGCCTGTTTCGCGCTGCGCCGGAGGCCATCGCGGAAACTATGCGCTTTGCCGGCCGCATTACATTTTCGCTCGACGAACTCAGATATCAATATCCCGATGAGCCGGTACCGCCGGGCAAGACCGCGCAAGGCCATCTTGAAGATCTGACCTGGGCCGGGGCTGAAAAATATTTTCCCGAAGGCCTCGATTCGAAAATCCGCGCCACGCTTCGCAAAGAGCTGGACCTGATCGAACAGTGTAATTGCGCCCACTATTTTTTGACTGTGAACGACATCGTTCAATATGCGCGGTCGCAAAGCATTCTGTGCCAGGGGCGCGGATCGGCCGCCAATTCGGCCGTCTGTTTTGTGCTCGGGATTACAGCAGTCAATCCCGTGGACATTAATTTGCTTTTCGAGCGTTTCCTGTCCGCAGAGCGTCATGAGCCTCCGGATATCGATGTCGATTTCGAGCATTCGCGCCGCGAAGAGGTGATGCAATATATTTTCAGGCGCTATGGCCGGCACCGCGCAGCCATTGTCGCTACCGTTATTCATTATCGCCCGCGAAGCGCAATTCGTGATGTCGGCAAGGCGCTTGGGTTGACCGAAGACGTGACGACAGCTCTTGCCGATACGGTGTGGGGAAGCGGGGGCGACGGGTTGAGCGGCATGCAAATCCGTCAGGCTGGACTCGATCCGAAAAACCCCGCGATCCATCGTGCGGTCGAGTTGGCCTGCGAGCTCATCGAGTTTCCACGGCATCTCTCGCAGCATGTCGGCGGTTTCGTTCTGACTCAGGACCGGCTGGACGAATATGTGCCGATCGGAAACGCGGCGATGGAAAATCGCACTTTTATCGAATGGGACAAGGACGATATCGACACTCTGCGCATGATGAAGGTCGATGTGCTCGCCCTCGGCATGCTGACCTGCATCCGAAAATGTTTTGACTTGATCGCTCACCACAAAGGTAGGCGTTACGAACTCGCGGACATCAAGTCGAAGGATGATGACGAAGTGTACGCCATGCTTCAAAGAGGCGAGTTGCTCGGCGTGTTTCAGGTCGAAAGCCGGGCGCAGATGAATATGCTGCCACGGCTGAAGCCCAGGACCTTTTACGATCTTGTCATCGAGGTCGCCATTGTCCGGCCCGGTCCGATCCAGGGCAACATGGTTCATCCTTATTTGAAGCGGCGGCAAATGAAGCCTGAGGATATCGACTATCCTTATCCCAAAGGCGGTGACAAAAACGAGCTCAGGACAATTCTGGAAAAAACTCTTGGCGTGCCTCTGTTTCAGGAACAGGCGATGCGTATCGCCATCGAGGCCGCGAAATTCACGCCTGAAGAAGCCAACCAGCTACGCCGCGCCATGGCAACGTTCCGCCATATGGGGACCATTCACAAATTCGAACAGAAAATGGTCGGCAATCTCATCAGGCGGGGATATCCGGAAGAGTTCGCGAAAAACTGTTTCAACCAGATCAAGGGCTTTGGCGAATACGGTTTCCCCGAAAGTCACGCAGCCAGCTTTGCCCAGCTCGTTTACGTCTCTTCATGGCTTAAGCATTTCCACCCAGACGTGTTTGCTTGCGGTCTCTTGAATTCGCAGCCGATGGGCTTTTATGCGCCCGCACAGATTGTCGGCGATGCGCGCAAGAACGGCGTCATGGTGCGGGAGGTGGACGTCTCTTTCAGTCACGGCCAAAATACGCTTGAAGAGAAGTGCGGGCAGTATCATGCCCTGCGGCTGGGATTCCGGCATGTCGACGGATTTCGCGTTCAAGATCCGGACGAGCGAGATTTAGACGAGCCGCGAGCCTCGCATGGCGATCATTGGGATCAACGGATCATGGCCGCCCGCATCAGAAAACCATTTACGTCGCTGGAAGATTTTGCGCGCGATACGGCATTGCCCAAGCGTGCTTTGATCATGCTGGCGGATGCGGATGCGTTTCGCTCGCTTGGTCTCGACCGTCGTGCAGCACTTTGGGCGGTGAGGCGATTGCCGGATGATCATCCGCTGCCGTTATTTTCGGCCGCGACGGCGCGGGAGCAACCCGATGAAGGGGCTGCGCCGCTGCCCGCGATGCCGCTTTCGGAGCAGGTGGTGGCTGATTATCAAACCATTCGGTTGTCGTTGAAAGGACACCCGATGGAATTCCTGCGATCTAGATTTACAAAAGAGCAGGTGGCGACATGCCAGGCCGCCACGACCCGGCCTGATGGGGCGATCGTCAAGTGTGCGGGAATCATCCTGGTCCGGCAGCGGCCGGGAAGCGCCAAAGGCGTCGTCTTCCTCACCATCGAGGACGAAACGGGAATTGCAAATATCGTGGTGTGGCCGAAAACCATGGAGCGTTTCCGAAAAGAAGTCATGGGCGCGCGGCTTGTGTTGATCGAAGGAAAGATTCAGAAGAGTCCGGAAGGTGTCGTTCATCTGGTCGCGGAGCGGCTTTACGATCGCTCGCATGATTTGATGGGTCTCTCCAACGACTCGCTTGAGCGCGGCCAGCCCTTGGGTTCCGCAGGGGACCCAGCTTCGCCGTTAAGCGAGTATTCGCATCATTCCGATGCGCCCCCGCTGACACATCGCCACCCTCGCGATGTTCGCATTCTCCCACGCTCCCGCGATTTCCACTGAAGCGACTGAGATCCAGCTGTTTTCGCTAAAGCGCAGCTCCGAAAGAAGGCGTTACGGGTCGTTCGGCCTGCGATTTGGCCGATTGTTAGCTCAATTACATGCGCCGATCGTCTTTTTTAGATTGTCTGTAACAATAAATCGGCACTATTAGCGGGCTGATGCCTGTGGCCCCTATGGCGAAAAACGCCCGCGAAAGACGATCTGTTGGCAGATAAACGTTTGTTCATATTGGCGGCCCGCGAGAGGGTGAAGCGCCTCAACCGGCAGCAACTGGCTGTTGGTGGCGCATTGCTCGCGCTCGGGCTGGTTGCCGTTATTGGATTGACGCGTCTGGCTTCAAAACCTCACCAACTCGAGGTCTCAAGCCAGTCTCGCAAGGGTGGTATGTCCCACTACACGCCGACCGCCGCTGAGTGGGCAAGCCTGACAGTCGAGCCGGTGAGCGAACGCGTTTTCCGCGCCGAGAACATTACCGAAGGCAAGATCGCCGTCGACGAGGACCGATCGACGCCGGTGTTTTCGCCCTATGCGGGCCGGGTCACCAAGCTTTTGGCGCGGCCGGGAGATCAGGTCGTTCAGGGCCAGTCGCTGCTTTTGATCGAGGCGACCGACACCGTTCAGAGCCAGAACGATTATGTGTCCTCCGTCGCGGCTCTCAACAAGGCAAAATCGCAGCTCGAACTGGCGCAGCTTCAGGACAAGCGCGCCAAGGACCTGTTTGAAGGCAAAGCCGTTCCATTGAAGGACTACCAGCAGTCCCAAGCGACGTTGATCGGCGCACAAAACGATCTGCGCTCGGCGGAAACGTCACTGGAAGCGGCCCGCAATCGTCTGCGAATTTTAGGTTTCAACGACGAGGCGATTGCCTCTTTTCAGGATAAGGGCCGGATCAATCCGGAGACCAAGGTCGTTGCCCCCATCGCCGGCACGGTGGTTCAACGCAAGGTTGGGCCCGGTCAATATATCAGCACCGGCGCGACCGACCCGGTTTTCGTGATCGGCGACCTGTCGACCGTTTGGCTTACGGCCTATGTTCGCGAGACAGAGGCCGCCTCGGTCAGCGTCGGACAGGAGCTTGCTTTCACCGTGCTCTCGGCGCCCGGACGAATGTTCAAGGCGCGTGTCGATTACGTCGCGGCTGCCATCGACCCGGCGACCCGCCGACTGCTGGTTCGCGCGACGGTCGACAATGCCGAGGGTTCGCTCAAGCCGGAAATGTTCGCCAACGTCACCATCTACTCCGGCGGCAACCGGCCGGCGATCGGCGTCCCGAAACAAGCATTGATCTACGAAGGCGATCAGGTCCGTGTCTGGGTTGTCCACGAGGATAAATCCATCGAACTGCGCCTGATCAAAGCCGGGCTCGCCAACAGCGATCTGGTCGAGGTGAAGAGCGGCCTGATGCCCGATGAGAAGATCATCACCAAGGGCAGCTTGTTCATTGACCGGGCGGCGTCGGGCAGTTAGAGCGTTTTCAAGCGAAGTGGATACCGGTTCGCGTTAAGGAACGCGTCCATCTCTTTGAAAGATCCAATGGATCGTATTGTTGCAATCTCGGTCCAGCGCCGTTTTCTGATGCTCGGCCTTTTTGCCGCTGTTTTTATCGGCGGTTTGATTGCATTCCGGCAGCTGAATATCGAGGCCTATCCCGATCCGACCCCGCCGATGGTCGACATCGTGACGCAAAGTCCGGGCCTGTCCGCCGAAGAGATCGAACGCTACATCACGATCCCGATCGAGACGCAGCTGGCGGGCATCAAGAACCTGCGCACGATCCGAACGATCTCTCTCTACGGACTATCCGACGTCAAACTGCAGTTCTCGTTCGACTACACTTATGACGAAGCGCTGCAGCAGGTGCTCAACAGGCTGGGGCAGCTGGCGCCGCTCCCCGGCAACGTACAGCCGCAGATTTCACCCCTAAGCGCGATCGGCGAGATATTCCGCTACAGGCTGGTCGGACCATCGAACTACAGTGTGATGGACCTCAAGACCCTGCAGGATTGGGTTTTGCAACGCCGGTTTCGCGCCGTTCCCGGCGTGATCGATGTGACCGGTTGGGGCGGCAAAACCAAGACCTATGAAATCCAGGTCGACTTCAACAAACTGGTGGCGAACGGATTGACACTGCCACAGCTTTTACAGGCTGTCGGCAACTCCAACATCAACGTCGGTGGCAATACGGTCAACATCGGAAGCCAATCGGCCGTTGTCCGGGGCGTCGGCCTGATCCGCTCGATCGACGATCTTGCCAAGACGATGATCTCGCAGAGCGGAGGCAATCCCGTTCTCGTCAAGGATGTGGCGACGGTCACCGTTGGTGAGAAGCCACGCCTCGGCATCGCTGGAAAGGATGCCGACGACGATATCGTGCAAGGCATCGTTTTGATGCGGCGCGGAGAGCAGAGCTCGCCGACGATCGCGCGCGTCGAAGATCTGGTTCATTTCATCAACAATTCGAGCATCCTTCCGCCGGGCGTCAAGATCGAACGCATTTACGACCGCAAGGACCTGATCGACACCACCACCGCGACCGTGCTGCACAATATGGTCGTTGGAATTCTGCTCATCGTCCTTCTGCAATGGATCTTTCTGGGCGATCTTCGTAGCGCGGTCATCGTCGGCGCGACGATTCCGTTCGCCTTGTTCTTTGCCGTCATCATTCTCGTGCTTCGCGGAGAGTCCGCAAATCTTCTCTCCGTGGGCGCCATCGATTTCGGACTGATCGTCGATGCGACCGTGATTATGGTCGAAGCAATCTTTCGCAGGTTGTCCGAGACCACGGCACTGTCTTCGGACGAACAGCTTGCGATTTCACCTGAAACGATGATGGGCATGAAGAGCCACGCGATTTACAGCGCGTCGGCGGATGTCGCCCGCTCGATCTTCTTCGCGGCGGCCATTATTATCGCGGCGTTCCTTCCGCTTTTCACCTTGAGCGGGGTGGAGGGCAATATCTTCGGGCCGATGGCACGGACATATGCTTACGCGCTGGCGGGTGGTCTGATCGCGACATTCACGATCACGCCTGCGTTGAGCGCCATCATTCTTCCCGCGCACATGCATGAGACCGAGACCCGCATCGTTCAGTTCTTGCACCGGCTTTACATGCCGTTGTTGCGGTGGGCGGTGGACAACCGGAAGATCGTTCTCGGAGGCGCCGTCGGGCTCGTCGTCCTGACCATCATTGCGATCCGTCTTCTCGGGCTTGAATTCCTGCCCAAGCTCGAAGAAGGCAATCTGTGGATCCGCGCGACACTGCCGTCGACGATTTCGCTGGAAGAGGGCAACACCTACGTCAACCAGATGCGCAACATCATCAAGGAGCGCCCCGAGGTTGAATCCGTCGTCTCCCAGCATGGCCGTCCGGATGACGGAACAGACGCGGCCGGCTTCTTCAACGCTGAATTTTTTGCGCCTTTAAAGCCGGTGAGCCAGTGGCCCGGAACCAAAGACAAGGATGAGCTGACCGCGCAGTTGCTGGCAACGCTTCAGGATAAATTTCCCGGCGTTGAATTCAATTTCTCGCAGTATCTGCAAGACAACGTCGCTGAAGCCGTTTCCGGCGTGAAGGGTGAAAACTCCATCAAGCTGTACGGCAACGATCTGGTCGCGCTGACCAACACGGCCAACAAGATCAAGTCGGTGCTGTCTACGGTGCGGGGCGTCACCGATCTGTCGGTCTTTACCTCGCTTGGCCAGCCAACGGTCCAGATCGACATCGATCGTGCGCGCGCCGCCCGTTACGGGCTTTCGCCTGGCGACATCAACGCAACGATCCGGGTTGCCATCGGCGGCGACAGCGCCGGAGACCTCTATGAATCCGGCAGCGACCGCCATTTCCCCATCATCATCCGGCTCGCGCCGGAGTATCGCAAAAGTGCCGAAGCGATTTAAAATCTGAGAATTGGCGCGCAAGGGCCGAGCGGGGTTACACAAATTCCCCTCAGCGAGGTGGCGACGATTTCAACTGGTTTCAGGCGCCGCCTATATCTACCGCGAGCAGCAGGAGCGGTACCTGCCGGTGAAATTCTCGGTCCGGGAACGCGATCTGGGCAGCGCAATCAAGGAAGCGCAAGACAAGGTCGCAGAGCAGGTGCCGTTGCCACCGGGCTCGCGGCTCGAGTGGGTAGGGGAGTTCGGTAACCTTCAGGATGCGATCCGCCGCCTGTCCATCGTGGTGCCGATCAGCCTCGCGCTGATCGCGGTTTTGCTCTGGTTCAACTTCGGCTCGATGGTCGATACGCTGCTGGCGATGAGCGTGATACCGATGGCTGTGTTTGGGGGCGTGCTTGGGCTGCTGCTGAGTGGAATTCCGTTCAGCGTGTCGGCGGCGATCGGCTTTATCGCCTTGTTCGGCATCGCCGTGATGGACGGCATCATTATTCTCTCGCAATACAATCAATTGATCGAAGAGGGCTACGACCGTATCAAGGCCGTTATTCGTACTGGCGAACTTCAGATGCGGCCGGTGTTGATGACGTGCGCGGTCGCGGGCATCGGATTGCTGCCTGCCGCGATGTCGGCGGGGATCGGATCGCAAGTGCAGAAGCCGCTCGCGATCGTGGTGGTGACGGGCATGATGCTGGCGCCGCTGGTCATTCTGGTGACGCTGCCCGTGCTGATTGCAGCATTTTCCCGGCGCGGACAATAAAGATCGTTATACGAGATTAAACCGCTGCGCCGCCGCCGGGCGATTTTTTTTAATGATCTAGATTGAACGCACGCCCGAGGCGTGGAGGTTTATTTCCCGTCCGGGGTCCTGAGACCGTGCCAGGCGTCGCGGACCTGATGGTAATGCACTTCAGGAAGATAATCCGGCGTATCGAGCGCAAGGGTATGCACATCGAGCCGTCCTACCGCGCTCAGGAGCGTATAGGAGGCGATCACACGATCGCGCTGGCCTAAAATCTGGCGGCTCTTCGCATTGATGAGATCCTGCTGCGCGTTGAGCACGTCAACCGTGGTGCGCTGACCGGCCTGGGCTTCGCGTCGCACGCCGTCGAGGGCGACGCCGGCGGCGCGCACTTCGGATTCCGCAGCACGAAGCGCGACTTTCGTGCCCTCATTCGTAACCCAGGCGCTGGCGACGGCCGTTCGCGCCTGATTTCTCACCTGCTCAAGCACCAGGCGGCTTTGCGACGCCAATTCTTTTGCCTGGCGTGTTTGCGATGCCGCGGTGCCGCCGTCGTAAATCGGTACACTGGCCTGCCCAACCACCGAGGCCTGGTCGGTCCGTGTGGTGCCGAGCGTGAGGTCGGTTTGGACGCTGCGGCTTGCGCCGCCTTGCACGGTGACAAGCGGCATCAGGCTGCTCTCGGCGACGCTGATGGTGGTCTGCGCCATGTCGACGTCGTAACTGGCGGCGACGACCGCCGGATTTTCGGCGCGCGCCGCGTTGGTGGAGTTGGCAAGGCTGTTGGGTGCGAGACGATCCACGGTCGAGGCCGGGACAAGGTTGCCGGGGGATTGGCCGATGACCTGCGCGTAGGTTTCCTTGCTGACCGCAAGTGCGACTTCGGCAGCATTGAGATCCGCCAATCCTCTGCTCAGCCGGGCTTCCGCCTGGGCCGTATCGGTCGGGGTCACGTCGCCGGCATCGAGCCGTTTGCGGGTGATGCCGAGCGTTTCACGCAGGAAATTGACATTGGTGCGTTGTGCTTCTGCCAACGCCTGATTGGCGAGCACGTTCATATAAGCTGTCACGGCATCCAGCAGCACACCCTGGCCGACATTGCGCAGGGCTTCTCGGCCCGATCTGACCTGGAATTCGGCCACGCGAACGCTGTTGGCGGTCTTGAAGCCGTTGAACAGAACTTGCGTGACCGTCAGGCCGATGGTCCATGGCCGCAGGCTGGCAGTCTGAACGGTATTGTCGGGCAACTGGTTGCGGACCGACTGCAGCCCCGCGCTGAGGCTTGCCATGATTTGAGGCCTGTAACCGGCGAGCGCCTGAGGCACGTTTTCATCCGTGGCGCGCTGGCGGGCCCGTTCCGCATTTAACTGCGGATTGGCCTGATATGCTTTTACCAATGCTTCCGGGAGGGTTTCGGCGGCAACAGCACACAGACCGAGAGACGTAGCCGCGACGACAGCCATGCCCAGGCGAAGGGCGGCTCCCGCAAAGGGAACGTGTGTGAAGGCAGGCCTAGCCATCTTGTTCCGTAACTACCTTCAGAGCACCCATCGGCAGATTCCAAACCCGGTCTGCCGAAAGAAAATTTTTGACTTCAACGGCTTGCGCTGATTCCCGGCTGCTGAAAAGGGTAACCACCCTTGGCAACAAGGCCGATATTCGACCTGTTTAGAGGCGGTTGGCTTGTCTAGCAAATCGCCCGGTGGAGAAATTTTACCTCTGTGACATTCTTAAGGGCTCGGCCCCGAGATAGGCCCTGCGGTGGCTCGAAGCGCTGGCGCCCATGTCCATCGGGCCGGGAGTATGTTCAGGGCCCGTGCCTTCGGGCCGAATCGCACGAGACGACCGATCAGGTTATTTTGGCCGGCTTTCGTCGCGTAAATCGGACGATTAAAGCGGTCGAATGCTCTGGCTTGTCACGGTGAAAATAGATACCGGTTCTAGGAAACACCCGCGATTCCACTGGTCTGAGCGCAATGTTGTTTTCCTGAGCAAGGAGTTTGGCGATGACACGTGAACGCGTGCTGGTCACCGGAGGTGCGGCAGGTATCGGCAAGGCGACGGTCGCGCGGTGCCGCAACGAGGGTTACGACGTGGTCAGCATCGATCGCGTGGGCGATGGGATCATCGCCGACCTGTCCGATCCGGAACAGACGGGTGAGGCGTTAAAGGCTGCCTTGAAGGGTGGCCCGATTACGCGGTTGGTCAACAATGTCGGCATGGTCCGTCCGGCCTCGCTCGAAGAGCAGACGCTGGACGATTTCGACGCCGTGATGCGATTGAACGCTCGCTGCGCGATGCAATGCCTGCAGGCCGTTTTGCCGGGCATGAAAGAGGCGGGGTTCGGCCGTGTCGTCAACGTTTCGTCACGAGCCGCGCTCGGCAAGGAGCTGCGCACGGTTTATGCGGGCTCGAAAGCCGCTCTGCAGGGCATGGCCAAGGTGTGGGCGCTTGAGCTTGGCAAGCACGGCATCACGGCCAATTCCATTGGACCCGGTCCAATCAAGACCGAGCTATTCGACAGGGTCAACCCGGCCGACAGCCCGCGCACCAAAGCCATCATCGACGCCGTCCCGGTGCGCCGTCTGGGGACGCCTGACGATGTCGCAAACTCCATTCTCTTTTTTCTGCACAAGGACAGCGGCTTCATCACCGGTCAGGTGCTCTATGTTTGTGGCGGGATGACCGTCGGAGTTGTCGGTGCTTGAAGAGTCCGCCCGAAAACAAGCTTCGCTGATTTTCCGAATGCCCCATCTGGAGGATTGATGCCCAAAATCTTTTCCGATCCGGCGGCGATCGCGGAAGGGATTATCCGGGACGTCGGAAAGAAGCTTGTCGTCGGTCTGCCGCTTGGACTTGGAAAAGCCAATCACGTTGTCAACGAATTGTTCAAACGTGCCGTCGCCGATCGAACGATCGATCTAACGATTTTTACAGCATTAACGTTGGAAAAGCCGAGGCCCAGGAACGATCTTGAGCGCCGTTTTTTGGGTCCGATCATCGATCGGCTGTTCGCGGGCTATCCCGAGCTTGAATATGCGCATGCGCTGCATGCAGGGACACTGCCGTCCAATATTCGCATCAATGAATTTTTCTTTCTGGCCGGCCAGTGGATCAATAATGGCCCGGCGCAGCAAAATTATATTTCTGCAAACTACACGCATGCGGTGTCGTACCTTTTTTCGCGCGGTCTGAATGTCCTCGCGCAACTGGTTTCGAAAAAGACCGTGGCTGGCGCATCGCGATACAGCCTTAGTTGCAATACAGACTTGACGCTGGATTTTCTGAAAGCCCGTCGCGAAGGACGCGCGGCATTCAAGCTGATAGGTCAGGTGAATTCGCAATTGCCGTTCATGCCGGGTGAGGGGGATCTTGATGGCGACGAGTTTCACGCTGTGCTGGACAGTCCGGACACCGATTTCCAACTGTTCGCGCCGCCTGCGGAGCCGATTACAGATACAAAATACGCGATCGGCATTCACTGTGCCGGTCTGATCCGCGATGGCGGCAGTCTCCAGATCGGCATCGGTCAGGTCGGCGATGCACTGGCGCAAAGCCTGATCGTCCGCCATCGCGAACCGGAGACGTTTCGCGGTCTGGCGCAGCGATTGACGCCTAAATCATCTTTGCCGCTGGAAACCGGATCGTTCGCGACAGGACTCTACGGCGTCAGCGAAATGTTTTTCGAAGCGTTTCTTGCGTTGATCGAGGCCGGCATTATCAAGCGTGAGGTTGACGGCGCGCTGCTTCACGCCGCTTTTTTTCTCGGGCCAAAATCGTTTTATCGTGCGCTGAAGGATATGAGTCCGGCGGATCTTGGCCGTATTCACATGACACCCGTATCGTTCACGAACGAGCTTTACGGCGATGAGGCGAGAAAGCGCCGCGCGCGGATTGATGCCCGATTTGTCAACAATGCGATGATGGCGACACTGACAGGCGCGGTGATCTCCGATGGTCTGGCTAACGGCCAGGTCATCAGCGGCGTTGGTGGTCAGTATAACTTCGTCGCTCAGGCCTTTGCACTGGAGGGCGCGCGTTCGATCCTGACACTTGATTCAACGCGGGGACGAGGCAAGAGATCGACTTCGAACATCCTCTGGTCCTATGCTCACGAGACTATCCCCCGGCACTTGCGCGATATCGTTGTCACCGAATATGGCGTGGCCGATCTGCGCGGGAAGTCCGATGCAGACGTCATCGCCCAGATGCTGTCGGTTACGGATTCACGTTTCCAGAGCGAGCTGATGCGTCAGGCCAAAGATGCGGGCAAGCTCGCACGCGGTTATCAAATTCCCGCCACACACAGGGAAAATACGCCGGAAAGGATCGCGGCTGCTCTTCGGCCGGCGCGCGAAAGCGGATTGTTACCGGCGTTTCCGTTCGGGACTGATTTTACGGATATCGAGCAGAAGCTGATTCCAGCATTGCAGATCCTCCAGGACGCATCCGCGTCAGGGCTCGCGCTGCTTCACCTCGTGTTGCAGGGAATGTCCGGTCGAGGCGCGACGCCCGACGATCAGGCCTGCCTTGCACGTCTTGCTCTCGACAAGCCGGCGACCTTCACCGAGCGAATGCTCCGTGCTTTGGTGGGCGCGTCGCTCAGGCGTGCGCGTGCGGCCTGATCGGATTTGTGGATGGCGACTATCTGTTTTTGAAATTTGCCGGACGTTTTTCGACGAAGGCCGCCATTCCCTCCGAGCGATCTTCCAGAGCGAAGGTCGCATGAAACAGATCTCGCTCGACGCTCATACCTTCCGTTAGCGGCGTCTCGAACGCACGATTGACCGCGCTCTTGGCCATGGCCGCTGCAGGGCGCGACATCGACGCAACTTTTTCGGCAATGGCGAGCGCCTCATCCATCAATTTCTCGGCGGGAAAGATCCGGCTGACCAGACCGCTCCGCTCGGCTTCCGCCGCATCCATCATGCGCCCGGTCAGGCAAAGGTCCATGGCCTTTGACTTTCCAATTGCGCGGGTGAGACGTTGCGTGCCGCCGATCCCGGGGATCGTTCCCAGTGTAATTTCAGGCTGCCCGAACTTGGCGGTATCCGCCGCCAGAATGATGTCGCACATCATGGCGAGTTCGCAGCCACCGCCAAGCGCGTAGCCGCTGACGGCAGCGATCGTCGGTTTACGGCACTGAGCAACTCGTCCGCCGCCGATCGCCGTAAAGTCCGAGTTGAACATGTCGATGAAGCTTTTCGGCTGCATCTCCTTGATGTCTGCCCCTGCAGCAAAGGCCTTTTCGCTGCCGGTGATCAGGATACATCCGATTGCATCGTCCGCTTCGAGGTCGTCTATTGCAGCGGCGATTTCACGAAACACACCGAACGACAATGCATTGAGCATTTTCGGCCGGTTCAATCGAACAACTCCGACTGCGCCTTTGTGCTCGACAACGATATGTTCGAATGTACTCATGGTCCGCCCTTATCCGGTATTGTGTCAATCGGCCGGCAATGTGCCTGCTGGCAACACAAGCCGCAAGGCCGGCCTGTCGATTTTCAATGGACCAAAAAATAGCCGGCCCGCTATGCGAGACCGGCCATTGGCATTGGCTGTCGGCAGTCAGGCGATGAACATGCGTGCAGCGGAGGCAAGCGTCAGAAATCCACCAAATGCGATGAAGATCTTGCCGATAAACGATGTTTGTTTCCAGGCGTCATCGGTGCTGGCGTTCGCCAGATAGAGGGTCTGAATGGACAGCGCGGATATTGCCGGGGAGGGTCTCTCTTCCGTTGCGGCACGGTCCAGATCGTTCAATTGATCGGCGGCTACAATCTGCAATTCGGTGTTATCGGCTGAATTCTGGGCCTGGCGTAACGTTTGATCGCCTTCGTCCGCGGTCATTCCCTCGCCGCCGTCCACGAGACTGGTTTTGGCGGCCATCGATTTGACCAACCTGTCAGCCGTTGCAATCGCGCCGGCCATTTGCGCGTTGGCGTTCGCCACCGCCGGCGAAACGGTGGATTTGCCGCCTTCGGCTTTCAGCGGGTCCGGCTTGCTTTCGCTGTTTTGGAACGATTGGTCGTCGGATGACCGATGTTTCGAGGAGGATCGCGTGGCCACCTTCTCGGACTTGGCCGAATGGTGCGATCGACGTGCATGCCGCGTGTCCTTCCTGACAGGAACAGTACGGTCGCTTTCCACGGAGGGTTCTGGTTCGGCTGCTGCATCCATTTGCGCAGGCTGGTCGGCAGTTTGCGCGAGAATCAGAGGTTTGCAGTCGGACGTTTCGCACGCTTTGGACGGGACATTGCTGTAAACAAACAACCCCGCGGCGATGATAAAGGCTGAACGCCTGTTGCCCCTGATATGCATGGCAATCTCCCCTTGTTGCGTTCTGGACCGCTGCAGGGAGCCCTGTCGTCGTGTCTGCAGCTGGGCAGAAAAAGGGAATCTTCGGTCGTGCGCGCGGCAAAAGGTGGGCAGGTGTTGTTTCGCGCGACAATTGCGCTCGAATCAACAATTTGTGCTCGTTCACGATCGCGTGATTGCTATTTTGGCGCGTAACAACGTAGGGAAACGAACGAATTCAGTTTGGGAGCGTGTGTGCGCGGACGTGAGAATGAATGGACTGACCTGATGAGGTCGGCCAATGCGGGCGACACGGCCGCATATCACCAATTGCTCAAGGCCGTTACGCCTGTCCTGAGAGCTGCCGCGCGCCGTGGCTTGGCGCGAATGGGGCAGCCCGTCGATTTGTCCGAGGATATTGTGCAGGATATTCTTCTCGCAGTGCACTTGAAAAAGCATACATGGGACCCGGACGCACCTTTTGCGCCGTGGCTCTTTGCGATCGCGCGCAACAAGTTGATCGACATGATGCGCCGCAAGGGACGCCGGATTTTTGTCAATATCGATGATTTCGCTGAAACGTTGCCTGGCGACCAAGCCGAGGCCACCGTTTCGCCCGGCGAGGTATCGGCTCATCTTGAAGCTTTGCCGCCGCGGCAGCGGGATGTATTGCAAGCGATGGCTGTCGAGGGTGTGTCGATCAAGGAAGCCGCGCAACGGCTCTCCATGAAAGAAGGGGCCGTTCGCGTCGCTCTGCATCGCGGTTTGGCGAATCTCGCTGCACGGCAGAATAGGGAGTGAACGTGGATACGGATCGTCTCATCCATGTGATCGCCGCCGACAATGATTGGCGTGCGCGTTCCGTCGGTTCATGGCTCGTCGCGGGTTTGATTGTCGCGGCAGCGGCGTCATCGACGATTTTCATGATGACGCTTCATGTGCGCCCCGACATTTCGGCCGCCATGCGGAACCCGTTTTTCGATCTCAAATTTGTGGTGACTTTGGCGCTGCTTATTCCATCCGTTATGATTGGTCTGAGGTTGGCACATCCAGCCGCTCCACTCAGTCGCCGGACGTGGCTCTTGGCGCTGCCCGCGGTCCTGCTGGCTCTGGGCATCGCGAGCGAAGCGATGGCACCGCAACGTGTTTCGTGGAGCGCGCGCTTAATCGGCAGTAACGCGCGCGTTTGCATGATGGCCATTCCTGCTATGTCGCTGCCGCTATTGGCCGCTTCCCTGATTGCGTTTCGGCACGGTGCACCCACGCGCCCCGCATTGACCGGTGCCTTTGCCGGATTACTTTCTGCGAGTTTGGCTGCGACTTTATATGCGGCGCACTGTACGGACGACTCGCCGCTTTTTGTAGCGACGTGGTACTCGATCGCCGTGGCGTTCGTGGCCTCTATCGGTGCGCTTGTCGGATCTCGCGTACTGCGTTTCTAGCGAGGAGAGCTATTCGACGGCTCGCATTCTTCCGAGACGCCAACTCCGGATCGAATGGCGCGTCGCCGTCGGCTACAGTGTCGCGACGCAATTGCGCCCGCCGCCTTTTGCTGCATAGAGTGCGGCGTCGGCGCGGGTCAGAACAGCATCCGAACTATCGCCGGCGCGAAGTATCGATCCCCGCCGAAAACGTAACAGCAAGCCCCGGCGAGATCTTGTCCCAGGGCGCGCCGGCAATGATGTTGCGCAGCCGGTCGACAGTCCGCGCAGCGCTTGCATGTGGCGTGTCGGGCATCACCAGAAGAAATTCCTCGCCGCCGTAACGGCCGAACTTCTCGGTGCTGCAGATGTTGGCGAATATCGTCGTGGCGAACGTCCGAAGGACCTCGTCGCCCACGGGATGACCAAAACGGTCGTTGATGGTTTTGAACCAGTCCAGATCGATAATCGCGACCGAGCAGGGCAGCCCGTTTCGTGTGGCGCGGGCGATTTCCTGATCGAGTGCGGCGAGGATGCAACGTCTATTGAAAGCTCTGGTCAATTCATCGCGTATTCCGTTACCTTTCGCGGGATTGACGCTTGGCACATTGACCCTCAGTGTAATCAAGCGGCGTTCGCCAATCCTATTCTCAATTCCCGATATTCCAAACATTTAGCGAAGATTATTACCGTGATGTTCGAACCTACTTCTCAACCGGTCCGACCAACATTGCGAGATGAGCCTTGAACGCAGGCCAGGCGGCTTCAGACGAAGTCCTGATCGCCCGGATTGCCTCGGGCGACAGGCTTGCCATGCAGGTGCTGTATGGACGGCATCACGTGCGGGTATTTCGCTTTGCGTTGCGGCTCGTGCGCAATGAGCAGATCGCGGAAGACCTGATCAGCGAGGTGTTTCTCGACGTATGGCGTCAGGCCGGAGCATTCGAAGGCCGCTCTGCGGTTTCGACCTGGCTGCTGGCTATCACACGGTTCAAGGCGTTGTCCGCGCTGCGTAAACGTAAAGATGCGGAGCTCGACGACGAAACGGCGGCTTCGATCGAGGATACGTCCGACGATCCCGAGATCGCGGTTCAGAAGAAGGACACAGGTGAGGCGCTCAGAAAATGTTTGACCGCTCTTTCGCTGGAACACAGGGAGATCATCGACCTTGTCTACTACCACGAAAAATCGGTGGAAGAGGTGGCCGGGATCGTTGGCATTCCGGAGAATACGGTAAAAACACGGTTGTTCTACGCGCGCAAGAAATTGGCCGAGTTGCTGAAGACAGCTGGTATCGAACGAGGTTGGCCATGAGTGCAATGAGCAAACAAATCGAGGGCGAGCCCGGTGAGCTCGAAGCCCTGTTGCCGTGGTACGCCAACGGAACGTTGGATGCGCGCGATGCACGACGCGTGGAAGATGCGTTGGCGAGCGACCAGGCACTTGCCGCGCAATATGCCGCCATCCAGGATGAATATGCTGAAACCATCGTTTTGATCGAGAATCTCGGGGCCCCTTCATCGCATGCCATGCAAAGGCTGTTTGCAGCGATCGATGCCGAACCCGAACGCAAGCCGTCTCGGTCGATGAAAATGCCGGTGCGTATCGCGGGATTTTTTGCACGGCTTTCTCCTCGCACGCTCGCTTATTCTGCAGCCGTCGGTGCGATTGCGCTGGTGCTGCAGGCTGGAATTATCGGCGCGGTTCTGGTCAAGGGCGCTACGGGATATCAGACCGCGTCCTATCAGGACGCGCAAAAATCATCCGGAACTCTTGCGTTGATCCGATTTGTGCCTGATGCGCGGATGTCAGACATCAGTGCGTTTCTCGATAACTACAAGGCTTCGATTGTGGATGGGCCGAAGGCGGGGACATTCCGGGTCCGTATTGGCGATACGTCCCTTTCGAAAGATGAGACCGCGCGGCTGGTCAATAAAATTCAGTCTGAAAAAATTATTGGTTTCGTCGCAGCCGCAGACTGATGGCCGTGGCGACTGGCAACGAGAGAGTAATACGTCGCTCTTTTTAACGGCTGTCGGGCGAACGATCGCGAGGAGGCCGAATGACGAAGTACCGCAATCATCGCACGCGGGTCGCAACAAAATGTTCGGCCTGTCTTCTTCGCCTGATTGCCGCTGTGCTTGCGTTGGGCGGCACGGGTGCTACAGCATTCGCTCAGTCGGCGTTGTCGCGCGGTCCAAGCATCAACAGCATCAATGTTGGCCCCCGAGGGCCGAATCTCAATATCGGCGTCGGTATAAGCCCATCCGTGCGCTATTCTCCGAATCTGAATTCCAGTGACGGCCCTCCAATACAACTGCAATCGAGAACCAGGATTTATGATTCCGGGCCTCCGCAAGAGCAGTTTAGTGGTGACGGTCCCGCCCGGCGTGTAAAAAAGAACACGGTGCAGCAGGCCGACCGCCGTTTCGTCGCCAGAGAAGTGGTGATCGAAATCGACGGTAGTCCTACGGATGCCGACATCGCCGTTATCGCCCGTCGCCATCGTTTGACGTCCGTTCAGTCGCAGAATTTTCCTCTCATCGGTAGCACCCTGTTCCGCTGGCGGATTCCGGATAACCGTTCGGTCACAACCGTCGTTGCCGAGCTCGTTGCGGATAACACGATCAAATCGGCGCAGCCCAACTACCGCTTTACGTTGCAGCAGGCTGTTTCGGCTCCCAGCGAAGGTGATCCTGCGCAATATGCGTTATCGAAGCTCCGGCTTCCCGAGGCTCACACGTTGGCGCGTGGAGACAACGTCGCAATTGCAGTCATCGATTCTGGTATCGATATCGCTCATCTCGAGCTGTCCGGCCGGATTGCCGCGAGCTTCGATGCGCTCGGAAGCAAAGAGGGCGTTCATCTTCATGGAACGGGCATCGCCGGCGTCATCGCTTCCCACTCGCGTTTGATGGGAAGTTCGCCTTCCGCGAACATCCTGGCAATTCGTGCATTCGGAGGCGCTGCGGGCAATGCCGAAAGCACCTCCTTTATTATTTTAAAAAGCATCGATTTTGCCGTGTCGCACGGTGCGCGCATTATCAACATGAGCTTCGCCGGTCCTGAGGATTTTCTGGTCAGCAAGGAGCTTGCTGCCGCGGCCGCAAAGGGAATCGTTCTGGTTGCGGCGAGCGGTAACGCCGGCGCGAAATCGCCACCTCTATTTCCGGCGGCGGATCGTCATGTCATTGCGGTGACGGCGATCGATGCTTCGGACAAGCTCTTCGCTGCGTCGAACAGAGGGAGCCACGTTGCGATTGCCGCACCGGGTGTTGATATTCTGACGCCCGCGCCCGACGGAAAATATCAGGTGACATCCGGGACGTCGTTTGCTGCCGCCTATATCAGTGGCCTTGCAGCGTTGATGATCGAGCGCAATCCGGCATTAAAGCCCGAGGACGTGCGATCCATCCTGACTGAGACCGCGCAGGACCTTGGCGCGGCAGGACGCGATGATTTGTACGGCGCGGGGAAGGCGGATGCTTTCAAAGCGGTCTCGGCCGCCTCAGGCATGCCGATTGCGGCTGCATCAGGCCCGGCTGCCTCGGCGGGATCTAACCAGCCTGCGGCATCGCGCTGATCAAGGTCTTTGTCCGTTTTAAGCCGTGCGGATTCATTATAACGGGCAGGATCTCAGGCGAGCGAGATGAATCAATTGCAACTGATGCGCCTGTGACAGTCAAAAAAATCGCAGAGGCTTTGAACGTTTGGCGGGGATGGAGCGACTTATTTCTCGTGGGAAGGGCAACCTTCTCGGGCTGTTCGGCGCGAGCGCCATCCACCCTACGTGCCGATACGGCTAGACCCGCCCGGTCGTCCCCCCGGGCGGGTCCTTTTGTCCGCGCCGCTTTCTTTGACGGCGTGGCGCAGCAACCAAAAAACCGCGATGCATTGTGAAGCGGGTTTTTGAGAGGGGCTCAAGACCGCCAGAGAGGGATTCTGGCGCGGCCCGCACTCGATGTTGTTTTGTCAACAACCGCCACTGGACAAATCACATATTTTCCACAAAATAGTCACAAGTGTTGACTGATTCGTCGTTGCGTTGTGCGTCCGTTTTTCCTCCTTGCGGACTTATCCATGGCGCAACGCCCCAAAATTGCATTTGGACGTGACTTCATTGTTCGTGGGCGCGATCTCGCCGAGCGGCGGCTCGCGTATCTCACAGAACTTTACCAAAGCGGCCGTTGGGCGCGATTTCACAGCGAGCCGGAGCTTTTGCAGAACGTCAAGGCAGCCAAGGCTGCGGTCGATGCCTGGCATCGGCTTGAGGAATGCGCGCCGACCAACAGCCGGCAACCGCCATTGTCTGTGCGATCCGCGCCCGCTGCTGTTTTGGCTTCCGTGTCGCAACCGCATTACGTGCCCGAGAAAAGGCTGTCGTCGGCTATCGTGCTTCCGGCTCCGCTCGTCGATAAGGAAATCCCATTCCCGAGGTCACGCGAGCCTAGAGTCCTGTCGCGGGTGGCGCCCTACGCTTCCGGCGGTCGAATTCTCATCGGATCGTGTTGCTGCCGAGTTTGATTTGGGCGAAGCGTGATGTGCCTTCAAGGCTCAAGTCACCGGTGACCGGTCTTGCATGATCGAGGCCGACGATAGCGCCGCGCGAACTACCCGAAATCATGTTACCGGTTATCAGCGCTGAATTTGCTTCCGGCGCAACCGATACGCCGATTCCCACCGCAGCATTGCGAATAACGTTGCCCGTGATTGCCACATCGCGAAGATATTTACCCCATCCTGCCACGATTCCGAACGATGGCGCGTTCTCGACCACATTGCCGGTGACGGCCGTATCCGCCTCGACATAAATTCCGATACCGGCGTCGTCATCGGGAGCAGTCCCGGACGGGCGTTTGGGAATCAGGTTTCGGATGATATTGCCCTGGACGACGGCAAGACGGCCGCCTTCATTGAAATTGCAGACTGAAACGCCGACCGCTGCGCCATCCACGGTGTTGTTGGCGATCACCGCGCCCTCGAAGCTGAATTCGGAGTAGAGCGCTACCTCGCGAACATCGCTGACGCTGTTTCCGACGATCTGAATATTCGCAGCGGAATTGCCGCGCACCGCCGAATAGTCGCAGTCAACGATCCGGTTACCTCGCACGATCACGTTGCCCGCGCGGAAGGCATTAATGGCGTTGCCATACTGTCCCGAGCCGCCAGGTCCGGCTTTAATTCCCTCAATCCGATTATCGATGACCATTGTGCCGTCGTCTCCGATCGACGTGCGCAAGATCTCGATGCCGTTGTCGAAAGCATTGTGGATGATGTTCTGGCCGACGAGTAGCCCGAGAGCATCGAAAGAAACGATTGCAGTGGCCGCGATATCGCGGATGTTGTTGCTGCGAATTTCACCTGAAATATTCTCAAGCCATATGCCGTTTCCGCCGCTTGAGGAGATCGCGCAATCGACGATCCGCACATCATGGCCTTGAAGGCAGTGAATAAGACCGCGACGCGGGGGAAGAGGGATGTTTTCACCATCGATCACAAGGTTTGCGATTGAAATTCCGTTGCCGCCCTGACTTTCGAAAAGCGATGGACCTCCCATGAATTGCAATCGACTTGCACCGTGAACCCCACTTACCTGCGCGCCGTTCGGTAGCTGCAGTGGTCCTGTGCGATATGTTCCGGGGGGAAGTGCGAGCGGCGTTCGGGTGCGGGCGGTTTCGTCGATCGCGCGTTGGAGCGCCTTTGTTTGATCGTCCACGCTGTTTGGTCTAACGCCATATTGTGTGGCGTCCCGCCCGAAGTAGGAAGGCAGCGTTGCCGCGTACGCCGGGGGCACGAAGATGCCCGTTGCCAGGATTGCCGCTGTATTGCTGATCAGATGGCGGCGATCAATATTCATGATGCCTTCCTCTAGCGGACGTCTGCCGCGCCAATTTGACCATCGTCATCAGCATGGCTTCACCGGCATCGACCAGTTCTTCGAAGCTAACCCGTCGGCGATGTGACACGCGACGGCCCGCGGCTTCTCGCGGCACCAGCGGGACGTGGATGAACGCGGCGAGCTTTGGCCCAGCCACGGCATCCGTTGCTTCGATTGCCTTCCAGCAAAGATAATTGCAGAGATATCGACCAGCATCGCGCGATGGTTCCGCCCATGCTCCGCTGTCCCGGGCAGCCTTTAACAGCTGCGCGGTATATGGTCCGAACCTGCGGCTTGCCGCGTGGTGCCTGGCAATCTGCGTTGCGCCGATGCGCGTGCGATCTGCATCGGGCCACAAAGCCGTGATGCTGTTTCGCGCACGTGTCTCGACGCGAAGATATGGTGTTCGTTGGGCGAGACCGAACATCAGCAGGGCGTCTGGTTTTTGCGCAGCAAGTAGTTGGGGCAGCTCACGATCCACCGCGCCGTAGCTGACGTGAAAAATATGACCGGTCGATTCAACGCCAGCAAGGGCAGGGCGACGCAGCCGGAGCAATCTCGCGACGAGCTGCGGTGTAGGGTTGTACGGTGCCCCTGGAAAGGCTTCGAAGCCGGTGATCAGGATTCGCACCGGGTCGGTCATTTCAGATTTGTCAGATTTGGCCGGGTTGATTCAAGCAAGGCAGCGATGGTGTCCGCTGCAATTGCCGGCGTCACAAGACCGTTGGCAACGGATGCCTCTGTTTGCCTGACCTTGGCGCGGATTGCCGGATCGGCCCGCAGTCGTCCTTTCATTCGTTCCTCGAGCATCGCCCACATCCACTTGACCTGTTGTGCTCGACGTCGTTTGGCGAAATCGCCCGAAGCATTCGTTGCTGTGCGATGGTCCAGGATTTTCTGCCAGAGCAGAGCGATCCCGTCGCCGGTTAGAGCTGAATAGGTCAGGACCGGTGGGAACCACACATCCGAGCGTGGCGCGAGGATATGTAGCGCGGCGTTATATTCGGCCGCAGCTGCTTTCGCTCGCGTCAGATTATCACCATCCGCCTTGTTGACGGCGATCATATCGGCGAGCTCCACAAGGCCTTTCTTGATGCCCTGTAATTCATCGCCGGCGCCGGGCAGCATCAAGGCCAGAAAAAAATCCGTCATGTCGCAAACAGCTGTCTCGGATTGGCCGATACCGACCGTTTCCACCAGCACGACATCGAATCCAGCAGCCTCGCACAGCAGCATGGCTTCACGTGTTTTTGCGGCGACGCCACCGAGAGTGCCGGCCGCAGGAGAGGGACGAATATAAGCCTCCTCTTCAGCCGAAAGCCGGGCCATGCGTGTTTTGTCGCCGAGAATTGAGCCGCCGGTGCGCGCCGAGGAAGGGTCGACCGCCAGTACCGCGACCTTATGTCCGCGTTCGATCAGATACATGCCGAGCGCATCGATGGTGGTCGATTTTCCGACACCGGGAGAGCCGGTGATCCCGACGCGTATCGCGTTGCCAGCCGCGGGGAGCAAATCCTGCACCAATTGCCGGGCCTCAGTCTGATGGTCCGCACGGCGGCTTTCGATCAGAGTGATCGCGCGTGCGAGTGCCGCACGGGAGCCCTCACGAATATCACTGGCGGAGGCGCGCGCCGGGTTACGTGCGTTCATGCTGTTAGCGTTTGTCGCGCAATGCGGGTCGTAGCCTCACGCAGGCGGAGCTTATGAGGCAGGATAGCGTCATGCCGCATTGCTTATTCCGCCGCAGCGCTGGCATGCCCCAGGCGCGCGTTCAGCTTGTGAATCAATTCTTCCGCCGCTTCTGCGATCACGGTGCCCGGCGGGAAAATTGCTTCGGCGCCTGCCTTGTACAGCGCGTCGTAATCCTGCGGGGGGATGACTCCGCCGATGACGATCATGATGTCGTCGCGTCCCTGCTTTTTCAAAGCGGCCTTCAGTTCGGGAACCGCGGTCAGATGTGCGGCCGCAAGCGATGAGATGCCGAGCATGTGCACGTCGTTTTCGATCGCCTGCCGCGCAGCTTCGTCGGCGGTGGCGAACAGAGGCCCGATGTCGACATCGAATCCCACATCTGCAAAAGCAGAAGCGATGACTTTCTGACCGCGATCATGGCCATCTTGTCCAATCTTGGCCACGAGAATACGCGGCCTGCGGCCTTCAGCATCTTCGAATTGTTCGATCAAGGCTTGAAGTTTTTCGACCTTATCGGACATGGTGGCCGCCTCGCGTTTATAAACGCCGGTGATGGACTTGATTTCGGCGCGATGCCGCCCGAACACTTTTTCCAGGGCGTCGGAAATCTCGCCTACAGTCGCCTTGGCGCGAGCCGCATCGATCGCAAGCGCCAGCAGATTACCGGTTCCGTCTTTCGCGCTGCGGGTCAGAGCCTGAAGCGTGGAAGCGACGTCGGTCTCATTGCGCTCTTTCTTCAGGCGCTTGAGTTTGTCGATCTGCAACCGCCGGACGGTGGAGTTGTCCACTTTGAGCACATCGATCTGTGCATCGTTCTCCGGTCGGTATTTGTTGACACCGATCACGGACTGGCGTCCCGCATCGATACGTGCCTGCGTCTTCGCAGAGGCTTCCTCGATGCGCAGCTTGGGAATGCCGGCTTCGATGGCTTTAGCCATTCCACCCAGCGCCTCAACCTCTTGAATATGATCCCAGGCCTTCTTAGCGAGATCCATCGTCAGCCGTTCCACATAGAACGAGCCGCCCCATGGATCGACGATCCGCGTCGTGCCGCTCTCCTGCTGCAGGAACAGCTGCGTATTACGCGCGATGCGGGCTGAGAAGTCCGTTGGCAATGCGAGGGCTTCATCCAGCGCATTGGTATGGAGCGATTGGGTATGTCCTTGGGTCGCCGCCATGGCTTCGACGGTGGTTCGTGCTACGTTGTTGAACACGTCCTGCGCGGTCAGCGACCAGCCCGAAGTCTGACAATGAGTGCGTAGCGACAGCGAGCGAGTGTCTTTCGGGTTGAACGGGTTTAGCAGTTTGGCCCACAGCAACCGTGCCGCACGCATCTTGGCGACTTCCATGAAGAAATTCATGCCGATCGCCCAGAAGAACGACAGACGCGGCGCGAACCGATCGATGTCGAGCCCTGCGCTCATTCCGGCACGAACATATTCGACACCGTCTGCGAGCGTGTAGGCAAGTTCAAGGTCCTGCGTCGCGCCGGCTTCCTGCATATGATAGCCGGAAATCGAAATTGAGTTGAACTTCGGCATTTTCTGCGACGTGTAGGCGAAAATGTCGGAAATGATCCGCATCGAGTGCGTCGGCGGATAGATGTAAGTGTTACGCACCATGAACTCTTTCAGAATGTCGTTCTGAATGGTGCCTGAAAGTTTCTCCGGCGGAACGCCCTGTTCTTCGGCCGCGACGACAAAAAGCGCGAGGATCGGCAGCACCGCGCCGTTCATTGTCATCGATACGCTCATCTGGTCGAGCGGGATGCCGGCAAACAGTGTGCGCATGTCATAGATCGAGTCGATCGCGACACCCGCCATCCCGACATCGCCGGTCACGCGCGGATGATCGGAATCGTAGCCTCGGTGTGTGGCGAGGTCGAAGGCTACCGAAAGTCCCTTTTGTCCGGCCGCCAGGTTTCGACGGTAGAACGCGTTGGAATCCTCCGCCGTGGAGAAACCGGCATATTGCCGGACCGTCCATGGCTGGTTGACGTACATGGTAGGGTAGGGACCGCGCAGATACGGCACGATGCCTGGCCATGTATCGAGAAAATCGATTCCCTTCAGATCGGCGTTGCCGTACACGGGCTTGACGGTGATGCCTTCCGGAGTGAGCCAAGGTGTCCCAACGCTCTCGGCGCTGGCGACTGCCGGATGTCCGAAGGCAATCTCTGCGAAATCGGGGATGCGGGTCATGATACCCCCATATTAGCATAAGCGGCGGTCAGCGTCGCCAGAGCGTTTCCTCCGGCGTAAACGAACTCTTTAACGCCCCCGTCACGCAGCTTCGTTTCCTGATCGCCAGGATGGCCTGCCAAATAGATATGCTTTGCGCCCGCCGCTTGAAGGACTTGCGCAGCGCTTACGCCGAGCTCTGCATAGACCCGGTCGGACGAGCAGATGCAAACAAGCGGCGCGCCCGAAGTCTTGAACGCTTCTGCCAAGACCAACGGTTCAGTGTAACCGTCGCTACCGACAGCCTCAATGCCGCCGGCTTCGAAGAAGCTTTTCGTGAAAGTGGCTCGTGCCGTGAAGTCCGCTGCCGTCCCAAGATTGGCCAGAAAGATTTCCGGTCGCTTGCCTTGCTTGGCATGAATCCGGTCGGATAGATCGCGCAACCTTTCGAATGGAGCCGAGAGCCGGTTCGGCACGAGTGGGTCGAAATAAATCTTGCTTTCGCCGTAGGGAGCAAGCTGCACTGGCGTCGCGCTCAACACTGCGACCGGCGCTTCATGCAAATTGGGAAATTCGCTGGCGCCCGTTAAAACTTCCTTGCGTCTGGCGATGTTCTTGTCGCGTGCGTCGCGCACGGCCGCGACCTTTTCCTGGAGAAGATTTTGTTTCAGTGCGGCGAATACTCCGCCAGCCTTTTCAATTTGCTGAAACAACGACCAGGCTGTCTTGGCAAGTTCAGCTGTCAGGTTTTCGATGCCGCCGGATCCGGCTGCCGGATCCGTCACTTTGTCCAGATTGGACTCTTCCAGAAGAATGAGTTGGGTATTGCGCGCAATGCGACGGGCGAATGTGTCGGGAAGACCAAGCGCCAGCGTATGGGGCAGAACGGTAACGCTGTTCGCGCCGCCCAGTCCGGCGGAGAAGGCTGCAATCGTTCCGCGCAGCAGGTTTACGTAAGGGTCGCGTTAAGTCAGCATTCTCCATGCCGTCTCGGCGGCGACGAACAAGGGCTGCGGTTCAAGGCCGCAGCTTTGTTCCACATGCGCCCATAAAACGCGCAACGCACGGAATTTTGCGAGGGTCATGAACTGATCGGCATCGGCGCTCAGCCGCGCATAAATCATCCGCCGTGCCCGGTCGAGCCCAATGCCGGCATCCTCTAGCGCACGCAAGTAAGCGACGCCGACCGCAATCACGAACGCGAGCTCCTGCGCTTCGGACCCGCCGGCATCATGAATGACGCGGCCATCGGCAACGGCGCAGGGGCCACTAAAGCCGGATTTCGCGAGCGCTGCGATAGACGTCCCGAACGAACTGGACATATCCTTCCACGCATCGGGGCTGGCGCCCCAGATCGCAGCAGCGCCTATCGGGTCGAACCCGAAGCGCGCAGCGAGACGTGCAGGTTGAATATTTCGCTTTATGAGCAATTCTGAAAAATGCTGCGGCATCGTCTGTGATTGCGGACCGATGTTGAATTCGATCTCCACGCCCGCATCCAGATAAATGCCCTCCAGCGCGGTTTCGAGCGCCGCCGCTGAGGGCTCAAGTCCGAATCCACGGGCGCCGAGGGCGCCGGCAAACACCAGCGTCAAACCGTTCGCGCCATTTTCAAGATCGTTTAATGCTTGTTTGTTTGCGATTGCAGCGTCCGGGTGGTCGACGCGCTGCATGATGCTCCACGGCGTGGAGGCTTGGCGGCCCGCTATCGTTTTTGCTTCTTTTGCACGGCTGTAGATCGGGTCGACAGGGATGCCATCGTAGGTTTTGCTGACGAGCTTTTCGAAGGGCGCACCCTTCAGCACGCCGTGAACCAGCTTTTCCCAGTCATCGCGGGTTGACGGCGGAAATTCTCGTGCCAGCGGCAAATCGTCGATTTCAAAGGACATCTATGGTGCAACTCCAACCCGAATTCTACGATGATGCTCCGAAAAATGCCATGGCGGGCAATCCCTGCCAATGGCCTGTTTTGCAGCATGGCCGACGGATGGCCGAACCGCCGCATCCGTGTTTGAGGCGTATCTTTTAGAGCCGGCGAGATCAAATCCGAACGTGGTCGTGAAGATTCAAGTCCGGTGAGGCAAGCGCGTAACACCGTCCCCCGAAAGGCTCTGCAGAGCTGTCCTTGGGGTTTGACCACCGATCGCCCGATCCGGCGCGATGTCCATCAGCGGGATCAGAACGAACGCCCGTTCGAACAGATGCTGGTGCGGAATGGTTAGGTCCCGATCGTGGATCTGGGCGTCGTCGTAGACCAGAATGTCCAGATCCAGCGTTCGCGGACCCCAGCGGCTTTCGCGGGCGCGATCTCTGCCGTGTTTTTTCTCGATCTTGTGCAACGTGTAGAGCAGGGCGTGCGGATCGAGCGCCGTTGCGATACGGATACAACCATTGATAAAGGGCGGCTGATTTTCCTCGCCCCAAGGGGGGGTCAGGTAATCGGATGAGCGCGCCAGCAAGTCCGCCTGTGCCATGCCGCAGATATCCGTAATAGCGCGGTCGAATGTCGTCCGGACGTCGCCGACATTGCCGCCAAGGGCGATCAGCACATCGGCCATGGCAATCAGCCGGAAGGGCGCAGACGTGCCCGGGTGATTACCACCCCAACGTCGTGGAAGATGGCTGCGATCGGCGCATGAGGCTTGTGAACCGTGACCTTGACCGCGCTGATGCGAGGAAATGATGTTAGAATGGATTCAGCAACGGCGCCCGCCGCGCGCTCCAGCAGACGATAATTCTGATGAGCAAAAGCCGAGGTCGCGGCCTTGACGACGTCGGCATACGAAACAGTGTCTGCGAGCTTGTCCGTCAACGACGATTCCGAGAGGTCGGTGGAAAGTTCAAGGTCAATGACGAAGCGCTGTCCGACTTCCGTTTCGTGCTCCATCACCCCGTGTCGGGCATGGATCAAAAGTCCGTGGATGAAGATGGTATCCGTCATTGCTTGTCCTCGATCGCCGCCATCACGCGTAACGCTTGCACGGTTTCCGCCACGTCGTGTGCGCGGATGATGTTTGCTCCGTTTCGCGCGGCCATCAGGTGCGCTGCGATTGAACCGCCCAGACGCTGGTCAGGATCGGAAGCCATCACGCTGCTGATAAACCGCTTGCGTGAAGCGCCGACCAGAATGGGATAGCCGAACTTTTGCAAAGCTGCCAGCCGTGCAAGGGCGGTCATGCTTTGCTCTGGAGTCTTGCCGAAGCCGATACCGGGATCCAGGATGATTTTTTTCATCGAGATTCCGGCCTTTGCCGCAATGCCGAGTGCGCGGTCGAAGAACGCCAGGATGTCCTCGACGATATCGAGGTCTGGATCGACGCTGTCGCGGTTATGCATCACGACAATCGGGGCGTCGTAGGCGGCAACGACTTGCGCCATGTCAGGATCACGCTGCAGGCCCCAAACGTCGTTGGCCATCGCCGCGCCGTTCGCAAAAGCCCATTCGGCGACTTTGGCTTTCATGGTATCGACCGAAACCGGCGTCCCCAAAACCACGATGTCAGGCAGCACGCGGCGAAGCCGCTGCAGCTCTTCCTCGGCAGATATCGCCTGCGCATCGCCGTAGGGCCGAGTAGATTCTGCTCCGATATCGATGAAATCCGCACCCTGTGCGATCATGCGCTGCGCCTGCGCTATTGCCAGGTCCGGCTCATTGAATTTTCCGCCGTCGGAAAATGAATCCGGAGTGATGTTCAAGATGCCCATGACAAGCGGATGGGCGCGCTTCAGCAGCGGCTCCAGGTCGAATTCCAGGCCAAATTCCCGGGGCTTTTTGGTTCCGACCGGAGGCCGGCGGGGCGTTGAAACCATGCGGTGGCTTTGCGCGGTCCGCCAGCAGGAGTTAAGGAGTTGAGGGGAGGGAGAAAGGCGATCTAGTAAGAGATTTTCAGCGGCAGTTTCGAGGCGTGTTCGATCAAACGTTTGACCGAGGCTTCGGAAGGCAGGACGCTTACCATCTTGCGCTTCTGGTTTGCTTCTTTCATCGCTTGAGCGAGCCGTTCGGGGTTGCGGTGAACGAATTCGCGAACCGTGGTGACGCCGGCGGCGCGCAACAATTCGGCTTTTGCCTTGCCCATACCCTTGATGCGCATGCAGTCCGCGATGTTGGCCCATTCCAGCAATTGATGTTCGCAGAGCCCTGTTTTCGCGGCGAGCGCTTTTCGGCCTTTGACCGTGCGTGCGGCCTCCAGCAGTCCTTCGGTTGTGCGAATTCCGATTGCTTTCAGCTTCGCAGCAGCGTGACCGGTGAGGCCTTCAATCTTGGCGATTGGATATGTCATGATACTCAGACGAAAATGGGAATCAGGCAAATTGGCTCAGGCCGGGCGTGCCGGCGATGATCTGATCGATCTTGTCCGAACCAATTTTGTCGCGGCCAAACTTGAAAAGCTCACGGGCCACGCTCTGAATTTCACCCATGCCAAGGCCAAGCCCCATCAGTTTGCTGCCCAGCGCCATCAAACCGCCGCCCAGGAAACCGCCGAGTCCGCCACCGGCGCTGCCGTTGGATTCGATCGCTGCTTCTGCACCGGGAATTTTGTCGATCAGTTGCTGGACTTGATCTGCGGGTCCCTCCGTTCGAAGGAATCCAAGAATGATGCCGACCGTCTTTTCCGCAACCGCTTTATCAATGCCGACCTTGGCAGACAACTGCTCTATCAACTCGTCCATAGTGACCCCACCCCCGCCGGTTATGCGCCGGCTCCTTGCTTATGAAATTCATCTTGGGCTTTTGAGCAGAAAAATTCAAGCGAGCGACGCACACAGGGATGAGTTTTCGGAGAAAGACGTGGCAAGTGTTGCGCGGATGCACGAAAGAGTCCCTTTATAGGGAGCGCGACACCGCTATATTGCATCGATAAAGCGTTCGACGGAAATTTCACGGCGCTACTTCCGTTCCATGTCTATCGAAGTGGTATCGATTTCCTCACCACGCGTCCGTTTGAGAGTTTCATTGCAATCGCTGGATGAGTAAAGTCGAAGGAACGTACAATGCCGATCGCCGGATCATGAACCGGCATTTCAAGAGGCAAAAGCGATGGCGACTGGAACGGCTGCCGATACGAATGAACTGATTTTTATTGGTAAGGGCGACGAAGCTGCCTTTCTGACACTGGCTCTTGCCAATCGGCATGGCTTGGTTACAGGCGCCACGGGGACCGGTAAAACGGTGTCGCTGCAAGTTATGGCGGAAGGCTTCGCGCGCGCGGGAGTTCCTGTTTTCGCCTCGGATATCAAAGGCGATCTTTCCGGCATCGCCGAAGCAGGAGAAGCCAAGGATTTTATTCTCAAGAGAGCGCAGGATATGGGTCTGAAGTTCCAGCCCGATCAGTTCTCGACAATTTTTTGGGACGTTTTCGGCGAGCAGGGGCATCCGGTGCGCGCAACGGTCTCGGAAATGGGACCGCTGCTGTTATCGCGGATGATGGACCTCAACGATGTGCAGGAAGGCGTCCTGAATATCGCATTCCGCGTCGCAGACGAGCAGGGTTTGCTATTGCTCGATATGAAGGATTTGCGGGCAATTCTGTCGTTCATCGCCGAGCATGCCGACGAGTTGACCACACAATACGGGAATGTCTCGAAACAGACGGTCGGAACAATTCAACGTCAGCTGCTGGTTCTCGAAAACCAGGGAGGCGCGAAATTCTTTGGTGAACCTGCTCTCGATCTGAAAGACTTTATGCGGACCGACAGCGACGGCCGGGGCATGGTCAACATTCTGGTGGCGGACAAGCTGATGCAAAGTCCGCGCCTGTACGCCACGTTCCTGCTTTGGATGCTGTCCGAACTGTTTGAGCAGCTTCCGGAGGTCGGCGATCCGCCGAAGCCGAAACTGGTGTTCTTTTTTGACGAGGCGCATCTGCTTTTCAACGATGCGCCCAAGGCGCTGATGGACAAGATCGAGCAGGTTGTACGCCTGATACGCTCCAAAGGTGTTGGCGTCTATTTCGTGACACAAGATCCCATCGATGTCCCCGAGCGGGTGCTCGCACAGCTCGGCAATCGCATTCAACATGCCCTGCGCGCGTTCACACCGAGAGATCAGAAATCGGTCGCGGCGGCGGCGGAGACGTTTCGTCCCAACCCCAAGCTCGATACGGCGAAGGTCATTACCGAACTGGGCAAAGGCGAGGCTCTTGTCTCGTTTCTGGAGGGCAACGGGACGCCTGCAATGGTCGAGCGGGTGTTGGTCAGGCCGCCGTCCGCACGGATCGGGCCGATTACGCTGGATGAGCGCAAGGCGATCGTTGGTGCGAGCCCCGTCAAAGGCAAATATGATACCGAGATTGATCGGGAATCCGCTTATGAGGTGCTGCAAAAACGTGTTGCTGGTTCGGCGGCAAGCCCCGGTGGTGGCGGTGGTGGCGTTCTCGGCCAAATCGGCTCTATCGTCGGATCGATTTTTGGCACAAACGTTTCGCGCGGCAGGCTCTCGACGGGCCAGCTTATCGCCCGCAATGTGACACGATCGGTGACCAACAAGGTCGTTGGCGGTGTGGTTGCAGATCTTGGCAAATCCGTCGGCGGTTCAGTTGGCGGATCGGTCGGACGCGCCATCGTGCGTGGTGCGCTTGGCGGTCTGTTGCGGCGATAGATATTGCGGTAGTCCGGAGCTAAGGCCGTCTTCTCCGGCCATTATAAAAACGCGGTGAATGTCCAAAATTTAGGATGCAGTGAATGTCCAAAGCGAGCCAGCTGCCTGCCGTCCTCGAACGCATCGACAGGGATTTCGACGCCAGCCTTGAGCGTCTGTTTGCGCTTTTGCGCATCAAGTCGATTTCCGCCGATCCGGCCTTTACGAATGATTGCAAAACGGCAGCGGATCATCTGGCGAAAGATATTGCCTCGCTCGGATTTAAGGCGGAGGTCAGACCAACGGCGGGCCATCCTGCGATCGTCGCCAAGAGCGCCGGTCACGGCAACGGCAAGCCGCATGTGCTGTTTTATGGCCACTACGATGTTCAGCCTGTCGACCCGCTGAACCTTTGGCACAGGCCGCCGTTCGAACCGGTCGTGACCGATCATGCCGATGGCCGCAAGATTATCGTGGCTCGCGGGGCGGAAGACGACAAAGGGCAATTGATGACCTTTGTCGAAGCGTGCCGGGCCTGGAAAAATGTCGCGGGCGCGTTGCCGCTGAATGTCACCATCCTGATCGAGGGCGAGGAAGAAATCGGGTCGAAGAATTTCGGTCCGTTCCTGGAACAGCATAAGAAGGACTTGGCCGCCGATTTTGTATTGGTGTGCGACACAGGAATGTGGGACCGCAACACGCCGGCTATCACCACGTCGTTGCGGGGACTGGTCTATGAAGAGGTGCGCATCAAAGCCGCGAACAGGGATCTTCATTCGGGAATTTTCGGTGGCGGCGCGCAAAATCCGATCCGTGTGTTGACCCGTATTCTTGGCGGCCTTCACGATTCAAATGGTCGCATCACAATTCCTGGCTTCTACGACGGGGTCAAAGATTTGCCGCCCGAAATTCGCGCCCAATGGGCGGCGCTCAATCTCACGCCGGAAACATTTCTCAAGCCCATCGGCCTGTCGGTTCCCGCTGGCGAAACCGATCGTCTGCTGATCGAGCAGGTGTCCTCGCGTCCCACCTGCGATATCAACGGCATTGTCGGCGGGTATACCGGCGAGGGTTCAAAAACGGTGATCCCTGCAGAGGCCTCGGCGAAAGTATCGTTCAGGCTGGTTGAGGGGCAGGATCCGGCAAAAATTCGCGCTGCATTCCGGGATTTCGTCAAAAGTCAGATCCCCGCAGATTGCTCGGTGGAATTCATCGACCACGCGGGTGCGCCCGCCATCGCCCTGGATTGGGGCATGAAGCCTTTGGCGGCGGCGAAACGCGCGCTGACCGACGAATGGGGCAAAGAAGCGCTTCTGATCGGTTCTGGAGCCTCAATTCCGATCGTTGCGGATTTCAAACGCACGCTGGGACTCGATACCGTGCTCATCGGCTTTGGACTCGATGACGACAACATTCACTCGCCAAATGAGAAGTACGATCTCCAGAGCTTTCACAAAGGCATTCGCTCGTGGGCGCGCATCCTCGCCGCATTCGCGGACACACCGCAGGCCTGAGGTGTGTGAATCAAAAAAAACGCCGTCCGGAATGGACGGCGTTTTGCTTCAAAGTGCAGAGGTCGTTGGGCAAACTATAACGCGTTTTCCAGCGGATGTGAATCCCGTTTTAGCGCCCGCGCCAGTTCAGGTCTTGTAGCTGGGATCGAGGCGATCGAGCTTCCGAAGCAGCGGTGGCCACACCAACAGGTTCGCCCGGCGCTCGGCGCGGTCGAGATCCGAAACCAGCCTCTCGTTCTTTTCGATCACCAGTTTTTCGACCGGGTAGGCTGTTGGTCCCAGCATGCGGGTGCGGACCTGCATGGTGCAAGCGCGCTCCAGATGAAACATGCGTTCGAAAGCGGAGGCGACCGACCGCCCGACCGTCAGCGTGCCGTGATTGCGCAAAAGAAGGTGGTTCTTATTGCCGAGATCTTTCTGAATGCGCGGTCGCTCGTCATGGTCGAGCGCGATGCCTTCATAGTCGTGGTAGGCAAGATCGCCGGTGACAAGTTGCGCCGTCTGGTTGAGCGGCAGAAGGCCTTCCATGCAGCTTGCGACGGCCGTGCCGTCGGGCGTGTGAAGATGCAGAACGCAGCCGGCATCCTCACGAACCTCGTGAATGGCCGAATGGATCGTAAAGCCGGCAGGATTGATGCTGTATTCGCTTTCCGTCAATATTTCGCCGTCGAGGTCGACTTTTACTAGGCTCGATGCGGTAATTTCGTCGAACATCAGGCCGTAGGGGTTGATCAGAAAATGATGGTCCGGTCCCGGCACGCGCGCGGAAATGTGGGTATCGACGAGATCATCCCATCCGTAATACGCGACGAGACGATAAGCAGCGGCAAGGTTGACGCGTTGCGCCCACTCCGCTTCGGTCATATGTGATTTGACTTCTTTCAGGCGCGCTTCCGCAGGTGACATATTTTATTTCTCCCTTATCCGGCTTATGAGGTGGCTGGCTTGTTCAAAGCCTAGCGCTGGCTCAGGATCGCGGCAACACCACTGGCGAACATATCTGACGTGCGTTCTTACCGGGGCGCGGGATCACGGAGCGGGAATGGCCAGCAGGTCGGAAATGTTGCGGCCGCGGATGTCGTAGACGCGTGCAAACACCACGTCGTCGCGCTTGATCTCAACCAGCACGGGAGCGGTGAGACCCTTGCAGTAGAATTCGCCAAGGGTCATGGCGAAGTCCGCGGCCTTGCTGTCCCAACCAATCGTGAAGTCCTGCCCAAGGGCCACCTGCGCCGGCCGCTGCGGCCCGCACACAGCTACTTTCCATTTGCCGCCCTTCGGCGGTTCTTCATCGCGCTCGTCGAGGAGCTCCTGCAACTCGTCAGACGCTTGCTTGAAGGCAAGGCCCCAATAGTCAAGCATATAGCGGTCGTCCGCCGCGCGAACCGTCCCGGCGATGTGATTGAAATGCGTATATTGATAGGGATGCAGCCGGACCATTTCGCTGAGTGGCAACAGCAGACCAAACACGAAAACGCTGACAATGGCTATTTGAGCTCCGCGCCCATATTCCTTCAGCCAGCCGACCAGCCAGCCGAACGCTACTCCGGCGAGAACCGTCATCGGCGGGATCACAAAAATAAAATGCCGGATGCCATTGTAGAGAGCGGGGCGTTTCACCATTGCGATGCCAAGCGGCAGAGTCGCCGCCAGCATCAGCATCAAGAGGATGGTCTTGCGGTTTGGCGAAACCGTAGGCCGCGACAGTGATACGAACGTTCCCGCAGCGCCTGCCACGCCAAGGCCGATCAGCACTTCCGGAAGCTGCAGGGCGAACAACGTTGGCAGATAAGACCAAGGCATGTCCGGCACCGACACCAGTGCGCCGTCGAACATTTCCTTCCAGGGCTTTTCGAAGAAATGCGAGAAGTAGGTCAAAGCCTGAAACGGATTGGATGTCTCGAGGATGGACCAGGGCCAGATCAACCCCATGATGAGATAGCCGAGCACCAAACCCGGCAGCAGCACGTAGCAAACATGCACAAAGCGATGCACGGCTTCACGGGTGCCGTGGATTTTGATGTCGGCTGCCAGCAAGGGAATGAAGCCTATAAGCGCGTAGACGAGCGCAAGGCCGCCCAGAATACGCGAGCCGATGGATAAGCCTGCGCCGATGCCGATGATGAGTATCGTGTGCGCGGATGGTTTTGGATATTCCTGCGCGAGCCGCACGAGCCCCAGCATCAGAATAATCATGGCGACAGCGAAGGGCGCGTCCTTTGGGTTCATGAACATGTGGCCGTAGAAGGTCGGGCACAAGGCGAGCAGTAGAAGCGCCGCCAGACCCGCGATCGGGCCACCGACACGCCGGCCAACACGCCATGTGACCGCAAGCCCCACAACTCCAACGACTGCGCCGAGCAAACGGCGCGTCTCGAACAATTCAAACGGGACAATCTTGTTCAGCAGCGCGGCTGCCATGTCGAACCCGCCACCATACATATAGAGGTTGGCGAAGGACAGCGCGCCGGTGTCCTTGAAACCGGACCCGTACATCTTCAGCAGCAGGTCCGCATATTCGGCATGGGTATAGTCATCCCAACCGAGGCCGTAATCCTGGAACGTCATTCCGGATACGACGATAACGATCCCAAGCACGATCCATGCGAGCTCGTCGCAAATCTGCTCGATCGAGCGCCGCTGTGGCGTCTCAATGACTGAAGTCGTTATCGATGACATGATAGCTATTGAACCCAGCAACCCTCGGTCGGCCTCGCGTTTGCGCTTCAGGCCATCGTTCCCCTAACCCAATATAGCGCGATATCGCCCCCAAGTAATTGTCAATTATGGCCCAATTTTCGTAACGCGGTGCAACAATTGGGGCAGGGTAACGGGTCCGGGCCCCGACCAGGAGACGGGATCCTTTTTGGGCCAAATGCCGAAATACGCAATTGCTCGTTGGCGTTAGCGACCGTATGACGTTATCGTGCATGAGGGGGCTGCCAACGTGGCGGCGGGCTTGGAGTCAAAGATGCTCGGGCTGTTTGTAGCCGGACTGGTTGTGTGCGTCGGCGGGCTTCTGGGGGTCGGATTCGGAATTCCGGTCAAGGAGTTCAGCTTCGGAAATACCTTGATCGTAACCGGTGTGCTGGGCGTCTGTACCGGGGTCATTTTAATCGCACTTTCCCTGCTTTTGCGTGAGCTGAAGAAGATTTCGCTGGCGCTTCAGTCGGCAAACCGCGAGGCAGCAGATCGCGGGCGTCCCGTTTCTTTCGATGATGAATCGAGCGCGTTTGCCGCGCCGAGAATGACGCCGGCCAGTCCTTTAGCCGCATCCGGCGACAAGAAGCAGGTATCGCAAAACTCAACGGCGCCGGCTTTCGAAAACCCTGTTCCTTGGCGAGACGAATTGCCGGCCCGCGATCGCACGCGGCTCCAGGATCAGGACCCTCCCGAAGGGCCGACAGCTCTGTCTCAGCAGGCCAAAAAGCGCAGGGATCTGCTGTTCATGTCCACCAGGCGCGATCGCATGCAGCTGTCCGATCAATTGCCCGTTGCGATCGAGACGGATGAAGCGGAAGGCGCGCCGGCAGCGACCTTACCCGGCGCAGCGCGTGAAGACGCAGCAACGCGTGAAAGCGCGTGGACGCCGCCCGCTGATGAGCCGCGCTCGGACGGTTTGAGGCGAAGAGCGCGCCAATCTGTACGCGCAGAATTCGATGAAGGCCGCACGCGCTCGGCGGGTCCCCCACCGATTCGCCGTCCCGTGGAGTTGCCCGCCGTTACGATCTTGAAGTCTGGCGTGGTGGACGGGATGGCGTATTCGCTCTATTCCGACGGTTCGATCGAAGCGCAGATGCCCGAAGGCATGATCCGCTTTGGCTCCATCGAAGAGCTGCGCAATCATCTCGATCAGCGAAGCTGAGGTCTTCCGCGTTCAGTTGAAATAGGCGGTCGTTGCCCCGTTCTACGGCATGACCGGTCGCAACCAACTGTTCACGCGGCCCATCGGTATAAATAAAATACAGTCTCTGGAGCGTAGTTCTTGTCACGGGAGCACGAGTTCGCTCATAATCTTAAGATCTATGAAGTTGAACTGATGACGAAGTGAGCAAACGTTGATCGTGCCGACGATATCAAGTTCGGCTTATGAGAGATGTGAGCGATGAACGACGCTGCGGGCAAGAATTTCGTCGATCTGACTGCCACTATAGTATCGGCTTATGTCAGCCATAATACGACGCCGGCTTCCGATCTGCCGGCCTTGATCAGTCAGGTTCATGGGGCGCTGGTGAGGGTCTCCGCAGGCCAGACCGAGATCGGAAGCGAGCCGAGCAAGCCGGCGGTGCCCGTCAAAAAATCGATGACGTCTGATTATCTCGTTTGCCTTGAGGACGGAAAAAAATTCAAATCGCTCAAGCGTCACTTGCGCACGCAATACAACATGACGCCGGAACAATACCGAGAGAAATGGGGACTGCCGCCTGATTATCCCATGGTCGCGCCGAACTATGCAGTGGCGCGTTCTCAACTCGCCAAGAAAATGGGGCTTGGCCAACAACGTCGCAGGCGGCGTTAGAACGCTTTCGTTCTTAACGCGAACCGGTTTCAACCAGCGGATCAAGTCCTGAGGCAAGCTTCGCGGAAACGCTCTGGTGTAAGGGTTCAGCCAGCGGCGGCCAATGTTTCTTTCGCATCCCGACGTATCCGATCAACCATGGCGCGGAAGCCATTCGAGCGTTGCGGCGTCAGATGCTCACCAAGACCGAGCTCCTCGAACACAGCGACGGCGTCCGTCTCCAGAATTTTTTGAGGGGGCTTGTCCGAATACAAGGTCAACAGGATCGCAATGAGCCCGCGTACGATATGCGCATCGCTGTCGCCGACATAATGCAGAACGGGTGAGTTGTCGGGATCCGCCGACACGCTGCGTGCGAGCCAGACTTGACTGGCACAACCCTGCACCTTGTTTTCAGCCGAGCGATCCGCCTCACTCATGGGCGTCAACGTCCGTCCGAGTTCGATGACATACCGGTAACGGTCGTCCCACTCGTCCAGAAGCGCAAAATTGTCCCTGATCTCGTCGATGGTCATGGCGTCTCACGTCCCTTCGCCAGAGACTTATATGAGATCGCGGGCCGTCAAAAGCGATATCGCAGCGTTCCCGTGACGAAAATAATGTTGAATGCGCATTGCATGCATCACGAGCCTGCGCAGGGCTCGTCAGCCATGCTGCGCGAGATCCGCCTCAAGATCGGGGGATCGCCATTCTATTTGGAGATCTGCAGGTTCCAAAGTATCGCTGAAACCGTTATGAGCGGTCTCGGTCGGCCCGATCGAGCCTGTATGATCCGGCGCCCGTTTTTCGGTGATGATGTTGTAGAGCTTTTTTGCGCCCGCCTGAGCCCGATGACCGATGACCGATGCGGCCTGTCCGCCGACCGCGCATGCACCGGGTTGCCGCGTGCAAAACTGGCTCATATCCGAAACGGCTGCGGTTGCCGCGGAAATTGCATCCGATGCACCGACCTGGGGAGCCTTGTCCAGAGTCTTGCGACTTATCGGTCGGCAGTAGCACGAGCACCAGCCCGAGCCAGAATGCCATGCGGAGCAGAAAAAACATTACACCACCCGTCGAATTGCCTGTCACCCTGTTGCGATTGATTTCGCAATCTTCCCTCAGAAATACCAGACCTCAATAAATCCTGAGTTCGAGCGGTACATTCAAATTGCATCTAAGTGAAATAAATCGGTTCGCCGTAAATTTTTGATTGATGGCTCGAACGGCCTTTGCGAAACGGCTGCAGAAAATCCACCATTCCGAAACCATGATGTCCGTTTGGAAACTTTACGTTCACCATTCCTTCCGAATACATCCGTTTCACGGGACATATGGGCGCTTGTGGGCCTCCGATGCGCCGATATCGAGCCTGCCTTAGTGTTCGCTTAAGTTCACTCTGACACGATCTCGCGAAGATAACGGGGGCGTTCGGCACGTCTTTGACGATCACGCCGAGGCGCGAGAATTTTAAAGTGGCAATTCTAAGCAGAGTTAGCGAATACCTGGATGCATTGCTGCATCCGTCGGCTCGTCATGACACAATGACAAGCGCGCGCCATCGCGCCTTCATTGCGCCGCGCCTGCTTGGAAGTCTTGCCGCGCTTGCATCGTTACCTGTCTACCTGGCGTTCCGTGGGGCGCCCGCTGAGATTGAAGTCGCGATTTATGCATGGTTGATTGCTCCGATCCTCGCTGCATATTTTCTGTCGCGCACCGGTCGCTATGAAAGCGCTCATGTTTTGTCGTCTGTCGCGCTCGCGGCGATGATCATGACTGTATCGATCAACACCGGTGGTATCTCGTCGTTCGCCGCAGTCTGGCTTGTCGCCGTGCCGATCGAGTCCGCACTGTCGGCGTCACGGCGCGTCGTCGGTTTTGCCGTGGCGCTTGCGCTCGCATGTGTCGTGGTGCTGGTTTTGATGGAGTCGGTGGGAGCTCTTCCGGCTTCGAAGGTTCATGCCCACAGCGCAACGGTGTTGGAAGCTCTCGGTATCGTGTCCGCGACATTGTTTGCGGCAATGCTGGCGTTCGCGGCCGAATCGCTGGCGCGCACAAGCAGCAAATTGCTGATGGTCGAGGAGGAACGCTTTCGGCTTCTTGCTCTGAACATGAGTGACGTTATCTCGAGGCACCGCCACAATGGTGCCGTGCAGTTCATATCGCCCGCCGCAGAAACACTCCTTGGCGCTCCGCTCGCCGGCCTCCTTGGGCACGGCCTGTTCGACCGCGTTCACGTCGCCGATCGCCCTGCCTACCTCACGGCTTTGTCCGAAGCCGCACGCGGTGGGGAGGCGCGCAGCCTGGAATTTCGCGTGCGCCGCGAAGCGTCACGCGACGACGCGAGAGGCGTTGGCGATTTCATCTGGCTGGAGATGCGCTGCCGTCCGATGGACGACCCACAAATCAATTTGCCTGGTCAGGACGCCGAAATCGTTGCCGTCATGCGTGACGTCACCGAGCGAAAGCGGCAGGAACAGGCTCTGCATGCTGCCCGCGCGGAAGCCGAACGGGCTGATGCGGCAAAAACGCGTTTTCTCGCGACCATGAGCCATGAATTGCGGACACCGCTCAACGCCATTATCGGATTTTCGGAAATGATCCTCCGCGAAGACGATCTGATGGTTACGGCCGAACGGCGCAAGGAATATGCCGGCTTGATCAATGATTCCGGTCAGCATTTATTGTCGGTCGTGAATGGCATCCTCGACATGTCGAAAATGGAGTCGGGCAATTTCGAAATCGCGCTCCACCCGTTCAAGCCGCGCGAGGTCATTCTTGGCTGTTGTAATCTGATGGCGCTGAAGGCGCGTGAAAGCGGCCTTGATCTGCGCACCAGGCTGCCTGACGAATTGCCCGAGATTATCGGCGACATGCGTGCGTTCAAGCAGATCCTCATCAACCTGATATCGAATGCCATCAAGTTTACCGAGCGCGGCGGGGCAGTTACGGTTTCGGCACGCATCGAGGGGGGGCGGTTGGTATCGTCTGTCACCGATACAGGCGTTGGAATTAACAGTGCCGACCTTCAACGCATCGGCGACCCGTTTTTTCAGGCCGGTACGACATATCAACGTCGTCACGAAGGCACCGGCCTTGGTCTGTCCATCGTCAAGAGTCTGGTAACCCTTCATGGTGGAGAGATGAACATCGTCAGCAAAGTCGATGAAGGGACGACCGTTGCAGTCATGCTTCCGCTTGTTGCCATTCAGGCTGTGCCAAAACCATCGTCCAATGTGACGCAATTGACGCCGCCGACGCGTTCAGAAAATCAGCAGGTTAAAAAAAGTGCGTAAAGCTCTCGTGATGGAAGACGATATGCCCCGCCGCCGCAGCCGCTCCAGGCGCGTCGAAGTGGACGTCGATGTCGAACGCAATCTGTTCATGCGCTTGCTGCTTCACAGCCCCAAAGACACGCTGGCGGGATTCGTGGCTCTGGGCGCGATCATCGCGATCGTTGCCAACGCAATATTCATGCAGGCCGGGCGGCATCCCGCACCGATGTTCAATACTGTCTTCCCGCTCGCCAATGGGGGAACAGCTGCGCCGACAAGTGCCCCTGGCAGCGTATCGCCGAGCGTATTGCCGCGGCCGCGTCCCACCAATTCCGAGACCAGGCCGGATATGCGATCCTCGGAATTCAGGGCCGCCGAACTCCGCGCCTGTGATAGCCAAACCCGCTCCGGCTCAAGCCCCCGCATCAGGATCCGCGGCGACGCGTCCTCCGGCTTCGATTCCGTCGGCGCATAACGATCCGGTGGGCGATCTGATCGTTTCCACGCGCCGGATTGCGGCCGTGCAGCGTGCTCTGACGGATTTCGGTTATGGTCAGTTGAAGCCGACCGGGGTCGCGGGAACCGATACCCAGGCTGCGATTCAAAAATTCGAACGCGAACGGAAGTTGCCGGTTACTGGACAGGTATCCGATCGTTTGATCCGCGAGTTGAGCACGGTGACCGGTCGCGCTATCGACTAGTTTTTGCCCGATCCGAATTGAGCGGACCGCCGTCGAGACACGTCAAAATGGGCTTGTCTGGCTCGCGTGGAGCCTTATCGTTCGATCATGAGATTGAAATCCAATATCTGGGTTGCCGCTTATTTGCGCCGTTGCCAGGTCAATGGTGTTTTTGGCGCGGTTCGCAAGCGCGGCGCGGAGGAGGCGGGAGCGGTGTTTGTCAAAGTCGCTTTGCTTGACGGCAATGCGACCTTGTTCACGCCGGCACCGCAAACGGCGTACGACGACAGCCGTCCCATTGAGCGGATTTTCACTCCATCGTCTGCGCAACCGCTGCCGGAACAAGCGATCGAAGAACGTCTTGCCCGGGAAATTCGTTTCGACCCCGATGTTTGGATTGTCGAAATCGAAGACAAAGCAGGGCGGCACTTTCTTGATCTGGCTAAATAACGCGCCGCGCGCTGCGTCGAAGCGATAGAGCGTGACGGCGATTTAGGAATGAAAGCGCCCGAACCTCAGCACGATCGCTACCCGTTCGGGATAAGACGGGTCCCTTGACCTGTGGTCGGAGTGGCCGATGACGTCGCCGCGGACTTGGCTTGCGTGGATGTGGGGCGTGCGCGCTGACGCTCATCGTCGTGAAGCATGGGGCGATAACGCCCTCGGAACGTGCTTGCTGTCGCTCCGCGCCACGCGGCTAGCATGATCAAGGCGATGCGCTCGCTGAGCGCTTCGTAAAAGCGCGACAGCCGATAGACGCGGGTTACCGACGCACCAAGTTCAGGATCGAGGAACAATAACACGCGTTGGTACGCTTGATCCGTCATTCCAAGAGCCTTGCACGCGCATGCCAAAGCCTCGCCGCCTGGATCCTGCACGATCTGGTGCGCCGTGCGTTCGGACAGGCTCAACGCGTGTAAGAGCTGGGTCGTGAAGCCGACGATGTCGGCTTCGAGCGCCATGTGTTCGAGCAGTGCAACGGTTCGCGCCGCGCTGTCTTGATCGACGCGGGGCGCGGCTCTGAGTGAAGTGCTTTCGAGATTTTGGAGGATCAGCCCGCGCTCTTTGGTGCCGGCTGCAAAAAAGATATTGCTCAGCTCCATCGCCTCGGTGGGTTGCATCGCCAACACCGCAGCCGAGCGCGGCTCATCGATATCCCGTTGCACGTCCCGGCGCGTGTCCGGGGCGTCCTCGGTGCTTGCCTGATTTGTTGTGTTCGTTGCTTGAGTGCCTTGTATGGTCGCGGGCTGCATCAAAAGCTTTTGGAGAATAGCGTTGGGGGCAAGGCTATAGATCGACAGCCTGGCTCTGACGACGGCGCGGGTCGCATCGTCAACCTCGTCGATCAGGCGTGACGCCAATTCCACATACTGACGCTCTTCGTCGAAGGTGTGAGTCGGGGCCTGCACGTAAAGGTCTGTAAGAACACGGAGCAGCGTCGGGCGAATATCCACGCCTTCGCGGCGGGACAACATCATGAGCCCGTCAAAGCCGGGAGGCATTGGAAATGTCTTCATGTCTTGAACGCAACTGGAAAATGGCTGTCGCAATATTAGAGCGATCTTTTTAACAGCCCGTTAAGGAAAACAGACCGTTAACGCTTGAAGATTTCGCAAAGCTGAGAGCAGGCTCGTCGGCTGAATGCCGCGCTCACTTCGAATGTAGTCATTAAGAGCCCATTAACCATGACCGGCTCTAAATGAACCCGCCGCGAGCCTTTGATGAGATGCGGTGAGGAGACATGGGTTATGGGCACCATCATTGATTTCCCGGCGGATGCTGTTTCGCGTCGCTTGGGTTCATGGTTGGATGAGGCCCCGCACCAGGGAACGGGAACTGTCCTGATTCTTCCTGTGGTTCGGATTGAACGTCACGCCGACGAAACGACGGGTGGCAGCGGCCCGGAAGAGGGAACTGCCTCAGGCCGGCGTCGCCGCAGACGTGCGCGCTCCTGATCGCCGGTCGTGTTCCATGCTAGCTAAACAAAACCTGACAGAGCTTACGCGTCGTTTTTCAATGCCCTCATTTCGAATCGTTGCATTGTCGCTGTTGACTGCGGCGCTCGGTGGCTGCGCAAGCGGGGATTTCGGCCGCACGCGTCAGTCCGCTCTTAACGACGATATGCACCGTTGGGTGGGTGCAGAGGCGACGGGGAGCATTGCCCGGCCGGCATCCGATTTCCAGCTGACCGACAATGAGCGGACTGTCCGCGATCTTGCCTATTTCTTTATCGAGCCGCCCCGTTCGCGCCCCTTCTGGAAAGGTATATTCGGCGATTACGAGCCGATTGCCCCGCCATGGCGTCAGGTACCTCGTTTCGATCGCACCGCTTATGGACGCCATTTGATCGACGAACCTCACCGCTCGCACGCATCGCGCTATGCGCAGCTGATCGAAGACGTGCGAGATGATATTACGCGTCTCAATCCGTTTTTCGCTGCGGTCGCGCGTGTTGCCGATCTGGATCAGAAGCGCGGCGCAAGTCTCAAATACGTCTCGGATCTGTCGCCGCGTGAGCGCACCGACGCGCTGACACGCATGAAGGAAAATGCGGTCATCGTGCAGTGGGTCGAGCAATGCCTGCAGCAAAGGATCGCATCCTATCGCTGGGCGCTCGAGCGGCTGGTGATCCATGCGCCGGATGCGATGGCGGCCGAAGGCGACCGGCTGATCGTCGAGCTTACCACACGGACGACTTCGTCGTTAAGTGCGACGCCCGTGGTCGCTCAGGTTCTGACGGTCAAAGGCTGACGCGAGGTCGCTGCTCGAAGCTCAGCGTGCCGCAACCGGCGTCGTCTGAACCTTGCATGTCGCCGCAGCAAGAGAGGCCTGTGCTTGCGGCATCAGCCCTGGCTCCGGCGCAAGTGCCTTCAGCACGATCAATCCGGTTGTGGTCGGTGAATCGATGATGAGACGATCGGCGGCGGTGACTTCCTCGTCATCGGGGACCTCCGCATGCTGCGCTTCCGTCATCAGGTCGAGCTCGATCACCTTGCGCCCTGCCGAACGATCATTGATCGCGTAATAGGCGGTGTCCGTCCGGGTGTAGAACGACACGGACGTATAGGCCTGGCTGACCGGAACGGCGAGTTTGATCGGTCCGCCGGACAGGTCGTATCTGCAGACGGCAGCCGCAAAGGCCGGGTCCATGAAGGGCATCGTTGTGTTTTTGGGATCGGCAGGCGGCAGCGGTGTCACGGTGTTCAGCGCCGTGATGGGCACCAGCCTCGAATAGGCGTCGAGGCTTGCGATACGCGGCAGCGCCAGAACGCTGACCAAATGAACGATGGCGCCGAGCAGGATGCCACCGACGACCGTGAACAGAAGCCTGATCATGGGCATCCCACCGTAGCGATCGCAGGCATCGGAGCGTCCCGTTGGGTTCGGGTCGCGACGCCGACGGGCGTATCGAACAATCGCAACACCAGCACGTAGCGATCAAGTCCGGCGGTTGGAAGCCAGTTTCCGGCGCGGGCCCGCGACGCAATGTGCAGATCGAACGCGCCGTCGGATCCGCGGACGATTTCCTGGCTGGTAAAGCCATAGCGGTTCATGCCGTTGGCCACGAGTTGGCCCTTGGGATCGTACAATGTCAGCGTCCAGAAACGGGCGGGGGGCGTCACACCGCTGACGGTCACGTCGCAGCGTCCATCGAGAGGACGTTTGGAATCGTCTGTTGTCGCCATAAAGGCAACGCCGTCGCCGGTTCCGATCGGCAATTCACCGCTCCGCGCAATCGATGCGCGGGCGTAAGGGTCGATATCGCTGGTGCCGGAACGTGGCCGCGCAGTCCATGCGCCGATCTTCAACGTGCCGACATTGACCCCCCGCGTGGAGGTAATCCATGTCGCGCCCAATCCGACGGCCGTAGCAAGCATCAGCGCGAGAAGTGTGATGAATATCAGACGCACGAAACACCTGCCATGATGCGCCGAATTACTGTTGGCGTGGCGCGGCTGCAGGGGCGCCGGCAGCAGCCGACCCCGGCACAGCCGATGCGAAACTATCCGGGAAAGGAAGCGCACCCGACGTCGAACGTTTGGCGGCATCCGCGGGTTTCACCGGCTCATTCAGCGATGTCTTCGCTGCGCTCTTTGCGGCATCGTCCAGCATTTTCTCAACCCGCACCAGAATGTCAGCACCGCGCCGTGTCAAAATTGGAGGAGGGCCTGCAACGACCTCGGGCGCTCTGGCGGCAGCAGCAGCGAGCGCTTCCGGCGGAAGTTTCTTGCCGGGGCCGATGCCCGCGACTTCGCGGATCTCAACGCCTTGATGGGCGACGACCATAATGTCGTGCCACGTTTGAGCGGGCAGCGAGCCCCCGGTCATGCGGTTTGTCGGTGAGTAATCGTCGTTGCCGTACCAAACGGCGCAAGTGAAATTGCCGGTGTAGCCAACAAACCATGCGTCGCGGAACGCATTGGTCGTGCCGGTTTTGCCTGCGGCGGGAATGCCGTCAAGTTGGGCGCGGCGCGCGGTGCCTTCTTCGACCACGTGGCTCATCATGCCCGCCATATCCGCCGCCACGGAGGCAGGTATCGCCTGCGTCGGCTTTTTGCCGTCCCTGTCCCAGCGCCAGACGGTTTCTCCCGCGCCGGTTCTGACTTCGAGTACGGCATGCGGGGCAACCGCCTTGCCCTTGTTCGGGAACGTCGCATACGCGACCGCGTGCTCGATCACGCTGACTTCGTCAGATCCGATCGGCAGCGATGGCGTGTCGGGAAGGGGAGCCTTGATGCCGAATTTTCGCGCCGTCTCCACGATCTTGGCGCGACCGGCCGGCGCGCCACCTTTGCCTCCGAGGGCGATCGAAAGCTTCACCGGAACGACGTTGATTGAACGTGTGATGGCTTGCGTCAGCGTGACAGCGCCGGAATAGGATCGGCCGTAGTTCTGCGGACACCAGTTACCGATGCAGACCGGACCATCGACGATGATCGATGTCGGCTTGAAACCGTTCAGCAGCGCCGTGGTGTACACATAAGGTTTGAACGACGAGCCGGGCTGGCGCATGGCATCGACGGCGCGGTTGAATTAACTCGCGCCGTAATCCCGGCCGCCGACCATTGCGCGAACGCCGCCGTCGAGATCGGCGACGACAGTCGATGCCTGCGTCGCATGGTAGTCCCGGCCGAATTGGCGCAACTGGTTCTCGATCGTGGTTTCGGCGGCGCGCTGGACGTTCATATCGATCGCGGTTCGAACGACGAATACGCGCTCGACATAGGATTTCGGGAACGTATTGACGAGCTTGCGCATCTCGTCGAATGCCCAATCAAGATAATAGTTGGGCGAATTTTCATCCCGGCGGTCGACTGCGGTTGCGGGATTGCGCCGCGCACCGAAGACCTGACCTTCGGTCATGAAGCCCGCTTCGACCAGATTGTCGAGCACGACGTTGGCGCGCGCGCGGGCTGCGGGCAGGTTGATATGCGGCGCGTATTTCGTCGGCGCCTTGAAAAGGCCGGAGAGCATCGCGGCTTCGGCCAGATTGACGTCGCGGGCCGATTTGTTGAAGTAGAAATGCGCGGCGCCGTCGACGCCGAACGTTCCGCCGCCCATATAGGCGCGGTCGAGGTAGAGCTTGAGAATTTCGTTCTTGGTCAGCCGGGTTTCGAGCCAGATTGCAAGGAACGCCTCGTTGACCTTGCGCTCGATGGTGCGCTCGTTGGACAGGAACAGGTTTTTTGCCAGCTGCTGCGTAATGGACGAGCCGCCTTGGCGGACGCCGCCGGCTTGAGCGTTCGTCAGCAGCGCGCGCGCTGTTCCGGCGATATCGATGCCGAAATGATCATAGAAGCGCCGGTCCTCGGTCGCCAGCGTCGCCTTGATCAGGTGATCCGGAAATTCTTCCAGCGGAATTGAATCGTTATGTTTGATGCCACGGCTGCCGATGACGTTGCCGTATCGGTCGAGGAAGGTTACGGCGAGATCAGATTTCTTGAGCCAGTCCTCATCGGCGGTTTCGCGGAAAGCCGAGGAGGCGAGCGCGAGCATCAATATCAGCCCGCCGAGACCGATCGTTGCAGCTTCCGACAGCGGTTCGATGATGACCCAGCGCTTCCATCGCCCAACATAGAACCGGTCCATGAAGGTCGAGAAGCGTTCGTAGAGTTCGCGTGTGCCCGCGCCGGACGAAAACAGCGTCGAGTCGATGCGTGCGTCGAGGTCCAGCAAGAAATGCCGGATTTTCCTTTTCCACTTCGCCGACAAAATGTTGCGCACCAAAACCTTCGACCAGCTTCGCGCCGCCCACGCAGCCGACGGGCGCGTCGGGGGTGAGACGATGCGGATGCGATAAGGCGACCCTAAGGCGGGTCTATTCGCACCGCCCGAGAATCCTCCATCTTCTATCCGAGCGTCGGGTATAAACCAATGGTCGCCTTGAGATTTTTGTGAAGAGAGCTAACCGCTGGGCGCGCATTCGGTGGGCTTTTCAGCCTGATCGCTTCCCCTTGGTCACCTCCGGGCGTAAACAGGCGAGCGCGTTCATCCTCACCGGCATCGATCACCATGGCACAGCAACCCGGGCCTTCCCCGGATAAAGATAAATTATTTTGGAAAATCAAGACATTGGAGCAAATGTCTGATGCGGAATGGGAAAGCCTGTGTGACGGCTGTGCCCGCTGTTGCCTTGAAAAGCTCGAAGATGAGGATACCGCAAAGATCTACTTCACCCACGTCTCCTGCACACTGCTCGATACGGGGTCGTGTGGCTGCAAGGATTATCCCAACCGTTCGGCGAAGGTGCCGGATTGCGTCCGGCTTACTCCCGAGAATGTGCGAACGCTGAACTGGCTTCCGCCGAGCTGCGGATATCGTCTGGTCTCGGAAGGCCGTGATCTTTACTGGTGGCACCCCTTGATTTCAGGCGACCCGAATACGGTTCATGAAGCCGGGGTATCCGTCAGAGGCCGTGTCGTTGCCAGCGAGGATGAAATCGAAGATGCCGACCTCGAAGATCATATCGTTCAGTGGCCCGGGTTGCTGCCGAAACGCGCCCGAGGCAAGACGCGGCCGAAGGAGTTGCGCCCGAGCGAGTTGACGGCCAAAACAACAAAATAGCCCAAAGCCATTTGGTGCTGGCCTGAGCGCGCGAACGCGTATGGCGATGCCACCGGTGGTGGGGACCTATGCGCCGGACCGGCTAACGGTCGGGCAGGTGATCTGTTATTTGAGGTTTCGTCTTTTCCGCGAGTTCGCGCACGGCGTGATTTTCGTCGAGCATCGCGGTGTCACTGGCCCGGTCGTGTTGAGCATCGGTTCATCGTCCTGCCGGGCAACAGTCTTTTCTGAAACGGCCTCATATTGTCCGCAACGACGCCCTCGCAGGCGGCGTAGGACCTGAGCCCGAGGAGTTTCATGGATAATCTCGTACATAACGGCCGCGATCAGATGGAAGCCTCGAACGCGAAATCCTCGAAGGCGGGAAATCTTGGACGCGGAGGTCTTGGATGCGAAGGTCTTGGACTCGAAGGTCTTGGACATTGCCACCTCGCACGACGTCAACGAAGAGACGCTCGAGGCCCAGATCGCCGTCACCCCAGATCCTTTGAACGAGGCCGCAGCCCCCGGACTCCATTCGCTATCGCATCCTGAGGTGCGGACCATCGTATTCAGTCTGATGGTCGCGATGTTCCTGACCGCGCTCGACCAGACCATCGTCGCAACGGCTCTGCCGACGATCGGGCGTCAATTCATGGACGTCAGCAATCTGTCGTGGGTGATCACCGCATATCTGTTGTCGTCAACATCGGTCGCGCCGGTGTTTGGCTCTTTGAGTGATATCTACGGCCGTCGCGCTATGATGATGACCGCGCTGGGACTTTTCCTGGTGGGATCACTTTTGTGCGCCGTTGCACCTGATCTTTTGATCCTCATCCTTGCCCGCTTTCTGCAAGGTTTGGGCGGGGGCGGAATTTTGCCGCTGGTTCAAACGGTACTGGCGGATATCATCACGCCGCGGCAACGCGCCCAGTATCAGGCTTTTTTCAGCATGGTTTGGGTGTCTGCCGGGATCGGCGGCCCGGTCCTGGGGGGCATCATTGCCGAACATCTGCATTGGTCGGTGATCTTCTGGATCAACGTCCCGCTGGTTCTGCTGGCGATCGGCATCCTGATGCCGAAACTGAAAAAATTGCCGATACACCATCATCCCCGCAAACTCGACCTGCTCGGCGGTCTGCTGTTGATGTCAGCCGCTGTCACGTTTCTTCTCGTTTTGACGTGGGGCGGTAATAAATATGCGTGGCAGTCGCCCACGCTACTCACGCTGATCAGCTGCGTATTCGGTCTGACGGGTTTGTTCGTCTGGCATGCGCGCCGCGCGGATGAGCCGTTTTTGCCGCTGCAATTATTGACTGGCCCGGTCGTTCCTTTTGCCATTGCCGGAGCAGCGTGCGCCATCGGCACCTTGGTCGGCCTCACCGTTCACATGCCGATGTATTACGAGGCGGTCTACCACATGACAGCAAGCGAAGCTGGGCTTGCGCTCATTCCGATCCTCGCACTGTCGGTGCCGGGCGCCACTGCCGCAGGGCGCGTGATGCTGCATATGAAGCGTTATAAGTGGATCGCGTTGCTTGGTCTTTCGACCGGTGCGGCGTCAGCGGCGTTACTGGCGATCATAACGCCACTGCCTCTCTGGGCGCTGCTGGCGTTGCTCGCAATCGTTGCGCTTGGGCTTGGAACCACGTTTCCTGTGAGCGTCGTATCGGTACAGGCGGCGGTCGTCAGGCATCAGGTCGGTACGGTCACCGGCGCGATGAATTTTTTCCGTTCGCTGATGGCCGCAATATCGGTGGCTTTTTTCACGGCGATCCTTCTTGCCGCGCTCGGTGGAACGTCGTCATCAATCGAGCATCCCGATTTCTCCACAACGTCGAGCGGCGATATGGTTGCCGCGTTTCGTTACGTGTTTGCCGCTGCCGCCGTTCTGCTCACCGTCGGGGCGCTGTCGATCGCGCGGATGCACGAGCGGCCGTTGGGCGATGCGCCCAAGCCGCAGGCGGCTCTTGGCGATTAAAATCGGACAATGAAGATAAGGAAGGTCGGTCGATTTACAGATCGGCGTCAAGAAACGGAATTCCACTCTGGCCTGAAATGTTTTAAGCAATCTGCTTGCTGTCCTTAACGCGCGAGACAAACCATGCACGATGACGATCCGAAAAACAGGCTGGCTCTTCCGTTGAGAGGGTATCAACTGCTCGACAACAAACTTGACCCTGGTGTTGTCGGTATTGCGTTTGAAACGGAAAAGGGACCGTTTACATTCGTGGCGACACGCGAAATTCTTGAAACGTTGTCGAAAGCGTTCGGTGCGAAAGCGGCCGAGATGCCGGCGCAGAAATCCGGTTGAGGCAACCGTTCTTCGTCTAAAGCGTTTTCAAACGGAGCACGCCGCCGGACCTGATCCGGCGGTGGATACCGGTTCGCATAAAAGCATCAAAACAAAACGATAGAGCACGTTGGCGATTCAATCCCCAACGAGCGAGCTAGGAAATGCCGGTCAGCGTTCGCGCCAGCTTCGCGTCGTCTGGAGAATCCAGTCCCGATAAAGCGTCAACGGCGTGACGCCGGTCAATCCTCCGCAGCCACTTGTATTGTTGGGACCCGTGGACCAGCTCACCACACCGATGATGGTGGAATTTCCGTCCTGACTTTCAAAAACCGGCGCACCGGAGTCTCCGGTGCATGCGCCGAGGCCAGCGCGTGTATTGTTCGTTACCGGATCGACCAATCGAATTTGCAAGGTGCCTGGCTGGCCGGTTGCCGCCAGCGTTGCAGTGCGGACTACACCTGCGCTGCGGCCGTTGCCGGCAATCGTTACGCCAATTCCCGAAACCTCAAAAGTCTGCCCCGAAGCAATGGGAGCGTGAGGAGCGCCAATGCGGGCGGGTGATCGTCCGAGCAGCGGTTCCGTCAATTGAAGCAGGGCGATGTCAGCGCTGGCGCGATGCGCGAGGATGCCTTGCACATCAAACTGAGGGTGCAGCGCAACGCGTTTGACGTCCCGCAACAAGGTCTGTTTCTTTTCGTCCTGATCGACAATCTTGTACGTGGTCCCCGGCATCGTGCAGTGGGCCGCGGACAGCACCAGATCCGGTGCGATGAGGGAGCCGGTGCAAAAATTGCCGCGCGATCCGACGATCGTGACGACGGCAGTAGCTGCATTGTCGGGCGGTGCGCCACCGACCATCGCAGAGGCCGGCCAGATCGTGCATGCCGCAGCGATGATGAAAGTGAAGACCTGCAATAAACGGATCATAAGGCCGGACTGAGCATCCCCGCGCAGGCGGTGTCAACGTCCAGACGCCAGGGCTGCCGCGCTCGGCATCCATTCTGACCCGGCCTAGGATGAAGCTTTCGGCTTGCCGGACCTTGCTTTTGTGGAGTAGGTGCTGGCCTTGTCGAGAAACGGCGATCCGCTTGTCCGGGCTTGTTGGGCTGTTTGAGACCGAAAAGTGAGGCCGCAACAGCCTTGTTCATCGGACGTTCACCCCATCCCGGCATGTTGATCGTCTTGACCGTGCCCTTAAGATTACTTCGGAGACGATCTTGCGCCTTCTAGTCGTTGAAGACGATCCCGACCTCAACCGCCAGCTCACCACGGCGTTGACCGATGCGGGCTACGTGGTGGATCGCGCTTTCGATGGCGAGGAAGGGCATTTTCTCGGCGATACGGAGCCTTACGACGCGGTCGTTCTCGATATCGGTCTGCCCAAAATGGACGGCATCTCGGTTCTGGAAGCGTGGCGGCGGAATGGCCGTGCGATGCCGGTTCTGATCCTCACGGCGCGTGATCGCTGGAGCGATAAGGTTCAGGGGTTCGATGTCGGCGCCGACGATTATGTCGCCAAGCCGTTTCATCTTGAGGAGATTCTGGCGCGCATCCGTGCGTTGCTCCGGCGCTCCACCGGTCATGCTCAAAGCGAGCTGACATGCGGGCCTGTGCGACTGGATACCCGAACGGGCCGTGTCAGTGTCGATGGACGCCCGATCAAGATGACGTCTCACGAATATCGTTTGCTGGCCTATCTGATGCACCATACCGGCCGCGTGGTCTCTCGTACGGAATTGGTCGAACATCTCTATGACCAGGATTTTGATCGGGATTCCAACACCATCGAGGTCTTCGTGGGACGCATTCGAAAAAAGCTGGATGTCGATATCATTCAGACCGTGCGCGGGCTCGGATACTTGCTGACTCCACCGGTCGATGCGCGCTAGCTCGCTTGCCACCCGCTTATTTCTGTCGGCAACCGCATGGGTGGTGATCATCCTGGTCATCACCGGCTTCGTGCTGTCGTCCGTCTACCGGCAGGCTGTCGAGCGCTCATTCGATAGCCGCCTCAATCTCTATCTTCGTACGTTGATCGCCGACACGGCAGTCCCGGACGACGGCGGCGGCGATCATCAATTTCAGTCACTGGGCGAGCCGCTTTTCGAAATCCCGCTATCGGGCTGGTATTGGCAGATCAATCGCATCGATTCCGACAAGCCGGATATACGCTCGTCTCGATCGCTGTGGGACAAGCAACTCCCCAAGCTTGACAACCATACAGGAAATTTGACTCCGGCCGGCATCCGCTTTGGCTATGTCATCGGCCCAGAGGATCAGCGGCTGCGCTTTGTCGAACGGCAAGTCGATTTTGGAAGCGACGGGAAATTTTCTGTCACGGTCGCGGGAGACTCGGAGGAAATCTTCGATGAAACGCGGACCTTCGATTATTACCTCGGGGGAACGTTTTCCGCGCTGACGCTTGGTCTCGTGTTCTCCACTATCTTTCAGGTCCGGTTCGGGCTGGCGCCGCTGAAACGGATCTCAGAATCTCTTGCGGCGATACGTTCTGGCCGTGCGGAAAGGCTGGAAGGCGAGTTTCCCGTCGAGATAGCTCCGCTGGCGCGTGAGACCAATGCGCTGATCGACGCAAATCGTGAAATCGTGGAACGCGCGAGAACGCACGTCGGCAATCTGGCGCATGCGATCAAAACTCCGCTCTCCGTGATCGTCAATGAGGCGAGCAGTCACCAGTCGGACGCTTTCGCGTCCAAGGTGCTCGAACAAACCGAGGTCATGCGCGATCAACTTGCGCACCACCTTGAACGTGCGCGGATCGCGGCGAGAGTCACGGTCATCGGTACGGTGACCGATGTGGCGCCCGTTGTCGAAAGCCTGCGCCGCACCATGGAAAAAATCCATCGCGACAGCGGCATCGTAATCGATGCCGAAACCAACGAACAGGCGAAATTCCGGGGCGAGCGGCAGGATCTCGAGGAGATGGTCGGCAATCTGGTCGACAATGCCTGCAAATGGGCGCGGTCACGGGTGTTCATCGAAGTTCTGGTGGCCCCGGCGGATGGGGACACCCCGACCATGTTGCACATTATTGTCGATGACGACGGTCCGGGCCTGTCGCCTGCGGAGCGGGCGCAGGTTGCGCAGCGGGGGCAGCGACTTGATGAAACGAAGCCTGGATCAGGTCTCGGTCTTTCGATCATTATCGACCTTGCGGCCCTCTATAACGGCACTCTCGCGCTGGGTGACGTCCCCGATAGGCGGTTTGCGGGCTGAGCTCATCCTCCCGGCTGCGGAGTAGGCTCCCGCTCGGTGAAATTGGTCCGGAAGGCGTTAAGCGGTCCCGTCGGCGCCAATCGGCACGGTTTTACCCCCCAAAGTTCGGCGTGCGGACCCCTGTACCTAAACGCGATCTTAATCCCGTGGCTGGTATCAAAACCAAATGGGGTGAGTGGCCCCGTAATTGAAAGATGATACCGGACCGGCGGCCTATGGGATTACCGACACAGTCGATGGAGCGCCTGAGGGACTTTCTTGCGCAGCTTCCGCCGAAATTCGCAGGCGCTGCTGTTGAGGGAGTTCGAGCGCGCCGTCGCAAAGGGAGGGGATGTTGTCGTTGCATCCCTCGTTCTCGAGCAACTACGCAAGGTTGTTCGTGTGTCCGACGACAATGAGCGTCATCGGATCGATGAACCGTCGAGACTTTTTTTCAAGTTGCTCGAGCCGTTTCTGGCCGAAAACAACCAAACGCCCCGGTCGGGTCAAATCCGGCGTTCCTCGCTCGGGCCCGATCTGGAATTGGTTGGCAGGTGAGTTGATCGCGGACGATATCCGGAAGCTGGAAGTTACCTTGGCGCAATCTTCCGACAAGTCGGCAGACGGCGAACTCGAAAAAGCCGTTCATCGCGTGCAGGCGGCGGCTGCCCAGGCGATCGAGAACGTGATGGTCGCCGGCAAACCGTGGCAATCAACGCTCGATGCCCGGCAGCCCAAATGTGATCGAAGATTTGGTGTCGATCGGCATGGTGCTGAAAAGCCGCGAGGAGTTCGAGACGTTCGGCGCGAGCATTCCCGATAGTCTCGGCAATCTTGGTGAAATGCAGCTTCGCCTGGTTCAGGAGGCGATCAAGGTTTCGGCACTGCATACCCCGCAAGCGCTTCCTTTTGCTCTGTCCATGCTGATGCGGCGGTTGGCGGCATCATGGCAGGCTATTCGTCTGGCCATCGCAGCGGCGGGATCCGATCTGGAATCGCGAGTTGCCGCAACCTCGTACGGAATTGTCGTGACAATGGTCATTCATGACCTCTCACACATCGCGACCCAGCTTCGGCAGGACCTGAAACAGGGACGGCTCGAAAGTCTTTCTCAGCGCCTCAAGATTGTTCACGATGGATTGCGAGGTTTGCGCACCGAATTGAACGTCCGCAGTGATTCGGGCTGGGGAAAACAGCTGTCGACGATGAGAGCCGAGATCTCCAACACCTTGAAGTCGGAGCTCGAGAGCGTGCCGGGCAGAGTCAGGCGGTTGCTGCGTCAGCGGCCCGACAAGGACATCAACAGCGGCACCAAAATTGAACCGACCGAGGTCACTGACACCGCTGCATTGATCGAGCTCGTTGCGACCTGCCGAAATTTCGCAAGCGAATTGGCCATCAATGAAGTGACGCTGCGGACGTATTCCGACCTTCAGCATTACACGGAGTCGGCAACCGAAGCCCTGGTTGGATCATTGCGTGGAAGCAGCGCCCGGACGCGGCCATTCCGTCAAATGCAGGTCGATGCAGCCATCAGCTTCTGCGATGTGCTGTTCGGCCACGACTATGCGTCGCTCATGAAAAAAGCCGCCGATGTGGCTATTTCCGGCGAACGCAAGAGCCAGGCCGGCTGAACGCCCGATTTCGTTGGTTCGCTGCCGGAATTGTCAATTGCGTGGCGGTTTCAGCCATGGTGTAACCCCGCCCGGATGGCGCGGTCTGCATCTCCTGGAACCTGATTGATGTCGCTCTGGTTTGTTCTGGCCTTGATGACGGCGGGGGCGGTTTTTTCCGTGCTCTGGCCTTTAGGCGGCCGGGCTTCGCCGGATGTCGGCGGTAGCGAAGCCGCCGTCTATAAAGATCAACTCGCCGAGATTGAGCGCGACCGGGCATCGGACCTGATCGGCGTGCCGGAAGCGGAAGCCGCGCGGGTTGAAATCGGCCGGCGTCTGATCGCCGTGAGCGATCCTGAAAAACGGGTAGCCCCATCGTCGAACATAGTGCTGCATCGCGTTTTAGCGATCGTTGCGCTGCGTCGCTCTTCCGGCTGGCACCGATCGCAACATATTTGATGTTGGGGGCGCCCAATCTGCCCGACTTCCCGCTTGCGACGCGCGCACGGGAGCCCGTTACCACAGCATCGTTGGATACGCTCGTCGCGCAGGTCGAGGCGCATCTCGAAAAAAATCCGACCGATGGACGTGGATGGCAGGTGCTTGCGCCCGTTCTGGAGAAGATCGGCCGACTCGACGACGCAGTGGGCGCCTTTCGAAATGCAATTGCGTACAACGGCGAGGATAGCGCGAGCCGCGCGGATCTTGGAGAGGCCATCGTGGTGGCGGCTAATGGCGTCGTAACAGCCGAAGCGAAACAGGAGTTTGAACGCGCCGTTGCTCTGGGCAGCGGACAACATGAAGGCTCGCTATTTCCTTGGGCTTGCCGCGGAACAGGATGGCCGCGGCAAGGACGCCGCCGCAATATGGGGGGCAATGCTTGCCGAGGGCCCTGCAGATGCAGTCTGGCGGCCCGTGGTGCAGGCCGCGCTCGCGCGGGTCGACCTCCACGGCGGGCCCCGCGATCTCGGATCGGGAGGTATCGGCTCCTGGAACCAAAGGGAATGCCGGTCAGGACGCCATGATTCAAGGCATGGTCGATCGTCTTGCGACGCGGCTGAAGCAAAATGGCGATGACGTTGAGGGATGGCTACGGTTGGTTCGAGCCTATATGGTGCTTGGGAACGTCGATAGAGCCCGCGCTGCGCTACGCGACGCGCGTGAGGCGGTGGCAAATAATCCGAGCCAGCTCCAGCAACTGAACGAAGGATTGAAAAGCCTTGGGCTTGACGGCTGAAAGCCCGGCGACAATCTGCGGGTAGCATGTATGACGCGAAGGCAGAGACGATTGATAATGATCGGGTGCGCAGCAACCGTGCTGGCCATTGCGGCCGGGCTGGTGCTGAACGCGCTTCGTGATTCCATCGTCTTTTTTTCAACGCCCTCAATGGCGGCCGAAAAGCACATTTCGCCCGGTACGCGATTTCGTCTGGGCGGCATGGTGCGCCCCGGTTCGCTCGTGCGCGGAGATAATCTCGCAGTCACATTCGAAGTGACGGACGGCAATGCGACCTTGCCTGTCGCTTATCATGGAATTTTACCCGATCTTTTTCGGGAGGGGCAGGGCGTCGTATCCGAAGGGGCAATCGATGCATCCGGCGTTTTCAGGGCTGACACGGTTCTGGCCAAGCACGACGAGACCTACATGCCCAAGGACGTGGCGGACGCGCTGAAAAAGCAGGGCCACTGGAAGGACGATTACGGCAAGCCTGCCGCCTTGCAAGGGGCAGCAAAATGATCGCGGAAGCCGGACACTACGCGCTTGTGCTCGCGCTCGCTCTGGCTTTGATCCAGGCCACGGTCCCGATCGTCGGCGCTCGTTTGCGTGATCCGGCGTTGATGCGCGTCTCCCGGTCGACCGCTCTGGCGCAGATGATTTTTGCGGCCATCGCGTTCGGCGCGTTGGTTTTTCTGCATGTGACGTCGGATTTTTCGGTCGCCAATGTGTTCGAAAACTCGCACTCGCTGAAGCCTATGATTTACAAAATCACAGGCGTTTGGGGAAACCACGAAGGCTCGATGCTTTTGTGGGTTCTTATTCTCGCATTTTTCGGCGGGTTGGTCGCTCTGTTTGGAAACAACTTGCCGCTGTTGCTGCGTGCGCATGTTCTGGCGGTGCAGGCGTGGATCGCTTCGGCATTTTATCTCTTCATTCTGATGACATCGAACCCCTTCGCCCGCATTTTCGATCCTCCGATCGAAGGGCGCGATCTCAATCCAGTGCTGCAGGATATCGGCCTCGCGGTGCATCCGCCGATGCTCTATCTGGGTTATGTCGGGTTCTCCATCTCGTTTTCGTTTGCGGTGGCGGCGCTGATCGAAGGCCGCATCGACGCTGCGTGGGCGCGATGGGTCCGTCCCTGGGCGTTGATGGCGTGGATATGCCTTACGCTTGGTATCGCGATGGGATCCTACTGGGCTTATTACGAACTGGGGTGGGGCGGTTGGTGGTTTTGGGATCCGGTCGAAAATGCCTCGCTGATGCCATGGCTTGCCGGGACCGCATTGTTGCACTCGGCGCTGGTGATGGAAAAGCGCGATGCCCTCAAGATCTGGACGATCCTGCTCGCCATCGTGACGTTTTCGTTGTCGCTGCTCGGCACCTTTCTGGTTCGTTCCGGCGTTCTCACATCGGTTCACGCCTTTGCAACGGATCCGACACGCGGTGTCTTCATTCTGGCCATCCTGTGCGTCTTTATCGGAGGCAGTCTGACGCTTTACGCCTGGCGGGCGTCGGCGCTGAAGCAGGGCGGTCTGTTCGCGCCGATCTCGCGCGAAGGCGCATTGGTGCTTAACAACCTGTTTTTGACGACAGCGTGCGTGACTGTTTTTGTCGGCACCTTGTATCCCCTGGTGCTGGAAGTCGTGACCGGCGAAAAGATTTCCGTCGGGGCGCCGTTCTTCAATCTGACTTTTGCGCCGCTGTTTTTGCCGCTGCTCGTTGCCGTACCGTTTGGTCCTTTTCTCGCATGGAAGCGAGGCGATTTGATGGGCGCTGCTCAGCGTCTGATCGCAGCCGGTTGTGCCGGATTGATCTGCGCCGCGACGATTTGGGCATGGATGCGCGGCGGTGCGGCCTTTGCGCCGCTGGCAATCGGTCTCGGCGTTTTCGTCGTTCTTGGTGCGTTGACCGACATGATCGAGCGCACGGCGTTGCTGTCCGCATCGCTTCCGACCTCATGGCGCCGGGCGCGCGGAATGCCGCGTTCTGCCTGGGGTACGATATTTGCTCATGCGGGTCTGGGCATAACTCTCATTGGAATTGTGTGCGAGACCACATGGAGCAGCGAACGCATCGCGTCGATGAAGGTCGGCGACGTCGCCTCCATTAGTGGATACGCCGTGATGCTGGAAAATACCGGGCAGCAGGCTGGGCCGAATTTTCGCGAAACAATCGGACGTTTTTCAGTGGCGCTGGACGGGTCGCCCATCGGCATCATGACGCCATCGAAAAGGACTTTCACCACGCGCAATTCTTCGACGACCGAGGCCGCGTTGCTGACGCGCGGCGCCAGCCAGATCTATATCTCGTTGGGCGACACAAACACCGATGGTTCGATCGCGGTCCGCATCTATCACAAGCCCCTGGTTCTGCTGATCTGGTTCGGCGCGGTGATGATGGCGTTCGGCGGGCTGCTGTCATTGTCGGACCGCCGTTTGAGAGTTGGGGCGCCGAAACCGGCGAAAGCGCAACGCGCGCTGCAACCGGCGGAGTGAGAATTTGCAGGTCGACCGGATGCATATTGTAAGAGCGTTGCTCGTGGCCGCCGTGATGATGTGTCCGCTCGCCGCGAAGGCCGTGCAACCGGACGAGATCATGGCGGATCCGGCGCAGGAAACGCGTGCGCGAGAGCTTTCGCGTGAACTTCGTTGCATGGTTTGCCAAAACCAATCGATCGATGATTCGGAGGCTTCGCTCGCGCGCGATTTGCGGATTCTGGTGCGTGAACGTATAGCGGCCGGCGATAGCAACGCGCAGGTGATCGATTTCCTCGTGGCGCGCTATGGCGAATTCGTCCTCCTTAAACCACGCTTCAAGCGCGATACGCTCCTGCTTTGGTTATTGCCGCCGCTTGTGTTGGGTGGGGGAGGCGCTGCGTTATGGTTCTTCAACCGTCGGCGATCGGCGTCGGCTTCCGAAGTGGGATGCGATTCCGAGGGGCGCTTGACCGCCGACGAGGAGGCGAGGCTGAAACAACTTATGGCCGCGGAATCGCCCCCGGAACAGCCGGTTTGACGCGTCGATCGGGTCGAACACGACAGGCCATTTTATTACAAAAGATTAATTCCCCCGACAGAGCGCCGTAAGGGCGTCTTCCCCATCTTCAGCTCATCGAACTGCAACCGAACCCGCGGTCTTGCCCTGGAGATTTTTATGATCGATCGTCCCGCCGAATTCTCGTCCCTGCCGTCCTTCACCGCGCCCCGCCGGTCGCTTTTCTCTGCGCGCAAGCTCGCGCTGATGGCGTCTGTTGTCGCAGGCCTCGGTGGCGCAATTTATGGTTTCGGGCCTTCGCTACAGAACGTTGATGTTCTGACCACGTCTGCTCACGCCCAGGTCAACAACACCGTTCGTAACGTTCAGCAGCCGGTCGGGTTTGCTGACATCGTTGAGCGCGTGAAACCCTCGGTCATTTCCGTCAGCGTAAAGATCAACGAGAAGACCGCCTCGAACGACAACAATGGTAACGGTAATGATGACTCGCCGTTTCCGCCCGGCTCGCCGATGGAGCGCTTCTTTCGCCGGTTCGGTGGCCCCGATGGCTTCCCCGGTGGTCGCGGTCCGCGCGGCGGCCGTGGCACGGTTACAGGCCAGGGATCCGGGTTCTTTATCTCAGCCGACGGCTTTGCGGTCACGAATAACCACGTGGTCGACAGTGCCGACAAAGTTGAAGTGACAACCGACGACGGGAAGACTTACACGGCGAAAGTGATCGGTACGGATACGCGGACCGATCTGGCTTTGATAAAAGTCGAAGGGCGCACAGATTTCCCCTTTGCTAAATTGTCGGATGCGCAACCGCGGATCGGCGATTGGGTGCTTGCGGTCGGAAATCCGTTCGGTCTCGGTGGCACGGTGACTGCGGGTATCGTTTCAGCGCGCGGCCGAGACATCGGCAATGGACCCTACGACGATTTCATCCAGATCGACGCGCCGGTGAACAAGGGTAATTCGGGCGGCCCAGCTTTCAATACTGAAGGGGAGGTTGTCGGCGTCAACACGGCTATTTTCTCGCCCTCGGGAGGAAGCGTGGGCATTGCCTTCTCGATTCCGGCATCGACCGTCAAGACGGTGGTGAAACAGCTTCAGGATAAAGGCTCGGTCAGCCGAGGCTGGATCGGCGTCCAGATACAGCCTGTCACGCCGGAAATTGCCGAAAGTCTCGGTCTGAAGAAGGCGGAAGGCGCCTTGGTCGCGGAGCCTCAGGCCAACGGTCCGGCTGCAAAGGCAGGCGTGGAATCAGGTGACGTGATCACGTCCGTCGATGACAAGCCGGTGCGCGATGCGCGTGAACTGGCTCGTACCATCGGTGGATTGTCTCCTGGCAACGCCGTCAAACTCAATGTGCTGCATAAGGGGCAAGACAAGACGATCAGCCTCACGCTTGGCGAGTTGCCGAACGCCAAGGCCGTCAAGGCGAGCGCGGACCCAGACAGCGATCAGGGCGGCGCGACACGCGGTGTCGAGCTTCCGAAACTGGGTCTCAACGTTGCTCCTGCGAGCTCCGTGGCCGGTGCCGGCAAGGATGGTGTCGTCGTCACCGGCGTCGATCCGAGAGGCGCCGCGGCCGAGCGAGGCTTCAAGGAAGGCGATGTGATTCTCGAAGTTGCGGGGAAGGCTGTCGCCAATCCTAACGAGGTTCGCGATGCGCTGGCCGATGCTCTCAAGGATAGCAAGAATAGCGTGTTGATGCGGATTCGCTCCGGCGAGGCATCGCGCTTTGTTGCGCTGCCGCTCGGACGCGGCTGAACGCGCGCTGAAAAGTTGGGAAGAATCGCCGGCATTATCACTCCGCCGACGGTCCTTTCCGGGGGCGTCCTAAGCCCGCCCCCTCAAGAGTTGCCTTCCGTAGGAGCTGCGCCCCCCTCCGCCGGGAGGACTAAGACGGGCGGCGAGGTTTCCCCAGCCTCGCCGCCCGTTCCCCTTCAAACGATGGCCATTCCCGGCCTTGCATGAGGGCAATCCGCGCGCCATGGTGACAGAAGGTGAAATACGATTGATCTCAACAGACAAACAGATGCGTTTGCTCATTATCGAAGACGACCGTGAATCCGCAGACTATCTCGTGAAAGCATTTCGTGAGGTGGGTCACGTTGCCGATCACGCCAGTGATGGCGAGGAAGGTCTCGCGCTGGCCGAATCCGGCGATTATGACGTGCTGATCGTGGATCGTATGTTGCCCAAACGGGACGGTCTTTCGGTCATCGGGACGTTGCGCGGAAAGGGGTCTCGCACGCCGGCGCTGATTTTGTCGGCGCTTGGTCAGGTCGACGATCGGGTCAAGGGGTTGCGCGCGGGCGGAGACGACTATCTGCCGAAACCTTATTCCTTTTCCGAATTGCTGGCGCGTGTCGAAGTGCTCTCACGCCGCAACAGCGGCCCGACAGAAGAGACCAGTTACCGTGTCGGCGACCTTGAGCTCGATCGGCTTTCGCATCGTGTCGTTCGCGGACAGGATGAGTTGACTTTGCAACCGCGTGAATTCCGGCTGCTTGAATATCTGATGAAGCACGCGGGGCAGGTCGTGACCCGCACCATGCTTCTTGAAAATGTTTGGGACTATCACTTCGATCCGCAAACCAATGTGATCGATGTTCATATTTCAAGGCTGCGCTCAAAAATCGACAAGGGATTCGCGCGACCTTTGCTGCACACCATTCGTGGCGCAGGGTATATGATCCGTGACGGCCTTCGGTAAACTGATCCGCACGACAGCCTTTCGGCTGACGCTGGTCTATCTTTTTTTGTTTGCCTTGTTCGCCGTTTCGTTGCTCGGATATTTTGCCTGGAACACGCGCCGTCTGGTCACCGAGCAAATCACTGCAACGGTGAATGCCGAATTCATTGAAATGGGAGACGAGTTCACGCGCGAAGGTTTGCGCGGGCTGGTCTACGCGATCGAAAATCGCGCACTGCGGCCTAGCGCCAATCTCTACCTGATTACGACTGCGGCGGGGCAGGCTTTGGCAGGCAACGTCGGCTCCCTTGCGCCTGGCGTGATGAACCATATTGGCTGGTCGGAGACCGAATATCGCCGCCTCGACGAGCAGGACAAGCTCGACCACCGGGCGTTGGTCCGTGTTTCGGAAATGGCCGGAGGCTTCCGTCTTTTGATCGGGAGAGATCTCGAGGAGCGGCGGCGGATCTTCGGCATTGTCGCCTCGGCTGCACAGTGGTCCGTTCTGATTGTGGTGGTGCTGGGATTGGCCGGGGGCATATTCGTCGCTCGCCGTGTGCTGCGGCGTATCGATGCGATGACCGGGACGACCCAACGGATCATGGCAGGCGATCTGAGCGAACGGCTTCCTGTCGGCCGAAGCGGCGATGAAATCGACCGCCTTGCAGAAAATCTCAACGTGATGCTCGAGCGTATCGAAGCTTTGATGGTGGGATTGAAAGAGGTCTCTGACAATATCGCTCATGATCTCAAGACGCCGCTGACGCGCTTGCGAAATCGGGCGGAAGAGGCGCTCGCGAAATCGAGCAACGAAACTGAATATCGGGCAGCTCTGGAGAGAACCATCGAAGAATCCGATGGTTTGATACGCACCTTCAATGCGCTGTTGATGATCGCGCGTGCGGAGTCAGGACAGGCGCGCGGTGATATGGTGAATTTCGATGCGGCCGACGTCGCGCGGGACATTCAGGAGCTTTATGAGCCACTAGCGGAAGACAAGGGACTGACTCTTGCTGTTCGTGCGGTCTCCGCAACGGTGCACGGCAATCGGGAGCTGGTCAGTCAGGCACTCGCCAACCTTGTTGAGAATGCCATCAAGTACGGCCGACCTGTGACTACCGCAGGAGAGACCGCCGTGCCCGGACGAGAGCCGGCTGGACAGCCGGATATCCTCATCGAGTCGCTGCATCAGGGCGATAAAGTGTTTTTGAGCGTGATGGACCAAGGGCCGGGAATTCCGGAAAAGGACCGTTTGCGCGCAGTCGAGCGGTTTGTCAGGCTCGAAGCAAGCCGAACCCAGTCTGGTTCCGGGTTGGGCTTGAGTTTGGCGTCGGCGGTGGCGACGCTGCATGGTGGAGAGCTGCGTTTGGAAGACGCATTCCCCGGATTGCGGGTATCGATTGTGCTCCCGGAACAAAATCCGGTTTCCAAACTTGCAATTCCGGAGCTGCTGGAACACAACACAGCATGATCCCACCCGCGAAGAGCGCGGATAAGTTATGTTTGGCTGCGCGCTTTGACAGCGCGCCGTATCTGTCCGCGCCGGACGAGGCGGAGCAGCGTCTCAAAAGCTGGCTCGGCGAGATCCCCGCCGAACAGGCCAACGTTCTCACCGAGCTGTTTGCCCGGTTTCCGAATGCGCAGACGATTTTTGCAAGCATTGCCGAAGCATCGCCTTATTTGTTCGATGCGATTTGCGCGGACGCGGCGCGTGTCGTGCGTCTGCTGCAATGGGATCCGGAAGAGCGTCACCGCGACCTGATCGAATCGACGCTTGCTGCAGTCGAGGGCGCTGAGACCGAAGCCGATGTGATGCGGCTTTTGCGCCGAGCGAAGGCCGAAGCCGCGCTGTTGATCGCACTTTGTGACATCGGCGGAGTTTGGCCAGTCATGCGCGTCACGCGAGCACTGACCGATATCGCGGAGATGTCGGTTCGCAGCGCGCTACGTTACCTTCTTGCGCTGGAAACCGAGAGAGGCCGGCTGCGGCCATCTGATCTTAGCCGCATTGAAGAGGGAAGTGGCCTCATCGTGCTTGCCATGGGAAAAATGGGAGCAGGCGAGCTTAATTTTTCCAGCGACATCGATCTTATCGTCTTTTTCGATCCGGACTCGTCGACGCTGGTTCCGGATATCGAACCACAGCCCTTTTTCGTTCGGGTGGCTCAGGGGATGTCCAGAATCCTGCAGCTGCGTACCGGAGACGGGTATGTCTTTCGCGTCGATTTGAGACTGCGGCCCGATCCTGCATCGACGCCCGTTGCCATCTCGACAGCGACAGCTTTGCATTATTACGAACGTGAGGGGCGCACCTGGGAGCGCGCGGCCATGATCAAGGCCAACCCGTGTGCAGGGGACAGGCGGGCAGGCGAGGCGCTTATGGGAGAATTGGCTCCGTTCGTCTGGCGCAAGCATCTGGATTTCGCCGCCTTGACGGATGTGCACGACATGAAGCGACAGATGCAGGCTTTCAAGGGCCATGCGGAAATCGCCGTTGAAGGACATAACGTCAAGATCGGGCGAGGGGGTATCCGTGAGATTGAATTTTTCGTCCAGACGCAGCAACTGATTGCCGGCGGGCGTCACCCGGAACTTCGTGTTCGCCCGACCCTTGAGGCTTTGAAAATCCTGGAGGGGAGTAACTGGATCACATCCGAAGCAAGGGTCGAACTGACAGCGGCATATGAATTTTTCCGGCGGGTCGAACACCGGCTCCAAATGGTCGCGGACGAACAAACTCATACCCTGCCGCAAGAATCTAAATCGCTCGAACGGTTTTCGAGATTTTTTGGATATGAAAACAGTGGCGCGTTTTCACGAGACTTGTTGCTTCACCTGAATTGCGTCCAGAAGCACTACAGCAAACTGTTCGAAGGCGATCCGGTCGGTACGGCGAAACTGCCTGCCGTTGATTACGGTGCTGGCGCCGGCGACGCACGCCTTCTCGCGCATCTCGCAAAACTCGGTTTCAAAAAACCTAAGATGGTTGCCGAAAGTATTTTGCAATGGCTGCGCGGTGAATACCGCGCGTTGAGGAATGAAGGCACTCGGCACGCATTCGCCGAGTTCATCCCATCGCTTATGACCGGCCTGGCACAGGCGGAAGATCCCGATGCCGCAGTGGCGTCGTTCGACCGATTTCTCCAGACCCTCCAGCGTGGCGGCAGGCTGATCACGCTGCTTGGGCAAAATAGCGATTTCGTGGCACTGGTCGCGCTTATCCTCGGCGCCGCGCCGCGCCTCGGCGATATGTTGGCACGACAGCCGCAGATCATGGACGGATTGATCGACCCGCGTTTTTTTGGCGCGATGCCCAATCAAGATGAAATTGCCAAACGGTTGGCTGCTTCGCTGGCGGACGCGGATTCTTATGAGGAATTTCTCGACCGGTTGCGCCTGTTCGGGCAGGAGAGTCTTTTTCTCATCGGCGCACGAATTCTTTCCGGAACCGTATCGGCGCAGAATGCAAGTGTGGCATTTGCGGAGGTCGCGGAGGGGATCGTCCGCACCGTTCATAGTTTGGTCGCGGATCAATTCGCCGCGCAATATGGCCAGATCAGGAACCAGGAAACCGCCATCCTGGCCATGGGCAAACTGGGGAGCCGCGAGATGACGGCATCTTCAGATCTCGATTTGATCTTGATCTACGACTTCGACAGCGACAATCCGGAATCCGATGGGCCGCGTTCCCTGGAGGGCGCGCAATACTTCGCCCGCTTTACGCAACGGTTGATCAGCGCGTTCACGACCCGGACGAATTATGGTGTTCTTTATGACGTGGACATGCGGTTGCGACCGTCGGGCCGGCGCTGGCCCGGTTGCATCTCGGATAGATGCTTTCGCGGACTATCAGGATAATGAAGCCTGGACGTGGGAGCATATGGCTTTGACGCGGGCCAGGGTTGTATCGTCATCACCCTCCCTGCAAGCTCGTATCGAGGAAACAATTCGTCACGTGCTGACACGCCCGCGCCGCCGCGATATCATCGCGAACGATGTTCTTGAGATGCGGCGCGCGATCGGCACGGAAAAAGGCGAAAGCGATGTCTGGGACCTGAAGTATGCCGCCGGGGGGCTTATCGACGTTGAATTTATCGCCCAGTATCTGCAGCTCGTTCATGCCGCAGAGAAACCCGAGATCTTGAGTGTCAATACGCTGAATGTTCTGGAGAACGCGGCGCGGTTCGGATTCATCTCGGCGGCCGATGCTGATGTCCTGCGCACCGCCGCGCAGCTTTATCACGATCTGACGCAAATTCTTCGGCTCTGCATCAGTGCGAAGTTTCAACCCGACAAAGCGGGAGACGATCTGCTGCGAATTCTGTCGCGAGCAGGCGATGCACCGAATTTTTCGGTGCTGGAGGCGCGGGTTCGCGAGACACAAGATGATGTTCGAGCGATTTTCCTGAATCTCGTGAGTGTGAAAGACTAGAGCGCCTACGTTCTTGGTTGAACCACCGTCGCTCTCAACGTTTGTTTTGACGTTTTTTCTTAACGCGAACCGGTATCCACTTTGCTTGAAACGCTCTAAGCGGCCACGGTCAACTCCAGGGGCTTTTCCGTGCAGTTTCGCGGAATAGTGACATAGACGACGGTTCCAGAACCGATCTTCGAGCGCAGTCGCATTGATCCACCGTGAAGTCTTGTGAGCGATTTCGCGATGGCAAGTCCAAGTCCCGAACCATGATAGGTCTTGGTGAGCTGGCTTTCGACCTGTTCGAACGGCCGGCCGAGCCTCAGAAGCGATTGTTGCGTGATTCCAATTCCGGTATCGGCGATCACCAGAACAGCGGAGTCCTTCAGTGCCCGAGTTCGCACGGTGATCTTGCCGCCGTCGGGCGTGAATTTGACCGCATTCGAGAGCAAATTAATCGCGATCTGCTTCATGGCCCTGCGGTCCGCAGTGATCGTGATGTCGGTTGTGATTTCCGCCTTGAGAGACAGCCCCTTATTCTCAGCACGGCCCGAGACCACACGCAGCGATTCAGCCAGGGTTTGTTCGAAATCAAGGGATTCGAGATCCAACTTCATGCGGCCGGCTTCGATCTTGGACATATCGAGAATGTCGTTGATCACTTCGAGTAGATATCTGCCGCTCGTCAGGATGTCCTGACAGTATTCCTCGTATTTGTCTGAACCCAGAGTTCCAAACATTCCGCTGCCCATGATTTCGGAAAATCCGATGATGGCATTCAGCGGCGTCCGCAACTCGTGGCTCATATTGGCGAGGAACTTCGACTTGGTCTGGTTGGCTTCTTCGGCCCGGTTTTTTTCATCCGCATATTTCTGCGCGAGATCGGCCAGTTCCTGTGCCTGTTTTTCCAGCGTCGATTGAGTGCGTTTGAGGTCGTCTACCGTGGCGCGCAAACGCAAATCGTTCTCGACCAGCTTTTGTTCGTGGTGCTTGATTTGACTAATGTCGGTCCCGACGGACACGTAACCACCGTCCTTGGTGCGCCGTTCGCTGATGTTCAACCAGCTGCCGTCGTCGAGCTGCGCCTCGAAGGTTCGTGCTCCCGGCGCGAGCGCGCTGGTTTCACGAAGCCGGGTCCGGACCTCCGGCATTCGGCCAACTTCGCTGACCGTTTCATAGGATGTGCCGGGTATGATCGCGGAATCCGGAAGCTTGTGCAGGCGCTGGAAGTACGAATTGCAAAGCACGAGGCGATTTTCGGCGTCCCAGAGCACAAAGGCCTCGGGGATGGTTTCGATCGCGTCGCGCAACCTCAAGTCCGCCTCGATGGTTCTTTCGGCAAGGCTCTTTTGTTCGGTAATATCGACGGCGATCCCGATAAGATGAATTTCGCCCTCGCTGCCGTTCGCGAGTTCGCAACGGACGCGCAGCCAAATCCAGTGTCCGTCGGAATGCTGCATGCGGAAGGCATGGTCGATGTAATTGATTTGTCCGGCAATCAGACGATTGGCGATCTCGAACAGATCGATGTCGTCCGAGTTCACCAGCGCATTGACCTCGCCGAAGGTCATCAGGTCGCTGCGGCTTTCGAGGCCGAGCAGGGTGAACATCGATTGCGACCAGAATATCTTGCCCCGCGATAGGTCCCAGTCCCACAGCCCGCAGCGGCCTCGATTCAACGCGGTATCGATCCTGCCGCGTACGGCGTCGTTGATGATGTCGCCCTCGCGGGCCCGGGTCGATTGCCAGTGAAAGGCGAAGCCCAGAATGAGAACGACGAAGCCCGTGGTTGCGGACAGGGTCACGGACAGCGCGGCGTCGGAACGCCACAGGGAATCGGTTTGTTCCTGAGCGACGAGCACTTCCCCCGAAAGGGAGCGGATCGTCCGCTGCACGGCCATTGCACTGGTGCCGTTGGGAAGGGTGATCTCGAAGATCGGCGTCTGATTTCCGGCGGCCAGTTCGGGCTGGAGCGGGGTCACGCTGTTGAGGATGCCGATTGTTTCTTCGCTGGAGGCGTCGACCGGAAGATGTGCAAGGAGCCGCTGACCGGAACCTGTAATGATGACATGCCGCCCTCCGGCAATGCCCCAGGACGGGATCAGGCTGGGCAGAAGGCTTTTCAGATGTTCGGGCGAGGTCGCGCGATCCAGTGATGCACGGTCCGTGCGCGTGACGCTGGCGCGATCAAGCCGCTCCGAGAGCAGGTCGGCAAGCGCGACCAGATCTCGCCTCATCCAGGCTCTTTTTTGTCTTGTTTGGTCAACGACCTGAACGAAAGCGCCAATGCAGATCGTGAGCAAAAATGCGATGATCAACGTCGGTACAGCGCGCCGCAATGCGGGTTCTGCAATCAGCAACCGGTGATAGGCCGGCTTCGCGATCGACTGCGCCAATCCTTTAATCGAATCGGATTGAGCGCACGCGCTCGTCGCGTGTGCGCGCGTCATGCCGTGACCCCCCTCGGAATGCTGTCCCGCCCCTTGACCGAACGGGTGTGATGCACCGCGCCGAATCACAGCTATTTGAATCCAGTTTTCTGGCCCTGTCGAGAGTCAACGATTCGTTAATTCAAAAAAAACTTGTCCCAAGAAGAATCGTTGCGCGAAAACGCCGTTGGGGTGAGTCCGAAACGGGAACGCAAACGTCAGCGTTCGGGCTCTGCGTGACTGATGACACGCTTCACGCTGGAAAAGGCGCGGCGGAGCGCGCGCTCAATAGCATCGACGTTTTCATGAACGTCGATGACGCTCATCGCGGGTGTCGCGCGGCAATGAAAATTGACGATTTGACCGGCAGCGGTATCGCGGACTCGAACATTATGGATGTCGTGAATGACGCCGCCGCGTTCGGCAGCAATTTGCGATAGCGCCCGTTGAATGTTCTGAACGTGAAGCGGGTCCGCATCGATCCCATGTGGTAGTTCCGGCTCCAATGGTTCGATATGTGTGTCCACTTCAGAGTCGGCACCGAACTCCTCGCGGATGGCCTGTTCGAGGTCTTGGGTCACGCTATGAGCATCGACCAGAGTCATATCGCCGTCGACTTCGAGGTCAATGCTGACCGTCAACTTGCCGCCGAGATCGTGGACGGTGACATGATGAATGGCGAGACCGCGATTTCGCGAGATCACCATAATGCGTTCCCGCACGCTTTCGTTGTCGCGCGCCACCGGCACGGCGGTAAAGGTGAGGTCCGTATCATGCAGCACATCCGACACAGCGCGCTGGGCTCGCTGCTTGATATCGTCGATCCGGTCGATCGGGTAGGTACGTGGAACTTTCACGGCCGCATCGATGAAATGTGTCGGCCCGACCATGCGTACCCGGAGACGTTCCACATCGATTACGCCGGGGACAGACTTGATGGCCGCAGTCGCGGCTTCGGTGGCTCCCTCCGGGGCTCGGTCCAGCAGGGTTTCGATGGTTGAGCGGGCGAGCCGGAGCCCCAGCAGGCAAATGATGATGGCAATACCGATGGCCGCCGCCGCATCTCCCCATTTGTATCCGAGCGCCAATAGTCCGAGGCCGATGATCACGGCAACAGATCCAAATACGTCCGATGCAAAGTGCAACGCGTCGGCCTCAAGCGCCTGGCTTTTGGTCTGGCGCGCGGCCTTATGCAGCGCGCGCGCCCGCCACAGGTTCACCACGATATCGACGACCAGCACCACGAAAGGGACCGCCGAGACTGTTGCGGGTGCAATTCCTTCCCGCAGGCGGCTATAAGCCTCGACGGCGATACCGCCGGCCAGAACATAGAGCATTGCAATGACGCCGAGCGCCGACAGGCTTTCGAGCTTGCCATGTCCATAGTGATGTTCGGCGTCCGCCGGTTTGTCCGAGACCTGGACGACGATCCAGGTCACCACGGTTGCGACCAGGTCGACCGAACTGTGCAACGCTTCGGAAATCAGGGCGATGCTTCCGATCGCCACGCCGACCGCGAATTTGACCGCCGCCATGCTTGCGCTGGCGGCAATCGAAATGGCAGCAACTTTTGATTTGCTAGGTGCAGCGTCACTCATGAGGGCTGGTTTAGCAGTCCGGATCGTCGCGTCAAAGCCGCAAATCCGGAGCGCACCAACTGGCTCTTGCGAACTATTCTCGATTGATGCTGGTTAGACCTAAAGCGTTACGACAATTTTTCCGAGATGCTTGTTTGCCTCCATATGCGCGAAGGCTTTCGCGATATCGTCGAATGGAAAAACCTTGTCGATGGGAAGTTTGAGCTTTCCTGCGACCGCTGCCGGCCAGATGTCGTCGTGGACCTGCTTGAAGATATCTCGAATTTCTTCGATGGAGCGTGTGCGGAACGTGACGCCGATGTAGTTGATGCGGCGGGCCGCATGGATGTCGAAGTCGAAATCCGCATGGGTGCCACCCAGACGGCCGACATTGACGATCCTGCCCATCACTTTCGTCGCTCGCAGATTTTGGCTGGCCACTTTGCCTGACACCTGGTCGATGATTAAATCCACGCCATTCCCATCCGTCGCTTTCAAAACCTGATCGATCCATCCGCCATCGCTGGAATCGATCGCAAGATCCGCACCGAACTCCTTCAGCCGTTCGCGTCGGCCCGGGTCGGTTGACGATCCGATGACGATTTTCGCGCCCTTCAATTTTGCGATCTGCATTGCCATCAATCCGACGCCCGAACTTGCGCCCTGAATCAGCACGGCTTGGCCAGCTCGCAGATGGCCATTGGTGACCAGTGCGTTGTGCATGGTCGTCAAGGCAATGGGCAAGGTCGCGGCGGTGTCAAAGTTCATGTTCTGCGGCAGATGAAACAGCCGCCCATGATCGGCGAGCGTATATTCCGCGAATGCTGCCCCTCCGGATCCGGCGACGCGATCACCGGCCTTGACACCTTTGGCGTCCGGGCCGACGGCGGCCACTTCTCCGGCCCACTCCATGCCAAGCACCGTGCCGACACCGCCGGCTGCACCGTGCACGTGGCCTTTTGTCATGCCGAGATCGGCACGATTGAGGCCGCATGCACGTACCTTTACCAACACCTGAACGCCTTGTGGGGCTGGCTTCTGTGCTTCGGCGATCGACGCGCCGTTTGCGCCGTAAACATATGCCTTCATGAAGTCGTTGTCCTCTGTGCATCCGAGCAGTGAATGCCGCCAGCGCTCAGGCCGCGGTCAATAGTTACGATGGTATAACCTGATCGCCGGAGGCAAGGAATGCCGTCCTATCTTTCTCGCGGTACATCTTTTTGCTGGACATCCCGAATGCAACCATGCCGGCGTAATCTCGTGACGCCGTTGGCTTGATTGTAAAGTAAAACCGGTATTCACTTTTACGAAAGCTGCGAAATCCGTTGAAAGTTGCGGGATCATGACGAGCGACAGGCAATCGGTTCTGGTAACGGGTGGAGCAGGTTATATCGGCTCCCATTGCTGCAAGGCATTGTCGGATGCGGGATATATCCCGGTTTGTTACGACAATCTCTCGACCGGACATGGCGAGTTCGTCAAATGGGGGCCGTTGGTTCAGGGCGATATTCGCGACGCTGAAAAAATTACGGAAACCGTCCGCAGCCACGATTGTGTAGCCGTAATGCACTTTGCGGCCTTTAGTCTGGTAGGGGAATCGGTCTCCGATCCGCAAAAATATTATCTCAACAATCTTCTCGGAACCGTGTTGCTTTTACAGGGCATGCGCGCTGCTGGCTGTTCGAAGTTCGTCTTATCGAGTACAGGCGCGGTATATGGCAATGCGGGCAGCAAACTCATCCGCGAAACCGATCGCTGCGAACCCATCAACCCCTATGGCACCTCGAAATGGATGGTCGAGCGGATCCTGTCCGACTATCGCGGGGCTTATGATTTTGGGGCGTTCTGCCTGCGCTATTTCAATGCGAGCGGGTGTGACAACTCAGGGCTGATAGGTGAACGTCGCGAACCGGAAACCCATTTGATTCCTCGCGCGATGATGGCGCTGCAGGGGCATGTACCGGATTTTTCGATCTTCGGCGACGACTACGATACGCCTGACGGAACGGCGATCCGCGATTACATCCACGTCACTGACCTTGCCGAAGCTCACGTCCGTGCGCTCAAGCTGTTGCTGGAAGGCCATCTCGGCGGCAGCTTCAATCTCGGAACGGGAAAAGGATTTTCGGTGAGAGATATCCTTTCGGCGATCGCTGCTGAAACGGGCAGGGAAGTGCCGCAAGCGATCAAGCCGCGCCGCGCAGGCGATCCAGCGGTGCTTGTGGCGGATCCCAGTGCGGCCCGTGAGGTTCTCGCATTTTCTCCCGCCCATTCTGATTTGGCGACGATCATACGATCTGCTTGGGCGTGGCATCGCAAAGCGCATCCGGCTAAAGGATCCGCGTTGAAGGATAGGCGTTGAACGCCCGCCACGCCGGGTGGCATGGCGAGACAGCGGTTGGACATGAAATTTTTTGTTTTCGGGTTGGGGTATTCGGCAAGCTACATTGCCCGGCGGCTCGCCACGGAGGGATGGCAAATAACAGGCACCGTGCGCTCCCGCGAGAAAGCTGATTTGCTCGCCCAATCAGGTTTTACGATGCGTCTGTTTGGGGACAGCGCTCGCGATGAGACCATTGCCGCAGATCTTGCCCAGAGTGACGCCGTTTTGATTTCCGTGCCCCCTTCGGAAGGCGGGCACGACCGTGTGCTTTCCGTTTATGGCGATGATCTGGCGAAGGCGCAGCATCTGCGCTGGATCGGATACCTATCGACGATCGGTGTTTACGGCGACCACGGAGGCGCCTGGATCGACGAATCGACGCCACCCCGGCCGGTCGGCGGGCGCTCTCGCCGCAGGCTCGCCGCCGAACAGGAGTGGCTCGCGTTCGGCGCGGTACATCATATTCCGGTGCATGTTTTTCGGCTCGCGGGGATTTACGGCCCCGGCCGCAATCAGCTCGTTCAGTTGGCGCAAGGCAAGGCGCGCCGGATCGTCAAGCCGGGGCAGGTGTTCAACCGAATCCATGTCGCGGATATTGCGCAGGTCATCGAGGCCTCAATCAAAAATCCGAGAGCCACCGCGATCTACAATGTTGCCGATGACGAGCCGGCGCCGCCGCAAGATGTCCTCGTATTTGCAGCGTCACTATGTGGTGCCGACCCTCCACCGGAAATTCCGTTCGAGACCGCGGACCTTTCGCCGATGTCGCGCAGCTTTTTCAGCGAAACGAAGCGCGTGAGGAGCAATCTCGTGCGGGACGAATTGGGTGTCAGGTTACAATATCCGACCTATCGGCAAGGCTTGACGGCCTTGCGGGCCGATGGCGAGGGCCCACGGTGATGATCTCGCTGTTCAGGTTCGGAACGGGCGTTGTCAGCCTGCGAGCTGCGGGTTATGGAGTCGGACACTTATGCAAGAGACAATGGGAATTCCGTTATGAGCGATCAGTTGCCTGACCGACTATCTGTCGATCCGAAAAGTCCTTATTATAATCCCGAGGTTCTGGCCCGGGATATCGGTATTCGTTTCAAGGGCGTCGAAAAAGATAATGTCGAGGAATATTGTGTCAGTGAAGGATGGGTCCGCGTTCCTGTGGGATCGTCCAAGGATCGGCATGGCAATCCTGTGACGATCAAGTTGTCAGGCTCTGTCGAACCATACTTCCGAAAGCAGGACTAAGGGAGTTTCGACATCATGGTCGTTATCACCGCCCTGGATCATCTGGTCGTCAACGTCCGTGATGTTGAAGTTGCTGCCGCCTGGTATCAACGTGTCCTGGGCATGGTGCGCAAGGATTTCGATGCGGGCCACGGCAGACCGAAGCGCACGTCCATGTCTTTCGGCGACCAGAAGATCAATTTGCGGCCTGTTTCCGCCAGCAAAGATGAGTGGTTTACCGCTGACCATGAGGCTGCGGGAAGCGATGATCTGTGTTTTCTGACCGCGGCCGCCCCTCAAGACGTCGTGCGGCATTTGGAGACCTGTGGTGTCAGGATCGAGGAAGGCCCCGTCGATAAACAGGGCGCCCGGGGCGTTCTGCGATCGGTGTATTGCCGAGATCCCGATGGAAGCCTGATCGAAATATCTTCATACTCTGCCTGAGCCGAGACCTGCATCGGTGATGCGGGCGTCCCTCCGGGGCGAGAAAACCGGCGGCGCATTCAAATAATCCGGCACATGAGACCGGCAACAATAACCGAGGAAGCAACCATGCGTGCCTATGCAGTGAAAATGTTCTGCGAACCAATTGCCGAAATCGAAAGAGCTGACCCTCAGCCGAGGGGAACCGAGGTCGTCATCGATGTGACCCGTTGCGGCGTCTGCCATAGCGATCTGCATCTGCAGGACGGGTTTTACGATCTTGGCGGTGGCAAGAAATTGAGTCTCGCGGATCGTGGCGTGTCGACACCCGTGATACTGGGACATGAAGTGCTGGGTCGCCTTGTCGCCAAAGGTCCGGATGCCCCGATCGGCGACGACATGTTAGGCAAAACATTCGTCGTCTATCCGTGGCTGGGTTGCGGAGCGTGCGAAGTTTGCCTGCGAGACCAGGAAAATCTTTGTGCGAAGCCAAGCTCGATCGGTGTTCACCGCCCCGGTGGCTACTCGGAAAAATGTCTCGTGCCGCACCCAAAGTATCTGGTCGATGTGACGGGTATTGATCCGACACTGGCGGCCACGTATGCATGCTCGGGATTGACGGCCTACAGCGCGCTGAAAAAGATCGATATCGCAGTGGACCGTGACTGGCTTCTGATACTAGGAGCTGGTGGCGTCGGTATGAGCGCTTTGGAGATCGCGAAAGGGCTGGGATATAAAAATATTGCGGTCGCCGATATCGATCAGGCCAAGCGTGAGCTGGCCCTTTCATCGGGCGCAAGTCTCGCGGTTGATCCACGCGACGGCGAGGCGCTTGCAACATTGCAGTCCAAAACGGGTGGGATTGCCGCTGCCATCGATTTTGTCGGAGCCCATGCCACCGCGGAGTTCGGAGTTGCCGCGATCCGCAAGTCTGGCACCTATGTGGTGGTCGGCCTGTTCGGGGGCGATATAACGATCTCTCTTCCGCTCTTAGTCCTTCGTGCGATCAGTTTGCGCGGATCGTATGTCGGGAATCTGATCGAGCTGAGAGAATTGATCGAACTGGTCAAGCAAGGGCGTGTTCGCCCGATGCCTGTTGAAACGATGCCAATGAATCAGGCGAATGCGGCATTGGACAAGCTTCGCTCAGGCAAGGTGAAGGGCAGGCTGGTATTGGAGCGCAATTAAAGCGCGCGATCCTCCGTTGGACTTGCGATACCTGCCAGTGAAAGAACGGTGTGAAGCAAAACATTCGCACCAGCCGTGCAATCGGCTTGGGTGGCATCTTCCAGCTCGTTGTGGCTGATGCCATCCTTGCACGGCACGAAGATCATCGCGGCCGGGATTACGCTGGCCATGTTGCAGGCGTCATGACCGGCGCCGGACGTCACGCGCTGGCGTGAATAACCAAGGGCGTCGGTGGCCTTTTCGATCGCGTCGATCAATGTGGCGTCAAAATGCGTTGGCTCTTTGCGCCAGATTGTTTCGATCTCCACGTCGACCCTTCGCTTCGCGGATATCTCTTCAATTGTTTTCTGAAATTCGCGATCCAGCACATCAAGTGTGTTGCTGTCGGGACTGCGGAATTCCATGGTGAAGGCGATATCCCCCGCGATAACGTTGCGTGACGGGTTCTCAATCAACGCTTCGCCGACGGTTCCCACTGCATTCGGGCCGTATTCTGTTGCAAGACGTTCGACCGTCAAAACGATCTCCGACAACGTCGCCAGCGCATCGCGGCGCAAAACCATCGGTGTTGCGCCGGCATGGCTGGCAAAGCCTGTGACCTTGCCGTTGTACCAGATCATTCCCTGTCCGTGATCGACCACGCCGATCGTTTTGCTATTGGCTTCAAGAACAGGGCCCTGTTCGATGTGAAGCTCAACGAACGAGCTTAATCTTACTTCGCCCACTGGATCGGCGCCGCGGTAGCCGATGGTATCGAGAGCTTCTGCAACGCTGATTCCGTCAGCGTCTTTGCGGCCAAGAATGTCTTCCGTCGAATAGTCGCCCGCATAGGCCGCCGAAGCCATCATCGCGGGGGCAAATCGGGAGCCTTCTTCATTGGTCCAATTGACGATGCAAAGGGGGGCCTCGGTTTCTATGCCGGCATCGTTGAGTGTTCGGACCACTTCCAGCGCAGCAAGCGTTCCGAGCACGCCGTCGAATTTTCCGCCGGTCGGCTGGGTGTCGAGATGGGAGCCGAGACCTACGGGGGCTTTGGACATGTCGCGCCCCCGCGCGAATTCCGAACATCGTTCCGAGCCCGTCGATACGAACCTCGCATCCGGCTTGTTCACATGCGTCGAGAAACCAGTCGCGCACCTGCTTATCTTCAGAGCCGAGCGTCAACCTTCTAACGCCTCCCTTCGGAGTCTGCCCGAATTTCGCGGTGGTGTGAATGGCATCCCATAGCCGCTCGGAATCAATCTGGAGATTCGTAGGATTGTTCGTCATGCGATGACGCTTTCGTTGGCCGATGATCGTTCAAGCAGGGAATAGCATCATTTTTTCAGCCCTGAAGAAAGTGCCTTCAGCGCGAAATTGGATTGCAATTCAGGTCGCAAACAGCGGAAGGATAATGATATTAAGTCATGGGTTCAAAGATATAAAAATAAAGAACTGGAGGAAGCGGATGAAGTGTCTGGGTGTTGCGATCATTTTGCTCGCGGGAGTTTTTGCTTCGCATGCCGAGGCGCAACGAAGCGAAGATTATCCCTCCGGCCTGTCAAGATCATCGTGCCATTTGGCGCTGGGGGGCCCGCTGACGTCACGGCGCGACTGGTCGGGAAATATTTGCAGGAGCGTTTCAAGCAACCCTTCGTGATTGAAAACCGTACCGGTGCGGGTGGCGTTATCGGAACGGTCGAGGTCGCGAAATCGTCTCCGGACGGCTACACGCTGCTAATGATGTCGAACACGCAGACCGCCAATGAGACATTGCTGCCGAACAGAAATTACGAGTTGATGCGGGATTTTGTCCCGGTCGCTCCCGCGAATTCCTCGGATCTTGTGATCGTGGTCAACACCTCGGTCCCAGCCAAAACGCTTCAGGAATTTATCGCGTTGGCAAAATCCCAGCCCGGCAAACTCAACTATGCCTCGTCGGGGCAAGGTACGCCATATCACATGGCTGGAGAGCTTTTTAAAGCGATGACGGGCACGAACATCGTGCACGTTCCGCACCGCAATAGCGGCGAGGCACGCAACAATGTCATCGGTGGTCAGGTCGAAATGATGATCGATGCAATTACCGCGATGGCGCCGAACATCGCGGCGGGACAGGTGAGGGCGCTCGCGACGACGGGTAAGACCCGTTCCAGCGTGCTCAGCGACATTCCGACTGTCGCGGAGGCAGGCGTGCCGGGGTATGATGCGACGATATGGCTTGGCTTTATGGCTCCCGCCGGCACGCCTCAGGCCATTGTCGAAAAGCTCAATGCCGCAATCAACGATGCCGTCTCCCAGCCTGAAATTCAGAAATTATGGGTCGCCCAAGGCGCCGTTTCGATGTCGATGAGTACTTCGGAGTTCGATAAATATCTGCGCAGCGATATTGCAAAGTGGGGTGATGTCGCAAAGCAGTTCGTCGAGAAAAGCCAATAGTTACTGCGCGTCGACCTGAAAAATAAGGCAACGGAAACTCAATTGATGAACGATCTGAAAATTCTGAGCGGAGGCGCCGCTCAAGGTCTTGTCCAGCGTCTGGCTCCGGCATTCAAAGCGCTGACGGATATGGATATCTCCGGAGAATTCGGCGCTGTCGGCGATATGGCCGCAAAACTGCGTGCGGGTTACATGGCGGATATTGTTATCCTGACTGCAACTCTTGTGAAGGATCTCACTCACGAAAAGTTCGTTCTCCAGGAGACGATGGCCGATATCGGAAATGTCGAAACGGCGGTCGCTAACCGTTCCGATGGGCAGCCAATTTCCGTCGGTGACGAGGAGGGGTTGCGTGAGGCACTTCTTGCCGCCGACGAAATATTTGTGCCTGACATGCAAACATCGACGGCCGGGATTCATGTCGCCAAGGTGTTAAAAAAACTGAATGTCGCGGACGCCGTTGCTGATCGTTTGAGGATTTATCCCAACGGGGCAACAGCGATGCGTCACCTGGCGGCATCGCGCGGGGCTTGCGCCATCGGTTGTACGCAATCCACCGAAATTCTGAATACGCCTGGCATCAGACTGGTGGGTCGACTGCCGCGGGGCTATGACCTCGCCACCATTTACACCGCTGCGGTGTCGGCCAACGCTCGCGCGGCCACGCCAGCCCGGCAACTCATCGAACTTCTCGCCAGTCCCGATCATCGCGATTTGCGAAAAACGCTCGGATTCGAAATGTCGCCGCGTTAGAGGACCTGCCTCTGCGCGGGAAGCAACCGATAGGCATCGGTCAGGGCTGCTGTTTGTTCGAGTGGAGCACGCGCTCCGCAGCGGCGATTGCAACCAGCGCCACCCAGAACGTCAAAAGGTTGACGGCAAAGTCTTCCAGGCGCGCGTGCCGGCCAGGTGCCCATAGCTGCAAAATTTCGATAAGGCCTATCACTGGAGCCGCAGCGATCGCGACGCTCATGCGCCGGTGGGCGTATCCGACGCTGAAAGCTATGCCAAGAAGAACGAACGCGAGCGCGTGTTCTGTGTCGTGACCGAGATCTGTTTGGGGACGATCTTTCGCCGGGCCCAGGGTTGCAAAAGTAATGGCTCCAAGCAAAAGCCAGGCAGCGATGCGGGAGGCCAGTCTGATCATGACGCGGCCATGTTAAACTCGAACCGTGCTTGTGACGCGGTCTGCGCCCCCGAACACGCGCAAATAGCGCGCGATTTCTTCCGGATCGCCTGTCGATTTTTCGGTGTTGTCTGAAAGCTTCACGGCCGGACGGCCGTTCACCGCGGTGACTTTGCAGACCAGTGAGATCGGATCAAGATCGGCCGTGCCGTTCGGCGTGCAGCCGGTGAAATCATTGGTCAGATTTGTCCCCCAACCGAAGCTGGTCCTGACACGCCCGAAAAAATGCCGGTATGCCTGTTCGATCGTATCGACATCCATTCCATCGGAAAATATGAGGATTTTTTTTGTCGGATCCTGATTTTTTTCTTTCCACCAGCGAATGATCTGTTCGCCGCCGGGGATCGGGGGCGCGCTATCGGGCCGAAAGCCCGTCCAATCGGCGACCCAATCCGGCGCCTCGCGCAAAAAGGATGTCGTTCCAAAAGCGTCGGGAAGAGCGATGAGCAGATTGCCGGCGTAAATTCGTTGCCATTCATCCAACACCCGGTAGGGCGCTTGCCGCAATTCCTCATCGTTGGTTGCCAGAGCGGCGGCAACCATTGGAAGCTCATGCGCATTGGTGCCGATGGCTTCGAGATCGTTGTCCATGGCCAGCAATACGTTGGACGTGCCCGTGAAGGACTTTCCCAGACCTTCCTTCACGGCTTCAACACACCAGCGTTGCCATAGAAACCCATGCCGACGCCTGGTGCCGAAATCTGACAGCAGAAGTCCGTTCAACCCTTTCAGCCGCTCAACCTTGGTCCACAGCTTGGCCTTTGCGCGTGCGTACAGCACGTCCAGCGCAAACCGTCCGAGCCCCTTCATGGCTTGACGAGACCGCAGCTCATTGACAATGGCGAGCGCCGGGATTTCCCACATCGACGTGTGGGTCCAGGGTCCCTCGAAATGCAATTCATACTGTCCATCGACCTTGCGCAGATCGTAGTCGGGCAGGCGGAAGTCGGCGAGCCAGCCAAGAAAGTCCGATGAGAACATCTGCGTCTTGCCGTAAAAGCTGTTGCCGGCGAGCCAGATATGTTCCTTTTTTGAGAGCTGTACCGTGCGAGCATGGTCGAGCTGGGAGCGCAGCTCCTTTTCGTCGATGACCTCCGCAAGCCGCACATGTTTGCTGCGGTTGATCAGCGAAAAGGTAACATGAACATCCGGATGCAATTCCCGGATCATTTGCAGCATCAGCAGCTTGTAGAAATCTGTGTCCAGAATGCTGCGGATGATCGGGTCAAGCCGCCAACCATGGTTGTAGGTACGGGTTGCTATATCTGTAACGGCCATCGAATTGTTCTACATCCGGGTCGAAAATGGAGAGCCGCATCGAGATGATCTCCCGCGCGGCCATGTTATGTTAGCCGACAATTCAACGTATTGATATCCCGCGACACGCGTCGCAAATCAATGGATTTCGGCAGACCGCGCCAGGGCGGCTTTCAGCTTTTCAAGCGAGAAGGAAGGACTTCTTGCGACATCCAGAATGACTTCCTCGCGGCGTGCGCAGAGTTCGGCGGCGTCCCCCAGTTTTCCGGCCATTTCGAACGGTACAACGATCGCCCCATGGCGGTCGGCATGGATCAAATCGCCGGGGTGAACCGTCATGCCGGCAACACTGACAGTCTCACCGAAGCCGTCGACATGAACGTGTGCATGCGATGGGCCGATGGAGCCCGCCAGCGCCTGGAAGCCCGGCGCCCATTGCGGAATGTCGCGGATCGATCCATCGGTGACGACGCCCAGACAACCGAGCGCTTTGTGCAGGGCGCTGTTGACCTCGCCCCAGAATGCGCCAAACCCGGTATGAGCGCCGTCGAGGTCCTGAATAACGCTGATGCGCGGGCCGGGGCCGGTCCCCACATATTCGTAATAGGCGAGCCGTTGGGCTCGTTGCTCGGCGGGTGTCAGGCCCGATTGGGACGTTGCCCGGATCGTTCCCGTCCGCGCATATCCAACGATCGGCGGCAAATCCGGAAACGGACAGACCAGAGGCTTGACGGTATAGCCGCTGAGACGGCGCTCCGGCGCGACAAGCTCCATCGCATTGCAAATCGTCGGAGTGTCGTAGCGCGCAAGCGCTGCGAGTATTGACGGAGGCAGAGGATCTCGTTCGGGATGGGGCACGTCATAATCTCCCGGCGTGGGAATCAGCTGAATCCCATTGCGAATGGGCAACTGATCAAGAGTAACACACTGCCTCGTTGCCGAATGAGCGGCAAGCCCCCAATACACGGCTGCATACTTGGTGGGCTTTCATGCATACTTGTCCTCTGTCGTCGAATATTGCCGGGACAGAGGCCATGCGCTAGGCACAAGAGCATCAGCCGAACTTTGCCGGCTCGAACGTGGGGGGACATCAGTCATGACCGCGAACAAGAAAAGGCTCCTGATTACCGAAACGATGCCAAAAGACGGTTGGGCGGTTTTCAAGGCGCGTGACGATATCGATGCGATCCAGTTTCCGAACGCGATATCTGCATCCGATTTCGATGCGCTGCTGCGACAGCACGCGCCGGTGCATGGCGTCGTCCTGGGGCCGACCCGATTCGGCGAAAGCGAAATACTTTCATCTGGCGGTATTCGCGTGGTTGCTCGCATGGGCGTCGGATACGACGCAATCGACGTGCCGGCGTTGACCGCGAAAAAGATTCCGCTGATGACGACCGGCATCGCCAATTCTCCTTCCGTGGCCGAAGAGGCTTTGTTCATGATGTTGGCTCTCGCCAAACGAGGAGCTGAACTCGATGCCATGGTGAAGGCCGGTCAATGGGGAATGCGCCTTAACGCGATTCCGTTCGATCTGCTCGGCAAAACTGTGATTGTCGTTGGCTTTGGCCGGATCGGGACACGAACTGCGAAACGCTGTGCGGCGATGGAAATGGATGTTCTGATTTACGATCCCTTCAAGACGCGGGCGGAAATCGAGGCCGCCGGTTATGAATATATTTCGGATCTCGACGCAGCGCTTCCGCGCGCCGACTTTGTCAGCATTCATTGTCCGAAAAATCTCCAAACCGTCGGCATGTTCGATGCACGACGGCTAGGCCGGCTCAAGAAGACGGCCTATCTCGTCAATACGGCGCGCGGCGGAATTGTCGACGAAGCTGCATTATACGCTGCGTTGACCGCAAACAGGCTTGCCGGTGCGGGCCTGGATGTTTTCGAAACCGAACCTGCATTGGTCGACAATCCGCTCTTCAAACTTGCGAACGTCATTACTGCGCCGCATCTTGCCGGTGTCACCAGCGAGGCGCTCGATCGCATGGGCGTGCAAACGGCTCTTAATATCAGTGAGCGTGCTCGACGGCGAGCCGATCCGCGATAATGTGATCAACCGGGAGGTGGTGGATTGATCCGTGGTGACGGAACTGTCCACTGCAATAAGACCGGAAAGGAAAATAATGACGACAGCGCTTGCAGCGAAAGTTGCCAGAGAATACGGCACACCGGCTCTGGTCGTCGATATGGATCGGGTCGAGCGCAACATTGCGCGTGTTCAGGCGGCCTGCGATTCCGCAGGGGTTTCCAATCGCCCGCATATCAAGACCCATAAAAGTCCCGTGATAGCGAAGCTTCAGCGTGATGCCGGCGCAACGGGGATCACATGCCAGAAGCTGGGCGAAGCGGAGGTGATGGTTGAGGGAGGCCTCGACGATATTCTGATTAGCTATAACTTATTGGGTGACGAAAAAATGCAACGCCTCGGCGCGTTGCTGAAAAGAGCTGCGCTGACAGTTGCGGCCGACAATCCAGTCGTTCTCGATGGTCTCCCCAAGGCTGCGGACATCGCGGGCCGTTCGGTTCCTGTCATGATCGAATGCGATACTGGCCGCAAACGTGCCGGCGTGGAATCTCCGGCTGAAGCGATCGTTCTTCTCAAACAGATCATTGCGAGCAAGGGTCTCACCTTTGCAGGCTTTTTGATGTACCCGACAGAAAATGGATGGCCTGAAGCGCAACGCTTTCTGGACGAGGCGGCGGCGGGGGCTCGCTCTCTTGGGATCGAACGCTTTGCCGTGTCGACAGGAGGTTCGCCGAACCTGAAAAATCTCGGGAAGCTGCGCGGCGCCACGGAGCATCGGCCAGGCACGTACGTCTATAACGATCGCATGCAGGTTGCTGCAGGGGTTGCCGATTGGAACGACTGCGCCTTGCATATCTACTCGACAGTCGTAAGCCGCGCGGGAGAGGATCGCGGCATTCTCGATGCTGGGTCTAAAACGCTGACATCGGACACGGGTGGCCTCGAAGGGCACGGAATGATATTGGAGCATCCGGAAGCAAAAATTGCCCGGTTTGCCGAGGAGCATGGTTTCCTGGATCTGTCGCGCAGCAATACGCGGCCGAGTGTGGGAGATGTGGTGCGCATCGTGCCCAACCATGTTTGTGTGGCGGTCAATATGGTCGATGAAGTTCTTCTTGTGCGTGGAGATGACATCATCGGGACATTGCCTGTCGCTGCGCGTGGGATGATTCGCTGAAGCAGGCGCGCGGCGCACCCCGGACACGCGATAGTGCGATGTGATACGGAGTGCTGTCGAAACTGCGTGCTTGATAACCTGCGCGCTATCGCAATTGGTTCGGCAATCCATCGATCGTTCAAAATACTCTCGGAGAGCTTATTTGCCCGGTTGCCCAACTGGGTCCGCTCTGTGGCTTCACTGTATGTTCAGAGGCAACCCCACACTAACCGCGCGAAACGGGGTTTCTTGCGCATTAAACATCCAGATCGTACCCATGTCGGGAACAAATGGCAGCAATGCTCGTTGAAGGTATCTGCGCAGGCGCGTTGGGTCGCGTGCAAGCCGATGCCGAATTGTGTTGGTGTCTGCCTTCAAGCGCGATTGGAGTAATTAAGATGCGGATCGCGCAAATTTCCCCGTTGACGGAAGCTGTGCCTCCAAAGCTCTACGGCGGAACTGAGAGGGTTATTTCCTGGCTGACGGAGGAATTGGTTTCTCTTGGTCACGATGTTTCACTTTTTGCCAGCGGCAACTCGATCACCAAGGCGAAATTGGAACCGATGTGGCCGCGCGCGCTAAGGCTCGATGGATCCATTAGAGATCCAAATGCGCTCCACATGACAATGATAGAACATGTTTGCCGCCGTGCGGGCGAGTTCGATATTCTTCATTTCCATCTCGACTATTATCCGTTTTCACTTATGTCACGGCAGTCCACGCCGTTCGTGACGACATTGCATGGGCGGCTGGATTTGCCCGAACACCAGCCCGTTTTCGAAACATTTTCCTCAGTGCCGGTTGTGTCGATTTCCAATTCCCAGCGCAGGCCTGTCCACGCTGCAAATTGGGCTGGAACCGTCCACCATGGGCTGCCCAAGGACCTGTTGGTTCCTCAGGACAAAACGCCATCCTATTTGGCATTTTTGGGCCGTATCTCGCCGGAGAAACGCGTCGATCGCGCGGTACGCATTGCCGAGCGTTGCGGTCTACCGCTAAAGGTCGCCGCCAAGATCGATCAGGTGGACGCTGACTATTTCAACGACGATATTCGCAACCTGTTGGGCAAGCCACACGTCGAATTCATCGGTGAAATTTCCGACGCTCAGAAATCCGAATTTTTGAGCGGTGCGATCGCCCTAATCGTGCCGATCGATTGGCCGGAGCCGTTCGGTTTGGTGATGATCGAGGCAATGGCCTGCGGTACTCCCGTAATCGCTTACAACCGAGGATCGGTAGCCGAGATCGTCGAAGACGGCGTGACGGGATTTGTCGTCGAGGACGAGATGAGCGCCGTTGCGGCGATTCGGAATGTTTCCAAGCTATCGCGAAAGACAATTCGCCAGAGATTTGATGAACGGTTCACCGCGAAACGCATGGCCCACGATTATCTGACCATTTATCGGGAGATCTGTGGTCAGAAAGAAGACAGCGTTGAAACTTTCAAGCCGCGCCTGGTGACTGCCTAGTTGGGTTGACGCGGTTCCGGCGGGGGCCGCGTCTCCGGCATGAGACAAGCTACAGCGGCAAGACCGGTTATGGCTATTCCACCAAGACACATGAATGTCGCTTGGCTGCTGAATGCGTCGGACAAATAACCGGCGAAAAGAGTGCTCAGCGATGCTCCGAGCCCCATCGCGCATCCGACCGCGCCTTGCGTGAGATTGAACCGGCCGGAATTTCGCGTGAGGTCCGCAAGGGAAAGGGGGACCAGCACGCCGAGAATTGCTGCCGAAACGCCATCGAGCATCTGTATCGCGATGATAAGATATGAATTGGTGACGAGCGACAGCATGGTCGCGCGGAATGCCAAAGCACCAAAGCCAACGATCAGGAGAGGGCGTCGTCCCCACTCTTGGGCTTTACGGCCGACAGCCGGCGAAAGACATGCAACAAGTAATTGAGGCACAACCATCGCAACTGCGATCAGCGCGGCGGCCGATTGGCTCGATCGCAAGGTGAGCATACTCGCCGTCAGAGGCAACACAGCGGCATTTGCGAGATGAAACAGCAAAACGCACAGGGAAAAAACAACAAGTGCCCGACTACGGAAGATTTCGGCAAGTCCCAAAGCGATGTTCAGAGGATGTGCGTGCGAGCCTCCGCGAGCACCGATCGGATCGATGTCGGCTTGATTGATTCGCCATAGCGCAAAGAGGGCGGGCAAAACGAATCCCGCCGCGACATAGAAAACCGCTTCGCTCGATAGAAAATAGCCGCATGCGCCCATGCCGGCTGCAGCCAGGCCCGTTCCAATCGACGCGAACGCCGCGTTTCGTCCTAAACGCTCGCCGATATCGCGATGCGCGACGAGTCCGAGACTGAGCAAGGCGATGGCCGGACCCAGGACGCAGCTCGCGCCAGCCTGCAGGATGCGGGAGCCAAGCACGGCGGGGAACACCGGCCACAAAGCGAGGCTAAGCGCGCTGAGGCCAATCAGTGCAACCGCTATTCCAGCGGCGAGGCGGGGCGAGCGGACAGCATCGAGAATTGCCCCTCCGGGGACTTGGCCAATCAGCGAGATCAATCCGCCGACTGTCAGGATCAGTCCAATATCGGTTTGGGTCCATTTCTCCGTCGTCAGGTAGACGGCGACAAACGGACCAAAGCCAGTTTGGACATCGGCAACAAAGAAGACAAACCAATCCAACCCGCGATGGCTTTGTTTCGACGCCGGGGGGCGTGGCAATGAACCCGCTGTCTCATATTGGTGTTTGGGTGCGTCATCCATCGCTGTGCCATTTGGCCGATCATCGCTGGTGGGGGATGGATTATTCGCCGCGGGATTTCCGGCAATAGGTTGGGACGCCCGCGAGTCAGGACCGGTACGACCCCTTCCGAGAATAACGATCTGTTCGCCGGCCTTGTAGACAGGGGCAACGCGCAACTGATCTCGCGTCAATTCAAAGATCAGTGCATCCAGTATCTGGTCGGCGAAAAACGTATCGATTACATCAACGACAATTTGGCGGCTTCCGACACCAAGAAAGCCTCCGTCCAGCAGGTCGCCATGGATAACCTCGTCAAAATGGATAACCTCGTCAAAATGCCGCTGTTTCGACGGTGCGCCTTTTTACGCGCTTAATTCAACGTAAGATTTGTGGGGTGGAATTGGAACCAATCGCTCATGGAGGCGTTCCCTGCAACCCGATTGAGTCGTTCGACCCCCGCGTTTCCTTGCGCTCTCAAGAAAAACTGGCCATGCATTGAACATACCATCTCCTCTGACACTAGGCACAGACGTCCCGGATGAAACGCCGTTCTATATCGCGGCGAAAGGGCCAACAGCGCGCCCACGTAGGACGCTCAAGCACAACGATACATTTGCGGTGGTTGACGATCATGGCGATATCGGCGCGTCCCTTGGCGAGCCAGATGGCATATTCAACAACGATACGCGCTACCTGTCGCGGCTTGAGCTGACGATCAACGGACTGCAGCCGCTGTTGCTCGGCTCGAATGTGCGGGACGACAATACTGTCCTGACGGTCGATTTGACCAATCCTGACATTTACAGACAGGGTCGCCTGGTTCTGCAGAAAGATACGATCCATATTCTCAGGACGGCATTCGTCTGGAACGATGTTTTTTATACGCGATTCAGGATCCAAAATCACGGCGACAAGCCCGTCGATCTTTCGCTGGCCGTTACGTTTGGAAGCGATTTCGCGGATATTTTCGAAGCGAGAGGAATGCGCCGCCCGCAGCGCGGCATTCAAAGGCCAGTCAACAACCGCGTGCAAGATGCGACGCTGGCATATACCGGCCTGGATGATGTCACGCGTACGACGTCTTTGCATTTCGAGCCGAAACCGGATCGGTTCAGCGATAATGTTGCATCATACAATTTCGCGCTTGAGCCGCATGCGCGCCGATCCATCTTCTTGACGGTGAGCTGCAACGGTGCCGATCGCAATCAGGCTCCGAATTTTTTCAAAGGCATGGCGTCCGCATCGCGATCGCTTCGGCGAGCGCGGCAAGAAACAATTTCAATCGGAACGTCCAGCGACGTGTTCAATCAGATCCTCGCTCGCTCGCTGTCAGATCTTCGTATGCTGACAACGCAAACTGCCGAGGGCGCATATCCCTATGCGGGCATTCCCTGGTATTCAACGACGTTTGGGCGCGACGGCATTATCACGGCGCTTGAAATGCTGTGGTGCATGCCAAGTCTTGCGCGCGGAGTATTGTCGCGCTTGGCGGCTTTTCAAGCCGATAAAAACGATCCTTTGAACGATGCCGAGCCTGGCAAGGTTCTCCACGAAATGCGTAAAGGCGAAATGGCGCATCTGCGTGAGGTTCCCGTTCGGTCTTTATTACGGTAGCGTGGATGCAACGCCGCTTTTTGTTCTGCTCGCCGGCGAATATGCCGAGCGGACGGGCGACGATGAAACGATCAAATTGCTTTGGCCGAAGATCGAAGCCGCGTTGAGTTGGATCGAGCAGCACTCCGCCCTGGATGGATCCGGCTTCCTGCGTCATTCCCGCAATACGGCCGACGGCCTTGCAAACCAGGGCTGGAAGGATTCATTCGATTCTGTTTTTCATGCGGATGGCCGTCTGGCCGAAGGGTCGATCGCACTCGCGGAGGTTCAAGCCTACGTCTTTGCCGCCAAACGCTCGATTGCAAAGGTGGCCCATCGGCTGGGCTTTATAGATCAGGCCCTGCAGCTTGAGAAAGAAGCCATCGCGCTGGCCGTCCAGTTTGAAAACGCATTCTGGTGTGAAGATATCGGCACCTATGCCATCGCATTGGACGGTGAAGGGGAGCCTTGCAGGGTTCAAACATCCAATGCAGGGCACGTCCTGTTTGGCGGACTTGCATCGCCTGAGCGCGCGCGACGCGTTGCGGCCGGACTGATGGCCCCGCGCTTTCTTCTCAGGATGGGGTATCCGGACGGTCGCCGTCGGTGAAAGCCGTTACAACCCGATGTCGTACCATAATGGTTCGGTATGGCCGCATGACAACGCGATGATTGCCTCGGGAATGGCTCGTTACGGCTTTAAATCCAAAGCCAGTGAGATTTTTGAGGCCATCAGTGGGGCCGCTTCTTACATGGAGCTACGACGGCTGCCGGAGTTGTTCTGCGGGTTTCGCCGCGTAAAAGGGCAGGCGCCCACATTGTATCCTGTCGCTTGTGCGCCGCAGGCATGGGCAAGTGGAGCGCCTATCAGCATGTTGCAGGCATGCCTTGGCCTAGAGTTTAAACCGGCACAACATCGAATCCGCCTGGTCGATCCGATTTTGCCGTCGTTTATCGATATGGTGGTGCTGCACAATCTTGAGATCGGCCAGGCCAGAATTGACATGGCGCTATATCGATACGGTCGAAATGTTTCGTTGCAGATCTTGCGTAACGACGACGGCGTCGAGGTTTCAGTGAGCCATCACAAGCCAACAGCGTCTGGTTAGACGCGCGCGCTGTCTCGCAGGCCGAGGTGGTCTTGCTAAATTCTGGCGCGGGGATCATGCCGGGCGAGCCGCGCGAGTAGATAGTCGATCTCTGTCTTGGCTGTTTTGCTCAAGCTTGAACCGGGTTTTCTTTGCGCGTCTGACGCGATGGCGCCACGCTTCTGCAGGACATACTTGCGTGCGGCCAGCCCAACTCCCTGTTGCTGCTCGTAGCGGACAAGGGGAAGATGCGCGTCGAACAGGTCATGAGCTTTGTCTCGCTCACCTTCTTTCGACAGCTTGACGATGTCGACGAGCATTTCCGGGAAAGCATATCCGGTCATGGCTCCGTCCGCGCCGCGCTCCATTTCGAAATCGAGAAACAACCCTCCATTTCCCGTCAGTATCGATATTTTCTTCATCGATCCGTCTTTTTCGAAGCCGCGCATAGCGGTGATTTTTTCCAGGCCCGGCCAATCCTCGTGTTTGAGCATGACGCAGGAGGGGTGGTTCTGAACGATCTGCCGGATGACTTTGGGTGTCATGATCACGGTCAGAGTGAGCGGGTAATCCTGAATCACGAATGGAATATCGGCGCCGATTGCTTCGATGGCTTGTGCATAGTAGTTGACGATCTGTTCGTCCGTGCGCAGATGAGAAGGGGGCGCAATCATGACACCGGCGGCGCCTCGGTCCATGGCGCCGTGCGAGAGTGAGCGCATGGCTGCAAAACCCGGAGCGGATACACCGACGATCACCGGCACGCCTGCCCGATCCACGACGCTCTTCGTGATCGCGAGAGACTCCTCTTCGCTGAGTTTCGGTGCTTCCCCCAGAATGCCGAGAATGGTCAGCCCTGTCGCCCCGCATCCGACATAAAAGTCCGTCATGCGACCGACCGAATCCATATCGACGCGGCCGTCGGGGTGGAAGGGTGTGACGGCGATGGAATAGACGCCCTGGGCGGACTCGTTCAGTTTCATTGATCTATCCCTGTTCTGTGCGGGTCTCGCGAACCATAGCCAATGTAGAACATCTTTTGAGCCGGCTTTTTTGCCGGCAACTCATCGGTTTCGCGGGCATTGCTCCCGCTCAAGCGAAAATTCTATAATGTGGCGAGATATTCAGGCGTATATCGGGTTCGCAGGAAAGTATATTCAAAATATTACGCGTTCAAGAATTTGAGGCGTGAACGGACTCAGGAATTCAGAAGGGGCGGCCGATGAACAGGGGTCTAAAAAAAGGACTCACAAGTTATGGAGACACCGGTTTCTCGCTGTTCCTCCGCAAGGCCTTTATCAAGGCGATGGGCTATTCGGACGATGCTCTCGAGCGCCCGATCGTTGGGATTACCAACACATATAGCGACTATAACCCCTGTCACGGCAATGTGCCCGTTCTGATCGAGGCGGTGAAGCGTGGCGTGATGCTGGCGGGCGCAATGCCCATGGTATTTCCGACAATCTCGATCCACGAGAGCTTTGCGCACCCCACATCGATGTATCTGCGAAATCTGATGGCGATGGATACGGAGGAGATGATCCGCGCGCAACCGATGGATGCTGTCGTGGTGATCGGCGGTTGCGACAAGACCTTGCCTGCGCAGATCATGGCAGCTGTGAGCGCCGATCTTCCGACCGTGGTGCTGCCGGTCGGGCCGATGGTCGTGGGGCATCATAAAGGGGAAGTGCTCGGTGCTTGCACGGATTGCCGCCGTTTATGGAGCGCGCATCGCGCAGGCGAAATCGATGAAGCCGAGATTGCTGCGGTCAACGGTCGTCTCGCGCCATCGGTGGGGACCTGCATGGTCATGGGAACCGCGAGCACAATGGCGTGCATTTCAGAGGCGCTTGGCCTGTCCTTGCCGATGAGCGCCACCATTCCCGCGCCTCATGCCGAGCGCGTGCGTTGCGCGGAAGCGAGCGGCCGGCGCGCCGCCGAAATGGCGGTCGCCGGAGGGCCGTTACCGAGCGAATTGCTGACTCCGAATGCATTTCGCAATGCGCAGGTGATTTTGCAGGCTATCGGCGGGTCGACCAATGGATTGATCCATCTGACGGCGATTGCCAATCGTACGCGGCACCGTATCGATCTGGATGCCTTCGATCAGTTGGGGCGTGAAGTACCGGTGCTTGTCGATCTCAAACCATCAGGCCTCCATTATATGGAGCACTTTCACCACGCGGGCGGCATCCCCAAATTGATGAAACAGCTGGGCGGCCTGCTGGACCTCGATGCAATGACGATCACTGGCGGAACACTGAGAGATATTGTTCAGGACGCGGAAGAGGTTCCGAACCAGGACGCCATTCGCCCGCGAGATCAGCCCATCAAGCCGGAAGGCGCAATGGCCGTTCTGCGTGGCAATCTGGCGCCGCGGGGCGCCGTGATCAAGCATTCCGCCGCAAGTCCGCAGTTGTTGCAGCACACAGGGCGGGCCGTCGTTTTCGATTCAGTTGAAGACCTGACCGCACGAATAGACGATCCCGCTCTGGATGTTCGGGCCGACGATGTCCTCGTGCTGCGTAACGCTGGCCCGAAAGGAGCGCCGGGCATGCCGGAAGCGGGCTATCTGCCGATTCCCAAAAAGCTCGGCAGTCAGGGTGTCAAGGATATGGTCCGGATTTCCGATGCGCGCATGAGCGGCACGGCTTTCGGCACGATCGTTCTGCATATAACGCCGGAATCCGCCGTGGGCGGTCCGCTGGCCTTGGTGAAGTCGGGCGATTTGATTCGGCTTGATGTTCCGGCGCGCAGTATCGAATTGCTGGTTGACGATGCGGAGTTGCAGCGGCGGCTTGCCGAATTTACCAAGACCGCCGACCAAAACTTGGATAGCAAAGCGCCCAAGCGCGGTTATGCGCGGCTGTTCGATCAGACGGTCCTGCAAGCGGATGAAGGCTGCGACTTTGATTTTATGCGCGGCGCCGACGACATGTAACTTCTTAACGCGAACCGGTATTTACCGCCGGGTCAAGTCGGGCGGCATGCTTCGCGCGAAAACGCTCTCGCGAGTTATTTGAAGTCATAAAGCGTTGCCGGATTCTCGACGAGAATACGCCGCCGCAGGTCTTCGTCCGGCACCCACACCTGCAGCAGGTCAAGCAAAGCAGTTGTGCCGGGCATTGCTTCCGTTTGCCCGACATGAGGCCAATCGCTGCCCCAGACGATACGGTCGGGGCTTGTTTGGGCAATTTTTCGCGCAAACGGCAGCACGGCGTCGTACTGGTCGGCTTTTCCGGAAACGCGATAGGCGCCGGAAAATTTGACCCATCCATGGCCGCTTTCGAGCAGCCGGAGCAGGGTCTGAAATGCGGGTTGGTCGAGGCCTTGATCGGGTTTGATAAAAGCCAGGTGATCGAAAACGACGTGGGAAGAGAGCTTTATCAACCGCGTCTCGAGTTTGACCAATTGTTCGGGCTTCAGCAAAAACTCCAGATGCCATCCGAAATCGCGCGCACGGTCGGCTGATCGTTCAAGGTTCGACGTGTCGAGGCCGCCAGGATGCGCAAGGATATATCGTATGCCACGTACGCCACGCGCGTGCAGCCGTGCCATTTCCTGGTCGGTCGCATCGGGCTGTATGACCACGACAGCTCGCAGAGGAAGGCCAAGCGCGGCGCCGAATTCGAGCTGACATCGATTGTCCAATCCGTACACGCTCGGCTGGATCACGACGACGCGCTTGATGCCGAGTTTTGCGTAGAGTGCGCGTGCGGATTCAACGCGAGCTTCCGGCGGTGTGTAATCGCGCTGATCGACATACGGATAATGCGGCTCAGCCCCGAACAGATGCATATGCGCGTCGGTGGCGTTGTCAGGCATTGAAAATGCGGGCGCTGCCGGATTTGGGTGTGGAGCGAGGCAGAGCGTCGATTTCATAATCGTTTTAAGCCTGGTTGTTGATGAAAATTCACGGACATCAGTCTCCAGCTGGGCCGAAGCCGGCATCCTTCCAGTATTTGATGTTATCCTGATCGGACAGAAATTTGATGAAAGCGAGTGCGGGTTCAGGGTCCGGGTTTGAGGTTGTCAACGCGGCACCGTAGACCAGATTCATCTGTAATGCATCGGGGAGCGCCATTGCCTGGCCGATCCCCTTGACGTGTATCACTTCACTCGCAGGATAAACTCCGATCTCGGCTTCGCCGTTTGCAACCATCTGAACACCTCCATCGAGCGCCGGCCGATAGACGACCTTCTTCTCGATATCGTCTCCGATTTGAAGCTGAGCGACCACGCGCGACATATGCGCGCCGCTCGGCGTTGCCGCTGGCGGTGAGTAACACAATTGAGCGAGCCTTTAGCAACGTTTCACGAAAGGCTGAGAGCGTGGAGACATCAAGTGGAGGACTGGCTTCTTTGGCGATCGCAACGATGTAAACCTTCCCGAGTGGAACGCTGCCCTCGGCTTTCAGTCGGCCTGCTTTGGCCAGATCCTTGATTGACGACGTCGGCATGAGCACCATATCGGGCGCATCGCCAGCCAGCAGCTTCTGCTGCAACGCCGCAATTACCATATAAGTCATCTTCACCCGATGCCCGGTCTTGTTTTCAAACCGTGGAATAAGGGCCTCGAGCACCTCTTTGGGAGCGCCTCCACTTGTGACGGTTATATCGGCAGCCGTGGCCGGACTTGTTGCGAGAAGGGCTATGAGTGCCAGGATGTTCTTTTGCATTTGGTAGATCGCATTTTGAGGCGTTATCCACCATCAGGCGAATCCCGCGCGTGATCGTATATTAGCGCCGTCACCGTTCAGAACGATTGCAATGTATCTTGTATCGCCTCGACCGCGCGCGATAGACTACCTTCCAAGGCATCAAAGAAGCCAATCAAGAATCGGGAGAAGCGGTATGCGGAAGAGGGTTAGCGCGGCGATCGCATTCGCATTGTTGTCGTCACCGGCATGGGCCGCGGATGCGCCAAGCGAAATCAAGCTCGGAACTTTGTTTGCGTCGTCTGGGCGCTACGCATCCATTTCGATGCCAGTGCACAGCGGGCTGAAGCTCTGGATCGAGCAAAAGAACGCCGAAGGTGGCGTTTACGTCAAAGCTTTCGACAAGAAGATACCGATCAAACTGGTTGCCTATGATGATCAGAGCAACACCGCGACGGCATCCACGCTCTACAATCAACTGATTACCCAGGACAAGGTGGATTTGCTGGTTGCGGATTCCGGATCGGTGCTGACCGCGCCGGCGGTGGCCATCGCGCGCGACCACAAGATGTTTCTGTTTGATCAGACGGGCACAGGCGCGAGCTTCTTTTCCAAGGACAATCCGTACATTGCATTGATGGCGGATCCGGTTTCAACCGTCTGGCCCAAACCAATCGCGGACTTTTTGATTCACGATGGGCCCGGACTCTGGAATCAAGAAAGTTGCGATACTTTATTCAACGAATGAGTTTACCGGCACCCAGGCGACCGCCGTCCGGAACTTTCTGAAAGAATCCGGTGCGCCCATCGAGATCGTCTACGACCAGGGCATTCCGACCGAGACGACGAATTACACCGTCATCATCAACAATATTCGCGCTGCGCAGCCGGATGCGGTCATTCATCTCGGATATGCTCCGAACGATATTGCATTCCTGCGCAACGTTCAGGACGTCGGCGCGAAGTTCAAGATGCTGTTCTGCATCTATCCGGGACTGGAAACAGAATTGCTTGAAAAAAATGTCGGCAATAACGGTCTTGAACATGTCTTCACTTACGTCCCGTCGTCGGAACTGGCTTATGAGGTCAATTTCGGCATGAAGCTGCCCGAGTTTCGCGCGGCCTGGGACAAGAAGTACTCCGACGGCAAAGTGGAATTCGGTTTCAACGCGGTAGCGGGTTACACAACGGCGCTCGTTATCGAAAAGACGCTCTCGGAGGCGGCCAGCCTTGACCAACTCGATTTGCGCAAGGCCGTATTCGGTCTTTCCGGAAAATTGAAAACCCTCGACGGCACGTTTGCGCTTGACGAGACGGGCGGTCAGATCGGCGAGCTTACCCCACTGGGGCAGCTTGAATTCGATGATCACGGTCATCTGAAATTCGTCTCGATCTATCCGCACGAGACCGCAACAGGCAAGCCGGTCTACCCGCGACCATGAGAGGCATGCCTTCTGTTTTTGACCCTTGGGAATGCCGGCGATGCTTTATCCCTTGATCGCCGGCGTCCTGTTCGGACTTTATTTCAGCCTGGTGGGCATTGGCCTTAATTTGGTTTTCGGAGTCATGCGCATTGTCAATCTCGCGCATGGGGATTTTCTGATGCTCGGTGCGTTCCTTGCATTCGGCGTTGTTACGCTTGGTGGCATCGATCCTTTATTTGCCGTTCCGCTGGCATTCGCTCTTTTCGGTGTCGGCGGGCTGCTGCTGTACAAACTGCTGGTTCCGCGGCTTCAACGCGCCAAGGACCCGGAGATGTTGTCGATCATCTTGTTCTTTGGTCTGTCACAAGTGATCGAAGCTGTCATGACGATCGGCTTTGGCACCAGCGAACGATCCATTCAAAGCAGGGAACTGGGGCGAAGCTTTGCGGCGCTCCGCGCCCGTATGTTCGGTGGAGCACCAGGTAACGGCCCGCTGGAAATTTTTGGACAATCTTTCCCGGCCTCATGGATGGCAGCTGCGATCACAAGTCTCATCGCGATTTTTCTGGCCTATCTTTATCTCTATCGGAGCCGGCTGGGGACGTTGACCCGAGCGGTCATGTCGCGCCGGGATGAGGCGTTTGCGTCCGGTATCGACGTGGATCGCGTGTCCGCCGCCGCATTTGGAATCGGCTTGGCATTGGCTGCGATCGCCGGGGTTTTTGCGCCGTTCATGTTCGGCTCATTCACACCAGCTTTTGGCGTCGACGCAACCGTGACTTCATTCGTCGTCGTCGTGCTAGGCTCGCTCGGCAATCCGTTAGGCACTGCCTTGGGAGGCATTATCTACGGCGTGTCGTATATGTTCGTTCAAACCTATCTCAGCTCCTGGGCGGATTTGTTGCCTTATGTCCTTCTGATCGCCATTTTGCTGTTGCGGCCGAGTGGCCTGCTTGGAAGGCGGGTGCGCGTTGCCTGATTTCGCCCGCTACCTTCTGTTCATCGTCGTTCCGCTCATTGCAGTTTTTGCGCTGCTGCCGGCCGTCTACGACAATCACTTGCTGCTCTTCAATTTCGTTATTTTTCTCGCGCTCGCGCAAGGCGTCAACGTCATCTACGGTTTCACCGGATATCTTCCTTTCGGCTACGTCGGATTTTTCGGGGCAGGGGCTTACGGCTTTGCTATCGCGGTCATGCACGGACATGCACCGGCTATCGTTGCGGTCGCGGCGGCAGGCGTGGTTGCCCTGGCTCTGGGGCTGTTGCTGACGCCGCTGTTGCGTTTGTCGGGGGCCTATTTTTCCATTGCCAGTCTTGCGGCGGCGCTTGCCGTTCTTCACTTCGTGGCTAATCCAGCATTGGAAAGTATCACACGCGGACCCTATGGCGTGTCATTGACCGGGATGTTCAATCCCACCATGGCTTATGCAGCGGCTTTGGGAATTCTTGCTTTCTCACTCTGCATCGTGGTTTTTCTGAAAAGCTCGAACTTCGGCCTGGCCTTGCAAGCGGTTCGAGAAGATCCTGTCAGCGCGTCCATGGCCGGTGTGCCGGTGGTGCGCATGCGCGTAATCGCCTGGCTCATATCGGCGCTTATTGCGGGGCTCGCTGGGGGTGTATTCGCCTGGTACGTTTCGGTGTTTTACCCGGACAACGTGTTCAGTTCCGAGTTCAGCATCTTTGCCATCGTGTTCGCTCTGTTCGGGGGTGTTGCAACGATCATTGGGCCAATTGTCGGCGTGGTCATTCTTTACGGCGTTTACAATCTGATCGGCTTCACCACACCGCAGTATTTTCAATTGATTTATGGTCTTTTGATCATGGGGCTCGTGCTGTTTTTGCCGGCAGGTTTGGTTTCACTCGCCACGCGTCGAGGCTGGCATGTCCCCTGACACAGACAGAATTCTCGATGTCAGCAAGTTGGTGAAACGCTTTGGCGGTTTCCATGCCTTGGACGGATTGAGCTTCCATGTTGCTTCGGGTGAGATACTCGGGCTGGTCGGTCCAAACGGTTCGGGCAAGACGACGGCCATTAATGTCATTTCCGGGCTTTACGGGCCTGATGGCGGCCAAATCGATTTTAACGGTTCATCGATAGGCGCAATCGCGTCCCACAAGCTTGTTCATCGCGGCATCAATCGCACCTTTCAAATTCCAAAACCGTTCCTCTCCCTCACGGTGCGCCAGAACATTGAGGTCGCATTTGCTTACGGTCGGGACCCCGCGTCGATCCGCAGTATCGAAGCGTTGCTGGATGAGTATCGATTGGCGGCGTTTGCTGAAAAGCCGGCGCGGGATTTGAACAGCGTTCAGCAAAAGCTGCTCGATCTCGCGCGCGCCCTTGCGACCAAGCCAAAGCTGCTCTTGCTCGACGAGCTTGCCGCAGGTCTCAACCCTACGGAGCTGGATTGGATTTCGGAAAAAATCAAATCGCTGGCGAGGAGCGGACTTGCGGTCATCGTGGTCGAGCACCTGATGGGGTTCATCGAGCATGTGACCGATCGTGTGATCGTCATGAATGCGGGAAGGAAATCTTTGAAGGCAAGCTCTCCGTTGCTGTGCAAGTTCCGCAAGTGATCGAAGTCTTCCTTGGGGGCGACCATGCCGCTTAAGGATAAGCTTCTCGACGCAGTAGGGATCGACGCCGGCTATGGAACCATGCAAGTGCTATGGAGCGTCGATCTCGATGTACGGGCCGGCGAGACCGTGCTGTTGCTAGGCGCTAACGGCGCCGGAAAGACCACCTTTCTGAAATCGCTTGTTGGATTGGTCGACGCTCGCCACGGAACGATCAATCTTCTGGGCCATGACGTGACGCGGATGCGCCCGAGCGACCGCATGCGTCTTGGAATGACGTACATGTCGGAGCTGGCGGTTTTTCCGGATCTCTCGATAGAGGAAAATATTCGCGTGGGCGCTCAGGCTTTGGGCCATCCAAATTCCGGAGCACGCGCCGATGAACTCTACTCCGTGTTTCCTGTGCTGCGGGACAAACGCCGCGCGCCCGCTTCGAGCCTGTCTGGCGGTCAGCGAAAAATGCTGGGTATCGCCAAGGCGTTGGCCGCAGAGCCTCAACTTCTAGTGATGGATGAACCTTCGGCCGGGCTTTCGCCATTGTTCGTCAAGGAAGTCATCCGCATTCTGGGGGATCTGCAACGGCGAGGGCTGGCGCTTCTGATCGCGGAGCAAAATATCGGCTTTCTCGAAATTGCGACGCGTGTTTTTGTTCTCGAAGGTGGGCGCATCCGTTTTTCGGGCACGGTGGCCGAAATGACTGACAACGATGCGCTGCGGCGCGCTTATTTCGGCTTGAAGTAGGTTTCCGCATCTACTTCGGGTGCATTAGGGAGACGACGTGCGAAAGGTTCGGATAGGATCCGGCGCGGGATATTCCGGCGATCGCATCGAGCCAGCGCTCGAACTCGCCGAGAAGGGTGATCTCGACTATCTCGTTTTTGAGTGTCTTGGCGAGCGCACCGTGGCACTCGCGCAGCAGGCACGTCTCAAAAATCCCGAGGCTGGTTTTGATCCGCTGCTCGACGCGCGGATGAATACCGTGCTGCCTGCATGCCAGCGCCGGGGTATTAAGATCGTAACCAATATGGGCGCAGCAAATCCCCTTGCGGCTGCGCGCCGGACCAAGCAAATCGCGGCCAAGCTTGGCCTGCACACGTTGAAGGTCGCCGCGGTTTTGGGCGACGATGTGCTGGATGTTTGTAGAGACGGTGATTATCCGCTTCTCGAAATCGAAGGGTCTGAAATCAAAGATCTTGGAAATCGGCTCCTATCGGCCAACGCCTATCTCGGGGCCGAGCCGATTGTCCGGGCGCTGACGCAGGGCGCCGACGTTGTGATCACCGGGCGCGCGTCGGATCCGGCGCTGTTTCTGGCGCCTTTAATTCATGCCTTCGGATGGCCGATGGACGACTGGAACAGGCTCGGGCAGGGAACCGTCGCCGGGCATCTGCTGGAATGCGCCGGGCAGGTGACAGGAGGCTATTTTGCCGATCCCGGATACAAGGATGTCGCCGGTTTGGCGCGCCTCGGTTTTCCGATCGGGGAGGTCGACGAGGACGGAACCCTCGTGATCACAAAGGTCGCGGGATCCGGTGGCGCGGTGACCGCGAGGACGTGCAAGGAGCAACTCCTTTATGAAGTCCACGATCCGTCGGCTTATCTGCAGCCGGACGTCGTTGCGGACTTTACCCAGGTTCAGATCAACGAGCTCGGACCCGACCGTGTCCTGGTTCGAGGTGGTCGCGGCCGCGCCAGACCGGACACACTGAAAGTCTCGGTGGGGTATGCGGACGGATATATCGGGGAGGGGCAGATTTCATATGCTGGCCCCGGCGCGGCGGAGCGAGGAGAACTTGCGTTGGCGATTGTCCGCGAACGCTTGCAAATCACCGGTGTCAAAACCAGCGAGTTGAAATTCGATCTCATCGGTGTGAATGCGCTGCACGGCACCAAACTTTCATCGGCCGCCGCACATCCTTACGAGGTTCGGGTGCGTGTTGCCGGCCGCACCGATCATTTCGAAGACGCAATACGTATCGGCAACGAAGTCGAGATTCTTTATACAAACGGGCCCTCCGGGGGTGGAGGCGCGGTCAAGTCGGCGCGTGATGTGGTGGCGATTGCGTCGGTCCTGCTGCCGCGCGATCTGGTCACGCCTTCTGTACGGTTCGTGGAGGTTTAAAATATGAAATTGCGCGAGATCGCGCATTCGCGCACGGGCGATAAAGGTGACACATCCAATATCTCTGTCATCGCCTACGATTTCAGGCATTATTCGCTGCTGGTGGCGCAGGTCACCAGCGAGCGGGTGAAAGCTCATTTCGAAGGAATCGTCAGCGGTGATGTCGTGCGCTACGAGATGAAAAATATCGCTGCCTTAAATTTCGTCCTGCATAACACTTTGGGCGGCGGCGTCACGCGCTCGCTTGCGCTCGATGCCCACGGAAAATCTCTGAGCTCGGCGCTGCTTGATCTGGATATTGACGAATCCGGATCGATCGAGATTTGAAAGAAATGTCTCGGCCTAATATCCCGGCTCTTGTGTCAGCCCGCGTCATTCATGGATTTGTACAGATTTTCCTGAATTGCTCTTGGCTTCCAACGCGGAAGCCATATCGCTGATAGCAGTCGCAACTGCTTCTGCGATGCCCGGATCGCCCAGGGAATGGCCGGCACCCTCGACCATGCGCAGTTCGGCATTCGGCCACGCCGATGCCAGCGCATGCGCGGTCGATGCCGGACACAGCAGATCGTAGCGCGCCTGCACGATAATGCCGGGAATGCCGTCGAGATGACCGGCATTGGTCAGAAGCTGGTCCGGCAACATGAAGCTTTGATTTTGAAAATAATGCGCTTCCATGAATGGTGTGGATGGCAGCGGCCGCTCGCTTTCCGATATGGCTTTGACATCAAGTCGCGTGCGCGCGGGTTTGTATTCCGACAGAATTCGCTCGGTGTCGTGCCATGCACGAGCCGCGGGGCGGTGAATGTTGGGGTTTGGATCAAGTATGCGCCGCCAATACGCATCGAGCGGCGTAAGCCGCTCGTCGGGAGATAGAAAGCTCAGGAAGTCCTCATTCAGATCGGGATAGAAGTATCGAAGCCCATCGAGGAAAGCCCATTCCAGTTCCGCGCGGGTTCCCAGAAAGGTCGACCGCAGGACAATTCCATTGACGCGTTGCGGATGACGTTCCGCATAGGCGAGCGCCAGCGTCGCGCCCCACGAGCCGCCGACGACCAGCCAGCGTTCAAAACCCAAGGTTTCGCGAATTTTTTCCATATCCGCGACGAGGTGCTGGGTTGTATTTGCCTCACGTTCTCCCTTGGGCCGACTCAAGCCACATCCGCGCTGGTCGAAAAGAACGGCATGAAAGCGGTGCGGATCAAACAGCCGTCGATGGTTCGGCTGGCAGCCGCTTCCTGGACCGCCGTGCAAATAAACGGCAGGTATGCCATTCGGCTGTCCCATGGTTTCCATGTAAATCTCATGCCCATCGCCCACTGCCAACATTTGCGTCGCCAGTGGCGCGAAAGAAAGCTGACTGCTCGCCGGCTTGAGATTTTGTTCTGCGTCCAACGCCATATTTTTCGTCTCGGCACTTTCGGGAAATCGGCGATACTATTTTGATCTTAGTCGTATGGTGCGTGCGCAGTCGCGTAGTCTCGCGGTTCTGTTTTCAACCGACATTCGGTCTGCAGATTTTTGGGAAAAATCAAGAGCAGGCTCTGGTGTCGAACAGGTATCGTATGCTCTTCTGTTGGCCTCGGCCAGCCGGTGCCGAGCTCGGCGCATTGGTTTTCGCGTTGGTATTCAAGAACGGAGGTCGGAGTGAGCCAGGTTCAAAGCACAGATGGATTAGCCCTCTCGGCTCGTTCCGCTCGCGACACAGACGACGAGGCGCGAAAGGCGCTTTGGGGTTCGGCGCTGGGCTATGCAATGGACGGGTTTGACCTTCTTATTCTCGGCTTCATGCTGCGCGCCATATCGGCGGACCTCCATTTGACGCTTGCGGAGGGTGCATCGCTGGTGACCGTCACGCTCGTGGGCGCGGTCGTCGGCGGGTGTGTTTTTGGACTGCTCTCGGACCGGTTGGGCCGGGTGAGGGTCCTGACATGGACCATCGTGTTATTTGCGGTTTTCACCGGCATGTGCGCCTTGGCTCAAGGCTATTGGGATTTGCTGTTTTATCGCGGTATCGCCGGCCTCGGTCTCGGCGGCGAATTTGGCATCGGGATGGCGTTGGTTGCGGAGGCATGGCCCGCATCGAAACGGGCGCGGGTGTCGTCCTATGTTGGTCTCGGTTGGCAGTCAGGTGTGTTCGCTGCCGCGATCATCACGCCGCTGCTGCTGCCGTATGTAGGCTGGCGCGGCATGTTCATCGTCGGAATATTTCCCGCTATCGCCGCATATTTCATTCGCCGCCAGTTACAAGAGCCCGAGGTTTTTATCGCTCATAAGGCAAGCAATGCGGACGCGGTGTTTTCGTTGCGCCTTTTGGTGACGGATAAAAAGACCGTCAAGACAAGTCTTGGAATGATCGTTCTCTGCTCGGTGCAGAACTTCGGCTACTACGGAATCATGATCTGGCTTCCGAACTATCTTTCGACCCGGTTCGGATATGGACTTACTCAATCCGCGGTCTGGACGGCGGTGACCATCGCAGGCATGGCGCTGGGTATTTTTGTGTTCGGACACATTGCGGACCGGGTCGGGCGGCGGCCGGCCTTCTTCGGATATATGCTTGGCGCAGCGATCATGGTTGTCGTCTATTCCAGGCTCGTGGATCCAACTGCGCTTCTGATCGGCGGGGCAGTGATGGGATTTTTCGTCAATGGAATGCTCGGTGGATACGGGGCGCTCATCAGCGATCTTTATCCGACGGCTGCGCGGGCGACGGCGCAAAATGTCTTTTTTAACATCGGCAGAGCAGTCGCAGGCTTCGGCCCGCTGGCGGTCGGCGCTGTGAGCGCATCGTATGGTTTTCAAACCGCGATCGCATTGCTGGCGCTGCTTTATGTCATCGACATTATCGCGCTTTTTTGGCTCGTTCCCGATCTCGGAGCAACCGCACGCGCCTGACCGTTCCGGCATGCGAAAGCATGCGAACGCACCGCCCAAAAGGGTGCAATCGGGGTCTTTGCGCCCGGGTGCACGATTGTATATGCGGTACGCTTACCTATATATTTGTAGACGAGCCTTTAACGGCTTGCGTGTTCATTTGGTTCTACCGGTCAGGCCCGTCATTTGAGGCGGGCCGTCGCCATTTCGGGGTTGCCCGCCGATGACCCGTTCAAATCGTTCTGACCATATTCGTCTGACCTCGCACCCGGTGCCGGGCGCCAAGCACGATTTCCCGATTTCCTGGGGAGCCGAAACCGCGCGCCTGCGCGGGCCGATCATCGGAACCGTTTCCCGGCCACAAGACAGGAATGTGATAGGGACCCACGGTGGCTCCTACGCGGTTTATCGCGCGCTTGCAGTGTCGTCGGGAGCACTTGATCCCATTCGGCGGCCCGATTTCACCAATACGTTTCCGGCGGCAACCATCGGCCCATTTCCCCAATGGAGCGAGCCGTCGCGGATTGTTGCGCTTGATCCCTGGGGGCATCTGGTCGCTGAAAACTTTCGTACCGAAATTGCCGAAGGCATCGACATCCGGCCGAGCATCGCGATCACTCGAGCGCGTCTCGACCTTCCTGAATTAAAGTCGGCGCTCGCTGCGAAACGGCTGGTGCCTGACGGAGATGTCGTTCGTGCCGATGGCAGCGTGTCTGTCGTCAAGATTGCCATTGATCCCGTGTGGCACTTGCCAGGTATCGCGGAGAGGTTCGGAAGCAGCGAGACGAATCTCCGTCGCGCCTTGTTCGAACAAACTGCAGGCATGTTTCCCGAGCTGGTGACTCGTCCCGACCTTCAGGTATTTCTCCCCCCGATCGGCGGCACGACGGTCTACATGTTCGGGGACGTGGAAAAACTTCCAGATCACCGCACGAAAATAACTTGCCGGGTGCATGATGAGTGCAACGGCTCGGACGTCTTCGGCTCCGACATTTGCACGTGCCGTCCATACCTTATTCAGGGTATCGAGGAGTGTGCGCGCACCGGTCAGTCCGGTGGGCTTGGCATTATCGTCTACAACCGCAAAGAGGGCCGGGCGCTTGGCGAAGTGACGAAATTCCTTGTCTACAATGCACGCAAACGCCAGGAAGATGGTGACGCCGCGGCCGCATATTTCGAGCGGACGGAATGTGTTGCAGGCGTTCAGGACGCCCGTTTCCAGCAGTTGATGCCGGATGTCATCCATTGGTTGGGCATACGCAGGATCGACCGCTTTGTTTCAATGAGTGATATGAAACACGACGCTTTGGTGGGGCAAGGCATCGACATCGTCGAGCGGATCGCTCTGCCGGACGAGTTGATCCCCGCCGATGCGCATGTCGAGATCGCCGCAAAAAAAGCCGCCGGATATTTTTCGGCCGAGCCACCGAAGCCACAGGATTTGACACAGTCCATTGGCCGGCCGCTCGAAAAATATTGATCGAGCCAGGACGCATTAGGCATGACCGGTACGGCCGATCCAACGCTTCTTTTGTCTGCTCAAGCAGTACGCGAGCGCGCCCATCGTATGCTGGAGATCGGCCTGCAGGATCGGCTTCCAAATTTCCGGATCGATGTTCAGCGCCTTGAAGTCGCCGTCGCTCGTGTGCTTGCGACAATCGATGAAAATTATCCCAAAGGAGATGTGCCGTTTCATTCGCGTTGGCGCCATTTTACGATTGGCAATAGCGACCGGTGGGCGGTCATTGCGGGTATGAACAACTGGCCCAGTCCGGCATCACGGGCGCGCGCCGAGTTCGATCTCGCAATCGTCAGCGTTTTACTGGATGCGGGGGCGGGACCGAAGTGGGCCTATCGGGACGCTGTGAGCGGAAAGAGTATAAAGCGCTCCGAAGGGCTCGCGCTGGCAAGTCTTGATATGTTTGCCAAGGGAATATTTTCGGATCAGGCGGGAGAGCCGTTGAGGGCCGATGCGGGCGCTCTATCAAAATTGGCTGTCGCCGATGTGCGCGAAGGGTTTCAGGTCACGGAAGCAAATCCACTTCTCGGTCTCGAGGGGCGCGTTCAACTTCTCCAGAAACTTGGCTCTTCAGTTGCCGCACAACCTGAAATATTTGCGAGCGTCGACAGGCCTCGTCCGGGAGGCTTGTTCGATCACCTCAAGTCGCTCGCGAAGGATAACACCATATCCGCGCCGACCATTCTTGCAGAACTGTTGCGTCATATGGGCACGATCTGGCCGTCACGTATCGTGCTTGAAGGTGTTCCCCTTGGAGACTGCTGGCGTCATCCCGCGATGACCACCACGGATGTCACCAGTGAATTGGTGCCGCTCCACAAGCTGTCGCAATGGTTGGCTTACTCGCTTATTGAGCCACTGCAGCGTGCCGGCCTGACCGTGACCGACATAGACGGTCTCACTGGTTTGGCGGAATATCGTAATGGCGGATTGTTTATCGACACCGGCGTTTTGGTGTTTCGCGATCCTGAAGATGCCCGGCGTCAACACGAGGTTGCTTCGCCGCTGGTTGTGGAATGGCGGGCGTTGACGGTGGCATTGCTCGATCGTCTCGCGGAACGGATCCGGCAAAGCACGGGGCGCGATGCCGAGAGTTTGCCCTTGGCCAAAATACTGGAAGGCGGGACGTGGGCGGCGGGTCGCGCAATCGCTTTTGAGCGTCGTGCCGACGGTTCTCCGCCTGTCAATGTCATCAGTGACGGCACGGTTTTTTAAACGAAAGCACGCGAGTAAAAAGGAAGCAGGACAATGGAAGGCGTCACGGTCGTCGATCATCCGCTCGTCCAGCATAAGCTCACGCTCATTCGCGACAAGACGATCTCGACCAAATCATTCCGGGAACTCCTCAAGGAGATCGGAATGTTGCTTTGCTACGAGGTCACGCGCGATTTGCCTTTGACCGAAGTTGAAGTGGAAACGCCGCTCGCGCGTATGCACTCGGCAAAGATAGCCGGCAAGAAGCTGGTCTTCGTCCCGGTGCTGCGAGCGGGGGTCACATTCGTTGATGGAATGCTGGATCTTGTTCCGACGGCGCGTGTTGCGCATATCGGCCTGTATCGCGATCCACAGACGTTCGTTGCTGTCGAATATTTTTTCAAGGCGCCGTCCGATCTTCATGAAAGACTTGCGATCGTCGTGTCGCCGGTTCTTGCAACCGCCAATACGGCGGTCGCCGCCGTCGATCGGTTGAAGGAGAGGGGAGCCAAGGAAATCCGGTTGGTATGCTTGCTGGCCGCGCCGGAAGGTGTGGAAAGAATTCGTGGTTTACATCCGGATGTTTCGATATGGACTGCGGGTATTGATGAAGGACTCGACGACGAAGCTTATATTTTGCCGGGCCTTGGCGACGCGGGCGATCGGGCGTACGGAACGCGATAATTTTACTGTCAAGCCGTGCTCGCTGAGTTGGAGTCGTGCAGCATGAACAATTCGTATGACCCGTTGGGACTTTGATCCGGTTGCTGCAACACGACGGCAATGATCATGGACCATATTTCGTGATCGTGCTGATCGATGGAATTTCTGCGTCTCGACGGATGGCAGGATGTATATTGACGATGGCAGGATATGCATCTCTGATCGCCGGGCAGGCTATATACGCCAGACAGGTATCGAGCACGATGTCATGGATGATGGGTCGCCACATGGGATCCATCGTGGAGATTCAGGTCGAACGGCCCTAAGCTTTTTGTCTAACTGCGCCTTGGTTGCAGAGCATCGAAACAATCGAAGCTTTGGACTATAATATTGATATTATTCGATTTTTAGTTGTGGGTATGCTGGGATTGCCTTTCAATGCTCCTTTTCAGTTGGATACGGTATTTACCAACAGCGGCGACCGATCACATTTTGAGATCGCTTGCGTGCTTCCATCGCGTTAAATGCTGAAGTCATGCTGGCGCGGTCAGGCCTGACAGGTCAGGCCTAACACAAGATACCTGACACGCTACGGCTCATTCTTCGGCACAATATTTGCTACCTGATCGCCAAATCGTCAGTATCGACGAGGTAAGGCATCCGTCTTTTAACTGGAGGGGATTGTATGAAACGAACGTCTTTAATTGGTTTTGTGATTGCCGGTGCGATGTGCGCCGGGCCCGCGGGTGCGCAGGAACTGACCGGAACGCTCAAGAATATCAAGGAAACCGGCGCGATCACGATTGGCTTTCGCGACTCGTCGGTTCCGTTCTCATATCTTGACGATAATCAGAAGCCCATCGGCTACGCGATGGATATCTGCTATCGGATCGTCGAGGCTGTAAAAAAAGAGCTCAAGCTCGACAAACTCGAGGTCAAGCTCAATCCTGTTACGTCCGCAACGCGCATTCCGTTGATGGCAAATGGCACGATTGACCTTGAATGCGGTTCAACCACCAATAACGTAGACCGTCAGAAGCAGATATCATTTACGAATACGCACTTCCTCACGGCCAGCCGTTTCGTCTCGAAAAAATCGAGCAAGATTAATTCAATCGAAGATCTCAAGGGCAAGTCCGTGGTTTCGACGTCGGGCACCACCAATATCAAGCAGCTTACAGAAGTGAATGCCAGCCGCAATCTCGGCATCAATATCATTCCCGCCAAGGATCACGCGGAAGCTTTCCTGATGGTCGAGACCGATCGTGCGGTTGCTTTCGTCATGGACGATATTCTGTTGGCTAGTCTTGCAGCCGGCTCGAAAGATCCAGACGCCTATGTGATCTCAAAGGACGCTTTCTCGAAGCCCGAGCCTTACGGCATCATGGTTCGCAAAGACGATCCGGCCTTCAAGAAGGTTGTCGACGATGCAACCGCCGCTCTTTACAAGAGCCCGGAGGGCCCCAAACTCTACGAGAAATGGTTCACGCAGAAGATTCCGCCGAAGGGTTTGAATCTGAATGTGCCTATTGGTCCGGAGCAGAAGAAGGCCTTCTCGCAACCGACCAACTCGCCCGATCCTGACGCCTACACTGCGATGTAAGACGCGATGTAAGAGTTGCAGCCGCGCCATGGCCGAAAAACCATGGCGCGGATATCGATTGCGCAGGAGGCAACACTGTGAACTACCACTGGAATTGGGGCATCTTCTGGGAGCCGTCACCTAACGGAACCGGAACATATCTGGATATGCTGTTGTCCGGACTCGTCTGGACGATAGAGACGGCAATCTGCGCCTGGATTTTGGCGCTGGTCTTCGGCTTGATCATCGGCGTGTTGCGGACGCTTCCGTCGAAAGCGGCATCACGTTTCGGATTCGCCTATGTCGAATTCTTCCGAAACATGCCCCTGCTGGTTCAATTGTTTCTCTGGTTTTTTGTGCTGCCGGAAATCCTGCCACAGTCGTGGGGCCTTTGGCTCAAGCAGATTCCAAATGCGCCTTTCTACACGTCAGTGATCGGTATTGGTCTGTTCATGTCGGCTCGCGTGGCTGAGCAGCTGCGTGCCGGGATCAATGCACTTCCGCGTGGACAGAAGATGGCCGGCACGGCGCTTGGTCTGACGGTTGCTCAAACCTATCGCTACATCCTGCTGCCGATGGCGTTTCGGATCATATTGCCACCATTGACGTCCGAGTTTCTCAATACGATCAAGAACACCTCGGTGGCTATTACGATCGGTCTGATAGAGCTGACTGCCCAGGCGCGCGCCATGCAGGAATTCTCATTTCAGGTCTTCGAGGCATTTACTGCCGCGACGTTGCTGTATCTTCTCGTCAATGTCCTTGTCGTGACTGCCATGCGCTTTCTTGAGCGCGGATTGGTAGTCCCGGGCTATATGACCGGTAAATAAGATCATGTTCGCGAACTTTGATTTCGAAGTCATTCGCCGGTCGCTGGGATATCTTTTTCTCGACGGCATGACTTTCACCATAACGCTGACGGGGCTGTCCGCGCTGGGCGGTCTGGTCTTCGGCACCTTGATCGCCCTGATGCGCTTGTCAGGTTCCAGGCTTCTGGCGCGGCTCGGTGGGATCTATGTCGATCTGATGCGGTCGTTGCCTTTGGTTCTCATCATTTTCTGGTTCTACTTCCTTGTGCCCTATATCGGGCAATGGGTAACCGGATCGTCGCGGCCTGTCAGGGTCGGTGCATTTACCTCGTCGCTTGTCACGTTCGTGATGTTCGAGGCTGCTTATTTTTCCGAAATCATGCGCGCAGGCATTCAGTCCATATCGAAGGGGCAACCCGCGGCGGCTCAGGCACTCGGGCTCACTTACAGCCAGACCATGCGCTATGTCGTGCTTCCTCAGGCATTCCGCAACATGCTGCCGGTGCTGCTGACGCAAACGATCGTATTGTTTCAAGACACCTCGCTTGTCTACGTGCTGTCGGTGCCTGACTTCCTCGGCGCTGCCAGCAAGGTAGCCCAGCGCGACGGGCGACTGGTCGAGATGTATCTGTTCGCAGCCGTCGTCTACTTCGCCATCTCATTCGTTGCATCCGCGGGCATCCGGCGCCTTCAGGCGCGTGCCAGCTTCAGCCACTAGCGAGTCACGTCATGATCGAAATCAGTCACGTTGATAAATGGTATGGGCCTAATTTTCAGGCGCTGAAAGACTGTACGGCCAGCATCGAAAAAGGAGAGGTCGTGGTAGTTTGTGGCCCCTCGGGGTCAGGCAAGTCCACGCTGATCAAATGCGTCAACGCGCTGGAATCCTTTCAAGGCGGCGATATCGTCGTCGACGGGATTAAAGTGAACGATCCGAAGACCAACCTGCCGAAACTGCGCGCGCGGGTTGGAATGGTGTTTCAGCATTTCGAGCTGTTCCCGCATCTCAAGGTGATCGAAAACCTCTGTTTGGCTCAGGAAAAAGTGCTTGGCCGAAAACATGAAGAGGCTAATGCGAAGGGCCTCAAGCTGCTCGATCGGGTCGGCTTGAAAGACCACGCGCAAAAATATCCCAGCCAGTTGTCCGGTGGCCAGCAGCAACGCGTCGCCATTGCCCGGGCGCTCGCCATGGATCCGATTGCGATGCTGTTCGACGAACCGACATCTGCGCTTGATCCGGAAATGATCAGCGAGGTGCTCGACGTCATGGTAGCGTTGGCGCGGGAGGGTATGACCATGATGGTCGTTACCCACGAGATGGAATTCGCGCGTAAGGTGGCCAATCGTGTCATCTTCATGGACAGGGGCGAGATTGTTGAAGACGCTCTCAAGGACGATTTCTTTGGCAGTCCGCGGAGCGATCGCGCGCAGAGCTTCCTATCGAAAATCCTGTCCCACTAAAAACTAACTGGTCTGACCAGGCCGATGCGTTTGTTGATGATCGAGGAGAAGTCGTTTGAGCCGGATTGCTTATGTCAACGGTCAGTTCACCGCGCTGGAGGAGGCGCGGGTGTCGATACTCGATCGTGGTTTCCTGTTTGCCGATGGCATTTATGAAGTCTCGGCCGTTCTGGACGGAAAGCTCGTCGACAACGAAGCGCATCTGGCCCGTCTCAAGCGCTCGCTGGGCGAAATCGCCATGGCTCTTCCGGAGACACTCGGTCGGATTAAGGAGATACAGAAGGAGCTGATCGCGCGAAATGCACTAACCGATGGTCTTGTCTATATCCAAGTGACGCGTGGCGCTGCCGAGCGTGATTTCCCTTTTCCGAAAGACGTGAAGCCAACCCTCGTGATGTTCACGATGTCGAAGGACATCGTCAATGCACCTGCTGCCAAATCCGGTATCGCTGTGAAGACAGTTCCGGATCTTCGCTGGGCGCGGCGCGATATCAAAAGCGTTGCCTTGTTGGCGCAGGTTCTCGCCAAGCAGGCCGCGGCAGAAGCGGGGTGCCAGGAGGCGTGGATGATCGAGGATGGCGCGGTGACCGAAGGCGGTTCGTCATCGGCATTCATTTTAACCCAGGATGATGTTCTGGTTACGCGCCCGAACTCCACCACCATCCTGCCGGGCTGCACGCGCAAAGCCGTCGTGGCGCTGGCTGAAGAGCGCCAGATCCGCATCGAAGAAAGACCATTCACTGTCGCTGAAGCATTGGCGGCAAAGGAAGCTTTCATCACCAGTGCCTCGTCATTTGTTCAGGCGGTTGTCAACGTGAACGGACATCCTGTCGGCACCGGAAAGCCTGGTCCGGTCGCTCAGCGCTTGCGCGAGATCTATGTGGAATTTGCGCGCGCCACTGCGAGCTGAGCGGTTGCGCTCCCGCGAAGCAACATCTCCTTAAATTGAGGCCTCCATGAAGGTTGTAGTCCTTGGCGGCGGAGTCATTGGTGTGACGTCCGCTTATTACCTCGCCAAAGCGGGCCATGAGGTCACGGTCGTCGACAGACAGCCCGGCGCGGCGCTTGAAACCAGTTTTGCGAATGCGGGAGAGATTTCGCCGGGGTATGCATCGCCTTGGGCGGCGCCCGACGTGCCTGGCAAGGCCTTGAAGTGGCTGTTTATGAAGCACGCGCCGCTGATCCTCAGGCCAAGCCTGGATCCCGCAATGGTGGCGTGGTTGCTGCGAACGCTGCGGAATTGCACGTCCGAGCGTTACGCCCTGAACAAGAGCCGCATGATGAGGCTTGCGCAATATAGCCGCGAATGCCTGATCGCTTTGCGAAACGATACAGGAATTCAATATGACGGAAGGCAGCAGGGCACTTTGCAGCTGTTCCGTACCCAAAAGCAGCTTGATGCCGCGGCGAAGGATGTTTCGGTGTTACAGAGCGACGGCGTGGCGTTTCAGGTTTGCGACCGAGAAGGTTGTGTCGCCGCCGAACCTGCTTTGGGACACGTGAAAGAGTTGATCGTGGGAGGTCTACGGCTTCCCGATGACGAAACCGGCGATTGCTATAAGTTCACGACCCAACTCGCCGAACTCGCTGCGGGAGCCGGAGTGAGATTCCAGTACGGAGTCACCATCCAAGGGTTTTCCCATACGGGCAGCGTAATCGATCGTGTCCAGACGAGCGGCGGAGAGGTTGTCGCCGATGCGTATGTCTCCGCGCTCGGCAGTTTTACGCCCCGGATCCTGAAAAGCCTGGGTTTGAATATCCCGGTCTATCCGGTGAAAGGTTATTCGATCACGATCCCCATTACCGACCAGGCCCGCGCGCCCGTTTCAACGGTCATGGATGAAACCTACAAGGTGGCGATTACGCGGCTGGGTGACCGGATCAGGGTTGGCGGCATGGCGGAGGTTGCCGGCTATGATTTCAGTTTGCCTGTTGGCCGGCGCGCAACGCTGGAACAATCAGTCGGAGATCTTTTCCCAGCAAGCGGAGACATGTCAGCGGCGACATTCTGGTGCGGCCTTCGTCCTATGACCCCTGATGGAACGCCCTTGGTGGGTCGCACGCGTTTCAGCAATCTGGTATTGAATACGGGGCACGGCACGTTGGGATGGACGATGGCGTGCGGGTCCGGCCGGATCGTATCCGATCTCGTCAGCGGGATCGAACCCGAGATCGAAATCACCGATCTCGGTATCTCGCGGTACTAATCGTGATTGCGAAACGAAAACTGCCGCAGCTACCTGGAATCAGCCGCTGAGGCTCAATACCTGCTGAGTTGATCCTCAGTCACGACGCGCTCGAAGTTTTCGGTTTTGCTTTTGATGCGATATCGAAGGCGTCCATCGGCTTCGATGGGAAGACAGGTCACGATGGTGTAAACGTGCCGTTCACCGGAATCGGCGCGGCCCTGCGGCCTTTGAAGCTGATGGAGAACATCGTCGCTTATCGAGAAGGAATGGGTCATCTTTTCCCCGTTTTGGCGCATTGTAACGAGATGCGGTCAATAAGGCAAACGCGGCTGGGTCCCAGCTTGCCTTAGGAAAGCCTGACTAGGCTTGCGCCGCGAGCGCCGAGGTCTGCCGGTGGGCCGACATCACGAAGCCCTCATACCCTTTTGCAACAATATCGTCGCAAATCCGGCGATAGACGCCGACGCCACCGATATAAGGCATGAATACCCGTGGTTTGCCCGGAATATTCGCGCCCATATACCACGAATTGGCTTGAGGATAGAGCGTGCGGCTGGCCACCTCGTTGACATGCTGAACCCAATGATCCTCGGCCTCACGGGTTGCTTCGATGCGATCGAGCCCCCGTGCACGCATGCTGGCGACGCATTCGGTGATCCAGTCGACGTGCTGTTCAATCGATAGGATCATGTTGCTCAGAACGGAGGGGCTGCCCGGACCCGTAATCATGAACATATTCGGAAAACCCGCGCTCATGAGACCGAGGTAGGCGCGAGGACCTTCTGCCCATTTCCGCTCAAGGTTGACGCCATCCTTGCCTCGAATATCGATCTTGGAAATCGAGCCGGTCATTGCGTCAAAGCCGGTCGCAAATACAATCGCATCCAACTGGTAGTCAGCCGCAGTGGTGCGCAGTCCGTCTGGCAGAACTTCCTGAATCGGAGACGAGTTGACATCGACGAGCGTGACATTCGCGCGGTTGAATGTTTCGTAATATCCGGTATCGACGCAAATTCGCTTCGAGCCGATAGGGTGGTTGGCCGGTTGCAGCAACCTCGCCGTCACAGGATCCTTGACGATCTCTTGTATTTTTGATCGCACGAATTCTGCAGCCGTGTCGTTGGCCGACTGATCGATCAGCAGATCGTTATAAGACGCCAGGAAGCTAATGCCGCCGCGTTTCCAACCCATTTCATACTCTTGCCGGCGGCCGTCTTCTGAATCCTCGAGCGCTCCCTTTTGCGGGATGACGGTCAGGACGCCGTTTCGAAACTCCTCGCGCGCTTGCCGCCGCTTCTCGGCATAGTCGGCTTTCCAGGATTTTGTGATCTCGGACGTGAGCGCTTCGTTGTGGGCGGGAATGCTGAAATTGGGGGTGCGCTGAAAAACAAAAAGGTGGCTGGCCTGTTCCGCGATCACAGGAATCGACTGAATCGCGGACGAGCCGGTGCCTACGATTCCTACGCGCTTGCCACTGAAGTCCACGTTTTCATGGGGCCAATGTCCCGTATGATAAGACTTCCCACGAAATGTTTCCAAGCCCATGAAATCAGGTGTTCTGGCGTTGGATAGACATCCGGTTGCAAGAATGAAGAAGGTCGCTGAAACCGATGTCCCGTCCGATGTGCTGATGCGCCAGCAATTATTGCTTTCGTCGAAACTTGCCGTCGCCACGCGCGTCTCGAATTGTACGTCGCGACGCAGATCTAGTCTGTCGGCCACATAATTCGCATATTTCAATATTTCCGGCTGGGGCGCATAGCGTTCGCTCCATTCCCATTCCTGCTGCAGCTCGTCTGAAAATGAATAGGAATACTGCATGCTCTCGACATCGCAGCGTGCACCGGGATAGCGATTCCAGTACCAGGTGCCGCCGACGTCTCCGCCTTGTTCATAAACCCGAACCGACAGGCCTGCTTCGCGCAGCCGATGAAGCATATATAAACCGGCAAACCCCGCACCGACGATGATCGCGTCATAGGTCGCAGCGCGTGGAGCTGTCGTTCTGAACAGTTTTGGCTTGCGGGATTGGCGTCAATTCGGGCTCCCGATTTCGTGCTTCTGCGAGCGTTTCGCCAGCATTCTATGCAACAGGCGCTACCGCAAGAAAAAAGCTGCGCGTGCCGGTGGCGTCCTTGCTCCTGATAAAGGATGAGAGCGGAGTCAGCCTAACGTTTTCAACCAGTCCCCAATATCCTGAAGGGCCGCGGTCGCTTTCGGAAGGAATTTTCCCATCGTGATAAATCCGTGAAACTGCCCGGGATATGTCCGATGAACGACCGGCAGACCCGCGTCGGCGAGGCGCTTCGCGAATTCATCACCTTCGTCCCGCAACGGGTCGGCCCCCGCCGTGAGCACGAATGTCGGCGGCAATCCCGAAAGATCCTCGAGTTCGTGCCGGCGATGCTTTCCAGTCGTCGACCTCGGAAAGATCGTTGAGATAAAGGTCGCGAAAAAAACGGATTGCCGACCGGGTGAGCAGCGCATCCGTTGCGGGATCGTTATGCGAGGCGTGGGTCAAGGCAAAATCCGTGGCCGGATAGATCAGAACCAGGCCGCTGATTTTTGGTCCCTTGTTTCGCGCGTCGAGGGCCACCACCGCGGCGAGGTTGCCTCCGGCGCTATCGCCTGCCAGCATTACGTGCGTCGTATCGATTCCCAACGTTCGGCCGTTTTTCGCAAGCCATTCGGTTGAGGCGATCGCGTCCTCCACTCCCGCAGGAAATTTGTTTTCGGGAGCCAAACGATAATCAACAGAAACGACAATCAGCTTTCCTGCGTCCGCGAGCGTCCGGCACACCGCGTCATGAGTATCGAGATCGCCGATGACCCAGCCGCCGCCATGAAAGAAAACCAGGCAGGGCGCGAGCCCATCGGTCTGCCGGGGTGCCAGGGGATTGTAGATGCGCGCCTGAATAGGGCTGGCCGGGCCCTGGATAGTCAGCGGGTCCACTGACGCGAGAGGAGGGGCCTCCGGTCGCGCAGCAGCGCTTCCCGCGCGATACAGCGCCCTTGATTCGTCTGGCTTGAGTGTCTCGTAGGGGGGACGGCCGGCCTCGCGAAAAGCGTTAAGGACCGCGGCGGCATCGGGATCGAGCTTGATTTGCATGTGATTGAACCTGTGAATACGGCCCTTGGTGAGCCTTGTTTGTTCTGGTGCGTGCAGCGGATGAACCGTCCGTGATTTGGTGTGCGGTGCAAGATGGGTGTGCGGTGCAAGATGGACCACGCCGCCAAGCGGCTGGTGCCGAAGGTCAGTTTCCGGGGCCGGATTTTTGATTTGCTTCTCCGTGCATGTCAATCCGGCATGCCAGACGTGCCGATCGTGTGAACGTGCGACCGGGCCGCGATTAGCGGATCACATTGCAACGCCTTGTTGAATAAATCGAAGGCCGCTGCTGACATGATCGTTCGGTGACAGCTCGCTCTGCGCGAAGCATTGCGGACGCTATGCGTTACAAAATTTAATCCACGCCGATTTTGCGATCGGGTGCTGTCAAAGAAAAGATGGCTTACGAGTTCTCGGTCTTGAGCTGGCGGCTATGCCGCCAGCTGAGCGCGGAACAGCACATCGACTCCGTAACTCGTGGAATTGTATGTGTTGGTCGGGAACAGGCTCCCGCTTCCGTAAGCGTACACGCCATTGCCTCCGCTCGATGCAGACGACAAGCCGGTGAGCGGGCCGTTGGTCTGCGCGTTGGCAAACAAACCCGGGTCCGCCGCGTAATTTCCGGAGGTGTGGTAGGACGCGATATAAGTGGTGCCCGCTGTAATGGCCACCGGCGTCGCGAAGTTGACCTGCTGCCAGCCGGTCGCCGTTTCATTGGTAAACGTGGCACTCGCAAGAGGGGTACCGGTGGACGACCAGAGGTCGGCGACATGAGTGCCTGTATTTTGCGTCCCTTTGTAAAAACTGATTCCCGTGATGAAGCCATCGGTCGACGACTGGAACTTCATCCCCAGCTCGACTGAGTTAGGGTCGCCAACTGAAGTAAAGCTCGGGGTCGAGCTGGCGCTGAACAAGCTCAACGGCGCCGAAGATTGCGTATTGACTGTCAGACCGACCGTTGCGGTCGACGTTCCACCCCGGCCATCCGAGATCGCATACTGGAAACTGGCTGGGCCGGTGTACCCCGTCGTAGGCGTGAACGTGACTGTATTGTTCTGTGCGTTGAAGCTGGCGGTGCCATTGACGCTGCTGTTGCTCACCACGCCCGTGACAGTCAAAGCATCCCCGTCCTGATCGGTGTCGTTAGCCAAAAGCTGCGTGGCCGTCAGCGTTAGCGGTGTATTTTGAGTCGCGTTGAAGCTGTCGCCCAAGGCGACAGGCGAATGCTCGACGCCGCTCGTGGGGTTATAGAGCACGTCCACCCAATAGTTCGTGGAGCCGAACGTGTTTGTGGGGAACAGATTTCCGGCGCCATAAATATAAACGCCGTTATTGCTTCCGGCTGCCGTGAGCGGCCCATTGACGTGATCGGTTGCGAAATAGCCGCTGGTGTCAGCATAATTGCCGTTGCTGTGGAAGCTCGCGACGTAAGTCGTCCCCGCCGTAATCGAAACGGGACTGCTGAAAGTTACGGTCTGCCAGCCGCTGGTTGTTTCGCCGCTGAACGTGGCGCTTGCGAGAAGCGTTCCAGTGCTGCTCCACAACGAACCGATATGCGTGCCGGTGTCGCCGGCACTCTTGTAATATTTGATGCCGGTGATGGTGCCGCCGCCTGACGCCACGAACCGCACACCGAGGTTGACCTGGTGCGGATCGTTTTCAGCAAGCACCGCTGGCGTATTCGAACTTGCGAACAGGCTTACGCCGGTTGCCTGGGCGTTTACGGTCAGGTTGACAGTTCCGTTGGCCGTGCCGCCGCGCCCATCGGAGATGGCGTATTGGAAGCTTGCCGCGCCCGTATAGCCCGCTGTTGGAATGAAGGTCACGGTGTTGGTTTGTGAAGAGTAGGTCGCCGTTCCGTTCACACCGGCTCCAACGATGCCCGTGATGGTGATGGGGTCGCCGTCGGAATCTGTGTCGTTGGACAATAGCTGCGCGGCCGTAAGGGTCAGCGTCGTATCCTGCACGGTGGGGTAGCTGTCGGTTCCGGCGACAGGAGCGTGGTTCACCGCGGCATTGACGGTCAGATTGACCGTGGCGGTTGCAGCGCCGCCATGTCCGTCTGCTATCGTGTACTGGAAGCTTGCAGGTCCGGCGTAGCCGGCGGTGGGTGTAAACGTCACGATATTGGTCTGGGTATTCAAGCTTGCGGTACCGTTGACGCCGCTGTTGGTCACGATGCCGGTGACGGTCAGGCTGTCGCCATCCTGATCGGTGTCGTTGGCAAGCAACTGCGCTGCGGTAAGGGTCAGCGCTGTGTTTTGTGTGGCGTTAAATGCATCGTTTGCCGCGAGGGGGGCGTGGTTCACGCCAGATGCCGGACTGAAGACCACATCCACCCAATAGTTTGTTGAACCGAAAGTGCTGTTCGGAAACAGGTTGCCGGCGCCGTAAATATAGACGCCGTTTGTGCTCGCGGGCGCTGTCAAGACACCATTGACGTGATCTGCCGCGAAATATCCGCTGGTGTCCGCATAGTTGCCGTTGCTGTGATAGCTGGCGACATAACTGGTGCCTGCTGTAATCGATATCGGGCTGCTGAACGTCACCGTCTGCCAACCGCTGTTGGTTTCGCCGCTGAACGTCGCGGTCGCCAGCAGCGTACCGGTGCTGGTCCACAGGGAGCCGGTATGGGTGCCGGTGTCGCCAGCACTCTTGTAATATTTGATGCCGGTGATGGTGCCACTTGCCGATGCCACGAACTTCACACCGAGATTGACCTGGTGCGGGTCGTTTTCAGCAAGAACAGCCGGTGTATCCGGACGCCGTGAACAGGCTGACGGTGGCAGGAGCGGCATTCACGGTCAAACTGACGTTGCCATTGGCGGTTCCACCGCGCCCGTCGGAGAGAATGTATTGGAAGCTTGCAGGACCGGTGTAGCCGACTGTCGGCACGAACGTGACCGTATTGGTCTGCGCATTGAAAGTGGCAGTGCCATTGACGTTGCTATTGCTGACGATGCCGGTAATACTTAACGTGTCGTTATCGGGATCCGTATCGTTGCTCAGCAATTGCGCGGCAGTGAGCGTCAGCGTGGTGTTTTGGGTCGCGCTATAGCTATCAGCTCCCGCGACTGGTGGATTGTCGGGTGCGGTGTTCACGGTCAAATTCACGGTGGCGTTGGCAGTGCCACCGTGTCCGTCCGAGATAGCATACGTAAACGATGCGGGACCCGTGTAGCCGGGAGTCGGCGTGAAAGTGACAGTGTTGGTGTTGGAGAAATAGCCGGCTGTCCCATGGACGCCGAGACCCGCGCCGGTGATGGTGAGAGTGTCGCCGTCCTGGTCTGTATCATTGCCCAACAACTGAGCGGCCGTGAAAGTCAGCGTCGTGTTTTGCGGAATGGTAAAGCCGCTATCGCTGACCGCAACGGGTGCGTGGTTGACCGGCCCGCTCGATGAATTGAACACCACGTCGACCCAATAATTGGTCGCGCCGTATGTATTGGTCGGAAACAGATCGGTGTTACCGTACACATAAACGCCGTTGCTGCCTGCCTGCGCGGTCAGCAGCCCGTTGACGTGGTCGGTGCCGAAGTAGCCCGAGGTGTCGGCATAGTTTCCGTTGCTGTGGAAGCTCGCGACGTATGTAGTCCCGGCGGTGATGGAAACCGGGCTGCTGAACAGCACTGTCTGCCAGCCGCTGGTGGTTTCACTTGTAAACGTTGCCGTGGCCAGCAGCGTGCCGGTGCTGGTCCACAGGGAGCCGGTATGTGTGCCGGTGTCGCCCGCGCTCTTGTAATATTTGATCGCGGAAATCGTGCCCGCGGACGATGCCACGAACCGAACGCCGAGATTCACCTGATGAGGGTCGTTTTCGGAGAGAACGGTGGGCGTATCCGAGCTCGAGAACAGGCTAACGCCGGTGACTGGAGGGACCACGGTCAGGGTCACCAACGCAGACCCAGTTCCACCTTGTCCGTCTGAAATCGAATACCCGAAGCTCGCCGGGCCCGTGTAGCCCGGATTAGGCGTGAACGTGACGGTGTTGGTTGCGCTGTTGAAAGTCGCTTTTCCGCCCGAGGCGGCTCCAATACCCGAAATCGACAAAATATCGCCGTTCGGATCGGTATCGTTCGCCAGCAGCACGGAAGCCGCGATGGTAATCGGATTATCTTGTTGCGCCGTGAAGCCCGTGTCGTTTCCGCCGACCGGAGGTTGATTGACCACACCAGTCGGACTGTAAATCACATCAACCCAATAATTGACGTTGGACGTGTTGGTTGGAAATACGCTCTTTCCATCCTGTAGAAAATCGTAAAGGAACACACTGCCTGTTGCAGTCAGCGGTCCGTTACTGACAGGCCCGGTGAAATATCCGTCCGTGTCGGCATACTCTCCTTGAGTGTGATAACTTGCGATATAAGTAGTGCCCGCGCTAATCGCGACGGGATTGCTGAAGATCGCGGTCTGCCAGCCGCTCGCGCTTTCCTGCGTGAACGTCACGCTTGCAAGCAAAGCGCCGGTACTGCTCCACAGAGAGCCGACATGCGCGCCGCCGTCACCGATGCCCTTAAAGAACTTGATGCCGACGATCGAACCGGATTGAGACGATGAAAACTGGACGCCCAGATTGGCGTAGTGAAAATCCTGTTCCGAAAGCACTGCGGGAAGAGCCGTAGGTGAAAACAAATTATAGACCGGTGCTGGTGCGACGGCGATCGTCGTGCCTGCGCTGGGCGTCTCCATATTGATGCTATCGTCCACCGCGCGCGACAGTATGGTATAATTTCCACCCGCGAGCGGCGTCCATTCGTAGGTCCAGTTTTGAAAACCCGTGGCCCGGTGCCAGGTATTTCCGTTGTCGGTGGATACCTCGACGACGGCGACAGATCCGCCGCCGGTATCGACCGCCGTGCCGGAAATCAGGATGGCTTTTGCGGCGGTGAACGATCCGCTCGACGTCGGCGATGTGATCGTCGATGTCGGCGCTATATGGTCTGTGGTTTGCGTGGCGGTTACCAAACTCGCCATCAATGTTTCGGGCTGGACGCCCATGTCGGCGAATAGGTTGACCATGGCCTGCTGGACATTCGGATCCGTCGGCGTTGCCTCGTTGTCATGGTGGGAATCCAGTCCCCACGACCAGTAAACCGTACCTGCACCGAACACCAAAGCGCCGCTTGCCGCGCGATAAAGCGTCAGGCTGTGCGTTGAGGTGCCAGGTCCAACAGTATTTCCGTTATCCAGCAGCAGCGTATTGACGTCAGTCGTTGTGGACGAAAGATCGATCAGCCCAGCCGGACGGAATCCGTTATCGAGATCGGAATCCCACTCGTAACCGAGCAAGTTCGGGGTCAATGAATAGACCTCGCCCGGTTGAATGTCGGCGACCGCAGTGTTCGTCCAGAATCGGAAGTTGGAGAGACTGTAGGGAATCTTGATCGTGCCGAGCGTATAGCCGTCGACGGTGAATATGGTTCCGGTCAGCGCATTTTCGGGGTTGCCGGCGCCATATTGCGGATCGCGCCACGTGCCTGTTGTATTGCCGGGGTCGGTGTCGGCGTATGACCAGGTCTCCTTGTAGGAGACGAGCGTTTTATAAGGCGTTCCGCTGCCATCGATGCTCGGCGCCCAACGGGTTTCCCAATACATTTCATTGCCGCTGAGAAACGCCAGATTGACGCCGGCGTCCCGCGCGGCCTGCACGTTCGCGCGCTGATCGGCCGACCAATACTCATCGTGGCCGACGGACATGAATATCTGGCTGTTGAGCAACTGCGCGGCATTCTGCGCCGTATCAATACCGGAAATGTAATTGACGTCGTAGCCGTTCTGTTCGAGCCAGCGGATCGCTGGATATTCTTCACCGAATATAAAATCCTGCGGGCCGGACGCGAAGCCACCGTCGCGGCTGATGATCGGCCGGTTATAACTAACTGCATCGGCCCGGCCGATGTGGCCGCCCTGATCGATGCCGCCATAGAAATTATAGCCGCCCCAGGCATTATAGGCCTGCCACGTCGTGTCAGAGGTTTGGAATGTAATCGCGCTGGGATCTTCATCGTCTCGAACGATAAAGGGGATGATGTTTTTGCCGCCGTCATCGAGGCGCGTCAGCTCCGCAAAATACACTCCGGATGCAGCGTCGCCGGGAATATTCCAGGAGGCCGAGACTGACCAGTTACCTGCATCCACCAGCTTCGTTGTCGGGTCGAACAGAGGGGACGGTTGGGATTGCGCGGTCGTCAGATTTTGCGTGATGCTGTCGACCAGCCGGGCGCCGTCGCCGCCGTAATAGCCTAGCCGATAAATATCGATGCGGTAATTCTTGGCATCGGTGTTGATTTTGAAATCGACCTTCTGACCATGATCGATCGTGAACTGCGCCGCATAACCTTCGATGGACGTGTCGGCCGCGCCGATCATCCACACGCTCTCCGGCGTGCCTTGTTTCATGTTTTCCAACACGATTGCGTTCTGAGGCGGAGTGACAGCGAAAGACTGCACGGTGGCAAATGAAGAGACCTTCGCATTCGCCTGCAGAATTCCCGCCGTCGTCGCATCTTGCGCGACAGCCGAAATGTCCGGCGTGCTCAGGCCATTGACAGTCGTGCCGTTGCTATCGCTTGGATTGTAGTATTCGAGAACCTTGGCAGCATAGCCCGACGGTTGGCCGTTGGCGTTGGACGAGCCGCCAGTGCGAACGGAGCAGATTGTGCAGGCGCGTCCTGTGCAGGACCCACAGGGCGTCGTAAGTGCGGCTGCCTGCCATTGGGCCGACCAAGAATCCATCGTGGTATTCGAGTTAGCCGAGGTTTCTGCGCTCATATGCCGTTCCCGCAATCGAAAGCATGGAAATAATTTTTATTAAAAGGCGTCCAGTTAAATAGTAAATAATAATTTAAATGACATGTCACGCTTTAAATTAAATAGAGCAGGATAGAAAGGCCGATTTTCTTCAACCTCATGACGGGATGGTGCAGCCGATAAGACTCCGTGACCGGCAGGGTTGATAAGTGAGGTTAAGCAAGGAGTTAAATTGACGCGACGGCGTGCGTAGTTAATATACTTCAATTAAATAATTTAGAATTTAAATTTCTGAGAAGGCGTTAATGAGGATGATGAATTCCCGCAAGCGCAATGCGCGTCCCGGCGAGGCCGGCAAGGGGCCATTCCTGGAGATCGCACGCAGTTTAACGCAGCAACTTTCGGAATTGGAGCGGCTACGGGATCAAGTCCGGGAGGCCGAACTAAGACACGCGCAGCATCTGACCGATCGCTCGCGCAAACTGCCGACGGATCATGATGAAAGATAGATTATTCTTTGCTCTGATCTTTTTTACGGCTGCAACATCCATGATCGGTTGGACATGTTTGTGGATATGGATGGGGCTAAAGGCCTTCGGAATCGTCTAGTGATTTCGAAGTGAATGGACGGGCAGCTCGCCGTCCTAAGCAGGGGATCAGGTGTGCTGACCTCTGGCGGGCTCTTTTTTTTCGGTGGTTTTGTCGGAATTTCCGATTTTAAATTCTTCAAGCTTGTGACCGGTCTTGAGCGCCGCGATCAACCAGCGAGGTTGCTTGCCGCGACCCGACCACGTTTCGGACGGTGACTGCGGGTTGCAATATTTCGGCAAAACTTTCGGATATTTGCGGCGCGGCGCGCGGCCAGACATCGACATTTCGCTGTTTGCTGGTCCCCGGCTGATTTCCACCTGGTTCAGTTTTGCCAGACGTTTTTCCAGCTCTCGTTTTTCTGCAATGATGCGATCGGACAGTATCTTCGTGAGTTCCTCATGAATCAGCCACAGCTCGTCGAACTGCATTGCATCGAGATCTGGTAATTCTGGTTTGCGCATCGCGCTCTCGCGATCATCCGTCCGGATACGACAAAAAAATGTTTCAATATGGGATCGGGTCGAGTTTGGCATTTATAAGCCAGTTCTCGGACCCGCCGGCCGTCAATATTGTTAGTTCCATGCTGCGCGATTTCGGGAAATTCGAGCGCGCCTCAAATTTACTGATTGCGAATTTTCCAAGTCTGCCAAAAAAATCTTCCAAAGCGTCTTCCAGGCAGCAGTGTAAGCATTATAAATATTAAATAATAGATAGAAACTTAAATTATAAATATATATTTATTTGTTATTAATTCCATAGAATGTAGTCGTTTTTGTCCAACAAGAATCGGAATAGTGTATACCTATCAATGGGTTGCATTTTTAAAGTAGGCGCACCAAGCGTTTAGTCACATTTCACCTACCCGGTGGTGATACTGCCCAAAGGAAAGGCGATCTTCATCCGAACCCGCAGTCTATTATATAGGCAGCATAAGAAGTTCTTGCGCCGGCACCGGTCAATCTTGTGGAAAACCGCATTTTCGCACCTGCACTGCGGCGGCACCGATCTCTCGGTGCGGTAAAAACGCTTGATAATGCAGGCGGTTCTGATTTTCGAAGCGTCTGGACGGTTGGCTTTTCGAACCGTAATTTTAAACAGCAGAAAAGTTCTGTCATCTCCGGTTGCAGATGGTGCTACTTGCCTAACAATTTCCCAAGTAATATGACATTTAGAGGTTGGAAGATTCGAATTTAAGGCGGCCGTCGGTGAAAAAAATCGACCTTGAAGCAATGTCTGTTGACGATCTCTGGCTGCTCCATGAGAAGATTAGCAGACTGTTGTCCGCCAGGATTACGTCGGAGAAACGCGAGCTTGAGAAACGTCTGGCGGTTTTGAACCGCGGTAAGGACGCTATCGAGGGCGCGGATTTACAAGTTTACGATGCGAGTGGAAAAGCCCGCCGCAGATATCCCCGTGTTTTTCCGAAATATCGCAATCCTCAGGTGCCTTCGGAAACTTGGTCCGGCAGAGGCAAGCAGCCTCGCTGGTTGGTTGCCGCGATCAAGTCGGGCCGCAAAATCGAAGATTTCCGGATCGGCGATACGAGTGGAGTCAAGGCGCGCCGTCAGCGGGCCTGATCCGTTTTCGGTTTGGCTTATTCCCCTCCCTGTTCGGCGATCTAGGCCCCCGCGTTATTTCCAAGCCAGATGCAGCCTTAGTTAGTTGATCCGCTTTGCGCGGCCTGCTGTTCCGCTCGCGAACTCTGCCGGTGGGTGGTTATTTGCGCGTGTTTAATTTTTAAAATCAATAAATTAACTAACAACGGGGATTTTCAAGCCGCGGTAGCCGGGCTGTCGTAGTCTCGAAGTTGCTTCAGAGGCGGACACACAAGAGGTTGTCGTGGGCAATCGAGATTGGAATCGCGTCGAGGCCGAACTCGGTTCGGCTTTTCCTGGTATTCGCGCCAACAACCGTTCACAGCCTGCACGCTCGAGCAGCACCCCCAACAAACTGGCAAAAAAAGATCCTGATTCTGTCTTGAAGCACATCGCCGATGCGCTTCAGCAAGATAATGAAGGATTGCACTGAAAATTTAGCGCTGGAGCAGGGGAGCGCAAGCGCGCGTCTTCACGTGCCGGCGATTTTGCCTGGTCCTGGTCCTCGGCGGCAACGTCCGTTTGGACCCGGCTGTCCGTCTGAAGGAATCCCTGGGCGGGGTCGCGACTAACTTTAACGGGACTAACTTTGAGGCTATTCGGCCGAGCTCAGGATCTTCGGCACAAGCACATCCTTGGCAAACAGGTTTGACGCCAGAGGCGTGAGATGTCCGTAATCCCAAGATGTGATCCCGGATTTTTTATCGTCGCCGAGATAAACGATACATCCGTCTCCATTACAGAAATAGTCCGTCACGCTCACATATTGTCTGAAATCGTCCGGCTTGAATTTTGACTTCAGGTCGCCGTCAGTCTTGAGGACATCTTTATCAGTCCCACGAATGTCCTGTGTGGTGTATTATTCCACAGCGATCTCAGAATGACTTTCGGCAGGGTTGAAACCCAGTGTGGATCCGGGCCGGCGAACACGACATGTTTCACGCCAGCCTCCTTCAGGCGGTCTGCGATTGCGAGCATATTTTCCATACTATGATCTGAATTCTGCGCGACCAGAACGAAGTCAGGTCTGGCGTTCGCGATGGCGTTGTATGCGAACCAGTTTGAATATTCGCAGTAATCGGTGCCCGAAGCGACGGCATTGAGTTTAGGTGCGCAGCCTGAGCTCGAAACTTGCAGGATTTGCCAATTTTCCGGAAGCTGCTGCTTCAGGCCGAAATAGAACTGCTGCGCGTGGGAATCGCCCCAAATGAAAACAGCTTTCTCGAATTGCGAATTTCGCAAATAGCAGGAGTTGGGAAGGCTCTTGACGGGGGTTTTCGTCGGGCGGCCTTGTTTGTATCGCTCGACATCATAGAAATCGCACTGAAAATTATATTTGGCGGGGATATCCTCTCGCTCGAAGTATTTCCATTGCGGAAGGCTATTGTCGAAATAACTCACGTAAGAGCTTTTTTCAGCATCGCTGCCTTCCAGGCCACCGGTTTTCAGGGTCACAAATCCTATCACCCCGATACTCAACAACCCCAAGGCCAGCCGGCCTGAGATGCTCTTGGCGCGTCTGAAACGTATGGGTTTCTCGATGAACGAATAAGTGGCCCACGCGAGCAGTATGGAGCTTAAAACAAGGGCCAGCTTCATTTCTCTTGTCGGATTGATTTCGATAACCCTTCCAAAGGCCAGCAAAACCCAATGCCATAGATAGAGGGGGTAGCTAATCAGTCCGAACCAAACAACAGGCTTGAGCGATAGAACATTTTTGTTCAACCACGCGCTCGACCCTGCCGATATGATGAAAAACGAACCGACGGTCGGAAGAAGAGCCCACCAACCGGGAAACTCCCGTTCTTTCGTGATCATTGCCAAGCCAATCGCAAGTAAACCGAAGCCAACGATCGATTGTGCGTTCTTGTATTTTTGAATCAACTCAGGTCTGTGCAGCGTCACGTAGGCGAGGGTGCCGCCGATCATCAGCTCCCAAAATCGGGATATCGGCCAATAGAACGCCGCAGTCGGATCCGATCTGATCAAGTAAAAATTCGTTGCAAACGACAGGGCCGCTATCAGCACGGTGATGCGCAGAAAGCTCCATTTTCTTTTCCAGACAAACGCCAGCATGAGCGGCCAGAAAATGTAGAATTGCTCTTCGATGGCCAAGCTCCAGAGATGCAGCAACGGCTTGGTATCGGCTGCGCTATCGAAATAGCCGCTCTCGCTATAGAGAGTGAAATTTGAAAGAAACGATGCGCCAGCGGCGATGTGTTTTCCAAGTTGCGCATATTCGTCCGCAAACAGAGCAAACCAGCCGAAGACCCAGCTCGCGGCGATGACGGTTATCAATGCCGGAAATATGCGGCGAATGCGCCGGTTATAAAAATCGACGATGCTGAAACTGTCGCGTTCAAGATTTGAAAAAACGATGGTTGAAATCAAATATCCTGAAATAACAAAAAAGATATCAACGCCAACGAACCCCCCGGCGATCTTTGCCGGGAACGCATGATAGCCGATGACAGACAGGACCGCGATCGCTCGCAAACCATCGATGTCCGCACGGTATTTGAGGTGAGCCGTGTGCGAGGCGCCGGTCATTTTGAAGCCAAGCGGATTTTAAGCTGGGTCAGGCGCAGATCGTCACTTTCGAAACTTGCCAGTCCCCGCGCAGCTGTGGCGCTCCCTTTGGAGACTTTCGCTCGGTGGGCAGAGGTAATCGTGGCATCGAGATCCTGCTGAAACGCGGCCTCGTTTTGTCTCAGCACCGGGTCGGCATGCGACATTGGTTTGATCCAACGCTCAATAGGCGTTGCGACCACGTAGTATCTCGATTGGAGTTTGCAGCAGAACCATAAGGTCGAGCTTGAGACTCCAGTTGTCGATATACCAAAGGTCGTATTCAACGCGCTTTTCGATCGATGCGGCGGTCGGGGTTGGCCCGCGGCAGCCGTGGATTTGTGCCCAACCCGTCAGCCCTGGTTTGACGCGTCGTCGAAACGCGTAGTTGCGCACGATTTTGTCGAATTGATTGTCGTGCGCGACGGCATGGGGGCGTGGTCCGATCAGAGACATGCTGCCGTCGAGAACATTCAATAGTTGGGGCAGTTCGTCGATGCTCGTCCTGCGCAGCCATGCTCCGAGGCGCGTGACCCGTTTATCGGCAACTTGAGCCTGCACGATCGACGGGCCGTCTTCCCAAACGGACATGGTTCGAAACTTGCGGATCTGAAAACGCTTTCCATTGAAACCGCAGCGGTGCTGTCTGAAAAGAACCGGGCCCGGCGAATTGAGCTTGATCGCAACTGCCACGATCGCGAGCAGCGGCAGGATCGCAGTCAAGGCGATACCCGCGAAAAGAACGTCCATGGTGCGTTTGGCTGCATGCTCAAGCGATGTCAACGGGCCGCGTTGAAGCTCGACGCACACGGTGTGTCCGAGATCGCGGGAGGGCCGCTTGAATATCTCGGAGGCAGCTCCAACGGGAATGAAACTGACGGGACACGGCAGAACTCTGAATGCCGCAATCAAAGCCTTGAGGTCGGTCCATTGATTTGGATCCGCGCCAACAATGATCTCTTCGATGTCGGAGCCGTGGATGTGATCGATGACGTTTGCAATAACCGCCTTTCGACGGCCGGCGTCACCGCCGCGAGGCGGCAAGGTAAAATGTCCCTCGACGCAGAAACCGAGGCTCGCAAGGGTCTGGGCCAAACCGGCGTCGCCGATCTGTGAGTGGTCCGTAATCAGGACAATGTTACGGCCGGAAAATCGCCTTTCGTTTAGCCCCTTGGCGAGCACATCTCTGAGGGCGCTCCGGCCCAAGATCAGCGTAACGAGGCCTGCCAGCGCAAAGAGAATGCTAGTTCCACGCGAGATCTCGCCGCCGATTTTCAAAGCGAAGACTGTGCCGGAAAGCAGGAGAAATACGCTTACCCAGGCAACGCATGTGGTTCTTATTTGATTACGCAGGTCCAGCAATTCAGCGGGTTTGTACATTCCACGGATCTTCATCCATGAAATAAACAGAGCTGAAACGATAGCTGCCGATCCCACATAGGAGGCGATGTCGCCCGGCGTGCCGGCGGTCTGGAAGTGATAGAGGAGGCCACAGAAAATGCTGCTTGCGGCGATCGTCACGATGTCGGCTGCGATTGCGAGCGGTTCGACATAATCGTAGCGAATCGGCCATTTGCGTACGGCGCTCGGCGGTGCGCCCATGCCCTGAGAGGCAATGCCATCCGCCCCGCCAACAGCTATTTCTCTCTTCACAAAATTCATGTGGGGCGCACGGGTAAATGAGCTTTTAAATTATATGATATATTAATATTTATTTTATAATGCAGCTCAATTAATTCGGGCAAGAGTTATTTTGTTTAAAACATTTATTTCTATTTAATATGGTATTCAAGTATCGTTAATCATTTCGGCCTAGCCTCGGATATTCCGTTCCGAGGATAAACCGTGGCAGTTATCGCGTTCCACTTTCTTGCCGGAGCCATAACCGGCTCTCTTTTTGCGGTCCGGACGCTGCTGATGCTGGTCGCATTTGTTCTGCTTGAGAGCGTCGTGGCGGCTTTTGCTTATGGAATTTTCTCCGGATTGTGGTGCTTGGCTGGTTTGATTGCGCTCCAGGTCGGGTATCTCGGAGGCATCTACGTGCGCAGCGTGCTTGAGCACGCGGGGATCGCGGACGCTAACGTTCGCCGCAGACAGCATTCCTGAACGAATTAAAGCTCGACATTGTTGGCCGGAGAGGCGCCGATTTCCCGGAACCCAAGTTCCCGGCCTTTGGTGGGGAATTGAAGGGAGTCTATGGATATCGCGCGTGCACGACGACCAGATAGCTCGGGTCAATCTCGGTGATGACGCGATCTGCAAATGCTTTGCCCTGAGGCGAAGCCGATCTGTACGCGGCAACGAGCGTCGGTTTAAGCGCCGTCGCGCTGGTCAGTATGACCGTGATATCTCGCCTGACCATATCCTGAATCTCCGGATCGTCGATCACGCCCTTGGCGCGCAGCGAAACGTTCAGACGCAGTGGAAACAGGCCGATCTCGTTTGGCGCGGTGTAATAAGACATCTTCAACAGCGAGATAGGTTGATAGCCCGGCCATTTATATCGATCGGCCATCGCTGCGAACATGAGCCAGATATCTCCTCGATGCGGTGAATACCGGACTGTTCTGACCAGGTTGTTCAAGACGTCGCCGTTGCCGCGGTCGTCCGCATCCAGCTCCATAGCCTGATCGATCCAAAGCTGGCCAGCATACGTAAATGCGCTTTCCGCCCACAAATCTCCGCGGACGCCTGCCAGGAACGCGGCCTGCTTGACCTTATCCTGCTCTATACGTGCGATCGTGGCGGCTTTCTGGTCCACGGGAAGCCGAATATGATTTAGCTGATACCTCTCGGCGACCAATATCCAGATAGCCTGAACGGCTAGGACGGCGCCGAATAAAGCCAGTCCTGCACGGAGCCATGCCCTGTTTGATATATCAGGCTTCATTGAATAGCCGCTGTCGAGGTGAATCGTCCGAAGCGACAACGAATTCAGGAAGATCCAATTCTTTCCTCTTTCCGTTTGCGCTTGTGCTCTGCGCGAAAGCTAGTCCACATACGACGCCAAGCATCAGCGACACCGGAAACTGCAAAATTCCTGCATTGACAAACATCGAGATCAGGAGCGCGACGATACAACCTGCACCCGCGCTCGGATAAATGTAATCACGTCCACGCAGCAGGGCTCGCCTGAAAAGCGTAAACGCAGCAAGCAGAGCGAGAACAATGCTTATCCAGAGAAACGGACGCCCCATTTCAATTGCTATTGCTGCCGCCGCGGTGGGAGTTTCATAAAGCGCGGTCTCGCGGGAATCCCGGTAAATGGGCAGCAAAGATTTCGAACGAACCGGCGCCGGATCCCAGCCATTTCGTATCGGCCAACATACGCTCGATCGATGCAGTTTGGGTTTGAGACGACAGGGCGACTGTCAGATCGGCATCTTTTCGCGCAGGTACGAGAGCAAAGAAGCCCACAATGGCGATCGCAGCGGCTGCTGCCATTCCGGCTTGCCCCCAGGGACCGAAACGCCATTTGCGGATCGACAACAGGCCGGCAAGCGTTCCGATGCCAAACAACATCGCAACAAGCAAAATTATATCTGCGGCGATGAATACTGCGATGAGACAGATGAGCAGAGTTGCGGCTGAGATCGCCGCGACCGCGATAGGGTTTGTTTGCGGCCTTTGACGCCTTGCGTTTCGGTTGTCCAGATGTTCGTAAGCTTGGACGCCCGTTGCGCACGACAGGACGACTCCGATCACCGCGATATCAACGCCGTCGGCCCGTTCAGCGATTTGCGCAAATCCGGGAGACGACAAGTATCCGAGCTCAACCCCGATCAATCCCGCGGCGATGACCGCGGCAATCATCGACAAGAAAAGCAGGATATTTTCCGCTCGTTGTCTGTTGAGAGCGACTGCCGCTGCAACCAGCGCGGCCGCAAGCGCTGCGCAATAATGGGCGAGGGACAGAAGAGCTGCACCAGTGTCCAGGCTGACGGTGCCCACAATAGGGGTACCTAAAGCGAGCGATGCGCTAGACCAGACCGGATTGGCCAATTGCCGGACCGGCATCGGCAAAATCTGGAAGAACATCAAGGCGCATGGAAGAAAAAGCGATGCAAGTGCGGCCGGTGTCAGCAATTTTGTAAATCGTTGCAGTTCGTTCGTTTGCAGGAACAGGCCGACCGATACAAGGGCGAGCGCGACGATTGCTGAACTCATTCCTACGGCCAGAACGCTATCGACGATCGTGAGCGCAGGTAGCAGCGCGATCAGCGTGATCAGAATGACAAAGGCCGCAATCATTGCGCGCCGCCGCTGCTGGAAATGAGCATCTCGGTCGCGGACGACTGATTTTTTATCAGGGCGCTTTGGGTTGCGGCTTTTCTACCCGAATACATGCCTTGCGCCTCACGTGCTTTGTCTGAGCGCCAGCACCCTGATCGCCCGCAAAGTATTTAATTATTAAATCTTGTGATTATATTATATATTAAATATCAGGTCGGCAATCGCCGCGATGGTGCTCTGCGAGGGTATCAGGGAGCGGTGGTTAACGTTCGCAGGCCAAGCGGATGATCGTTCATTTCGATCCCTGACATGCCAAAGCACCGGATGAAATCCGATGCTTCGGGGAAAAGTCAGCCTTGGATGTGGCGGCCGAGAATCAGCGGATCGGCGTCGGTGTCGTGATGATCGTCGAAGTCGTCGCACCGTTGATGGCAGCTTTAAGCGCGTACCCGTTGGTTGCATAAATGATCGGATCGTTCGCCGTTGCCATGATCGTCCGCAGGAATTGCAGGAATTTGGTCGTTTCCACGGACGCCGCATTCGACGTGTAAACGACATCCTTGTTTCGCATCTCGAATGTCTGCGCGAGGAAATAGCCGGACGGATCGCGGAAATTGACAATATAGATGACAGGAACGATCGGACCTTCGAAGCGTGAGCAATCAACGCCGAGCTGCGTCGCGACTTCACGCGTTTCACCGCGATAAAGGAATACGGAGGCTGGATCCGCCTGCGCGTCGTTGAGTCCGCCGTGTTTTCCGACAGCTTCGGCAAGCGAAACCCGCCAGGCGTCGAACTTGTACTGGCCCTGTGTGCCGGCCGCGCCGAACGCGACAAACGTCTGGGGTTGGCTGTACAGATAAATCACGTCGCTCGGGAGCACGAAAATATTGTTGGAGGGTTCGTAGAGCAGGGCGCCGAAGGGCACGCTTGCGCGATGACCCTCACGCTCCAGCGTGACCCACATATCGTAGCCTTGCGTATTCGGGCCGCCGGCCCGCGCGATCGCATCGAGCATGCGCTCGCCAGACGGGCTTGCCGGAAAACGGCCGGCGCTGCGGACATCGCCAAGGACGCTGATGAGGGAGGTGCGCTGTTCGACGAGCGATACAACGGCTTGCGGCTCGATCGCTCGATTTTTCAGTGCATCGACGATCGCGCGCTGAACCTCAGCGGGTGTCCGGCCTTTCGCCTGAATGGCTCCAGCGTAGGGGACCGCGATATTGCCGTTGTTGTCGACGGCCTGATTGGGAATGGTGACGAAGTTGCCGGGGCGCACGCTCGCCTCCGCGGGAATGAACAACCCGCCCGCAGCGGCCTCGAATATAGTGACGCTCACCGTATCGCCGATGCCGAAACGGAATGCTTTCGGAGGGCTTCGATCGGCGAATGCGGTGGAAAGTCTTGGGGTATAACGGCCAAGAATACGCACGACTTCCGGGGTCAGCTTCACCAGCGCGTAAGGCAAGCTTTCTGGCTCACCCGCCTGCGAGGATCGAACATCCATGCTTTGCGGACCGCTGGTGGGCATAATTGCGCATCCGCCGGAAGAGAATGCCAGCAATATCGCGCAGACTTTCGCCCAACTATGAACTGATGCTGACAGGCGAGCCCCCAATTTATTCCCAGTCGCTGTCCGAATACGTTGACATCCCCGCCTGATTCAGACCAGCGAATCATTCCTTGCAATTAAATAGAGATAATCACTGTGGCCTAAACGCAACAGTTACACTCGGGCCTAACCGCGCTTTGCCGGCCCTCCCGGAGCTTCGCCGCAACCGATTATGGAAGGTGAACTCCGCTAATCGACGTGGCCATAACGAGTGTAATACTCATTGTTATAATAATCGTTATGATAGTTGTCATAACGCTTCATGGCCGTCATGTCGGTCTTGTTGAGCACGGTGCCGATCAGGCTTTCATAGACGTTCGGCGCGGTGTGCAAGGCGTGCTGAACGACGTCGATTTTGGTTCGGCCCCATTCGACAACCAGAATGAAGCAGTCGATCAGCGGCGTCGTCGCACGGACGTCAACGATAGGGGCGAGCGGGGGAAGATCGACGATAACGTAGTCGTATACCGCTCTCAGCTTGTCGAACAGCTTTCGGGTCTGCTCAGCCGAGAGAATCTCGCTGGTATGAAACAGCGGGCCTCGTTTCGCCACCGGGAGGATGTCCAGGTTGGTCTTCGAGTCTGCGCCAAATGGTCTCTTCCAGGGTTCGGGCGCCCGAGATGACTTCCACGATGCCGGCGTTGGCGCCCGGCGCCAGGTTTGCAGACAACGAGGGATTTCGGAGATCGCAATCCACGACAATGACCTTTTTGCCGGCGTGGCCGATCAATTGAGCCAGTGAAGCGGCGATCGTCGATTTGCCTTCGTTCGGCAAGGCCGACGTGATCCCGACAATCTTGTTGGATGTTTTTGTCGGATTCAAATCGATCGCGAGTTTAATCGAGCGAATGGATTCGGCGAACCGGGACAGCGGCATCGCCGTAGCAGCCCAATAAACCCCGGACCGTTTCGAAACTGCTTTTTGACCTGAATCGCTGCTTGCGCGAGCCGTGCGTCCAACGGGCTTGTCTTGTTGAGTATCCTTCAACAAAGGCACCAGCGCGAGGCAGGGGAGTTGCAGCGTGCTCTCAACCTGCGCGGACGTACGGAAGACGCGGTCCATGATGTCCCTGAGAAAGGCAAGCGCGCCGCCGAGCGCGAGGCCGCCCAGAATGCCGAGCGCAAGTATCAAACGGCTTTTCGGCTTGCTTTTGCCTTGCGGGGGAGATGCGGGGGAAATGATGCGCGCATCCGAAATCGGAAAGGACTCCTGCTGGACCGAGCCCATGTATCGCTGCAGGAAGCTTTCGTAGAGACTCCGATAGCCTTTCGCGCTGGTCTCCAGCTCGCGCATCGTCAATTCTGCCGAATTTGTGGTTCGCGATTGCGAGACGGCTTGTGCCAGTTGTTTCTCAATTTCCAGCTGGCGTTGTTTGGCGAGTTCGAAATCGTTTCTACTTGTTTCGCCAAGCCGCCGCACTTCGTCGAGCATGGATGTGCGGATATCCCGCATCCTCGTGCGCAGGTTCACGACGGCCAGATGATCGCGGCCATACCGCGCGGACCAATCGGACTCCCGCCTTGCTAAATCGAGATATTGCTGACGAAGGCTGACGATGATCGGATTATTCAACGCCTCGGATCCCGATGCGTCGAGACTTCCTATTGCGGATGAGTTTGCGGGATTTGTTCGAAGAATTGCCTCAAGCCTCGCCAGCCGCGCCGAGGCATCGGAGGTCTGAGCGCGGGCGGCAACCAGACGGCCGTTGAGATCGGTCACCTGCTGTTCGTCGATGGGCTTTCCACCAGACGATACGATGTTGTTTTGCGACTTAAAGACGTTCACGGCGCGTTCCGCCGTCAGCGCCTGTTGGCCCAGTTCACGCAACCGATCCTGCAGCCAGGTGGTTGCGCTCCGGTTGGCGTCGAACTTCGCGTTGAGCTGATCCGTTATATAGGCGTTGGCGACCGCATTAGCGATTTCCGCTGCCCGCTCCGGCCTGCTGGAATTAAAGCTGATTTCGATCACATTGCTGTAGCCGATACGGATCGCCGACAAACGGTCTTCAAATTCCGCGACAAGACCATCCGAAGGAGCTTCCTGCTGATCGCTCTGCTGGTTTTGTACCGGCGGCTGCGTGGCGAACCATCCGCGAAGACCACGCCAGAAAGAACCCAGGAAGGGCCGCGGGCTTCTAAAATCGGGATCGTCTGCGAGTTTGAGCTGGTTGATGACAGCCACCGCAATGGCATTCGACTTCAGAATTTGAAGTTGCGTTTCAAGTTGCGCCAGATCTATGGGAGCCTCAGCAAGCACAGACTGCTGCTGAACGAACTGAGCTTTCGGATTGCCGAATAGAACCTTGACCTGTCCCGTATAAGTTGGCGGCGTGACCTTCAGGTAAATTGCGCTCACGGTTACCGCGAGAGCGGTGGCGAACAAGATGACTGAATATTGGCGCCGCAAAAATCCAAGAACGAAGTTGATGAGATCGCCAAGTCCGCCACCTTCGTCCTGATCCTGCGGGATGACCCGATCGAGCAACGCGCGCGCTCTTTCACTTTGCAGCATATTGCTCTGAAGCATCGGTTGGCCCACTTGCGCTCTGCGAATTGCGGAATTGTTTGATGTACCGGCAGGCGCTGTCTTGACGCGCTCTTGACGAGGTCGCGTGTCATCATTCGCACCGGTAGCGAATTATTTACATTTAATACTAGTGTAGCAAATAAAGAAAGTAGTTGCGAAAATTAAATGCGAATGGTTTAAAATTAAGATGAATTCAACATGGTGGTTGACGGCACGGGATTGTTGAGTGAAGGCTCTGTGAAATAAGGGTTATTTTGAGGTAGGCGAGTCTGAAGTGAGCTTTTTGGCGCGGCTTTTTTTCGTATTCGGGCTTGCCCTTTAGGTAGATTAATATATTTAATTTGGCTTTTAAAATCTGTGCTGATGGGGCGATCCGGCGCGATCGTCCGGGTGAACGGACGGAGATTGCGATGGGTTTGCCGATCGAAGACTCCTTCCGCGTCGCCCCCGCGCGCGCAGATGATTTAGCGAAGAAGAGTGGGGCCGGAATGGCGCTCGACATACGCGCTCTGACTATTCCCGATGTCAAACTCATCAAGACACCACGAATTTCAGACGCGCGAGGATATTTCTGCGAAACGTTTCAGCGCGGTGATTTTGCAGCGCATGGGCTTGATTACGATTTTTGCCAGGACAACCAGTCACTCTCCGAGCGGCCGGGAACGCTCCGTGGTCTTCATTTTCAGCGGCCGCCATTCGCTCAGACAAAGCTGGTCCGTGTTCTGCAGGGAAGCATTTTCGACGTTGCCGTCGATCTGCGCCGCTCGTCACCGAGTTTCGGCAAGCATATCGCAATCGAGTTGCGAGCCGACAGCAATGAACAGCTTCTCGTTCCGGCTGGCTTTGCGCACGGCTTTTGCACGCTCGAACCGCACACCGTCGTTTTTTACAAGGTCGACCAGGTTTATTCGGCGGCACACGACGGTGGCATCAACTGGGCCGATCCTCGTCTCGGCATCGCTTGGCCATTTGCGTCAGCCAACGTGACCCTATCGGACAAAGATCGCGGGTTGCCCAGTTTGTCCGACCTCAACCCTGTATTCGCATAGCGACGGAGATCAGTTCGATGCGCGTGTTGGTAACAGGAGGTGCGGGTTTTATCGGTTCGGCCGTATGCAGACGGCTTGTCCAGGTCCACCGCGCCGAAGTGATCAACGTCGACAAGCTTACATATGCGGCGAATCTTCACTCCCTGAATTCAATTTCCGACAATTCCGCGTATGCGTTCGAGCAGATCGACATCTGTGACCGTGCCGGCGTCGACGGCGTGTTCGCGAGGTATGCGCCGGACGCGACCATCCATCTTGCTGCAGAAAGCCATGTCGATCGTTCGATCACGGGCCCGGCGGCCTTCATCGATACAAACATCGTCGGCACGTACACAATGCTCGAAGCGGCACGTAAATATTACGAGCGGCTGACTGCGGAGAAGCGCGCTCGATTCCGCTTCGTCCATGTTTCGACCGACGAAGTCTATGGTTCACTCGGTGAGGAAGGTCTGTTTTGCGAGGACACCCCATATCGGCCGAGTTCTCCTTATTCTGCCAGCAAGGCGGCTTCCGATCATCTTGCGCGCGCATGGTTCAAAACCTATGGCCTGCCTGTCATCATTTCCAATTGCTCCAATAATTATGGACCGTTTCAATTTCCCGAAAAACTCATCCCGCTGATCATTCTGAACGCGATCGAGGGCAAGCCGTTGCCGGTTTATGGAAGCGGGTCCAATGTGCGCGACTGGCTTTATGTCGATGATCATGCCGAGGGGCTTGTAAGTCTGCTGACCAGGGGACAGCCGGGCGAGAAATACAATTTCGGCGGAAATAGCGAGCGCAGCAATCTAGATGTCGTCGAGCTCATTTGTGATGTTCTGGATCGGACGCTACCAAGCCGCACAAAAATGCGATCGCTCATCACGTTTGTGAAAGACAGGCCTGGTCATGATCTGCGCTATGCAATCGACGCGTCGAAAGCACGTCGCGAGCTTGGATGGACGCCAAGCAAGACGTTTGAAGAGGGAATAGCCGACACGGTGCAGTGGTATCTCGAAAGCCGGGCATGGTGGGAGGCGCCGCGCGCTAAAGTTTATGCCGGGACCCGGCTTGGACTTCCCGAAATGCAGCATTGAGACGGCAAATGAAGCAAAAGCCGATCCTTGTCGTGGGTAAAAGCGGGCAGCTCGCACGTTGTCTTCGCGATCGTGCTATCGAGAACAACGTGCCGATCATGCATTTGGGCCGGCCAGAACTCGACCTGGAAGATGGGGCAAATATTGGTGCAGCGATCGCCGCGCTTGAACCGGCGGTGATCATCAATGCTGCAGCCTATACGGCGGTTGATCGTGCCGAGACGGAATCCGAGCGCGCCTTCGCCGTGAATTGCCACGCCGCTGCGACCATCGCCGAGTTGGCCCAGCGGCGGGATATTCCGTTGATCCATGTTTCGACCGATTATGTTTTCGACGGTCTTAAGGACTCGCCGTATCGCGAGGACGATCGCACAGCTCCAATCAATATTTACGGTTCGTCGAAGCTCGCGGGCGAAGTCGCGGTGCGCGGGGCTTGTCCCGGTGCGGTCATTATCAGAACCGCGTGGGTTTATAGTCCGTACGGACACAATTTCGTCCGAACAATGCAGCGTTTATCCGCGTCACAATCCATTGTGAGGGTTGTTGACGACCAGCGCGGAATGCCAACCTCGGCTCTCGATCTTGCCGAAGCTATTCTGACAATCGCGGGCCAGATGGAGTCCGTCAACAATCGCGATGTTGCGGGGGTTTATCATCTCGCGGGTGAGGGCGAAGCAAGTTGGTACGAGTTCGCGGGCGCTATCTTTGCAAGCCTGAGGCGTCGTGGCCTTAAAGCTCCGGAACTGCATGCTATTCCGACGGCTGAGTTCCCAACGCCCGCCCGTCGGCCGAAAAATTCGTGCCTGGATTTATCCAAAGCGGGAAGGGCTTTTGGCGTAAAACTTCCGCCTTGGCAGTCGTCACTTGAAGCATGCCTTGATCACATGCTGGCTCCGGAGGAGGCCCCCGCATGTTGAAGGGCATCGTGCTTGCCGGAGGCAGTGGAACACGGCTTTATCCCATCACGCGCGGCATCAGCAAACAGCTGTTGCCGATCTACGATAAGCCGATGATCTATTATCCGCTTTCAACTCTGATGCTGGCTGGGATTCGCGATATCCTGATTATCACCACCCCGACGGACCGTTGCCAGTTCGAAAGACTGCTTGGTGATGGCAGCCAATGGGGCGTTCGCCTGAGCTATGCCGAGCAGCCTAAACCAGCGGGACTTGCGGAAGCGTTTATTATCGGGGCCGATTTCATCGGGCGCGACCGCGTTGCGATGGTTCTTGGCGACAATATTTTTTTCGGCCACGGATTGCCGGAGCTTCTCGCCAAAGCGGCCGCGCGCGAGACGGGCGCAACTGTTTTCGCCTACCACGTCCGGGATCCCGAGCGATACGGCGTGGTGACTTTCGACGAAAACGAACAGCCGCTAAGCATTGACGAGAAACCTTCACATCCTCGCTCGAACTGGGCGGTCACCGGTCTGTACTTTTTTGACAACAACGTGGCCCGCTATGCGTCGGAGGTCAAACCGTCGGCAAGAGGCGAGCTCGAAATCACCGATTTGCAGACCCGCTATCTCTCGGCCGGAACTCTTCGCGTCGAAAGAATGGGGCGCGGCTTTGCCTGGCTCGATACCGGGACCTTCGAGTCGTTGATCGACGCGGCGAGTTTTGTTCAAACGCTGGAAACCCGGCAGGGAATGAAAGTGGCTTGTCTCGAGGAGATAGCCTTTCGGCTTGGATTTATCGGTCGCGAGCAGGTCATGGATTTAGCAAAGTCGTTGGAAAAAAGCGGGTACGGCCGCTACTTGATCGACATGGTCGGCGCAGCCTGAACAAACTAGAAGCCTTGCGCTGCTCGCGGTTGCTGCCGCAAGAAATGCCAGTGGTGCGAGTCTTTACCATCCGAATTTAATTTTAAATCATTTAATTGACCTCCAAATTAATATGGAGTTAGATTTAAATGCACGTTGGTTGCGTTTGATTTGGCTCCGCCGTGAGCAGCCGCAGGAGCTTTCGAAATCGAGGTCTGCGGAAGTCCATCATTCGCGCGGTTTAAGAAGCTGATGCCCCATTTCGGGAGCGCAGCAATACAGGAGCGTTTCCAATGCACGCCGAGATTTATACTGATGGAATTGATGAGATTACCGTCGGCGGCGCGATCGTACGCGTTGATCTGGTGAGTCTCTCTCCGACCGAGAAGGATGCCAACAACCTGCCCAAAAAGGTTTTTCGCCAAAGATTGATTTTCTCGGTGGAAGCTTTTGCGAACTCGGTCGAGGTGATGCAAAGCGCACTTCAGGGGCTCGTCGATGCGGGGGTCGTTAAGCGCAATCAGCCGAAAGCGCCCGGGAACTTACCGGCGGTAAGCCTGAACACCGAGCGGCCGGCGTCATCCATCCCGAATAGTCCACGGTCTCCTAATGTCTCAACAAATTTCCGCTGACTCGGAATTGAACACCAATTCTGCCGACGCGCCGGCTGCCGACGCGCGCGAGCTTCCTTCCTCGGAAACTCAGACCGCGCTCGCGTGCCTTGCCATTATTGCAGCGAACCATGGCGTCGACCTGCCGGTCGATCGTCTAAGACATACTTATGCGGTCGGCAGTAACACGATCACGCAAACCTTGTTGCTTCGCATGGCGAAGGAGGCGGGGTTGCGCGCGCGTGCGAGCCACCTCGAGTGGGATAATTTGTTTCAATTAGGAGAAGCCTATCCCGCGTTGGTCCGTCTTGCGAACGGAAATTGGATCATCGTTACGGGGGCAAGCACCGGTCCGAGCGGCGAAGAGGCTGTCAATATCATCGATCCGCTAGCGGCCCGGCAAGACGAAGTCTTGATCGTCGAAAAAGAACGATTTTGCAGCAATTGGCTCGGCGAGGTCATCCTCATTAAGCGCAATGCGGCGCAGTCTGGCTCCGGGACAGTCATTCGGTTTTCGGTGGTTTATTCCGGAATTGCTTCGCGAGTGGCGCTTGTTCGTGGATGTCGCTATCGCGGCAATTCTTCTTTACGCGTTGGGTCTGGCCACACCGATCTTTTTTCAGCTTGTGATCGACAAGGTTCTTGTCCACGAAAGCTTTACCACGCTCTATGTTCTTGCGGCCGGCGCCTCGGCAGCGCTTCTGTTCGATTCCATTTTCAGTTTTCTGCGGCGTTATCTGATGCTTTACGCGACCAACAAGGTCGACATTCGGGTTGCCACAAAGACATTCGGTCATCTCCTTGGCCTTCCAATCACTTTCTTCGAACATATTTCGGCAGGTGTTCTCGTCAAACACATGCAACAGGCCGCGCGTATCCGCGAGTTTTTGACGGGCCGCTTGTTTATAACGATGCTGGATACGCTGTCGCTTTTTGTATTTATTCCGGTCCTTGCGCTTTACAGCATCAAGCTCACCTGTCTGGTGCTTGCGTTTACTGCGATGAGCGGCGTGGTCGTCACGCTTTTGATGGGCCCGTTCAGGCGCCGGCTTTTCGATCTGTATCAGGCCGAAGGCGCACGTCAGGCTCTTCTCGTCGAAACGGTCCATGGCATGCGAACCGTCAAGGCGCTAGCCATGGAGCCTTTGCAGGGCAGGGTGTGGGATGATCGCTGCGCGCAATCGGTCAGCATGCGTTTCGGAGTTGAAAAAATATCCGCTGGCGCCCAATCCGTCACGGGCTTTCTTGAAAAATTGATGACGCTGGGAATTATCTCGCTCGGCGCGCTCGACGTTTTCAGCGGCGAAATGACCATCGGCGCACTGGTGGCATTCAATATGCTGGCCGGACGGGTTTCCGGCCCATTGGTCCAGATGGTGACCATGGTCCACGAATACCAAGAAGTCGCACTCGCGGTTAAAATGCTCGGTGAGGTCATGAATCAGAAGCCTGAGCGGGAAGGAAACCGCGACGGCTTGCGTCCCGAGCTTGCGGGGCGCATCGAATTCGAGAATGTCTCGTTCCGATATGGTCCCGAAGGCGCACCGGCGCTGGACAACGTTTCATTCAAGATCGAACCCGGAACGATATTTGGAATTGTTGGCCGTAGCGGCTCTGGCAAGACAACGCTCACGCGTCTGATTTCGGGACTGTATCCGATCCAGCAAGGGCTGCTGCGCATCGATGGTTATGATGCGAGAGAACTCGACCTCGTTCATTTGCGCCGCAATCTCGGCCTTGTTCTTCAGGACAATTTTCTTTTTCGCGGAACCGTGCGTGAGAACATCGCCTGCGTGAAGCGCGATGCAACATTTGCCGAGGTTGTTCAAGCAGCTCAGCTGGCGGGCGCGGATGAATTCATCGAACGCCTGCCGCGTGGCTTCGACACGATGCTGGAGGAAGATGCTTCAAATTTATCCGGCGGCCAGAAGCAGAGACTTGCGATCGCGCGAGCTTTGATCGTCAATCCCCGGATCCTTATTCTCGATGAGGCCACCAGCGCTCTGGATTCCGAAAGCGAGATGATCATTCGGCGCAATCTGCGGCGCATCGCTGAAGGGCGCACCGTCATCATTGTTTCGCATAGGCTCTCGATGCTCGCCGATTCGAACGCGATCCTTGTTATCGACCGTGGTCAGATCGTAGACATCGACCGCCACGACCGTCTGCTGTCGAAATGTACGATCTACCGGCATCTTTGGAATCAACAGATGAAGCAGGTCGCATGAAAACCGCCGACAATGGTCCGGTCGATCCGAAAGCCGCGGCAACGCCACCGCCGAAAAATTCCGAGCGGCGTCGGAGGCCGTTTTTTCGGATTTCAACGCCCCTAAAGCCTTCAAAGCCGGCCATCATTGCTGAATTCCAGTCCGACGCGATCGAAGTCGAGGAGCGCACGCCGCCACGGATTGCGCGGCTGACGCTTTATGCCGTTGTAGCTCTTATCCTGGTGTCGGTGGGGTGGGCATCCTTCTCGCACGTTGACATGATCGTAACCGCCCAGGGGAAGTTGATCACCACTCGGCCAAATCTGGTGGTTCAACCGCTTGAGACATCTGTCATCCGTGAAATTCACGTCAAGGCGGGAGACAGAGTCAGCCGGGGCGATATTCTGGCTACGCTCGATCCTACGTTTTCACAGGCGGATCTCGATCAGCTCAGAACGCGAGTGGCAGCATTTGATGCGGCAATCAACCGTCTCAAAGCTGAACTCGACGGGTATGATTTCGTTGCGGCAGACTCGTCCAATCCCGACGAGGTTCTTCAGGGGAAGCTGTTCGTTCAGCGACGAAACTTCAATGAGGCTCAGATTCGTAACTTTGATGCGCAAATTGCGAGCGCAAGCGCCAATTTGAAAACCGGCCAGAATGAAGAAGCCGTACTGATCCAGCGGCTCGACACGATGAAGTCGATCGAGACCATGCGAAGCACCTTGATGGACAAAGAGGTCGGCTCAAAACTGAATTTCCTGCTGTCCCGCGACGCCCGCCTCGATGTCGAGAGCAATCTTTCCCGTATTCGCGGCAACCAGGCGGACTTTGAGCATCGCGTTGAGAAAGCCCGCGCCGATCAGCAGGTCTTTATCGAGGAATTCCGCCGAACGGCTTACCAGGATCTTGTCGAGACATTGGCGAAGCGAAACAGTGCCGCGGAAGATCTGAAAAAGGTCGAACTGCGGCGGCAATTGATCGTGTTGTCCGCCCCCGCCGATGCGATCGTACTCGAAATTGCCAACCGCACGGTCGGCTCCGTGGTTCGTGAGGCGGAAACGCTTTTCGTGCTCGTCCCTCGGGATGTGCCATTGCAGGCGGAGATAAATGTGGAAGGCAAGGACATCGGCCAGATCACCGTGGGCCAGCCGGTTCGAATCAAATTCGAGGCTTTTCCATTCCAAAAATTTGGTACCGCGACAGGCGCGGTCCGCGTCGTCAGTCAGGATACATTTGCGCCGGATAGCAAGGGCGAGAACGGTCGCCGGATGCCGGCTCCTTACTATCGGGTGCTCGTCGATGTTGTGGACGCCAAATTAAGGCTTCAACCCGAACGCGCTCAGCTTATTCCGGGAATGGCTGTGACCGCTGAAATGAAAGTCGGGCGCCGAAGCGTCATTTCATATTTCCTCTATCCGCTGCTCCGCGGGCTGGACGAAAGCATACGCGAATATTGATAGTTTCATTCGGCTTATAACGGGACTTTGATGAATATCAGCCCTCCTATCGGTGAATTGAGCACGGCAGGCCGCGGCACCGCTAAATCGCCGCTTAATTCGCCGCTGATCAATTACACCTTGAGTGGATTGCAACGGTGCTGGCTTCCCGAGCATGGGCGCTGGTCCCATATCTATCATCTGGACGGACGCGACCCTCCGAATGAATTGCTACCGCAGAGCGACGTATTTTATACTTTGAACGTCCTGCTTGGAATGTCGCGCGTCGATGAAGTTCCGGCGAACATCGATGTGTCAGCAATTTTTCCCGGAACGTACTTCAATTGGCGCGACTTCCGGTCGCGAAATATGCATACGGCATGGCGCTATGGGCTGCAGCGGAGCTCGAACTGGAGATTCCAGAGGAGGTCGGCGCGTGATTTGAGCGCCTTGCTCTCCGAGAAAAAGAACTGGCAGGCGTTCCGCGCGCAAGATATCGGCATGCTATTGACCGGCATCGTGGCCCAGGCAAAAGCAGGGCGCAGAGAGTGGTTGCGATTTGCCGATCCGCTGTTTGAGTTTTTGATCGAAAGATATCACAGCGAGTTGGGTCTTTTCTTTAATGCTCCGTTGCGGATTTCGGCGCAGATTTGCTTCGTTTGCCACCCAGACCTATTTGACCATCGCTTGTTACGCTTACGGCGAGCTGACCGGCAACGCTTCCGCAATTGCCATGGCGAACACGTGTACGCGTAAATTGGTCGCTTTGCAGGGGCCGCAGGGTGAGTGGCCCTGGTTCTTCGATGCGCAGAGCGGGCGCGTTCTCGATTTTTATGAGGTTTATTCGGTTCATCAATACGGAATGGCGCCGGCGTTTCTGGAATATGCAGAGCGTCATGATGTGCAGGAAGCAAGGCCTGCGCTGATAAAGGGCTTCAAATGGGTTCTGGGCGAAAACCAGTTAGGCCGATCGATGCTTGTTTCCGACCGGCAGCTCAGCATCCGTTCGCAGATAAGAAAGGGAGAGCTGCACACGAAGAAAAAGCGTGTGCTCCGCGCCGTGTGTAACGCATATCTGGGGCGTTCGGCCGCGATGATCGATTCGTCCGACATTGAGCTTCGGATGGAATGCAGAAGCTATGAACTTGGCTGGATACTTTGGTCATTTGGCCGCCGCACAGATCTACGGCAACTTACTCACCATCCCGCCTTCAGCGCTGCCTTAGGGCCGTCCGGAGATGCAACCACGACAAAAGACGTCCAAGGTTAGACACCCGTATCGCGGTTCCATACGACTGATTGTTCTCCGTGCAGCAAACTCAGCATCTTGAATGCGCGATGTGCACGGATTGCGCAGAGCACGTTGAAAGCTTTCAAACGCGCTGACAAGCCCTGGATCCGGTCGCTGTTAACAATCGTCGCCGAGTCGACGAGCGGCGAACCCAGGATAAACAAAGCGCGCGTGATCCAGCGGAATCGCCATGCCGGCTGTCCTCGAGCCATATTCAGATAATGCTGTATTTGCCGATCCCATTTCAAATAGAGTTCCTGCAGCGAGCGGCGGGCAGGGTGATAGACAATCATGTCCGGCACATAACGAAATTGGAAACCGGCCGCGCAGGCGCGTTGTCCCCATTCCATGTCTTCCGCGATATCGATACCGGCAAAAGGGCCGACAGCCTCAAAATCCTTACGGTACATCATCAGGTTTCCCGTACCGGAGAAGCCATGTTGCTCGATGTATAATTTGAAGCGGTAGGCGAAGACGCTTTCGTAGGCTTCAATTGACGTCATATCGTCCTTGTCGCTTCGCCATATGCGGACATCGCCTCCCAGAATGGTTTTGGCTGGCGATGAGTGCAAGGCCTGCATGGCATTGCGCAACCAATTCGGATGGGCGCGGCAATCCGCATCGATAAACGCAAACACGTCGCCGGCGGCTGATCGCGCTCCCGTGTTACGGGCAGGGCCGGGGCCGGCTTGAGATTCCGTGAGGAGGCGCGCGTTCCTGTGGCGCGCGACGATTTCCGCAGGAGAAACCGGGGATCCGTTATCGACAACGATAATCTCGAACAGATCGGGATCGAGAGTTTGGGCATCGAGGCTGGAAAGGCAGGCCTCCAAACCATCTGGCTGGCTGAGATGAGGAATAATAATCGATATCATGTGATATTTAATTTCCGGCTTTATTTATTTTCGAGCGAGGGTGTTTTGTTTTGTTTATTGTCGATAGCTTGACTTCGTTTTAATGGAATGAATGGGCAAAACCCGCCGCAAATCCGCGATTTTTCGTTTTTCTGTCTGTGTGGTTAAATCCGCCAAGCGCATTAATAATAATACACTGTTTCTTGTAATTAAATAAAATATCGTATAATATAATATTAAATTTAAATGCGGGCAAGCGGCGTGTTGCCGGCCTGCGCAGTCGCTGCGGTCGATTTTTTTTATTCATTTTTGTCGGGGTGAAGATGCGCGAAAGCTTTCTGGGATGCCCCATCGATATCCTGACAATGGCCGAGACAGTCGAGCTGGCGCGCGAAGCCATGCGAAGCAGGAAACGGTTGCAGCATGTTGCTCTCAATGTCGCAAAATTCGTCAACATGCGGCGAGATCCGGTTCTTGCGTCGGATGTGGCCAACAGCGATGTCGTCAGCATTGACGGAATGGGAATTGTCTGGGGCGCGCGATGTGTTGGTCTGCCTGTCAACGGTCGTGTCACGGGCGTGGATTTGCTGAACGAACTCCTGGCGGTCTGTGAGCAGGACGGTTTCAAGCCATATTTTCTCGGCGCGACGGCCGCAACACTGAAACAAGCGGCCGCGTGTGTTCGCGAAAACCATCCACGACTTGAATTCGCCGGGATGCAAGACGGCTATTTTTCTGCGGGCGAGGAGGCCGAAATCGTCGACCGCATCAAGAACAGCGGAGCTGATTGCCTGTTTATCGGCATGCCGACCCCTCGCAAGGAGCGTTTCCTTGCGGCGCATCGAGACGAACTGAATGTCCCATTCATTATGGGTGTCGGCGGCTCATTCGATATTCTTGCCGGACAGATCAAGCGGGCGCCTCTTCAGTTGCAGAAGCTCGGACTTGAATGGCTGTACCGGGTTTATCAGGAGCCGACACGAATGTGGTGGCGATACGCGAAGACCAACACACTCTTCGCCGGAATCCTGGCTCAAGCGGTTGTTCAGCAAAATCTTCCCGCTGCCGCCAGGGCAGGAAAAGGCGCCGGCCGTCCCGACTTCAAGCCGGACCGGGAGGTAACGCGTGCAGAAGAATTTTCTGGTTCTTTTGGGAACGCGTCCGGAAGCCATCAAGCTTTTTCCAGTCATCAATTTGCTGAAAGAGAAGCAGGCGTCGGTCACGGTGTGCGCTACGGCGCAACATCGCGCGTTGCTCGATCAGGTTCTCGAACTGGCGAATATCGTTCCCGAATTCGACCTCAATATCATGACGGCAAACCAGACGCTCGATCGGCTGAGCGCACGGCTGCTCGACAATATCGGTGAAGTGCTGGACCACGTTCAACCGAGCCGAGTTATCGTTCAGGGAGACACGACGACTGCCATGATCGGGGCGCTTGCGTCCTACTACAGGAAGATTCCGGTGTCGCATGTCGAAGCCGGTCTGAGGAGCGGCGATATCTATGCGCCCTGGCCCGAAGAGGTAAATCGGAAGATCGTTGGCTCGATCGCCGACCAGCATTTTGCTCCCACGGAGCGCGCCTCGAAGGCATTGCAGGCGGAGAACGTGCCCAAGGACCGGATTTATGTGACCGGCAACACGGTGGTCGACGCTCTCATCACAGCCAAGGGAATTGTCGATGCGGATCCGAGCCTTGCGTCGCGTTGGGATAGCATCAAGCAGCATCATGGAAATCGCCGCATCATACTGGTGACGTGCCACCGCCGGGAGAATTTCGGCGAAGGCGTTCTCAATATCGTCGAAGCGTTGCTAACAATTCTTCGCCGGGAGGATGTAGCCATCGTGCTGCCGGTTCATCCGAACCCCAATGTTCACGATGTCTTTGCGGAGCGTTTGGCGAACCACCCTCGCGTCGTACTGATTTCGCCCCAGGGATATACCGATTTCGTCGGTCTCCTCTCACTGGCTTATCTCGTGCTGACGGACTCAGGCGGCGTACAGGAAGAAGCTCCGACGTTCGGAAAACCTGTTCTCGTCATGCGAGACACCACGGAGCGGCCGGAGGGCGTCGAGGCCGGAACGGCTCGTCTTGTCGGGGCCAACACCGCAAGGATCGTCGAGGAGACGTTTCGTCTGCTCGATGACGATGAATGCTACTCGGCAATGTCCCGCTCGCACAATCCCTTCGGGGATGGGCGAGCCAGCGAACGAATTGTGAAGGTCCTCCTCGATGCCTGAATTTCAAAAAGTCGCAGTCATAGGTCTTGGATATATCGGTCTGCCGACCGCAGCCCTGATCGCCAGCCGAGGCCTGCAAGTCCTGGGAGTCGATACCAATAAAGATATCGTCAGCACGGTTGCATCTGGCGCAATTCATATTTCCGAACCGGACCTGGATGGTCTGGTTCAGAAGGTCGTCTCAACCGGATCTCTGACCACGTCGACGAAGCCCGAGCCTGCGGACGTGTTTATTATCGCCGTCCCGACGCCGATCGACGAGTTGAACAAACCAGATCTACGGAGCGTCAACGCGGCTGTCGAGAGCATCGTCGACGTGCTTGTTCCTGGAAACCTCGTTATCCTCGAGTCGACATCGCCGATAGGGACGACTGAAGCGATCGCAAAAGCGATCATAGCGCGGCGCCCCGATCTGGATGTCGGAGGGAATGAAAAAGAAGGCGTGGCCGGCGTTTCCGTTGCTTATTGTCCGGAGCGGGTGCTGCCGGGCGGATTCTCACGGAGCTTGTCAACAACGACCGTTGTATTGGCGGGATAACACCCTGGTGTACGCGGCGTGCCCAGCGCTTCTACAAGATGTTCGTGCGCGGTGCTTGCGTGCCGACAACCGCCCGTGCTGCGGAATTGGTGAAACTCACGGAAAATGCATTCCGCGACACCAACATCGCATTCGCCAACGAGCTTTCGCTGATCTGCGATCGTTTCGATATCAATGTGTGGGAGGTGATCGATCTCGCCAATCGCCATCCTCGCGTCAATGTATTGCGGCCGGGCCCGGGCGTGGGTGGACACTGTATTGCGATCGACCCTTGGTTCATCATCAATTCAGCGCCGGATCTGGCGCGCGTCATGCGGACGAGTCGCGAGGTCAATAATTCCAAAACATCTTCCGTGGTCGCACACGCGGAGAGGCTGATCGAAGATCATCCGTATGCGAACGTTGCGTGCTGCGGATTGACCTTCAAGGCGAACATCGACGACCTCAGGGAAAGCCCTGCAATGGACGTCGCGCTTCATCTGGCTGCCAAGTATGGCTCACGCATCAAAGTGGTTGAGCCGAATCTCCGAAAGCTGCCGATTGAATTTGAAAAATATGGATCGGAGTTTCTGAGCATCGACGATGCTTTGAAAAGCTGTGAGATCGCCGTTCTGCTTGTCGACCATGACGAATTCAAAATGGTCCCGCTTGCTGAACGAAGGCATCTCGATGTTATCGATACACGTGGGATTTGGCAGGACATGCCTGCGCGGACCTGAACGGCAGCTTCAAAATCTGACGCTGTCACGGACATTGGAAGACCGGCTTATTGGAATTCTTTTTTTTAAAGGTGTTTTATGCATAGCGGGCAAATCGGAATTGGTGTTGTGGGTTACGGATACTGGGGGCCGAACCTGGTCCGCAATTTTGCGAACAATGAATCGTCGCGTGTCATCGGCGTGAGCGATCTCGATCCTGCAAAGCTTGCAGCAAGCAAGCGATCTCATCCCACCATAAACACGACGTCCGATTTTCAGGATCTTCTGCGCGATCCAAAAATCGACGCGGTGGCGATTGCCACGCCGGTTCATACCCATTTTGATCTTGCGCTGTCTGCCTTGAAGGCCGGCAAGCACGTGTTCGTCGAGAAGCCTCTGGCCCCGACTTCAGACCAGGTGCGGCGTTTGATGGATGAGGCAGATCGCCGAAATCTGACACTGATGGTCGATCATACGTTCCTGTACACTCCAGCAGTTCAGAAAATACGCGAACTTCTTCGTGAGGGCGCGCTCGGAGACATTTATTACTACGATAGCATTCGTTCCAGCCTCGGACTTTTCCAGAGCGACGTTAATGTGATCTGGGACCTCGCGGTTCACGACATATCCATCATTCAGTACATTATGAACGAAGAGCCGGTCGCGGTGTCGGCAACCGGCTCCAGCCACGTTGCAGGCTCGCCCGAAAACATGGCTCATATCACGCTTTTTTTCCAAAGCAGTTGTGTGGCTCATGTCAGCGTTAACTGGCTTTCCCCGATCAAGGTCCGGCAGACGTTTATCGGCGGCAGCAAAAAAATGATCGTTTACGACGATGTCGAGCCGACCGAAAAGATCAAGGTCTACGACAAGGGAATCACGCTGAACGGATCAGCCGAAAAAGCCCATCAGCTTCGGATCGGCTATCGAGCCGGCGACATGTGGGCTCCCCATATTTCTGCGAAGGAAGCGTTGCAGACCGAGGTCGAGCATTTCGTCGATTGCCTGCGCAATGGCACGTTGCCTATTTCAAGCGGAGCGTCGGGTTTGCGGGTCGTTGAAATTCTGGAGGCTGCGTCCCGGTCTATCGCAGAGCAGGGGCGTCCTGTTCGTCTCGGTCAACCCCTCCGGATTCGGGAGAAGGCTTCGTGAAACCCCTCCAATCATGGGTTTTTGACGGTGCCGCCTTGCCATGAGCTCCATTCATCGTTCGATCTTTTTCTCGGCGGTTGAACGCTATGGCGGCTTGCTTCTGTTCGTTGCTTCGACGGCGGTTCTTTCCCGTCTGCTGACGCCGAGCGAATTCGGTATTTATGCGGTGATCAATGCGATTATCGCAGTGATCACCGCGTCTTTTCAGGAGTTCGGCGGAGCAAATTATCTCATTCAGAAAACGTCGCTGTCGGTAAAAAGCATCAGAACGGCGTTCACAGTTACTTTCTGCATCTCGGTCGCAATCGGATTGGCGCTTTTTGCTTGTCGCGACGCATTGGTCTGGTTTTTCCACCAGGATGGCTTGAGGTTGGGGATTGCGGTCTCAACTCTGAATTTCGTTTTGTCCCCCTTTACTGTCACGGTGTCGGCGTTGTTCCGACGCGACCTGCAATTTGGAAAACTGGCACTTTGCAGTCTTGCATCCAATTTTGTTTCGGTGGCCGTGTCGGTGGGAATGGCGTTGCTACATTATAGCTTCATGGCTCCGATCTGGGGCGCGGTTGCAGGAAATCTGATCCTTGCGGTCTTGCTTGTGGCTTCCTGGAAAGAGCGGGGAATTTTTTGGCCTTCGCTGGCGGAATATAAAGACGTGGTCAGGTTCGGCCTTTATTCGGGTGGCATCAGCGTCATCAATGTCTTCTATAATCTGGCGCCGCAAATCTTTCTCGCCCGTATCCTGGATTTCGCGGCAGTCGGTTTCTACAGCCGGGCGATCGGTGTGACGCAGGTTTTCGACAAGTTGATCGGTCAGGTTTTGGCGCCTGTCATTATGCCCGCAATTTTTTCACAAACCAAAGCTGGCGGAAATCTCAAGCGCATCTATCTCGATGCCATCACGCTGCTCACTGCGGTGCATTGGCCGTTTTTTGCATTCGTCGCAATCATGTCTCAGCCGATCATTCTGATCTGGCTAGGCCCGACCTGGCTGGAAATTGTGCCGTTGGTGCGGATGATGTGTGTGGCTTACTTGTCGCTGTTCGTGGCTTGCCTCACATACCCCGTTCTGGTCGCTGCAGGCAGCGTGCGAGACGCGTTGGTATCTTCATTGATTTCTCTTCCGCCATCCTTGTTGATCATTCTTGCGGCGTCATTCTTTAGCGTGCAGGCGGTTGCAGCTTCGGCAATGTTGACGCTTCCTTTCCAGGCCGCTGTGGCGATCTATTTTGTAAGTCGGCGTCTCGACATAGAACTACGCGATATTGTTCTGGCGACTTTCAAGAGTGTCATCGTGACAATTCTGACATCAATCACATTGCTTCTTTTCGCGGCTATGGTTGAATATGACATGCTGAGTTCTGCACTTGGGCTGGCCCTTGCTTGCGGATCCTCGGCGATGCTTTGGCTGCTAGGATTGGTCGTCACAAATCATCCGTTGCTGCTCAAATTACAGCAGGCGACGAATGGGTTTTTTGATGCGCCGGTTATCAAGTTCGCCGGCCAGGTAAAGCGTGATTCTATCAGTTGATCAGCAGCACGGTTGTTCGCGGCATCAGGTCGGCCGCAGCCAGGATGAGGTACGGGAGAAATTGAATGCCGATTTCAAAAGACGTGCAGCTTGGTCGTGATGTCCGGATATTCCATCCGGATTTGGTGAACCTCTATGGCTGCGTCGTCGGCGACGAAACCCGGATCGGAACGTTTGTCGAGATCCAGTGTGGAGTGAAAATCGGAGCGCGATGCAAAATCTCCTCGCATACGTTCATATGCGAAGGGGTGACGGTCGAGGATGAAGTTTTCATCGGACACGGCGTCATGTTTACGAACGACAAGTTTCCGAGGGCGACCACGGAAGATGGAAGTCCTCAAGGGCCGCAGGATTGGTCGGTCGAGGCGACGCACGTCGGCTTCAGGGCATCGATCGGCTCGAACGCGACGATTTTATGCGGGATCACGATCGGTGAGGGGGCGACGGTCGGAGCAGGCGCTGTCGTGACGCGGGACGTTCCCCCGCACACGGTGGTGGCCGGGGTTCCGGCCCGCACGATGGATAATCAGGTGGTGGAAACGGCTCTGAGTATTTTGAAGGCTGAACGGTAGAGCTGGGCGGGCCCGATTAACTGAATTATCCAAATTCTCCTGCTTCTGCGGCCTCTTGATTTATTTCGTTTGTTTATTTTTGTTTTATGATTTAATTTTGGTTGAAATTAAATAATTTAATCCCGCAGCCCATTTCGGGTTCCTAGACAGGATCAGGCCATTGATTCCCTTTCTTGATCTGAAAGCACAATATCAGCAGATTAAACCCGAGATCGATGCGGCGGTGTTGCGCGCCATCGATAGCACCCAGTTCGTGCAGGGACCGGAAGTCGCTGCATTTGAGGAGCGCTTCGCGTCCTATTGCAGCTCCGAGCGCTGTCTCGCGGTCAACAGCGGCACGTCGGCCTTGCATCTGGCCCTTCTCGCTGCAGGCGTCGGGCCGGGCGACGAGGTGATTACGGTTTCGCTCACATTCGTCGCGACGACAGCAGCCATCCTCTATAGCGGCGCCAAGCCGGTTTTCATCGACGTCGACCCTGTTACGTGGACGATGAACCCCAGCCTGATCGAAGCTGCGATCACGCCCCGAACCAAAGCGATTCTGCCAGTGCATTTGCACGGTCTGATGGCCGACATGGATCCCATTATGGAAGTGGCGCGTCGTCACGGCCTCGTCGTGATTGAGGACGCAGCGCAAGCGCATGGCGCCGAGTATAAAGGCCGCCGCGCCGGTTCAATCGGAGACCTCGGTTGTTTCAGTTTTTATCCGGGCAAGAATCTGGGTGCCTATGGCGAAGGTGGAGCTGTTGTCACCAGCCAGCCGGAGTTTGCGCGGCGTATTTCGCTGCTCCGGGATTGGGGGCAGGAATCCAAATACAATCACGTCATGCGCGGTTACAACTATCGTATGGACGGCATCCAGGGCGCCGTTTTGAACGTGAAAATGAATTATATCGAAGCGTGGACCGAGGCGCGCCGGTCCGTTGCGTCGCATTATGATCGGCTGATGAAAAACTATCCGTTCCGCCGGCCGACGCCGCCTTCGTACAGCCGCCACGTCTACCATGTTTATGCAATCGGCATCGATGGGCGTGACGACGTCCTGAAATCCATGCAGGCGGCCGGAGTTGGAGTGGGAATTCATTATCCCGTCCCGGTTCACCTTCAAAAAGCCTATGCAGATCTTGGGTATGGCGTCGGAAATTTTCCAATCACCGAGACCTTGGCCAATCAGTTTCTGTCGCTTCCGATTTATGCCGAATTGCAGCCGGAACAGGTTTCCAGGGTGGTCATGAACCTGGACAAGGTTTTGGCCGTCGAGGCCGCATAGGTCGCCTTTCGGAATTGCCGATTATGCCGATTTTCTCGACCAACCGGGCTAACAGGAGAGCGTTGTGGCAAACTTAAAAGGAAAACGCGTTCTGGTGACCGGGGGATCGGGATTTATCGGTTCTCACATCGTGGATTTGCTCTGCGATGAGGGCTGCCTCGAAATCGTAGCCCTCGATAACATGGTTCGAGGCCGACCTGAAAATCTCGACCGCGCGTCGAAGCGCGGACCGGTTCGCCTCGTTCACGGCGACATCCGCGATGCAAAGCTGATGGGGCCGCTGGTGAAAGCGGCGGACATTGTTTTCCACCAGGCTGCATTGCGCATTACGCACTGCGCTGCGGAGCCCCGGCTGGCCATGGAAGTCATGGTCAACGCAACTTTTGACCTGCTTGAAATGTGCGTTGAGCACGATGTCGAAAAGGTCATCGCAGCGTCCTCTGCCTCGGTTTACGGGATGGCCGAGGAGTTTCCGACGATCGAACGGCAAAATCCTTACGACAATCGAACGCTGTACGGCGCGGCAAAAGCTTTCAACGAGGGTTTGCTCCGCACGTTCAATGATATGCATGGCCTCGATTACGTGGCCTTCAGATATTTCAACGTCTATGGCGATCGCATGGATATCCATGGGCGGTACACCGAAGTTCTGATCCGCTGGATGGAGCGTCTTGAAAAGGGCGAAGCCCCGATCATTTTCGGTGACGGCAAACAGACGATGGATTTCATTCACGTTCGCGATGTTGCCCGCGCCAATATCCTTGGTGCGAAGTCGAAGGCCAGCGACCAGGTATTTAACGTGGCGAGCGGCACCGAGACCAGTCTTGCGCAGCTCGCAGCCGCGTTGGCTTCGGTGATGGGGCACGGTCACCTTGTCCCGGAATTCGCTCCGGAGCGATCGGTCAATCCGGTGCCGCGCCGCCTCGCATCAACCGAAAAAGCCGAACGCTTGCTTGATTTTCGCGCCACCGTTCCCCTCAAACAGGGATTAAGCGAGCTGGTCGAGTGGTGGAGGTCGGAACGCGGATCATTTGAGATCGCAAGCAAGGTGGAGGCTGTTGTTTCGTGATTCCCATTGCAATGCCATTTCTTGAAAGGGACGAAGCGGATGCGGCCCACGAAGCCGTCTTATCCGGCTGGGTTTCGCAAGGGCCGCAAGTTGCGGCATTCGAGCGAGAGTTTGCTGCTCTTGTGGGCGCATCTTACGCTTGTGCGGTTTCCAACTGCACCACCGCATTGCATCTGGCGCTTGTCGCCATCAAGATAAACCCGGGCGATGAAGTTATCACCGCAAGCCACTCTTTCATCGCCACCGCCAACTGCATCAAATACTGCGGCGGGATTCCTGTTTTCGTCGACATCGATCCCGAAACCTACAATATCGACCCGGCCCGGGTCGCGGAAGCGATTACGCCCAGCACACGTGCGATCATTGCAATCCATCAGATGGGGATGCCGTGCGATCTCAGCGCGTTGAAGGCGCTGGCTGATCGTCACGACCTCGTTTTGATCGAAGATGCCGCTTGTGCAGCCGGCAGCGAAATCCGCTTCGACGGTCAATGGGATCGGATCGGAAAACCGCACGGGCAGATCGCATGTTTTTCCTTCCATCCGCGCAAGGTTATTACGACCGGCGAGGGTGGGATGTTGACGACATCCGATCCGGACCTGGATCGAACTTTCAAGCTGCTGCGTCAGCATGGCATGTCTGTGCCGGATACGGTGCGGCACGGCTCGCCACAGGTCATCTTCGAAGATTATCTGGAAGTTGGTTTCAATTATCGAATGACCGATATGCAGGCTGCTATCGGACGCAAGCAACTTACGAAATTGTCCGACATCGTGGCGCGTCGCCGGGCATTGGCCGCGCGCTATTCCGAGTTGCTGGGCAATATCGAAGGACTGCGCTTGCCGTTCGAGCCGGATTGGGCGCGCTCGAACTGGCAAAGCTATTGCGTGCGATTACCGCGCCGGGTGAATCAACGATCGATCATGCAGAAGCTGCTTGATAAGGGCATTGCGACCAGGCGAGGCATCATGTGCTCGCATCGCGAAGCGCCTTACGCGAAAGAAAAGCCACGGCATGACCTGCGTCAGTCGGAAATGGCTCAGGATCAGGCGATCCTGCTGCCAATTTATGCCCAGATGAGCGAAGGAGATCTGGAGCAGGTCGTCGAGGCCGTCATAACCGAGTTGAAGTGATGACGAACGAAACGTCATTCAGTGTCGTAGTGCCCTGTTATAACTACGCACGTTATCTTAAAGCGTGCGTCGACAGCATTCTGTCGCAAGGGGTTAAAGTCCACGTCTTGATCATCGACGATTGTTCCAGTGATGAAACGCCGGTTGTCGGCACCGCGCTGGCAAAGGATCCTCGTGTGACGTTCCTTCGCCATGAAACCAATCAAGGCCATATCAAAACTTATAATGAAGGATTGGCGCTCGCAACCGGGGACTACACCGCTCTTATATCGTCGGATGACTTGTTGACGCCAGGTGCGTTGAAGCGCGCGCAAGCAGTTCTGGATGCCCACCCCGATGTCGGGATGGTTTACGGGCACTCGCTGTATTTCCAGTCCAACGATCAGTTACCCAAGCCCCGCACCGGAGAGCCCCGGCTGGATATCTGGGAGGGCCGGGACTGGATTGCGCAACGTTGCAAGACCGCGACGTCTTCCATTTCATCGCCGGAGGTCGTGGTTCGCACATCTCTACAACAACAACTCGGCGGCTATCGCGTTGATCTTCCCCACGCCGGCGATCTCGAGATGTGGCTGCGTTTTGCCGCTTATGGCCGCGTCGCGTTTTTAGCGGGGGTAGACCAGGCCTTTTATCGAAAACATCCCGCCAGCATGCAGGCCACCACTTTCAATTCGAGCCTGGCGGATATTGTTCAGCGTAAGGCGGCGTTCGATGCGGTGTTCGATGCCCACGGCGCTGCTATTGCCTACGTTGACGAGCTACGTCGCATGACGGATCGCGCTCTCGCTCGCGAAGCGCTTTGGGATGCTTGCTGGTCATACGACCGCCGTCGTCTGGACCGTGTCTGTGTCGACGATCTGGAAGCGTTTGCGCTGGAGACGTATCCGGAATCGCGCTCCTTTATGGAGTATTGGGGGCTGCGCTGGCGCCGCCGTCTCGGCCCACGTTGGCCACCGCTTTTAAAGCTGTTTCTTCCAAGCAGCTACTTCCACTGGGTCAGAGGGCAGCTTTGGTGGCGTCGTCGCCGCCTGCGCGGTGTGTAGTTGCAATGACGCCTTAGCCTTTACGAAATTGCTTCAAGCTTTCACAGGATACGGTGCGTTATGAATAATCTTGAGATGATGCATTACGCGACGGCGTTTGGACGTTACCAACCGCTGTTCCAGAAATATCGGCCTTATACAATGATCGGCCGTCTGAGGTATCTGGAAAACCTTGCGCTGGCAAAGGTTGCCATGAGCAATCCCGCACTCAAAAACGGAGCGATCGTCGAATGCGGAACCTGGAGAGGTGGAATGTCCGCCGGCCTCATCGAGGTTGGCGGCCCGTCGCGAAAATATTATTTTTTTGATTCTTTCGAGGGATTGCCCCCGCCGGAGGACATCGACGGGAAAGCGGCCAAAGATTATCAGGTGAACACCGACGCTCCCGAATACGCGAACAATTGCAGCGCAACTCTCGACGAATTCAAATCCACAATAGCCCTGACGAAATGCCCACCCGAAAATATCGAAATCAGGAAGGGGTTCTTTGAGCAGTCTTTCCAGACGTTCACTGCTCCTCCTGTTGCTGTGCTTCGTCTCGACGGCGATTGGTACTCGTCAACAATGGCTTGTCTCGTCAAATTCTGGGACGCCGTGTTGCCTGGGGGGCTGATCCTGATCGACGATTATTACCATTGGGAAGGATGCACCAAAGCCGTCCACGAATTTTTGACGGTAAGTAAAGCGAGCGAACGTATGCGCCAGGGACGTATCGGGGGAGTCGCGTTTATTCGAAAAGAATCATAGCCTGCAAGCCGCAGTATCATCCCGGTTTCCAAGCTTCTAAATTTCAGATCTCAAAAGGATAACGATAGGAAATTGTAGTGTACCAGTAAAACAGCGGAGCCGCCCATGCCTACGGTTCAGGAAAACCTGCAGAGTTGGGATTCGACTTACGACTGGAAAAGTCTAGGGGAAGAGTGGTCGTCCGGTTGGGGCAGCTCTGAAGCGCAATGGTTCGGCGCGCTGTTTCCAAGGGTTCATCGCTTTCTTCCCGCCGGCAATGTTTTGGAGATTGCGCCCGGATATGGACGCTGGACGGAATATCTTAAATCCAACTGCGAACGTCTGGACATCGTCGATCTGTCGGAGAATTGCATTAGAGCATGCCGCGAACGGTTTGCCTCCGACCGGCATATTTATTACCACGTCAACGATGGAAAATCCCTTGCTGGTATCGCCGACGGCTCCATCGATTTCGCATTCAGCTTTGATTCTCTCGTGCATGTCGAAGTCGATGTGATCCAGGGATATCTTTTCGAGCTGGCAAAAAAGCTCCGGCCGGATGGGGTCGGTTTTTTCCATCATTCCAATGCGGGCGAGTATGAACGCACTTTCACGGCCAGCAGCCATCTGCCGGGCATTCTTCGAAAAAGTCTTGTGAAGACCCAAATGCTTGACCGTCAGCAGGGTCGGGCGCTCAGCATGACCGCGGGCCGCTTTGAAGCATGCGCGACAGAAGCGGGTCTCAAATGCATCAGCCAGGAACTGATCAACTGGGACAGCCGCAGGCTCATTGATTGCATATCCATCGTGACGCCGCTCGCATCCCGTTGGGCGCGCGCCAACCGCGTCGTGAGAAACCCGGACTTCATGAAAGAAGCGGATTCAATCCGGCGGCTTGCATCGGTTTACGATGTCGCCTGATTTGTCCCGTACTGTTTTCGCTTTCCACACACGCGAGCGCTGATCACGCTTGCAGGACAGCGCTCCGGATCGCTTTTTCCACCGCAATGCCAGCGGCGCCCCACGATGCCGAGGAGACACTGGTCGAAGCTGCGGCGGATAGGGCCGGGAAATTCGCGGTTGATACGATATCTTCCAATGCAGCCGCCAAAGCATGCGGATTCGGTGCGGCGTAGCGGGCAAAGGCATTGTCGAGAACGATGCGATTGTGTTCGGCATCGTTCAGGACGGGAATACATCCCGCCGCGAGCATTTCGTGAGGAACGAGAGAAACGTTCGTCATCGATAAGCTCATTCCCGCTCGGCACTGATTATAGATTTGGTTCAATTCGTTCGGCGATACCACCCCATGATCCACAAACGGGAATGCCTGCCTGCTGATCTTGCTGCCATAAAAATGGATCGTGACGTCCGGACGCCGCTCGTGGAAGAGGCGAAGCGCCATCAGTCCCAATTCGAAGGCGCGACGAGGGACTTCGGGTTTTGCGTAGAAGACAATCCCGTTTCTACCCGCACTGTCTGGCAGAATGCGGTAGGTTTGGGTGTCGCAGCCGAAGTCAAATAAATCGGCGGCCATTCCATATTCGGCTCGCAGCTTTCCCGCGAGAAACCGCCCGGCGGTGATTGCGTGGAAGCCCATTCGGTAGGTGTTTTCAGCAAGAATGCTTTGGCCGCCGATCGGATAGAACCAGGGTTCAAAATCCTGCACGAGATAAAAGCGCTTTCCGGCGGATCTGGCGCGATAGACGGGGTAGGCGGTTTGCCACGATGTTGCGACGACGGCGTGCGCTTCATCCATTCCGCCGGCGACGTCGCCGATCTCGCCTTTGAATGCGGGAAAGACATCTCGGACTGTCGATGCATAGTAGGCCCCATCGCCCCCATTGGCATCATACAGATAGACGCGGCAACGATGGCCGGACTGCTGGAAATGCTGAATGAGCCGAAACATGGTGGTGTGCCCACCCGAGCCTCGCGCCGGCGGCGTGGTGACCCAGTTGATCGTAATGGGTTGTTGGGTATCGAGAGGGGGCACGGGCCAAGATCTGACGGAGCTCAGATCGCATGCGAGAATATCGGAAGGCTGGACCGGGAGGGGCGCTGTGGTGGACACGAACCGCGCCAGCACGCCGCGTTGAAGCCTGTCGACAACTCCTTGAACGCCTTTTTCGGCCCAAACGGACCGGAACTGGCGCGATCGGTGAAGAAGCTTCAGCCGGGCCTGTTCGAAGAGAACGCCAGGGCTTCCCGCGATTGTCTTGGCTGGCTCGTTTGGCACCCAAAATTCCTTCTGTTGAATTAAATATACTTTCGCCAATTTAAACTAAAGCGCATTTTTGTCCGGGTGCGATTTATTTCTACTGTTCGTTAATTCGGAGGGGCAGAAATGGGCCATAAGTCGCTGATATTAATCGGTCAAATGCAAGATTGCCCGGATTAACGCTTTTGCTCATTGGGTGTGGGCCAAATATAATTTATATAATACATTAAATTAACTCCCTCCGATTTTCGAAGTCGATCGAAAGCCCCAATTGCCGGCAGGTCCAATGGCCAGAAACTGGAATGCGGTTCGCCAAATTCAGTACAGCGGCGTCTCCGCGGGCAATTTGAGCGTGGAGGGGCATCGCCCGGTCAAACCGCCGAGCATGTTTGCGACATGGCTCCTCATGATCGGGGTGTTTGTTCCTTCGAACATGACCGTCTTTATCGGCGACGCCAAGTTCACCCCCGGCCGCATCGCGATATGCCTGCTCCTGCCCTCGGCGCTATTTTTGTTGTTCCGAAAGGGAAGACACCTCGTCGCAGCCGATATTTTTGTGCTGGCGGCCTCGGTCTGGATGGTCGCGGTCATTCTCATGACCGGACGCTACAGTTCACTTTCGTCCTCGGTTGCCGAGATGCTCGAGTTTGGCGGCGGTTATCTGGTTGTTCGGGGATACTTCTTCGGGCGGCCGGCGCTCGATGCTTTCATTCACACTTTAAAGATCGTGACGATTGCCATCGTGGTCTGCGCCGCTCTGGAGCAAATCACCTCCAGCTATCTGATTACGAACATCGTCGCGTCGGTCTGGGGAGACCCAAGCACCGGTCCGGATTTCAGAAACGGTTTGCTGCGGGCACGCTCGACCTTTCCGCATCCCATACTCTACGGCGCGTTTTGCGCCATCGCCGGTACGATATTTCTGTATTCAGAATCCAGAGGCAGCAATCGCTTTTTCTACGTCGGGTTCTGCTTCGTCGGATGCATATTCGCGATGTCGTCGGCACCGCTCATATCGTTCGCTGTCGCCGTTGGGGTCTATTGCTACGACCGTCTGCTGAGAAAGAACGCGTGGCGCTGGAAGGCCCTGATGACGGTCATTTTCTCCGCTATTGCGGTCGTTTTCATGGTCGCGAACCGGCCGACATCGTGGCTGGTGGCAAATCTGACGCTTGACCCTTCCACGGGATATTTTCGTCAGGCCACGTGGGACCGCGCGCTCTATAATATCGGTGAATCTCCGATCACCGGTTACGGTTTCGATGCTTTTGGAGATCCCAATGAATTCTTTGACAGAGCCTCTATCGACAGTATTTGGCTTGTTGTCGCTCTGCGCTTTGGCGTGCCAATGGTCATCTTCATATTGCTCGCCTGTATCACAGCATGCATGAGAACAGGGGGGCCGAAAGCCACCCGTGATTCTTACATGGATCGCATGCGAACGGCATTTACGCTGGTGCTCGTCGTGTTTGCTCTCGCCGGGCTGACGGTTCACTTCTGGCACTCGCTCTGGGTGTTCTGGGGAATGTGCATCGGAATGAGAGCCTGCCTTCGTGAGGATTATTTCAGTTCGGCTCGACGATCGTTTCTTCCTTCTCAAACGGCATTGAGTCATGCGTCGCTTTCGCTGCGTTAGCGGGTCGCACGCGAAATATTTTTGTCTTTAGATTATAAGAGTTGATCCTCGTGATGCCGGTGTTTGAAAATTTCAGTTTTTTTGAAGTCGCCGCCTCGCGTGTGACCGGTCATATGATTTTTGAACCCGGCGCCGAGACAGGTTCTCGGTCATGAGTTTCGTTCACAGCAGTTTTGCATTTGGATCGCTTTTTCTTCCGCTAGTCGTTTCGGGCGATGCGTTGAGTCAACGAGACTGTCATGCGACGTCCGTCGGTTGCGCTGCAGTTTCTTCTCAGAATTATGTCGGCAACACACGGAATGGCTTTAGCGCAGAACGACATTGTCCTTGCGCAAAACAGTGAACAGGCAACGTCCGATCGCTCCGATGGATTTTCGAAAGCGCCGGTTTGCGAAATACAGCGTCCTGCCTTGTTGACCGGATACCGAATCCGGCCGCCCTGGCATGTGGCGGCGGTGGACTATTGCGTCGGCTATCCGGCAGATAAAAACCTGAGGGATCCGGCGACCATCAATATGGTTGGCGTGAAGGTCGACATGGCCCGCCACATCGTGACAGTGACAGGCGATAGCGTCGTTCTCGACGGCTATGATTTTTCTCTCGCAGGCGGCTGGGGCGTCGTCACCAAAGCGGCGAATACATCAATCCTGAATTCAAAATTCGTCGTAGGGGCCAATTCCGTTGCTCCCGTTCAAGGAACGCCGGCAGCTTCAAACCTTTTCGTCGGTTACACCGCAATCGACGGCAAAGGTATCGATGTCGGCAATACCGGCTTGATCCAGATGAAGGGGCCGGGGCTAAAGGTCTTCTACAGCGCAGTAATGAATTCAGCAGGGGATCTGATCCAGTCTCATAACAGCGGTGTCGTGGACCTTCGTTATAACCTTATCGAACAAGGCGGCATGGCTGCGGGCGCGCATGGTGATTTTCTCGAGGTGTTCGGCGGGCCATTCCAGGCAACAATACTTTACAACACGACGAACCAGCACGCTGGCGCCAGCGGTGGCACGCAGGGACTGATGCTTGAGCCAGACTTCGGCCAGCTTCACGGCGTCATCACGTCGGCGGAGTATGGCCACAACACTTTCGTATCGTCGGGCGGAAATCAGAATTACTTTCTCGGCATTACTGTTCCGGACATCGTCGACAACGCGACTGTCCACGACAATTATTTCGATGCAAGAGGAACGTACGGATTTGTACCCGGCGGCATTCGGGCTGGTCCGGACGATGGCAGCGACAAAACAATCTTCGTCCACAACGTCAATATGGTCACCGGGGCCGTCGTCCAGGATGTCAGGAAGCCTGCCTCGCTCCCGCAAAAATAATTGTACGCTTAAAGGATACGAGTACTCAAATCATGGTTCAGACTTCCCGGTATCAAACGCGCACGCTCAAGACTCGCAAGGAGGTCGAAACGCTTCGCGAATTCTGGAGCTCGCTTGAGTTGAGCCGGGACGCCGATTTCGATTTTTTTCTGTTTATCGCCGACCTCTATCCTGAGACACTGCGGCCGCATGTCGTCGTGCTCTATGACGGGGAGACCCCAAAGGCATTGCTCGCTGGCCGCCTGGATGAGACAAAATTGCCGGTTCGAATTGGATATATCGAGCTGCCTGTCCCGAAAATGAAGATCATCCAATTTGTCCACGGTGGATGGCTCGGAGATATCACGCAGGAAACCTCGAAGCTTCTTATCGGCGGCGTGATCGAGGCGCTTTCGGCAGGCGAAGCCGATGCAGCCCAGCTTCATTGCCCGGATCTCACGTCTCCATTGGTGCAATGGGCTTCTCGTCTGCCGTTGCTGCTTTGTTCGGATTATTTGATCCAGCCGCAAGCGCATCGGGTGCGCGAGCTTCCGGATATGGCGGGGACTTTTCTCGCGAGCCTTTCGCAGAATGAGCGCTATCAGCAACGAAAGCGCGCGAAGAAATTCGAGGAGGATTTCAAAGAGACAGAAGTACGCGCGTTTATAGCTCCGGAAGATGTTGGACGTCTGATGTCCGACGCGGAGGCGATTGCAAAAACATCCTATCAGCGTGGGTTGGGAACGGGTTTTTGTCAGACGCCGACAATTGAGGCGCGACTTGCGTTCGAGGCTGCCAGAGGCTGGCTGCGTGGGTATGTTTTATACTGTGGCAATCAGCCGTGCGCGTTCTGGATTGGCTCCCTCCGAAACCAGGTGTTCCTTAGCGATTATCTTGCGTTCGATCCCGCCTATTCCCAGTACGGGCCAGGCATGTACCTCATCGTCAAGGTGATGGAAGAACTGAATAGAGGAGGCTCCGGCAGCGATGTGCTGGCGAAACGCGTCGATTTCGGCATCGGCGATGCGACCTACAAAGAGAGACTTTCGAACAGCCATTGGTTTGAGTTGCCGGTCTACATTTTTGCGCCCGGCATCAAAGGGCTTGCTGTCAACGGGGTGCGCTCGGCTGCAGGTCGTTTCAACCGCCTGGCCAAAAGATTGATGGGCGCAACGCCGCTTGTCGGCAACCTCAAACGGAGCTGGCGAAAACGAATGGCAGGGCAGGGATGAGAAAAAATTCCGCCGAGGCCAATCGTCAGTCGCGCCACTCTGATTCGAGGCTGCAATGAGCACCGAAATTGGCGTGCTGATGCCATTGCCGCTGAATGGGATGGGAGTGGGGTATACCTGCTCCTCGCTTGCTGAGGGTATGGCAGACCGGGATCTCGAAGTAACGGTCGTCACCCCCCGCAATAGCTTGTCATTGCCATCGGTCCGAGTGATCGAGGCGTTACCAAACTGGGCAAAGCATCTGCCTTATCGCTGGGTGCGATCAAAGGCGCGTCAAAAGATCGAGAACAGATTTCTGTCTTGCTTTGCCAATCCCTCGTCGCAAAAGACGACCGCGGCATATCTCTGGCCTGATGCGAAAATCGATACTATTCGCGAGCTCAAGCGGCGCAACATCACGATCTTTCGAGAACAGTTCAATTGCCACACCGGTACGGCCAAGAGAATTCTCGATGAGGCATATGAGCATTTAGGCGTGAAGCCTGCCCACGGCATCACTGCCGAGACAATTGAGAATGAAAACCGCATCCTTGAATCGGTCGACTATGTCTTTTGCCCAAGCCCGATGGTTAAGTCGTCTTTGCTTGAAAATGGCGTCGATCCCGAAAAGCTTTTAAAATCCACATATGGCTGGGATCCGTCCCGTCTCTCGGGAACGAAGACCTTGCTTGGCAAGGCTGAGGGGATCACCGCGGTATTTGTCGGAACCATTTGCGTGCGCAAGGGTGCGCATCTGTTGCTCGAATATTGGGCTAAGAGTGGCATCAAGGGGCGTCTGGTACTGGCGGGAGAAATGGAGCCGGCAATCAAGCAGACATGTGCGGATCTGCTCGCAAGAGAGGATGTCGTGGTGCTTGATTATTTTCGCGACATCGGAGCGCTTTATCGGTCCGCCGACATCTTTCTCTTTCCATCTTTTGAAGAAGGCAGCCCGCTGGTCATATATGAAGCATGCGGGGCGGGGCTGCCGATCGTCACGACCTCTATGGGCGCTGGACGGATCATTCGAGATGCGCGCGAGGGCTTTGTGCGCGATGCCTACGATGCGGACGGATGGATTGCCGCAATTCGAGCGTTGGCAAACGATGCCGGGCTTCGCAAGCGCATGTCCATCGCGGCGGTGAAGCGTGCCCAATCCTTTATTTGGCCGACGGTTGCCCGCCAACGGCACGGACAGATCCTGGACGCTGTTTCAAATTCTTCCCGTAATGCCCGAGCTTGCAGTCCGGTGCAGCCAGCTGAAACCTCTATTTAGGTGCTGCATGTCCCAAGATGCCTTGAAGCAGGATATCCCGAAACTCGCGATACTTATTGTGGCGTATGGAAATCCGGATGATGTCGTTCGGTGTCTGAAATCCCTGGCTCTCTCGGATTACAAGGACTTTGCCGTTTTCGTTTGTGAAAACGGAGGCAATGATCGTTTCGTGCGGTTGATCGAAGCCGTAACCGGCGAAACTGGTATATTGCTGCGCGCCGACGATTGTTTGGATTCATTGGACCAACCTGGAGGCCGGCTGACGGCTGTCGTGAAATGCCGCTTTGCGGGCGGGACGACTATTGTCCGGCTCGGGGTTGCTAACGACAATCTGGGATATGGCGGCGGCGTGAACGCCTGGCTCGAAAGGCTGACCGGGCGTCAGGGTTGGGAAGCCGTGCTTGTCTTAAACCCCGACACTGAAGTTGATAAGTCATGCCTGTCGGAATTAATGGCCAAAGCCGGCGAGGGGTATGGAATGGTCGGCGGCTCGCTGGTTTTCGATGACTCCCCCACCAAGATCATCAATTATGGTCTTAAATGGTCGCGTACGACCGGAAGGGTGGTCGCGGTCGGCCGAGACTTTCCCGCTGGTGTACCGCCCTCTGCCGAAATGCTTTTGGACATCGACGCAATCAGTGGCGCGTGCGTTCTGGTGACACGCGCGTTCATTGAAGATGTCGGCCTGATGCAAGAAGACTACTTTCTTTATATCGAAGACCTCGATTGGGGGCTTCGTCGCGGAACGCATTTGATCGGCTTTTCCGAAAAGGCGGTCGTCCGTCACGTCGGAGGCACTGCGATCGGATCCGCGGTCGATCCCAAAAAGCGTTCCTATCTGTCGATCTACTTGTCTGCCCGCAATGGCATCCTCTATGCCCGGCGATGGGCGGGATGGCGCTGGGTCATCCATTTTGCATTCGGGTTGTTGTACGCGGGCCGATATCTACTTCTCGGTGCACCGTCGGCTGCAAAGATCACGCTTAGCGGTTTGCTGGACGGCGTGAGGGGAAAAACCGGAAGGCCCGATAGCTCGCTCAGCCTTTAAATGAGACGGCCGTTTTCTGCGTACGTGGGCGGCACCATGAAGCGCACAGCAAACCGGCAAAAAAATCATAAAAAAACTTTCGACGGTATTGGGCTGCGTCTAGCGCGCGTGCCGGAGCGCGGGTTGTCACGCGATTCGCGCGTTGCCCCAATTTATTTTTCCCCGAAGGGGCTCACAAACGCGCTGATTTCCCTGCAGAAATGCTCAAGCTTAAAATGGCGGATAACGGAGTAATCAGCCGTTAAATGAGAAATAATCCATCGATAAAACAAGAGCTATTTCAAGAAAGCAATTTAAAGAAATGCGCCGTATTTTCTTGTCTTGAGCGGGCAAGACTAAAAAACGTCGTCCGCTTTTTGAGAGGCAAACTGCTTCGATTAAATCTTTAAGCTGCAGGGTTATACTTGCTTTGACTGGCGCGGAATTGATGCGCGAGTAGGCAGGGCCTGCCGGTAAAGCGAATCGCGGAAGACGAATCAATCCAGTCGTTACGGTTTTTTATTTTGTGTCTCTTACAAGTAACAGAAGGCGAAATGCCTGAGATATTTAAAGGGATTATCCGGTTACGAAGATTTTCAAATAGTGGAATTTGGCGGCAGCCACGGAAAAACACCCCAGCCGGGCCGTGATGTCGTCCCAAAAAAGCCCCCGGTCGCCGAACATTACGAGAATTAGTCGATCATCGGGGGATGGTTGGACTGCGGGTCGTCATTAGACATGCGACGTGGTTGCTCGGGGACAATTGCAATTTGAGCACCGCGCTTGGGAAGTCACTGAAACAATTCGGGAGAATGGGTAGATGGCAATAAACGACGGTTCTGCGAACGCGCCTGTTGGCGTAGCACAGCTTCCAAATCTTTTGAGTGGCGAAGCAGTGCGGCCTCCGTGGCAGGTTGCGGGCGTTGACTATGCCGTCGGTAATCCAACGAACATCACTCTCAAGGATCCGTCGTCCATCTCCATGGCTGGCGTGACCGTTGATAAGGTGAACCACATCGTCACCGTTACGGGCAACAACGTTACGCTCGACGGTTATGACTTTTCACTCAGCGGTGGCTGGGGTGTTGTCACCAAAGCTGCGAACACGTCCATCCTGGATTCGAAATTTGTTGTCGGCGCCAATGCCAACGCGCCGATCCAGGGCACGACGACAGCCTCGAATTTAGTCGTGGGTTATACGTCCATTGATGGCAAGGGGATCGATGTCGGCAACACCGGCCTGATCCAGATGAAAGGCGTCGGACTGACCGTTCAATACAGTGCGGTCATGAATTCGGCAGGAGATCTGATCCAGGCTCACGGCAGCGGGATCATCGATCTTCGCTATAATCTTATCGAGCAGGGCGGCATAGCCGCCGGCGCGCACGGAGATTTCCTCGAGGTGTTCGGAGGACCGTTTGTCGCGACCATTCTTTATAACACTACGTATCAGCACAGCGGCGCTAACGGCGGCACGCAAGGCCTGATGCTGGAGCCCGATTTTCCTGGCTCTCCCGGCGTAATCACGTCCGGCGAATATGGAAACAATACTTTCGTGTCGCCGGGCGGTAACGAAAGCTATTTCCTGGGCATCACGGTGCCGGATATCGTCAACACTGTCACCGTGCACGACAACTATTTCGACGCCACCGGCACCTATGGATTTATTCCGGGCGGCATCCGTGGCGGTCCCGACGACGGCAGTAACAAGACGATTTTCACCAACAACGTCAACATGACGAATGGCACGGTCGTCCAGGACTTCGAATGCGCCTCCGGCTCCGCCGCCCCCGGCAACCCCGGCTGCGCCAAAGATCGCTACCTTCTCGACCGACAGCGCGGTGGCCGGTGATGGGATCACCAACGATAACACGATCGTTTTGACCGGAACGGCCGCGGCAAACAGCACCGTCAAGGTGTTCGACGGCGCCAAGCAGATCGGCACGGCCACAGCCAACAGCAGCGGTGCGTGGACTTACACCACGACGGCTCTGGCGGATGGCGGCCATAGCTTGACAGCTACAGCGACGACAACGGGCGGAACCAGCACGTCCTCTTCGGTGCTTTCGCTCCAGGTCGATACTGTGGCTCCGGTTGCTCCGTCGATCGCGACATCCACCTCCGCAGCCACGTTGGCTAGCACGCACATTGCAACCCTGACCGGCGCGGCTGAGGCCAACAGCACGCTGAAAGTGTTCGATGGCGGCACCCAGATCGGCACGGCCACTGCAAACAGCGCAGGTGCCTGGACTTTTACCACTTCAGCGCTTGCAACGGGCAACCACAATTTTACAGCACAGGCGACGGATGCAGCCGGTAACACGGGCGCGGCATCCGCCGCGCTCGCTGTGTCCGTCTCGCCGTCCACGCCAGCTCCGCCGACCGCACCGGTGATCGCGACGTTCTCGAATGACAGCGGCGTCGCCGGAGACGGTATCACAAACGACAATACGTTGACCTTGACCGGCACGGCGGCAGCGAACAGCACCGTAAAAGTTTTCGATGGTACGAATCAAATTGGTACGGCGACCGCGAACGCCAGTGGTTCGTGGAGCTACATCACCGCTGTATTGAACGACGCCAAGCACACCCTGACCGCGAAGGCGACAGACGCGTCCGGGCAGACGAGCGCGGCGTCATCCGCTCTTGCGGTTACGGTCGACACAAGCGCGCCGATCGCTCCGACAATTGCCCCGGCGGCGTCCGCTGGTTTGCTGGCTGCCAAGGCGATTGCCGCAGCGCCGGTGAGCACGAACATCGTGAATTTGACGGGCGTAGCCGAGGTGAACAGTACGGTCGACGTTTTCGACGGCGGCAAACAAATCGGAACGGCGACCGCCGGCTCAACGGGAACCTGGAGCTTCACGACGGGTACGCTTGCCAGTGGCAGTCATAATTTTACAGCGAAGGCCGTCGATGTGGCCGGGAATACGGGTGCGGCGTCGACTGTGCTCACCATCAATATCCCCTCGGCGACGCCTACGCCCACCCCCCCGGCGGCGCCAAGCATCGTGTCGTTCTCGAACGACAGCGGCACACCCGGCGATCATATTACGAACGACAACACCTTGATGTTGACCGGCAGCGCGGCCGCGAACAGCACGGTGACCGTGTTTGACGGGACCTCGCAAATTGGCACTGCGAAGGCCGACAGCACGGGAGCGTGGAATTATACATCGAACGCTCTTGTGGATGGCGGTCACAGCTTTACAGCCAAAGCGGCGGATGCGTCCGGCCAAACCAGCTCGGCTTCGCCGGCACTTGCCGTGACCATCGACACACACGCTGCAAACGCGCCAACGATGGCTCTGTACTCACCGGACGGAAAGACGGTCGGCGCAACCACTTTGGCTGACGACCTTTTGTTGAAAGGGACTGCCGAAGCGAACAGCACCGTCCATGTTTTTGACGGTGGCAAGCAGATTGGCACCGCGACGACTAACGGAAGCGGGGCCTGGAGCTTCGACACGGGACATGTTTCCGATGGAAGCCACAGCTTCACATCCACAGCCGTCGATACCGCAGGAAATACAAGCGCGGCGTCATCGGCAAAGGCCGTCACAGTCGACGCGCCGAATGCGGACATCGAAATAACCAACCTGTATCAAGGTTGGCATCATCAAGGTGCGGTCGTCAAAGGGATCGCCGATGCGTATAGCCAGATCAAGATCTTCGATGGCACCACATCGATAGGGACAACGACGGCGAAGAGCGACGGAACATGGAGCTTTGCGTCATGGTCGTCCTCATCGAGCACTGTGCATAAGTTCACGGCTCAGGAGCTTGATACCGCTGGCCATGTCGTTGCAACGTCGGGCAGCGCGATCCTGGGTTCGAGCGGAAGCAATACGCTCGCGAGCACAAGTGGGAATGATATTTTCATCGGCAACGGACACCCCGATACCTTCGTGTTCGCTCCAAATTTCGGAAATGATGTGATTAAAGATTTCCGCTCTATTGGGCCAAGTCACGATGTGCTTCAATTCAGCAAAACCGTATTCGACAGTTTTGCCGATGTTCTTTCTCACGCCACGCAAAGCGGAAATGACGTCGTCATCGCCGCGGGTGCGAACGAATCTCTGACATTGAAGAACACCAAACTTGCAGCTCTCGACAAGACGGACTTCCATTTTGCGTAAGCACGTAACACTGTGAGTCCGGTTGTCATGAGTTAGGCGCCGTATCGACCTGTATGACATTCAGGACGACCCGGTTCGGGGGAACTATCGCCATGACTGACGTTGAAGCGCGGGGGGGATTGCCCCCGCCAGGAAACATCGAAGATATCGAAGTGTCACGGCTGGCTGTTTTCATCGCAGCCATCCGTATCCTGCTGGAACGTCTTGGGCAGACACCCGTCACAACAAGAAAGCTACTGGAAAACGTCAGACAGCGTTTGTTTTCGGACCGCCCGCAATCGGGAGCGGAATACGCAAGTCCGAAATCGGAGATCGTGACGTTCCTCGTCTCGTGCCGACAGATTTTCTGGGGCATGGCGGCGTTCAGCGGCCTGAGCAACATCCTGATGCTCACCGGCTCGTTTTTTATGTTGCAGGTGTACGATCGGGTCCTGCCGGGACGTAGCGTTCCGACGTTGATCGCGCTGCTGACCCTGGCGATCATTTTGTATTCATTTCAGGGCGCGCTGGATCTCATTCGCAGTCGTATCAGTGTGCGTGTCGGCCGCTACCTCGACGAGACTCTCGGGCTGCGCGTGTTCGATGCGATCGTCCGTCTGCCGCTGAAAACTCGAGGGGACGGTGACGGGTTGCAGCCGTTGCGCGACCTGGACCAGGTGCGCAGCTTCCTCGCAAGCGGCGGCCCTGCCGCACTGTTTGATCTCCCATGGATGCCGGTCTACCTCGGCATCTGCTTCCTGTTTCACTTCTGGATCGGAATGACAGCGCTGATCGGCGCAATCGTCTTGATCATAATCACAATTCTGACCGAGGCCCGCACGCGAGGCCCTGCCAAGGCATTCGCCCGGTTTGCGGTGTCGCGAAATTCGTTGGCCGCCGAAGGACGTCGCAACGCCGAAGTTTTGCAGGCCATGGGCATGCGCCATCAGGCAGCATTGCGTTGGCGGGAAGCAAACCAGAAATATCTCGCGGCGCATGAAGCAGCCAGCGATGTCGCCAGCGGTCTTGGCGGAATGTCGAAGATCTTCCGCGCTATTCTGCAGTCGCTTGTTCTTGCCGTCGGTGCCTATCTCGTCATCAACCAGGAATCGACCGGAGGCATCATCATTGCCGGGTCGATACTGACGGCGCGTGCTCTCGCGCCGGTCGAACTGGCAATCGCGAACTGGAAAAGTTTCGTCGGCGCCCGGCAGTCGGGGCAGCGGCTGGACCAGCTTTTGATTTTGTTGCCAAAGGAAGAAGCACCCTTGGCGCTTCCTCCGCCTGTCGAAATGTTGGCGGTCGAGCAGGTTCACGTTAATGCGCCCGGCTCTGAGAAAGTTGTCCTGAGCGATATCTCGTTCAAGCTGAAACGCGGCGAGGGGCTTGGGATCATTGGACCGAGCGGTTCGGGTAAATCATCTCTTGCGCGCGCGCTTGTTGGTGTGTGGCCGCAACTGCGTGGCAAGATCAGCATCGACAACGCTTCGCTGGAGCAATGGTCGTCGGAGGCCCTCGGCCGGCATATCGGTTATCTGCCTCAGGACGTCGAGCTTTTCGACGGCAGCATCGCGATCAATATCGCGCGCTTCGATCCTGAAGCAAATCCTGAGGCCGTGCTGGAAGCTGCACGGGCCGCAGGTGCCCACGATCTCATTCTGTCTTTTCCGGATGGATACGGAACCAAAGTCGGCGAAGGCGGGATGTCGCTCTCGGCGGGGCAGCGCCAACGCATCGGGCTTGCCAGGGCGTTTTACGGAAATCCGTTTCTCGTCGTTCTGGACGAGCCGACCTCCAACCTCGATTCAGAGGGCGAGGAGGCGTTGACTGAAGCGATATTGAGTGTTCGCGCCCGCGGCGGAATTGTCATCGTGATCGCCCATCGACCGAAGGCTTTGGACGGCGTCGACCACGTTCTGGTCATCGCCGATGGACGGGTTCAGTCGTTCGGCAAAAGGGACGATGTTCTCAGAAAGGTTCTTCGCCCAGCAACGCCTCTGAAAGTTGTCGCGGACAGCCAAGGGGCAGTCCGATGAGCGACAAGATGGCGCCGGCGCTGCATTCCATTCAGCGCTATATGGTCGCCGGGATGGTCATCGTCATCTTCGTGACTTTCGGTATCGGTGGCTGGGCAGCGACGACGGAGTTGTCCGGGGCGGTTATCGGGCAGGGTGTGCTCGTCGTAGATTCGAGCGTCAAGAAAGTCCAGCATCCGACGGGTGGCGTGGTCGGCGAGCTTCGCGTTAAAGAGGGCGACAGAGTCAAAGCCGGGGACATACTTGTGCGTCTGGACGAGACCCAAACTCTCGCGAACGCCACGATCATCACCAAAAATTTTGACGAATTGCTCGCGCGTCAGGCGCGGCTCGAGGCCGAGCGCGATAATGCCGATCAGATCGTGTTTCCGAATGTTTTGATCGAACGCGCACGCGATCCGAATTCCGAGGCTGCCCGTGCCATCGCGGCGGAACGAAGTCTGTTCGATTTACGGCGACAATCCCGTGGGGGCCAAAAGGCCCAGTTGAAGGAGCGAAGCGCGCAGCTTCAGGAGGAAATCAAGGGATACGCCGGCCAAGCCGAAGCCAAGCAAAAGGAAGTCGATTTCATTCATCAGGAGTTGGAGGGCGTCCGCTCGCTTTGGCAAAAGAACCTCGTTCCCATTACGCGTTTGACAGCGCTTGAACGCGATACGGCTCGTCTGGAAGGAGAGCGAAGCCAGTTGTCGGGCGCCACTGCGCAGGCGAAGGGAAAAATCGCGGAGATCGAGCTTCAGATCATTCAGATCGATCAGGATCTTCGCACGGAGGTCGGCAAGGATCTTATCGAGGCGCGATCGAAAATTTCGGAATTGGCCGAGCGCAAGACGGCTGCGGTGGATCAACTCAATCGTATCGATATTCGCGCGCCTCAAAGCGGACGCGTACACCAGCTCGCCGTGCATACAGTTGGCGGTGTCATTGCTCCCGGTGAGTCCATCATGATGATTGTCCCCGATGCCGACGCGCTGGCTGTCGAAGTCAAAATCGCGCCGCGCGACATCGATCAACTTTATCTTGGGCAGCTCGCCTTTCTGCGCTTCGCTGCCTTCAACCAAAAGACAACTCCCGAAATCGAAGGCGACGTCAGTCTGGTTTCGGCCGATCTGACGCAGGATCAGCGAACCGGTACGAGCTACTACACGGCTCGCGTTTTGCTGAAGCCCGAAGAACTCGCCAAGCTGGGAACCAATAAGCTCGTGCCCGGTATGCCGGTGGATGTTTTTATTCAAACGACCGGCCGCACCGCGTTGTCTTACTTGCTCAAGCCGCTACGCGATCAAGCGGAGAGGGCATTTAAGGAGAGATAACCGTGGTGCCCGCCGCAGTTCCGAGCAGCGAGTCTCGGCTGTGCTTTCCAGCTCCACATGGATGAATTTCAAGGTTGCGAGACCGGCTCAGTTCGCAGGTTCTGAATGGTGCCGCGCGTATCAGCGGCATCGATCGTCCACTCGCGTGCATCCATCAATGGCACGATCGTCGCCCCTTCGATGACGACGCAGGTCAGCCGTCCAGTTGCAAAAGCGCCGGTATCAATGTTGGCCCTGTTTGACCGGATATCGGCAGTGGACACTGGCGTATGCCCATGGACAACGAATTTTTCGAACGGTCGTTCACAGGACAGGAATTCTTCCCGGATCCAAAGCATGTCGTCCTCGGTCTGCTTATCCAGAGCAACGTCGGGTCGAATTCCGGCGTGAACGAATAGAAAATCGTCGCAGAGATAAGAGAGCTCGAGCGAGGCGATGAACTCAAGATGGTCCTTGGGCACCGATTTTGAAAACCTGTCCGCGAGGCGTTTCTTTTCGGCCCCGTCCGGGCTGAGCGATGGCGTTAGCCCGTAGGACATCAAGGTTTCAAGACCGCCACATGATCTCCAGTCTTCGAGAATTTCGGGATCATTCATGAAACGTTGCACGAAGGTTTCGTGATTGCCCTTGAGAAAAACGCTTTCGCGGATGCGTCCGCAATCGATCAAAAGATCCAGTACCTCCTTGGAAGCAGGTCCGCGATCGACATAGTCGCCAAGGAAAACAATCACCGGACGGCGTGTGGGATAAAGAACGCAATCAGCGTCGATTTGTGAAAGTACATTTTTTAACAAATCGGCCCGCCCATGAATGTCCCCGATCGCATAAATCCTGAGCCCGTCGCGCAGCTGGGGTTTGTCCTTTGCCTTCTTCGATGAGCGTGAAATCCACACGGGCGGCCTCAATTCCGTCGTCCAAAAACGGCGACATGGTAGGGGATAATTGCGCAATAATTCAAACAAGTTATTTAAAAATCCTGTGTTTTGGGTTTAAAATGTGATTTTTGAAATAAGAGCTTTCGGATTTTTATGTGTCAATAAATAATGTGTTAGAGGGCATTTAAGCCTATGTGCCAAGAATCGGAATCGAAGGCAGACAAAATTTCTGCCGGTGCACGCCATATCCGGTAAATCATGCCGAATTCGACGGGGACCCACGACCATAACTTTGGAGCGATCGAGGCCGCGGTCAGGGAAACGGAGCGCGGCCGCGCTTTCCTGGCGGACTATGCCAAAAGAGTCAGGCACTCCGATACGCTGACGATGCTGGCGATGATCGCGCGCCTCGAACGCTGGTGCCAGGAGCAATCCGCCCGGTTGGCGGAGCTTGACGGTCGAGGCCAGCAGGGCTCGGGGGTGATGGGTGGCGCGGTTTTGACGCAGCCGGGCGTCTCAGCCCGGGCGCCGATGCCGCCCCTTAGCGCGGACATCGATGCAGCTAGCTCGGAGGCTTTGGCAGGCCACATCCGCGACGATGGCTCGAATGACGCAGCTCACACAATCGATGAAGCAGGCAGAGAGATCTTGGGCGGCGACCAACAACGCGCGGCTATTGACCGTATCGAGAATCTTTCGAACACCCTCAATGACCTCGACAAAAGAGTTTCGGATTTGACGAGCCGCCACCGCGCCGGCCCTTCTCGCGAACCACCGGTTAATGGGCATGCCGTGCTCGACCAACAAACCGCTCATTCGCATCTATCCGCGTCAGGCTTGGCGCCGTTTTTTCCGGACAGCGCAAATAAAAGAAAGCATGTGCCGGAAGCCGAGGTTCTGGGCGGCATTGCCGATGCCCTGAGACCGAACAGCTGAGAGCCGCGCTCGTGCAATGTCATAACCTGCGGCTGATGCGAACACCCATGCGTAGCAAGCAGTGGGGCCGAAGCTCCGCTGAGCCAATACATCTTCGCGCAACGGCCCCGTGTGCTACGATTGCATTGACTATCGCCTGAAGAGTCGAACGGGAGGTCTACTCTAAGAAAGAGTGTGGGTCAGCCTTAAATCAAGGCAGATCAGTTGGAGAGAAAAAATGCTCGATCCGATTGGCGGCGAATGCGGCGGTCGATTCGTTTCTCTGCATGGCATTGTCGTCAGGCAATGTCGCGTCAGCTGAGACGGCCTGGCTCCTGTTTTGAGGCGACGGTTTGGCGGTTTCGACCTTAGCTTCTTGAGCAGCTCGACTGTCCGCCAATGCCTTCCCCAGTTCCGCGTGCAAACGTTCGATCGATTCCTGTGTGTTGAACCACCAGTCGGTCGACCAGACGCGCATGATAGTCCAGCCGAGGCCACGCAAAACCTGCTCGCGCAATTTGTCGCGATCTCGCGCTGTCGCTGAGCTGTGATACGTGGCGCCGTCGCACTCTACTCCTGCGAGATAGATACCCGCGTAATCGGGATGGCAGATACCGAGGTCGATACGAAAGCCGGATACGCCGACTTGGGGTACTACACGCCAGCCGCGCCGCTCGAGCAACGACGCCACGGCTTCTTCGAAGGGGGATTCGAAACCACCATGCGATCCGCTGTCTTGAGCTGGTAGTGCGATAACGCCCCGTACCGCATAATCAAGAAAAGCTTTTAGGTGCGATACGCCCGTTACTTTGCTACGTTTGAGGTCGATGTCTTCAGCGCGAATTCCCGAGAAAACTTTTAATTCGCGTCGCGCGCGCGTTACCGCGACATTAAGCCGTCGTTCGCCTCCGTTTTTATTGATGGCTCCAAATGACATCGGCAGGCGCCCCGCAGCATCGCGGCAGTAGGTAATCGAGAACAAGATTATGTCGCGCTCGTCGCCTTGAATATTTTCAAGGTTTTTTACAATGATCGGCTCAACGCGGTCTTCGGAAAAGAACCATTCGAATGCTGGATTTTCGCTCCGGAGCCTATCAAGCATATCAAGGATAAGTTTTTGCTGAGGCAGATTAAATGTGATGACACCGAGTGTCGGTCGGTCTGTTTCCGGAAAATCTGACCAAACCTTCAGTTTCGAATGGATGTCCGCGACGATGGCGCGAGCTTCTTCGGGGTTGGCCCGGCTGCTCCCGCGGCCGTACACGCCTGTAGGCACGAAAGCGAACGAGACGGCTTGATCCTCCGTCACGGGACTGGGGAATGTAATTAAGTTGTTGCCGTAGTAGTGCCAGTTCGAGAACGCGATGAGTGATTCATGACGACTGCGGTAGTGCCAGCGCAGCTCTCGGGTTGGTAGGCCCGACGCTTGTGCCTCGTCAAGGATGCTCTCAAGGTCTTGCTCATGCTCCGGTACGTCATCGCCATCATCGTCATTGCGGCCAAAGAAATTTGTTGGTGGTAATTGCTTCGGGTCACCCACAATGATGGTCTGTCGTCCGCGAGCAATGGCGCCGACTGCGTCCCATGTTGCAATTTGCGAAGCTTCGTCGAAGATGACGACGTCAAACAGGGGTTGGTTCGTCGGTAGATACTGCGCGATCGACAAGGGGGACATCAACAGGCAAGGCGCCAGCTTGCCAAAGTTTTCAGGCATAGCTCCGATCATGTCCCGGATAGAAATGCTCGGGCGCTGAAGGCTCATCTGATGACGCAAGCGTCCAAGCTCGGAGCTGCGCGGTACAAGCTGCGCCGCCGGCAAGCCATGGACGAGCGAACTTACGACTTTCTTTGATGCTTGCACGCGTAGTAGATCATCAATGTCTCGGAAGTCCGATATGATGCTCTCATGTTGGAACCGCCGAAAGTTACGTAACTCCGGACTTGCGTCGATTGCTAGCGGTAGCCACCAGCGAGCATAAGCGAGCCGAAATGCGGAACGTGTGCTGTCGGGTACGAGGGCGCCCGCTTCTAGGTCGTTTACAAATGAACCCAGGCCAGCTGCCATTGCCTTGGCGCGGACCGCGCACCAAGTCGACCAATCGCGGAAAAGGTTTCGAGATTGTTCAATATTCTCCATCTGGTCGTGTATATAATTTAAGAATTTCTCAGCAGTTTTGTCGTCGATCGTTTGACGCGATAACAATTCAAATGCACTGCGCGCTTCATTAAAGGTCTGATATGCTGCGAGATAGTTTTCGCAATCCGCCAATTGCGGGTGGTTGATCTCGCCTTTAAGTGTCGCCGCGATGCTAGTTGCGACAGCTCTCAAATCGCTTGCGAAATCACCAAGCTGCACAAGGGACGTTCGAAGCTTCTCAGCATTTTTCAAGTTGCCTCGCAATTGAGTGCAATCGGTTTGAAGGCCTGAGAACGCGAGCGGCGTTTTCGAAAGAGCATTGGTGTCAATTGATTGTTGATGCGTTTGTAGAGTGCGGATCAATGGCAAGTCTTTAGCCGGATCTGCTGCGTTCAGACCGGCATAATTGTTCAGTACGCGGCGCACGCGCCGCGCTGCGAACCACGACTTCGGCCAGATGGCAACATTTGCTTCACGCCAATCCTGATCAAGTTGGTCTACGGGGATGCGAGCGATCGTATCGGGAGGATAAGGTTGTGAAAGCGAAGTCTCGACTGAACGATAAGCCGCGATAGTGTTTTCAAGATCGTCAATCGATCGCCGCAGGGATGCAAAGTCTTTTTGCAAAATGATTGTGTTGTCAGTGCCGGACGTAGCAATGACATCCCTTGCGAGAGACGCGAAATATGTCAGGCCATCTGCGCTGCAATCGTCCATGCCGGCGATGCCAAAACGGGGGCTAAGTCTTTTAAGGGTGGTTTTGACGTCCATGGCGGCGCGTGCGACGGATCGAGCCGCTGCCAGCAGCTGTTCCTGCCAAGCGTTCGTCCATTCTTCGACTTGAATTAATTGAAGGACGGGCCGCATGGTTACGGCGCGGAATGTGCGTCCAAGCTGATGAGCGAGTTCTTCCAGCTCAAGATAAGCGCTATTGTTGTGCGCGTCCATGCTGGGCCAGTGCAGTGCAGGCGCGTGCAGCTCGACCCCTGCAGCTGCAATGCCCATTGCGATATAGGGTGTGAATCCATTCGTGCCACTTCGGTGCAGCTCATTGGCATAGGCATTGAGCTCATCGCGGCGGATTTGCAATTTCGTATTAAGGTTGATCCATTGCGCGTTCGCGTCTTGGCCCTGATGCTCCCATGATCGTTTGAGTTGAGAGAAGAAGTGGCGGCGGTCGGCCTTGCTTGAGTGCAATTCAAGACAGTGGTCGCCGAGCCCATGCTCGCGTAATCGGCGGTGAACGACATCAAGTGCAGCGGTTTTCTCAGCGACGAACAAAACTGTTTTGCGCGAAGCAAGGCAGCTTGCGATCATATTCGCAATCGTCTGACTCTTGCCGGTGCCGGGCGGGCCGACGATGACGAAGTCGCGTCCCTGTGTAGCAGCGAGAGTGGCAGCGATTTGCGACGAGTCAGCCGGCAGTGGCATGACGATTTCGATCGAAGCGGGTAAACGATCCAGTTCCCGCTCATCCGGGAAGCGTTGCTCGGAGCCGGGGAAGGCGTGCTCTGGATTGTCGATAAGATGTTTGACGACACGGTTTTGGCGCAAGGCGTTGGTGCGTTCCGACAGGTCCTTCCACATCAAATATTTTGCGAAAGAGAAGGTCGATAATACGATATCGTCGGCAACCTCAAAACCCGGCACGTCGCGTACAGAACGGCGTATGATCTCCAGAACCTTTAGAACATCGACGCCGCTGCCGTTTTGCGGCAAGCCATCGTGGAAGTCAGGCAATGTCAATTCGAAGTCAAGCTTGAGAAATTGTAGCAAGGTCGAATTGATGCGCGGCTCGTCATCATGAAACCTTAGTCGAAAGCGGTCGGACGCTCCTGAGCGTTCCAGTTTGGCGGGAAAGAGTAGGAGCGGAGCTCGATAGACCTTTTCGTCAGTCGGCTTCTTCTTCCAACGAAGAACGCCAGCGATAAGATAGAGGGTATTTGTGCCTCCCTCAGCAAGATCGCTTTTTGTCTGTCGATAAAGCCCGATGAGTCTGTCTGCGAGATCGCGTGGTTCCAGAAATGATGAAAGTTCGTCTCGCTGCAATGCTTCAGCCGCGAAGCCGACATTCAAATCCTGCCCCCTGACTTCGCGGTGTAAGACCACGTCGCGCTCACCAAGCGGATTTTGCTCAGGAAGTGAAATCAGCTTGATTGCGGCTCCACCGGTGAGCCTATTTTCAAGATAGTCGATATCGGTACAGAGAAATGAGACAGTTCGGTTGTTTTCGGAAAAATTCAACAGTCTGTTGCGGAGCCCAAGATCAAGGAGACGATTTTGCCAGCGTGCGAGTCTGCCTTCTGCGGTCTTCGGCTTTTCTTCGACAACATCTGGGGGCATCGCAATATCAGGCGAAGCGGGGAGGCCGATATCCGTAGGCTGATCCACATCGCCGGCACTGGATTCCGATGATGGGTCGTGCGAAGCCAGTGGCGTGATCCCCGACGAGCGCGACCGCGCAATATCTATAGCGCTGACAAATCGTTGCCGCGAAGTGTCGCTGAGCTTTTCCTCGCCGAGCTTGATGGCTTGTTGGAATGTCAGGGGTGGTCGATGTGTGACGCCTGTTGTCTCGAAAGCGATGAGTTCACGTGCGGCAATGGCTTTTCGCAGCTCAGTAATATCCGCCTCTTGTGTCTTCGGCAGGGTGCGCTTGACAAGCCAGACGGCTGCTATCGTATGGCCGTCTAAGATGACGGCAACAGAATTCAACCCAGCAGCCTCCAGTGAAGCGGCGAATAGCAATGTTGTGTCCAAACAGGTCGCAAGGCCACTTTGTAAGATAGTATTAGGCCTACGGATTTTCTGGCCGTTTCTCTCAAAGCTTGTCGGGGGCTGTGCATAATGCACGCCGAGGCCAGCAATTGCAGCATAAATTGAAGCCGTCAGCATGTATGCCCGGTTCGGGTCGTTGCTTTGGTAGCCATCCAGTGCTGACGAATGGCCGTGTGCCGCAAGCTTTTCCGCAGCCGATCTCAAGAGTTGAACGACTGCCGGATCGTTAGGCATTACAAAGGCGGGCAGCAGTTGGCCCATATCAGCCACACCACCCCACTCGTCTCGCGCGAGTAGGCGTACAGGCGCGTTTGTCTCCATCAGCAGTTCGTCGCCCCGTGTGAGTTCGAAGCGTAATCTCGCCGCGCTCGCTTTCTGTAAGTCCGGCGAGATATGAGGCATCCAGATCGATGCGGCGGTCAGTCAACACGACGTCATCACCAGCATTTATCCGGTCAATTTTCCACTTTTTGCCGCGCAAAAATGCGGGACTTGCCGTCAATTCGAGTTGAACATCCTGCACCGCTTCGCGGGTTGCGTTCTCGATCCGGATCGAACGGAGGACTGGAATAGAATTCTGGTGCGATGCGAAAGTGAAGGTGCTCGCCAGGTTGGCGTCGATCTGAATCGGCCTCAACGACGCAGCCTCACTCGGAGCGATCGATCCAAGCTCAATATCGTCCATTTCCGTCAACTCACTCACCTATCAAAATAATTTCAAATAACGCCGGGCTGATCGCAAGAGCTATTTCTACTTACAAGGGATAATATGGGTTTGTACACGCTTCAAGGCCGGGACGCTATTCTCGCCCTGAAACCTACGTTCAAAAAGCGTGAGGTAGTGCGATTCCGTGCCTGCCGGGTTTGTCGCCGCAGCCGGCATATCAGGCCTGCCGATCTCGTACGATCGCTAGCGACGATGATTAGCAGCGAGACCTGCTGGGTATTTGTGAGGTCTGGATAAGGTTACACTGCGTCTGGACCGCTTGGGCTTAGCTCTTGACTTGCTGCCCTCTCAAATTGACACATTAGAATGTGCGTCAGAGCGAGATGCTCACCGAAATCGCAAGGCCTGCAGTTGCAGAATGCGCAGCGACCGAATGTCGAATACTGTCGAGCGTCGAAACCTGGCTGCGATGGGGCGTTGGTTCAAATGTGTTCAATCTTCCCGATGGGCTAGGCACTGCACAGTGCGTTCGTCTAATCCTACGGCGAACGAGAGAATTGCGCCACGCGGTATGGTACGTGTCGAGTAGCGGTATTGCGTGGGCATTTGGTGCTGCCGTGCATTGATCGGAAAGCTGAAATAAACGCCGGATCAAGCTGTTGAAAAGAACTAGAAATGCTTTAGGTCTATCGCTTTCAATATACCGGCGCAAAAACTGCTGCGAAGTTCAATGAAAACAATATGTTAAGATATCACTTCTCTGTAGCCCCCATGATGGACTGGACGGACCGGCACTGCCGGGCGTTCCATCGTGTGCTGTCACGCCGCGCGCGGCTTTATACGGAGATGCTGACGACGGGTGCGATCATCCATGGTGATCGCCAGCGGTTGCTTGGTTTCGACGCTAGCGAGCATCCGGTGGCCTTGCAGCTCGGCGGATCAGATCCCGATGCGCTGGCGACGAGCGCGAAAATCGGAGAGGATTTTGGCTACGACGAAATCAATCTCAACGTCGGCTGCCCATCGGATCGGGTGAAGGATGGGCGGTTCGGCGCCTGCTTGATGGCCGAACCGATGCTGGTTGCGGATTGCGTCGCCGCAATGAAACGTGCGGTGAAAATTCCGGTGACGGTGAAATGCCGGATCGGCATCGACGATCAGGATCCTGAACTCGCGCTGGATGCCTTGGCGCAAGCGGTCGTAGCCGCAGGCGTGGACGGCCTCATCGTGCATGCGCGCAAGGCTTGGCTGAATGGCCTGTCGCCAAAAGAGAACCGCGATATCCCGCCACTCAATTACGACCGCGTTTATCGGCTGAAGGCGCGGTTGCCCAACATTCCGGTGATCATCAACGGCGGAATTGTCAGCGTCGCGGAAGGAAAACAACATCTTTTACACGTTGACGGCGTCATGCTTGGCCGCTCGGCCTATCAGGATCCCTGGCGGCTATTGAGTGTCGATCCGGAATTGTTCGGTGAGCCTGCGCAGTGTCAGGACATGAAGCAAGCCATCGCGGCGCTGATGCCTTACATTGAGCGACAGTTGGAGCAGGGTGTGCGACTCCATTCGATCACCCGGCATCTGGTCGGCGCATTCCATGGCGTCTCCGGTGCGCGCGCATACCGCCGCCATCTGGCTGAGAATGCGGTCAAAGCGGATGCAGGAATTGAAGTGTTGCGTGCGGCGCTGATGCTTGTAAGTGACCGTGCGGCGGTATCGGCCGCAGCCTAACTGGCGTACGGTGGCGGTGGGAGCGCTTCCGTTCTAGGTTGAATCACCGTCGCGCTCTATCGTCTTATTTGGCGCATTTTCTGAACGCGAACCGGTATCCACTTCGCTCGAAAACGCTCTACGTTGTCGATCCGGATCGCTCAGGGATAACCGCGAAGCATCAGCCTGTCCGCACGCACTTCCCAGCTTTCCAGACGATCGAGAAAGCTCATGCCGAGCAAATTTGTTTTCATTTGCCCGCGCGGCACCACCAGCGCCGGCACCGAGCGCTCCGTCAGCTTGCCGATTGTTAGACGATCAAGCGTAAGCCGCGCTGCATGCGTATGGCCGTTGGCTGTTTCGATATCCACATTGTAGTCCAGCAGCTCCAGCGGAAGTCCTGCGGCCTTCGCTGTTTCATAGGTCAGAACCACCCAGGTTGCTCCGGTATCGATCACCATCGGCGTGTTGACGCCGTTGATTTTGGCGCGCAGCGCAAACTCTCCGCCATTGCCGCGCGGAATCTCGGCCGTGCGCATATTGGCATCCGGGATCAACCCAAGCACGTGCGTGACTGCAAGTCTGGCTTTCTCGATGCCGGTAGGATCGCCATAGGCGAGCACAGCGCCTGCGGTCCCCGCCAGAAACGCGACGATGAAGAACAGCCGGCTCATGCTCTGCCTGTCATGGATCTGTCGACGGGTTGAGCGGTGGTTCCAGCTTTGCGGTCAATCCCGCCACGCGCATGCGATCGGGAAGCATCGCCATGATCGCGCGCCGGTCCGTTTCCGGCATCGACGACCATCCTCCGATCTCGCAAAGCGTGCGGCCGCACCCGCGGCAGAGCGCGCTCACCGGATCCATCACGCAAACCTTGATGCAAGGGCTTTCCATTGTCATGCATGTCTTGACACATATTCTGCCATTCGAGGCAATCGGAAACAGCGGCGCATGTTCATCTACGGCCCCGTTCCAGCGTTCATGATCGGCGCGTTCTTGCGCCTCGCATTTTCGCCGGTGAGGTCGTAACTGCGAGGTTGCAAGGGCGGGGCAGGGTCCTGCATCGGCGCAAGCGCGGCCATCACCCGTTCCGGCGGGTACGTCACGATCACTTCCGTGCCGATGCGAAGTTTCGATTTCAGCGTGAACGTGCCGCCATGCATGTCGATCAGGCTCTTGGCGATGGGCAGGCCCAGACCGGCGCCTTGCTCGGCGGATTTGATGGAGTTCGATCCCTGGCCGAATGAAGCCAGCACGATCGGAATTTCATCCTCGGGGATGCCGGATCCGGTATCTCTTACGCTGAGATATTGGCCACCGGAGGCAGTCCAGCCGACCTTCAGCCAGATCTCGCCGCCTTGCGGCGTGAACTTGATGGAATTCGACAACAGATTGAGCACGATTTGCCGCGTGGCGCGTTCATCGCCCCACAGTCGCGGCATGTTCTGCTCGAACATCTCGTAAATCGTGATGCCGCGATTTGAAGCGCGCAGTTTCATCAAGTGATGACAGTCGGCGACGACATGAACCAATGAAATGGCTTCTTCGTGGAGTTCGTAGCGACCGGCCTCGATCCGTGAAAGATCGAGAATTTCATTGATCAGGTTCAGCAGATGCACGCCGGAGTTATGGATGTCTCCGGAATAGTCCTTGTAGACCGGTACCTGGTGAGGACCAAAGATTTCGCTTTTCATCACCTCGGAAAAACCAAGTATCGCGTTCAACGGGGTCCGCAGTTCGTGACTCATCTGGGCGAGGAAACGGGATTTCGCGACGTTGGCCGCTTCTGCGCGGTAGCGCGCTTCATCGGAAATGGATTTGGCCTGTTCGAGCTCTCCGATCAACGCGTCTTTTTCGGCTCGTGCCTCAAGCGCGGCAAGCGTGGTGGAGTGCAGACGATGAGCCAACAGCGCGAAATAGCCCTCCGCAGTCACGGCCAGCAGCGCCATGACGTAATCGTCCAACGTGCCGCGCATCACGAAATTCAACGCGATCGCCGATGAGACCGGAACCGTCGCCGCAAGCGCGGCGATCGGTTGGCTGGCAGCCAGCATGCTGGAAACCGCCACAACCAGCAGCATGACGAACAGCATCAGCGTGTTTGAAACGACGTCCAGCCCCGACGGATGAACGAGTATGGTGGTCCAGGCGAGCCCGTAGATCAAATCGAGCGCGATGAACCGAACGCGCCATTTGCGCGTCACGGCGGGCGAGGCCTTCTCGTGCAGGAATTTGCTGCAGTTATGGATGATCAGGGCATGGATCGTGAGAATGCCGCACGTCCAGACAATGGCGCCGAGCGGCGGCAGCCAAAAGCCGGACAGAAGCCCCGTCGCCACAACCAGCAACATGACGACGAATGATGCCGATAACCTTGTCTGGGCATATTGACGAAGCAACTCGTGGTCGAAAGCGGGGCGCGTGCCACTTGTCGAGGTCAGGCGGTCGCGTGCTTCGCGAACACGCTGGGCGGCGGCGCGGCGTTGGTGCGTCGGCGGGGGAGAGGTCTTCTCAGCCGGCACTGTCACAACTTCGGGCGTCTCGCCGGACTCACTCATTCGACTGCTACAATTCCTGCACGCGCAATGGCTTCCTCGCCATCCTATATCTGGCGAGAAATCCTTAAGGCGGGCCTTAAAGAGCAATATAATCAAGTTAACGGCGGGTTAATTAAGGGCGCGGGACGTGTGGTTGCTCCAGCAAACAGGCCGGTCCTGAATTATTTACCGGCGAATGAGGTCATTCCAGGCGCGATCATTCCGGCCATTCACTGCGAAGGCGACGCAAATGTCGCGAAGTGCCGAAACGGGATATTCCAACACTTAGACCACAGCCACGATCACGTGCGCCTGTATTTTGGCGGTAACCTCGCCATTGCCATGTCTGTGTGCAATCTCGGAAGCAGCGTAATCGGTTGCAGCTTCGAGTTTCCCCGGGTCTCTGGCCTCGATTTCGTTGCGGAGAACGGTTCCCTGACAATAAGCAACGGCCGGAAGGCGCGGCGAGGAGGCGCGGCTTTGTTCGGCTCGCGTCTCGATCATCACGTGGGAAAAACCCGCGCTGTCAAGCTCGCTGCGGATCAGCGCCGTATCGTGGTAGCCGTGTGGCGTGCGGGCCAGAAAGAGCGGCGGATCATTCGGAAAAATCTTTGCCAAAGCGTTCGTCACGTCATCCGCGAATACATTCTCCTGGATGCGATCCCATACGCTGAACAAAAAATGTCCTCCGGGCTTCAGGACTCGCTTTGCTTCGCGGTAGGCAGATGGGCGGTCGGGAAAGAACATTGCGCCGAACTGACAGCAAACCAGATCGAAGGCCGCATTTTCAAACGGCAGCGCCAGAGCATCCGCCTGCTGCCACTTGATGCGACTGTCTGTAGCTTGTCGCGAAGCGGCGTAGTCGAGCATCGGCTGGTTGAGGTCGGTTGCGATATAGCTTGCGCCGGAGGACAGCATCGGCGCCAATGCGCGGGTGACAACCCCGGTGCCTGCTGCGGTTTCCAAAACCGCGGTTGGCGAGAAGGATGCTGCTCGTTGTGCCATAGCTGCAGCGAATGGCTCGAAAATCAACGGCACCATATAGCGGTCGTAATTTTCCGGAATCGAGCCAGCAAACACCTTGTCCGTTTCCAACATGGCTATCACCCGTCGTCCGTTTGATGGCTCGCCACACTAGCATAATTGTCCGTTTTTGGGCGGGCGTTAATGAGGTTGGGCCCTAAAAAGACACCAAGAAAAATGAAACTGGAAAATAAAAAAGGCGGCGCCGGTATTGGCGCCGCCCTCGATGATTGATCGGGAGTTCCTTGAAAAATATCTTCGCAGGCCGGGAGGTTTTCGCCGGATCAGCGCTGCAACCTTGCCATCAGGCTTGATGTATCCCAGCGGCTGCCACCCATCTTCTGCACTTCGGAATAGAAATTATCGACGAGGGCCGTCACGGGCAGGCTGGCTCCGTTACGACGTGCTTCCGCAAGACAGATCGAGAGGTCTTTGCGCATCCAGTCGACGGCAAAACCGAAATCGTACTTGCCGTCGTTCATGGTCTTATATCGATTTTCCATCTGCCACGATTGGGCGGCGCCCTTGGAGATGGTTTCGACGACAGCGTTGACGTCCAGTCCCGCCTTCTTGGCGAAGTGGAGGCCTTCCGAAAGTCCTTCGACGAGGCCGGCGATGCAGATTTGGTTGACCATTTTGGTCAGCTGGCCTGAGCCCGCCGGCCCGAGCAATTTGCACATGCGGGCGTAAGCGGTGATCACAGGCTCGGCGCTTTTATAGGCGGCCTCGTCGCCTCCGCACATCACGGTGAGAACACCATTTTCGGCGCCGGCTTGTCCGCCTGACACCGGAGCGTCGATGAATTTGAATCCGCGCTTGCTGGCTTCACCATCGAGCTGACGCGCGACTTCGGCGGACGCGGTGGTGTGATCGATAAAAATCGCTCCCGACTTCATGCCGGCGAAAGCGCCATTCGCGCCAATCGTGACCTGACGCAGGTCGTCGTCGTTACCCACGCAGGCCATGACGAAATCCTGGCCTTCTGCCGCGGCTTGCGGCGTCGCGGCGGCGCGACCGCCGAACTTGTCGACCCATGTCTTGGCTTTGGCAGCCGAACGATTGAAGACGGTGACGTCGTGACCGCCCTTGGCGGCGAGGTGCCCGGCCATAGGGAACCCCATGACGCCAAGACCGAGAAAAGCAACTTTAGCCATATGTTTGCACCTTTTGTTTCTGCTGGATTGTCTAGAGCATTTTTCGGCAAAACGAAATCGGGTTTAAGGACGGCTGCTTCCGTGGGAGGGCGCCGGGAGCGCAGTCGGGCAGCTCGGCATGAAGGCATGTTGACCCGGTCACGGCGACGCGCGATGACTTTCCAGCACCAGTTATGGAAGCGGGAGACAGGATTTGGCCATCAGCACGCAACAAATTCTGGATGCACTCGCGAAGTTGCCGACACCACGCGGCATGCCCTTGCCGCAAGCGGGAGTGCTGTCGGAGATTTCAGTGACCGACGGGAAAGTGTTTTTCTCGATCGGCGTCGACGCCGCGGAGGCCCGTGACTGGGAAGATGTGCGCAGCCGCGCCGAAGCCGCCGTGCGCGGCATTCCCGGCGTTTCGTCTGCGATGGTGGCATTGACGGCGGAACGTAAGCCGGGCTCTGGCCCCGGTGGACAACGCCCGGCCGATCGGGGCGGGGTTGCCCCGGTTTCGTCACACCGGCCTCATGGAGGAGCCGGCGCAATCTCCAATGGCCAAGCAGGCCGAAATTCCAGGCATTAGTGCAGTCATCGCGGTCGCGTCGGGCAAGGGGGGCGTGGGCAAGTCGACCACGGCACTTAACCTCGCGCTTGGGTTGCGGGATCAGGGCCTGCGGATCGGATTGCTGGATGCCGATATCTATGGCCCTTCGGTGCCACGGCTGACCGGCATCCGCGAAAAGCCGCAACTCAACGATGCCAAGAAGATGATTCCGCTCAAGCGCTTTGGCCTGGCGATCATGTCGATCGGTTTCCTGGTCGAGGAAGAGACGGCGATGATCTGGCGCGGACCGATGGTGATGTCCGCGATCACGCAAATGTTGCGCGATGTCGACTGGGGTGAGCTCGATATATTGGTCGTGGATATGCCGCCCGGCACGGGGGACGCGCAGTTGACGCTCGCTCAGAACGTGCCGCTGAAAGGCGCGGTCATCGTGTCCACGCCGCAGGATCTGGCGCTTGTCGATGCCCGGCGGGGAATTGCCATGTTCGGAAAGGTCAATGTACCTGTCCTCGGGATCATCGAGAATATGAGCTATTTTCAGTGTCCCGAGTGCGGGACACGGTCCGATATTTTCGGGCATGGCGGAGCGCGCCATGAGGCGGAGCGGCTGGGCGTGCCATTTCTTGGTGAAATCCCGCTGCATATGTCGATTCGCGCCACCTCCGATGCAGGGGTCCCTGTGGTCGAGAGCGAGGCCGACGGCGTTCACGCAGCACTTTATCGTGCGATCGCGGCAACGGTGCGGGACCAACTCAAACCATTTATCAGCGCCACTTGAGCCCCCGCCGAGAGAAGCGGTCAGGCCTGCGAGAGTGCACTGCGCCATTGGTTTGTCCTGATGCGGCGGTGTTCTGGGCTCATGAGTCTCGAAACGCCTCCCACAGCGCTGAAACCCCTCAGGCAGCTATCGAGCCGAAATGCCCCCAAAATCAGAGGTTTTGTGCGCTTGCCCAAAGGCTTCGATGACAGGGCCGGGCGCGCGTGGACACCAGACCCTACTTTGGTTTAATCCGTCGCTTCTTCGCTGTTGTCGCGTTTTCGACGGCGCAACTTCCGTGTTACAGACCCATATTCGTTTGAAGAAAACATCCCCAAGGAGGAGATGCTTATGAAGCGTCGTGATTTTCTAAAAGTATCGGCAACTGGCGCAGCGGTCGCTGCAGTCGCCTCACCGGCGATTGCGCAGTCCTCGCCTGAGGTGAAGTGGCGCCTGACGTCGAGCTTCCCCAAGTCGCTCGATACCATCTATGGCGGCGGTGAATATCTGGCGAAGCAAGTCGCCGAGATGACCGACAACAAATTCCAGATTCAGGTTTTCGCTGCCGGCGAAATCGTGCCCGGTCTGCAGGCCCTCGACGCCACCTCGAACGGCACCGTCGAGATGAGCCACACCGTTTCGTATTATTACGTCGGCAAGGATCCGACATTCGCAATCTACGCCTCCGTGCCATTCGGTCTGAACGCGCGCCAGCAGAACTCCTGGCTTTACCAGGGTGGCGGCAACGAGCTTGGCAACGAGTTCTTCAAGAAGTTCAGCGTCATTGGTTTCCCATGCGGCAACACGGGCACCCAAATGGGCGGCTGGTTTCGTAAGGAGATCAAGACCGTTGCCGATTTGCAGGGACTTAAGTTCCGCATCGGCGGAATCGCAGGCCAGGTGCTTCAGAAACTCGGCGTCGTCCCACAGCAGATCGCGGGCGGGGATATCTACCCGTCATTGGAAAAGGGCACTATCGACGCGGCTGAATGGGTCGGCCCCTACGATGATGAAAAGCTCGGCTTCCAGAAGGTCGCGCAGTACTACTACTATCCGGGTTTCTGGGAAGGTGGCCCGACGGTGCACGCTTTCGCCAATCTCGATAAGTTCAACGCGCTGCCGAAGAACTACCAGTCGATTCTGACCAATGCCGCGGCCAACACCAACTCCTGGATGGCCGCTCGTTACGACATGCAAAATCCGTCGGCCCTGAAGCGCCTGGTCGCAGGGGGCGTGCAGTTGCGGCCGTTCAACAACGAGGTCTTGGACGCCTGTCTCAAGGCAACCAACGAACTCTGGTCGGAAATTTCGGCCAAGAATGCGGACTTCAAAAAGTCGATCGACGCCATGCAGGCCTATCGTTCCGACCAGTATCTGTGGTGGCAGGTCGCCGAATACACCTTCGACAGCTTCATGATCCGCTCGCGGACCCGCGGCTGATCGCACTCGCTTCCAAAACAAAAGCCCGGCCTTTGCAGGCCGGGCTTTTTTATTTGATCGTTTGAGCGCGTTTGCTTTTGGTTGAATTGCAACCGCGCTCTAATTTGATTTGACGTGTTTTCTTGACGCGAACCGGTGCCCACCACCGGATCGAGTCCGGTGGCATGCCTCGCTCGAAAACACTCTAGTTCTTATTGAATCTTGGGTGGGCCCAAGTCGAGCTGCGGTATTTCGATCTGCGGTATTTCGATCTGGATTTTTCTAAGATCGACCGTTGAAGGTTTGTCGAGCAGCGCCGTGACAGTGATCGGAAATGCGATCACCAGAATGACCATGATGACCTGCAATCCAACCCAGGGCAGGGCGCCCCAATAAATATCGGAGCTCTTGACCTCTTTGGGCGCTACGCCGCGCAGATAAAACAATGCAAAGCCGAAGGGCGGATGCATGAACGACGTCTGCATGTTCACGCAAAGCATGACGCCGAACCAGATCAGCGCCGCGTCGGCCCCGACGACGGGGGCCAGGATTTTCTGTGCGATAGGCGCGATCATCGGCAGAATGATGAAGGCGATCTCGAAGAAATCCAGAAAGAACGCCAGGAAGAAGATGAAGAGATTGATGAAGATCAGGAATCCCCAGACGCCGCCCGGCAATGACGTCAGCATGTGCTCAAGCCACACGCCACCCGAAACGCCGAGGAACACGACTGAAAAACAGGTCGAGCCGATCAGGATGAAAACAACCATCGTCGTAATGCGCATGGTGGTTTCGTAGCCCTGCTTGATCAGGCCACGCAGTTCGGGAATGCGGACGGCTTCAAGACAAATCCACACGACCGCAAAATAGGTAACTGCAAAGGCGATCTTGAAGGCGAGTCCTTGCGCCAGGAATATGCCTATCATCGTGCCGATGCCGCCGGCGATCGCGCCAATGATAAGAAGTTTGCGCCCGGCCGTGCTGAAGTCCTTGTGGTGCATTGCTGCCAGCACGATCGCGCCGACCGCGCCCATTGCGCCGGCTTCGGTCGGCGTCGCGAGACCCAACATCATGGTTCCGAGCACGACGAAGATCAGGACCGCAGACGGAATGATGCCCTTGAGGCACTTCTTCCACAGCGGCCAACCGGTCAGCGTTCGGGCCTCTTTGGGCACGGGCGGCACGTGATCCGGCTTAAAGATACCGAGCAGGAACGTGTAACCCGCGAACAATGCGATCTGGAAGATCGACGGTCCCCAAGCGCCGAGATACATGTCACCGACCGACTTGCCGAGCTGATCGGCCAGAACAATTAGCACGAGCGATGGCGGTACCAATTGCGTGATCGTTCCCGACGCAGCCAGCACGCCCGTGATGTAGCGCATGTTGTACCCGTAGCGGATCATCACCGGCATCGAGATCAATGCCATGGCGATGACTTGGGCCGCCACGGTGCCGGTGATGGCGCCGAGGATGAAACCGACGATAATCACTGAATAACCGAGACCACCACGTATGGGCCCGAAAAGCTGGCCCATTGAGTCGAGCATGTCTTCGGCGAGGCCACAGCGCTCCAGGATCGAGCCCATGAATGTGAAGAATGGAATTGCCAGCAGCAGATCGTTGGACAGTACGCTGCCGAAGATACGCCCGGGAATAGCCTGAAGAAAGCTGAGACTGAAGAAGCCGAGGTCAATTGCAAGGAAGCCGAACGAAAGTCCTACCGCAGCAAGCGTGAAGGCCACCGGGAATCCGATCAGCATGGCCAGAACCAGGCCGCCGAACATCAGCGGCGGCATCATTCCCAGCGTAATCATTGCGTCGGCCTCTCGTATTTCGCATCAATTGTGACCTGGCCCTGAAGCGCCGCAATGCGCTTGATGACCTCTGAGACCCCCTGTAGCGCAAGCATGACAAAGCCGAAGGGGACCACCAGTTTGATGGGCCAGCGGACCAGACCTCCCGCGTTGCTGGAGATTTCGCTCACGGCGTAGGACTGAAGGAAGAACGGCCACGACAGGTAGCTGAGCAGCAGGCAGGACGGAATGAGGAAGAACAGCGTGCCGATCAGGTCGAGCCAGAGTTGGCTGCGCTCGGACAGCAGCAAATAAAAGATCTCTACCCGAACGTGCTCATTGCGCTTGAAGGTATAGGATGCACCAAACATCACGAGAATAGCGAACATGTACCACTGCAACTCGAGCCACCCGTTCGAGCTGTAGCCGAACGCGTATCGAATCATGGCGTTGCCCGCGCTCACGACGGTGGCGAGGAGAACAAGAAGATTACAAACGTTGCCTATCTTCTCGTTGATCAAGTCGATGGCTGCGCTAAGCGCCAGCAATGGACGCATCAATTCCTCCGTGGCGATCGCTGTTGGCGCATGCCGATTGTTGAGATGAGCATCTGACTGAGGGCTCTCACGAGATGGAGAGCGAGGTTGAGAACGGAGTCCTGCTGCATCCACCAGGCGCACCAATTTGCGCGGTTGATGAGACCAGCAATACCCCGTCTTTTCTGGCCAACGCGTGGAACGCGCCGATCCCCTGACTGCTTTTCAGGAGTGATTGCAACCCTAGTCCTCCCCGATCGTGCCTTCGTTTAAACGCGGGCGATGGCTTTTCCTGCCGGGCTCCGTAAGGCGACGGCACATTTTCAGCGTGTTACGCCGCCGTCAACCGGAAGTTTGTCGGATTGAACCAGAAAGATGACTGTGCCTTACGCCCCGCGGCTCAACCGCCGGTCACGCTCATATGGCGATTGACGCCCGGCCGGTTGTGACGGCGGTCGATGATGAAGTCATGACCCTTGGGCTTCAGGCCGATGGCCTGGTCGATGGCCGAGTTCAGAAGTTCGTTATCCACAGAAGCCCGGAGCGGCTTGCGCAGATCGGAAGCGTCCTCATGGCCGAGGCAGGTGTGCAGCGTTCCTGTGCAGGTGATGCGCACCCGGTTGCAGGATTCACAGAAGTTGTGGGTCATCGGCGTAATAAAGCCGAGCCGTCCACCGGTCTCTTCGACGCGGGCATAACGCGCCGGCCCGCCTGTCGTGTCTTCCAGGTCGGTCAGGGTATATTGCGTTGCGAGGCGCGCGCGCAGCAGGGAGAGCGGCACGTACTGGTCGATGCGCTCTGCGCTGATTTCCCCCATCGGCATGACCTCGATCAGCGTCAGGTCCATGCCCTTGCCGTGCGCCCATTGCATGAGGGAGGGGATTTCTTCCTCGTTTTTATTCTTGAGTGCGACGGCATTGATTTTGACATGCAGGCCTGCTGCCAGCGCAGCCTCAATTCCTGCGAGAACCTTGTCGAGTTCGCCCCAGCGGGTAATTTCGCGAAACTTGGCGGCGTCCAGCGTATCAAGCGAGACATTGATACGGCGAATCCCGCAATCGCGGAGTTCGCCCGCGAAACGGGCAAGTTGCGACCCATTGGTTGTAAGCGTCAACTCATCAAGATCGCCGGTGTCGAGATGGCGCGACAACGAACGCACGAGAGACATGACATTGCGACGGACCAGAGGTTCGCCCCCCGTGAGCCGCAGCTTGCGTACGCCTTTAGCAATGAAAGCCGAGCAGAGCCGGTCGAGTTCTTCGAGCGTGAGCAGGTCAGCTTTTGGCAGGAATGTCATGTCTTCCGACATGCAATAAAAACAGCGCAAGTCGCAGCGGTCCGTCACGGAGACGCGCAGATAGCTGATCGACCGTCCGAATGGATCGGTCATTTTTCCGGCTGGCAGAAATGGTGCGTTCATCCGGGGCCTTGGCGTTGCAGCTGTAAACAAGCAGTGCTGAACTGTCCGCTCGTCTCAATGTAGGCACGAGCTAGCCGAGGCACAATCCGGTTCCGTAAATGAGCCCTTTAGCCAGTTCTGATGAAACGCTACCTGCCGGGAGGAGGTGGGAACGCCAAATCCGCCTGCGCTGGAGCTGCTGCGGGTGCCGCAGCAGCTTTTGGCGCCGCCCGCTTCTTCGCCGGCCTTTTCATCGTTTTCCGGGATGGTGCGGCTGGCTGCAGCTCCGCGAACACCGGATTGGGGTCCGTCACGAAAGTCGTCGGATTGCCGTACTCGCCCGGCTGCTGCAGCGTCTGAACGTTGATCGTTTGCGGCTGGAATTTATCGAGCGTGAAGCTGACGTCGAAGGGTTCAGCTGTTTGGACAGACACGGCACACGGCGTCTTGCAGCTCGGACCCAAAGACGTGCGGGCATCGGCGCCCGGAGGCACGGATTCGAGGCGGACCGTTAAGCTCGGCGGCGTCGGCTTCAGAAAATCCATGCTCGGCGTTGATATCGACCCGCACGCTGCGAGCCCGAGGCTCGCGGCCAGACCGGTACCTGCGAAAATGAGCCCACGACGCATAATCCCACCATCTCTTGTTGCTTGCGGCAAGTCGCCACAGTCCCCGCGCGGGACCATAGGAGGGTCATTCGGAGCATGCAACTTCGAGCTGACGGTTCTGATAAAAAAGGTTAGCGCAAATCTGGAGAGAGCGGGTTTGCCGAGTTAAATCAAGCCGCTAAACCATGGATTTTGCGCTTTTACGCTCGGTTTCCGAGTGTGTGGATCGCCCGTGGCAGGTCCCGCATGCTGCTGATGACGATGTCAGGCTTAAGGTCGGAAATGGGAATTTCGGTGTAGCCGAAATCCACGCCGATCACGGGAATGCCCGCGCGGCGCGCTACGCCGACATCGGGACCCAAGTCTCCGACCATGATCGACGAGGATACCACTCCGCCAGCTCGCGCGATGGTTTGCCGCAATATCGCCGGGTCCGGTTTGCTGATTCCGAATGTATCCGCGCCGCAAATCGCCGCAAATCGGGAGCTGAGCTGTAGCCGATCGAGCAACAGTTTCGAGAGCCACTCCAGCTTGTTGGTACAGACCGCGAATTGGAAGCCGCGCGCCGATAGTTCATCGAGGGTTGCTTCGAGGCCTTCGAACGGTCGCGACAAGTCGGCGATATGATCGGCGTAATAGGAAATGAAATCTTTGGTCAGCAGATCGAGATCCGGAGGGCTCATCGCGCGACCTTCCGCTTCCAGTCCACGTTCGAGAAGGCGCCGCGCGCCGGCCCCGATCATCTGCCGCGCGGAAGCCAAGGGGAGGGGCGCCAATCCCTCCCGGCCCAGGACAAAGTTGAGGGCGCCGATCAAATCGGGTGCGGTATCGATCAGGGTGCCGTCGAGATCGAAAACGATAAGGGGAGAGGAATCCATCTTGCGATCGCTAGCGGGCCGCTGGCCAAGGTGCAAGGGCGTAGCGTGTCCAAGCGGCCTTGCAGGCAGGGGCCCTTGCAATTATCTGATTTGAAAGAGGTTTTGTCAGGTTTTGGACGGCGAAGCTTGCCCAATGGCTGTTTCGATCGCCATGGATAGTGCTCCTCGCGGCTCTGTTCCTAGCCCCAAATCGGGGCTAGATATGCGCCACCGAAGCGCGTCCCTCCATGTCCGGGGGGATTGGTGTCGTACTCTGTCGAAATTCGAAGTTCGCAGCAGAGGTGTGCCGCTGAATGACTGAGCTTCGAATTCGGGACACTTGCGGCAAAGGTTCGTTGACGATGGATGAGTTGAAACGGCAAGCGGCGGCACAAGCGCTCGCATACGTCCGCGATGGGATGAAGTTGGGACTTGGCACCGGTTCAACGGCCAAGCATTTCGTCGAACTTCTGGGAGAAAAAGTTCGCTCCGGCCTTCGAGTTGTCGGCGTGCCGACGTCCGAGGCGACGCGAGCGGATGCCGAGCGATGTGGCATCGCGTTAAGTTCCCTCGATGAACTTGATCGGCTCGATCTGACAGTCGACGGAGCGGATGAGATCGATCCTCAGCTGAACCTGATCAAGGGCGGTGGAGGCGCGCTTTTGCGCGAAAAGATCGTTGCAGCCGCATCCGACCGGATGATCGTGATCGCAGACAATTCGAAGTGGGTGCAGACACTGGGTCGCTTTCCGCTTCCGATCGAAGTCATTCCATTTGGTCTTGCGGCGACCAGGCATGCCGTCGCGAGCGCCTTCGCTAAGGTTGGCGTATCGGGCCCGCTTCAGCTTCGCAAAGGCAAGGACGGTCATGCTTTCGTCACCGATGGCGGCCACTGGATTATCGACGCTCATCTCGGAGCGATACCCGAAGCGGCGGCCTTGGCGCGATCGCTTGTTGCGATACCGGGCGTGGTCGAGCACGGTTTATTTATCGGGCTTGCGACGACAGCGTTGCTCGCGGGCCCTTCAGGAATTCGGACCATTGAGCGGCCTTGAGCCGCGTGTAAGGAGAAGCGGAATGAAGAAGTTGTCGAAAGCCTTGTTGGCCGCGGGTTTTGGTCTGGCGGTCACCACCATGAGCGCGCTGGCTCAGGCGCCCAAGGCCCCCGCGCAATCGCCGCCGCCCCCGCCGGCGAGCGCGGTCGCGGCCGCAACCGAATTGCTCACGATCAAGAAGGCGAGTTCGGTTTATCAAAACATTGTTCCCACGGTTATTCAGCGAACGAAGGACTCGATCCTTCAAAACAATCTGAATTATCAGAAGGACCTCGAAGAGATATCGATCAAGCTCGCAGGCGAGCTGGCAAGCCGTCGCGATGACATCGGCAAGGCCATGGCCCAGATTTATGCGACCAACTTTACCGAGCAGGAACTGAAAGACCTGATTACGTTCTACAAGTCTCCGCTGGGTCAGAAGTTTCTTGACCAGGAGCCAAAGTCGATCGCCGGCAGTCTGGCATTCATGAACGACTGGGCAGGCGCCTTCTCGAACGAAGTTGCGACCAAGTTCAGGGCAGAGATGCGGGCTCGCGGCAAAGAAATCTGATTTCGGAGTTTCGGGCGATGGCTGACCTCGACGTCGACCTGTTCGTGATTGGTGGTGGGTCCGGCGGCGTCCGCGCCGCCCGGATCGCCGCCGAACACGGCGCGCGGGTGTTGGTTGCCGAAGAATACCGTGTCGGCGGAACATGCGTGATCCGCGGGTGCGTACCTAAAAAGCTGCTGGTCTACGCGTCGCACGTTCATCAGGAAATTCAGGATGCCGCGGGATTTGGATGGTCAATTCCTTCCGCGACATTCGATTGGCCGACGTTGATCGCCAACAAGGACAAGGAAATATCGCGGCTGGAAGCCGCTTACACCAGCAACATCGAAAAATCCGGCGCGCGGATCGTCAAGGCGCGCGCGGTTTTTGAAGATTCGCATACGCTGAGGCTTTCCACCGGGGAAAGCGTCAGTTCGAAATACATACTGATTGCGACCGGCGGCGCCCCAAATCACGGCGCAGCGATTCCGGGCATCGAGCATGTGATTTCTTCCAACGAGGTCTTTCATTTGCCTCGGCAACCGCGGCGTATCGTCATTCAGGGCGGTGGTTATATCGCGCTGGAGTTCGCGTGCATTTTTGCCGGCATGGGCAGCGATGTGACGCTGATCTATCGCGGCGACAATATCCTGCGCGGTTTCGATGAGGACGTCCGCAAACATGTGCGCGCGGAAATGGAAAAGTCCGGCATTAATATCCTGACGAGCTGCACGGTGACCAAGGTTGACCGTCACGCCGACGAATATACGACCCACCTGTCAAACGGTTCGAGCGTCACATCCGATCAGGTGATGTTTGCGATCGGTCGCCATCCTAATGTCGCCAATCTGGGTCTGGAGCTTGCGGGCGTTGCCATCAATCCCAAGAATGGGGGTATCGCTGTCAACGACAAATCGCAGACCTCCGTTCCACACATCTATGCGATCGGCGACGTCACTCATCGGATTAATCTGACGCCCGTGGCAATTCGCGAAGGCCATGCTTTTGCGGACGCGGTGTTCGGCAAAAAGCCGACCAGCGTCGACCATGCCAATATTCCGACCGCCGTTTTTTCACAGCCCGAAGTCGGCACCGTGGGTTTGACCGAGGTGCAGGCCCGGGCGCAATACACCCATGTCGATGTTTACAAGGCTGAGTTCCGTCCGATGAAAGCGACGCTTTCGGGCAGGGATACGCGCATCCTGATGAAGCTCATCGTCGATGCAATTAGCGATCGCGTGCTCGGCTGCCATATCGTCGGGCCGGAAGCAGGCGAGATCATTCAGGTCGTGGGCGTTGCGGTCAAGATGAAGGCGACGAAGGCGGATTTCGACGCGACCATGGCGGTTCATCCCACTGCTTCGGAAGAGCTTGTCACGATGCGAAAACCGTATGCTCGCTATGTTCGGGAAGCCGCCGAATAGAAGCACGCGGCCGGGCTTCGCAGCACCCTAATCACAACGATCCGCTCGCTCCCTGCAACCGCGGGCCGATGGCTAGTGGCCTTGCGGCTTAAACTGCCAGCAGCCAGTCAGCAGCTTTTTTCCAAAGGGTCTCCCGGTGGTCGGGCCGGAAAAAACCGAAATGGCCGATTGCTTTCGTGCCGGTGTCTGACGGCTTGATGGTGACGACATCGGGAGAGGTCGCCTTGAAACCGGAACACAACAATTCCACCGCAGGACGGGTGGCCCAGGGGTCGTCTTCAATGCACAGAGCCATCAGCGGGTGGCGATAGTTCGGGTAATTTTCAAGCGCGGTGAGGGAAGGGTCGTCGAAGTAATAACGCTTGCTCATGACCCATTTGGTCCATTGCAGAAAGACATCCTTGGGCAGGTCCTCGCCAAGACCGATCTTGCCCGGCACATAGCCCAGAATGTTCGCAAGCGGCTTTCCGATGAAATTCAGGAAGGCGTAGACCCGGTAACTTTCCGGCGGCGTAAACAATTTCCAATAGCCGGCCTGGGCCGCAATCAGGAGCGCTCGCGCGATCTGGTCGTTGTTATGCAGAAGACCGAGGGCTTGTCCCCCGAACGAATGACCGACGTAACTCAGCGGTAGAGTTTTGTAGCGGGCTCTCATCCAAGCGACCGCGCTGGCTGCGTCTTTTTCCGCCCAGTCAGCCATCCGGGCTTCGAAACCTTCCAGCGACTTGGGGCGCGACTTGCCGACACCGCGATAGTCGTACGTCACCACAACGCTGCCGCGTGCGGAGATGTAGCTCGCGAGACCGCTGTAAATCTTGCGCGGTACGGCGGCGGCGGAGTTTATCAGCACCGCGTTGCGTTTTTGGCCGCGAGGTAAATAGATCGTTGCGGCCAACGGGAAACCGTCTTCGGCGGGAAGCCGAATATGATCGATGAAAACGTCATCCAGAACTGCGTCAGACACGGCTATTCCTCGGTCGTTCCCCGGCGCGTGTGTAGCGGTTTTAGAGATTCGAGTGTTGTTGGCGCAAATGTTTTTATGGAATTTCTGAGACAAACCACACCGGAATCTAAAGATTTCCCGTGTCATTTCGCATGACAAGCTGGTTTGTGACGGGGCCACCCGGGTTGGAGTTCGGATCCTGGACGTTCGACAGAATTCATCCTGCGCTCGCCCGTAAGGCATTGAGTTGCATTGTCGAATTGCAACTGGCGGTTCTCGGCCAGCCTGTGTATAACCTCGCCACGCCGCTCCATGGGCGGCATTTTTCAGGAGCTGACCATGTCCGAACGTTGGACACCCGATAGCTGGCGTCACAAGCCGATCGTGCAAGTGCCGGAATATCCCGATGCGAAGGCATTGGCCGATGTCGAGGCGCAGCTGTCGACTTTTCCGCCGCTGGTGTTCGCGGGCGAAGCGCGCAACCTGAAACGGTCATTGGCGCGCGTGGCCGCCGGCGAGGCATTCCTGCTCCAGGGCGGAGACTGCGCGGAGAGCTTTGCCGAGCACGGCGCCAACAATATTCGCGACTTCTTTCGCGTGCTGCTGCAGATGGCGGTGGTGCTGACCTATGCCGGTGCGGTGCCTGTGGTGAAGGTCGGCCGTATCGCCGGGCAGTTCGCTAAGCCGCGCTCGTCGCCGACTGAAAAGGTCAATGGCGTCGAGCTGCCGAGCTACCGGGGCGATATCGTCAATGACATCGCCTTTACGCCCGAGGCGCGCTTACCCGATCCGCAACGGCAAATGATGGCCTACCGTCAATCGGCGGCCACGTTAAATCTGCTGCGTGCGTTCGCAACTGGCGGCTTCGCCAATCTTGGCAGCGTGCATCAGTGGATGCTCGGCTTCCTGAAGGACTCGCCGCAGTCCCGCCGCTACAAGGAATTGGCGGATCGGATTTCGGAAGCCCTGAACTTCATGCGCGCTTGTGGCCTCGATCTGGAGAGTGATCCTGAATTGCGCTCAACCGATTTTTACACCAGCCACGAGGCGCTGTTGCTGGGATACGAGCAGGCACTGACGCGCGTCGATTCCACCACCGGCGATTGGTATGCGACCTCGGGGCATATGATCTGGGTCGGCGACCGGACACGGCAACTCGACCATGCCCACGTGGAATATTTCCGTGGCATCAAGAATCCGATCGGCCTCAAATGCGGTCCGTCCTTGAAGCCGGATGAGTTGTTGAAGCTGATCGACGTTCTCAACCCTGATAACGAGCCGGGACGACTGACGCTGATCAACAGATTCGGCGCGGACAAAATCGGCGATCATTTACCGGGCGTCATTCGCGCGGTGCAACGTGAAGGCCGCACAGTGGTCTGGTCGTGCGATCCGATGCATGGCAACACCATCACCGCAACGAGCGGTTACAAGACACGTCCGTTTGACCGTATCCTGTCGGAAGTGAAATCCTTCTTTGCGATCCATGCGGACGAAGGTACGCATCCCGGTGGTGTCCATCTTGAGATGACCGGACAGGATGTCACCGAATGCGTCGGCGGAGCGCGCGCGCTGACCGACGAAGACCTGAACAACCGTTATCACACTGTCTGTGATCCGCGTCTCAATGCAGAGCAGTCGATCGATATGGCTTTCCTGATCGCCGAGTTGCTGAAGCATGCGCGCGTTGGCAAGACCCGACCGCTGCCGGTTGCGGCGGGGTTGTGATTTGCTGCGGTTCTGGAGAGCCAGCGTCAACAGTTGGAACGGGCTGACCTTCGCCACCCGTTCCGAGCAAGCCATACGCGAGGAAATCGTTGCGTTGCTGATATCGTTGCCGTTGGCGTGGTTGGTGGGAACCACACCAGCGCGCCGCGCCGAGCTTGTCGCGGTTGTGTTGCTGCTGCTGACGGTTGAATTGCTTAATACCGCGATCGAAAAGCTTGCCGACCGCCTAACCATGGATCACGATCCCTCAAATTGGGCAGGTCAAGGATATGGGTTCGGCGGCGGTCGGGGTTGCGCTCATGATCGCCGGGCTCATCTGGCTCGTTGCCATCGCTGAGCGCATAGGCGTCCTCTGAGTGGGCGATTGCGAAAATCCGGCCCGCAGGGCTACATACGCTCATGATCGAATCCGCCAAATTTGTTGTCACGCTCGCGCAACTGAACCCGATTGTGGGCGACGTCACCGGCAACGCCGCCAAGGCCAGGGCGGCGCGTGTGCGGGCCGCCAATGAAGGCGCAGATCTCGTTGTATTCTCCGAATTATTCATTGCCGGCTATCCGCCGGAGGATCTTGTGCTCAAGCCTGCTTTTCAGGCGGCTTGCCGTGCGGAGATTGAAAAGCTCGCACGTGAGACCGCGGACGGCGGTCCGGCAGTGCTGATAGGCTCGCCTTGGGTCGAAGACGGCAAGCTTTACAATGCGTGCGCGCTGCTTGACGGGGGCCGTATCGCTGCTTTGCGCTTCAAGGCCAACCTGCCCAATTACGGCGTTTTCGATGAAAAGCGCGTGTTCGCACGCGGGCCCGCGGCAGGGCCGGTGACGATCCGGGGCGTGCGTGTCGGCGTGCCGATCTGCGAGGACACGTGGACGGAAGAATCGTCCGAATATGAAAACGTCGTCGAGTGTCTCGCCGAGACGGGGGCCGAGATTCTTATCGTGCCGAACGGCTCGCCTTACGCCCGCGGCAAGGCCGATATCAGGCTTTCAATGGCGGTGGCCCGGGTAACGGAAAGCGATTTGCCGTTCATCTACCTCAATCAGGTCGGCGGTCAGGATGAGCTTGTGTTCGATGGCGCGTCGTTCGTCTTGCACGGTGACCGCACCTTGGCCACTCAGCTTCCGGCGTTCCAGGAATGTATAACGACGTTGCACTGGAGCAAAACCGCCGAGGGCTGGCGCTGCGAGGGGCCGCTGGCTGCGGAGCTTGGAGACGACGAGGGCGACTATGCGGCCTGCGTGCTGGGGCTGCGCGATTACGTCAACAAGAATGGTTTTCCGGGTGTGCTGCTGGGTATTTCCGGTGGGATCGACTCTGCATTGTGTGCAGCGATTGCGGTGGATGCGCTCGGTGCGGCGCGTGTCCGCGGCGTCATGCTGCCGTTCCGGTTCACGGCGCAAGTTTCACTCGATGATGCAGCCAAGCTCGCGGTTGCGCTCGGGTTCAGTTACGAAACCCTGCCGATCGCCGCAGCGGTGAATGGTTTCGAGGAGATCCTCGCCTCGCCATTCAAAGGTCTGGAACGCGATATCACCGAAGAAAACCTGCAGGCGCGTACGCGCGGCGTGTTGTTGATGGCGATTTCCAACAAATCCGGCGCCATGTTGGTGACGACAGGCAACAAATCGGAAATGTCCGTGGGTTACGCGACGCTCTATGGCGATATGAACGGCGGCTTCAACCCGATCAAGGATCTCTATAAAACCCAGGTGTTCCGGCTTTGCACTCTGCGCAATCGATGGAAGCCGGACAGTGCGCTGGGGCCGACCGGCGAGGTCATCCCCACGAACATTATCACGCGGCCTCCAACGGCGGAGTTGCGCGAAAACCAGCTCGATCAGGATTCTCTGCCACCTTACGACGTGCTCGATGGTATCCTGGAGCGATTGGTCGAACGCGAAGAACCGCTGGCGTCGATCGTTGCCGCAGGTTTCGATCGCGCAACGGTCGCGCGCGTTGATCGCCTTCTTAATATTGCGGAATACAAGCGTCGTCAGGCGGCGCCGGGCGTCAAGGTCACGCGAAAGAACTTCGGTCGCGACCGCCGTTATCCGATCACCAACAAATTCCGGGATCTGGGCAATACACTTCCGGAGCCGGATCACACGCTGGTTTCAAACAATGGGCGTGCGGCCCGCGACGAGTGATGAATTCACTCGCTCGAAAACGCCCTAAAAGCCGATGGGCTTACCGGCTATCGCGCGGGAATGAAGGTCGGACCGACCGACCGAATGGTTTTGTTGCCGGCGGGGGCGGTGCTGGCTGCCGGCGTTTGATCCGGCGCGTCCGTATCTGTCGTTGCAGCAGGCGCCGTTCCGCTCTTCTTCTGGGCGGGAGATTTTGCTGCAGCGGGAGGCTGCGACATCTTTTTCGCGCGATCCTCCGTCACGATAATATCACCCTGTTGTTCAGCCGACGTCTTGTCGTCGATGTTCTTGAGCGCATCGGACCATGTTTGCCCCGCTGCCTTGCAGCTGCAAGAGGGGTTGAACTCCTGACGGTAACGAAATGCATTTGGAGATGATGCGTAGGATTGCCCGCCAATGGACACGGCCTGATTCATGTCCTCACCGGGATTGCGATAGGTGAAGAGGTTGGCCTCGGAAGCCGGGCACAGGTTCTTGCACGTGCGTTCGTCGTCGCCGAAGCGGCTTGGCACGGTTGCGAACGAGACCGGGAAATAATATCCGTCGCAGCTTCGTACGCAGACGGTGCGGAACGTCCCCGACGGCGCGCTTGCATCCGGCAGGATGCTGGGGGAGGCGCCCCCATTGTTGCCACCACCGAAAATATTATCGAAAAAGCCGCCGCTGGGCTGTGCGGCGCGCGCCGCGGCCGCGTATTGCGGACCGCAATTGTTTTGCGCCAGCGCTTGCAGCACCGATCGGCGTTGCATGTCGCGGTCGGAATTACCGCCGCCGCGCAACTGCTGAAGACTGTTTGTGATCTGATCCAGATTGGCGCGCATCTGCTGGATTTGATTGTTCACCGGGCCGCATTGCGCCGATTGGCCGTTGAAAAGCGAAAAGAAACCGGTGCTGTCGCAACCCATGCGCTTGGCCTGGGTGGTCACGCGATCAAGTTCAGCCTGCTGTTTGGTTTGTGAGTTTTCGTAGCGTTTGATCTGATCTGCTTTGGCCGGGTCCCCGCCACCGCGATCGATGGTGGCAAGCTGACCCTCAAGCCGCTGGCACATGGGGTTCGCCGTCTGCGGCGCAGGCTGCCCTGGTGGCAGGCCTTGAGCCAGCGCGCTCACGCCGAACGCCAACACACTGATTGGCGCGACGGCGGCACGGAGCCATTGGGAATATGAGAAGATCAGCAAATCAGAATGTTCCGGCTAGCGCATCCATCACAAAATGGTTTCCCGGTTTTGCGATGCGATGACGCTCAGTTATTGAACGAGGCCGACATGACCGATGCGGCATCACATACCCGCTTCTCGAGGCGCCGTCACGTCGTTTCCACGGCACCTGTATGGCGTGGTGCAGCACGTTGGGGTTAGCGCTCGCAAGTAATAGCAACATATTCGCTGCAGCCGGGATGGGTGCAACTGGCGGAGGCTGGCGCGGGAACCGTACCGGTAACTTCAGCCGCGTCGATGCGCCGATAGGTTTTGGCTTCTGTGAAGTTGCGTGACTGGCAATAAGACTTCGCGGCATAGGATCCGCATTTTTCGCCATTGGCTAAGCACTGGTCGACCCCATAGGCATCCGGCTCGTTGGCGATCACGAAAACGCGGCTGTCGGCCAAAGCGGCTGAGTACAGCGATATGCACGCACACAGCGCGAGAAGGGACCGCATAAGGCACCACACCGGAAAGAACAGAGGTCCATCAGCGATAAACCCGACGTGTTAAAAATGATTAACCAAGGCAAAAACGTGGCGGTGGCCCGATTACTTCGCCGCCGCGGGTTGATACGTCGGAAACCGTGTCTTTTGGGACATCGGAATGGCCGCGGCGGGGCTTCCAAAAAGACCGCCGTCTCTTGACGTGAAGACCCGAGCTGCCCCATGGTGTTCCCATGAACGGCCTTTTCTCCATGATTGGCATTTGCCGCGAGATTATGAGCTAGCGAATCGCTGGCTGAGGCCGTCTTTTCTCATCAGAGATCGATAGACGCCCGGCCAGCCGGACCGATGGCGGCTGCACTATGTTGGGCGGAAATTCATGAGCCTGAAGCTCTACGATACGTTGACCAAGGAAAAGCGCGTCTTCGCACCGCTCGATCCCGCGAACGTTCGCATGTATGTCTGCGGGCCGACAGTTTATGACTTCGCGCATATCGGCAATGCGCGTCCCGTGCTCGTGTTCGACGTGCTGTACCGGTTGCTGCGGCATATCTATGGCGACCGTCACGTCAAATACGTCCGGAACATCACCGACGTCGACGACAAGATCAACGAGCGCGCGGCGCGGGATTTCCCGGGGTTGCCGTTGAACGATGCGATTCGCAAGGTCACGGAGCAAACCGAAAAACAATTCCACGAAGACGTCGATGCGCTCGGCTGCTTGCGTCCGACCGTCGAACCGCGCGCGACGGAACATATCGCCGAGATGCGGGCGATCATCGAAAAGCTGATCGCGAAGGGCCATGCTTACGTTGCGCACGATCATGTGCTGTTCAGCGTCGGTTCGATGCCGAATTATGGACAGCTGGCGCGGCGGTCGCTTGACGAAATGAGGGCCGGAGCGCGGGTCGACGTCGCATCCTACAAGCGCGATGAAATGGACTTCGTGCTTTGGAAACCTGCCAAGCCGGGCGAGCCCTCATGGCCATCGCCCGGAGGGATTCATGTCCAGGGCCGACCCGGTTGGCATATCGAGTGCTCGGCGATGGCGTGGAAGCATCTCGGCGAACAATTCGACATTCACGGCGGCGGTATCGATCTGGTGTTTCCTCACCACGAGAACGAACTGGCCCAATCTTGCTGCGCGTTTCACAACGATCGCATGGCGAACGTCTGGATGCACAATGGTTTTCTGCAGGTCGAAGGCGAGAAGATGTCGAAGTCTGCCGGCAATTTCGTCACGATCCATGAGCTTCTGCGTGCCGATAAGTTTGGTGGCCGACAATGGCCGGGAGAAGCGTTGCGCCTGGCGATGCTGAAAACCCAATACCGACAGCCGATCGACTGGACCGTTACCGCGCTTGAGGAAAGCAGAAAAATTCTCGACGGCTGGTATGAGATTGTCGGTGACGAAACCGATGGGACTGCGCCGGTAGACGATCAGTTCGTCGCTTCGCTGATGGATGACCTGAATATATCGGGCGCGATTGCCCGTCTTCATGCGATAGCATCTGAAATCCGTGGAGAGGCGGCCGGGGATTCCCAGGTCGAGCTCAAACGCAAATTGAAGGCGTCCGGCGCGCTATTGGGACTGTTGAGCAAGACGCGGCGGGAATATCTCGGCAGCGGCGCTGATGCCGTTGTCGTCGACGAGGCCAAGGTGGAAGCCTTGTTGAATGCACGTAATGCCGCGCGCGCGCAAAAAGATTTCAAGGAATCCGATCGTATTCGAGACGAGCTTGCCGCCATGGGTGTCGTGCTGAAAGACGGCAAGGGCGCGGACGGCAAGCTTGTAACCACCTGGGAGATCGCCCGATGACCAAACCCGATACGCCTTTTCCGAAATACTGGCGTTATTACATCGCCGTGAAATGGCTGGTGCTTGCAGCCGCAGCCGCGATCGCTCTCAAGCTGTTCGGAGCGTGGTGAGTTATGGGACAGACGCTGCCATCGGTCGGTCTTCGGCCATATCTGCCAGTCGATGCTGCCGTGGTCGCGTCGATTTTTGTCGAGAGTATTCAAGAGCTGACCAGCGAAGACTATTCCGAGGCGCAACAACGGGCGTGGGCCGCGGGTGCAGACGATGAGCAAGAATTTGGGGCGCGGCTTGGCCTGCATCTCACTCTGGTCGCAACTCTGCGGTCGTCTCCTGTCGGTTTTGCCTCGTTAAAGGGCAACGACCACATCGAAATGCTGTATGTGCACCCCGGAGCGGCCGGGCAGGGCGTGGCGACAGCCCTGTGCGACGCGCTTGAAAAGCTCGCGATCGCGCGCGGAGCGACAAAATTGACGGTCGACGCCAGCGATACCGCGCACGCGCTGTTTCGCAAGCGCGGCTATGTCGACCAGCAGCGCAGCACTCTCTCTGTCGGCGACGAATGGCTTGCCAATACCCGCATGCAGAAAATTCTCGTCAACGAGCCGCCGAAAGGTCCGATGCAATGACGCTCCAGACATGTCGCGAACGGCTTTATCTGTTTGACACCACGCTCCGCGACGGTGCTCAAACCAACGGCGTCGATTTCACGTTGCATGACAAGAAGCTGATCGCACAGATGCTGGACGACCTCGGCATCGACTATATCGAAGGCGGCTATCCCGGCGCCAATCCGACCGATACCGATTTTTTCGCGGTCAAACCGAAACTCACTCACGCGGCATTCACGGCATTCGGTATGACGCGCCGTCCGGGGCGCTCCGTCGCTAACGATCCCGGCATCGCCACACTGCTCGACGCCAAGGCGGATGCAATATGTTACGTCGCCAAAGCGTCCGACTATCATGTGAAGGTGGCGCTCGAAACCACGAACGATGAAAATCTCGCCTCCATCCGCGACAGTGTTGCCGCGGCCAAAGCCAAGGGCCGAGAAGTGCTGGTTGACTGCGAGCATTTCTTCGACGGATTTAAATCCAACCCGGACTACGCGCTTGCTTGCGCGAAAGCCGCTTATGAATCCGGCGCGCGTTGGGTTGTTCTGTGCGACACCAACGGCGGCACCATGCCGAACGAGGTTGAGACGATCGTCGGTGAAGTGACGAAGCATATTCCCGGCGGCAATCTCGGAATTCACGCGCATAACGATACAGAACAGGCTGTGGCCAATACGCTGGCGGCGGTGCGTGCTGGCGTTCGGCAGATCCAGGGCACACTCAATGGACTTGGTGAGCGGTGCGGCAACGCCAATCTCTGTTCGCTGATCCCGACGTTGAAACTCAAAAGCGAATACGCGGATGCTTTCGATATCGGCGTGTCGCAGGAGAAGCTGGCTTCTCTGGTTCAGGTTTCGCGAGTGCTTGACGATATGCTCAATCGCCCACCGAACCGCCATGCCCCTTATGTTGGCGAAAGCGCATTCGTGACCAAGGCGGGCATCCATGCATCCGCCATTCTCAAGGCCCCGGAAACGTACGAGCACGTCACGCCGGAATTGATCGGGAACCGTCGCAGGGTACTTGTTTCCGACCAGGCAGGCCGGTCCAATGTTCTGGCAGAGCTTGAAAGATCTCAGGTTCCGTTCGATCGGAACGATCCCAAACTCAATCGCCTCGTTGAGGAGATGAAAGAACGGGAAGCCGCCGGTTATTCCTATGAATCCGCGAACGCATCGTTCGATTTGCTTGCCCGGCGCACCCTTGGGCGGGTGCCTGATTATTTTCGCGTCGAGCAGTTCGATGTCAACGTCGAGCAGCGTTATAACGCGAACGGTCAACGCGTGACGGTGGCTCTTGCGGTCGTGAAGGTGAACGTTGCCGGTGAGGTACTGATATCCGCTGCCGAGGGCAATGGGCCGGTGAATGCGCTCGACGTGGCGTTACGGAAAGATCTCGGCAAATACCAAAAATACATTGATGGGCTGAAACTGATCGATTACCGGGTCCGCATTCTCAATAGCGGAACAGAGGCCGTGACCCGCGTATTGATCGAGAGCGAAGACGAAAAAGGTGAGCGCTGGACGACGGTTGGTGTCTCGCCGAATATTATCGACGCTTCGTTTCAAGCTTTAATGGATTCAGTTGTTTACAAGCTCGTGAAGTCCGACGCGCCAGTGTAAACACCGCCGCCTGGGCGGTTACATTCTGGCGGAGACGTTTTCTGCGCCTTCTGTTTCGGCGATGGCAGAAGAGGCGGCCGCTTCATGCAGCTTCGGCAGAATGTCGTCGACGCTATTTGCCATGAGCAAGCGAACCGTCAGGCCGGGCCTGATGAACTGGGTCGCCCGCATGTGATCGATCAGACTGATCAGCGGCTCCCAGAAACCGTCGATGTTCGCCATCAGGATAGGCTTGTTATGGCGGCCGAACTGCGCCCACGTCAGTTGCTCGACCAGTTCCTCAAGCGTGCCAATGCCGCCGGGAAAAGCGACGAACGCGTCCGAGCGTTCAAACATCAATTGCTTGCGCTCGTGCATATTGCGGGTGACGATCAGCTCCTGAACACGCTTCAGCGCGTTTTCCTTGGCGGATAGAAATTCAGGAATAATGCCGGTCACTTTGCCGCCGTGATCGAGCACCGATGTCGCTACCGCGCCCATCAGACCTACCGAGCCACCGCCATAAACGAGACCGATCCCGTTCTGCGCGAGGGTTTTTCCGAATGCGTGCGCCAATTCCATGAAGCGGGGGTTGGTGCCAGGACCGGAGCCGCAATAGACGCAAACCGTGCGAATTCTGGGAGTCGTCGTACTCATGATTGAGATGTTGCACCCGCTCGCCCCACCGTCAAGACACGTGGCGCGACCATTTCGCCCGGTCACCGGTCACACGGCGCTTGACGCGCCGAAAAGATTTTCTCTGCAAGGGTGCGCTCGAAGGGCAAAACCATTATATGACGGGGCGAATTGGAGACCGTTTGCGGCCGGCCTGCGCGCAAGTCTTGAGATTAGGGCATTTTCGGAAAATGCTCTAGGGCATGTTTGATGACTCAGAAGCTTTCCTCCCTTCCTCCCAAGATCCCGTCCCATTCGCCTCGCGCGCCGGTTGAGAACGGTTCGCTGCTGGGGACGCTGCTCCGTCTTTGGCCCTATATCTGGCCGGGTGATCGTGACGATCTGAAAATGCGTGTGGTCTGGGCAATGGTTCTGCTCCTGATCGCCAAGCTTGCCACACTCGCTGTTCCGTTCACCTTCAAATGGGCGATCGACGCGCTCACCGGCCAGAATACGGTGCTGCAATCGGCCAACTGGACGGCCTGGTTGATCGCTTCGCCACTGGTGATGGTGGGAAGCTACGGTTTCATGCGCGTCGTCATGGCCGTGCTGACGCAGTGGCGAGATGGCATCTTCGCAGAGGTGGCGATGCACGCGGTGAGGCGGCTTGCCTACATGACTTTCGTGCATATGCACGAACTGTCGCTGCGCTTTCACCTCGAAAGGAAAACCGGTGGGCTGACGCGCGTCCTCGAGAGAGGGCGCACTGGAATCGAGACGATCGTGCGGATGGTCATTCTGCAACTCGTGCCGACCATCATCGAGGTAGCCCTTTTGATGGGAGTCCTGCTGTGGCAGTTCGATTGGCGCTACGTGGCTGCGACACTCGCAACCGTCGTGTTTTATATGTACTTTACGTATATCGCGACAGAATGGCGTATCGGAATTCGCCGCAAGATGAACAATTCCGATTCCGAGGCGAATACCAAAGCAATCGACTCGCTTCTCAACTACGAAACGGTCAAGTATTTCAGCGCGGAGCAGCGCGAGGCCGAGCGCTATGATCGCTCGATGGAGCGTTACGAACAAGCCAGCGTGAAGACTTACACGTCCTTGGCCTGGCTCAACACGGGCCAAGCGGTGATTTTCACCTGCGGTCTTACCGCCACGATGCTGATGTGCGCGATAGGCATTCGCAACGGCACTCACACAGTCGGTGACTTTGTCATGGTGAACGCCATGATGATTCAGCTTTATCAGCCCCTGAATTTCATGGGGATGGTCTATCGCGAAATCAAACAGGCCGTGATCGACATCGAGAAAATGTTCGATGTGCTGAGCAAGAATCCTGAGGTCAAGGATGTTCCCGGAGCGCAGCCGCTCCAGGTCTCACAGGGAGCGGTCCGTTTCGAGGACGTGCGATTTTCCTACGATCCGGATCGCACCATTCTGCGGGGCTTGAGTTTCGAAGTACCCGCAGGGAAGACCGTTGCGATTGTCGGGCCCTCGGGCGCAGGCAAGTCGACGATTTCGCGACTGCTGTTCCGGCTCTATGACGTCACTGGGGGGCGAATTCTGATCGATGGCCAGGATATCCGCGCGGTAACGCAGGCCTCGTTGCGCGCATCGATCGGCATGGTCCCTCAGGATACCGTTTTGTTCAACGACACGATTCGCTACAACATCCGATACGGTCGCTGGACCGCGAGCGATGCTGAGGTCGAAGAGGCCGCTGCTCTCGCGCAGATCGACGGCTTTATCCGGATGTCGCCCAAGGGCTACGAAACCGAGGTCGGAGAGCGAGGGCTGAAATTATCCGGTGGCGAGAAGCAGCGCGTCGCTATTGCGCGAACGATTTTGAAAGCGCCGCCGATTCTTCTGCTGGACGAGGCAACGTCTGCGCTCGATAGCCACACGGAAAAGGAAATTCAGGATTTGCTGGAGCGTGTTTCGCGCAATCGTACGTCTCTCGTGATCGCCCATCGGCTATCGACCATTGTCGGGGCCGACGAAATTATCGTCATCGATCAGGGGCAGATCGCGGAACGCGGTCGGCATGCGCAGCTTTTGGCGGCGAACGGCCTTTACGCGAGCATGTGGAACAGGCAACGTGAAGCTGAAGAAGCGCGCGAAAAGCTCGCTCAGACCGGCGAAATCGATCCGCCACATGCAGTACCCCACCTTGAAGGTCGGTTGGCGACACCGGACGCCGCCGAATAACTCAGTCCTGTCATCCTTAGGTTGAAACGATGTCGATTGCTCATTCCATCCGCGCACAAATTCCTCCGGTCCATCCGGAAGGGTATCCATTTATCGGTGCATTCGCGTTGGCCAGCCTGATCCTGTTCTGGGTTTGGTCGCCACTCGGGTGGATCGGTGTCGTCCTGACGGTCTGGTGCGCACTGTTTTTTCGGGATCCGGTGCGCGTGACGCCGGTGAGAGAGGATATCGTCGTGGCTCCGGCCGATGGACGGGTATCGATGGTAAGCCAGGTCGTTCCTCCGGCCGAGCTCGGCCTCGGGGACAAGCCACTGTTGCGCATCTCGATCTTCATGAGTGTTTTCAATTGTCACGTAAATCGCAGCCCAGTCGCGGGACGCATCGAACGTATTGCGTACCGGCCCGGCAAGTTCATCAATGCTGAACTCGACAAGGCGAGCGAGGACAACGAGCGGAATTCACTGGTGATCTCGACATCGGCAGGGCGCATCGGCGTGATCCAGATTGCCGGACTTGTTGCCCGACGGATCGTGTCTTTCGTCAGGGAAGGGCAGACAATTGGCGCGGGCGAACGGTTCGGATTGATCCGGTTCGGATCCCGGCTGGATGTGTTCCTGCCCGAAGGCGCCAAATCATTGGTTTCGGAAGGCCAGACCGCGATCGCGGGAGAAACCGTGCTGGCGGATTTCCGGATCGGCGACGGTGGCCGTACGTATAAGGCAAATTAACGATTTCAAGCGTTCAGGCCTGTCACGGGAGGAGCGCCTGAATCGACTTGAAGTCGATCAGACGGTCGGAGAGAACGCATGGCGAAGCAGGCTTTTGCTTGCTATATAGATGCCATGTCTACGCCTTTTGACCCCAAGATTATCGATCCGAAGCGCCGCCGCTTCCGGACCATTCCTTTGCGGATGCTCGTTCCGAACGTCATCACGCTGTTGGCGATCTGCGCCGGTTTGACGGCGATCCGATTATCAACGGAAGGCCGGCTGGAGCTGGCACTGGCCGCGATTGTTTTCGCAGCTTTGCTCGATGGCATCGATGGACGCGTGGCGCGGTTGATCAAAGGCCAGTCGCGATTTGGCGCCGAACTCGACAGCCTCGCGGATTTCGTCAATTTTGGTGTAACGCCGGGTCTCATTCTCTATTTCTGGCAGCTGCATGAGCTGAACAATGTCGGCTGGATTGCCGCGATGATTTTTGCAATCAGCGGCGGGCTGCGGCTTGCGCGCTTTAATGCATCCATCGACGATCCAAATCGACCTGCCTTTGCGGCAGCTTTTTTCACCGGTGTGCCTGCACCCGCCGGCGCACTGCTGGTGTTGTTGCCGATCTATCTTTCTTTCCTCGATCTGCCGAAATGGCCGACAACACTCGTTGCGATCTATACGTTGTTGATCGCCTTCCTGATGGTCTCGCGCCTGCCGGTGTTTTCCGGAAAGACCGTAAGCACGCGTGTGCCTCCGGAAATGGTGCTGCCGGTTTTCGTGCTCGTCGTGCTCTTCATCGCTTTGCTGATCGGCTATCCATGGCACCTTCTTTCAGCGGGTGCGCTGATCTATCTCCTGACACTGCCTGCAGGGTGGTCGTCGTACCGTCGGCAAGAGCGGGCAGCAGCTCAACAGACCGCAACGACATCAGCGCCACCTGTTGAAGCAGCTCAGGCGATGGGTTTTGATTCTCCGCCGGCATCCGAAGCTGATGACCGGCCGCCCCGGCTTAACTAGCCATCTGCTCGCGGTATCGGGCAAATAGTTACCAAATCCTTGCCCAGGCGAGGCTGCTTAACAGCCGTTGCTTCACGCCAGCGCCGGTTGTGCAAAAATAATATTGCCTCCTTGGAGCGATGTTTGAGCATTGGCTCGGCGTTATTTGGGTTATCCGAAGCAGTATGGAGCTGAAATATCGCAAACCGGGTCGCGAACGGCGTTTGCCGTCCCGAGACTTTACCGCTCTTTAATGGCGCTGACGCTAGGGTGTCCATGCACAGCCCAGAAGGGACGTGTCGCCGTCCAGGAAGGACGGTTGAGTGAGTAAGCGGAAGCGTCGGAGTGTTTTATGGATTTCGCCACCAGTATCGGCCTGATCGCAGGTACCGCGGTCATTGCCGTCATGATGCTTCTGGGCGGCGATCTGGAAATGTTCTTCAGCGAACATGCCATGATCATCATTTTCGGTGGATCGTTCGCCGCGACCTTGATCCGTTTTCCATTGAGTTCAATGTTACACGGACTTCCGCTGGGCGCCAAGTTTGCGTTCACCATGCGCCGGACGACGGCGCGCGAGCTGGTCGATCAGCTTGCCAGCCTCGCTGAAGTTGCGCGCAAGCAGGGGCCCGTAGGCCTCGAGAAAATCGAAATCGACGATCCATTTCTCGCGAAGGGCGTTCGCTACGTTGCCGACGGATATGATGTCGATTTCATTCGCGACAATCTTGAGCGCGATCGGGATAATTTTCTCGCTCATCTCGATGAAGGCCAGAAAATCTACCGCGCGATCGGCGATTGCGCGCCGGCCTTCGGCATGGTCGGCACCATCATTGGCATGGTGCAGATGTTCGCCAATATGACCGATCCTTCGAAGTTGGGTCCGTTCATGGCAACCGCTTTGCTCGCCACGCTTTACGGCGCGGTCGTAGCCAATATTTTTTGCTTGCCGATCGCGGACAAGCTGCATCTGAAGCTTCATGACGAGGACACCAACCGCACTTTGATTATCGACGGAATTCTCATGATCCGCGATTCGAAGAGCGCCGCATTGGTTCGCGAGATGCTGCTTGCCTATCTTCCCGAAAAGCACCGGCATGATGCCGACGAGCCCGTCCCGGCGTAACGGCTGGACTCTGTTGGATTAGGTCGATGGCAAAGAAAAAGCGTCAGGAAGCCCACGGCGGCCACGGCTGGTTCGTGACGTTTGCCGATCTCATGGGTCTGTTGATGAGCTTTTTTGTCATGCTCGTCGCATTTTCCACACAAGATCAGAACAAGCTCAAGATCGTTGCGGGTTCGATGCGCGAGGCGTTCGGCGTGCAAAGCGAAGCGCGCTATTCGGGTGTCATCGAGTCCGACGGCCTTCCGACACGCGGCAAGTTGAAGAACGTCGCACATATTACGCCGGAAGAAGCTTCCAACTCGCCCAGCCCCGATCAGGATAACGGCGCCAGCTCCGCTGGCGCACGTATGAAAACAGACCGCGAGTTTGCGCTTGCATCGGCTTCACTGCGACAAGCTTTGCAGGATATGCCGGAGCTGACGGAAATTTCCAAACACATCATGTTCGAGGAGACCAAAGAGGGTCTGAACCTTGAAATCGTCGATCAGGATGGCCGGTCGATGTTCGCTGACGGCTCGAAGGAGCCAAATGAGCGCACGAAGCTGCTGCTGAAAAAGCTCGCAGCGCCCTTGAAAGCCACGCCGCTGCGGATCGCGATTGCCGGTCACACGGCGGCAGGATTCGTACCGCCGAGAACGGGCTATGACGGCTTCGACCTGTCGGCGGACCGCGCAAATGTCGTGCGCCAAATTCTTGAACGGGAGGGGCTGCCCTCGAATCATATTTTTGCGGTTTCCGGCAAATCCGATACTCAGCCGCTATTCCCGGACGATCCCTCACTTGCGGCCAATCGGCGGGTCACCATTACGCTGACTCGCGAAGATCCACCGTTGCCGCCAAATCTGAAGCCTTAAACTAAAGTAATATAATACCTTACGCGGCTTGGTTCCCGATCTCGCGGGACCACCAGTCAACCGTTGCCAACGCAGCCTGATGTCTGCTCAAAGAGCCCGTCCCCTCAGGGGATCAAAGCAACGGATAGAGCGTTTTTCGAACAATGGCTGTCAGCGAGACATCAACCGAAGGCCACGCCGAGGCACCGGTTAGGACGAAATTTTGGGCGCTGACTCTCGGCAGCATTGGCGTTGTGTTTGGCGATATCGGCACCTCGCCACTTTACGCTTTCCGTGAAGCTGTCACCGCTGCCGCTGAGGGTGGGCCTGTTTCGCGCACCATTGTCCTCGGCGTGCTGTCGCTCATCCTCTGGGCGTTGCTTATCGTGGTGACAGCAAAATATGTGCTGCTTCTTTTGCGTGCGGATAACGACGGGGAGGGCGGTACGCTCTCGTTGATGGCGCTTGGCCAGCGCGCGATGGGTCGCCGGAGCTGGCTGCTGATGGCGCTCGGCGTCGTCGGAGCCGCGATGTTTATCGGCGATTCAATGATCACCCCCGCGATCTCTGTGCTATCGGCGGTCGAAGGTCTCAAACTCGCCACGCCGGGGCTCGAGCACTACGTCGTTCCGTTTACGGTCGTCATTCTCGTTTTATTGTTTTCCGTTCAGAGCGGCGGAACGGCCCGGGTCGCGAGCGCCTTCGGTCCAGTGATGATCGTGTGGTTTGCGACGCTGGCCGTCATGGGTCTGATCCATATCTCGGACGATCCGACGATTTTGGCTGCCATCAATCCCTGGTATGGCATCCAATTTTTGTTGTCTCACGGCAAAATCGGACTTGTGACTTTGGGCGCGGTGTTTCTCGCCGTCACGGGTGGAGAAGCGCTGTATGCCGATCTTGGTCATTTTGGCCGCAAGCCGATTTAGACCGGTTGGCTCTTCTTTGTTCTGCCCTCGCTTCTGATCAACTACTTCGGGCAGGGCGCGCTTTTGTTGGCCCAACCGGGTGTCATTGAGAATCCATTCTATCGGATGGTACCGGAAAGCGTGTTGGTGCCGCTTATTCTCCTGGCCACCGCTGCAACTGTCATTGCGAGCCAGGCGGTGATCACGGGCGCGTATTCGTTGACGCGGCAGGCGGTCCAGCTTGGCCTTCTGCCGCGTTTCGAGGTTCGTTACACCTCTGAGAGCCATGCGGGGCAAATCTATCTTCCACGCGTCAACTCGCTGCTGCTGATCGGCGTCATGTTGCTGGTGCTTATGTTCCGGACGTCGAGCGGTTTGGCGTCTGCCTATGGCATCGCCGTTTCGACAACCATGGTCGCGGACGGCATCATGGGCTTCGTGGTGATATGGAAATTGTGGAACTGGCGCGCCGCGACTGCGGCCGCCCTGGTCGCACCGTTCGTTGTCGTCGACACGACATTCTTTACGGCCAACCTGCTGAAGCTGTTCGAGGGCGCGTGGGTGCCGCTTTTGTTCGGTTTGACGATGGTGGTGATCATCTGGACGTGGCGTCGAGGCGCGACGATCCTCGTTCACAAGACGCGCCGCACCGAAGTGCCGTTGCGAGATCTCATCGCCAGTCTAGAAAAAAGGCCGCCGCATATCGTGCAGGGGACTGCCGTCTTCCTCACGAGTGACCCCGAATATGTCCCAACCGCGCTGCTGCACAATCTCAAACACAACAAGGTCCTGCATCAGCAAAACGTGGTGCTGACCATCGAGACCGCGCAAACGCCATTGGTGGATATTTCTGAACGTGTCCGCCTGGAAAATATCAGTGAGCGCTTCACGCTGGTTTCGCTGCGTTTCGGTTTCATGGAATCACCCAATGTCCCCAAAGCGCTTGCAGTCGCGCGCAAGCTGGGTTGGCAGTTCGACATCATGTCGACCTCGTTCTTCGTTTCCCGCCGCTCTTTGAAACCGGCGGCTCAATCCGGAATGCCGCGCTGGCAGGATCATCTGTTCATCGCGCTGAGCAGGTCGGCGAACGACGCAACGGATTACTTCCAGATTCCCACAGGCCGCGTCGTCGAGGTGGGGACCCAAGTGACGATCTAAGTTACGATCTAAATTCGCCAGCTAATCGGCGATCTGGCTCGACTTGTTAAAGATATGCATTTAAGCATATCTGGGGGCCAAAATCAGCCTAACCTATGCTCCGGGCGCGGAACTATAAGCCGCGACCTGCCATTGTGCAGTGAAGCAATTCGAGGTTTGACTTCATGTCGTCTCAGGTCGCATCCACCGCTACGGCGCTGCCGGCGGTGAATGGTTCTTCGGAAAATCACCACTCCACAGCCGGCTTCAAGTCGCTCATGCTGGGCAGTATCGGCGTAGTTTACGGCGATATCGGTACCAGCCCTCTCTATGCGTTTCGCGAGGCGGCGAATGCTGCGGCGAGCGCGGACGGCGTGACGCAGCAGGCGGTGCTGGGGGTGCTGTCCCTGATCCTGTGGGCCCTCATTATTGTGGTGACGTTGAAATACGTCCTCATCCTGATGCGCGCCGACAACAACGGGGAGGGTGGAACGCTTGCGCTCATGGCGCTCGCCCAGCGGGCCCTGGCCGGCAGCAGCGGCATCATCGTTCTGCTCGGCATCATTAGCGGCGCGCTGTTTTATGGCGACGCGGTTATTACCCCTGCGCTGTCCGTGCTGTCAGCCATTGAAGGTATCAAAATCGCTACATCCGCGTTCGATCCCTATGTGGTGCCGCTGACACTGATTATTCTGTTTGTTTTGTTCGCCGTGCAGTCGCGCGGCACAGCGCGGGTTGCCGCGTTTTTCGGCCCGGTCATGTGCGTCTGGTTCGCGGTGATTGCGCTGGCGGCGTTGCCGCACATTGCCCGGCATCCGGAGGTCCTGCTTGCATTTAATCCGGCGCTTGCCGTCCTTTTCCTGATCAAGCATGGCGTGATCGAACTCGTCACACTTGGCGCGGTGTTTCTTGCGGTGACCGGTGCTGAAGCGCTTTATGCAGACCTCGGCCATTTCGGAAAGCGGCCGATCCAGACCGCGTGGCTCTACATTGTCTTGCCGTCGCTTGCTTTGAACTACCTCGGGCAGGGTGCATTGGTAATCGGCAATCCGCAGGCGATTGAAAATCCGTTCTATTTGATGTTCCCGGATTGGGCGCTGTTGCCGATGGTGGCCATGGCGACGCTTGCAACGGTCATTGCCAGCCAGGCTGTCATCACCGGTGCCTATTCGCTGACGCGGCAAGCCATCCAGCTTGGTCTGTTGCCGCGTTTCGAAATACGTCATACCTCGGAAAGCCATGCGGGCCAGATTTTCATTCCGCGCGTTAACTCGATGCTGCTCGTCAGCGTGGTGTTGCTCGTCATGCTGTTTCGGTCGTCGAGCGCTTTGGCGTCGGCCTACGGAATCTCAGTGACCGGAACGATGGTCGTCACCGCGATGATGGGCTTCGTCGTCATCTGGAAAGTGTGGCGCTGGTCGGCGCTGGCGGCGGCGGCGTTGATCGTACCATTCCTGCTGCTGGACCTGACGTTCCTCAGCGCGAACCTGCTCAAGGTTTTCGAGGGCGGCTGGGTGCCGCTGGCGCTTGGCGGCGTTGTCATGTTGCTGATGTATACGTGGCGTCGCGGCAGCCGGCTGCTGTTCGACAAGTCAAGAAAGCTCGAATTGCCGCTGGCGGATCTCGTTGCGATGCTGGAAAAGCGTCCGCCTCAGCGCGTTGCAGGTACAGCGGTGTTTCTGACGAGCGATCCGAACAGCGCGCCCACCGCACTGATGCACAGTCTGAAACACTACAAAGTGCTTCATGAGAAGAATGTCATTCTAACAATCGAAACGGCCTCGACCCCGCGCATCGATATCGCCGAACGCGTCAGGCTTGAAGAAGTCAGCGCAACGTTCTCGCGCGTAACGCTGCGGTTCGGTTTCATGGAGTCGCCGAACGTTCCGAAAGCCCTTGCGATAGCGCGTAAGCTCGGTTGGCAGTTCGATATCATGTCGACATCGTTCTTCCTGTCGCGCCGGTCGCTGAAGCCGGCGGCACATTCGGGCATGCCGCGCTGGCAGGATCATCTGTTCATCGCTTTAAGCCGCTCCGCCAACGATGCCACGGATTATTTCCAAATCCCGACGGGCCGTGTCGTTGAAGTCGGAACGCAGGTGACGATCTAACGCGGCTCTTCTTCACGCGGCGCGCATCTCAAGCCGGCAGTTCGCTGAAGAAAAAGCGTTGTCTCAATCGCCAGCGCTTGATTTTGCGATCATAAAAAGAGAATTTGGCGTCCCAAAGCCCATCCGAAAGGATTGGGTGGCGTCAGAACCTGCCAAGGAGGCCCGAGTGCCGGAAGCCCATCGCGTCCACGATTTGCCACCAGCTGATGTTGCGGCGGGAATTGCCGATGGGCGGTATCTGCTGATCGATGTGCGGGAGGCGAACGAGGTGGCCGCGGAAGCCTATCCGGACGCGGTGGTGCTGCCTTTGTCGTCATTCGACCCGCGGGACATTCCTGACCCCCAGGGCAAGACAATCGTTTTCGCCTGCCGCTCCGGACGCCGCTCGGTGACGGCGTCCTTGGCAGCGCAAGCAGAGGGGCTGCCATACGATTCACATCTGGAGGGTGGCATTCTGGCCTGGAAGGCAGCGGGCTTGCCCACAACGGCCGGCGGCTGACGCACGCCATGAACCCGGTTTTTGCAAATCTTCCCGTGACCATTTTCGAGGCGATGTCGCAGCTTGCGCGCGATCATCAGGCGATCAATCTGGGTCAGGGATTTCCAGACGATCCGGGGCCTGAGGACATCCGCCGCAAGGCTGCGGACGCTGTGCTCAACGGTTATAACCAATATCCGTCGATGATGGGGATTCCCGAACTTCGGCAGGCGATCGCCACGCACTATGGTCATTGGCACGGCGTTCCGCTGGATCCCATGACGGAGGTGCTGGTCACGTCGGGCGCGACGGAGGCAATCGCAGGCGCGATTCTCGGGCTTGTGCAGCCCGGTGACGAGGTAATTGTCTTTCCGCCGGCCTATGATGCCTATAACCCCCTGATCCGTTGCGCCGGGGGCATTCCCCGGTTTGTACGGCTGGAACCCCCGCATTGGCGGATTCCAGAGGAAGCGTTACGAGCCGCGATCACGCCGAAAACGAAATTTCTGATCTTCAACAATCCGCTCAACCCCTCGGCTGTCGTCTATCCGCGAGAGGATCTCGAGCTGCTGGCACGCATTTGCCAGGAGTTCAATCTGATCGCGATTTGCGACGAGGTCTGGGAGCACGTCGTTTTCGACGGGCGCAGCCATATCCCGCTGATTTCCATTCCGGGGATGCGCGATCGCACGGTCAAAATTGGCTCGGCCGGAAAAATATTTTCCCTGACGGGCTGGAAGATTGGATTTGTCTGTGCCGCGCCACCATTGTTGCGCGTGCTGGCAAAGGCTCACCAATTTCTGACGTTCACGACGCCGCCGAATTTACAGGTCGCGGTGGCTTACGGGCTCGGGAAGCCCGACGAGTACTTTTTCGAAATGCGCACGGAGCTTGCGCGAAGCAGGGATCGACTGAGCGAAGGCTTGTCGAGTCTCGGCTTTCCGGTGCTGAAATCCCAGGGCACTTATTTTCTGAATGTCGACTTGTCACCGCTCGGTCTGAACGAGACCGATGAGCAATTTTGTCGACGGCTGGTTGCAGATTACAAGGTTGCGGCCATACCGGTCTCGGCATTCTATGAAGACGATCCGGTGACGTCGGTCGTCAGATTTTGTTTTTCGAAGAAAGACGCCACCATTGACGAAGCTCTCGATCGGCTCGCGCGTGCGGTGCGCGGTGGATAAACAGCTGCCATGAACATGAAGCGCACTCTGCTCACCGCGTTAGTCAGCCTGCTTGCATTTTCGGCGAACGCGCAGGAGCGGGTTGTCAATTTTTACAACTGGTCGAACTATACAGCGCCGGGCGTGCTGGAGGAGTTCACCAGGCAAACCGGTATCAAGGTCATCTACGATACCTTCGATGCGAACGAGACGCTTGAAACGCGGCTTCTTGCAGGAAAATCCGGTTACGACCTCGTCGTGCCGACTGCATATTTCCTGCAGCGGCAAATCCAGGCCAACATCTTTCAGAAACTCGACAAGAGCAAATTGCCGAATCTCGCCAACGCCTGGTCCGTCGTCACGGAGAGGCTCGCGACTTATGATCCGGGAAATGTTTACGCCGCCAACTATATGTGGGGCACAACGGGGATCGGTTATAACATCAAGGCGGTTCGGGATATTCTTGGTCCCGACGCCAAAATCAGTTCATGGGACATCGTGTTTCGTCCCGAGAACCTCGCCAAATTCAAGGATTGCGGGATTCACATGCTGGATTCCGCGGACGACATTCTTCCCGCCGCACTGAACTATCTTGGGATCGATCCAAATTCGACCAGGCAGGAGGATCTGGAAAAGGCCGCCGATGTCGTCGCGAAGATACGGCCTTACGTCCGCAAGTTTCATTCGTCGGAGTATCTGAGCGCGCTCGCCACCGGCGAAATCTGTCTGGTGGTGGGCTGGTCGGGCGATATCAAACAAGCGCAGAGTCGCGCGGCTGAATCCAACAATGGTATCGAGATCGGTTACGCCATCCCGAAGGAGGGCGCGCAAATGTTCTTCGACAACCTCGCGATTCCGGCGGATGCGAAGAACGTCGCGGAGGCGCATGAACTGATCAATTATCTCTACCGTCCTGACGTTGCCGCGAAGAACTCGAATTTCTTGTCTTACGCCAACGGCAATCTGGGTAGTCAGAAGCTGATCGATCCCAAGGTCGTCAACGACACGACGATCTATCCGGATGAAGCCATTTTGAAAAAGCTGTTTGTCATTACTGCGCGCGATCCGGCAACGCAGCGGGTTCTCAACCGGCTATGGACGCGCGTGAAGACCGGGCGTTAACGCCGCATTGCGTTAATTATCGCCAGCGGCGATGCAGCCACAGCCACTGCTCGGGGTGCTCGCGCACCCATCCTTCAATGACGGATGTGACCATCTGCATCGTGCCTTGAATGTCGACTTTACCAGCAGCATCGCGCGGCGGAATGATTTCTTCCGACAGTTCCGCGCGGAATCGATAGCCGGGGAGCCGGATGATGCGGACACCGTGGATCGGTGCCGCAATTTGGCGCGCCAGCCGTGCGAGTAAAGGGTTCGCTTTTGTCTTGCGCCCGAAGAACGTGACTTCGACACCTTTGCCGAAGTACTGGTCCACCAGCATGCCCACGTGGACACCGTCTTCGAGAGCATGCGCGAGACGCAGCGGCGCGTCGGCAGTCGTTGCAACCATGGTGCCCATATTGACGGCGCGCATTTGTTGAATCGCGCGGTCGGCGGCTGCGATATTCGGGCGTCGAAACAAGATGGCGGATGAGAGTCCGTAGGCGGGGGCGGCAAGGGCAGGCAGTTCCCAGTTGGCGAGATGCGACGCGAAAATCAGCGCGCCTTTTCCGTCGTCGCGCAGCCGATCGAAGATTGCCTTCGTGCCCGGAGCGAGTTCGATGCGGCTGCCCTCGGGATGATCCGGATCGAAGTCCCAGACATGATCAAGGTGTGCAAACTCCGCGCCGACACGACCGAGATTTTCCCATACGCCGCGAAGTATGACTTCGATTTCGTCGGCTGACTTCTCGGGAAAAGCGGCGGTGAGGTTCGCCCGACCGATCCGATTCTCCGGAAGATAAGGGCCAATGGCCCGCGTTATCCGGGCGAAGGTGTTTGCCGTACGCTCAGGATCGAAATAGCGCGTGGCGCGAAGCAGGCCCACGACGGCAGCGCCGATCAGCGCTTCCGCCACAGGTTTGACGGCGTCGCGGAGCAGGGCTTTGGCGCGGAGAAACAGCCGCAGCATCAAAACTGAACGATGATCTTGCCGAACACCTGCCGGCTTTCCATACGCTTGAGCGCCGCCGCAACGTCGTCGATCGGTACATCGGTGTCGATCACCGGCTTCATGCCCGCCGCCATTTTATCGAGGCTCTCGGCTATATTGCGCATCGAGGCGCCGAAAGAACCAAAAATGCGATACTGTTGCTGAAACAGCTGCATCAGGTTGAGCGTGGTTGTGGGGCCGGATGTCGAGCCGCACGTCACGAGGCGACCCCCGCGCTTCAACGACAGCAGCGAGCCGTTAAACGTGTCGGCGCCGACGTGTTCGAATACGACATCGACTCCCTTCTTTTTTGTGATCTTGCGCGTTTCGTGTTCGAAACGGTCCTTGCGATAATTGATGACGTGATCCGCACCGAGGGCTTTCGTTCTCTCGATTTTGGAATCGTCGCCGACGGTTGTGATGATGGTGCAGCCGATAGCCTTCGCCATCATGATGGCGACCGTACCGATTCCGGAGCCGCCGGCATGCACGAGTATCGTCTCGCCGGGTTCCAGTTTCGCATTGTCGAACAGCATGTGCTGCACGGTGGAAAAGGCGATCGGCGCGCAGGCCGCATCGCGAAGGCTAACGCCGTCGGGAACGGGGATGACAAGCCGCTCCGGCATATTGATGAGTTCGCGTGCGAAACCATCGACATGAAAGCCCATGATCCCGGCGACGTTTTCGCACAAATTGTCGCGGCCCTCGCGGCAGGCCTTGCAGACGCCGCAGGTGAGCGCGCCGTACATGACCACCGGCTGACCGACCTTGAAACGGGTCACACCTTCGCCGACAGCGGCGATCTCACCCGATGCCTCCGCGCCCACGGCGAGGGGCAGCTTGCGCTTGGCGAATGCCATGCCGCGGTAGCCCCAGACGTCGATGTGGTTGAGGGCGACCGCGCTGACCTTGATCTGCACTTCGCCGGCACCCGGCGGGGGTGGGGGCGTCATGTCCACCACGGTCAGCTGGCGGTCGGCTACAAGGGTCAGCGCGCGCATTGATTGATGTCCTGAAATCGTCCCGAGCGTAATTCGACAAAACCGGATGAGAAGGAAGCTCTATCGGGTTGTTTTAACGGGCTTTCTTGAAGCGAAACCAGAGCGCAAGCCCCAAAATGGGAGCCGAGCTGCTCACCAGGCAGCGGGGAAAGCCGTCAAACTGCTTGGACGTGCGTATCACCCGTTCGCGTCCCGGCGTCAACCGGCAGGGCGCCCACGAAATACCCGGCTTGCGGCGGCCTGGGACGGATCAGGCAGGACGGATCAGGCGGGCTCGCCGGTCAAAATCAACGATGCATTCTGGCCGCCGAAGCCGAACGAATTGGACATCACCGCTGTGACGCGCGCATCCCGGGCAGTGTTGGGAACGACATCGAACGGAATGGCGGGGTCGGGGATATCGTAGTTGATCGTCGGCGGAATGCGCTGATGTGCGAGCGTGAGCAGCGAGAACACGGCTTCGACCGCTCCGGCGGCGGAGAGCGTGTGACCCACCATCGACTTGTTCGAGGACACGGGAATCTTCTTCGCCTGTTCGCCAAAGACCATGGAAATTCCGAGATATTCCATTTTGTCGTTTTCCGGCGTGCCCGTGCCATGCGCGTTGATGTAATCGATTTGCTCGGGCGCCATGCCCGCATCGGCAAGGGCATTTCGTACGCAGCCGACGATCGGTTTGCCGTCGGGGCTCGATCGTGTGCGATGGAATGAATCGGCGAGCTCACCGCAGCCGGCGACGACGCCCAGAATTTTCGCGCCGCGGGCCACTGCGGCCTCGTAGCTTTCGAGCACCAGCGCACCGGCGCCTTCGGCCATGACGAAGCCATCGCGGTTTTTCGAGAAGGGCTTGACGGCGGCTTGCGGCGGGTCGTTTTGCGTGGATAACGCGGAGAGCAGGGAGAAGCGGATCAAGGCTTCCGGGTTCACCGAGCCGTCCGTTGCGACGCACAGCGCCGCATCGGCTTCGCCCCGGCGAATAGCTTCGACGCCAAGCTGTATGGCGGTCGCGCCCGAGGCGCATGCGGTCGAAAGCGAAATCGGTGAGCCTTTGGTGCCGAACGTTTCGGCAAGGTGATCCGCGACCGAACCGAACTGGAAACGGTGGTGGAAGTCCTTGAATTTGCCGCCCCCGCAAACGCGAAGCAGCGTGTCGTAATCGATGCCGGACGTCGCGCCCGAGGCGCGGGCCAGCGTCTGACGTTGCAGCCACTCGACCTCGACAGGAGCGACCGCGAGAAACAGCGGCCCGGGAAAATCCGCTTTCGAGCCGATGCTCGCCTGTGCGATGGCTTCTTCGGTCACGAGATCCGCCAGCCGTTCCGAAAGATCGGTGGAGCAGAACGGGTCGACCTGAATGAAATCGACAGATCCCGCCATCGTGGTTTTCAGGCCATCGGTGGGAAAGCGCGTAATCGTGCGAATGCCGGATTGACCGGCGACCAGCTTCGACCAGTTGTCGGTTTTGCCAGCGCCGAGCGAGGTCGCGACGCCCATGCCGGTCACGACGACGATAGGCCTGCCGAACTTGTCACGCTTCGATGTCATCGTTCCTCCCAAAGCACGGCCCGAAAAAGCGATATTCGCTTTCGCGAAGAATGTGCTTCATCAAAAGAGAGCGTCGTCGCAGTTCTAAAATCAACGCGCGCGCCTGCTGTCGACCCGCTGGCTGTTTAATGGATCGCCTCGACAAGCGCCATGCCTTCGCCACGCCAATGGCCGGCCCCTACGACGACAATCTGGTCCGGCGCACCGCGCATTTCAATCTCCAGCCCTGTCGAATCATTGGGCGGAAACAGTTCCCGCCGCGATATCGAGAGAGCCGCGAGAGCTAATCCAAGCGGAAACTGGCCCTCAAGGGTATGGCCGAACATGGTGTTCGTCGCGCGGACTGGCAGGTTCTTGTGCGCCTGGAGAAAGGATCGCTCTTCGGAGGTAACAGGTTCGGCGCCTGTCGCGCCCGTGATGACGGCGACGTTGCCCTTGCCGGGGTTGATCCTGGCCCACAATGCGTCAAGGGTTGCCTTGACCGCGCCGTCCTTGCGGCGCGCATGATCGGCCACAACGCTGGTCAACCGCGCGAAGGGCTTGGCGCCACGCGCCTGCGCATGCTCCTTGGACTCGATGACCAGAAACACGCCGCCGGAGCCGAGCGCAAATCCCGGACTCTGCTCCCGCGCCCAAACGGGTCGGTATTTGTTTTTGAGATTGAAGTCGCCGAACTCGTAGAGCATCAGCAGGTCCTTGCGCTCCCCGTTGTGAGCGGCGCCGACCAATGCAATCTCGCTTTGTCCCGCGGCGATACGTGCAAGCGCGATCCGTGCAGCATCCACGCCTGCCGCTTCTTCTCCCATGAACGTCCGCGATGATCCGGTGACACCGTGCACGATCGCGATATTGCCGGCCAGCAGGTTGGACAACTGCGCCAGGAAGAGTGTCGGGCGAAGATCGTTCATCAGCCGTTCGTTGAGGAAGCCGGGAGCGGCGTTTCCTTGCGATTCAGCGTTCAGGATTGCGCTGTCGACCGCGAGATCGCGCTCGCCGCCACCGGCTGCGACGATCATGTCCATCTTTGCCAGAATCTCGCTGTGGCCTTTGACGCCGGCGGAATCGAGCGCAAGCCCGGCGGCATAGGTGCCGATGCGCTGCCAGGCTTCCATCTGGCGCTGATCGCCTTTTTTGGGGATCTGTGCGTCGAAGCTGACGGGCGCCATCGGATGCACCAGATAAGGCGCGAATCCGCTTTCATCGACGTTGATACGTCGCTCTCGCAAAGCGTCCCAATGGGCGTCCAGACCAATGCCCAGCGACGAGGCAATCCCGATACCTGTAATCCAAGCCTCATGGGGAGGCGTGCCGGTGGAGTTTGCTTCAGTCATGAGCGACCGCCTGTTTCGGGAAACCGATTTTGTCCGCCATGACTTCCATGTGGTGACGCAAATCAGGATGAGGAAACGGCACGTGACGGAACGTCAGCGTTGCGTTGCATTTCACCTTACCGTCCACCGAGATTTTTACATCCGTGATCGCAAACCCCGAGCCTTCATGCACCACGCTTGCGTCGATGGTGAGCTTTTCGCCCGGCGTGATGAAGGTCCGCATCTTGGCTTCCTTGACGGCGGCCAGGAACGGCATGCGTTCGAATTTCAGCAGCGCTATCAGAAGCCACCCCGACGTCTGGGCCATGGCTTCGATGAGCAGGACACCAGGCATCAACGGGAAGCCCGGAAAATGCCCCTCGAAAATGGTGCTGGTCTGAGGAACCTCGGCTTCGACCGTAATTGTTCGCTCGCCGACATTCAGGCCGGCGATGCGATCGATCAGCTGGAAATACTCAAGGTTCATGGCGGCAGGGCATCAGGCGCCCTTGGCGGCGACCAATTCGTCGATGCGCGCGCTGAGATTTTTCAAAACGAAATATTGCTCGGTGGTGGCCTTGCCGTCATTGACCTCCTGGGTCCATTTTTCCAACGGCAATTTGATTCCGAATGCCTTGTCGATTGCGAAGGCGATATCGAGGAAATCCAGGCTGTCGATGCCGAGGTCGTCGATGGCATGACTTTCCGGGGTAATCGTGTCGCGAGGGATATCGCAGGTCTCAGCGATGATATTGGCGACCTGGTCGAATGTGGCGGTCATCGTTAAGCCTTTGAAATATTTGCGATATTGCCTTGATTTGGCAGTCGCTGAGAATCGCGTTTGCGGCAGGTGAAAACCCACCGGCGGGAGTTGCATGCCCGTATATCGGAGCGAAGCCCGGAGTTCAATGCCGGCCCTGAGACGCGATTTGCTCTTTCAGATGCTTTCCCCAGAGGGGGACGAAAAAGAGCCGGAGAGGGGCAGCGTGTTACAATTCCGCCGCCCAACCATCAGGCAGTCCTGGGTCTGGCGGAGGCTCGATATCGTGGTCGCGAGCCAGACGCCCAGAGCCGTCAGCACCAGAATGAAGGCCAGCGCAGCAATATTGATCCACATGCGGCGGCGATAATCCTGGGGTTCATTTGCGGCCGGCAGCGTCATGTTGGAGGACGCCGGGATCTTCCGTCTTGCCCTGCGCGCCTGCATCCCCTCATCGCTCCTTGCAGATTGGGCGTCCGACGGTTTGCTCGCAGCGCGCGGCCTGAACTCAATGATGCGACTTTCTCCGTGCGCTATGATCGGTCGCTGGCCTGACATCAATAATGCCTGCAATTGAGGTATGATACCGTAGCACAAGGAAAGGGCTGCATCTATCGAAAGACGGAATGGTTCGTATGCAGCGCGCCGGTGAAACCAATCTCATACGATTGCTATTGATTTTCGCCGCGCGTGTCGTGGAACCGGCGGTAATCCACGCGGGTACGGCCATCGGCGCCGACGCTGACAATGTCGGCATACCGGTGGCCATGCAGCACATCGCTTTGCCGATAGGTTTTCCGCGCGTGAATGTCCTGAGCCGCGTTTTCGTCGTATCCGGAGACAAGCAAGACAAAATTGATGTCCGCGGCCTCGAACTCGCTCGGCGTCAAGCCGTGCAGGGGGCTTGTTTCGTCGATGACGTGGAAAATCGTCCATGTCAGAGCCAGGAGCGGACTGTCGGCGCGCGTGAGCGTGAGTTCGGAGAAGCGCCTGAACAGCTGCCCTTCTTTGCTGGTTTCGGTGGTGATGGCCCAAAGCCTGGCAACGGCGTGAGTGATTGCGTTGTGGCGCTCATTGGCGAAGCGAATCATGAGCGTCGGCGCGCCGTCGTGAATTGAGATAACAGGCCGCTCCGCGAACAGGAAACGCGGCTTCGGTCGCGAGAAGCGCGCGTAGATCAAGCCTGTCATCAACGACATCGAAAAGATTCCCGTGAACAGTTCGACGGTCGCGATGAAATGGCCGTAGTGCGTTTGCGGGTGCATATCGCCGTAACCGGCGGTCGAAAGCGTTTCGATGCTGAAATACAGATATTCGATATACGAATGGCCCGGGACATTCGCGATCGGCTCATGCCCCAGCCAGTAAAGCGTCGCGAAAACCGCATTGAAGACGAGAAATATCAGGGCCGCGCCTGCAATGAACGCGGGCCACGACGCAGTCATGCAGCGGTGGCTGATATCGGCAAGGAAACGCCGTTGCACGCCTTCCGCCACGACTTCGCGATCGCCGAAACGAACCACTTAAATCCGGGCGGACCGGTTTTTGATTGTGATCATGATTTCATCGGGTCTTATGGTGGATGGATTCAGGGCTTGTTGCACGATCGGGATCTTGCCGGGCTCTCATATAAGCATTGAACGATCGTGTTGGAGTAGGCGAACGGAATTTCATCTGATTTGAGGCCTGAATGTTGCTTGAGCGCCAAATGCTTGATGGCTAGAGTTGAAGGACAGGCTGTGTTTCAGATGCAGCCTTTTAATATGGCGCGATGACATGTCGTCCATCACGTGGGGCGCGATAATCGAGCCGAGGGCAATCGAGTTAAAAATGTCTCAGCCTGGAGTATCCGGCATGGCCAATAAGCGCGAGCCTCTCGTTCAGCCCGTCCCGATTTTATCTCTCAAACCCACCCAACTCACGGTCGGGATGCGTGAGGTGAAGGAAAAGCGCAAACGCTGGCGCGAGCACAAGCCGAAGAAGCGGGCCGAGCTATTAGGCAGGCATATGATTCCGGTGGTGCTGGGACCGGGCAAAAAACCTTATGTGATCGATCACCATCATCTGGCGCGGGCCCTGCATGAAGAAGGTGAAAGAGATGTCCTGGTGTCGGTGGTCGCCGATCTCAGCATGGTCGAGCACCAATCGTTCTGGATCGTGATGGACGGTCATCGCTGGGTTCATCCATATGATGCCAAAGGCGCACGGCTCGATTTCAAGCAGCTGCCAAAGACCATCGTGGATCTGAAAGACGATCCGTTCCGAAGTCTTGCGGGTGAAGTCCGTCGCGCGGGCGGATTTGCAAAAGACACGACACCGTTCAGCGAATTTCTGTGGGCCGATTTTTTGCGGCACAGATTGTCGCGCAAAATGGTCGAGGCGGATTTCGAGCAGGCGATCGAACGCGCGCTTGCGCTCGGGAAAAGCAAGGACGCTATCTATCTGCCGGGATGGTGCGGGCCATCGGCGGATGACTGAAATTTGCGAATGAAGTTATTTTGAAACCTCATCGTGCGCGGCGGCTTCCGAGTCCAGAGTCGCAGGTTCCTTGCCGCGAAACCGGTGGAAGGAGCGCTCGATCGGCCCGCCACAAACCAGCAGAATGAAAGCGAACGCCAGCCCGATCGATACGACCCGCCATTCGCCTGCGCCGCATATGATCCCGATGCATGCGGCAAACCATGCGCATGCGGCGCTCGTCAATCCGCGCACGCGGTAAGGATGATCGGTATGGACGATAACGCCCGCACCGATGAAGCCGATGCCGGTGAGAATACCCTGAATGATACGGCTGGTGGCGTCGCTGAAATGCCCGGCCTCGCTGTGGCCATCGGCCAGCACGATCACCGCCGCTGTCGCGAGACCGACCAGACCAAGCGTTCGAACGCCGACCGGCTTGTGATGAAGGTCGCGATTAAGTCCCAGCAGCCCGCCGGCAACTGTCGCCGTTCCCAGCCGCAAGACGATCTCGGTCCATTCAATCATGGGAGGTTTCTCATCACGCCTTCGGTGCGCGACCCATCATATAAAATTCATCGTTCGGCATCATGTTGCTGAAATTCGCGATCCGGTTCGACATGCCGAAAAAGGCGGAGATCGCCGCAATGTCCCAGATTTCATCGTCGCTGAACCCGTGTTGCGTCAGCAGTGCGAAGTCCGGCTCGCCAATGCTGTGCGATTCCGTCGTCACTTTGATGGCGAAATTCCAGCATCGCTCTCTGCCGTGGCGTGATATCCGCCTTGCGATAGTTGACGGCAATCTGATCGGCAACCAACGGCTTCTTCGCGCGAATGCGAAGCACGGCGCCATGCGCAATCACACAATACAGACATTGGTTGACCGCGCTCGTCGCAACCACGATCATTTCGCGTTCCGCCTTGGTCAGGCCGGTGTTCTTGTCCATCAGCGTATCGTGATAGGCAAAGAATGCGCGAAACTCTTCCGGCCGCTGCGCGAGCACCATAAAAACATTGGGCACGAAGCCCGATTTTTCCTGCACGGCGAGGATACGCGTTCGAATATCTTCGGGCAGCGAATTCAGCTGAGGAATTGGAAAGCGGCTGTTGTTCTGTGACATGTTTTGAGACGTCGTGCTTTCAGAGTTGGTGCTTTGAGAGTTGGTGTTTTGCGTCATTGGGCATCGCCTGCGAAAGATGGCTGCTAAAATATCGCCGATCAGACAAATGGTGCGCGCGCTCGCAGCCAGATTTTCCGCCTCGGGACAGACTGCGGCGAACAAGCAGCCAGACTAATGGAGGAACGCGGCGGGGGATAGCTCCGCTTTGCCTTTCGGGCTCAGCGCAGAGGCTTCTTAAGAAGCTGGAAGCGATCCGGATCATGTCCCAGCGATGGCTGAAGCATCGGCGGATCGGAGATGTTGGGCAGTAGCTTGTCTTGAAGCCCCGGATCGCTCGACATATCCCGGCTTGTCGTTGCCCCGCGCCAGCGCTCCAATACCGACGTGACGAAATGGATATCCTGGCCGCGTCCTGATGAAGGCATCGTGGAAATCGTCGCCTCGCTGCGGGGAAGCTGGTGCGGCGGCACTTCCTTGAAGCGCAGGCGGGTCGGCAAGGCAACGCCTTCGCCGAAGGCCAGCACTTCGCGGGTGCCCAATGACGGCACGAACGACAGCAGGTTGGCGGCCGCATCCGACACCGCCGAGCGCAACAGCGCCTGGTCGCGGTCGTTGGCCAGACGCATGGCAAACAACGTGCTGCACTGGGAAATAATGGTGGCATCGAGCTCGGCGGGGCGCTGCGTGATCAGTGCGAGATAGACGCCGTATTTGCGCCCTTCCTTCGCGATCCGCGAAATCGCTTTTCGGGTGGGTCCAAAGCCGATCGATTTATCGGCGGAGGCATAGCGGTGGGCCTCTTCGCAAACAAAGAGCAGGGGGGATGCACCGTCGCTCCACAATCCAAATTCGAAGGCCATGCGGCACAAAACCGATACAACGGAATCGACAACCTCGGAGGGAAAGCCCGCGAGCTGCATCACCGTCATGGGTTTGCCGTTGGCGGGCAACCGCAGAAGGTGGCTGATGACTTCCGCCATCGTATCGCCGCCGACATTGGCATTGTCGAACATGAAGGTGTAGCGCGGATCGTTTTTCACCGTTTCGATGCGCGATAGCAGCTTGTGATAGACGATGCGCGACGAGCGGTTTTCGAGCTTGCCCATGCGCTCGTCGATCTGCGCGATCAGATCCACCAGACGATAGGGGACCGGCGTATCGACCGTGAAGCCCGCGTTTTTGGAATCGACGCGCTTCGCGCCGAACCGGTCTGAGTTCTGGTATTGGGTGTAAAGCGCTTTTGCGACCGGAATGACTTCGGCCAGAATTTCCAGCTCTTCGGGATTGCCTGGCCGTCCGCCGAAGAAAACATCGACGATCTCATCGAAATTGAAAAGCCAGAAGGGCAGCTTCAGATTGCGAGGATTGAGCACCAGCGCCCGGTCGCCGAAACAGCGGCCGTATTCGTTATGAACGTCCAGCAGAAACAAACGAAGGTTGGGCCGGGCTATCAGAATTTCATTCAGCAGCAGCGACACGCCGCTCGATTTGCCGACGCCCGTGCTGCCGAGCACGGCGAAATGCTTGTTGAGCATTTCTTCGACGTCGATATAGGCCATCACGCTGGGATCCTGCTGCAGCGTGCCCACATGAATGTGGTCCGACCGCGCCGGCGTGTAGATCGTTCGCAGCTCCTGATTGGTGATCAGATCGACGGGATCGTCGATGGTGGGATAGCTCGTGACGCCGCGCTGGAAGCGCGGGCCGGAGCTGCCGTTCAGAATTTCGCCGAGCAGATCGACCGACGCGACCGCAAGATAGCGATCGTCGGAAGGCAGATTCTCGCAGGTCACTTCCGTGACGATCGCAACGATCGAGGAATTGGCGCAGCGGATGCAAAGAAAGCGGCCGACCGTGGTCCGTGCGTCGGTGCGCTCCGATTGGCTGTCGACCAACAGCCCGATTCGGGCCTGCGATCCGCGGACAAGAATGACGCGCCCGAATGGCCCCGGAGGATTTGAACTCGACATGGATATCCAGCGCCTTTTTGCCTGCCCGCAAGGCTGACTATGGCGGCGGTGTTTGGACAAACTGTTAAGTCGCCAGCGTTGGGAAACAAACAGTTTGGCGCGGCCCGGCGGCTGAAATGGCCGTGCGGTGCGCAAAAATCCCATAAGATGCTGTTTTTCATCAGGAATTATGCCCTTATTGGAGGCGGGTCTTCGCGATGGATTGCGGCGCTTAACACCTGATTCAGGACGACCAGAATGGGGCGTCTGAGATCGAGTACGAGCGGCGAACGAGACAGCGGTTGGCAAGGCGTCGAGCAATTGGTTAGGCAGGAACAAATTCTTGCGTTCGACGGGGTAGACCGCCGTGCTGGACCACTCTATATCGGGCACCGGACGCTTCGATTGCTGATGTGGAGAGTGCTCCACGACAGGCTGCCTGAGGGCCGCCAACCAGCAAGGCTTTTGGGGAATCGTCTAATGGTAGGACTGCAGACTCTGACTCTGCCTGTCTAGGTTCGAATCCTAGTTCCCCAGCCAGCCAGTCTCGATTTCAGAGAATAATTTTCTAATGTGGTAGAAAGGCCCGCCAAACGTGGGCTTCTTTAATCCCGTGTTGTCTCCAGACACCCAAATGTCGAACTATTCGGACGAAAATTCCCAAAAGTCTCCACGTAACTATTGGAATATTCCCGTTTTCTGGAGACTCGCTGTGGAGACTGGAGAAGAAAACCACTGCGTGCAAAGAAAGCAGTGCCAGTTCGGAGTGGAGGCAGCGACTTCAATTCCAGTTTGGATTTCACAGAAGGGAAATGGCTCATCTTCCAGCATTGATGGTCGTGATTTAGCCAAACAAAGACAGCATGATTTGATCGAGCATATCGCTGATTGGTGGGCGTGCTTGGGCGCAACCTAAGGCGCTGCGTGAATGTGCTTCGTCGCTACGTGGTCGCTTCTTGGTGTGATCATGCGCGCTTCTTCGCCTTCCCCACGCCAGCAGCTTTTCTAAGATCTGCGTTGAGCCTGGTCTGCCAACCGGTGCCAGTCTTGCGGTAAGCGGCGAGCACATCGGCATCGAGCCTTAACTTGATTGCTTCCTTTGGGCTTGCAAGCTTCGGACGGCCGCGCGTTCTTCTAAGTTCAGCGGCAGCGGCTTGTAGCGATGTCCCGGGCGGGAACCTCTTGCCTTTGGCAAAGTCCGCCTTCGTCCATTCTGGATTGTCTCGGTCGATGGGTTCACGGGGCATATTGCTTCATCTCCTTTGCATGTGCGCGGCGAAGGCTGATGACTCGGATGTTATCACCCCGCTCAGTGTAGGCGAGGCAATACGCAGCGCCATCAATATGGCCATAGGCTCGGTACCGCAGCTCATTCGAAAACCGCTCATCTTCGACGACGATTAGCACTTGAAGATCGACGGCGCGGGCAAGGGAAATGCCGTGCTTTTCGATATTTGTGGCGTCCTTGCTAGGGTCGAACTCGATTTTCATGAATAATAATTGTACCCCCGATAAATAAATCGGTCAACGATTATTCGGGTTGCAATAAATAAATGTTTGGACAGTCCTCAGCATCCCGGCACGAAAACTGATCCTGCAATAGGAGCCGCGAGCCGATGGCATACTTTATCATGGGAATGTTCGGCGGTACTGAGGCGATAAGCGTGGCGATCTTTCGTGTCGTCGCAGGCCATGGGTGGGATTGAGCGGCTGTACGGTTCGTTGTTGAGCCTCAACCAACTTAAGCCGCTTTAATTGCCTTGCTAGGTGCAAGCTTCAGCCTGAGGCCAAGCGCCTGCATGGCTTTGTTGACGGTCTCAATCGTTGGATTCCCACCGGGGCGGAACGCTTTGTAAATCGCTTCCCGGCTCAGTCCAGTTTCACGAGAAAATTTGCTGACGCCACGGGCGCGGGCAATGTCCCCGATTGCGGTTGCGATGAAGGACGGGTCGTCCTGATCAAGGGCCGCCTCCAAATACGCGATTTGTTTCTTGACGGTCTTGAGGTGATCAAGAACGTCAAATTTTGTTGTTTCGAGTGGCATATCAAACCTCCTTGGCCATCTGTTGGGCTGTTTTGATGTCCTTGGTCTGAGTCCGCTTATCGCCGCCGCATAGCAGAAGAATGACCGTCTTGCCGCGCCGAACGTAATAAACCCGATAGCCAGGACCATAATTGATCCGCATTTCGCTTACGCCGCCGCCAACTGATTTTACGTCTCCCGGATTGCCAAGTTCTAGTCGGCGCAGGCGGACTACTATCCTCGCCGCTGCTATATCGGTCAGTTTGCCAAGCCAAGAGGAAAAGACGGTGGTTTGGACGACTTGGATCATGTGTATTATAATACACGACCCATACAGGAACTGTCAATTATAATACACGACTGCCAAGCCATGTGATCAAGGCAATTCCGCCAGTTGGCGGACAGACTGCTTTGACGGGAGGAGGGTGCAAACGGCCCTCGCTATTCCCAAATTAAGAAAAACAAACACAGAGACGGGGTTCGATCTGGAATGCGTGGGTTCGAATCCTCCGTCTCCAGCCAGCCAGTCCCGATTTCAGAGAATACTCTTTTCACAACGAATAAAGCCCGCCAAATGCGGGCTTTTCTCATCGGCCAAGAGTTCTCCAGAGACCAATTGTCGAACTTTCGCGCCGAGAATTCCCAAAAATCTCCGGCTAAAACAACGAATATTCCCGTTTTTTGGAGACCGGCCTTGGAGACCGGAGAAGAAAACCACTGTGTGGTAAGGAACCAGCGGCAGTTCGAGCTGGAGACCTCAAATTTTAGCGCGAGTGCGAGTCGAGGTGAGCTTAACTGATCTGCCTCTGAACTTTATCCAGCGACGATTAGTTGTTCTGAGAAGGCGCTTTCACGCCTCTCAGGCAGTCCAATCAGCATGACGGCCTCGTTTGGGGTGTGGACTTCCCTTGGACTTCGAGGCCGGTGGTTTTGGTGCTTTGCCAATCTTGCGGCCTTTACCACGCGCGGGAGGAGAGCGCATCGCGTCATGCGAAACTCGCTTCCTTTGAGGCTCCGGTTCGCCGACGACCAAGTCATCAATCGAGATCGCGAGGGTGCGGGCAATCTTGGCTAGCGTATGAACGTCACCAGTTTTGTTGCCGTTCTCAATCTCGGACAGGAAGCCCTGAGCGACGCGAGCCGACGCAGACAGTTGCGATTGGGTCAACCCACGCTTTTGACGCCAAAACGCAAGAGGTGTCTTGGCTTCAAGTAGTAGATCCATCTCTTCGTCGGTCAGGAGAGTTTCGGTCCCGGCCTCAATGCGAGCCAAGATGTGGTTCGCATTGCTGATGTCTGCCGTGTCGTCGTCCATGACGGTGACGAGGGCATTATATTCGGATCGGGACAGGATCACGATGTCGTCGCCTGCCGGTGTCTTGGTCATAACTGGCAATTCCGTGTCTCCTAATCGTAAATCTCGCCGCGTGGGCCAATGTCTAGGATCGTTACGGCTTGGTCGGTTTCCATGAAAATCACTCGATAGTCGCCTACGCGTAATCGCTTTGCATTGGTCCCCTTCAGTTCCGTTACGTTGTTCGCGAGCGATTGCGGATCTGAGGCGTACTGGTGGATCTTGCCGCGGATCAGCTTCGAACGGTTCGCGTGGCGCTTCAGAGTGCGAGCCGCGGTTGCGGTGTAGGTGACCGTTCTTTCCACGTCTACAATATCTCAATTAAAGATATTTATGTCAAGCATAATAATCTCTATTAGAGATATTTTTTGGTCCGTTTTTCGATGCATTTTCGTGCGGGGGGACGGGCCAGTTCTGTACTCGTATGGGGGCGTTATTCCCAAATTACGGAAAACAAATACAGAGACCGGGTTCGATCGGGACTGCGCGAGTTCGAAATCCTCTTTCTCCAGCCAGCCAGTCTCGATTTCAGAGAATAATTTTCTAATGTGGTAGAAAGGCCCGCCAAACGTGGGCTTCTTTAATCCCGTGTTGTCTCCAGACACCCAAATGTCGAACTATTCGGATGAAAATTCCCAAAAGTCTCCACCCATCTATTGAAAAATTCCCGTTTTTCGGAGTCTTGCCTTAGAGACAGGGGAATAATCCACTACGTGGTGGGTCAATCAGCTTAATTGATTTTTACATTCCCGTTTTCAAAAGACCTGCTCCTAAGCTGTTCTCGGTGCGCAATCGGAAACATACCAAAAGCTCCAACATTCGATCGGTGAATTCCGTTTCCGTCAAAAAACTAATCGTAACGCCGGCTCAACGAAAAAGCTGAAGACGTATTGAACGTTACGAGGCATGATCGTGAATAGAAAATCGCGCTAGCTGAAAATGCGGTGAACTATCTTGGCCTGTTTAATGTAGGCGCCAAAGGTCAATGCATCATGACCATTGTAAAATGTCTCGAATGCAAAAACATGTTGTTCACCGCGGGCGTTTATCAGTGAAAGTTTGGACGATCCTAACGGCCCGCCTGACTGAGCACCGCAATATCCTTTCACCAGATCGAACAGCTCGCCTTCTGTAATCGCAGGAAACTCAGTCTGGAATGCAGCCGACCGGATAAAGTACCGACAAATTTGCATGGCACCGCCATTGGCAGGGCGGCGCTTGGGATGCACATGCACGAGACCGAAGAGGGGCGTACCCACCCCGCGTTGCTCCACGAAGCGCCACAACGTGCTGGTGAGAGTGTTGCCATAGGCCTTTGCGAGGGCCTGAACGGATGAGAACTGCAACGGGTAATCGGAGCTCTCTTTCAAGAAGCGACCGCCCAGGAAGAGCAGGCGGCCCGCTCCGTAATTCGCCTCACCCTCCAGCTGTTCATGGCAATGGGGCGCGAGGGTTTGTTCGGTGTCCCCGAAAAGACATTCCGCATGCCAGGGAAGCACCGAATGCGTGATTTCGTGAGCTTCAACCCATCTGTGCTTGATCTTTGGTATCGTATCGTCGATGAGAATGCGCTTGTGGTCCGGTATCCAGAGCGCTTTGAGCTGGAGTTTGGCCAACGCTTCGCCGAGCAGCGTAGGACGCTCCAGCAGCTGTTTCGCACCGATGAATAGCCGACTGAATTTTTCACGGAACAGCCCGGTGTCCGTGGAATTGTAAAATGTTGTGTCCAACCGCTGCAGCTCGCGCACGAGTTCGATGCGCAGTGGAGGCTCTGGATTACCGAGCCCCCGCAAAATCTTCTCAATCTGACCGTCTATATCTTCGGCAGTCAGTTTTCTGAGCAGCACATTCCTCACGGCTTGAGAGCGTCCTTGTCAGCCAGCCTGTTCAGAGCAGCAACAAACTGCTCGACCGCAAGCGCTTCTTCTTTCGTAAGCTTTTCCATGGATTCGGAGCTTGCCGCGAATTTGACGGCTTCCCGCGAAACGTCCGCGCGCGCCGCGGCACTTCCTGACAACTGCATTAAAGCTTTTGGTTTCAGCTCGAAAACCTGAGCAAGCTGATGCACGGTTCTAGGCTCCGGATGATATTCGAAATCTTTTTCGATCAACAAAAGCTCTTCAATATCGACGCGCGCGCTTGCCGCCAGTTGCTCTAGGGTGAGGGATTTACGGCGTCGCAAAAGCTGCATCAGACGTCCGAACGCAAGTTGGGTCGTCTCGGCTGTACGGGCGGCCAACGCCTGCGCCTGCGAAGCAGCATAGATCGCGGGATCAGCTGCAGCGAACCCTACTCCTATTTCTCTGTCTCCCTCGCGGTCGGCGGCTGCGAGGCACCAATTATCCGTTAGATTGAGCTTCATGGCTTTCCTCCCTGAATGAAAGCTTGCGCCTCGGCCGCCGTGAATTCAAAGTAGCGGAGCGGGAATGGTCCGGGATACGAGGTATCTGGTCCCAGATCATTCATTCGCACGACGTTTCTATAGAACTCCTCCGATTGCGGCAGAGAATGCAGGCCGATACGGCCCTTAAATCCTTCGTCGACACTGAGCTGAATCGCGATTGCGATCAATACGCTGCCCACGCCACGATATTTGGGCGACTGCACGTGTTCGGGTCTATTCCACGGTGCAGCTTCCAGGAAATCGATGTAGACAAGACCGAGCCCGCGCCGGCCCTTGTCGTCCGGAAGGCGTGACGGATGCATTACAGCATCGGTCGCGACCGCCATAAGGCCTTGTGTATCTTGCGCGCAAGTCACCGCGAACATGCGGTACGAGAGCAGATTTTGAAACGCGGCTGTCTTCTTATCCCAATCCCAATGTGCGCTTTGTGGACGGGATGAGGCGGGAGCGGCCTGCGCCAGCAAGCGCGCTTCCGTTGCCTTTACAACCGGCACCCATTTGGTCTTCCAGTTGGAAAGATGGCTTTGATCGATCCCGTCGAAGACATGGGCTTCAATCGCTAGGCCAGTGGCAGCGTCGCGCAGTTTGATCGTGGCTATGAGCGAACTCATAGGATCGCCAGCTCGGCTTTCTCTTTAGTCAATCCGTTCTCAACAAAGATCTTCTCGCCGCGGGCGAGACGCACATCGATCAACTGATAAAGCCGCAGCGCCTGACGCAGCACGCCGGTTTTAGTGAGGTCCTTGGCTTCCGCCATCGCTTCCAGAACAGCCATTTCGGCATCTGTCAGGTTCAGCGTCATCGTTTTCTTTGTGCTCATCGGGACCTTCCTTCTCTCCGTATATGGCCCGATTTCCTTGTTTTGTCAACATAAAATATGTATAATACAGCTATTGTGTAGCTAAAAATTATGTATATATTGATGTTGGAAACCGCATAGACCGTCAACCTAAGGAGCCGAGCAATGCAGTTCGAAGGCGCAGTAGTTCGTGAGCAGGGGGTGACCTTTGCGGTCGTCGTCGTGAGAAGCCACGTCCTGAACAGCACGCAGGAGGCCAATCAGACCATTGCCCAGTTCAGGCCGGTGTTTCCCGGAATGCCAGTGGTGCTGATGGCTCAGGATGGTAGCGGACGGCCGACTTACTACGGCAGACCGGACATATCGAAGTTTCTGGCGGGTGTGAGCCCAAGTCGCATTCCCTGGAAACGATACACCCTGAATTGAGGAGGACCGCATGTATCGCATGAAGCGCATCAGACCGCCACGCCCGCCCAAGCCGGTCGACCGCATACAGAATATAAAGACCATTCGGCCCATTGGGAAAAACACATGGGTCAAGGCGCATTGGCGCTACGACTACGACCGGCGCCAATGGGAATGGGTGCTCGGTCACTGGACCAAGTGATTCCCACAGCGCCCGCCTCCGCCCGGGGCGTATCATTGCCCATAACAACAGAGTCGCAAGAAAGAGCGGCACGCGTCACGAACCGGCAAAGGCTTAAAAGATGAACTACACTGATAAATTTTTGCGCGAAATCGCCAATTACAGCCCCGCCGACATCATGTTGGCCGATATTGCCATCCGTATCCAGTTGTCTCCGACCGACTATCAAAAAGCAATCGATCACTATCACGCGATTCACGAATGGATCGAACGCGACGAAAGCCCGCTCTTCGGTCTTGTTGAGGCGTTCTATACGCAAGGCGGATTCTGGATCGGCGCCACCGTCGCCCGCCACGCGACCGATGACGAGTTCGATATCGACGTCATGGCGCAATTGACGTTCCGGCGTGATGTTGATCCCGAATACGTACTTTCTACACTCGATCACGCTATCCGCGCGGAGAAGGGGTCGCGCTATTACGAAAAAGCCGACCGCAAAACGCGGTGCAGCACGGTTTACTACGTCGGCATGCATCTTGACGTGACGCCAACCGTAAGGATTGTCGACCGCAACGAGAAAATCGGCCTGATCTTTCATTCCAAACCCGAAGACCGCGACGAGCCGAAACTTTCGCTTCATGCAAACCCGCATGGATTCGCACAGTGGTTTATCGAGCAGACGCCCCCGGACCCGACCTTTGGAACTTTCTTTGAAAAGCGGTCGCTCGACTATGACCGGAGCCGAATGTCGCTGTTGGAGAAAAAAGCAGACGCGACACCAGTCCCCGACCAGTCGCCCGCGTTTCGCAAATCGCGCGCTGTCATCGCCCTTCAGCTCATCAAGCGGTGGCGCAACCTGGCTTACGACAAGCGACACGCTGACAAGCGTCTCCCACCGTCTGTTTTGCTCGCCTATTATGTGGCCTGCCACGCCAATCAAACCAATTCACTCGCCGACGAACTCGCGCATCAGGTGGATGCCATGATCGTTATTCTCAAAGCGGCAGAACAGCAGGGCAAAACTATACAAGCGTTTAATCCGACATGCCCCGAAGACGAGTTCACCGACCGTTGGCCGAGCAACCTGCGCGAGCAGCGCGTCTTCATCGACGAGCTGAGCGTCTTCGCTGAGAAGCTTGCGAAACTGGGCGGCGATATTTCGTTGCCCGAAACGCAGAAAATTCTTGAAGACCTGTTCGGCGAAAGGCCCGCGCAGACGGTCGTGAAGGAATACGTGGACCGCATCGCCAAGGATGTTGGCAATAGCGGCGCCCGTTATCTGCCGGGCAAAGCCGCTCTTCCCAGCGCTATCGCCGGCACGGCGGCGTCGCCCTCCATCGCGCGGGTTGCACCGTCCCACAAATTCTTCGGTGACGATGTCTGATGGCGTATTTCGAAGTCTCCGAGCAGGATGCCCTTATTCGAAGGGATTTTCCCCGCTTCCGCCTTACAGCCGAGGCCGGGTGGATCGGCGTATGGGAGGGTTCAGTCAGGCCGATTTCACGCACCTACCGGATTCGAATTGTCTATTTTCGCCGCAAGTTTTTTGACGGTTGGATTCTCGAAAATCCTTACGTTTCAGTCCAGGTCATTGATCCGCCCATTGGGGCTGAAGCTTTGAGGGACGGCCTAATCCTCCCGCATATTTACTGGAATAAGCGCAAGCCGGAATTTCCTCATCTTTGTCTTTATGACCCGCAAGAGATGACGTGGACGCCGGAGCAATCGATTGCGACCACAATCATTCCGTGGACCTCGGAATGGTTGTGCTTTTACGAATATTGGCAGATCACCCGCAACTTTCGTGGACCTGGCCGCCACCCGGAACCGAAAGGAGCATCATGTCAGACAACACAAGAGAATTCAGAGCCGGAGACCCGCGCTCGAAGGGCGCGATTCAGCAACGCCGAATTCCACAGGCTTGGCCGAAAGACCGGCGCTTTCGGATCCTATCTTTGGATGGCGGGGGCATCCGAGGCATTTTCCCTGCCGCCGTTCTTGCCAGATTGGAGCAACGATATCTCGGTTGTCGCTCCATCGCTTCCTGTTTTGACCTTGTCGCCGGCACTTCAACCGGCGGCATCATCGGCCTTGGCCTGGGGGCTGGCCTGACGGCCGCCGACTTGCTCTATTTCTACGTCAACGAGGGAGACAAGATATTTCCGGAGCCGACCGATACCATATGGGGCAGAGCCAAGACCTGGTGGCGACCGACGCAGCAGTACCTGCAATATCGATACGAGCGTGACGCGCTAGCCGGGTTGCTGCGCCAGAAACTCGGCGACAAGCTCTTTGGCAATTCCATCGTCCGTTTATGCATTCCGGCGTTTGAAGGCAAACATAGCGAAGTGTTCGTATTTAAGACGCCACATCACCCGGACTATAAGTTTGATCGGTTCGAACGCATGGTCAGTGTCGGCTTGGCGACATCCGCGGCGCCGACGTATTTCCGGCCGCTTGAACAGGGCGGCTACACTTTGATCGATGGCGGCCTGTGGGCGAACAATCCCGCAATGCTCGCAGTCATCGAGGCGCTGATTTGTTTTGACATCGACCGCGATCAAATCGATCTCTTCAGCATTGGCTGCGGCGACGATCCTTATGTCGTCTCGCCCACGCAGATCAATTTGGGCGGCAAGCTTGCGTGGTCTGATTTAATTTTTGCGGCGATGCGCTTACAAGGTCTTTCTGCAATCAACCAAGCGCGGCTGCTGCTCGGGCCATCCTCTGTTTTAAGGATTGATACGTCGGCAAATCCAAATCCAATCGCTTTGGACGATTGGCGCAGGTCAGTCGACGAGCTGGTACCTGCTGCGGCCAAAGCGGTTGAGGCGAACGGAGATCGCATCGCAGGAGCCTTTTTGCGGGAGGCCGCATCGCTGTACACGCCGGTGCCGATACCGTGAGAGCTGACCGGACTTCTCGCTTGATTTGTCTTAATAGCTATTGTCACTCGCCTGCTCGTTTCCGTTAGGGAAAATCTTTCTCGAGCAAACCCGCATTTGAATGTCATTGCTAGCGTGTCGTGCCACGCCTCTATCGCTGCTGTATTTTCAGTTTCCAGGAGCTACTGATAGCGCGAGCTAATCTGAGCGTAGAGATTGACAAGTGTAGGCGATCTAGCGCGCGAGCCTTTCTGATTGGTCTGTAGTCGCATAAAAGTTCCATAACATTCGATGAGCGAGTGCACACGGATAGGGAAAGTTTCCTCCTAATCAAGTGAAGCCTGCAAATTGGCTAGTAAGGAAGCAGATCCATGTCCCCGCTTTTGACGCGCAGGATTCGAAAGGCCCACCCTACGTGAGCAACTGTAATGGATGAGGTGCCTCTTCGGTTCGGCCGGATGGGGGAGCGTTTTCGGGTGGCGGATCGGGATAATACCGCGTGAAATTTTGATGCTCGCGCAACGCCTCCGGACGATAGGCGCCAACTTTTTCATTCGCGCAGTCGACGATGGCCTCAAGCGCGAACCGGTCGTTTACGGTCGGATCAATCGTCGCGACCGATTGTATGGCGCGTTTGATAATATCATAGTTCGCGTGCGCGAGCATCCAGCGAAGGATCCACGGTAAGCCTTCTCTGAACAAATCAATGGCGTCTCTGGTGCCCGCGATTTCACTGTGCTGCATGCTTGTTGCATCAGGATAGAGGTGCAATGGTGTGCCGGCGGTGCCCGTTTTTGGCATGACCTGACCGTTGATAGTGACTGGGCCAAACTTGATAGGGTATTCGAGCTTCAAGACCTCTTCCAGCATCCACCGGAGGGAGATGTCTGAAAGCCGCAACTCCGTTTCGGGGTAGCTGCCGCCGACGTCGGAATGGTTGCCCGCGAACCAGCACTGCGCTAGCTGGTGGCTATCTTTTTGCCCCCATGGGACGCGGTCAAAATCTTTACGCCGTTCATCTATTGCATTGGCGGATCGCGCGGTGCCGACGTAGCGTGACAACAATCGATCAAAGTTTTCTGACCTCCATTCCGCCTGATGAGAATGCTTATCGCCCTTGTTGGGGAAGTCATAGATAGTTTTTGTATATTGTGCGTACTGCCGATGGAGGAACCACGCAATCGACAATGCGACAAAACCGGCGCTGACTGCAAGCTCAGACCACCAGAAACCGAAGCCATGGAAGTAATTAAGCGCAAGCGAAAACGGGATTGCGAACAGCGCGGATACCAAGCTAGCGACTGCCGTGAATAGGACGGTCAGACCGGCTTGAATAAGGAGATCTTCGCCTGCCACTCGCGCCGAGTGCTGCGACAGTGTCGAACACCCCGATGAAGTAGGGCGCTGCGTTCGACCGAGTGGCGTCGTCGGTCTCGCCGACATAATTTGAGCTATATTTTTCGCGGAAACGCCGCGCAAGTTCGTCTCGTTCTTCCTCAAATTCACCGCGCGCGTGGCCTGCGCCGTGCTCGTAGACGGTGTCGACAGCTTCCCTGGCGATGTCATGCACCTGCTTGCGAAAGCGCAGCAGCGGTCCATTTCCAGCCTTCGTCGGAACACCACATAGCATGATCGTATTGGCAAGACACCTGACCGTGTAGGCTCCGCGGCTGAAACCGATCAGGTAGATGCGGTCGCCTGGCTGGTAGTGGTTGATGATGAACTCGTAACAATCAGCCATGTTTTTCGTGATGCCGCGCCCCGTCACCGACTGCAGCAGCTTGTCAATTTTGCGCATGATGCTGGTGAGACCCCGCGCACCACTGTCTGTTCCCAATCCGGGATCGTAGAAGCAGACTTGTTCAGTTGGACTAATTGCATTGTCTGGATGTATGCGCGATGCGCGATACATCTTGAATACGTTGCTGATCCGCTGTTCGACACGGACGCCTCCGTCTTGTCCCGTCCCATCAGAGTAAACGACAATGTTCTTCAGCATGCTGTCTCCGACAGAAATTTCATTATTGAAACGCATGATCATAAGCAATTCGCCGTAGGCCGCTCATCCAGGACAACACACGCTGCAGCGCAGCAGGTTATATGACGTTGTGGGGAAATTGCCCTTCCGGGTTGACGCCATGCTCTTTCGAAAGAGAGGCTGTGGGCTTTGCAGCCGTTGTCATAGTAACATTCCCAGGCAGGTCGCCCATGAAGCTCCGCTCCGTCATCCTCGCTTTCTCCCTGCTTGTCTCGACTTCGGCGTGGCCCCAAACGACGCCGCAGCCGATGCTACCGACGCCAGACCAGAAGGCAGCTCCCGCTGCCCAAGGAGACGTTAAGCCATCGCCAGAGCCAGACCGCAATCCCAACAAACAGTGCGTCTCAAACGACGACTTCAATATAGAGCTGCGCTCGAACTATCGCCCGGTTGGCGAAACTCTTGTTGTGGGCACCAGCTTTCTGCCGACAGGGCAGCCGGTGGATATTGGCATACGCACTTCTTATGTGGACGGACTGCGCTACTTCGCGGCGGTTCGCCACGATGACGGTTACCGCCGGGTGCTTGCTCGCCAAGACGTCGTCACCCGTCGCGCTGTCGCTTCGGACAGCTTGGTGAAGGACCGCCTCCTTGAGGCGGACCAAACCATCGTTACGCTAGAGCTAGAGACGCGGGATGCTGGCGTCTGGCAGATGGCCGATCTTTATCTTTACACATGCGCTGGCTCACCCTCGCGAATTTCACAAATTAATATCCGCCTGAGCCCGTATCGTTACAGCTTGTGGGTCACGGGCCTCACCATTCTCGTCCTCTACCTGCTGATGGCATGGTTTCTGCGCAAACACGACGGCACATTCCAAAGCTAACTGAATTCGCTCGATCCGGCGAAAATCTCTGCAGGTCCTGATGGCAGGGCCAGCCTGTCGAAATTTCAGGTACTGGCGTTCTCGCTGCTGGTGTTTGCCCTGATACTTCTTTTCATGCTTCAGACCGGCAAGCTCTCTGACCTATCAGCCACAATTCTGACCTTGCTCGGCATCAACGGGCTCGGCGCCACTATCGCCAAAGGGGCGGATGCTAGCCGCAACTTACTGACTTCCGATAACAAGGCTTGGCTTATGCGGCACAACTGGCTGCCTGCCAATAGAGGAGCTATCGACAATTCCAATGCGGCCTGGCGCGATTTTTTTAGACCGACGGCGAGTTCGATGTATATCGCTTCCAGAGCTTCATCTTCGCGCTTGTGGTGGGTGGGGCGATGATAGCTGCCGGAGTGGGCCAGCTCTCGACGTTTGTCATACCCGACACCATCCTTGGCATCGTCGAACTCAGCCAAGCTGTCTACATTGGCGGGAAACTTGTCACGCCGACGGGCATGAAAGCCCTCAACGATGCTCTGGACGATCTTCGCGCACGAGAGAAAAACTCTGTGCCGCTGCAGTGGTCGCCAACAAGGGCGCACCCGTCCTGACCTTAGCGGATGGTTCGAGGTTGGCGGCGACCGAATATGCCGACTTTAAGCAGCAGGCGATGGATGTGCGCGCTCTATATCTCTCTGAGACCAGCACGGCTGTCGCTGACGCCGACCTCGAGCCTAGGTTCTAAGGCTAGTTGCAGTCTCGAACATTCGGCGAATACATCGCTCACGGAAAACAATGCATCCGATCATTTACCGCAGTTAGGCAAGGCGCAACATCCGCGCTATTTTTCTGATGTTCGGAGATCGGCTTTGGTTTGTGACAGCTTGATCTTGGCAGGTGCGACCGGGCCGGAACCGCGAACTTATTCGACAATCGGCTGCTATTGAAAATCGTTCAAGTATCGGCACGTTTGCTGCCGGCGTTGGATCGCTGATGACCAGATGCCAATCGTTTCTAATTTTTGTCACGCTTTTATCTTTCGTGATGGTGGTGTATTGAACTGCGATCGGATAGAGCTAAATCCCAAAGCACGACAACTATCCACCGATCGAGCCGATCTGAAGTTTTCCAAAATTGACGGCGAATTCCTAATGAGGCATCGGTTTCATTATGTTGTATTGCCCGTCGCGTCAGCAAGTGCGGCGAGGGGAGCACGTGTTTGACTGCGCCCGCCTTTTTGATTCGAACAGCAATGACCAGATATGTGTAATCTTCCGCAGTGATGCCGGAAGCGGCCTGCGAGTACGCACGTTGATTGTTTTGTGTTGGGCTCTGTATACTCATCGATCGTTCTTTTGCCGTATCGTAGCGTGTGAGGGGAGCCACGATTTGGATCGTTATGCTCTTTTCCTTTTCTTGCCTCCTTCCAAGAAAGGGATTGCGTCAACTGCAAGCCACCCAACGAGAGTTTTGTTGAGGCTCGCCCTTCCAGAATAGTCTCTGTGATGTCGGGCGGAAGGAATGCCAGCCGCAGTGATTGGCGCACGAGCCGTGGGTGTCGCCCGGAGGCTGTGGCAAGATCCTCGATGGTCTCGAATGTGCCGTTGGCGAGGGAACGAAACCAAACGTGAGCACGCACGATGGATTGCACCAGCGTTTCATTTTGAGGGTTTTTTGATTCTTGGTCACCCTCGACATGTGCTGCTGATCCAGCCGGGGCGCTACGCCAAGGAATATGAATCGGTGGATTAACGCTCTCTTCAGCCATGTGTTCGGTGTGCTCGGTTGTTTCATGGAGCGTGATTATGATGTGATCGCGCGCAACGACGGCGCGCGAAATGTGATCTGCAACGTCTCGTTCGCTAGTCTCTTGATTGAGACTTAGCCTTTGTCTGACGGCTGTGAGGATTGCTGTTTCGATATTCTGGGCCGATACGCGTCCAACAGATCCGGCTTCAGTTATGCGACCGCGGAGCAACGCGGCACTGACATAAAACCGGTAACGGATTCCTTTCTTGGTGGAATAGCTCGGACTGTATACAGTTGCCGCGGTCATCGAATAGCTTGCCCATCAGAAGGGCGCCGCTCTCCGAGCGACGTGCTTTGCGATCGACGGCATTTGCGCTGAGCAGCTCCTGAACCCGGGTAAACGTCTTGCTGTCTACGATAGGGTGGTGCTCGCCGGGAAACCATTTAGTCTTGTGACGGGCCTCTCCGATGTAGATCCGGTTTTTGAGGCAATAGGCGAGGGGACCGTATGTGAACGGAATGCCGCCATTGGCTGTCTTGCGCCTGGGATCTGGCTTGCGTTTGGTATCTCGGCGCTTGCTGACGATACCTTGGGCGTCGAGGTGTTCGACCAACCGGGCGAAGCTCCGCAATTTGAGATAGCTTTCAAAGATGGTGCGGACAGTTTCCGCTTCGGATCTGTTGATCACAAGCTTCTTATTGATCAGGTCATAGCCGAGCGGCACGGTGCCACCGGTCCATTTGCCCTTGCGCCGGGAGGCAGCGACCTTGTCGCGCACCCGTTCCGAGGATAATTCGCGCTCGAACTGGGCAAACGATAGCAGCACATTCAGTGTCAGCCGCCCCATCGAGGAGGTCGTGTTGAATTGCTGGGTGACGGCAACAAATGAGATTGATTTGGCGTCAAACGCCTCGACCAGCTTGGCGAAATCCGCCAGCGAGCGGGTTAGGCGATCAATCTTGTAGACGACCACGACATCGACGCGCCCCGCGTCGATGTCCTTCAAGAGCTGCTGCAGGGCCGGGCGATCGAGATTGCCGCCGGAGAAGGCCGGATCATCGTAATGCTGGGGCAGGGCGCGCCAGCCTTGGGAGGCCTGACTTTTTATATAGGCCTCGCAGGCTTCCCGCTGGGCGTCGAGCGAGTTGAATTCGAGTTCAAGGCCATGCTCGGTCGATTTGCGGGTGTAGATCGCGCAGCGGATCGGCTTGCCAGCATTACCGACCATCTCAACCGTCCGTCGGAGCTGGTTTTGTTTGACGCGGGCGGTCCGGTCTCAGGCTTTTCAAGTGCCGCCCGGTTTTGCCGATGCCAGCATCGGATTTGGTCTTGCGGGCGTCGTTCGGTGTAGCATTAGCTTTGCTCTGATCGTGGGCTTTAGAGCGCAAACCGAAAAACCGTGGTCCATTCCATCTGGTGCCGGTAATCAGACAGGCAATCTCCGAGAGATTGCTGTAAGTCTTGCCGTCGTAGGCAAAGCCTTCCGCTAGCACCATGGCGCGGTAGCTTTTGCCGTTCCATTCACGAACCAACACCGAGCCGGGCTTGACCCGGCGCGGCAGCTCGATCCGGCTATCGGGCTTTGCGGCGTATGCCTTGATCAACTGATTGAGCAATCGCTGCGCAGATCGTGAGAGCCCGCCATAGGCTCTCTCCTGAATTCGCTGGGCAATGGCCCGCCGCAACAGATCCGGCCCAAACGCTTTTGGCGACGCTGTCCGAAACAGCTCCTGGTATCTGGATCGCAATTCTGCGATCGGTGTTGTGAGTAGCCGATCCAGCTCGGTTTCCACGGTTGGATCAGTCGGTTTCTCTGCGTTGTGTTGTGTCATTTCGTATCGCTCGGTTTGCCGATGCGATAGGTGCGCTCCTCGCCGACTTTCTCGGAAGCCAGATCGAGCCCCAGCTTGTTGCGAACCGTTCCGGCAAAAAAGCCACGCACGGAGTGCTGTTGCCAGCCTGTCACCTTCATGATGGCTGTAATGGTTGTGCCTTGCGGTTCGCGAAGCATCGCGAGCACAGCCGCCTGTTGGAAGAACCGGCTGTGCTGGCCTTTACTGAGGCTGTCTTGCGCTTCAGTGACTTACGCGCCTTGGCAAGGCGCGTTACGGGGCGAGACGCTCGCCGTGAGGTTTTGGAGTTCTTTTTAAAGGCAGCTTTGCGTTTGGCTGTAGCCATTTCATTCTCCCTTGCGATGAATGGCAGCATCGTGTGCCGCCATTGCCGCAACCCGCCGGCTTGGATGGGCGGGTGGGAATGCGCGCAAGAGAGAAAGAGCTGAGTGTGTTGTTTTAACCGTCGGATAGTCTGTTCAACAACCACGCGGCGTCATGCAGACGGCCGGCCTCGTAGATCAATTGCTCGATGTTCGTGGAAAGAGAGACGCCCTCGGCCACGCTGCCCGCAAGCGCACAGGCTTCGGCGGCCTTTGATATTCGAGCCGCTTCATTGAGACGGGTATGAATCTCGGAGAGATAAATCTTGATGGCTTGCTCTGTTGCAGTGCGGTCCATGCGGCGTCTCCTTGGTTTGGACGCCTCCACAGATGCTCGCGTTCCGATCGTCAGTTCGCGGGCGACCGCCGTCCTGAGATCGAGGTGTCCGCAATTGCCGCCAGGCATTGCCGGGTGACGTCATCAACGATGTTCAGGATGCGGAACCGGCGACCGCAGGCGAACTGGTCATGCACAAAATCGAGCGACCAGCGGGCATTTGGCTTTGCCTCGACCAGGATCGGTGCCCGGACGCCGACAGCACGACGGCGCGCCCGCCGCTTGCGTACAGTAAGGCCTTCTTCTCGATAGAGCCGATAGATGCGGTTGATGCCCGATGGTTCGCCTTGCTGCCGCAATAAGACGAACAGCCGGCGGTAGCCGAAGCGCTTGCGTTCATTGGCGAGTTCACGCAGATGCTGGCGCAGATCCGTATCCGGCGGCCGGCACGACTGGTACCGGATCATCTTGCGATCGGCATTGACGATTGAGCAGGCCCGACGTTCTGAGAGGCCCAATGCGGCCTGCAGATGCGCGACACCTTCGCGCTTGGCGGCGGGCCCTACCATTTAGAAGTCGAGCGCAAACAGAGCAATCATGTGGCTCATTTCAAGCGATCTGGATCACAATGTGCTGTTAGATTCAAAGTCGCGGAAAGAGTCCCATTCGCGCAGCATCTCTTTTATAATAGGCCTCTCCTTTGTAAGTCTCGTTTGACTGACAATACTGGCTGTCGAATTCGTCTCCTGTGGCACGATAAGCTCCTCCAATTGGGGCATTTCTCATTTCTTCACACGCGAACGACTTGGGGCGCCGTTTATCATTTCAGCATAAATCCTGGCCGCTTCGGTGGCCGACATGTCGCTCGTAATGGGGGTGTATTGACTTTGAGTGCTAGCATTGCGCTGCTTTTCTGCATGTTGATCGGCAAGCGCAAAAGTATGCATCAGGGCAGGAAGGCGGCCTTTGACAGCCAGATCTATCAGCCGCTTGACCAGGATTTCAGCCATCGGAAGGGAAACTCGCTCGCCGTCCTCTACGATGACACGCTTGCGCTTGAGTTCTTTTCCAACGAGATCCGAGAGTTCGGGTAACGATTTGGGCCTGCCACGCGGATTACCCGACTGGCCGGCTTTGAAGCGGTGTGCTTTCGGCGGTTTGCCATAGCCGACGCTAAAGTTTGTATCGTCCGAGCTCGACATCGTTAGCCGTTCCTTTCAACTGCGGTCTCGTCGAAGGTGCGCCCGGTGACGGCATGTACGGCTTGGCCGCCGGTGTAACGCTGCCAGCGCCGCACAGCTACATCGACGTAAAGTGGATCGAATTCGATGCCGTAAAGTCTGCGGCCGACGCGCTCAGCTGCGAGAACTGTCGATCCGCTGCCCAGGAAATTATCAAGCACGATGTCGCCGCGTGCCGTGCAGTCGAGCATGGCGTCGGCCAGCAATTGGACCGGCTTCACGGTGGGGTGGAGGTCCAGAAGATTGCCTTCGTCGCCATGACGCTCAAAGCTGTTGCAGCCGGGGTATTCCCAGACATTGGTTCGAGACCTGCCGTGGCGGCCAAGTTCGACGTTGTTGCGGTAAGGTGCATTGCCATATTTGAAAACGAACACAAACTCATGACGACTGCGATAGAACGATCCCATCCCGCCGTTTGACTTGACCCAGACGCAGATGTTTTTCAGTTCGAGATTGGCCTTTGCGGCTGCAAGCTGCAGATCGGCCGAATGGCGCCAGTCCATGAAGACATAGAGAATGGCACCAGAACAAAGATGCTGCATGGCATTTAGCAGTGACGTGTTCAAAAAATTCTGGAATTCAGGCGTACTCATTTCGCCCGACGCCATCACGAATTCGCGGTGCTCACTCTCAGTGTTACTGATGACGTGCCCACGGACCGGGACGTTGTAGGGTGGATCTGTGAGGACCGCCGTTGCGCTCGCATTTGCCATAAGGGCGGCGTAGGAGGCGATCTCCATCGAATTTCGACACAAGACCCGATGTCGATCGAGCGCCCAGATATCTCCGATCTCCGAGACGGCTTTTGCTGATCGCGCCGGAACCTGATCGATTGGGTCTTGTGCACTTTCTGTGGCTTTGGTTGTTAGGCTTTCGATTCGGAAATCGATTTCACCCATTTCGAAGCCGGTGATGTCCAGGTTGAAGTCGAGATCGAGTTCGGACAGTTCTTTCAATTGTTCTGCAAGAAGCCCGTCATCCCAGGTGGACGTCTCAGTCAAGCGATTATCGGCGATGGTAAAAGCGCGAGCCTGAGCGTCGGTCAAATGATCGAGGCTTATCGTTGGAACCTCGCTCAGTCCCAACTCTTTTGCTGCCATCGCACGGCCGTGTCCGGCAACGATCTTAAGGTCCGAATCCACCAGGATCGGAACGTTGAATCCAAAAGTTTCGATGCTTCGCGCGATCTGACGAATTTGTTTCTTGCTGTGGAGGCGCGGGTTTGACGGGTTAAACTTAAGAGCAGTGATTGAACGAGAGATGAGTGTAAGTGGTCGTGCTGGGTATTGATTACTATCGTACATGGTTGCGTCCTTTACAAAGCGAGAAAGCAAGCCTCAAACGCGCGCGGTGTGCGCACTCGATAAAGCTCGTTTGGTCTGATTTGAACTGGGTGGGATTCATCGACGGGGTGTCCGTCGGTTTAGAAATCTGCTGCGCCGTGAGCTAAAAAGCCGTCTTGCAAGCAGTCGTAAGAACCTGCGGTGGTAAAAACTCGCCGGCTATGCAGGAGTTCTGGGATCAGCACACAGTGGTCATAGCAAGAACAGCTGCTGATGAACTCTGCGGTAATCTTTGGTGGAGGAGGTATATTCGAAACCCTTCCATAGCGGTGGTCGAAAGAGAGGCGGGGCGCTTAAGTGAGTGGAACGTCCGTAGGTCTTGATCGCTCGATGGATGTGAAGATGCGTGATCTCGTGTCGATAAATATTAGCGCAGAGAAAATTACTAAATCCTAACCAACGTGTGGCGCGAAAATACTAATCGGAGTTTGATTGGGGATAAGTCAGCGATTTTTACGTCAGAGTGACAGAGTGAGGAACTTAACGATCACTTTTGCAGAGTTGTCTTTGAAATTGGACCAGCGAGTGGCACTGCCGAACGGTAATCGTTGCGATCTATTCACTGAGGAGAGGGTGTTTGAGCGCGTATCTGCCTTATCGATTAGGCTGTAGATGGATTCAAAGTAGTCGGTCCAGACGTTATTAATTCTTGTGAGAGCTTTTGAAGCGGGTTAAATTTCTTGGAAGCGAGAAGAATTTCAACGGTTACCATCGGTTAGATTATTATTCTGGCGCCAAAGTCCATTAACAACTATTGTGTAGAGACGCCGCACGTAAATCTCTATCGCAACTTAATCTTACCGGCAGAGCAGAATTTCGAGTCGATTCGCCGATGACCACTGTAAATCTTGACCCCATAGATTGGGACGAGTTCGCGAGAGTAAGTCATGGCGCGCTCGAATCAATGATCGAATATTTGAGAACTATTCGGGAGCGGCCGGTTTGGACGGAAGCACCCGAAAATGTTCAGCAGCGTTTTCGCAGTCCGCTTCCCCGAGGCCCTCGCGATTTCAGCGACGTCCTGAGTGATTTTGAAGCAAATATTCGTCCTTACGTCACCGGCAACGGCCATCCGCTTTTTATGGGATGGGTTCACGGAGCGGGGACGCCCGTTGGAATGGTCGCAGAAATGCTCGCGGCCGGGTTGAACGCGAATTGTGGTGGCCGCAACCATATTGGAATCAATGTAGAGCAGCAGGCAACGCTCTGGGTTGCGGAGATGCTCGGCTTTCCAGCCCAATCTTCAGGCTTGTTCGTGACGGGCTCATCAATGGCGAACATGATCGGGCTCCTTGTTGCCCTCACGAAGATTATCGGTGCGGAGGCGCGTAGCGCAGGCTTGCAGGAAACAGGTCGTCGCCTTGTCGCTTACGCGTCTTGCGAGGCGCATCAATGTATCCGTCAATCGATGGAGATGGCGGGGTTAGGTTCGAATTATTTACGGCTGATCGCGACGGATTCATCGCGTGCGTTACGCGTCGACCTGTTGGCAGCCGCGATCGAGGACGATCTTGCTGCGGGCTATACCCCTTTCCTGATTGTGGGTACTGCTGGAACAGTCAATACCGGTGCAATTGACCCGCTCGACGCGATCGCTGACATAGCGATCGAGAAGAACCTTTGGTTCCACGTCGACGGCGCGATCGGCGCCACGGCGATGCTGTCGTCGCGCTTGCGACCGCTGATGAAAGGAATCGACCGTGCGCATTCTGTTGCGCTAGATTTCCACAAATGGCTGCACGTACCCTACGATGCGGGTTTCGTTATTGTGCGCGATCCCAAAATCCATCTACAGACCTTCGGTACGGATGCCACCTATCTGTCGCGAGCGGAAACTGGCCTAGCTGCGGGAGATATCTGGCCATGTGACCTTGGTCCAGATCTTTCGCGCAGTTTTCGTGCGCTAAAGACATGGTTTACACTTGAGACTTTCGGTGCGGATATGGTGGGAGAGTGCATGGCGCAGAATTGCATTGTCGCACGCTATCTCGCGGAGCAGCTCTCGTCGGGCGGGGTATTTGAATTGCGGGCGCCTGTTGCGTTAAATATCGTGTGCTTTAGTGCAAAAGGTGATGCCGCTGACAGTCTAAACCGGCAGATTGTTGAAGGTCTGCACATGAGTGGGCAAGCTGCGCCTTCTCTTACGTTTCTTGATGGACGGCCTGCTATCCGCGCGGCGATCGTCAATCATCGCACGGCAAAAGCGGATATCGATGCATTCATCTCGATGTTGAACGTATCCGCTCAGTTGGCCCTCATGCAGACTGTCTCGAACTCTGAGGTATGCTAAAATCATAAGGATGAATAGTGCGGGCAATCTTACCCTCACTTTCAATGCACGATTATTTCGGAAGATTTCGCAGATCAGAGCCTAATAATGTCCATTAACAAGATTCTAGAAAGAGCAGTTGAGTTCGAACAAAAAGGGCGGCTGGACGACGCGGAGCAATTATATAAGACAGTACTCCAGCAAGATCCTGAAAACTTTGACGGTTTACATCGGCTGGGGGTTGTGCGCAGTCGCAAGGGACAACACGAAGATGCTGTGTATTGGATTTCAAAAGCGATCGCGCAAAAGCCTGGGTCTGCACATGCTCACAACAACCTCGCTGGCGTTTTTCTCGCGATTCGGCGTCCGGAATCTTGCGGTTGAGCATTACAGGCGCGCTATCACGATAAATCCTGAATACACCGATGCGCACGGGAATTTGGCTGCGGCATTGACGGAGCTTGGAGCCCTCAAAGAGGCTTTTGAGCAATTTGAGCGTGTGCTTAAACTGAGACCCAATCACGCAGAAACGCACAATAATTTGGGGGTGCTACTTCAGCGGCTCGGCCAGCGCCGCGATAGTGCTGCCCACTTCCAAGCGGCAATAAAACTAGATCCCAATTATCCGGATGCGCTCAATAATTTGGGCGCAACCTTTTTGGCAAGACAGGAGTTCGAAAATGCTCTTGAATATTGCAGCAGGGCGGCGCGGCTCAACCCTTCATTTCCCGAGGCGCTGAACAACACCGGAAACGCCTTAACGCGCCTTGGGCGTCCCAAAGAAGCCCTTCAATATTTCAAGAACGCTATTTCATTGCGCCCCGATTTAGCCGAAGCACACAATAATCTTGGTGCAGCCCTTGATGCTCTCGGCGATGTCGAACAAGCCGTCGGCCATCTCAAGACAGCTGCGGAAATTGACGTGCGCTACGCGGATCCCCATGCGAACCTTGCGGCTATTCTGCTGAGATATGGCAACCTGGATGAAGCGCGTCAGGAGTTTGAACATGCCGCACGGCTGGAACCGGAGAATATAAAATATTTGCTTAATGTGGCCGCTCTCAAGCGATTTACCAGAGACGACCCTCTGCTGAATCTAATGGAGCAGTTGTCCAATGATACGACCGTGGTGGGTGAGGAGCGTGCAGAATTACATTTTACACTTGCAAAATCCTATTCAGATTTTCACGAACACGAGCTTGCAAGCCATCATATGCTCAAAGCTAATTTTTTGAAGCGCCAGCAAATCCATTACGACGAGAAGGCTGCACTAGATGATTTGCGGCTGATACAGAATTTGTTTACTCACGAATTGATCAAGCAACACTCCGGACAACCAAATTCGTCGGTATCGCCGATTTTCATCGTTGGAATGCCCCGTTCCGGTTCAACGTTGATTGAACAGATCTTGTCGAGCCACGACGGAATATTTGGGGCTGGCGAAGTAGACCTTTTCTCCGAAGCAGTGGAGCGTTTGCCTCGTCAAATGGGAAGTACATCGAAATATCCCAATTTCGCTCCAAGTATGAACTCCCGATTGGTTACGAAAACTCAGTGATGAATACCTTTGTGAGGCGGAAAAGATCGTCCCCGGAGGATCGCGGTTTACCGATAAGATGTTGGCAAATTTTCGGTTTGTCGGTCTTATTCATCTTGCGCTCCCGAACGCACGTATTATCCATGCTCGTCGCGATCCGGTTGATACATGCCTTTCCTGCTATTCGATATCGTTTAGCCGGGGGCAGGCATTCGCATATGATCTTGCAGAGCTTGGTCGTCTTTATCGCGGATATCTGCGGCTTATGGACCATTGGCGCAGCGTACTGCCTGCGGGCGTGATGATAGATGTTCAATATGAAAGTCTGGTTTCAAATTTTGAGGATGAGACACGGCGAATCTCTGCTCATTGCAATTTGGAATGGTCGCCTGCCTGCTTGGAATTTCACAAGACGCGACGGCCAGTGCGTACTGCAAGCGCCACTCAGGTACGCCAGCCGCTCTACTCAACAGCGGTCGGAAAATGGCGTCCTTATGCAAAGATGTTGCGTCCGCTGTTAGAAGAGTTGGGTGTGCAGGCGTAATTTGATGACTTTCGTCGAGGCTTTCACTTTGTTCAATAAGTGTCGTGGGCTACTGCAGGGAGGACGTCGCGATAAAACGGTTTACTGCTCTGGCGATTTCATCACGTGTCCACCAAACCAGTGTAAATCGGCATTCGGGTGCCACATAAGAGTTTTTCCAGAGTATTCCAAACTCCATGTTTTCAAACCCGATCACGGAGCGCATTTTAACGGCGTCTTCCACCAGTGCAATTTGAAGTGGCACGTTCCAGCGGTCATATGTAACGGCACGGCCAACCGGCCACATCAAGCTGGCGAGTCCCAGTCGGCGTGCAGCCGGATAAATCCATACCGCTCCCGCGAATACAAACGAGCCTGAGACTGCTCGAGGCATCAGAGCAGAAGTTTCTAAATGCTCTTGCGGTCCTGCTTTTTTTGGATCGTCGTAAAATAGCGAAAGGTCAACTAGCGCGTCATGAAGGGTCTGGCCTGGGGGAAGGTCGAAACGTCGGTGAGCGCGTGCAGCCATTACAGTTCCGGACGAATCAACCCCTTTGATCCAAAAGGCGGACGCTTTTTTGGTGTCGAAGTAGCCCGAATGAAATTGAGGCATGAGCGGGTCCCAGTTACCTCGATTGATCTCATTGACGGCAAGTAGTTCGTCAAAATCCTCTGACACGGAAAATACAAAACCTCTTTCTGCGGCAGAGGTATTGGCGCATTCCAAAGCAGCCTTGCTCAAGCTTTTTTCATCGTGGTGGTCTTCGGTTCCGGTGGCGGCATCAGGACTAGATGTCATGGCATTTCATTTTGAGTGGGGTGTTCTATCGTGCGGTATTGCTGGCGCAGCTTGTCCCGGAGAACTTTGCCAGTGGCAAGTCGCGGCACACTATCGACAAAGGTGAAGCTGCGGGGGCGTTTATAGGAAGCGAGCGTTTTACTGCAATGTGTTTCTAGTTCTGCAACAAGACTTGCATCGCCGATCAACCCTGATTTTAGCTTTATCAGGGCCTTTACTTCTTCTCCCATCTCCGGACTCTCGATGCCGATGCATGCTGCGTCCTCGACGGACGGGTGATCCAACAAAACAGAATCGACTTCCGCAGGGTATATCTTCAGTCCTCCTGCGTTAATGATCTCGGCGCTTCTGCCGGTGATATACAAATATCCATCATGGTCTAGATAACCATGGTCCCCCATCGTGTAGAATTTCCCCCGATAAGCAGACCGCGTCTTTTCCGGATCGTTGAAATATGAAAAGCGGCCGCGTTCGGGTGCGTTTAAAAAAATCTGTCCGATAGTGTTTGTAGACACGGGCTGGTCATTTTCGTCGAGAATAGCAACTCGATCATCCGCCTTTCCAACGCTGCCGGGTTTTTTTAGCCACTCATCGCTCGTGATGACGATGTCGCCACCTTCGGTGCCCGCGTAACATTCTGTGACAATCGGTCCGAGCCATTCGATCACTCTGCGCTTGAGCGAGATTGAACAGGGGGCGCCAGTGTGTAGAACGTTTCGCAACGAGGTGACATTGTATTTTTTGCGAATGGTTTCGGGCAGCTGAAACATGCGATGGAATAAAAACGGAGCTAAGTAGGCATATGTAATACGTCGCTCAGCAATCAAATGAAGGATGGCTTCCAGCTCGAGGTCTTCCACCAAGACGACGCCTACGCCGCATACTAGCGGGAGCCTTACGCTAAGGCTAAATACACCGGATCGACACAAAGCCAACGGTGCGAGTGCAAAGTCACTGTTGGAAGCCAATTTCAAGCGTTCGCCGATGGCTACCGCCGCGGGACGTGTCACGGGTTCTGCCCGATAAACGCCTTTTGGTGACCCAGTTGTTCCCGAAGTATAGAACATTGGGATTCCAATCTGGCCTAATTCAAAGTCATACGGACCGCTGGTTGCCAGTGCTTCGTCATAACTTTCCATCCCTGGCGATAGGGGGCCAATTGCCAATCTCACTTTAATGGCGCTTTTGCTGCACACTAATTCCAATATCTTTTCATCAAGGCCAGCATCGATAATAATCCCGGCCGCCCGGCAATCGTCTAGGATATAGTCGGTTTCCCGCGCAGTTAGGTCTGATCTTATAGGTGTGACACGAAAGCCGGCTCGCTCGGCGGCGAACATACCTTCGACGAACTCCGGGCGATTGGGGCATATCAATGCCAGGCCGTCCCCGGGATTTAGCCCGCGATTGACGAGCGATTGCGCAAGCCTTTTGCTGTTTTCGTTAAGCTGGGAAAATGATCGGTTCCCGTAAGCGCTGTGAATGGCGATGCGCTCGGGTATTAGGCGTGCCCATGTAGCAAGCGAAACGCCCCGCTGAAAATTTCGACGCCGCGCCGAAGCACTTTCATCCGAGGCAATTTTGGCTTGTGTGAAGGCGGGATCGTCAACTTGTATCATGAAATAATTACACTATAGAATTTGTATAGTTTCAATCGCCATGAAACTACAGCCTGTGAATAGAAGATTGCGATTGCCTTGGATTAACGTTGGCTTGAGTATGAAAAAAGCACTACCCCTTCGAGTGCCCGCCGGAATTGAGGATCGCGTTGCATTGCAGTGTGGCGCGGCAAGGTTAACCTTTAGCCAGCTTGACCACCGCAGCAATCAGCTTGCGCGCGCGCTGATCAAAAGGGGCCTCGAACGGGACGCATGCCTCGCAGTTATATGTCGCAATAGCAACCAACTGGTCGAGACGATGACAGCTGCGAGGAAGGCTGGGTTGCGTGCGACTATCATCAATCCGATGTCTGGACAGCTCGATATGGAGGCCGCTCTACGGCAATGCAATCCGGACGCCGTTGTTACGAATATGCCCGCCACGGTCGATGTCTTGAAAGATGCGTCTCGCATATCCGTTAAGATTTTTATCGGCGAAGCGAGGGGGTTTGAAAACTACGAAGCAGTGATGGCTTCAGAATCTTGCGCTTCTATACCGGAGATGCCGCCCGGCATACCTATGCCGCTGACATCAGGAACGACGGGTGTACCTAAAGTAATTTATCGCAAGCATAATTACGTGCCGCCTTATCTGCGTCAGATTCTAGCGGCGACAGCATTTGATGGTTTGACTGATGTTGCCATGGTGCCCTGTGGATTGCAGGGCTCCGGTGTATACAACTTGGGTGTGAGTTTGCCTCTGCAAGCCGGTGTAGGCGTAATTATTTCTGATATTTCTTTGACATTCGATCTTCAGGCAGAGGAAGTGTTGCGCACGATCCAGGAGGAGCGCGTGACCCATCTGTATTTGCCAAATTTCATTATGCGGCGATTTCTTGCTCTCCCGGCGCAAACGCGAGCTAGTTACGATCTTCGTTCCTTGAAGTGCGTGTTGCACGGTGGTAGCCAATTTCCAATCGCACTGAAGTCGGCATTGATTGATTGGCTCGGACCTATCATCACGGAGTTTTATGCCGGTGCGGAGGGAGGAGGGACCGTGATCACGTCCACCGAATGGCAGTCGCACCGAGGCAGTGTCGGCAAACCGGCCAGCGGACTTGTGAAAATATTTACACCGGACTTTGCGGATGTTGCCAGCGGATCGACGGGACATATCTACTTTCACTCACCCCGCCATCAACGGTTCGAGTATCTGAATGATCAAGTTGCGACACAAAATGTCTATCACGGTGACTATTTTACTCTTGGCGATCTTGGGCATTTGAACGATGAGGGGTACCTCTACTTAGCCGGTCGCTCGTCAGAAGTGATCGATTTCAGCGGCTACAACGTTCTGCCTGCCGAGATTGATGCGGTCCTTCTTGATCATCCAGCTGTTCGTGCCTGCGCGGCAATTGGCCTGCCTGACGGCATTATGGGAGAAACAGTCGGAGCGGTGATAGTCCTCAGAGAAGGGCACAACCCCGGCCCATCGCTGACGGAAGAACTCTTGAGTTGGTGTGGTGAAAGGCTCGCTATGTCAAAATGTCCGCGCAGCCTTGTCTATTGCGACGATATTCCTGGGTTTCTTCAAGGAAAGGTCAATCGCAAGGCGTTGCGCGCCCTTTTTCCTGCCGCAGGAAACAGCGTTGCAAGCTGAAAGGGGGAATACTAAGATACCGGCCTGTAATGAAATGCATGCGGGGCAGGTTAATGGACGCAACAACGTTAAGTGACATCGCTGCAATTGAATCTGCTGAGCGCGCCGATGCCGAGCTGGAAAAAGCGCGGGAAACTGATCAGAAGTTCTTCGTAGCGGATGTTCCCGCGAACATGACGACTTTTGCGCATCTGGCGAGAAAGACGGCCTATCGCGCTGCTGTCCGTGGAATGGCGGAGCAGCACAAAGAGCGCCGTTCTATCGAGATTGAACTACCGGCCGGATTGGTGGAAAAATTGCGTTCCGCAGTGCTGGATGCGATGGCGCAATTTGGGCATTCAGGTTGGCGTCAGCAGGACGGGGTCAGCCCGACCTATGGTGGGTTTTCCTTGGCGTTCAATCCAGATCATCAGGACAAACTTGATCCAAACGTCAGTTCGCTCGGGACCCCGCAGAATACAGGCGACAAGTTTTACTATAATCAACGGGCTCGAAACCTGCCGGCCAAGAATTCATATTTCGATACCTATGGCTTTCGTCATCGTACTCCCGCGTCGGGACATTCCCACCTAGGCGGTTTTCTGGACGCGCTCGCTCGTCCGCTTATAAGAAGTCGAGTTGGTATTATTTACGGCGAAAAAGTCGATCTGGCAGATGAAAACTACCGAGCCAATGCAGGTTGGCACCGCGACGAGCCGATCTACGAAAATTTGCGGGTGAACATTCCACTTCAGACAGACCCCAGCTTCGTATTCGAAATGGAGGGTGAAGAACCAAGACATCTTGAGGTGGGTAAGGCATACTCTTGGGACACGCACATTCCACATCGCGTTTATTGTATTGGTCCCACCAAGCTTGAGCGTATCCACCTCGTTTTAGGAATAGCGCCGTGGTTTGATTACGATCAAGAGGGCGATTCTTGGAAAGCGAATGACTATTTCGGAAAGGTTCATCCGTTTGAATTGCTAGGCTCCGGGCAAATACATCCGCTTCTCAGGTCTTAGTATGGTGCATAATGGCTTGAGACGAGCTGCTGCGTACACGGACCCGCACGTCGGGAAACTGAGTTTCCTTCAAAATTGGTCTTTTGACCAAACGGACGCCGTTTTGCTTGGATGTCAACTACTGTGAAACGCGGCTGACCTTCAGTCGTTGTCCGGCAGCATTTGCAAATACCTCGACTAGTAAGCGCCGGCTGTTACGGGTTTTTATGCCGCGAATGGGTCCCATCGACATTAACGGGTCATGGCGTAGATACGGAGCGATTTTTCGCATCGCATTTGGCGAAGCGACAAAGTCAGCAATATAAATGGCGTTCCCGCTCTTCCAGTCTTCCGGATCCAGTGAATGGGGATCAGTGAAATATTTTATTTCAGCGGTAGGGGAAAGAAGAGCCCAGCTGATGAACGCGATTGGGACGTTGCCTTCGTGGAAAAGGCGAAACTGGCGGTGTTTCAGTGGCGGCATAACGAGACGGGCGAAATCGGAAACCTGACGCCCTTTATGCCAAGCTGATTCCATCATCAGCCATGCAACATCTCCCAAAACTCCCACGCTGCTCCGAGTGGCTGTTTCCACGGCTTCAGAGTGGCGTGACGTGGTGCCGAGCGTTGAAATATCCATATCCTCGAATCCTCGATCAAGAGCCCACCGATTTGTCCGGCATTATTGTTCGGGTTGTGTCTCAAGGAGATCGATTTGCGACGAAATTAGTCCGCTATCAAGCGCGTTGGAAACGGTTTTAATTCCAATCTGCTTTTGCTGATCGTTGCGATAGCGATATTTCCCGAACTGTGCCGGATGCACGCCGCGCCCGTTCTTGTTGGGCCGTAACGCCCATATCGGCTTGCCAATGAGCTCCGGCTCGTACCAAAGCTTCTTTCGGACCTCAAGTACATCGCCGAATGGCACGACAAATTGCATGATCCACAACCTGTCCCCGCTGATCCAGTCCTCCGGCTGGAGATAGTACTCTCCAGCGAGCCATGGCTCCTCAACCTCCTTTGAAAGACGCGCGATGCCTACATATCCAATCGGCATGTCGCCCCGTTTGTAAATCCGGTAGCGGCTGTGCTTGATCGCAGGCATGACATATTGCTCAACCTCGTACAGTTTGAGGCGGCGGTGGATCGCTGAATGGGCGTATAGCCACAGAATTTCACCCAGCACATCGCTGTTGCTACGCTGGGGCTCGCCCAATCCGGCGCCGCTGGTTTGATGGTTCATGCGCTAGGCCGGCCGATTTCCACGTTTGAGGGACCTCGTTGTGGCGTAGTCCATGTGATCAGGCGGATGACAAATGCGCTGGGGTCGAATTCCCACCAGCGCTGCCCGCCGAAATTCCACCGGGCCGGTTTGGCATGGTGATTGTTATGCCAGCCTTCTCCCCAAGCGAGATAGCCGAGCCACCAAACATTTCGGCTGTCGTCCTCACTCGAAAAATTCGTATAGCCGAACCGATGAGTGATGTAGATGGTGAGGCCGCTGATCCAGAGTTTGATTGCAACGGGTATGGCCCATCCAAAAACAAACAAGCGCCAGTCGATTGCCAGAAGCGCTCCGGCAAACCCGACGACGAGGAAAACGTAATTGCGATGAACCCAGAATTGGAGGGGGTCACGGCGAAATTCGCGGCGCATTTCCCAACGCCGATTTTTGGGCGCGTAGTTATGGATGAGCATGACCCCAAGCCCCCGCAGCTTGGGGGAGTGGGGGTCACCTTCATGATCGGAATACTTATGATGTTGACGGTGCATGACCGCCCAGCTTGCCGGTGATCCCGAGCAGCCAAGTGCGCCCGCAAGCGTGAACATGATCTGTGCCCATCGAGGAGCAACGAAACTGCGGTGGGCATAATATCGATGGAATCCGATTGATAGCCCTATACAACCGTAAACAAAATAGCCAAAAATAGCGAACAGCCACCAACCTAGGCCGACATGCGCGAACATAAGCGCGGCGATCGTTACAAGCCCGGTCAATATTTGGACAAATCCAACGAATTGGACGCTCGGGCGCAAGAGTGCATGGCGGCGGAGCATACTTAGAGCAATGGCTGGCATAAACGTCTCCAAAACCGGAAATCGGAGGGCATCCGCGCTCCGCGCGCTTTAAAAGGCGAGCTTACAGCGGCTTGCATACCGGTATCAGAATCCTGCATAGATTTCGCTCTAGGTCAATCGGGCCGGGCAGACATTGGACGTCTCTTTGAGCCTGATCGAAAAGCGGTGACGCGATATCGCGAGCTTAAGTTGGTGGTAGCACTGATGAGTTCCGGAAGTTGCGTTCGGAACGGACGCCCAAGACGTATGGTCCGACCGTGAAAATCCGGAAGCCGCGGTGGCGGCTCTCGTATCGCAAGCACGAAAGCTTTATTTTCGCAAAGCGTATGCCGAGGCGGCGGAGTCATTCAGCGGGCTCTGCATTTGTCTCCAGATGATCCCGACTTGTGGAATACACGCGGAGTGTTTTTGCGTGCTGGCGGGAAATCGGCGGAGGCCATCTGGAATTATCGGGAGGGATTAGCTCGCCAGCCCAACCACGCAGGGTTCTGGTCCAACCTTGGGAATGCACTCGTCGATCTCAAGCAGCTCGAGACGTCTATTATTTGTCATAACCGGGCGATCGCTTTGCAGCCTGACAATGCGGACTACCATCGCAATCTTGCGCATGCTTTTATTGTCGCCAGACGGTACCGTGACGCGGTCGATGTCTTGAATCAATCGTTGCGTCTTGCGCCCGCCAACGCCGGTGCGCGGTTCGACAGGGCATTGGCGTATCTGAACCTTGGTGACTACGCGCGCGGATGGGCCGATTACGAAATAAGACTGCAGAATTCCAGGAGGCAACTGACCGGGCGTCCTTGGCATGGCCAGTCATACGCCGGACGAAGGCTTGTCATTGTTAGCGAACAGGGACACGGCGACGCGATCTGGGCCGCGCGTTTTTTTAAAGACGCCAAAGCGCTAGGCGGAGAGCTCATCGTTGAATGTCATAAAGGATTGGTCCCGCTTTTTTCCACGATGCCCGAGATCGATCACATCGCTCCTCTTGGCGCCGGATTGCCGGCGGCTGATTTTTATTGTTACACATGCAGTCTGGCGGGAATATTCTCCCCCGCAATACCAGTCTCTCCGGCCCAGCCGTATATTTCTGTTCCCCAGGATCGAGCCGCGAAATTTGCATTCCCAATGGCCAAGGCAAACGGCGCATTGCGCGTAGGCTTCATATGGTCAGGAAACCAGGGATTCATTCGTAACAGAGACAGAGCCGCTCCTTTGCGCGCTTTCATGCAAGCGTTCGCCCATCCTGGAGTTCAGCTTTACAGCCTTCAAAAAGGTCCGCTGGAAAAAGATCTCAAAACTCTTTCCAGCAACGCGCCTATTATCGACCTTGCACCGCTTTTGAATGATTTTGCCGACACTGCAGCGGCTGTATCGCAACTCGATCTGGTCATCATGACGGATACCGCGGTTGCCCATCTCTGTGGAGCAATCGGCAAGCCTGTTTGGGTGTTGCTAAGCTATGAGGCCTTTTGGCTTTGGCTCAACGGCCGTGACGATAGCCCGTGGTATCCGTCGATGCGTTTCTTTCGTCAGCAGGCATGGGGCGACTGGGGTGGTGTATTTGATGCGGCAAGCAGCGAACTGCTGAGCCTGGTTCTGTCTCGTCCGTACTGATTTAGCTGACCTTTTTCATCCACAATGGCGTGGGTGTATTCTGCTACCTCTTGAAACCAGCCCGGTAGTATGATCCTTTATGCTCGCGTGTTCGGAAATTTACCCGTTCAGGCCTCCGGTTAAGCGTGCTGATCTTCTCTCGATAACAACCAAGATTTTATCTGCACAACCAGGACTGGGCTGATCAATTGTCTTTGGTCGGAATATGAATTGCTGGATCGAAGCGCTCATGTCGCTATGGAATGTCAGTTGGGGATGGGAGTGCATCGAGTGCGTTCACGGGCGATCGAGAACATGGGCCCGATATTGGTGCTGCGATTTCACTTGGACCGTTTAAATCGGTCTTCACTAGTAATCTGGATGCTGCAAATTTTGGTTGATGGTGTGTCTTATCAAACAGCATCTACGGATGTGCAATATCAATTCACTAATCGAAATCGTTGTCGGCAGTGCCCCGACTTTTCTTCGGTGGGTCAACTGTATTCCCTCTACTGAAGGAGCGTCATGATGAGCGATGGCGGGAAAACAGTTGATGGGCTGGAATACAACAGCAAAGGGTACTTGATGAGCCCCAAGCCGGATAAGAGCAAGTGGAGCTTGGTGGCGATGATGCTCGCAGTCATAGCTCCTTTTGCGATTACCTGGGGAAAGTGGAGTGTCCCTTTTTCATCGATGGTTATATATAGGCTGGGTCTATTTCAGGTCCTAGCGGACCAAAATCTTATAACCGGAGATCAAATCGCGAAGACCGAAATTCTTCTGATGTTGATCTTATTGATGGAGATGATCGGAATCCGATCTTTTTTTAGTAAGTACTGTTGCAAATATACGGATGAAAATCCGCCTCCAGAGCCTCTGAGGAAGCTTTGGCCGAAGCAGATTTGGCTGACGTTAAAAGTGAGCGGGGCAATATTTATGACGCCCGTCGTGGTGGGAAGCGGAGTTTACTGGGGTTCAATTAAAGAGTTTTTCTCGCCGAGCCTTGTCATTTTATCATTGTTTTGCGTCAGCTGCGGCCTTTTGTTGACGAGCGAGGCATTAATCTCAGGAGCATTGTACAGTTATTTCTATTTTAGATATTGGCGATCTTCCAAACAACCAAGTGATTTGACGAGCTAGTGAATGCTAATTCCGGGGGATGCCAATGTCAGAGAATGTCTTAACTTCAGCTCGGTCGTCCGGCATTAGTACTGGCGATTTCCTGTTGGACAGAATTCTGGGAGTTTCATGCCCCTCCCGCTTCTGCGGGAGAAAAGATTGGGCTTATAGGGGGTGTCTTCTCTTCGGCAAATCTATTGTTAAGCGGGCAACTTTCTATTGCAGGTAGTTTTTATCAATCTACTGAACAGCAGGTACTCAATGGAGCGCTTGGCCGCCTAGGATATATCGGTAAGTTCGCCGGCGCTGGTTTTAGCTTGGCCGAAGCTGGCGTAGATTTTAGCCAAGGTAAAAGCGAGCAAGGTTATAAGGCGCTCTTTCAGGGTGCGGGTGGTGTGTTAGGCTCAGCTTGGGCCGATAGCTTCGCTGCGCAAGCCGGGTTTGGCCTAACTAGGCAATACCTCTACGGCCTAAGTATAGGAGCCGCAGGCGGTGTTTTAGGCGGTGCGGCCTTTGCCCTAATGTATCCCAGTCCTGCGGGCACTGGCTCAGCGCTTTCGTCTTTTATGTCTTTGAAATCAGGTAGCTTAACAATTGGTGCCCCCACTGAAGCCCCTATCGACTACTTTGATAAATATCTACAGTATTTAAATTCAACGGGCCTCAATACTAATAATGAAATTTTTTCAACGGTACCTTTGAGTGGAGCGCAACAGGGGTCGGTCTTTGATACTGCGGCCCCTCCCATTGGTTTCGTTCCACCGGGTGCTTACGGCCAAATCGGCGATGGCAACGGCATCGGAAATTGGTGGGAAAACATAGCTGGACCTGCGCCGCTGCCTGCAGCGAAATCTACTGCTAGCGAAACACCGCTCGCGGACCAAGCTGACCAGATGTTCTTTTTGGGTCCAACCGGAAATCCTCTTGTGGACACAAGCGGGTGGCATCTAGGGATTACAAACTGGCTCGGTAATAAGTCAACTCCGCGCGGTCGCTCGTGGAGTGGTCCGCAGTCGTTGCAACCATTCGTTGGTTCGCAGTCTTCCACGTGGTCCGATACCCAGCCTGTTTTGGCGGCGCTCGCGGTAGCGGGTCAGCAGGTAGCGTCGGCTTTGGCCGCACAGCAAGCAGCGGCTGCCGCTGCGGCGGCCCAGCAGGCTGCCGCTCAAGCCGCTGCCGCCCAAGCTGCCGCACAGGCAGCGGCAGCCCAAGCAGCAGCGCAGCAGGCTGCCATCGCCGAACAACAGGCCGCAGCTGTCATGGCTGCACAACAAGCCGCGGCCGCGGCAGCTGCACAGCAGGCTGCTATTGCGGCCCAGGCATTTGCAGAACAGGTGGCTGCTGCGCAGGCTGCCCAACAGGCCGCTCTTGCAGCTGCACAACAGACGGCAGCGCAAATCGCTGCCCAGCTGGCGGCGTCAATGGCATATCAGGCCCAATTGGCTGCACAGACCAACGCACTCAGTTATAGTAACCCTGGCATTTATAATTACCCCGACTTTTTAATTGGTCCACCGCCGCCACCAATGGGAGTGCCAGCGCCGCCACCTGCGTTCGTGCCTGTCGTTCTTGATCTAAGCGGCAAGGGGATTGCGATTACCCAGCTTGGATCGTCGAATCATTTTTTTGATACGACGGGCAATGGTTTTCAGAATGCGACAGCATGGGCCGGCGCTGGTAACGGCGTGTTGGTGCTCGATCTTAATGGCAACGGGATCATCAATCAGCCTAACGAGATTGCGTTCACGATGTGGGATCCGACGGCTAAGTCGGATATGCAGGCTCTGCTCGATGTGTTCGACACCAACCACAACGGCATGCTGGACGCCGGTGACGCCGATTGGGACAAATTCAAATTACTTGTCACGAACACAGATGGCACCACCCAGCTTGAAACCCTGGCCGAGCTAGGGATTACCTCGATCAATCTGACGTCGAACAATAGTACGACCGTGCTTCCGGATGGTTCTTCAATCCAGGGTGAAACCACTTACACGAAAGTCGATGGAACCACGGGCATCGCCGCTGACGTCGCGTTTGCGTACGATCCCAATGGCTATCTGATTCAAACAACGACGACGCATAATGCCGACGGTTCAACGACCATCGACAACAAAGCGTTCAACGCTGACACCAGCCTTGCCAAGGAAACGGTCAGCACGACCAGCGCCGATGGAAAGATCGTTACGATCCTGAGGGATAACGATGGCGACGGTGTCATCGATAGCTTCGAGACCGACATTACAATCCTGAATTCCGATAGCAGCACGACGAAGACAATCTCCAATTTTGATGGCAGCGGCACCCGGCTGCTCAGTCGCACGGTCACCACCACCAGTGCTGACTTGAAAACAGTCACGATCAATCGCGATGCGAACGGCGATGGTCTTCTCGATCAAACGGAGATCGATGCCAAGGGGGCTTCCGGCAGCCTGACCGTGACAATCACGGATCTCAATCCGGATGGTTCGCTGAAGGATCGGGCTGTAACCGCGACAAGTGCGGACGGCCTGTCGAAAATGACCCAAGCCGATATCAATGGCGATGGCGTCGTTGATCTTACAACAACCGACATAACTGTTCTCGCCGCCAACGGTGGCAGGACCGAAACTGTGTCGGAATTCAATGCTGACGGATCGCTGCGCAACCGCACCGTGACGGTAACCAGCGCTGATCAGCGTACCAAAACGCTGCAGAACGACAGCAACGGCGATGGTACGGTCGACGTCATCCAGATCGCGTCGATTTTGGTGAATGCGGACGGTAGCTCCATCACAACCCAGCAAGATTTGAGCGGTGATGGTTCTCTGCAAGATAAGATAGTTACCACGCTAAGCGCGGACGGCCTTTCGAAAACGACCCAGATTGACGCGGATGGCAATGGAACGATCGATCTCGCGTCGAGCGATGTGACGGTTAAGCATGCGGATGGCAGCAAAACCGAGACGGTGACGAACTGGAATGCTGACGGTTCGCTTCTCAATCAGTCCGTCACGACCCGGAGTTTAGACGGCCGGACGCGTACAACTCAGGTCGATACCAATGGGGATGGTAACCTCAATTCACTTGAGACACTTGCAGTTGCGGCTGATGGATCGAGCGTTGATACGGTCTCTCTTTTCAACAATGACGGATCCCTGAACTCAAAGACCATCACCACCACCACCGGTAACGGTCTGTCGAAAACGATCCAGTCGGACATCGACGGTAATGGTGTCTTTGATCTGACGCAGAACAACGTCACTGTTCTCAATTCTAACGGCAGTTCCGTTAGTACCCAGACCGAGCTGAATTCGGATGGTTCGCTGCTGGACAAGACCGTCGCCACGGTCAGCGCCAACGGCCTGTCGAAGACGACGCAAAAAGACACGGTCGGGGCCGGCAGCTTCAACCTGACCGAGACGGATGTTACTGTCCTCAACGCAAATGGCAGCATTGTCGAGACCGTTACCGATACCAATGCCGATGGCTCCTTGAATCGTAAGGCGGTGGCCGTTGTCAGCTCGGACCGGCGAACGACGACGACCCAGATCGATTCGAATGGCGACGGCCATATAGATCAGACCCAGACAAAGGTTATCAATTCCGACGGCAGTGTTGTTTCGACGACGTCGGATTTTAATGTGGACGGGACGCTTAAGGACAAGACTGTTGCCACGACGAGTGCGAATGGACTGTCGACGACGACGCAGCGCGATTTGATCGGGGCTGGCACTTTCAATCTGACAGAGACGGACGTCACGGTTCTCAATGCCGACGGCAGCCGGACCGAGACGCTCATCGACCGCAATGCCGATGGCTCGCTCAAGGGCAAGTGGACCACGACGACAAGCGCCGATGGTTTGAACAAGACTACCCAGTGCGATGTGAACGGCGACGGCGTGCTGGACCAGACGAACACCGATGTCACGGCTCTCAATGCGAATGGCAGCCATACCGAGACCGTCAGCGATTTCAACGGCGACGGTTCGCTGAAGGATCGGACGGTCACAACGATAAGCGCCAACGGGCTGTCGACGACGACGCAGCAAGATACGACCGGGTCGGGTACATTCGATCAGTCGCAGACGGACGTGACGGCTCTGAATGCCGACGGCAGCCGGATCGAGACGACGATCGATCGCAACGCGGATGGTTCGCTCAAGGGCAAATGGGTCACGACGACCAGCGCGGATGGCCTAAGCAAGGCCGTGCAGTGTGACATTAATGGCGATGGTGTCGTCGATCATACCGAGACCGATATTGTGGGCGCCAATGGCAGCAAGATCGTAACGGTCTCGGACTTTAACGCAGATGGCTCTCTTAAGGATCGGACGGTCACCACCACCAGCGGCAATGGCCTGTCGAAAACGATCCAGTCGGACATCGACGGTAATGGCGTCTTTGATCGGACGCAGAACAACGTCGCTGTTCTTAATTCTAACGGCAGTTTCGTCAGTACCCAGACCGAGCTGAATTCGGATGGTTCGCTGCTGGACAAGACCGTCGTCACGGTCAGCGCCAACGGCCTGTCGAAGACGACGCAAAAAGACACGGTCGGGGCCGGTAACTTCAACCTGACCGAGACGGATGTTACCGTCCTCAACGCAAATGGCAGCATTGTCGAGACCGTTACCGATACCAATGCCGATGGCTCATTGAACCGTAAAACGGCGACGGTGACGAGTGCGGACCGCAAAACGGTTTCGATTTCTCGTGATGCCACCGGTGACGGAATTGTCGATCAAACGATAACGACCGTCTTGAATGATGACGGCAGCAAGGTCGTAACCACCTCTGACTTTAACGCGAATGGAACGCTTAAGGATAAGACCGTTGTTACGACGAGCGCGAGCGGGCTCTCGACGACGACGCAGCTAGATGTATCAGGTGCAGGCACGTTCAACGCGACTCAGACTGATGTCACGGTTCTCAATGCGGACGGGAGCCGGATCGAGACGATCATCGATCGTAATGCCGATGGCTCGCTCAACGGCAAGTGGATCACGACGACGAGCGCCGACGGTTTAAACAAGACCACTCAGTGCGATGTGAATGGCGACGGCGTGCTGGACCAGACGAAGACCGATGTTACGGTTCTCAATGCGAATGGCAGTCATACCGAGACTGTCAGCGATTTCAACAGCGACGGCTCACTGAAGGATCGAACGGTCAAAACAATAAGCGCCAACGGGCTGTCGACGACGACGCAGCAAGATGTGTCGGGCGCGGGCATCTTCAGCGCGGCAAAAACCGACGTCACGGTTTTGAACACCGACGGCAGCCGCACCGAGACGGTCAGTGACTTTAACGCCAACGGCGCGTTGAAAGACAAGATCACTACTAGCAAGAGTGCGGACGGTAATACGGTTGCGATTTCGCGAGATATTAACGGCGACGGTGTCGTCGATCAAACTGAGGTCGATATTTTAAGCGCGAACGGCAGCAAGGTTTCAACGGTCTCCGATTTCAGTGTGAACGGCTCTCTCAAGGATTGGGCGATCACCACGACAAGCGCCAACGGCCTGTCGAAAACGATCCAGTCGGACATCGACGGTGATGGTATCTTTGATCGGACGCAGAACAACGTCACTGTTCTCAATTCTAACGGCAGTTCCGTTAGTACCCAGACCGAGTTGAATTCGGATGGTTCGCTGCTGGACAAGACGGTTGTCACGGTCAGCGCCAACGGCCTGTCGAAGACGACGCAGAAAGACGCTGTCGGGGCCGGTAACTTCAACCTGACCGAGACGGATGTTACCGTCCTCAACGCAAATGGCAGCATTGTCGAGACCGTTACCGATACTAATGCCGACGGTTCGCTGCTACGCAAAATTATTGCGACAAGGAGTTTTGACGGAAATACCATTTCTGTATCAAAGGATACGAACGGCGACGGTATTATAGATCAAACCCAGACAAGCGTTTTGAATTCCGACGGCAGCGTAGTTGTCACAACATCCGACTTCAATGTGAGTGGAACGCTCAAGGACAAGGCAATTGTCACGACGAGCGCAAGCGGGTTATCGATCACAACCCAACGGGATACCACCGGAGCGGGTTCGTTCACTCAGACACATATAGATGTAACGGCTCTCAATGCCGACGGCAGCCGAACCGAGACGGTTACGGACCTCAATGCCAATGGTTCGCTCAAGGACAAGTGGGTTGCGACCACCAGTGCCAACGGCTTGAGCAAGACCCTGCAATGGGATCTGAATGGCGACGGCGTCTTTGACAGCACCCAAACCGACGTGATGGTTCTCAACGCCGACGGCAGCCAGACCGAGACAGTCAAAAATCTCAGTGCCAATGGCTCGCTGAAGTCCAAAAGGGTCGAAACGACCAGCGCTAATGGTCTCGCAAAGACGGTCTCGTGGGATTCAAGCGGCGCCGGTACCTTTGAGCAGACGTTAAGCGACGTTACGGTTCTCAATCCTGATGGGAGCAAATCCGAAACATTTGCAACCTTCAATGCAAGTGGTGCGTTGAAATCGAAATCGATCACGACGACAAGCGCAGACAGTCGGACCATAACCGTGGCGTTCGACACCAATGGGGACGGCATCGTCGACCAAAGCCAAAGCACGGTCAAGATCGTCAATGCAGACGGCAGTCAGTCGAAGGCTGTCACGGATTTTAATGCCGATGGTTCCGTTAAGGATACTGTCACGGCCACGACCAGTTCGGATGGCAAGACAGTCAATATAACCCGCGATGCAGACGGAAACGGAACCGTCGATCAGACTCAAACAAATTTTGTCGCTATCGACGGAAGTAAGGTCGAGACAATTACTGATCTTGGTCCGCTGGGCGTTGTAAAAGACAAGACAACAGTGACGGTGAGCGCTGATGGCCTTACAACAACGACGCAATGGGATCTTGACGGCAACGGCACGACCGATCGAACCCGAACCGATGTGGTTGTCAAAAATCTGGACGGCAGTACGACAGAGACAATCACGGATCTGAAAAGCAACGGGACGCTCTTTCAGAAAGGTATACTGACAAAGAGTGCCGACGGACTTAACAGCACGTTGCAGAAGGATACTCAGGGCAAAGGTTTTTTCGACCACGTCGAAACCACGACCCTCAATGTGGACGGAAGCACATCGACGACCGCCAAGGACCTTACCGCGAGCGGTTCGCTAGTCGATCAATCGATCACCACCGTTAGCGCGGACGGATTCACGAAAACAGTTAAAAAGGATACTGCTGGAAACGGCACATTCAACTACACGGAAACAACACAAAAGAATATTGACGGCAGTTCGGTCACGAATGGCAGCTTTCTCAAGGCTAATGGAACCGCCGCCGATCAAATCGTAACCACCGCCAGTGCTGATGGCTTGGTGACAATTATTCAAATCGACAGCACCAATGCAGGGCATTTCGACAGCGTTGAGACAATTGTTGCGCATGTGGACGGCAGCAGCGTTTCAACGTTGCTTGACCTGAACTCGGACGGAACGACTAAAGAGAAACATGTTACGTTAACGAGCGCTAATGGAAATGTTATTATTGAGACGGAGACTCTGTTTGGCCTCTCATCTGGCGACACGCTGACGGGCGGCAGCGGCGCCAGCACGCTGATCGGCGGAGCAGGCAACAACATGTTGATCGCGGGCAGCGGCGGGGCGACGGCGGGCTACAGCAACGCGCCGGCGAAGGTGGTGGTGAACCTTGCGGCGGGAACGGCGCAGAACGGTTACGGCGGCACCGACACGCTGGTTGGGATCCACAACGCGCTGGGGTCGGCGTTTGCGGATACGCTGATCGGCGATGCGGGGACCAACACGCTGGACGGCGCGGGCGGCGGCGACACGCTGCAGGGCGGCGCGGGCAGCGACACGTATGTGTTCGGGCGCGGCTACGGGTTTGAGTCGGTGTTCGACGATGTCGAGCAGACTTCGACGCAGATAACCGGGACCTCGACGTCGCTTTATACGGTGACGACGCCGACCTATGGCACCACGACCAAGGGCGCGACGGTTCAGACCGGCACGGTGACGACGACGCAGACCTCGACGTACAATGTGACGACGACGCTGACGACGCATCTGGACGGCGGCTCGGACACGCTGTCGTTCAAGGCTGGCATCAAGGTGTCGGATGTGATGGGGCAGGCGTCTGGCAACAACCTGGTGGTTGGGCTTGCGAATGCGGGCAATCCATCGGCGACGTTTGCGCAGCTGACGGACAAGATGACGCTGTTGAGCTTCTTCGATCCGCTGGACCGGATCGAGACGTTTGCGTTTGCGGACGGCACGACGATCAACGTGGCGAACATGGCGTTCCAGACCGGGGTTGCGGGCAGCAACACGCTGGTCGGCACGGCGGCGAGCAACTGGCTTGCGGCGGGAGCCGGCGGCGGCACGCTGACGGGGGGCAGCGGCACCGACGTGTTGATCGGTGGTGCGGGCGCCACCACGCTGATCGGATTGGGCGGCAACAATCTGCTGTATGGCGGCAGCGGTGCGACGGTTGCGGACTACGTGCCGGCGACGGGTGCGGTGACGGTCAACCTTGCGACCGGAACGGCGCAGAACGGCTTTGGCGGCACCGACACACTGACCGGCATCCATGCGGTGCTTGCGGGCAGCAACGCGATTCTCACGGCGGGATCCGGCACCGATACGCTGACCGTAACCGGCAGCCACGACACGCTGATCGGCGGCAGCGGAACCAGCACGCTGCTGACCTCCGGCAGCAATGATACGCTGATCGGCGGCAACGGCATCAGCACGCTTGCGAGCAATGGTGGCGGCAATACGCTGCAGGCGGGAACGGGGACTGCGGTTGCGTCGTATACCGGCAATAACCTGACGGTGAACCTTGCCGCCGGCACGGCGACCGTGAACGGCTCGGGCGTCAGCGACACGCTGATCGGCATCACCAAGGCAGTGGTCTTGGGTAACAATGATACACTTCTGGGCGGAAGCGGAAACAGCACGCTGATCGCAGCAGGTACCGGTGATACGCTGATCGGCGGCAGCGGCCTGACAACATTTTTGGGCAACGGTAGCGGCAACACGCTGCAGGCGGGAACGGGCGGTGCGGTTGCGTCGTATACCGGCAACAATCTGACGGTGAACCTTGCGACGGGCAAGGCGGGCGTGAATGGCTCGGGCGTCAGCGATACGCTGATTGGTATCACAAGCGCAGTAGTGTCGGGCAACAACGATACGCTGGTGGGCTCCAGCAATGATGTGCTGCAGGCGATGGGCGGGACCGGCATCATTCTGACCGTCAGTGGCGATAATGACACGCTCACCGGTGGCTCCGGCAATGATACGCTCACCGCGTCTGGCACCAAGGATATTTTAACGGCGGGCAGTGGAAGCAGCACGCTGATTGCGGCCGGTAGTAACGATACGCTGATTGGCGGTAGTGGACCGACGACGCTTGTTGGCAATGGCGGCGGCAACACGCTGCAGGCCGGCACGGGCCAGACGGTAGCCTCCTACAATGGCAACGGCCTGACGGTGAACCTTGCGACCAGCAAGGCCACAGTGAACGGTTCCGGGGTTAGTGACACGCTGATCGGGATCACTAAGGCCGTGATTTCGGGCAGCAACGATACGCTAATTGGATCGAGCAACGCGGTGCTTGAGGTGACGAGCGGGTCAGGTAACACGCTGACGGTGAGTGGGTCTGGCAACGTGCTGAAGTCCGACAGCGGTTCGAACACGCTGATTGCGAGCGGCAGCAACGATACGCTGATTGGCTCGAGCAACGCGGTGCTTGAGGTGACGAGCGGGTCAGGCAACACGCTGACAGTGAGCGGGTCTGGCAACGTTCTGAAGTCCAACAGCGGTTCGAACACGCTGATTGCGACGGGCAGCGGCAACACGCTGATCGCCACGTCGGGGTCGGCGGTTCTGCTGGCGGGCATCGGCAACACGCTGATCGGCATCGGCGGTGGCGTGACGGCGAACTATGCGGCGTCGGCGGCGGCGGTGGCGGTCAATCTGACGACCGGGACCGGAACGGGTGGCAGTGCGCAGGGCGACGTGTTGAGTGGCATCTCGACGGTGATCGGCTCGTCGTTCAACGACACGCTGACGGGGGGCAACTTTGCCACGACGCTGATCGGCGGAGCGGGCAACAACATGTTGATCGCGGGCAGCGGCGGGGCGACGGCGGGCTACAGCAACGCGCCGGCGAAGGTGGTGGTGAACCTTGCGGCGGGAACGGCGCAGAACGGTTACGGCGGCACCGACACGCTGGTTGGGATCCACAACGCGCTGGGGTCGGCGTTTGCGGATACGCTGATCGGCGATGCGGGGACCAACACGCTGGACGGCGCGGGCGGCGGCGACACGCTGCAGGGCGGCGCGGGCAGCGACACGTATGTGTTCGGGCGCGGCTACGGGTTTGAGTCGGTGTTCGACGATGTCGAGCAGACTTCGACGCAGACCACGACCTCGACGTCGCTTTATACGGTGACGACGCCGACCTATGGCACCACGACCAAGGGCGCGACGGTTCAGACCGGCACGGTGACGACGACGCAGACCTCGACGTACAATGTGACGACGACGCTGACGACGCATCTGGACGGCGGCTCGGACACGCTGTCGTTCAAGGCTGGCATCAAGGTGTCGGATGTGATGGGGCAGGCGTCTGGCAACAACCTGGTGGTTGGGCTTGCGAATGCGGGCAATCCATCGGCGACGTTTGCGCAGCTGACGGACAAGATGACGCTGTTGAGCTTCTTCGATCCGCTGGACCGGATCGAGACGTTTGCGTTTGCGGACGGCACGACGATCAACGTGGCGAACATGGCGTTCCAGACCGGGGTTGCGGGCAGCAACACGCTGGTCGGCACGGCGGCGAGCAACTGGCTTGCGGCGGGAGCCGGCGGCGGCACGCTGAGGGGGGGCAGCGGCACCGACGTGTTGATTGGTGGTGCGGGCGCCACCACGCTGATCGGCGGCAGCGGGAACGACCTGCTGTATGGCGGGGCGGGCGACGACCAGCTTGAGGGCGGGGCGGGCAACGATACGCTGGACGGTGGCGCGGGCACGGACACCGCGGTGTTCTCGGGCAACCGCCGTGATTATCTGGTGACGTACGATGCAGCCACCCAGACCTATACCCTGGTGGACCAGCGTGCAGGGGCGCCGAACGGCACCGACACGGTGACCGCGGTTGAGTTCTTCCGTTTTGCGGATATGACGCTTACGGCGGCGGCGGTTGCCACCTATGTCTCCGACGCGACGCTGTCGAGCAGTTCGATTGCAGAGAATGCGGCGAACGGCACGGTGGTAGGCACGGCGGCGGGCATCATTACGGGTGCGCCGAGCACGCTATCCTATGCGCTGACAAACGATGCGGGCGGGCGCTTTGCGATCGACGCCAATTCGGGCGTGATCACTGTTGCGAACGGCCAGGCGCTGGACTTTGAGGTTGCGGCTTCGCAGCAGATCGTGGTGCGGATCACCAACCAGTACGGCCAAACATTCGACAAGACGTTTGCGATCGGTGTAACCAACGTCAACGAAGCGCCGACAGGGGCGACGCTGACGGCCAACCAGATCGATGAGAATGCTGCGAACGGGGCTGTGATCGGCTCTGTGATTGGCATTGATCCGGACGTAGGCGGTGTTCTTAGCTACTCGTTGCTGAACGACGCCAACGGCAGCTTTGCAATCGATGCCAGCACGGGCCAGCTGACGCTGGTCAATGCCGGGCAGCTGGATCACACGGCTTCGCCGACGCTTAATATCAAGGTTCGGGTAACGGACCAGGGCGGCCTGACGTTCGACAAGGATCTCTCGATCAATGTGTTGCCGCCGAACTTTGCGCCGACGGATATCGTCTTGTCGTCGACGACGGTCACGGAGAACGTCGCGGCCGGCACGGTTGTCGCGACGCTGACGGCGCCGGATGTCAACTCCGGCGAAGCGTTTGTCTTTGCAATCACGGGTGGTGCGTCGGACAAGTTTGCCATCGTGGGCAACCAGCTGGTGGTGAAGCCTGGCGCGACTATCGATTTTGAGGCGACGCCGTCGCTGTCGGTGACGATCAAGGTCACGGATCATGGCGGATTGAGCTACGAGAAGACGTTTGCGATCGGCGTGACGAACGTCAATGAAGCACCGACGAACCTGACGCTGAGCCATGCCTCGGTGGCGGAGAACTCGGTCGGCGGAACGGTTGTGGGCACCGTGAGCGGGAGCGATCCCGACGCGGGAACGTTGTTCAAATACTCGCTGCTCAACAATGCGAACGGCCGGTTTGTGATCGATGTGAACACCGGCGTGGTGTCGGTCGCCAACGGTGCCGTTCTGGATTTTGAGACCGCCAGTTCACAGACGATCGTGGTGCGGGCGACCGACGAGGGCGGTCTGTTCGTGGACAAGACCTTTGTAATCGGCGTGAACGACCTCAATGAGGCGCCGACGGCGGTTGCGCTGGTTAGCGGGGGCACCGTTGCCGACAACGCCGCCAACGGTACGGTTGTGGCGACCGTTGCGGGCTCCGATCCTGACGTTGGCTCGGTGTTGAGCTATGCGCTGACGCAAAATGCCAATGGGCTGTTCGCGATCAATGCTCTGACGGGCGTCATTACTGTTGCAAATGCCGCGTTGCTCAATGCGTCGTCGCAGCAGGTGATGGTGCGGGTGACCGACCAATTTGGGGCCACTTTCGATCAAACCATCGGCCTCAATATTGTGGTCTCGACGATCACTGGAACGGCAGGCAACGACACGCTGACGGGGGGCAACGTTGCCAGCGACGCTGATTGGCGGAGCGGGCAACAACAAGTTGATCGCGGACAGCGGCGGGGCGACGGCGGCCTACAGCAACGCACCGGCGAAGGTTGTGGTGAACCTTGCGGCGGGAACGGCGCAGAACGGCTACGGCGGCACCGACACGCTGGTGGGAATCCACAACGCGCTGGGGTCGGCGTTTGCGGATACGCTGATCGGCGATGCGGGGACCAACACGCTGGACGGCGCGGGCGGCGGCGACACGCTGCAGGGCGGCGCGGGCAGCGACACGTATGTGTTCGGGCGCGGCTACGGGTTTGAGTCGGTGTTCGACGATGTCGAGCAGACTTCGACGCAGATAACCAGGACCTCGACGTCGCTTTATACGGTGACGACGCCGACCTATGGCACCACGACCAAGGGCGCGACGGTTCAGACCGGCACGGTGACGACGACGCAGACCTCGACGTACAATGTGACGACGACGCTGACGACGCATCTGGACGGCGGCTCGGACACGCTGTCGTTCAAGGCTGGCATCAAGGTGTCGGATGTGATGGGGCAGGCGTCTGGCAACAACCTGGTGGTTGGGCTTGCGAATGCGGGCAATCCATCGGCGACGTTTGCGCAGCTGACGGACAAGATGACGCTGTTGAGCTTCTTCGATCCGCTGGACCGGATCGAGACGTTTGCGTTTGCGGACGGCACGACGATCAACGTGGCGAACATGGCGTTCCAGACCGGGGTTGCGGGCAGCAACACGCTGGTCGGCACGGCGGCGAGCAACTGGCTTGCGGCGGGAGCCGGCGGCGGCACGCTGACGGGGGGCAGCGGCACCGACGTGTTGATTGGTGGTGCGGGCGCCACCACGCTGATCGGGTTGGGCGGCAACAATCTGCTGTATGGCGGCAGTGGTCCGACGGTTGCGGACTACGTGCCGGCGACGGGTGCGGTGACGGTCAACCTTGCGACCGGAACGGCGCAGAACGGCTTTGGCGGCACCGACACACTGACCGGCATCCATGCGGTGCTTGCGGGCAGCAACGCGATTCTCACGGCGGGATCCGGCACCGATACGCTGACCGTGACCGGCAGCCACGACACGCTGATCGGCGGCAGCGGAACCAGCACGTTGATTGATACAGGGACCGGAGGCTTCTTCGACTACAACCTTGGCGCGGGCCAAACCAAAATTATCTCCGGTGCGACGACCAATACTTCATCGTCCAATGAACTCGATTTTGGTGCCGGTATTTCTGACAACCAACTGTGGTTCATTAAAACCGGTAACGATCTGCAGATCGATCTTATGGGGAGCTCTAATAAAGTTACCGTTGCTAATTGGTTTTGGGGGACGGGCAATCAACTTCAGGAGATCACGGCGGGAGGTCAAAAGATCGATAGCCAAGTGGCGCAATTGGTCCAGGCTATGGCGGCGTATTCGGCAAGCCATTCCGGCTTCGACCCGACAATTGGCGCTCAAATTCCAACAGACACATCGCTGCAAGCGGCCGTCGCAAGCGCATGGCACGCTTAGGTACGAATTCTTGGATAAACTTAGCTAAATATGCTGCGTGATCAGATCGTGAAAGATGCCGGGAGCCTAAGTTCCTCCGACGTGTTTCGACATGCCTCCGCTTTATATAACGTGGGGCAATTCGAAGATGCTGAGGAACTGCTACGCGGTGCCATTTTGCGAGATCCTACAAATGCGAACTTGCGAAATGCGCGGGGCGTGATGTTCGCGGGAATGGGACGGCATCTTGATGCGCTCTGGTGTTATCGAGACGCGATCGCATGCAATCCGAACGATCCTGGAATTTGGACCAATCTGGGCAACACTCTTACGCATCTCAAGCATCTCAAGAGCGCCGTTTCATGTCACCAGCGAGCATTGTCGCTTGCAAATCACGAAGACGCCTTACTGCAGAAAAATCTAGGTGTTTCACTTGCCGAAGCCGCTATGCATGGAGAGGCCGTTATCGCCTTCACGCGGGCTCTCGAAATTGATCCCGCTCATCATACGGCCAAGTGGGACCGTGCAAGAAGCTATCTCTATCTTGGGAATTATCGGCAAGGTTTCGCAGATTACGAGATTTGGCAGTATACTGGGCAGCTTCCTTACAAATCTGTTTCTGGCCGGCCCTGGGCGGGCCAGCCATATGCAGGGAAGAGACTTTCTGCTCTTGGTCGAACAAGGCTTTGGCGACACCATATGGGCTTTACGCTATCTCGCGAAGGTCAAGGCGTTGGGAGGTGAGCTGATCATTGAATGTCAGAAGGAGCTTATTTCGCTCGTCCAATCTTTGGGCATTGCTGATAAAGTAATACCGCGGGACGAACCGCTCCCACCGACTGATTTTTATTGCTATCTATGCAGCTTGCCTGGGTTGTTTACGTCGGAGTTTGCTTCAATTCCCGCAGCCCCCTATCTGGTGGCGTCTCCCGATCGTTGCGAGAAATTTCGACAACTGTTCGCTCACGCGGGGGCACGCCTAAAAGTTGGAATCGTACGGTCCGGAAGCGTCACATTCGGACGCAATAAAGAGCGCGCTCAATCTCTTCTGAATTTTTTTCAGGGCTTTGCTCTTCCGGGGGTTCAACTTTATAGCCTCCAAATGGGGCAGCCTGAGGCGGAGTTAGTTGCACTTCCACGCGGGGGCCCGATCGTCAATTTATCACCATATATCGGAGATTTTGCGGACACTGCGGCCGCGATCGCTCAGCTTGATTTAATAATCATGACCGATAGTAGCGTTGCGCATCTTGCAGGCGCTATGGGAAAGCCTGTGTGGGTGTTGCTTGGGTATGTCGCTCACTGGCTTTGGTTGATGAATTGAACTGACAGCCCCTGGTATCCTTCAATGCGGCTTTTTCGCCCGAGAGGGGAAGGGGACTGGGATTACGTGTTCGATTCCGCGTCAGTTGAACTGATGAAATTAGTGAAATTATGAAATCGCACAATCTCACCACGATTAGAAAAGTATCGGCTATTAAACCACCATTCTTTGAATATCTCGTTGTAGCAGCGAAGGTTCATAATTACGTAATGTGCGTTAGGCAGAGCATTTTAGCTCTATAGCTTGGAATGGCGGCTGTTGTTCGATCGTCTTCCCACCAGCCTCTTGCTCCGCAAGATCCCGATGATTTGCTCATTTCGTCCGCCCCTTTCCGGTAATGGGCTCTACTCATTCTCGGAGGAAATTTTGGAGCTCAGGTGACCTGCCACTGAATTTTCATCCATTGGCGATTAGAGTCTTGGCGGATTTTACGCCGTGAGGCGCGGGTAGAGCAACATGCGATCGGCGGAGCTGGTCGTGCATGCGCAGCCGATCACATGTTGCGGTGAGGTTGGCGGCGTAAGCCGCCGGAGTGAGATAGCCCAGCGCCGAGTGCGGACGCTGGCCGTTATAATCATCGGCCCAATCCGCGATCTTTGTTCGAGCATGATCGAGGCCGAAAAACAGGCTCTCATTGAGAAGCTCGTCCCGCATTCGGCCGTTAAAACTCTCACAGAAGCCATTCTGCATGGGCTTGCCCGGCGCGATGAAGTGCCAGGCAATGTTGTGTTCTTGCGCCCAGGCAAGCATGGCGTTCGAAGTGAACTCGGTGCCATTGTCCGAGACAATCATCCCCGGCTTGCCGCGCTGTTCGATCAACGCCGTCAGTTCGCGGGCCACCCGCCGTCCTGAGATTGAGGTGTCCGCAATTGCCGCCAGGCATTGCCGGGTGACGTCATCAACGATGTTCAGGATGCGGAACCGGCGACCGCAGGCGAACTGGTCATGCACAAAATCGAGCGACCAGCGGGCATTTGGCTTTGCCTCGACCAGGATCGGTGCCCGGACGCCCACAGCACGACGGCGCGCCCGCCGCTTGCGTACAGTAAGGCCTTCTTCTCGATAGAGCCGATAGATGCGGTTGATGCCCGATGGTTCGCCTTGCTGCCGCAATAAGACGAACAGCCGGCGGTAGCCGAAGCGCTTGCGTTCATTGGCGAGTTCACGCAGATGCTGGCGCAGATCCGTATCCGGCGGCCGGCACGACTGGTACCGGATCATCTTGCGATCGGCATTGACGATTGAGCAGGCCCGACGTTCTGAGAGGCCCAATGCGGCCTGCAGATGCGCGACACCTTCGCGCTTGGCGGCGGGCCCTACCATTTTTTTGCCAGAAGCTCGCGAAGGGCGGCGGCATCCAGCATCTGCTCAGCCAAAAGCTTCTTGAGCTTGGTATTCTCGTCTTCCAGCTGCTTCAGGCGCTTGGCCTCGGCAACGTCCATGCCGCCGTATTTGGCTTTCCAATTATATAGCGTTGCTTCCGAAACCCCGTGCTTGCGGGCGAGATCCGCGGTTTTTGCGCCCGCCTCATGCTCCCGCAGCACCCCGATAATCTGTTCTTCCGTAAATCTGGCTCGCTTCATGTGTCCGTCCTTCACAAGACCGGACTCTAACTCCGTGTGGAGGAAATATGCAGTGGCAGGTCACCGGTTAAAGCGGATCATATGACCAGAACGTGCGCCAAGCTCCGCCGAGTCTGATCGGGTGGGGCTACGCTGACCTTCAAACTTCCAGAAAAGCAGATCGGTCCCTTCAAAGAATTAGGGATAACTCCCCTGTTACGCATCAAAAACACGCTGTTCGATAAAATATTTTCCCTGTTAAATTTCACAGGGAATGTTTTGATAAATGGCTGCGGTAGGGGCACTTCTTACATAGGAAGAGCCAGTGGGACGCGGAAAATCGCAAAATTCCCTGTATTATTCCCTGTTATCAGGGAAACCCCTCGAGACTGATCCGATCAGCACTGCGTCCCCAGCCAACGCGCATCGGCGAAACAACCGTTCAAAAAACCTGCGTCACTGCGAGGGCGGGTGCTGGAGCGCCATTCCACGACGCAAGATAGAATTGATCTGCGTTGTCCAGCATCAAATTGGAATGAGCGTTGTTAAAAAAAGGCCACTGGATTTCTTTGGTTGTTTTGGGCGTTGCTGCTTACGCTGTTTATTTTGCAGTCGATAATTTTGATGCATGCTCGACAACCGTTCATAGATCGGTGGTCGCTCCCGATGCAGAAGTCTCAGCGGTTATCTTCGAGATGGAGTGCGGAGCCTCTGTTCCTTTCAATACTCAGGTGAGTCTTGCTCCAATCGGCCGGCCCTTCTCGAAACGGAAAAACCCACCATTTTTGGTAGCTCGCGATAGGCAGGATCTGGCTGTCCGATGGATCGATAAAAAGACCGTGGAAATTAATCTTCCGGCCGGCGTCGAGATCTTTAAGCAGGAGAAAAGCAGTGGAGATGTCACTGTTCTTTACAAATGAGCCGAGGGCTTTGATATTCGCTGCAGTTTCAGGGTAATGCCGATATTGCGCGCGCTCCAAAATCAACCCCCTTCTTCGCGCTCGAAATTTCGGCGGATCTGTGATGGCGCCTTTGATTGCGGACGTGATGAGGAGACCTTGCCATTAAACTATATGGAAGGTTTGAAGCCCAAACCGAAAGTCCATTGTTTAATCGGTGAAACGTTATGACAAAAACGGCAAGATTTGACTTCGTCGGATGGTAGCTATTCCCCCGAGATCCCCCCACGCGGTGCGCGGTTTCTTTCAGTTGAATTTCGGCGGAGGTAAAAAATTTAGATACATGTAATGACGGTTGAGGAAGGTTGGCCGCTGTAATCGAACTTCTGCATATTTTTGTTTGTGGATCGCGTATGTCGCCAGTTCTGCTTTGAAAACTCGATCGGTGATCATTCTAGCGGACAAGATGACTTTCAATACATCAGCGCAATTAGCTGGAAATTTCGGCAAAATGGATTTTGTTGATTCCCGATACGCTGCCACCCATTGACAATGCTGTTTCGCCGGAATGAATAGATAATGTTTCAGACGTCAGCTTACAATTCTCAGGATGTGAGATTTACCATTAGATCTATTGAGCTGAGACACTACACGGAGATTTATCGTTGCGTTGTCATCCGCAGTGTTGACGAGAATAAAATTCTGGTGAAACTCTTACCTGACATCCCCGCTTGGGTTTACGGAACGAGCCGAGATCTGCATGAAATTGTCCTCGCCCCCCGATATGCAGGAACGTCTTTGGCCCAGGCGATTAGTGAGTGGCCCTTTACGGTCAATATCTGCATTCCAAAGCCCGAAGGCAATTGGACGTCCGGTCCTTGGTGTCTGCTCGATATAGGTGCTCTAGAGGCGTTGGCTGATTAAAGAACGTGAAGATTCCGCGTCGAATGAGACGTTCATGCCGTCCGCAGAAAGCAGCACCCATTTACCAGGACGATGGTTGCGGGCATGGATGATTATATGTATCGCGATCCATACGGCGCTGGCTTCGGTGGCGCGAAAATATTCAAGTGCCTTCGGCGTTAACAAGATGTATGGGCTACCTGCTGGAATAGATTTGTCGTTTTTTCATCAGCGTACACTGTTACAGCTATGTATCGGTGTGCATGAGGTCATCCTTAATTTCGATAGCGAAATAAGGATCACGGTCACATCTTCAATCGGGTTCAAGGGCAGTTCAAATTCCACCTTGAAATATGCCGACTTTCGTCAAGCCGCGGCCGTGTTGGTTTCTTTGCTCCATCAAAAAATTATTTTCGCGGGTGCAGAAGGCGCAGGAACGCTAATGCTGGTTTTCGCCAGCAACGAAATTATTTCCATTTATGATGACAGCGATAAGTTCGAATCTTACACGATAATAAACGCGGACAAGCTGATTGTCGTTTAGCCGGATTTGATCGCGCTGCGGCCATGATACTCCCTTAGGGGGCTATTATTGACATTCGCAACTAATGTGCGGGCTGCTTTTTGCCAAACCGTCGTTTGTTGATGTCGAAAATCGGTTTTTCGCGCGCTCTGAACAAGAGGTCGGGTATGGGCAAAGAGCCAATTTATTCGGAAAAAGATATAAACGTTATCGACGACGCAATTAGCCTCGTTCAAAGATTGTCGGGACAGTTTGTTGGAGACACGCCTACCGGAGCCAAACTGGTGTCGCTCGTTGTTTCCGATCTGATTTTACTGGATGCGGGTCCTTTGCGTATAGCGAGAAGTGGTTCGTGGTATTCTATCTGTGCAACCAGAGACTGGTTGATGTCGGAAGGGGGTGTTGTGTCTTTTGAGCCGTTCCGACGATTGGTGCCGATGCCCAGCGGTGGGCGTCTCTACGATAGAGCGGAGGTTATTTTGACAGCGCTTTCCGATTGACCTGCCACTGCATATTTCCTCCACACGGAGTTAGAGTCCGGTCTTGTGAAGGACGGACACATGAAGCGAGCCAGATTTACGGAAGAACAGATTATCGGGGTGCTGCGGGAGCATGAGGCGGGCGCAAAAACCGCGGATCTCGCCCGCAAGCACGGGGTTTCGGAAGCAACGCTATATAATTGGAAAGCCAAATACGGCGGCATGGACGTTGCCGAGGCCAAGCGCCTGAAGCAGCTGGAAGACGAGAATACCAAGCTCAAGAAGCTTTTGGCTGAGCAGATGCTGGATGCCGCCGCCCTTCGCGAGCTTCTGGCAAAAAAATGGTAGGGCCCGCCGCCAAGCGCGAAGGTGTCGCGCATCTGCAGGCCGCATTGGGCCTCTCAGAACGTCGGGCCTGCTCAATCGTCAATGCCGATCGCAAGATGATCCGGTACCAGTCGTGCCGGCCGCCGGATACGGATCTGCGCCAGCATCTGCGTGAACTCGCCAATGAACGCAAGCGCTTCGGCTACCGCCGGCTGTTCGTCTTATTGCGGCAGCAAGGCGAACCATCGGGCATCAACCGCATCTATCGGCTCTATCGAGAAGAAGGCCTTACTGTACGCAAGCGGCGGGCGCGCCGTCGTGCTGTGGGCGTCCGGGCACCGATCCTGGTCGAGGCAAAGCCAAATGCCCGCTGGTCGCTCGATTTTGTGCATGACCAGTTCGCCTGCGGTCGCCGGTTCCGCATCCTGAACATCGTTGATGACGTCACCCGGCAATGCCTGGCGGCAATTGCGGACACCTCAATCTCAGGACGGCGGGTGGCCCGCGAACTGACGGCGTTGATCGAACAGCGCGGCAAGCCGGGGATGATTGTCTCGGACAATGGCACCGAGTTCACTTCGAACGCCATGCTTGCCTGGGCGCAAGAACACAACATTGCCTGGCACTTCATCGCGCCGGGCAAGCCCATGCAGAATGGCTTCTGTGAGAGTTTTAACGGCCGAATGCGGGACGAGCTTCTCAATGAGAGCCTGTTTTTCGGCCTCGATCATGCTCGAACAAAGATCGCGGATTGGGCCGATGATTATAACGGCCAGCGTCCGCACTCGGCGCTGGGCTATCTCACTCCGGCGGCTTACGCCGCCAACCTCACCGCAACATGTGATCGGCTGCGCATGCACGACCAGCTCCGCCGATCGCATGTTGCTCTACCCGCGCCTCACGGCGTAAAATCCGCCAAGACTTCTAATCGCCAATGGATGAAAATTCAGTGGCAGGTCACCGGCTCTCAATGGCCGGGTTTACGATCCGTTGCTGGCGCGCATGACCAGTGCCGATCCAAGTGGTTTCACGTGGAGTGTCTCCAGCAGATCTCCTCGGTAACTGTAAAAAAATCCTTCTGTCGTTTTGCAGCAATCGGGAGGAAAATACTTCTTTCAGGGCAAGCTAGAGTGGCTGACCCCCGGAGGCAAAGTTATAACTACGTATCCGTCTTATATATTTGTGCCTAATGTAAGCGGAGTTTTAAATTCTTTAAAGTGACGCAAAATGATGACCAAAATTATCAATTCTGACGAAGTAAGAACCATTCTACTAAGTGAATGGGACCCCCTTAGTGTTGGTGATAATCCCAACCTAGTAGATGAGTATGATTTTCTTATTTACCGGAGATAATCAGATTGGTGCAGCAGGGTGCCGAGACGGCAAAAATTGTTCAATGCCTAAAAAAAATTGAAATAGGCTTAGGGGCTTTTGCTTCCGACGAAGAGAGAGCACGCGCAGCGGCCCAACTAGCTGTCGAATAACAGGCTGCTCACCGAAAGGGATACTGGTCTAACCCTGGTTTTAGGATATCCGACGAGTAACGGGTATGTGCGGACGCTGCTGCCGAGCTGAAGCAAATGTCTTTGCTAGCGTTGGCGGACTTGATGGCAGAGCGTGAGCAGTGGCCACAACCTCAATGTATCAGTGCTGCCGCCGGTGACCACGGCTTATCAGTACACTGCATTCGGTAACGCGACGCAGGTGGTAGCCTCGACGCCGGACGGCTTCAGCAAGACCATCGCCAACGACGTGACGTACTGGCTGCTGGGCCAGTTGACGCGGGCGTCGGTGGACCAGCGCGGCGCCGTAACCGGTGCGATCGAAAGCGAATTGCGAGAAGACTCTTGGTTTCACCCAGGATCGAAATGTCTGATCGTGATCTGGCGAGAGAGTTTGTGATACCAAATGGGCTAATTCCGTTAGGCGCAACGATTACGAAGGTGCGTAATGAATATTGAGCCCTCGGAGACTTCATTGGTTGGTCAATGGGTTATGATTGACGGACGTCAAGTTGCTGATGCTACATGCGAGCGAATCATTGAGCTCACCAGACATTCCTTGATCGAAATATGTAGAGATCGGAGCGGTTGGAACATGCTTTATCGTGATCCTGCAGACAACCGCCTTTGGGAGCTAAGTTATCCAAACAGCGCGCTCCATGGCGGTGGGCCCCCGATGCTTCGAAATTGTACGCTTCTGGAATTCAAGCTTAAATATGGATTGTAGGTTGATACTGGCCGCTCGCGATTAACCAGCGTTTGCGGTCGGTATAAGCGACGCATCTTGGCCAGCGCACTGGAGGCCCGGCTCTTGAGGCGACTTGCAGTGCGTTGCCTCGGTTTGCCAATGGCGCCATTACCAGCGCGTTTGGGTATCTGTTTAAATGATATGCAGTTCCGGCTATACGGCGGCAACAAGCAATGAAGGCCTAGCCACAATCTTAGAAATACGGCTTTCCAATAGTGGTCCAACCGCAGCAGATTATATCCCTCCGGTGTCGTTCGATCGGCATTGCAGATTCGTTGGGGGGACTAGGAGGATTTTGTGGAGATCATTCAAAGTGAGGGAAAGTTCAACCGCTATCGAACGCGGGTTAATCACGAAGTTTTCACAGGAAGCATATTTCCGCGTCAAACTTTCAAGCGGAAGGCCATCTCAACCAGATTTTTTGACTCTGGATGGTTGACTTCTGTCGAACTATTCGAAGTCCTTCGATCGCTTTGTAATGAATTTGAAGAAGACGGCTTCGTCTTTGGAGTTATAAGTCCGGATCCAGAGCGATTTGCTCGTGATCATTCGGGCAGCTTTCCTGCCGCTAGATTTTTGCGAAACGATTCTTCTTCTTCTTTCCGAGACTTCGTAATGTACGGCTCAAATGATGCTATCGCCTTTCAGACGTTTGAAATTGTAATTTTGTCAGATAATGGCGCTTTTGCAGTCTACGGAAAAAGGATCGATGAGTATGCTGTTGTATCTACATTCAAAGAGGCGAGCGGGCGACAACAGAAGACACCCTCAGTATTTTCTGAAAACTTTTTGATGAACCGCTCAGCGTTATTTGAGCGCATAAAGAACTTTAAAAATTTCAAAATTAGCAAACAGGAATTCTTTGATGCGTGGGATTCGGCGCGATAGAATAATTCGTTTTATTCCTGCTGGTGAGCGGTTCTGTGCTTGCTCTGGTCTTAGTTATACGCGACATCGGAATTCAAGGCCGGAACGTCACTCCATTCAGAAGAACTTTAGATATCGTGCGCAGAGCACGAGTTTATAGCTTGGTCCGATCAGCGATTATTGGTTGTAAGAAACATTCTGGTAGGTTTTGATGTGTGGCTGGGAATGGGAGCTCGCCGCAGTGGACGGCTAATCAGCCTGCTATCTAAGAACGACAATGTAATATGGTCCTCACGAAAAAAATCTAATAATTTAGATGGGCACACACGATGCAGGAGCTTACTGCAAAAAACAATCTATCTGAGGAGTTTGATAGGTCTCTGCTTTACAGTGATATAGAGCAACCAATTATCGTTTCTCGGAGAACATTGCGTACGGTGATTGAGCGGTTCTCAAGGGCTGAAGTCAATGCAAGTGATATCGTAAATTAGAACAGTTGTCCGCGTGAGGCTGCCGAGCGCGCCCTGGCGGTACCGCTAAAGCCCATGGATGCAGGGTTTTCAAAAGAATGTTGGATAACTCAGCGATTAGATGGAAGAGATGGGGCTCTTTCTTATGTCATACAGAACAGTAAGATCGTGATGATCGATCTAACTCCTAATCTTGGTCAGGAATCAACTTTGACCGACCCGCGGGGAATTGGGATTGGCGCGGCGGAAGCCGATATTCGGCGGGCCTATGGACAAATTGATATTAAACGCGCGCCATATTACGACGAGGAATTTGAGATCGAGGGTGCAAAGGTTCGGGCCGAATTAGGTTCAAAAACGCCGGAGCCCTCTCCGCACTATTGGATTCAGGTGGACAGCCCCGACCATATGCGCGCGATCATATTTGATACGCAAGATGGAAAAGTCACATCGCTAAGGACAGGTTTTAAGCCGGCGGTGAGTGACCCTGAGGTATGCCAATAGTCGACCGGCCTGCGACGGCGAGTGCTGCAAAACTTCCGCTTCCATTTGCCCCGTATAGCTCTCAATCAAACCGGCGGTAGCTCTGCTATAAATCAGCTTAATGAACTTGAGAAAGTAGTTCTACAAACTATGCGCAGTCAAAATTCAAATGATGCCGATGCACTTGAAGAGCAGATCAAATTGGCAAGCGTTAGCGCGCGTATAAACACCAATGTTGGCTTCTATACATCCATTCATGTCGAGAGGCCTGGGCAGTTGATAAAATCTCGCAACGTTCCAAGCGTATTTGCGAAGGTCGTAGGATTAAAAAATCCGATGGCATTTGTTTTGTTTATTCGTGATGGGAAGATTAATTTGTTGGAAGGAGCCGCGACGGAAGATAGTACGTCTCACGTTGATTTTTCGACTGCCCGTTTTAGCATATGTTAGTCTGCTGGCAGCGAAATCCCGCATACGGCAATATAGTTGGCTACGGATAATCGCAGCGATGCACCACGTGAGGGACGGATCGATAGCCTCCCAATAAAAGCTCGGGTCTTTGGCGCGGCCTTCCGCATGTTGATCTTCGCTTTGCGCTGAAGCGATCATTCGGGCTGATGCGGGGACGTTTCGGCTCTTTAAGTCCGTAATCGTTCAAGCGCTTTGACACAAATACCGCCATAGCGAGCGTAAACTCTCTGCTGCACTGCAACCTGTCCGAAGATAAATGTCCTGCCGGACCGGCAATGAACTTTTCATCACCACATTTCTTATTATATGCTTGAGACACGGCAATCGCGCCGTTCTGTGGGAGACTCCATAATGGCTTGGAAAACACCAAAAATCGTCGAAGTGCCGGTGGGTCTGGAAATCAACATGTATGCCTGCGCTGCGCGCAAATAAGGCATCATCACTCATACGATCTTCTGGAGGGGTGGTGGCTGGCGTCGGCTCCGTTTGAGCAGCCTGCCTACACCTCTTCCCATCGTTTGTTTTTAGTACACAGCGCTGCCAGATTCATTCCATGCTTCGTGTGATTGTTCTCGGAGCTGCAGCGGGAGGGGGTATCCCTCAGTGGAATTGCGGATGTGCGGTTTGCAACGCCGCCCGCGTTGAAAATTCAAGTTTACAACGCACCCAGACATCGATCGCGGTCAGCGTGGACGATGCGCATTGGTTTTTGATCAATGCCTCGCCGGATCTGCGCCAGCAACTAACCGCCGAGACCCGACTGCACCCGAAAGCAGGATGCATGCGGCATAGTCCGATTTCCGGCGTCGTTCTGACTAACGGCGAGGTGGATGCCGTTGCCGGGTTGTTGTCGCTTCGAGAAGGATCGCCGTTCACGCTCTACGCACACGAGCGGGTTCTGACGATCCTCAAGACCAACAGTATTTTCGACGTGCTGAACGAGAAAAATGTGCGGCGCGTGCCGATTGCGGTCGATAAAGCGTTCGAGCCCGTCTTGCCGGAGGGGGCGGCGTCCGGTTTGGAGATTTTGCCGTTTGCTGTGCCAGGGAAAAGTGCGTGGTATCTCGACGGCAAACCACATCCGGCAGGCGAAGATCGCCCTGGCGATACGATTGGCTTGCGCATCACCGAGAAACGAACCGGTGCGCAGTTTTATTTCATTGCGGCGTGCGGCGAGGTGACAGCCGATCTCAAGCGACGCATTGCCGGCGCGGCGCTCGTATTTTTTGACGGAACGCTATGGCGCGACGACGAGATGATCGCGCTCGGCCTGAGCACCAAGACAGGCCAGGGGATGGGGCACATCTCCATGTCCGGTGCGCAGGGTGCGATCGCGGCGCTTGCCGATCTCGATATCCGGCGCAAAATCTTTCTGCATATCAATAATTCGAACCCGGCGTTGATGAACGGATCGCAGGAGCGCAAGATAGTGGAAAGCGCTGGATGGGAAATCGCCAGCGACGGGATGGAGATCGTGCTTTGAATATCGCCGCCTTCCCAATGCTCAAGCCTGCGGTGCCGCTTCAGTCGGGCGATGAACTGGAGCAGCGTCTGCGCGAGATCGGCGCGGCGCGGTATCATAGCCTGCACCCGTTTCACGGCCTTTTGCACGGCGGCAAGCTGAACAAAGGGCAGGTTCAGGCTTGGGCCCTCAACAGGTACTATTACCAGAGCACGATTCCCATCAAGGATGCGGTGGTTTTGTCCCGCTTTCGCGACCGCAATATACGGTTGGAGTGGCGTCATCGCATCGAAGATCATGACGGCAACTTCGGAACGGAGGGGGGCATCGAGCGCTGGCTTAAGCTCACGGAGGGTTTAGGACTGGACTCTGCCTATGTGGAGTCTGCCCAGGGCATTCTTCCCGCAACGCGTTTTGCGGTGGATGCCTACGTTCACTTCGTGCGCGACAGAACGCCGCTCGAAGCTATCGCGTCTTCGCTCACCGAGCTGTTCGCGCCGAATCTTCACGAGGAGCGCATTTCCGGGATGCTGTCGCACTACGATTTCATCAATCACGACATCATGAGCTATTTTCGCCGCCGCCTCGAACAGGCGCCGCGCGATGCAAATTTTGCGTTGGACTTCGTCAAGACCAACGCAACGACGCCGGCCGAGCGTGAAGCCGTCTGCAATGCGCTTATCTTTAAAACCAACGTGCTGTGGGTGCAGCTCGATGCGCTCTACCATGCTTACGTCAGCGGGCATATTCCGCCGGGCGCTTTTGTTCCCGAGGGGGCCTGATGGCGGCGGTTCGGCAGCGAATGGTCGTATCTGAGGCGAGCCGTCCTGTGCTGCCGCGCCATGCGAAATTGCGATTTGACGAGGCCCGGCAACGTTGGGTCATCCTCGTTCCAGAACGGGTATTGGCCCCGGATGAAACCGCGGTGGAAATTTTGCAGCTCTGCGATGGCGAGCGAACGGTCGCGCAAATCGTCGATCTTCTTGCAACGAAATATGCCGCCGAGCGAAGCGCGATTGCAGGTGACGTCGTCACAATGCTTGGGGATCTGGCGGACAAGGGGTTCTTGACCGACGCGGGAGATCGCGCGCCATGAGTGCTGCAACGTCCGGCCCACGTGACGAAGCCGGTGGTTCAGTCGCCGTTCGCGATCCCATGGATGCGCTGACCGTGCTGGAGTCTGGCGCGTCAGTTGCGCAGACGTTTGGTATTCCGCTTGCCGTGCTGGCGGAGCTCACCCATCGCTGCCCGTTGCAGTGTCCTTATTGCTCCAACCCCGTCGAACTGGATCGTTCCGGCAGCGAACTCTCGACGGCCGAGTGGAACAAGGTTCTCACCGAGCTTGCGCAGATCGGTGTCCTGCAAATTCACTTTTCGGGTGGTGAGCCGACTGCGCGCAAGGATCTGGTTGAAATCGTCAAGCACGCAAATGATGTCGGCCTCTACTCCAATCTTATTACGTCCGCCGTATTGCTGACCAAAGATCGCCTGAAGGCGCTGGTCGATGCCGGACTATGCCATATCCAGATCAGCTTCCAGGGAAGCGAGCCTCACGTCGCGGACCGGGTGGCTGGGTTCAAGAACGCGCATGCGAAAAAGATCGAGGTCGCGGCCTGGGCGCGAGAGCTTGATCTTCCGCTCACGGTCAATGCCGTCATGCATCGGCAAAACCTGTTTCAACTCCCGGATATTATCCAGATGGCGGTGGATGCCGGCGCCGACCGGCTCGAGGTCGCTAATGTTCAATATTATGGATGGGCGTTGAAAAATCGAGCTGCCCTGATGCCGACGCTTGAGCAGATTGAACAGGCCAGCGCCGTCGTGGAAGAAGCCGAAGTGCGTTTGAAGGGCATATTGGCGATCGACTACGTCGTTCCGGATTACTATGCGCTGCGCCCCAAAAAATGCATGGGCGGGTGGGGCAGGCAGTTTTTCAATATCTCGCCGTCCGGCAAGGTTTTGCCGTGCCATGCCGCTGAAACTATCACGGGCTTGCAATTCGAATCCGTTCGCAGCAACCACTCGATCGCATGGATCTGGCAGAATTCCGAAGCGTTCAATCGTTATCGCGGCACCGGCTGGATGCCCGAACCGTGCCGAAGCTGTGAATTTCGGGAAATCGATTTAGGCGGGTGCCGTTGCCAGGCCTTCGCGTTAACGGGAGATGCGGGCAATACCGATCCCGCATGCACGCTTTCGCCAATGCACGAGCAGATTTTCAAGATTGCGCAGTCGGAGTCTGCCGCGGATGAGAAGCGTTTCATCTACCGCAATTTCGCGGGCGGTACGATCGAAGATGAAATCAAGACCGCCGATTAAGAGCGCGAAGCAGTTGCGAGACTCGCAGGCCATGACCTCATGATCGATCAATGTTTTATAGACCGCGCCGCCATTCGCGATTTGATCGAGAATTGGGTGGTGTGGAGGGATGCCGGCGATTGGGACCGCTTTGCTTCCGTTTGGCACGACGATGGATGGATGTCGGCGACCTGGTTTCAGGGGCCCGCATCGGAGTTCATCCGCGTCAGCAGAGAAGGCTGGGACAAGGGCGTAAACATCCTGCATTTTCTCGGAGGGACGAGCATCGATCTCGCCGGGGCGACGGGCGATCGCGCAAACAAAGATGACGATCTCCCAACGCGGTTCAGTTCATGGCGTTGTATGCGACATCGTTTGCACGGGCCGCTTTTATGACTTTTTTGAAAAACGTGAAACCCAATGGGGCCTTGTTCGCCGCCAGCCGATATATGAAAAAGACCGGCTGGATCCGGTCAATCCATCGCAAGCGCTGGATCTCGATAAAGCCAAGCTCGATCAATTTCCCATCGGTTATCGCCATCTCGCCTATCTTCAGGAAGAAATCGGCTATCGTGTGAAACGCGACATGCCCGGGCTTAAGGGCGCTGAGGTCGAAGCACTCTATGGACAGGGGCGTGAATGGCTGGGCCTTAGCCCATCACGATAAGAACGATAGGGCTGGTTCCAGCAATGCTGATCACTGCTATTGCAGGAGATTGGGCGCGCTTCCTGGTTCCGGATCAGTAATCGTAAAGACTCCGTAAAGCATCGGCCGTTAGTGTTTTCTCGGGGCCTGCTTGAAGGATTCCACGAGACTATGGCGCTCAAAGCGAAACGCGAATTACGGCAGCGACTGAATCAATCCGGGTGGGTGACACTCGATGGCGGATTTGCCGCGCGCTCATGCATGGTTATCGATCGCTCATCCACTGGCGCGAAAATCGTCGTCGAAGATCCGAGCGGAATTCAGAAAAACTTCAAGCTCGCCTTTACCCGCGATTCCCGTACTGGAATGAGCTGCGCGGTTGTTTGGCGGCGCGGCAAGACGCTCGGCATCAAGTTCATTCGGTAGGAGATTTGAAGGGTTATAGCGTTTCGAGCGAAGTGGGTACCGGCTTCGCGTGAAGAAAACGCGTCAAATAAAGAAATTACAGCGCGGTTGTGATTCAATCAAAACCGAACGCGCTCTAACGCCCTTCAAACGCGGGCTTGCGCTTTTCCAGAAACGCCTTGCGGCCTTCCTCGTAGTCACGACTTGAAAAGCAGGTTGCGACCATCTCGGCGCATTTTTTCATGTCGCGCTTGCCTTCATCCTTCAGCGCTTCGCCGACAATGAATTTGATGGAATCCACGGTCAAAGGCGCGTTGGCGGAAATCATCTGCGCATAATCGCGGACATAATCCTCGAGTTTTTCAGCCGCGACGATGCGGTTGACGAGGCCCATCTCGCGGGCTTCCAGCCGCGTCGAATTGACGGGCGGTGAAAAAGATTTCCTTTGTGAATGACGGTCCGACAATATCCATCAAGCGTTTCACGCCGGGGTAAGCGTAACCAAGGCCGAGCTTCGCTGCGGGGACTGCGAATTTTGAATTGTCAGAACAGATTCGAAGGTCGCAGCAGCTGGCAAGCCCCATGCCTCCGCCGATGCAATATCCTCGTATCATCGCGATCGTCGGTTTGGCGAATTCATGGACCGTCGCATATCCCAGTTCGACGGCCTCATTGTAGGTTTTGACGGCGGCTTCTGACGATCGCTCCTCACCGAATTTCGAGATGTCGGCGCCGGAGACGAAAGCTTTTCCGCCCGCGCCGGTCAGGACGACAACCCGAATGTCTTTGTCGCGTGCGAAGCCGTTGAGGATTTCCACGCAGCCCTTCCACATCTCCAAAGATACGGCGTTGTGACGCTCCGGATTGTTGAAAATGACATAGCCGACGCCATTTTCCGTGCGCGAGAGCATTTTGTCCGTTTGCGACATTTCAATTCCTTGCCGGTCAATTGTGAGGAGGCCATCGGAAGCTTGATGCGAGTCTTATCAAACCTGCCGGGCACAGTGCGAGTGTCTAAACGATCTTTTTCGCTTTGAGATCTGCGATCTCGGCGGGGCTGAACCCGAATTCTGACAGCACCTCGTGGGTGTGCTCACCGATTTCAGGCGGGCGGGCAGCTATTCGGCTTGGTGTCCGCGACAGTGTCACCGGCTGGGCCACCAGTTGAAGATGCCGGCCTTCCGCGTTCGGTACGTCCTGCGCGATGCCCAGGTGCTGGACTTGCGCATCAGCGAACATCTGATCCACGGAATAAATAGGGCCGCAGGGGACACCCGCGTCGTTGAGGTCTTCGACCCATTCGGCGCTTGATCTTGCCAACGTGCGCCGCTCGATCGCCGCATTCAGACTCGTCGCGGTTTTTCGACCGGAGCGCGATGCTCGAATAGCGCTCGTCTTTCAGAAGCTCGGGCGCATCGATCGCTTTTATCAGCCGTTCCCAGATTTTCTGGCCGGTCGTCGCGATGTTGATATATCCGTCCGACGTCTTGAAGACCCCAGTCGGAATGCTCGTCGGGTGATTGTTTCCAGCCTGCTGGGGAACTTCCTTGTTCACGAGCCAGCGCGCGGCCTGAAAATCCAGCATGAAAATCTGGGCCTGCAGCAGCGAGGTCTGAACCCATTGTCCTTCGCCGGATTGGTCGCGCTCAAGCAGGGCGGTGAGGATACCCATGGCGCAAAAAAGCCCAGCCGTCAGGTCGGCGACAGGGATTCCAACGCGCATTGGTCCTTCGCCCGGCGCTCCCGTGATGGACATCAATCCACCCATGCCCTGGGCGATCTGATCGAATCCCGGGCGTTTGTGATAGGGGCCGTCCTGGCCGAATCCTGAAATGCTGGCGTAGACGATCCGCGGATTGATCTTGCGGACGGATTCGTAATCGATGGAAAGTCTGTCTTTCACATCAGGCCGAAAATTTTCCACCACCACATCCGCTTTTGCAACGAGCCGCATGAATGCGCTGTGGCCTTTCGGATCCTTCAAATTGAGGGTGATGGCGCGCTTGTTGCGATGCAAATTCTGAAAATCCGCGCCGTGACGCGGACCGCCGGGCTGTTCGGAATCTTCGATGTCCGCCGGCGCTTCGATCTTGATGACGTTTGCACCCCAGTCGGCCAGTTGCCGGACTGCGGTCGGGCCCGAGCGGATCCGCGTCAAGTCCAGTACAGTAAAACGCGATAGGGCCTGTGAAGCTGCAGCGAATGTCACTCTCACATCTCCGGCACGGGTTCTTTGATGGTTCTCTTGGAGGCCTGGTCGCCGGAAAGGCGAAAGACCTCACCGGTTGTTGTCGTGGTTGTCGATGCTCATGGCAAGTATTCGCGCGACATGAAGCGCTTCGCGGCCAGAGCCGTCCTTGATTTGGTGGCGGCAGGAGGTGCCATCGGCGACAAGCAATGTGTCGGCGGCTGCGTTTCTGGCTGCGGGCAGAAGCGAGAGCTCGGCCATTTCGAGCGATATATCGTAGGTCTCGGCCCCATAACCGAATGCGCCGGCCATCCCGCAGCAGCTCGATTCGATCGTTTCCACGTATAGATCGGGGATCAGCCGCAATACCTGCTCAACCGGTTTGAACGCATCGAATGATTTTTGGTGGCAATGACCATGAACGAGCGCCTTTGTGCCGATGGCGGCAAGAGGAAGCTTAAGCCGTCCGGCTTTGGCCTCGCTGGCCAGGAATTCCTCAAATAACATTGCGCTGGCCGAAAGCTTGGTCGCAACATCGTCTCTACGTAAGGACAACAATTCGTCGCGCAGCGTCAGCAGGCAACTTGGTTCCAATCCGATGGTGGGCATTCCGCGTTCGATAAACGGAGCCAATGTTTCGACGACACGGTCAAGCTCGGCGCGGGCGTGATCCACTAGTCCCGCCGACAGAAATGTCCTGCCGCAGCAAAGCGGGCGGTTTCCGGTGGCGGGGTTGGGAAGATGAACGCGATAGCCTCCGGCTGTGAGCACACGAAGCGCAGCATCGAGGTTTTCCCGCTCATAGATTCGATTGAACGTGTCGGCGAACAAGACAACTTCGCGGCCACCTTCGGGCCCGACCACAAGGGCGGAAGGATTGAAGATGTCCTGCCGCCATTGCGGCAGGTCTCGCCGCGCGCTGATCCCTGCAAGCGTTTCGCCAAGCCTTCGCAAAATATGACTCTTGTTGCGAAGGTTGAAGATCGGTGCCAGCCGAGACGCCAGAGCGGCATATCGCGGGAGAAAAGCGATCAGGCGCTCGCGCAGCGCCAGGCCATGGGCGTTCACGCGGGCCGACATGACTTCGATTTTCATCTTCGCCATATCGACGCCCGTTGGACATTCGCGGCGACAGGCCTTGCAGGACACGCAGAGCTTCAGCGTTTCCGCCATCGCGTCCGAGGCGAGGGCGTCGGGTCCGAGTTGTCCCGAGATAGCGAGGCGCAGTGTGTTGGCGCGCCCGCGGGTGACGTCCTGTTCGTTGCGCGTCGCACGATAAGACGGGCACATCACGCCGCCCTCAAGTTTCCGGCAAGCCCCGTTGTTGTTGCACATCTCGACCGCGCCCTGGAATCCGCCGCCGGCACCGGGAAAAGCCGACCAGTCGAGCACGGTTTTGATGTCAGCAACGCGATAATTCGGCGGATATCGAAACAGCGAGCGGTCATCCATGCGGGGAGCGTCGACGATCTTGCCCGGATTGAGGACGTTGTCCGGATCGAAGCGGTGTTTGACCTCGGTGAATGCTCGCACAAGTCGCGAGCCAAACATGGCCTCGTGAAATTCCGAGCGCACGATGCCGTCGCCGTGTTCGCCCGAATGCGATCCCTTGAACTCCCGGACCATTGCGAACGTTTCTTCGGCGATGGCGCGCATCGCCTTGACGTCTTTGTCGAGCTTGAGATTGAGAACCGGCCTTACATGCAGGCAGCCTTCAGAGGCATGGGCATACATCGTTGGCCGCGTGCCGTGCTTGGCGAAAATCCCGTTCAGCCGATCCGTGTATTCCGCAAGATGGGGCAGGGGGACCGCGCAATCCTCGACAAATGAAACCGGCTTGCCTTCCTGTTTCATGGACATCATGACGTTCAGACCGGCGGCGCGGAAATCCGCGATACTGGCTTGAAGAGCAGGATCGGTCACCTCGACCACGCCGCCCCAGTGGCGCGGCGTTTCATTCCAGCCAAATCCGAGATCGCCGATCAATTCCTTGAGTTGAGCAAGACGTCGGAGATTTTCGGCCTGATCTTCTTCCGCGAACTCAACAATCAGCAACGCATCGGGATCGCCTCTCACGGCGGCTTCGATCGTTGGACGAAACATCGCAATGTCCCGCCCCAGACCGATCATGGTTCGATCGACCAGTTCGATTGCGATAGGCTTGAGTTTCACCAGATGTTGGGCAGCGTCCATGGCTTCATAGAAACTGCCGAAGTGACAAACGCCGAGCACCTTGTTGCGGATCAAAGGCCACAGTTTCAATTCCACTTTCGTGGTGAAAGCCAGCGTGCCTTCCGAACCGACGAGGACATGCGCCAAATTGTTGCGCAAGCCGTTGGGAGTGAGCGCGTCGAGATTATATCCTCCGACGCGACGTTGAACCTTCGGAAACCGCTCCGCGATTTCATCCGCTTCACGCTCCCCAAGAGTGAGAAGATCGCGAAACAAGTCCGAACCCGGTTCGTGGACATTGAGGCGCGCCGTATCTTGCGACACCGCTCCAAACCGCAGCAGGGTCCCGTCCGCTAATGCGGCCTCCATGGATACGGTGTTGTCTCGCATCGTGCCGTAGCGCAACGACCGGCCGCCGCATGAATTATTGCCCGCCATGCCGCCGATGGTCGCGCGGGATGCCGTCGAGACGTCGACGGGAAACCACAAACCGTGCCGTTTGAGTTGACGGTTGAGATCGTCGAGCACGATGCCCGGCTCGACGACACATGTCCGGCTTTCCACGTCGAGCGACAGGATTTTGGTGAGATGTTTTGATAGATCGACAACAACGCCGTTGTTGACCGTCTGTCCGCATTGCGATGTCCCGCCGCCGCGCGGCGTGACGGAATGCCCAGATTCACGGGCGATTGCCAATGTGCGGAGTGCTTCGTCCACCGTTCGCGGCACCACGACCCCGGCGGGCAGCATCTGATAGAATGAGGCGTCGGTCGCATACCGGCCTCTGCTGAAAGTATCGAACAGAACATCGCCGGTGATTTCGCCGGACAGCCTCCGGGCGAGCTCAGTTGAATCGGACGAGGGCGCGATCCGGGTTGCTACGGGCATGCTAGCCTAGGTGAAGGCATTCAAGATTGTGCACTGGAGCTATGGTTTGCATTCAAATATCGGCTCCTGCGATAGGGGTCGGCGCTTTGGTTGATTTGTCTGGCGGTCGAAGATATTCGCCCGCTGCTTCGCACAAGATTTGCAAAATAGCGCAATCGGCGGATGATCGGAGCATAAACGACAACCTGCTTGTCACGAAGCGAAATGTGGATACAGTTTCGGTCCTGCCGCAGCAGCGCATCGCTGCTTCTGAATTCAAAAAGAACTGCGAGACGCAAACGATGGCAACGAATGCCTCTGTTCATACCGGACGCCACTTCCTGCAAATCCCCGGTCCGACCAACGTGCCCGACCGGGTACTGCGGGCCATGGATATGCCGACGATCGATCATCGTGGACCGGAATTCGCGAAGCTCGGCCTCGAAGTGCTGGATGCCTGCAAGACAGTGTTTCGCACGAAGAATCCGGTGATCATCTATCCGTCTTCGGGGACGGGGGCCTGGGAAGCGGCGATCGTCAACACGCTGTCGCCGGGCGACAAGGTGTTGATGGCGGAGACAGGTCATTTTGCAGCGCAATGGAGGGCGCTAGCCGAACGCTTCAAAATCGAGGTGGATTTCCTGCCCGGCGATTGGCGGCACGGTGCCAGCCCTGAAGAGATTGAAGCGCGGCTGCGCGCCGACCGGCAGCACAAGATCAAAGCGGTTATGGTGGTGCATAACGAGACGTCCACCGGCGTGACCAGCCGCATTCCGGAAATCAGGCAAGCGATCGATCGCGCCGATCACCCGGCTCTTTTTCTCGTCGATACGATCTCGTCCCTCGGCTCCATAGTATATGAGCACGATGCCTGGGGAGTGGATGTCACGGTTGCCTGCTCCCAAAAAGGTTTGATGTTGCCGCCGGGGCTCGGCTTCAATGCAGTTTCGGATAAGGCTCTCGCTGCGGCGAAGGCGAACACCACGTCGCGTTCTTATTGGGATTGGAATGAAATCATTGCCAGCAACCAAAGTGGTGGCTGGCCCTATACCCCTGCAACCAACCTGCTTTACGGCTTGAAAGAAGCAGCCACCATGCTGCTTGAGGAGGGGCTGGATAATGTCTTTGCCCGTCATAAGAGGCACGCAGCTGCAACACGTGCAGCGGTGCGGGCATGGGATCTTGAAATTCTCTGCCTTAATCCGGAGGAGCACTCGCCCATCCTGACGGCGGTCGTCATGCCGGACGGTCACGATGCGGATCGTTTTCGCCAGATTATCCTCGATAATTTCGACATGTCGCTGGGGGCTGGGTTAGCCAAGGTGAAGAGCAAGGTGTTCCGGATCGGTCATCTCGGCCACTTCAACGATCTCATGCTGATGGGGACGCTCGCGGGGGTCGAAATGGGACTCGAGCTTGGAAAAGTTCCTCATCGGCCCGGTGGTGTGGCGGCAGCGATGGCCGTGCTCACCGGAAAAATGTCCGATATCAAGCCTAAGTAGGGGGTTGCTGAAGTCCGGCGCCGGCTTGAATGTAAATTTCCGGGAGAGATTCTCAGATGCGTTAAACGGAGCGGTTTGATCCGACTTCATATCACGAAAAGCCGGGATAACCGGCTTCATGAGTTCAAGGGAGAAAGCGGATGCGGATGTTCAAGGCGGTTGCGGCTTCGGTGTTTTTGCTGGCGTTGATGCCGGCCGCGCGCGCATGGGAGCCGACAAAACCGGTCGAGATCGTCGTGGCGGCGGGTGCGGGGGGTGCGTCCGATCAAATGGCGCGAATGATGCAGGCCGCAATCCAAAAAAACAATCTGATGAAACAGCCGATCGTGGTCTCGCTGAAAGGCGGCGCGTCGGGTGCTGAAGCTCTCATCTATATGAAGTCGAGCGAGGGTGACCCTAACAAGGTTCTGATTGCCTACTCGCTCATTTACATGCTGCCGCTTTCGGCGAAGATTCCCTTCAACTGGCGCGAGTTGACGCCGGTCTCGGTCATCGCGCTCGATCAGTTTGTGCTGTGGACGAGCGCGTCGCTCCCTTACAAGTCGGTGAAGGAGTTTGTCGAGGCGGCAAAGGCATCACCGACGCCTTTTAAAATGGGCGGTACCGGATCAAAACGCGAGGATCACGTTTTGACCGCGTTTCTGGAAAAGAAAACCGGCGCGAAGTTTTCGTACCTCCCTTACAAATCCGGTGGAGAGGCCGCAACGCAACTCGTTGGCAATCACACCGAGTCCAATGTGAACAACCCTTCCGAAAATCTCGAGGTGTGGCGAGCCGGTCAGGTTCGCGCTCTCTGCGTCTTCGACAAGGAGCGGATTGCCTACAAGACAAAGGTGGTGGGCGATCTCTCGTGGAACGACATCCCAACCTGCAAGGACGAGGGGCTCGATCTGCAATATCTGATGCTCCGCGCCATGTTTCTTCCCGGCAAGGTCACGCCGGAGCAGAAGGATTTTTACGTCGATCTTTTCCAGAAGCTGACGCAGACGCCGGAATACAAGGACTACATGGAGAAGCAGGCGTTGAAGCCGATTTTTCTGTCCGGCAAGGACATGATCCGATTTCTCGAAGACGACGATGCTCTCAACAAGTCGTTGATGATTGAATCGGGCTTCGTCGCGAACTAGCTCCGCAAACGCCCGTATCGCCTCCCGGAAACTGGATAGCTAAAGCTCTATCCTGTTTCCGCGATGGGTGCGCAGAGCTTCAATTTTCCTGAACGATGGATCACTATGCCGGACTCTCAAGAAATCATCGTCGATGATCCCGATGCTCCTTCCCATAACTCGCCGGCCGTTGCCGGCAAGCGCACGGTTGGCAGCATTACCATGGCGCTTCTCATGGCGCTGGCGCTCGTCATGGCCTTCGACAATTGGAGGACGGGAATGTCCTGGTCCTCCGACGGGCCACAGGCCGGATATTTTCCGTTTTATCTCTCAGTAATCTTATTTCTCGCGAGTGGGTTTGGCCTGTTCGTGACGTTGCGAGAAACTTCAGGTGCGGGCGAAACGTTCGTAACACGAGACCAACTGCGTCGCGTGTCACAGGTCTTTCTGCCGACTCTCGTTTTCTGTTTTCTGACCCAATGGCTGGGCCTCTATGTTGCGAGCTTTCTCTTGATCGCGGGGTTCATGCGAACCGTCGGCAAGATCGCGTGGTGGAAGTCCGTCCTCACGGGGCTTGTCTTCTCGCTTCTCATGTTCGTCACATTCCAGATTGCGTTCGACGTGATTATGCCGAAGGGGCCGCTCGAAGCCCTGCTTGGTTACTAGGAGCGCATGATGGAAGCGCTGTCGCTGTTGTTTCACGGTTTCGCGGTCCTGTTGACCTGGAAAATCCTTCTTTTGATGTTGCTGGGGCTTGTCCTCGGAATATTCGTGGGCGTGCTTCCCGGTCTCGGTGGCCCCAACGGTGTTGCGATATTGCTCCCGCTGACCTTCACGATGGATCCCACGTCGGCGATCGTCATGCTGTCGAGCATCTATTGGGGCGCGTTGTTCGGTGGCGCAATCACCTCGATCCTGTTTAACATTCCGGGTGAAGCGTGGTCGGTGGCGACGACTTTTGACGGCTATCCGATGGCCCAACAGGGCAAGGCCGCTGAGGCGCTGACCGCGGCTTTCACGTCATCTTTTATCGGGTCGTTCGTCGCAGTGGTGCTGATTACATTCCTTGCACCTAGCATTGCTTCGTTCGCCTTGAAGTTCGGGCCGCCTGAATTTTTCGCGGTCTATCTTCTGACATTCTGCTCCTTCGTCGGTCTTGGGCGTGAAGAAAAGCACAAGACAGTCATTTCGATGGCGCTCGGTCTTCTGATCGCAGGCGTCGGGATGGATACGGTCTCCGGCACATTGCGCATGACTTTCGGATCAACCGATTTGCTGCGGGGTATTAATTTTCTTGTCGCCGTGATTGGTATTTTTGGGATCAGCGAGATTTTGCTCACGATGGAGGAGCGCCTTGCGCTTCGTGGGCATGCGGCGCGCATCAATCTTCGCGTCGTGCTGAATGTCTGGAAGGATTTGCCGAAATACTGGGCGACGTTGTTTCGATCATCCATCATCGGGTGTTGGCTTGGAATTACGCCGGGAGGCGCCATTGCCGCGTCGTTCATGGGGTACAATCTTGCGAAGCGTTTTTCCAAGGACAAAGAGAGTTTCGGCAAAGGGCGAATAGAGGGCGTTTTTGCCCCTGAAACGGCTGCTCACGCATCGGGTACCGCGGCATTGCTTCCAATGCTTGCGCTTGGGATTCCCGGATCGGGGACAGCTGCCATTTTGCTCGGCGGCTTGATGGTGTGGGGACTTAATCCGGGTCCAATGCTGTTCGTTGAGCAGAAGGACTTCGTCTGGGGACTGATCGCCTCGATGTATCTCGGCAATATCGTGGGACTCATTCTTGTTCTCAGTACCGTTCCCATATTCGCTGCGATTCTCCGCGTTCCGTTTGCAGCTGTTGCTCCAATGATCGTCGTGTCGTGCGCAATCGGCGCTTATGCCATCCAGAACGCCATGTTCGATATCTGGCTGATGCTGGGCTTTGGTGTGATCGGCTACGTCTTCAAGAAGATCGGAATTCCGCTCGCGCCCTTGACGTTATCTCTTGTCCTTGGAAGCCGCGCGGAAGATGCATTCCGCTTATCGATGATCGGTGCGGAGGGCGATGTCAGAGTGTTCTGGTCGAATGGTCTGGTCGGCTCGATTACAACCCTCGCAATTGTCCTGTTGTTCTGGCCGCTCATCGAGAAGGCGTTTTCGCAGCTTCGCCTCCTCGGGAGGCAACCAGAAAGAGTTTAGGCGAAAGTGCTTTTGAAACAGAGCAGGGCAGGCAATCGCCATACCGCTTGACCTGTCGGACGGTTACAATAACGTTTCAAGGCAAATCGCATTGTCGAGCGAGGTTCCATGGCACAGTCTTCAGCCGCTTCCGAGCCTCCGGGGATTCCAGGACAAATCATCGAGAGCATTGACGATGTGACCCCGGTGGTGGTCCGCGCGATGTCACACGCACCGGACGAACGAACACGAGAAATTGTCGAATCGTTTGTCCGCCACATGCATGCCTTCGCGCGCGAGGTTAAACTCACCGAGGCGGAGTATGATATTGGCGTTGATTTTCTCAACCGCATCGGCAAGGCGACCAACGACCGTCACAACGAAGGTATTCTGTTCGCCGACGCCATCGGATTCTCCACGCTGGTCTGTCTGTTGAACAACGGCCACCAGGGAGCGACGGAAACGACCTCTGCCTTGCTCGGACCGTTCTGGCGGATGAATTCGCCACGCACGGAGAATGGCGGATCGATCGTGCGTTCGCCGACGCCGGGCCCGGAGCTGTTTGTTTCATGCGCAGTCAGGGACACCAAAGGAATGCCGATCCCAGGTGTGGAAGTGGATGTCTGGCAGTCCTCACCGGTGGGTCTGTACGAAAATCAGGACGAAGCGCAGGCCGACATGAATTTACGCGGGAAATTCGTGACAGACACTGACGGCCGGTTTGGCTTCCGCTCCGTGAAGCCGGCTGGCTATCCTGTCCCGACCGAAGGGCCTGTCGGAGAAATGCTGCGGGCACAAAAACGCCATCCTTACAGACCTGCGCATATCCATTTTCTGGGGTTCAAGCAGGGTTACAAAACTCTGATCACGCAGGTGTTCGTCGATGACGATCGCTATCTGGAAACAGATGTGGTGTTCGGCGTGACCAGGCATCTCATTGGAAATTATCAGCGGCACGATACGGGTGTCCCACCAGAGCCGGACGTCAAACCGCCGTGGTACACCCTTGAATACACCTTCGTGATGGACGCCGGCGAAGCCAGGCTGCCGGTTCCTCCAATCAAGTGAGCAACATGACCTATCCCGTTTCGTTGAAGGACACAGTTGTCCTGATTGTCGGGGGCACCGGTGGGATCGGCGCTGCCAGCGCAAGACAATTCGCACAGACCGGGGCACGCGTGATCGTGACCCATCGGGCAGGGGCCGACAAAGCTGCGGCCGCAGCCGCGTTGTTAGGCCAATTGCCCGGCGACGGCCATGCGGCCTTTTCTGCGGATGTTGCAGATACGTCGTCATTGATCACGTTGCGTGATGCGATCCGCACTCGGTACGATCGGCTGGATGTCCTGGTGAATTGCGCCGGATTTACCAAGCCTGTTCCGCATGCCGATCTCGACGCGCTCGACGATGATCTGATCGATCGAATGTTCCAGGTGAACTGGCGAGGGCAGTTTGCGGCGATACGCGCCTTTGCACCGATGTTGAAGGCTTCGGGGCAAGGCCTGATTGTTTCGGTCTCGTCTATCGCCGGTATCACCGGTAACGGATCGTCCATCGCATATTGTGCGACAAAAGCCGGTATCGATGTAATGACCAAATCCCTCGCACGAGCGCTGGCGCCTCAGGTGCGTGTGCTGGGGGTTTCGCCGGGCGTCGTGGATACGGATTTTGTACCGGGGCGCGGAGCGGACTTTAACGAAAAGATTTCCGCGACGATCCCGCTGAAACGTATTGCGACCGCGGACGATGTCGCCGCCGCAATCGTCGCCTGCGCCACGCACCTAACATTTTCGACCGGTTCGACCATTCTCGTCGACGGCGGCAGGGCTCTTTGACTATGAGAGAGCACTTTGGAAAGATCGTCGGCGAGTTTGTTCGCGCTGAAACAGTCGGCCTCGACATGAGGCTGTGGTCATGAGCCGTATTGACACAGAACACGTCTCGAATCCTGTCGCGGTTGAAGCGACATGCCTTCGCCTGATGGAAAAGGCGGCTGACGTTGCGTCGATCGTTCCACGGATCGAGCGCCGCCGGCTTTCGCGCGGGCCAGACGACGTTCTCATCGAAGTGAAGGCTGCCGCCGTCAACCCTTCGGATGTCAAAGCCGCGACCGGTTTGATGCCATATGCAGTGTTTCCGCGCACGCCAGGGCGGGACTACGCGGGGATTGTGATCGACGGGCCGGCTGGATGGGCGGGGCGAGAGGTGTTCGGCTCATCGGGCGATCTGGGCATCCGTCGAGACGGCACGCATGCGACACATCTGGTTGTCGAGGCCGCCGCGGTGGTCGAGAAGCCCACTCGGATTTCGATGGATGAGGCGGCTGGGATCGGTGTGCCGTTCGTTACCGCGATGGAGGGATTTCGCCGCGCGGGCCAGCCTTCGTCCGAAGAAACTGTTCTGATCATGGGGGTCAACGGCAAGGTCGGGCAAGCCGCGGCGCAGTTGGCGACATGGCGTGGCGCGCGCGTGATCGGCGTCGTGCGCAAGAACGAGGCGTATCAAGGCCATGCCAACGGCGCTGTGCAAATCATCGATTCCTCTGCCGTCGATGTCGCCGCGCGTGTTCGCGAGTATGACGGACGGTCGCGGAGCCAACATCGTCTTCAATACGGTGGGAGATCCTTATTTCGAAGCCGCCCATAAGTCGCTGGCCTTGGCGGGACGGCAGATCCTGATCGCCGCTGTCGATAAAATCGTCCAGTTCAATATTCTGGAATTCTACCGCGGCCGGCACACTTATGTCGGGATCGATACGCTGGCCTTCTCATCGGTCGCGAGCGGAGAGATTTTGCGCGAGATGTCAGCCGGTTTTGAAAGCGGCCACCTCAGACCATTTCCAATTTCAAAAGATGCGATCTACTCGCTGGACGATGCAAAGAGAGCTTACACGGCCGTAATTGGATCGTCCCGCGACCGTGTCATTCTTAGACCGGCAGGATAAACGATGCATGTCACCCGTTTTGGAGAAGCGCCGGCGTATTTTCCGCCAGAGCACCACGATATGCGCTGCCTGCGTCTCCAGGGGCGCGAGGCAGGACCTTCCGATACTTTGTGGCTTGGAATGTCGCAAATTCTCCCAGGCGGCCACACATCGCTCGATGCGTCGCCGATCGAAAAAATCTATTTTGTGATCGAGGGTGAGTTGACGGTCGAGACACCCGACGGCGAGACCGTTCTGGCGCCGTTCGATTCATGCCGCATTGCGCCGAACGAGGCGCGTGCCCTGAAAAACAAAACAAACAGGCCCGTGATAGTTTTGCTGTCGATGCCGCTGGCGGCTTCTGCCAAATAGCGATTTTGTGAATCTGTCGCATCCGACCTCACTCGGATATAGGATGCCTCATACCGGAAGTGCGATTGAATATTTGACCTGGCTGAGTGCAAAGCTCAATTCAATCGAGGCAATCCCATCCAGTCGGGTGAGCTTGTTTTTCAGAAATGATTCATAAGAAGCAAGATCCGCCGCAACCACGCGCAACAGATAGTCGCGGTTTCCTGTCATCAAGTAACACTCGAGCACTTCGTCCCATCCGGCGATCGCTTTCGCGAAACGCTCAAGATCATCTTCTTTCTGGCGTTCCAGCTTGATGGAGATAAAGACGCTGACGGGAAGCCCCAGCGATTTCTGGTCGACGGTCGCGATATAGCCGGTAATGACGCCTCGCTCCTCAAGCAACTTGACGCGCCGGTGACACGGTGAGATCGACAAACCGACCTGTTCCGCCAAATTTTGCATGGTTACGCGGCTGTCCGACTGGAGAATCGTCAGGATTTTGCGATCGATTGCATCGAGGGCGATCATTGGGAAAAACCATCAAAAAGATACTTATATCGTGTTGTTTATACCAATAATTTGACCTGCGGGGAGATAATTTGGGAATTTAAGGCTCGACTTCGTTGTTAGGATACGGCCTTCCAATTTGGACGGATCGTCATGTCGAATGCCCCTTCGCGTATCGAGATCTTGTCGGCGCTGACCAAGAAGGTGTTGTGGTTGTCGTCGTGGACCATCCACAACGCCAACCACATTCGTCCGAACGTCGATGGTTTGAAAGTCGGAGGACACCAGGCGTCATCAGCGTCGCTGGCCGCCATCATGTCCGCACTGTATTTTTCGGTTTTGAAACCGGAGGACCGCGTCGCGGTCAAGCCGCATGCAAGCCCGGTGTTTCATGCCATCCAGTATTTGCTGGGCTATCAAACTCGCGAAAAGCTCGAAAATTTTCGCGGCTTGAAGGGCGCTCAATCTTATCCCTCGCGCACCAAGGACGTCGACGACGTGGATTTTTCCACCGGCTCAGTGGGGCTCGGAGTGGCGCAAACGATCTTCTCGTCGCTGGTGCAATCCTACGTCACCGCGCATGGTTGGATGAAAGGCCGTGCCGAGGGCCGCATGATTGCGTTGGTTGGCGACGCAGAGATGGACGAGGGTAATATCTTCGAAGCCCTGCTTGAAGGCTGGAAGCAGGGGCTACGCAACACGTGGTGGGTTGTCGATTATAATCGCCAGAGTCTCGACGCCGTAGTCCGCGAAGGATTGTGGGAAAAGTTCGAGGTCATGTTCCGGAATTTCCGCTGGGACGTCGTCATCATCAAATATGGAAAATTGATGCGGCAGGCGTTCGCCGAGCCAGGCGGCGAAGCGTTACGTAAATGGATCGATGAATGCCCAAATCAGGTTTATGCGGCGCTGTCGTTTCAAGGTGGCGCGGCATTTCGCAAGCGCTTGATGGACGATATCGGCGATCAGGGACAAGTTTCAAATCTTATCGAAAGGCGTTCGGATAGCGAATTGCTTGCGTTGATGTCGAACCTCGGCGGTCATGATGTCGAGGCGCTTGTGGATGCCTTCGAAGCGATTGATCATGAACGTCCGGTTTGTTTTATTGCCTACACCATCAAGGGTATTGGCCTGCCATTTCAGGGCCACAAGGACAACCACGCCGGCTTGATGACCGTCAGCCAGATGGAAACCTGGCGCAGTGCCCAGAAAATTCGCGCCGGGCATGAGTGGGACAAATTCGAAGGTCTCGATGTTGCACCTGCAGAATTGCAAGAGTTCTTGTCGAATGTCGCGTTTGCGCGCGAAGGCAGGCGGCGATTGCAGGCGCCTAAGATCGCGGTGTCCGAAAGGCTGCAGTATACGCCGGCCGGGCATATGTCGACGCAGCAGGGATTTGGTTTGGTGCTCAGTGAATTGGCACGAAGCGATACGCAACTCGCCGAACGTATCGTAACGACGTCACCGGATGTAACGGTGTCCACCAATCTTGGAGGATGGGTCAACCGGCGCGGCTTGTTTGCGAACGCGGAGCAGGTCGACCTTTATCGCAAGGAAAAAATTCCATCGACATTCACCTGGGATTTTTCCCCGAAGGGTCAGCATATCGAGCTTGGCATCGCCGAGATGAATCTGTTCATCCTGCTGTCGGCGCTCGGTCTTTCGCACTCGATCAACGGAGAGCGCCTGTTGCCGATCGGCACACTCTATGATCCTTTTATTCAGCGAGGTCTCGATGCGCTCAACTACGCGTGCTACCAGGATGCGCGCTTCATGGTGGCGGCCACGCCGTCGGGGATTTCCCTTGCACCTGAAGGTGGCGCTCATCAGTCGATAGCGACGCCCCTGATCGGCATAGCACAACCGGGGCTGGCATCCTTCGAGCCGGCATTCGTCGACGAACTTGCCGCCATCATGCGCTGGGGATTCCAGCACATGCAAAAAGAGGGAGGCGAGGAACCGGATTCGACCGAAGAGGAAGGTGGGTCGGTTTACCTGCGGCTGTCCACGCGCACGATCGAGCAGCCTCAGCGCCAGATGACCTCGGAATTGGAAGCAGATATCACGCAAGGAGCGTATTGGCTGCGCAAGCCGGGACCGAATGCAGAGATTGTCGTCGCTTGCACGGGCACGGTCGCGCCGGAGGCCATCGCGGCGACAGGTTTTTTAGGAGAAGGCCGTCGCGATATCGGCTTGCTCGCGGTGACCTCTGCCGATCGTCTCTATAGTGGCTGGTCAGCCGCGCGTCGCCAGCATCGTAACGGCGCGGTACCGAGCCTTAGCCACATTGAACGTCTGCTTGCGCCGTTGCCCCGCCACTGTGGAATTGTATCTGTGATTGACGGTCACCCGGCGACACTTGCGTGGTTGGGTGGAGTTTATGGTCATCGCATTGAAGCGCTCGGCGTCGACCGGTTTGGGCAAACCGGCACGATCGACGATCTCTATGCGCATTACGGCATCGATACGAATGCCATCATCGAAGCTGCGGAACGGCTTTCCCACGGCGGACCGATCTATCATCGGAAAGTCGCGGTTTAGTCTCGCCGGAAGGAACCACCAGCGCTGTTGTTTCTGGGCCGATACCAGTCCTCAATAATGGGGCGGCGGCGGTTCCTGCTGGGCGGGCAAGGGGGCGCGGGTTTCCGCTTCCTGCACGCGATCGTTCAGGCGTGCGATGTCTCGCTTGAGGGCATCAATCTGTGTCCATTGAGCCGTCACGGTCTTGTTCAACGTCTCAATGATCTCGTCTTGATAGGCGAGACGAATTTCAAGAGCGTCAAGGCGATTGCTGATTGCTTCATTCATCGTGTGGCTCGCATGCGTCAGGCGCGGATGGAGCGCGCTCTATAAGTCCGTGCCCAAGAGCAACGCGCTGATCGAAGACGAAGCAGTCGCCGCGCCAGCGGCTTTCAGATTCCGGAACATCTTCAAGATATTTCAAGATGCCGCCCTTGAGGTGATAAACTTCATCGAAGCCGTGCGACAGCATGTAGGAGCTGGCTTTCTCGCACCGTATTCCGCCGGTGCAGAACATCGCGACCTTCTTGTGTTTGCCGGGGTCGAGCGATGTGTGCACGAATTCACGAAATTCGCTGAAGCGTGAAATTTTCGGGTCGATCGCGCCGTCGAAGGTCCCCAATGCAACTTCAAACGCATTGCGTGTATCGATCAGCAGCACGTCGGGCTCGGCCAGCAAGCTGTTCCACTCGGTGGCTTCGACGTAGGTCCCGGTCCTGCGCGTGGGATCCGTCGTTGCATCCCCCAATGTCACGATTTCTTTCTTCAGGCGAATTTTCAGCCGGCGGAAAGGCATATTTGATGCCGTCGACAGTTTCAGTTCCAGGCGATCGAGACGGCCGCCGAACACAGCTCCGTCGCGAAGTTGCGCGACAAATGCTTCGATTGCGGCGGGTTCTCCGCCCACGGTGCCGTTTATCCCTTCATGGGCGAGCAGAAGCGAGCCCTTGATGTTGAGTTCCGCGCAAAACGCACGCAACGGCTCGCGAAGCTCGCGATAATCGGGAAGCGGGAGAAACTGGTAAAGTGTCGCGACGGCATAGCTCATGTCCGGAGCTTTATCATCGTTGCAGTCGGGGGAAAACCTGTCTCTGAGGTTGAGGCATCTATTTCATTTTACTTCACTTTTTCGGGACGTCGTTGCGAAGCCGGCCCCTTATCTGTTATATCGGCTCCACCCGATTTCCTTAAATCGCAAGACGGTCGCGCTCCGCGGATCGAGGAATGTTAAGTCGATGATAGGTCTTGTCCGTATCGCGCTGACCCGCCCTTATACATTTGTCGTTCTGGCGCTTTTGATCCTGATCGTTGGCCCGTTGGCGGCATTGCGTACGCCGACCGATATCTTCCCCGAGATTCGCATTCCGGTCATCGGCGTGGTCTGGCAGTACACCGGCTTGCCGCCCGACCAGATGTCGGGACGCATCACGACACCCTTTCAACGCGCGCTGACAACGACGGTCAACGATATCGAGCACATCGAAGCCAACTCATACAACGGCTTCGGCATCATCAAGATCTTCTTTCAGCCGACTGTCGATATTCGCACGGCAAACGCTCAGGTCACTGCGATTTCGCAAACCTTGATCAAGCAAATGCCGCCGGGTGCAACGCCGCCTTTGATTTTGAACTACAGCGCGGCGACCGTTCCAATTCTGCAGGTTGCGCTGGCGGGCGAGGGACTGACGGAACAGAATCTCGGTGATCTGGCCATCAACGTCGTGCGGTCGCCGTTGGTGACCATTCCTGGCGCCGCCATTCCTTACCCGTTCGGAGGAAAAACCCGCCAGGTTCAGATCGACCTTGATTCGTCCGCCATGCAGGCGAGAGGGCTGTCCGGGCAGGATGTGGCGAATACACTTGCCGCGCAGAATCTCATTACGCCCGTCGGCACTCAAAAAATTGGCAGCTTCGAATATACGATCCAGCTTAATAACGCTCCGGCAAAGCTCGAGGATCTTGGCAGCCTGCCTATCAAGACGGTGAATGGCGCCATGGTGTATCTGCGCGATGTCGCGCAGGTCCGCGACGGGAACCCGCCGCAGACCAACATCGTTCATGTGGAGGGCAATCGCTCCGCGCTGTTGCAGGTGCTGAAGAATGGCTCTGCCTCGACGCTCGCGATCATCGCCGGCATCAAGCAGATGCTGGTGCAGATGAAGGATACGCTTCCGGAGCAACTCAAGATCACGCTTTTGAGTGACCAATCGGTGTTCGTGCGCGGGGCCATTACGGGAGTGGCGGTGGAAGGGGCCATCGCCGCCGCGCTGACCAGCATCATGATCCTGCTGTTCCTCGGAAGCTGGCGATCCACATTGATCATTGCCACATCGATCCCTCTGGCCATTCTCGGATCGATCATCGCGCTGGCTGCGATTGGAGAGACGCTCAATATCATGACGCTCGGAGGGCTGGCGCTCGCCGTCGGTATCCTTGTCGACGACGCCACCGTGACGATCGAAAACATCAATTGGCATCTCGAACACGGCAAGGACGTCGAGACCTCGATCATGGATGGCGCACGCCAGATCGTGGCGCCGGCCTTCGTTTCGCTGCTGTGTATTTGTATCGTGTTCGTGCCGATGTTCTTTTTGGAAGGGGTCGCGCGCTTCCTGTTTGTGCCCATGGCGGAAGCGGTGATGTTCGCGATGATTTGTTCCTTCATACTGTCGCGCACGCTGGTGCCGACGATGGCGAAATATCTTTTGCATGCTCATGCCCCAGAGAGCGAGCATGTCGCGCCATCGCGCAACCCAGTCGTGAAATTCCAACGAGGCTTTGAAGCGGGTTTCGAGAGTTTTCGCGCCGGATACCGCGGATTGCTCGAACTCGTTCTGGTGCATCGCGGCGTGTTCGTCGCGGGCTTTCTTGCCTTTATCGGGGCGTCGTTCCTGCTCACGCCGTTTTTAGGCAGGAATTTCTTTCCGGCGGTCGATACCGGGCAAATCCTGATGCATGCCCGGACCCAGGTCGGCACACGCGTGGAGGAAAGCGCCTCTCAGTTTGCGGAGATTCAAAAGGCGATACGCAGGATCATCCCTGTCGATCAGCTTGATACGATCGTGGACAATATCGGGATGCCGATCAGCGGCATCAACATGACCTACAACAACACAGGTGTGATCGGTGCGCAGGATGGCGATATCCAGATCAAATTGAAAGAAGATCATCGCCCGACCGCGGAATACGTGCGCGTGCTTCGTGAAGAGTTGCCACGCGCGTTTGCCGGAACAACGTTCGCTTTCCTTCCCGCCGATATCGTCAGCCAGATTCTCAATTTCGGCGCACCGGCGCCGATTGACCTGCAAATCAGGGGCGCAAACCTTGGCGGAAATTTCGCTTATGCCAATCAGATATTGAGCCGCATTCGGCACATTCCAGGGATTGCCGACGCGCGCATCCAGCAATCGCAGAGCAATCCGACCTTTAATGTCGATGTCGACCGTACCCGTGCCCAATTTATCGGCCTGACCGAGCGCGACGTGACGAACAGCCTTGTCGTCAATCTCGCGGGCAGTTCACAGGTGGCGCCGACCTACTGGCTTAATCCGGATAACGGCATCTCGTATCCCATCGTCATGCAGACGCCTCAATACCAGATCGATTCACTGGATGCTTTGCAGACGCTTCCTATCACAGCCGCGGGTATTGGTTCACTTCCCATCTTGGGTGGCATCGCCAGCATCACGCGCTCTGCGTCGAACGCCGTGGTTTCGCAATACAATATTCAGTCCATGGTCCAGATCTATGCGACGCCGCAGGGGCGCGATCTGGGCGCTGTCGCAGCCGATGTCCAACAAGTCATTGGCGAGACCTCGAAGGACGTTCCGAAAGGAAGCTCCGTCGTGCTGCTGGGGCAGGTGAAGACCATGAACAGCGCCTTTGCCGGACTGTTGTTTGGTCTTTTGGGCGCGATCCTGTTGATCTATCTGTTGATCGTCGTCAATTTCCAGTCTTGGTCGGATCCCTTCGTTATCATTACTGCGCTTCCCGCCGCGCTGGCTGGAATTGTGTGGATGCTGTTTACGACGCAAACAACGTTGTCGGTTCCAGCGTTGACCGGCGCAATCATGTGCATGGGCGTCGCAACGGCAAACAGCGTGCTCGTTATCAGCTTTGCCCGCGAGCGTCTCGATGCGCTGGGCGATCCGACCGCGGCGGCGCTGGATGCCGGGTTTGTGCGATTTCGTCCGGTTTTGATGACGGCGCTGGCCATGATTATCGGTATGACGCCGATGGCGCTTGGGCTCGGGGAGGGCGGCGAGCAGAATGCTCCGCTGGGCCGGGCCGTGATCGGCGGCCTGATCTTTGCTACAATCGCAACCCTGATGTTCGTGCCCGTGGTGTTCAGCCTCGTGCACCGGAAAAGATATGCATCGCTTGATGCGCCAATGGAGACGCCTCATGCCCACTGACCGAACCGGGCCCGCGATCAGTCGCAGGAAACTCGGTATTTTTGGCGTATTAGCTGGCGTTGCGGTCGTGGTCGTCGTTGTGACCGGTATCGTTGCTCGCGAAAGAGGTGATGCACACCTGCGCGAGTGGACCGAAGCAAATTCAATTCCCACGGTTGCGGTCGCGTTGCCAGGCACAAAGGTTCTCTCACCCGTCTTGAATCTTCCAGGGCGGCTTGAAGCCTATTTTCGCGCTCCGATTTTTGCGAGGGTCAGCGGATATGTAAAAGACTGGAAGGTTGATATCGGCGCGCGCGTAAAGGCTGGAGATTTGCTGGCTGAGATCGAAGCGCCTGATCTGGATCAACAGTTGCTGCAAGTTCGCGCTGATCTATTAAACGCGCAAGCATCCGCGAAGCTTTCGGAAGCTACTTTGAAACGCCGCCAGACCTTGTTGACTCAGAATTTTGCCTCTCAGCAGGACGTTGACGAGCGCACCGCGGACCTCAACAGCAAAAATGCCATGGTGAAGTCCGGTCAGGCAAACGTCGATCGCCTGGAAGCGCTGGCCTCGTATAAGCGTCTGACTGCCCCGTTCGATGGTATCGTGACTGCGCGAGATACCGACGTTGGTGCATTGATCAATGCGGGCAGCGGTGGCCCCCCGATGTTCGTGATTTCGAATACTCTTAAGCTGCGCGTCTACGTCAACGTGCCGCAAACTTACGGGCCGGCGATCAAGATCGGAACCAAAGCGTCGATTTCCGTTCCGGAGTATCCTGATCGTACTTTTGCTGCTGTCGTCGAGTCGTCGTCACAATCCATCGACGTAGGTTCGGGTACGACGCGGATGCAGCTCGGCGTCGAAAATGAGCGGGGCGAATTATTGCCGGGCAGCTACGGCAATGTGCGTCTCGATCTGTCGCAGGATGTTCAACCACTTCATATCCCTGCCAGCGCGCTGATATTCGACCAAAGTGGTTTGCGTGTTGCGACCGTGGGCGCGAACGACAGGGTCATCTTCAAAAAAGTGACGATCGCACGCGACCTCGGTCGCGAAATTGAAATCGCTTCCGGTCTTGCTGCGGACGACAGAGTGATCGTAACGCCGCCGGACGGGCTTGCAGATAACGACCAGGTCCGCATTGCCGGAGCTGCTTCCCGCAAGCCTGCTCCAACAGCCTCTGCCGGCCCGGACGGAAAAAGTTGATTCACTACAGTTGTGCGGAAACCAGTCATGCATTGCCGATGAGCGGGTTACGGCGAAATACTTAAGTTTTTAAGAGTGAAGAACCGAAACCGTTAATTATACCCCTTAAGCTCCGGGAACCGTTTTTACTGTTTAATCCTCATCAACGAAGTTGATTAGTTTTGAGGATTACGGATGTCGTTGGTAGATGGATCGCTTGGCCGAAGGAATTTACTTCTGGCCTCCGATCGGGCTGATCATAGCAAAGAACTCGCGCAGATTTTGTCGGTGCTCGGCAAAATCGACGTCATTTCAACGTCGGAAATGCCGGATCATCCGGCTAAAAGTCTTTCCGGTGTCGTCGTCGATATCGATCTTCGATCGACGGAAAGCGTTCAACGCATCCGCCGCAAGCTGGTCGGCAAAGCCTATCAGGCGATGCCGCGCTTGTTCGTGCTCGCCGATACGCTGCATCATGAATCGACCCAGGCATGGGCGCTGGGCGCAACCGATACTATTCAGCGCCCATTCGATGCGCAGGCGGTTTTGCGTCGTCTGACGGCTTCGTTCGCGGAAACATCCGAAAAGGAAAGCACCAGCGCCGGCCGGGAGGCTTTGGCCAAAGGTGTTGCCGCAGCGCACGCGGTTCTGGTCAGGGTGTTCGAAAAGTTGCGCGCGGGCGTTCCGCTTTCGCCAGACGATTTGATGCAGCAGGAAACCAGAATTCTAAAAGCGCTGAAGCACTCAACCTTGAAGGAATGGGTTCTCGCTGTCAGCCGCCATCACAACAAGAGCTACCGGCATTGCCTTCTCGTGACCGGATTTGCTGTCGCATTCGGGCAGCAGCTTGGCATGCGCGAAGAGGATCAACGCAGATTGGCGCGTGCCGGTTTGATTCACGATGTGGGCAAGGCGTTCATTCCGATCACCATCTTGAACAAAGTTGGTGCCCTGACCGCTGCGGAAGAGGAAGTCTATCGCGAGCACACGCGCCGAGGTTTCGACGCGCTTTCAATTCAGGCAAGCTTTCCGCGCGAAATGATGGACGTCGTCTTGCACCATCACGAATTGCTCGACGGCTCGGGATATCCCGATCAGTTGCGCAAGGGAGAGATCTCCGACATCGTGCGTATCATTTCCATCGTGGATATATTTTCCACGATGGTCGAGCAGGGGGCTCACGATTCTGACCTCACGAGAGAGGTCGCCTTTGCCACCATGGAACGCATGGGCGAAAAGATCGATCAGCAACTGGTCCAGGCATTCCGGCCGGTCGCGCTCGGCTCGTAATAAGCAATTTCGATCACAAGCGAACCCGTCTCCTCGCGAAGGAGGCGGGTTTGTTTTGCCATGTTGAAAAACCGCTCAACTGGCGCGAGACTTGATTGTTCGGGTTGATCGTGGCCCATCCGCCCGTCATGATGCTTCATCTCTTCCGACAGGGTCGCCGGTCGTTCGTCAAAAACCGGCAATAATTCATATGCCGGGATGCGACGATGACAAATCTGAGCGACCTCAACGCTGTCGATCTGCTGGCACTTTTCAGAAAAAAGTCGTTATCGCCGTCCGAATATGTCGCGTGGCTGGAACGCCGCATCGCGGCATGGGAACCCGCCATCCAGGCGCTTTATCGATACGATCCAGACGGCGCGAGAGCGGCGGCAGAAGCGTCGACACAGCGCTGGATGAAAAATACGCCCACGGGGCCGCTTGACGGCATACCTGTCAGCGTCAAAGAGATCATCGCAACCAAAGGCGATCCTGTTCCGTTGGGATCCGCGGCCACTGAGCTTGTGCCTGCGACCGCCGATGCGCCCAGTGCGGCGCGCTTGCGTGAAGCCGGCGCGATCATCTTCGCCAAGACGACGTGCCCGGATTACGGCATGCTCTCGTCCGGTCTTTCCAGTTTTCATCCGCTCACGCGCAATCCGTGGGACATTACGAAGAACCCGGGGGGATCAAGTTCGGGTGCGGGTGCGGCAGGTGCCGCGGGATATGGTCCGCTTCATGTCGGTACGGACATCGGAGGGTCGATCCGGCTGCCCGCCGCGTGGTGTGGCCTTTTCGGCCTTAAACCAAGCCATGGACGCGTTCCTGTCGATCCATTTTATCTGGGCCGGGTGGCGGGCCCGATGACCAGAACCGTGGACGACAGCGCATTGATGATGGCCACGATTTCGCGGCCTGACTGGCGCGATGCCACAAGTCTTCCGCCTGCCGATATCGACTGGTTCGATCTGAACATCGACGTGAAGGGTTTGCGCATCGGTCTTATGCTGGATGCGGGCTGCGGAATTGAAGTCGAGCGCGATGCCCGCGACGCGGTGGTGAAAGCGGCGCGTATATTTGAAGAGGCGGGAGCGGTGGTCGATGACGTCGGCCCGATTCTCACCCCCGCGATGCTCGCCGGCCTCGATCAGTTCTGGCGTGCGCGTTTGTGGTCCGATCTTGAGGCTTACGAGCCGTCGCGTCGCGCGAAGATCCTGCCCTACATTTTGCAGTGGGCCGAGAAGGGTGCGTGCATCCCGGGCACGGATGCCTTGCGAGGGTACGGTCAAACCAATGAAATGCGCAAGGCGGCGGCGCAGCTTTTCAGCACGGTCGATCTTGTCCTCTCGCCGACATCGCCGGTTGTTACGTTTCCGGCGGAATGGGCGTCGCCGCTTAACGATCCGCAGCGCCCGTTTGAACACATCGCTTTCACGGTGCCGTGGAACATGGCGGAAAATCCGGCAGCGTCCATCAACTGCGGGTTTTCGCGCGACGGCATGCCGATCGGGCTGCAAATCGTCGGGCCGCGCTTTGCCGATCTGAAAGTTCTGCAGATAGCCAAGCTGTTCGAAACATGGCGCGGCCCTTTAACAAACTGGCCCGTGCCTGAAAAAGCGTTAGCGGCATTTTCTTAAGCGCGTACGCAGGCGAAGCCTGCGCCAAAAGGTGGCACGCAGTCGTCAGACGGTCCATCGACAATCCTTCGTGCAGATGTATGATGGCCAGTAATCAATAATCACGAGTCCGAAAACGGACATTCCTGAGGGAGGAAGATAATGCGGTCATTCTTGTCAGTCGGCGCTGCGGTCCTTTGGCTATCGGTTGTGGCTCCGGCGTCTGCGGAAACCTTGACGGTCTGGTGGGTCAAGGGATTTTACAAAGCCGAAGATGACGCGCTGAACAAAGCCATCAAGGCCTTCGAGGAGAAGACCGGAAACAAGATCGAGCTGTCGCAGTACCCGGTTCAGGATATGATTCCCAAGACCGTCGCTGCGCTCGACTCCGGCACCCCACCGGATGTCGCTTATGCCGACGTGTACGATTTTCAGGTTACCGGAAAATGGGCTTTCGACGGCAAGCTTGAAGATATCTCCGATGTCTTGACGCCTCTCAAGAACAGTTTCGCGCCCAATACCCTCGAGACGACGTTTCTATTGAACGGCAAAACCAATGCGCGGGCTTACTACGCATTCCCTCTGAAACAGCAGACCATGCATATCAACTACTGGAAGGATATGCTGGAGAAGGCTGACATCAAGGTATCCGACATCCCGGAAGGATGGGACGATTACTGGAATTTCTGGTGCGAAAAAGTTCAGCCCGCGGTTCGCAAGGCGACCGGCCAGCGGATCTACGGCATCGGCCCTCCGATGGGAGTGGATTCGAGCGACTCATTTTATTCGTTCCTGACGTTCATGGATGCCTACAACGTCAAGCTTGTCGACGATAACGGCAAATTGCTGGTCGACGACCCCAAAGTCCGCGAAGGATTGATCAAAGCGCTGACAAGCTATGTCATGCCCGCGATCAAAGGTTGTGCACCGCCTTCGGCGACGAGCTGGAAAGACCCTGACAACAACGTTGCCTTCCATAATCGTTCGATCGTCTTGACGCACAATGCGACAATCTCGATTGCAGGAAAGTGGCTCGACGATAGTAACAACGAATCCCTCACTGCCGAGCAACGGGCGCAAGCCAAAAAGAACTATGAAGAGCTGATTGCCACGGCTGGATTTCCCAATAAGCCGGACGGCTCGAAAATGGTCTATCGCGCTGCGATCAAAACCGGCGTGGTGTTTTCAGGTGCAAAAAACAAAGCGCTTGCGAAGCAGTTTGTCGCCTTTCTGCTGCAGGATGAAAATTTGACCCCGTACGTCGAAGGCTCTCTCGGCCGTTGGTTTCCCGTGACGAAGTCAGGGCAGGAGAGGCCGTTCTGGCAGGCCGACCCTCATCGAAAGTCGGTTTACAATCAGTTCAAGTCGGGAACCGTGACGTTCGAATTCACTAAAAATTACAAGTTCACCATCGTCAACAATGAGAACGTTTGGGCTGTCGCAATGAATCGCGTCGTCAACGAAAAGGTTCCAGCGGACAAGGCAGTCGACGAAATGATATCGCGCATCAAGGCGATCGCAAATTGAGCCTGAGAATATTCGGCGAGCTTATGGGCCTACGTCGAATATGTAGGGATTTGTGAGGTTGATGGTTGTGTACCGGAGAGAGCTTGGACGATGAGGCAAGACGTGCCTCATCTTCAGAACTAGGCGGCGACCTGAAGCACACAACGTGAAGAATATGCGAATCTAACCACGCACAAAGGTGCAGCTATGTCGGTGCTGGCATCGCCGGTGGATCTCGATGGGACGGCTCACAAGCTTCGTGCTTGGCGTGTAACGCCTGCGGAGCGGCTTGGGTTGATGATGGTTGCCCCCTACATCATCGTGTTTTTGGTCTTTGTGCTTTACCCGGTGTGCTATGGGCTCTGGCTTGCGCGCAATCCTGCGAGCTATGCCAGGCTTGCGGCTGATCCGATTTTCCTGCGGACCGTGATCAATACGCTGATATTTCTTGGCGTTGGCATCACGCTCAAGATGATCGTGGCGCTGTTCCTTTCTGATTTTTTCGTGCAGGACCGTTGGTGGATCAGGATCCTGGCGCTGATTTTCATTTTGCCGTGGGCTGTGCCGTCGATCACCACCATCCTGTCCATTCGCTTCATGCTGAACCCGGAGTGGGGCATTATCAATCATGCGATTTTCGCGCTGACCGGCGACGACGGACCGAATTGGCTGAATAATCCGACGCTGGCACTGTCATTGGCGATGGTGGTGCATATCTGGAAGTCACTGCCGTTTTGGACCCTTATCCTCGTTGCGGCGCGGCTTGCCATACCGGACGATCTCTACGAAGCCGCGGATGTCGACGGCGCTACGACCATTCAGAAGTTTCGTTTCGTGACATGGCCGTCACTGCGCACGCTTTGGCTGACATGCCTGATCCTCTCGACTTTGTGGTCGCTGGGCGATTTCAACAGTGTTTATCTTTTGACGGGGGGCGGCCCGGCGGATTTGACCCACGTGCTGGCAACCCTTGGTCTGCGATATCTGAGGCTCGACCAGGTGGAAATGTCCGTGGCAGCTGTCGTCTGTGCCATGCCGCTGGTCGTGCCGCTGATTTATTTCATGATGAAGCGGTTGGCCAAATGACAGCACTCTCGCGACAAGCGCTCGGGAAGTCGATCGCGACCGAAGCAAAGCTGCTTCTGATCGGGATTCCAGTGCTGTTATGGACGATGGCGCCGATCTATCACATGATGCTCTTCGCCTTTTCCGCCAAAGACAGCGCGATGTCGGGTGCGCTGTGGCCACAGCAGCCGACATTGAATAATTTTTCAATCGTATTCGGCCAAAAGCATTTCTATCTGCATCATTTTTGGCTGCAGTTCTGGAATTCTCTTGTCATCGCCTGCGCAACGGGTGTGATCACGCTCGTCATTGCGACGTTTGCCGCCTTCGCAATCAGCAGGTTGAAAATCCGTGGCGGACCAGCGGTCATGAATCTTGCGCTGTTTACGTATTTTATTCCAGCTGCGTTCCTTGCCGTTCCAATGTACAGAACCATGGGTAATTATGGTCTTCTGAATACCCATTGGTCGATGATACTCGCCATGGTCACGCTCGCGTCTCCTTATGCGATCTGGGTGCTGAAGCAGGCGTCCGACAAACTGCCTTATGAACTCGATGAGGCGGCAATTATGGATGGCGCATCGCCGTGGCAGCTGTTCCGGCTGGTCTATCTGCCGTTGATGGTGCCGTCGCTCGTTGCGGTCGGAACATATGCATTGCTGCTGGCCTGGAATGAATATCTTTACGCATTTCTTCTGCTATCAAGGGACACCGATGTAACGCTCGGGGTGGCGTTGGGTAATTTCCTGGCGGCTGACGATTCCCCGTGGGAGCTTTTGATGGCGACCGGGCTGATCTATTCGCTGCCACCCGTTGTGATCTATTATGTCTTCAAGCGTTATATGGTGTCGGGTCTCACGGCGGGCGCGGTCAAGAGCTGAACGCCTCTGCTTGGGAAAAATCAATTCACCCCGCCATGCGCCATTCCAGAATTCCGTCCTGCGCCTTGCTGATTTCGCCGGCTTCGCCGATCGGGCTTTGATCGAGGCTGGTTAGTCTTTCGATCGTGCGCGTGTCACTTGCCGGGACGCGCGCCAGCGTTCTGGACCCGTCCAGCGTTCGCAGGATGACTACACCGTGCTCAACCATGCCTTTGCGATCGTAGATGACCGTGAAAGTCTCGACGCTGGCTGGGCCGCTCGCTTCAGTAAGGAGATTCGGCACCGGTCCGCGGCGCCGGTCGGCTTCCGACTGGACGCTGTTATCCCGAGAGAGCGGGTGAGGCGATTGCTGCGAAGACAAGACAAGGGCGTGGTGCTTGGTAACAAATTCACCTTGTCCATACAGCAACCCGGTTTGGGCGCCGCTGCGTAGACGCCGCACCATCGCGCATGCCGCATGTGTCATGTAGTTATTGAGCGGAGCGCCGAAGAAGGTGAGGCCGCCGGTGACGGTGGGCTGCAGATTGCCACTCAGGCCAAGCGTTCGGCGAGCCATTTTCGGAACGCACGGGAAGCAACTATAGAGCTCGAGAACGTCGAAAGCCTCGCTGCTCCCGCCGGCGATATCGACAGCTTTTTCGAGAACCGCATCCTGTGCATCGCTGCGCCAATACTGCTCGCGCTGCAGATAATCGCGCGGTTCGTTCGCCCAGGCTCCGTCCCAGACGTGAACCATTTTCTCTTCGGCGATTCCAGCGGCGCGCGCTGTCGCCAGACTCGTCACCAGCACGGCTGCTGCCTGATTGACCGTGGGATTGGCAACCATCAACTTGGTGTATGGCCACGCGATCAGCCTGTTTTCGGCCGATGGAGTTACGATTTCACCGGGCGATACCGCGCGCTTCAACCAAGCATACGGATTAATCGCGGCCGTCGAGGCAAAGCGAGCCCACAGATCACCCGATTCGGCCAACGCCTCGCGAGGCGACTGGTGCCACTTCGCGGCAGTTGCCGCATCATAAAACGGATACACGGTAATAGGCTTGGCGACTCCGAGCGCGACCGAGAGTGGGTGCTGAAAATTCGTGCCACGAACAGGTGCGGGGGCATTGTGTGCGAAGGGGGTCCAAGGCAGATCGATACCCGCCTTTGCCGCTCTGGCGACCGAGCTTTGAGCCTCGGCTCCGCATATTGCGGCGATCGTGCTCTCGCCTTGAGCGATGCGCAGGGCTGCCTCATGCAGGTAGCGGACTGGGCTTTCTCCGCCGACAGGGCCGTAAACGGCGCGGCTCGGGGATACGCCGAGGCGCCGGCAGAGCTGCCCGGAAGGGTCGGCGTAACGCCAACTGACAAAATTGACCACGTCGAGGGAATCGAGCCGAGCTAACAGCTCCGCACCGGCGTCCTGCTCTGCTTGACCCAGCGCCTCGACCATCAGCGCCAATGGCTCGAGCCCTTTTGCAGGGTCCTCCGGCCGGTCTGTTATTTCTCCGATACCGACGATGACCGGGATGCGATCCGCCGGAGCTTCAGGATTTGATTTCGCCACTGCAACATACTCTTCGATGAGACGACGGATTGGTGCGTTGGTGCGATCATGCAAGTTTGACTGATCAACGGCAATTGCAAGCTGCTGCTTGACAGGCTTGCCGGCTTATCATTTCCTGAGAACGGTGAATGAAGCCACGCGGCAAATAAGTCGCGGGATGCGTCGAGCTGAGGTTTCCGCGTTTGCCATCGATGTGACCGCCTCGAAACCAGTTTGTTGCGCACGGACCGGGGAGAACGAGACGCATGGCGACTTCCAGTGCGAAAACAATTCCCGACTTGATTGAATACAATGCGCAGACACGCGGTGATCGCTTCGCGTTCCATTTCGAAGGTCGCGATACGACTTTCGCCCAATTCAATCGTCATGCCAATCAGGTGGCGAACGGCCTGATCGCTGCCGGGTTCAAGCCGGGTACGCGCATCGCTTACTACGGCAAGAACAGCGATCACTATTTTGAACTGCTTATCGGAGCAATGAAGGCCGGCATCGTCCTTGCGCCCGTTAATTGGCGTCTCGCCTTACCTGAGGTCGCCTATATTATTCAGGACTCGGAAGCGCCGGCGCTGTTTTTCGGTGCGGAGTTCGCTGCCGCAGCTCATCAGCTCGCCGCCGAAAATCCAGCGTTGCGTTTGATCGTGGCAATGGAAGGCGAAAGCGCCGAGGTGCCGAGCTTTGTTGCTTGGCGGAATTCGCAGCCGGACCACCCGCCCAATTTGGCAATCGATGAAAATACGATTGCGATGCAGCTTTACACGTCAGGCACCACCGGGAATCCGAAAGGGGCGATGTTGTCGCACCGGAATTTTCTCGCTCTGAGGGATGCCGGCAAATATGGAGATACCCCCGAATGGGATCGATGGAGCGAGAAAGACGTGGCGCTTCTGGCGATGCCGGTCTTCCACATCGGTGGGTCTGGATGGGGGATTTACTCAATCTACCACGGCGCGAAAATTGTCGTGGCCCGTGAATTCGATCCTGGTCAAATTTTCGATTTCTTTGAAAAAGATCGCATCAGCAAATTGTTTCTTGTGCCCGCTGCGATGCAGTTCATGGTTCGTCATCCGCGTGCCAGGCAGGTCGATTATTCCAGTCTGAAATACCTGTTGTATGGCGCGTCGCCCATTCCCACAGACTTGCTGAAGGAATGCATCGAGGTTTTCAAATGCGGATTTGTTCAGATGTACGGCATGACCGAGACGACGGGCACGATCGTCGTCTTGCCTCCGGAGGATCACGCCCTGGATGGCTCGCCGCGAATGAAGTCGGCAGGCAAGGCGATGCTTGGTGCGGAAATCGCCATTCTCGATCCGGAGGGCAATCGACTGCCTCCAGGCCAAACCGGTGAAATCGCAACGCGTTCGCTCGCCAACATGGCGGGCTATTGGCGGTTAGCCGATGCCACCGAGAAAACCCTGTCTCGAGATAATTGGCTGCGTACGGGCGACGCCGGTTACATGGACGAGGACGGATACGTTTATATTCAGGACCGGATCAAGGACATGATCATCTCGGGCGGCGAGAATGTATATCCCGCCGAAGTGGAAAGCGCGATATTTGGCCATCCGGCCGTGGCCGAGGTGGCCGTCATCGGCATTCCCGACGAAAAGTGGGGTGAGGCGGTCAAGGCGGTCGTCGTCAGGAAAAAGGATGCCGAGGTTTCGGCCGAGGACATCATTGCCTGGGCGCGCTCGCGAATTGCCGCGTTCAAAACTCCAAAATCGGTCGATTTCATCGAGGCGTTGCCGCGCAACGGCACCGGCAAGATCTTGCGCAGGCAGCTCCGGGAGCCATTCTGGAAGGGCAGAGACCGCGGCGTGAATTGACGTGCGGATTCAGCGTGCGGAGCGTCGTTCCAAAGCCTCGCGTATCAACGGCAAACGATCGTTTCCGAAATACATGTCGCTGCCGTCAAGAAAAATGGTCGGCGATCCGAAACCGCCGCGGCGAATGACTTCGTCGGTATTGTTCTTCAATGTTTCCTTGATTGCCGGTGATGCGATGCCGGCGAAAAATTCTTCGCTGTCCACGCCAATCTTTTTGCAGATCTCGGCCAGGACACTGTCTTGCGAAATATCCTTGTCGTCGCCCCAATAAGCCTCGAATGCCGCGCGTGCGAAATCGACAAGCTTTCCCTGGGATTCAAGAAAAATGCAGCCTCGCATGGCCTTGACGCTGTTGACCGGGAAAACGGTGGGCGGCATTTTTATTCTCAGACCCGCTGAGCGGGCCCAGTCTTGCAGATCCTTGGCCATGTATCGTTGTTTGGCGGGAACGGGATGTTCGCGAGATGCGTAGACGCTGGGGTTGATGCTGTTAAATATGCCGCCAACCAGGATCGGGCGCCAAACGATGGTCTGTTTGAACTCGGCCGCGAGTGGCTGGATGTTGTGAAAGGCTAGATAGGTCCAGGGGCTCGAGCAGTCGAAAAAAAATTCCATCGGGACTTGCCTTGTTTTATTGCCGGAATGTGGGACGTGCGTGTTTCAAGTCAAACAACCGCGTTTGGTCGCTCAGTAAAATGGGGTGGCTCAGTTAAAAAGGATCGGCAAACATGCCGGTCAGGATAGCAGCGGTGCCGCAACGGACCCATTCAAATTATTTACCCGGTTGTCCGAATAGAACACGTTTTGCCTCATCGTCCATTTGTGGCGCTCGCCAGTCCTTCCCGACGGCAAGGCCCCGCTGCAGCGCCTCGCGCGCGCGAAGAGTGGCATACCAACGCTTGACGTTGGGATAGTCGTCGAGTGTCAAGCCTTGCGCCTTGTGCGTCATAATCCATGGAAAACATGCCATGTCCGCGATGGAATACGCTCCGGCCAAGCAGTCTCCCGTGCGGCCGAGTTCTCCATCCATGACTTCGTAAAGACGTTTGGTCTCGCGCGAATAACGATCGATCGCGTATGGGATCTTCTCGGGTGCATAAAGCGCGAAATGGCCGTTCTGGCCCAGCATCGGTCCGAGGCCGCCCATTTGCCACATCAGCCACTGGGTGACACGATAGCGGCCCTTGATGTCCTTTGGCATAAAACGTGAGGTCTTTTCGGCCAGATAAAGCAGGATCGCGCCGCTCTCGAATATCGCCAGCGGGTCGCCGCCACCGAGCGGTTCGTGGTCGACGATGGCGGGCATCCGGCCGTTGGGATTGAGGGCCTGAAATTCCGGCTTGAACTGATCGCCGCGTCCGATCGCAACCGGGATGACTTTGTAGGGCAGGCCGCACTCCTCCAGCATGATGGTGATCTTCCACCCATTCGGAGTAGGCCAGTAATAGAGATCGATCATTCAACTTCTCAATTGCAGTGGCGATGCCGACGACAGCCGGGTGGTTGCCTCATGATGTTATTGTGTGAAAGCCGTTCGGTCGAGGCCTCAGGAGGATTCGTTTTCCCGAACGGGATCGTGTTGCGTGTTGCATTGTCGACGGCAGACAAGCAAAATTCCCTAAAGCTGTTTTCCATTATGGCCGCATATGCCGCATAGCGGAATGATACGAACAAGGGGCAAAAAGCCCTGTGAGGCTTCGGTCCGGGCCGGAGTGGGAGGAAAAGATCATGTTATTCACTGCCGAACACGATCAAGCACGCCGTATTCTGCAAAAATTGATCGAGACAGAGATCAATCCTTATATCGACGAATGGGAAGAGGCCGGAATCTATCCCGCTCACGATGTCTTCAAAAAACTCGGTGATCTTGGTTTTCTTGGGCTGACCAAACCTGTCGAATATGGCGGGCAAGGGCTGGACTACAGTTTCGCGCTGATGATGGCGGAGGAGCTCGGCAATATCAGGAGTGCATCGGTGCCGATGTCGGTTGGGGTACAAACCGATATGGCGACGCCGGCCTTGGCGCGGTTCGGCTCCGACGAGCTGCGGAAGGAGTTTCTTGCGCCCGCAATTGCAGGCGACATGGTGTCCTGCATCGGAGTATCGGAGCCTGAAGCCGGATCCGACGTCGCCGCGATCAAAACGTCTGCGCGATCCGATGGCGACGACTACGTCATCAACGGCGGCAAAATGTGGATCACCAATGGCACGCAGGCCGACTGGATTTGTCTACTGGCAAATACCGGAGATAAATCGAGACACCGTAACAAATCCCTGATCATCGTTCCGATGAAGACGAAAGGTGTCCAGATCGCCCGCAAGCTCGACAAGCTGGGCATGCGGGCGTCAGATACGGCGCAAATCTTTTTTGACAACGTTCGCGTCCCTAAGCGCAACCGGATCGGGGAGGAGGGGCGCGGCTTCACCTATCAAATGTTGCAATTTCAGGAGGAGCGATTGTGGGCTGCCGCCGCATGCCTGAAGGCCCACGAACGCACAATCAATGAGACAATCGAGTATGCGCGGTCACGAAAGGCGTTCGGGCAAAGCATTCTGGACAACCAGACGGTCCATTTCAAACTTGCCGAATTGCAGACGGAGGTCGAAATGCTCCGTGCGCTGACGTACCGCGCAGCGGAAGCGCTGATTGCGGGGGAGGACGTCACGCGGCTTGCTTCGATGGCGAAACTCAAGGCAGGCCGCATCGGCCGCCTCGTGACAGATGGCTGTTTACAGTATTGGGGCGGTATGGGCTTCATGAACGAAACGCCGGTCAGCCGGGCCTATCGTGATCGTCGGTTGACCTCCATCGCTGGGGGCGCCGACGAGGTAATGCTCACAATCATCTGCAAGATGATGGGAACGCTGCCGGGCATGTCTCAGAAGAAAGGCAGCTAGCATGATCACGCTCTACCATTGTGCCGCCGCACGCTCTTTTCGCGTCCTCTGGACGCTGGAGGAAATGGGGCTTCCCTATGATCTCAAGATGCTGCCATTTCCTCCGCGTGTTTATGCGAAGGAATATATGGCGATCAATCCACTGGGCACGATTCCGCTGATGCTGGATGGCGAGACGCGAATGACTAAATCCGCAGCCATTTGCCAGTACCTCGCCACACGTTACGGGCCGACATCGCTCGCCATCGGTGTTGACGAACCGGACTACGGTGCATTCCTGAATTGGCTGCATTTCGGGGAAGCCACGCTCACGTTTCCGCAAGCCGTGGTGTACCGATATTCCAGGCTTAAATCGCCTGAGCGTCGCAATTCGCAAGTGGCGGAAGATTACACGAAATGGTTTGCGGGCCGGTTGCGTGGCATCGAGGCCGCGCTTTCGGGAAAACAAACGCTGTGCGGCGATCGGTTCACCGTGGCCGATATATCCGTGGGATATGCTCTGCTATTCGCCCAACGGCTTGAGCTGTCGAAAAATTTCGGTCCCGCCGTCGCATCTTACTGGCAGCGATTGCAACAGCGCGATGGCTTCATCCGGGCGGTGGCTGCGGAACGGCTGGCGGGCGAACAACAGCATATTTCTCCCGGCGTCTAACATCGTCATGAGCTTCTCGAAGTTAAAAAGCAAAAAGCCGCGCTTCAAATCGGACCAGCACTTACTGACGTTTCGGGCGCGCCAGATAGTTGACGGTTTCAGGGCGCTCCTTGAGCCATCCCGCCCATCGATTCATCACTTTGGACATTCGCTCGGGCTCGACACCCAGTTGTGCCATGGCCACGCCTCCATTGACCGATTCGCGGTATTCGGAAATCAGTCCATCCCGCAAAACGAACCGGCTCATGCCGTCAATGACCACAAATTTTCCCTTGAACTGGGGGACAAGCGACGTGAAGCTCGATAGCGACCATGCGTACGCGTTAGTGCCGTCGAAAACCGGGTCGAACATTTCCCAGCGGTAATCGTCGCCGGCATCGCGTCGAAACAGATCCTCCAGCATGTGCGCGATCTCGGCACGGCCCTGATGAGGTCCGTAGATGTAGTCGTGATAGATTGCATCGTCCGTGAAACAACTTGCAAAACGATGCCCGTCGGCGGCCTCGGCCGCACGCGTCATTTTTTCGAGCAGGCTTGTAAAATCCTCAAGGGTCATGGCCATCTCCAAGCCAGGGCAGGGCATCAAGGAGCTTTAGCGGCTCCCTCGTTTTCCAGCTTACGCCGTGTCGCCTCTGCGTCGATCGCTTTTGAAAGTTCCGGATGACGTGCCGTCAGCATCCTGAATTCGACCGTGTCGAGCACCAGCAAAGTCGACAGTTGCTTGGTTACGACGTTTGCAGTCCTGATGCTGTCTCCCAGCAAAGCCAGTTCGCCGAAAAAGGCGCCTTCGCCGAGGCGGATTCGTTTGTCCGGGAGTTCGACTTCAACCTCACCGGAAGCGATGAAATACATGCAATCGCCGATCGTGCCTTTGCGAATGATCGTGATCTTGGGCGGCAGATCGAGCCGCCGCAGCATCTGCGTGACATCGGTGATCGCTGCCGGTCCCAACTGGCTGAAGAATGGGACTTTGCTGACGTATTCCCAGGTCTTGATGAAGTTGTGCCGCCGGTTCTCGGCAGCAAATCCGGTCGCGAGAATACCGGTCCATAATCCGAAGATACCCACCCCGCAAATCATCACGACCGCGGCGACGATCCGGCCCAGCGCCGTGTGAGGGACGACGTCGCCATAGCCTGTGGTGGTCAACGTCGCGACCGCCCACCACAGGGTTGCAGGGAGGCTGCCGAATGCGTCGGGTTGTCCGTCACGTTCAAGTACGTGCACGATCGTTGAAGCAACGAACAGGACGAGGAGGAAAATGGCCAGCACGCTGGCCAGAGGGCCGGCCTCCCGGATCATCACCCGTCCCAACTGGCGAAGCCCGGACATTTCGGGTGCCAGCTTTAAGAGCCACACTGCTCCGAAAAGCCACGCGGACGTCGAACTCACCCCGAACGCCAGCGCGGTGGGGATTGCCAGCGCCGAGGCCGTGTCGACCATCCCGCCGGCGGAAAGCAGATAGTGCAGAACGCTTCTTTTGCTGCGCACATAGCTCAGGCGGGCAGCCCATTCCCATATGAAAAACGCCAGGCACCCCCAGAGAACCAGCTCGATCCAGATGTGCCCGACCGCATAAACAGGCTTGATCGTCACGATGAGCAGAGCAACGACGCCGAGCGCGAGAACGGCGCGAGTCGTCACGGTTGGCCGTCGGCTCGTGGCGCCGCTTTTGGTATGGGATATCAGCTTTGAAAGCCTGGGTTGCTGGGACAAGTCGGGCGACGCCTTTTTGCGATAATATCCTGAATCTTCGCCGTCTTCGCAGCTTCGGCGTTAAAATGCCTGCCCGGTGAAAATCAGTCAACGGCTGTCGAAGGACAGGTCTGACGGGCGCATGCGTGCCGTATACGGGGGGCGTGTGACCGGTTCAAGATGCAGTGTGCAAGCGGCTTTGCACCGGAATGTGTGGCGGCGCGGGACAGCCGCGGGTTATATTGTCCGTTGATCGGCGCCATCTCCGCAGGATCGCGCTTTGCGATTGCGTCAGCGGAGACAGCCCCGAAAAGATCACGATTTCGTCGTCCGAACATTATCAGGTTGGCTGTCATGGAATTCTCAGACGTCGCACATAACGCCGCCGGCATTTTTACCTCGATCTTCGTTGTCGCGACGTACACGATGCGAACGATGATCCCGTTGCGCATTTTCGGAATCATCACAAACGTGGTCCTGATTGCGTATTCTCTGCCGACGCACGCCTATGCCACCGCCTTGCTGCACGGTGTCTTGCTTCCTTTGAACGCCTACCGCTTACATCAGATGCTGCAGCTCGTGCGCGACGTCAAAAAATCGGTCAACAGCGACTTGTCGATGAACTGGCTGAAGCCCTTTATGACCGAGCGTCAGTGCAAGGCAGGCGAGGTGCTCTTTTACAAGGACGAGAAGGCCGAGGAGATGTTCTATATCGTCAGCGGCCGGTATCGGTTGGTGGAGATGGGATTTGATCTTCCGGTCGGTATCATTACCGGCGAGATGGGAATGTTGTCGCCCTCCAATACGCGAACACAAACGCTGGAGTGCCTTGAGGATGGGGTCGTTCTCAGTGTCAGCTACCGGCAGGTCGAAGAGCTCTATGTTCAGAATCCGGCATTCGGATTTTACTTTCTGCGGCTGGTGAGTGCGCGCTTGTTCGAAAATCTGGGCCGGCTCGAAGCGAGGGCGATGGGGAAATCTGCTCAGGCGGCGGTGCCGGCCGTTTCGGGCAATGCTTGAACAGGCAACCCGTCAATGAAGCTGCCAAGGTTCATTCGTCTGTTGATCGCCTACGGTCTCGGCGATGACGATCGCAGGGTGCCTCTGGTGCCCGACGGTCTGCCGCCGGATGTCGCATCGACTGTTGGCGAGAACGTCAAGCTGCTGACGGAATATCAGGATGCTGAATTTGCCCGCCTCTATATGAGTCGGCTTGGGCGTTTTGTACACCGAAACGGCGTCGATACGCCGATGCTGGGTGACATCGCAAGGCTGCTCGCGCCACGAATGGCTTATGAGGACCTGATCTGGCACGCGCAACGGGTCTTGGGGGAGGCAGCCGCGCCTGATCCGGATCGAGAGCGAGCACTGAGTACAGAGGCAAGGGCTGACCGCAGCAAGCCCGTCAAGCCGACGCTGAGAGAAATCGTGTCGATGTGCCCGCCATCGGTTGCCGGGCCATTGATCCAGGCATTGACGGTGTTTGGCTGGACGGACGCCACGATCGCGATGTCCATGACGGTCCGGACCTGGCGGGGCAGGCTTGCGGCGCACGCGTTCGCGTCCATGAGGCGCTTGAGGCCGCAATCGGTGCGCTATTCGCAAGAAAGACCTCTCGTCGAGAGGTGGCTGCATATGATCGACCGCGCGCTCACGATCCAGCCTTCATCGGCTCGGGAAATCGTCAGGAGCGCCACGTTGTTATCCGGCCATGGTCTGGCGTACAAATGCGCGCTTGCAAATTGGAATTTGATGATCGACGGCCTTGTAAAGCCGACCTTTGACGGTCAACTGGCGCTGGCAGATCTGGGAGAGAAGCTGGCGCGGGTCCGCGATACTGCGGTCGCTGATCCTTCGGGACAAAGGGTGAGGGAAGAAATTCTGAAAATTAAATCGGGGCTCTCTCATGCCGCGTAAGATTCATCCAACCCTACGGTCAAACAGCGACAGACAGGTGCCGTTTTATCGGCGGGCATTCGCAAATTGTTTTACGCCAACAGGCTCGGAGGCATGATGACACTTCCTCATTGGTCAGCCTCGCTGGTCGTTGGCCCGTTGGTTATGTGGATGCTGCTTTTGACGGTAAAGCACGTCATCGCGGACTTCTTTTTGCAAAATTCATGGATTGCACTCGGCAAGGACAGCAAGACCGGCTGGCTTCTGCCGCTGACGGTCCATTGCCTGATCCACGCCGTTGTAGCGGCGCTCGTCATTCTGCCGTTGGCGCCGAAGTTTTGGCTTCTCGTCGTGGCCGATTTTGTCGTTCACTTCATCATCGACCGCGCCAAGGGATTTTGCGTGTCGACCTTCGAAATCGGCCCGGATCACCGATGGTTCTGGTGGCTGATTGGAATTGACCAGGCGCTGCATCATCTGACTGATTTCGCGTGGTCGATCATCCTCGCCAGCCAGCTCTAGAGCGTTTTCCAGCGAAGTGGATATCGGTTAGCGTTAAGAAAACGCGTCAAAGTAAAACAATAGAGCGCGACGGTGATTTAACCAAAAACGGAAGCGATCTCGGACTTGCTCTGCTCGCCGCGAACTATCCGCCGGACTGTTTTTTGCGGTTGAGAAACGACTGCATCAGCTCTTGCGGTTCACCCGTCTGGAAGGCTTTGCCGAAGATCTTGACGCTGTTGCGGATGCAATCCTGAAGTGGGAGTTCGTCCCACTGGCGGCAGAGAATTTTTTGTGCCTTGAGCGCCTCATGCCCGCATTCGAGCAGCGTGCCGAGCGTCGCCTCGATCGCGGAATCCAGGGAATCCGTCCCCGGTTCGCTGGATACGACATCGACGAAGCCCCAGTCGCGAGCGGTGGGGGCGTCTATGGTCGCGCCCGTCATGACCAGCCAGCGTGCTCGACCGATCCCGATCAGGCGCGGCAGAAGCGCGGCATGTATAACAGATGGAATACCGACCTTGACCTCTGGCATAGCGAACTTCGCTGTCGGCGCCGCGATGCGGAAATCGCAAGCGGCTGCAACCTCGAGACCGCCCCCAAGGCACCAACCAGGGATGCGGGCGATCACCGGCACCGGGAATTCCCGGACAGCTTCGCACAGGCCTGCGAGGCCGGTGATGAACCGCTCCGCCGAGGTCTGATCGAGGCGGGACATCTCCTTAATGTCGGCGCCTCCAATGAAGGCTTTTTCGCTCTCGGCACGAAAAACAAGGGCTCGAATTCCATTGTCTTGCGCGAGTTGTTCAAATCCGGCGCGAACGCCGGTAATTGCAGGCGTATCGAGGATATTCAAGCTGCCGGCGTTGCGGATCGTCAGATAGGCGATGCCGCGCGCGTCTTTCGCAGCCCCGCAAAATTCATTGATGATATCCATGAACTTGTCCTCATCGTCCAAAGTGTGTGCTAGTGTCGGTGATTATATGATTACAGTCATCTTCAGGATTATGCATGCGATATTCCAAGGATCACAAGGCCGAAACCCATGCGAAAATCGTGAAGCGCGCATCGTCGCAGCTCCGGGAAAAGGGCGCGCATGGGATAGGCGTCGCCGATTTGATGAAAGAGGCCGGGCTGACGCATGGCGGATTTTATGCGCATTTTGATTCACGGGAAGATCTCCTTATCGAGGCAATCGCCTATGCTATGGACCAGACGACCGATCGCTGGAGAAAACTGGTTGAGAGCAAACCTGGTGACGAGCGGTTGACGACCTTGATCGACACCTACTTGACCGAACAGCATCGCGATGGACCCGGACGCGGCTGCGCGTTATCCGCGCTCGCTCCCGAAATCGCGCGGGCGGGCAGGAAAACCCGGCAAGTTTTCGCCAACAAGCTGGACGAAATGATAACGCTGTTCGCTGACCAGATGCCGGCAATCAGTGAGCCCGCTGCGCGGGAGAGAGCGATTTCCACGGTCGCGACGCTGGTGGGAACCCTGATTTTGGCGCGTGTGGCTGGAAACGGCGCTTTCTCTCAGGAGATTCTCGACGCGGGCAGATTGGCTACGCGAGAAAGTGGAGCGAAACGCCCATCGCGGCCACGTTCTCCCAAACGGCTGACGTCCGACAGGGCACGCGTTTAATCCTGGCAATATCTTCTGCGGGCATGAACGACTACGAATGTTCGCGCTATGCAATGGCCTTTGTTTCCAGGTGACCGCCATTAAGCAGGCTCTGAACTTCGCTTGCCGGCACCGCTTTGCTGAATAGATAGCCTTGTCCCTCCTGGCAGCCGTCGGCACTTAAGGCCGCGAGCTGCTCTTCATTCTCGATGCCTTCGGCGGTTGTCTCAAGCTCAAATCCGCCGGCCAGTCCAAGCACGGCACGAACTATGGTTGTGCTTTCCACGTCCTTGCCGAGACGATCAACGAAGCTGCGATCAATCTTGATCCGATCCAGTTTGAGGGAAAGGAGCTGGCTGAGCGTCGCATAACCGGTGCCGAAATCGTCGAGCGCGATGCGCACACCCGCCTGACGCAGTTGACTTGTAATGTTTTGTGCGACCTTGATATTATCGACGAGCGCGGTCTCGGTAATTTCGAGCTCAAGCCTTCTCGGGTTGAGGCCGGTATCACCCAGGATCGCAAGGATGCGCAAGCCGAGGGCTGGATCGCGCAACTGAACGGCTGAGATGTTGAAAGCGAGCGTTAGGTCAGGTGGCCAAGAGCAGGCGTCGAGACACGCTTGGCGTAACAGTTGGTCGCCGAGTTCGCTGATAATACCGATTTCTTCGGCTGCGGTGATGAACACGTCAGGCGCGACCCACTCCAATTTATCGTTTTTCCAGCGCGCCAGTGCTTCGAAACCAACCACGCGCTTACTCTTCAGCTCGACTACGGCCTGATAGTAGGGGACAATAATTTTGGCTGCGACCGCGGCGCGTAGCTCAGTCTCCATAGCTATACGGCGTTCGACGTGGGCATCCATCTCGGGTTCGAAAAAGCGGATACAGGAACGGCCCTCCGCCTTGGCACGATAGAGCGCCCGGTCGGCTCGTTGCACGAGCAATTCCGGCTCCATGCCGTCCGATGGCGCTATCGCTATTCCAATTCCGACACCAATTGATGCGGGGATATGATTAATCAGAAAGGGTTCAGCGACGGCTGCAACGATGCGTCGCGCCAGCACGGCTGGATCGTCGAGAGACACGGTATCCGGGATGATGATTGCAAATTCGTCTCCGCCGACACGGATCAACACCGCACCTGCCAGCATAATTGCAGAAATTCGTTGAGAAAACTCGACCAGAGCCTGATCTCCAACCGCGTGACCATAGGCATCGTTGATCGATTTGAAGCCATCGAGATCAAGCATAAGCACTGCCGACCGCGAGTTAGTCGTTGTCGTCAGGAGGACGTCACGAAGCATTTCGATAAAAAAACGTCGGTTGGGAAGCCCCGTCAAAGGATCATGCCGCGCGAGCTTCATCGCCTCCAATTCGGCGCTGCGGCGGGCCGTCATTTCAATTGCCAGTTCCTTCACGCGTCGATAGCTAAAGATCGCAAATCCCACGCTCAGGGTGAAAACCATGAAGATCAAATTATCGATCTCCCAATCTTCATGATCCAGCCCGAACTGAAAAAGTAGTGGTGCAAGATCGAAGTAGTATTCGACAATGAAAATGATGACGCCAAAAAAGGATATGACAATGGCGTCCACTATCATCGGACGAAGCGATGCGAGCGCTTGTCTGGTTCGATGCACCAGTCGATCGCTGCCGCGCACCAGCTCTCGAATGACCCCTGTGCCATAAATCGAATTCATGTTTTATGCCTCTTGGGTGGACAGGACACTAAGCCCGCGCTTCTTTCGAGTGACGGGGACAGGCGGTATCCGGACACTTTGATTTGATCAGCATAAGTGAGCATCGATGAAAACTTTGGTAACTGACCGCCAGATCGCTTTGTTTAAGCCTGTGATCGCATCGGTTTTTTGCGACAACTGTCGAAGTTGCGTCGAAGCCCAGTAGAAATACGGGTGCTTGGTTTTCAGGCGTGATCGATCGATTTGGGAGGCCGGGCTATGCTCGGGCCGCACCTGCAATCCGCCGACGCCAGAATGCGGATACCAGTTTCAAGCCCCAAACGAGCACAGCCATTTCGGTTTCGACATGCTTGAGGATTTCATCTCGAAATGTTGCTCACATAGCTCGTGATCGTACCGAAGGGACGCTCCACGGCGTGGCGCCGTTCGCGCATCTTGTCCGGGTTGCGATCAGCGCGCGCCTGCACAACCTCCGGAGTGTCTTGCCGTGCTTTGCGTTTGTGGTGACAGCTTAACTGCTCGCCGGAGGGGGCGTCGTTGTTCAGCGCGGCATAGATGAAGCCATGCGGCTTCGGCAGATCGACCGTCGCACAAGTCGGCCATCCCCACGGCTTGGGTAAATCGCGCCTTTTCGGCTGCGCTTTACCTCGGCGGTGCCGACAGCATCTTACGTTGATCAACGTCGTTGACTTGATCCTGCATTTTCGCGCATCTATCCTGCAATATATTGCATTTGAATGTCATAAAATGCAGGTCAAAAAAGCTTAAGTAGGTTCAGGAGGATACCATGCGTTCGATCGGGCACTTTGTGGGCGGCCGGGAAGTCAAGGGACAGTCGGGTCGCTTTGCCGATGTTTTCGAACCCATGACCGGCGATGTACAGGCGCATGTGGCGCTGGCTTCGAAAGCCGAGGTGCGAGAGGCCATCCTGAATGCCAAGACGGCGCAGCCGGCCTGGGGCTCGACCAATCCGCAGCGTCGCGCGCGCGTCATGATGAAATTTCTGGAACTGGTCCAGCGCGATTACGACAAGCTTGCTGATCTTCTTGCGCGCGAGCATGGCAAGACGGTTCCCGACGCAAAAGGCGACATCCAGCGTGGCCTCGAAGTCGTCGAGTTTGCCTGCGGCATCCCGCACCTGATGAAAGGCGAATACACCGAAGGCGCGGGACCGGGCATCGATATCTATTCGATGCGCCAGCCGCTTGGCGTCGTGGCGGGCATTACGCCTTTTAACTTCCCCGCCATGATCCCGATGTGGAAGTTCGCGCCGGCCATTGCCTGCGGCAATGCCTTTGTTCTCAAACCCTCAGAGCGGGACCCAGGCGTACCCATGATGCTCGCTGAACTCATGATGGAAGCAGGTTTGCCGGCAGGTATTCTCAATGTCGTGAACGGAGACAAAGAGGCGGTGGACGCCATCCTCGACGATCCCGATATTCGAGCGGTGGGATTTGTGGGTTCGTCTCCGATTGCCCAATATATCTATGAGCGCGCGGCGGCGACCGGCAAGCGCGCGCAGTGTTTCGGTGGGGCAAAGAACCACGCCATTATCATGCCCGACGCCGACATGGACCAGACGGTCGATGCGTTGATCGGTGCCGGTTATGGTTCGGCTGGCGAGCGCTGCATGGCGATTTCCGTCGCGGTGCCCGTTGGCAAGGCGACAGCCGACAAGCTCATGGAAAAACTGATTCCGCGCGTTGAAAGCCTGAAGATCGGTCCGAGCACCGATCCGACCGCCGATTACGGCCCGCTGGTGACCAAAGCCGCGCTTGAGCGCGTGAAAGGTTATGTGGAAACCGGCATCAAGGAGGGCGCGAGGCTCGTCGTCGACGGCCGCAATTTCAAGATGCAAGGCTATGAGAACGGGTTTTACATGGGAGGATGTCTGTTCGATGACGTCCGTCCCGAAATGAAAATCTACAAGGAAGAGATTTTCGGGCCGGTCCTCTCCGTGGTGCGCGCGAAGGATTATAACGAAGCGCTGAGGCTTCCGTCCGAACATGAGTATGGCAACGGTGTCGCAATCTTCACGCGAGATGGCGATGCGGCCCGTGATTTCGCCGCCAAGGTTGAGGTTGGAATGGTCGGCATCAATGTGCCGATCCCCGTGCCCATCGCATATTACACCTTCGGTGGCTGGAAACGCTCCGGGTTCGGCGACCTCAACCAGCATGGCCCGGACTCCATCAGGTTTTATACAAAAACCAAGACGGTAACCTCGCGTTGGCCTTCCGGCGTCAAAGACGGCGCGGAGTTTGTTATTCCGACAATGAATTAAGCCGCGATAGCCCGCGATGCAGTTCGCTCTCACGGACGATCAGGTTGCAATCCGCGACATGGCACGCAACTTTGCGGCGGAGAAAATCGCGCCGCATGCCATCCAGTGGGATGAGCGCAAGCATTTCCCGCTCGATGTCATGCGTGAGGCTGCGGCGCTAGGGATGGGCGGCATCTACATCCGTGACGATGTCGGCGGATCGGCGATGACGCGTTTCGACGCGGCACTCATATTCGAAGCGTTGGCGCAGGGCTGTCCAACCGTCTCAGCCTTCATTTCAATCCACAACATGGCATCGTGGATGATCGACGCCTATGGCTCGGACGAACAGCGCCGTAAATGGTTGCCGCGGCTCTGTACGATGGAACTCGCGGCCAGTTATTGCCTGACTGAGCCCGGAGCAGGCTCCGATGCAGCTGCGTTGCGCACGCGCGCGGTGCGCGACGGCGACCATTACGTTCTCAACGGCCAGAAGCAATTCATCTCTGGCGCGGGTGAGGGCGATCTTTATGTCGTCATGGCGCGAACGGGCGGCGAGGGTGCGGGGGGGATTTCAACCCTGGTCATTGAGGATGGAACGCCGGGTGTTTCGTTTGGAGCGAACGAACGGAAAATGGGCTGGAATGCCCAGCCCACACGCGCGGTTATTTTCGAGAATGCCCGCGTGCCGGTTGCCAATCGCCTGGGCGAAGAGGGCGTGGGCTTCAAGATCGCGATGGCCGGCCTCGATGGCGGGCGCCTCAACATAGCGGCCTGCTCACTCGGCGGCGCTCAATCCGCGCTCGACAAGTCGTTGGCGTATATGAAAGAGCGAAAAGCGTTCGGTAAACGGCTCGATGAATTTCAGGCTTTGCAGTTTAGACTGGCAGACATGGCGACCGAGCTGGAAGCGGCGCGAACTTTTCTTTGGCGCGCGGCGTCCGCATTGGATCGAAAGGCCGCCGATGCGACAATGCTGTGTGCAATGGCGAAACGCTTCGGAACCGACGTCGGATTTAATGTCGCAAATCAGGCTCTCCAGCTGCACGGCGGATACGGATATTTGTCCGAATATGGGATAGAGAAGATTGTGCGCGATCTACGCGTCCACCAGATCCTCGAAGGCACCAACGAGATCATGCGGCTGATCGTTGCGCGTCAGTTGATCGGGTCTGGCCGATGAATGCGAGCGCCATTGTTGCCGCTGCCGAAGGCGATTTGATCGTCCGCCGCGAAGGGGCTGCGGGCGTTCTGCGTTTAAATCGGCCGAAGGCTCTCAACGCCGTCACGTTGGATATGGTGCGTGGGATCGATGCCGCGCTCGATGAGTTTAAATCCGATCCCGCGGTCGGACTGATCTTGCTTGAGGGCGCGGGCGAGCGCGGCCTGTGTGCCGGCGGCGATATTCGCGGGTTGTACGACAGTGCTCGCATTCGAGGCGATCTCGGAAAAATATTCTGGGGCGAGGAGTATATCGTCAACGCACGCATCGAATCCTATTCCAAGCCCTATGTCGCCTTTATGGACGGCATCGTGATGGGAGGCGGCGTCGGTCTTGCCTGCCATGGCAGTCATCGCGTGGTGACCGACAAGACGCGCATCGGAATGCCGGAGGTCAGTCTTGGGTTTTTTCCGGACGTCGGCGGCACGTGGCTGTTGTCGCATGCGCCTGGTGAGGTCGGGACCTATATGGCGCTCACCGGCCGAACTGCAAACGGCGCCGACGCCGTCTATGCTGGCCTTGCCGATGCCTTTGTACCTTCGGAGAATTGGCCGGCGCTGCGCGCCGCGCTGACACAGGTACCTTACAACATCACCGATCAAGGTGCGGATGCCGTTATCGCTCGTTTTGCAACGCCGGTTACCGGCGGGCCGATCTCTGAAAACCGGCAATCGATCGATCGGCTGTTTTCCCACGATACGATGGAAGACATCGTTGCGGCGCTGGATCGTGAAGGTTCGGATTTTGCGCGGGATACCCTGAAAATAATTCTCGAAAAATCTCCGCGGGGGCTCAAAGTCACTCTGAGACTGCTCCGGCAGGCGCGGCGGTTGACGTCGCTTAGAGAGGCGCTGGTCCACGAATACCGCGCGGCGCTTGAGGTTTTCGCCAGTGAAGATTTCGTCGAGGGCATCCGCGCCGCGATCGTCGACAAGGATCGCAATCCTGTCTGGTCTCCAACCCGGATCGAACAGGTCACGCCGCAGATTGTCGAGGCGTATTTCGCACCGCGCGGGAAGGATGAATTGACCTTCCCCGATTGAGCGTATCTTACAGGATCAGTTTCGATTTCGCGATCAGAGTTCGCGCGAGTGTAAAACAACAATCAGAGGAAACGCCATGGCACGTGTCGCATTTATTGGTCTCGGCAACATGGGTGGTCCGATGGCTGCCAACCTGGTCAAGGCAGGCCACAAAGTGATCGGCTTCGATCTTGTGCAAGCCTCATGTGACGCGGCGAAAGCCGACGGAATCGAAATTTCGGGATCGGCGATTGAAAGCGTGAAGGGCGCCGAGTGTGTGATCACCATGCTGCCCGCCGGCAAGCATGTCGTCTCAGTATGGAAAGAGGTCTTGCCCTCGGTGGCGGCGGGATCGGTCGTGATCGATTGCTCCACCATTGATGTCGAAAGCGCCCGTCAGGCTCACACGTTGGCCGCAAAATCCTCGCTGGCTTCGGTCGACGCGCCGGTGTCCGGAGGAGTTGGCGGCGCCAAAGCCGGGACATTGACGTTCATGGCGGGAGGCGACGCCAAGGCATTTCGCGCGGCCAAACCGATCCTGGAGGCGATGGGCAAGAAAATCGTCCATTGCGGAGAAGCTGGTGCCGGTCAGGCCGCCAAAATCTGTAACAATATGATCCTTGGTATATCGATGATCGGCGTTTCCGAGGCGTTTGCGCTGGCTGAAAAACTGGGATTGTCGCACCAGGCCTTGTTCGACGTCGCCTCGACATCGTCGGGGCAGTGTTGGTCGCTGACGTCGTATTGTCCTGTGCCGGGGCCCGTTCCTGCTTCGCCGGCCAACAATGACTACAAACCGGGGTTCGCCGCGGCTCTTATGTTGAAAGACTTGCGATTGTCGCAGGATGCCGCGAAAGCATCGGGCGCCGCGACACCGCTCGGCGCACATGCCGAGCAAATATATGATGCTTTCGAAAAGTCGGGGAACGGTGGAATGGATTTCTCCGGCATTATTCGCCATCTGCGGTCGCTCGCCGGGCAACAGTGAGTCGTGACGATGCCCTCGTTTCAGGAAGCGCGCGCCTTTCTGCTTGAAAACCGAACCAACTACGACAAAGCGGTTGCGGAATTCGCGTGGCCCGAGGGCGCCGATTTCAACTGGGCTCTGGACTGGTTTGATGCTGACCTGGCCGGCGGCGCGGATAGCAAGGATCGTCTGGCGCTGTGGATTGTGGATACGACGACCGGAACCGAGACCAAGCTCAGTTTTCAGACCATGTCGCGGCGGTCGAACCAGGTTGCGAATTATCTGAGGCACCGTGGGCTCAAGCGCGGGGATCATTTGCTGCTGTTGCTCGGCAACGTGGTTCCTTTGTGGGAAACCATGCTGGCCGCCATCAAGCTTGGTCTGGTCATCATTCCCGCGACGACGCTGTTGACGCCGGACGAGTTGCGGGATCGTCTTGACCGGGGGCGGGCGAAGGCCGTCGTCGCATCGGTTGATCAAGTTCAGAAATTCGATGGATTGGCCGGCGGGGATTTGGTGCGCGTTGTTGTCGGAGCTTCTGCAGCAGGCCGGGACGATCTGGGCAAGTGGGAGTCTTTCGAGACGGCGGCAACATTTCCGGAAAGCTTTGCGCCCGATGGCAAGACCGCTCCGCATGATCCGATGCTGCTGTATTTTACGTCAGGCACTACGGCGAAGCCAAAGCTCGTGCTCCATAGCCAACGCAGCTATCCAATAGGCGCGCTGTCCACCATGTACTGGATCGGCCTGCAGCCGGGGGATGTTCATCTCAATATTTCGTCGCCCGGTTGGGCGAAGCACGCCTGGAGTTGCTTTTTCGCGCCGTGGAACGCGGGGGCGACCGTTTTCGTAGTCAATCAGCCGCGTTTTGATGCGAAGGGCTTGCTATCGATCGTTGCCCGTTGCGGCGTTACGACGCTATGCGCTCCGCCGACCGTGTGGCGGCTGCTGATTCAGGAGAAGCTGACGTCATACAAAATGTCGCTGCGCGAACTGTGCGGAGCAGGCGAGCCCCTCAATCCGGAAGTCATCGATCAGGTTAAGGCGGCGTGGGGGCTGACGATCCGGGACGGCTACGGTCAAACCGAGACGACGGCGCTCGCGGGAAACTCGCCGGGGCAGCCGGTTAAAATCGGTTCGATGGGCCGGCCGTTGCCCGGCTACGCAGTCAAAGTGGTGGATGTCGACGGCCATCAAGCCAAGGAAGGCGAAATCAGCCTTGTTCTCGGTCAAACGCGGCCCGCCGGTTTGATGCAAGGATATCAGGACGAACACGGCGTGTTGCGCGGAGCGGATGGCGATCTCTATCGTACGGGTGACGTCGCGTTTCTTGACGATGACGGCTATCTGACATTTGTCGGGCGCTCCGACGATGTCTTCAAATCTTCAGACTACCGGATCAGCCCGTTCGAGCTGGAAAGCATTTTACTTGAGCACGATGCCGTCGCGGAGGCCGCTGTCGTTCCGTCGCCGGATCCGATCCGTCTGGCAATTCCGAAAGCTTACATCTTGTTATCGGGCAACATCGAAGCATCCCGTGATACGGCGCTGTCGATTTTCAAGTTTGTTCAATCGCGGTTGGCGCCTTTCAAGCGCATTCGTCGTATTGAGCTTGTGAACGAATTGCCCAAGACGATCTCGGGCAAAATCCGGCGTGTCCAGCTTCGCCGGTTGGAGCACGATGGTGACCGCGACAACGCGATGCGCGGACGGGAATTCCGTGAGGAAGATTTCCCCGAGTTACATGTGGGCCGGCCCGCCAATCCGTCAAATCTTTAGCCACCGCGAGCGGGGGCGATCAAGGCCGTGACGTGGCTTCTTCGAAAAATCTTGATGTCCGGAGAAGATGCAATGGACAAAGCCGCCAATCCGTGGAATCTGCCGGCACAACGTGATGAGGCCGAGGGTTTGTATGACGACAATTGAACGTGATGAGTATCTCAAGCTGGTCGGTCGGGAGATCGGTGCATCGTCCTGGCATCTTGTCGATCAAAAGCGCATTGACGATTTTGCGGACGTTACGGCGGATCATCAATTCATCCATATCGATCCAGCTCGCGCAGCACGCGAAACACCTTTCGGCGCAACCATCGCTCACGGCTTTCTCAGCGTATCGTTGTTGAGTGCTTTTGCCTATGAGGTCTTGCCGAAGATCGAAGGCACCGCGATGAGCGTGAATTACGGTTTCGATAAATTGCGTTTTATCTCTCCAGTGCGTTCCGGTTCTCGCGTTCGCGGCAGGTTTACGCTCGTGGAGGCGACACCGCGCTCGCCAAAGGAATTGTTGTCGAGGACGAATGTGGTCGTCGAGATCGAAGGTGAAACAAAGCCCGCGCTGGTCGCCGACTGGCTTGGTTTGTTGTTTTTTGCCTGAGGGGGCTTCTATAAGCACATGCCGTTTTGTTGCGTGGGCTGGAATCCCCATTCGAGGCAAGTGCGCGGACCAATCTTGAATATTTGCATTTAAAGGGTTGAATTTCATGGCGATCAGGTTTGACGGGCGTGTTGCAATCGTAACCGGTGCGGGTAACGGGTTGGGGCGCGCGCATGCGCTCGGACTCGCGGCGCGAGGCGCACGGGTCGTCGTTAACGATTTTGGTGGCGCGCGGGACGGCAGCGGCGGCTCGCTGGGGCCAGCCGATGCGGTGGTTGAGGAAATTCGCAAGGCTGGAGGCGAAGCGATCGCCGATGGTGCCGATGTGTCGAATTTCGAACAGGTTCAGGAGACGGTCGCAAAGGCAGTCTCAAAATGGGGCAGTGTCGATCTATTGGTCGCCAATGCCGGGATCCTCAGGGACAAGTCGTTCGCCAAAATGGAGCCGGAAGACTTCCACAAGGTGGTCGACGTCCATCTGACCGGGACATTCAACTGCTGCAAGGCTGTATGGAACGGGATGCGCGAGCGTAACTATGGCCGCATCGTTATTACGACGTCCAGCTCCGGATTGTTTGGAAATTTCGGTCAAGCCAATTACGGCGCCGCCAAAGCGGCGATGGCAGGCTTGATGAACGTGCTGGCGGAAGAGGGCCGGAAGACCAACATCCGCGTCAACACGATCTCCCCAACCGCGGCAACCCGCATGACGGAAGAACTCCTGCCGCCGCAAGCGCTCGAATTGATGAAGCCTGAGTCGATTACGCCAGGTGTGCTCTATTTGCTGAGCGAGGATGCGCCGACCCGCACGATCATGGGAGCGGGTGCTGGATCGTTTGCGGTCATCAAGATTATCGAAAGCGAGGGGATCAATCTGCCGCCTACGGAATGGACTCCGGATGCGGTTGCCGCACGTTTTGCCGAGATCGCGGATATGTCGAAAGCCCAGGCTCTGGAAGGTGCGTTTCAGCAAACCCAGAAGTACGTCGCCCAGGCGGCTGCACGCGTGGGTATTAAGCTCTGACACTCAGGCTAACCAGCCATTGCCGATTTTTTCGACTGGGCGATCAATTGTTCGGAGTATAAGATCTTGTTCGGGCTCTGCCGTCGTTTGGCCGAGCGATGGAAAAAGGATTGCGATGAACAATCCTCCAACTCACGTCGCGTCGTGCTCAGCAAAGCCCGGGAGTAAACGTTGAAAAAACCCGTTCATATCGCTCACCGGAAAATCTGGCGCGAAAACGGGGGCCTTACCGAGGGCGATCGCGCGATTCCTGAAGAGACGGCGATTGCGCTATCCTACGATGGCGGCACCTACGCGGTCATGATGGCAACGCCCACCGATTTAACCGATTTCGCGATCGGCTTCAGTCTGTCGGAAGGTGTCGTCGATACAAAGGACGACATCGTGTCCATGGATATCGTCCCTCTCGACGATGGCATCGACGTGCGGATGTGGCTCGAGCCTTCGCGTGCGTCGCGCTTGAGCGAGCGAAGGCGTCATATCGCCGGACCGACTGGTTGCGGACTATGCGGAATGAGATTCGATCGCTGAAGCGGTGCGGCCCGCGGCGATTGTCGGTCGCGGCCGCGATGTGTCGCCGCATCAAATCATGACTGCGATGTCGGCGTTGCCCTCGCTTCAGAAACTCAACATCGAAACCCGGGCCGTTCATGCGGCAGCGTTCTGGCACCCCGACAAAGGTATTGTTGCGCTGCGAGAAGATGTCGGCAGGCATAATGCATTGGATAAGCTTGCCGGTGCTCTGGCGCGTAAATCCGCTTACTCCCAAGAAGGCATGGTTCTTCTTACCAGCCGCGTTTCAGTTGAAATGGTTCAAAAAACCGCCGCGATTGGTGCTTCTGTTTTGGTTTCGGTGTCCGCCCCAACCGCCTTGGCGGTCCGAATGGCGGAGGCCGCCAATATAACCCTTTGTGCAATTGCCCGGTCGGATGGGTTCGAGGTATTTTCTCATTCTGATCGGATTACGGCGGGAGCCTCGACGGATGTCGCCTGAAAGTCCGCGCGCTAAGCGATCGTCGCGGAAAGAATATTGGCGACAATGTCATTGAGGGTACCAGAAGCGAGATAAATCAAAACGGCAGACCGGCCACATAAGGCTGGCTGAAATTGGGGGAGAAAACCATGGCTAGCATCGAAAGCGCGGGGACATTGTCCGGCGGATCCGCCGGCATCCTCGATCGAGAAAGAATTATTGCAACTGCGGGTTTCAATCGCTGGCTCGTGCCTCCCGCAGCCCTCTGCATTCATCTCTGTATCGGAATGGCTTACGGCTTCAGCGTGTTCTGGCTGCCTCTGTCGCGTGCGATCGGCCTGACCTCGCCCAAGGCATGTTCCGACATGTCGCTGGCGCAGGAGTTATTCACGACAACCTGCGACTGGCGCGTTGCCAGCCTGGGTTGGATGTACACGCTGTTCTTCGTCATTCTCGGTGTTTCCGCCGCTCTATGGGGTGGCTGGCTGGAACGGGCAGGGCCTCGCAAGGCGGGCTTCGTGGCCGCGTTGTGCTGGTGCGGCGGGTTGGTCTTAGGATCGATCGGCGTCTACACGCATCAGCTCTGGATCTTATGGCTTGGGTCTGGCGTGATCGGAGGTATCGGACTTGGCCTCGGTTACATCTCACCGGTATCGACACTCGTGAAATGGTTTCCAGACCGGCGCGGAATGGCGACAGGTATGGCGATCATGGGCTTCGGCGGCGGGGCGATGATCGGTGCGCCTCTCGCGGATTTGCTGATGAATTATTTCAAAACTGCAACGTCGGTTGGGGTATGGCAGACGTTCCTTGCGATGGGAGCCATCTACTTCCTCTTTATGATGATCGGTGCATTTCGATATCGCGTACCGCCCTCAGGCTGGCGGCCGGACGGTTGGACCGCACCGAGCGAGAACCGCACGATGATCACGCAACATCATGTGCATCTCAAGGACGCGCATAAAACGCCCCAGTTCTGGTTGATCTGGGGAGTTCTGTGCCTAAACGTTTCGGCGGGCATTGGCGTGATCGGTATGGCATCGCCGATGCTTCAGGAAATTTTCGCAGGCTCGTTGATCGGGTTGCCCGACATCAAGTTCAACGCTCTTACCGGAGAGCAAAAGGTCGCTATAGCTGCGATTGCTGCAGGGTTCACCGGGTTGCTGTCGCTCTTCAATATTGGCGGCCGGTTTTTCTGGGCTTCGTTATCCGACTACATTGGGCGCAAGAACACCTATTACACCTTCTTTTTGCTCGGTATTGCCCTGTACGCTCTGGCTCCCACGGCGGCGACGATGGGTTCGAAGCTGCTGTTCGTCGGTGCGTTTTGCATCATTCTGTCGATGTATGGCGGAGGGTTCGCTACAGTTCCGGCATATCTTGCCGATATGTTCGGAACGCAGTTCGTGGGTGCTATTCACGGACGGTTGTTGACCGCGTGGTCTACCGCCGGAATCATCGGTCCAGTGGTCGTGAACTACATTAGGGAAGCCCAGCTTTCGGCGGGTGTAGCGCGAGATCAACTCTATAATTTCACGATGTATATCTTGTGCTCCATGTTGATTGCGGGATTGGTCTGCAACTACATGATCAAGCCGGTCGACCCCAAATGGTACATGAGCAAAGAGGAAGTCGCGAAGCTGCAGGCAGCGACAGCCAGCAGCGTCTCGTCGACTCCGTCGGGCTCCTTCGGTATCGGGAAGGGCGGTCTCGACGCGTCAGCGTTGTTGTTCTGGGCTTTTGTGGGCATTCCGCTGGCTTGGGGCGTCTGGGTTACGCTGAAGAACGCGATCAGGATTTTCTGATCTCTGCACAGATCAGGCGGTGAGTTTCTCTCGCCGCCTGATTTCCCTTTACAAAAAATCGGCAATGCAAACCGCCTCAAGGAGAAACGGCTAATGTTTCGCGCCGCAATTTGTCTCGCAACTGCCCTGATGATGACCGGAACGCTTGTCACCGCTTCGGCGCAAACGCCGGTGGCAGCACCGGCCCCGTCGCGTCTGAAGATGACGCGCGAACGACTGAATGAATTGCGCATTAAGTGGAGTCAAAACAGAGTTAAGCTGGCGGCATGCAAGAAAGAGGCGAGGTCGCAAGGGCTTTTCGGCGACAAGCGCTGGTTTTTTCTGGAAGATTGCATGGAGAAGCCCTGAAAACAGCAATGTATAAGCAGCTTTTTCCTTCTGAACGAAATGCGCCTTCCATCGGAACGGCGCATTTCTTTTAGCCCTATCTCTTTCAGTCATGTGTCTTTAGTCATGCGCAAAATGTGCTTGGCATGACGGCGCTGCCGGTCGATAACGCCACCATGCCGACCATCGCAAGCAGTGAATTTCACGTAGCCGTCATAGGTGCAGGCCCCGCAGGATTGATGGCTGCGGAGACCTTGGCGGCGGGCGGCGCGCGCGTCACGCTTTATGACCACATGCCCTCGGCAGGGCGCAAATTCTTGATGGCGGGACGTGGTGGCTTGAACATCACGCATAGTGAACCGTTCGAAAACTTCATCAAGCGTTATGGTTCGGCGGCGCCGGCATTGCGCGCGGCAATTGAAGACTTCTCGCCGGATTCTCTGCGGCGGTGGTGTGACAATCTTGGGCAATCGACTTTTGTAGGGAGCAGCGGCCGGGTATTTCCGAAATCACTCAAGGCATCGCCGCTGCTTCGGGCCTGGTTATCCCATCTGCGCGAGTCGGGTGTGCGCCTAATGCTCCGCCACCGTTGGCAAGGTTGGAATTCCGACGGCGATCCCGTATTCGATCATCCGAACGGCCATGAAATCGTTCGAAGCAAAGCGACGGTGTTTGCGCTTGGAGGCGGCAGCTGGCCGAGGCTCGGTCCAGACGGTGCCTGGACCGAACTCTTTACCGCCCGCGGTATTGGCGTTTCACCGCTGCGGCCCGCAAACTCTGGCTTTCGCGTTAGGTGGTCCGGCATATTTCGCGATCGCTTCGAGGGCGCACCGCTGAAAGGCGTATTGCTGTCAGCCGGGGCCCAGACGTCACGTGGAGAGATCGTCGTCACGAAAGACGGCGTGGAAGGGGGCGGCATCTATGCGCTGTCGTCTGTGCTGCGTCACGAAATCGAGCAATCGGGTTCTGCGCGCCTGATAGTGGCACTGCGTCCGGATATCTCCCACGAAAAATTGTTGGATCGGCTTTCTGCACCACGCCAAAAGCAATCACTGTCGACGTTCCTTCGGAAAGCGGCGGGGCTTTCACCTCTTGCGATTGGTTTGTTGCAGGAAAGCGCGGTGGCTTGCGGCCGCTCGCTGTCGACCTTGTCAACCGTTGAACTTGCCGAAGCCATCAATGCGGTGCCTATCACCCTTGTCGATGCCGCGCCGCTCGCGCGTGCGATTTCGACAGCCGGCGGCATTGAGCTTGGTGAGATCGACAATCATTATATGATCAAAAAGCTTCCAGGCACGTTCGTTGCCGGCGAGATGATCGACTGGGAAGCTCCAACCGGCGGCTATCTTCTGCAAGCCTCGTTCGCGACGGGAGTGGCTGCGGGACGAGGAGCGCTGGCATGGAGCAGACGATCGGCGAAGTGAGTGCCGAGTTGGCGATTTCAACTGCTTTCGATCTCTTCCCGAAGAATTTCCAGCTCGAGCCATTTTTCTTCAGCATGCTGGAGTTTGGTCTGCGCATCGACGAGCGCGGACGATGTCTGGTCAAACGCTTTGCGGTCGCGCGTAAAGAGCGAAGGGTCGTCGAGCTGTTTTTGAAATTTCGAAATATCAGCTTGGAGTTTTGCCATCGTTTTCGGCAGCGTTTCCAACGCGTGCTTTTCGTTGAAGTTGAGCCGACGCTTTGACGCTGGCGAGGAAGCTTGAGGCTTGGACACCCGAATTTCCCTGGCGGGAGCCGTTTTTGGAGTCTCGCGGAGCAGATCTTCGCCGCGCTGTATCAGCATGTCGCTGTAGCCGCCGGCATATTCGATCCAGCGGCCAAGGCCATCAGGCACGATCACCGATGTCACCACGCGGTCGAGAAAATCGCGATCATGGCTGATGAGCAAGACTGTGCCTTCGTAGTCGCCAAGCATCTCTTCCAGAACGTCCAGCGTTTCGAGATCGAGATCGTTGGTCGGTTCGTCGAGCACCAGGAGGTTGGAGGGTTTTGCCAGCGCGCGCGCCAGCATGAGACGTCCGCGTTCCCCGCCCGACAACACTTCGAGAGGTGTGCGTGCCTGTTCTTGCATGAACAGGAAGTCCTTCATGTAGCTCATGACGTGCTTCGGCTTGCCGCCAACGAAAACATGATCGCCCCGGCCACCGGTCAACGCCTCCGCCAAAGTCGATTTGGGGTCGAGACTTTCCCGATGCTGGTCCAGCGTCGCCATTTCGATATTGGCGCCGAGCTTGACCTTGCCGCTGTCGGGAGCAGCCGCGCCGGTCAAAATGTTGATGAGGGTTGTTTTGCCTGCGCCGTTCGGACCGACAATGCCGATACGATCGCCGCGCCGGATGCGTGTAGAGAAGTCGCTGACAATCGGGCGGTCATCATATGACTTGCTGGCGCCAATGGCCTCGATGACGAGTGAGCCGGATTTATCGCTGCTGGCGGCAGCCAGGTTGGCTTTCCCTGCCGCTCCGCGGTAGTCCCGGCGTTGGTCACGCAAGGCGTGCAGATTGGACAGGCGTTTGACGTTGCGTTTCCGCCGCCCCGATACGCCGTAACGCAGCCAATGTTCTTCCGCGACAATCTTGCGGTCGAGTTTGTGCTGGTCGCGTTCTTCTTCGGCCAGCACCTCGTCGCGCCATTCCTCGAATGCGCTGAAACCGCGTTCGATTCGCCGGGCCTGTCCACGATCGAGCCATACAGTGCACCGCGAGAGGTTTGATAAAAAGCGCCGGTCATGGCTGATCAAGACCATCGCGCTCCGCCTGCTGCTCAATTCGTTTTCCAGCCATTCAATCGTGGTGAGATCGAGATGGTTGGTCGGCTCGTCCAACAACAAAATATCCGGCGATGGAGCCAGCACGCGCGCAAGCGCGGCGCGGCGGGCTTCGCCGCCTGAAAGGTTGGCGGGATTTTCGCTACCGGTCAGGCCGAGCTGTTCGAGCAGGAAGCGGGCTTGATAAGGATCGTCGCCGGGGCCAAGACCAGCTTCCACATAGGCCAGGGTGGTGGCCGTTCCAGAAAAATCCGGTTCCTGCGGCAGGTACCGGATCGTGGCGCCGGGCTGAACGAAACGTTCGCCGCGATCCGGCTCGAGCAATCCACCGGCGATTTTAAGCAGTGTCGATTTGCCGGAACCGTTGCGTCCGATCAGGCACACGCGCTCGCCTGCGGAGACATTCAGCTCGACGCCCGCCAACAGGGGCGTGCCACCGAAGGTCAGCGCGATATCTTTCATCTGAATGAGAGGAGGGGCCACGAAGCTATACCTGCTGCTTGCGCTGAATACGCCGAATAATTTGATCGAGCGCTGACAGAAATGTGGAGCGGTCGCGCGGAGAGAAAGAGCGAGGGCCACCGGTGACCTCGCCACTAGAGCGCAAATCGGTCATCAGATTGCGGACTGCCAGCGTCATTCCGATGGAATCCTCGGTATAGACTTTGCCGTTTGGCGCAAGCACCTCGGCACCTGTTTTGACACAGCGGCTCGCGAGCGGAATATCCGAAGTAATCACGATATCTCCGTGAGCGGCACGTTCCGCGATCCAGTCGTCGGCCGCATCCATTCCGCTGCCTGCCGCAATGCGCTCGATCAAAGGGTGATGCGGCACACGGATAAAACCACCGGCGACGACGATGACGGCCAAAGAATGCCGTTCGGCGACGCGATAGATCTCGTCCTTGACGGGGCATGCATCGGCATCAACGTAAATGCGGATTGTGTGTTCTACCGGGGTCATGTGTTCGGGATGGAATTTGCTCGTTTGCGTTGGGGTAGCCCAGCAACACGTCGAATGCGAGAGAAAACGGTCGTTTAACCCGGCTTGCGTGGGTTATTTGTTCGCGTACGATCGCGTTTCAATAAAAAGCCAACAATGGAACGCGGAGGAGACATGGCAGCACTGAGTTCTTACCGGGTGTCGGCATATAATCTTGCGAAAAATTCCGAAAACCGAATGCATGACGATACAGTCGCGCGGCGTTTCGGCTTTGCGGGCGGCCTGGTTCCGGGGGTCGATGTCTTCGCCTATATGAGCCACATGCCGCTGGCGAAATGGGGGCGTGCCTTTCTTGAGCGCGGTGTCATGGACGGGCGGTTTCTCAAACCCGTTTATGATGGAGAAATTGCTGAAATCACGGCGGAAGATGTCGATGGTGGCATGGCGATTAAGGTCGAGAGCAGGGGGCAATTGTGCGCGACAGGCCACGCCTCACTCCCGCAGGCCAGTCCACATTTGCGGCTGGAGGATTTTTCGAGCGCCGCACCCGTCGCCGAACGCGCACCGGTCGATCACACGTCTTATGCGCCGGGATCCTGGCTAGGCATTCCGCCATTCAGGCAAGGCGTCGCACTGTTGAATGATTACCTGCGCGACATTCGTGAAGCCGATCCGATTTATGCGAAAGACAATATCGTTCACCCCGGCACTCTGCTTCGGACGATGAACTGGGCGTTGATGGAGAACGCTGTTCTTGGGCCTTGGATTCACGTCGGCAGCACGATTCAGAATTTCGGGATAGCGACCGCGACTGACGAATTGACCGTGCGCGCAAAAGTCATCGCCAACTACGAACGCAAGGGCCACAAGTTCGTTGAACTCGACGGGGTGATCGTGGCCAACAGCAAGGCGCTTGTTGCGCATTGCCACCATGTTGCGATCTATCAGCCTCGGGAGACGGCCGCTGCCTAAGCTGCTGTTGTCTTGCCGTCTCGTTTGGCATCTTGAATGGCGCGCCATACACGCTCTGGCGTCAACGGCATGTCGATGTGCGTGACGCCGTAGTCAGAGAGCGCATCCACGACTGCATTGACGATTGTCGACAGGCTCCCGGCGCAGCCGGCTTCACCGCACCCTTTGGTGCCCAGCGGATTTGACTTCGCGGGAGCGGGGTGATCGCCCAACGTCATCGGCGGGATGTCTTCGGCCCGGGGCAGCGCGTAATCCATGAATGAGCCGGTGATCGGCTGGCCGTTGTCGTCATAGGTGACGCATTCCATCAGCGCTTGCCCAATACCTTGTGCAACGCCGCCGTGAACCTGCCCGGCGACGATCATTGGATTGACCACCGTGCCGAAATCGTTGACGCCCGAATATCCCACGATCTGAACCACGCCGGTTTCGGGATCGACCTCGACTTCGGCCACGTGACAGCCATTGGGGAAGGTGGAAGGGACTTCTTTCGTGACGTGATCTACGTCGAGTGAGGCAGGCGTCCCATTGGGCAATCCGGGCAATCCGCCTTCTCTCAATCTCTTCGCAAGATCCATGATGCCGATGCCGCGATCGGTGCCGGCAATGGAAAAGCGACCGTGACTGAACTCGATATCGGATTCTGCAGCTTCGAGCAGATGAGAAGCGGCCAGCTTGCCCTTTTCAATGACCAGTTTTGACGCTTCCACGATGGCCATGCCGGTTGCGGTGATCGAGCGCGATCCTCCCGTGCCATTGCCGGTATGAACGATGTCACTGTCGCTCTGTTCGAGCTGGACGCTTTGAAACGGGACGCCAAGCTGGTCCGACAACACCTGCGCGAAAGGAGTTGCGTGGCCCTGTCCATAGTCCAGCGTTCCGGTCACGAGTTTCACATTATCGTCGTCGACGAACTCGATCTTTCCAAGCTCGACGCCGGGAGGTGCAGTGATTTCCAGATAAGAGCCCACCGCAATCCCACGCAGCTTGCCGCGCTTGCGGCTCTCGCGCTTGCGCTTTGCAAAGCCAGCATGATCGGCGAGCTTCAAGGCGTCATTGAACACGCCCTGGAAGTCGCCGCTGTCGTAGGTCATTCCGTTGGCCGCTGAATAGGGAATTTGAGCGGGCTTGACGAAGTTGCGACGGCGCAGCGTCAGCCGGTCGATATTCATTTCATCGGCGGCGCAATCGATCAGCCTCTCCAGGAAGTAATTCGCTTCAGGACGTCCAGCGCCACGATAGGCTCCCATCAGCGTCGTGTTCGTTACGACGCATTTGATGTCGACCTCGATCAGAGGGGTGCGATACACGCTCGCAATATTTTTTGCGATGTTGAGTGAGAGCGGCACTGGCGCAACGCCCGTGACGTAAGCGCCGAGGTTGCCAAACCCGCGAACCCGAACGCCGAGGAATTGCCCATCGCTGTCCAGGGCGAGTTCCGCTTGAATCTCCTGCGCGCGGCCATGGCTGTCGGAGAGGAAGCTCGTCGAACGCTCGTCGGTCCATTTCACCGGGCGACTGAGCTCCTTCGCCGCGTGCAGAATGCACATGTATTCGGGATAATTGATATTTTTCATGCCGAACGACCCGCCGACGTTATGCGTCAGCAGGCGAACCTTGTTATTCGGCAAATTGAGGTTTTTGGCCAGCGAAGTGCGATTGCCGGCAACGCCTTGAGTGGGGGCATGTATCGTGAAGTGGTCGGCCTTCTTGTCGTAAAGCGCAACGCCGGCGCGCGGCTCCATCGGCACCACCGCAAGCCGGGTGTTGGCAATATCCAGTTTAGCGATATGCGCTGCCTTGGCGAATGCGGCGTTGACCGCAGCGGTATCGCCGGAATGGAAATCGAGCGCGATATTGTGGGGGATATGATCGTAGAGCTGCGGCGCACCGGGTTTGGTTGCGCTTTCGGAATCCGTGACTGCGGGCAAGGGATCGATATCGAGAATGATCGCTTCGGCGGCGTCGCGGGCCTGCGCAACGGTTTCCGCCACGACGAAAGCCACGGGATCTCCCACGAAGCGTACCTTGTCGATGGCCAGCGGCGTGCGGTTTGTCTGATGGACCGGTGTGCCGTCGCGGCTTTTCAGGGGAACGCCGGTCGTGAAGACGCCGTAGCCCGCTTTCGTCAGGTCATGACCCGTCCATACGCCGAGTACGCCGGGCATGCTTTTGGCTGCCGTCGTGTCCATGCCGCGGATCACGCCGTGCGCGTGGGGGCTCCGAACAATCCAGGTGTATGCCTGACCCGGCAGGTTGATGTCGTCGGTATAGGTCCCTTTGCCGCGAACCAGGGTATCGTCTTCCTTGCGGCGCACGGGCTGACCGACGCCAAATTTTTGCGTCGCAACAGCGTTCTCGAAGGTGCTGCGTTGAGGGCGGTCCTGCATGGAAAATGTCCGGTCAGAGTCGGGTTGCGGGGAGCGTCAAATGGCTAAAATAGCGCAAGAACGCCGTCTATTCGGAGATAATGTACCCCTTTCGATAGCACAATGCGACTGCCGGCTTGAATTGCGGGCGCATGGGGCGTCTGCGTTGCGGTTGCACCGGAAATTTCGGCTGATACACTTTGTTTCAACGGAATTTTTGCTCATCCCCGGTCACCCGGTGGTGAAGAACGGAAGTGCATGACGGATAATACGCGGCCTTTACGCAGCCTTGAGCTACGCGAGGGGCCGAGAATAGCGGGTGCGGGCAGGGAGGCTGAGGCATTCCGCGACGCGACGAACGCGCAAGCCTGCGATCAGGCGTCTGTTTATGCGGCGCTGGATCTCGGCACCAATAATTGCCGCTTGCTGATTGCTCGCCCGGCAGGTGACAGCTTTCGCGTGCTGGACTTGTTTTCGCGTATCATCCGGCTCGGCGAAGGGGTTTCGACCTCCGGCGTGATCAGTGAGGCGGCAATCGAGCGCGCTATCTCCGCCTTGAGTGTCTGCCGCGACAAGATGGTCATGAGGAATGCGCGCCGCCTGCGTTTGATCGCGACCGAGGCATGCCGCGCGGCATCGAATGGCGATGCTTTCCGCGGGCGCGTTGCACAAGAACTTGGGATCAATCTCGAGATCGTTGATCGCGAGACCGAAGCGACGCTCGCGGTCACGGGATGTTTGCCTCTGGTCGACCCGCAGGCCGACGGTGCCATCCTGTTCGATATCGGTGGTGGGTCGACAGAACTCGTTCGGCTGGACCGTTCGCGTGAAGCCGGCGCCATTCCAAAAATGGCAGGCTGGACATCGATTCCGCTCGGCGTGGTGACGCTGGCGGAGCAGTTCGGGGGCAAGACGGTCACGCGGCAATCTTATACAGCTATGGTTGCGGAAGTTGCGCAGCATCTGATGCTTTTCGCCGCCCGCTTTGGCAGCGATCTGAAGAATATGCATTTGCTCGGAACATCGGGGACCGTGACGACCATTGCAGGCGTCCATAAAAACCTGGCGCGTTATGATCGCAAGCGTATCGATGGAATCTGGATGAATGATGCCGACGTGACAACCGTGGTCGAGCGTTTGCTGGGGTCGAGCTATTCCGAACGTGCCGGCAATGCATGCATCGGTCCTGAACGCGCCGATCTCGTGCTTGCGGGGTGCGCAATCCTCGATGCCATTCGAAATGCTTTCCCCCTGCCGCGGCTGCGCGTTGCGGATCGTGGCCTGCGAGAGGGCATGCTGATCGAAATGATGCGAACGGACGGAGCGATCGCCGCCACCTGAGCGCTGGCAACACCGGTGCGTTGGTGTTAGAGCACGGCCTTCGGAAAGTATCCTGAATTTAAAACGGATCGTGCGCGGGACCATGAAGCGCAATCGTATCTCAACTCCAGGCGAAAGCGCGTAGCTCATGGCCAAGGATGATACCGGGCGGCTTCATGTCACCGTCAAGAGCGGCGGCAAGCGTAAACTTTCGTCCAAGCTTTGGCTGGAACGCCAGCTCAATGATCCGTACGTGGCACAGGCAAAGCGCGACGGTTATCGCTCGCGCGCTGCCTACAAGCTCAAGGAAATCGACGACAAGTACAAGCTCCTGAAAGGCAGCATGTCGGTCATCGATCTCGGAGCCGCGCCGGGCGGGTGGAGCCAGATTGCGGCTCGCAAGGTCGGGGCCGCGGACGGAAAGGGGCGGGTGGTCGCCATCGATCTTCTTGATATGCCGGAAATTCCCGGCGTGACTTTTGCGCAGCTTGATTTCCTGGCCGACGACGCGCCGGCCAAGCTGCGAACGATGCTCGGCGGAGGCGCCGACGTTGTGATGTCCGACATGGCGCCCAACACTACGGGCCACCGCACCACCGACCAGTTGCGTATCTTGGGATTGGTCGAGGGAGCCGCAGCGTTCGCCCTCGAAGTTCTCAATCCAGGCGGAGCGTTTCTGGCCAAGGTTTTTCAAAGCGGCGCGGATGCGTCGCTGCTTGCGGAGCTTAAACGAGCCTTCGCAACCATCCGCCATGTGAAGCCGGCCGCGAGCCGTCAGGATTCATCGGAACGCTATCTGCTGGCGACGGGATTTCGCGGCCGTTCCTGAAAAGGCTGAGGCGCACGAACCCGAACGCCGCCCTCAAGCTTCAAAGCCGCTGATCGCGTGCGTCGTCGGTGCTTTCGCTGGTTTTTTTCTCGGCCGCTTTTTCAGCGCCTTTACGGCTGGAAATCTCGGTTGCCTTGCGGCCTGAAATCTCATGGCCCGCATCCGGCGGCAATCGATGGAAGAAAATCGCCGACGCGGCGGTGATTGCCGCAACCACCAGAAACGCAGGCCAGAAGTCGTCCGTCGACAGTGCTGTCGCGTGCCGCATCATCATCGTGGTTTCGACCGAAAGCGCGCCGATCGCGACACCCGCCGAGATGGCCAGCTGTTGATTGACGCTGACGAGAGTCGTCGCGCGGCTCATTTGCGCCTGATCGATCTCGGCATAAGCGATGGTGTTGATCGCCGTGAATTGCAGCGACCGGAAGAAACCGCCGACGACGAGTATGATGAGGATCAAAAGGAGTGGTGTGGTTGGCGTGAAGACTGCGCAGGCGGCCAGGAATGCCGAACTCACCACCGCATTGACCGTCATGATGTTGCGAAAACCGAAAGTTCGGATGATCCGCGCGGCGAGCGTTTTCATCCCCATCGCTCCGACCGCGGAGCCGAATGTCACCAGACCGGATTTGAAGGGGGACAGACCAAAACCGATTTGCATCAACAGCGGCAGCAAAAAGGGCAGCGCGCCAATTCCGAGGCGAAACATGAATCCGCCGATAATGCTGGCGCGCATGGTCGATAACCGCATCAGGGAGAAATCGAGCACGGGGGAAGAGGTTCGCCTGGCGTGCTTGAGATAAAGCACCATCGAAATGGCGCCGCAGATGACAAGCGATGCGGCGATTTGCCAGGGCAGGAGATTCAGGCCCGCGACCGACAGCCCGAATGCGAGGCCCGCGAGGCCGATGCCGGCGAGCACAAGGCCGGTCAGGTCAAAACGCTCGGGATCGTTGCTCCGGATCGGATCGATGTAGCGCTGCGCCATATAGATGCCGAGCAGCCCGATCGGAATATTGATCAGGAAGATCCAGTGCCAGGAGAAGTATGTCGTGATGAACCCGCCCAGCGGCGGTCCGATCACGGGGCCGATCAGCGCGGGTGTCGTCAACCATGCCATGGCGTTCACGAGCGCGCTTTTGTCGATTGAGCGCAACAGAACGAGGCGCCCGACCGGCGTCATCATCGCTCCACCGATGCCTTGCAGGATCCGGGCAAAGACGAACTGCGTCACGGAGGAGGAAAGCGCACAGGCAATCGAGCCGATCATGAACACGCCGATGGCGGTGCTGAAGACGGCGCGCGCACCGAAGCGGTCCGCTGTCCAGCCGCTGGCGGGAATGAAGACAGCGAGCGACAGAAGGTAGGACGTAATCGCAAGTTTCAGCGTCAGGGGACTGGTGCCGATATCCGCGGCAATTGACGGAAGCGACGTCGCGATCACGGTGGAATCCATATTTTCCATGAACAGCGCGGTGGCCACGATCAACGGGATGAGGCGTTCCTTCTGCATGGGGGGCTCAGAACTTTCGAGATTTTATATGGCGGCTTTTGCCGACGTGGGAGGGCGCGCGCCAGTGAATTGGCGATGGGGACTGATAGTCTCTGGCCTCGCCGATAGGAAGTATGACGGTTCACAATTTCGCCCTTGAGCGCTTCGGGACCGCGCCTCAAGGTTGCGAAATTCCTGATGATTTGCCGAGAGTTGCCAGCGGGCGCGGCAAGGCGCCATAAAAGACGCGGGGCATTGCTGCAGACGGGCCATGCGCCAAATCGCCCTGTATGTTGGGCTGGAAACGCTTTGAATCGCCGTGGTCTCGTGCTATCGACCACCGCCAACCCCAAAGAAGGGCTTCGATTCGAGCGCGGCAGACCTGCCCGCGAAGGATGCTCTTTTCCTGAGGTCGTAACGCGGCGCATTTGCCGCCAGATGGAGTTGGCAATGGCTGTCATTCGAGGATCGGGCTTTCAAGAAGCGTTCACGTTCGATGACGTGCTGCTGAAGCCTGGCCTGTCGGAAATTCTCCCCTCCGAAGCGGATGTCCGTTCGTTTCTCACCAAATCCGTTTCGCTAAACATTCCCGTGATGGCTTCCGCGATGGACACCGTCACCGAGTTTCGCATGGCGATCGCCATGGCGCAGGCCGGCGGCATCGGTGTGATCCATCGCAATTTCGATATCGATGGGCAGGCCGCGCAGGTTCGGCAAGTGAAGAAATTTGAATCCGGCATGGTGGTCAACCCGTTGACCATCGGTCCGGATGAAACGCTAGCCGATGCGCTCACGCTGATGAAGGACAACGGCATCTCCGGCATTCCGGTGGTGACGGGCGGAAGTTACGGCAAGCCCGGTAAGCTCGTCGGTATCCTGACCAATCGCGATGTGCGTTTTGCGACCGATCCGCGTCAAAAAGTTTCCGAGCTGATGACGCACGGTGGTCTTGTCACCGTTCGGGAAAATGTGGGTCAGGACGAAGCCAAGAAGCTTCTGCATCAACATCGCATCGAGAAGCTGCTTGTAGTCGATGACCAGTATCGCTGCGTCGGTCTCATCACGGTGAAGGACATCGAAAAAGCGGTCGCGTATCCGCTGGCCTCCAAGGACGAGCAGGGCCGTTTGCGCGTGGCGGCCGCCACGACGGTGGGAGACAACGGATTCGAACGCACCGAACGGTTGATCGACGCTGGCGTCGATGTTGTGGTTGTCGATACCGCGCATGGTCATTCCGCGCGTGTTCTTGAGGCGGTTAATCGTATCAAGCGCATGTCGAATGCGGTGCAGGTGGTCGCGGGTAACGTTGCCACCAAAGAGGGCACACAGGCGCTGATCGATTCCGGCGCGGATGCAATCAAAGTTGGTATCGGTCCAGGTTCGATCTGCACCACGCGGATCGTCGCGGGCGTCGGCGTGCCGCAGCTCACCGCCATTATGGATTCGGTCGAGGCGGCGCGAAAAGCCGGCATTCCGGTGATCGCCGACGGCGGCATTAAATATTCGGGGGACCTCGCGAAAGCGTTGGCGGCCGGCGCGAGCGTCGCGATGGTCGGCTCGCTTTTGGCTGGCACTGATGAAACGCCCGGCGAAGTATTTCTGTGGCAGGGCCGCTCTTACAAAGCTTATCGTGGCATGGGTTCGGTCAGCGCCATGGCCCGTGGCTCAGCCGATCGTTATTTTCAGCAGGACATCAAGGATACGCTCAAGCTCGTGCCGGAAGGCATCGAAGGCCAGGTCCCGTACAAGGGACCGGCAGGCAATGTGGTGCATCAGCTGGTCGGCGGTCTTCGCGCGGCCATGGGATATGTCGGTGCGAAGACGATCCCGGATTTTCACAGCAAAGCCGAGTTCGTGCGAATTACCGGTGCTGGATTGCGCGAGAGTCATGTGCATGATGTGACTATCACGCGTGAAGCGCCGAACTACCCGGGCGGCGCATAAGCGCGAGCTTTCCGATAGCTGTTCAAGGCGGAGCGGTTATTCCGTTGCCGGTTTGAGCAGCTTCAAAAAACAAACTCAAAAAACATCGAGGGAAACGTCCATGTCAAAGCAGGCCCAACGTATCGTTCTTGCGTCGCGTCCCGCCGGTGAACCCAAGACGACCGATTTCAGGTTGGAAAGCGTCGATGTTCCAACCCCTGGCCCCGACGAGGTGCTGCTGCGCACGATCTGGCTTTCGCTCGATCCTTATATGCGCGGGCGCATGAGCGAAGGGCCATCCTACGCCGCTCCCGTTCCCGTTGATGGCGTGATGGAGGGCGGCACGGTTGCGGAAGTGATTGCGTCCAATAACGCCAACTTTGCCAAGGGCGACATCGTTCTCGCGCACGCCGGCTGGCAAACCCATGCGATTTCGAACGGCAAAGGATTGCGCAAGATTGATCCACGTTTGGCGCCGGTTTCCACCGCCGTGGGTGTGCTGGGTATGCCGGGGATGACGGCGTACACGGGGCTGCTTGAAATCGGCAAACCCCAGCCCGGCGAAACGGTGGTGGTAGCTGCGGCGTCGGGCGCAGTCGGCTCGGCGGTCGGGCAGATCGCGAAGATCAAGGGCGCGCGTGCGGTCGGCATCGCCGGTGGCGCGGATAAGTGCCGTTACGTGAAGGACGAGCTCGGCTTCGATGAATGTCTCGACCACCGTGATCCGGATCTGGCGGCGAAACTCAAGAGCGCATGCCCGAAGGGGATCGACGTTTATTTCGAGAACGTCGGCGGCAAGGTATGGGATGCGGTGCTGCCCGCGCTCAATCCGTTTTCGCGAATTCCGGTGTGTGGTCTCATTGCCGATTACAACACGTTCTCGGGGGATGCGCCGGGCCCGAACAAGGCACCCGCGTTGATGCGTGCGATCCTCGTCAAGCGGCTCACACTTCGCGGCTTCATCGTGAGCGACTTTGCCGCGCTTCACGGCGCATTTCTGCGCGATATGTCGCTGTGGCTGCGCGAGGGCAAGATCAAGCACCGTGAGTTCGTGACCGAAGGACTGTCCAGCGCCCCGGAAGCCTTCATCGGCCTGTTGAAAGGGGCCAATTTTGGCAAGCAACTCGTTCGGGTTGGCGCCGGACAAACCTGACACGCGTTTTACGAGAGTTGTGGAGGTTTATAAATACCTCTTTACAACTTCGGCGGGTTCCCAATACCGTTGCCGCAGGGTGACTGAATTGGACTGATCGGCAGTTTGTTCGAGCCACCCCTTGAGGGCGGTTCCCCCAATGGCAGATGCCGGTACGACGTGTGGTGCAGCTGAGTTCCTTGCAGTTGAGTTCGTCGCAACCGTTCGGTGTCGCACCGCGTCCGGAAGTTTTCCGACATCGCGATGGCTTGCTGGCCTTAGGGCTCAGCGTCCGCGCGCCAAACCCAAACATTTCCAGTCGCTGTTTTCATCGCCGCTCAGATCGCAGGGATTGAGACGTCCGCTATTACAATCGCAGCGGCTGAGGTCTGCCCGCGCCCTGACGGCACGCGCGGCGCGCCGCATCCATTCCATTCCCGCTGCGCACCTTCACATGCCGCACGGTCAGTTGGCGCAGTTGCGCCCGGCGCACTTCGACTCAGCACACTCGCACGCGTCACGCTTCGGCAAACCGGCCCCCGCTCGCGCGGCCGGTTGCCAGGGCTGTTGATCGAGAGGCGATTGATCAAAAGGCTGTTGAGCCAGACACCAGACACCGGACACCGGACAGCACAAACGCCATCACACCATCACGCATCGCATTCGGCATCACGTCTACGCATCATACCACATCACAAGCATCACATCTTTCACAGCATCACGTCGACACATCGGCATTGGCCGGTCGGCATTCGGGGGACAGCATCATGGGCATCGAGAACATTTTCAACGCGGCGACAACCGGCGCCATCGTGGGCACCGCGGCTGACGACATTCTCAATGCCAGCGCGCTCAATGGCGGCGGAGGAGATGGCGTGCTGATCCAGGGGCTGGACGGCAACGATACGCTGCAGGGCGGCGGCGGCGACGACGTGCTGGACGGTGGCGCGGGCGCGGACACGCTGGTCGGCGGTGGCGGCAACGATACCGCGAGCTATGCGGATGCGCTGGATAACGTCACGGCAAGCCTCGCCGATCCCTCGCTCAACAGCGGCGACGCGCAGGGCGACAGCTATGATGGCATCGCCAACCTGATCGGCACCAATTACGACGACAAGCTGATCGGCGACGCCAACGCCAACATCCTCGATGGCGGCACCGGGGCGGACACGCTGATCGGTGGCGCGGGCAACGACGCGCTGATTGGCGGCGAGGCGACGACACCGCAAGCTACGAGACGGCGGCCTCCGGCGTTACCGCGAACCTGGCGGATCCCTCGCAGAACACCGGCGACGCCGCCGGCGATAGCTATGACAGCATCGAGAACCTGACCGGCAGCGCCTTCGACGACACGCTGATCGGCAACGCCAACGACAACGTGCTGCAGGGCGGCGCGGGCGCCGACACGCTGATCGGCGGCGGCGGCAACGACAGCGCGAGCTATGACTGGGCGACAGCGGGCGTCACCGCGAGCCTGGCGGATTCCTCCGCCAACACCGGCGACGCGGCCGGCGATCAGCTATGTCGGCATCAGCAACCTGATCGGCAGCGACTTCGACGACACCCTGATTGGCGATGCGGGCAACAACGAACTGATCGGCGGCGAGGGCGACGACATCCTGATCGGCGGCGGCGGCGCTGACGTTCTCAACGGCGGCGACGGCAAAAATATCGCGAGCTACGAGACCTCGGCGGAGGGCCTCACCGCGAGCCTTGCGGATTCCTCGCAGAACACCGGCGATGCGGCGGGTGATCTGTATTGCGACATCCAGGGCCTCACCGGGGGCGGTGGCGACGACACGCTGATCGGGGACGGCGGCGGCAACACGCTGTCCGGCGGCGGCGGCAACGACACCCTGATCGGCGGCGGTGGCGGCGACGTGCTCAATGGCGGCGGCGGCAGCGATACCGTCTCCTATGGCGGCGCCGGCGGTGGCGTCATCGCCAATCTCGGCGATTCCTCGCAGAACGGCGGCGGCGCGGCGGGCGACATCTATAACAGCATCGAGAACCTGACCGGCGGCAGCGGCGACGACGTGCTGTGCGGTGACGGCGGCAGCAACGTGCTCAACGGCGGCGACGGCAATGACGTGCTGGAGGGCTGCGGCGGCGGCGACACGCTGATCGGCGGCAACGGCATCGACACGGTGACCTATGGCAACTCAACCGGCGGCGTGACCGCGTGCCTGGACGATCCCTCCGACAACACCGGCGACGCCAAGGGCGACACCTGCAGCGGCGTGGAGAACGTCACCGGCAGTAACTTCGACGACACGCTGTGCGGCGACGGCGGCAACAACACCCTCGACGGCGGCAACGGCAATGACGTGCTGCAGGGCGGCGGCGGCATCGACACCCTGATCGGCGGTGGCGGCAACGACATTCTGATCGGCGGCAGCGGCGGCGACAATCTCAATGGTGGCGAGGGCAACGACACCGTGTCCTATGGCGGCTCGACCACGGGCGTCACCGCAAGCCTGGGCGACATCACGCTCAACACCGGTGACGCGGCGGGCGACACCTATGGCAGCGTCGAGAACATCACCGGCACCCTGGAAAACGACATTCTCTATGGCGACGGCGGCGACAACGTGCTGGACGGCGATCTCGGCAACGACATCCTGTACGGCGGCGACGGCAACGACATCCTGATCGGCTGCGATGACGGCGACATTCTCAATGGCGGCGAGGGCAACGACACCGTCAGCTACGTGACCTCCACCGGCGGCGTCACCGCCAATCTCGGCGATCCATCCGGCAACACCGGCGACGCGGCGGGCGATGTCTGCAACAGCGTCGAGAACGTCACCGGCTCGGGCTTCGACGACACGCTGTGCGGCGACGGCGGCAGCAACGTCATCAATGGCGGCGGCGGCAACGACATCATCCTCGGCAGCGGCGGCGGCGACACCCTGATCGGCGGCGGCGGCAACGACACCGTGTCCTACGGCGGCTTTGGCGGCGGCGTGATCGCCGATCTCGGCGGCGGGTTTGGCAATGGCGGCGGCGCGGCCGGCGATAACTATATCGGCATCTCCAACCTGACCGGCGGCAGCGGCGGCGACATCCTGTTCGGCAATGGCGGCGGCAATATCCTCAACGGCGGCGACGGCAATGACGTGCTGGAAGGCTGCGGCGGCGGCGATACGCTGATCGGGGGCAACGGCACCGACACCGTCAGCTACGAGACCTGCTCCCACGGCGTGATCGTCAACCTCGGCAATTCGAAGGGCAATGGCGGCGACGCGGCCGGCGACAGCTATGATGGCATCGAGAACGTCACCGGCTCCGGCCTTGACGACGTGCTGACCGGCGACGGCGGCGCCAACGTGCTCAACGGCGGCGCGGGCAACGACATTCTGATCGGGGGCGGCGGTGGCGACACGCTGATCGGCGGCGGCGGCAACGACACCGTGTCCTACGAGGGTGCCGGCGGCGGCGTCACCGCAAGCCTCGGCAACTCCGGGGACAACACCGGCGGCGCGCAGGGCGACCACTATGTCGGCATCGGCAACCTGACCGGCACCAGCTTCGACGACACCCTGATTGGCGATGGCGGCAACAACATCCTGATCGGCGGCGCGGGCAACGACATCCTCATTGGCGGCGGCGGCAACGATACGCTGACCGGCGGATCCGGCAGCGACACCTTCGTGATCAACGGGGGCGGCGGCAGCATCACCATCACCGACTTCGGGCCGGGGCAGGATTTTATCGAACTGCCCGCGGGCAGCAGCGGCAGCGACGCCATCGCCGGCGCGACCCAGTCCGGCACCAACGTCATCCTCACCATCGGCGGCACCACCGTGGTGCTGCAGAACGTCAATCTCGGCGATCTCACGCCAGGCGATTTTAAGGTGTCCGGAGGTGGCGTCATCATTGCTGGCGGCGATGGCGACGACACGCTGATCGGCGACGGCAACGACAATGTTCTCGACGGCAAGGGCGGCAACGACACGCTGATCGGCAATGGTGGCGGGGATACCCTGATCGGTGGCACGGGCAACGACACCGCGAGCTACTGGACTGCAACCACGGGCGTGACCGCGAGCCTCGCGACGCCCTCGGTCAACACCGGCGACGCCAAGGGCGACAGCTATAACAGCGTCGAGAATCTCACCGGCAGCGAGTTCAACGACACGCTGATCGGGGATTCCGGCAACAACGTCCTGTTCGGCAAGGGCGGCGACGACATTCTGATCGGCAATGGCGGTGCCGACACCCTGAAGGGTGGCCTCGGCAACGACACCGCGAGCTATGAGACCGCTACGGCCGGCGTGACGGCGAGCCTCGAGACGCCCTTCTTCAATACCGGCGACGCCCAGGGCGACAGCTATAACAGCATCGAGAATCTGACCGGCACGGGCTTCGACGATACGCTGGGCGGCGACGCCGGCAACAACGTGCTGACAGGCGGCGAGGGCGACGACATTCTGATCGGCGGCGCGGGTGCTGACACCTTGAAGGGCGGCAACGGCAGCGATACGGCGAGCTACGAGACCTCGTTGACAGGATTGACCGTGAGCCTGGCCGATCCGTCGATCAATACCGGCGACGCGGCAGGCGACACCTTCGACAGCATCGAGAACCTGATCGGCTCCGATGGCGACGACAATCTCTACGGTGACGACGACAACAACGTGCTCTCCGGCGGTGGCGGCAACGACATTCTGTTCGGCGGCGGCGGCAACGACACCCTGAGCGGCGGTGACGGCGACAACACGCTGAACGGCGGCGAGGGCAACGACACTCTGATCGGCGGCAATGGCATCAACGTGCTGATCGGCGGCAATGGCGACGACACTTATTACGTCTCCGGCGACAACACCACGATCGTGGAGGGCGTCGGCGGCGGCATCGACACCGTCATCCTGACCGGCGGCGGCAGCTACACGCTCAGTGATGGTATCGAGAACGTGGTCGTAGGTGGCGGATTCGGAGGCGGCATCATCCTCACGGGCAACGGCGGGGCCAACACCCTGACCGGCGGCTTTGGCGACGACATCCTGATCGGCGGCGGTGGCGGCGACACGTATTTTGGCGGCGGCGGCAGCGACACCGTGTCCTATGAAGGCGCTGGCGGCGGGGTGACCGTCAGCCTGGCCGATCCGTCGGTCAATTCCGAAGGCGACACCTACTTCAACATCCAGAACCTGAAGGGCGGCAACTTCGACGACATTCTGATCGGCGACGCCCATAACAACACCCTCGACGGCCGGGCCGGCAACGATCTGCTGATCGGCAATGAAGGCGCGGACAAGCTGATCGGCGGCAGCGGCAACGACACCGCGAGCTATGCGACAGCCGCCACCGGCGTGATCGCCAACCTGGCCGATTTATCCGGCAACACCGGCGACGCGCAAGGCGATACCTATAGCAGCGTCGAGAACCTGATCGGCTCGAACTTCGACGATACTTTGACCGGCGATGCGGGCAATAACATTCTCACCGGCGGCGCGGGGGCCGATCAATTGATCGGCGGCGGCGGCACCGACACCGCGAGCTACTTCACGGCCACGACCGGCCTCACCGCGAGCCTTGCGGATCCGTCCGGCAACACCGGCGATGCCAAGGGCGACAGCTACAGCCAGATCGAGAACCTCACGGGCTCGAGCTTCGACGACACCTTGATCGGCGACGCAGGCGCCAACACCCTGACCGGCGGAGCGGGCAACGACATCCTGATCGGCGGCGCGGGCGCGGACAAACTGTTCGGCGGCAACGGCAACGATACCGCGAGCTATGCGACGGCTTCCGCCGGCGTCACCGCGAACCTCACCAACGTCTCGTTCCCGAATGCTGGCGACGCGCTGGGCGACACCTACAGCAGCATTGAGAATCTCACCGGCTCGAGCTTCGACGACACCCTGGTCGGCGATGCGGGCAACAACACCCTCGACGGCGGCGCGGGCAACGACGTTCTGGTCGGCAATGCCGGCGCGGATCAGCTGAACGGCGGCAGCGGCAACGACACCGCAAGCTATGTGACGGCCGCTGGCAGCGTCATCGCCAACTTGGCCGATTCCTCGAAGAATGCTGGTGATGCGTTCGGCGACAGCTATGACAGCATCGAGAACCTCACCGGGTCCTTCTTCAACGATATCCTGACCGGCGACGGCGGCGACAACATCCTGATCGGAGGCGCGGAACGCGGATCAGCTCAATGGCGGCGCCGGCAACGATACCGCGAGCTATGCGAATGCAGGCACGGGCGTCACCGCCAACCTCGGCGATGCCTCGAAGAACACCGGCGATGCGTCGGGCGACAGCTACAACAGCATCGAGAACCTCACCGGCGGCAACTTCAACGACGTTCTGACCGGCGACGGCAACAACAACATTCTGGTCGGCGGCGCGGGCAACGACACGCTGGCTGGCGGCGGCGGCAACGATACGCTGACCGGCGGCGCCGGCAGCGACACCTTCGTGATCAAGATCGGCAGCGGCAACACCATCGTCACCGACTTCGCGCCGGGCCAGGACGTTCTTGATTGGCACGAGAGTTTCGCCAGCGCGGCCGACGCGCTGGCGGCGGCGACACAATCGGGCGCCGATGTCGTCATCACGATCGATGGCAGCACCAGCGTCGTTCTGAAGAACGTCAATCTCGGCGACCTGCATGCGGGCGACTTCAGCGTCAATCAGAACCCCGTCGCCAAGGCCGATCATCTCACGACCAGCGAAGACACGCCGCTGACGATCGCACCGGCCTCGTTGCTGGCCAACGACACCGATCCCAATGGCGACGTGCTGAGCGTGACGTCGGTCGGAAACGCCGCCCATGGCACCGTCAAGCTGGTGAACGGCAACATCGTGTTCACTGCTGACGCCAACTTCAGCGGCATCGCCAAGTTCGACTACACCGTCAGCGACGGCTATGGCGGAACCTCCACCGCAACGGCGACCGTCGATGTCAAGCCGGTGGCGGATACGCCGACATTGTCGGTAGTTGCTGGCGCACCCGTGAAGGTTGGCGTGGAGATCCTGGTCAACACCGCAATAAAAAATGATCAGGTCACATCAACGATCACTGCGCTGGCCAATGGCGGCTTTGTCGTCGCGTGGGATGACAGCAGCGGCCAAGGAGGGGACGCCAGCTCCAATTCGATCAAGGCACAGATCTTCGATGCATCCGGCAACAAGCTGAATGGCGAATTACTCGTCAACACCACGACGGCCGGTGCGCAAACTCTGCCGACCATCACGTCCCTGAAAAATGGCGGTTTCATCGCTACGTGGACGGATGCCAGCGGTTTGGACGGTGATGCGAGTTCTACTTCGGTCAAGGCGCAAATCTTCGACGCCAACGGTGCGAAGGTCGGTAACGAGTTTCTGGTCAACACCTCGACAGCGGGCGCTCAACAGGACTCGGCGGTCACGGAGCTGATGAACGGCGGCTTTGTGGTGACTTGGCAGGATGGCTCGACAATCAAGGCGCAAGTTTTAAACGCGACCGGCGGCAAGGTCGGTACGGAGTTGCTTGTCGGTATTGAATTCGTTCCGTCGATTGCGCCGCTGCCCAACGGCGGTTTTGTGATCGCTTGGCAGGATAACAGCGGTCAAGGCGGCGATTTAGGCGTTTCCGTCAAGGCGCAGATTTTCGACGCGAATGGCGGCAAGATTGGCGGCGAATTCCTGGCCAACACCGTGACGGCGGGCGTTCAAGCCCATCCTTCGGTCACGACCTTGAACAACGGCAACTTCGTGGTGACGTGGCATGACGGAAACGGCCTGGGCGGCGATCCTGATTCCTCGATCAGGGCGCAGATATTCACCTCGACTGGCGCCACGGTTGGCAACGAGTTTCTTGTCAACACCACGACAGCAAATGCTCAGCAGTTTCCTTCGATCGCGGCGCTCACGAATGGCGGCTTCGTGGTGGTGTGGGAAGACTTGAGCGGTCAGGGCGGCGATGCCAGCGGCTCGTCGATCAAGGCCCAGGCTTACGATAGTTTCGGAAACAAGGTTGGCGGTGAATTCCTCGTCAATACGGCGACGCCGTCTGACCAGCAGATATCATTTGCGGGAGCAGTCAGCGGGACGTCGGTCTCGGGGTTGCCAAACGGCGGCTTCGTGGTGACATGGCAGGATTCTCAGCGGCCAGGGCGGAGATGCCAGCGGGACGTCGATCAAGGCGCAGGTCTTCACGCTTGCGAACACCAACGAGGACACGGCATTGGCGCTGAACATCAGCGCCGCGCTGACCGACACCGATGGCTCGGAATTGTTGGCGCTTTCCATCTCGGGGATTCCGGCGGGAGCAACGCTCACCGACGGCGTTCATAACTTTACTGCAACAGCCGGCGCGACCAGCGTGAACATCACGAGCTGGACGCTGGCTAACCTCAAGGTGACGCCGCCGTTGCATTTCACCGGCGACTTACAGCTTACGTTCAATGCCACGTCGACCGACACCGCAACACTATCGACTGGTGTTGCGACTGACACCAAGACCGTCAGCCAGACCATCAATATTAATGTGATCAGCGTCAACGACGCGCCGGTCGCGTTGGCCGATCATCTCACGACCAATGAAGACACGCTTCTGACGGTATCGGCCGCTTCGCTGCTGGCCAACGATACCGATGCGAATGGTGACGTGCTGAGCGTGACATCGGTCGGCAACGTAAGCCACGGCACGGTCAAACTGGTGAACGGCAACGTCGTGTTCACCGCCGACGCCAACTTCAGCGGCATCGCCAAGTTCGACTACACCGTCAGCGATGGTCGTGGCGGCACGTCCACCGCAACAGCGACCGTCGATGTTAAGCCTGTCGCGGATGCGGCAGGTCTGACCGCGCAGAACGCGACGGGCATTGAAAACACCTCCTTTGCATTGAATGTTAACGCCGCCCCCAGCGGAGACTCCGATGGTTCGGGATTCTGGCTCTGAGCGTGTCGGGAATTCCAGTCGGCGCAACGCTAACCGATGGCGTTCACACCTTCACTGCGACGGCGGGTATTACCAGCGCGAGCCTCAATGGATGGTCGTTGGCAAATCTCACCGTGACGCCGCCGCTCAATTTTACGGGCAGCTTCCAGCTTGCGTTCACGGCGACCTCGACCGATACCGCGACACTTTCGAACGGTCCTGCGACTGATACCACTGCGGTAACGCAGAACATGGTTGTTACGGTTTCGCCTCCGGCCAATCTTATCCTGACCGGCACCGGAGCAAACGATACTCTAACGGGCGGCCCCGGTAACGATACCTTGGACGGCAAAGCTGGGAACGACACGCTGATCGGCAACGACGGCGACGATACCCTCATTGGTGGCCCGGGAGCGGATATTCTGAACGGCGGCAATGGGAGTGACACCGCGAGTTATACCACTGCGACCACGAGTGTGACGGCCAGTCTGGTAACGCCGTCCAATAATAAGGGCGATGCGGCTGGTGATACCTACATCAGCATCGAAGATCTGACCGGCAGTGCATTCAACGATACGCTGACGGGAGATTCCGGTAACAATACGCTGGACGGCGGTGCGAGCAACGACACGCTGATCGGGGGGCTGGGCAACGACACCTATATTGTCGACAACCAGTCGGACACGATCACGGAGAATGCGGGCGAGGGGACCGATACGGTCGATGTTGCGAGCAACATCACCTACGGGCTGTCGGCCAACATCGAGAACGTGCTGGTGACGTCCATAACCGGCGCCACGGTGACCGGCAATACGTCGGACAACGTGATGACGGGCAACATCGGCACCGATACGCTGAACGGCGGCGGGGGCAACGATCAGCTGAGGGGCAATGACGGCAACGACGTGCTGGATGGCGGAGCGGGGGCGGACACGCTGGATGGCGGCGCCGGTATCGACACCGTCAGCTATGCATCGACGTTGAGCGTTGCGGGCCAGGGTATTGTTGGCGTGACGGCGAGCCTTGCGACGCCGTTGAACAACACCCGCGATGCGATTGGCGATGTCTACATCAACATCGAGAATTTGACGGGCAGCGGGTTCGACGACGTGCTGACGGGCGATGCCAATGACAACGTGTTGGATGGCGGCGTCAATGGCGGCTTCGGCGGCAACGACGTGCTGGACGGCGGCGCGGGCAACGACACGCTGCTCGGCAACGACGGCAATGACATCCTCATTGGTGGTGCCGGGGCGGATCACCTGGATGGTGGTACGGGCAGCGACACCGCGAGCTATGCGACGTCGGGCGGGGCGGTGACGGTCAACCTGACGACGGGTGTCGGCAGCGGCAGCGATGCTGCGGGCGATACCTATGTCAGCATCGAGAATTTGACGGGCAGCGCGTTCGACGACGTGCTGACTGGGAACAACCTCAACAACACGCTGACGGGTGGTGCGGGCGACGATGTGCTGGACGGCGGTGCGAGCAACGACACGCTGATCGGGGGGCTGGGCAACGACACCTATATTGTCGACAACCAGTCGGACACGATCACGGAGAATGCGGGCGAGGGGACCGATACGGTCGATGTTGCGAGCAACATCACCTACGGGCTGTCGGCCAACATCGAGAACGTGCTGGTGACGTCCATAACCGGCGCCACGGTGACCGGCAATACGTCGGACAACGTGATGACGGGCAACATCGGCACCGATACGCTGAACGGCGGCGGGGGCAACGATCAGCTGAGGGGCAATGACGGCAACGACGTGCTGGATGGCGGAGCGGGGGCGGACACGCTGGATGGCGGCGCCGGTATCGACACCGTCAGCTATGCATCGACGTTGAGCGTTGCGGGCCAGGGTATTGTTGGCGTGACGGCGAGCCTTGCGACGCCGTTGAACAACACCCGCGATGCGATTGGCGATGTCTACATCAACATCGAGAATTTGACGGGCAGCGGGTTCGACGACGTGCTGACGGGCGATGCCAATGACAACGTGTTGGATGGCGGCGTCAATGGCGGCTTCGGCGGCAACGACGTGCTGGACGGCGGCGCGGGCAACGACACGCTGCTCGGCAACGACGGCAATGACATCCTCATTGGTGGTGCCGGGGCGGATCACCTGGATGGTGGTACGGGCAGCGACACCGCGAGCTATGCGACGTCGGGCGGGGCGGTGACGGTCAACCTGACGACGGGTGTCGGCAGCGGCAGCGATGCTGCGGGCGATACCTATGTCAGCATCGAGAATTTGACGGGCAGCGCGTTCGACGACGTGCTGACTGGGAACAACCTCAACAACACGCTGACGGGTGGTGCGGGCGACGATGTGCTGGACGGCGGTGCGAGCAACGACACGCTGATCGGGGGGCTGGGCAACGACACCTATATTGTCGACAACCAGTCGGACACGATCACGGAGAATGCGGGCGAGGGGACCGATACGGTCGATGTTGCGAGCAACATCACCTACGGGCTGTCGGCCAACATCGAGAACGTGCTGGTGACGTCCATAACCGGCGCCACGGTGACCGGCAATACGTCGGACAACGTGATGACGGGCAACATCGGCACCGATACGCTGAACGGCGGCGGGGGCAACGATCAGCTGAGGGGCAATGACGGCAACGACGTGCTGGATGGCGGAGCGGGGGCGGACACGCTGGATGGCGGCGCCGGTATCGACACCGTCAGCTATGCATCGACGTTGAGCGTTGCGGGCCAGGGTATTGTTGGCGTGACGGCGAGCCTTGCGACGCCGTTGAACAACACCCGCGATGCGATTGGCGATGTCTACATCAACATCGAGAATCTGACGGGCAGCGGGTTCGACGACGTGCTGACGGGCGATGCCAATGACAACGTGTTGGATGGCGGCGTCAATGGCGGCTTCGGCGGCAACGACGTGCTGGACGGCGGCGCGGGCAACGACACGCTGCTCGGCAACGACGGCAATGACATCCTCATTGGTGGTGCCGGGGCGGATCACCTGGATGGTGGTACGGGCAGCGACACCGCGAGCTATGCGACGTCGGGCGGGGCGGTGACGGTCAACCTGACGACGGGTGTCGGCAGCGGCAGCGATGCTGCGGGCGATACCTATGTCAGCATCGAGAATTTGACGGGCAGCGCGTTCGACGACGTGCTGACTGGGAACAACCTCAACAACACGCTGACGGGTGGTGCGGGCGACGATGTGCTGGACGGCGGTGCGAGCAACGACACGCTGATCGGGGGGCTGGGCAACGACACCTATATTGTCGACAACCAGTCGGACACGATCACGGAGAATGCGGGCGAGGGGACCGATACGGTCGATGTTGCGAGCAACATCACCTACGGGCTGTCGGCCAACATCGAGAACGTGCTGGTGACGTCCATAACCGGCGCCACGGTGACCGGCAATACGTCGGACAACGTGATGACGGGCAACATCGGCACCGATACGCTGAACGGCGGCGGGGGCAACGATCAGCTGAGGGGCAATGACGGCAACGACGTGCTGGATGGCGGAGCGGGGGCGGACACGCTGGATGGCGGCGCCGGTATCGACACCGTCAGCTATGCATCGACGTTGAGCGTTGCGGGCCAGGGTATTGTTGGCGTGACGGCGAGCCTTGCGACGCCGTTGAACAACACCCGCGATGCGATTGGCGATGTCTACATCAACATCGAGAATCTGACGGGCAGCGGGTTCGACGACGTGCTGACGGGCGATGCCAATGACAACGTGTTGGATGGCGGCGTCAATGGCGGCTTCGGCGGCAACGACGTGCTGGACGGCGGCGCGGGCAACGACACGCTGCTCGGCAACGACGGCAATGACATCCTCATTGGTGGTGCCGGGGCGGATCACCTGGATGGTGGTACGGGCAGCGACACCGCGAGCTATGCGACGTCGGGCGGGGCGGTGACGGTCAACCTGACGACGGGTGTCGGCAGCGGCAGCGATGCTGCGGGCGATACCTATGTCAGCATCGAGAATTTGACGGGCAGCGCGTTCGACGACGTGCTGACTGGGAACAACCTCAACAACACGCTGACGGGTGGTGCGGGCGACGATGTGCTGGACGGCGGTGCGAGCAACGACACGCTGATCGGGGGGCTGGGCAACGACACCTATATTGTCGACAACCAGTCGGACACGATCACGGAGAATGCGGGCGAGGGGACCGATACGGTCGATGTTGCGAGCAACATCACCTACGGGCTGTCGGCCAACATCGAGAACGTGCTGGTGACGTCCATAACCGGCGCCACGGTGACCGGCAATACGTCGGACAACGTGATGACGGGCAACATCGGCACCGATACGCTGAACGGCGGCGGGGGCAACGATCAGCTGAGGGGCAATGACGGCAACGACGTGCTGGATGGCGGAGCGGGGGCGGACACGCTGGATGGCGGCGCCGGTATCGACACCGTCAGCTATGCATCGACGTTGAGCGTTGCGGGCCAGGGTATTGTTGGCGTGACGGCGAGCCTTGCGACGCCGTTGAACAACACCCGCGATGCGATTGGCGATGTCTACATCAACATCGAGAATTTGACGGGCAGCGGGTTCGACGACGTGCTGACGGGCGATGCCAATGACAACGTGTTGGATGGCGGCGTCAATGGCGGCTTCGGCGGCAACGACGTGCTGGACGGCGGCGCGGGCAACGACACGCTGCTCGGCAACGACGGCAATGACATCCTCATTGGTGGTGCCGGGGCGGATCACCTGGATGGTGGTACGGGCAGCGACACCGCGAGCTATGCGACGTCGGGCGGGGCGGTGACGGTCAACCTGACGACGGGTGTCGGCAGCGGCAGCGATGCTGCGGGCGATACCTATGTCAGCATCGAGAATTTGACGGGCAGCGCGTTCGACGACGTGCTGACTGGGAACAACCTCAACAACACGCTGACGGGTGGTGCGGGCGACGATGTGCTGGACGGCGGTGCGAGCAACGACACGCTGATCGGGGGGCTGGGCAACGACACCTATATTGTCGACAACCAGTCGGACACGATCACGGAGAATGCGGGCGAGGGGACCGATACGGTCGATGTTGCGAGCAACATCACCTACGGGCTGTCGGCCAACATCGAGAACGTGCTGGTGACGTCCATAACCGGCGCCACGGTGACCGGCAATACGTCGGACAACGTGATGACGGGCAACATCGGCACCGATACGCTGAACGGCGGCGGGGGCAACGATCAGCTGAACGGCGGAGCGGGCAATGACACGCTGACGGGCGGAACCGGCAACGATAAGTTCATTTTCCGTGCTGGATTTGGCAAGGATACAATCACCGATTTTACATCGGGTCAGGATATCCTTGAATTCCATGATGGCATTTTCGCCGACGCCAACGCGGTGCTTGCGGCGTCGGCGCAAACGGGAAGCAGCGTGACGATTACCCTCAATGCTACGACCAGCATCGTCCTGCAAAATGTTACTTTGGCCAATTTGCACGCCGGCGATTTCAATATTATTCCAGCCGGCCCGCTTGGCAGCTCAGTTGTAATTGGTAATTCCGGTGCGCCTGTTTCCAACACTGGCGACTACGACGTCTACACCTTCACTCGGGGTGACGGGCAAGAGCAGATCGTCAACGGCACCGGCAATTCCATGGCGAACGGCGAACTTGACTTCGCCGTGGGCATCGATGCCGATCAGCTTTGGTTTCAGCGCAGCGGCAACGATCTTGCGATCTCGGTTCTGGGCAGCCAGGACAAGATTACGGTGTCGGGCTGGTACGACACCGGTGCGTCGCAGTTCCAGGAGATCAAGACCGCCGACGGAATGGAAGTCGATACCCAGCTGTCGCAACTGGTGCAGGCGATGGCGTCGTATTCCGCCACCAACGCAGGCTTCGATCCGTCGTCGGCCACGCAGGCGCCGAACGATGCTGGCCTGCAAAACGCGATCGCGGCTGCATGGCATCATTGATGGTGTGACGGGCAAGTGGGGTTGGATGTGTGGACCAGGTCCGCACATCCGATCTTTCTCGCGAGGGGTGTTTGCAGCCTTGCTATGTCGTGGACAGGTTCATATCCCGTGTCTTCGGTGACGATGGATCCCGGCTCGCGCGCGTTGCGCTTGGCCGGGATGATGCGGCGGGTGATGCTCGGTCGTGCGATAAACGACCGCTGTCAATCGGTCTCGCTGACGCGCACTGCGCTAGGCCGGGATGCGGGTGGATGATATTAAGTGTTGTCTAGCAACCAGCGTCATTCCGGCCGACCCGGACTTGATCCGGGGGAGAGCCGGAATCTATCAGCCCTGTGGTGATAGCGGAGGGGCTTCGCGTATCATTCCTTCCGTCGTGGCTATGGATCCCGGTTCGCGCTCGCGTCGCTCGCTTGACCGGGATGACAGATGGGTATGGGTGATACTCTGTCTGCAATAACCGCCGTCATTCCGTCTGTTTGATGCGCGGTGCGCTTGGCCGACCTGCGGCTCCTGTTAAGCCTTCGTCCCGTCTTGATAGGGAACCGGTTCCCCGATCAACCGTTTGCTTCCGACGGCGAAGATCGCCGGATGCTGAAGGTTAACGCAGGGGGATACGTTCATGATGGTTCAAGGTATTCTGCTTCCGGTTTTTTTGCTGGTGGGTTTGACGTTCGCTCTGCTGTTCTGGACAGGCGCAACAAAGCGTAGCGCTGCCGTGGCCGGCGGGGCGGGAATTGGAGCGGGAGCGGCGGCGGTGTACGATCCGTTGCAACTGGTCACACTGTTTTATGTCGTCGTTGCGCTGGCGTTGCCCTTGCGCCAGGCGGATCTGGTGATGGTGTTGCTGGCGTGGGTGTTCGTCATCACGCGTTTCGTCTATGCGGGCGTTCTGGCGACGTCCACCGGCGAGCGAAACCATTGGCTAGCCTATGTCGCCGGCGCGCTGGTTCTGCTGGCCATGTGGGTTTATTTCGCTCTGCGAATACTGCTGGTGCTTTAAGCCCTCGCATCCATTCCTGTATTCCGATATTGGGACAGGCGCAATCAATCGTCCCTTCATGGAATTCGTAACCAGCCTGCTTCAACTCGTTTGAATCGCACTCGTTTCCTATTCCATGTTGAGGCGCGCATCGCCAAACCCCTGGTCCCGTTGTTCGGGATCATGCCCTTGTTGAAAGACTTGCATGACCCCCGCCGCCCGGCTGTCCGCAGCCATTGACGTTTTAGGTTCAATCGACGCGCAACGCATTCCCGCCGCCAACGCGTTAAAGGATTGGGGGCAGGCCCATCGCTTTGCCGGATCGGGCGACCGTGCCGCGATCGCCGGACTGGTGTTCGATGTGCTGCGGCGGCGCGCTTCGAGTTCTTTTCTGCTGAACGATGATACGCCGCGGGCTCGCGTGCTGGGTATGCTGGTGCTCGAGCGGGGATTGAATACCGAATCCATCGCTATGCTGTGCGATGGATCACGCTTTGCTCCCGCGCCGCTGAGCGATACGGAGCGTTCGGCATTGGCGTTGCGCTCGCTCGATGCGGCTCCGCCCCATATCGCGGGGGATTATCCGGAGTGGCTCGACGCTCATCTGTTGCGGACGTTCGGCGAGGGGCGGACTCTTGAGGCTGCCGCGATGGCGAGCCGCGCTCCCTTGGATATTCGCGTCAATACGTTGAAATCCACGCGCGACAAGGCGCTTGCTTCGTTGTCTCACCTTGGCGCCGTTCCCACGCGATGGTCTCCGATGGGCTTGCGGATCGCGCTCGGGGCGGATGCCCGCAATCCAGGCATTCATTCGGAAGAGGCGTTTATCAAAGGCGGCGTGGAAGTTCAGGACGAAGGTTCTCAACTGGCGGCGCTTCTATCCGGTGCCAAACCCGGGGAGCAGGTGATCGACCTTTGCGCCGGAGCCGGCGGGAAGACACTGGCGCTCGCCGCCATGATGCAGGGCAAAGGCCGCTTGATCGCGACCGATCACGACAAGCGCCAACTGGCTCCGATCCATGAACGGTTGTCCCGCGCGGGCGTGCACAATGCCGACGTGCGAACGCCGAAAGGTGCAGGCGGATCCGCTGGCGGATATCAAGGCATCGGCTGATCTTGTCGTGATCGATGCACCGTGTACCGGCACCGGAACATGGCGGCGCAATCCGGACGCCAAATGGCGCATGCGTCCCGGTGCGCTTGAAGTTCGTCTGAAGGATCAGGCCGAGGTTCTGGAGCGTGCTGCGGCGCTTGTCCGTCCCGGGGGCCGGATCGCTTACATCACCTGTTCTGTGCTGACTGAGGAGAACGGCGAGCAGGTTCGTGCCTTTGTCGAGCGCCAACCAAGCTTTGCAGTGGTGCCGCCATCGCAGGTTATCGCGGCTCTGGGTGAGTCCGCGAATGCGTTTGCCGAGGCGTGTCTTATCACGCCCGAAGGCCTGCTCATGACGCCGCGCCGAACGGATACGGACGGGTTTTTCGTATCCGTCCTCAAGCGCGCCTGAAGCGCTGCAAATCGTCAATGCGCCAGATGATTGGCTGAGCCCTGAATAATTTTGCCCTGTGCGTTGACCCGAAGGTATTCGCAAATCTTGCCGCCGCGCTCGTTCTGATAAAACACGACGACGCTGTCGGGACTGGTGAATGTATCGATCAGCTCGAAATGCAGATCTGGAATGAGACTAAGCGCCTTCGACCAATAGTCCCGTATTTTCGGCTTGCCGCGTAACGTGCCCGCAGGCGCGAAATCGAGCTTGATGATGACCTCCGAGGTCATTTCGCTGTCGTCGGCGTAGAGGGCGAGAACGCGCTCAAGATCCCGCGAATTCCACGCCGCGACCCATTCTCGAGCCGAGCTTGTTCAGATGTTCGGGTGAATGGCGCGACGGGTCCATGGGTTTTTCCGAGTGACGATAACAAGCTGCGGTAATAGGTCAATATTGCTTACCTATAGCGATTTGTCCACCGCCGGCCGACGCGGGTGTGGGCCGCGTGTCTGTATGGTTGCCGTGCCGCAGCGGGTCGCGTAATTCCTTCTCATGACAGCAAACAAGCCATCTTCGCCCGCTGGCGGCCCATCCGTGGCCGCCGGTTCGGCCCATGATAAGATTCTGATCGTCGATTTCGGCAGTCAGGTGACGCAACTCATTGCGCGACGGGTGCGCGAGGAGGGGGTGTATTCCGAAATCGTGCCGTTTCAGAAGGCCGAGGCGGCGTTTCATGAGATGAAGCCGAAAGCGGTGATCCTGTCCGGCGGGCCGGAATCGGTCCACGAGGCAGGTTCTCCCCGCGCTCCGCAGGTCATCTTCGAGTCGGGCGTGCCGGTCCTGGGCATTTGCTATGGCCAGATGGCGATGGCGACCCAATTGGGCGGCACGGTCGAAGGCGGGCATCATCGGGAGTTTGGCCGCGCTGACGTCGAGGTGAAAGCGCTAAGCCGCTTGTTCGACTCCGCCTGGGCTATCGGGGAGCATCATCCTGTCTGGATGAGCCACGGTGATCGCATCACAAAAATGCCGCCGGGATTCGAGGTCGCCGGCGTTTCCGCGAACGCGCCATTTGCCGTTATCCAGGACGAGAAGCGAAAATATTACGGTCTGATGTTTCACCCAGAGGTGGTGCACACACCGGATGGGGCCAAACTGATCCGCAATTTCGTTCGCAAGGTCGCAGGCCTGAAAGGCGACTGGACCATGCGCGCCTTCCGCGAGGAAGCGATCGAAAAAATACGGGCTCAGGTTGGCAGCGGTCGCGTGATTTGCGGCTTGTCGGGTGGCGTGGATTCTGCTGTCGCGGCCGTGCTGATCCACGAAGCGATCGGCGACCAATTGACCTGCGTGTTTGTTGACCACGGCTTGTTGCGTCTCGCCGAGGCTGAAACCGTCGTCGACCTGTTTCGTCATCACTACAATATCCCTCTGGTGCATGTTGATGCATCAAAGCAGTTTCTGGCTGAGCTGGCGGGCGTGACCGATCCCGAGGTGAAGCGCAAGACGATCGGGCGGCTGTTTATCGATGTGTTCGACGCCGAGGCCAAAAAGATCGGCGGCGCGGATTTTCTCGCGCAAGGCACGCTGTATCCGGATGTGATCGAAAGCGTATCGTTTACAGGCGGTCCCTCGGTTACCATCAAATCACATCATAACGTCGGCGGTCTTCCGGCCCGCATGAATATGAAGCTGGTAGAGCCGCTGCGCGAGCTGTTCAAGGACGAGGTGCGTGCGCTTGGCCGCGAGCTCGGGTTGCCGGACGTCTTCGTCGGCCGGCATCCGTTTCCTGGACCCGGTCTCGCCATTCGCTGCCCGGGTGAAATCACGACGGACAAGCTCGACATCCTGCGTAAAGCAGATGCGATCTATATCGAGGAAATCCGCCGCGCCGGCCTTTACGATACCATCTGGCAGGCGTTTGCCGTGCTGCTTCCGGTGAAGACCGTGGGCGTGATGGGCGACGGCCGCACCTACGATTATGTGGTGGGACTGCGCGCGGTGACTTCGACCGACGGCATGACCGCCGATTTCTATCCGTTCGATATGCGTTTTCTTGGCGCGACCGCGACACGGATCATCAACGAGGTCAAAGGCGTCAATCGCGTGGTGTATGACGTGACCTCGAAGCCTCCCGGCACGATCGAGTGGGAATAGGTAAGTCTTTTCGAAAATCAGAGCCCCCACGCGAGACAATCATTCCCATAAGAGAGCTTCGCGCGTGACCGTCACCATCTATGGCATCAAGAACTGCGATACGATGAAGAAAGCGCGCGCCTGGCTCGACGCTCATGGGCTCACCTATAATTTCCACGACTACAAAGCTGCCGGCATCGAGCGCAAGCGCTTGGAGAATTGGTGCCAAGCTGTGGGTTGGGAGACGTTGCTCAATCGCGCGGGCACGACGTTTCGTGCGCTGCCTGAGGTCGACAAGGCTGGTTTAACCGAGAAAAAAGCGATTGGGTTGATGCTGGCACAACCTTCGATGATCAAGCGGCCGGTGCTGGAGATTGGTGGGGAGCTTCTGGTCGGATTTAAACCCGAGAGCTATGCAACCGCGGCCAAGGGCAAGTGACCCAGGCAAGAGGCGATGAGGGCCTTGCGCGATAGTCCGGTCTGCTGGTTTAGAGCCGAGGCGCGGATGCAACCGCCAAACGCCTGAAAACGAAATTTCCTGCGACGCCTAGCCGTTAGTCGAATATTCTCTGCCATAAACGATTGGAAATTGCCTTGCTTTCCGGCTTGCAGAATGGCCGGTCTTGACGGCATAGTCCGGCCCATAAACAGCCCCGGTAAAGGTGATGACGCCGCCGAGGGTAAGCACGACACAAATCGGCCACGCGCGGCGACACACGTGCGAAGGCTGTCGGGGGAGATGCGATTGGCTGACGAGTTCATTCTCGAGACAAGAGGCTTGACCAAAGAGTTCGCAGGTTTCGTCGCGGTTAACGACGTCAATCTGCGAATTCGGCGCGGCAGCATTCACGCTTTGATCGGCCCGAATGGGGCAGGCAAAACCACCTGCTTCAATCTGCTGACGAAGTTTCTGACGCCTTCGCGTGGTCAGATCCTCTATAAAGGGCAGGACATCACGTCCAAGAATCCCGCTGATGTTGCGCGGCTTGGCCTCGTGCGCTCATTTCAGATTTCGGCTGTCTTTCCGCATCTCACCGCGCTTGAAAACGTACGGGTCGCGCTCCAGCGCCAGCACGGCCGGTCGTTCGACTTCTGGCGCTCCAAATCTGTGCTCAACCAGTTCAACGATCGCGCGCGTGAATTGCTGGATGATGTCGGCCTGAGCGCATTCGCTGAAACTCAGGCGATCGAGATGCCTTACGGGCGAAAGCGCGCGCTTGAGATTGCAACGACGCTAGCGCTCGATCCCGAAATGATGCTGCTCGACGAGCCGATGGCTGGTATGGGGCACGAGGACATCGACAAGATCGCCGAGCTGATCAAGCGCATTTCGGCCAGGTACACGATCGTGATGGTGGAACACAATCTCAACGTGGTCGCCAATCTTTCGGATATCATCACGGTGCTGACGCGTGGCCGCGTGCTCGCGGAAGGCAACTACGCTGATTTGACCAAAGACGAGCGCGTCAAACAGGCTTATCTGGGAGCGGGACATGCTTGATACGTCGTCGACCGCTTCTTTAAAGCCTGGCCCCGCGAATGGGGGCAACGCCGTGCTCTCGGTCAAGAACCTGGAAGCATGGTACGGTGAATTGCACGTTCTTCACGGCATCAACTTCGATGTTCGCGAGGGCGAAGTCGTAACGCTGCTTGGCCGGAACGGCGCTGGCAAGACGACGACCCTGAAATCCATCATGGGCATCATCGGTAAGCGCTCAGGTTCGGTTCTTTTCAACAATCGCGAAATCATCAAGGCTTCGTCCGATAAGATCGCCAAGCAGGGCATTGCGATCTGTCCGGAAGAGCGCGGTATTTTTGCAAGCCTCGACGTTCGGGAAAATCTGTTGCTACCGCCGATCGTCCGGCCCGGTGGATTATCACTGGATCAGATTTTCGAATTGTTTCCCAATCTCAAGGAGCGGTTGAACAGCCAGGGTACCAAACTGTCCGGCGGCGAGCAGCAAATGCTGGCGATCGCGCGCATTCTGCGAACTGGTGCGCGCTTTTTGATGCTGGATGAGCCGACCGAGGGGCTTGCGCCCGTCATCATACAGCAGATCGGCCATACGATCGCGCGTCTGAAGTCGGAAGGTTTCACGATTTTGCTGGTCGAACAGAATTTTCGTTTCGCATCGACGGTTGCCGATCGCTTCTACATCGTGGAGCACGGCAAGGTCATCGATGGGTTTGCCAACTCCGAGTTGCAGGCGAACATGGACAAGCTCCATACCTATCTCGGTGTTTAAGTTTAAAATTCAAAAAAGGCGTTCAAGGAGTTGATATGAACAAGAAGTTTTCGGCTTTGCTGTTCGGCACGGCGATCGGTTTCGCGTTGAGCGGACCGGCATTCGCGCAGGACAAAACCGCGAAGATCGGATCGCTGAGCGATCAGTCGGGTCTTTATGCCGATCTTGGCGGTCCTGGATCCACGCTCGCCGCGCAAATGGCGCTTGAGGATTCGGGCCTGCTGAACAAAGGCTGGAAGATCGAAGTCATCTCGGGCGATCACCAGAACAAGCCGGACGTAGGCACCAACATCGCGCGCCAATGGTTCGACGTCGACAAGGTCGATGCGATCGTCGACGTACCTAATTCGGGTGTCGGACTTGCGGTCAACAACGTCGTGAAGGAGAAAAACGGCGTTTATATCAATTCGGGAGCGGCAACGTCCGATCTGACCAATGCCCAGTGTTCGCCGAATACGGTACACTGGACCTACGACACCTACATGCTGGCCCACAGCACTGGCGGCGCTCTTGTGAAGGCCGGTGGCGATAGCTGGTTCTTTCTGACTGCCGATTATGCATTCGGCGCTGCGCTCGAACGCGACACGACGGCTGTTATTACCGGCGCTGGCGGTAAGGTCATTGGCGGGGTCAAGCACCCGCTGAATACGTCGGATTTCTCGTCGTTTCTGCTTCAGGCACAGGCATCGAAAGCCAAGATCATCGGTCTCGCCAACGCCGGTGGCGATACCACGAATGCGATCAAGCAAGCGGCTGAGTTCGGTATCGTCAATGGTGGACAGAAACTGGCGGCGCTACTGCTTTTCATCACCGACGTGCACTCGCTCGGTCTGAACGTAGCCCAGGGGCTGAACTTCACCGAAACATTCTACTGGGATCTGAATGATCAGACCCGCGCGTTCTCCAAGCGCTTTCAGGAGCGCATGAAGAATAAACAGATGCCGACAATGGTTCACGCCGGTGTCTACGCGGGTACGTTGCACTATCTGAAAGCCCTGGAAGCCATCGGCAGCAATCCGCATGACGGCGTCAAGATCGTTGCCAAGATGAAGGAAATGCCGACCGATGATCCGTTGTTCGGTAAGGGCACCATCCGCGAGGATGGCCGCAAGATTCACCCGGCCTATCTTTTCGAAGTTAAGAAGCCTTCGGAATCGAAGGGGCCGTGGGATTACTACAAGCTTGTCGCAACCGTTCCGGGAGACCAGGCGTTCACGCCGTTGTCCGAGAGCAAGTGCGCCCTTGTTAAGAAATAACGATAAAGTCCCGGCGGCTTGAACCCGCCGGGACTTTTATTCATCCGCGGCAGAAAGTCTGAGAACGAAAGACCGATCGATATGCAAGCGCTCTATGCCCAGCTTCTGGTTGGACTGATCAACGGATCTTTCTACGCGTTGTTGAGCCTGGGTCTCGCCGTAATTTTCGGCATGCTCAATATTATCAATTTCGCGCACGGCGCGCTCTACATGATGGGCGCCTTCGTTGCATATTTCCTGCTCGAATACTCCGGTATCGGGTATTGGGGCGCTCTTATTCTGGCGCCGATCCTGGTGGGATTGTTCGGAGTTATTCTCGAACGCACCATGCTGCAGTGGCTGACAGGACTGGATCATCTGTACGGCTTGTTGCTCACCTTCGGTCTCGCTCTGATTATTCAGGGGCTATTCCAGAATTACTTCGGTTCGTCCGGTCTTCCGTACGCCATTCCTGATCTGCTCAAGGGCGGGGTAAACCTCGGATTCATGTTCCTGCCGATCTATCGGGGCTGGGTGGTGATTTTTTCGCTCATCGTCTGCTTGCTGACCTGGTATCTCATCGAACGCACGCGGCTTGGCGCAAACCTTCGTGCGGCGACTGAAAATCCCACGCTGGTGCGTGCATTCGGCATTAACGTGCCGCGGATGATCACGCTGACTTACGGTCTTGGCGTGGGACTCGCGGCTTTGGCCGGTGTTTTGTCCGCGCCCATTAATCAGGTCCGCCCGTTGATGGGGGCCGACCTGATTATCGTGGTGTTCGCGGTTGTCGTGATCGGCGGGATGGGCTCGATCATGGGCTCGATCATTACCGGGTTCGCGCTTGGCATCGTCGAAGGCATGACCAAATATTTTTATCCCGAGGCATCCAACACCGTCGTCTTTGTCTTGATGGTGCTTGTATTGTTGGTAAAGCCGACGGGACTGACAGGACGGGCGCACTGACATGACGACGATTACCGAAAATGCCGCTCCTGTTCATCGCTCAAGCCGCGACGAAGTTGTTGCGTTTGTCATCATGGCGGCAGCGCTTATCGCGGTGCCGTTCACCGGGATCTATCCCTATTTCGTCATGCAGGCGCTGTGCTTTGCGCTGTTTGCCTGCGCCTTCAATCTGCTGATCGGTTATGGCGGTCTGTTATCTTTCGGACACGCCATGTTTCTGGGTACTGCTGGATATGCCACAGCCCACGCATTGAAGGTGTGGGGTGTTTCTCCGGAGATCGGCATTTTGATCGGTGTCGCGGCGTCTGCCGTGCTTGCCGTCGTGACCGGTCTTATCGGCATCCGCCGGCAAGGCATCTATTTTTCGATGATCACGCTGGCGCTCTCGCAGCTTCTGTTTTTTATCTATTTGCAGACGCCATTCACGCACGGCGAGGATGGCATTCAAGGCGTGCCGCAAGGCTATCTGTTTGGAGTTTTCAACCTCAGCCAACCCACCACGCTCTATTATGCGGTTTTGACCATATTTCTGTTGGCTTTTTTGCTGATTTTCCGAATCATCAATTCACCGTTCGGCGAAGTTTTGAAATCAATCCGCGAGAACGAACAGCGCGCGATTTCGCTGGGCTACAAGACCGACCAATACAAGCTGCTCGCCTATATTTTGTCGGGTAGTCTGGCTGGTCTTGCCGGAGCGCTGAAGATCTTCGTGGCGCAAAATGCATCCCTGACCGATGTCCACTGGTCGATGTCTGGCGAGGTGGTGCTGATGACGTTGGTCGGCGGTCTTGGAACCATTTTTGGCCCGGTCGTTGGCGCCTTTGTGATCATCGCCATGCAGCAATATCTCGCGCAGTTCGGGCAATGGGTGACGGTGATCCAGGGCGTTATCTTTGTGGTCTGCGTGCTGACGTTCCGCCGTGGCGTGATCGGTGAGATCGCCCATTATTTCAAACGTTCGCTTTGAGATCGCGTTCGTTTCTGACCGGGAACCGGAATTTCCGGAACCTGCCGAAACAAGAACCTGACCTAGCTGAACCCTGGTATTTCGAGCCGATTTAGCGGTTTTGGACCGCGCGTGGGCCACAAAGCAGTGGATGAAAGCGGAAAAGCAGGGCTACGCCCTCTGTTTACCCCCGAGATGTTTTATGACACACGCGTGACGCCGTAGGGGTGTGCTGGCGCTCGCTGTGTCGTCTTTCGGAAGACCCTCGCATGATGTCGAGGTATCTTCCGAAGCAGCGTTGGGTGTTCGGCGCAAAATGCGCTGATGCAGGGGATAATGATGCTACGCTGGTTCAAGGCTTTGCTGCCGCACGAGGCGCGCTTCTTCGATCTTTTCGCACAGCATTCCCAGACGATCGTGCAAGGCGCGGAGGCGCTTCAGGGCGTCTTGCGTGGCGGCGACGATGTGCTGGCCTATTGTCAGAAGGTCAACCAGTTCGAGCAGCAGGCGGATGACATCACCCGCAACGTGCTGACCGCGGTCCGCCGGACTTTCATTACCCCTTTCGACCGCGTCGACATCAAGGATCTGATCACGTCTATGGACGATGCGATCGATCAAATGCAGCAGACCGCGAAAGCGGTCACGTTGTTTGAGGTCAAGCAGTTCGAACAGCCGATGCGAGAAATCGGGGCAATTCTCGTCGACTGCTCCCGTTTGGTGGTGCGCGCGCTGCCCCTGATGCAGGCGATCGGCGATAATGTCACCACGCTGACGGCAATTACCGAGGAATTGACCAAGCTCGAGGGCCGCGTCGACGATCTGCACGATATCGGGCTCAAGGAGCTGTACCTCAAACACCGTAACGCCAATGCGATGGATTATATCGTCGGCGCCGAAATCTACGATCACCTCGAGAAGGTTGCTGACCGTTTCGACGATGTGGCCAACGAGATCAACAGCATCGTTATCGAGCAGGTCTAGGCCATGATACGGAAAATTGAAGCGCGGTTTTCCGACAACGATCATCTGGGTTTGACAGGGTCAAAGTCAGGGATGTGGGGCAGGGCATAACGTGGACGCCACACTGGGTTTGCCGCTTCTCGTCGGCCTGATCGCGGTCGCGCTGCTGTTCGATTTTCTCAACGGCCTGCATGATGCTGCCAATTCGATTGCAACGATCGTCTCGACCCGGGTTTTGCGGCCTCAATATGCAGTCATCTGGGCATCGTTCTTCAATTTCATCGCCTTTCTCTTTTTCGGTCTCCATGTGGCCCAGACGCTGGGAACCGGGATCATCGACCCCGGCATCGTCGACCCGCAGGTGATCTTCGCGGCGCTGCTAGGTGCCATTGTCTGGAACGTGGTGACCTGGGGGCTCGGTATTCCGTCGTCGAGTTCGCACGCGCTCATTGGTGGCCTTGTCGGCGCAGGCTTCGCCAAAGCCGGTCTCGGCGCCATGGAGTGGAGTGGTCTGACCAAGACAGTGCTGGCGATCGTGCTGTCGCCGCTGCTTGGCTTCGTGCTCGCGCTGGTTCTGGTCGCGATCGTGTCCTGGCTGTCGGTCAGATCGACGCCGTTCGCGGTCGACCGGGCCTTTCGCACTTTGCAGTTCGCGTCGGCATCGCTTTACTCGCTCGGGCATGGCGGCAACGATGCGCAGAAGACCATGGGCATTATTGCGGTTCTGCTCTATTCGCAGGGGTATCTCGGGGCAACGTTCAGCGTCCCGTTCTGGGTGGTACTCGCCTGCCAGACGGCGATGGGCCTAGGGACATTGATGGGCGGCTGGCGGATCGTTCGCACCATGGGAAACCGCATCACGCGGCTGACGCCGATGCAGGGTTTTTGTGCGGAGACCGGGGGCGCAGCCACTCTGTTTATCGCGACCTGGCTAGGTGTGCCCGTCTCGACCACACACACCATCACCGGAGCAATAATCGGGGTCGGGGCCGCGCGCCGGACGTCTGCGGTGCGCTGGAACGTGGCCAGTTCGATCGTGGTGGCCTGGGTCATCACCATTCCTGCATCGGCGGTGGTTGCGATGCTGAGCTATTGGATTGTCTCCGCCCTGCGCTAAACGGAGAGGCTCGAACCGCGCTTTGATCAAAAATTCGGGAAAAATCATGCAAATGCATGTATTTTGTCGCGAGCGAAGTGATACCGGTTCGCGTTAAGAAAACGCGTCAAAACAAAACGATAGAGCGCCGGATTTAATCCGGAAAGAACGCGCCCATAAGGCGTTTGTGCCTGATCTCAACCCGCACCTTGATCCCGTCGCGTTTCTTTGTCACACGCTCGCACTATGTCCGATCTTGCCGTAACCGCCCCAGCATCGTCCTCCACGCCTTTAGCCGCCGAGGTGGCGCGGCGGCGCACCTTTGCCATCATCTCCCACCCGGACGCGGGCAAGACCACGCTGACGGAAAAATTGCTTCTGTTCGGCGGCGCCATCAATCTGGCAGGGCAGGTTAAAGCAAAGGGCGAGCGGCGGAATACACGTTCCGACTGGATGAAGATCGAGCGCGAGCGCGGCATTTCGGTCGTCACGTCTGTCATGACCTTCGAGTTCGACAATCTCGTTTTCAACCTGCTGGATACACCAGGCCACGAAGACTTTTCGGAAGACACCTACCGCACGCTGACGGCGGTGGACTCCGCCGTGATGGTGATCGACGCCGCCAAAGGCATCGAGGCACGGACGCGCAAGCTGTTCGAGGTTTGCCGGCTGCGGGATATTCCGATCATCACGTTCATCAACAAGATGGACCGCGAGACGCGCGATCCATTCGACTTGCTCGATGAAATCGAGAAGACACTGGCGCTCGATACCACGCCGATGACATGGCCGGTGGGGCGCGGCAGGGATTTCCTTGGCACCTACGACATCGCCACCGGCGGTGTGCGTTTGCTTGAGGGCGGTGGGGCCAAGACCGGAGCTGCCGAGCAAATCGCTATCAGCGAACTGGCTTCTCGCAATCCCAATCTCGATGCCGCTGCAATTCAGGAAGAACTCGCGCTAGTTTCGGAGGCCTGCAAGCCGTTCGAACTCGAAGCGTTTCGCGAAGGCCATTTGACGCCGGTTTTTTTCGGCAGCGCGTTGCGAAATTTCGGAGTCGGAGATTTGCTCGAAGGTCTCGGCCGCTATGCGCCACCGCCACGGGCGCAAGAGAGCAACCTGCGCAAGGTGGAGGCCGCCGAACCGCGCATGTCCGCCTTTGTTTTCAAAATTCAAGCCAATATGGATCCGAACCACCGCGACCGCATTGCGTTCGCGCGGCTATGCTCGGGTAAGTTGACCCGTGGAATGAAGGCGAAACTCACGCGGACAGGCAAGCCGATGAGCTTGTCGTCGCCGCAATTTTTCTTTGCGCAGGATCGCGCGCTGGCGGATGAAGCGTTTGCCGGTGACGTCGTTGGCATTCCCAACCATGGCACGCTGCGCATCGGAGACACCCTGACCGAGGGCGAGGATATCACGTTCGTTGGTGTCCCAAGTTTTGCTCCCGAGATCCTGCGTCGCGTGCGGCTCACCGATGCGATGAAGGCCAAGAAGCTCAAGGAAGCCTTGCAGCAGATGTCGGAGGAGGGCGTCGTACAGGTGTTTCGCCCGCGCGATGGTTCGCCTGCACTCGTCGGTGTGGTCGGTCAACTGCAGCTCGATGTGCTGAAGGCCCGTCTCGATGCGGAGTATGGCCTGCCTGTCGATTTCGAGATCAGTGAGTTTTCACTGGCGCGCTGGATTTCGGCGGACGACCGCAAGGTGTTCGATGCTTTCGTCAATGCCAACGGTTCCGGAATCGCGGAAGATGTCGACGGCGACTTGGTGTATCTGGCGAAGAACCAGTTTTACCTCGATTACGCCCGTGAGCGCGCGGACGGTATTGCTTTCGCCAACATCAAGGACGTTAAGAAGAAGGCTTAGCTTGCCATTTTCCAGCGTCTGCCTTTGTGCTTGCGTAGTGATGGTGCACTAAGCGCGAAAAATTGAAAAACGCTCGCCCTGTTTTTGCACGAGTTTAAGCGTAAGCTCTTTCGGTTATCTCGGAGAGCGGTTTGATGCAGCGAGTTTCCCATTTGCTTGGGACGGTTTTGATCTTAGCGGCGATGGCGAGCCCATCGAGTGCCGGGCAAAGGCGCCATGTTGATGCGACGCCGTTCGCACACGCGCCTTGCAGCGTCCTGGACAATCGCCCGTGCACGCCTACGGTATGCAGTCCACTGAACCATGGGCCGTGTATTCCGGAGATCGATTATCCGGTTGGTCAAGATCTGCACCTGACGATCGAGAGCAGGCCTGCGGAGACCGAATCTGAAAAATACAACAAGCCGGACCACGATCTTAACACTATCGGAGATCTGTTCGCGGCGTTGCGCGCGTGCTGGACGCCGCCTGACGCGGACGTTGCGTTCGACGGCATGGAAATGTCGGTTCGGTTCAGCATCAAACGCAACGGCGGCTTGATCGCGCCCTCGCGCATCACTTACGCCACGCCCAATGCGTCGTCACGAACGCGCGATATTTATCGCCACGCGATCGATGACGCGCTGTCGCATTGTATGCCTTTGACATTGACCCCAGGGCTGGCAGGAGCCATCGCGGGCCGGCCCATCATGGTGCGCTATGTCGATAACCGGTCTCGTGATCAGGTAAATCCAGGCACGAGTATCGACCATCCTTAAGCAGGCGAGGTTTACTTTTCTGCGGTGGCGAAGGGATCGAGTCCGGTCTTCTTCAGAGTCGGCGCGGCAGCTGGCGAGGCCAAAAACGCAATCAATGCCTTTCCGGCATCCGGCTCTTTCGATCCAGTCGCTATTCCTGCTGAAAAGATCGTGATCTTCTGCAGCGAAGCCGGGAGCGGGCCAACCAGATCGGCACCGGGAATGGGAAGAAGCTCGCTGATCTGCTGAAAGCCGAGTTCGGATTCCCCGCGTGCAACGCCCGCTGCAACCGGCTCCGCCGGAATCATCTTTGCTTTCGCTTTCATCTGGTCGGCGATTCCCAATTTCTCGAACAACTCCGTGCCGACGTAAACGCCGCTGGCGCTATCGGAATAGGCCACGGACTTCGCATTCAGTAGTGTCTGCTTCAGAGCGTCGGGAGTGCTGATATCCGGCTTCGAAGCACCGGCACGAACCACCATGCCGATCGGCGAGCGCACCAGATCGACGCGGCTCCCTTCAACGGCTTTGCCTTGCTCGATCATCTTGCCGAGCGCGTCTCCAACCATGATCAAGACATCAGCGGCTTCGCCTCGCGCGAGGCGAACCGGGATTGCGTTCTCGGTGGTTCCCATTGACGGCCCGTAAGCCGTGACGACCGTGTTGCCGGTCGCACGTTCGAACTGCGGTACAAGTTCCTTGTATGCGGCCGAGAGACCGCCGGAGATCATCACTTTGACTTCTGCGGCATTTGCAGAACCATGAAATAGCAGAACGGTGGCTGCGAGGCTGAGAAGTCTGGAAATCATGCTCTTCATGGATGAAAGTCTCCGGCAGGTTTGGTCATGGCAATTGGTGGACGCCCATTCGAGTTTCAGTCGCTAGTTAATTCGGATGTCGGCGGCCTTGATGACGTCGGCCCACAATATCTTTTCGGCATCCATCCGTGCGCGAACTTCTTCGGGGGTCGAAGGCACCGGCTCGATCAATTGCGTCCGCAATTTCTCCCGCACCTCGGGCTTGCGCAAGGCATCACCAACCTCGGCGTTGATTTTCGCGATGATCGCTGGTGGCGTCCCTGCCGGGGCGATCAACGCATTCCAGGCGTCAGACTCAACATCGATGCCGCTTTCCTTCAGAGTTGGAATGTCAGGCAGGAACTGGGAACGCTTTGCCGTCGTCACGGCCAGGATTTTGACCGAGCCCGACGCGAGCTGAGGCGTGACGGCAATGGCAGGGAGGCAGGCTGCCTGCACATCGCCGCGTATCACTGCGGTGACCGCTTGCGGCGAACCACCGAATGGGATGTGAACCATCTTGGCTCCTCCGGCGGCCTTCAAACCGATGGCTTCCATGCAGAGTTGCGATAACGAGCCGGCGCCGATTGAACCATAGCTGACGTTGCTTGAATCCTTTTTCAACAGTGCGACGAAATCCGCAACGGTTGAAATACCTAGGCTGGCGGGAACGACGAGGACGCTCGGCAGTGCGGTCAGCATCGTGATCGGCGCGATATCTTTCGCCGGATCATAAGGCAGTTTTGAAAATAACAGTGTGTTGATAGCCAGAGGTCCGCCAAGGCTGATGCCCAGGGTCGTGCCATCGGGCTCGGACTTGGCGACGTAATCGGTGCCGGTGTTGCCGGATGCGCCGGGCTTGTTCTCGACGATGAAGCTGATCCCCGGATGCCGCGTCTGCAGATCCTCCGCCACCACGCGGCCCACCATGTCGGGGGTCGAGCCGGGCGCGAAAGGCACAACGATCTTGACGGGTCTGGTCGGCCATTCCTGCGCCATGGCGGAGGCCGGCGACAACAAAGAAATAGCAACAATAACGGCTGCAGCAGTTTTCATTCATAAGCCGATCTAGGTTAAGTCACCGAAGCCAGAAATTCCGTGCGATGCGTGCCGGATTTGAGGTCGGCAAGAGGAGGGTGACGTTCCACATGAGCCCCGATGGCGGAGCTTTGCTTTGGGGGCACTATACCAAGTTGGCCAAAGCGTTTTCAAGCGTTCCAGGCATTGGCCGGCGCAAGATGCCTGTTCGAAGAAAGATGCATCAATAGCATCTTCGGATTTCCGGCGATGTGCTATACGACGATCAGAATATAACAGGATACAAGAGCTTCTGTGCTGCTTTGGTGGCGGCTGACGAGAAGATGTTGAGGATCAAGTGCGATGGGTCTCGCGGGTCTTGTTGTAGGACTGATGCTGTTTCTCGGCGTTCACACGCTGACGACGCGCCGCGATCTCAGGGCCGCTCTCATCGGATCGACGAGCGAAGGAACCTACAAGATTTTCTATTCGCTTGTTTCGTTCGCGGGTATGGCCCTGATTGGATGGGGATTCGGTCATTACCGCGCGACTGGCTGGATCGATGTATGGTATCCGCCGACGGCCATGAAGCACATCACGATTGCTCTGATGTTGCCGGCCGTTATTCTTGTGGTCGCGTCATATCTGCGAGGCAAGATTTATAGCGCAGTGAAGCATCCGATGCTCGCGGGCGTGAAGTTATGGGCTTTCGCGCATTTGCTCGCCAATGGTGATCTTGGCTCCATCATCCTGTTCGGATCGTTTCTGGCGTGGGCAGTCTACGATCGTATTTCGTTGAAGCGCCGAACCGATCCCGGTGCGCCGCCCATTCCGGTGGGTGGGATTGCAAATGATCTGCTGTCGATCGTCATCGGCATCGTCGTTTATCTTGCGCTCGGCTTCGCGTTCCATCCCGTCATTATCGGCGTACCCGTCTTCGGAGTTTAACGAATGTCTGTGCAACCGGCAGTCCGGCGAGTGACCGCTCCTGATATCCGCGCGCGCAAGGGCGGTGATCCGATTGTGATGCTGACGTCTTATCATGCGCATACAGCCGCGCTGGTCGACCGCTACTGCGATGCCATCCTGGTTGGGGATTTGCTTGGCAATGTCATGCATGGTTTTGAGACCACCGTGCCGGTGACGCTTGAAATGATGATCCTGCAGGGGCGCGCGGTCATGCGTGGCTCGCAGCGATCGCTTGTCGTCGTCGATATGCCGTTCGGGTCATACGAGATCTTCAAAAGAACAGGCGTTTCACTCCGCGGCGCGCATCATGAAAGAAACTCATTGCGGCGCGGTAAAACTCGAAGGCGGAGCGCACATGGCCGAAACCATCGCGTTCTTATCGGAGCGTGGCGTGCCGGTGATGGCGCATATTGGTCTGACGCCGCAATCGATCAATACGTTGGGGTCGTTCCGCGCCCAGGGGCGTGACGAGGCGGATTGGGCGCGCATCGAAAATGATGCCCAGGAAATTTCCGATGCAGGCGCTTTTTCGGTTGTGATCGAAGCTGTGGCGGAGCCGTTGGCGCGGCGTATTACGGAGACCATCAGCATCCCGACCATTGGCATTGGGGCCAGCGCCGCTTGCGACGGGCAGGTGCTGGTACTGGAGGATATGTTGGGATTGTCGGCGAAGGTGCCTAAATTCGTCAAACGTTACGGCAATCTCGGTCCCGCGATTGAGGCCGCTATCGCCGATTACGCCAGCGACGTCCGCTCCCGTGAATTTCCGGCGTCGGAGCACGTCTACGAAATGAAGAAGGTTTGATCGCGGGACCCCGGCGGTTGTTGAACGGTGGTGCTGGTTTCGGTTGCGTGCTGCCGAGGCAGAGCGCAAAGGGTAAACCCGCTTTTTGAACAGCTTGCGGGCGTCGCCTTTGCCTTGCCTCCGCCATAGCGATAAGGTATCGCCGCCTTCAAATCGGGGCTGATGCAGGCCCGGCGCACATATGCGCTGCTCGCAAGTGGGATCATGTAAGTGTCTGAATTATTTGATGAAGTTGACGAGGATCTGCGCCGGGAGCAGCTCAAAAAGCTGTGGGACCGTTATTCGATCGTCATTATCGGCGTGGCGGTGCTGATCGTCGCCGCGGTTGGCGGTTGGCGCGGCTACCAGTATTGGGAAACAAAACGGGCGGCCGAGGCTGGTGCGGCATTTGAGGCGGCGGTCGCGCTGTCCGAGCAAAACAAGCATACCGAGGCAGAAGCTGCCTTCACAAAACTCGCGGCCGAAGCGCCGAGCGGCTATCGAACCCTCGCGCGGCTGCGCGCTGCTGCCGAAGTGTCCGTGAGCAATCCTCAGGCCGCGGTCAAGCTGTACGATGCGATCGGCAACGATACCGCCGTTGGGCAGGCCGAGCAGGACCTCGCAAAAATCCGCGCGGCTTCGTTGCTCGTGGACTCCACCTCTTATGACGACCTTCGCCAGCGGATCGAGCCCCTAACGGCGGCTGGACGCACCTATCGCCATACCGCACGCGATTTGCTCGCGCTCTCGGCGTGGCGCGCAACCGATGCGGTGGCAGTGAGGCAGTGGGTGGATTTGATCATGAGCGATGCGGAAACGCCCGGAAGCATACGCAACCGCGCAGAAGCGCTGGCAGCGTTGCTGCCTCCCGTCGCCAAAAGTTAAGCGGCAAGGCGCAATTAACGCGAGCTGGTGGGCTGTTTATCCGTTTGCCCAATCAGGGTTTCGAACAGGCCGAACATCCTGGCGTTAATACAATGCAATTAGAAACACCAAGTGACGTCGTTTCGACGTGTTGCCGTGGGCAGTGGACCGAAAAGGTTGAGTGACAAGATCATGCGCCGTTCCCAACGATTGATTTCCGCTGGTGTGCTCCTAGCGCTTTGCAGCGTGTTGGCAGGGTGCGGCGGCGGCGGCCTCAGCAGTTTCGATCCGACGGATATGCTCGATTTTCTCGACACCAAGAAGAAGCTGCCGGGCGATCGCAAACCCGTCTTTCCTGAAGGCGTTCCGGGTCTGGAGCAGGGTGTTCCGAAGGATCTCTACAAAGGTTCTGCAGAAGAGCGCGCGCGCGAGGAACAGCTTCAACAGCAACAGCAAGCCGCTGTTGCTCCGGCGGAGACGAAACCATCGCCCAAAGCAAAAGCTAAAACAAAACCCAAGCCCAAGCCCGGCGTTGCTGCGCCTTCAGCAGCGCCGGCCGATCCGGATGCCGCACCTGCGGCAGAGGAGGAGGCAGCCCCGCCGCCTGCTGCTCCCAAGCCCGCCAAACGGGCCCAGCGTCCTGCGCCGCCGCCGGCGGTTCAGCAGGGCCAACAGCCACCTGCGCAGCAGCCCCAGCAGTCGGCATCGCCGTTCCCAGCCCCGCTGCCCAGCGGCGGTTTCTCGCGTTAAGGTTTCCGATCCGGGCCCAAAGTGGCTGTTTTATCAACTATCCGGATGGGGCCGCGTCCAATCGTGCCGGGCGGATGAAACGCTGTTGTTGACATGTTCGCCTTAAAGGGCGAACGGATCGCTTATGCCTTTTACCCTCGCGATTATCGGCCGGCCCAATGTCGGCAAGTCGACCCTGTTCAACCGTCTGGTTGGCCAGAAGCTTGCGCTTGTCGACGACCAGCCCGGCGTGACGCGCGATCGCCGTGAAGGCGAGGGCCGGCTTGGTGACCTCGAATTCACCATTGTCGATACGGCGGGTCTGGACGAAGGTCCACGTGGCTCCTTGACCGCGCGTATGCAGGAGCAGACGGAAGCCGCGATCGAGCTGGCCGACGCGCTGCTGTTTGTGATCGACGCCCGCATGGGTCTAACGCCCGCTGACCGAAGCTTCGCCGATCTGGCGCGGCGAGCAGGCAAGCCGGTCATCCTTCTTGCCAACAAGAGCGAAGGCAAGCACGGCGAGGTGGGCGCAATGGAATCCTACGCGCTCGGCCTTGGCGATCCGGTGCAGATCTCGGCGGAGCATGGCGAAGGTCTGAGCGAGTTTTACGATGCGTTGCGGGTTCTGATGCCGGAACCGGATAACGCCGAGGAAGACGACGAGGATTCGGAGGACGACGACAGGATCGAGCAGGCTGACGATACCGTTCGTCCGATCCGGGTTGCGATTGTTGGCCGTCCCAATGCCGGCAAATCGACGTTGATCAATCGTGTGCTGGGCGAAGAGCGGTTGCTCACCAGCGATCAGGCGGGCACGACGCGCGATTCGATCGCGGTCGATGTCGAATGGGAAGGGCGCGCCTTCCGCGTATTCGACACGGCCGGGCTGCGGCGCCGTTCGCGTATCGAGGAAAAGCTCGAGAAGCTCTCGGTAGCGGATTCGCTGCGCGCTATCCGTTTTGCCGAAGTCGTTGTCCTGATGATGGACGCACAACACCGGTTCGAGGAGCAGGATCTGAGGATCGCGGACCTGGTTGAGCGCGAGGGGCGGGCCCTCGTGATCGCGGTCAACAAAACGGATTTGATCGGACGCCAAGGCAATCTGCTGTCGTCGCTGCGACAGGACGCGGATCATTTGCTGCCCCAGGTCAAAGGGGTGCCGGTGGTTGCCGTCTCGGGCTTGATGGGTGAGGGCATCGACAGGCTGATGAAGGCCATCGAGGACGCTTATGCAATCTGGAATCGCCGCACGTCCACCAGCGTTTTGAACCGCTGGTTCGAACACGCAATATCCACCAATCCGCCGCCGGCCGTGTCGGGAAGACGGTTGAAGCTGAATTACGTCACACAAGCCAAGGCGCGCCCCCCGAGCTTTGTCGTGTTTTGCTCGCGCGCGGATGCGGTGCCGGAATCCTATCTGCGGTATCTCACCAACAGCATGCGGGCTGCCTTCGATCTGCCGGGAACGCCGATCCGGATCACGCTACGTGAGAAGTCGAACCCGTTCGCTCACAAGGCAAAGCGCAAGTCCTGAGCAAAGCGCAAGTCCTGCGCTCGCAGCTGGAATCTTTCCGATCATCAAGCCCTGCTGCTTAAGCAGGCGACTGGAAGCTCAGCAAGCTGCGCGTGCGATAATCGTAGATCTTGCCGGTATCTGTCCATGAGGGTGCGCACATGGGCACGATGTATTCGGCCACTTGCTCCGGCGTATCCAGCGTCAAGGGGTCTTCACCCGGCATGACGATGGCGCGCATCCGCGTGCGGATCGGTCCCGGACTGAACAGATTGACGCGGATCGGCGTCGAGGCGGTCTCATGGGACCAGACACGCGCCAGCGTTTCGACGGCGGACTTCGACGCTGCATAAGGACCGAGATATGCGGTCGCCTTGCTTGCCGCACCGGACGTGATGAAAACGGCGCGTCCGGCATCCGACTGCTTTAACAACGGCTCCATGCAACGGATCAATTGAAAGTTCGCAGTCACGTTGACGGCGATCACATCGTTCCAGGCTTTAAGATCGATATGGCCAAGCGGGGACGATGGGCCCGCGACACCTGCATTACCGATCAAAATATCCAGCTTGCCATGGCGTTCGTTCAGCGCGGCTCCGAGGTGGGCGATGCCGTCGGAATCGTTGATGTCCAAAGGCACCAGCGTTGAACTGCCGCCGTCCTTGCGGATTTCATCGTCGAGTTCTTCCAATCCGCCGACGGTTCGCGCGACCGCAATGACATGTGCGCCCGCGCGCGCCAGTGCACGGGCGGTGGCATATCCTATCCCGCGCGATGCGCCGGTGACGAGAGCGATGCGAGAGGCGAGGAGCTGGGTCATGATCGGAAGGTCTTATGGCGATATGTCACGGAAATCAAATATCCCGGCGGAATACGATCTGCATGATGGTGACGAGTAGCCGTCCGGCGAAATTTTTAGGGGGGCGTCGCGTGCCAGCTTGCACGCGCCGCTGGAACAGAATGACTGAGGCTGGGTCCCAAAATTTCGTCGGGCTTGCTGGACAGCGAGGTTCAGCTTGCCTCAGCCAATAGCGAAAGTTGCCGTGGTGTCGGCTCGATCTGGTTCTGGTCAGTCAACGGCGTCGGATAGTCGCCCGTGAAGTAATGATCCGTGAATTTCGGATGCGCCGGGTCGCGGCCAGGTTCACCCATGGCGCGATAGAGACCATCGACCGACAGGAAAGCCAGCGTATCAGCACCGATTAACTGGCGCATTTCTTCAAGCGTATGCGTTGCAGCCAGCAGGTTGGCGCGATCCGGCATGTCGATGCCGTAGTAATCCGGATGGGTGATGGGTGGCGAGGCGATGCGGAAATGCACTTCACGCGCGCCGGCGTCCCGCATCATCTTCACGATTTTTTTGGAGGTGGTTCCGCGGACCAAAGAGTTGTCGATAAGGATAATGCGTTTGCCTTCGATGGCGGCGCGGTTGGCGGAATGTTTCATCCGGACGCCAAGTTCGCGAACACTTTGGGTCGGCTGAATGAACGTGCGGCCGACGTAGTGATTGCGGATGATGCCGAGCTCAAACGGAATGCCGGAATGCTGGCTGTAGCCGATGGCGGCGGGAACGCCGGAATCGGGGACCGGCACGATGACGTCGCATTCGATATGGCTTTCACGCGCCAGCTCCGCCCCGATTGATTTGCGCACGTCGTAAACTGATCGTCCGCCGATGATCGAGTCGGGCCGGGAAAAATAGATGTATTCGAACATGCACAAACGAGGCGCCTGTGGCGGGAAGGGTTTGTGGCTTTGCACGCCCTTCTCGTCGAACACGATCACTTCGCCATTCTCGATATCGCGGACGTATTTTGCGCCGATGATGTCGAGCGCGCAGGTCTCCGAGGCGAGAATCGGGCAGCCATCGAGTTCACCCAAGACCAATGGGCGGATACCGAGCGGGTCACGGGCGCCGACCAGTTTCTTGTTGGTCATGGCAACCAACGAATAGGCGCCTTCAATCGCACGCAGCGCTTCAATAAAGCGGTCGATAAAATGGTTGCGCTTGGATTGCGCAACGAGATGCAGGATGACTTCAGTGTCGGTGGTGGACTGCATCATTGCCCCGCCGCGAACCAGTTCGCGGCGAAGAGTCAGGCCATTGGTGAGGTTGCCATTGTGGCCCACGGCGAAGCCGCCGGCATTCAGCTCGGCAAACAGGGGCTGCACATTGCGCAGAATCGTTTCACCGGTGGTCGAATAACGCACATGGCCCACAGCGGATGAGCCGGGCAGGCGCTCGATGACTTCACGGCGGGAGAAGGTGTCGCCTACGAGACCGAGCCGGCGCTCGGAATGAAAGCGCTTGCCATCGAACGAGACGATGCCGGCTGCTTCCTGGCCACGGTGCTGAAGGGCATGAAGGCCGAGCGCCGTGATGGCTGCCGCGTCCGGGTGGCCAAAAATACCGAACACCCCACATTCTTCTCGAAGGGTATCGCCGTCGCTCTCTTTGTCGATAAAACCAATCTGATCGTGATCGGCCCAATCCGGGCCTTTCGCTCGGGAGTCGCTGGAAGGGCTTTGCATCTCGTCCATTGCGCCTCTCTTTGCCGGACCCGATCGTCCCGCAGCCTCTACCGTCCGGAAGCCTCTAACGTCCAGAAGCCTTGCCGTCGATCAATTGTTTAAGCCCGTCGCGCGCGGATTTCACGTAGCCGCCGTCCGATGACCCGGTGGACTGGGGATCGGGGGCAGCATCGGTCTGCTCGTCGTCCGCCTTCGGCTTCTTGAACTTCTTCAAAATGGTGTTTTCAGGGTCGTCCGGCAAGAGCGACATCAGCCAATCTCCCGTCCCTTGCAGCACGACGCGGGATTTGGCCGAGCGGACCCAGTCCGGTTGCTGCTTTTCGGGAACCAGCCATGCGAAAAACAAGAAGGCGACGACGATAATCAACAGCCCGCGCGCCAGCCCGAATAGAAAGCCGAGAGTGCGGTCGAGCGCCCCGATCCGTGAGTCCAGGATCATGTCGGAGATTCGCACGGTAATGATCGAGACAACGATCAGCGTGCCCAGAAATACGCCGGCAATGACGGCAACAGTCGCGACCGTATCATTATTGAAATAGGTTTTTGCCGTCGGAAGCAGCTTGTTGAAAGCATAAACCGTCGTCGCCGCAGCCGCGCCCCAGGCAGCGATCGACAAGATCTCGCGCATGAAACCACGGATCATGGCGAGCAGGCCCGACAGCAGCATTACGGCGAGCACAATAATATCGAGAAGCGTTATCGGCATCGGCTGGTCAGGTCCGCTCTTCCAGTCAACCCGACGAATCGGGCCGGTTGATCTCCGTCAGAAGACGGCGATATGGCATGTCCCGCAAGGCCGGGGAACCACCCGATATCATCGATCCCAAGCATTAATCGATGGTGTGGAACGGCAGATCCGGCCACCGGTGATTCATCGGCTTCCGACGCCAATGTCTTGATGTTGTCAGGGGGCCTCTATAGCGGCGTCCAACGCCAGCGTCACCCCCGGCACTAGCCTTCGTTCCGGCGGATTTTGGCGGGTGTTGCATTTTTCCCCGCCGCGGTCGGACGGGCCGTGCCGCGGGCGGCGATATCCGCAACAAGACTGGTAAGCGAACCGACCGCGTTAAGGATAAGCCCGGCGTCGTTGCTGGGCTCGCCACGGGCGGTCTCAGGGACCACGGCACGACCAAAACCCAATTTTGCTGCCTCTTTCAGGCGCGACGAGGCTTGAGCGACGGGGCGGACGGCGCCGGAAAGCGAAATTTCACCGAAATACACCGCATCGGTTGGGAGCGGCGCATTGGCCAGCGATGAGACCAGCGCGGCGGCGGCGGCAAGATCGGCAGCAGGTTCCTGGATACGCAATCCGCCGGCCACGTTGAGGTAAACGTCGTACCCGCCGAGTTTGACACCGCAATGGGCCTCCAGCACTGCCAGCACCATCGATAGCCGGCTCTGATCCCAGCCCACCACAGCGCGCCGTGGCGTGCCCAACGACGTTGGCGCGACCAGAGCCTGCAACTCAACAAGGACGGGCCGGGTGCCTTCGATGCCGGCGAATACGGCGGTCCCAGGACTGCCAAGATCGCGCTCGGAGAGAAACAATTCGGAAGGATTCGTGACCTCGCGCAAGCCGAGCCCGGTCATCTCGAAAACGCCGATTTCGTCGGTCGGGCCAAAACGGTTTTTGACCGCACGGAGGATGCGAAATTGCTGCGAGCCTTCGCCTTCGAACGACAGCACGGCATCGACCATGTGCTCAACCACGCGCGGACCGGCGATTTGTCCGTCTTTCGTCACGTGGCCAACCAGAATGAGCGCTGCTCCGGATTTCTTGGCGAAGCGGATCAGAGCCTGGGCAGAGGCACGAACCTGAGTGACAGTCCCGGGCGCGGACTCCACGGTATCCGTCCACATCGTCTGAATGGAGTCGATCACGACGAGGCGCGGCGTGGCGCCTTCCGACAAGGTCGCGATGATATCCTCCACCGAGGTTTCAGCCGCCAGTTGCACAGGGGCGTCGTCAAGTCCAAGCCGCGCCGCGCGCAACCGCACCTGAGCGACAGCTTCTTCTCCTGAAATATAGACCGAGCGATGACCCGCACGCGCCATCAGGCTGGACGCCTGGGTCAACAAGGTCGATTTGCCGATGCCCGGATCGCCGCCGACCAGCAGTACTGACCCGCGCACAAAACCGCCGCCGGTGACGCGGTCGAGTTCAGCGAGGCCGGATGGCAGGCGAGGCGCATCGTGGCTTTCGCCGGTCAGCGTTTCGAGCGCGAAAGTCCGGCCCTTGCGCCGTGGGCGAATGCTCGCTGGCATGGTTGTCGCGCCGGTCACGTCTTCTTCGACCAGCGTGTTCCACTCGCCGCAGGACTCGCACTTGCCTTGCCAGCGGTTGTACGCAGCGCCGCAATTCTGGCATACAAAGGTAAGGGTGTTTTTGGCCATTGAGAGAAAAGACTCGCGCTACGATGCGTGTGCCGCGTTCCATAACATGGAAAGGCCCGACACAATCATCAAACCATCCATCACGACCCGAAAAACGCCCGGCTCCATTCGCAGGACGAAGCGTTTGGCGATGAACGCGCCAGCCATCAGCGAAGAGCCCGTGATCAACCCCTTGATGAATGTGTCCCACGGCAGGGCGCCGAAGCGTTGAAACGTCAAAGTCTTGCTGAAATAAACAGCAAGCGAGCTTGCTGCCTCGGTCGCAAGGAACGCACCCTTGATCAATCCATAGGACAAAAACAGCGGTACGCTGAGCGGTCCGGTCGAAACCACGATCCCTGTGAGATAACCGATCACCGCGCCCCCGATGGCAAGATGCAGCAGAGAGGCCTTGAGGTTGTGGCGCATCATCCAGTGCCGGACCGGCACCATGGCGATCAGAAATACCCCGATGCAGATATCGACGAGCCTTGACGGCAAGATAAGCAGCGTACGTGCGCCAAGAATAGCAGCCGGAATAGCAGGCAGGGCATAGGCAGCGCATGCGCGCCAATGGACATCCCGCCACCAGGCCAGGATGCGCGATAGATTGGCCATGATGGCCGCAACCGCCATGATCGGTACGGCTTCTTTCGGTCCAAATTCGTAGACAAGCACCGGGACCAGCATGATCGACGAACCGGTGCCGACGATGCCGCTGATGGTCCCGGCCAGAAGACCGACGGTCAACACGAAAAGGAAAGCCAAATTCATGCGCTATCGGATCTCATGAAAGGCGAGAGCCCGACGTTGCTGCATTTCGGTACAAACCACAACTCACAATCATCCAGTCAACCATGTGAGAAATTTGCACATCAATGGAAAGACGCCAGGAGCGAGGACTGCAATCGCTTTAACCAGAGGGATTTCACGATGCCTCGACGGTTCTTTGCCGGCCGTGCAATGGTCGCGAAGGAAAAATATTGAGGACCAATCGATGAAGAAACCGTCGACCGAACGAAATTTGCATTCGGCTTTTCAAGGGATTCGGGCAATCGACTATACGGTCATTTTCGTGCGCGATATGTCCGCGATGCGCTCCTTCTACCAGGATATTCTTGGTTTTGCGCTGTCGCGCGAGCTTTCACCAGGTTGGATCGAATACCGTGTAGGTGACAACACCTTGGCCTTGGCCAAGCCAAGTTTGACCGCAGCGGATATTCCCACAGCTAACGGCAGCGCTTCGCTTCAACTGGCATTCAAGGTTTCCGCCCCTGACGTCGATCGATGTGCCGACGAACTGATGCGTCAGGGCGTCGATCTGCTCTCACCACCCACCGATCAAGTCTTCGGACATCGTACGCTGTTCTTCCGTGATCCGGATGGGAATTTGCTTGAAGTCTTTGCCGACATCTAGGTCGGCGCGTTCCGCCTGCCGCCGAGTACGCAGCAAGGGCACTAGCCTGACTTTCCGCCGTGGATTAGGCTTTCGCATTGGGGTGAATTTTGCCGGGACAATACCATCGGCAATCAATGACCGCACGGCGTGGTGACGCCAGCGCGATGCGGCAGCCAAGGGAGTAGCTCGATGAGATCGATTGTCGCTCTGTTCGGTTTGATATTCGTCACCGTTGCGCACGCGGCAGATGCGCCCAAGTTCAAGGTGGATCCCTTCTGGCCGAAGCCGCTCCCGAATAACTGGATCATGGGGCAGGCTGCGGGTGTCGCGGTGGATGCTCAGGACCATATCTGGGTGGTGCAGCGTCCGCGCACTCTGACCGACGATGAAAAGGCCGCGTCCCTCAATCCGCCGCCGACCAAGTGCTGCGTGGCCGCGCCGCCGGTGATGGAGTTCGATGAAGACGGCAATCTTTTGCATGCGTGGGGCGGCAAAGGTGAAGGCTATGATTGGCCGGAGAACGAGCACGGGATTTTTATTGATCAGAAAGGCTTCGTCTGGCTCGCGGGCAACGGCGCGCATGACGGGCAGATTTTGAAATTTACCAAAGACGGCAAATTCGTCATGCAGATCGGGAAGTCCGGCGATCAGACGAACAGCCAGGACACGGCGAGGCTCGGCAAACCCGCGAACATGACGGTCGATGCGGCGGCGAACGAGCTTTACGTCGCGGACGGCTATTACAATCATCGCGTCATCGTGTTCGACGCCGATACTGGCGCCTTTAAGCGGATGTGGGGCGCATATGGCAAACCACCGACCGACGAAAAGCTCGCAGCTTATGATCCTGCCGCTGCGCCGTCGCCACAGTTCGGAAACCCCGTGCATTGTGTCCGGATTGCCAACGATGGACTTGTCTATGTGTGCGATCGTATGAACGATCGTATTCAGGTGTTCCACAAGGATGGCAGCTTCGTAAAAGAGATTATCGTCGAGAAAAATACATTGGCTAATGGATCGGTCTGGGATCTTGAGATCTGGCCCGATGCAAATCAGACTTTTCTTATCAATATCGATGGCGCGAACAACGAGGTGCGGACCCTCGTTCGCGATACCGGAGAAATCGTTGGTCGATTCGGCCGCAACGGCCGCATGGCGGGCGACTTCCACTGGGTCCACAATCTGGCGCTGGATTCCAAGGGAAATATCTTCACGACGGAAGTCGATACAGGCAAGCGCGCGCAGAAATTTCTTGTGCAGCCGTAGAGCGTTTTCCGAGCGAAGCATGCCACCGGACTTGATCCGGTGGTGGTACCCGTTTTCGTCAAGAAAACGCTTCAAACAAATGATAGAGCGCGACGGTAATTCAACCGTCCAATAGGCCAGTGGAGCGGCCTCGGTCTTATGTAACGCCGCCGCGGTAGACGCGGGCATATCGCTTGCCGAGGCTGGTCAGCACCTCGTAGCTGATCGTGCCAAAATGGTGTGCGAGTTCGTCCACGGTGATGCCTTCACCAATCAGCGTGACCAGATGCCCGCGGCGGACCGCGTTCGGAAGCAAGTCGGTGATATCGATTGCCAACAAATCCATCGAGATCCGCCCGGCGATGGCGCAGCGCTTGCCTGCAACAACGGCTTCCGCGCTTCGAACGCCATCGGCCCCTCCGGCGACCCGAAAATATCCGTCTGCGTAGCCTGCGGAGACGATCGCAAGCCGTGTCATGCGACGCGCGGTCCAGGTGCCGCCATACCCGACCGTCTCGCCTCGCTCGACGTTGCGGATCTGCACGATCCGTGCCTGCAGGTTGACGACAGGCTGCATCGGATTATCGGCTTCAGGTGTTGGATTTGCGCCGTAGAGCGCGAGACCCGGCCGGACCAAATCGAACTGGAATTGCGGTCCGAGAAAAATACCGGACGAGTTCGACAGCGACGCCGGGATGCCTGAAAACGCGTGTGCAATTTCTCTGAAGGCGGCGACCTGTCTTGCGTTCATGGGGTGGCCGAGCGTTTCGGCGCTTGCAAGGTGACTCATGACCAGTGTGAAGCCGTGGTTGCCGCTTTGAACGCGCGGCAAAAGCCCTTGCGCTTCAGTCATGCTGAGGCCGAGCCTGTTCATGCCGGTATCGATATGAATGGCCGCACCGCCGGACCAGCCGGTGCGCCGGCAAAACGCATCCCATTCCGCAAGTTCGGCGAGATCGCCGATCACGGGTTGTGCGTTGATTTCGGCAAACGCGTCGCTCGTTCCAACAAAGCAACCGTCGAGCACGTAGATCGTCGCGGTTGGTGCAGCAGCCCGCGCTATCCGTGCTTCGTTCAATGTGGCGACAAAGAACGTTTTGCATCCAGCGCCCGACAGCGCGCTTGCAACCGCCGCCAGGCCGCAGCCATAGGCATCGGCTTTGACAACCGCCGCGCACTCGGCGGGGATCGCCCGGTTCTCCAGTTTACGCCAGTTTCCTACCAAGGCATCGAGATCGATCGTGAGTATTCCCGTGGATGCCGCGAGTGCATGTGGATCGATGTTTTCGAGCTTGGCCACTTTGTCCGAAGGTGCGGGTTGCGTCGGCGAAATGCTGTTCATCGGGATCGTTTCCGGCGCGCTTCGCGCACGAGTGATGAAGCCAAGATGCTTGAAATGACGATGCTTCATTCAATAGCGGAAGCAGCACCATAAGCGCGGGCGGCGGGCTGTTCAACGGTGCGAGATCAGGACCGGTGGTCAGGCAGGTAGTTGTCGCGTGACAAATCGCCAAACCGCGTGATGTTGGCGTCGAAATGCAGTTCAACCGTGCCCGTCGGACCGTGACGCTGCTTGCCGATGATGACTTCAGCCTTGCCGTGGACGAGGGCCATGTCGGTCTGCCATTTCTCGTGTTCCGGCGTACCCGGTCGCGGCTCCTTGTTCTGAAGATAATATTCTTCACGAAACACGAACATCACGACGTCGGCGTCCTGCTCGATCGAACCCAATTCACGAAGGTCGGAAAGTTGAGGCCGCTTGTCGTCACGGTTTTCAACCTGACGCGAAAGCTGCGACAGCGCCACGATCGGAACGTTCAATTCCTTGCCGAGCGCCTTCAGGCTCGTGGTGATCTCTGTGACTTCCTGCACGCGGTTGTCGGAGCGTTTGCCGCTGCCCTGGAGCAGCTGGATATAGTCCACGATCAGGACGTCCAGGCCTTTCTGGCGTTTCAGCCTTCGCGCCCGGGCGGTCAATTGCGAGATCGACAGGCCGCCGGTCTCGTCGACATAGAAGGGCAGGGACTGCAGTTCGATCGAATGGTCGCGAATTTTGTCGAAATCGTTTTCAGTGATACCGCCGCGGCGGATCGTGCTCGAAGGAATTCCGGTCCGCTCGGCGATGATACGCGTGGCGAGCTGTTCGGCCGACATTTCGCAGGAGAAAAAGCCCACGATGCCGCCGTTTGTGGTCTTGTGCGTGCCGTCGGCAGCCAACTCGTAGGTGTAATTTCGCGCAATGTTATAGGCGATGTTGGTGGCGAGCGCTGTTTTGCCCATGCCGGGACGGCCGGCGAGGATGACGAGGTCGGAGCGCTGCAGACCGCCCATCTTCGTATCGAGGTCGCGCAGCCCTGTGGCGATTCCGGAGAGCTTTCCGTCGCGATTGTAGGCCGCTGCCGCCATGTCGACCGCGACCGTGAGGGCCTGCGAAAATCGCTGGAAGCCGCCATCGTAACGGCCAGACTCGGCGAGTTCGTACAGTCTGCGTTCTGCGTCTTCGATCTGCGCGCGAGGAGCGAAGTCGACCGGCGCGTCGAAGGCAACGTTGACCATGTCCTCGCCGATCCGGATCAGATCGCGGCGCAGGGCAAGCTCATAGACCGTTCGGCCGTAGTCATGCGCATTGATGATCGTTGTTGCTTCGGCGGCAAGGCGAGCGAGATACTGGCCAACCGTCATACCCCCGATATCGGTGTCGGCCGGAACGAAGGTCTTGAGCGTAACCGGTGTCGCGATCTTGCCAGCCCGGATCAGGCTACCAGCGGTCTCGTAGATCAACTGGTGGATCGGTTCGAACAGATGTTTCGGCTCGAGGAAGTCCGAGACGCGGTAAAACGCATCGTTGTTGACGAGAATAGCGCCAAGAAGGCTTTGTTCAGCCTCGATATTATGGGGAGCGGTCCGGTAGGAGATCGCTCCGGCGTCGGGCGCCAGTTTGAGAACGTTCGAATCGGTCGGGGACATGGGGTGAGTTAGCATTTAATTTTCGACAAATGCAGGGCCCACATGAAGCACTTCGCATATCAGGGGAGGAAGCAGCATTGCTGCCTTATGCCCGATTCACACAGCGGCCTCGCATAAAGTCTGAGCGAGGTTCCCACCGGACTTGACCGTGCCTTTCGGACCGAAAGTTATTCCCCGGCCAGTTGAAGCTTCGGTCCTTTGGCCGCCTCGACGCCGCGCAGGCGGGATTCCTCAATCGGAATATAGTCTCGGGTCATCGGGACGACATTCTGCCGTTTGGTCATCTGGATCTGGAAGTTCATCGCGTTTTGTTTCCGGAACGACATTTCCGATGACGCAAGATAAAACTCCCACATGCGAACGAAGCGGGCGTCGTAAAGCTGTTCGGCTTCCTCGCGCCGGGCCAGGAATCGCTCGCGCCAGGCTTTCAGCGTTTCGGCGTAATGCAACCGCAGAATTTCGATGTCGGTGACGAGCAGTCCCGCCTTTTCGATCGATGGAAGAACCTCGGACAGCGCCGGAGCATATCCGCCGGGGAAAATGTATTTCGCGATCCAGGGGTTGGTGATGCCGGGGCCCTCGGATCGGCCGATCGAGTGCAGCAGCATCACCCCGTCGTCGGCCAGCAGTTCTGCGCAGCGTTTAAAGAAACGGTCGTAGTAGTCGACACCAACGTGCTCGAACATTCCGACCGATACGATACGATCGAACGGGCCGGGGATATCGCGATAATCCTGCGATAGGAATTTTGCAGATTGCGTCAGCCGCTTTTCCGCGGCGCGCGCGTTGGATACGCCAAGCTGTTCGTCGGAAAGGGTCACTCCCGTGACATTCGCGCCGGTCATTTCAGCCAGATAGAGGCCAAGACCTCCCCATCCGGAGCCGATGTCCAATACGGTCTGGCCCCGTTTGATCAGAAGTTTCGCCGCCAGATGGCGCTTCTTGGCCAGTTGTGCGTCATCCAGCGTCATTCCAGGTTTTTCGAAGTATGCGCAGCTGTATTGTTTGTCTGCATCCAAAAACAGCGAATAGAGCCGTCCATCGAGGTCGTAGTGGTGCGCGATGTTGCGCTTGGCGCGCCCTGGATAATTGAATTGCTGGAGATGGCGCATCAGATAGCGGAGCGCCCATTGCAGCCTTGCCCAGCGAGGGACCATGTCGGGTTGGTCGAGAACAACTGCGAGAACATCGGCAATAGAGCCGTGCTCAAGAACCAGAGCACCCTCCATGTAAATCTCGCCGAAAGCCAATTCCGGATCGAAGACCAGACGTCGCTCGGCCTCAGGTGTCAGAAACCGTATGGCTATCGGAAGACCACTGCCGTCGCCGCACGTAAATCGGGTGCCGTCCGTTGTCGTGACCGTCAGGGAGCCACGCAGAATAAATTTATTCAAAAAAAATCTTAGCAAGCTGCTCATCGTCGCTACCCAATGATTCAACAAGCGCTGATTGATATGTCTGGTTCCGCTAAAGCGCGGATTTCAACCCTTTCTTGGGGCTGCGGTGCCCTGTGGGACATTTAAGCATGGCTCCCGGCAAACGCCAATGCGTCCGGAACAGAGTGGATAGAACCTGCCTACAAACGAACTTGATGATTGTAGTGCTTCCATTCGGCGGATAATCAGCTAAATCTGTCGCTCGAAACGAGGCTGAATCTGCATCTGGAGGATGGGTATGTTGAGCCGAGCGCTCACTTTGGCGGCGGCGAGTCTTTGCTGTCTTGTTATGGCCACCGCTGGCCAAGCCCAAAATCTCGATGCCGGCAAAAGCCCTTCGCAAATTTTCAACAGCAGCTGCACTGCGTGCCACAAAAGCGCGCGCGGTTTGCTCAAAACGGTAGCGCCGTCGGCGCTGCCGGGTTTTCTGCGTCAGCACTACACCACCGGTAGCGAGATGGCGCAGATGTTGAGCGGCTTCCTGATGTCGAACGGGGCAGCTGCGGCCGAGGAGCGCGGAAGCGGCCGACGCGGTGCGACACAGGACGCTGGTCCGAATCTGCGAAACGACGCACCGATCGGTGTCGCGTCACCCGCTGAACAGGACAAGGAGCAGCAGGTTCAACGGCGCGATCGTAATAAGCAGGCGGCGCCTGCGATCGATGCGAAACCCGATGCGGATGGTGTGCGCGCCGATGAACAAGCCTCACCGGGCGGCCGCAAATCGCGCAAACCGAAACCAGATGTTGCGGTCAGTCCAGAGACATCGCCGAAACGAGAAACGGGAGTTGCTGGCGACGAATCGGGATCGAAAGCCGGGAACAGGAAGCCTTCCCGGAAACGAAAAGGCGAGCCGCCTCAGCTGGCGCCTTCGGCGCCGGAACCCGGACCCGCCGTAGCAGCAAAACCCGCCCCCGAAATCGCAGCCAAACCCGAACCTGCGCCGCAGCCCATGACGGATCGTGCTATCGACGCGGCGGTTCCGGTTCCGGAGCCTGTTGATATTCCGCCACCCACCGCAGCCGACATCAAGCCTGAACCGTCAGCTGACGCCCCAAAGCATGTAGCGGAGCCAAAGCAGCAGCCGGTCGAGGCTCAAAAGCCGGCCGCGGAGCCTTCCAAGCAGCCGCCAAAAGACGTACCTCCGCCGGCTACGGCTCCTGCGCCCTTGCCACCGATCTCTCGATAGTCTCGCAAGCGCGTTCGGCCCGGCAACCATTGCCTGCGATAAATTGCGCGGGCGGCTGGTGCTCTTGCCGTGTCCCGGAATGTGAGCCCGAAAACCATGAACCCGGCCTGAAGGACAGGCCGGGTTCAAAGACAGATCGTAAATTTGATGTGCGGTGAGGCTCCGAAAACCGGAGCCTTGGATACGCTTGCTTACTTCTCGGACTCGGCCGGTGCTTCCTCGTCGTCGTGTTGCGCTTCCGGATCGAAGAATTCGCCTGCGGCGGCGAGAGCTTCGGCGGCTGCGTCCTGATCTTCCTTGCGGCTGTTGACATCCTCGCCGCGGTTGATGCGGCCGGCTTCGTCAACGCTGCGTGCGACTGTGACCGAGACACCGACTTCGACCTCGGGATGCACGGCAATCGCGATTTTATGCTGACCGATCGTCTTGATCGGTGCATCGAGGAGAACCTGCGAACGGGTGACGTTGACGCCTTCGGCGCTTAGAGCCGTCATGATATCGCGAACCGAGACCGAGCCGAACAGCTGGCCGGTTTCGGAGGCTTGACGCAGAACGATGACATTCTTCCCGTCGATCTTTTCGGCAACCTTTGCGGCTTCGCCCTTGGCCTGCAGGTTGCGGGCTTCAAGCTCACTTTTCATACCGTCGAATTTTTCGCGGTTATCCTTGGTCGCTCGCAAAGCCTTGCCGCGCGGCAGCAGGAAATTGCGGGCGAACCCGTCCTTGACGCGAACCACTTCGCCCATCTGGCCAAGCTTGGCGACGCGCTCCAAAAGAATGACTTCCATAGTTTTCTCCTCGTAGGTTTGGTTGGTGGAATATCAGGATGAAATCGTTGGCGGCCCGAGCTGCCGGGCTTTGCGTTTACGGAATCCGAAGATCGCATCCGCGATGCCGATCATTGAGATAACGAGAAGCGGCCATTGGAATATGGCGACGGCCATGTAGGTGCCGCCGAGCCAAAGACCGCGCATCGCCACGGCTTGTGTCAGCGTATGAAGCACGGCGAAACCGGTGAATGCATAACCAACCAGAAGAGCTGCGGCGACGACCCGCGAAATCAGCGCCAGCAGACCGCCGGCAAAGCACAGGACAACGGCGATTGACAACGCAACCAATGCAGCGACCGGAAGTTCGATTGTTTTCAGGACGGGCCACGGCCGCGGGAGAAGGCCGGAGGTGAGGGTGATCCTGCCTGCGAGCCAAAGATTAAGCGCCAACGTCATCGTGGCGATCATCGTTGCTCCCACTGGCAGTACGGTTGTCAGCATGGTGACAAGCTTGTCGCTATCTACGCCCGCGGGAACACCGGCTGTCGCTAAAAGAAGTGTCAAGCTCTGTCTGAGACCATCAGCGATTGCCGATGAGCTAAAACCGAATGTCAGCAGCGCTGCGATTGTCGTGAGCGAGGCAAATGCGGCGGCCCAGGCCAGCAGGTGGCCCGCTGGATACCATTCAAGTGCCGGGGGTGTCGGCGTGGCCGTTGCGCTATCACCGATCGGCTTGGCTAAAAGCGCGAGATGTCCAAGCCAGCACGCGGGCAAAGCCACAGTCACGGCAAAAACCAGCATGTGTTGAAGGTCGAGAAAAGCGCCGATCGCAAGCGTCGGTACAATGGCGGCGACCAGCGCGGTCGTGCGGCCCCAGCCCAGAGCTGCGACAAGCAAGGGAAGAGGGGCGAAGTTGAACAGCACAAGCGAGATCAGCGCGCCCGACTTGATCGAAGCGAACATCAGCGCCGATGCTGAGCCGGCGACAAGGGCGATAAAAATCTGCGCAATCATCATCAGCTGTCCCGCTCCTTTCGAGCGGTTAGAGGTGTCGAACCCCAACCATCGACCGCAGGCTTCATCCCACGGGCTTATGAAATAAACCGGCATCAGCGGACAATCCGCTGATGCCGTTTCGCGTTAGCGGATCACGTAGGGAAGCAGACCGAGAAAACGCGAGCGCTTGATGGCGCGGGCGAGTTCGCGTTGCTTCTTGGCGGAGACAGCGGTGATGCGGCTCGGCACGATTTTGCCGCGCTCCGAGACGTAACGCATCAACAGCTTGGAATCCTTGTAATCGATCTTCGGCGCATTTTCACCCGTGAACGGGCAGGACTTGCGGCGGCGAAAGAACGGACGGCGTGCACCTGCTTCAGCCATAACTCTTACTCCTCGGTCTCTGCAGTTGCTTCTTCACGCGGGCGGCGTGGCCCACGGTCGCCCCGGAAACCGCCACCTTCGCGATCGCCACGGAAACCACCGCCTTCACGGTCGCCGCGGAAGCCGCCGCCACGATCGTCGCGATCGCGGTCGCGCTCAGCCTTGCGCATCATCGCAGACGGACCTTCCTCAAGCTCGTCGACGCGGACGGTGAGATAGCGAATGACGTCTTCGTTGATCCGTTCCTGGCGTTCGATTTCGGACACGACGGCGGAGGGGCCGTCGATGTTGAACATCACGAAGTGCGCCTTGCGATTTTTGTTCATGCGATACGTCAGCGAACGTACGCCCCACGACTCGGTCTTCGTGACCTTGCCGCCGAGACCTTCGATCACGCCTGTGAGCTGCGTGGTGAGTTCTTCGACCTGTTGGGAGCTCGCATCCTGACGCGCGAGAAAAACATGCTCATAAAGAGGCATGGTCGTCCTTTCCTTGTTGAGTGGTTCTTCCGGCGGCAAGCCCTTCGAGCCCTTCGGGAAAGGCTCGATTGCTCAGAAGGCGGGAACACGGGACATCGGGCTACGAGCCCTACCGCATCAATCGACCTGACAAGGAGACTGGTGAGATTGTCCGTTCAGCTCCCGGCCGGAAGCCCACGAATGCTGCGCTTTATAAGGGATTTTTCCCTGTTGGCAAGGTGGAACCGGGCCCTTCCGGCAGGCTGCCGGGGCTTCAAACCGCTTCGGAAACGGCCAATTCGCCTGTTTTGTTGAATCCCGGCAGCGCCTTCGGTGGATTGGCTCGCCAATATCCCCACCTTTCCAACTCCAGCCCGCCCCTGTGTGCTGCCGATACGCAGGGATGCCGGGGTGAGGGCACACTGGAAGGCTCCCGTAGCCCGTTCAAGCCGCTGTCCCAAGCCCCTCCCGGATCGCCTATCATTTTTGCACGATACGAGGCACTCTCATCGGGCTGTCTGTTAGAAGCCGCCGCTTTTCAAGAACGGCCGACCAGATCTGGAGGAGGCTACGCCATGAACGCGCCCCGCATTCGCGCCCGCGATCTCATGACCGATGCGGAGCTTGTGGAGGTCCGCACGCGCTCCTCATGGAAGGGCGTGGCGCTGATCGTTCATGCGTGGTTGCTGATATTTGCCGCGATTGGGTTGGTCGCCTGGTGGCCCAACCCGCTTGTCTACATTGTCGCGGTTGCGATTATCGGATCGCGGCAGCTCGGTTTGGCTATTCTGATGCACGACGGCGCGCACAGCAGCCTCGCCAACGGCGACAAGCTGAACATGAATCTCAGCCAATGGCTTTGCGCCTATCCAATCTTCGCCGAAACGCGCGCCTATCGCCGCTATCATCTGCAACACCATGCCCGCACGCAGCAGCATGACGACCCTGATTTGGTATTGTCGGCTCCGTTTCCGATCACCGAAGCAAGTTATCGGCGCAAATTCTTTCGCGATATCACGGGACAGACCGGCTACCACCAGCGCAAGGCACAAGTTCTGAACGCGCTTGGCGAACCGGCATGGCCGCTTGCAAAGCGCTTATCATCCTTCTGGCAAAAGCTGGGGCCACAAATCGTCGTCAACGCGGCGCTGCTTGCCATATTGGCATTCGCAGGCGTTTGGTGGGCCTATCCGTTGCTGTGGCTGGTGCCGCTGTTGACATGGATGATGGTGATTACGCGCATCCGCAATATCGCTGAACACGCCGCGGTGCCGGACAGCAATGATCCTTTGCGCAACACGCGCACGACGCGCGCAGGTTTTCTCGAGAGGCTGTTCGTTGCGCCGTATTACGTGAACTATCACCTCGAACATCATCTGCTGTTTTATGTGCCGTGTTACAACTTGCCTCGCGTGCACGAAATCCTGTCGCGTGGTCCCCACGCGCAGCGCATGGAAGTCCAGCCGGGGTATGCGGCCGTCATGCGGCTGGCGACCTCAAAACCTGGCGATCAGGATCGGCCCGGCGAAATCGTGAGCAACGTTCGACGGGCGCGGGCTGGCACCGAAGTGGGCGGCGATCAGGCGGTCTCCGGATTTTAACGCTGATTCTCCGGGCGTGTGGCTTGACACAACCGCGTCCGCCAGTGTCTTACGGCTCGGCTTTTCGCGCGGAAGCCAGACGATGCGGGATGAAGCGCATATCTCGCGAACACGAGACAAGATCACACGCGCCACCCGTTCGGATCGGGCGCGTTGCGGCCAGAGGACAAGCGGCATGACGGCAGCATTTACGTTTCCTGGGCAAGGCTCCCAGGCGGTTGGCATGGGCAAGGCGCTTGCGGATCTTTTCCCGTTGCGCGCGCCGTCTTCGATGAGGTCGATGCTTCGCTCGGCGAAAACTTGACCGCCACGATTTGGGACGGACCTGCGGAGACGCTGCAGCTGACGGAAAATGCGCAACCTGCGCTGATGGCGGTTTCGCTCGCAACGCTGCGTGTTCTCGAAAGCGAAGCGGGTTTTTCCGTCGCTCGGGATGCCGCGTTCGTGGCGGGTCATTCGCTGGGCGAATATTCAGCGCTGGCGGCAGCAGGTTCGCTCTCGATCGGAGATACCGCGCGGCTGCTCCGCATTCGCGGCCGAGCGATGCAAAAGGCCGTTCCGGTCGGCCTCGGTGCAATGGCGGCTCTGCTCGGTCTCGATTATGAGACGGCGGTCGCAGTCGCCGCCGAAGCTGCCCAGGGGCAGGTTTGCGACGCAGCGAACGACAATGGCGGCGGGCAGGTTGTCGTATCCGGCAACAAGGAAGCGGTCGATCGGGCCGTCGAGATCGCAAAAGCAAAAGGCGCCAAGCGTGCCATGCTGCTTCCCGTGTCCGCGCCCTTTCATTGCCGCCTGATGCAACCGGCCGCCGATGCCATGGCCGACGCGCTTGCGGCCGTCGCCATCAAAAAGCCGGTGGTGCCGGTCGTCTCGAATGTTCTGGCATCGTCCATTACCGATCCCGATGAGATCCGCCGGCGATTGATCGAGCAGGTGACCGGAACGGTCCGCTGGCGTGAGTCCGTCTCATTCATGGCGGGGCAGGGCGTGAAGCTGTTTCTAGAGATCGGCGCGGGTAAAGTGCTGTCGGGTCTGGTCAAACGCATCGCGGACGGCGCGGTGGGAATGGCCGTCGGCAACCCGAACGACATTGCGGCCGCACGCGATGCGCTTGCTTCCGAACGCGGCTAGAGCGTTTTCTAGCGAAGCCTGCCACCGGGCTTGATCCGGCGGTGAATACCGGTTCGCGTTGAGAAAATGCGTCAAACAAAAAGATAGAGCGCGACACGAATTCAAAGGCGCGCAAAAATAATCTCAGGAGTTGAAAGAAATGTTCGATCTGACTGGCAGAACTGCGCTTGTCACGGGAGCGACAGGCGGTATTGGAAAAGCCATTGCAAAAGCATTGCACGCGCAGGGCGCGACGGTGGCAATTTCAGGCACGCGTCGCGAAGTTTTGGACACAGCTTGCGGCTGAGATGGGGGAGCGCGTTCACGTGCTGCCGTGCAACCTGTCAGATGCCGCTCAGGTAGAAGAATTGGTGCCCTCCGCCGAGAAGGCGATGGGGCAGCTGGATATCCTTGTCAGCAATGCCGGTATTACCCGCGACAATCTGTTCGTCCAGTTGCGCGATGAGGACTGGAACGACGTCATCGACGTGAATCTGACGGCGACATTTCGTCTGGCGCGCGCCGCGACCAAACTGATGATGCGCAAGCGGTTTGGCCGCATCATTGCGATCACATCGGTGGTTGGGGTGACCGGAAATGCCGGACAGGGCAATTACGCGGCCTCCAAGGCCGGCTTGATCGGTATGATGAAGTCGTTGGGGCAGGAATATGCGAAGCGAAACGTGACAGCCAATTGCATCGCGCCGGGCTTTATCGCGACGCCGATGACCGATGTCCTGAACGAGAAACAGCGCGAGGCCGTGCTGTCGAAAGTACCCGCCGCGCGGCTCGGAACCCCCGAGGATATCGCGGCGGCGGCGGTTTATCTTGCGTCCAACGAAGCGGCTTACGTCACGGGGCAGACCATTCACGTCAACGGCGGAATGGCAATGATATGAGGCATGTACTTGGCCTCAGGATTATTTTAAGGTCTTTCCGTCGGCTGGCTTATGGATGGGAAGTATGCTAACCGGACGGCAATTGGGTGGGGACAACATCGCCATTGCAGGATTCCAAAACCCTGTATATTGCCGTGGCAGAACCGGTCGCCTTTTCTGGGGCCACGCGGGCGTGTTTAGCCTGTCTTGGAACGACTCTGGAAACGTCTCCCGGAATGAGCGGAACTGGCAGCAGGGCCTTTAACGATTTGACGTACCCGATGGCTTTGCCGCATCACGGCTAAGTCCAATGGAACAAGCACGAGGTTGAAATGAGCGAGATTGGCGAGCGAGTTAAGAAGATCGTGGTCGAACACCTTGGTGTTGAACCTGAGAAAGTTGTCGACAACGCGAGCTTCATCGACGATCTCGGTGCCGACAGTCTCGATACGGTCGAGCTCGTGATGGCTTTCGAGGAAGAATTCGGGTGCGAAATTCCTGATGACGCCGCAGAGACGATTTTGACTGTGGGCGACGCGACCAAATTTCTTGAAAAGAACGCGAAGAGCTGACGGCTGTTGATAGCCTGCAGAAGCCGGACGGGCCGTTCGATCGGTCCACCGGCTTCTTGGTATCTGCCGTACGCATCGTGTCGGAGTTGAGAACATGAGACGGGTTGTCGTCACAGGCCTCGGCATGGTGTCGCCACTCGGCTGTGGCGTTGAAGAAACGTGGAAACGTATTCTCAATAGCGAGAGCGGCGCCAAGCGGATCGACACGTTCGAAGTGTCGGATCTTGCAAGTCAGATCGCCTGCAATGTTCCGCGTGGCGACGGTAGCAACGGCACATTCAATCCAGATCATTGGATGGAGCCGAAGGAACAGCGCAAGGTCGACGATTTCATCATTTTTGCGATGGGCGCGGCGCGTCAGGCGCTCGATGATGCGAACTGGCATCCTGCGACCGAGGAAGAACGCTGCGCAACAGGCACGATGATCGGTTCCGGAATCGGCGGTCTGACTGGTATTGCCGAGGCTTCGATCATTCTGAAGGAGCGCGGCCCGCGCAAGCTTTCCCCCTTCTTTATCCCAGGACGCCTTATCAATCTTGCGTCCGGCTTCGTCTCGATCGAGCACGGCCTGAAGGGTCCCAACCATTCGGTGGTCACCGCGTGCTCCACGGGCGCGCATGCCATCGGCGATGCCAGCAGATTGATTGCGCTTGGCGATGCGGATGTGATGGTCGCGGGCGGAACGGAATCGCCGATCAGCCGAATTTCGATGGGCGGATTTTGTGCATTGCGCGCCCTTTCAACAGGCTACAACGATCAGCCGCAAAAAGCGTCGCGGCCCTACGACAAAGATCGCGATGGTTTCGTGATGGGAGAGGGCGCTGGAATCGTCGTGCTTGAAGACTACGAGCATGCCAAGCGTCGCGGCGCCAAGATGTATGCCGAGATCGTCGGCTATGGTTTGTCGGGCGATGCATTTCATATTACGGCGCCGTCCTCGGATGGCGACGGCGCGTTCCGTTGTATGAGCGCGGCTCTGAAGCGTGCGGGGCTGGTCGCGTCGGATCTCGACTATATCAACGCTCATGGAACGTCGACGCCGCTCGGAGACGAGATCGAGCTGAGCGCGGCGCAACGATTGCTCGGCAACGCTGCTTCGAAGGTGTCGATGTCGTCCACCAAATCTTCGACTGGGCATTTGCTCGGCGCCGCAGGGGCGGTCGAAGCGATTTTCAGCATTCTGGCGATTCGCGACAACATCGCTCCGCCGACGATTAACCTGGATAATCCCTCCGTCGAGACGGCCATCGACCTCGTGCCGCTCAAGGCCAGGAAGAGGGAGATCAACGTTGCCCTGTCGAATTCATTTGGGTTCGGCGGGACCAACGCTTCGTTGATCGTAAAGCGGCTGCCGAATTAGCTCTTTTTAGAGCGAATTCAACGTTTTGCCATATTCCGCGCCGATTGCTGATCATACTTGCGCACAACAATGGAGTGCGCGGCGTTCGACGCGCGCGTTTTGCACAGCATTTCCGATCAACGGGAATCCTATCGCTGTCAGAAAGTGTTTTACTTGAATAAGTTGCGCGCTTTCCGTTTGCATAATCGATATTCAGCGGCCAAGGTTGGATCGACAGGATTTCAGGTTCATCGATGAGTGAGAGAGCGCCTATTTCGCCGAGAAGTCCGCGCGCGGCACTGGAGCCTGAACAGGTCCCTCCGCCGCCCAAGCGCTCGGCCCGTGCGCGAAATCCGTTCGTTATCGCCGGCAATGCGATCATCACGATTGTTCTCGTGGTGATGCTGGGCGTTGGCGGCACGTATATCTACGGGAAGCAGAAGATCGAAGCGCCTGGCCCGCTGCAGGAAGAAAAGATCGTCAACATTCCGGCGCGTGCCGGGATGGGAGACATTGCCGACATTCTGCAGCGTGAAGGGGTTATCGATAACAATCGCTGGGCATTTTTCGGCGGCGTGATCGCAATGAAAGCGCGATCGGAGCTGAAGTCCGGCGAGTACGCGTTCCAGAAGAATGCGAGCCTGCACGAAGTTATCAATACGATCGTCGACGGCAAAGTGGTCCAGCATTCATTCACGATTCCGGAGGGGCTGACCTCGGAGCAAATCGTGGCGCGTCTGTTGGAGAACGATGTTCTCGCCGGGCAGATCAAGGAAATGCCGCGCGAAGGAACCTTGCTTCCGGAAACCTATAAATTTCCCCGCGGCACTCCGCGCGATCAAGTAATTCAGCGCATGCAACAGGCGCAACGCCGCGTTCTCGCGGAAGTCTGGGAACGGCGAAATGCCGACGTGCCGCTTAAAACCGCCGATCAACTCGTCACGCTTGCGTCCATCGTCGAGAAAGAAACGGGACGGGCGGATGAGCGCAGCCGTGTTGCTGCGGTTTTCACCAATCGATTGCGTCAGAAAATCAAGCTGCAATCCGACCCAACGATTATCTACGGACTGGTCGGCGGCAAGGGTACGTTGGGCCGGCCGATCAAGCGCAGCGAAATCCAGCAGCCGTCGCCTTACAATACGTATGTCATTGATGGCTTGCCCCCGGGCCCGATCGCCAACCCGGGTCGTGCCTCCCTTGAGGCCACAGCCAACCCAGCGCGCACGCGCGATCTATTTTTCGTTGCGGACGGTACCGGTGGTCATAGTTTCTCGGAAAGCTACGATCAGCATCAAAAGAACGTAGCCAAGCTCCGGACGATCGAGAAGCAGCAGCCTAACGATACGGCAGAGCCGGTGGCTGATGATCAGCAACCCACTGCATCGACGCCTGGCTCCGACGCTGCAACTGCCGGCGCAGACCCGGCTAAGCCCGCAACCGCCAAAAAACGCGCGGTGGCGCCGCCGAAGAGGGCAGCCAATGCGAAGGGCAGTGCGGCTCCCGCCGAGGTACCCGCCGAGCCGGTGGAACAGTAGCCGGTCTTGATGCGGTTCGTCCGTTAAACGGATTTCGTCGGACCGCAAAATGCTTTAATCCAACGTTCGAGAGATATGAGGACTGGGCGATTTTTTCGCGCGCAGCTCCCGTAGACGTGGCGGGGTGTCGAATGGCGGAAGCTGTTTCGAGCTCTGTAGTTAGGGTTTGGAATGGAGCGACCGCACGATGGCGTTATCGAGCATGACCGGTTTTGCGAGAAGTCACGGCAGCAGCGGGAGCTATGCCTTTGAATGGGAGTTGAAGTCGGTTAACGCCAAGGGCTTTGATTTTCGCATGCGGTTGCCTCCGGGTTGGGATGATATCGAACCCCAAATTCGCAAGCGTGCGTCGGATGTGCTTTCCCGGGGCACCGTTTACGCCAACCTGAGCGTCAAACGCGCAACGCCGGCGTCGGCCATCCGCGTCAACGAAGATGTGCTTGCCTCAATCCTCAGGGTCGCCGGTGATCTGTCGGCCAAGACGGGAGCTGCGCCGCCGACAGTTGACGGCCTTCTTGGGATCAAGGGCGTTATTGAGGTCGTCGAACCCGAAACCAATGAAGCCGAGGACCAAGCCGCCCGCGGTGCAGTGGTTGCGTCATTCGAGAAAGGCTTAAAAAGTCTGATCGAGATGCGGCAACGCGAAGGTCTGACGCTCGGTCAGATTCTCAGCGAGCGCCTCCAGGAAATCGAGCTGCTTGCAGCGCGCGCTGACTCAGCACCCGGGCGCAAGCCGGAGGCCGTCAAGGCAAGGCTGGCCGCGCAGATTGAAGTGCTGCTGGGGACTTCGGACCGCTTCGACCCGGATCGGTTGAATCAGGAAGCGATCATGATTGCTGCTAAAGCCGATATTCGCGAGGAGCTTGACCGCATTGCGTCTCACATTGCTCAGGCACGCGACCTGATAGGCAAGGGTGGACCCGTCGGGCGCCGGCTCGATTTTCTTGCTCAGGAATTCAATCGCGAAGTGAACACCACCTGTTCGAAAGCGAACGATCTGGAATTGACAAATACGGGCCTGGAAATGAAGAACGTCGTCGAACAGTTTCGCGAGCAAGTTCAGAATTTGGAGTGAATGATGACGGACGGGCAGGGCATTGGCAGCACTCCACGGCGCGGACTGATGTTCGTGCTGTCCTCGCCGTCAGGCGCGGGAAAGTCCACCTTGTCGCGGATGTTGATCGACAAGATGCCGGGTCTCAACATGTCGGTATCCGTCACCACCCGGCCCAAACGTCCAGGTGAGGTCGACGGACAGCACTATCATTTTATCGACAAGCCAAAGTTCGATGCCATGGCGAAAGGCAACGAGCTTCTCGAATTCGCGGCTGTCTTCGATAATTTTTACGGCACGCCGCGTCAGCCGGTCGAGGCTGCGTTGGCGTCAGGGCAGGATGTGCTTTTCGATATCGACTGGCAGGGCACTCAGCAACTGCGCGAAAAAGCGCGAGACGATGTGGTCAGCGTTTTCATTCTTCCGCCATCAGCGGCCGATCTGGAAAAGCGGCTGCACATGCGGGCGCAGGACTCCGATGCAGTTATTCGCGGGCGCATGAGCCGCGCCAGCCATGAGCTGAGCCACTGGGCCGAGTACGATTACGTCGTCACCAACCACGATCTCGACAAGGCCTATGCCGAAGTCGCGACGATCCTGAATGCCGAGCGTCTGAAACGCGAACGTCAAACTGGACTATCCGCATTCGTTCGGGAATTGCAGAAACAGCTCGGATCGTAAAAGGCGTACGCGTCGCCGAGCTGCGTTATTTTACTTCGCGAGCCCGTCGACGCTTCGCCCTTTTCTGCAACAGGTTTTGAAAGCCTGCCGACGGTCTAATTCACCATCATGATGCGGCCGACCACTTTGCCTGCCCGCAGCTCTTCGATCCACTTCTGCACATCAGCCATGGGCTCTTCCTTGATCGGCGGCGCGGAAATTTTTCCGGCGCGGGCGAGCGCCATAAGCTCTTTGCCTTCCTCCAATGTGCCGGTCATGAAGCCTTCGATGGTCATGCGTTTGTAGATCCATTGAACTTGCGGAATGCTGAACGTTCCGCCCATCAGGCCGGAGACCGCGATCTTGCCGCCTCGGGCCAGCACCGAAACCGCAAATGCCATGGATTTTTCATTACCGGCAAAGTCGACGATTTCATCGAACCCGCCGCCGGTCTCCTTCAAGATCTGTTTGACGACTTCCGGCTCGCTGGGATCGTAAGCGAATGATGCACCGTTTTTCAGCGCCGTCTCACGCGCTGCAGGATTAAGATCCGCCACCGAGATATTCTGTTTGAACATGGCCTGGGCGAATGACAACCCCATCATCCCGACGCCGCCCAGACCGATCAGCAGAAGGTTGCGCTGCCGCGGGCGGTCCACCAGCCGCTTAAGCGCTCCATAGGCGGTTGCCCCAGAGCACATCAATGTTGCCGCGAGATTGATCGGCAACGGATCGTAGTCGAGCAGATATTTCTCGTCCGGCACGAGAACATGACTTGCAAACCCGCCGTCGATGGTGACGCCGAGAAATCGGTTCTTGGCGCAGAGGTTTTCATCACCGTTCAGGCAGTCAGGGCATTCGCCGCAGCCGATCCAGGGGAAGATCGCTTTTTTCTTGCCGATCAGGCTTTTTGAGGCGTCCGGCCCGACTTCATCGACTACGCCTGCGATTTCATGGCCGAGCGTGAATGGAAGCACCATGCCGCGCGTCGTATCCAGCCGTTTGCCGCCGCCGATATCGGCATATCCATCCTGAATATGGAGATCCGAATGGCACAGACCGCAGCGTTCGATACGAACCAGCACCTGCTTGCCGACCGGTTTCGGCGTTTCGACGATCGTCTCGCAAAGCGGGGCATCGAACTTGACGAGTGACTGACGGCGCATCAGAGGCATTATTTCTCTCCCGATATTTTCTATAGCGTTTTCAAGCGAAGTGGATACCGGTTCGCGTTAAGAAAACGCGTCGATACAAAACGATAGAGCGTGGCGTAATTCAACCCAGAATGAAAGCGGCGCTCTAGGCTTCGTTTTTTATATTGATGAATTCTCGCGCCATGGCAACAAACCCGCTGATTGGAACGGTCTCAGCACGACGGGTGAGATCGACCCCGGCGGCGGTCGCCAGCCGGACAGGGTCGGCTTCCAACGATTTGAGGCTTTGGCGAAGCATTTTCCGGCGCTGGCCGAACGCTGCCCCGGTGATACGCTCCAGCGCCCGGCGCTCGCACGGCTCGGGCGCGGCGCGTGGCACAAAACGGACGACCGATGACGTGACTTTCGGGGGCGGGACGAAAGCAGTGGGCGCGATATCGAACAGCCGTTTGGTCTCGGTGCGCCAGTTCGCGAGCACCGCAAGCCGCCCGTAAGCGTCGTCGTCGACCTGCGCGGTAATGCGATCGGCGACCTCGCGCTGGAACATCAAGACCATCATGTCGTACCACGGAGGCCATGGCTCTACGGAAAGCCAGGTCGTGAGAAGGGCGGTCGCGATATTATACGGCAGATTGGCGACGATCCGAGCGCTGTTGCCATCTAGAAGAGGACGCGGATCGTAGGTCATTGCGTCCGCGGCAACGACTGTCAACCGCCCCGGATAGTGGCGCGCGATTTCGTCCAGAGCCGGAAGCACGCGTTCGTCGCGCTCGATTGCGATAACATGCCTCGCTCCGAGCGCCAGCAGAGCTCGCGTCAGGCCACCGGGACCGGGGCCGATTTCGACGATGGTGGAATTCTCCAACGGGCCCGCAGCGCGGGCGATGCGCGCGGTCAGATTGAGGTCGAGTAAAAAATTTTGCCCAAGCGATTTTCGCGCCGAGAGGTCGTGCCGTTGAATGACGTCACGAAGTGGCGGAAGGTCGTCAATGTTGCTCATGCCGGCTTGGCTTGTGCAGCCATGCGCGCTGCGAGCCGCAGCGCCGCGATCAGGCTCGATGGGTTGGCGCGGCCCGTTCCCGCGATATCGAAGGCCGTGCCGTGATCCGGCGAGGTGCGCACAAACGGCAGGCCCAGCGTGACGTTGACGGCATCGTCGAACGCAAGCGTCTTGATCGGGATCAATGCCTGATCGTGATACATGCAGATAGCGCAGTCGTATGTTTCCCGCGCGGCCGCGTGAAACATGGTGTCGGCGGGGAGCGGTCCTCGAACATTCAGGCCGGCACTTCGGAGCGTCTTGATCGCCGGCAAAATGATGTCCTGATCTTCTTGGCCCAACGAGTTGTCTTCGCCCGCATGCGGGTTGAGGCCCGATATGGCCAGGCGCGGATGGGCCAATCCGAAGTATCTTGTCATGTCGGCGGCAACGATCCTGCACGTGGCCACGATCAACTCACTCGAAAGTTTGGCGATGGCATCGCGCAGGGCAAGGTGAATGGTAACAGGCACGACGGCCAGCGATGGCGACCACAGCATCATCACAGGCATCGGCGTGTGGCCATCGGGCTCGGCGAGCTCTGCCAAAAATTCCGTATGTCCCGGATGCGAAAATCCGGCGCGGTACAAAACGCTTTTTGCGATGGGATTGGTGACGACGGCGGCAGCTCGTCCATCAGTCACGTCGGCGACGGCCTGACGGATCGACGCAACAGCAGCCGGTGCGCTGCTTGCATCGGGATGCCCAGGACGCGCGGTGATGGCATGCCCGGTTGAAATGACCGGCAGCGCGTCGGCAAACGCGGCCGTAGCCTCGTCCGGGGTGACAGCGGTCAATGGAGCATCTGCGCCAAGTATCTTGCCAAGTATCTTGGCTCGATCACGGATAAAGTCTGGATCGCCGACGACGTAGAAAGGAGGAAGCCGATCCCGATGCCGCCGCAACCACGCAGCAATAGCGATGTCGGGTCCGATCCCTGCCGGCTCGCCAATCGTTAATGCCAGCGGCTTCATCGGAAAAGATCGTCCCCTAGAGCGTTTTCGAGCGAAGTGGATACCGGTTCGCGTTAAGAAAACGCGTCAAAAAAAACGGAAGCGCTCTAGCGCTTTTCGATCATTGCGGCTTTGCGAACTTCGTCCAGATAGGCTTTCGATTTGGTCTCGAATTTCTGGACAAACATTTTATCGCGCATTTCCCGCTTTTCAGGCGTATCGGCCGTCGTGGGTTTTCTGCTGCAAAGCGCGACCATCTCGATACCTTGTTTCGTCACTTCAGGCGGAGTGAGATGACCGACTTGTGTTTTATCCAGAAGTTCGCGCAGAGGGGCAGGAAGATCGGCCGAGGTCTTGATCACATTATCGCGGATCGCGGCATCGCGCATGATGCGGAAGACATCCGTGGCTTCGTCGCAGTTCTGGATGCGGTTGCGTAGTGCTTCGGCTTCCTTGCGTCGTGTTTCCAGCGCGCCGGGTCCCGCGTCGCGCGGCACCACCAGCACGATCGGCCGCATGTTATATTCGTTGCTGATCACTTTTTCGGATGAGTTCTCATCGCCTTTGACAGGAATGGCGGATTGAACGTCCTTTTCGCTGACGATGAGGCTGTCCTTGTATCGTCCACGGACGAGGCTGCTCCAGACGGAATCGGCCCGCATCTTGGCCTTCAGGGTTTCGGGGCGGATGCCCTGATTTTCCAGCGTCTTTGCCAATTGGTCCGCGTTCATGCGCATGCGCGAGCCCATGGACGCGAACACCGCATCGATTTCCGTAGAGGTTGGATCGATGCCGAATTTCTTGGCTTCCTTGATCTTGACCTTGTCGTCGATCAGCTCGTTGATGACCTGTTCGCGCGGCGGCGTCTTGTGTGTCGACAGGGCATCGAGCTTGGCGCGTTGTTCGATGTCGAAGCTTGTAATGGGTTCGCCGTTGACCATTAGAACCACGGTTTGCGCCTGCGCAAATGAACTCATGCCCACCGCAACCGCAAGCACCGTGCCTGCCAGGCCGAGACGCAATCTGCGAGACCTCGCCCCTGGTTTCGAGGCGGAGTGGGAGCGGGGCTTGGATATCGCAATCATGGCGCTAACCCGTGTTTCGGTTCTGATGATCCGACGTCACGCATGGGGACACTTTGTGTTCCGGCCATGGCGGTCGTCGATAGCTTACTGCGCGGTTCCAACGTTCTCGCTGAGCGACGTCGTTCCAATCGTCCTGAGACCGATTTGCAGCATGATACGGTGATCGAGCGTAGGTGTCGGCGTTGTCAGCGAGGTGTACGCGTAATCGGTGATATAATTGACCGCGAGCACGAAACAATCGTCAACGTAGCCGGCTCCGACGATGTATTGATTGACCTTGTTGGTCCCGAGGTCGTAGCGAACGCCGCCCGATGCCACCCAGTTTGCGGCCAACTTGATCGAGCCGGTGGTCAGAATGCCTTCGCGGCGGGTCAGGAAGCCCAGCTCAGGTTGCTTGTCATAGTTGCCGTAGAGCATGCTGACCGACCAGCGATCGAAGCTGGCGCGCCCCTCAAGCTCCATACGGCGGACGGCGAGGGTATCCTCGTCAAGCCGGGTGCTGGCGGAAAACGTATAGGTCTTGTTCGGTTGATAGGAAATGCGGCCGACGTAGTCCGAACGGCGTGTTTCCAGACCGGTGTTGATGCCGGTGTTGGTCAGATCCGAGACGGCGTAGGAATTCAATCCAAACAACTGGTAGGATTGGCCGAACAGAACGTTGACGAAACCGCCGCGCTCGAATTGCGTTGTCGCCTGAACGCCCACGTTGGCCCGTCCGCCGCCTTCCACGCGATCCCAGCCTGAGAATTTATTGACACTGAACAGGTTGCTGGCGTCGAAGGTGAGGCTTTGCGCGTCCTCGTTCGGCAGCTTGCCGGGGTGTGTTTCGTTTGGCCGGACGATGACCTGCGCAATGGGTTCGATCGTCGTCGTTCCCCACGGCTGAACGTTGATGAACGGGTAGCGATATTCCAGACCGACCGTCGGCATCAATCGGGCAACTTGCGTGTCGCCGATCGCGGTATAGTTGGCGACGCCCGGCTGATTGTCGACGGACGAATGGATCAAATCCGCCCGTAGCGAAGCGAACGGAGTCCAGATCTGCCCCATTGGATCGGTGAACGACCGCCGCCAGTCCACCTGTCCTGAGACACGGGTGTAGTCGCCGGGCACGCCGCGCAACAGGCAGTTTGCGGGCATCTTGAGAGCGGCGTCGGCGGATGTCGGCAGACACCAGCCATTGTTCAATGCATTGGTCGTGATCGGATCGAACGCGGCGGTGGTTCGCGTCAGGCTCGTGAGGTTGCCTTTGTAACTCAATTCGCCACCGAGGATCGAACGGTTCACGACGTTCGAATAGTCAACCACGGGCCTGACGATCGGAATCTGGCTTTGGATATCGGCGCCGGAAAATCCGTAATAGTAGATCGTGCGCGCATCGAAGTAGCTGCGATTGCCGATGCCGGTCAGATAGAGCTGCGAGGTCGCTTCCGTCGGCGTCGTCAGGAACGACGTCAGCGGATTTCGGAAAACCGAGAGGCTGTAATCCTGGAAGAAGGTCTTGTCGCTGAGGAGGGTGCCGTCCCAACCCCAGACCCACCTGTCATTCAGGGCAAACTGGCCGCGCGTCTCGATGGCGCCACGCAAATTGCGATCGCCCGGCGCGCCCGCGAATGCATCCGGCTTGAGCTGGTCGATGCCGTAGGCTCTGATCTCGTATGCGCCATTGATCAGGCGCTGACGGAATTCGCCCTGCATCAGCAGACCCTGCCGCGTGGTGACGCGCGGCGTCAGCGTGAGATCGTAGTTGGGCGCGAGCGCCCAGTAATACGGGATCTCAAGTCCCAATCCTGTTGCTGACGTCTGCATCGCCCAAGGCACCAGAAAACCGGATTTGCGCTTCACGGTCGGGTCGGGCGTGGAGAAATAGGGAAGGTAGGCGATGGGCACGCCGAAAAATTCCAGCCGCGCATCCTCGAAGTACAGCATCTTCTCTTGCTGGTCGTGGATGATGCGCGCGCCCTTCACCTGCCATAGGGGCGGCTTCTTGGGATTGTCTTTGCATTCGGCGCACGCGGTGTACACGCCGCTCTGGAACACCGTGTAGCGGCCTTCGGTCCGATCGGCGCGCGTCGCGGCCATGCGCGTCTGATCGGCGGTGTCGAGGCGCAGCGAATCGACGAAACCGTCGCGGTAATCGTCGCTGAGATCCATGATGTTGGCGTAGGTGATCTTGCCGTCCGCATCCGTCATGCGGACGTTGCCTTCGGCGCGCAGGCGTTTCGTCTTCTGATCGTAGATGACCTTGTCGGCTTCGACCGTCGACGAGTTGTGATAGATTTGAACGTTGCCGACCGCGGAAACGCGCTGGTTGTTGTAGTCGTAATCGACCTCCGTCGCCTGCACGAGCATTTGCCCGTCGTTGGGACGTTGAGGCGGCTTCGCGCGGGGCGGCTGCGGATTGTAGGTAAATGATTGAGCCGCAGCCGGTCTGAGCGCGGCGACATCAAGCAGCCCGGCCGACATGAGGACCAAAAAGACCGGAAGAATTGCGGACATGACAAGACGATAGCCGCGCACGACAGTGCGCCGCCGGCGATGGGGCGTCAGTCTCTGGCGGGCGGCGACAACGGCCACTACCCGTCCTCCTGGTACAGCAAAGCCAAAAAGCCGGTGAGGCCGCCCACGCATACGGGCAACCACGCCGCAGCAACGGGATGCATCAGTTCGGCCTTGCTCAAATCTTCAGTTACTTTCGACAGGACATAGAGCAGAAAGCCTGCACCCACGCCACTTAAAACCATCTTTTGCACGCCGCCGAACCGGAAGAATCGCAGACTGACGGCACCCGCCAGCATAACCATCGCGGCGAGCAGAAATGGGCGCGACAGAAGCTTTTGGTACTGAAGCCGATAGCCTGCGGTGGCCAAACCTGAGTTTTCAGACGACCTGATATACTGCGGTAGTTGCCAAAATGACACAGTTTCCGGGGTGGAAAAACTGTTCCGTACTTGAGCCGGCGTCAGGTTGGTCGGCAGCAGCAGGTCGTCTTGCTGGATTGGTGGATTGTCGAGCGTGTATCGCCGGGCTGCTCGAAATCGCCATACGCCAGATTCAAGGGTGGCTTCGCGCGCCTCGATCCGCTCTTTGAATTCTCCGCTGGGCGCAAAACGGAAAACCGTCAGACCCGTGAGCCGCACGCCCTGTTCCTGGCTGCTGGCGGCATTGATGATGGTTTGCCCTTCACTCGTGACCTGATTGACCCAGAATCCCGACACATCCTGTAGTCCCTGACGGTCGCCGAACAGCTCGGCTTCCATCTGTTTGGCGCGCTCCTGCATGTCCGCCGACAGGGGATTGTAGACAGCCGTCGCCAAGAGGCCGAGCACCAGGGCGGCGACGAGGGCCGGCGTCATGAATTGCCAGGCCGATATTCCCGCCGCGCGTGCAACCACCAACTCAAGTCTGCGCGAGAGGGAAAGATAGCAGGACATGGCACCGATCAGGATGCAGAACGGCATCAGACGCTCAAGCAATTGCGGCACGCGAAACAGAGATGTTTGTGCGACGAAAACCGCCGATGCGGTCGCGATATTTGCCGTTCGCCGCATCAACTCGATGTAGTCGACGAACACGACCAAAAGGAAAATGCCACCAAAGACGGCGAATGAAGCCAGCAGAAAACGGCCAGCAAAATAGCGCGCGAGGGTGGTTGTGATCATCGGCGTTACTCGATCACGCCAACGGCGGCCGCTGCGGTTCGCGGACGAGAGCGAGCCACAAGCGCACGCAGGCCGACAGCTGATGTGGCCGTAGCCAATCAGTCTCGCACCAGCGCGTGCGCTCGTCGGAATATAATTTTCGATAGACCCCATCAGTCCGCGCAAATCCTGTCCCCAAGCCGGATCTGGCTTTCGTCCCATGTTACCAAAAAAATCCCCCACCAGGACTCAGAAGGCCGAACGAACCATACCCAAATAACATCTTATCTCAATTGCATCTCTTTAATTCGTCAACAAAATGGCCGGGCTGTGACCAGCCCGTCGGGATGGTTAATTATTGGTCGCGTGTCCATTTGGCCACGAAAAATCGCGGCGCTCCGCCATACATCCGTAGTGTTACCGTGGACGCTGCCTGGCATGGTGATCGGCAGCCTTCATGCTCCAGAATCGCGGGGTATTTGGCGCGGCTATCCAGCGAGGGCGCTTTCGCGAGTTGCAGCCTTGGCAGTTGGGGATTCGTCCCAAAGTGCCGCCAGATGTATTTGATTCACGTATGGTTTTGGTCCAGAAACGGCCTTAGCCCTTGTTTGGAACACAGCTTCCGAACCTCGCGCCCGCCCGGTACGCTTCAAACAATTCGCTTTTGGAGGATTTGCCTATGTCCGATGCCGTCAAGGTCGGCTTCGTCCCGTTCACCGCCGCTGCACGTGGCGTCCTGGTGGTCTTCTCCGATGAATTGATGAAGTTCGGCCCGGCATCGCGCAAGTTGCTTGGCGGCGCGCTGGAAACGGTGAAGCGTGCAGCCCATGCAAGCCGCTTCAAGGGCAAAAGCGGGTCAGCACTCGATATTCTCGCTCCGGCGGGGCTCAAGGCAGACCGGCTGATCGTCGCGGGGGTCGGCAAGAAAGGCGATCTCAAAGAAGAGGACTATATCAAGATCGGCGGCGCGACCGTTGGGCGTCTCAAATCCAACGTCGACGCGGTTACGATCGTTGCGGAGCTTCCAGACGGTGCGATGAAGCCTAGTCAGATTTCGTCGATCGCCGCAGGGATCAGGCTACGCGCGTATTCGTTCGATCGCTACAAGACCAAAAAGAAGGACGACGACAAAAAGCTGACCGCGCAGATTTCTATCGCTGTTGCCGATGTCGCCGGCGCGCGGAAAGAGTTCGCACGCCACGACCGTATTGTGGATGGCGTTTTGCTCGCACGCGAGTTGGTGAACGAGCCGCCGAATGTTCTGTTTCCCGCGGAGTTTGCCCGCCGCGCTGCGCAGCTTCGCAAGCTTGGCGTTCAGGTCGATATCCTCGACGTCAAAGCCATGACGAAACTGGGGATGGGGGCGTTGCTGGGAGTGTCACAAGGCTCCGCTCACGAGGGGCGCATGGTGGTGATGCGTTGGAACGGCGGCAAGAGCGGTGAAAAGCCCGTGGCTTTCATAGGAAAGGGGGTGTGCTTCGATACTGGCGGCATCTCGATCAAGCCGGCCGGCAGCATGGAGGATATGAAGGGCGATATGGCGGGGGCGGCCTGCGTTGTCGGCCTCATGCACGCGCTGGCGGCGCGCAAGGCAAAGGTCAATGTCGTCGGAGCGATCGGTCTTGTTGAAAACATGCCGGACGGCAACGCACAACGGCCTGGCGATATCGTGACGTCAATGTCGGGGCAAACGATCGAGATCATCAACACGGACGCCGAGGGGCGTCTCGTGCTCGCGGACGTGCTCTGGTATGTCGGCCAGAAGTTCAAGCCGAAATTCATGGTCGACCTTGCAACGCTCACCGGCGCGATCATGGTCGCGCTGGGCACCGATTATGCGGGCCTGTTCTCCAACAATGACGAGCTTTCTGAACGGTTGACCAAAGCAGGGCGCGCGACGGGCGAACACGTTTGGCGAATGCCGCTCGGCCCTGAATACGACAAGCAGATCGATTCCAAGTTCGCCGATATGAAGAACACCGGCGGACGAAACGGAGGCTCCATCACGGCAGCACAATTTCTGCAGCGATTTGTCGACGACATTCCATGGGCCCATCTCGATATTGCGGGCACGGGCATGGGCGCACCGTCAACCGAGATCAACACCAGTTGGGGGTCGGGATATGGCGTGCGGCTGCTGGATCAACTGGTCGCCGATCATTACGAATCGAAGCGCTAGCACGACGCTCGACGCTGGATGCGAGGTTCGGCCTTGGAGGAGCTTTGACCAGCGCCGTTTCGAATTGCGATGCGGCGGGTTTGGTCGAAAATCCCGCAGCAGCTTTCGAATGGTGAGAACTGGAGTTGGTGATGACGGAAGTACTCTTTTATCATCTTCAGGACGTCACGCTGGAAAACGTTCTGCCGCCCTTGATCGAGAAATCGCTCGAACGCGGTTGGCGCGTTGTCGTGCAGGCCGGCTCGGAAGAGCGAGCCGATGCAATCGATGCCCATTTGTGGACCTATCGAGACGACGCGTTCCTTCCGCATGGCAGCTGGAAAGACGCCGATGCGCATGAACAGCCGGTGCTGCTGGTGATTACGGACCACAACCCCAATGCTGCCAATGTTCGTTTTCTTGTGGACCGTGCCGGATTGCCCTCCGACATGGCGACCTACGACAGGCTGGTCTTGATCTTCGACGGCAATGACGACGACGCCTTGCTTGCGGCGCGGGCAGCTTGGGGGGCCAGCAAGGAGCAGGGATTTGAGGTTACGTATTGGCAGACGGACGAACGCGGACGGTGGCAAAAACGCCAGTAGTGTTCCCGGTCAAGATTAATCTTACCGGGGAATTTCCTTCCGACGTCTTGCGGAAAGCCACGGTCGTGCCTCAAATGGATGATGGGAACGGGCCTCATCTTGCTCCAGGCTCGGTTGAACAAATTGCTCCGTGCGGCCTTACTTCACTGATAAACCCCTGCCTGAACGGTGGAGACTTGCGTAGATTGCTCCAGAGGCGGCAGCACTTAAGCTCAACGGGAATAGACTGATTGTGATACGAAACACTGCGATCCGAAATGGACTGGTACTGCTCGTGATTGCGGCTCCGATGATGGGGGGCTGCGGGACGAGTTTGTCCGATTACTCACTGAAGGATCAGGAGTGGTTTTCCCGACCCGGTAAAATGTTCAATCGGTCTGTCTCCATCGAGACGCCGCCATTGAGCCCGTCCGCTGTTGTGTCGCCCGCCGATTTGATCGGCGCCGATGGGACCTGCGCTGGGGTGGCGCCTTCCGAAGCCAATGCGCTGGCGGGCGGTCAGCCCACGCCAACTGGCTCGGTCGCTCTTGGGCATACGGAGTGTGACGTTGCGCGCGCAGCAGGCACTCCGGACAATGTCAATATTTCCGCCAATGAACGCGGCGATCGCTCCGTTGTGCTGACTTATACGCGCGGGCCGCGGCCTGGGATTTATCGGTTCACCGCAGGGCGCTTGGCGGATGTTCAAGCCGCGGCTCCCGAAGCCCCTGTAAGGCCGGCCAAGCCATCCAAGAAGAAGCAGGCTTAACGGGCTCAACGCAATGACTGCGTTTCAAGCAAAGGATGCGACCTGACTTGATCCGTTGACGCGGTTCGCGCGAAGACTACGCGTCAAAGAAAAACGGTCGAGCGCTGAGATGTTCTATCCAGAACGAAGCGCTCTAGCCGACCGCATTTTCATAAGATGAACTTGCTTCCAGCCATGCCTCTTCCGCGCGCTGCAAGGCGACTGCAGCGCTCGCGCGTGCCTTGCCGAGTTGTGCGGCTTTGGCCGGATCGCGGGTAAAAATATCCGGCAGTGCTAGTGCAACGTCGATCTTGGCGATGATGGCGCTGATGCGGGCCATCTCGGCTTCCGCTTCCGAAATCTGTTGCTTCAGCGAAGGCCGTTTTTCGGATTTCTTGCGGATAGGTTGGTCGGCGCGGGGTTTGTTGCGATCGCTTTCGGGGCGATCGCGGCCGGACACCTTCATGCCACGCGCAGTCAGGACCGCGCGGCGATAATCGTCAAGATCGCCATCATAGGGCGTGACCGCCCGATCCGCCACGACCCACAATTGATCGGCGCAGGCTTCGATCAAATAGCGGTCATGGGAGACCATGATCACGGCGCCGGGGAATTCGTTGATCGCTTCCGCGAGTGCGGCGCGGCTGTCGATGTCCAGATGATTGGTCGGCTCGTCCAGAATGATCATATTCGGACCGAAGAATGTGGCGAGGCCGAGCAGAAGCCGGGCCTTTTCTCCGCCGGAGAGACTTTTCACCAGTGTATCGGCCGCTTTTCCGGAAAAGCCTATTCCACCGACGCGTGCGCGAACTTTCGCCTCGGGCGCATCGGGCATCAACTTACGCACGTGCTCGTAGGCAGTGCCGTCTTCATTCAGTTCATCGAGTTGATGTTGCGCAAAATAAGCAACGGAAAGCTTGTCGGCGCGCGTGATGCTGCCGGAGAACGGTTTCAATTTGTCGGCGAGCAGTTTGACCAATGTCGATTTGCCGTTACCGTTTGAGCCGAGCAGGGCGATCCTATCTTCCGTATCGATGCGTAGTGTAACGCGATTGAGAACCGGTTGAGTTGCGTCATAGCCGACGGAGACGTTGTCGACTGCAATGATCGGCGGCGAGAGCAATTTCGCCGGCGCGGGGAAACTGATTTCCTTGACGTCTTGCGTGATGAGCGCCGTAATCGGCTCCATTTTCTCAAGCATTTTCATGCGCGACTGCGCCTGCCGGGCTTTGGAAGCCTTGGCTTTAAAGCGATCGACGAACGACTGCAGGCGTTTGCGCTCGGATTCTTGTCGCTTCACGTGCTTGGCGTCGAGCATCTCGCGCGTTGCACGTTGTTTTTCGAACGACGAGTAAGTTCCGCGATAGAGGGTCAGCTTGCCCCGGTCGAGATGCAGGATTTGATCGACCGACGTATCGAGCAGGTCGCGGTCATGGCTGATGATGATGACCGTACGCGGATAGTTCGCAAGATGGTCTTCCAGCCATAGCGTGCCTTCAAGATCGAGATAGTTGGTCGGCTCGTCGAGCAAAAGAAGATCCGGAACGGCGAATAGCGTCGAGGCCAACGCCACGCGCATGCGCCAGCCTCCGGAAAATTCCGAGCAAGGCCGCGCCTGATCGTTTGTTGAGAAACCGAGTCCACTCAGGATGGCTGCCGCACGCGCAGGCGCAGAGTGCGCATCGATATCGACGAGGCGCGTTTGAATTTCCGCTATCCGATGCGGATCATGCGCGGTCTCGGCTTCCACGAGGAGCGCATGCCGTTCGAGATCTGCCCGCAGCACGACCTCGATCAAGCTCTCTGGACCGTTCGGTGCCTCCTGCGCGAGGCTTCCGACCTGCCAGCGGGGCGGCAGCGATATCGCTCCCGTCTCAATCGGGAGTTCGCCGCGAATGACCTTGAAAAGGGTGGATTTGCCAGCGCCGTTGCGTCCGATCAGCCCGACGCGGGCGCCGGGAACGATCTGGGCAGACCCGCCGTCGATGAGAAGTCGGCCAGCCAGCCGGACGGATATGTCGTTTATGGAGAGCATGCGGGGTTTTGGCCGCTGCGCGGTGGAAAGGCAACTCGTTTCCGATTGAATTATGCCTTTGTCGAGGAGCGATTAAAACCGCTTTTGGCTCAGTTTGAAGGCTTTCCGCCTTCGTTGTCGCGTCGATGCAGCTCTTCAAGGAGGTCTTGGAGCCGGGGCGGGAACTTTGAAGCCTCAGGAGGCAGTGTTAGCCGCAGCCGCTCGCCAATATCTTTGCAGATCGCGAAGCTGGTCGCGCCATCCATTTGGTTCAGGTCATTGTCGTACATGGACATCGGGGTCTTCCTTGTCAGCACTTTGTCAATCGACTGCTGCCGAATTCGTTGCGCCCCTTTCCATATGAAACTCAGATTGAGTAAAGATCGCGTAAAATAGTGTTTTTCGGGAACCGGCGAAGAAAAGTCCCCGGTTGCAGCACAACCGGGGACTTGGTGATTAACTCAATAGCCGCAAACGTTTATCAGACAAATCCGGGGGCCGCGCGGCGTATCGACGATTCGGCGCTGAATGCAGCCGCCGTCATAATCGCCACCTCCGACGACGAAAGCCGGACCGCCATAGAAGCCGTGGTGGCCAAAGCCGCCGTGCCAGCCCCAGCCGTGGAAGCCGTGCGCGGAAGCTGCGGAGGGGATGAGCGCAACGGCGCTGATGGAAGCTGCGGCGAGGACCGCTAGGGTTAATTGTCGGATCATGGTGTCTCTCCTTCATTGATGCGCGTAGCGCTGGGCCTTGTCCCTGCCCATGGGTCGCAGCCTTTTGCGAACGCGTTCAAATCGGATTGGTTTTTTTACGCCTCTTTTTTTGCGGGCCGCATCGACGCATGTGTGGTTAACGCGACCTCGTGGCGACAAAAGAAAACCCGGCTGCGATGCAGCCGGGTTGAAGCTGGATGTGAAAGCTGAAATCGATGCAATCAATAGCAACGATTTACGAGTCTCCAGCGCGGTCCCCATGGCGTACCGACCAGACGGCGAACGTAGCAACCGCCATATCCGCTGTAACCGCCGTAACCGCCGTAGTAGCCAACGAAATGCCTGTGCCAGCCGCCATGCCAACCTCCGTGCCAGCCACCATGCCAGCCGTGCCCGCCCCATGCGGATGCAGAGGTTGGAGCGAGAGCGGCAATCCCCAGCGAAAATGCCGCAACCAAAGCGAAGCCGATTTTGCGCAACATGAGAAGTCTCCTCTTGTTCGGGGCGCCGTTGCCGGCGAGCCGGGTGAATGATGAGCCCCGCTAGCGGTTTGTTGCTTACCAAGTCAGCGAAGTTCACGTTACAACCCTAGTCCGCGTGAACTGAACGGGAACCGTATGTTCGGTTTTGCTTGGGTTCATCTTCATGAAATCGTCGTAAGAATGAGAACTCGCTGTTCTGCGGTGTACGGGACAACTATTGCGAGCTTCGCGGATGAGGCCTTGGAGCCCGCTTGCTGTTGGGCTCCGGCGTCGTTATAAGCGCCGGAATTCCCCTAAAAAGCCCTCCCAGGAGCAATCATGGCGATCGAACGCACGTTTTCTATTATCAAGCCGGACGCGACCGCGCGTAACCTGACCGGCTCAGTCAACGCCTTGATCGAGAAGGCGGGACTTCGCATCGTCGCCCAAAAGCGAATTCACATGACCCGCGGGCAAGCGGAGACGTTCTACGCGGTCCATAAGGCCCGGCCGTTTTTTGGCGAACTGGTCGATTTCATGGTGTCTGGGCCGGTCGTCGTGCAGGTGCTCGAAGGCGATAACGCAATTGCCAAGTATCGCGATGTGATGGGTGCGACGGATCCGTCCAAGGCTGCGGATGGGACGATTCGCAAGGTCCACGCGAAGTCGATCGGCGAAAACACTGTTCACGGTTCGGACGCCGCGGAAACCGCCGCAATCGAAATCGCGCAGTTTTTTGCGGGCAACGAAATCGTCGGCTGATCGGTATCGATCTCGCGGTCCGGATGTATTGCAGCCGCAACGGGTGCCACATCCGGACCGCACTATTATTTGACGGCAAGCGGTCCCCCTTGGCGCGGTTCACTGGTGTGCGCGCCTTGCTTGGGATCGTCGGGGCGATAATAAGGGGTGGGCTGTGAATTGGCTGCTGCAGATCTTTGATCCCGCGAATGTCGGTGCATTCATTTCGCAATTTCAGAGCGACATGCAGAAGCCTGCATTCTGGCTTGCTGTCGGCAAGATCATCTGGATCAACGTGCTCCTGTCCGGCGATAATGCTCTTGTGATCGCTCTCGCATGCCGTGGCCTGCCGGCCAAGCAACGGCTCTGGGGCATGGTGATCGGCGCGGGGATCGCGGTCATTCTGCTCATCTCGTTCACGGCTGTCGTCGCCACACTGATGGTTCTGCCCTATCTGAAACTGATTGGCGGCATTGCCCTGCTGGTGATTGCCGTCAAACTTCTTGTGCCGGAGGACGAAGGCAGCGACGTCACGGCTGGTACAAGTTTGTGGCACGCAGTGCGTATCGTGGTGATCGCAGACATCATCATGAGCCTGGATAACGTGATCGCAGTCGCCGCCGCCGCGAACGGTCAATTGCCCTTGCTCATTCTTGGCTTGGCGATCAGCATTCCGATGATCATCGCAGGCGCGGCACTGATCATGGCACTGCTGGATCGTTTGCCGATCCTGGTTTGGCTTGGTGCTGCTCTTCTCGGTTGGATCGCAGGCGATGTCATCTCGACGGATCCCGCTGTGCACCCGGTCTTGCAGCGCGTGCTCGATGGGCAAATCTCGATCAATATCGATGCCATATCGAGCATGTTCAAGACGGCGAGCGAGCTGAAGTTCGACGAGCCTTTGGTCGAATTTGTTTGTGCGCTTTTGAACGCGGTCATCGTGCTTGTCTGGGGCGGTATCTGGCGTCGCAAGCGTTTGCGTACCAATGAGGCGCATGCGACGTCGTCGGTCGGTACCGGCGCAATGATATAACTCGCGGCGGGATCAGGCGCTCGTCACCACTTGACTTCGACGCCTGCTGTTCCTTGATGCGATGTGAAGTTCTGACGAAATTTTCCGTCGTAACTTGCGTAGACGCGCAGCACATCGGTGAGGCCGTAGGAAATGCCCGCGCCGGCATCCGCGCCATATCGGCTTTCGGTTATACCCTGAACCGTGATCGTCTGCCCATTGGCGCTTACCGCGATAGGGCTCAGGTTTTGCGTGACGTTGTCCACGAGCTTGCCGTAAGCCGATAGATCCAGGACGTGCCGGTCGATGATCCAATAGTGTCCGACCTCTGCACCGGCGAGGAAGCGTGTCCGCTCTCCGAGGGCAGCGGCCGCGGAGACCGGAACGAAACCACCAAATTCCTGAAACGGGTCGGTTGCCGCCCTGACATACTCGACGGCTAGTTTGGGGACGATACGGCCCTGGCCGAGCCCCCAATAATAGCTCAACTCGCCCAGGACTCCATCGACACGCCCACGGTAGTTCGACAAAGCAAAACCGGCGAGGGTGTCGCGTTGTGAATCGATGTTGCCCCAGCCATGCACCACCACTCCGGCGAGCGTCCACGGCCCCACGGCGTAGGAGGCATTGAAGCCCAGTTGAGTGAGACCGAGTTTTGCACTTTGCAACGCCAAGGGCATATCGATTTTGGTCTCGCTTTGATCAACCGACATACCGACATTCAGCCCCGGTAAAACTGTGGCCCCGATGCCGGCGACACCGCCGTACGTTTTACGACGGTCACCGGTAAAGCTGCCTTGGGGGTCTGTACGAGACGAGATGCCGTAGAATTCCGCCCAGCTTCTGAAGACTGGCGGAGTCGCACTTTCCGATGCACCGCCGCCATTGGGGTTGCTGCCGTAGGCGGCGTTATATCCGGATGTCGTTTGGCTACCCAGGCGGCGCAGGAAGCCACTGCCGAGATCGAGAAGGGTTTGGTGAGAACCAAGCTGCGCGTTGTTGTCGGTGGCATTAGGCGCGGCGGCCGGTGGCGGGGGCGGTCCGGCACTCTGAGCCCATCCTGCAGCCACGTTGGAACACAATGTCAGCGCGATGATGATCGCTCCTTGCGCGAGAGAATGCGCAGACAAGGTTTCTGAACGCCGCATTCGCGATGGAGCCGGCATGCTGGGGAAGGTCCGGAGAGCGCAATAACAGCGCGATGATCCGATTGTTCTGAATATCGACCAAGCGTCAACCGTTCTGCGGTGCACAATCAAGCGGATTGCCCGCGATGTTGTCGCGTGGCCACAGGCGGCCACGTGCAGGCCGCAAGTCGGGGGCTCAGGAGGTATGAAACGACCTTCGCCGCCTTGATGGGCACGTAGCAGGTCTTGCTAACGCCGAAATTTCATGTTGGGATTGAGGTGCAATCGGATTTAGGCCGTTCGACTGTGCGTTTTGAGATCGAGATATCTTGCACATACTACCCGAAGCCCGTTTGTGGCGTGGCACGCGTGATGCGTGGCCTCGTCTTTTTTTATGTCTAGATCAGGAGACAGGCGTGGCAAAAGGCACCGTCAAATGGTTCAACCCGACCAAAGGCTATGGGTTCATTAAACCGTCAGTCGGCGACAAGGATGTGTTCGTTCATATCTCGGCCGTCGAGCGCGCGGGTCTCAGCACACTCAACGAAAATCAGGTTGTCGAGTACGATCTGGTCGAAAATCGCGGTAAGGCTTCGGCTGAAAATCTGAAAGTCACCTAACGCTGAACGCTATCGGTCAACGATAGAGATCATCCAGTAACTCCCCGGCGATCGACCGGGGTATTTTTTTGCCCTGTTGTTTTTTCAGATGTCGCGGGCGCGGCGCGATCAATTTGCGACTTAGAGCGCTCACGTTCTTGGTTGATAGCCGTCGCGCTCTATCGGTTTGTTTTGACGCGTTTTCTTAACGCGAGCCGGTATCCACCACCGGGTCAAGTCCGGTGGCAGGCTTCGCTCGAAAACGCTCTAGCCGCGCGCTATTCTTTGCAAAACTTCGACGAAGAAAGCTGGCTCCGCCGCAGTGATACGCTGTTGCAGTATCTCCACCGTGTCGCCCGGGAGCACAGGGACTTCGCGTTGTGCAACGATCTCGCCGTGATCATATTCCTCATCGACGAAGTGTACGGTAATTCCGCTTACCGTTTCACCCGCTGCAATAACTGCTTCGTGAATGTTGCGGCCATACATTCCACGGCCACCAAATTTCGGAAGCAGTGCGGGGTGGATGTTCAAGATCCGGCCACGGTATTTTTCAAGTGTCGAGGGCCCGAGCTTCCGCAAATACCCGGACATGACAACCCATTCCGCGCCAGCGTCTTGCAGGGTTTTCATGATCGCATGATCGGCGGCGGCTTCGCTGCCTTCGGTCTTGGCGCTGCAGTGCCGGAGAGGGATGCCACGATCTTTTGCAAATTGCAGGGCAGGCGCGTCGCTGTTGTTGCTGATGACAACCAAAGCATGCGCATCGAGGTTGCCCTCTGCGATAGCTTCGACAATTGATCGCATGCTCGTGCCGCCGTGCGAGGCGAGAAAGCCAAGATTGAGCGTGGTCATGGACATTCGCCGTAATTGATCGAGCCGCGCGGTCTCATCATGCGCTGAGGTTGAGGTGACCGTCGTATATCACTCGCTCTTGACCGGCCGTGGCCACAACTTCACCGAGATACGCAACGCCTTCGCCGCTCTGGGCGAACACGTCCATCACCTCGGCGACAGCATCGGCTTTCACGATAGCGACCATCCCGATGCCGCAGTTGAATGTCCGGAGCAGTTCCAGTTCGGCGATGTTACCTTGCGCGGCAAGCCACTTGAATACCGGCAGAACCTGCAATTCGTTGAGATTGATACGCGCGCCGAGATGCTTTGGCAGTACGCGGGGGATGTTGTCGGTAAATCCGCCCCCGGTGATGTGGGCCAAACCTTTGACCTTTCGGGTTTCGCGGATCGCCCGGAGGCAGGACTTCACATACAAGCGCGTCGGCGCGAGCAGCGCCGCGCCAAGTGTCATGACGGGCGCAAACGGTGCCGGTGACTGAAGTCGGAGGTCCGCCAGCTCAAGGATTTTTCGAACCAGCGAGAAGCCGTTCGAATGCAACCCGGAGGACGCCAGGCCGATGATGGCGTCGCCCTCGGCGATGTCCGGGCGCGGAAGCAATTCGCCTCTCTCGGCAGCGCCCACCGCAAACCCGCCGAGGTCGTAATCGCCATCCTTGTAGAGGCCCGGCATTTCCGCGGTTTCGCCGCCGATGAGTGCGCATCCCAACTCCCTGCAGCCCTGAGCGATTCCCGAGACAATGGCGGCGGCCGCATCGGGGTCGAGCTTGCCGCAGGCGAAATAATCCAGAAAAAAAAGCGGCTCGGCGCCCTGGACCACGAGGTCGTTGACGGACATGGCGACGAGGTCGATGCCGATGCCCGCATGCAGACCGGTTTCGATCGCGATTTTGAGTTTGGTTCCCACGCCATCGGTGGCTGCGACGAGAATGGGATCTTTGAAGCCCGCTGCCTTCAAATCAAAAAGGCCGCCAAAACCGCCAATCTCAGCGTCCGCGCCAGCCCGGGCGGTCGCCCGGACCAAGGGTTTGATCATGTCGACAAGCCGGTTTCCCGCGTCGATATCGACGCCAGCATCGGCGTAAGTGAGGCTGTTTTTCTGGTCGGTCATTCTCAATTCCGGGCCGGTTCCTGCGCAGAGACGTCTTCCAATTTGGAGCAGAAAGACACCTTCGGCGCACTCAAGATTAGGGCATTTTCGTCAATTGCGTCGTCAAACGAAGGGAAGTCCGGTTCGCACTGGAAAGCAGGTAAAATGTCGACGAACCCGGACGAGAGCCCGGAATCCACGTCGCTTAAATGCTCCGTCGACCTGAACTCGTCCGCCTGAAAACGCAGCTGGGCCTTACGTCTAGGGGTTACGTAAGATTTGGCTCACGCGCAATGCTTGGCTGCAGGGTGGGGGATTTCCAGTGTTGACAACGGCTCGTCCGGAACCGATCAAGGGTGGGAAGGCCTGACAATTCGGGCTGTCCGGGACATGGCGTGATTCCAAATATCATTACGTTGGGGCGTATCCTTCTTGTGCCGGTCATCGTGTGGGCGATTACGTCCAATCAGATGACGATCGCATTTGGGCTGTTCGTGGTCGCAGGCTTGAGCGATGCGGTGGACGGCTTCCTGGCCAAGCGCTTCCATATGACCAGCGAAATCGGCGCTGTTCTCGACCCATTGGCGGACAAGGCGCTTCTTGTTTCGATTTATGTGGCGCTGGGTATCGCCGGAGCGATCCCGCGATGGATCGTTATTCTCGTTGTTTCGCGTGATATCATGATCGTCGGCGCTGTGATCGTCTCCTGGGTGATGGACAAACCGGTTGCGATGAAACCGCTGATGGTCTCAAAACTTAACACGGTGGCGCAGGTCGGTTTTGCTGCGTTGATTTTGGCGGCGCTGGGATTTGGGTTTGCGCCCATGCCATTCGACATCATTTTAATGTCGCTTGTCACGATATTGACGCTGCTTTCGGTGTCATTCTATCTCGTGAACTGGATGCGGCATATGAGCGTGGCGGATCCAACACGCTGAGCGGTTGCGAGCGTTTGAAGCGGTTTTGGGCCGGACATTAGCTGGGAGTGGTTGCTTGGAAGGCCGAGAAGTTCGCCCGCGTCAGCTTGCGTTTGCTTTGCCGCACACGGAAAGCTTTTCGCGTGACAATTTTCTCGGGGGGCCGAGCAACGAAACCGCGCTTTCGCTGATCGATCGTTGGCCTGATTGGCCAAACCTCGTCATGCTGCTCGTGGGTCCCGAGGGTTGCGGAAAGAGCCATCTCGCAGCGATCTGGGCCGAGCAGGCCGGTGCACGCGTCATCAGCGCGCATGCTTTGGATGAGCGCATGGTGCCGGAGGCCTTGAGCACGGGAGCTCTTGTTGTCGAGGATTTTGCGCCTGGTTCATTCGATGAGCGCGCTCTGTTTCACCTTCTGAACATGGCCCGCGAGGACGGTGCCTATGTTTTGATAGCGTCGCGTACGGCTCCGAGCGCATTTGCGGTGGCGCTGCGCGATCTGAATTCGCGCCTTCGGGCTATTCCCTTGGTCAACGTCGCGGCCCCTGACGACCAGCTTTTGCGCGCGTTGATCGTCAAATTCTGCTCCGACCGTCAGATGAGTGTCGATGAAGCCGTCGTGAGCTATCTCGCGACACGGATCGAACGTTCGGTCACTGCGGTCCGGCGGGCCATCGCACAATTGGATGCGGAATCGCTGCGGCAACGCCGGCCGATCACACGTGCATTGGCGGCCGACGTGCTGCGCGATCACGAGTAAGATTGTACGGACGCTCGATGCCGCGGGAACGAGCATGAGCTTGACGGTTCATCACCGAAGTCCATCATGTCATTGAAATGTCATGTGGTCGGCACATGCTCAGGATAAACCGGCAGAGTGGGTACGCCTGTCGTCATTCAAGATCGGCTGCTTTCTTATGGAATCCGCTCAAGTTGTTGTTTTAAAAGATAAAACCCAGGCGGGGGATCCGGACAATTCGGTTGCGGCAAATCCGGAAAGGTTCATCAATCGCGAGCTTTCCTGGCTCCATTTCAACCGGCGTGTTCTGGAAGAAGCGGTCAATCCAGGTCATCCGGTCCTTGAGCGTGTCCGGTTTCTCTCGATTTCTGCGAATAACCTTGATGAATTCTTCATGGTCCGGGTCGCCGGCATCAAGGCCCAGATTCGAGAAGGTATCATCGAGCGTAGCCCGGATGGATTGACGCCCTCAGAGCAGCTTACGCGGATCAACGACACCGTTTCGACGCTGGCCTCGGATCAGCAAGCGATATGGCGAGATTTGCGCGTGATCCTCACGGAGGCGGGCGTCAACCTTATTGACGGCAAGGATGTCACCAAGAGCGAACGGGCGTGGATTGAAGATCATTTTCTTCACAACATCTTTCCGTTGCTGACGCCGCTCGCGATCGACCCTGCGCATCCTTTTCCCTTCATTCCCAGTCTTGGCTTCTCGATCGCGCTGCATTTGTCCCGTGTGTCCGACGGCAAGGTCATGAATGCGCTGATCCGCATGCCTGGCAAGATCGATCGCTTTTTGCGGCTGCCAGGTGGCAAGGATGGCTCGATCCGACTGATGTCGCTGGAGCAGGCAACGGGTTTATTCATCGGCAGGCTGTTTCCGGGTTACACCGTGAAGGGCCTCGGCGCCTTCCGGGTCATCCGCGATTCAGAAATTGAAATCGAGGAAGAAGCTGAAGATCTCGTTCGGGTTTTCGAGACAGCATTGAAGCGTCGGCGGCGCGGTTCCGTGATCCGCCTCGAAATCGAAGCAACGATGCCGGAAGAATTACGGGCTTTCGTCCAACGGGCGCTTGCGACCAGTGATGATGAGGTTTTCCTGGTCGACGGCGCGTTGGCGATCAATGAGCTCTCGCAATTGACGCGGCTCGACCGTCCCGACCTTGAATTTACACCGTATGTTCCGCGCCATCCGGAGAGGGTGCGTGATCACGGCGGGGATATCTTCGCGGCGATCCGGCAGAAAGATCTGGTCGTTCACCATCCCTATGAATCCTTCGACGTCGTGGTGCAATTTCTGCAGCAAGCCGCGCGAGATCCGGATGTCGTGGCGATCAAGCAGACGCTGTATCGCACATCGAGCAACTCGCCGATCGTGAAGACGCTCGTGGAAGCCGCCGAAGCCGGAAAATCGGTCACCGCACTCATCGAACTCAAGGCGCGTTTCGACGAGGAGGCCAACATCCGTTGGGCACGGGATCTTGAGCGCGCAGGTGTGCAGGTCGTCTACGGCTTTATCGAGCTCAAGACGCACGCCAAACTGTCACTTGTGGTGCGGCGGGAGGGCGGCAATCTCACGACCTACGTACATGTCGGCACCGGAAATTATCACCCCGTTACCGCGCGCATTTATACTGATTTGTCCTATTTTACCTCGGATCCGGTGATCTCGCGCGATGTGGCGCGTGTCTTCAATTATATCACGGGATATGCCGAACCAATCGACATCGAGAAAATGGCGGTCTCGCCGTTGACGTTGCGCAAGCGCATCCTTCAGCACATTGCCGACGAAACCAACCATGCCCGGCACGGCAAACCAGCAGCGATCTGGATGAAAATGAATTCGCTGGTGGATCCGGAGATCATCGATGCGCTGTACGCTGCGTCGAAGGCCGGTGTTTCGATCGATCTGGTCGTTCGCGGGATTTGTTGTCTGAGGCCCGGCGTTGCGGGCATGTCGGAAAACATCCGCGTCAAGTCGATCATCGGACGCTTCCTTGAACATGGACGAATTTATTGTTTCGGGATGGGGCACGGCCTGCCATCGCCGAAGGCCATTGTCTACATTTCGTCGGCCGACATGATGCCGCGCAATCTCGACAGGCGCGTGGAGGTTCTGTGCCCGCTGCAGAATCCGACAGTGCATCAACAGGTTCTTGAGCAGATCATGGTCGCTAACCTCAAGGATAACGAACAGAGCTGGCAGTTGTTGCCGGATGGGTCGTCAACGCGTATGAAGGCGGCGAAAGGCGAGGAGCCTTTCAACGTGCACAAGTATTTCATGACAAATCCGAGTCTGTCAGGCCGTGGAAAATCGCTCAAAGAATCCTCGCCACGCCGCCTCACGCGAAGGTCTGAGCGTCAGTCGCAATCGTAAGCAAAGCGCAGCCGTGCGCCGGCGCCGATCTGCACAAAGTATTGCCGTCATCGATATCGGCTCCAATTCGGTTCGCCTCGTTGTCTATGAGGGAATGGCGAGGAGCCTCTCCTCCGTCTTTAACGAAAAAACGCTGTGCGGCCTTGGCCGCGAGGTGCAAAGCACAGGTTTGCTTGCGCCCGATGCCGTGCAGAAAGCGCTCGCGGCGCTGCGCCGGTTTCGCGCGCTCTGCAAGATCATGAAAGTCGGGCGCATCTATGCGATTGCGACCGCCGCGTGCCGCGATGCGGACAACGGCCCGGAATTCATCGGGATGGCCGAACGTATTTGCGGGGAACCGATTGAAATCCTGTCGGGACCTCGTGAGGCCCGGTTATCCGCGCTGGGCGTAATCTCGGGTGTCCATCAGCCAGACGGCATCGTAGGCGATCTCGGTGGTGGCTCGCTCGAATTGATCGACGTTCACGGTGGCCGAGCCGGAAGCGGATTGACCTTACCGCTTGGTGGTCTGGCGCTGCAGGACACATCGCAGAAATCCCTCAAACGCGCGGAACGCATTGTCAAAGCCGAGCTCGCCAGCGTTGCCCAACTCAAAGCCGGGCGCGGCCGTAACTTTTATGCGGTGGGCGGAACATGGCGCGCGCTGGCTCGAATTCATATTATCCAGAGCGGTTATCCGCTGAGAGTGATGCACGGCTATACGATCTCGGCGGCCGAGGCGCTGGATTTCGTCCGACGTCTTCGGCGCCTGGCGGCCGCCAATATGCTCGCCGACATCGAAACCGTAGCCGATGCGCGCCGCCCCTTGCTGACGTATGCGGCGCTGGTCCTCGAATATATTCTGCGTATCGCAAAGCCGAAAACCATCGTGTTCTCGACCTATGGTGTCCGTGAAGGGCTCCTCTACGAGAAACTTTCGGTCGACGAGCGCAAACGCGATGGTTTGATTACAGCGGCCCGCGCGCTAAACGAATTACGATCACGCGCACCACGGCACGCCGACGACTTGATCGATTGGAGCGACCGTTTCATCAAGACTGCTCAACTGAAGGAAACACCGCAGGAGCGCAGGCTCCGTCATGCAGCCTGTTTGTTGTCCGATATTGGCTGGCGTGTTCATCCCGACTATCGCGGTGAGCAGACAATGCACCTGATCATCAATGGACAGTTCGGCTCGGTCAGTCATCAGGGCAGGGCTTTTCTCGCATTGGCGCTTTATTATCGCTACGCGGGCTTCAATATCGAAAACCAGCCGCCGGATATCGTCCTTGCGCTTGTCTCGCCTCATTTGGCCGAGCGCGCCAGAATAGTCGGTGCGATCTTTCGCGTTGGTCATCTCATTTCGGCGGCTCGTCCGGGTGTTCTGCCCGCCACGCATTTCAAAACTCAGGGCCGCAAAATTCAGCTTATATTCGACCGCAAGATTGCCGACCTTGCGGCCGACCGGGTCGGAAATCGTTTCAAGCAGTTGGTGAAGTTGATCGGGCGATCGGGATCGGTCGTCCGGAAATAAACAGGGATCTTGATCTGCCGGCTTCAGATCGGTTCAGGTCCGGTCGATTGGGATAACGCGGCCCTTGTTGATCGCAAGCGCCAGACGCCCATGTTTTAGGCCAAGCGCAGCATCGCCGAACAACTCCCGCCGCCAGCCGTGAAGGGCGGCAACCTCAGCAGCATCGTCGCCAGCGATCTGTTCAAGGTCGTCGACCGTCGCGATGACCTTTGAGGCGACGCCGTGATGTTCGGATGTCATGCGCAGCAGCACTTTTAACAACTCGACGATCGCCGACGTATTGGCATTGCCGCGAGGCTTCTCGATTTTGGGCAATGTTTGCGGATCGCGTGCAAGCCCGCGCTGCACGGCGGCGACGATGTCTTGTCCCCACTTTGATCGCTCGAACCCCTTGGGCAACGACCGCAGGCTCGCCAGTTTGTCGATTGTGGTTGGGGCGTGGGTGACGATGTCGCCGATCGCATCGTCCTTCAGCACGCGCGAGCGCGGAACGTCCCGGCTCTGCGCTTCCTGTTCGCGCCAGGCGGCGACCTCCATCAAGACCGCAAGTTCTTTGGGTTTCCGGACCCGCGTTTTAAGCCGCTCCCAGGCTCGTTCAGGATGAAAATCATAGGTTTTGGGCGACGTGAGGATTTCCATTTCCTCGCTGACCCACTCGCTTCGATCGCGTTTTTTGAGATCGGCGTCGAGCGCGGCAAAGACTTCGCGCAAATGCGTGACGTCGGACACCGCATAATGGACTTGCTCGTCGGTCAAGGGCCGGCGCGACCAGTCGGTAAAACGATAAGTCTTGTCGGGCCGGTGGCCGGTGATGCGTTCGACCAGAGCATCGTAGGCAATGCTGTCACCATAGCCGAGCACCATGGCTGCGACCTGGGTGTCGAAGACGGGATGGGGCACGATCCCGGCGCGGTGCCAAATGATCTCGATGTCCTGCCGGGCTGCGTGAAAGACCTTCAGAACCTTCTCGTTGCCCATCAGCGCAAAAAATGATGACAGGTCTATTCCATCCGCCAGCGTATCGACGACGACAGCCTCCTCCGCGCTTGCCATCTGGACGACGCAGAGCAGGGGGTAATAGGTCGTCTCGCGCAGAAACTCGGTATCGACGGTGATGACGGGATGCCGGGCGAGGCGGGCGCAGGCGGCTTCAAGGTCCGCGGTTGTGATAATCAGCTTCATGCCAAAGCTGCATATCCGTTCTTTTGGGCCTTGTCGCCCCGATTTCTCGGCGACAGTGTTGTTTTGCTAGGCTTTTTCGCATTGCGAGAGAAGGAATTTCCCCTCGAAAGGGCCCACATTGGTTGCCGCGCCCCTTGGGCTCGGGTAAACCCGGTCGCTCAAAACACCGCAAATTCTGTGCCTGCCGGGTTTCTTAAAATCAAACGTTTTCCAGGATTTCCATGCATCGCTATCGGTCCCACACCTGCGGCGCGCTCCGCGTCAGCCATATCGACGAGACAGTTCGCATCTCGGGCTGGTGCCATCGAATCCGCGATCATGGCGGCTTGTTGTTTATCGACCTTCGCGATCACTACGGCCTGACCCAATGCGTTGCCGATCCGGACTCCCCCGCTTTCAAGGAAGCGGAAAAGCTGCGGTCCGAGTGGGTTGTCCGGATTGACGGCAAGGTTCGCCGCAGGCCCGCAGGAACCGACAATCCTGAACTCCCGACCGGTGAGGTGGAAATCTTCGTCACCGAAATCGAGGTTCTCGGCCCGGCGGCCGAATTGCCCTTGCCGGTGTTCGGTGACCAGGAATACCCAGAAGACATAAGGCTTAAGTACCGTTTCCTCGATCTTCGTCGTGAGCGCCTCCACCAGAACATCATGACCCGTGGTGCGATCGTCGATTCGATGCGCCGGCGCATGAAGGAGGCCGGCTTTTTTGAATTCCAGACCCCAATTCTGACGGCGTCATCGCCGGAGGGAGCTCGGGATTTTCTGGTGCCGAGCCGCATTCATCCGGGCAAATTCTACGCGCTGCCGCAGGCGCCCCAGCAGTACAAGCAGCTGCTCATGATGTCGGGCTTCGACCGTTACTTTCAGATCGCACCTTGCTTTCGCGACGAAGACCCGCGTGCAGACCGGCTGCCGGGGGAGTTCTATCAGCTCGACCTCGAGATGAGCTTCGTGACGCAAGACGATGTTTTGGCGTCGGTTGAACCGGTGATCACCGGTGTGTTCGAGGATTTCGCCAATGGCAAGCCTGTGACCAAGAAATGGCCGCGGATCCCGGTTGCTGATGCCCTGCGCAAGTACGGCAGCGACAAACCCGATCTGCGTAATCCGCTGGTCATGCAAAATGTCTCCGAGCATTTCAAGGGATCGGGCTTCAAGGTTTTCGCGCGCATGCTCGAAGACTCCAAGAACGAGGTCTGGGCTATCCCGGGACCTGGCGGCGGTTCACGCGCGTTCTGCGACCGGATGAATTCGTGGGCTCAGGGCGAAGGTCAGCCGGGGTTGGGCTACATCATGTGGCGCGAGGGCGGCGAGGGTGCAGGGCCGCTTGCCAACAATATTGGTCCCGAACGCACCGCCGCGATCCGGGCTGCGCTCGACCTGAAAGACGGCGACGCAGCGTTCTTCGTTGCGGGCGATCCGTCGAAATTCGTCAGGTTTGCCGGACTTGCGAGGACGAAGGTCGGCGAAGAACTCAATGTGATCGACAAGGACCGGTTCGAGCTGGCCTGGATCGTCGATTTTCCGATGTACGAATACAATGAAGACGAAAAGAAAATCGACTTCTCGCACAATCCATTCTCCATGCCGCAGGGCGGTCTGGAGGCGCTCGAAAATCAGGATCCGTTGACCATCAAGGCGTTCCAGTACGATATCGCCTGCAACGGTTATGAGATCGCGTCGGGCGGTATTCGCAATCATCGTCCGAAGGCGATGGTGAAAGCCTTCGAGATTGCCGGGTACGGCGAGAAGGACGTCGTCGAGCGATTTGGCGGCATGTATCGTGCTTTCCAATACGGCGCGCCGCCCCACGGCGGGATGGCGGCGGGTGTCGATCGCATGGTGATGCTGCTGTGCGGGACGACGAACCTTCGTGAAATTTCGCTCTTCCCGATGAATCAGCGCGCGGAAGACCTTTTGATGGGAGCCCCATCGGAGGTCACTCCGAAGCAGTTGCGTGAGCTGCATATTCGGCTCAATCTGCCTCAGGACTAAATTATCGGGGAGTCTTCCGGCTGCACTCGAACCGGTTGAATATGCCTGCGAGCCATCCCACGGCTCGCATGCGCGAACAAATTGTCGGCAAATAACAAGATAGCTTTGGCCTGGGCGGAAGCTTCGGAGAACATGCATGGCGTCCTCATATTCTGAAGATCTTCGTTCGGCCGCGCTTGCCTATCACCGCCTGCCTCGTCCCGGTAAACTCGAAATTCAGCCGATCAAGCCGCTTGCCAATCAGCGGGATCTCGCTTTGGCCTATTCGCCCGGCGTGGCCGCCGCCTGTGAAGTGATCGCCCAAGACCCTGCCGAAGCGGCCACACTGACGAGCCGGGCCAATCTGGTTGCGGTCGTGACAAACGGCACAGCGGTTCTTGGCCTGGGCAACATCGGCCCGCTGGCATCCAAACCGGTCATGGAAGGCAAGGCCGTTCTCTTCAAGAAATTCGCCAATATCGACGTTTTCGATATCGAAATCGCGGCCAACACCGTCGAGCGCGTGGTGGAAACAGTGGCCGCGCTGGAGCCGACCTTCGGCGGCATCAATCTTGAGGATATTCGTGCTCCCGAGTGCTTCGAGATCGAAGCGCAGCTGAAGGAGCGTATGAAGATTCCGGTCTTCCATGACGATCAGCATGGCACGGCCATCATCGTCAGCGCGGCGGTTCGAAACGCCTTGGCACTGAACGGGAAGAAGCTCGAAGATGTGAAGATCGTCACCGCCGGCGCCGGCGCCGCAGCGCTGGCCTGCCTGAACTTGCTGGTCTCCATGGGCGTCAATCGTAAGAACGTCTGGGTGTGCGACATCGATGGTCTGGTCCATGAGGGCCGCAACGAGAACATGGATCGCTGGAAATCGATCTACGCTCAAAAAACCGACAAGCGTATATTGGCCGACGTCATCGGTGGCGCTGATATTTTCCTGGGGTTATCGGGGCCGAACGTTCTGACCAAGGACATGGTCAAGCAGATGGCCGAGAAACCTTTGGTATTGGCTCTTGCCAATCCCACGCCCGAAATCATGCCAGAAGACGTGCGGGCGGTGCGGCCGGATGCAATGATCTGCACGGGCCGGTCGGATTTTCCGAACCAGGTCAATAACGTTCTGTGCTTCCCGTTTATTTTTCGCGGCGCTCTCGATGTCGGTGCTACCGCGATCAACGAAGAGATGAAGCGCGCTGCGGTCGATGCGATCGCACAGCTTGCCCGCGAACCACCTTCGGACGTGGTGGCGCGCTCATCGGATGACAGCGAATCGCAGGGATTCGGACCAGGGTCGTTGATCCCGAGCCCGTTCGATCCGCGCTTGATTCTGAGAATTGCACCGGCCGTGGCGAAAGCCGCCATGGATTCGGGAGTGGCGACCCGTCCGATCAGCAATTTCGATGAGTACATCGAGAACCTTCAGCGCTTCACGTTCCGCTCGGGACTGATCATGAAGCCGGTGTTTGCCAAGGCGAAAACGCAGCCGGTGCGCGTCATCTATGCCGAAGGCGAGGATGAGAGGATTCTGCGGGCCACCCAGGTTATTCTTGAGGAAAAGCTGGCGCTTCCCATCCTTGTCGGACGGCCCTCAGTCGTTGCCGCGCGTATCGAGCGTTTCGGTCTCGACATTCGCGCAGGCAAGGATTTCCATCTGGTCAATCCCGAGGATGATCCACGCTATCGCTCTTACGTTCAGAGCTATATCGACGTTGCCGGGCGCAATGGCGTGACCCCCGATGCGGCGCGGACGCTGGTTCGCACCAATAACACAGTGATTGCGGCGCTCTCGGTGATGCGCGGTGAAGCCGACGCCATGATCTGTGGCGTTGAAGGCCGTTACATGAGCCACCTGCGTCATGTGCGCGAAATCGTTGGGTTCTGCCCGGGCGTGGCTGATTTCTCAGCTCTTGCGCTGTTGATTACGACGAAGGGGCCGTATTTCATTGCGGATACCCAGGTGAGGTTGAACCCGACGGCTGCGGAGCTGGCCGAAATGGCTGCCCAGGCTGCTATTCATGTTCAGCGTTTCGGTCTGAAACCGAAAATTGCTTTTCTCTCTCACTCGGATTTCGGCAGTTACGACAGTAAATCGTCGCGCAAGGTGCGTGAGGCCACGAAGCTGCTTGCGCAGAACCATCCGGAAATCGAAGCGGATGGCGAAATGCAGGGCGACTCCGCCCTGTCGCAGATTACCCGCCAGAACATCTTGCCGCATTCCCGTCTGGAAGGCGTGGCAAATGTCTTGATCATGCCAAATCTCGATTCAGCCAACATCGCTTATCAGATGATCAAGATGCTTGCCGATGCGCTGCCCGTTGGTCCGATCCTGATCGGTCCATCCCGGCCAGCGCACATCCTGACACCCTCGGTCACCGCAAGGGGCGTCCTCAATATGACGGCCGTCGCCGTAGTTGAAGCGCAGGAGCGTGCCAGCAAGCCATAGCCGAATTTATCTGCTTGATGGCGTGACGCTCAACCGTCGGGCCGGTCTCCACGAGGTATGCTTTTGCTTGCTCCAGGCCCGGCGCATATTTTCATATGAGACGGATTGCGCAGGGTACGCTATGACGATCTTCTGGGTGGTGATGATTCAGTCCGTGCACCAGGCGAATTGAATCGGCCTATTTGAAAAAGAACAGGCGCTCGCCCATACTGGATTTCGTTTCTTTGGGATGTCGGAGACATTTCTCGGATCATCTCTGTTTTGTCAGCAGTCAATGAGGCCAAGCATGCCAGGGATTGTCGCAATAGGGCGCATTCTTTTTGCCGTACTTTTTGTTTTTTCCGGAGCGACCGGTTTGATGGACATCGCCGGAACCGCGCAAGACATCGCCAGCAAAGTTGTTATTCCAGCGATGTTCGCGGGATATACGAGCCAGCTCGAAACGCTCACTGGCATGCCATTTTCGCAACTGTTGGCGATTGCTGCGGGGGCCACGGAAGTCATCTGCGGTCTGATGATTGCCTTGAACTTCGGCTCTCGCTTCTTCGCTTTCGTGCTGATCCTGTTCGTGGCGGCCGCGACCTATTATTATCATAATTTCTGGGACATGAGCGGCCCTGAGCGTTTCAACAACATGATGCATGCGTTGAAAAACCTGTCCCTGGTCGGGGCACTGTTGATTATTGCGGGCTATCCACGCACCGTCCAAAGCGATGCGGAGATCGCTTACGCAAATCACTGATCGTCTCGTAGCAGTCAACAGCGCGCACTCAATCCACCTTACGCCAAGCTGTAACCGTCACGTGTTGTGTCGCGTCCAGGATCTGTTTTTCATCCGCGCGTAAACCTGAGTTCCGCAGGGTCTCCTCCGGCGAGCATGGCGACGTGCCTGGGAAGGCGGCGACGCCTCCCGGGAGTTGCACGTAGGGCGCCTGTGACAACCAGAACGTATCATATCGACCAAGGAACATCGCAAACACCAGCGGGCCGCCAATTATTGCTGCTGTTCCAGACCGCACTCCCGCCGTTTCACAAGCTTGTTGAAACGATGCGCCTGCCGGGTTCCAGAGAGTTGCCTTTGGGTTTTGGGAGTCGGAGGCAAGCGAAGCCACCGATCGTGTCACGATGATCCGGGATCTGCGTAACGAGTTTGATTGATCTTCAAACGAATTGCGTCCGTGAACAATGAGGTCGGCGTTGTCTAGCGCCGCGTTAAAAAAACGCTGATCGCCTTCGAACTTCAAGGTTTCAGGCATGACTTGGTCCGAATTGGCAAGCATGCCGTCAGCAGACACAATCACATAGCCTTCAATACGCAATCAACCGACTCCACTGGCCCCGGCGAAGGGGATCACAACACGATGACTCTCAAGCAGAAGTTATTCCGAGATCGTTTGAACGACACCCGAGACTGGCCTGCTGCTTATCGTTGGGAGCTTGGTGTCTTTGAGAATGGCTTCGTCATAACTGGCAATGGTCTGTACCGGAGCCTTTGCCTTTATTTGCACCACCTTGTAGCCGCCGGCCTTCAACTTTCGTAACAGGGTCGGCAGCGCTTCAGCTGTGTGTTTCTGAAAGTCATGCATCAGAATGATGCCTTTGCCCAATTTATCGAGCTTGCCCATCACGGTGTCGATAACCTTCTCCGGTTTACTGGCTTTGAAATCGAACGAGTTGAGATCGCAGGACCAGATTCCGATATTGCGTTCGCCGAGATAGGTCACCATCGCTGGCGGGTGCTGAAGGGCCGGGAAGCGGAAGAACGGCGAGGGCGGCGCGCCCAGCGCCCAGCTCACTGCGCTGAAGCCTTTTTCGATTTCGTCCTTGGCCGCCTGATCGGTTTCGCCCTTGCGGTTCAAGTTGGCATGCGACCACGTGTGGGAACCGATGGTGTGGCCTTGAGCCGCCACCTGCTTGAGAATTTCCGGATAGTATGTGGCGTGCTTGCCGATAGGAAAGAAAAGTCCCTTTGTGCATTCGTCGGCGAGCGCCTTGAGAACTGCGGGCGTGTTGTTGGGCCACGGACCATCGTCGAAAGTGAGCACGACTTCCTTGTCGCGAAGAAAGTCGAGCTGTTTGAAGTGCTCGAAGCCAAAGCCAGGACCGCCGGTGGTGTCGATCGAGACAACGCGGGCGACACCCAGTGCGTCTGGATTAGCGCAAGTGGATTTTTCGGCTACGGCCGCAGCAGCGGGAGCAGGCGCCATGGCCTGCGGCGCCGGGGCAGGCCGGGGAGGTGCAGGAGTTTGCGACCATGCGACGGTCGAAGCCAACGCCGAAACAGCACTCGCGAAAATCAGACCTGTCGTAATCCGCATCGAACTCCCCGCCGGTTATTGAGCAAGATTTCTGGACGTTCTGGTCGACGGCATGGCCGTCGGCGTCATCCTAATGCACGCCCGCCTGAGTCGCCACGGCGTCGACCGGGAGAGCGGGAACCTGGAAGGTATTTCCAGCAAGTCAGGCCAAAACGTGTCGTACCGGCATGCACAACGGCGCCGCGAGGGTAGCATCACATGCTCATGATGCGGCGAGTGCCTGGCCAATGGCTGTTTTTACATGCGTATCGGTGGGCTCCACGGCGGTGGGAAATACATCGGCAATATAGCCGTCCCGTCCGATGAGGTACTTATGAAAGTTCCAGCTTGGCAAATCCCGCGGTCTTTCTTTGGCAGCCCACTTGTAGAAAGGGTGGGCATCCGGGCCTTTGACAATGGTTTTGGCGGTGATGGGAAACGTCACACGGTATTGGGTGTGAGCGGTCCGTTCGATATCCGCCGATCCGCCGGGCTCCTGTCCACCGAAATCGTTTGAGGGAACGCCAATAATCGTCAATCCCTGTTTCTGGAATTGCACCCAAAGTTCCTGAAGTCCGGCATATTGTGGCGTGTAACCGCACAATGAAGCGGTATTTACGACGAGCATCGGCCGGCCTGCGTAGCCCGCCAAATTGATGTCAGCGCCGTTCAACCCCGGAAACGCGAAGCGGAAGGCGGTTATGCGGCTCATGGCGCCGGCCGTTGCAGGAGCTTGGGCCCATGCCGGATGCATCAGTGTCCCGCCTGTAGCGGCGAGTGCGAATGTTAAAAACTGCCTGCGATCCAGCATGACGTCAGCCTGCGCAAATCGGGGTCTAAATGGCAACATACAATTCCAGATGGCCTTACACAGATCAATGCTTCGTTACGAGGCAGGTGGCGTCGCGCACCACGGCAATGGGAGGAGCGGCATGAAGTAGTCATTCCACTGGCAGATGTCCTCCGGTCCGCTTCGCTTCAACCTGTCGTGTGCCAACTCGGACTGACTGATCACAATATGGAGGATCATAAGGCAGGCTCCTATGGGATAAGCCCACCGCCGCAGGGCAAGGTCAGGCATGCGATCGACCAGCACCACGCCGGCAATGATCAGCAAAGGGTCGGTAAAAATAAAATACTCGGATTTTAGTCCGCGCCTCACGCCCAGCGAATCGATGCCGATCGCGACCAGCAACAATAACAGCGCCTGCACGGCGACCTGGCGTTCTCCGCGTAGCCAGGCATAAACAATGCCGGGAACGATAAGCCAAACCAGAAAGACCGCCGGCCGGGGCGATGGGTGAAAAACGAATGTCAGCCGGGCAAACACTTGTTTGATGCCGTCCAATAGCAGCGACGCGATGCCCCAAAATCCGGCCTCGGTTGCGGTGGCCGTGGAGGGGTCAGCGAAGCTCAGCATTTTCTCAAGTGGATTGATCACCGCAACGACGTTGCCGATGTTGTAGGACATATCGAGCGCGAGTAGGGCAAGCGCCGCGCCTGCGGCCATGGCAAAAATGGTTGCGATGCATTCGGCAGGGCTAACCCGCCACAAAACTGCAAAAACGATTGTAGCGGTTGCGATCCAAAGCATCAGTGCGCACTGATACAATCCCAACATCCCGGCTATCGCGGGCCTCAGGTGGAAGGCACGCACAGCGGCCGGATCGAGACCGGCGGTAATGATCGGATATGCCGCCCAGATCGCCAGGATAGCTAAAATCCCGAACATCGCGGCAGCATACCTTCCCGTTTCATTCTTCCAGAAAGCCGCGCTGACGCTGTCATGCGAACCAAACGTTAGCGCCAGCGCGGGCAAGGCCGCGATCAAAAAAACGGCGTGCACTTTGTTTTCCAAACCGAGAACGCAGAGCGCGGCAACTATCGCCATAACCGCCGGCCGCCAGATAGTTGCTTGCCGGCCAACTGCGATCAAAAGCATGAGGGCAAAGATGACGAAACAGCCGGCGATGAGTTCGCTACGCAAAATGTGGATGTGTGCTGCAATCCCGCCCGAAAACGCGAAGGCAAAGGTCGCCAGCAACACCACGCGCCAGTCTCGGGATATGCGCCGCATCAGGGCCGCGAAGATGAGAATGATACCGGTTGCCATGAGCCAGGCGAGTATCCGTCCGGCACGGACCGCTTGCGTCATGGCCACATCGAATGCCACGGAATTCTTTGCTGACGGAATGGCGCTCAATGTGAAAGCGTCGAGCCAGCCGATCGCATGGAGGAACTGAAACCAGATTTTGACGGCGAGGATGGTGAGATAGGCGGGGTGGTCGAAAAACTGTTGGGGCTTGCCGTCGTTCAACGCCAGCGCGTTGTAGATCACCATGAAATCCATGTCGGCGTGCCGCCAATAGACGACAAAGTAGCCGAACGAAAAAACTGAAATCGACAGCCCAGCGATGATGGCGAGCAAGCCGCCACGCGGGCCGAACCCAGTCAGCCGGTCAAGCGCATTGGTGCCGGGAGACCTAAAGATGGCGAAACCTCCGGCAGAAAGCTTGGCTCTTCGATTCATGGTGGGGATGATCTACCCTAGTCGGTGCGAAGAGGCGATACTTCGCTGGAGTTGGGTGGATTTATCGTGCCAGGACTGTGGCTCACCTGTGCTTTTGGTAAATCGACTTCGACCGAAACACCTAACGTAGCGGAATGATGAAATCGGTCCCAGAGCCCGTTTCATCCCCCATACCCTTGTCGGAGACCACGATTGAAGCCCCCGGAGACAAAAGGGCTTCGATTTTAGCGATGGCTTCGGCCGGAATAGTCAGACGGTCGAGAGCCTCGGCCGGTGAAGCTTCGGGCTGAGCTGCGACGGCCTCGGCCACCGGGAGTGCCGATCGTTTGCGACGCGGGCCAAAATCTTCTGCCCTTGCGTCTTTTTTCTGCTGAGCGCTCGGGAGAGAAATCGTGGACCAGCTATAAATGCCGGGTTCAGTGCTATCCGAACGGGCCGTAAAAATATGTGTTCCCAGGCGACGGGAGCTTGGGGAGATCGTGACCGGCACGTCGAACACCGGTTCGAAATTTTGCCGAACATACATGCGGCTGTCTTTGCCACTGATCAGGACTGCGATGTGTCCCCCACGTATCGGCGGTGCTTTGGACATCTCCGCCGGGCGTGCGCTGGTCGATGGCGAGTCTTGAGGGACAGCGCTGCCGGCATCGGGATTAACACGCGCGATTGTGCCGTCTGCGGCGTTCGATGACAGCGGAGTATCGGTTCTCGCAGCGAGCGTGAGTGCGCCGTCTGCCTTTGCCATCGTCAATGGACCCATGGCCTCCAGGGCCACCGCACGGGAGCCACCGGAGATCACGGGATTATCGTGCGCAGGCGTAAGTCGCAGATCGATTTGCGTCAGACCGGACTGGTTTACGATCTGTCCGGACGCGCTCATTTTGTTGCTTTTTTCAATCGGCGATACGCTCATATCGTTTGAGGTGACCGGAGTTGCAGAAGCGTGGGCCATCAGGAGAGGGTGGGTGATGTCGGCAGGCGATAGGTCGCCCGGTGCAATGACCACGCGCGCGCCAAGCTTGCTCCAGCTCCATAGCTTGGTTGCGAACGCCATCGGCATTCGAATACAGCCATGGGATGCGGGATGACCGGGCAGGACACCTGCATGGAGCGCAACTCCCGACCAAGTGATCCGCTGCATGAATGGCATTGGAGCGTCGCTATATAGATTGGAGCGATGCCATTTGCTTTTCTGGATGATGCTGAACACGCCCATGGGCGTTTCATGACCCCGCATACCGGTGGAGACCGGCGTTTCCGCAAACAGCCCGTTTCCGTCGTAAATCTTGAGGAGCTGTTTTTCGATGGAAACGACGACGATCAGCGGTCCGCGTGGCTTTGCAATGTCCTTTGGCGTATCCGCCAGTTTTGGGTAAGTCCGTTTCGCAACGCGCTTCTTGGGGGCAGGCGGTGGTGTCTCAGGATCTGTCTGTTCGAAGCTCAGATTTGGCCAGAAAATCGTTTCCGCCGCGACCGGATTTGTCAGACCAAGCAGAGCAATCGCAGCAAGTGTCCTTATGCGCCCAGAAACCGCCTGAGGCGCGATACGAGCCGTCGCAATCCTGTCTGTGTACACGCCTTGCCCCGAGCTGTTCCGCATGTGATCACCTCAGGCCGCGCAGAAGTTCGGCGCGCAACGTGAGTGTGTTGAGAAATAAACCAAATCTCCTGCCACACGCTTAACGGGGGAATTTCATTGGTCGCCCTGTTGATGCCGCCATCGGGTCCCTACATCCGGTTCCTAGATGGGCGCCTCGTTGACCAAGTTGGGTCGGTTTTCTCGAATTGGACCTGTGGTCGGCCCGTACCGAGATTTTTGCTTAAGGAGTGACTGTTTATGATGGGTTTCAGCTCCCGCCGCGGGATAGGTTCGTTTACGCGAGGCTTGACCGCCTTGGCGCTTGCGTTAACTGCTCTCGCGCTACAGGCCCCCCCGCGGGCCAATGCGGCGGATGAGCCGGATTTGATCTTTCGCCGCTCGACGGTCTTCAAGCTTCTAAGCCCCAACGACAAACTGGCGACCTACGGGATCGATGATCCAGAGGTAGAGGGGGTTGCCTGCCACTTTACCGTTCCGGAAAAGGGCGGCTTCAAGGGCTGGTTGGGATTGGCGGAAGAGGTATCGGACATCTCTCTGGCCTGCCGGCAGATCGGTCCGATCCGTTTCAAGGATAAAATGCAGCAGGGCGACGATATGTTTCGTCAGCGCCGCTCGTTGTTCTTCAAGAAAATGCAAATCGTTCGCGGGTGCGATGCGAAGCGGAACGTGCTTGTATATATGGTCTATTCTGATCGTCTGATTGAGGGATCGCCCAAGAATTCGACGTCGTCCGTGCCGATCATGCCTTGGGGTGGGAGTGACAGCATCCAGAAGTGCTCGGATTTCATGACGGAGTGATGTGAATTGTCGCGTGTTGCGTCAGGCGACCCGCCCGCGCCGGGAAATCGGATGCCACGATGCGGGCGAGGACACCGGACTGTAGATCCCGGTGAGTTTGATAAGTTTTTGCGGAATGCAATCATTAACACCCGCAGAATGGGTGACGGGCTGAGACGTCATCTCGTCGGTTGCGCCTTTAGCGGAGGTATCAGGCACGGTGGCCGCTTCGCGAAACCGAGGATCCTTATTGCGCTTTACGTCTTGGACGTCGGTAGCGGCACTGGCGGGCTCAGCTCTCATCATGATCACACCCCGCGGGAAGTACCCGATAACGCGAAGGCGTTCTCAAAGTTCCTTTGGTGAAGACAACGGCTCTTAACCCCGCACGTCAAAATAGGTTCGCGGCTTTGAACCTGGATGCCCGCAGTCGCGACTGATCTTCGAGCTTATCGGAGATGATCGCAATGCGCGCCATGGACTTTCTTTTGGCTTTTGCTCTTGGGGCGCTCTCGCCCTCGCTGAGCATTTCAACGGCGCCCAGCGACGCGTTACCCGGGGTTGGGACGTTTGCTTACATTGGTTCGCCTATCGCAAGCAGCATACCCGGAGCTGTCAGACTGGCTTCAAGGTGAACGCTACAGCAGCCGAGTATGATCTGCGCGTAGGCCGTAGCTTGTGACGACCGGAAGCGATCACGCGTCAGCGTCGATCAGCGGTTTATTTCTTCACGCAAACCCGCACGCGGGTGAGCCCCTGGTTGGTGAGCTTCGCTGCTGTGACTTCCTTGACCTGACCTGCCGGGCAGGTTCCATCATCCACGCGGACGCGCTGGCCTAACCGAAGTTCACCTTCGGCTGGTTCACGGGGCAACGCCACGCTGGCCAAGGAGCTGGCCACGCTGATTAGAGTGACAGCTGTGAATATGGCGATGGTCGTTGTTGTTTCGCGCATTGCGTCATTTGCTCTCGATCTTGAGGCCGTTTGGGCCAACGTTAATTTGCAATCCCTCGGGCTGCTTCTTGGCCTGATAAAGGTTGTAGGCCAGGATAGCGATGACAACGGCCAGAGCGCCGACAGCAGCATAAAGAGCGTTGCGATTGTTCATCGTTTTGCAATCCATTCCGCAGGCGAGGAGACCAGGAGCCGAGCGATCTCGGCTTAGGCATTTGATACCTGCATCAGAGTTCAAATATCCTGATTCGTTGGAATTCCTGCGAAAAACCTCTACCGAGATTGCACGGCAATATAGGTCTGACCGGCGCACCCGACCGCTTGTTCAATAGGAGCCAAAGTTCTAAAATAGAACTTATATTTGACCAGCAGCTCGATTTTGGGCGTATGATTCTTCGAAACGACATCGTGGATGTAGACGTTAGTGAAGGAGATATCGAATGCGCATTTTGGTGGTCGGTGCGGGGGCGCTGGGTGGATACTTCGGCGCGCGGCTGATTGAGGCGGCGCGCGACGTTACATTTCTAGTCCGCCCGCGGCGTGCCGCCGAACTGCAAACCGGTCTTGTTGTAAAAAGTCCGCTGGGGAATATTCAGCTTGCGGATCCGCCGCTCGTCACTGCGGATCGGTTGAAATCGCCTTTCGATCTCATCCTGTTAAGCTGCAAATCCTACGATCTTGAAAATGCGATGGTATCGTTTGCTCCTGCCGTAGGGCCGCAGACGGCTATCCTCCCGTTGCTGAACGGCATGGCGCATATGGATGCCCTGAATGCGCGCTTCGGACAAGAACGGGTCTTGGGCGGTCAATGCGTGATCTCTGCAACTTTGGATACGGCGGGGCATATCCTTCATCTCAACGATACGCACAGCCTGACTTTCGGCGAGCAGGGCGGCGGCCAATCGGCACGAACGAAAGCCATTTCCGAGGCTTTCTCCGACGCAAAATTCACAGCGCAGGCGAGCGACTCCATCTTGCTGGAGATGTGGGAAAAATGGGTATTCATTGCGACCGGAGCCGGAATAACGTGTCTGATGCGCGCAGCAATCGGCGACATCGTTTCCGCGGATGCCGCCGACCTTGCAGTCTCACTCATAAATGAATGTGCGGATGTGGCGACACAGCAGGGTTTTGCACCGCGTCCCGGACCGATGGCGCGATTTAAGGCGATGTTCACTGCCCCCGGTTCGCTGCTGACGGCATCCATGTTGCGGGATATCGAACGCGGTTCCCGAATTGAAGCGGATCATGTCATCGGCGATCTCTTGCGGCGAAGCGGAGGCAGCCTCGGCAAGACATCCTTGCTGCGTATCGCCTACGCACATCTGAAGGCCTACGAGGCGCGGCGGCACCGAGAGCAGCCGGCCAATTCGGATAAATAGAACACCTGGATCCTCTGCAGGCTCCGCAAAACCGAGTGGGAGGCGTCGTTGACACCAAAAAATGCAACCGTGGCTGTGGTTGGCGCCGGCGACTTTATCGGAGGAGAGATCGCAAAGAAGTTTGCGTCGGAGGGCTTTACCGTCTTCGTTGGACGACGAAACGGCGACAAGCTCGCTCCGCTCGTCAAAGACATAGAGGCCGCCGGAGGCAAGGTCTTTGGCCGTTCGCTCGATGCGCGTAAAGAGGATGAGGTTGTCAAATTTATTTCGGATGCAGACAGCCATGCACCATTGGATGTATGCATTTTCAATATCGGCGCGAACGTCAATTTCCCCATCGTCGAAACCACCGAGCGCGTATTCCGCAAGGTTTGGGAAATGGCGTGCTATTCCGGTTTCTTGACAGGGCGCGAAGCGGCACGAGTGATGTTGCCTCGAGGGAAGGGTGCCATCTTCTTCACCGGGGCAACAGCGAGCCTGCGCGGAGGCTCAGGGTTTGCGGCCTTTGCCAGTGCGAAGTTCGGATTGCGTGCCGTTGCTCAATCCATGGCCAGAGAGCTTGGTCCCAAGAATATTCATGTCGCCCATCTTATTATCGACTCCAGCGTCGATACCGAATGGGTCCGGCAACTGATAGCCAAGCGTGAGGGCAAGGAAGCAGTTGAGAATATCGATCCAAATCGTTTGATGCGTCCAGCGGCCGTCGGTGAGGCCTATTGGAATCTTTACCAGCAACCACGCGATGCGTGGACCTTTGAGCTCGAGATCCGCCCGTTTGGCGAAAAATGGTGATCGATCGAACTAGGCGTGAGGATCGCGCGCCAGTGTTTTTCAAGTGCCGCAAAACAATGGAAAAGATTACGCTCTGATCGTGGCTTTCCTTCGCGATCCCCGATCTCCGGGTGAATCTTTTCGCTGTCTTAGTTTCATCTCGATGTGAGTGCCCGCGCCAGGCCCTGGATGAACAATTACGTCCTTGGCGTTCAGTCGTTCGCCGCATTCGGAGCAGGTCATGACAGGGTCGAAAAATTTGCCACAGGTCTTGTGCTGATGAACAAGCGGACGCCCGCGTTCGTCGCCCATATGAATATCCCCCCAATGAACAATCGCCATCAGGATAGGGTAGAGGTCGAGGCCTTTCTGGGTGAGGAGGTATTCGTAACGCTTGGGGCTGCTTTGATACGGCACGCGACGCAGCACACCAAATCGCACGAACTTTTTAAGGCGGTCGGCGAGCAGATGGCGCGTAATACCGAGCCCCGACTGAAACGCTTCAAACTTCCTGACGCGCAAAAAACATTCACGGAGAATAAGCATGCTCCAACGATCGCCGATCACGGCGAGCGTCCGGGCCATCGAGCAGGATTCCTCTTCCAATGTATCCCACTTCATTGTCATTCTCATTGTTGCAGGGATGCACGCCTAAAATTTCAAGACGATCCCTAAAGCACGACTTTAACCGATAATCCGCAACACAAACAATAGGTTCTATAAAAGAACCGAGCTTCATAACAGCGTCAACATTTACGCCACAGCAGTGGGATCAGGCGGTCGAGCTCATATCGGAACCAGCGACACGCCGTTTTACGGGTCTCCCTCGCTTTGAGAAAATAGAAGCGACCCGATTGCGCTTTCTTGTAATGTATGATGGTTGTAATATAACAAAATCCATTCCCGCTCTGGAGAATTTTAAAAATGACTGATGAAATAGGGCAGGGAGTGGAATTACCCGCCGGAAGGCGGCTTCTAGGCGCTAGGCGCGACGAACGAGCAGGAACAGGAAACATTCTTATCCTGGCCGGTTTAGCTGCAATCGGCACTTTGGCTACCAGTATCCTGTTGCCGTCGCTGCCCAGCATTGCAAAATCTCTCAACGTTTCGACGGCGTCCGTCGCATTTGCCATCAGTATATTTCTAGCTGCATTTGCGTTAGGACAGCTTGCTGTCGGCCCGTTGTCGGACCGGTACGGCAGACGCTGGCTCGTGTTGACTGGTTTGGTTCTTTTTGTAGCGGGTAGCGCGATCTGCGGTTTGGCGTCCGATCTGCAGACGCTGCTGCTCGGTCGCGTCGTTCAGGCATTGGGGGCTTGTGCAGCTTCCGTTTTGGCGCGGGCTATTGCACGCGATCTGCTCAATGGCGAAGCGCTGGCGCGTGCTCTCTCGTTCATTATGATTGCAACTGCGGCCGCGCCCGGATTTTCCCCGTTGCTGGGAGGATTGCTCGAGCAGGCTTTCGGCTGGCGCTCCGCTTTTGCGGTGGTCGCGCTGATCGCGGCGATTGTGGGCGTTCTCTATAACAGGGCTCTGGGAGAAACGCATGACGGCGTGCGGTTGCCGCTGGATCCCGTCCATATTGTACTGTCGTACGGAAAACTCGCAGCAGACGCGCGGTTTATTGCGCCGGCCTTGACCGTGGGCCTGATCATGGGCGCGCTATTCGCGATGTTCGCTGCGTCGCCCGCGATATTGATCGAAGGATTGGGGTACTCTCCGCTGGCTCTCGGCGTCTTTTTTGCCGGAACGGTTTTTGTCGTGTTCGCCGCCGGAATGATCGCGCCAAAGCTAGCGCTGAAATGGGGCTTGAAGAGCGCCATCCTTATTGGGCTTCTGTTTGCCGCAACGGGCAGTCTGGCATTGTTGGTCGTGCAGCCTTTCGACCGATCGTTGCCGGCCTATGTCGTCCCTATCGTTATATTTCTGTTCGGGATGGGAATCGTAAATCCCTTGGGAACGGCACTTTCGTTGTCGCCGTTTGGCGACCGTGCCGGTCTCGCGTCCGCACTGGTCGGGTTTCTGCAAATGGCCGGGGCGGCGATTGGCGTCAGCGCAGCGGCGGCACTCGCTTCACCGGCCATCGTTGGATTAGGTATTGTGCTGGTTGCAGCGTCAGTGTCAGCGCTATCTATATTTTACGTGACTCAATTCAGATCAGCGTGAGCTGGTATTCGTTTGTTTTGCAGCGCGGCGACCGTAGCCGCCGCGCTTGCTGGTCAATCGAATTATCGTCGAGCGATGGCGTCTTTTGGCCAATGCCTGACGAGTTGGTGAATACTCATGCCACCTTTGCAGGTTTGCCGGACGGGCTCAGGAAGCCTGCAAGACGTCCCATGATCAGTTGCTCGGCCTCAGCCATGATGCGGTCGATCAGTTCCTTGACCGTCGGGATATCGTGAATGAGACCGGCCACCATGCCGCAGCTCCATGCGCCGGCGTCCATTTCACCATTGATCATGATTCTGGGATACACGCCCGCGACCTGATCAATAATGTCCTCGATCTTGAGGTTGCTGCCTTTTTCTCGCTCGATTTCCAGCAGTCGATCGACGTTTGCATTCCGCAAAACGCGCTCGGTATTTCGAAGCGCGCGCATGATTAATCTCGTATCGAGCTCGGTGGCTGCAACCAGGGCTTTTTTGACGTTCTCGTGGGCGGGCGCCTCTTTCGTGGCGATGAATCTCGTGCCCATGTTCATGCCCTCGGCTCCCAATGCCAGAGCAGCTACGAGACTGCGGGCGTCCGCCATGCCGCCCGAGGCAACGAACGGTATCTTCAATTCTTCTGCCGCGCGTGGCAGCAGGATCATATTCGGTATGTCGTCCTCGCCCGGGTGACCAGCGCACTCAAAGCCGTCGACGCTGACCGCATCGCAGCCAATGCTCTCGGCTTTCAGCGAATGCCGCACCGATGTGCACTTATGGATGACCTTAATCCCGGCGGCTTTCAGTGCGGGCATATATTGTTCAGGATTGCGCCCGGCTGTTTCGACGATTTTGACGCCGCCTTCTTTGATGGCGGCGATGTATTCAGGATAGGGAGGGGTGGCAAAGGTTGGCAGGAAGGTCAGGTTCACGCCGAACGGCTTGTTCGTCATACCTCGGCAGCGCGCGATTTCCTCGGCGAGCAGCTCCGGTGTTTTTTGCGTCAGGCCGGTGATGATACCGAGGCCACCCGCGTTCGAAACCGCCGCCGCGAGCTCCGCGAAACCGACGTAATGCATGCCGCCCTGGATGATCGGGTGTTCGATGCCGAACAGCTCCGTGATGCGCGTTTTCATTTCATTATCTCCTGCAGTTTTGTTCGGCAATCATCGATGGACAAGTATAGTTTGAGGTTCGCGGATAACGAAAGAGCTTAAAGTCCGGCGCGTCTTGTCCTTTTGCCGAGTATTCGCTCAGATGCCAAAGTTCTCTAATGGAACTTTAGAAACGTCGTCGATTTTCGTCAAGGTGGCGAACGAAAAGGCCAGCCGCTATTATTTTGATATCAAGGCATGAAGACTCAGAAAAAAGCCGGAAGGAGTAAGAGAAAGCCGTGAGCACGCAATTACGCCATCACGCAGGGAAATGCGGTCAGTCAGCTGTTATCAAAGATTTTTGCCGTCGATCGTCGTGACAGACCCGGTCGTTGCGTCGAAATCAAGCAGCCTTTCGTCGACGCCGTTCCTCAGCGTCTTGCCGTCCAACCGTCCTGACCGAACGCTGGGTTGTCACAGGCCGAACAGCAGTGGTGTGCGGCGAGCTTCAAACTCCACCGGTAGACGGCGTCGCCTTCAACTTTTGTCAGACTGAAATGTTCGGGCTTATACTAGAGTACAGATGCGCGCGCTTCGCACAGAATGAGCTGCAACGTCAGCGTCGCGGACAGGTCGCGGTCGATTGCGAAAGAGCTCGCACTCAGGGCAGCGTCCGGTAAGCGCCATGCCCCTCAGCTTGCGTGGGTGCGCCAATAGCGAGCTTGTAGGCGCGGAGCGATAAACCAGGCGAGAGGGCCGCTGACCGCGAAGCTTGCGATCACCACGGCAGGAATTGTTCCGAAAGCGTTGTTTGCGAGCGAGGGAATCAACAGGACGCAAACGATCCCGACGCCGAACGCTACCGCGCTGACCATCATGAAAACCAGCGCTGTAATCTGAAAGCGTATCGACATGGCCACTCCTTTGGCAGCTGGCGAGCGAACATGGTCCAACGGATGAATGAGGTCTCCGTTCCGTTCCTCATTTGGAAACCAACGAGAAAAGAGCTCTGTCGTTAAATCTACGGCGCCAACGACAATTGGGCGGCCGTGCGCGCCGATGGAAAAACTGGAGCAGATCCTGTTGATTATTATGGCATATAAGATAATTAGGCTTGCAATTCTGAAACGGTGTTTTTAGCGTCCATCCAGCATTTCTGATTCGATCGTAGGGCCCGTGCAAATCCGTTCTCAGTCATTAAAAAGATTTCAAATGAACGCCGTCGCTCTGTGGATCGATAATGATGCCCGCGCCTCGACCCAAGCCACGAACCATTGAAAAATAGCCGCAGCGTGGTCTCGCGTTTCTTCAATCACCATCCATGATCATTAATTGCTCAATTCGGCTCGCTTAGTTGCGAGCCGGACGACAAAATCGTCAAATCTGAAGTCCAAATCTGAAATCAATGACTTAATAAGGCAAAAGCGAAAATGACTGTATCTATCCGCGGCAACAACAAGACGCTCACGGTTCCTGACAATGAGGTTGTGAACGTCTTGGGTACCGGTGACGTGATTGCTACCAACGGTTCAACAATTTCCTTCACCGGCAATTATGGTGGCGCGCTAACGGTGGCCGGTAGCGGCAATACGATATCTTTGGGCTCCGCGCATCAGACACTCACGCTTTCGCAGTCTGGCGTCACCGCAAATATCACCGCGTTGGACAAGGACGTGATCAAGGCATCCGGGGACACCTTGAATGTAACTGTTACAGGTGATTGCCCGACTGTGACCCTGAATGGCAGCGGCAATACGGTCTCGCTGGTCGAGGGCAAGGGCGCAACGGACGACGTCACTGTTGTGGTCAAAGGTGATCACAATAACATCGTGAGCGACAGCTCAATCGATCTTCGTGTCAGCGGTTTTGCCGAAACAATTACCACGCACGGGGCGTCCATTAGTCTGACCGCTGCCAGCAGCGCGTCCATCGCTGGAAGCGGCAATACCGTGACTGCCAACAAGGCTTCGATATCGCTAGTCTCCGGCAACACTCTGATTGTCGACGGCGATCAGGACCAGATCGCGCTGAACGCAGCTGGACAAACGCTTAAGCTGTCTGAGCAGGATATTACTGCAAATATTACCGTGTTGAACGGAGACGTGATTAAAGCGAACAACGACACATTGAATGTGACGATTGGCGCTGCGATCGCGGGAAATGCGAACGTCGGTAAGCAGGCGAGTGGGCAATCCGTTGTGACCGTTAACGGCGTCGGAAACGAGATAGCATTGACTGCTGCGCCCGGCGCGTCGATCGATACCGTCGTTGTCAACGGCGACTACAACACCGTGACCAAGGATTACTTCAGCTCTGGCATTGCGGGTATTCAAGTTAATGGCGACGGCGACGTAGTTAATGCCAGCAACACGAACATCGCGGTGAATGACGCCTCCGACGATTGTCCCACTGTCACGGTTATCGGCAATTTCAACAACATCACTGCTGACGGCACGAACATCGAATTGGCCGACAGTAGTATCGAGAATATTTTCGGAAGCGGCGATACCGTGATCGCTGACCTCGCTGTGATTTCGCTGATGTCGGGCAACTCGCTAACGGTAGATGGGGATCAAACCCGGATTTCATTGACGGCGGCAGGTCAGGAGCTGACCCTCGCGGGAGATGACATCACCGCGAATATTACCGCGTTGGATGGAGACGTGATCAATTCGGATTGCAACACATTGAACGTAACTGTTGATGGTGATGTGATCGTTGGGAATGCGGCTTTTGGTAAAAGCCTGAACGGAAAAGCCCTTGTTTTGAATGGCGACGAGAACACGATTGCGCTGTCGGCCGGAGTGTACTCGTCCGGTGACACTGTCGTGATCAATGGCGACTGCAATACGATTAATAAGGACTACTTCAGCTCGGGAATTGCTGAGATCGACCTCAACGGAAACGGCGATGTCGTCAATGCAAGCAACACAGCCATCGTCGTTGACGATGCGTCAGATGATTGCCCGACCGTCGCCATAACGGGCTATTTCGACGACATTACCGTCAAGGGAAGTGGCGCCAGTGTTAGCGTCGCCGGTTTTGCGGATAAGATCACTGCGAACGATACGTCGATCAAACTATCGGTTGCCAGCAGCGCCACGATTTTCGGGACTGGAAACACCGTGATCGCAAATGGGGCTTTGATTTCGCAAATGTCTGCCGGCACGCTCACAGTGGCAGGCAATGGCGATCTGATCACGTTGGGTTCGGAAGGGCAGACGCTGACGGTTTCGCAGGGAGGCATCACTGCAAATATTACAGCGTTGGGTGGTGACGTAATCAAGGCATCTGACGACACGTTGAATATGACGGTTGGCGGGAATGGCCAAGCCGTAACCCTGAAAGGCAACGACAACATCGTCGCACTCACTGTTGCGTCGGGTGGTTTGAGCGACAGCTTTGTCGTCTCCGGCAAAAATAACACCATTGTCGTCTATGGTAGCGGCGAAACTGTTTCAACATCGGGCTCGAACAACGTCGTGATCGGAGGCGCAGGAAACGATACGTTTATTGGTGCTGGTGGCACAGGTAAATTCGTTGGAGGCGGCGGCAACGATATTTACGAGTTTGGACGTGGCAGCGGCCAAGATCAGATTATCAACGGTACGACAACCAATGCTGGACCAACCGGTGAGCTTGATTTTGCGCCAGGAATTAGCGCCAGTCAGCTCTGGTTCCAACAGAAAGGCAATGATCTTTCCATCTCCATTCTGGGGACCAAAGACCGGATCACTGTGGCCGATTGGTTCGATTCGAAAACATCGCAGCTGCAGGAGATCAAGACATCGGATGGACTGGAAATCAACTCCGGCTTGGCGAAGTTGGTGCAGGCAATGGCATCCTATTCGGCTAAACATCCGGCTTCGATCCTTCTTCGATCACGCAGGCACCAAATGATGCGGGTCTGCAGACTGCGATTGCCGCGGATTGGCACGCCCATTGAGGTGAGGCGATAGCACCTCGGAACGGGAGCCAAAAATCCCGTTCCAGTAGGCTTCAAAATTGCCTCTGTAATTACTGTCGATACAGCAAAAACTCCCAACTCACCCGAGTTGGGGGTTTTTCTCGTTAATGTGATTTGTAAGACCGCGTTTAAGCCCGGAACGGCCCGCGTCATGGGCGCTTGAAATCATGGTGGCGTGCAGACGCCGCTAAATTCCATCGGTTGTTTTGAATCGCTGACGGTTGGCCAATTGTCATTTCGGCTGAATATAAACTGACGTGATGCGGTTTCCGCGCGATCCTTACGTGGAATTTTAGGAAAAATACCATCCTTGATTGCACGGTGGATGTTGAGCAATTCGGTATTTACAACTTACACGGTATGATATTAGTGTCCCCGGTTCCGTTGGGGATGCTGATTGCAGTTGAACCGACCTTCGTGAGGCGGTTCACAAATGGTATCTGCCGGCATTCTCCGTCTTCACGCCACGCGCAACGCACTGATGTTGAGTGCCCGGTGTCGTGCGGAGCGGGGAAGCTTTCCCTGGCATCGAAACATCCCACGACGATGAGCGCAATCGTCTTGCATTATAGTGTTTCGTGTCGTGATGCGAGGCGCGCGGCATGAAAGTCGGTTTCCGTATCCCGAAGTGGTTGATCGTCACGGCGCTTATCTTGGCAGCTCCAATCGTCTGCTATTCAATTTTCTTCCCCACCTTCACGTATCGCTATCGCATGACCATGGAAGTCATGGTCGATGGCGTCGTGCATTCGGGATCCAGCGTCATCGAGATCCGGATGGTCAAGCAGCCTCCGATCATTACAACGTCCCCTCCAATGTTGCCGAAGGCTATCGGCGAGGCTGTCTTCGTTGATTCGGGCAGGGCCGTAACACGATAGCTTTGTTGGCTGCGGGCCAAACGCAACCGACGTCGATTTCCCCGAATATGTGGTTGGGAAACATTTCCCCTTGAGCGGAGTTAAAACGCCGATCTGACAAAATTCGACTGTTGCAAGGGGCTTGGGATCTGCCTCCCGATCAAATGCCAACCTTCGCAACATTCGCCAATCTAGCCGATCCGAAAACGGCCCGCGTGGTGTCCCCCAGGAATTTCCAAAAGTCTTTGGTCCCGGCGTTTTCCTGAAGCGCATGCATGTCGAAATGGTGTCAGCCGGTTTCCGGCCTTTCGGTTTGCTTGGCTCGATGTTTGCCATTGGCGGTGAGCCCGTCACGCGAGGCATCGAGAGAGATGCCGTGGCTGTTGCAAACCGAACGATATCGAACCGATCCAAAGAACCCATTCACAAGTACTTTAATTTTAGGGCGACAGCTCTTCATCAGGGAGTTCTAAGCTATGTCCGTCGAAACCGATCTCTTCATGGCGATCTTGTCAATGGACGCGTATAATCGCGGCTATGACCAAGGCTTGGTGGAAGGTATCATCGTTACTCGCCGATGCCGATGATCAATCTGGTGTTGCTCGAGCTGCCTCATTCTTCGCCCAAGCTTATACCCTTAACGGGCAAACGGTCATCTCTTACCGAGGAACTGACAACCGTTCGGTCCTTGATTTCGGTAGCGACCTATATACAGGTTGGACCGTTGGTGCGGGTAACTATTCGGCCTCACAGGCAGAACTCGCCGCGCAATTTTATCAAAAGTTCGTTGGAGATAATCCGGCGCGCTATACGGAAAGTACGCCACGTTGTTCAACAATATGCCGTTCGAGTTGGCAGCATTTAATGCCAATTTATTTCCCGGCGATACGGGGACCCTGATCGAGGTCAGTTACGACGATTCAGATATGCTGATTGATTCAAGAGTTTTGAGACAGGCTGCGTATACAGGATGTGGGCCTTGTTACAATATGATCAAGCCTGGTGCTTCGCATGAAATGGCTTAGGAAGATTCTTTTTGCAGCCGTTGTAAGCGTAATCGACATTGCTCGCTCTGCATTGTCTGCGGTGCTTTTAATTGTTTTTATTGTTGCTGTCGCTAACTACGTGCCGCTGTTGAATACGCACTCCGACCAAGACAATTGCGCTTTCGGTCCGGTTTCGAACGATCAATATCGTGCATACTTGGCTGAAGCAAAAAATCGACAACGCACGAAGTGGCCATCCTTTAATAGCGATAGCCAAGATATCCAGAGACAATTGAATTTTCGACTGTCAGATATGACGGGTGATGAACCATCGCTGTATGCGCGGCTTGCTATCATGCATGCAATCCTTCGCGCTCTTGGCGCGGAATATCTAAATACAAATAGTGATCGAGATGCGGATCCTTATGAGGCTGATGAACAGCGCCGGCAATATATTCGTTTCAACTATCAGGTCGATATAAATCGGTTGTTTTTTTCAGCTGTACCCCAGGCAGGTTTGGATCTCAGCCAATCTAGGTACACGCACCGATATTATGAAGGATTATGGGAAGCTAAGTTTCATTGCGCATGTTCTCGTGTTCCTTGACCTTCCTGCTGATGTAGACCGGCTTTTGGCTCGCTCAGGGCAGATGTGTCCGCCAATGCCAGGTGCCGAAATAGCCTCTAGATATAAAATCAAGCAAAAATAGGAGTCGGTCATGCCTTTTGAAGGCAGGATTTTCCTAGCGATGAATGCGGCCCAGCGATGAGCTGGAGTTAAGCGCAGTGTATTCATCGAAAATAGAGTGGTGTTGTGTAGCAGTAATCTTTCTCCCTTAGTTTGAATTGAGGAGCGCCGCATGCCTATTCGAGAGCAGAATTTTTCTTGCCAAGCTATGCCGATTAGCGGTGATTACAGCCGGTCACATGTGACGGTAGCTGGGAGCGGTTTCGCGGCCCTTAGCGACTTTTGACGATAAATACGGTCAGGTAAAACCCTGTAAATTTTGCAAGATTGATGTGTAAAAGTTTTTTAAACAACTTTTGCCTGCATCCAGCGAATGTACCATCCTAGAGTTAGAGATCACAAACTTTGGATGGCCGCGTTGTTACTGCGAACTCGATACATACTCAGCGCGGCGGGTTGGCATCGGATGATGCTCGATCGGCTGCAAGGCTGCTGCCGCGCACCCTGTCGAGGTTTCGTGCGATTCCATTGATGACCTCTGATGTTGCCTTCGATAGTGTCCAAGACGTAAGGGTGTTTTTCCGGTCTTTGAGGCGCGCGGTATGACGCGTTGGGTGCCCATTTTTAGTCTGCTCCTTTTAGTTGGGGGTTGTTGGACGGTGATGTTTCCCACGACGTCGTACCGCTTCCGCGTCAATGGGCAAGCCGCTGCATGTCGTCGCACTTCTCGCTACCGGTTCACGAGGTGAGGGAATCGATTTTTATTTATTGCCCGGCAAAGCTTTCGAGCAGCTTCCGAAACAGCCGAATGGCAAACCAGGCTTTGTCGGGACTGATGAAAATGTTCTGAAGCTGCCCCCAGGATCGGTTGCGCCGTTGCGCGATAATCTTATACCCACGCTCGTAACATTCATGGATCTCAACGATCCTAAAACCGCGCGCGTTGTTCCGCCCGATGATTTCGCGCAGGTATTCGGTCCTGGCTTTCGGTTGCGCGATGCCACGCTCGAAATCCTATCGTCCGGAACATGGCCGTTGACGTTGTTTGGGATCAGCGGCACCCCGCTGACGCGTAGCATCGAAATGCAACTTCCAAAAATCATTCTTCAACTTCGTGAACGAGCACGTGTGATGCAAGTCCACAAGGTTGGAGATCCATATTCAACTGGTTTGGGTGACCTGAGGAGAGATTGAAATGTCCATAGACTCAGATCTATTTCGCGCGAATTCGCGCGACGGCCTCTCAGTATTCGCCGTTGGCGCAGTGTATTTGTCGAAAATGGATTGGTTTCGGATAGTAGCTATGGCGGGAGGTGAGATCGGTTGTTTTGGTGACCGAATGGCACTCCAATTGTCATTTTCGGCTGCATTGATGCGGTCTTCCGCGCGATCATTCGTGGAATTTTAGGAAAAATACCATCCTTGATTGCACGGTGGATGTTGAACAATTCGGTATTTACAACTTACACGGTATGATATTAGTGTCGCCCGTTCCGTTGGGGATGCTGATTGCAGTTGAACGGACCTTCGTGAGGCGGTTCACAAATGGTATCTGCCGGCATTCTCCGTCTTCACGTCACCCGCAACGCACTGATGTTGAGCACCCGGCGCCGTGCGGAGCGCGGAAGCTTTTCCCTGGCATCGAAACATCCCACGACGATGAGCGCAATCGTCTTACATCATAGTGTTTCGTGTCGTGATGCGAGGCGCGCGGCATGAAAGTCGGTTTCGGTATCCCGAAGTGGTTGATCGTCACGGCGCTCATCTTGGCCGCTCCAATCGTCTGCTATTCAATTTTCTTCCCCACCTTCATCGTATCGCTATCGCATGACCATGGAGGTCATGGTCGATGGCGTCGTGCATTCGGGATCGAGCGTCATCGAGATCCGGATGACAGCAGCAACTTCACGTTGCCGGTGTGCCGCCACGTGCTAACTAAAGTGATTGGCGAGGCTGTATTCGTTGATTTCGGTCAGGGCCGTAACGTAATAGCGTTGTTGGCTGCAGGACAAAACGCAACCGATGTCGATTTTCCCGAATATGTGGTTGGGAAACATTTCCAGCTGCCGGAGTGGAAAACAGCGATCTGACAAAATTTGAGTTGCTGCAAGGGACTTGGGATTTGCCTCCCGATCAAATGCCTGCCTTCGCGTCATTTACCGATTTGGCCGATCCGAAAACGGCCCGCGTGGTGTCCCCCGAGGAATTTCCAAAAGTCTTCGGTCCCGGCGTTTTCCTTAAGCGCATGCATGTCGAAATGGTGTCAGCCGGTTTTCGGCCTTTCGGTTTGCTTGGTTCGATGTTTGCCATTGGCGGTGAGCCCATCACGCGAGGTGTAATCGACGCCAAGTTGCCGTGGCTCAGATCACACACGGGGTATCTTGCAGGCTCTAAGCCTGATCTCAGCAACGCGCGTCCAGCGCGCAACTTGACCGGCAATGAATTTATAAAGGGAATGTAAGATGGCGATTTTTCAAAATGGGTCGGCTATTTTAAATCCCTGACGAACGGCAGGCAATCGCGATTTCTAGCCGCATAAATCGTTGCGATCCAATCGTCCGGCGTCAAAGTATTTCATTAAAATTTTATAGAAGTACCATCCTCGATTGTATTAATAATATTGCACAATTCGATCTTTACAACTTATTCGGTATGATATTAGCGTGCCGCCGACGTTGGGGACGCTGATTGCAGTTGAACCGACCATTCTGAGGCGGTTCACAAATGGAATTTTCAGGCATTCTCCGTCTTCACGCCACGCGCAACGCACTGATGTTGTGCGCGCAGCGCTGTACGGTGAGCGGAAGCTTTACGCCGCCACTGAAATATACGGAAAGCGCCAAAGGTGTTCGATGCCACAATCTCCTGTGCTTTGAAGGGTACGGGCGATGAAGAAGTGGCTCACTGTTTTGGGCATGATCACCTTGTTCGTGCTGCTGGCGTACAAGGCGGCATTTCCGAGCGCGACGGTGCGATACCGCCTTACGCTCGATGCAGATGTCGATGGAAAGCCGGCAAGCGGATCCGGTGTGATCGAGGTCCGTTACGCTAAATATCCCGAATATGCCACAAGGAAGTAGGTTACTCACGATTCCGTTCGCGGCGAGGCCGTCGTGCTTGACCTTGGTTCGAAAGGCACGCTGTTCGCGCTCTTGAAGAGCGGCGAGGATAGTCGTTCATCGGCTGAGTGGATCGTGCTTCGTGCATTCGGTTTTCCGGGGGGCGAACTTCCTCGCCCCGTGGCTGATGGTTTGATGCAGGTTCAGCGCCTGTCGGGCAAGGTCGAGCTGCCGCTGCAGAAGCCTTCCGCTGCTTGTGCGCTTTCGCGATCCCGGCGATCCCATGACGGTCGAGAAGGTCGATCCCTTCCATCTTGAAAAGAGTTTTGGCGCCAACGTGCAGTTGACCCGTGCCACGCTCGAAATCGTGCCGTCAGGCATCTGGCCGTTCAATTGGTACGGCATCACGGGTGTGCCGATAACGACAGGTATTGAGACGAGGCTTTCTTGGTTGCGGCTGCTGAATGGCCGATACCTCGGTGGCGCGCAGACTTCGCGCGGAGCACCATTGGAATTGAACAGCGGCGATTTTAAAAAAGGATGACGTGAATGCCAATTTCAAAAGATCTATTCCTCTCCATCCTTTCCATGGATGCATACAACCGTGGTGCAACTGCGGTCATTAACTTTGGAGCAAATTCCGACGCCAATGGAACGGCTATAGGCAATGCAACGATTTACGATAAGAACGGGGGGCAGCGGCTCAGTCTGCAGGTTTTTACGGCATCGCCTACGATACGTCCGCCGTCGCCGGCTTTTCCGCTGGCGAAAAAACCATCGCGTATCGCGGCACGGATCAGTTGTTTTCATGGCCGGGGAATCCGGTAGGCAGCGATATTTGGAACGGTTATGGGACCGCACTCGGCTCTCCGAACTCCGCTCAGGCCGTGCTTGCAATTCAATTTTATAAGAACATAGCGGGTAGCGATCTTACATCAGCCAATATCTCGTTGACCGGACATTCGCTGGAGGTCTCGCCGGCATGGTCGGCGCGCTATACGGAAAATATGCCACGTTGTTCGATAATATGCCGTTCGAGTTGGCAGCATTTAATGCCAATTTATTTGCGGGCGATGCGGGCACCCTGCTTGACCCCGATGGCACGGGCGTAGCCCTGAAAGCCCTGATCTATAACAACGCAACACCGTGGGCGATCGACCAATCGCTCCTTCTTACGTATTATACTCAAGGAGATTTCGCGGCTTCGCTGCGCGGGTCCCAAACGACGCCGCAAATTCAACTGGATCTTGATCCTTCGATCAGTCTGCCAGGCCTCTTCGCAAAGCACTCGATATCTTTAGAAGTGCTTCTGCAATACGCGAATGAAAAACTGGGCTTCGATGGCGATTGGTCCAAGGCCTCTCAATATCTGTTCCCGGCTCTTTTCAACAACCAAATCGCCTCACTCGGCGTTCCACAAAGCTTGGTCGGAAATTCGTCGTCATTTGACGAGGTTTTTTTGGAAGCGATCGCATATTCAGCGATTGACGAAGGCACCGAAGTTTTCGGAGATACGGGAATTCAAGCGTTGTTCGACGACGCCAATGATCTCGGCAAGGTTCTTAAGCTGTCTAACGCCTCAAAGACAGTGACGGATTCCGCGCAGGCGTTGGCAGAAATTTTTGCCCAATTCGCCGGGCAACTCGCGGTCGGCAAGGTTGCGAAACTCGACCATTCCGAAGCGCTCGCCGGCGTGCTCAAGCTATCGCAGGATCAGCAAACCCTGGCGGTCGATTTTTCGGATCAATTGTGGTCGCTCGGCAATGGCAACAATGCCCCCACCAGCAATATCATCGGCCGCAACGATTTGATGCAGCAGTTGAGTAGTTTCTTCGGTGGTCCGGCAGGGCAGCCCTTCGGCAGCGACCTGAAAAGCGGCATGAAATGGTTGTGGAACGCTGATGACGCGAAAGTCTTCGATCGCTTCATATTCGCGACCCAGAATGATGCGCTGACTACGACACTGACGGCTCGCACCGATCAGTCTTCCAAGGTGACAGCGTTCGTCGCTGGCGGTTCGGGCGATACCATCACAGGGTCCTCGGACAACGACTTTATTTACGGCGCAGATGGCGACGATACACTCAAGGGCGGCGCGGGCGACGATCTGCTGGCGGGCGGGGTCGGTAACGACCGCCTGAGCGGCGGAGACGGGCGCGACTTCTTCGCCGGTGGCGATGGTGAAGACACGGTCTTTTACGACAATTCCGGCAGTGCCGTTCAAGTCACCGTCAAGGGAACGACCGACGCCACCACGGGGCTTCCGGCACTTGAGCTTTCGACGTCCGGCACCGATATCGACCGCGCGGTCGGAATTGAAAAGGTAGAACTGACGGATGCGGCGGATAGGTTGCAGGTCGCGAGCGGTCTCGACGCAATCAAGGATCACGTTCGTATCGATGCCATGGGCCAGGGAGATGGCCAGCACGACGTGCTCGATTTCTCGGGCTTGAGCGGCGCGGTTTCGCTGAAGCAGCAGGGCAACGGCGATCTCGGGACGGCCGACGGCTCCGGCGTGTCTTACGCGAATTTCGAGGAAGTCGTCCTGACCTCTAAGGACGATAAAATCAATCTTCTGACCGCCGGCGTACAAAAGCTTTACACGGGCGCCGGCAACGATACGGTGAACGCGTCGGGATCCGGAATGATCATCGATCTCGGAACCGGTAACGACACCCTGAAGGGGGCCGGCGGTGGATCGATCGTCTTTACCGGCGACGGTAACGATTTGGTGGAGATTTCCCACAGCGGTCAATTGCAGATCGCCGACGCCAGCGCCACGGACCATCTGACTTATTATGGTCATATTCTGACCGGAGGCGTGCGTTGGGGCAATTCCGAGGATCCGTTTGCCTATGGGATTGACGGCGAAGGCTACGGGCGCAATGCCAAAGGCGATCTCGTTATCGTGGATTCCGCCGGCAACGAGACCTTCATCCCGAAGTTCAATTTCGATCTGGGCAACAATTCCAACAATGCAGCCGGCATCTACGTTATTCAGGTCTCGATCGTATCCAACGGTTACGACGTGTGGACCGCGCCCTTTCGCAGCACGCTCTCGGTACTTTGCGCGCTTCAGCTAGCCGGCGAGGCGCTGTTCGGATGGAAATCGTCCGGCAATGTCGATCCGCTGGTGCTCGATTTGAACGGTAACGGCATCGAGCTTTCGGCGCAGCAAGGCTCCGGCGTTTCCTTCGATATCGACAAGGACGGTTTCGCCGAAAGCGTCGGCTGGATGCGTGGCGGCGACGGCATGCTGGTGCGGGATCTCAACGGCAATGGAAAGATCGACGACATCGGCGAGATGTTCGGCAGCGCGTCGTCCTCCGGATTCTCCGACCTTGCGAAGCTCGACGGCAATGGCGATGGGAAAATCAGCGCGCTCGATAATGGGCTGGCGGATTTCAATGGCGATGGCGTGATCGATAACAACGATACGATCGACGCGTTGAAGGTGTGGGTCGACGCCAACGAAGACGGCGTAACCGATGCCGGCGAGCTGCATTCCCTTGGCTCCCTCGGCATCGTGTCGATTTCGGTCGGATCCTCCCCCGCCACGTCGACGGTGGCCGGAAACACGGTGTCGGCGACCGGAACGTTCGAGAAAAGCGACGGCACCGTGGGCACCATCGCCGACGTCGATCTGACGACGGACAATTCCGACACCAAGTGGCTTGGAAGCAATGCCGTGAGCGCGGCGGCCGCCAGCCGGCTTAACCTCAAGGGTTACGGCACGCTGACCGATCTCCATATCGCGATGACGCTGGATCCAACGTTGATTTCCGTCGTCGATACCGTGTTGCCGACGCTGAACACCACGTCGCTGGACGCTTTGCGGGACGCCGCGCGTCCGCTTCTTTATGCGTGGGCAGATGCAGTACATGTTCCGAACGGGACGCCCGGCATGGAAACCGAGCAAGATTTCCACTTTGTCGGAACGATCACCAAGCAGGGAGGTGTCGTTTATGATTTCATCATCAAGAAATCGGACGCCCAGGGGATCTATTTCGCCTACGCAAGCGGCCAAGTTGTCAGGGATTCGCAGAATCAGCCGATCCTGCGACCGACCCTCGAACAGGTTCTAGCAAGTACGCCCGCGCAGGGCGAATGGAATACGCTTAGCGGCAAAGACATTGCATTTCTCGAACGCTATACGGGAATTCCCATCGGTTTGCAGCTTCCCACCGATCCCCCCAATTCCGCACTGTCCGTCGTGGAAGACGCCCTGACGGCAGCCTGGAACGACCTCAACAAACTCACGCTGCGTATCGCGATGCAGGGGCCGTTGAAGCCGTTCTTCGTGGGCATGGAATTCGACGTGCAGGCCGACGTGTTCAAGCCGACGACGGATCAACAGCTGGTGCCGATGCTGGAGGCAATTTTCCATGCCGCGCCCGCGAACGCCGCCGGAGCCGCGGATTTCATTGGAAACTGGAAGGACATCATCAATGTCCTGCTGCCTGATCTCAAGCGCGACGACGTTGGCCGCGAAGTCAACAATCCGTATTTGTTCCAGATGCTGGTCGGCGCTTACGAAAACGCGCCTGTGCCCTTGACGATCCAGCAGGCGGCATCGCTGTTCGATATTCCCGTCAACATTATCAAGACAGGCAGCGGAACGCTGGTCGGCTCAAACGACGTCGCGGATATCTTCTATCTGGATTCATCGGATCAGACCCTGATGGGTGGCGCGGGTCCGGATTCGTATATCGTCGGCAATAATTTTGGCCACGACGTCATTCAAGACGTGGCGGAGATTCTAGGGGCCAATCAGGAAGATAGCATCCGCTTTGCGCATCTGAATGCGGCCGATCTCACTTTCAGCCGGGAGGGCCTCGATCTTATCATCAAGCAGAACGGCACCAACAACGACATTCGCGTCGTTGACGAGTTCGCTGGCCGCAGGCCGGGCCTTACCACCGCGTTCATCGATTTTGACAAAACCATCGAAATCATCGAATTCGCCGATGGTAAAACCTGGAACAAGAACGACATTGCCAAAGCAGTCGGCCAGAAATCATACGCCACCGACGATACGCTGATCGGAACGCCGGATATCGATTACCTGAATGGCGGTGCCGGCAGCGACTTTATGTCGGGAGGCGATGGTGGCGATCATTATATTTTCGAGCGTGGCGACGGTCACGACACCATCCATGATAACGAGAGTTTTTTCCTCAACGATACTCCAGACTATGTGCACTTCGGGGCGGGAATCAAACTTTCGGATCTGTCGTTTTCAAGGTCGGGAAATTCGGACGATCTCAATATCGCAATCAAGGGAACCAACGATCTTCTGACGATCTCGGGGCAATTCAACGTTGGGTACAATATCATCAACGATGCGCTCAACCGCGTGGAAATCTTTACGTTCGCCGACGGCAGCTACATCGATTGGGAAACCATCATCCAGACCATAGATGCGGCCGCCAAGACTGACGGCGATGACGTGATTTACGGGTTCTCTTATGCAGACGTTCTCGATGGCGGAAAGGGCAATGATTATCTTTCCGGTGGCAACGAGAACGATACTTATGTTTTCGGCAAGGGCTACGATTCCGACACCATCGAAGACAATATGGGGTCGATCCTAAGTGGGAGCGTCGATACCGTTCTTTTCAAGGCGGGTGTATCGCGCAACGACGTTACATTCCATCGAAACGGAAACTCAAACGATCTTCAGATCACCATCAACGGAACGAACGACAAGCTGACGGTCATCGGGCAGTTCGACGTGACCTATGGGCTCATCGATTACGAGCTTGATCGGATCGAGCTGTTCAAATTCGCCGACGGGACGGTCGTTGGCTGGGAAGATATTATCAAGCAATTCGATGCCGATGCCGGAACGGACGGCGACGATGTCATCTATGGATTTTCCTACAAGGACATTCTGCGCGGCGGAAAGGGGAATGATATTCTTTCCGGCGGGCGAGACGACGACACATACATTTACGCGCGCGGCGATGGCAACGACACCATCATCGAGGGCACCGATACGCTCGCGAGCGCGTTCGATACGCTGAAGCTGGAAAATCTGCATGCCAACGACGTAACCTTTGCCCGCAACGGCAACGACCTCACTCTGGTATTTGCCGAAAGCGCGCCGGGGGCCGGCGACGGTGGTTCTGTGTTGCTGAAGGATGAGCTCGACGACTGGTTCAACCAGGGCGTCGAACAGGTGGTCTTCGCCGATGGCACGGTCTGGAGCCGGGCAGACTTGCGCGTGAAGGTTCTCGCTCAGTATTCGACGTCCGGAAACGACACGATCAACGGATTCAACACCGACGATACAATACGCGGCGGCACCGGTGATGACATCATCAACGGCGGAAAAGGCAACGACACTTATATTTTTGCCCACGGTGACGGCAACGACACCATCTCGGACGATGCCGACGGCCAGGGCAATAATTTCGACACGCTCAAACTCGAGGGTTTAAATGCGAGCGACGTCAGCTTCGTTCGCAGCGGCAACGATGTGAAGCTGGTCTTTGCCGGTGCTGGCGCCGGGTCGGTTCTTCTGAAAGATGAGCTTAACGATTTCTTCGGCCAAGGCATCGAGCAGATCGTTTTTGCCGACGGAACGGTCTGGAGCCGCGACGACCTGCGGGCGAACGTCCTCGCTCAGGCTGCGACATCCGGTAACGACATCATCAACGGTTTCAATAGCGCCGACATCATTCGTGGCGGCGCGGGCGATGACACCATCGACGGTGGACAAGGCGACGACACCTATATTTATGCGCGCGGCGATGGTCACGACACGATCGTCGACGGCCCTGACGGTCAGCATAGCGCTTTCGACAAGCTCGTCCTGCAGGGGATCGATCCATCCGCTGTGACTCTGGTTCGAAATGGCACCGACGTCACGCTGGTCTTTGCCGATAGTGTGCCCGGTGCTGGCGATGGTGGCTCGGTGACTCTCAAGAACGAGTTCGAAGACTTTTTTGGCGAGGGGATCGAGCAGGTCGTCTTTGCGAACGGCACGATCTGGACGCAAGCGACGCTGCGGGCGATGTTGATCTCTGCCTCTGGAACCGCGGGTGATGACGTCATCATCGGCTCGGACGGGTCGGATATTGTTGCCGGCGGAAAAGGCAACGACACGCTCAACGGCGGGAGAGGCGATGATACTTATATCTATGCCCGTGGTGACGGCAGCGATGTCATTACCGAAGCCCCCGATGCCCAACACAGTGCGTTCGACAAACTCGTTCTGCAAGGCATAAATCCTTCAGACGTCTCGTTCGCTCAGGATGGGACCAACGTCGTTCTGCTTTTTGCGGAAAGCGCTCCAGGCGCGGGCGATGGCGGCTCAATCACGCTGCAAGATGAGCTCGACGACTATTTCGGCCAGGGCGTCGAAGAGATCGTTTTCGCCGATGGCACCGTTTGGAGCCGGGCTGATTTGCGCGCGAAGGTACTGGCTCAGGCAGCGCTTGCAACAGGCGGGTCGATCATTGGGTCGAATGTCGCCGATACGATCGTCGCGGGGGCTGGCGACAAATTCCTCAACGGCCGTGGCGGTGGGGATACCTACATTTATTCGTCGGCGGGCGGCAACGATGTCATTGATGACAACGGAGCCCAGTCGACGCTGGTGATGCAGGGGATTGCTTCCACTGGCGTGAAGCTGTCACGCCCGAACGGGGGTGACGATCTGGTGATTACCGATATCGCCACCGGAAAGACGGTGACGGTGAGGTCCGAGTTCAACAAGTTCATCGGCGGCGGTCACATGACCCTCAATTTCGCCGATGGCGTCAGCTGGGACATGACGAAGATCAAGCAGGTCCTTCTCGATCAGCAGAGCGCGGCCAACGGCGGTGCGGTCTATGGTTTCGGAAACAGTGCGGATACGCTGGTCGCAGGCCTCGGTGATAAATTCCTCAACGGCCAGGGCGGCGGCGACACCTATATTTACACATCGGCGGGCGGCAACGATGTCATTGATGACAGTGGAGCCGAATCAACCCTGATGATGCAGGGAATCGCATCCACAGGCGTGGCGCTGTCGCGCCCGAACGGTGGCGACGATCTGGTGATCACCGACATCGCCACCGGCAAAACCGTGACCGTGATCTCCGAGTTCAACCCGTTCATGAGCGGTGGTCATATGACCATCAAATTTGCCGATGGTATCAGCTGGAACGTGGCGCAGATCCAGCAGGCCTTGCTCGATCAGGAGAGCGCGGCGAATGGCGGTGCTGTCTACGGCTTCGCCAACAGAGCGGACACGCTCGTTGCAGGTCTCGGTGACAAATTCCTCAACGGGAAGGGCGGAGGCGACACCTATATCTACTCGTCGGCGGGCGGCAACGATATTATCGACGATACCGGAGCGGCATCGACGCTTGTGATGCAGGATATTGCTTCGACCGGTGTGACGTTATCACGCCCGGATGGCGGCGACGATCTGGTGATCACTGACATCGCCACAGGCAAAACTGTGACGGTAAAATCAGAATTCACCCCGTTCATCGGCGGTAGTCATATGGCCATCAACTTTGCCGATGGCATCAGCTGGAACATGGCGCAGATCCAGCAGATCCTGCTCGATCAGGAGAGTGCCGCAAATAGTGGTTCGATCTACGGCTTCGCCAATAGGGCGGACACGCTGGTTGCAGGTCTCGGTGACAAATTCCTCAACGGAAAGGGTGGAGGAGACACATATATTTACGCGTCGGCAGGCGGTAACGACGTTATCGACGATATTGGAGCGGCGTCGACGCTGGTGATGCAGGATATCGCATCGACCGGGGTGACATTATCGCGCCCGAACAATGGCGACGATCTGGTGATTACCAACGTTGCAACCGGAAAGACGATGACTGTGAAATCACAGTTCAACCGCTTCCTCGGCAACACCCATATGACCATCGATTTTGCAGATGGTGTCAGCTGGAACCTGACACAGATCCAACAAGTGATCCTCGATCAGCAGAGCGCCGCTACTGGCGGCTCCGTTTATGGATTCAACAACAGTGCTGATACGCTTGTTGCAGGTCTTGGCGATAAATATCTCAACGGTCAGGGAGGCAGCGACACCTATATCTACGCGTCGGCAGGTGGAAACGACATCATCGACGACCACGGTAGCCAGTCGAAGTTGATTATGCAGGGCATCAAATCAACCGACGTGACGCTGTCGCGTCCCAATGGCTCGGATGACCTGGTGATAACAAATCTCGTCACTGGAAAAACAGTGGCGGTGAAGGGTGAGTTCAGCAGTTCCGGCTCGGGCGTCCTGCAATCGATTGCATTTTCGGACGGCGTAAGCTGGACGCAGCAGGATGCGCTTCAACAGGTTTCCACCGCGACCGTGATTCTTGGAACCAATGGTGTCGATACGATCACCGGTACGGGTGGCATCGATATCATCGATGGCTTGGCTGGCGATGATATTCTCAACGGAGGCAATGGCGGCGATACGTATATATTTGGCGCCGGGTCAGGCAACGACACGATCCAGGAGACAGGAAGCGATGCCGGCAACGACCTCGTTAAGCTGGTCGGTCTGAATGTGGCCGACGTGGTCCTGCTGCGAGCGGGAAATGATTTGCTGGTTCGTGTCGTTTCGACAGGCGAAACGCTGAAAATCAGCAATCATTTCGTCAGCACGGTGCAGGGAATCGAAACTCTCAAATTTGCCGATGGCACGGTTTGGGATCGAACTGCGATCCTGGCCAATATCGTATTGCAAGGCACGAATGCGGCGGAAACCATCAACGGAACTTCCGGCGCCGACATCATCGATGGACAGGGGGGAAATGACACGCTTCAGGGAGGCAACGGAGGCGATACCTACCTGTTCGGGCAGGGATCTGGAAACGATACGATTATCGAGACAAGCGATGGAGCGTCTACTGATACGTTGAAGTTGGTTGGTCTCAATCTGTCTGGCGTGACGTTCAGCCGGACGGGCAATGATCTCAACGTGACCATCGCGGCGACTGGAGAGACGGTAAAAGTTCAAAATCATTTCGTATCAACAACAAACGGTATCGAGCAGATACTGTTTGCTGACGGCAGCATATGGAATCGCAACCAGATTCTTCTTGCAACCGCCCTTCAAGGAACGGCTCTCAACGATGCGATTGATGGCACGTCCGTGGACGATGGACTGGTTGGTGGTGCCGGCAATGACGTATTAAGCGCGCATGACGGCAACGACATCCTGGTCGGTGGAACCGGCAACGACACGCTGAGTGGCGGCAATGGCAATGACACCTATGTGTTTAACCGGGGTGATGGTCAGGACACGACCCAGGAAGGCGGCTCGTTCAACAACGGCGGCTTCGATACGATCCAGTTCGGCGCCGGTATTTCAGTCGCGGATTTGATTGCGAGAGAGGGTTTTGGCGGCAACGACCTCATTCTGTCTATTGCCGGCACCACCGACACCATCACCATCGTCAATGGGATCAGCGGCGGCATCGACACTCACGTCGACCAGGTCAGCTTTGCCGATGGCACCAGTCTGAGCTATGCGCAACTTCTGGCGTTGGCGACGATGGGCACCTCTGGCAATGACACGCTGTACGGCGACGCGAATGCCAACGTGCTGTCCGGTGGTGCCGGCAGCGACACGTTGTTCGGACTTGACGGCACCGACACACTGAATGGTGGAACGGGCAACGATACGCTGAGCGGCGGCAACGGCAACGATACCTATGTATTCAATCGGGGCGACGGCCAAGACACGATCCAAGAGGGCGGATCGTTCAACAACGGCGGTTTCGATACGATCCAATTCGGGGCTGGCATCGCCCAGACGGATCTTGTCGTGAAAGAAGGGTTAGGTGGTAACGATCTTATTCTCTTCATCGCCGGCACGACCGACACTATCACTATCGTCAATGGGATCAGCGGCGGCATCGATACTCACGTCGATCAGGTCAGCTTTGCCGACGGCACCAGTCTGAGCTATGCGCAACTTCTGGCGTTGGCGACAACCGGGACCTCGGGGAATGACACGCTGTACGGCGACGCGAATGCCAACGTGCTGTCCGGTGGTGCCGGCAACGACACGTTGTTCGGACTTGACGGCACCGACACACTGAATGGTGGAACGGGTAACGATACGCTGAGCGGTGGCAACGGCGATGACACCTATGTGTTCAACCGGGGCGATGGCCAGGACACGATCCAGGAGGGCGGATCGTTCAACAACGGCGGTTTCGATACGATCCAGTTTGGGGCCGGTATTGCTCAGGCGGATCTTGTTGTGCGCGAAGGTGTAGGCGGCAACGACCTCATTTTGTCGATCGCGGGCACAACCGATACCATCACCATCGTCAATGGGATCACCGGCGGAATCGATACTCACGTCGATCAGGTCAAATTTGCCGACGGCACCACTCTGAGCTACGCGCAACTTCTGGCGTTGGCGACGACGGGCACCTCGGGGAATGACACGCTGTACGGTGACGCGAATGCCAACGTGCTGTCTGGTGGTGCCGGCAACGACACGTTGTTCGGACTTGACGGCAGCGATACGCTAACCGGCGGAACCGGAAACGACATGCTGAGCGGCGGCAACGGTGATGACACCTATGTGTTCAACCGGGGCGATGGTCAGGACACGATCCAGGAGGGCGGATCGTTCAACAACGGTGGCTTCGACACGATCCAGTTCGGGACTGGTATCGCCAAAGCAGATCTTATCGTAAGCCTGAGTGCGGGCGGTGGTACCGACCTCATTATTTCCATCGCCGGAACGACCGATACCATCACTATTGTCAACGGAAACACGAGCTCAATCGACAGTCACGTCGACCAGGTCAAATTTTCCGACGGCACTACACTGAGCTACGCGCAAGTCCTTGCCTTGATGACGTCAGACAATTCTGGAAACGACACAATGAACGGGACGAGTGGTTCCGACACCCTAACCGGGGGGCGTGGGGACGACATTCTAAACGGTGGTGTCGGGGCTGATACCTACATCTACAATTCCGGCGATGGCCACGATACCATCATCGAAGGTCAGACCTTCGACAGCAAAATCGACAAGCTGGTGTTCTCCGACATCAATCCGTCCCGTGTGTCGTTGTTAAGAAATGGAAATGACATAACATTGGTTATTGCCGAGAGCGTCTCGGGTGCGGGCGACAGCGGATCGATTTTGCTCAAGAACGAACTCGACACCGATTTTAGCCAAGGCGTCGAGCAGATCGTGTTCGCGGATGGCACGACCTGGACGGTGTCCAGTATGTGTTCGATCCTGGTGGCTCAGGCCTCTACGTCCGGAAACGACACCATCAATGGTTTCAATACCGATGATACAGTGATCGGTGGACACGGCGACGACATCATGAATGGCGGCGTCGGAGCGGACACTTACATCTACAATTCCGGCGACGGTCACGACACCATCATCGAAAGTGAAACTTTCGACAGCAAAATCGATAAGCTGGTATTTTCTGATATCAACCAGTCCCGTGTATCCCTCGTGCGCAACGTCAATGACGTGACATTGGTCATTGCCGAGAGTGTCGCCGGTGCAGGCGACAGTGGCTCGATTTTGCTCAAGAACGAATTCGACACCGAGCATAGCCAAGGCGTCGAACAGATCGTGTTCGCAGACGGCACCACCTGGACCGTATCCAATCTGCGTTCGATCCTGTTAGCTCAGGCCTCAACATCCGGAAACGACAACATTGTCGGTTTCGATACCGACGACTCGGTGATCGGTGGACGTGGCGACGACACCATGAACGGCGGTGTTGGAGCGGACACGTATGTCTACAACTCCGGTGATGGTCACGACACCATCATCGAAAGCGAGACCTTCGACAGCAAAATCGACAAACTTGTGTTCTCCGACATCAATCAGTCCCGTGTATCGTTGCTGCGCAACGGCAACGATGTGACGCTGGTCATAGCCGAGAGTGCCGCCGGTGCTGGCGACAGTGGTTCGGTTCTACTCAAGAACGAATTCGACACCGAACATAGCCAAGGCGTCGAACAGATTGTGTTCGCGGATGGCACGACCTGGACGGTGTCGGACCTGCGTTCGATCCTGTTGGCCCTGGCTCCGACCTCCGGGAACGACATCATTATCGGTTTCGATACCAACGACACGATTGCCGGTGGACGTGGCGACGATACGATGAACGGCGGTGTTGGAGCGGATACGTACGTCTACAACTCCGGCGATGGTAACGACACCATCATTGAAGGTCAGACCTTCGACAGCAAAATCGACAAACTGGTTTTCTCCGATATTAACCAGTCCCGTGTTTCGTTGTCGAAAAATGGCAACGACGTAACACTGACCATTGCTGAGAGCGCCACGGGTGCAGGCGACAGCGGATCTATTTTGCTCAAAAATGAGCTTGATAGCGACTTCAGCCAAGGCGTCGAACAGATCGTGTTCGCGGATAGCACGACCTGGACGGTGACTGATCTGCGCGCCATGCTAACTCCAATACAGCCTCACTCTCTGTTTGGCGCGGATGGATCGGGTTCTCTAGAGGATTCGTCCACATTTACGTGGTCGGGATCTTCTTCGAACGCCAATCTGACTGGAAATGATTCCGGCTCGAACTTTTTTCAGTTGGGCGACGGCGCGGAGGTCGCAAACGGCGGAGCGAGTATCAATGTATACCGGGCGTCGGCGGCAACCGGGCAGGCTACGATCACCCTTTCATCTGCTGCCAACTCCAGAAATGAGCTCGATTTTGCCCGGGGTATTGCTGGCAACCAGCTGTGGTTCGAGCGCTCGGGTACCGACTTGAAGGTCGACTTATTGGGTACGACAACCGACGTGACAGTGAAGGATTGGTTCACCGGAAGCAGCAGCCACATGCAAGAGATCGTGGCAGGCGGCATGAAGATCGACAGCCAGATTTCGCAGCTTGTCCAGGCGATGGCGTCGTATTCCGCCGCGAATCCGGGGTTCGATCCGGCTGATAGCAATGTTCACACGCTACCAAATGACGCCGCACTGCAGAGTGCGATGGCCGCTGCGTGGCACGCTTAAACTTAAGAAGCGTGGGCCGCGGCTAGGTGTTGAAAAATGCGCGCTGTTCTAATTTCGACTGAGCAAATGGAATTAGATGTTTGAAAGTTAGTGTCGAAGCCCTGCCGCAGATATGCGGCGGGGCTTTTCTTTTGGCATGCCAGGATTTTACGCGCGCGCTATCCGGGCCGCATTACCTGCGCCGGAGTAGTTCGCGGACCCCTTTGTTATGAAGAACTCTGGCGGATACTGAGATCGCCTCGCTGTGCTCGCGGTCCTTCACCAAGGGAAAACCCCGCCATTTCCGGCGGGGTTTTGCGTTCTTTGCGTGAGTACAACTTCGGAGTAGATGCAAAATTGACACGAGAATGCTCTGAATGGACAACTAGTTCTGCCCGTCTGATCCGGACAGATCAAGATTCTCCTCTTCATCCTAACTCACGAGCAGCCGGTCGTGCTTCCGCATGTGTCGCACTTCATGCACGTGCCGTTGCGAACCAGAGTGAAGTTGCCGCATTCACCGCACATTTCGCCCTCGTATCCTTTGGCCTTGGCTTCCGCCCGTCGTTCGGCTTTTGACGGCGCTGCTTGCGCGGCCGATCCGGTCTTGCTCCAGGACAATGCCTCGAGCTTATCGGTCGGAGACAATTCGACCTCGGTCTTCAACGCTGTTGCGCCATCGACATGCGATCCGGCGTCGCCGCCGTGCCGTGCGGTCGCACCCGTCGAAGCGATCGAGGTTACGTTGCCGGATGCACGCGCATCGGATTCAGTGGCGCCGCCCTGCATCACCACCAGTTTATCAGTGCGCGAGCGGGTGAGGCCCTTCGACAAATACTTGTGAGGGGATGGCGCTTCCGGTGATTTGCCTTCTCCCACACCTTTGCCCAAAGCATCGAAATTCGACTCGGTCGGGTCGACATGGGCGAGATCGAAGCGCGACATGTAGCTGACCGCGAGCTCGCGGAATACATAATCGAGGATCGAGGTCGCGTATTTGATCGAGTCGTTGCCTTGCACGGGACCGGCTGGCTCGAAACGCGTAAAGGTGAACGCGTCCACATATTCTTCCAGCGGAACGCCGTATTGCAGACCGAGGGATACCGCGATCGCGAAATTGTTGATGAAAGAGCGCAGCGCCGCGCCTTCCTTGTGCATGTCGATAAAGATTTCGCCGAGCCGTCCATCGTCATATTCGCCGGTGCGCAGATAAACCTTGTGCCCGCCGACGACCGCTTTCTGGGTATAGCCCTTGCGGCGATCCGGCATCTTCTCCCGCTCGCGCATCACGATGATACGCTCGACGAGCTTCTCGACGATTTTTTCCGACACGTGAGCGGCACGCGCCGCCATCGGCTTGTCCAGCAGGTTCTCAAGCGCGTCTTCGTCCTCGTCGTCATCGGAGATGAGCTGTGAGTTCAAAGGTTGCGACAGCTTGGAGCCGTCGCGGTAGAGTGCGTTCGCCTTCAAGGCGAGTTTCCACGACAGCAGGTAGGCGGACTTGCAATCCTCGACCGTGGCGTCGTTTGGCATGTTGATGGTCTTGCTGATCGCACCCGAGATGAACGGCTGTGATGCCGCCATCATGCGGATGTGGCTTTCCACCGAGAGATAACGCTTGCCGATCTTGCCGCACGGATTGGCGCAGTCGAACACCGCGTAATGCTCCGCTTTCAGATGCGGCGCACCTTCTACCGTCATCGCGCCGCAGACATGAATGTTTGCAGCTTCGATCTCGCGCTTTGTAAATCCGATGGCCGCGAGCAGATCGAACGATGGTGCAGCAAGGGCTTCCGCCCCCACGCCGAGCTGATCCCGGATGAAATCTTCGCCCAGCGTCCATTTGTTGAAAGCGAACTTAATGTCGAAAGCGGTCGGCAGAGCCTTTTCGATATTCGCGAGGGCCTCGTCAGTGAAGCCCTTGGCCTTTAACGTCGAATGGTTGACGCCGGGCGATTGCGCCAGCGATCCGTGACCGACAGCATAGACCTCGATCTCCGCGATTTCGCTTTCGCGATAGCCAAGCCGGCGCAACGCGGCCGGTACTGCCTGGTTGATGATTTTCCAGTAGCCGCCGCCCGCGAGCTTCTTGAATTTCACGAGGGCGAAATCGGGTTCGATGCCCGTGGTGTCACAGTCCATCACCAGGCCGATCGTGCCTGTTGGAGCGACCACCGTGGTTTGGGCATTGCGATAGCCGTACTGCTCACCGGACGACAGCGCGAGATCCCATGCCGCCCTGGCATGCGTCACGATATCGGGTTGCGGGCAGCTGGCGTGATCGAGAGGCACCGGGCTGACGGCGAGTCCCTCGTAGCCCGTGGCCTCACCACGCGCGGCGCGGCGGTGATTGCGGATCACGCGCAACATATGGTTCGCGTTCTTCTTGTAAGACGGGAAAGCGCCGAGCTCCTTGGCCATCTCCGCCGACGTCGCATAGGCAATGCCGGTCATGACCGCGGTCAAAGCGCCGCACAACGCGCGGCCTTCCTTGGAGTCATAGGGCAGGCCCATGGTCATCAAGAGGCCGCCGATGTTGGCGTAGCCGAGCCCCAGCGTGCGGAATTCGTAGGACAATTCCGCGATCGCCTTTGACGGGAATTGGGCCATCATCACCGAGATTTCGAGAACGACGGTCCACAACCGGCACAGGTGCTCGTAGGCTTCAATGTCGAAGCGCCGTGCCTCGACATCGTAAAACGTCAGGAGGTTGGCCGACGCCAGATTGCAGGCGGTGTCGTCCAGGAACATGTATTCGGAGCAGGGGTTGCTCGCGCGAATATCGCCGGAGGCCTTGCAGGTGTGCCAATCATTCATCGTGGTGTTGAAGTGCAAGCCGGGGTCGGCGCTTGCCCAGGCGGCGTAGCCGATCTTTTCCCAAAGATCGCGCGCCTTGAGGGTCTTCATCACCTTCTTGTTGGTGCGGCCGATCAGATTCCAGTCACCGTCGGTTTCCACGGCACGCAGGAAATCATCTTTCAAGGACACCGAATTGTTGGAGTTCTGGCCCGACACAGTGAGATAGGCTTCCGAATCCCAATCCGTATCGTAGGTGTCGAACTGGATATCGGTGTAGCCCTGTTTGGCGAACTGGATGACTCGCTTGATGACGTTGTCCGACACCATGGAACGGCGAGCGAACTTGATCTCACGGCGCAGCGCCGGGTTTTTTTCCGGGTCGAAGCAATCGTCGCCCGAGCCTTCGCAATTCACGCAGGCTTTCAGGATCGCCTTGAGGTGCTTCTGGTTGATCTTGGAGCCGGTGACGAGGGCCGCGACCTTCTGCTCTTCTTTGACCTTCCAGTCGATATAGGTCTCGATATCCGGATGGTCGGCATCGACGACCACCATCTTCGCAGCGCGGCGTGTCGTGCCGCCGGATTTGATCGCGCCCGCCGCGCGATCGCCGATCTTGAGAAAGCTCATCAGGCCGGACGAGCGGCCGCCGCCGGACAGTTTTTCGCCTTCGCCGCGCAGCCGGGAGAAGTTCGATCCGGTGCCCGAACCGTATTTGAACAGCCGCGCCTCGCGAACCCACAGGTCCATGATGCCGCCCTCGTTGACGAGGTCGTCCTCAATGCCCTGAATGAAGCAGGCATGCGGGCTGCGGATGCTCATAAGACGATTTTGATTTGGTCAGCTTGCCGGTTTTCCAGTCGACATAGAAGTGACCTTGACCAGGGCCATCGATGCCATAGGCCCAATGCAAGCCGGTGTTGAACCATTGCGGCGAATTCGGCGCGACCATTTGCTTGGCCAGCATGAAGCGCAATCTCGTCGTAGAACGCACGCGCGTCGTCTTCCGAGGAATAATAGCCGCCTTTCCAGCCCCAATAAGTCCAGCAGCCCGCCAGACGGTCGAAGACCTGCTTTGACGACAGCTCACTGCCGAAACGTTCGGCTTCGGGGAGGTTGGCCATCGCTTCGGTATCGGGCACCGAACGCCACAACCACGATGGAACGGTCTCTTCCTCGACCTTTTTCAGGGCCTTGGCGACGCCAGCCTTCCGGAAATACTTCTGAGCCAGAACATCGGCGGCGACCTGCGACCACGCCTCCGGCACCTCGACATTCTCGAGCTGAACACGACGGAGCCATCGGGATTGCGAATCTCGCTGGTGGTCGGCCGGAATTGAATGTCCGCGTAAGGGGACTGGCCGTTTTTGTATAGCGCCGCTCGATCCGCATCTTCGTCTTGCCCCGTCTTGTGCCGGGTGTCCGCAAAGCGGCGCGCTCCCGGCGATTTCATTTACGCGAACGTTTCCGCCCGCGGCTCAGCCGGTTCGTCCGGCTCTATTCAACGCCCCAACGCTCAAACCAACGCGTGAACCGCGTTTTCGATCTTTTCGGGGGTTAAAACCCCTGCTTTTATGCGCCGTTGTCCCTGAAGTGTGGGAGCATGCAAACATCCTGTCCGTTGCCTCAACCGGCCACGAAGCAGCTTGCAAAATCCTGTCAGGAGGTGACCCGGCGGGAAACAAAACCACTCGCGCCGAACAGCTGGAAAACTAGGACGACTCTGTTGCGCTCGTCAAGGAATAGTATGAGTTCCTGAATCAAATACTAAATATGGGGGAAATGGGGAAAACCAATGGATAAGTCCGCCCCTCAATCGAGGCCAAGTATCCGTGAGTCCTGGGGATTCGAAAGATTAAAATTTTATCCGAAGAGCCATTCCCACAGGCTGCACCCGCTGTTCACAGGGCCCGGTGACAGGGAATAAATTGCTTGCGTGATCCCGACTCAGACGATGGCCGCGGAGCGATCCGGCAGGAGCTTCATTTGTACCGTTCACTTCGGTTCGGCAACGCCGTCACCGGTATTTAGATACGCAAGACCTGGCAGATCTTTATCGCCCATTATATTCTGAATTGGGACCCTGGACGGCAAGGGGAACGAGGATGCCAAAATGCGATCCCTTGCCGACCTTCGATCGTAGTTGCAATTGATAGCCGAGCGTTTCGATGCTTCGCCGGACGATGGCCAGCCCCAGGCCCAGCCCCTCGCTGGAAGGGTTGACTTGATGAAAGGCGTCGAAAATCGATGTCTGGTGTTCCGGACTAATTCCCGGGCCAGTATCGAGCACTTCGATCGAGAGGAATTTGCCCCGCTTCCGGCAGCCGATCAGCACCCCCCCGCGCTGGGTATATTTGATGGCGTTACCAACCAGGTTGCCGATGATCGAACGCAGAATGGCGGCGTCCCCAAGGACGATCGCGCCGGTCGGTGCGATTTTCAGCCGCAATCCCTTGGCTTCGGCATGGAGTATCCACGTGTTCTGGACCATCTCGAAGATGCCCCGGATCGGCAGCGCTTCGATTTGAGGTGACGTCAGTGTGGATCCCGAAACAGAGATTTCCGCGAGGCGGTCCAATTCATTGGCCATCCGCATCCCGGCTTCGACCGCATATTGCAAACGCTCTTGCTCTTTCGGATCGGTCAGTTTCCCCCGGATGCGATCGATTGCCATCACCATGACTTGAAGCGGTTGCTTGAGATCATGACCGGCGATCGCCATCAGGCGAGTGACATTGCGTTGCAACCGATCCGCTAGATGCAGAGCGCGCCGGAATTCCATTTGCGCCATGGTTTGACGCGCAAGAGCGCCAAGAAGGTCGCGTTGCTCCTGGGTCAGCGTTCTGGGTTTTCGGTCAAGCACGCAAACTGTCCCGAGCGGCAGTCCGTCAGGGGTGCGAAGCAGCGCGCCGGCGTAAAATCGCAAGTGCGGATCGGCTGTCACCAGCGGATTGTCGATGAAGCGCGCGTCCTTCAGCGTGTTGGATACCTCAAGAAAGCCGTGCTCCAATATAGCGTGAGCACAGATCGAGTTTTGAATTGGAGTTTCACGCTGCCCAAGACCGACTTCCGATTTGAACCATTGGCGGTTTTCATCGACGAGGCTGATAAGGGCGATGGGCGTCTGACAGATATAAGAGGCGATCTTCGTTATATCGTCGAAGGCGGTTTCCACCTGGGTATCGAGGATACTGTAAGAACGCAAAGCTGCGAGCCGCTCCGGTTCGTTCGGATGCAGCGGCGCGGAAAGTTGTTCTTTGGAAACAGCCACCAATACTCACTCTAAAGATAAATGATTTTTATGAGATCCAGAGGCCGAAGCCAACACTCCCAAAACACCGCTCCCTCAAAACAGTCATTTCATGGGTGGTTCCTCATTCCAACCCGACGGACCGTCGCCATAAGGAAAGGGCGGTCTCTGGATTGACCGCCCTTTCTCCCATTGCCTTGCGCGCAAACTACGGGCAGGGGTGCCTCAAACCGTCGTAGCCGAGATAAGTGCCTGAGGTGACATCGTAGGATCGATATGTCTGCTGACAATAGGCAATTGAAATGCCATCGTCCGGCTGCACCTCGCTGTAGCTTACATCGGGCTGTTGTGAGCCATCATAATAGGCGTAACTATCGTCGTAATCTCCGTTGCCGTAATATCCGCCATCATATGCATAATATGGCGAGCCAAGCGCTGCTCCTGCCGCAAGTCCTGCAGCGAAGCCTACGCCCGGACCGATCCAACGCCGTCCGTCCCAATGGCGTCCGGAACCAAATTGGCCGGGCCGCGCGGTGGCGACGGCAGCGCTTCCACCGACCGCAGGGGCTGCTGCGAAGCTGCGCGAGGTGACACTGGCGCCGCTTGTGCGGGCTGCTGCTGCGAAGTTGGCGCCGCCTTGGGTGGCAAAGTTGGCCCCGCCGCGCGCCGCAAAATTGGCACCACCGCCACGGAGCGCTGCGGCACCACCGCGGAAGCCACCTCCGCTCTGAGCCGCGACGCCTCCGTTACCTCCACGGCCTCCAGGCCGCGCATCGGCAGACGACGTTGTTAACATCGGTGTTATGGCGAGCATAGCCGCCGCACCGGCAATCTTGAGATTGATCATCGTTTTGGCTCCATGAACATAACCGGTAAAACGACCGGTACGGCGAAGCGTTCCGCAATGATGTGCGCAAAACGAAGTCGTGCGTGTGACGCTAAAGGCGATGTGCCTTAGTGATCATGTCTCCTTCACGTGCCGGACAATCGGATGCAGCTGAAAGTCGAACGCGTGGCGGTTCAGCACGCACAGCGCGTGCGCCAAAAGGGCTCGGCTTTTGATCGGACCGGGCGGGGCTGCGTCCGGAAAATGAGCACGGCCTGCGTCCGAACGGCTTTCACAACCATGCGGATAGGGGATCAAGCAGCTGTTGGTGCTGGACAATCTTTAGTTCGGGTGTCATTGAGGGGCATCAATAGACCTCGGATTCCGCGCGATGAAGCCATTTTTTCTGAAGCTTTTTACCTGGTGGAACGGCCAGACGTTCGGAACGCAGCTATGGACATGGCGCTTCGGCGAATTGGTCGGCGAGGATGAGGGCGGCAATCGCTATTTCCGGACCCGCGGCGGCAAGATTGATCCGTCACTTGGGTTCGAGCGGCGTTGGGTGATTTACAACGGTTATGCCGAAGCGACCCGTGTGCCACCGTCCTGGCACGGCTGGCTGCATCACACCGTTGATACACCACCAACCTTGGAAAATTACAAACCGCGCGAATGGGAAAAGCCCCATCGCCAGAACATGACCGGGACGCCGCAGGCCTATCGTCCTGCGGGATCGACCCTTGCAGCAGGAAAGCGCCCCAAGGCAACCGGTGATTACCAAGCCTGGACTCCCGGCCAGTAGTTAAAAGCCGAGCAGAGCGCGAGCGTTACGCGCCACACATCGCTTGCTCAACTCGTGACATTCACAAGCACAAGTCCGCAAGATTTATCAAAGCCGTCCGTGCATATCCTTCCTGGTCTTAGCAGCGAGGATACCGATCATGAATTTTGTAGAGACGGGCGGTCGAGTTCGATTACGGCGAACGTATCAATCGCGTAATCGCCCATATTTATGATCATCTCGACGACGAGATCGACCCGAGCACGCTCGCCGAGGTCGCATGTTTATCACCGTATCACTGGCACCGCGTTTATCATGCGGTTACGGGCGAAACCGTCAGTGCGACAATCAGGCGTTTGCGGTTGCATCGCGCGGCAGGGTTCCTTGCCCACACCGCGATGGCCATCGATAGCGTCGCGCTTAAATCCGGATATTCCAGCGTCCAGGCTTTCACACGCGCTTTCCATTCAGCCTATGGAATGCCGCCCGCGCAATATCGCCACGAAGGGCCCCACGCATTATTCCAATCCCCACACCATGAGGGAGAAGGTAAGACCTATGATGTCGTTGTCACTCAGCTGAAACCTCTCGATGTTTTCGCCCTTGAGCATAAGGGCTCCTATATGGAGATCGGCAGGGCCTTCGATCCGCTCTTTGGTTGGTGCGGGGCAAGAGGTCTGCTCACGCCCGATACGCGCACGATCGGCATTTTTTATGATGATCCATCTGTGATTGCAGAGCGCGATCTTCGTTCGTGCGCTTGTATCGTCGCGGTGAGCGAGACGTGCGTGGCCGAGCAACCAGTTTTCAAAACCAGGATTTCCGGCGGTACCTATGCCGTGCTGAGGTATCAAGGCCCTTATGCGACCATGCGCTCGGCCTACCAATGGCTTTATGGCGAATGGCTGAAACGATCAGGTATGGAGCCTGCCGACGGGCCAGTGATTGAAGAGTATCTAAACAACCCGCGCGATACGGCTCCCGCCGATCTGCTGACCGATATTTGTCTGCCGTTAAAATCCTGAATTCAAGAATTGCCAAGGTCATGGCTCGTATTGCTCAAGCCCGGCGGGACTATCATTTCACCAGGGCGGCCTTCAGCGGAGACGGCAATGAAAAAGTCGTGGTCGGAGAAATTCGAAAACGCGAGGCCGCATGTCGTCAAACCGGCACCTATCAATATTGCTGGTATGAAGAAGGGAGAAATCATGCTGGTGCCGTCGCCGCAGATCGTCGCGAAATTCATTCGCGGAATTCCGCGCGGCAAGAGCATGGGCATCAAGACCTTGCGGGACCGTCTGGCACGAAAATACAAGGCCGAAGTTACTTGCCCGATCACGATGGGTTTTCATCTTCGTACGATCGCTGAAGCCGCCCTTGAAACACGCCGCAAAGAAGGCGCAACAGCAGACATTACGCCATTTTGGCGAGTGCTTGATGCCATCCCAAACGACGAAAAATTATCCTGCGGCCCGGTGTTCGTCAGGAGGCTACGGGCGGAGGAGGGGCTGAGCTAAAACAACTGTCTCTCCACGTTTCCGTTCGTGCCGCGGCTTTTTCGATCGCGATACGACGTCGATCGGCAGATGGCTTCAGAATTTGGTTGAGACGGGACAGCACTTCCGGTGAAGCCGTATCCGGCGAACCTGAATTGAAGGGCGGTGAAGGGTTATATTCAAGACTCAACTGAATCATTTCTGCAGTCATGCGATCACTGAGCACTTCAGACAAAGCCAACGCGAAATCGATTCCGGCGGTGACTCCCCCACCTGTGATGAGATTGCGTCGATGCAGACGCGTGTTGCCACGGGCGTAGCACCGAACGATTTTAGATGGTGCATCGCTGACCAATGGGTCGTCGCTTTCCGGCCTTCAAGAAGCCCGGCGGCACCCAGGATGAGTGACCCGGTGCATACGGATGTGACGTAACGTGCCTGCCGGGCCTGAGCTTGGAGAAAAGTCAGCGTTTCGAGATCAGAGAGAACGTCCTCAACTCCTCCGCCACCTGGGACACAGATAACATCGAGCAGCGGGCAGTCCGCATAACTGACTGTCGGGTAGAGCTTCAAGACGGTGTCGCTCTGAACCGCCTCGATCTTCTTCCAGATCAGATGAATGTTTGCGCCCGGCAAGCGCGAGAACACTTGCAACGGACCTGTAAGATCGAGCTGCGTGACCTTTGGAAACAGGAGGAGTCCGATCTGGATTGGCGTCATCGCTTGTCTTCCCCGATGAAATTGACAGTCACACCTAAGCGTGTTTGTCTTTGGTCAGAAATGGCGTATTTCCCTCGTTTCATGCCATGCACGAGTACGCATGATCGGTGTCTTCGTTTTTCCTGATTTTCAATTGCTGGATGCGTCCGGTCCCGTTGCGGTGTTCGAGATCGCCGGGCGTTTGGCAGGCAAAAGATCGACCATAAAAACCATTGCGCTTGCTTCTGGCCCCGTTCGCAGTTCTTCGGGCGTAGAGATCCACGCCCGGGGCATCAAGGCGCTCGGAGCGTTGGATACTCTTATCGTGGCAGGCGGAGAGGGGATAAGTGAAGCCATTCTGTCCCGCCCAACCATTGCATTCGTGAGGGCAGCACAAAAACGCGTGCGCAGAATCGCGAGCGTATGTTCAGGAGCTTACATTCTGGCCCATGCGGGTCTGCTGGACGGGCGTCGCGCGACGACGCATTGGCGGCGCGCAAGCCACTTTCGCAAAACCTATCCAAAAGTGCGGCTTGAGGTCGATTGTATTTTTGTGAAGGACCACAACGTCTGGACGTCCGCAGGCATCAGCGCCGGCATTGATCTGGCTTTGGCAATCGTAGCTGAAGATTTCGGTGAGGAGATTGCCAGGGAAACGGCGCGGCAATTGGTCGTTTACCACCGGCGCACTGGGGGGCAATCTCAATTCTCAGCGCTGCTGGATTTGAAATCACCGACAGGACGTTTCGGGCATTTTTTATCATGGGCGCGTGAAAATCTCGATCAGCGTCTCACTGTGGATCGAATGGCGGAACGTGCAAATATGAGCGCCCGTCATTTTGCGCGCGCATTCATCGCGGAAACCGGATCGACGCCAGCAAAAGCGATAGAGCGATTGCGGTTGGAAGCGGCAAAGACTCGGGTAGAGGCATTGGGTGAGCCTATCGAGCAGGTGGCCCGGGCGACCGGCTTCCGAGACCCCGAGAGGATGCGCCGGGCTTTCATCCGGGCTTTCGGACATCCACCGCAATCATTAAGGCGTGCCGCGCGCTCCGCTAACCGTTGAAACATTCCGGATTTCCCGGCCTTTCCTGAACTTGTCTGCCCTTTCCCCGCCGTATTCGGCATGTTAACCGAAGCTGTATGGTGTCCCGAATCCGTGGCGCATTGCGTCGACCTCTGATTAGCGAATGATCTTTGGATTTATAGGGGCGCGAAAAGATTATGTTAGTATTGGTTCAAGAATGCCTTCGATAGAATGCCCGGCAGCGCTGAGGGCCATTTCTGTTCCATTACGCCGGCGGCGGTGGAATACTTTGAAAAACCGATTTGCCGATTGAAGCCGCATCAGATGCTCCGAAACTCAGTCGTTTTGATCTCCGCGATGGTCGCCATCGCCCAGCTGATGTCGCTTGTGTCGCCTGCAAAGGCGCAAATCGGTAATATTTTCTCGAACGCGCCGCCGAGGCCTCCCACCAGTGTCCCGGGATCCAGTGTTCAGGATCCGGACGAGGAAGATGTGCCGGATCTGCCGACGCAGGGGCGCATTCTTCCGATCCCCAATCGTGCCCAGCCGGGTATCGCGGCACCCCCAGTCGGGTCGGTGCAGTCACAACCGCTACCGCCTCCACCGGGCACCACGGTGGTGCCGCAGGGCCAACCCGGTCTTGCCAATACACCACCAGCTGCCACGGGGGCCAATCAGGCCAATGCGCCTGCACCCTCGGCCAATCCTCTGCCGGGGTTGCCGCCAGGGCAGCGCCAGCCCAAAAGCGCACCGCCGACACCCGCGACCTTACAGCCGGGCGACGAGATCGTGACCGAACCGCCGGCCCAAAAGATCGTCAACAAGAAAGCAACGTTTTCTGGTCTCGATAAAATCACCGGGCGCATCATCAATTTCGATGTCGATATCGGCGAGACCGTTCAGTTCGGCGCTCTGCGCGTCAAACCGGACGCGTGTTACACGCGACCTGCGACCGAAGCGACAAATACGGATGCGTTTGTCGAGGTCGAGGAGATCACCTTGCAGGGCGAGGTGAAAAAGATATTTTCAGGCTGGATGTTTGCAGCAAGCCCCGGCCTGCATGGGGTTGAGCATCCGATCTATGACATCTGGCTGACGGATTGTAAGGGGCCGGATCAAACGGTCGCCACGCAGGTGGACGTCCCGCCACCGCCGAAACCGACAGTGCCGCCGCCGGCCCAAAAGCGCCAGCAGACGACGCGGCAGCAACCCGCCGCAGCCCCTCCCGCAGGTGGGGCTCCGCCTCAACAACAACCTTTACCTCCTCCGCCCGCGCAGCCACGCCAGCAACCTTCGGTATTTTTCCCGCCATTCCGTTAGGTCTGTTCCGGCGTGGAGGGTGGACGCCGCTTCTGAATAAATCGGCGCGGGCCATCATACGTTTCTGCAGTTGAGGAAGGCTCCGTCATGTCCAAGACTGTATTGGAGACTGCTTTGGAGACCGCCACGGCCGTCGCGCAGAAGCGCTCCCAATTTCGCGAATTGCATCAATCAGGCTGCTTCGTCTTGCCGAATCCCTGGGATATCGGCAGCGCGCGCCTTCTTGCATCGCTCGGATTTAAAGCGCTTGCGTCCACAAGTGCCGGATATGCCTGGTCGACAGGACAGCCGGATTATGGCCTCAAGTGCGAGGAGGTCGTGAGGCATCTTTCAGTGCTCTGCGGCGCAACCGATCTTCCGGTTAATGCCGACTACGAGAATGGTTTTGCGGACGATCCCGCAAGCGTTGCGGCAAACGTCAGGAAAGCTTTGGCCGCGGGTGTCGCCGGGCTTTCGATCGAGAACCGCACCAGCGATAAAAACAAACCGCTTTACGACAACCAGCTGGCAATCGAACGGATCAAGGCCTCGCGCTCTGAAATCGATTCCGATCGGAGCGGCGCGGTTCTCGTGGCGCGCTGCGAGGGATTTTTAGTGGGTGAAGCTGACATCGGCGCGACCATCGCACGCCTGATTGCTTTTGCGGAGGCCGGTGCGGATTGTTTATATGCGCCGGGCCTTAAAACCAAAGAGCAGATTGCGACGGTCGTCAAAGCTGTTGCCCCTAAGCCCGTGAACGTGCTGATCGGCAATGCGCCAGGATTTAGCGTGGCTGAACTCGCCGAACTCGGTGTGCGCCGTATCAGTGTTGGTGGTGCACTTGCGCGCGCTGCCTGGGGTGGATTTATGCGTGCCGCGAGAGAAATTGCCGAGCAGGGAACGTTTTCCGAATTTGGAAATGGATTTTCGGGCGCCGAGCTTCAGAAGATATTTTCGAGCACGCGCGACTAAGTCGGTTTCATTGCAGTGATGATGCCGGGCGATCTTCTCGCGTGGCTGAAAGTATTTCCATCGCCTGATTGCCCGACAGTACTCCGTCGCCGAGGGAGCATTCCAGATCGTTCGCGCCGGCGAGGGCGTTGTCCAGCAGCTTTCGATAGCGGGCGCGGGACACCTCGACGGCCCCCAGACTGCGAAGATGGTCGGTTACGAATTGCGTATCCAGTAATACGAATCCGCCTGCAACAAGCCTCGCGACGAGGTGAACGAGCGCGACTTTGGACGCATCACGGACATAGTGGAACATGCTTTCGCCGAAGAATGCACGGCCAAGACTGACACCGTAAAGCCCACCGGCGAGATCATCGCCCTCCCACACCTCAACGCTGTGGCAATGGTCCATATCATGAAGCGCGGTGTATAGGCCGCGGATCCGGCCATTGATCCATGTATCCTCACGTCCGGTTTGCGGCGCCGCGCATCCGTCCATCACCCGCTTGAAAGCCTGGTTGACCGTGACGTGAAAACGGTCGCTGCGCACGGTGCGGGCAAGACGGGAGGAAATCTGCAAACCGTCGAGTGGAATAATGCCGCGATGCTCAGGCTCGACCCAAAAGATGGTCGGATCATCCGCGCTCTCGGCCATGGGAAAGATGCCGCAGGCATATGCGCGCAAAAGCACCTCTGCCGTGATCTCCGAGGAGGAAGAGTCGCGAGATGTCATACCTTCATAATAGCATATTTGCGAGGAAGCGCGATGCCCCGCGACTTCGCTAGTTGACTTCGGCAGGCGCGCTCACGGGGGTGGCCGCAGCGCCAAGGGCAAAGCGCAGGACGATCCTCGTCCCGCGGTGGGAGGGGTCACGCTCGACGTTGGCGCCAAGCTTACCTGCCATCGCGCTGACGATACGTTGCCCCATGCCCGTTGAGCGAGGATCCTGTTTGGCCTGAAAACCCACGCCGTCATCGCTGATCGCCAGCTGGAGCTCTTGCCCGGGTGAACTCATATCCATATCGAGATTGACGTGGATGGGGCCGGCCTCATTCGGGTAAGCGTATTTCACCGCGTTCATGACGAGCTCATTGACGATGATGCCGATCGCGACTGCCCGGTCCGGATCGATCTCGACGGCCTCGCTGTTAAGCGTCAGCCGCGACATCCGGTTGCCTTCCGCCGACCTGCGAAGATCTTCAAGCAAAGCCTCAAGATATTGGTTCAGCATGACGCTCTTCAGATCGTGCGATGTATAAAGACGCCGATGAACCTGCGCGACTGCCGCCACGCGTCCCATCGCATTCATCAAAGCCGCGCGCACGTCATCTTGCGTGCTGCCGGCGGCCTGCAGATGAAGAAGCGATGCGATGATTTGTAAACTGTTGCCGACGCGGTGGTTGACTTCGCGCAGCAGAACCTCCCGCTCGGCTGCAAGCGCCGCGTAACGGTCGCGCGCGATCCGAACTTCTTCTTCCGCGGCAATCTGGGCCCGCAATATACGGGACCGCTCAAGCGCGCTGGTGGCCGCTACGTGGAGCAGGGTAATAAAATCGCCATGCGTGTCCTTGACGAGATAGTCGTTCGCTCCCGCCTTCAAAGCAGTGACGGCGATGCTTAAATCCTGAGACGCGGTTACGAAAACAACGGGCGGTGCATCCGGAATAGCCTGGATCTGTTCAAGCGTATCCAATCCGTCGAGACCCGGCATGTATTGATCAAGCGCAACGACGTCGATTCCACCTTTTCGAATCCGTGCAACGCCGTCTACGCCGTTTTCGGCGTGTTCGACCGCAAAACCTTGCCGTCTCATCCCGCGCTCGACAAGTCGCGCAAGCGCGGCGTCATCGTCGATATAAAGGAGGGTGGGGATCTCGTTTGTCATGCGACGGCGGGGGGGACTTGGATGACGGAAAAAAACAGACCCAACTGCCGTATCGCATTGGCAAAGTTCTCGTAATTCACAGGCTTGGTGATGTAGACGTTGCAGCCTAGCTCATAGCAATTCTTGATCTCCTGCGTATCGTCGGTGGTCGTGAGCACAACGACTGGAGCAGCCTTCAAATATTGGCTCTCCTTGACGCGTTTAAGGATCTCGATGCCGGTCATATCCGGCAGATTCAGATCGAGCAGGATTAGCAAGGCCTCTCCCTTGTGGGCGAGTCCGTGACCATCGCTACCGAAAAGATATTTAATAGCGTCCGTCCCGTTTACGAACGGAAGAATTTCATTGTTGACGCCGGACCTGCGAATATTGCGCTCGATCAGTCGCGCGTGTCCTTCGTCGTCCTCAATCATAATAATTTTTACCGGCAAGCTCACGAATAGGGTCCTTCTTTAAAACCTTGATTGGCGGGCAGCGTGACAACAAACGTGCTGCCTTTGCCAAGCTCAGAGTCTACGCTCATAGCCCCGCCAAGCCGGCGCACCAGAGCGCGAACGTGAGCAAGGCCGATACCTTGGCCGGGCCGGTCTTGAACCCCGGCGCGACGAAACAAATCGAAAATGCGCTGATGGTCTTTCGGATCGATCCCGCGTCCGTTGTCAGAAACCTCAAAGATTGCAAAACCAAGTTTGCGGCGGCCTCGAATGACAATGTTTCCTTGTGTTCCGGGCGCGAGATATTTCAACGCATTGTCAATCAAGTTGGAAAAGATTTGTTCCATCGCCAACCGGTCGGTGACGATATCGGGTAGCTCCTCGACCACGATTTTGGCACCTGCCTCAAGGGCTTGATGAGCCATTGTCGTGCTGAGCCCCTGTATCAATTGACGCATGTTGATCGGCTCGGGGCGAAACTCACGACGGCCCTCGCGTGTCAGATTGAGAATAGCGCTGATCAAACGATCCATCCTGCTGATCGAAGATTTGATGTAATCGATTGCCTCAGAAAACTCTTCCGCCAGCTTTTTGTCGGCATCGTGCAGAAGAGAACCCCCAGTCTCGTTTGCGACAGATGGCGATGCAGTTGCGTAGAGCTTGGTGAGACGACCGAAGATGTCGGATTTCAACTCTTCCAGCTCACTTGTGAAGCCCATGATATTGACGAGCGGAGAACGCAGGTCGTGGCTGACAATGTACGCAAATCTTTGAATTTCCTCGTTCGCTTCGCGCAGGTCCGCGGTGCGCTCCTCCACGATGGTTTCGAGATTCAGATTATTGTCCCGCAACCTTTGTTCCGCCAGATCGCGTTCTTTGGACGATTGACGGATCAGGAAAACGGAGACCCCGCCAAGAAGAACCAGCAACGCCGCGCCCGCAATCGTGAAAACCGCAGATAGATATCTGCTGCGGTCGGCGCTATCGGAGCGCAAAGCAAACAGGCGCTCTTCCTCCGCCTGCATGTTGTTGCTGATATCTCGCACACGGTTCGTCGTATCCGGCGTTCCGCTGTTGCGGATCATATCCATGGCGGCCGGAATGTCGTTTCGGTTGATAAGGTCGACTGATACTTTCAGTTCTTTAAGCCGGGCTTCGGTCGCAGATCGAAGATCCGAAATGTTGCGAACCTGCGTCGGGTTGTCGTTAGTCAGCCCGGCAAGAGCTTCAACAGCGGGCATCACCGTGGCTACCGCGCTGCTGTATTCAGTCAGGAACTGTTTGTTTTGGGTGAGCAGATAACCGCGCGCCGAACTTTCGATACGGCGCAGATCGAGCAAAACGCGTGAAATCTGGTTTTCGACCTCGATCGTATGAACGACGCTGTTGGATTCTGTTCGCGCGGCGTCAACGAGATAGACAGAGATCGCTCCAATCGCGGTAAGAATCAGAAAGCCCGACGTGAGCAAGACGATCTGCGAAAGGGTTCGCCCGATTTTAATGTTATCGGCCACGCGAATATCCTCGTATCGAGCCGTACGACGATCGCACCATCGCTGTCAGGGAAGTCATTTTCTGCAGCGGACCGATTCCACCTCTGACAAAGTGTTTGTTTCGGTTTCTCCCGGCATCAACACGTGCAGGCCGCTCAAAGACAGGCATCCGGCGAAAGGAATATACTTCTGGCCAAGATGTTGAAATGACCGCTCACTATCTTTCGGCACCCCAAAGAAAACCGCCGAGCCAACGCATTGGCGAAGGATCGGTTCCAGTTGAGGCGGTTTTTGATTGTCCGGATGTTTCTCAGGTGCCGGCGGATCCGCCTCTGGCCAAATATTGCTCGAGCCAATGGATGTGGTAGTCGCCGTCGATAATCTCCGGCTCGCGTACCAGTGCTCTGAACAGAGGCAAAGTCGTTTCAATCCCGTCGACGACCATTTCATCCAGCGCCCTGCGCAGGCGCATGAGGCATTCGGCGCGTGTCTTGCCGTGCACGATCAATTTGCCGACCATGAAATCGTAGTAGGGCGGTATCACGTAGCCTTGGTATGCTGCGGAATCGATCCGCACGCCGAGGCCGCCCGGTGGATGGTACTGAAGAATTTTGCCCGGCGAAGGGCGGAAAGTGACGGGATTTTCAGCGTTGATCCGGCACTCGATCGCGTGACCGCTGATGACGATGTTTTTTTGAATATCGGGCAATTCCCCGCCGGCAGCGACCCTGATCTGCTCCAATACCAGATCGATATCGGTAATCATTTCAGTCACCGGATGTTCGACCTGGATCCGGGTGTTCATTTCAATGAAATAAAACTCGCCGTCTTCGTAGAGAAACTCGATCGTGCCGACGCCGAGATAATTCATTTCGCGCATTGCTTTTGCGCAGATTTCGCCGATCCTCGCCCGTGACTTCGGATCGAGAACGGGAGAAGGGCCTTCTTCCCAAACTTTCTGGTGCCGTCGTTGCAACGAACAATCGCGTTCGCCGAGATGGATCGCGCCGCCACGACCATCGCCCAAAATCTGAATTTCGATGTGGCGAGGCTTTGTAAGGTATTTTTCCAGATACACGGATGCATCGCCAAATGCAGATTTGGCTTCGTTCCTTGCAGTAGAAAGTGCGAGCGCGAGATCGTTTTCGGTTTGCGCGACTTTCATGCCGCGTCCGCCGCCGCCTGCGGCTGCTTTCACCAGAACCGGAAACCCGATTTTCTTGGCGATCGCCATGGCGTCGTCGTTCGGGCCAACGCCGCCGTCAGAACCCGGTACAACGGGAATCCCAAGCTTTATCGCGGTTTTTTTGGCTTCGATCTTGTCGCCCATCAAGCGGATATGCTCGGCCTTGGGACCGATGAAGTGCAAATTATGGTCTGCCAAAATCTCGGCGAAACGGGCGTTCTCGGACAGAAAACCGTAACCGGGATGCACGGCGTCCGCGCCGGTGATCTCGCACGCGGCAAGCAACGCGGGAATGTTGAGATAGCTATCTTTCGAAGGCGGGGGGCCGATACAAACGCTTTCGTCCGCGAGCCGCACATGCATGGCGTTTGCGTCCGCCGTCGAATGAACCGCGACCGTAGCGATCCCCAGCTCTTTGCATGCGCGGAGGACGCGCAGGGCAATTTCACCGCGATTGGCTATGAGAATTTTGTCGAACATCTGACGTCCCGGTTCTGGCGGAGCCGCCCCTTTGTCACAGCCACGCAGGCGGACGTGAAGCGAAGGGGATACTATCGATAACGCTGCAAGCGCGACTTGAGATTGGACGTTTTGGCGTGATGCGTCGCAGTTGCTGCAACGCCGATATGAAACTTCCGTTTTCGAGCCGGCATTCCGAATGTCGCGTAACTATTCGATGATGATCAACGGCTCGCCGTATTCTACCGGCTGACCATCCTCGATCATGATCTTTGTCACCTTTCCTGCGCGCGGCGCTGGAATTTGGTTCATGGTTTTCATGGCCTCGATGATCAAAAGCGTTTCACCGGCCTTCACCTTGCTTCCAACATCAATGAAGGGCTTGGCGCCGGGTTCGGATGCGAGATAGGCCGTTCCGACCATAGGAGAGGGGACCATGCCGGGGTGTTTTGATATGTCCGCGGCTGCTACTGCGGCCGCGCTCTGCGCCGGCGCCGCCGCGATAGTTTGAACAGAAGCCGGTGCGACCGTTGCGGATGTCGTGATGTTTCTGGCCACGCGCACGCGCAGGCCCGCCCGCTCGATCTCGATTTCCGTCAGATTGGTTTGATCGAGCAGAGTCGCGAGATCGCGGATCATTTCGCGCTCGTCGGTCAACTTGGAATTGACCTGCGCGGATTTGGTGGCTTTGTCTTGTGCCTGATTGGCCATGATATCGGTCCGAAACTGTTCTGAATTCAAATAAGGAGTTTTAGGTTCTGGGTTTAACGCCGATGCTGGATGCAAGTCCCATGATCGCGAGCCGGTATCCTTCGATGCCAAAGCCAGCCAGGCTGGCAAAGGCCGCTTTGGCTACATAGGAATGATGGCGAAAACTTTCACGCGCATGAATGTTGGTGACGTGCACTTCGACTGCGGGCAAGCTCACCCCCGTCAGCGCATCATGCAGCGCGATTGACGTGTGCGTGTAACCACCTGCATTGATGACGATGCCCGCCGATTTGCTGGCACCGGCTTCGTGAATGAAGTCGATCAGCTCACCCTCGTGATTGGACTGACGGCAATCGGCCTCCAGTCCGTAGCTTGAGGCGGTTTCGCGACACAAAGCCTCCACATCGGCCAATGTGGCACGACCATATTTCTCGGGCTCACGCGTCCCAAGTAAATTCAGGTTCGGGCCATTGAGGACGAAGATCGTCTTTGACATCAATAATCCAGCGAAAATCCATGCACGCCGCAGGCCGCGCGTTGACCGGGTCTGGCGGGTTTATAGGTAACCTAAGGGGCGAGGGGAAGCCTTAACCGGTTCGCTATCCCGGTCTAAATCATTCTTTTGGCTGGCAAAAGCCAAGTTTCAACAGCCGGATACCACGTATTAACCAATCTTTGGCGGCTCGTCGGCACGGCAGGCCAAGCCGCAGGAATTCGCGTCCGGGCAGGTTTGCGACCGGCAGCTCGGCGAGGCAACGCGAACGAAAATCCTGACGTGTCACGTTGGGCAGGCAGGCTGGATGCGGCCGATCGCACGGCCGGACAGAAGCTCATTGGTCGAGGGACGGACAGTTGAACGATCCCGCCGCCGTACAGTGCGGGATCACTCCCTATCAGCAGGTTGCTTTGCCGCAACGCGCTTCACTGATCTTTTTGGTCAGGCCTTCAAGTCCGATCGCTCCTACAACCACCTGATTTCCAATCACGTAACTTGGAGTGCCGTTGAGGCCCATGTCCTCGGCCATCTTGAAGTTTTCCTCGAGAGTGGCCTTGACCTCCGGACTAGCGATATCTTTTTCCAACTTCGCCATGTCGAGGCCGGCTTCCTTCGCGGCTGCCAGGGCGTGGGCTTTGTCGGCCTGTCCACGGCCACCAAGAAGCTTCTGGTGGAAGTCGAGATATTTTTTGCCTGAGGGATCCTGCATGCGGACTGCGACTGCGACTTGCGCAGCTTCGACGGAACCCGGTCCCAACACGGGAAATTCCTTTAACACAACCCGCAGCTTCTGATCCGATTTCATCAGGTCGAGCATGTCGCCCATTGCGTGCTTGCAGTATCCGCAATTGTAATCGAAGAACTCGACGAATGTGACGTCGCCATTGCGGTTGCCAATCAAAACGCCGCGGGGCGAGTTGAAGATCGCTTCCGCATTGTTCTTGATGGCGGCCTGGTGTTTTTCAGCTTCCGCCGCGGCCTGACGCTTGCTTAACTCGGCGGACATCTCTTCGAGCACTTCGGGGTGTGCGACGAGATACCCCTTGATGATGCTCTCGATTTCACTGCGTTGGCCGTCGGAAAAACTTTGCGCATGGGCGATGGCCGGTGCGACGCAGAAGGCAAACGCGGCAAGAGCAAGGGTACGAAACGATGGCATTCGGGATCCTTTAGAGTTGTATGTCTGCAGAATTGTCTGTCTGCTTCGCCGCCTGAATCGGCGCTCGCGATTTTTCCGGGCAAGCATAGTCTTTCGGCTGAAAGGTATCTACCTTCCCATGGCTAATTCTTTTGTCCCGGCATGGGCTTGGCGGTAACGATATCGTCAGCCTTGACCCAACCCGGCGTTCCGATCGCAAAGCGGGTCTTGGCGCGGGAGGCAAGGTCGCGCGCCGTTTTGCCGTCACCGCGCATCAGCGCGGCCTGGGCAGACGCAAGATCGGCTTCCGCATAATTTCCTTTACGGCCATAAGCCATGGCGAGCTGTGTATAGCCAAGCGAAGCCTCGGGTTCCTTAGTGAGCGCGGCACGCAGGATCGTTATGGCCTCGTCCGCATAGGCTGCGTTATCCGACGCAACAAGCGCCTGTCCAAGTAACATCTCAATCAGCGGGGCATTGCTCGAGAGTTGGAGGGCCTTGCGTAGCGGTGCAATGGCTTCGGCTGGTTTGCCGCCTTCAAGCAGGGCCTGACCACGCACCTCATAAAAATAGGGGTTGTTGGGCTGCTCGCGAATAAGCCCGTCGATCTGGGCAAGCGCGAGTCTCAGATCCCCGTGCCGGTACGTCGAGATGGCCCGGGCATAACGCGCGGGCAACGTGTCATTCGACGCCGGATATTTTCGAGCGACCGTATCCTGCCGGTCCATAAAGCCCGAAATCTTTGCGCGCATCAGATCATGGCGAAGCTGAAGCGCTGCGTCGTCTTTTTTATCCCAATAGGGACTTGAACGGGCAATCTGCTCCAGCGCAGCGACGCGCTCGGCAGGCATGGGGTGGGAGAACAGATAAGGATCCGTTCCTTGAGCCGCGAAAAGGATCTGGTCCGAAAATCGCTTGAAAGTGTCGTACATGCCCTTGGCGGATTGCCCGGTCGCAGTCAGGAATTTCACGCCAGCTCGGTCGGCATTTTCCTCTTGCTGGCGTTGGTACGACAGGATGTTGCGCCGGATAACTTCTTGTGGTGCGCTGATTGCGGCGGCTCCGATATTCGATGCTCCGGCGCTTCCGCTCTTTGCGCCGGCCACCAGCGCTCCGACTCCCAGCAACATTGCGATGACCATCTGGGTCTGTGCTTGCGCAAATTGTTCACGCAATTTCGCAAGATGTCCGCCTGCGAGATGGCCTGTCTCATGAGCCAAAACCCCGATCACCTGATTTGGGGTTTGCGAGTCCAGCAATGCGCCATAATTGATGAAAATTCGTCGGCCATCCGCGACGAATGCATTGAATGTCCGGTCGTTAATAATGGTAACCTGAATATTCTGCTTTTCCAGCCCGGCTGCCCGCATGATCGGCCGCGTATAATCGCGGAGCAGTTGCTCGATTTCGGCATCGCGTAAAGTCGGCGGTCCTTTTGCATCCTGAGCGGATGCGGATGTCGTACTACAGACCATCGCGACGGATGTGACGAGGGCCGTGAGGCGTCGAATAGCGGGCCTTCGGCCACTAACGGGTTGCTCGAACGTTCGGGCTTTTGGAAGAAAATAAGCTTTTGCCGGGTAGAAAGACACGCGTCGTCCTGCAGGTTTATCGATGGAGTTACGGCCTATAAATTTGGCCGACAAAATGGTATGGCCGTCCGTCAGCATTCACGATTTTACCTTATCAAATCGTTGAGTGCGGCAACAGAGCGGCGCTGGCACTTTTGTCAGACGCCGATACATCGTGATCATAACGCGTAGGCAGCAATGCTGGATAAGAACTTGAAAAACAGAGTCAGTCGATCTTCTGACGGCATCGCGGCGCAGCGACGTTCCACCGTTCATGGTCATGGATGTGATGGCCGCCGCCGCCCGGATCGAGGCATCGGGAGGCCATGTGATTCACATGGAGGTTGGCCAGCCTGCAGCATCCGCGCCCTCGACAGCTCTGGCCGCGGCTCGTGCTGCGATCGATGCGGGCAGGATCGACTATACGTCCGCGCTCGGAATTCCGTCGCTGCGCGCACGTATCGCGCGCCATTATCGCGATGCTTACGATTGCGAGGTGGATCCTGAAAGGATCGTGGTGACGACCGGATCGTCAGGGGCTTTCATCCTGGCCTTTCTCGCGCTGTTTGAACCGGGTGACAGGGTTGCCGTTACCGTGCCGGGTTATCCGCCGTATCGCCATATTCTGACGGCGCTCGGCTGCGAGCCTGTGCTGATCGAAACAACAGGCGAAACACGTCATGCGTTGACGGGTGAAATGCTGCTCGCGGCTCATCGCGAGAAACCGCTCAAAGGGGTATTGATCGGAAGCCCCGCCAATCCGACCGGCACGATGATGACGGGCGAATCGCTGGCGAGGCTGATTGCTGCGGCGGAGAGCGAGGGCATTCGCTTCATATCCGACGAAATCTATCATGGCCTCGATTATGCATTTCCTGCCGCGACTGCGGCGCAGTTGTCGCCGCATGCGTTGGTGATCAATTCATTTTCGAAATACTTCTGCATGACCGGCTGGCGGGTCGGGTGGATGGTTGCGCCCGAGCAACTGGTGCGGCCGATCGAACGTCTGCAGCAGAACCTCGCTATTTCCGTGCCTGCGTTGTCGCAGATCGCCGCCGAGGCTGCGTTCGAGGGCTGCGCCGAAATGGACGCCGTCAAGCATGGCTATCAATTGAACAGACAAATTCTGATTGATGGCCTCCCGAAGGCCGGCCTCGATCGCTTCTTGCCCGCGGACGGCGCTTTTTATCTTTATGCGGATGTGTCGCGATTTCAGCGACGACAGTTTCGCATTCGCCAAGCGAATGCTGGAAGAGGCTCACGTGGCAGCGACCCCCGGTATCGATTTCGATCCAGTCCACGGCCATTCATTCATTCGGCTTTCATACGCCCGCTCGGCGGACGATATGCGAACCGCAGTCGCTCGGATCGGGCGTTGGCTGGAGAAAGCCACGTTCTAAGCGCCGTCGAACTTCCGGCGGCCGGTGCCCGATGACTTGTCCAAGTGCATCGGATCAACCTTGGATTCAAAGGGGTATCTCCCGATTCTCGGGTGGCTTTGATTTCGGAATTCCCTTATGCAGTCTCGCCTCGGGGCGAGGGTTTTGGAATCGCCCGATCTAGGAGATTTGCAGTGCCTGTTATCCCATCTGCGTCATCTGGCGCTTCCCACTCCCGCGCGCATCTCGTGAGCCTGGTTTGGCCGAACACCGCCTCGCCAATTTCATCTGCGCTGCGCGGGGTCGTTTTGGCGCTTGCGGGGACGGCTTTGCTGGTCCTGTCCGCGAAAATCAACGTTCCGTTGCCTTATGTCCCGATGACCATGCAGAGCCTTGTCGTCCTCATGCTGGGCGCGGCTTACGGCCCTCGTCTGGCGGCTGCTACTATTTTCGCTTACATCGCCGAGGGTGCGATGGGCTTGCCGGTTTTCGCAGGGCCTGTCGGCGGTCTGGGCTATATAGCCGGGCCAACTGGAGGCTATCTCGCCGGCTTTGTACTGGCCGCTGTTTTGGCCGGCTGGTTAAGTGAGCGTGGGTGGGATCGATCGATCCTCCGCATGTCATTGGCCATGGGCTTCGGTCACGTCGTCATGATCGGCTGCGGCTTCTTGTGGCTCGTCGCGGGAACGAAGGTCGAGACCAGCACGGCGTGGCTTGTAGGCGTTGCCCCCTTCATCGCGGGTTCCGTCGTCAAGAGCCTGCTTGGAGCGGTTCTTTTGCCCATGGCGCGCCGTGGGGCCGATAGCCTGGGCAACTAGGCTGTTTCGATTGAAAGGCCGGGGCGGGGCGTTTTCCCTGCGCCCGGCGGAAAATTACGGGGACGCTGGCGGCCGAACCTTATACGGTGCGACGGTCCACATAAAATAAGCAATCAAGGCGGGGAAGCCCAATGTCAGCGACAACGATGACGGCAACAGCCGTAAAGACGTCCAAGCCCTGGTACAAGATTTTGTATGTCCAGGTATTAATCGCAATTCTGCTCGGCGTGCTCGTGGGCTGGCTTGAACCCACCCTTGCCACCAATGAGTGGGTCAAGGCGCTCGGCGACGGCTTTATCAAGCTGATCAAGATGGTGATTGCGCCGATCATTTTCTGCACGGTTGTTTCCGGGATTTCCCACATTCAGGACGCAAAGAAGGTAGGGCGCGTCGGTATCAAGGCGCTGGTTTATTTCGAGATCGTTTCGACATTCGCTCTCGTCATCGGCCTCGTCATCGGGAATCTGTTTCAGGTCGGCAAGGGCTTGGCGGCTAACCCCGATGCCGCAGCGGTTGCCAGCTATCTCAAGCAGGCTGAATCTCAGAAGTCGGTGGATTTCGTTCTGAATATCATTCCCGATAGCGTGGTCGGCGCTTTCGCGCGTGGCGACGTCCTGCAGGTCTTGTTGTTCGCCATCCTGTTCGGGTTTTCCCTGATGGCGCTGGGCGAGCGTGGCCACACGGTTCGCAATTTTATCGACGATGTCGCGCACGGCGTGTTCGGCGTCATCGCGATCGTCATGAAGGCCGCACCTTTCGGTGCTTTTGGCGCGATGGCCTATACCGTTGGAAAATTCGGTCCCGCCGCGCTCGGCAACCTCCTTGGCCTTATCGTGTTGTTCTATATCACCGCAGCCTTGTTTATCGTCGTCGTGCTGGGCGCAATTGCACGGGTGGTCGGATTCAACATTTTCAAGTTCATGAATTACATCAAGGACGAGCTTCTCGATTGTGCTGGGGACCAGCTCTTCGGAAAGCGCGCTTCCGCAATTGATGGAAAAACTCGAACGTTTGGGCTGCTCGAAATCCGTGGTGGGTCTGGTCGTGCCGACCGGGTATTCATTTAATCTCGACGGCACCAACATTTATATGACTTTGGCAACTCTTTTCATCGCGCAAGCGCTAGGCGTCGATCTTTCAATTAGCCAGCAAATGACGATCCTGGTCGTTGCAATGCTCACCTCGAAGGGTGCAAGCGGGGTAACCGGCGCAGGCTTCATCACATTAGCCGCGACGCTGTCGGTGGTTGACCCTCGACTTGTTCCAGGGATGGCAATCGTCTTTTCGGTCGACAAGTTCATGAGCGAATGCCGGGCGCTGACCAACCTCACAGGCAACGGCGTTGCAACCGTGTTTGTGTCGTGGTGGGAAGGCGAACTCGATCGCGATAAGCTCAACGCGAATTTGAATACAAGGATTGACCCGTCCGACGTCGAAACCGCCGTCACGACGGGCTGACGCGTGCCTCCACCATTGGCCCGGTGAAACGGGTGATCAAACAAAAAGCCCGGCACGTGTGCCGGGCTTTTTTTATTTGTCCAGAGCGCTTCCGGTTTTGGTTGAGTTGCCGTCGCGCTCTATCGTTTTGTTTTGACGCGTTTTCTTAACGCGAACCGGTATCCACTTCGCTCGAAAAAGCTCTACGCTTTCTCGCAAAACCTATCGTTGGAAACGGATCATTCTCCGTTTCCAAATCGGCGCGACCACCACCCTGCGCGTCGGGGCTGAGCCGTCTCGGACGAGGCCGCGGGCGGCTGTGCAGGCGCTGGCGGTTCCGAAGGATTTGCAGGGGCACTCTCGTCTGTCGAAGGCTCGACAAAGAAGCTGACCTTTTCCCGGATGGTCGACCGGCGAGGGCGCTTGTCCCCATCGTCCGACGGGGCATCATGTCGCTCTTCGGTGGTCGTTGACACCGCTGCGTAAGCAGGCTGCGGTTGAGCCTCTTCGCGTTTCGGGATCGGGCGTTCGTTCGGATGATGGAAATCTCGCGGCGGACCTGAGAGATCTGCCACGGCATCCGCAGCCTCTGATGCTTCAGACGGGCCTAGATCGTCAGCAATCGCGGCCACGGAGCCTTCTTCACTGGTTTCGTGACCGTTGCGCCGGCGGCGGCCACCACGCCGTCCACGGCGGCGCGGACGGCGCTCACCACCCTGTTCAGCGCCGTCGTGCTCGACGGTCTCTGTCTCGGATAGCTCAGCTTCGTCGCCTTCGCTTGCATCGAGAGAGTCTCCCTCGGCGGTCTCGAAGCTCGGGGGAGCCAGGCCGTCAGGTTGCGTCGAGGCGTCGCGTGTTTCGCCTCCGCGTCCGCGTCGTCTGCGGCGCCGCTTGCGCCGCCGGCTGCCTTCGCTCTCGGAGGCATCGTCGCCGCCTGTGGCCTGACCTTCCACGAACTCCTCAGTATCGTCCGCTTCGCTATCCAGTTCGAGATCAAGCAGTTCATCATCTTCGAACGGCTCTTCGAGCGCAGGCGGAGCCGCAGCGGCCTGTACCGCAAGCAGCGCTTTTGCTGCTTCGAGCGTATGAATCTGCTCGCCCCGATCGATCACAAACGATTGCTGGCCCGCTACTGTCGGGTCCGCAATCACGGACAGCGTCACTTTGAAGCTGTTCTCAAGATCGCGCAGGTGACCGCGCTTATGATTGAGCACGTAGAGGGCAACGTCCGTGCGCGTGCGCACGACGAGGTTGTGGGTTGCCCCCTTCATCAAAACTTCTTCCAGCCCGCGGAGCAACTGGAGGGCTACCGAAGCGACCGAGCGGACGTGGCCGGTGCCGCCGCAGTGCGCGCAGGGCTCAGTCGAACTTTCCAGCACGCTGGCGCGAATGCGCTGGCGCGACATCTCCAGCAATCCAAAATGGGAAATTCGTCCAACCTGGATTCGCGCGCGGTCGTGCTTGAGACACTCGCTCAACTTGCGTTCGACCGACCTGTTGTTTCGTTTCTCGTCCATATCGATGAAGTCGATGACGATCAGACCGGCGAGATCGCGAAGACGCAATTGCCGTGCGACTTCTTCGGCTGCTTCGATATTGGTCTTGAGGGCGGTATCCTCGATGTGGTGCTCGCGGGTCGAGCGGCCGGAGTTCACATCGATGGAGACCAGCGCTTCCGTCTGATTGAGTACGATGTACCCGCCCGATCGCAACTGCACGGTCGGCGAGAACATCGCATCGAGCTGGCTCTCGACACCCATGCGCGAGAACAGAGGCTGTCCGTCGCGATAGAGCTTCACCGCGCGCGTGTGCGTCGGCATCAGCATTTTCATGAAATCGCGCGCTTCCTGGTAGCCGGATTCGCCGGCAACCTGAATTTCCTCGATTTCCTTGTTGTACAAATCGCGCAGCGAACGCTTGATCAGCGAGCCTTCTTCATAGACGAGGGTGGGCGCCTGCGATTTCAGCGTGAGATCGCGAACGGTCTCCCACATACGGATGAGGTATTCGAAGTCGCGTTTGATTTCAGGCTTGGTACGGGATGCGCCAGCCGTGCGCAGGATGATTCCCATGCCCTCCGGTACATCCAGATCCTGCACCACTTCCTTGAGGCGGGAGCGATCTTGAGCCGACGTAATCTTGCGGCTGATACCGCCGCCGCGCGCCGTGTTTGGCATCAAAACGGCATAACGTCCGGCGAGCGAAAGGTAGGTCGTGAGAGCGGCGCCTTTGTTGCCACGCTCTTCCTTCACTACCTGCACCAGCATCACCTGACGGCGCTTGATGACTTCCTGAATTTTATATTGCCGGCGCGGGCGAAACACTCGCTCCGGAACCTCTTCAAGCGCATCATCGCCGCCGACGGACTCGACGGCTTCCTCTTCGGAATGCTCGTCATCGTCCTCGTCGTCGCCGTGCTGCTCGGCATGATCCGAATCATACGTTTCGGCGTGGTGATCATCGTGGGCTTCACCTGCGTGCGCGTCATCATGATGATCGTCTTGATGATCGCCGTGATCGGCCTGATGATTAAGGGCCGGGCTCGCAAACTCCGGGAACGCCCCGGGCGTTTCCGAATGCATTGCTCCGGCGTCGTCGTTATGGTGGAGCAATGACGCAGGGGCATCGTCGTCATGCGGCGCAGCTATCGCGGCTTCGGACGTACGTGCTTCCAAGCTGTCCCGGTAGCCGTGCACATAGTCGTCATGATGGTGATCGTCGCCGAGATCATGACCGTGGTGCTCTTGCGGGTGATCGTGATCGCCCGCGTGTTCGTCCTCGAAGGGCTGTGGGCTGTGCGCTGGATCAATAGCCGCACCTTCCACGATCTCGCTTCGCACCCGTTCGCTATTGCCCCGGCGGCGGGCGCCGCGATGGCGTGAACGTTTGCGATTCGAACGGTTCTCGGATTCTTCTTCGGCTTCGCGATGGGCGCGCTCGTCAGCCTCGATCAGGGCCTGCCGGTCGGCAACCGGGATTTGGTAGTAGTCCGGATGGATTTCGCTGAACGCCAGAAAGCCATGGCGATTGCCGCCGTATTCAATGAACGCGGCCTGCAGCGACGGTTCGACGCGGGTGACTTTGGCAAGGTAGATATTGCCGCGAAGCTGTTTGCGCTGCGCGGATTCGAAATCAAACTCTTCGACGCGATTGCCGCGGACCACCACGACCCGGGTCTCTTCCGGATGGGTGGCATCGATCAACATTTTGTTGGGCATCTGAGAACTCTCGGCGGCGGAGCACGCGTCTGTCGGCCGGCGCATATCGCGCGGCGAGATGACAAGACGGTCCACCTGATTCGGGGGGAATGGGAAGGCCAAAAGATCGCCTGAAGCGCTTTGCCGACGACGAACGAAGAGCGGGCTGGCGCGCGAACATGTCGCTCCGTCCCGGCGCATTCGTTACGTGAGGTATCGGCATCACAGTCTGGCGCATCGAGCGTCGGCCCGTTCTATACAGGTGCGGCATAAGGAACCGCAGTAATCATCGCTGACGGGACCAACGCGGCGCATAAGCGCTCGCCGGCTATCGTATATCGTTGCCTTGCGGCAACGATGACCGATTGAGTTACGAACCCCGAACCCTGGATGGAGTTATTCACCTAGGCAGGGGGTAGGCCACTCCGGATTGAAACCGCAGCTTCCGCCGGTCGCGCACTGCGCTGGCCGTGGGGAGCTTCGGAAAAGGCCGCAGGATCCTCGGACAAAACTCGTTCGAAGAACCGGCGCTGCACCGGGAGGCTAACGCGAACACAACCGGAAGTTTAACCGTCAGCACTAGATACATACGTTGATTGGGGGGCTCTGGCAAGGCTAGTAGAGGCTGGCGGTGCAAGGAGCGTCGCCACAATGCAACACTCCACCCAAATCGGCCCGGACGCATTAGGGGTCGATTAACCCTGTGGTTTTATTCCGGTAATAAGATCGGCACGGAGGCTTGGGATTCGTTGGCTCCCCGCGCAAAAAATGATGTTTTTCCTCGGCTTGCGAGCGTGTGCGGCGCAGCAATTTTGTGTCTCGTCTGCTGCCTGGACCTGACCCCGGCGCATGCTGTGGAAACCCAGCCGCCTCAGCCGTTAGTTGCCACAACGTTTCCAGTCGCCTCGGACGTGCGGATCGCGGGCGACGAGAAGCAGACCCGCTTCGTGCTGGACCTGGATCGCAAGGTCGATGTCCATGCCTTTGTACTCGCCGATCCGTATCGGGTGATTCTGGATATCCCTCAGGTCAATTTCCAGCTCGCGCCGGGAATCGGGCAGGCGGGGCGCGGCCTGATCAAGGCGTTCCGATATGGGCTGGTGATGCCGGGAGGATCGCGGATTGTTTTCGATCTCAACGGGCCGGCCAAAATTGAAAAAGCCTATGTGCTCAATTCCGCCAATGGTCAGCCACCACGCCTGATCGTGGAACTGTCGTCGGCAGACAAGGCCGCCTTCCGTCAGGCGCTCACGCAGAACTCCAACCAGCCGCAACTTCGTCCCGCGCTTGAAGAGCAGCGAACGCCATCCGGCGCGGCGGCCGTGACCGGCGCCAGTGCCGAGCCCGAGTCCCCGGATCCAAGGCCGGTCATTGTGGTGGACGCCGGCCACGGCGGTATCGACAACGGCACTGTCGCGGTGAGCGGAGAGGCGGAAAAGGTTCTCGTTCTTGATTTCGCGAAAGCTCTCCAGGAGCATATCGAAAAGAGCGGCAAATACCGCGTCGTCATGACACGGAGCGACGATACGTTCATCCCGCTGGGTGACCGCGTCCGCATCGCGCGCAATCAGAAAGCTGCGCTTTTCGTTTCGATCCATGCGGACGCCCTGCCGCGAGGTGAAGGCGACGCGCAAGGCGCCACAATCTATACGCTGTCAGATCGGGCGTCGGACGCCGAGGCGGAGAGGCTGGCCGAATCCGAAAATAAAGCGGATGCGATCGGCGGTGTGAACCTGACCGAAGAGCCAACCGATGTCGCGGATATTCTTATCGACCTCGCCCAGCGAGAAACGCGAACGTTTTCAAATCGCTTCGCGCGCTTGCTCGTGGGGGAAATGAAGGGTGTGGCGCGCATGCATAAGCATCCGCTGAAGTCGGCCGGCTTCAGGGTTTTGAAAGCGCCTGACGTTCCCTCGGTTCTGGTCGAACTCGGCTATGTGTCGAACAAGGATGATCTCCAGCATCTGATTTCGGATGGCTGGCGCTCCAAGACGGTCAACTCCGTCGGTCAGGCGATCGAAGCATTTTTCGGCAAACGGGTGGTTTCCGTCGGCGCGGTAAATTGAAAAGATCAGTATTTAGAGGCAGCAAGCCCTAGTTTGGTCACAACCACGGCACTATAAAAATCAGTGCAGCTCCTTTGGAATCGGTCGCGATCGCAACCGGAGCGGCTTTCAGGACGGATCAGGCGGATGCGGTTGTTGTTGCGGTTCATGGGCTTCCTCTTTGCGGTCGGAACGATTGTGTTTCTGGTCGGGGTCGCCGCTGCCGCGGGGATGATCTGGCATTACTCGAAAGACTTGCCGGATTATTCTCAGCTTCAGGATTACGAGCCGCCCGTCATGACGCGCGTCCATGCATCGGATGGGGCGTTGCTCGCTGAATACTCCAAGGAACGCAGGCTCTACCTGCCGATCCAGGCCATACCGAAGCCGGTGATCAACGCCTTTCTCGCGGCGGAAGACAAAAACTTCTACGAACACGGTGGCATCGACTTTTCCGGCCTCGCACGCGCTGTGCTGCTCTATGCACAGAATTACGGTTCGAACCGGCGGCCGCAGGGTGCTTCGACCATCACGCAACAGGTTGCGAAAAACTTCCTTCTGACCAACGAGGTGTCCTTCACCCGAAAGATCAAGGAAGCACTGCTGGCGATGCGTATCGAGCGCGCCTATTCGAAGGACAAGATCCTCGAGCTGTATCTGAACGAGATCTATCTGGGTCTCGGCGCCTACGGCATTGCCGCTGCATCGCTCGTCTATTTCGACAAGTCAGTAAACGAACTCACGGTGGCCGAGGCGTCCTATCTGGCCGCGTTACCGAAAGCACCAGCCGCGCTCCACCCTGTGCGCAATCGCGACCGCGCGATCGAACGCCGCAACTATGTGATCGACCGGCTTTTGGAAAACGGCTGGATCAAACAGTCGGAGGCCGACAAGGCCCGCAAGGATCCTTTGGTCGTCACCAATCGTTCCAACGGTGCACATATCTTTGCGGGCGAATATTTCGCCGAAGAGGTTCGGCGCGATGTGCTTGAGCGTTACGGCGAAAAGAAACTCTACGAAGGCGGGTTATCGGTCCGAACCACGCTGGATCCGAAGCTGCAGGTGATGGCGCGCAAAACCATGACCGCGGGTCTCGTCAATTTCGACGAAGCACAAGGTTGGCGCGGCGCCGCCAGCAAGCTCGACATCTCGGGTGATTGGGGCGTCAAGCTCGCCGATGTGAAATCCTTGAACGACATCTCGCCGTGGCGTTTGGCGGTGGTCCTCGAAACCAGCGACCAGTCCGCGCGGATCGGCTTCCAGCCGGGACGCGAACTTGGCGGTGCGGTGCTCAAGGATCGCCAGACCGGATTGATTTCGCTCGAGGGCGTGAAATGGGCCCGACCGACTGCCGGGCCGTCACGCGGCAAGACGCCGACAGCGGTATCGCAGGTGCTTACGCCCGGCGATGTCATCTATGCGGACCCGCTGATTTCAAAAGACGGCAATCCGGTCGACGGCCAGTTCCGTCTGCGACAGTTGCCCGAGGTATCGGGCGCTATGGTCGCAATGGATCCCTGGACCGGCCGCGTAGTGGCGATGGTCGGCGGCTTCTCGTTCGATCAGAGCCAGTTCAATCGTGCGACGCAGGCGTACCGGCAGCCGGGGTCGTCCTTCAAACCGATCGTCTACTCCTCCGCGCTCGATAACGGATATACGCCGTCCACGGTCGTCGTCGATGCGCCAATCGAAATCGATCAAGGGCAGGGCTCCGGAGTTTGGCGGCCGGAAAACTATTCGACCGGGAAATATTACGGCCCGACGACGCTTCGTAATGCGCTCAAGCAGTCGCTCAACACGGTGACGGTCCGTTTGGCGCAAGACATCGGCATGCCGCTGATCGGCGAGTACGCCAAGCGATTTGGCGTTTACGACGAGCTGCCGAATTATCTGTCCTACGCGCTCGGCGCGGGAGAGACGACGGTGATGCGCATGGTCACCGCATATTCGATGTTCGACAATGGCGGCAAACGCATCAAGCCGACATTGATCGACCGCATCCAGGACCGCTACGGCCACACCATTTTCAAGCACGATCAGCGTGAGTGCCGCGGTTGCGACGCCGCGACCGGATGGAAAAACCAAACGGAACCGCAGCTGGTCGATCGCAGGGAGCAGGTGCTCGATGCGATGACGGCTTACCAGATCACATCGATGATGGAGGGGGTCGTGCAAGGCGGTACGGCCACCGTGCTGCGCGATGTCGGAAAGCCGATCGCCGGCAAAACCGGCACCACAAACGACGAGAAGGATGCGTGGTTCATCGGCTTCTCGCCGGATCTCGTCGTCGGGATTTATGTCGGATATGACAAGCCGCGCAATCTCGGCCGTAACGCGACCGGCGGGCATCTGGCCGCGCCCATCGCACGCGATTTCATGAAACTGGCGCTGGCCGACAAGCCGGCTATTCCGTTCCGCGTTCCCGCCGGCATCAAACTGATCCGTGTGGATTCCAAGACCGGAATGCGTGCGGGGCCGGGCGACAGCGGCAGGACCGTTCTTGAGGCATTTAAACCGGGCACGGCGCCGCCGGACAATTACTCGGTCATTGGCGTTGCCGATGCCGATGGGCGATCGCTGCCGGTCTCGCCGGATGCCGACCGCGCCATCATCCGGTCCGGCACCGGCGGCCTTTATTAATTCCGCCGCCGATTGCCTTCCCGCATCCAAGCGGCTAAATCCCCGTCACCATCACAGTCGTGGTGTGGCTATTGAGCAGAGACGCTATGCGCCCCGAAATTGAGAGACTTGTCGAAGAGATCAAGCAGTCGGTCGGGCTGCTGAGGAGGCATCTTTGACGTCGATGCATCGACGGCCCGACTTGCGGAGCTGAACAAGCTCGCTGAAGACCCGGATCTTTGGAACGATCCCCAAAAAGCGCAGAAGCTGATGCAGGAGCGGACCTCTTTGGAGGATCAGCTTACGGGGATCGGCAAAGTCGAGCGCGAACTTGAAGATCAGGTGGGAATGGTCGAGCTCGGCGAAGCCGAGAACGATCAGGCTGTGGTGAGCGAAGCCGAAGGGGCCTTGCGCGCGCTCAAGAAAGAGGTCGCCCGCCGCGAGCTTGAAGCGCTGCTGTCGGGAGAGGCCGACGCCAACGACAGTTATCTCGAAGTTCATGCAGGCGCCGGTGGCACTGAGAGCCAGGACTGGGCCAGCATGCTGTTGCGCATGTATACCCGCTGGGCCGAACAGCACGGCTACAAGGTCGAGTATCTCGAAGAGACCGAAGGCGAAGAAGCAGGTATCAAATCGGCAACCATTCAGATCAAGGGGCACAACGCTTACGGCTGGTTGAAGACCGAAGGTGGCGTCCACCGCCTGGTGCGTATTTCACCCTTCGATTCCAACGCGCGACGTCACACGTCATTTTCGAGCGTCGCGGTGTTTCCGGTGGTCGACGACCGCATCCAGATCGACATCAAGGAATCCGATGTCCGCACCGATACGATGCGCTCGGGCGGCGCAGGCGGTCAGCATGTCAACAAAACTGAATCCGCCGTTCGCTTGACGCATATCCCAACCGGGATTGCGGTGGTGTGTCAGGCCGGCCGATCGCAGCACAAGAACCGGGCTCAAGCCTGGGACATGCTGCGGGCGCGTCTCTACGAAGCCGAATTGAAGAAACGGGAAGCGCAGGCTGTCGCCGATCAGGCCGCCAAGACCGATATTGGCTGGGGGCATCAGATCCGCTCCTACGTTCTGCAGCCATATCAGATGGTGAAGGATCTGCGGACCGGCGTGCAGACCTCAGATACGCAGGGCGTGCTGAACGGCGAGCTTGACGAGTTCATGGCCGCGACATTGGCGCAGAAGGCATTCGGAACGTCGCCGGGCGCAATCGAGGACGTTGATTGACGGTCCTTGCAAGGCCGTCATTTTGTATGGCCAATCTCGCGCGGACGCGCAGAAACAGGACATCAATGCGCTGGCGTTGTCGTGCAAGACAACGTGGATATCGTGCAGTAGTTTTTCTTCCCGTCAGGTGATTTTCGATCGGCCCTGCAGCCAGCGTTGATGCCAGGCGGTAAAGCGCCCGCTGTCGCGCTCGCCGCCATGCCAGGCTGCGTGCATATCACCGTCTCGCCCTACCATCAGAACAACGTCGAGGCCTTTCGATTTGCGTAAGGTCTCGACGGCCTGGGCAGGTGTCTGCGCGATCGGTCCTGCAACATTAAACGACGTGTTGACCGAAACCTCGACGCCAATGTGGCGGCCCAGCGCTTTCAGATAAGCATGCGTCAACGGATCGTCGCTCTCGCGAACGATCTGGATGCGGCCGGTGTTATCGGCATGGATCACAGCTGGAATTTTGTCGCGGGCGTGTGGTTTGGCTCGTGCTGTCAAAACCATATAATTATAGGCATTGTAGCCGCCATCGGACGCACCTTCGAGAAGCTCGAAATAATCCTGCGCTGCTTCGAGCGTCGCCATCGGCGCCAGTGGACGAATGGCTTCGCGATATTTGACACGCTCATTCAACCGCTCGCGTGTTCCGGCGTCGCAAGGGTTTGCGAGAATGGAGCGGTGGCCGAGCGCCCGCGGTCCCGTTTCTGCCGCACCCTGATAGAGCGCGATGATGCCGCCGTCAGCGACCATGAATGCCATGAGATCGGCGATGGCTTGCCGCCCGGTCTCGGTCGAAATGCTTCCGATGAGTTCTGACGAAACGTCGTCCGCCTGAAGCGCTTTGGTGATGTCGCGCGATGCCGGCGGCATTCCACAATAGAAGGCATGCGACATCGGCGCGCCGCGCGGCGCCCCAGCCAATTTCGCAAATCGCCAAGCGGCTCCCATGGTAACGCCCGGATCGCCCGGTGTCGGTGGCACCCACAAATGCAGTCGCGCTTTGCGATTTTGTGCGGCCATGAACCAGGCTTGGTCAAAGTGCTCCAGCAGACGCATATTGCCGATCGCATTCAATGCGACACCACCCGTCAGCACAAGTTTGCTCGCTTTTGTGGTGCGGAGCAGATGATCGACGATATGGATCATAGCGTCTTCGAAGACCATCTGTGTTGCGGCCGCTTTGTCGAGGCGGTCCTGCGTGTCCGGGCGGTGACTGATATCCTCCACGCGCAAAACCGCGTCGGGATTCCAGAGCTCATCCGGTTTGAGAGGTGGCCCGAGAATGTCGATCAAGGCGTCGGAATAGGGGTTCTCGAACGGGTCGCGATACCAATGCCCCATGGCGCGGTTGAGTTTGATTTCGCCATTTTCCCCGAAATAGAGAACCTCCCGCAGCCGCTTGTAGTAGCGGTTGCTGTCGCGGCGCATATCGCCCCAGGCCGCTGCGCCCATATAGCGCCCTTCACACGAGAGCCAGGTCCAGCCTCCCTGTGTCGAGGAGATAACGCTGTAAAATGCGCCCAATGAATCGAAGACACTGTCGTTGCAGAACAGGCGCTCCATGTTGCCGTTCCGTGTCACATAGAGCGAGATTGAGCCTCGGTCGCCTGTGCCATCGAGCACGGCGATGGCGATCGGTTCAGTCGTGTCGTCGAAGGGCGACACCGCAAACGAGAACCAGGCATGGTTTTCGTGATGGGGCATGCAGATCAGCGGCAGCCTTGCGTCCAGTCCCAACTGCTTGCCGAGGATTTTCGGCGTCCGAGTCATTTGTTCGAGGCGGCGGGCGTCGAAGCCGGCAGCGCTGGTCGTGTTCACCAATCCGAAACTGCCCGGCGCCTCCTCGAAGACGGAACGCGCCAGCGTTCCGGCCAGAGCAGGGTAATCCCATGTGGTCACCCAGGCCGCGATATCCCTTGGGCTGCGCCCCATCTCCGCCAACGTGCCAACCATCGCATCGACGGACAATCGGGGATATTCGGTGGAATGCTTGTTTCCGGAGAAGCGCTCTTCTTCGTTGTTGACGATCAGGCGCGGGCCGCCTGATGCGGTCACCTCGACGAGGGCAACCCCGGAGTTGTGCGTGCCGGGAGCTCCGAGACCAGCGAGATAAATCGTCTCGCCTGCCGCCAATCGCTGGCGAATGGATGCAAGCTGCTTTTCGGCAAATGCTGAATTGCGGGCATGAAACCCCGCGGCTTTCATCAACTGCGTGCTTAGCCAGCGCGCCGCATGAAAGCCTGCGTTGCCTAATCTGGGATGCCGGGGGCCAATTCGCGTTTCAGCCAGAACTCAAACTCCGGAAGTCTGGAGCACGGCCGGAAACTTAAAGTGGTTTCTGAACGACCTGCTCGAACAAAAGGGGCGGCTCTGGAGAATTGTCACTCCAAAGGGTATCGCAACGTTCGGGACAAATCACGTTTTGGCTGCGACGACAAGGATGAGCCGCGCGGAAGCTATAGAGGGGTGTCTCAGCTCGCGCTCAACCGAACGCCGGCGCGCAAAAATCTTTGTGGATCGACGGCTTCCCCGTCAATTCGCGTCTCATAATGCAGATGCGGTCCGGTCGATCGTCCGGTCGATCCGACTGCGCCAATGATCTGGCCAATCTTGATGAGGTCACCCACCTTCACCTCGATCTCGGACAGGTGGCCATAGCGCGTGGACAGGCCGTTGCCGTGGTCGATTTCGACCATCCGTCCATAGCCGCCACTCCAGCCCGCGCTTTCTACTTTTCCGTTCGCGGTGGCGCGTACCGGATCGCCCATGGACGCGCGGAAATCAAGCCCGGTATGCATCGCCGGCCGGCCAATGAAAGGGTCGCTGCGAACGCCGAATCCCGAGGAAAATTCCACCTCGCCGAGTACGGGTTTGCGATAAGGAACCAGCGAAAGGGTGCGATTCAATTTATCGACCTGAGCCCGCGTAATGTTGATGCGGTAGACTTGGCGTTCGAACGTATCTGCTTCGCGTGATGGTTTAACGGCAACGAACGGGCCGCCCATTCCACCATGCGCCATGGCGGCGCCTTCCATCTGATTGACGTCAAGCCCGAGGTCGGAGAACACGCCACGCATACGGCGGATGCGCGACTTGTATTTTTCTTCGACGGCGTTCAACGCGGCGACCTGATGACTTTCCACCTGATCGAGCGCGGTCTGAAATCTGGTCAGAGCGGTATCGATGCCCTGGGTCTTCGCGAGATCTTGGACCTTCGCGAATTGCATGGATGGGGAGATTGCAGGAGTACGAGATTCCAGTCTGGCTTCCCGGTCGGGCGGCGCAACGAAGATCACCGTATCGTTGATCGGCGACGGCTTGGGTGGCGCGGACGAGTTATTGTCTCCGGAAGACAGTCCGCTGCGAGAGGGGGACTTGATGGAGCCGGTGACGGCAACATCAGGCAGGGCATTCAGAACCGACGCGCGCGATTCCAGTGCGGCCTGCCGACGGGCGATCTGTTCGAGCTTCCGGTCGAATTGTTCCTGATCGAGCAACTGACGGCTGGTGGTGCGATCGAGGCGCGAGCGCAGTTCCGCGATGCGGTCCTCATAAGCATATTGCATCGATGCCTGCCGCGCGATCAGGCGCGTTAGCACGTCGTCCCGAAACGCAAAGTAGGTCGCGGTGACCGCCGACCACGCTCCCATGAGCGTGACTGTGCCGACGACGATCCAGAACACGACAGGTCCGAAACGCACCTGCTTGCCCGCATGCGCAATCGTATAGCTGCCAGATGCAGGCTTCACCGGAGCTGCCGCATGGAGTGGCGCGGGGCGGCGAACGTGCGGTCTCGCATGCTCTTGCGGCGGATAGTGTGAATGGTCCGGATAATAATTGTTTTGGCGGTATGACATCAGCACTCCAGAAACCCGCCGCCAATACTCGGTCGGCGAGCCTAACTTCGAGGCTGATTTGACCCCCTCATGGTTAATTTTAGGAAAACGAATCTCGTCGATTTAAAGTGATTTTACGGCCGAAAGGACTTCCTCGGCGTGACCGTCGACCTTCACATTGCGCCAGATACGTAAAATCTTGCCTTTCGGCCCAATCAGAACGGTTGTGCGAAGAATGCCAAGGAAGGTCCTGCCATACATCGATTTTTCGCCCCAAACTCCGTAGGCCTTTAGCATCTCCAGGCGCTCATCCGAGACAAGAGGAGTTTTAAGCTGATGCTTGTTTTTAAAAGACTCCTGCGCTTGAGGCGGATCGGCGGAAACCCCAGCGATATCGGCGCCGGCAGATGCGAATTCCTTGGCCAGGCGGCTGAAATCCATCGCCTCGCGGGTGCAGCCAGGGGTGTCCGCGCGGGGGTAGAAAAACAGCACAAGTTTGCGGCCCGCAAAATCACGAAGCGACAGGTGGGCGCCGCCATCACGTGGCAGGTCAAAGGCAGGAGCGACCTGTCCTTCCATCAGCGGGCCTGTGGGAGCTGCGGGTACGGACGGATTGCGCGTGGGCTTCGTGGCTTTTGAAGCAGGGGGTTGGGAGGATTTCGTGGATTTAGCCACCCGCGCGGTGGGCTTGGTCTTGGCGGGCTTGGCTGGCAACTTGGGCTTTGGCTCGGGCCTGGTTTTAGCCTTGGCTGCCGTCTTCGATGAAGATTTCTTCACAGAAACAGTTTTAGATGTCTTAAAAGTTGTCCTGACGGCGGTTTTGGCGCTACGCTTCGTGGGCTTTTTGGAAGGCTTGGCGGTTGATTTCTTGCGCGTTTTCTTGGACATACGCCTTCCTTTCGTCGCTTTCAGCGGGTCATTAGCTAAGATGAATGTCCCGCGGCCGATATGCCTACTCCGTCTGACCGGCGCGGTGCAAATCTGACTACCGGAGAGTATGGTGACTGTGGGATCTTGCAGCCTCGAACCTCCGGGCCGGACGTACGTTTGAAAATTGAACCGGGGAATAGCCGCGATGCCGGCACGCGAGCGATCGGTACACGTCGGTGCTCGTGGTTTGACCGGCGACAATCCTCAGCGCCAGCACCGAGAAGCGATGGCAAGGACTGAACCGCAAAAAGCGCGGAATTCCCGTACCGACGCGCAGCTTGTCCGACTGGGATGACGGCGGTTGGCCACTCGGCGACGACGACGGAGCGTCCGATCGTGCGCGCCAGCTGCTGAGGCGTCGGCCTGCCGCATTCCTTGGTCAGGCTAATGATTGGCGGCAGGGGCTTCGCCGCAAGCTGTTCGGGGCACGCTGGGTCAGGCTGATCGCGATAATCGCTGCCGTGCTGCTCGTGGTCTTTGCCGGCGGATTTGGCGCCTTGTGGTGGCGGCTCGGTACCGGGCCGATCAACCTCGACGTGGTGACGCCTTGGCTGGTCAAGGCCATTGAGGACAACCTCGGAAAAGACCACACGGTTGAGGTCGGTGGGACGCAAATCGAGCGTGCCGGACGAATTCGCGTGGCGGTGCGCATGCGCGATATTGTCGTGCGGGATCGTTCACGCACCGTGGTCGCCAGCGCTCCGAAAGCCGAAGTGAAGATATCGACGTCGGCCCTCATGCTGGGCCGGCTTCGCGCTCAAAGCCTCAATCTCGTCGGAGCTGAACTCTCTGTGCGGATTACGCCCGAGGGCAGGGTCATTATTTCGACCGGGGAGAACGCCCGTCCGCTGGCGACCGCCAGCACGCTCCCCACACCCCCGGCCACGCCTCTGATTGCTCCTGCTCCTCAGCAACAGCAGCCCGCGCCCGCGACCAAGCCGGAGACAGCTCCTGTTGTTCAAGCTGTCCCTGGGCGTACCGGTCTTGAAGGCGTGCTTGCCGCCCTCGACTGGCTCGATGGATTGAGTAAACGCGGGCTGGACGGCGAAAATCTCGATGAGGTCGGTCTCAAAAGCGGCAATCTGATCGTGGAGGATCAGCGCAGCGGCAATCACCTGACATTCGAGAACATCAGTCTCAGCTTGCGCCGGCCGCGCGGAGGAGGCGTTGCTCTGAGTTTGGGCGAAGAGGGTAAGAATGCCTGGTCGCTAAAGGCGGCGGTGGGCGCACCGGCGGACGGTGTTCGTTCGATCGACATTCAAGCCGACAAGGTTCCTTTTCGAAACATCCTGCTTGCGTTGCGGATGAAGGAATTGAACTACACTGCTGAATTGCCTCTCAGTGGTCGTGTCAGAGGGGAGATCGGCCGTGACGGCCTGCCGACCTACCTCAACGGCAAGATTTCAGCGGGGGCGGGGCAGATCATCGATCGCGACACGCCCGACTATCCGATGGACATCGATCAGGCGGACATCAATATCGAGTGGGACGCCGGCCGTCGGGTGATGGTTGCACCGTTTCAAATCGTTTCGGGTGCGAACCGGATCACGCTTCTCGCTCATCTTGAGCCTCCCAACGACAACGTCCCGAACTGGCAGCTCGGATTGAGTGGCGGGACGATCTTGTTCGGAGGCGAAAAAGGTGCCGACCCGCTGATCTTCAATCGTATTGCGGTGCGGCTCCGGTTCGATACCGACAATCATCGCGTGCTGTTGACGCAGGCCGATTTCAGTAACGGCGATATCAGCATTGCTGGTTCCGGAGGCCTGGATTATTCGACATCCGAACCGCGGCTCACCCTGGGGCTTGCTGGCACTCCGATGCCGGTCTCCGCGCTCAAGCGCATCTGGCCGATCGTGATCGTGCCCGAAGTGCGCGAGTGGATTATCGAGCGCGTCGACAAAGGAACGCTGCAGCGCGTGGAGATTGGTGTGAACGCGCCGGTGCATACGCTGTCCCGCAGCGGGCCGCCGATTCCCGACGACGGCTTGGCGATCAATTTTGTCGGCAGCAATGTCACGCTGCGGCCCGTCGATGGATTGCCCGGTCTTCGCGATGCCGATTTGAGGGCTCGCGTCACGGGGCGAACGGCAACGATCAACATTGGTCAAGCGGCCGTCGATACGCCGGGTGGACGCAAACTGAATATTTCCGATCTGGTATTCGAGATCCCGGACTTCGTACCGAAACCGCCCCCCGCACGGGTACGGTTTCGTATCGAGGGTCCTGTGCCTGCTGCGGCGGAAATTCTCGCATCCGATCGTCTCAGTGAATTCAGCGGAACACTGGTCGACCCCAGTTCAAGCAAGGGAAACGTGTCGGCGCAGGTCACGCTCGGATTGCCGATCAAGCGTGAGCTGACAAAGGCCGACACCACCTATTCGATCAATGTCGATCTTGGCGGCTTTTCCGCCGACAAGCTGGTGATGAACCAGAAGCTCGAAGGCAACACGCTGAAAGTCGTCGCCAACAATCAAGGTTATCAGGTCAAGGGTGACGTCAAGATTGGAGGCCAGGCAGCCACGCTCGATTATCGCAAGCCGACCGAGGGCGATGCGGATGTTCGTTTGCAGGCCACGCTGGACGACGCCAGCCGCGCCAAGCTGGGTGTTGATCTGGGATCTGCAGTATCCGGCTCCATACCGGTCAAGGTGAGCGGCAAAATCGGAGCGCCCGACCGCGAAAGCCGGTTGGGAATCGAAGCCGATCTCACGGCCGCGCGCATCGATAATATTCTTCCCGGTTGGGTCAAGGTCGCCGGCAAGGCAGGCCGCGTCTTGTTCAATGTCGTGCAAAAGCCTCAGTCGACCCGGCTTGAGGATATCGTCATCGATGGCGGCGGCGTGCAGATCAAAGGCGCGATCGAAATCGATCAGAACGGCGATGTGATCAATGCCGCGTTCCCGTCCTTCGCGCCGTCGGAGGGCGACAAGGCGACGCTCAAGGCGGAGCGCGCTCCGGACGGGACATTGAAGGTTGTCATGCGCGGCGAAGTTTTTGATGCGCGTGGCTTCCTCAAGTCCGCCATTTCAGGAAAAGACGCGGAGACCAAGAGCAAACAGAAGATGCTCGATCTCGACCTCGACCTCAAAATGGGTGCGGTTGCGGGCTACAATGGCGAGGCTGTGCGCAGTGTCGACGTGAAGCTCTCGCGCCGCGCGGGCGTGATAAAAACGTTTCAGCTTAACGGCAAGCTTGGCAGGGACACGCCCTTGATCGGCGATATGCGCGGCCGTGCGCAGGGACGCGAGGTCGTTTACGTCGAAACCAACGATGCGGGCGCGCTTTTCCGTTTCACCGACATTTACGCGAAAATGACCGGCGGAAAGATGTGGCTGGCGATGGATCCGCCAGCGTCCGACGCATCGGCCCAGGAAGGCCTGTTGAACGTCCGCGACTTTTCGGTAAAGGGCGAGCCGGCTCTCGATCGCGTGGTGGCGAACAATAGCGCGGGATCATCGAGCGGCGTCGGCTTTTCTCATATGCGTGCCGAGTTCACGCGGCAGAATGGCCAGCTATCGATCAGGGAAGGCCTTGTTCGTGGCCCGACGGTCGGCGCTACGATCGAAGGCAACATCAATTACCCCGCCAATCAGGTGCGGATGAGCGGGACGTTCGTGCCGATGTACGGCCTGAACAACATGTTCGGACAGATTCCGATTGTCGGTCTCGTGCTTGGCGGTGGCAGCAACGAAGGTCTGATCGGAATAACTTATGAAGTGGTGGGCTCGCCCGGTGCGCCGGTGCTGCGCGTCAATCCAATTTCCGCCATGGCTCCAGGCGTGTTCCGCAAGATCTTCGAATTCGGGACGGGGCGGCAAAACAATCTGAACGACAGCGTTCCCACCCCCAACAATTGATTTGCGCCAGTCGCGTCTCGTTACGAGGGCCGCAACAACACGTGCTTCTTGCGGCCAAGCGATAGTTTGATGACGCCCTCAGGGGTGAGATCCGTCGTTTTGACGACAAGCTTTTCGTCGGTGACGACCGCGTCGTTGATACGAATCCCGCCGCCCTTGATCTGCCGCCTTGCTTCGCCGTTGGAGGCGACCAGTCCTGCCTGGACGAACAGCGTGAGGACGCCGATCCCGGCATTCAGTTCGGAACTGGAAACGTCGAGCGTCGGCAGGCTCTCGGAAATAACGCCTTCTTCAAAGGTCCTCCGCGCTGTTTCAGATGCTGAGGTCGCAGCCTCGCGTCCGTGAATGAGCGCGGTTGCTTCGGTGGCGAGGATCTTCTTTGCTTCGTTGATTTCCTGACCGCGAAGTTCACCCAGACGCTGGATTTCATTGAGCGGAAGCACGGTGAACAGCTTCAGGAACCGCACAACGTCGTCGTCTTCGGTGTTGCGCCAGAACTGCCAGTAGTCATAAGCGCTGAGGCGGTCGGCATTGAGCCAGACCGCACCCGCGGCGGTCTTGCCCATCTTTGCGCCCGCAGATGTCGTCAGCAGCGGCGAGGTCAGGGCAAAGAGCTGGGCGTTCGCCATGCGACGGCCGAGGTCGATGCCGTTGACGATATTTCCCCATTGATCCGAGCCGCCCATCTGCAAAACGCAGCCGGTGCGCTTGTAGAGCTCCACGAAATCGTAGGCCTGCAGGATCATGTAGTTGAATTCGAGGAATGACAGTTCGTGCTGGCGCTCCAGCCTCAGTTTGACACTGTCAAACGACAGCATCCTGTTGACCGAGAAATGCTTGCCGACATCGCGAAGAAAATCGATGTAGTTCAGCGGCGCGAGCCAATCGTTGTTGTTGAGCATCACGGCATCGGTTTTGCCGTCGCCAAACGTCAGGAATTTCGTGAACACGGTCCTGATACCGGCGAGATTTGCTGCGATATCGGCATCGGTCAGAATTTTACGAGACTCATCCTTGCCGGATGGGTCGCCCACGCGGGTGGTGCCGCCGCCCATCAGGGCGATGGGTTTGTGCCCGGTCTGCTGCATCCAGTGCAGCATCATGATAGGTAACAGCGAGCCGACGTGCAGCGAGGACGCGGTGCAATCAAACCCGATATAGCCAGTGATCGGCCCCTTTTGGGCGAGCGAGTCCAGCGCCTCGGGTTCCGAAACCTGATGGATGAAACCTCGGCTTTGGAGCACGTTCAGGAAATCAGATTTGAAAGCCGTCATGTCTCTCGGGTCTGTTTGATAAAATGGTAACCGCATTGAACGACATTGGTTTAATTCGCTGCCAACGCGCCGTGTCCTGTGGCATTATAAGAAGTGGAAGTTCGACACAAGGTTGGGCTCCCTCGACCGGACCCGCCGCCACGATGCGGCGTCAGAAAGCCGGTTTTTTGGACCTACCGCAGGCTTTTCGAGTGGTGGGGACCGCGCAAAGAAAATGCGTTAAATACAAGACAGAGTGTGATCGAGACCCGGCTTGGCCGGATGCTTGAGAGGCCATTGCCATGGTCATGACTGCAATAGGCTTGATGAGCGGTACGTCTCTTGACGGGGTCGACGTGGCCCTGATCGAGACTGACGGCAAGCGTGTGACCTCGTTCGGACCGTCCGGCTATCGCCCCTATAGCGAGAATGAGCGCAGCCTGTTGCGACACGCGCTGGCCGACGCCGTCGACCTGTCAAAGCGGGAGGCGCGGCCCGGCGTTCTGGGACAGGCGGAGCGGGTGGTCACCGTGGCCCATGCCGAGGCTGTGGCCGCCTTCACGGCACAGCATCATATTGCGCGGGAAGAAATAGACATCGTCGGTTTTCACGGCCAGACGGTGCTGCACCGCCCCGACCAGCGGATGACGGTCCAGATCGGAGATGGCATGGCGCTCGCGAAAGCGATCCATATTCCGGTGATGCATGATTTTCGCGCGGCCGATGTCGCCGCTGGCGGGCAGGGTGCTCCGTTCGTTCCGGTTTATCATCGTGCATTGGCAAGCACGCTCGACCGCGAGGGTCCGATCGTCGTCCTCAATATTGGCGGCGTCTCCAATATTACGTACATCGACGGCGAGGATGCTCTGATCGCCTGCGACACCGGACCAGGCAATGCGCTGCTCGATGACTATGTATTTCGCACCACCGGACAGCCCTTTGATAGCGAAGGCCGCTTGGCTTCGCAGGGCAATCCCGACACGGAATGGGTTACGCGTGCGCTTCGCCATCCGTTCTTTGCGATGCCTCCGCCCAAGTCGCTCGATCGGAACCAGTTCACGTCGCTGCTGTTGCCGGACATGCCGTTCGCGGACGGTGCCGCCACACTGACCGCCTTCACGGTCGAGGCGATCGCCAATGTCATCCCGCAACTGCCCAAGGTGCCCAAGAGTTGGGTGATCGCGGGAGGCGGGACGCGGAACTTGCTGATGGTGCGTATGCTTCGGCAGCGGCTCGAGCCGGCCAAGGTTGAGGTCTCGGATACCCTGGGCTGGGCGGCCGATGCCATGGAAGCACAGGCTTTCGCATTCCTTGCCGCGCGAAGCTTGCAGGGATTGCCGCTGAGCTATCCGGCGACGACCGGCGTCCCCATGCCAATGACAGGGGGGGTAATCGCCCGTCCGTGATCGGCAGGCCTCTTGACATATCGATGCACCTGCATCTAAATACATGCACATGCATTTAGATGCAAATGGAGATGGTCGTGTCGGCAAAGCTCAAGCTCATAAGCCATGCATTGTGTCCTTACGTGCAGCGCGCGGTGATCGCCCTGACGGAAAAGGGCGTCGCATTCGAACGGGTCGACATCGACCTGAACAACAAGCCGGACTGGTTTCTCGCCATTTCTCCACTTGGCAAAACCCCCGTGCTCCAGGTGGGGGACACGGCGATATTCGAGTCCGCAGTCATCCTGGAGTATCTGGAAGAAACACAGCCCAATCCCCTTCATCCAGTCGACCCGCTGAAGCGGGCCGAACATCGCGCCTGGATCGAATTCAGTTCGGCTACGCTCGGCGATATATGGGAACTCGAAACCGCAAAAGACGAAGCGACATTCCGTCTCAAGGCCGCCGCGGTGGAGAAGAAGTTTGCGCGGCTTGAGACGCAGCTAAAGGATTCGGTTTGGTTCGATGGCGATAAGTTTTCGCTCGTCGATGCCGTGTTCGCGCCGGTGTTTCGCTATTTCGACGTGATCGACCGGATCGGCGATTTCGGCATTTTTGCCAATAAACCGAAGCTCAATAGTTGGCGGTCTCGCCTCGCGGACAGGCCGTCCGTGCGAACCGCGGTCACCGAGAATTATCCGGCGCTGCTGCGAAATTTCATGAAGAAACACGAGGCCTATGTGCTGCAATTGGACAGCAACAAGGCGGCCTGACATGACTTCGCGGCACCGCCATCGGCGATGCCGCGATAAATCGTCAAGCGGTGAATGAGTTACCGGACGTTGGCCAGCCGCATATCCAGATAGGATGTGACGGATTCCATTAGCGGCTCGAGCTTGCCGTCGAAGAAGTGATTGGCGCCGGGAATGACCTGATGGTCGATCACGATCCCTTTCTGTGTCTTCAGCTTGTCGACCAGCGTGTTGACGTCCTTTTGCGGGACCACGATATCCTTGTCGCCATGAACGATCAGTCCCGACGAGGGACACGGCGCAAGGAACGAGAAGTCATAGAGATTGGCCGGCGGCGCGATCGAGATAAATCCTTCGACCTCGGGGCGCCTCATCAGAAGCTGCATGCCGATCCAGGCTCCGAACGAGAAGCCCGCAACCCAACAGGCGCGAGCCTCCGGATTGATGGTCTGGGCCCAGTCCAACGCGGCCGCTGCATCCGACAACTCACCCGTGCCATGGTCGAACGAACCTTGGCTGCGGCCCACGCCTCTGAAATTGAAGCGCAGCACTGAGAATCCGCGCGCAACGAATGAATAATAGACCTGATAGACGATCTGATGATTCATCGTGCCGTGAAATTGCGGATGGGGATGCAGAACCATCGCAATCGGCGCATTCTTCTGTTTTGCAGGGTGATATCGGCCTTCAAGCCGGCCTGCGGGACCGGTGAAAATGACTTCGGGCATTCGAATTCCTTAAAACCGGAGGGGCGGGCGATGTGCGGGGTCGGTGGTCCGCACAGTCGAGATCCGAGCCTCAAGGCTGGTTCTCGGCGCACAACGCCGGATGAACAGAGGCCGCGTTCTACCATGGGGCCCGGGGCAAAAAGCAAGCATATTGCACGCCGACTTTCCGCTTTTGGTATCACGAACTACTGGAAATATATGATTCCCGTATTGTTTTGGGGGGAAAGACCTTTCAAGGGTTTCGAACCCGAAATGCAGTATAAAAGGCTCTGAACTGTCCTTCTCGTGCTTGTGACTATCGCGCCCAGGGAATCCCGGGCACTTCCGGCTGGATCGTCAAAATGAAACGCCCCCGGGCATATTTCGACTGGAACGCCACGACGCCGCTGCGGCCCGAAGCAAAGGCGGCGATGGCGGCTGCGTGGGATGTCTGCGGCAACCCATCTTCCATTCACACCGAGGGCCGGGCTGCGCGGCGGTTGGTTGAAATGGCCCGTACAGCGGTGGCCGAAGCGATCGGCGCCGACCAACGAAGCGTGATTTTTACGTCCGGTGGGACGGAAGCCAACGCCTTGGCGCTCACGCCCGGCATCCGGGTTCATCAGGGCGTACCTCTGGGGCGCCTGATCGTTTCGGCCATTGAGCACGCCTCCGTTTTGGCAGGGGGGCGGTTCCGGGCTGACACGATAGAGACCATCGCGGTGACGACCGACGGCGCGGTGAACGTCGATCACCTGAAAACACTTTTATCGACGGGTAGCCCCGCGCTTGTTTCGGTGATGCTGGCCAACAACGAAACCGGTGCGATTCAGCCGGTGGCTGATATTGCCGAAATCGTCCACGCCGCAGGCGGTTTGTTGCATGTGGACGCCATCCAGGCATTTGGAAAAATACCTTTTTTGATAAACGGCTTAAAGGCAGATCTTCTTTCTTTGTCTGCGCACAAGATCGGTGGCCCCAAAGGGGTTGGCGCGCTGGTTTTGAAGGATGGAATGATTATTCCCGATGTCCTGATACGCGGTGGCGGCCAGGAGCAGAATCGCAGGGCCGGAACAGAGAACGTGCCCGGGATTGTGGGGTTTGGAGCGGCTGTTGTGGCGGCTGCGGCCACACACCAGCGGGAGAGCGTCCGCCAGGGACAGCTCCGGGACCGGTTGGAAGAAGGCCTCGTCGCTGCATGCCCAGGCGCCACGATCTTTTCCCGAAATATCCAGCGGTTGCCGAATACCACTCTGTTTTCTGCCCCGGGGCTGAGAGCCGAGACGGCGGTCATCGGGTTCGATCTCGACGGAATCGCCGTGTCGTCGGGGTCGGCGTGCTCTTCAGGAAAGGTCACTCTATCCCATGTTTTGGCGGCCATGGGAGTTCCAGCGCGGCTTGCGGAGGGAGCGATCCGGTTAAGCATTGGGTGGGATACGACCGAATCCGAGATTGAGGACGTTCTGAAGGCTTGGAGAAAGCTCGCAGGCGTATTAGGTAAGGGGAAGTCAGAACCGCTGCTTGAACGGTTCTAAAAAAGGGGTGATTTCCAGAACGAAACCCCCTAAGCCACAATCGAATTATTGGTTTTGGTGGTCCTTCAGTTCAATGCTCGCTGATCGAAGTGAACTGCGAATTCGAAAGAGCACCAGCTTTCCACCGCGGTCCTTGAAACCGCGAGCGGAGGATTAGAATGCCGGCCGTACAAGAGACCGTTGATCGGGTTCGCCAGATCGACGTCGATCAATATCGCTATGGGTTTGAAACCGTCATCGAGTCTGAAAAGGCGCCGAAAGGGTTGTCGGAAGACACCGTGCGCTTCATTTCGGATAAGAAGGGCGAGCCGGCCTGGATGCTGGAATGGCGGCTCGAGGCTTATCGCCGCTGGTTGACCATGGAAGAGCCGACCTGGGCACGCGTCGATTATCCCAAGATCGACTACCAGGATTTGTATTATTACTCCGCGCCGAAGCGCAATGCGTTGGCCTCATTGGATGAGGTCGATCCGGAAATTCTCAAGACCTATGAGAAACTCGGCATTCCGCTGCGCGAGCAGGAGATGCTGGCGGGCGTGGTTCGTCCGGAAGGCGAGCGCCGCGTTGCAGTCGACGCCGTGTTCGACTCCGTTTCCGTTGCGACGACTTTCAAGGAAGAGCTGAAGAAAGCCGGCGTGATTTTCATGCCGATTTCGGAAGCGATCCGCGAATACCCCGAGATGGTTCGCAAGTATCTCGGCTCGGTGGTCCCGACATCGGATAATTACTTTGCCACGCTGAACTCGGCGGTGTTTTCCGACGGATCGTTTGTCTATGTGCCCGAGGGCGTCCGCTGCCCGATGGAGCTGTCGACTTACTTCCGCATCAATGAGCGCAACACCGGTCAGTTCGAACGCACCCTGATCATCGCCGACAAGGGCGCGTATGTCAGCTACCTCGAAGGTTGCACGGCGCCGCAGCGCGACGAAAACCAGTTGCACGCCGCCGTCGTCGAACTCGTTACGCTCGACGATGCGGAGATCAAGTACTCGACGGTGCAGAACTGGTATCCCGGCAATTCCGAAGGCAAGGGCGGCATTTATAATTTTGTCACCAAGCGTGGGGATTGTCGCGGCAAGAATTCAAAGATTTCGTGGACCCAGGTCGAGACCGGATCCGCGATAACCTGGAAGTATCCAAGCTGCATTCTGCGCGGCGACAATTCGCGCGGAGAGTTTTATTCGATCGCAATTTCGAATGGATACCAGCAGGTGGATTCCGGCACGAAGATGCTGCATCTCGGCAAGAACACGACAAGCCGTATCATCTCCAAGGGTATCGCCGCCGGGAAATCTCAGAATACATATCGTGGTCTGGTTTCGGCGCATCGCAAGGCGACGGGCGCGCGCAATTTTACGGCGTGTGACTCGCTGCTGATTGGCGATCAATGCGGCGCCCACACCGTTCCGTACATCGAGGCCAAGAATGCGTCGGCCTTGTTCGAACACGAGGCGACCACGTCCAAGATCTCCGAAGACATGCTGTTCTATTGCGTGCAGCGCGGTCTGTCGCAGGAAGAGGCCGTTGCTCTGGTCGTGAATGGTTTCGTCAAGGACGTGTTGCAGCAGTTGCCGATGGAATTCGCGGTCGAGGCGCAAAAGCTGATCGCGATCTCGCTCGAGGGAAGCGTCGGGTAATCACAAATTCCGGCGTAGCGTTTCTGGCGCTGTCTCCGAAATGATGAACTCTTGCGGATGCGCGTGCTGCGCTCCTCGCGATGAATTTAAAGATGGAACATACGATGCCGTTACTCGAAGTCAAAAACTTGCAGGTCCGTGTCGAGGAGCGAGAGATCCTCCATGGTCTTTCCTTGACCGTGAACAAGGGTGAGGTTCACGCCATCATGGGGCCGAACGGTTCCGGCAAGTCTACTTTGAGCCACGTGATTGCGGGCAAGCCGGGCTATGAAGTGACCGGCGGGGAAATCCTTTTCCAAGGTGAAGACTTGTTGGAGATGGCGCCGGACGAACGCGCTGCCAAGGGTGTTTTTCTGGCATTCCAGTACCCGGTGGAAATTCCCGGCGTCGCGACCATGACTTTCCTGCGCACGGCTTTGAATGCGCAACGCAAGGCGCGCGGTGAAAGCGAATATTCGACGCCGGATTTTCTCAAGAAAGTGCGCGATGTCGCGGCCCGTCTCAATATTCCCCAGGAGATGTTGCGTCGCGGCGTCAATGTCGGGTTTTCGGGCGGCGAGAAGAAGCGCAACGAAGTGCTGCAGATGGCGCTATTTGAGCCGAGCCTCTGCATTCTCGACGAAATGGATTCCGGACTGGACATCGACGCCTTGCGGGTTGCTGCCGATGGGGTAAATGCGCTGCGCTCGAGTGAACGCGCGATGGTGGTGATCACGCATTACCAGCGGCTGTTGAATTATATCGTCCCGGATTTCGTGCACGTCATGTCGAAAGGCCGCGTCGTGAAAAGCGGCGGCAAGGAACTGGCGCTCGAACTTGAAGCATCCGGTTACGCGCAATTCGAAGATGCAGCAGCGTAAGCGGGCAGGGACATGAACGTCGCGCTGGTGAAATCAAATAACGAACGGCCAATCGGCGAAATCTTTGCCGCGGCACATGCTCGTCTGCCCGGTGGCCGGTCCGTCGCCGAATTGCGTCAGCAATCCTTCGGTGATTTTGCAAAGCAAGGTTTGCCGCACCGTCGCATCGAGAGCTGGAAATATACCGACCTTCGCGTGTCGTTGCGCGATATCGCGCAGCTTGCAGCCGCGCCTGACAAGGCGGCTTTCACCCGCGCGGCGGAGGCTGTGAAATCGATCACCCATGACGGCATGTTAAATCTTGTGCTCGTCGACGGTGTTTTCGCTCCGCAATTGTCCAATACAACGGCGGTCGAGACGGGGGTTCGCGTTCGTACGCTTCGTGACGTTCTGGAGACCGATGGCGAGGCCGGCAAGGGCATTCTGAAAATCGATAACGTCTCCGACGTGATGGTTTCGTTGAACGCCGCGATGTGCACCGATGGCGTCGTGATCGATGTGGCGGACGGGGCTGTTTTGGAGAAGCCTCTTCATATCGTCCACGTCGCCACGAAAGCGGAATCCGCTATCTTTACGCGGTCGATGTTGAAGATCGGCCGGCAGGCGCGCGCGACGCTCGTCGAGAGCTTTGTCGCGGCAAATCAGACGAGCGCCTATCAAACCCATGATGCGTTGATCGTCGATCTCGGCGAAGAAGCCCAGCTGGAGCACGTGCGCTTCATGCAGGACGCGCTCGATGCCGCGAACATTTCGACCGGGATCTTTACGCTTGGCGCCAAGACGAAATTCAATACGTTCAATCTCACCCGAGGCGCAAGCGTCAGCCGCTATCAGGGTTTCATCACGTTCGCCGGTGAAGGCGCGGAATTGACCACCAACGGCGTCAATCTGCTTGGCGGCCGGCGCCATGGCGATACGACGCTTTTGGTAGATCACGCGGTCCCCAATTGCAGCAGTCGTGAAGTGTTTCGCTCGGTTCTCGATGGCCGTGGCCACTCGGTATTTCAAGGCCGGATTATCGTCCGTCCCGACGCCCAGAAAACCGACGGCAAAATGATGACGCGGGCACTTTTGCTGTCTGACGAAGCAGAGATGGACAACAAGCCCGAGTTGGAAATCTTTGCGGACGACGTCAGCTGCGGACACGGCGCGACCACAGGCGCGCTCGACGAAAGCCTGCTGTTTTATTTGCGCGCACGGGGCCTCCCTGAGAAAGATGCTCAGGATCTGCTGATTGAAGCGTTCGTCGGTGAAGCGATCGAATCCATCGTCGACGACAGCCTGCGCGAGGCGGCGGTTGCCGCCTCCCAGCAATGGCTCGCTGTGCGAGACTGATCGATGCATCCAGCGGTCGCCGGCAACTCTTATGATGTGAATCGAGTGCGGGCCGACTTTCCCGCGCTTGCGATGAAGGTCTACGGCAAGCCTCTGGTTTACCTTGATAACGCCGCATCCGCGCAAAAGCCGCTCGCCGTACTCGACCGCATGACGGATGCGTATAAGTCCGAATACGCCAATGTGCATCGTGGTTTGCACTACCTCGCCAACGCGGCGACCGAAGGATACGAAGGCGGCCGGGAGCGGGTTACGAAATTCCTGAACGCCGGGCGTAATGAAGAGATCGTCTTCACGCGCAATGCGACCGAAGCGATCAACTTGGTTGCGTCGTCCTGGGGTGGCCCGAACATCGGCGCAGGCGACGAGATCGTGCTCTCGATCATGGAGCATCATTCCAACATCGTGCCTTGGCATTTCCTGCGCGAGCGGCAGGGCGCGGTTATCAAATGGGCTCCCGTCGACGATCAGGGCAACTTTCTGATCGACGAATTCGAAAAGCTATTGTCGCCCAAAACCAAACTGGTCGCGATCACGCACATGTCCAATATGCTCGGCACAATTGTGCCGGTGAAAGACGTGGTGAAAATTGCGCATGCGCGCGGCATTCCGGTGCTGGTCGATGGCAGCCAGGCCGCGGTGCATCTCACCGTCGATGTGCAGGATATTGACTGCGATTTCTACGTGTTCACCGGCCACAAGCTTTATGGCCCGAGCGGTATCGGCGTTCTTTATGCCAAATACGACCGGCTGGTTGCGATGCGGCCGTTCAACGGCGGCGGGGAGATGATCCGGGAGGTTGCCATGGATTGGGTGACCTATGGAGATCCGCCGCACAAATTCGAAGCTGGCACGCCGCCGATCGTCGAAGCAATCGGGCTTGGCGCTGCTATCGACTACGTGAATTCGATAGGGAAGGATCGCATTGCCACCCATGAGCGTGATCTGACCCGATATGCCCACGAGCGTTTGCGCGAAATAAACTCGCTCCGCATCATCGGCAATGCACGCGAAAAAAGCAGCGTGATCTCGTTTGAAATGAAGGGCGCTCATCCCCATGATATCGCAACGATCATCGACCGGGCCGGTGTGGCCGTCCGGGCTGGAACCCATTGCGTGATGCCTCTTCTGGAACGGTTCCAGGTCACGGCAACGTGCCGGGCTTCATTTGGCATGTATAATACCCGCGAAGAAGTTGATCATCTGGTGCAGGCGCTCATCAAGGCACAGGATATGTTCTCATGAATGAAGCTGTTCAAACGGTGGACACGCCTTCGGCGTCGGGTTCGATCCCAAACAAGGTCGATACGCGGTCCGCGCTTCCGCCTGAGGAAACGGAGCGTTTGGGAAGCGATATCGTCGCCGCTTTGAAGACGGTTTACGATCCCGAAATTCCTGCCGACATTTACGAGCTTGGTTTGATTTACAAGGTCGACATCAAGGACGACCGGGCAGTGGACGTGGAAATGACGTTGACGACGCCGAACTGCCCTGCGGCCGCCGAATTGCCTGCGATGGTCGAAAACGCTGTCGCCAGTGTGGCAGGTATTGGGACCGTCAATGTCAGCATCGTTTGGGAGCCGGCCTGGACGCCGGAGCGGATGTCAGATGAGGCGCGTCTCGTTCTCAATATGTGGTGAGTTGCGAGTCTGACCAACTCATGGCGTAATTTGACGGGTCTTCGCTAAGCTAAACACCTTTGCGGTCCTCTGAGCCTCGTGGTGGCATTGAACTGCCGACGGATGTGATTAAATGAACGCAATGACGCCTGATAGCCCAGTTCCAAATCCCAAGCCCGTCGCCCGGCCTCGCCCACAGGTCATGCGGCTGACGGATGCGGCTGCGGCGCGCGTGCGCGAATTGTCCGCCCGCGCGGACTCGGAAATCGTCGGACTGCGCGTCGGCGTGAAAAACGGCGGTTGTGCCGGCATGTCGTACACAGTTGAATACGCTCATGACATCCGTCCGACGGACGAGGTGGTGGAGGACAAGGGCGTCAAGATCCTTGTCGAGCCCAAGGCTGTTCTGTTTCTGCTGGGCACAGAAATGGATTTCAAGATCGACAAGATGGCGGCCCAGTTCGTTTTCAACAATCCGAATCAGACTGGCGCCTGCGGGTGCGGTGAATCGGTGCAACTGACTCCGGCTAAAATCCCGAGTTGATCTGACGCGTAAATCGCAAGATCGGTGGTGCTTCCACGATGGATCGCGAAACGCTCATCGATCTTTTTTCTGAATTGGGGCCGGTTACGGTCCGGCATATGTTCAGCGGCTTCGGTGTAGCCGCGGACGGTATTTTCTTTTCGCTTGTGCTGCGTGGCTCAATTTATCTGCGGGTCGACGAGCAGACACGCGCGCCATTTGAGACCGAAGGGTCCGAGCCCTTTATCTACAGCACCAAAAGCAAGACGGTTACTGTCGGCTCTTACTGGAAGCTGCCTGACAGGCTGTATGACGATCCGGAAGAACTCGCGGATTGGGCCCGTGCCGCGATAGGGGCGGCCCGACGCGCGGCCGCGGCGAAGAATTCACGGACGCGTGCTCGAACGGATGCTGGCGCCTCCAAATCAAAACGTCCTGCGAAGAAGCGCACAGCAAGAAAGACAAGCATCTAAAGCCCTTCTTCGCGCATCCGCGTGTGTGCAGCAGGACTACGCGATTTGAATATGATCGGAAGGCGTATATTCGGGGTCTAACTCACAGACGACACGGTTGCGGCCATTGCGTTTTGCTGCATACAGGCAAGCGTCTGCGCGTCCGATTAGTGAGTATGTGTCGTCACCGTTTTGCAGCATTGAAACGCCGACCGAGATGGTGACGCGTCCCAGAATTTCCCCGGTGGATTTTTTCTTCAGCTCCTTGGACATGACGGCGCGGCGAATGTGGTCCGCAACCGTTAGCGCCTGGCGAAGCGGGGTGTTGGGCAATACGACCACGAATTCCTCGCCGCCGTAGCGGGCTGTGATGTCCTGGCCTTTAATCGTGGCTTTGAGCGACATGGCAACAAGACGAAGAACCTGGTCGCCGGTCAGATGCCCGTAATTGTCATTGAATGACTTGAAGTGATCGATGTCGAACATCAGCAGCGAGAGTGGATCGCCGTTTTCGACGGCGGTTTTTACAGCGTCTTCGATAGCGCGGTCGAAGTATTTGCGGTTGCCGATTCCCGTCAGCGGATCCGTCATCAACTCGGCGCGGATGGCTTCAAGGCTATCCTGAAGATTGTGGATCTCTCGCTTCGACCCCAGGAGGCGTGTTTCCAGATCCGTGTTATTTTCTCGCATCTCGATAGTCGATTTTATCAGTGCTTCGACAACGGACATCAAGGATTGACGATCATGAGCCGCGGAAAGTCGCTTCGCGGCAGTATCTAGCCTGCCTCCGAAATCCGCGGTCATGTCCAGGGCGTCGGTGATGAGTTTCATCACATCGTCGATTTCGCTGATGACGCGCGCGCCGACCTTGTCGATACGATCGGTCGTTCTGAGCTGGGAAAGGTAGGTCTCGTAAATCTGATCGAGATCAGAGTCGGTCAGCTTGCCCTGACGTGCCAATGTTTCGTTGACGATCTTGTTGAGCGCCGCATTGTAACCGGTCGCGTAGACGTACCAAATTTCATAATTGCGCGGCACGGCATCTTGCCGCAGCGATTTCATCTGAGCCAAAGCCACCTCGGCGAACGCCAGGGTGCGTTGGTGTTCGTTCGGCAGTCCAATCACTTTGGCTTCCCCGAAGACGAGCGGAACTGCTCACCGTCACTATCGCCACGCCATACTCGTTAAAATAATAACGGCAACGTTAAGTGCCCGGTGTGAACACCGGGTAAACACGGGGTTCTAGCAAGGCCTGAAATCAGACGCGGGCGCGAACCGGTCTGAGCAGAAACGCCGGTAAGTGGGAGTGGTCGGCTGGCTCGGAGTGTTGATCGGGTGGTGCCTGAGGCGAGGGCGCTCGGCCAATCGAGGGCGGCGGGCTCGCCGCATCGGCTGCGCTTTTGCGATCACCACGCGGACCGCGATTTTCTCCGCGACCGCTGGTACGCGGGCGTTTTGCATCTCTGCGGGGTTTGCGATCTTCTGTGGTGCGCGGGGCCGGCTCGGCTGTATTTGTTGCCGCTTCCTGTGCAGGTGCTGGGCTTACCTCAGCCCGCGGTATGATCTGGCCGATCAGCTTTTCGATGGCCGTAACCGATTTACCGTCGGCAGGAGAGACGATGGAAATTGCGGTCCCGGAACGTCCGGCACGACCCGTGCGGCCGATACGATGTACGTAGTCATCCGGATGGTGAGGTACGTCAAAATTGAAGACGTGACTGACTTCCGGGATATCGAGACCACGCGCGGCGACGTCGGATGCCACGAGCAGCGGCATCTCACCTTTTCGGAAAAGATCCAGCGCCGCCATGCGGGCCGACTGCTCCATATCCCCATGCAGGGCGACAGCACTGAAGCCATGCTTTTGCAGCGAGCGATGAAGAAGGGCGACTTCGCGTTTGCGATTGCAGAAGATGATCGCGTTCTTGAGATCCTGAGCTGATCGTATGAGGTGACGCAGCACCTCGCGTTTTTCGTGGGGCTCGCGGCCGCAGCTCACCAGCGACTGGGTCACGGTGACGGCGGTCGATGCGGGTTTCGAGACTTCGATGCGTTCCGGATTGTGCAGGAACGCTTCGGTGATTCTGCGAATTTCAGTGGGCATCGTCGCCGTGAAGAACAGCGTCTGGCGCGTGAATGGGACCAGCTTGCAGATGCGTTCGATATCGGGAATGAATCCCATGTCGAGCATGCGGTCTGCTTCGTCGATGACCAGGAGCTCCACGCCGGTCAGCAGCAGTTTTCCGCGTTCGGAATGATCGAGCAGGCGCCCTGGCGTTGCAATCAAAACATCGACACCGCGCATCAGCTTGGTGTCCTGATCGTCGAAAGACATGCCTCCGATCAAGAGGGCCACATTGAGCTTTTGACCCGCGCCGTATTTGTCGAAATTATCTTTGACCTGGGCTGCAAGTTCGCGCGTCGGCTCGAGAATGAGGGTGCGCGGCATTCGCGCCCGGGCGCGGCCTTTTTCCAGCAGGGTGAGCATTGGCAGCACGAAGGCTGCCGTCTTGCCGGTACCGGTCTGTGCGATGCCGAGAACGTCACGACGCGCGAGGACGTGAGGGATCGCCTGAGTCTGGATGGGGGTGGGTTGGGTGTAGCCTGCAGCCGCAACCGCAGCGACGACCTTGTCGGACAGTCCAAGATTGGAAAAAGACATTGAGCCTCGAGTCGAAACCGCCGTTCGGATTCTCGGGAATAACTGTCGCGCTCAACCCCGGAACGGCACGCTCTTTAGGCACGGGGAGTGGAAATACGCAGACAGGCGGCTGATCGGGACATCGCGTTTCAACTCCGGCCGCGTCTTGGCGGAACATAGGCGCGAAATGGCTAAAGTCAATGTATTCCAGCGTAAAACGGTGCAAAAAGCTGAATGTTTTGGGCTGAAATCGCTGGATTTTTGCGGTTCGGGGGTAGGCGCGCCGGGCGAGGCGCGGAAGGTATCTTTGGTTGAACGGACGCAGCCAAGCCTGCGAAATCGCCCCAAAGCTGCTCTGGGCTAACTAACCGGTCACTGAATAACCGCCATCCACGGGGATAGCGGCGCCCGTTACAAAATCAGATGCGCTGGAGCTCAAGAACACCGCCACGCCGGCCAGATCGGCTGGAACACCCCACCGGGCCGCAGGCGTTCTTGCCAAAACGCGGCCGTGGAGGCCTTCGACCTGCCGGCGCGCACCTTGAGTGAGTTCAGTATCGATCCAACCCGGCAGCACGGCGTTGGCTTGAATATTATCGGGCGCCCAGGCGCAGGCGAGAGATTTGGTGAATTGCACAATGCCGCCTTTGCTTGCCGCATAGGCCGGAGCGTAAGGCGCTGCGAAGATCGACATCATGGAGCCGATGTTGATGATTTTCCCGCCTCCGGCCGCCTTCATCAAAGGATAGGCCACCTGCGCGCAGAGCACCGCACTGGTGAGGTTGGTGTCCATCACTTTGTGCCACTCATCGAGGTCGATGCTTTGCGGCGGCTTGCGAATGTTGATTCCGGCGTTGTTGATGAGGATATCGACGCCTCCGAATGTACGATGAGTATCATCGACCATTCGCTTCACATTGTCCTTCTGTGTAACGTCAACTGTCAACGCGATCGCGCGAGCGCCCTCGTGTTTCAGTTCGTCCGCGGCTTGTCTTGACTTGGTTTCGTTGCGCCCCACGATGGCGATGGCTGCGCCCGCATTTGCAAGGCCGCGCGCCATGCCCAAACCGATACCGCCGTTGCCGCCGGTCACGATCGCGACTTTCCCGGACAGATCGAAGGGAGAATTTGTCATGCTGAATTCCTCGTCGTTCGTCCGATACTCTGGCTGAGTTCAGCCCGCTCTCCAAAGGTCTCGTTCGCCGAGTTCAAGTCCGGCGCGACAAACCTATCAACACGATCCCAGCCAATGCGAGGCCCCCGCCATAGTAGGCCCACTGGGTTTGCTTCACCATGAAGCTCGATGCGGGGTAAGGAAAATAGCCGGTGCCCTGGCCGATCCAGATCGCGCCGATAATGACAGCGAGAATTCCAAGCACCAGAAAAAGGGTTCGAAAGGGCTTCATTTGTTTTGATCTTTCTCGCAATCGGTATCGACGTTCAGATGCAGCCGCTGCCCGCTGACATCCAGCTCCTTGAAAGCGGTCTCCGCCAATTCAAAGCGGCCTGTCAGCAGACCCTCGCGAATACCTGGGCAATTCGAATGCGCAAGACTGCCTGAATAGACCCATGACTTCGTGGCGTCGCTGGAAAAGACCGTTGCGTTTGCATTTCCTGACGGCGGCGACGGCAGCAAGATAATCTCTGCGATACCGTCACCGTTGAGGTCCGCCATCACGGCGTCACACTTCGCTCGTCCCGTCAGGCACAAAGGCAGCAAGTAAACGCGTTTGAATGCCGCCCAATTCGTGTTCAGAAATTCGGATGGGAGGGAGCCCCCGGACGGCTGAACCACGGCGATGTTCTCCGCGAGATTTTTCGCTGCAGGCTTGGCGAGGAAGCGTTGCCGATCATAAGGCGTCTTCAAATTCAGCGCCAAGGCTGCTTGTTCTGCCGCGATAGGCGATTTGTTTTGCTCCGATAATTCCCGGAGCGCATCCACACCATAACGCCCTGACGAAAATCGTAAAAAAACGTAATCGAGTTTTTCGGGCGGCAACTGGCCGGTACTCAATTGGTGAATTTGATCGGCAACCGAGATCCGCGCGGGATCGGCAATCGGTGTGAACAATGCAAGCAATGTTGCCAGAATGATAAAAGCCGTTGCAACGTTTGCTGCGGCCAACCGTGGATGGGAAAACTTGCCGCGGAGCAGGGCGAAGAGGTAACCGAACGCGTAACAGGCACCGATCATCGTATAAGCGGTGGCGATAACTCTTTCCGGTGTCCATCCATATTGTCGGACGCGCAGCAGGATGCCGTAACCGGCCAAAAGCACCAGCGGAACGAGAACGATCGAAGCTATTCTCGTTGCAATGCTCAGCAGTCGCGGCACGGGCTTCACGCCATCCGCAGCTTCAACCGAACGGCCATCCTGATAGGCAGAGTTAATGAGAAAAACCAGGCTCGCCGCGGTGGCGAGAAGGATGAAGGAGGCCCGCCGGGTATTCCAGAGCGGCTCCAGCCCCGTCACGGTCAGCGACAAGATGAATCCGGCGGCGATCAATGTCATCAGCGGCAGAAGCCACGACAGAAGACTGCAACTTAGTCCCCGGACGCCGCGAATGATGCTCGCGCGGACATCCGTGATGTGAAGTGAGTAGTTAAGGACAAGAGCGGTCGCCGGAATCCAGAACCAGCTTTTCTTTATGGTTTGCAGAAGGAAGTGGATGTTGATCAATTCGAATAATTCGGCGCCGAGCCACAATATGATCCAGAAAAAACCGGCGAACAGAATAGCCAGCAGGATTTGCAGGCCGTGTTTCCATGAGACGTCGAAATAGGTTGGGTAGCGGGCGATGAATTGGCGATCGCTCGATCCGCCGATCAAAAGGCTGTGCGCGATAAACAAGCCGGCCGAAAGCGCCAGCCATAGTGCTTCTGACGGGAGGTTGCGAACCGGCGAAAGAGGTGGCGCGATGTCCCTGATGACGTCGTAATAGCCAAGGCCGCCACATATCAAGGCGACGACGATGACCCAACCGATCAAAAGCCTGAAGCGAACATGAGTCAGGCCTGAAACTGCAATGAGCGGTACAAAGAATGCAGTCGTGCAAAATGCAACGAATAACGGTCCGTTCGTGGAAGGCCATTTTTCCGATTGAAAGGCTTCAAACAAATTGTAAAGCGCGAGACCTTGAAGAAGGCCGATGATCGCCCGTGCTACGCCTGAATAACGCCAGTCATTCTGTGAGTTTCTTCCGAGCCGCGCCGTTTCGTGAATGTCTGTCATTCCCAATGCCGTTGCGCGCTTCGTTAAACGTCGAGCAAATCTTCGCTGGCGAATTCCGCTCTTTCCGAGATGAACGCAAAACGTGCTTCGGCCTTTGTCCCCATCAGGCGTTCGACGGAATCCGCCGTTCCTTCACGATCGTCCGGTAACAGCACGACGCGGAGCATGGTGCGCTTCGACGGGTCCATCGTCGTCTCCTTGAGTTGCGACGGCATCATCTCGCCGAGGCCTTTGAAGCGTCCGATTTCCACTTTGGCGTTGGCGTGAAATTCCTTCTTCAACAGTTCGTCTTTGTGCGCGTCGTCGCGCGCATAAAGCGTTTTTCCCCCGTGAGAAAGCCGGTAAAGCGGTGGAATCGCCAGATAGAGGTGGCCTTCGTCGATCAAGCGCGGTGTCTGCCGGTAGAAAAACGTGATGAGCAGCGAGGCGATATGCGCGCCGTCCACATCAGCATCGGTCATGATGATGATGCGGCCATAGCGCAAATCTTCTTGCCGGTAGTGCGCCCCGGTGCCGCAGCCGATGGCGAGCATCAAGTCGGCAATCTGCTGATTGCCGGCAAGCTTGTCTTTGCCGGCCGAGGCCACGTTCAGAATTTTGCCGCGCAGCGGTAAAATAGCCTGCGTCTTGCGGTCGCGGGCCTGTTTGGCGCTACCGCCTGCGGAATCGCCTTCGACGATGAAAAGTTCGGAACCCTCCGCCGCCGTATTCGTGCAGTCCGCGAGCTTGCCGGGCAGACGCAGTTTGCGCACGGCCGTCTTACGGGAAATTTCTTTTTCCTGACGTCTGCGCAGCCGTTCGTCGGCACGCTCAAGCACGAATTCGAGGAGTTTATTGGCCTGAACCGGATTGCCGGACAGCCAGTGATCGAACGGATCCTTGATCGCCTGTTCGACAATCCGTTGTGCTTCTGCGGTTGCGAGGCGGTCTTTTGTCTGCCCCTGAAATTCCGGCTCGCGCACGAACACGGACAGCATGACGGCTGCTCCGACCATGACATCTTCGGACGTGATCGAAGCGGCGCGCTTGCCTTGTCCGGCGCGTTCCGCGTGATCCTTTAGTCCGCGCAGCAACGCGCTGCGCATACCAGATTCATGGGTGCCGCCGTCGGGCGTTGGCACGGTGTTACAGTAAGACGAGAGAAAACCATCGGCATCTGCCGTCCACGCCACGGCCCATTCGCACGCGCCATGGGCGCCATTGCGTCCCGATTTTCCGGAAAAAATATCGGGGTGAACCAGCGTGTCGGCGTGGATGGCCGCGCCGAGATAGTCTTTCAGGCCCCCGGGAAAATGAAAGGTGTCTTCGGCGGGAACGTCGTCCAAGCCTTTGAGCAACTCCGGATCGCAATGCCAGCGAATTTCCACGCCACCGAACAGATAGGCCTTCGATCGCGCCATCTTGAACAGACGCTGAGGTTTGAAGACAGCCTTGGCGCCAAAGATATCGGTATCGGGCTTGAAACGGATGCGGGTGCCACGGCGGTTATGAACCTTGCCGAGGTCTTCTAGTTTGCCCTTCGGATGGCCGCGCTCGAACGACATCTTGTAGAGCTTCTGGTCGCGGGCGACCTCGACTTCGAGCCGGGAGGAGAGGGCGTTGACGACCGATACGCCGACGCCATGCAGGCCGCCCGATGTTTCATAAACCTTGGAGTCAAACTTGCCGCCGGAGTGCAGCGTGCACATGATGACTTCGAGCGCCGATTTTTTTGGAAACTTGGGATGCGGATCGATCGGAATGCCACGTCCGTTGTCGCTGACGGTCAGAAATCCGTCAGTCGTCAAAGTCACTTCAATGAAGGTGGCATGGCCTGCCAGCGCTTCGTCCATCGAGTTGTCGATGACTTCGGCGAACAAATGATGAAGTGCTTTTTCATCAGTGCCGCCGATATACATGCCGGGGCGACGCCGGACAGGCTCGAGCCCTTCCAGCACCTCGATGTCGCGCGCGGTATAGCCGGCTTCCGCACTAGAAGCCCGGGCGGCCGGTTTTGCCGGCGCCGCGCGCGCCTTGCTGCCCGATCCAAACAAATCCTCGGGCTTTTCGTTCTTTTTTGTCTTCAATGGCTTAGGCATGTTTTTTCATGGTCTTGAGTAGTCGTCGAGGCAAATCGCTGACGCTCAATATGCCATGGATGACGGTCGCAATGTGACACGCGACGCCAGAAACAATGTTTGGCCACGAGGGCAAGAAACGTCCCGTCAGGCGGTCAAGCCGAGCGAGGATCGGTGTTGGCGGTTCGCAAAACCACGATCAAAAACAGAACCGTGGACGCAATGACGATAAAGGAACCGACAATCGGGAAAACCTCGAACGTATGTCCGTTGAGAAGCACAATCGCAATGCCAACCGGAAAGACAATTGCCCCCACGATGTGCAGGAAGCCCTGGATTTTCGCCAGCTTTGATTCTGCTGCTTTCTGAAACACCTTGTAGTAAAGGCCGAACAGGAACAAGAGAACGCCACCAATCAGATTGAGATGCGTATGCGCGGGGCTAAGCACGAAATTTTGTTGAACACCCATTGCAATGCCGCCGACCATGCCGACGAGCAGCAAAACAACACTGGTACACATCATAAGCGCAGCCATTACCTAACCCTCCGAGTTATCTTAACTTAACAAGTGATTTTAAATTGATGGATCGCGGGCGTGGTGGAAATGCGCCTACCACGCCAATCGTGTAATCTTGCGCCTGAACGTATCGTGAAAGACGCGGCAGCCTTTTATCACGCTGGGTATATATGTCGACGTTACAGTTTGCGTTGACAACAGTTGCATATAAGTCCGAAAGAGTTCTTTGGTATGAAAGACTTCTAAATGGAAGATTTGGTCCGGCCCATCATCGATTTCGTTCGCGATCATCAATCGTGGGCTGCGCCGATCGTATTTGCCCTGGCTTTCGGCGAATCGCTTGCGTTCATTTCCCTGCTGATTCCCGCATGGGGTGCATTGATCGGGATTGGCGCGTTGATCGGCGCCAGCGGGATCAGTTTTTGGCCCATCTGGATCGCCGGCGCGCTCGGCGCAGCTTGCGGCGACTGGCTTTCCTATTGGTTCGGATTCAAATTCAAGGATCGCGTGGCTCATATGTGGCCGTTGTCGCGATATCCGGACATGCTGCCGCGCGGAGAAGCCTTTGTGCGCGATTGGGGAGTTCCGGGAATATTTGTGGGCCGATTTTTCGGCCCCTTGAGGGCGTCGGTCCCGTTGGTCGCCGGCATATTCGAAATGCCGTACGCGCGGTTTCAGATTGCCAACTTCACGTCCGCCTTCGTCTGGTCCGCGGTGCTGCTGGTTTTCGGCGACATCATTTCCAAACTCGCGACATGGTTCTGGAAAGCATTCTGACATCTGCCGGAGACGAAAGACCGCCATGGCCGCTACCGGCCGTGGAATATACCGCTCGGTTTGTTGTTAATGACTTGCCGGTATTGCCGGCTAGAGCATTCCATTCCGGAGAGAATTTCATGGAAATAACACGACGGGTTGCCCTTACAGGTGCTGCTTCTCTTGCGGCGGTACCGCTGCTTCAAACGTCCCATGCTGACGCCTCCGTTCCTCCGGCCGGCAAACAGGCTCCGAGTTTCTATCGCTACAAGGTCGGCGATATCGAGGTCGCGGTGGTGTCGGACGGAGCCAACACGTTTCCGCTGGCCGATAATTTCATTCTGAATGCCAAGAGAGAGGAGGTAAACGCCGCACTCGACAAGGCGTTTCTCCCGCTTGACAAGGTCACAATTCATTTCGCGCCGCTCGCTATCAATATCGGGGGCAAGCTCGTGGTGATCGACACAGGGAACGGCGCTGCGGCCAACGTTGCGACGAAAGGAGCGGTTGGCCAGTTCGCCACCAATCTCGTGGCTGCGGGCATCGATCCGAAGAACGTGGATATGGTCGTGATTTCGCATTTTCACGGCGATCACGTGAATGGCCTTTTGGATGCGGCCGGTCAGCCCGTGTTTGCAAATGCCGAAGTATTGGTGCCGGCAGCCGAGTGGAAATACTGGATGGACGACGGCGAGATGAGCCGCGCGCCCGTGGGCCGCATGCAGGATCTTTTCAAAAGCAACCGCCGCGTATTCGAAACCGGTCTCAACAAGAAAGTGACGCCCTATGAATGGGGCAAAGAGCTCGTCTCGGGATTGCTTCCGGTCGAAACCGTCGGCCACACGCCCGGGCACACGTCGTTTGTGCTGTCATCGGGAGCGGACAAGGTTTTCATACAATGCGACGTCACCAATCATCCCGATCTGTTCGTGAAAAACCCGGGCTGGCATGCCGGATTCGATCAGGACGGGGACAAGGCCGAAAGTACCCGGCGCAGGGTCTACGATATGCTCGTTGCTGAAAAGCTGAAGGTCCAGGGCTTCCATTATCCTTTCCCGGGGGTTGGCCATATCGAGAAAGATGGCTCGAACTATCGTTTGGTACCTGCGGCCTGGTCGCCAACCATCTAGCGCCTGTCCCTGGAGCCTTGTATCTAGAAGCTTGACGCGAAAGGGGCGCGGATTTATATCCGCGCCCATGGTCAACGCCGCAATCATTTTAACCGCTCGTCGCCGCCGCATTCCTGCGGCATGGGCGGGCGTTCGCGCGTAAGATCGCCCCTGCCGCTGGATCTGGTCCGCGGCAGCTTTTTCCTCCCAAAACCTGCCGCATGACTGTCTCCCGTGGCCTCGTGCTTTGAGGAAATGACAATGGCTGAAAAGAAGAAGGTCGGTATTTTAGGCGCCTCCGGTTACACCGGAGCCGAACTCGTTCGGCTGCTATTACGCCACCCGAAGGTCGATATCGTGCTGCTCACGGCCGACCGCCGCGCCGGTCAGGCGATGGGTGAGGTGTTTCCTCAATTCGCGCCGTACGCATTGCCGCAGCTCGTATCAATAGATGCGGTCGACTGGGCGGCTGCGGGTCTCGACTTGATTTTTTGCGCGCTCCCCCACGCTACGACGCAGAATGTGATCAAGGATATTCTGTCGAAAGCGCCGCACAGCAAGATCGTGGATTTGTCGGCGGATTTCCGGCTTGAAAGCGCTGACGCTTACGCCAAGTGGTACGGCCACGAACATCATGCGACCGAACTTCAGAAAGAAGCCGTCTACGGCCTCGTGGAAGTGTATCGGCGCGAGATCAAGAAAGCCCGGCTTGTTGCCAATCCCGGATGCTACACATCCTGTGCGCTGCTTCCGGTCGTCCCACTTCTGAAGGCCAAGGCGATCGAGCCCGACGAGATCGTGGTCGATGCAAAGTCGGGCATGACCGGCGCAGGACGTTCAGCAAAAGAAGAGATGCTTTTCTCCGAGGTTTCAGAAGGATTCCACGCCTACGGTGTGGGCCATCATCGTCACATGTCCGAACTCGATCAGGAGTTTTCAAAGGCTGCGGGCAGGGATGTCGTGGCAAGTTTCACCCCGCACTTGCTGCCGATAAATCGCGGTATCCTGTCGACGATCTACGTGCGGGGCCGGCGTGGCCGGACGGCGCAAGAGCTGCATGAAATTCTCGTCAAGCAATACGAGAAAGAGCCGTTTGTTTATATGCTGCCGTTCGGCAAGACACCGCAAACACGGCACGTGCGCGGCTCGAATATGACGTTCATCGGTGTCGTCGCCGATCGCATACCCGGTCGCGCCATTATAGTCTCGACGCTGGACAATCTCACCAAAGGCGCGTCGGGGCAGGCGGTGCAAAACATAAATCTGCTATTGGGATTTTCGGAGACGCTCGGAATCGATCAGCCGCCCATGTTTCCCTGAACCACAACACTCAACCTTTGCCGCGTCGACCAGAACCGTTGACGCGGCATCGGTTTTCGTGCGCTCGCGTTGCCGCGCCAATGACATCGACGGTTGGGTATGCCCCAACAGCGCCGCTGAGGACGGTTCAGCCCGCCAAATTCTAATAGATCTTAGAGGATCTTGAAGATCGCAAGCGCAAGAACCGCTTGCGCGGCGAACCCGACCGAGAACGCGAGTGTTCGAAACACGGGAATGCCGAGCATGTAGACGATCACATGCGCGAGCCGGGTCCAGAAATAGACTGCCGAGGCAAGCACGGTCCATTTGCTGGAATAGTCGATCGCGTTGAGGATCAAAACCAGTGGCGCAAAGATAATCAGGTTCTCGATCGCATTGTCATGCGCGAACATCAATCTGTTGGCCCATTCCGCGTGCGGCTTGTCGTTGCGGGACGGATTAGCCATTGCGCCGCCGAGACCACGAACCTGACAGCGATTCAAAATATAGGGGACCCAGAGCAGGCCCGTCATGATAACGGTCAGGGTCAACCAAAATAATTCACGCGTCATTTCGAGCTCCCGGCATGGCTGATCGAGTTAATCATCGCTCTTAAGTCATAAAGCATTTTGGGAGTAAGTGGAAATCGCTTTGAGGTACAGTCCGGATATTGGCGGATTCGACGCCAGCGCGAAATGTTCAGGCGCGCACGCGAACATAACTCCCAGGCGCGTCCTCGATCGGCGGTAACGCTGCGGTCCCGACCGGGCGCGCGGGAATTTGCTCCGCGTCGTTGGTCTCGATCCATTCGCGCCAATCCGGCCACCATGAGCCCTTGTGCTCTTCGGCGTCTTTGAGCCACTCCTCGAGAGAGGCGGCGTGGATTTTGTCGTTGGTCCAGAACTGATATTTGCCGAGAGCGGGCGGATTGACGACGCCGGCGATGTGGCCGGAGCCAGCCAGCACGTAGCGTACCGCTCCGCCAAAGAATTGCGATCCATACAGCACGGACTCGGCGGGTGCGATGTGGTCTTCTTTCGTTGCCAGATTATAGATCGGCACCTTGACCTTGGAGAGATCGAGCAGCGTATTGTCCAGCACCATGGTGCCCGTCGACAACCTGTTCTCCAGATAGCAATTTCGCAGATAGTAGGAGTGATTGGCCGCCGGCATGCGCGTGGCATCGGAATTCCAATGCAACAAATCGAATGCCGCGGGCTGCTGGCCCTTGAGGTAGTTGCTGACGACGTACGACCAGATCAAGTCGTTCGATCGCAGCATGTTGAAGGCCATCGCCATCCGGCTGCCTTCGAGAACGCCGTCTCTTTGCATGTCACGTTCGAGCGCAGACACCTGTTCTTCGTCAACGAAGACCAGAAGATCGCCTGCATGGGTAAAATCGACCTGGGCCGCCAGGAATGTCGCCGACGTCACGCGCACCCGCCGCTTGTCAGCGAGCCACGCCAGCGTGCTGGCGAGCAGGGTGCCGCCCACGCAGTATCCCATGGTGTGGACTTTCATCTCGCCGGTCGCCTGCTCGATGGCGTCCATCGCGGCGAGGGGACCTTCCTTCATGTAGTCGTCAAAGGTCTTGTCGCCGAGACGCTTGTCCGGATTGACCCAAGAGATCACGAAGACGGTCAGCCCCTGATCCACGCACCATTTGATGAAAGATTTCTGGGCGTTCAGATCGAGAATGTAAAACTTGTTGATCCACGGTGGGACGATCAGCAACGGCGTGCGCAGGACGTTTTCGGTCGTGGGCTGATACTGGATCAACTGCATCAGTTCGTTCTGATAGATGACCTTGCCCGGCGTGTTCGCGAGTTGCTCGCCGACGTTCAGATTTGCTGAATCCGACTGTCTGATACGCAGACTGCCATGCCCGGCCTCAACATCCTCAGCCAGCATTTTCATGCCGCGAACAAGGTTCTGGCCATTTGAAGCAAAAGTTTCGCGCAAGACTTCCGGATTTGTCAGAACGAAATTCGAAGGCGCCAACGCATTGGTCAATTGCTGAACGTAGAATTCTGCTTTCTTGCGCGTATGAGCATCAAGTCCATCGGCGCTTCGCACAACGTCGAAAGCCCACTGCGTGGTGAGCAGATAGAGCTGCATGACGAAGTTGAAAAAATGGTTCGACTTCCAGTCGGCGTCCTGGAAGCGCTTGTCACGAGGCGCGGGTGAAATAGCCGGCGGAGCATTTTCTGCGGTCAGCCTGCGCATCGATGCGCCCCAGAGGTCCAGGTACGATTTCCCCAGCTTCACCTGCAGGGCGGATGCGCGGGTCTGATCCTTCAGCCAGTATTCCGCGACTGCGCCGAAGGTTTTCACCAATTCGTGGAGTTCGCTTGGCGCCTGATCCGACGGTATGCCTTCCCGGGATTTCAGATAGGCCGCGAGAGCCTGCCCACTGCTCTCCATAGCCTGGGCCAGATTGCGTGCGAACGCTTCAGCATCGAAGCTGCTTCCAACCTTCGCATTGTCCGGGACATTACTCATAATTCATGCACTACACGGGATTCGAGAGAGCGAAGGAAGTCTATTGAAGGAGCGTTGCGCTCAGCAGACAAACAGCGGATTGCCGAAATTCAATGATGGCATAGTTCGGGCGCTATTCCAGAATTCGTTGTGCTGCACCGCGACAAACCTCTTGCTTTGGTCACATTGAAGTCTCACGCAAGCGGAGCTTGGCACTCCGTTAATCGTTCAGCGTGGTAGAATGTTCAGCAATCCGATAATTAACTGCAAAAATTTGGTGGCTTGATGTGCCAACCGGACTTTGATCACCAATCGACCCGAGGATGCGGCCCAAACCGGTCCCGCCGTGTCGTGTCCGGCGTTGTCCCGCTGCTGGGTCTTGTCTTGGGTGGCGTTCTGGCTGGCATCTTGGGGGGGTGCTCGGTTCCGGTCGCCGATTTGCCTGTCATTGGCCTGCCTGCGGGCGCGCCCGCCCGGTCAACTGACCCGGTTGCTTATCCAGCCGTCCACGATATGCCGGCTGGGCGCTCCGAGCCGGTTCTCGATCCCGCGGAGCAGGCCAAGGTGGAAAACGATCTGAAAGCCGCGCGCAACCGTCAGGCTGGCTCCGCAGGGCAGCCTTCCGGTGCCGCGAACAAGCCTTCGAATAAAGCAGCAGATTAGCGCGCTTTTGGAGCACGCGCCGGAGCTGATTTCGCCCGAAAACGCTCTGGTGCTGGGGGGGCTCCGTGCTAAAAAGAGCCTAAATCAGCCGCGACAAGCGCGGTCCGCATCTGCGGGCTCCGGAGCCTAATCAAATGGAAGAGTTCTACCGTATTCGCCGTCTGCCGCCGTATGTCTTTGAGCAGGTTAACCGGGCCAAGGCGGCGGCGCGCAATGCGGGAGCCGACATCATCGATATGGGCATGGGCAATCCGGATCTGCCCACGCCCCCCCATGTGATTGAAAAACTCAAGGAAACCCTCGGCAAGCCGCGCACGGACCGCTATTCCGCGTCTCGCGGTATTACGGGATTGCGCAAAGCCCAGGCTGGCTATTACGAGCGCCGCTTCGGGGTGAAGCTCAACCCCGAAACCCAGATCGTCGCGACGCTGGGGTCGAAGGAAGGCTTTGCCAACGTCGCGCAGGCGATTACCTCGCCGGGCGACGTGGTTCTTGTGCCTAATCCCAGCTATCCGATTCATGCATTCGGTTTTTTAATGGCCGGCGGTGTTATCCGCTCGGTTCCGGCTGAGCCGACGCCGCAACTGTTCGAGGCGCTCGAGCGAGCCATCATTCACTCGATCCCCAAGCCGATCGCCATGATCGTCTGCTATCCGTCCAATCCAACGGCGTACGTGGCGACGCTGGATTTCTACAAGGATCTGGTCGCATTCGCGAAGAAGCACGAGATTTTCATCCTGTCGGATCTTGCCTACGCCGAGCTCTATTTCGACAGTAACCCACCGCCGTCAGTGCTTCAGGTTCCAGGCGCCATCGACGTGACGGTTGAATTTACCTCGATGTCGAAAACCTTCTCCATGGCCGGCTGGCGCATGGGCTTCGCGGTCGGCAACGAGCGGATCATCGCCGCACTGGCGCGTGTCAAATCGTATCTCGATTACGGTGCTTTCACACCTGTGCAGGTTGCGGCCACCGCGGCGTTGAATGGACCGGACGATTGCATCCGAGAGATGCGCGAAATCTATCACAAACGGCGCGACACGCTGGTCGAAGTCCTTCGGACGTGCGGGTTGGGATATTCCTCCTCCAAGCGCCTCGATGTTTGCGTGGGCGCCGCTGCCGGAGAAATTCCGTGACATCGGCAGCATGCAGTTCGCAACGTTGATGGTTGAGAAATCGGGCGTTGTGGTTTCTCCGGGCGTGGCGTTCGGCGAGCACGGCGAAGGCTATGTTCGCATCGCGATGGTGGAAAACGAGCAACAAATCCGTCAGGCGGCGCGTAACGTGCGGCGTTTCCTTGAAAGCGGCATCGAAACGTTGCACAACGTGGTTCCTCTCGCCAATCGGCGGTAAATTTCCGGCAGGTTTTGTTAATTATGGTCGCACCACTCAAAGTGGGTATTGCGGGATTGGGTACCGTTGGTGCCGAGGTCGTCCGCTTGATCGAGGCTCAGAGTCGCACTTTATCCGCCCGCTGCGGGCGCGGCATAAAAGTGGTCGCCGTCACCGCGCGCTCGAAGTCCCGAAAAAGGGGGATCGATCTTCGCGGCGTGACCTGGGCCAGGAATGCGCTGGCCATTGCCAACGATCCGAACGTCGATTGCTTTGTTGAATTGATGGGCGGTGCGGGCGATCCGGCGCTCTCCGCGATAGAGGCCGCGCTGCGATCGGGCAAATCGGTGGTCACTGCCAACAAGGCGTTGATTGCCAAGCACGGCTCTAAGCTCGCGGCTCTGGCCGAGGCGCATGGCGGCGCGCTCAACTTCGAGGCGGCTGTTGGAGCCGCTATCCCGGTCATCAAGACGTTGCGCGAAGGTCTTGCTGGCACGGCGATCAATCGGGTCTACGGGATTCTCAACGGCACCTGTAACTACATCCTGACGCGTATGGAGCAGGAAGGCCTCTCGTTCGCGGAATGCCTGAAAGATGCGCAGCGTCTTGGGTATGCCGAGGCGAATCCTGCGTTCGACGTGGACGGCCATGATACGGCGCAGAAGCTGGCGATCCTCGCCAGCCTGGCGTTCGGCACCAAGGTCGCGCAGAAATCAGTCTACGTCGAAGGCATATCTTCGATTGCTCCCGCCGATCTTCGCGCGGCCGAGCAGCTTGGTTATCGCGTGAAGTTGCTTGGCGTCGCGGTCCGTACCGCGAAGGGCATCGAGCAACGTGTTCATCCGACCATGGTGCCAAAATCCTCGTCGATCGCGCAGGTCATGGGCGTGACCAATGCCGTGACGATTGATGGCGAAGGTATTCCGCCAATCACCTTGGTCGGTCCCGGCGCCGGTGGCGCCGCCACGGCATCCGCGGTCGTTGCGGACATCGCCGACGTCGCACGTGGAATCCGCGCCAAGCCGTTCGGACGTCCCGTCGATCGGTTGCGCACCACGAAAAAAGCGCCGATGGAACGCCATGAAGGTGGCTACTACATTCGTTTGATGGCCCGTGATCTTGCGGGCACAGCCGCGACAATCGCGACGCGTCTTGCGGAGCAGAAGATTTCGATCGAATCCATTGTGCAGCGTCATCCTGACGGCGCATTCGACGCGAACAGCAAGCACGGGAAACCGTCGCCGGTTCCCGTTATTCTCATTACTTATGCGACCAGTGAAGATGCCGTTTACCGCGCGCTGCAGGCCGTGCAGCACGACAAGGTGATCACGGGGCGTCCTCAAGTGATCCGTATCGAAAAGAATTGAATTTACGCGTATTTTCGCGCCATGACGCTTGGGAGTTAAGCCGATGTCCATGACGATTTCCGTTCCGCCTCAGCAGTTGCTGGAACGCATTCTGACGCTCGAAATCGTTCGCGTCACCGAACGCGCGGCTGTTTCCGCGGCGCGTCTGCGTGGCCACGGCGATGAAAAGGCGGCGGATCAGGCCGCCGTCGATGCCATGCGCCGCGAGCTGAACAAGATTCCAATTGAAGGCACCGTGGTCATCGGCGAGGGCGAACGCGACGAAGCTCCGATGCTTTTTATTGGCGAGAAGGTTGGCATTCAGGCCGGCCCGAAGGTCGATATCGCGGTCGATCCCTTGGAAGGCACAACGCTGTGCGCAAAGAACATGCCGGGCGCAATTGCGACGATGGCGATGGCGGAGGGCGGAACGCTTCTCAACGCGCCGGACGTCTATATGCAGAAAATCGCGGTGGGCCCCGGCTACGCCAAGGGAGTGGTGGAGCTCGATGCGTCTCCCGCCGACAATATTCGGCGGTTGGCCAAGGCCAAGGGTGTTGCGCCGTCCGCGATCACCGCGTTGGTGCTGGACCGGCCTCGTCACGCCGACATCATTACCGGCGTTCGCAGCACGGGTGCTGCTGTGCGTCTCATCACCGATGGCGATGTCGCCGGCGTGATCCATACCGCTGACCCTCATAACACCGGCGTGGATATCTATATCGGCACCGGCGGCGCGCCCGAGGGCGTGCTGGCCGCAGCCGCACTGCGCTGCATCGGCGGTCAGATGCAGTGCCGTCTCATTCTCGATACGGAAGAAAAACGCGAGCGCGCCTTGAAAATGGGCATCAAGGATCCGCGCATGATCTACGGCATCGAAGATCTCGCCAAAGGCGACTGTCTCTTTGCCGCAACCGGCGTGACCGACGGTTCGCTGTTGTCCGGCGTTAAATTCCGGAAAGACGTCATCGAAACCGAGACCGTGGTGATGCGCTCCGTCACCGGGACAGTTCGCTACATCAAGGCCGAGCACAGGCAGTTCGATAAATTCCACCTCGATTGAGGATTTCATGGGCGGCATTCTCAACGTGCGGCGTGTCACCGATGCCGATCGCGCGGAATGGGAGCCGCTCTGGCAAGGCTATCTCGACTTCTACAAGACGCTTCTGGCGCCGGATGTCACCGACGCCACATGGAGACGCTTTCTCGATCCGATCGAGCCAATTCATGCGCTTGTCGCTGAAATCGATGGGCATCTGGTCGGGCTGGCGCACTACCTGCTGCATCGCTCCACATGGGCGCCCGAGTGCTATTGCTATCTTGAAGATCTATTCGTGTCTCAAGCCGTGCGGGGACACGGCGTAGGCCGTGCGCTGATCGGCGCGGTCGAAGCGGCTGCAGCCGACGCTGGCGCAAGTCGGCTCTATTGGACAACACAGAGCGCTAACAGTCAGGCGCAGCTGCTCTACGAAAAGCTGGCCGAGAGGACCGATTTTATTCAGTATCGGAAAAGCCTTTCATAACTCGCGGAGATCCGACGTGCCGGCCCTGCAACCTTTCCACGGCGTCAAGGCCCTGCTGTTCGATGTGTTCGGCACCGTCGTCGACTGGCGCGGCAGCCTGATCGCGGATTTCACCGGATGGGCGCAGGCCCAAGGTGCCGTCGGCGATTGGACAGCTCTGGTCGACGCGTGGCGTGGGGCATATTTCCCTTCGATGGACGAGGTGCGCAATCATCCAGAACGCGGCTTCGTCAATCTCGATGCTCTGCATCGGCAATCGTTGGAGAGGCTGGTCGAAAGTCTCCCCATTAAGGGGTTGAGCGAGACCGATCTGGATTATCTCAACGCCGGTTGGCATCGGCTGAAGCCGTGGCCGGATAGCGTTTCGGGCCTAACCCGGTTGAAAACGAAATTCACAATCGGCCCGCTTTCCAACGGGAATGTCGCGCTGTTGGTCGACATGGCCAAGCATGCCGGGTTGCCATGGGATCTCGTTCTGAGCGCCGAGGTCTTTCAGCATTACAAACCGGATCCCGAGACCTACCTTGGCTCCGCGCGGCTGCTTGGCCTCGAACCGGGCGAGGTCATGCTGGTTGCGGCCCATAACGCGGATCTCAAGGGAGCCAAGGCATGTGGTCTGGCGACATGTTTCGTTCCGCGTCCGACCGAATACGGGCCGCATCAGAACAGGGATTTCGAAGCCGATGACGCGTGGACTATGGTGGTCGCGGATCTCGACGATCTGGCCGATCGGCTTGGTTGTTGAATTTGGCTTTCAAAAAGCCGCGCCGATTTCGCATCACGTCACCCACGGTTTTGACGACAGGGCAAGCGCGTAGAATGGTCCCGGCCTCATGACAATTTCTCCCTCGGCCTTGCCTGTCGAAGCGCCGGTCGCCTTTCTTGGGGTCGCGCATTCGGCGACTGGCCGTTTGTGGCGCGACCGTCTCGATCCGCGCGGCGCCGCCAAGGCTCTGGCGATCTCGCAACGATATCAGTTGCCGGAAATGCTGGCGCGGGTGCTCGCGGGGCGCGGCGTCGAAATCGATGCGGTCGAGGATTTTCTCGACCCGACAATCCGCAAATTGCTGCCGGACCCCTACAGCGTGACGCAGATGGAGGTCGCGGCAAAGCGCATTGCCGATGCAGCCAGCAGGGGCGAGCAGGTTGCGATCTTCGGCGATTACGATGTGGACGGCGCGACGTCGTCCGCATTGCTTGCCTGGCATCTGCGGCACTGCGGGCTCGATCCGCTGATCCATATTCCGGATCGTATTTTTGAGGGCTACGGCCCCAACGTGGAAGCGGTGCAAAAACTCGCCGCAAAGGGCGCGACGTTGCTCATTACCGTCGATTGCGGCACGACCAGCTTTGAGCCTTTCGTCGAGGCCAAGCGGCTCGGGATGGGCATCGTGGTCATCGACCATCACCAAACCGGCGACGAACTTCCTGTGGTCGATGCGCTGGTCAATCCCAACCGGCCGGACGACCTCTCCGGGCTGGGGCATTTAGCGGCAGTTGGGCTGGTTCTCGTCACGCTGGTCGCGGTGAACAGGGAGTTGCGCGCGCGGGGCTTCTGGACCGACGCGCGTCCCGAACCGGACCTGCTCGGTCAATTGCATCACGTCGCGTTGGGCACCGTGGCGGATGTGGCGTCGTTGGTTGGTTTGAATCGCGCGTTTGTTGCCAAGGGGCTCATTGCGCTGCGCCGGCGCGAACACATCGGGCATACTGCATTGATGGACGTCGCGCGGCTGAACGGTCCTCCTGAAGCGTGGCACCTTGGTTTCATGCTGGGTCCTCGCATCAACGCAGGCGGGCGCATCGGTCAGGCCGATCTGGGCGTCAGGTTGTTGCTCGAAGGTGATATTTCGAAGGCCGCGAGCATTGCCGCCGAGCTTGACCGCCTCAACCAGGAGCGCCGGTTGATCGAGCAAAAGGCTGAGGCGGAAGCTGAAGGAGAAGCCTTGGCGTCGCTCGGCATCGAGGATAAAGGCGCGGTGATCGTAACTGCGTCGGAGGGCTGGCATCCCGGCGTCGTGGGGCTCGTCGCCTCGCGGCTAAAGGAAAAATTTGCGCGCCCTGCATTTGCAATCGCGCTTGAGCCGGGTGGTACGGGTACGGGTTCGGGGCGCTCCATCTCCGGCGTCGATCTTGGCAAGGCAGTGAGGCGGGCGGTTCATGATGGCATCCTGCAAAAGGGAGGTGGCCATGCCATGGCGGCCGGCATTACCCTCAAGAAGGAGCGTCTCGCCGAGTTCCGGGCCTATATTGAAACTGCTCTCGCCGAGGATGTCGCGAAGTCACGGCACATCAATGAACTCTTGATCGATGGCGCGGTAAGCGCGCGCGCTGTCACCCCGGAATTCGTTGCGATGTTAAACCGTGCCTCGCCGTATGGCAGCGGCAATCCAGAGCCGATTGTTGCCCTGCCGTCTCATCAACTGGTTTATGCAGAGGAAGTCGGACAAGCGCACTTGCGCGTTAGGTTGAAAGCCGGCGATGGGTCGATCGTCAATGGAATTGCATTCCGCTCAATAGGACAGAAGCTCGGCAACGCACTGCTGGAAAATCGCGGACAGCCGCTTCACGTCGCGGGCTCGTTGGCGGTGGACCGCTGGCAGGGGACCGAGCGCGTCCAATTCCGTGTGAGCGATGTGGCCGTTCCCGATCAGGGACCAGCGATCATTCGGTAAATTTGATTTTGATACAGCGCTCAAATATCTCTCTGAGAGATCAGCCGCAGTTTTCACGAACCTTGCCGCAACCGGGCAAGCACCTTCAACCCGCCATAACCGTCTGCGGGTGTCAGTCCGGCCTTGATTTGGTAGTCCTTGATCGCTTTCATGGTGTCGTTGCCGACGCGACCGTCAGTGCCTCCGGTGTCGAAGCCGGAGCGGGTGAGGCGGGTTTGCATCTCCTGTACTTCAGCGAGCGTGAGCGCGCGTTCGGAGCCGGGAAATGGCTGAATGAACGGAGGGCCGCCCAGAATACGATCTCCGAGATGAACGATCGCCAGCGCGTAGTTCATGGAGGGGTTGTAGCTGCGGACCGCATAAAAATTTGGGCCGAGCAGAAATGCAGGGCCACCCGGCACGGGTATCCATAGTTGCGCCGTTGCATTTGGCTGCGGGAAAGCTTGTCCATCGGCGCGCGTAATGCCCGCAGCTGACCAAGCCTCATAAGTCCGGCTGCCCGTTGCGTTCGCGGCAGCAGCTTTGACCTCGTATCCCCAATGCTCGTTGCGACGATATTTCCCGCGATTGACGAGATAGCGTGCGGTTGATCCCAGTGCATCGTCAGGCTTGCCGAAGGGCGACACGCGCCCGTCACCGTCATAGTCGAACCCGACGTTGAGCCAAACTTCCGGCATCCATTGGGTATGTCCCATGGCGCCTGCCCAAGACCCACGCATCTCGTCCGGCGTCCCCCAACCCTTCTGCACGATCCGAAGCGCGTTGATGAGTTCGGTTTCCCAATAAGCTTTGCGGCGGGGCTCGTTCCACGCCAGCGCCGCCAGCGAGGGAAACACCGGTCGCATATGATTTTGTTGCACCAGCGGGTCGCCGAATGCGCTTTCGACGCCCCATAACGCCAGCAGCGTTCCGCGCTCGACGCCGAAGTCCCGCTCGATACGCGAGAAGACGGCAGCGTTCTTTTGCAGCGCGTCCTTCCCGGCGATAATGCGCCAGTCCGAAACGCGGCGGTTGATGTATTGCCACGTCTGTTCGTTGAATTCGGGTTGATTGCGCATCTGCGCGAACACGCTCATGTCCGGTTCGATCCGGCCCATCACGCGTGTAAAGGTTTCGTTCGATACGCCACGCGCCAGCGCCTTCGCGCGAAATGCCTCGCGCCATTGATCGAAGCCGGGCGGCGCTGCTTTTGCGTGGGAAGAACATGCGAACAAGGCCGCTGCGCCTGCGCTCATCTGGAGCAGGGCGCGGCGTGACAGTTCTCGAGAATCGATCCGGTCCATGGACCGCAGTCTAGAGCGCTTTCGCTTGGGATTGAATCACCAAAGCGGACAGGCTTACTGGATACCGCCTTCGGCCGACGTTCCGGGTCTGGTTTTTTCGTCGGAGGTGGCATGAGCAACCGCCGAGGAAACCGCGGGCTCCGGCACGATTTCCGTGCCCCGCGCGCCAAGCAGGCGCTCGTAAGCGGACACCAGAGTGACATAGGGATTGACCCATAACCAGCCGTCCGGTGTGAACACCTGAAGGTCAAAATGCAGGTGGGTGGTCGTGCCGCCGGGGTAATCCTGAAAATTGGAAACCACGCCGATTTTTTCGCCCTCGCTCACGCGCCGTCCATGCAATACGCCGTCGGAATCCATCTGGCCGGGGTTCATATGCATGTAGCGAAATCGCACATGATCGGTCGGGGTGTCGACAAGGAGCAATGCTGCCTGTTGTTTTGATGCGCGTATGATCACGCCATCGCGGGCTGCGACAACGTTATAGCGATTGGCTTCACATCGGTCGGCTCCATCGTTGCGCAACGGGCACGATGAAGGGCGAATATCCTGACCCTGATGCCCGAACCCGTTAGCGCACTGTCCGACTTCGAAACCGCGCGTTTCGCAAAAATTGTCTTGCCATGGATAGCTGTAGTTTTCGCTTGCGGATTCGTCGAACACCAGCGGCTTATCGTTGCGCTTGCAGCGATAGCTGCCGCCTTTCGATCGAGGGGACGCCGTACGGCCAGTAAAATTGCAATCGCCCCAATTCAGGAAGGATTGCGAATTGGCATAGGCGGGGGCTTCCTGCATCGGAAAGCGAATTTGCGCATACGCGGTCGGATCTGCGCGCCCGCCTTGCTCGTGATAGCCGCTTGCCGTGATGATGTCGCCGGGAGCGCGAAATGTGAAGTCGGGCGAAACATCCGTCGGACGTGACACAGAAACGGATTCGAGCTCAGGTCGCGTGCGCCGTTTGCCGCCGCCGTTGATCCGGAGCGTTTTGAGAAATCGCTCGGCCACCGCGGATGCGTCGCGGCAGGCGAGGCGATTGCGTAACGGCACGCTGTCCAGACACTGGATCGAAACCACATAAGGAACGCCGAAGCGCGTGAAGGCGTAGCGGACAGATCCTTCGCGGACGATACGCCGCAAATCCGGGAACTGATTGGCTAGCGCTTTGACCGGCTCACCTTTGCCGCCGCGCGCATCTTTGATGTCGTAAATCAGCAGCGAGCCAGTGATTTGAACTTCGACGGGTTTGTTGAAGACGCGGTGCGGGAGGTCATCGGAGACAACCGGATCGAGCGAGAAGACCGCGTCGTAGCCGGCTGGCCCAGCATCGAACATCTCTGTCCGGAATCCCGCTTGATAATGCGAGGCCGAGAGATCCGTCGGTCCGCCAATCATCCGGTTGCTGGCGAATTCGACAAAATCGAACGGCACGAGAACCGGCACAGGGCTTTGGCCGATGTTCGGAAAGAACTGTGATGAGATGGCATTCAGCTGGATGAATGCAGGCCGTCGTCTCGGATCGCCAGGGGGCAGGCGGCGTGCTCCCGACAGGGTCACAACACCGGCGATCTCCGGACGCGCATTGATTTCGGTTCTGAGCTGATCTTGCGCGGCACGCCAATCCGGTTTGACGATCGTAACCGCAGGCGTTCTGAATTCACTGGCGATTGCCGGGCCGACGATAAGACCGTGGCCTCCGAACCATGCCACGGCCGCTAGTGTCAAAGTCAGTCGCCGCCTGTGTGAAGAACCGGTGGCCGCTGATTTCAATTGCGCATTTCCACCGGTCAAATCGTTATCACCACGGTCTCGGCTATAGTCCTTGAACTTAATCCTTGGCGCGCTCGACGTAGGATCCGTCCTCGGTCAGGACGACGATCCGGGTACCGATACCGACATGCGGTGGCACAGCGCTGCGGACGCCGTTGGACAGGATCGCGGGCTTGTACGAGGATGAAGCCGTCTGGCCTTTGGTGACCGGCTCGGTGTCTACGACCTCAAGCACGGTGCGTTGGGGCAGGGTAATCGCGACCGGGTTCACATCGTGCATCGAAAGCTTGACCGTCATGTTCTCCTGAAGATAGGGCGCGGACGAGCCGACCACATCTTTCGAAACCAGAACCTGATCGAAGGTCTCGGCATTCATGAAGTGAAAGCCATCGCCATCCGAATAGAGAAAATTGTAGTCGCGATCTTCGATCGTGGCGCGTTCGACTTGATCCGTGGTCTTGAAGCGTTCCGAAACTTTCACGCCATCGCTGATGCGGCGCATTTCGATCTGGCTGACCGGAGTTCCTTTGCCGGGATGGATGTTTTCGGCGGTCAGAACCACATATAACTTGCCGTCCATATCGAGCACGTTGCCCTTACGAATAGAACTTGCGATAACTCTCACGGATATTTCCTAACATTCAAGACTTGAGCCACGGGCCAAACCCCCGATAGCGTACGAAGCAGTTTCGGGCCGCAACATACTGATTTGGCGCTCAGACGCCAGCTTTTTGCGGCCAATAGCCCGAATCCATGGCGTGTGTGACGTAGATTCACCCCACCAGCGCCTCGACAGGTTTGAAGGATCACAGAAACCCTTGATTCTTGTGTGGTTTTGCTCCGGAACTCCTTTTATAGCGTTTTCGAGCGAAGCATGCCACCGGACTTGATCCGGTGGTGGGTACTGGTTCGCGTTGAGAAAACGCGTCAAAACAAAACCATAGAGCGCGACGGTGATTCAACTCGGAACGAGAGTCCCTCGAGCGAAGCCTGACGCCACACCCGCCAATACGGACGAACATGACCGACACCTCTGCGATCTGGTGGTCTCCGGAGAATTACAAGGACCGGAGGCCGTTCTTGCAGGCAAGACGCGCCGTAACCCGGGCTCTGCGTGCCTGGTTCGAGCAGCAGGGCTTCGTAGAGGTGGAGACCGGTGTGCTGCAGGTTTCGCCCGGAAATGAGACCCATCTACATGCCCCGGCGGCTCAGATCGTTTTGCCATCGGGCGAACGCGTGACACGCTATTTTCGGACCTCGCCCGAATTCGCCTGCAAGAAGTTGCTGGCGGCGGGCGAGGAGAAGATCGTTGAATTCGCACGTGTGTTTCGCGATCGCGAGCGCGGGGATCTGCACCTTCCGGAATTCACGATGCTGGAATGGTATCGCGCGGGCGCATCCTATGAGGCCGTGATCGGCGACTGTGTGGCCCTGATCGCGGAGGCTGCGCGCACGACGGGAATTGGCGAGTTTTCGTTTCGAGGCAAAACCGCGGATCCATCTGCTTCACCGGAATGGTTGACAGTGGCGGACGCATTCGAACGCCTCGCCGGCATCGATCTGTTGTCGACGGTCGTTGGCGGCGTTCCGGATCGCGGGGCGCTCGCGACCGCCGCATCAGCGCGCACGCGGATCGCCGACGATGACACGTGGTCGGATATTTTCAGCAAGGTGCTGGTCGGAGACATCGAACCCGCGCTCGGGCGCGGACAGGCTGACCGTGCTTTACGACTATCCGGCGCCGGAGGCCGCACTTGCGCGCGTCAAGCCATCGGATCCGCGCGTTGCCGAAGATTCGAGATCTACGCATGCGGCGTCGAACTGGCGAATGGCTTCGCCGAACTGACCGATGCGCGGGAGCAACGCGAAAGGTTCGTGCAGGCGATGGACGAGAAGGAACGCCGCTACGGCGAACGTTATCCGATCGATGAAGACTTTATCGCCGCCGTGGCGCAGATGCCGCCGTCTAGCGGCGTCGCGCTGGGGTTCGACCGGTTGGTCATGCTGGCTGCCGGAGCACAGCGCGTCGATCAAGTGGTGTGGACGCCGCCGGAGCGTGTCGCGTGAAGTTGGATGCACTCGCCACCACCCTGAAGAGCGCCAACGACCTTGTTGATCAGGGCTTGATACCCTTCGCCGAGCTCTCTGAAATCATCCGGGTTGCCGAACGATACGCCATTGCTGTCACGCCCGACGTTGCCGCCTTGATCGACCCATCTGATCCCGACGATCCGATTGCGCGCCAATACATTCCCACGCGCCACGAGCTGACGCAGACGGCGGATGAACATCCCGATCCCATCGGTGATCACGCTCACACACCGGTGCCCGGTATCGTTCATCGCTATCCGGATCGGGTGCTTTTCAAACTGGTCCACGTTTGCGCGGTTTACTGCCGCTTCTGCTTTCGGCGTGAAATGGTGGGGCCGGGCAAGGAAACGGCATTGTCGCCGGATGCCTACAGCGATGCGCTTGGATATATCCGTGCGAACCCACGGATATGGGAGGTGATCCTGACGGGCGGTGACCCTCTGATGCTGTCGCCGCGACGGCTCGCTGAAATCATGCGCGACCTGGCCGCCATCGATCACGTCAAGATCATACGCATTCATACCCGCGTGCCCGTTGCAGATCCCACGCGTATCACGCGCGAGACGCTCGATGCCTTGCGAGTGTCCGATGCAACGGTCTGGGTTGCGCTTCACGCCAATCATCCGCGCGAATTCAGCGCGAAAGCGCGCGCCGCATGTGCGTCGATCGTCGATGCCGGCATTCCCATGGTCAGCCAGTCGGTTCTGCTACGTGGCGTCAATGACGATGCATCGACGCTCGAGGCTTTGATGCGCACCTTCGTCGAATGCAGGATCAAACCGTATTATCTTCATCACGGCGATCTGGCGCCCGGCACCGCGCATTTGCGAACGACGATCGAAGCAGGGCAGGCGCTGGTCCGTTCGCTGCGTGGGAATGTCTCGGGGCTGTGTCAGCCGGATTATGTGCTCGACATTCCGGGCGGACATGGAAAGTCGCCGATAGGGCCGGAATATTGTCGCGAACGCGTGCGGGGCAATCCGCGCAGCAGTACCGCATCATGGATTATTGCGGCGAGGTGCATACCTATCCGCCGGAGTGATGCGTGTCGATCATGTGGGACGGAAGCCTCGGTTTTCGGCTGAGTGTGCGGAGTGCTTTGTGCAACATCCCGGCTCAAGCCGTACAGTCGCGCGGATCCGAGGTCTCTGCGCGAGTTGCGATGAAATCACGAAAACGTGGTGGTATTTTTTCGTTCGAGCTTGGTGCGGGCATGCGAGAGTAGAGTATAATTTCGTCTCGAAATTTCGATAACGGATCCGCTCATCGTTCCAAGGCAGTGACCGCAATTTCGGGAGATGCAAATGTCGCGGCTGATCACCATAATTGTTTTGCTCTCGTTGGCAGGCGGGACCATGGCCGTCGCGCAAAGCAACCCGGCCGCGACGAACCGGACGACGACAAAACGGCAGGTATACCCAGTGCGCCAATCGGGCACCGTCAGCCCACCAAGGCAGAGGTCTCCGCCGTCGAAAAGGACAATGGCGGACAGCTCGGGCCGAACGCGGCCGATCGCGAACTTGACCGCAAGATCAAGAGCATTTGCCGCGGCTGCTAGGGGGCGGATCTTTCTGCGCGGGGAGAGCAGGCCGCCCGGAAAGCGCGCCTGCAGGCGTGTCAGCTCTGGCGGGCGGCCAGCGCCATGCTGATGAGCGATATGCCGCCGAACACAAGGTTGATGCCGACAAGAAGGCCGATGGCCCATGTGGCCGAACCGGGCAGTCCGGTAATGATGATCCCGGCCACCAGCAGGTCGGCGAGACCCGCAGCGACGAGCCAGCCCCAACGCGCGGACATTTCTTTGCGATGGCTGAGCGCGTACATGATCGTCGCGACACCCTCCATCACGAAATAAACGCTGACGATGATGGTGAGCGACAACGTCCCTTGAACCGGCCAAAACAGCAGCACGAGACCTGCTGCGGCGGCCAGGATCGCCGAGAACAACGACCATCCGAATCCCGGCAACTGGCGCGCTGAAAACGTCAGAATGAATTGGATGATCCCACTGGCAAGAAACATCCAGCCAAGAAAGATTGTGATCGCGAGGCTGGCCAGCGGCGGCACGACGATCGCCGCGATACCGAGGACGACCAGCACGATGCCCTCAATCAGGAATGCCTTCCAATGATCGTGAACAGCTCCGGTCATTTTCGATTGCAGGCGCGTGATCTCGTCGGGAAGGGTCATCGGAAATCTCCATGCCACCGGTTCGCGCTGACGTCACTCAAGATACTCTAGAGGATCACCAGCAAAAGCGGAATGCCGCTTTTCCAGCCCGCAATACCACTCGTGCTCTAATCCTCGATGATCGCAACCGCGCGGGTCCATCCCGCGGAAGCCTGTGCGATCTTGACGGGAAAGCATGACACCGTGAATCCGGTTGCAGGCAGCTGTTCGAGGTTGTGAAGCTTCTCAAGATGGCAGTAGCCGATATGACGGCCCGCCTTGTGACCCTCCCAGATCAGGCTGGCGTCTTTCGTCGCGGCATATTTTTGGGCGGTGTACACGAAGGGCGCGTCCCAGCTCCAGCCGTCGGTGCCGGTCAGGCGGACGCCGCGTTCGAGCAGATACATCGTTGCTGCATAACCCATGCCGCAACCTGAAACGACGTAATCCTTCTCGCCGTATCTCGTGCCGGCGCTGGTGTTGACCACGACGATCTCTAGCGGCTTTAGGTCGTGTCCGATGCGCTTCAATTCCACCTCGACATCGGCCGCGGTGACGACATAGCCATTCGGAAATCGGCGAAAATCCAGTTTCACGCCGGGTTGCAGGCACCATTCCAGCGGCACTTCGTCGATGGTCCAGGCTCGTTCGCCGCAATTCATCGTCGGATGGAAATGCCACGGCGCATCGAGATGCGTTCCGTTATGCGTGGACAGATTAATCTGCTCCACCGCCCAACCCTGACCATCGGGAAGATCTTCGACTTTCAGCCCGTCGAAGAACTGCAGCATGCGCGGCAGGCCTTGTTGATGGTCGATGTACTGGATGGTGGGGTGATTGCCCGGCGGGTCGGCAGGAATGTCATTCTGCAACGAAACGGATATGTCGATCAGACGCCGCGCCATGAGACTTCTCCCGGCCTTCACTAGGAAGACAGCATGGCGCGACGCGAATGTGCTGTCGCGCGGTTTTGCGACTTTCCCACGGGCAGGCCGCGGTCCTACCCCCGATGGGAAATGAATATCAGGGGCAGCCAAGAGAGCTTGCCGCGCCGCTGAAACGTGATTATACGTTGCGCCACATCGCGCCGACGAAATCGGGGGCAAGGGAAATTATCCCTTAAGTTTCTGATGTTTAAGCGGTTTTTGATGTGACTAAAACGTAGAACGATCCGCGCGGCTTCTTTATCGCCGTGGCCGGGCCACCGTTTTGCTCCCTTCGTCTATCGGTTAGGACGCCACCCTTTCACGGTGGAGAGAGCGGTTCGATTCCGCTAGGGAGCGCCACAATCTCAAAAATCGATTTGATTGCGTTCGGCTTTCCTTCGAAGTGGCAAACTTCGAAAAGCTTTAATCTCAGACAAGATTCATCGCCCGCCGCAGGGAACGCATCCGTGAACGCGTGGATATTTTCGTCTGCAGAGGAATTGCCATGACCCAGGTCGTCGTCGTTATCGGTGCCGGATCAATCGGTCAGGCGATTGCGCGGCGTGTCAGCGCTGGAAAGCATGTATTGCTCGCCGACTTGCGTCTGGAGAATGCTGAAGCGGCTGCGAAGGTTCTCAGCGATGCGGGCTTTGACGTGAGCACATCGGTCGTAGACGTGTCCTCCCGCGAGTCGATCGCGGCGCTGGTTCGAAAGGCCACGGCTCTCGATGACATCACGGGCGTCATCCACGCCGCCGGCGTTTCTCCGACGCAGGCTCAACCGGCGACGATCCTCGCGGTCGATCTCTACGGCACCGCACTTGTGCTTGAGGAGTTCGGCAAGGTCATCGCATCCGGCGGCGCTGGCGTTGTGATTGCATCGATGTCAGGGCACCGGTTGCCGCCGCTGACTGTCGAGCAAAACGCGGCGCTCGCGACAACGCCCGCCGACCAGCTGCTCGCGCTGCCCATGCTCCAGCCGGACCAGATCGTGGATTCGCTCCATGCTTATCAGATATCCAAACGGGGAAATGCGCTGCGGGTGGTGGCCGAAGCGGTACGTTGGGGCAAGCGTGGTGCGCGGGTCAACACGATCAGCCCGGGCATAATCTTTACGCCGCTTGCGAAGGACGAATTGACCGGCCCCCGGGGTGCCGGCTATCGGCGCATGATTGAACTATCCCCAGCTGGTCGCGGCGGTACCCCCGACGAGGTTGGGGCAGTCGGCGCGCTGTTGATGGGACCCGACGGTGCGTTCATCACGGGCAGCGACATCCTGATGGATGGCGGAGTGTCCGCTGCCTATTGGTACGGTGAACTTGCCCCAAAATGACTTTGGATGATACGCCTGTCGTGTGCAGCTTTTGATGGAGTTAGGAAGTGTTTTTGAGGTTGCTTGTCGCTCAGAGCTTTTTGTTGATCGGAATGATGTTTGCTACCCAGGCTTTCGCCCAACAAACATCGCTTCCTTTGCTTCACGATGGTGAGGAACGTAATGGTTTTGTGGGAGGGTTTTACACTGGTTGCTTGAAACAACGGCGAGCGGCCAAGGAAAACGAAACGCTTTCTACTACGGAGCTTGGTGCGTTTTGCCTTTGCGTTGGGCGCGGATTGGCGGATGTAACGAATGGTGCTGAAAACGAGGCAATTGCTGTCGGCAAAATTCCTGACAGTTTTGCCGAAAAAACGCGTGCTGCCAGTGAAGCTTGCATAACAAGAATGACCGTCACTCAAAAAATGTCGGACGACCAACGGTTGAGGAAAACGACAGAAAATAAGTGCGTAAAAGAATTTCATCCCGAGGATACCGATTATCCTGCGGCTAAAATTCGAGACGCATTTTGCGGGTGCTATGCAGGTGCGACTTTGGCTAAGATAGAAGCAAAGGGCCCGAGAGACGGCGCAGCGGATTTTTGTTATCAGCGGCTTGGCGACAGTATTAGGGACTAAAGGCGCACATTTGATGCTAAAGTACGGCTGCACTTGCCGTTGAAACGCTGCCTGCAAGCAAGGAGTGGAAATGTTAAGAAAAATAATGATCGCGTTTGCGGCTGTAACGATCGGCACTTGCGCCGTGGCATCGGAAAGCTTCGCGCGCGGCTTTCATGGCGGCGGATTTCATGGCCATCACCACTTTCACGGGTTTGGTTTTTATCCCTATGGCTACGGTTATCAGCCGTATTCCTCGTATTATGACGAAGTGCCGATTTGCTATCAGGTGCGCCGTCGGGTGATGACGCGTCACGGTTGGCGAATTCGGCGCGTGAGGTATTGTTCGTAACGTGAGACTGGCCGCAGCTTAACCGCGCGCGGCTTTGTCCTTGGCATTTTGTGCCTTGATGGAGTCGCGCGCGGAATTCCAATCCGCATCGGTCCAGTCGCGCAGGGCGTAGAAATTGCCGCCCATTGCCAGCGCCTGCGCGCCGTCCATGGCGATTGTTTCTCCGTTGATCCAGTCGCAACCGCCGGAAATCAGAAAAACCGCGAGGTTTTCCAGCTCGTCCATTCGTCCCACGCGCTCCATCGGATTGTTGGCGATGGTCCGCGCACCGGCTTCGTCGCCCGGTTTGATGCGCTTGCTCATGCCTTCCGTCGGAATTTCGCCAGGTGCTATCGCATTGAGCCGTATGCGGTAGCGCCCCCATTCGGTTGCGAGTGACATTGTCATGGCGTGAATGGCGGATTTGCTCATGGCGGAAGGCACGACGTAGGGGCTGCCATTGCGCACCCATGTCACGATGATCGAGACGACATTGCCGCGATGATTCCCGGAAATCCAACGCCGTCCGACTGCGTGGGTGACATAAAACGTGCCGTGCATCACCGTGTTTGCCACGGCGTCGAACCCTCGCGATGTCAGATCCTGGGTGCGCGAGATGAAATTTCCGGCAGCGTTGTTCACAAGGTCGGTGAGCGGTTTGTCGGCGAAGATCGTTTCGATCATCGCGTCCACGGCGGCCGCATCGCGAATGTCCACGCCATGGCTGATGACTTTGCCGCCGGCTGAGCCTTTTACGTCCTGGGATTTGATGAGTTCTGCAGCGGTATCGTCGCACACGCTCTTGCGACGTCCGCAAATGTGAACGTCCGCGCCGAGGCTGAGGAAACGCGCCGCCATGGCCTTGCCGAGACCCGTGCCGCCTCCTGTCACGAGAATATTGCGGCCGGCAAGAAGGCGGGGGGTATACATCGGAGAGCCTCGCTGAAATTATGATCAATGAAAACTTAATTGATCATCTCAAATCAGCAATGCTTTTGTCACCAAGCATCAACCGATGCGGCGTGCTTCAGCGAGTCTTACGGGCGGAAAATATACGTGTGTTGCCTGCCGAGCTCAGCAGGAAGCGGTCCAGCCGGGGGGAAACGGCAGGAAAGGCCATGATTGAGCGTTGTCATTGGCCGCTTGCGGGGCATTTTCGAAAAGCTCGTTGTAATCGTCGTCCAAAAGGCCACGGGCACGCCCCGCGCTCATTTCAGTGCTGACGGCTTCCAGCAAATATTCGAATTCAACTTCAGTCATGAGCTTGCCCACCAATTCTATGGGGCACTCTCTCAGAGGACTTTTGCCGTCCCGTTCAGTGGATTGCTAAAATTGTATCGATCGGGCCGAATTTATAAATCCGGCGGAAGGGTGAGCAGGGTCATTTCTTGCAGATGCTGATCGTCGTCATGGCAAGTTTCGCATCATCCATGGATCGGTAGGGGCCGTCAGAGAACTCGATCTCGCCGTCAACGACAGGGTTCTGTTCGACGACCCAGCATCCCTTGGCGGCGCTGCCGACGACCCAGAAGCTGCCGTCATCCGCCATGACCGGCGATGCGATGATCGCGAAAATTCCAAGAGCGATGATGATCGCGACACCCGGCAAACGCATGACGTGCTCCCTTGCACAGCTTTACAGGCCCACCAACCGATGAAGCTACGCCATGTTCCCTGGTCCGGACAGCCTCAAGCCAATCACTTTGGCGCGCTCGACCGTTTACGTTAACATTCAGGCAGCCACGGCCAACCGGAATAACTCGCGGCCGCGAGTGATACCGGCGAACAACCTGAAACGCTTGCCAAGGCAGAGCGAATTTCTGAGGGGAGAAAATCTCGATGACCGATCGTGTTTCCGTGTCGATATCCGATGGTGTGGCCGACGTTCGGCTTGTCCGCGCGGACAAGATGAATGCTCTTGATGCAGCAATGTTCGACGCGCTTATCGACACCGCCGCACGCTTGAACACGGAAAAGGGTCTGCGTGCTGTTGTCCTGTCCGGGGAAGGGCGGGCCTTTTGCGCCGGTCTCGACATGAGCCGCTTCGCATCCATGAAGGAGGATGGGGGAAATGGTATCGCCGGAGGTGGAAAACGTGACCTCGCGCCGCGCACGCATGGGATAGCCAATCACTCACAGCAAGCCGTTTGGGGTTGGAGGCAGCTTCCCGTGCCGGTGATTGCTGCCGTGCATGGTGTCGCCTTCGGTGGTGGATTTCAGCTGGCGCTGGGGGCGGATATGCGGTTTCTGGCGCCGGACGCGCGCATGTCGATCATGGAAATCAAATGGGGTCTGGTGCCCGACATGGCCGGCACGCCGATTTTGGCGAGCCTCGTTCGCGACGACATCCTCCGCGATCTGACATTTACAGGCCGAATTTTTTCGGCGCAGGAGGCGTTGAGCTACGGCCTTGCGACGCGCATCTGTGATGATCCGAGGCAAGCGGCCCTGGAGACCGCCCGAGAGATCGCAAACAAAAGTCCGGATGCGATCCGGGCCGCCAAGCGGCTTTTAGACAATCTCACGCGCGATCCGGCACCCGCGCTGCTGGCGGAATCCGTCGAGCAAATGCGATTGATGGGGCAACCCAACCAGACCGAAGCAGTCCGCGCGAATTTGGAAAAACGTGTGCCGCGTTTCCTCGATACCTGATTGTCAAATTCGCGCGCCGGGCTCGACGCTCAGATGGCATCCCACGAAAAGATGTCCGCGGATCGGTCGAGCTTGTAGAAAGATGGCTTGAGCGCTGGCATGGCGTGGTTGGCAAGCGTTTCGCATGTCCAGCCGCCGTCGCGTTGAACCGAACGCACTGGTCGGGATTGGCCCATCAGAAAAATCTCGTTCATGCGAACCGCGAATATCTGGCCGGTGACATCCTTTGCCGCGTCGGTCAGCAGGAAGGCCGACAGCGGCGCGATTTTCTCCGGCCCCATCTGCTGCATTCTCGCAACGCGGGCTTTTTCCTCTTCGCTTTCGGTCGGGATCGTGCCGATCAGGCGGCTCCACGCAAAAGGCGAGACGCAATTGGAGCGGACATTGAATCGGTTCATGTCGAGCGCGATGGATTTCGATAGTCCGACAATTCCGAGCTTGGCTGCTGCGTAGTTGGCCTGACCGAAATTTCCAATCAAGCCCGATGTCGATGTAAAGTGGACGAACGAACCGCTCTCCTGTTCGCGAAAAATACGAGCGGCGGCATGCGAGACGTAAAACGATCCCATCAAGTGGACCTTGATGACGGATTCGAACGCTTCGACGCTCATGCGATGAAAGATCGCGTCGCGCAAAATGCCCGCATTGTTGACCACACCGTCCAGTTTCCCGAAATTGTCGATCGCCGACTTGACGATACGGCTTGCAGGAATGGCTTCCGCAACGGTTTCGAAATTGGCAATCGCTATCCCGCCGCGCTTGCGGATCTCTTCGACGACCTCTTCAGCCGGGGTTGCGCTGGTTCCCGATCCGTCCGCCGCGCCGCCGGGATCGTTGACAACGACTTTTGCTCCTTCAGCGGCGGCCAGAAGGGCGATCTCGCGCCCGATGCCACGACCGGCGCCGGTCACGATAACGACTTTTCCGTCGAGCGCTTTTTGGTTGGACATTCGCGGTTCCTTTGAAAGTTTTGATAAGCAGATTTACTGAAAGCGTTTAGCGCTCGTTGCTGAATATGATCGTTCCGCTGGCTGCGAACATGCCGCCCACGCCGTGGCAGACCGAGATTTTCGCATTCGGGACCTGAGCGGGCGCAATGCCCCGCATCTGACGTACGCTTTCCTGCAGCGCGTACATTCCGTACATGCCGGAATGCATGTAGCTGAGACCGCCGCCGTTGGTGTTCATCGGAAGCTTGCCACCCGGTGCTGTGTTGCGGCCGGCAATAAATTCGCCGGCCTCGGCATGGGGCATGAAGCCCAGATCGCCAAGCCCGAACAGCGGCAGATGGGCAAAGGCGTCGTAGATCATCAGATGATCGACATCCTCGTGGCGAATGCCCGCCTCGCGAAATGCGGTGGGGCCAGCCACCCTGAAGGCGCGCGAGGAGTCGAATGTCTCCATCTGGCTTACCATCGGCGTTTCGACGCTTTCGCCTGTGCCCAGAATGTAGACCGGCTTTCGCGGGAAGTCCTTTGCGCGGTCGGCGCTGGTCAGAATGAGAGCGCCGCCGCCGTCGGTCACCACGCAGCACTGCAAAATGCGGAACGGGTAGGCGATCATTCGCGAATTGAGGACATCGTCGACCGTAATCGGGTCCTTGAACGTCGCGCGTGGATTTCGCGCCGCCCATTCGCGCTGCACCACAGACACCATCGCAATCTGCTCATGGGTGATGCCGTGCGTTTTCATAAATCTCAGCACGGGAATTGGAAACAGGCTGGGCGGTCCGAACGGTCCGAACGGCTGTTCGAACTGTCCGTTGAGACTGTCGGGCGGAACAACGCGCGGTGGACGGCCGATATTCGAGCGGCCGCTTTCGCCATGGGTGATGAGTACGGTCTTGCAAAGTCCAGCTTCGATTGCCGCGGCGGCGTGCCGGACATGCAGCATGAAGGAGCAACCGCCGACGGATGTGCCATCTGCCCATGTGGGTGTAATGCCAAGATAATGAGCGATCTGCTGCGGCGTTTCGACCGCCGTTGCAATGCCGTCGATGTCGGAAGGTTTCAGGCCTGCATCCGCCATGGCATTTAAAGCCGCGTCGGCATGCAGCTGGATCTGCGACATGTCGGGGACAACGCCAAGTTTGGTGGTTTCGGCAGCGCCGACGACGGCAACCTGATTGCGTCGCATGTCTTACCCCTTGGCCGGACGAAACAGGGGCAGGGTGATTTTGTCGTCGAGCATCTCGAATGCCACCTCGAGCGGCATATCAAGTTCGAGCGCTTCCGGCGTTTGCGGACATCCGACGATGTTGCTCATCATTCGCGGCCCCTCTTCAAGCGTCACGACAGCGATGGCGTAGGGTGGGGTAAAACCGGGAACGGGGCGATGATGAATGACGTAGCTGTAAAGCGTGGCTTTGCCGCTTCCACGAAATACGCTGACATGCCGCGACGCGCATGACGGGCAAAACGGCCGGGGTGGAAAATACACGTTCGAGCAGTCGTCGCAGCGTTGCAGGCGAAGCTCGCCGGCAGCCGTTCCATCCCAAAAATGCTTTGTTTCCGGCGTGGGCAAAGGGCGGGCGCGCGTCGTCATCAGAGTGGTCTCTCCCATGAAAATTCTGGCTTCGTCCAGGCCGTCTTGTCGCGGCCGTTGATCCTGCCATCTTCCATGCTGAGAGAAAGAAGGTCCAGTTGAAATCCGGAGGCGCGGGCCTGCATTGGGGCTTGTCTGGTCGGCTCTCAACGGAAAAGGCCCCGCGCTGCGGGGCCTTTCATGATTGGTACTGAAACTTATCTGCCGAAGAACAACCACAACAGAATGATCACGGGGATCGGCACGCCCAACAACCAAAGCAAAAGTCCGCGTCCCATATCCTCTCCTCCTCAAAATGAATTGTCGGATTGATAATGCAAAACGGGGGGGATGGTTCCTGCTCAATTTCCTCCAACGGGACGCTGTTTTTGTGAAAGGGGCGGCAGATAGGGCCTTGGCGTTAGCTGGGTGTTTGGGGACCTACCAGTGGCCCGTGTTAGGCATGGACGTCCAAGGCTCCTGAGGCGGCTTCGCGTCGCCTTTTTGCAGCAGTTCGATCGAGTGCAGATCCGGCGAACGTACGAAAGCCATCTGTCCGTCACGGGGGGGCCGATTGATCGTGATGCCAAGCTTCATCAGTCGCTCGCAGGTGGCGTAGATGTCGTCGACCTCATAGGCCAGGTGCCCGAAATAGCGGTCCTCGCCGTATTTTTCCTCGTCCCAGTTATAAGTCAGCTCGACGAGCGGAGCGCCGCGGCCTTTCGACTGCTTAAGCAGCGTTTCATCGTCCGGCGCGCACAGGAATACCAGAGTGAAGCGGCCTTTGTCGTTGTCGATGCGGCGGACCTCTTTCAGCCCCATGGCATCGCCGTAAAATTTGAGCGCAGCGTCCAGATTGCGGACGCGCAGCATGGTGTGCAGATAACGCATGGTGATATCTCCTCAAGAATCTTGTCGCGATGGTTGAGTGAACCTCGTCGACTACTGGATAGCAATAAAACCCATTTGGTTGCACCTTGGATCGGCGCCAAAGGGCAGGACGAGGCTTCATCTGTTCCGTGGATAAGGTGGCCCGCTTCCTTGCATTGCGGTTTGTGTTCACGTTACGTCCGTGACGGCAATGGAGATCATGATGGCGAAGATCGATTTGGACGCATTGAGTATCGAAGACCTCGCGGAGTTGCGGGACCAGGCGATCGAGAAGCTCGCCGAAAAGGTTGCTGCCCGGCAGGCCGAGCTGGAAGCAGAGCTCGAAAAACTTTCGCAGTACGGAAAGCCAGTCAAGAAATCGCAAGGCTTGCCCGTCAAGCCAAAGAAAGAAGAGCCGGTCAAGATCGGCGAGCAGGTCTCAAAGGCCGCTTAGTCGAGGACAGTCGCCAATAATAACTCGATGTTTTTTCCGCGCGCCGCAATTTTTGCAGCGCGTGCTTGAAATCGATTGACGTTTCGTTGTGTATTGACGCCGACCCAACGGACGTCGCGATGATCGCCACCAGCCTTCGAAATGGTATCGACCAACTCGGCGATATGATCGCCGAAGCATCGGCCATCATTCCATTTACCGGGGCGGGCATTTCCACGGAATGCGGAATACCGGACTTTCGCTCTCCCGGCGGACTTTGGACCCGAAACCGGCCGATCCCTTTCGACGAGTTCGTGGCGAGCCAGGAAGCGCGGGACGAAGCTTGGCGAAGGCGTTTTGCCATGGAGGCCACGTTCGCTGCCGCCAAGCCGGGACGCGGCCATCGCGCGTTGGCCGCTCTTTATAAGGCAGGCAAAGTGCCGGCCGTCATTACCCAGAATATCGACAATCTTCACCAGGCATCCGGGATCCCGCCTGAGCAGGTGGTGGAACTTCATGGCAATACCATGTTTGCCCGCTGCATCGGCTGCGGAAAGATGTTTGGACTGGATTGGGTGAGCGAGCGCTTTCAGGAAAGCGGCCATGCTCCGGACTGCTCGTCTTGCGCGAAACCGGTCAAGACAGCGACCGTATCGTTCGGGCAGTCGATGCCCGAAAACGAAATGAGACGGGCGGCGGAACTTGTGCGTGATTGCGATCTTCTAATCGCTATCGGGTCGTCGCTCGTCGTTTGGCCTGCGGCGGGATTTCCGGCACTGGCACGGAACTCGGGCGCGCGGCTCGTGATTATCAACAACGAACCCACGGATCAGGATGAAATCGCCGACCTCGTCATTCGGCACGATATCGGCGAGACACTGAGTCCCTTCGTGGGAAATTGAAGTCAAATTGAAGTCTTGGAAGATCTTGGAAGTTACCTGCCCAATCAATTCGTATTTGCGCAAGGCTGTTTATAGGTTGCCGCATGGCTGTTTTTTGTCTTTGCGCGTTGCGGAGGAGTGTTATCGTTAAATCGTGAGATTCGCACGGGATGACCTTGGTCTCAAGGACGCCGGGCGAATAGAAATATAACGCGGGGGCTGACCGCGTTTGCTGGTGTGAGGTCCGGGGATATGGGGTCGGACAGTTTTGAGTCCAAGAAGCCGGGAGGATCGGCGACAGGCGGATCCGGATCGCGCACTCTCGGCTCTGAGGATTTTTCAGGCGGTCGTGAACGCGGCGCTGCGCAGGACCCATTCATCGGTGCAGGTGAGGGCGGTGCTGCGAACCTTGTCGAGGTTAGCGGCGTCATCAAGTGGTTCGATGCGTCCAAGGGCTACGGCTTCGTCATTCCTGATAATGGATGGCCGGACGTACTCCTTCATGTGACGGTCCTGCGACGCGATGGTTTCCAAACCGCGTATGAAGGTGCTCGTATCATCGTCGAGTGCCTGCAGCGATCGAAGGGTTATCAAGCCTTTCGGGTCGTCTCGATGGATGAGTCCACTGCGATCCATCCCGCACAGTTGCCGCCACCGCGTACGCACGCGAGCGTGACGCCGACCAGCGGTCTTGAGCGGGCTCAGGTCAAGTGGTTCAACCGCTTGCGGGGATTTGGCTTCCTGACCTGCGGTGAAGGCACGCCGGACATCTTCGTGCACATGGAGACCCTGCGTCGCTATGGCATGACAGAGCTACGGCCCGGACAATACGTTCTGGTTCGCTATGGGCCCGGCTCCAAGGGCATGATGGCGGCGGAAATACAGCCTGAAACGGGCGTTCCGGGTATCTCCCCTCATTGAATTTGGACGCTGGCCGCTGTGCTGAGGCATGGTGCGCCAGCTTTATTTATGTCCCACCATTAAAGACAATGATCAGTGCAGCGCAAATGCGGGACTGTGCGCTCATTTGGGCAGCGCTGCCCAGATGTTATATCTGCGCAGGGTTGCTCGCCTCCAGCGTGTGGTGAAATCCGCTTCCCGTACACCCCGATCGGGACGTATCCACGTCGCTCAAAAATGCGATAGGTTGAGCGGGATTTTCTGTGAGGTTCAAAAGTGATGACGGTTCGTTCCCGCTCCGCGTTTGCACGTGCGCTGGCTTTTCCGATGATCGCGGCATTCTGTTTGATGGTTGGCGATGGCAATTTTGCGGGCGTCAGCGCAGCGGATTTCCAGCCGCTTGAGATCATCACGAAGTCCGGCGTCCAGGTCTTTTCGGTGGAAGTCATGCGTACGGATGAGGAAAGGGCCAAAGGGCTGATGTTCCGAAAGGAGCTGCCCGACGGGCAGGGCATGTTGTTCGATTTCAACCCCGAGCAAAATGTCTCAATGTGGATGAAAAACACGCTGATTCCGCTGGATATGATTTTCATCCAATCCAACGGGCGTATTTTACGGATCGCTGAAAATACTCAAACCGAATCCGAGAAAATCATTCCGTCAGGTGGTCCGGTACGGGCTGTTTTGGAGGTGATCGCGGGGACGGCGAAAAAGTTCGGCATCAAGCCCGGTGATCGCGTGGGTCATCCGCTTTTCAACGAAAAGTGAGATCGTTTTGGGCTAGGCCCGCATAGCGGGAGCAGGCGGCTTCCGATTGTGAGGCATTCGGTAAATTGGTCGGGGCAGTAGGATTCGAACCTACGACCCTCTGCTCCCAAAGCAGATGCGCTACCGGACTGCGCTATGCCCCGACAATATTTTCGAACCCGATCAAATCCATCAGAAGAACGCCTGTTCCATAAGATCGAACAGGCTTTGGGTGGATCGCTCCGATTACGTGCGAACCGATACACGCTTCATTCCACCCCGGCAAGCGGGGCCCTGGGAGCGATTTTGAGGCATATCGGGTTTATTTCCAGATTTTCCGGAACAGGCGCTTTTTGGGCTCGTTATAGGGCCCGAGGGGTTTGCGATCATCTGGAGGATGCACACGATGCGAAAGATATTTTTGACGACCGCCGCCGCGGCGGCTCTGATCATGGGTGCCGGCGCGGTATCCGCGCAGAACAGCGATAAGGCCGGTGGCGCAGCGCCTGCAGCTGGCTCGGGTGCGATGGAGCGCAGTGCACCGGCTGGTGGAGCGGGTGGAATGGAGCGCGGTACGGCTGGTGAACGAAACTCAGGCGCAACCGAGCAGTCACCGTCGAAAGCTGGGTCTTCTGCCCAGGTTCAAAGCCCAGCGGGAAGCGCGAAATCCGGCGAGGGTGCGAACGGGAAAAATGCTCAGGCTCCAGCTGCAAACAGCGGAAAGATGAGTTCTGACAAGACTGCTCCGGATGCAGCGCAAAAGACCGGCGATGCCAAAACGAATGCCTCCGACAGCAAGACCAATGCTGCCGCGAGCCCATCGTCGAAAACAACTGTCGGCGCCGCTCCCTCGTCCGAAACGAAGATGACGACCGAGCAACGCACACAGATCCGGGAAAAAGTGATTGCGACCGGACCGAAGGTTACGAACGTCAACTTCTCTCTGAATGTCGGAACGAGCATTCCGCGAACCGTGCAGGTGGCTGAAGTGCCAACTGTGATTATCGAAATGCATCCTGAATGGCGCGGGTATCGTTATTTCGTGGCCAACGATCAGGTCATTATCGTGGAGCGCGACACGCTGAGAATTGTCGCCGTGCTCGACGTATAACACTTGAAGTCTTCGTAAAATCTCCCAACCCGCCAGTCATGCGGCTGGCGGGTTGTTTTTTTTGCCCTGAGCAGCAACCTATGCCGCGCTGGTCTCCGTCGACGAGATGGCCGGAGCAGGCGCGGGCTTTGGACGCTGGGGCGGCTTATCCTGCTTTTTTGACCAAGTCCGATAGTAGGCGACGAGGGTCAAAAGCCCAATTCCAATGACGCTGACGATAATCTGAACCAGGATCGATCCGGAGCTAAGCGTCAAAACGAAGTGGGCGATAAACGACAGAAAAACGCCGACGCAGAAAACTTCCAGTGATTGCTGGCCGCACTTGATCATCGGATCGAATATTTTCCATTCCAATCCCGGCCAGTCCTTCGGAAAAAAGCGCGTCACGAGAAACGCGATGATGACAAAGTGAATGACGCGATAGGGCGCCAGATTGGTTTTGTCGTTTGGGTTGAACGCCTCGTAAATCCAACGTGGGAACAAGTCTCCGAACGTCTCAAAACGTCCCGCCATCGTCATGACCAGCGAAAACGCCAGATAGACCAGCCCGGCCACCAGCAAATGTCTGGATTTGATAACCGAGCGTGATTCCTGCGCGCCCCCAAGTGCAAACCAGGCTCCGAAAATGAACAGCAGCTGCCAGCAGAAGGGGTTGAAATACCAGCTGCCGGAAGGATAGGCAGCGAGATTCCATCCAAACTGACGTGCAGCGAAATAAAGGAGCAGCGACGCGATCATGACCGTATCGGGACGTCTCAGCATGAACCACAGCACCGGTGGGAAGACACCCATCAGAACGATGTACAACGGAAGCACGTCGAGATTGACCGGCTTGAACTTGAGAAGCATGCCCTGACTGAGGGTTTCGATCGGATTGTCGATCAAGCCCGCAACGTTGAATTCGTTGATGATGTCAGGATCCTGAAACTTGATCGCAACGATTCCGATGGTGACGATGTAAATGACGAACAGGAAAACGTGCGCGACATACAGCTGCCACACCCTCTTCATGAGCCGCGTGGCGCCGACGACAAAGCCACGCTCGATCATCATCCGCGCATAGACGAACGACGCGGTGTAGCCGGAAATAAACACGAACAAGTCGGCTGCGTCGCTGAAGCCATAATTGCGCGTCGTCACCCAGTTGACGATGTTGTTCGGGATATGGTCGAGGAAAATCGCCCAATTCGCGATACCGCGGAACAGATCAAGCCGCAGGTCGCGGCCGCCCGATGGAAGTGTCGCTTTGATGTCCATAATGACCATTTCATGCCGAATGCCGGGCATCTTAATCGATACGTGGTCCGGCAGTCAGATTGTGAGAGCGTTGTGGAACGGATATATTGGCCGAAATTCACTCTGTTAAACGGCAGAATCGTACACTAAAACTCACATATCCGTCACCGCAATGCTTGATCTCCAAGCCCATCGCTGGAGCGGCGCACACTTACGGAGCTTATTTATTTCATGACTGCCCGCATCTACAAACCCGCCAAGAATGCGATGCAATCGGGGAGAGCCAAGTCCAAGGAATGGCAGCTCGACTTCGAGCCCGAGCAACCGCGTACGATCGAACCGCTGATGGGCTGGACCAGCTCCAGCGATATGAAACAGCAGCTTATCCTGCGTTTCCATACCAGCGAAGACGCCGTTGCCTATTGCGAGCGCGAGGGCATTCCATACCAGATTCTGGAGCCGAAGGAGCCTGTCCGTCGGATTGCCGCGTATTCCGATAATTTCGCATTTCGACGCGGCGAGCCCTGGAGCCACTGAGCTCGAAGTCCTTCCCCGATATGAGCCAAGCAAAAGGCCCGACGGTTGTCCTGGGTGCTGCCCGAGCGGGCGGGTTCATATCCGGTTGTCCCGGTATAAGCTTGCGGCGCACTTGATTCGTGTCCGGCTGAGGTCGGGCAAAGAGAGCGCGTCTTTCATTCAAAGTTAGCCCCCAAAAAAGCCGGTACCCCTTTTGGGGTGCTGCCGCTATTGATTGACGCGCGAGCAGCCAGTTTCCCGCTCAATGGAATTTGGCTGATCCAAAAGAAAATGCTCTATTTCAAATAAGTTGCAGGTATCTTGGCCGCAAGCCGGCATGCATGCTGGGCCAAAAACAAGCGTTGGGGAGGCTATGGCGCTTCATTCCGGGATTGATCCCAAATCGTCCGATTTCACCCGAAATTCCGAAGCCATGCGGGCGTTGGTCGCTGATCTGCGTCAGAAACTCGATCAGGTCGCTGATGGCGGTGGTGAGGTTTCGCGGGCGCGGCACGTCAGCCGCGGCAAGATGCTGGCGCGAGAACGGATCGACCTTCTGATCGATCCGGGTACGGCGTTTCTCGAATTGTCGCCGCTGGCGGCCTATGGGCTCTATGGCGGCGAGATTCATTCGGCAAGCATCGTAACTGGTATCGGCAGGGTCGCAGGGCGAGAGTGCGTTATCGTCGCCAATGATGCGACCATCACCGGCGGTACTTATTACCCCATGACGGTGAAGAAGCACCTTCGCGCGCAGGACATCGCGCGCCAGAACAATCTGCCATGCATCTACATGGTGGACTCGGGCGGCGCCTTCCTGCCGCAACAGGACGAGATATTTCCGGACGAGCGCCACTTCGGCCGCATCTTCTACAATCAGGCCCAACTGTCGTCGCAAGGCATTCCGCAAATCGCGATCGTGATGGGATCATGCACAGCGGGTGGTGCTTATGTCCCCGCCATGTCGGACGAAAGCATTATCGTGCGCAACCAGGGCACCATCTTCCTCGGCGGACCGCCCTTGGTGAAGGCCGCAACCGGCGAGGTGGTCACCGCGGAGGAGCTTGGCGGGGCCGACGTGCACAGCCGGCAGTCCGGCGTCACCGATCACTACGCCCAGAACGACAGCCATGCCATCGGCATCGCGCGGCGCATCATCGGCAACCTCAATCCTGCGGTCAGCGCTGCGACCGGTTTACGCAAACCACGCGAGCCGTTGTTCGCCCAGGACGAAATTTACGGCGTGATTCCCGCCGATGCGCGCAAACCTTTTGATGTACGCGAGATCATCGCACGTATCGTCGACGGATCTGAATTCGAGGAATTCAAAAAGCTTTACGGCCAAACGTTGGTCTGCGGTTTTGCCCACATCTGGGGATACCCTGTCGGGATCATCGCGAACAACGGCATTCTGTTCAGCGAAAGCTCCCTGAAGGGCGCGCATTTCATCGAGTTGTGTTGCCAGCGTCAAATCCCGCTGCTGTTCTTGCAGAACATCACGGGATTCATGGTCGGCAAAAAATATGAAGCCGGTGGCATCGCGCGCGACGGCGCAAAACTTGTGACGGCGGTTGCGACGGCAAACGTTCCGAAATTCACAGTGGTGATTGGTGGTTCATACGGCGCCGGAAACTATGGGATGTGCGGTCGCGCCTATAGCCCGCGCTTTCTCTGGATGTGGCCGAATGCGCGGATCTCGGTCATGGGTGGTGAACAGGCATCGATGGTGTTGAGCCAGTTGCGCCGCGATAATATCGAAGCCAAGGGTGGCACCTGGTCCACCGAAGACGAAGAGCAGTTTCGCGCGCCGATCCGCGCTCAATATGAGCAGCAAGGCAATCCTTATTACGCCACCGCACGATTGTGGGACGATGGTGTCATCGACCCGGCGGATACGCGGCTGGTTCTGGGGCTTGGACTCTCCGCCGCAGCGAATGCACCCATCGAGCCGACAAAATTCGGCATATTCAGGATGTAGCCATGACAGACTTTGTGCGTGTTGAGCGCGATGGCCACTTAGCCAGCGTGGTTTTGAATCGGCCGGAACGCAACAACGCGTTCGACGAAGAGCTAATTGCCGGGTTGACCGGGGCGTTCGAAGACCTCGCAAAAACGAAAGATGTCTCGATCGTTGTCGTCAAAGGCGAGGGCAAAAGCTTTTGCGCTGGCGCTGATATCAATTGGATGAAAAAAGCCGCGACTTACTCGCGCGAGGAAAATATTCGCGATGCGCAGCCTCTGGCGCGAATGCTCGCCGCATTGGACCGCATGCCGCAAACCACAATCGCCAGAATTCAGGGGCCGGTTTACGGCGGTGGTGTCGGCCTCGTCGCGGCCTGCGACATTGCCGTTGCAACTGACGAGGCGACATTCTGTTTGTCAGAAGTTCGGCTTGGCCTCGTCCCGGCGGTCATCAGCCCGTATGTGCTGCGCGCGATAGGCGAGCGGACAGCACGGCGTTATTTTCAAACGGCAGAGGTTTTCGACGCGGCGCAAGCTCTGCGGATCGGGTTGATCCACGAAACGGTCGCGTCGACTGCGATTGACGAACGCATTTCGGGGTTGGTCAAACAACTTAAAACTGGGGCTCCGGGTGCGCGTGCTGCAGCCAAGCAGCTTGTTGCCGCCGTGGCGGGTCGTCGGATTGATGAGGCGGTCATTCTTGAAACAGCGCAGTTGATCGCGGATATGCGCGCCAAACCAGAGGCGCGCGAAGGTCTGTCCGCATTTTTGGAAAAACGTAAGCCGTCGTGGAGTCAGACTTGACCTCGTCGAATCCCCAGTACCACCGTTTCAACACGCTGCTGATCGCCAATCGCGGTGAAATTGCTTGTCGTGTCATCCGCACAGCGCGCGCTCTTGGACTGCGAACCGTCGCGGTCTACTCCGAGGCTGATCAGGATGCATTGCATGTGGCGATGGCCGACGATGCGATCCTTTTGGGTCCGGCCCGAGCGCGTGACAGCTACCTCAATATCGACCGCATCATCGCGGCCGCCAAAGCCACCGGCGCGGAAGCCGTGCATCCGGGATATGGTTTTCTGTCGGAGAGCGCGGAGTTTGCCCAACGTTGTGCTGATGCGGGTTTGATATTCGTCGGCCCGACGGCGGCAATGATCAGCGCCATGGGCTCTAAATCCGGCTCAAAGGCTCTGATGGAGGCGGCAGGCGTTCCGTTGGTGCCCGGCTATCATGGCGATGCGCAAGACCAAGATACGTTGGCGGCGGCGGCGGAAAAAATCGGGTTTCCCGTCCTGATCAAGGCATCCGCAGGTGGCGGCGGCCGGGGCATGCGCATTGTGCGTGAGGCGGGCCAGCTTGAATCCTCCATTGTCAGCGCAAAACGCGAGGCGCTTGCGGCTTTCGGCGATGATCGAGTGTTGATCGAAAAGTATGTCGACAATCCACGGCACATCGAGGTGCAGATCATCGGTGACAGTCACGGCAATCTGGTATCGCTGTTTGAACGCGAATGCACTTTGCAGCGGCGTCATCAGAAAGTGATTGAAGAGGCTCCGTCGCCAACGCTGGACGCTTCACAGCGCGAAGCGGTTTGCGCAGCAGCCCGCAAGGCCGCTGGCGCCGTGAACTATATCGGGGCTGGGACTATTGAATTCGTTTCGGACGGCAAGAACGTCTTCTTCATCGAAATGAATACGCGTCTGCAGGTCGAGCATCCGGTCACCGAACTGATCACGGGTATCGATCTGGTGGAATGGCAATTGCGCGTGGCTTTCGGTGAGACGTTGCCGCTGACGCAGGACCAGATCCGGCTCGACGGCCATGCCGTGGAAGCCCGCGTCTATGCTGAAAATCCATCCCGCAATTTCATGCCATCTGTGGGCAAGATCAGGACGTGGCGAGCTCCCGACGAGTTGAACGGCTTGCGTATCGATGCCGGCTACCGTCAGGGCGATGTTGTATCGCCGAACTACGATGCCATGCTGGCGAAAGTCATTGCCTGGGCGCCCACGCGCGAGGCTGCGATCGAGCGGCTGCGCCGTGGTCTTGACGAGATGGACGTACGAGGGATTGTCACCAATATTCCGTTCCTCTCGGCGTTGGTCAGCTCACCAGAGCGTGCGAGACAACACCATCGATACAGGTTTCATTGAACGCGAACTGGCGGCGTTGACACCACCGCCGACTGCTGTTTCGAACCTGGAGCTTTGCGCAGCCGTGGTGGCGATCCTCAGCCACGAGGAGCGGTCGGCTGTCCAGGAGGCGAACTCGCCATGGCGCGCCTCCGGCTGGATGCAGGTCGGGAGCCGGAAACGAAATTTTGTATTTCGGCAGTCCGAGGCCGAGCACAAGGTAACGCTCCAATACGGACGTGGCTCGTCGTCCGTGCTGATCGACGGGCGGGAGATATCCCTTCTCGTACGCGCAGGACGGCGACGTGCTCGATATCAACCTGCACGGGGCGAGAACTCGTATTGTGGCTGTGGTCGAAGGCCGCGACCTCTACATGCGGACACGAAACGGACGCTTTGACTTGCACTGGGTCGACCCCTTCGGTGTCGACGACGAAGAACATGTGGGCGACGAGCGTATCGTGGCGCCATTGCCTGGCACGGTGGTGGCTCTGCTCGCCAAAGAGGGAGAACCGATCGAGAAAGGCGCTCCGATCCTGACCCTTGAGGTCATGAAGATGGAGCAGACCTTGCGGGCGCCTTTCGACGGCATTCTCAAGGCAGTGAAATGCAAGGTGGGCGATATCGTGCAGGAAGGCGCAGAGCTTGCTGAAATCGAGCCGAAGGAAGCCTGAGAATGAGCGAGCAGGTCCGGATTGTCGAAGTCGGTCCGCGCGATGGTCTGCAAAATGAGAAAACGCCGATGACTGTCGAAGCGCGGATCGCGTTCGTCGAAGCGCTCGTCGGTGCCGGGTGCCGAACGATTGAAGTCGGCAGCTTCGTATCGCCGAGAGCGGTCCCGCAGATGGCCAATTCGGATCAGGTGTTGCGCGCGGTCGATCACTATCCAGATCGCGAATTTCACGTCCTTGTTCCAAACGAAAAAGGCTACGACGCTGCGATTGCCGCCGGCGCACGCGTCGTTGCAGTTTTTGCGTCCGCCTCCGAGGGATTTTCGCGCGCGAATATCAATTGTTCGGTCGCGGAATCCATCGAACGATTCAAGCCGATACTGGCGCGTGCAAAGGCGGATGGCGTCAAAGTCCGTGGTTACGTGTCATGTGTACTGGGCTGCCCCTATGATGGCGACGTGAAGCCATCGGTTGTCGCGGCAGTGGCGGGGCAACTCTGGAATCAGGGCTGCTACGAAGTCTCGTTGGGCGACACCATTGGCGTCGGAACACCGGCTCGAGCGAAGCTGCTGCTGCGTGCGGTTGCGCAGGACGTGCCGATTGCGTCTCTCGGCATGCACTTTCACGATACTTACGGTCAGGCGCTCGCAAATATCTACGCCGGTCTGGAAGAGGGCGCTCGCGTGATCGATTCCGCCGCGGGGGGGCTTGGCGGGTGTCCTTATGCACCGGGGGCCACGGGAAACGTGGCAACCGAAGATGTCGTCTACATGCTGGAGGGAATGGGCATTGCGACCGGCATCGACATGACAAAGCTTTTGGCCGCGACCAATTCTGTCAGTCGTGCGATCGGACGTTCGCCAGTCAGCCGCGTTGCTTCAGCGCTGAATGCCAAAGCGAGAAACTAAGCACAGCTCTGATTTTGCTGCATCGTAAGGCTAACGAACCGCCTCGGGGCCCATCACCAGATCAGGCAGGTAAGTCGAGATTTGCGGGACCAGGCACAACAGCAGCACCGCAGCGGCCATCAGCACGACGAACGGCAATGTCCCCCAAATGATTTCGGTGAGCGGGATATCAGGCGCCACATTGCGGATAACAAAAATATTCAACCCGACAGGCGGATGAATAAGCCCCATCTCCATGACGATCGTCATGACAATGCCGAACCAGATGATATCGAAACCGGAAGCGCGCAAAGGTGGCAGAACGATCGGGGCAGTCATCAGGATAATCGAAACGGGCGGTAAAAAGAATCCCAGCACGATCACCATCCCGAGAATTGCGGCCAACAGCCCCCATTTCGGTAGATGCATGTCGACGATCGCTTGCGCCGCTGACTGCGAAATATGCAGATAGCTCATGACATATGAATAGAGCAGTGACATGCCGATGATCATCATCAGCATGGTTGACTCGCGAACGGTCGACGACAAAATCGGTGCAAGATCGCTTGGTCGCCAGACACTGTAGATCAATGCGATGAGAATAAGCGCCAGCAAGCCGCCAATGCCTGCCGTTTCAGATGGAGTTGCATAACCGCCATACAATGCGATCATGACGCCGGTCAGCAGGATCACGAACGGCAAAACCCGAGGCAAGACGCTGAAACGTTGCGACATCGTATAATTGTCGCGGGTGAGGATGGCCGAAGTCTTGCCCGTCGAAATATAGGCTGTGTGCGCGGCGGCGTATTCCTGCCGAAAACGAATGACGGCATAGATTCCGAAAAACGTTACGAGCAGAAGCCCGGGACCTATCCCCGCCAGAAACAACCGTCCCAGCGATTTTTCGGCCGCCACTGCGAACAAAATCATTGTGATCGACGGCGGCAACAAGATTCCCAGCGTGCCGCCAGCTGCGATGATCCCCGCCGCGAATCCGCCCGAATAGCCGCGCTTTCGCATTTCGGGAATACCGGCCGATCCGATGGCGGAGCACGTCGCCGGAGATGAGCCGGCCATTGCTGCGAACAGTGCGCAGGCAAAGACGTTGGCAACTCCCAGGCCGCCGGGGACCCGATGGAGCCACGCATGAAGCGCCGAATAAAGATCCTGACCGGCTCGCGACTTTCCGATTGCTGCGCCTTTCAGAATGAAAAGAGGAATCGACAACAGCGTGATCGAGGCGATTTCCTCGTAGACGTTCTGAGTAACCGTATCGAGAGAGGCTGCCGGCATGTAGATCGCCATGAAGACCACGGCGACGGCGCCCAGCGCAAATGCGATCGGCATCCCCGAAAACATTGCGGCTAAAGTTGCCGTGCCATACGCAAGTCCGACGCCGAGCACGCTCATGATCGCGGTATCCGATAAAATGCACCCCAAATCTGAAGAAAGATCTGGATACAAAGCAATGTCATGCCGAACGACATGAATGCATAGGGAATCGCGAGAGGCGGACTCCACATCGAGTTCGACACTTGACCGTCGATCCATGCTTCGTGGGTCAAGGTCCAGGATTTCCAGGCGAAGAAACCACAAAAAACGAAACTGATGACATCGATCAGTATCTGGCGGACATGGTTGACCCGGGGGGAAAGCAACCCGACCAAAGCTTCAATACCGATATGCCCGCGTCGCGATTGGACGTAAGCGGCGGTCATGAATGTTGCGCCGACCAGAAGGAAGACTGCGGCTTCGTCCTGCCAATAGGTCGGCGTTCTGAACAAGCTTCGCGTTAGCATGCTGTGACTCAAGACGATGCAAGCAGCAATCAAAGCCAACGCCGCACAGATGACGATGATGCGATTGCAGAACCCCATGCAGCGGTCCAGCGCGGCGAGAATCGATGCGGCGCGCACGCCGTGCGGAGGCATCGTCGTCTCGTCGCCGAGCCCGGAACGATGAGCGAAAGCACCCGTGGGCGGGGTGCTTGAACCCTGTAAGTGATTTTCAGAATGGATCACGCCGATGATTTTGGATTGATCCAATCCAAAATCATCGTGATCGCGTGTCTTGGGCATCATGCAGCAGTGTCTGTCGCAAGTTTAAGAAGGCTCGCCGACGTCGCCGTCTTGGCAGCATAATCTTTCCAGGCCGTGTCACGCGCGATATCCCGCCATTTTCCGACAATCGTTGCGTCGAGGTCCGCGACTTTGGCTCCAGCCTTTTCATAGACCTTTGCGACCGCCTCGTCGTCGGCCTGCGCGCCCTTTCTTCCGAACGCCTCCATTTCGGCGCCGACAGCCAGAATAATATCTTTCTGGTTCTTGGGCAGGGCGTCGAAGATCGTTTTCGACATCAGCAAAGGTTCGAGCATGTACCAGTAGGATTGGCCGCGCCCCGTTGTAAGGTTTTTCGAGACTTCCTCGAGCCGGAATGAAATCAGGCTGGTCGACGAGGTAATGCCTGCGTCGCACGCGCCGGTCTGCATCGCCGTGTAGATTTCGCTCGACGGCAGTGACAGCACCGCTGCCCCGGCCGTTTGGAGAACCATGTCCATTTCGCGCGAACCGCCGCGAACCTTGAGGCCCTTGGCGTCTTCCGGCGCAATCAGGGGACGAGACCGGCTGGCAACGCCTCCGGCTTGCCAGACCCAGGTAATGATCATGATACCCTTGTCGGCGAGAAAGTCGGTCAGCGCCTTGCCGACGGGCTTGTTCTTCCAGCTCAGGCCCTGATCGTAATTCGAGACCAGTCCCGGCATCAGCGCGATATTGGTTTCGGGCACTTCGCCGCCCGCATAGGGCAGCGGAAACAGGCTCATATCCAGCGCGCCCTTGCGCATCGCAGAGAATTGGGCGTTGACCTTGATCAGCGACGAATTCGGATAGACTTCAGCGGCAATTTCACCGCCGCTTCGCTTGCTGACTTCGGCGGCGAATACACGGGTCAGACGATCACGGAAATCTCCCTGATCGATCGTCCCGCCCGGAAACTGGTGGGAGATTTTCAAGGTGGTGGCTGCTTGCGCCGGTCCAAAACGCAGAATGGCCGGTGCCGCAAGCGCCGAGGCGAGAACGTGACGGCGTGAAATCATTAGCGTGTCTCCCGTTTGATCTTGTTTGCTTATACTGATCTTCGTGGCCAAAATACTGTGGGGCTTATCTCTGCAAACCGTTATTGCGCGGGCGTCAAATCCCGTTGGGTCAATTCCTTGAGATGGCGGCGGACGGCGGTGGACGCGATAATCTCCCCATTTTCGGCATAGGCTTCGTGATTTTTTTCGATCGCGCCGAGATCGTAGAGGTAATTGACCATCAGGCCGTGGGCCTGATTGATGCCTCTTTCGGACAGGTCGCCCAGAAAATTCAGACGCTCCAACTTGGCTCCATTGCCGAGATGGAAGCGCGCGACAGGATCAACAGGGCGGCCGCCGGAGGTCTTGGCGTGCAACAGATAATAGGCTGCAATGGGCATCAGCACCTGCTCAATCTTATCCCGTGTGCCTGCATCACTGAACCAGTCAGGTTCGTCCAGCAACTCCAGCGTTCTTTTTTGCTCATCGTCTAGAATGAGCGAGCTGTTTTCCCGGCGCTCGCGCTTGAGCCAGGCGGCAAAACCGGGGACCGGAGAAAGCGTGACGAAGGTCTTCAACGCAGGCATTTCGCGTTTCAGATCTTCGACAACCTGCTTGATCAGGAAGTGGCCGAACGAAACCCCGGCGAGCCCGCGCTGCGTATTCGAGATGGAATAAAAAATAGCCGTGGTGGCGGTGGCGGGCGCGATCGGCTCGCGGTTCTGCGCAAGGAGGGGCGCAACGGCGCCCGGGATTTGCGTGGTCAACGCGACTTCAACGAAAATGAGAGGTTCGTCGACCAGTTGAGGATGGAAGAATCCAAAACATCGCCGGTCGGCCGGTTCAAGCCGGCTTTTTAGATCGCTCCAGTCCGCGAAAGGATGAACGGCTTCGTAACGGATGATCTTTTCGAGAATATTGGCCGACGTATTCCAATGGATCGGCTTGAGCTCCAGAAACCCGCGATTGAACCATGACGAAAACAGATGACCAAAGTCGGTGTCGACCGCTGCCAACTCGGGATTGGTCTTCAAATGGTCGAGCAATTCTTCGCGCATGCGCACCAACGCGAAGGTGCCGCCCGGCGCAAGATTGAGCCGCCTGAATAATTCCTGCCGGCGCGGCTCGCTCGCATCCTGCAGCGCTCGCACCGATGCCGAATCCGCATCCGTTTGATAGAGCTGAACGGCATCTCTCAGTTTCTGCTGATCGGGTCCAAATTTTTCAGCCAACGCTTTCAGGAATTCCAGCCTGACCTCGATCGTGGCGTGTTCGTAGCTATTCAGCAGCGTTTGCGCCAGAACCACGCCGGAGGCTTCTCCACGTCGTGACAGAAGCATCTCGGCAAGCTCGACGAGATCGGTATTGTCGGCGCGATTTCGTGCACGTCCGAGCAGCGCGCGTCCGCGTTCGGTCAGCGTCTGCATCAGGTCATTGAGAAAAGCGTGAGCCTCTCCTGTTCTTGCCATTCTCTTGCCTTCCAGAATCATTGCCGCTTGAGAGCGCGCATCAAATCGACCCGCGCTCCTGTCGGCTCTTTGTATACACCAATCCCCCATTGTTGGGGACGGCAGGATGACCGGCCTAATTTGACCGGGTGACGGGCAAATACAGATGACAACAAATGGATGTTCGCAAGGCACATCACGGCGGGGCGCAGTCTCACGACGCTTAAAGCCAATATTTGTGCATTGCGGTATACTGGCGGCCGACTCCCCGAGAAATTTTTGTTTGGGGATGAGTAACAGCCGCCATTGGCCCCCGTAGGACTGAAAGCGACATCCGTCGTTCAGGCTAATTCAGAGGATTTTGACTATGGCAATCAGCAACCGCATTTCGCTCGGGGTTTCCGCCGCCGTGCTTTCTCTTGGACTCGTGTTGGCCCCCGCGGCATTTGCTCAGGACAAGATGTCCAAGGACTCCATGCCAAAAGATACGATGTCCAAAGATTCGATGGGCAAAGACAGCATGAAGAAGGACACGATGTCGAAGGATACGATGTCGAAAAATTCCATGAGCAAGGACGGCATGAAGAAAGACGAGATGAAGAAGTAAGCGCTTCATCTCCGCTTCGCGTACGCTAATCGCGAATAACGTTTTGCATAACAGGCTCGCCGCATTGGCGGGCCTGTTGTCGTTTCTGGTCTGTGAGCATGCGTTGCATGATGTCTGCGCGCGTATAGCTTTGAGCGCCAAAAAAATAAATAACGATACAGTTGGGAAGCGACGTGAGATCAACAACAAATGCTCGGTATCTGAATTGCTGCGTTTGCTGCTGCCATGGTCGCGGCGCGCCGCGTTTCTGCGAACCGCGTGGTCTGCTCAAAGCAACGAAATCAAGAGCGCAGCGCAGTCAGCACTTCGTCGGGCTGCTCGGCCATCAGCATGTGACCGCCGCCGCGCAAGACAACGCGGCGGGAGCCCTCGATCGCGCCGGCCAATTCAATTCCCGCTTTGAGCGGGGTCATCATGTCGCGCTCGCCCAGGATCACTGTTGCGGGCATCGCGAGGTTGCCCGCAGCTTCGAGCCCGCGTGTGTAATTGTTGCACGCAGACAAATCCTTAAAGAGGGCATCTTGTGGGGCAGCTTCCAGCAGACGCATGCCGCCGCCGAGCATCCAAAGGCCGGGTGCATGCGACCCGCCAAGCGAGGCGCGGAAGCCAAGTCCCCAAATCGACACCATGTCGATTGCATCGTGATTGTTGTCCTTGGCGGCGGACAACAGATCGGGCGAAACCTGCATGCGCGCGCCTGCGGCAATCAAAGCGATTGACGATACCTTGCCCGGGTGACGCGAGGCCGCTTCCAGCGCAACGAGAGCTCCCATTGAATGCCCCACCAATCGCGCTTGCGAGGCGCCGGCGGTTTCGATCAAACGGATGACCCAGTCGGCCATATCCGCAACCGATGACATGAGATTGCCACCGGAGCGGCCATGACCAGGAAAATCCGGCGCGAGAACGCTGTGTCCATGGTGGGCAAACGAACGCGCGAGGAGAGCCCAGATTGAATGATCGAACCCTGCGCCGTGCAGAAAGACGATAAGCGGCAGTTTGGGATCGAACGTCCGGCCGCCCGTTGCCGCGAAGATTTGATTGCCGTCGACATCCAGGCGCATCGTCAACCCTTCTGCGAGATACGAAGTGCTTGGTTAAAGTCGTCGATGATATCTTGCGCGGCCTCGATCCCGATTGAGAGCCTTATGAGTTCTTCGCCGATACCTGCCGCTGCCAGTTGCTCCGCATCCATCTGCTGATGGGTGGTGCTGGCCGGGTGGATCACCAGCGTTTTTGCATCGCCAACGTTGGCGAGATGGCTTGCAAGACGCAAGGATTCGATAAACTTGCGCCCTGCCGCGCGACCGCCCTTGATTCCAAAGCTGACGATCGATCCCGCACCGCGTGGCAGCAATGTCTTGGCCAGTGCATGGTCCGGATGGGTTTCCAGCGAAGGATGAATGACCCAGTCCACCGCCTTATGCGCGCACAAGAATTTCAGCACGGCATCGGTGTTCTCGATATGCCGCTGCATGCGCAGGGATAGCGTTTCAACTCCCTGCAGCAGGTGAAAAGCGTTTGTTGGTGACAGACATGCGCCGAAATCGCGCAATCCCTCAGCACGGGCGCGCATGATGAACGCAGCGGGTCCGAACTCTTCGCTGAAGATGATGCCATGATAACCGGCGTAGGGCTGAGTCAGCGTTGGAAATTTGCCGGATTTATCCCAGTCGAAACGACCTGCGTCGACAATGACGCCGCCGATGGCAATGCCATGGCCACCGATCCATTTCGTGATCGAGTTCATGATGATGTCCGCGCCCAGAGCCGCAGGTTGGCTGAGATAGGGCGTGGCAAACGTATTGTCGATCAGCAGCGGAATGCCCGCTTGATGTGCGATATCGGCGACCGCAGGAATATCGAGCACTTCAAGGCCGGGATTGCCGATCGTCTCGCCGATGACCAGCCGGGTGCGCGGGCCGATGGCTTTGCGCAAGCCATCCAGGTCACGAGGCTTCACGAACGTCGTGGTGATTCCGAAGCGGGGCAGGGTATGCGTGAGGAGATTGATCGTGCCACCATAGAGAGAAGACGATGCCACGATATGGTCGCCGGCGCTCAGCAAGGTGGTGATCGCCAAATGTAGTGCGGCCATGCCGCTGGCCGTGCAGACGGCTCCAACGCCGCCTTCGAGCGCGGCGAGCCGCTCCTCAAGGACCGCGATCGTCGGGTTGGAGATGCGGGTGTAGATGTGCCCTGCACGTTCAAGATTGAAGAGGGCCGCCGCGTGGTCCGCATCCTGAAAGACGTAGGATGTGGTTTGGTAGATAGGCACGGCGCGCGATCCCGTTACGGGGTCGGGATGATGCCCGGCATGAAGGCTCATGGTCTCGAAGGCGGGCGGCTTGGGAGCGGGCATTCAACCTCTCACGACTTTGACGGCACGCGTCGTATCGTTCCGCTGATTGCCAAAAGCTAAGGCCGCGATGGGGGCGGAATGCAAGCGCCGCTCAAAATCGGGCGCTGGCTTCCAGCGAGCCAAACAGATCGCTCTTGGGCTGTGTGGTGTATTCACGCGACCGCTGGGTCACCGAGAAACCCAGCTTGTAGCCGCTTTGGGTGAAAACCTCCGCGCCCACGATAAAGTCCGTGACCAATGGTTTCTTGGTCACGCTCGGGCTGTCCGCGAAAGTGCTGCCGTCGAGAAAGATATTGCGGGCGACGGCACGTTCCGCAACGCCGGCATAGAAAGCATAACCCCACGCCGGATCGCTCGGGTCGGGCGATATGAAAGACGCGCCGGATGGGGACGGACGAATGCGAGTCGGCCCCCACGTGGTGCCCAGCGAGCGACCAATCCGAACCATGGCTGCAGCTTCGGCGTAGGTGAAGACATTCCCGACTGACACACCTGCGGAGGGGACAAAGTCGATGCCGTAACCGTCTCCAAACTCATAGCCGAATTTCCACCGTCGATCCCAGGACAGTACGATGCCCGGCTCGTTGGCGAGCTGGTAGTTGCCGGGTTGCGGGGCAGTCGAACCGATGATGTTGTGGAAAGCCGTCTGCACAGTATTCGCCAGCGATGCTGAACCGCCGACGGCACCGACCTGGATCTCGAAGGTATCGAGTTGGCGTCGACCGGTTTCCTGCGCGAGCGACACACCGGTGTACAGCCATCCGCCGAAAGGCCGGTCACCCGGTTGGCGCGTTGGCAATTCGGCGTGCTGTGGGGTGTAGATGTTCTGGCCGAACATCCATTCGACTTGTTGTTTGCGAACGCCATCCGGCGCGCCCGCCGTGATCAAGCCGCCCTGAAGAAAACCATAAACGTTTCCGGCCGTCGGCACCTTCTTGAAATCGTCGAACACAACGGCTGCGAAGAAGCCCTGGGTGTAATCGTAATCATGGACGGCGGAGAAGCCTTTGGCGGGATCGTAGCTTTTGGCGATTACGTCGTTTTCGCCGACGATCACGACGCGCTGCGCGTTAGCCGCCGCAACTGGCAGCACGACGAAAGCCATTCCAAACAAGAAAAAACGAACCAAAGACATTCAGTGACAACCCATCGTCGAAGCATATCGCGCCATCGGCGAAGTATATGGCGCAAAAACGCGAGTCCGAACAAGCCTAATTATGCAGCTTGCATGGAAAAATAGCTGCAATAACAACGTTTTCAGGGAGATTTCAGGGGATTGTTGCGGCGGAGCCACCAATGTCGGGAACACATCCTGTCGTGACGTCTTAGGGACGGTCGGCGAAAGTCAACTTTCGGCGTTTTGATAAGTCGAACCGCGATTGCCAAAATTGCAAAGAATTGCCATCAGGCCATCGGGGAAGATCGTGTGCGACGAATTTGGGGAAGAAGCGGCAATGAGACTGTGGTCGATTTTATTGTTGTCGGTGTCGCTGTTATGCGCAGCGTGTACGCAAAATGATCAGGAGGTTTCTAGGCAGTGTGCAAAGGGTGATCTGGTCACCGCATTGGACGCATGCTCACGTTTGATTAATTCAGGGCGCGCCGAGCCAAAAGAGCTCTTGATCGCTTATAGCGGCCGGGGCGGTATCTATGCCATCCAGGAAAAGTACGATCTTGCTGTCGCTGATTTTACCAAAGTTATCGAACTCGATCATAAATCTAGCCTAGCATACGAGGGTCGAGGATGGTTTTTTCAGCAAAAAGGCGACTACGATCAAGCTATTGCGGATTTCAACACGGCAATTGAGATCGATGCCAAAAATGCAAGTGCTTACATTCGTCGCGGTTATTCCTACGCAAAAAAGCGCGACTACAGCCAAGCTCTTGCCGATCTCAATAAGGCTATCGAAATCGACCCGAAATCCAGCCTGGCCTATCTCTATCGAGCCCTTTCAAATGAGGAATTGGGTCACCGTGATACGGTGATCGCCGACTTCGATAAGGCGATCGAGTTAGATTCGAAAAATGCGGCGGCTTACTTCGATCGCGCGCGTTTCTACGTTAGCGATAAAAACTATGATCAGGCTATTGCCGATTTGAGCAAGGCTATTGATATCGACCCCCAATATGCGGGCGCTTATTACGAGCGAGGACGGATCTACACGTATAAGCTCGACGTCAAACGCGCCCTTGCCGATTTCAACAAAGCGATCGAAATCGAGCCTAAATCCAGTCTCTTCTATCGTGCACGGGTGCTTGTAAATGAACGCTTGCGAAATCGCGACGCAGTGATTGCGGACTACAGCAAGCTCATCGAATTCGATCCTAAAGATGGGGCGGCGTACTACAACCGTGGCCTTTTCTACACGCGCGAAGGCAATGGTGATCAAGCGATCCTCGATTACACGCGGGCAATCGAAGCGGTCTCGACCGATCCAATGATAATCGTGATGGCCTATAACAACCGCGGAATGTCTTATCTGGATAAAAGCGATTCGGACCATGCGGTTGCTGACTTCACGAAAGTGATCGAGCTAAGGCCGCAAGCCTCTTTGGGCTACCGGAATCGCGGTCTCGCGTACCGGGAAAAAGCGGATTACGATCGCGCGATCATGGACTTCACGAAAGTTATCGAAATTCTTCCGGACGCCGCGACGTATTTCCAACGTGGCCTCGCGTATATGGGGCTGCGCGACTACGACAAGGCACTCGAGGATTTGACCAAAACCATCGAGATCGATCCCAAATTTGCTGCTGCTTATTACAATCGCAGCGTCGTTTTTGAACACAAAGGCGATCGCGATCGCGCGCTTGCAGACCAGAAAAAAGCAATTGAGATCGATCCAAAGATCGACAGTCTGCCGAAGCTCAAGGAATAGCTCCCGATATGGGGCTGTATCAGCCAACTGATTCTTGAAAAATGTGTTGGGGGCTGGATTGGAAAGCTTCGTCCGAAAGCGCATGCGAAAAACTCTAACTTGACTTCCAACATGCCGTGGCAGTCGAAAAACGCAGTTATTTCAAATAAATAAAGGTGTATTTGGCGCTGTTGCGTTGTCGCAACACTTGTTCCAGAAACCATTCAATCCGCCGGTGCGATATTGCCTTCAAAACGCCTATGTGATGAAAGGTGCCACCGTTTCTAAAAGCTAAAAAGGCTAAAGCTAACAATGAAAAAGTTTCTTCTCGCGACCTCTGCAATCATCGCTCTGACCTCGGCTGCTTCCGCTGCCGATCTCGCAGCTCGCCCCTACACCAAGGCACCGGCAATGGTTTCTCCGGCCACCAACTGGTCGGGCTTTTATATCGGCGCCATGGGCGGATATGGATGGTCGGGCGACAACACGACGAATGGCGTGACTGTTTCCTCAAGCGATCTGCGCGGTGGTTTCGGCGGTGGCACGATCGGTTACAACTGGCAGATGCCGGGCAGCCAGTTTGTTCTCGGCCTCGAAGTCGATGTCGCAGCTGCCGATTTGAAGACCTCGGACACAGTTTTGGGCGTGACCGCAGAAGACAAGGTCCGTTCGTTCGGTAGCGTGACCGGCCGTTTCGGCTATGCCTTTGACTCGGCCTTGCTCTACTTCAAGGGCGGTTACGCTTGGGCTGACAACCGCTTTTCGGTTTCGGGGGTTGGCTGCATCGATCTCCGATAGCCAGTTTCATTCCGGCTACACCGTGGGCGCTGGCCTTGAATACATGTTTGCACCCGCCTGGTCGGCGAAGCTTGAATACATGTATGCCGACTACGGCAGCGAAACCTACTTCGGCAATACGGATCTCGGTTTCACCACCCACACCATCAAGGGCGGCATCAACTATCACTTCAACTGGGGCGGCGCGGCCGTCGCCAAGTATTGATCTGATCTGATATCGACCTCTGGTCGTTTAACAACTTGGCCCCGGTTTTTACCGGGGCCTTTTGTTTTTGAGCTGTTTTGGAGTGGCGAAGATTGCGCAACAAGGCGGTTGAGCTATGCGTTTTAAGCCTATGATTTTACTTAAAAAATGGCGATCCCGAGAGGATTCGAACCTCTGACCTGCCGCTTAGAAGGCGGCTGCTCTATCCAACTGAGCTACGGGACCTGACCGACGTCATAGCAGTAAAATACTGAAAAAATCCGGCACATTTCAATGCCGATGCGAACCGCTTTGTGCGCGCCCGCGACCACTACAGGGGCGTCCCGCTTTTCGCGGGCCTGCTCATTCGTGCGACCATCGGATCATCACGATTCGCGTGTTTCGTAGCATTGAGGCGGCCCTGCCGCCACTGGGAGCTGATGATGGCCGGTCCTGTTCGCGCCGCCGCGCTGGTCGTGATTTTTATGCTGAGCCTGGCCTCTGCGCAGGCCGCGGATAAGGCCTTCAGGCGCGACGATCTGAGCGACGCGGCGGTCCGCCTCGAAGCTCAGGTCAAGAAGGATTCCGGTCCTGTCTCCAAGACCGCGGCGTCGTTGAAAAGCGATGCGGATGCGGCCTTCAAGAGAAACGACCCGCGATCCGGCCTCCAGACGCTGGGTCAGATCGCGGCCGTTGCGCCCGACGACGCAGGAAATTGGCTTCGGATTGCCCGCACCATTTTTCAAGTCCGTCCCGCGGATGCCAAGGAGCAGACCTTCCTGCTCGAGCGGGCGTCAACGGCGGCCTATATCGCCTATCAGCGGGCCGGAAATGCATCTGAAGAAGCCGATGCGCTTGCCGTGCTGGGGAAGTCCCTCGCGGATCGCAAACTGTGGCGACCGGCGCTTGATGCGCAGCGCCTGTCGCTTGATCTTCGTGAGGTCGCCGATATTCGCGGGCAGTACGAAAAGCTCCGGGATGACCATGGATTTCGGCTGTTGGACTACTCCGTGGACTCGGATTCCGCGTCGCCCCGAGTATGCTTCCAGTTTTCGGAAAATCTCGCCAAACGGGTCGATTTTTCGCCGTTCATCGCACTGGCGGGTAACGACAAGCCGGCGCTGACGGCGGAGGATCAGCAGCTCTGTGTTGAGGGCCTCAAGCACGGCGAGCGATACAACGTCAATTTGCGCGCCGGCCTGCCGTCGACGGTGAAGGAAGCGTTGCCGAAATCCGCCGAGTTCAACGTCTACGTGCGGGACCGCAAACCGTTTGTCCGCTTCACGGGCCGGGCATATGTGTTGCCACGGACCGGTCAGCGCGGAATTCCGCTGGTCAGCGTGAACACTCCCTCGGTCGCCGTTCAGGTTTTCCGGATCGGCGATCGCAACCTGATCAATACGGTCGTCGGCAGCGATTTCCAGCGCGCGCTGAGCAGCTATGAGTTGGGGACGCTGGGAAGCGAGACCGGCGTCAAAGTCTGGTCGGGTGATCTTACGACCGCGACCAAGCTCAACGAGGACGTGACCACGGCATTTCCGGTCGACCAAGCGATCGGCGACCTGCAACCCGGCGTCTATGTGATGACGGCGGCGGCCAAAGGGCCGGGTTCGGCCAATGCCAATGACGATGAGTCCGGCTCGCTGGCGACGCAGTGGTTCATCGTTTCCGACCTTGGGCTCACGGCATTTTCGGGAAACGACGGCATCCACGTATTTGTGAATTCGCTTGCTTCAACTGACGCGGTGGCACGGGCGGAGGTCCGGCTCGTGTCGCGCAGCAATGAAATCCTGGCGAGCAAGAAAACCGACGATGCCGGGCACGTCTTGTTCGAACCCGGTCTGGCGCGCGGCGAGGGCGGCTTGTCTCCAGCGATGCTCACGGTCGCAGGCGAAAAGCCCGACTACGCATTCCTGAGTCTGAAATCCAACGCCTTCGATTTAACCGATCGCGGGGTGTCGGGGCGTGCGGTGCCCGCAGGGCTGGACGCATTCGTCTACGCTGAGCGTGGCGTCTACCGATCCGGTGAGACAGTATATTTGACCGCGCTGCTGCGCGATGGCCGCGGCAATGCATCCGCGGGTAATCCGTTGACGCTGGTGGTGGAGCGTCCCGATGGCGTCGAATTTCGCAGGGCAACGCTGCCGGATCAGGGCGCGGGCGGGCGCAGCCTGACATTGCCGCTGAACGCGGCGGTTCCGACCGGGACGTGGCGGGTTCGCGCATTCACCGATCCGAAAGCTCCCGCGATCGGAGAGACGACCTTCATGGTCGAAGACTATGTGCCGGACAGGATCGAATTCGATATATCAACCAAGGCGAAACAGATTGCTGCTGATCTTCCTGTAGAACTTCAGGTCGATGGAGAGCTTCTTGTACGGAGCGCCAGCCGCGGGTCTCGCCATCGAGGGAGATTTGCTGGTCGCTCCGGCAAGCGGCCGTCCCGGTTTTGACGGTTACCAGTTCGGTGTCGCCGATAGCGAAACGGCCAGCAACGAGCGTACGCCGCTGGAAAATCTTCCTGAAGCCGACGCCAGTGGCAAGGCGACATTTGAAAGTCAGTCCTGCCGACCCCGCCGTCCTCGACGAGACCCCAAGAGGCCCAGATATTCATTCGCATGGTCGAAGCGGGTGGGCGGGCCGTCGAGCGGAAGCTTACGCTGCCTGTTGCGCCTCAAGGCAATATGATCGGGGTCAAGCCGCTGTTCGCCGACAAGAACGTCGCCGAAGGCGACAATGCAAGCTTTGACGTGGTTTTCGTTGCACCCGACGGCAAGCCCCTGACGCGGAGCGGAGTTCGTTACGAACTACTTCGTATCGATTCGCGGTATCAGTGGTATCGGCAAGGATCGTCATGGGACTACGAGCCCGTGAAGACCACCAGACGCGTCGCCGATGGCGATGTGGCGATCGCGGCAGACAAGCCGGCTCGTATTCAAGTGACCCCGCAGCCCGGGCGCTATCGCCTCGACGTCAAGACGACCGATGCGGACGGGCCGTCGACGTCCGTCCAATTTGACGTGGGTTGGTACTCGGACGGCAACGCCGATACGCCCGATCTCCTCGAAATGTCGGTCGACAAGCCGGAATATCAATCCGGTGAAACCATGACGGTGTCCGTGAATGCCCGCAGCGCCGGGAAGTTGACGTTGAACGTGCTCGGCGATCGTCTGCTGACCACACAGTCAGCGACATCAAGGAGGGCCTGGCCCAGATCAAGATTCCGGTCGGCAGGGACTGGGGAACGGGGGCTTATGTTGTCGCGACGCTGCGGCGTCCTCTTGACGCTAATGCTCAACGGATGCCGGGCCGTGCGATCGGCCTGAAATGGTTTGGCATCGATAAAAAAAATCGAACGCTGAATGTCAGCATGTCGCCGCCTGCATTGATACGCCCGGGCAGCACGCTGAAACTACCAGTTCGTGTGGAGGGGCTTAGTCGTGGCGAGGACGCGAAGATCGTGGTCGCTGCGGTCGACGTCGGCATTCTCAATCTGACAAATTACAAGCCTCCGGCGCCCGACGATTATTATCTCGGGCAGCGCCGCATGACCTCGGAAATTCGGGACCTGTACGGACAGCTGATCGACGGCATGCAGGGCGCGCGGGGTCAGATCCGCTCCGGCGGTGATGTGCCTGGCGCCGAACTGCAAGGCAGTCCTCCCACGCAAAAGCCGCTGGCGCTCTATTCAGGGATCGTCACGGTCGGCGCCGATGGGTCCGCTGAGATCAGTTTCGATATTCCCGAGTTCGCCGGAACCGCACGGGTCATGGCGGTCGCCTGGAGCAGCACCAAGCTCGGCCGTGCGACGACGGATGTCACAATTCGCGATCCGGTCGTGCTGACCGCCACGTTGCCGCGCTTTCTGCTCAACGGCGATCGTGGAACGATGACGCTTGATCTCGACAACGTCGAAGGCCCCGCAGGCGACTACACGATACGCATCGACACCAGCGGTCCCGTGAAATTGACCGGGAATCCTGCGACGGTCCTTCGGCTCGACTCTAGGCAGCGCAACACGGTCGCGGTTGCCCTGGATGCCGGAGGCGCGGGCGCAGCAGCGCTCAATGTCGACATCAAGGGCCCCAATGGCCTTTCGCTTGAGCGTCACTACGCACTCGACATCAAGCCGGCCACGCAGGTCTTGGCGCGGCGTACGGTTCGTAGCCTGGCCAAAGGAGAGAGCCTGACGCTGACGCCTGACATGTTTACGGACCTCGTGCCGGGGACGGGCGATGTATCGCTCTCCGTCAGCCTTTCAACGGCCCTCGATGCAGCCACCATTCTCAAGGCTCTGGACCGTTATCCGTTCGGCTGCTCCGAACAGATCGCCAGCCGGGCGATGCCGTTGCTCTACGTCAACGATCTGGCCCTCGAAGCGCACCTTGCGATGGATACCGCCGTGGATCAAAGGATCAAGGATGCGATCGATCGTTTGCTTGCACGGCAGGGGTCGAACGGATCGTTCGGCCTCTGGTCCGCCGGGGGCGACGATGCGTGGCTCGATGCTTATGTTACCGACTTCCTGACGCGCGCGCGCGAAAAAGGATTTGCTGTGCCGGATGTGCTGTTCAGGACCGCCCTCGACCGCATTCGCAATTCTGTCGTCAATGCCGAAGAGCCGGACAAGGACGGTGGCCGCGATCTCGCATATGGACTTTATGTCCTGGCCAGGAACGGGTCCGCACCGATCGGTGATCTGCGCTACCTAGCCGATACCAAATTGAGCAATCTCACCACGCCGATCGCCAAGGCCCAGCTTGCTGCGGCGCTTGCGCTTGTCGGCGATCGGTCGCGTGCGGAGCGGGTCTATACGGCAGCGCTGGAAAGCCTTGCGCCCAAGCCGGTGTTGGTGTTCGGCCGCACCGACTACGGTTCTTCGCTGCGGGATGCGGCGGCGCTTGTTTCGCTGGCCAGCGAAGGGAAAGCGCCGCGTTCGCTGCTGACGTCGGCGGTCGAACGCGTCGAAGCTGCGCGCGGTTTGACGCCTTATACCTCGACGCAAGAGAATGCCTGGCTGGTGCTTGCGGCGCGGGCCATCGCCAAGGAGGCCGATACAGTCTCGCTTGATGTCGATGGGGTCCCGGTCAAGACCGCGCTGTACCGCAACTATTCTGCCAGTGATGTGACGTCGAAGCCGGTCAAAATAACCAATACGGGCGATACGCCTTTGCAAGCGGTGGTCGCGGTATCCGGAGCGCCCGTTACTCCGGAGCCTTCCGCGTCGAATGGATTCAAGATCGAGCGCAATTATTTTACCCTCGATGGCAAACCGGCTGATGTCTCCAAGGCCAAACAGAACGATCGTTTTGCGGTCGTGCTCAAGATCACCGAAGCCAAGCCTGAATACGGGCGTATCATGGTGGCGGACTATCTGCCGGCCGGTCTTGAGATCGACAATCCCCGGCTTGTTTCCTCCGGAGATACCGGCACGCTCGATTGGATCGAGGATGGGGAGGATCCCGAGCACACGGAATTCCGTGACGACCGGTTCAGCGCCGCCATCGAGCGGGCCAGCGATGATAGTCCGGTTTTCACCGTTGCTTACGTCGTGCGTGCTGTATCGCCCGGCAAATATGTGCTGCCGCAAGCCTATGTCGAGGACATGTACAATCCCTCGCGTTATGGTCGCACCGGCACGGGAACGGTCGAGGTCCGTCCGGCAAAATGAGCGGTGAGGCAAACATATCGCTCGCAGCATCCGGGAAATCCGGCTTAGAGCGTTGTCAAGCGAATTGGTTACCGGTTCGCGTCAAGAAATCTCCGCCCGAACGCGCTCAAGGCAGGCTTCGCATTTTGTTTTGGACGTGTTCGGCGGCTTTCTGTTCGTTGATCATTGCTGCTGCGTTGTGGGTCATATCACTCGGGCCCGTCCCGCTGGAGCAAGCGCGGCAGATCTCGACCGTCGTGCTCGATCGCAATGGGAAGTTGCTTCGTGCCTATGCGATGGCGGATGGGCGCTGGCGTCTTCCCGTCAACACAACGGCGTCCGTTGATCGTCGATATCTCGATATGTTGCTGGCGTACGAGGATAAGCGGTTTCGATCGCATGCCGGCGTGGATTTTTTGGCGCTGGGTCGCGCCGCGTTTCAGCTCATCAGCCAAGGTCGTATCGTGTCCGGCGGTTCCACGATCACGATGCAGTTGGCGCGTTTACTTGAACCGCGCCGAGAGCGGTCGGTGGCCGCCAAGCTTTCGCAGATCATTCGGGCGATTGAGATCGAAAGAAAGATCGGCAAGGACGAAATCCTTGATCTTTACCTCGCGCTTGCTCCTTTTGGCGGAAATCTTGAAGGGGTTCGCGCCGCGTCGCTTGCCTATTTTGGAAAGGAGCCGAAGCGGCTTTCGCAGGGCGAGGCGGCGCTTCTGGTCGCGCTGCCGCAATCCCCGGAGAAGCGCCGGCTCGATCGTTATCCCGATGCAGCTCGCACGGGGCGCGATCGTGTGCTGGACCGAATGGTCAGCGATGCGCGCATGTCGCGTGACGATGCGGCGGTTGCAAGATCGGAGGCCGTCCCTCAGGCGCGCAGGCCGATGCCAATGCTGGCCCCCCATGCGACCGACCTGGCCGTGAGTGCAAGTCCCGGTACATCCATTGTCAGGACGACCCTCGATTCGACGGTTCAAAAGAACGTTGAAATGTTGGCGCGCGACCGTGCGCTTGCGTTGGGACCGGATATTTCGATCGGCATCGTTGCAGTCGATCATGAGAGCGGCGATGTTCTCGCGCATGTCGGCTCTCCGGATTATTTCGACGTTCGTCGCGCGGGGCAGGTCGATATGACCCGGGCTGTACGTTCACCGGGCTCTACGCTGAAACCGTTCATCTACGGTCTCGCGTTCGAAGATGGATTCCTGAATCCGGAAAGTCTGATCGACGATCGGCCGGTCAGGTTCGGCAATTATGCGCCGGAAAATTTCGACATGAGCTTTCAAGGGACAGTGCCCGTGCGCCGCGCGCTGCAATTGTCGCTCAATGTGCCCGCAATTGCGCTGCTCGACCGTGTTGGCGCCAGCCGGCTCTCCGCACGGCTGAAACAGGCGGGCGTCTCGCTGGTTTTGCCGAAGGATGAGGTCCCCGGTCTCGCTATGGGGCTGGGTGGCGTGGGCGTTACGCTGAGCGATCTGGTGCAGCTTTATGCGGGTCTCGCCCGGCTCGGCCAAACTGTAGCTCTTCGGGAAATCGTCGACGACGGGCAGCGTGATCGCGAGACTAGGCGACTGATGGATCCTGCGGCTGCATGGCAGGTTGGCAATATTTTGATCGGCACGCCGCCTCCTGAAAACGGGATCCACGGTCGTATCGCGTTCAAAACCGGCACGAGCTACGGTTATCGCGACGCTTGGTCGGTGGGATTCGACGGCCGATATACGATCGGTGTTTGGGTCGGCCGGCCTGACGGCGCGCCGGTATCTGGCCTCGTCGGGCGAACGGCCGCGGCCCCGATCCTGTTCGATGCGTTCGCGCGAACCGGGAGGCTTCCCGTTTCTCTTCCCAAGCCGCCGCGCGGCGTGCTGACCGCAAGCAATGCCAAACTGCCGTTGCCTCTGCGCCGTTTCCGTCCGTTCGGGGACTTGCTTCGTGGCGGCGCCGAGCAGGCGCTGAGAATTCAGTTTCCTCTCGATGGATCGCGAATCGATGCAGGCGGCGATGCAGCGAAGGAGGCTTTGCCCGTACCGGTAAAGGTCGCGGGCGGGGTGCTCCCGTTGACGATGCTGGTTAACGGCATCGCGGTCGGCCCCATCGACAGCCGCCGCCAAAAGCTTGTCGACCCGCCGGGACCCGGATTTGTACGCCTGACCGTGATGGACGCGACGGGCGCCGCGGACACAGTGGTCGTCAGAATTCAATAATTGGGGTCTAAGCTGTTGTCCCGCTGGCGGTTTCATCGTATGCGAAACCGATGGTGGACACCGTTTACCGACGCAGATTTGGCGAACCGCGGGAGCCCGTAAACAGGGCCGATCCGGGGCGAGGGCTCGCGCGCGTCATCGACGTGGTGGCAGGCAGCCATGGCCGCGCGGTCGCTTTTTTGATCCTCGCCGGTGCGCTGTTTTTTTTGCCCGGGTTTTTCAATATCCCTCCGATCGATCGCGATGAGCCCCGTTTTGCGCAAGCCACTAAGCAAATGGTGGAAACGGGCGACTTCGTCGACATCAGATTTCAGGATGAAGTCCGCTACAAAAAACCGGTGGGCATATATTGGTTGCAAGCCGCAGCTGTCGAAACGGCGTCCGCGCTCGGGCTGCCGCGCGCGCAGGTTCGTGTCTGGCTTTATCGTGTTCCTTCCACTCATCGGCGCGATCGGCGCAGTTTTGCTGACATATTGGACGGCGCTTGCCTTCGTCACGCGGCGGGGCGCGCTGCTGGCCAGTTTGATGCTGTGCGCCTGCGTGTTGCTCGGCGTTGAAGCGCGGCTCGCCAAAACGGACGCCATGCTGTTGTGCGCCTCAGTCGCTGTCATGGGTTCGCTCGCCCGCATCTATGTCCCTTGGCAGCGTGGGGAAGACCGCGTGCACTCGTGGGGGTTGCCGGCGATTTTCTGGACTGCGATCGCGATTGGCCTTCTTCTCAAGGGACCGCTGATCCTGATGTTCGCGGTTCTGACGATCGGAGCACTCGCGATCCTCGATCGCTCCGGGACCTGGCTCCGGCAGCTCCGCCCCGTTTGGGGGCTGATGTGGGTCTTGGTCCTCGTGCTGCCCTGGTTCGTTTTGATTGTCCTGCGCTCGGGCGACAGCTTTTTTGCCGATTCACTCGGTGGCGATATGCTGAGCAAGCTGGCGAGCCCGCAGGAATCCCATGGCGCGCCGCCGGGCCTGTATTTTGTTTTGTTCTGGCTGACATTCTGGCCCGGCTCGGCGCTGGCAGGCATGGCCGCGCCGGCGATCTGGCGCGCGAAGCGTGAGCCGGGCGCTCAATTTCTTCTCGCTTGGCTTGTGCCGTCGTGGATCGTCTTCGAGATCGTAATCACCAAGTTGCCGCATTACGTGCTGCCTCTGTATCCGGCGATCGCAATTCTCATTGTCGGTGCGCTTGAGCGCCGGGTGTTGTCCCGTTCGCGCTGGGTGGTTCGCGGGGCATCCTGGTGGTTCGTGGTTCCGGCGGTCATTTCGGTCGCGATGATCGTTCTGGCGATCGCATTGACGCTCCAACCGGCTTTCCTGGCGTGGCCGTTTGCTGCCGGTGCGATGATTTTTGGATTGTTTGCGTGGTGGATGTATGACGACAACGAGGCCGAACGTTCTATCTTGAACGCTGTTGTCGCGTCGTGGTTTCTGAGTGTCGTCGTCTACGGGATCGTGTTGCCGTCATTGACGCCGCTTTTTCCAAGCGTTGCGCTTGCACGTGCATTGCGGAATGTGGAATGCGTCGGGCCGGTAGCCGCAGCAGCGGGTTATCACGAACCAAGCCTTGTTTTCATGATCGGGACGTCAACTGTGCTGACCGATGGATCGGGGGCCGCCGATTTCCTGGGGCAAGGCAGTTGCAGGTTCGCGTTGGTCGAGGCTCGTCAGGAGCGGTCATTCGCGCAGCGTGCCGAAGCCATTGGTCTGCATTACAACGTCGCGACGCGCGTGGAAGGATACAACTTCTCGCAGGGTCGCCAGATCTCGATTGCGGTATTCCGCTCTGAAGGAACGCAATGAGATGAAAGCTGGGGCTGTCGCTGCCCAAGGCGCCGTTAACTACGGCCGGCAGCTTGTCATGCTTGTTTGGCTCTCGTTTGCTCAACTCGTGAGAGCCCCGTTGCACTCACGCCGGCAACTGGCTGCGACGGCGCTTTTCGCGAATCTGGATATTGCTCGTTGCCTGCTGCGGGGCATCAGTCGTTTTTCTGATGTTCGTTGTTGATGTCCCGGTCATCAGCCTCATGCCACCGCGAGGCGCACCGTACCTCTGGCTGGTCAGGATTTTGACCGATCTGGCCAAGGATGAGTACGTTCTCCAGACACTGGGCTTGTGGCTGATCGCGATTGCTTTCCTGCTCCCATTGTTCGGCGGTATTCGACGCGTCATGTTGGCCGCGCTCGGTCTGCAGATTCAGTTTATTTTCTTTGCTGTGCTGCTGCCAAATCTCGTGGCCAATGTCATCAAAGGCTTTGCCGGAAGAGGGCGGCCCTTTGCGAGTGGGGTGGCCAATGCCTTCTACTACTCGCCGTTCGCATGGACCGAGAAATTTGCCAGCCTTCCATCGGGACATGCGACGACAGGCTTCGCACTTGCGTTTGCGGTCGCCGCGGTTTGGCCGCGCACGCGCTACGTCATGGCGGCATATGCCTTGCTGATAGCGCTCAGCCGCGTGGTGTTACTGGCGCATCATCCCAGCGACGTCGTCGCGGGAGCCTTGACGGGGATCGTCGGCGCGATGTTCGTGAGGCAGTGGTTTGCCGCACGTCGCCTTGGCTTTGTCATCCACGGCGATGGTGGGATATCCCCCGTTCCCCGACTATCTATTTCGAGGTTCAAAGGGGTTGCCGGACGGGCATTCGCCCCATAATAAGCGGGCACGAGACGCTCAGCGGCGAAATATCCATGCTGCATTCGCAAATGACTGCAATAATTCAGTATTTTTGATCAACGGGCTTCGACGTCAATACGCTAGCCCGGTCGACAGATGAAAAGATGAACAGCATATCTCCCGATAGCACCTCCGCGGCACCTGCCGTGTCGATCGTCGTTCCGGTACGGAACGAGGCGGACAATATTGCACCGCTGGTTGCGGAGATCATTGCTGCGCTGGACGGTCGTTGGGCTTACGAAATTGTCTATGTCAATGACGGCTCAAACGACGCTACGGCGGAGAAGCTTCAGGAATTGATGGCGCGCTTTCCCCGATTACGTCATGTCCGCCATGCCCAATCATGCGGACAGTCCGCAGCGGTTCGGACTGGCGTGCGTTTCTCGCGCGGTGAAATCGTTGCGACGCTCGATGGCGACGGACAGAACAATCCTGTCTTTTTGCGTGACCTGATCGCGGCGGTTGAGAACGGTGGCGACCGTGTCGGGCTGGCTGCGGGCCTGCGTGTCGGTCGCAAGGACACCGGTTTCAAAAGGTTTCAGTCGCGCGTCGCCAATCGCATCAGAAACGCAATTCTTCACGATGGGACCCGCGACACCGGCTGTGGGTTGAAAGCGTTTCGTCGCAACGTGTTTCTATCGCTGCCGTACTTCGACGGCTTGCACCGCTTCCTCCCCGCGCTCGTGCGGAGAGAGGGATTCGATATCGCCTATGTCGATGTGATCGATCGTCCACGTCATGCCGGCGTATCCAACTACGGTTTTTTCGATCGGCTTTGGATCGGCATCATGGATCTCGCAGGCGTGTGGTGGCTTATTCGTCGCAAAAAATCCACGCCCATCGCAACCGAAGGACATTCGAATGTCGGCTGATCTTCTGAGCAAGCTCGGCGCTTATTTTCACGATGTTTTCGTGATTAATTTCGATGGCTGGGTCGTGCTCGGATTTGTCGCGCAGGCGTTTTTTACCATGCGCTTTGTCGTGCAATGGATCGCGTCCGAGCGCGCGCGCAAGAGTGTTGTGCCAGTCGCGTTCTGGTTTTTTTCGATCGGTGGCGGGGTGCTGCTGCTAGTATACGCACTGTATCGCCGCGATCCAGTGTTCATCGCGGGGCAGGCATTGGGCCTCGTGGTTTATGTGCGAAACCTGTATTTCATCGTGGCCTACGGCCGCCAGACAACGTCGAGCGAGTAGGGCACTCGAACACGATTAATGCTTCCGGCTATCGCTAATGTTACAGTGCCGGCCGGGCACCACTTTGGAGCGCTGGCGCTTCGGCCGTCGCCGCCTCAGATGCCGACAGCTCCCCCGTCACCTCAAGGACAGGATACGCCACTGCACAAATGTGCGAGTGAATTCGCTTGAGATCGCGCAGCACATCGAGATGGAGCGAAGTTGTCTCGATGGTCTCCGGCCGCCCCTCACGCAGGCGATCGAGGTGTCGCTCGGTCGCTGCCAGTTCGGCACTCCGAAGTTCCGATTTATGCGCCAGAAGTTTCCGGGCCTCCGTCACATCTCCTGACATGAAGACGCCGAAAGCAACGCGCAGGCTTTCCAGAATTTTGCGATGGAAGGATGAGAGCTCGGCCGCGCCCTCCGTCGAGAACTGCAGCTTGCGTTTGATCTTTTTGGTCGCAAGCTCGCTCAGGTTCTTGTCGATGATATCGCCGACATGTTCGAGATTGATGGCGAAGGAGATGATTTCCATGGCCCGCCGGCCCTCGCGCTCGTCGAGGCTGCCGCGTGTAAGTTTGGTCAGGTAGAGCTTGATGGCTTCGTCGAGGCGATCGACGGCGTTGTCCATGCGCGAGACCTGAACGGCGAGCGATCGGTCGTTCGTCATGAGCGCGGTCATGACCTGCTGCAGCATGACCTCCACCATGTCGCCCATACGAAGAGCTTCACGGGCTGCGTCGGCAAGGGCAAGGGAAGGTGTCTCAAGCGCGCTTTCCTCGAGGTATCGCGGCTTCGATGGATCCGTGGCGAGGCGGCGTTCGGGAAACAGTTTGACAAGCATGTCGGCGATCGGATCGAGCAAACCGATGAATATCGCGGCCGTCGCGACGTTGAACGCGACGTGGAATTGCGCGGTCAACTTTGCCATGTCTGGCTGCCAATGCGTGGCGATCTCGCTGAGGGGGCGCAGGAACGGCAACACCAATGCAACGCCCAATATTCTGTTCAGCAGATTGCCGACCGGCAGCCGGTAACTCTCAGGGCTTTCGCGACGTGCTCCTTCCACGACCGGATTGATCGCGCTTCCCAGATTGGCACCCAGCACCAGTGCAATGGCAGCATAGGGCGTGATGAACTGGGAATAGGCCAACGACATAATGAGCAACACTGTCGCGACGCTTGAGTGAGCCGCCCACGTCACGGCCGCGGCAACTATGATGCACATTACCGGATCGCCGGTGATCGCATTCACCAGCACCCGAACGCTTGGCGCGTTCTCGGCCGGAGCAAGAGTGTCGAGCAGGATATGCAGCGAAAGCAGCATCAATCCGAGACCGATGCACACACGGCCCATATCTTTGATACGGCTTCGCGGGCCGCTGCGGAAAGCGACAAGGCCTACGATGAAGAGAACCGGCGCGAGCTCGGAAATATTGAACGACAGCAGCTGTACGATCAGCGTCGTGCCGACATTTGCCCCCAGCATGATCGCGAGCGCGGGGACCAGCGCGACAATGCCCTCGGCCGTAAAGGCCGTCGTGATAAGAGCTGTGGCCGTACTGCTCTGAAGCACCGCGGTGAGGCCGAGGCCGGCGACGAAGGCCGTCCCACGATTCCCCAAGGCTTTCGAGAGCCCTGACCGAAGATCGGTTCCAAAGGCCCGCAAAATGCCGGTTCGGACCATGTGGAGGCCCCACAGCAGCAACGCCACGGCGCCCATCAGGTCGAGTAGAACGAGTGTTCCCATCATTCGGTGTCCGAGATTCGCTTCAACGCCAGCCCGTATACATCAATACGGTTTTCGATTTTGGTTATCCCATCGAAGTGATTGCACAGCTTCGATGAATATTTCGGTAATTCAATGTTTTCTCTGGGCTTTCAAGAAGCCCACGGCAAGACCGCAGATTATCTGGGCCGATGTCGTCAAATTGCGGCGTTGAAGGCTGCGAAGCCGCGTTCCAGGTCAGCCTTGAGATCCTCGATCGCTTCGAGGCCGATATGAAACCGCAGGGTGGGGCCGCCGGGCGCCCATGTGGTTGCGGTTCGATAGGGTTTGCAATCGAACGGGATGACGAGGCTTTCATATCCGCCCCAGGAATATCCCATGCCGAACAGCTTCACCGCATCGAGAAATGCGTTGACCGCTTTTTGCGGAGCGGGTTTGAGGACAACGCTGAACAATCCTGTCGCGCCCGTGAAGTCGCGTTTCCAGATTTCATGGCCGGGGTCTGTTTCGAGCGCCGGATGTAGAACTCTCGCCACTTCCGGACGCGCACCCAGCCAACGCGCGATTTCGATGCCGGCGCGCTGGTGGTGCGCGAGTCGAACGGCAAGGGTGCGTAATCCGCGTAACGCCAGAAAAACGTCGTCGGGCCCTGCGCACACCCCAAGAAGGCGGATGGCTTCGGCGACCATCGGCCACGCTTTGGTGTTGGCGGAAATCGTCCCGAACATGATGTCGGAATGGCCGCCGATATATTTGGTCGCGGCCTGAATACTGATGTCGACCCCTTGCTCCAGCGATCGGTGAAAAAGCGGCGTGGCCCAGGTATTGTCGTCGACAACGAGCGCATCGCGTTCATGTGCGACTTTTGCAATGGCCGGAATATCCGGCATTTCGAAAGACTGCGATCCTGGCGCTTCGACCATCACGACGCGTGTGTTGGGCCTGAAGAGCTCCGAAACCCGCGCACCCATCAGCGGGTCGAAATAGGTGGTCTCGATACCGAAGCGTTTCAGGAAGCCGTCACAAAAATTGCGGGTGGGGCGATACACGCTGTCGCAAACCAGCAGGTGGTCGCCGCTTTTCAGAATACCCAGGAGAGCCGTGGAAATGGCGGAGACGCCGGAGGGCGTCAGCCCGACCCCGGCGCATTGCGGGCCTTCCAGAACGGCCAGGGCCTCCTGCAGCGCCTTGGTTGTCGGAGTGCCATGTCTTCCGTATTGAAACTCCCCGCGGTGTTCGAGCAAATCCTCCGCGGTCGGATAAAGAACCGTTGAGCCGCGTACGATCGGCGGATTGACGAAACCCTTCTGCGCCACGGTGTCACGGCCGGCCGTGACCAACGTGGTTTGGGGAGCGAGCGGATTGTCGTTGGAAGTCGCCATGATGTCCGGATGAGGCTTTTTTGCTGGGGTTGAGGCTGGGAGGAGCAATTGCCCACCCCACGCCGAGAAACTCGGCCATTAAGAGGACCGGGGACGGGACCCGTCAACCCCTTGACCTGTTGCGGCCGCCGTTCTGTTATGTCCAGCAAAGGGTTATCAGCCTTGCCTCCGCCCGCGAGGATAGAGTAGGTGAACCCCTGAAATACGACACAACAAACTTTGTTGAAAGGGTTGTCATGAAACGCCTGTCCAATATTGCTGTCCTTGTTCTGATTGCCGGAGCTTCGACGCAGGCAGCCTATGCCCAGACGCTGAAGACGGTGAAAGATCGGGGCACGCTCTCCTGCGGCGTCAGCCAAGGCTTGCCAGGATTTTCCGCTCCCGATGACAAGGGAAACTGGACGGGTCTCGATGTGGACGTCTGCCGTGCGGTCGCCGCAGCTGTGTTCAATGATCCGACCAAGGTGAAGTTCGTTCCGTTGTCGGCCAAGGATCGGTTCACCGCGCTCCAGTCAGGCGAGATCGACGTCCTCTCCCGCAATTCAACATGGACGCTGTCTCGCGATTCGTCACTTGGATTGAACTACACCGGTGTCACCTATTATGACGGCGAGGGTTTCCTAGTCCGCAAATCGTTGAAGGTGAACTCGGCGCTGGAGCTGAACAGTGCCTCGATCTGCGTTCAGACCGGGACGACCCACGAGCAGAACGTCGCAGACTACTTCAAAGCCAATAGTATGAAATATGAGGTCATCGCGTTCGCGACCGCCGACGAAACGGTCAAGGCTTACGAATCCGGACGCTGCGACGTCTTCACCTCTGACGTTTCACAGCTTTATGCCGAACGCTTGAAGCTTGCGAACCCTGCCGATCACGGGGTTCTACCAGAAGTTATTTCGAAGGAGCCTCTTGGTCCGGTCGTGCGTCACGGTGACGATCAGTGGTTCGACATCGTCAAGTGGACGTTGTTTGCGATGCTGAATGCCGAGGAGCTGGGCGTGACGCAGAAGAACGTCGATGACATGGCCAAATCCGATAAACCCGAACTCAAGCGTGTTTTCGGTACTGACGGCAATCTCGGCGAGCAATTGGGCCTCAGCAAAGATTGGGTCGCGCGGATCGTCAAGGCTGTCGGCAACTACGGCGAATCCTTTGATCGTAACGTCGGCCCCGGCTCCAAGCTCGGCATCGCTCGTGGCCTGAATAAGCTCTGGAACCAAGGCGGCGTTCAATACGCCCCACCGATCCGCTGACGCGAGAGTTACGTGTCCATTGATCCAAGGCCGGCGCCGTCCCTGTTCTGGCAAAAACTCAGACGCGCGGTCGGTGGCCGCGCGGGCTGGAGCGGGCTGCTGCTGCAGATCGTGTTCGTCGCTCTGCTGGTCTGGATAGGCTATGAGATCGTCGGCAATGCCCGCGCCAATCTGCAGGCACAGCGCGTCGCATCGGGTTTTGGATTCCTGTCGAATACTGCAGGCTTCGGCGTCAGCCAGACCCTCATTCCATATTCAGAATCCGATACCTACACGCGGGTGTTTTTCGTCGGTTTGCTGAATACGCTGATCGTGTCGGTGATCGGAATTTTCTTTGCCACGGTGATCGGGTTCACGGTCGGATTGGGGCGGTTGTCTCCCAACTGGTTGCTGTCGCGGCTAGCCGGCGGCTATGTCGAGTTGGTACGCAATCTTCCTTTGCTGTTCCAAATTCTGTTTTGGTATCTCGCTGTGCTGGCAACGCTGCCCAATCCCCGGCAGAGCATTTCAGTATTTGGCAGTTTTTTTCTCAGCAATCGGGGATTTGTCGTTCCAAAGCCTATCGGCCAAGACAGCTTTAGCTCATTCGTCGTTGCAATTGTTATTGCGGTCGTGGCCTCGTTGATCCTGCGCTCGTATGCGCGGCGCCAGCTATTTCTGCACGGGAATCGCCTCACTGTCTGGCCCTATATCGTCGGGTTGCTGATAGGGCTTCCACTCATCGTTTGCCTGCTGTTGGGCGCGCCCGTCGTCTTTGAAATACCCGAGCTCAAAGGGTTCAATTTTTCCGGCGGCTCCCGGGTCATTCCCGAGTTCGTCGCGCTGACTTTAGCGCTCTCCACATACACGGCTTCTTTCATCGCCGAGATCGTGCGCGCGGGGATTTCAATCTGTCAGCAAGGGACAAATGGAAGCAGGCGCTTCGCTGGGTCTGCAACGCGGGTTGACCTTGCGCTTGATTGTCGTGCCGCAAGCTCTCAGGGTTATCTTGCCACCCCTGACAAACCAGTATCTCAACTTGACGAAGAACTCGTCACTCGCGGTTGCTATCGGGTACCCGGATCTGTTTTCAGTATTTGCCGGGACCACGTTGAGCCAGACGGGGCAGGCGATCGAGATCATCGCCATTACGATGGGCGTGTATCTGGCCATATCGCTGATCACCAGTGCCATGATGAGTTTTTATGGGTGGCGTCTCAGCAGGAGTCTCGGCGCGTCATGACGGAACAGTTCTCCTCGTCCTTCATCCGTCAGGATCTGGTTCCCCAGCGGCCCGCACCCGTTGTCACGACAGGTTTTGTAGGGTTTTTGCGTACGCGGCTATTTAACTCGCCCTCGAACACGGTGCTGACGTTGGTCAGCGTATTGCTGTTCTGGTTTACCGTTATTCCCGCGGTCAGGTTTCTTCTGGTTGATGCTGTTTGGCAAGGCAGCGATCGCAGCGTTTGTCTGGCGGATAGCGCAAACCATCCGGTCGGCGCGTGCTGGCCATTCGTCAAAGCGAAGTTCTCGCAGTTCGTCTATGGCTTCTATCCGGAGCCCGAACGATGGCGGGTGGATATCACCTTCGCCTTGGCAGCCTTGTTGCTGCTGCCGCTTCTCATTCCGCGTGTTCCTGCCAAGAGTTTGAACGCCAGCCTGTTTTTTATCGCCTTTCCGATCATTGCCTTCTTCCTTCTTCACGGCGGTGGAATAAGTGGGTTTGGCATAAGCTGGATCGCCGATTTCATGCTGGCGTTTGCTGATGGCATCGTCAGCGCGGGCCGTAAGCTGGCGGAGCTTGGCGACGCCAGAGGCGGCATCGGTGTTGTTCTCGCTTTGCTCGGCAAGGCGTTGGTCCTTCTGGGAAGCGCATTGGCTATCCCCGTAGCGCCGTTGGCGTGGCTGCGAAACGCGATCCAGGCTTCGGGGCATGCCGTTTGGCTCGACTTCGTTGTGACTGCGGCAATCGTATCGCTGCTGCTGTTCTTGCTGAACGGCGCTTTCCGTTCAGGTTGGCGAGCGCTGGGTGTCAGTCTGGCGTCATTTCTATTCGTGGGCGCGATCATTGCGGTGATGGGGCTTGATCACGGCGGATTACCCATCGTCGATACGCGGCAATGGGGCGGTCTCCTCGTGACGCTCGTTGTTTCCATCACGGGCATCGTGGCGTCGATGCCGATCGGCATTGCTCTGGCTCTTGGCCGTCGCGCGACTATTCCGCTCATCCGGCTTTTTTCCATCACCTTCATAGAATTCTGGCGTGGTGTGCCCCTTATCACCGTGCTGTTTTTCGCAACTTATATGCTGCCATTGTTCTTGCCCGGAAACTTCACGGTCGACGGCCTTCTCCGTGTTCTGATCGGTGTCGCGCTGTTTTCCGGGGCCTATAACTCAGAGGTCATCCGTGGCGGTCTGCAGGCTATCCCGCGGGGGCAGGGTGAAGCGGCGAGCGCACTGGGGCTGTCGTATTGGAAAACGACGGGGCTGGTCGTGATGCCGCAAGCGTTGCGGCACGTCATTCCCGGGTTGGTCAACAGCTTTATCGCCTTGTTCAAAGACACCACGCTTGTTTTGATCGTATCGATTTTCGATCTGCTGGGTCAGTTGCGCGCGTCGTTCGCCGATCCGACCTGGGCCACTCCCACGACACTGTTTACCGGCTTCGCATTCGCCGGGATCATCTACTTCGTCTTTTGCTTCGGCATGTCGCGCTATTCCTTGTTCGTCGAGCATCGCCTGAATGCACACCGGCGTAATTGAGTCATTGAAAAGAGATTATCATGGCAACCGAAACCATCGTCGCCGCAGCTGGCTTGAACAAATGGTATGGCGACTTTCACGTGCTTCGCGACATCAACCTCGACGTTGCACGGGGTGAACGCATCGTCATTTGCGGTCCGTCGGGATCAGGAAAATCCACCTTCATTCGCTGCATCAACGCGCTGGAAGAGTTTCAGGAAGGCCGCATCGTCGTCGACAACATCGAGCTGGGGCCGAACCTGCGCCGGATCGACGAGGTCCGGCGCGACGTCGGAATGGTTTTCCAGAGTTTCAATCTGTTTCCACATTTGTCCGTGTTGGAGAACTGCACGCTAGCGCCGATCTGGGTCCGCAACATTCCGAAGAAAGAAGCGGAAGCCATGGCGATGAAATATCTGGAGCGTGTGCGCATTCCGGATAAAGCCGACAAATACCCTGGTCAGCTTTCAGGAGGTCAGCAGCAGCGCGTGGCCATCGCTCGAGCTCTGACCATGAATCCGAAAGTGATGCTGTTCGACGAGCCGACATCGGCGCTTGATCCGGAAATGGTCAAGGAAGTGCTCGACACCATGGTCGATCTCGCGAAAGAAGGCATGACCATGCTTGTCGTGACCCATGAAATGGGTTTTGCCAAAGAGGTTGCGAGCCGGATCGTCTTCATGGATGCCGGCCAGATCATCGAGGCCAACACGCCGCAAAACTTCTTCGCCAACCCGCAGCACGCGCGTACGAAGCAGTTTTTGGGGCAGATTTTGCGCTGACCACCGGCAACCTGCGCGAGCGAAGCGCGCGCTTTAGGTCTTTTCGTAAGGCACGTTTAACGTGCTGCGGCGTTCCAGCCATGACGGAACAGGGAGATCCTTGCCGCGCATGAAATCCGGGTTGAACAGTTTCGATTGATAGCGCGTGCCATAGTCACACAGGATGGTGACGATCGTGTGCCCGGGGCCGAGTTGTTTTGCCATTCGGATCGCGCCTGCGACGTTTACGCCGCTCGAACCACCGAGGCACAAACCTTCATGCAAGAGCAGGTCGAAAATCACCGGCACAGCTTCTGTATCGGGAATTTGGTATGCGGCATCAATGGTTGCGCCGTCGAGATTTGCCGTAACGCGCCCCTGACCGATACCCTCGGTAATCGACGAACCCTCTGATTTCAACGTGCCGGTCGTGTAGTACGAAAACAACGCGGACCCCATCGGGTCGGCCAGAGCAATCCGGATTTTGGGGTTTTTCGCTTTCAGCCCGATCGAAACGCCAGCCAGCGTGCCCCCCGAACCAACCGAGGCGACGAAGCCATCGACCTTGCCGTCGGTTTGATTCCAAATCTCAGGAGCCGTGGTTTCGATATGGGCTTGCCGGTTGGCGACGTTGTCGAACTGGTTGGCCCATATCGCGCCATTGGGCTCTGATTTAGCGAGTTGGTCCGCGAGACGGCCCGACAATTTCACATAGTTGTTGGGGTTGGAATAAGGCACCGCAGGTACCTCGACCAGTTCTGCTCCGCAGAGCCGGATCATGTCCTTCTTTTCCTGGCTTTGCGTTTCGGGGATCACGATGACAGTCCGAAAGCCGAGCGCATTCGCGACCAGAGCCAACCCGATACCCGTGTTTCCCGCCGTGCCTTCGACCACAACGCCGCCCGGCTTCAAGAGACCTCGTTTGACATGCATCCTGGATGATGAAGACGCGGCGCGATCCTTGACGGATTGGCCAGGGTTCATGAACTCGGCTTTTCCGAGGATCTTGCAGCCGGTTGCAGCCGATGCGTGTTTTAGTTCGATGAGCGGGTATCTGCCGATCGATTCAACAGACCTTGATGAATATGCATGACGGTACGTGATCTGAGCCGATTTTGAAGGTGTGGTGTTTGATGCAGCGACCCTAACCGATCATCGCCCAAAGGGAAGACCTGTTTTCAGTGGGGCGGCTGCGCGGCACCGATGCGAAAACCGCGGAACACACTTATGCAGGCGGTGGCGCGAGTGCAGCAGAGAGAGAGCAGGTGTTCAAGCGCTCTTTGCGAATGTCACTTGTCGGACATCGGATGTCCTGAGAGAATCCGGCTTCGCAATAGGCGAGGTAATACTCCCAAAGCCGTCGGAAATGTCTCATCAAACCCAAGCGGCGTAAGATTTGGCCAGGCCGCCCGGAAGTTATCCCGCCAATTTGCCAGGGTCCGGCGTAGTGCTCGCCGAAAATCCGCTCCCGGATGACGGAATACCAAATTGGTCGCCGAGCGACTTCAGAACGGTTGGCAAAGGCAACATGCCGCCTGGAAAGACATAACGCTGAATAAAATCGACTTCCTTGCGGTACGTTTCAAAGAAGCGGTCCTGAATTGTAATGGTCTGGATGCCTGCGAGGCCGCCGGGTAGCAGGCGGTCGCGGAGTTGAGAAAAGTAGCTTGGCCAGAATTGCTCGCCAACAGCTTCGATCATTTCTATGGAGGCGATGCGATCGTACTGGCTGCGCTCATCGCGATAATCCTGAAAACGATTTCGACCCTTTCATTGAGGCCGGTATCGTCGATACGCTTACGCGCGAAGTCGTACTGTTCCTTGCTGATCGTCAGGCCTACGACCTTCGCACGAAGTTCTTCGCGACATATTCGGCGAACCCGCCCTGCCGCAACCGATCTCGAGAATCAGTTGATCCGGTTTGATATTGATATCCTCGGCCAGCCGCCGATACTTGTTATGCTGCGCAGAGGTCAGATCATTGACGCCGTCCTCAAACAATGCGGACAGTAGGTCATGCTTGGATCGAGCCAGGCTGAATAAAAGGAATTTCCGATATCGTAGTGCGCATAGATATTCCTGCGCGCCTGCGTTCGCGTGTTGCGATTGAACCAGTGCTGGATCGTTTCGATGACCCGCATGACCGGCTTGTTTCCCAGCATCGCTTGAATCAAATTGTGGTTGACACAAAAGATGTAGAGAAACTGGATAAGATCCGGCGTGTCCCATTCGCGGCGGAGATAGGCCTCCGCGATGCCGATATCGCCACCGTTGAGAAGGCGCCAGGCGAAGGCGTGATCGTGGATCGTCATCGCCGCGCGGACCTGGCTCCATGCCGCCGAATTTGACCTGCCGCCGTCGGGAATGTAACGTCCAGCGTTCCTCGCCGTAACCACGACGCAAATCCCAAAGCAAGCCGCGTCAGACGGGTAAATCAGAATAGATCTTGGCTACATTTTCCGGAGTCGGAACGAGTGGCTCAGGCATTCCTCAGATCCATCAATTCAATATCGCTCCGGTTCCGGTGGTGCGCGGGGCGTGGCATGACCAGAGCGTGCGTCCGGGACCCATTTCCCGCCTGCTCTTGAGGACAAGCCTCGCGCCTTTGATCAAAAGACGCAAGGCCTCCCAGTGGATCGCGGCGAGGATTTTGAACATGACAAACGGTGACGCGATGAAGGAGCGCAATAGTGCCGATGTCGTCAGATCTCGCCGTTTACCGCTAAAAGTTGCAGCGAGCAGGGGGCCTTCCGCATCGGTTTCAAGAATGCGCAACTTCACCGTTTCCGCAGGTGGCAAAATGCGAAAGTGATATCGCATCGCCATTTCGACAAAAGGCGAGACATAGAATAGTTTGTTCTGTTCCTGCCGAATGCCCGCGGAGCTCACGTCTGAGATTTTACCGGCAGCACGTATGAGTGAATGCCTCCGAGAGTATTGCGGACTTCATAGATCATCAAGGCAAGTTGGCCGTCCGCCCGGTAGCAAAAATAAACCGAAAGCGGATTGAACGTGTAGCCGCACAGCCGTGGATAGCACAGCAGAAGAATACGTCCTTCTGTCAGATCGACGCCATGCTCCTTGGCGCTGCGCTGCACATACCGCCGCAACGACGATCCGTCGCGATCTCCGTGATCGAACTTCGTGAAAACTGTAAAGCGCCGCTCGGTTGACACCAAAGAGCCGCGACTGCCTGTCGGCGTCACCGAGCCGATCAAGATCGATCAACAGACTCATGACACGATAGCTGAAGCGATGTCCTATCGGTTTGAGACGGGCATGCATGACGTCGCCAAAATAAAGCGTTGCGGCGGGATCGGTGATTGCCTGCCGTGCATCATCGTTATTTTTGGCGTCCTGATGCGTCATTTGCTATTCCGCAGCCTCTGCCATTTCAGGCGCCGACTTGCGCCACGGAATTGCCGCTCCGAGCGCTTCCGCGACATCAAGCCCGGAACGCAGGCCGTCTTCGTGAAATCCGTATCCGGTCCATGCGCCGCTAAACCATGTATGCCGCCGGCCCTGGATTTCTGTCAGTCTTTTCTGGGCGGCGAAGGCCTTCGCATCGTACTGCGGATGGTCGCATAGATAGCGCCCAAATGTCAGCGCCGGGTCCGGTTCGAAGGGGGGATTGAGGCTGACGAAAAGCGGCTTATCGTGATCGATGCCCTGCAGCTCATTCATCCAATAGGTGACGGCGACGTCGTTCATGGCGCTTCCCGCGCGAGACCAGCGCAGGAAATTCCAGGATGCCCAGGCGTTTCTGCGGGCGGGCATCAATCGGGGATCCCGATGAAGAAAGATCGTGTTCGGGGCGTAGCGAATATCCCCGAGCACACTTCGCTCGTTGTCGTCGGCGTCCCGCAGCATTTCGAGCGCTTGATCGCTATGGGCGGCGATCACGACGTGATCGTACGACTCGTGATGGCCCTGGCTATCGTGGACGACCACGCCGTGAGCTTTGCGCTCGATCGAGGTCACGGCGCATCCCAGCCGCACCCGATCACGGAATGTCGCGGTCAGTTTTTCGACGTATCGAGCGCTTCCGCCTTTGACGGTCCGCCACACAGGCCGATTGTACTGGAGAAGACGATGATTATTGAAGAACGCTACAAAATTTTCCGCCGGAAATTCGAGCATGCGGTCCGCGGGCGCCGACCAGATAGCCGCGCCCATCGGCGCCAGATAGTCGGTGAGCAGACGCGGTGCGAAACCTCTGCGCTTGAAATACTCCCCAAGCGACAGCCCGGTCAGCCGCCCGGTGGCGTAATCTTCGACACTGACATCGTTAAACGTCAGAATGTCTCGCAGCATCCATAGATATGAAGGTGACAGCAGGTTGCGCGGTTGGGCAAAGAGGCCTTTTGCCGTTTCGTACCATGTGTCTCCGCCGCCTTTCCATTCAAAGCGGCCGCCATCTGCCGTAACGGCGAAGCTCATCGAGCTTTCGACCGTCTCGACATCGAGATGATCGAACAGGGCAGTGAGTTCGGGATAGTTCAGTTCGTTATAAACGATGAAGCCGATATCGACAGCGACGGGCGTGCCTTCGTAATCGATCGTCACTGTATGGCTATGGCCTCCGCAACGCAGTTCTCGATCGTAAATCGTCACCGGATAACACCGGGACAGAGCCCAGGCAGCGGCGTTGCCCGCTATCCCCGTGCCAACCACTGCGATTCGCATAAAAGTGCCCCCGAAGATGAATTGCTAGCATAGGTACGTTGAGGGATTGTTCAGGTTTCAGCATGCGTTGTAGGGCAAACCTGAACTGGAATACCGGGCGGGGAAAACGACCTCAGACTGTCCGCAAAGAATGAAATCTTTGTAAGAATTCCCCAGTTTTTGGCGGCCCGGAGCTTCCGGCCCTTACAGAACTGGCTCTTTCAAGCGTTCGGACGTCCGGGAAAGTGGCGGCCAGAACGGCTTTCCGGGCTGTGCAAACGACCTTAACGGCTGTCCGTAGGCTCTGCCGCCGGGTAGAATGCAGGCGTGAGTCACGAGGAAACCCAACAAAACATGCCTCCCACGCCAATTATGAGCTTTGGCGAACGTCTTTGCCGCCGTCGGCCATTGCCACGGTGTCGCAAGGCGGGTGGGGTGCGTGCGTGAACGCATTGGTCTCCCCGTCGACGTGGCGCAGCGCGAGCGCAATACGTTGCAGAGTGCTTTTGCGTCTCGGCATCGTGGCGGCGCTGTCGGCATCGTCGGCCGGGTGCATTCTGACGGGCGATCTACCGGATCCGGCGCTCGACGTTCCTGCCACCTATAAGTCGGAAGGCCGCGACCGTGGCATGCCGGTCTCGCAGCTCGATTGGTGGCGCGGTTTTGGATCCCCCGAACTGACCTCGCTGATGGAGGAGGCGCAAACCGTCAATCTCGATATCGCAGCCGCGACGTCGCGCATTATTCAGGCCGATGCCTTGGCGCGGACTGCCGGTGCCGCGCTTCTGCCAACGGTGAATGGCAGCGCTCAGGTCACCCGGTCAAAATCCTCGGGCTCCAGCGCAAACGGGCTTACCAACAGCGGTCGAGAAGTGACCAATTATTCGACCTCGCTAAGCGCAAGCTACGAGATCGATTTTTGGGGAAAGAACCATGATGCTGCATTGGCGGCTGAAGAGACGGCGAACGCCAACCGGTTCGATCGCGATGTCGTATCGCTCGCGACCCTGACGAGTGTTGCAAATGCCTATTTCCAGGTTTTGGTGTCGCAGGACCGAATCCGGATTGCCACTCGGAATATCGCCAGCGCCCAACGTATCTACGATGCGATCAAACAACGCCTCGATGCTGGAACGGGCACCGATCTCGATCTGGCCCAGCAGGAAAGCATACTTGCGAGCCAAAAGGCTGCGGTCCCGCCATTGCGGCAGACCCTCGAACAGAACGTCAATGCTCTCGCGACGTTGGTGTCGCGCCCTCCTGAAAGCGTGAGGGTCGCCGGCGGATCCCTCGGCAAACTGTCGGTCCCACGGGTCGCGCCGGGCCTTCCGTCCGAGTTGCTGACGCAACGTCCCGATATCCGACGGCAGGAGGCCGATCTAGCCTCTGCAACGGCGAATGTCGGGAGTGCGAGGGCGCAGTTCTTTCCCAGCATCCAACTGACCGGCCAGGGCGGCTATCAGAGCGCGGCACTGGCGGCGCTTGTTCACGCCGAACGCGATATTTTACAATCTTGCCGCCGGGGCGACGCAGCCGATCTTCGACGGCGGCCGAATCCAGGCGAATTTCGATCTGCAAAAAGCACGGCAGGACGAACTGCTTCAGACCTATCGCAAGACCGTTGTTTCGGCCTTTGCCGATGTGGACAATGCTCTCGTTGCGATTCGCCAGACCAGCGAGCGCTTGCGCCTTCAGCGCGCGGTCGCTGTGGCATCGAGGCGCGCCTTCGATCTTTCAGAACAGCGGCTTCGGGTTGGAACTATCGATATCGTGACGCTCCTCAACACACAATTGACCCTATTTCAGGCGGAAGACACCTTGGCCCAGGCTCAGCTTGCGCGTTTTCAGGCTATTGTGAGCCTTTACCAGGCGCTGGGAGGCGGCTGGGCGCCGAGGACAGAAGGGCCGGCCGATGCTCTTTAAGCCAGATCTGAATCAGACGGCCAAAGCGGCGGGCGACGGTGTCGCCCGGCTCGCTTCGCGTGCGCGCCGCCGGACGGTTTCGATCTTTATCGCAATGCTGATCCTCGGCGGTCTTGGCTACATCGCCTGGACCTATTGGCAGCAGGGGACTTCAGCATCGAGCCGGATTAGGCCGGATCAGGCCGTCCCGGTGCTGGCAGCTACCCCGCAAATCGAAAACGTCCCCGTGTATCTCGACGGTGTTGGCACCGCCCGCGCCATGAACACGGTTACGGTTCGTGCTCAGGTGGACGGCAAGTTGCTGTCGATCAACTTCAAGGAGGGGCAGGACGTCAAGGCAGGGGATGTGCTGGCCGAAATCGATCCCGCGATCTATCAGGCGCAGTACGATCAGGCGGTTGCCAAGAAGGCGCAGGACGAGGCCTTGCTCTCGAACGCTCGTCTGGATTTGGTTCGCTATCAGCAGCTCGCGGCTTCCAAGGCCGGATCGACCCAGCAGGCGGACACCCAGCGATCTCTGGTCGCGCAGTATGAAGCGCAGGTTAAATCGGATCAGGCCGCGATCGACAACACTCAGGCGACATTGAACTACACTAAGGTCATTGCTCCATTGTCGGGCAGGGCCGGGCTACGGCAGGTCGATCAGGGCAACATTGTTCACGCGTCGGATACGGCTGGTCTTGTGGTCATTACCCAACTTCAGCCGATCACGGTGTGGTTCAGCCTGCCCCAGCAGCAAATCGTGCGCGTCAACGCGGCAGCCGCCGCGAGCAAACTTGCTGTCGACGTGTTCGGCAACGACGGTCGCACGGTCGCCGACACCGGTACGCTTCAAAGCATCGACAACCAGATCGATCCAACGACAGGGACGGTCAAGCTGAAGGCGGAATTTCCGAACTCCAGATTTCAGCTTTGGCCTGGGCAATTCGTCAACGTCAGGCTGAAGGTCGAGATCTTGAGCCAGGTTTTGGTCGTGCCAACGGCCGCGGTTCAACGCGGGCCTGCCGGCACGTTCGCCTACGTGATCGGAGACGACAACGTGGTGACGGCGCGTGCGGTGACAGTGACCCAGCAAACCGAGAACAAGGCGGTCATTGCACAGGGGCTCACAGTCAGCGACCGGGTGGTGACGACAGGCTTCGCCAACCTTGCCGATGGATCCAAAGTCATTATCGGCAAGGACGACCAGACCGTGACACCCGACCTTGCACCCCGGCGGCGCCAGGGCGTGCCGGGTCAGCAGCAAGGCGATCGCGGCGACAAGCGAGGCGGCAAACAGCGCGCGGCGATGGTGCATCCGGCGGGCCGAACACGAAATCCGGCACGGGCGCGGCGCGCCGAGCGGCGCCACGGATCAAGGGGGACAATCGGGCGGCGCAAAGGCGCAGCCATGATCGCGCACCGGTGAGTGTATCGTCATGAGCAGCAGCGTTTCCGAGCCCTTCATTCGCCGCCCGATCGCAACTTCGCTGTTGGGGATTGCCCTGCTGATTGGCGGCGCGCTTGGGTATTGGGCTTTGCCGGTTTCGGCTCTGCCGCAGGTCGATTTTCCGACTGTTCAGGTGACGACGCAATTACCCGGTGCGAGCCCGGATGTTGCCGCCTCGCTGATTACCGCTCCGTTGGAGAGGCAACTCGGGCAGATACCGTCGCTGGCGTCGATGACCTCGACGAGTTCGTTCGGGGTCAGTCAGATATCCCTGCAGTTCGACCTAAATCGCGACATCGACGGTGCGACGCAGGACGTGCAGGCCGCTATCAATGCGGCGGCGGGGATCCTGCCGAAGAATTTGCCTTATCCCCCGACTTACGCGAAAGTGAATCCGGCCGACGCGCCGGTCATCACGCTGGCGCTGACGTCCGAAACCATATCGCTTCGCGCCATGAGCGATCTCGCCGATACGCTAATGGCTCAGCGTCTTGCCCAGATTACCGGGGTGGGACGGGTTTCGGTCCTGGGCGGCCTGAAGCCAGCGGTTCGTGTTCAGGCCGATCTCGCAAGGCTTGCCGCCTATGGCATTGGCATGGAGGACCTGCGTAACGCGATCGGCGGCGCCAATGTCTCCGGACCTAAAGGCTCGCTCGACGGTGCCCAGCAAGCCTACACGATTTCGGCCAACGATCAGATCGCGGCCGCCGATGCTTACAAGCCCATCATCATCGCTTACCGCAATAATGCGCCGGTCACGATCGGCGACGTTGCGACTATCGTCGACGGTCTGGAAAACGATCGGACCGGTGGCTGGTACCAAGGCACACCCGCCGTCATCATCGACATTCAGCGCCAGCCGGGCGCAAATGTGATCGAGGTCGTCAAGCAAATCCGGGCCGAGATCCCAAGATTACAGCGCGCGATTCCAGCGGGTGTGAAGTTGACTATTGTCAGCGATCGTACGGTAACGATCCGTGCGTCGGTCAGTGACGTCCAATTCACGCTTGTTCTCAGCGTCATCCTTGTCACGCTTGTGGTTCTTTTATTTCTGCGCTCGTTGCGCGCAACCATCATTGCCGGCGTTGCGCTGCCCCTGTCGCTCATCACGAGCTTCGGGATCATGTGGTTCGCGGGATTCAGCCTCGACAATCTGTCCCTGATGGCGCTCACGATCGGAACCGGTTTCGTGGTCGACGATGCGATTGTGATGATCGAGAACATCGTCCGTCATATGGAGGATGGCGAAAGCGCCATGGAGGCCTCGCTGCGCGGTGCGCGAGAAATTGGCTTCACGGTCATATCGCTAACTGTCTCGCTGATCGCGGTTTTCATTCCATTGCTGTTCATGTCCGGGCTTGTGGGCCGCATGTTCCGGGAATTTGCATTGACGCTGACCATCGCTGTTGTCACATCGGCGATCGTTTCGTTGACCCTCACGCCCATGATGTGTTCGCGACTATTGAAGCGCCATGGCGAGGAATGGGCGGCGCCCGGCCTTGCAGCCGTGAGCGGCTGGATCGACCGGGGTGTCGAATTCTATCACCGGACACTCCTATGGGTGTTACGCCGGCAACGAGCAACGCTCGTCGTGACGTTCGCGACGCTCGTTGCGACGCTCGCGCTCTATATCGTTGCACCGAAGGGGTTCCTGCCGCTTCAGGATACGGCCTCGATCACTGCCGTGACCGAAGCCGGCGCGGACGTATCCTTTGCCGAGATGCAACAGCGTCAGGCGGTGATCGCCGAAACCATCAAGGCCGACAGCGACGTGACTGGCGTGGTCTCCGTCATCGGCGCGGGGTCGGTCAATCCGACGACAAATGTCGGTCGTATCGTCGTCACGCTGTTGCCGCGAGGCGAGAGAAAAGCGGGTGTCGCGGCGGTGATCGAGCGGTTGAAAGCAAAGCTTGCATCCGTTCCCGGCATGACGGTCTATTTTCAACCGGTTCAGGATATTCAGATCAGTACGCGCTCCAGCCGTTCGCAGTATCAATATACGTTGACAGCGACGAACGCCGACGACGTGGTGATGTGGTCGAACAGGCTTGTTCAGGAATTGAGACGAGACCCGCTGTTTCGAGACGTCTCTTCGGAATCGCAGGAAGGGGGGTTGCGAGCGGCGCTTGATGTTGACAGGCAGCGCGCCGGCCAGCTCGGTGTTTCGCTTCAGTCGATCAACGATACGCTGAACGATGCATTCAGCCAGCGGCAGGTCTCCACGATCTACGGACAGGCCAATCAGTATCGTGTTGTTCTTGAAGCGCTGCCACAGGATCAACGCGATCCAGCAGTGCTGTCGAAGCTGTATGTTCCTGGTGTCGCGGGAGCGCAGGTGCCGATCTCGGCGGTTGCCACGCTCAAGCGGACGACGGCTCCCCTTGCGATTTCGCACCAGGCGCAGTTTCCGGCGGTGACGCTGAGTTTCAACCTCGCGCCCGGCGCTGCATTGGGTGACGCGGTTTCGGCCGTCGCGGAGACCGAGGCGCGTATCGGTATGCCTGCCATCATTACCGGTCTTTACTCCGGCGATGCCGCCGAATTTTCCCGCTCGCTGGCCGGGCAGCCTTGGCTCATACTCGCCGCGATCGTGACGATCTACATCGTGCTCGGTGTACTCTACGAAAGCTACATTCATCCGATCACCATCCTGTCGACGCTGCCATCGGCAGGCGTCGGCGCAATTCTGGCATTGGTGCTGTTTGGCCAAGATCTGTCCGTGATCGGCCTCATCGGCATCATTCTGCTAATGGGCATCGTGAAGAAGAATGCGATCATGATGATCGATTTCGCGCTGGAGGCGGAACGGCATCAGGGTATGTCGTCTTACGATGCGATCGTACAGGCGTGTCTGCTGCGGTTTCGTCCAATCATGATGACCACGCTTGCCGCTCTGTTCGGCGCGCTGCCGCTCGCCGTGGAAAGCGGGACGGGGGCGGAGCTGCGGTTTCCGTTAGGTATATCCATCATCGGCGGGTTGATCCTGAGCCAGATGCTCACGCTTTACACGACGCCAGTGATCTATCTCGCGTTGGACAGGATCAACCGGAAGATCGAAAACGCTGTTCCTCCTGCTTCCGAATTGCCGTCTCCGCCGATCGCGGGAGCGACTGAAGGAGTGCAGTGATGTCGGTTTCCGAGCCGTTCATTCGCAGGCCAGTCGGCACCACGCTTCTCGCGATCGGCTTGTTTTTGGTCGGCGCGGTGGCGTACCTGCATCTTCCCGTGGCGAGCGTTCCCAATGTCGATTTTCCGATGATCCGGGTGTCGGCATCGCGGCCGGGTGCCGACCCGTCGGTGATGGCCGCGACAGTCGCGGCTCCACTTGAAAGGCGGCTTGGCGAGATTTCCGGTATCGACCAGATCACGTCGACAAGTTCGCTCGGAAGCACCAACATTCAACTGCAGTTTTCAATCGGCCGCGATATCGATCGTGCCGCACGCGACGTTCAGGCCGCGATCAACGCGTCGTTGGCCGACTTGCCCAGCGATCTGCCGTCGTTGCCGAACTTTCGCAAGGCCAATCCCTCCGCCGCTCCCGTCTTCATCATTGCGCTGACCTCGGCCACATTATCGGCAAGCGCGATATATGATGTTGCGGATACGGTGATCGCACAACGGTTGGCCCAGGTTCCGGGTGTCGGGGAGGTCATCGTCAGTGGGGCGGATCAGCCCGCTGTTCGCATTCAGATCAACCCCATGTTGCTCGCGAAAGCAGGTATCGCAACCGACGACGTGCGCACGGCGATCGTCAACGCAAATGCTCTTGGGCCGGTTGGTACGTTCAACGGAAGTACACAAAGCGAAACGCTGGGGCTCAATCCGCAGATGCGGACGGCTGCGGAATTCAAGAATATCGTCATCAAGGCATCCAACGGCAATTTCGTCATGTTATCCGACGTCGCGGATGTTGTGGATGCCACGCGCAGCAGCCGGTCGATCGCATGGTTCAACAAGCAGCCTGCGGTATTGCTGCAAATCACCAAACAGGGCGACGCAAATGTCATCGACACTGTCGACCGGATCAAAGCGCTTCTGCCGGATTTGAAGCAGTGGATTCCCGCCGGTGTCGACATATCGGTTTTGACCGACAGAACGGGCACGATCCGCGCGAGCGTGGATGACATGCAGTGGACTCTGGGTGCGACCGTTGTCCTCGTGATGATTGTGGTCTTTGTTTTTCTTCGCCGGATAACGCCGACAATTGCTGCGGGAATTTCAGTTCCGCTCGCCCTTGCCGGAACCTGCGCGGGTATGTGGCTCGCAGGATTTTCCATCAATAATCTATCCTTGATGGCTCTGGCGGTGTCGGTCGGGTTCGTCGTGGACGATGCGATCGTCATGATCGAAAACATGTACAGAAATCTCGAACATGGAATGCGGCCTTTTCAGGCGGCGGTCGAGGGCGCCAAGCAAATCGGTTTTACCGTGTTGTCGATCAGCCTGTCGTTGATCGCTGCGTTTACGCCACTCATCTTCATGGACGGCATCGTTGGCAGGTTATTGCGCGAGTTCTCTCTCACACTTGCCTTCGCTATTGTCGTATCGACCGTGGTGTCGCTCACGATCACGCCGATGATTTGCGCGCATTACGTCAAAAACAAACTCTCGCCTGACGAAACCTGGCTCGATCGATTTGTGGAAGGTTCGTTTTCGCGCGTGTTGAGATTTTACGAACGCACGCTGCATCTCGTGCTGGCGTTCCCGCTTTTGACCATTCTGGTGTTTTTAGGCACGATTGCATTGACGATGACGCTGTATGCGAAAGTCCCCAAGGGCTATTTCCCGAGCGACGATAGCGGGTTTATTTTCGGAGCGACGCGGGCATCGGCCGACGTTTCGTTTCAGGCGATGCTCGGTCTGCAGCAGCGCGTTGCCGATATTGTCATGGCCGACGAAGCTGTGCAGAGCATCGGCTCCACGTTGGGCAGCGGCGGCCCCGGGGGCGGCGGCGCCAATCGTGGGACCATATTCATCAGTCTCAAACCTCTCGCCGATCGCGGAGGCCTCACCACCCAGCTTGTCATCGACAGGCTTCGACGCGAGCTTGGAAAAATCCCCGGCATCCGGCTTTTCATGATCGCCGCGCAGGATATTCGCTCCGGCGGGCGGCAAAGCGATTCCGATCTCCAATACACCTTGATCAGCTCCGACCTCGATCTGCTCCAAAAATGGGGACCGATCATCGCCAAACGCATGGAAACGGTCGAGGGCATTACCGATATTTCTTCCGACAGCGACCCGGGGGGATTGCAGCTTAATCTTGCAATCGATCGCGATGCGGCTGCGAGCCTCGGTGTCCGCGTGCAGGATATCGACAACGCGCTCAACAATGCGTTCTCCCAGCGTCAGATTTCAACGATCTATACCCAACGCAATCAATATAAAGTGGTGTTGGAAATCGATCCAAAATTGCAGGACGACCCTGCCGATCTGGCGCATGTCTATGTGGCGGGTGCCGGTGACGTTCAGGTTCCGTTGTCGACGGTTGTGCATTATAGCCGGGGATTGGCGCCATTAGCGGTACGACACTCGGCCTCGTTCCCTTCGACGACCGTTTCGTTCAATCTTTTGCCCGACGTTCCGTTGGAAACGGCGACCGCCAACATCCAGCGCGCTGTTGCGGAATTGCATATGCCCGAAGGCATTCGTGGCACCTTTGAGGGCAACGCCGGTGACAGTCAGAAAACAGCTGGCCGGCAACCGCTGTTGATCCTCGGCGCTCTTATCGCCGTATATATCGTGCTTGGCATACTTTACGAGAGTCTTGCCCATCCCCTGACAATCATCTCAACGCTTCCGCCGGCTGGGCTTGGCGCGCTCCTCGCGCTTCAGGTTACGAATACGCAGCTGACGGTGATCGCATTCATTGGAATTATCCTGCTGATTGGAATCGTCAAGAAGAACGGGATCATGATCGTCGACTTCGCTCTGGAAGGCGAGCGTCAACGCGGTCTATCGTCGGCCGACGCAATTTTTGAAGCCAGCATTGCGCGATTTCGTCCCATCATCATGACGACAATGGCCGCGTTGCTTGCGGCGGTGCCGCTGGTGATCGCGACGGGGCCGGGCACCGAATTGCGCAGACCGCTCGGCATAACAATCATCGGCGGCCTTGTTGTTTCTCAAATCCTCACCCTCTACACCACGCCTGTGATCTACCTTCTGATCGACAGGATGAGAGGGCGATGGTCCCGCGACAAATCGCGGGTCGCGCCAGCAGAATAGCCTCTGGATTGATGAGCTCTCTTGCATTGCAGCGAAAGCGTGGAACTTTCGAGTTCCCATCGCGTTAAGGCGGGATGAAACATGAGGCGATACAGGACGTTACCGCGGAAACCGGTGAAACTGTCGATGCTCCGCCTCCTGAGATTTTGGAAACCGACCCGGAATTGACGCCGGAGGAGGCTGAAGAAGTCCGCCGCGGCTATTTGCTCAAACGTTTTTGGATCAGCGCGAAAGGCTTTTGGGGCGGCGACAGGCTGGCTTGGTGGCTCAGCGGAGGCCTGCTGGGTTTGATCGTCGTCAATATTTGCTTCCAATACGGCATCAACATCTGGAACAGGGCGATTTTCGATGCGCTGGAAAAGCACGATGCGCCCAAGGTGTTTTATCTCACCTCTGTTTTTATTCCGCTTGCGGCGGGCAGCATCGTGCTTGGCGTCCTGCAAGTCTATTCGCGAATGTCCATTCAACGGCGATGGCGCGCGTGGCTCAATAATGCGATTTTGACGCGCTGGTTTGCGAACGGCCGCTATTATCAACTTAATCTTGTCGACGGCGATCATAAAAATCCGGAATACCGGATTGCCGAGGATCTGCGCGTCGCGACCGACGCGCCCGTCGATTTCGCATCCGGCGTCACATCCGCATTGCTCTCTGCCGCCACCTTCATTGTGGTGCTCTGGACCATTGGCGGTGCCCTCACAGTGACGCTCGGCGCCACAAGCGTCACCATTCCCGGCTTTCTGGTGATCGCGGCCGTTGCCTATGCTGCGGTCGCAAGCGGATCGATGACATGGATCGGACGACGTTTCGTGGCAGTGTCCGAAAGCAAAAATCAGGCGGAAGCGGAGTATCGCTATACGTTGACACGGGTGCGTGAGAACGGTGAGAGCATCGCCTTGCTTGGTGGTGAGGATGAAGAGCGCGACGGAATCGATAAATCATTCACCAACGTCTTGCGTCAATGGGCGCTGCTGTGTGGCCAGCATATGCGCACGACAGTTGTTTCTCAGGGATCGAGCCTTATCGCGCCGGTCATTCCGATTCTGCTGTGCGCGCCAAAATTTCTCGACGGCAGCATGACGCTGGGACAGGTCATGCAGGCCGCGTCGGCCTTTACGATCGTGCAGACCGCGTTCGGGTGGCTGGTCGACAATTATCCTCGTCTTGCTGAGTGGAATGCCGGTGCCCGCCGTATCGCGTCCTTTATGATGTCGCTGGATGGTCTTGAACGTGCCGAAATGGGCGAAGGGCAGGGGCGGATCAAACATGGCGAAACCACAGACGGCGCCATGCTTCAATTGAAAGATCTTTCCGTTACGCTGGATAACGGCACCGCTGTTGTCGGCGAGGCGGAAGTTTCAATCGAGGCGGGAGAACGTGTTCTGGTGTCAGGGGAGTCAGGCACCGGCAAGAGCACGCTGGTTCGCGCCATTGCCGGGCTGTGGCCGTGGGGCGGCGGCAGCGTCGATTTCCACGTCGATCGGCGTCTGTTCATGCTGCCGCAAAAACCCTACGTGCCCTCGGGCACATTGCGGCGCGCGGTTGCTTATCCCGCCGCCGCCGATGATTGGACCATCGACGAAATGAGCAAAGTGCTGGATCAGGTCGGTCTGGGGCACCTCACGAGCAAGCTCGAGGAAGATGCCCCTTGGGACCAGACCTTGTCCGGTGGCGAGAAACAGCGGCTCGCCTTTGCGCGGCTGTTCCTGCATCGTCCGGATATCATCGTGCTCGATGAAGCGACGTCCGCGCTTGATGCGCCAAGCCAGGACAAGATGATGCAATTGCTCAGCGACGAATTGAAGGATGCGACCATCGTAAGTGTCGCGCACCGGGCCGAGCTGGAGGCATTCCATAGCCGGAAAATCGTTCTTGAGCGGCGCAAAGGCGGAGCAAAACTTGTCAGCGATATCGATTTGATCAAGCCCCCCGGCCGACGCCGGCTCATGGGGCGCTGGCTGAGGAAGCGAAAACCGGCAGGTGGATCGAAGCAGGCAGCCTCGACACGAACGACTGCGCGGCAGTGACGGCCAAGGTTGCTGCCGGGCGCTTCGCGGCGTATAGGCAGCCGATGTCAGATCAAGCTCCAACGACTGTTCTCGCGGCTCCGGAAGAAATCCCGGACTGTCCGCGATGTGCCAAGCCCTTGCCGCTTTGCGTGTGCGAGGCGATCAAGCCCATCCAAAGCCGGCTTTCGCTGGTCATTCTGCAGCACCCGCAGGAGCAGGACAGGCTCTTGGGAACGGCGCGGCTGACCGCACTGCATTTCGAGCGCGCGGTTCTGAAAATTGGTCTGTCCTGGCCAAGTCTGTCCAAAATTCTCGGTCGCACGGTCGATCCGTCCCGTTGGGCGGTCCTCTATCTTGGTTCGTCTAAAGTTGCGGATCTCGACACCGATCAGGACATCGTCGTGCTCGACAGGAAGGGACAGCCCGAGGATCATCAGCGTGGCATTCTGCGAGACATCGAAGGCATCGTCCTTCTGGATGGCACTTGGAGTCAGGCCAAGGCGCTGTGGTGGCGCAATGCCTGGATGCTAAAGTGCCGCCGCGTCATTCTGGGGCCCTCGCAGCCATCGCTATACGGGAAGTTACGTCGCGAGCCGCGTCGCGACGGTCTGTCGACAATTGAAGCGGCGGCTATGCTGATGAGCCGTCTGGAGCAACGTCCGGAAACCGAAACGGTCTTGCTGAACAGCTTCCAATCCTTGCTGACGCGCTATCGCGCGGTTCAGAAGGAATTGCCTTCGCTGGCACCCCCGCCGAAGCCACGCCGGGATCGCCGCAAGCGAAAACCAAAACTAAAAGCCGGTTGAGATTCGCTAGAGCGCTTCCGTTGTTAAATCACCGTCGCGCTCTATTGGTTTGTTTTGACGCGTTTTCTTAACGCGAACCGGTACCCACTTCGCTCGAAAACGCTCTAGCGGTTGCCGCTTTGGAAACGCTCCTGTATATGCGGCGGGCGGCTTTGAAGGCCGTCGGGATGGCCACGTGGCGGAGTGGTTACGCAACGGTCTGCAAAACCGTGTACACCAGTTCAATTCTGGTCGTGGCCTCCATTTAACTTATTGATTTATAATAATAATTTGACGCGGACTGCGGATCCCGCGCAAACCCGGCTATCTTATCGCCGATGCCTTGATGCAGGGGAAAGCGGTTCGTAGCCCTCGAGACGCTCTATGCGGCGTTTCGGTAAAGATCGTAGGCGTGAGCCAGAAATATCCCCACGCTCAACAGGCCAAAGCATGCTGAAATGATCTGCAACATGGCGCTTTCCCGATTTTAAACCCACCCGCATCTGGTTGGTCGTCTCAGAACGGGAATTGGTTCAATGGGGCAGGTCGGCGCGGGCTTGACCGAAAGCCAAATGGACGAGCCAACACTCTTTTTCGGAGGCACACAGCTTTCGTCAATTTCCTGCTATGCAATCCGCAGAGGCTTTGTTATACGCCCCCCTTGTCGAAGCTGTCCGGCATTGTTCCTCGGTAGCTCAGTGGTAGAGCAACCGGCTGTTAACCGGTTGGTCGCTGGTTCGAATCCGGCCCGAGGAGCCACTCTATAAAAACTGACGAGCTCAGTTTGTTGCGGTCAGCTGCTGCGTCAACAATCACCAAAGACGATCGGATTTCATCGCGGCATTCCGAATTGATGCGGCCCGTCTATTCGGCCGCTTGTTGCCGAACAGCCATGTCGGTCACAAACTTCGCGATGGCGCGCCTTACGTTCAGATCGGGAATGCGGACGAAGGCGCGGGCCAGGACCGTGCCTTCTGGCAGGGCCATGAATGAAGCGATCTCCTGGGTTTCAGGATTGGTCGGAGACTCCGCCAGTCCCGGCGCTCCTTCATAGAACCAACCCGGCGAGACGCCGAGCGTTGTGGCGATATTCACGAGGCACTCGCCCGCACAGCGGTTCGCGCCCCTTTCGTATTTCTGGATTTGCTGAAAACTGACGCCGACAGCTGTGCCGAGCTTTTCCTGACTAAGTCGAAGGGCAAGGCGGCGGGCGCGAATACGGCGGCCGATGTGAACGTTGACGGGATTGAGATCGGATTTCATGACCTGGCTGTTCTGGACGAATTGTTCGGCGGCTGTGAAACGAGCTCGCTGAAGGCCCGTTTCGGCGAAAAGCAATCAAGGACAGAGCTGTGATATCGAGGGCCAAGGTGGTCCATCGGAAGGATGTCGTCCGGACACCTTACCGACGAACGATTGTTGCGCAACTTTATATTGCGTTTATCAAATAAAATATTGCGTTATTTGCATCGCGCGACGCAGCTTTTCTGAGGAATTTGCGTGAATCGGCGGGAAATAGGAGGCGCTCTGCGAATCGACGTGTGGTTTCGCGTTGAGCTTTTTAGGTCGTGATAGGGGTGCGTCCGGCCGGGGCGTTTAACCGTAAAGGTCGCGGCCCAAACCGCCCGCCCATCGATGATGGTTCAATCCGATTTTGCGCGTAGCCGGTGCGGCATGATCGTGCCTTTAACAATGACCCGCTCCGCGTCGACAAGGAATGGTTTGCGCAGGCTATTGTCGAACGTCGCCGCAACGAGATATGGCGGTTCGAAGATGCGCATCACCGTCTCCGCTTTCCCGCCGCGCCAATCGTAGACCTGAGCGCAGCAGGGCTCGCCCGCCTTCGGTGGGGTAGCGAGATCGACAAAGATCGTATCCCCCAGCATAAAACCTGCACATTCCAGTGCGCGCGTCTGCATCGTCCAGGGATCAATATTCTTTCGCGTTCCGATGATTGCCTTGATGATCGGCGCCAGGCTGGTGTCGCCGGAATCCTTGTAGGGAATCGCATCTTCGCGCAGGCCGCTGAGCGCTCGCTCGCCATCGTGCAGTTCGGTGGGGGGTGCAGATATGCCCGAAAAACTCTCCAGCTTTGCGATGGTTGTCGCACGGAGCGTTGCCTTGCCGTTTTCCGGCTCGTTGTAAATCCGGGTTAAAGTGGAGGGGGCCACGCCGATCTTTTCGGCGAGTGGCGTTGGTTTTACGCCGGTCTTTTCCACCACCAGCCGCAGAAAGTCGCGATGCCGTTTGGCGACAAGAAGATCGGCTTTTTTGCTCAAATGCAATTTCCTACTAGCGATTTCGCTAAAGGAATTATGCCTTACGGAACCATCAACTACATCTTGCAACATTGCACATCAATATATTCATATATCTGCATTTTTTATTTTGTTTGCGCAATGTAATTCTTTGAACGGTGGCGCTTCCACTGGGGTTCATTTGGCCCGCAGCATCACCTCAACGCCCGCTTGATCACCGGCGGAAGTGGCGTCCGCCGTAAAAAATCGCGCCAGTTCCAGGCGAAGAATCCCTTCACGACCCTGAAAGTACCGCTTGCCTCCAAACGACGGCGTCGATTTTTCTATTAAATTTCGCATTTAATTTTATAATTAAATCTCGTTGGTGAGTGGATGAGTTGAGTAGGCCCCCGATGTCCAGTGAAACAAGGCGACCGCAAGACATCGCCAATCGGTTAAGTGAGTACAGAAACCGGCAAAAACGGCTTCAGTTATTTGTCACCGGGAGGAGCGACCGTCAGCCAGCTTCGACTGCCGCGTTGACGCGTGTGGACCACGAACATCAGGCGATAGAAACCGGCGTTTCTGAAATTGCGTTGATATGGGTTCTTCATCAAAAGGCGCGGTTGCCGGAGATGCTCCATCAATCGCTGGAGCAGCAGATATTCGATTTCAGCGCGACGGCTTTTAAAGCTATTCGATCGTGCGCGCGAAATCTTGAGAGCGTGTCGGAGATGAATCTCTGGCTGATTTATTTTAAAGGCCTGATCGTCGCGAGTACTCATCCGCGCGACCAGATGGTGCGCGCAATCAACGCCGTCAGAGACCGTGTGGCCGCTGGGCCTGCGGCCCCGGAAACAGCTTCGGCTCAGATCGGCAATGACGAGCCCAAGGTTGATTTACAGTCCCACCACGAGGGTCTCGATGGGGAAGCATTGGCGCAAATTGCGAAAGCGCTGGATGCGCCAAAAGCCGGTTTTTCGTAGCCGTCTGACGATTTGTCATGCGCAACAATCTTCGTTTCAGGTTTGAATATTTGCTCGAAAAAAATGCGTCTGGCGGGGAGAGCCGGCGCGCCGAGTAAGGTTGATTGATTAGGTTAAATAGCGTGCTTCGTTGCAGCAAATATGGTTCGCGCTAGCGTGGAGCTGTCGGCGAGGTCGGCTCATTAAGCCAGCGTAGAATCGTCGACACGCGGGGTCGCCGAACATATTGCGTTCCGGCGACCTTGCACTTTGGAGCCTGTTGCTCGGCCGGATGATCCCCGCCGCCGCCGCAAGTGAGCTGGCTGATTTCAACTGGATGTCGTCACATTACGTGCAGGCGAGGCTGAAGCATGCTTCGAATCGGCAATGGCATGACGAGCGTCAATTCCCAATCGAATGGGCCGGAAATCTCACCGCTTTCGCCTCGCGAACGACGCGCGCAGAAGCCGAATATATCAATCATTTCATGACGACGGCCCAGATCGGGGCACTCCATGTCGGGGCAGCTCCGGCAGTCGACGCTGAATGTTGCGTTTTGGCTGACGTTGCATCAAAGATGGCGCGCCCGGCGCAGGGCGATCAAGCAGGTGGGGTTTTCGTTGACGAGCTTTTCCAACGCGCGACAAAAGATGGTCGATTGCCAGATCCGTCCCAGCGACGTGACCGATCTGCGCATCATCGACGCCATGATGGATGTGCCTCGCGAGGCGTTCGTTCCGGCCGGGCAGGAGGGTTTGTCCTATCTCGACACGGATATCCTCGTAAGTTCGGGGACCGGTCCCAAGCGGTATTTGATCAAGCCTGTCCTCATCGCGAAAATGTTGCAGGCCGCCGCGATCGAGCCAACCGATCGTATCCTCGTTGTCGGTTGCGCCACTGGATATTCCGCGGCTGTCGCAGCCAAGCTCGCCGCGCAGGTTGTCGCAACCGAGAGCGATCTGGCTTTGGTCACCAAAGCCAGCAGCGTGATGAAGGACCTGCGAATCGGCAATGTGACGATCGAGACGGCGCCGCCGGTGACGGGCGCGCCGTCCCATGCGCCGTACGACGTGATTTTTCTCGATGGGGCTACTGAGATCTCGCCCGAGAATTTGTTCAAGCAGCTGAGGATGGGCGGCCGATTGGTCGGAATTTTTGTCAACGGTAACCCGCCCCGGGTGGAGATCGTCACCCGCTCGCCGGGTGATTTTGGAAATCGCCCACTTTTTGACGCATATGCCCCGGTTTTGCCGGGTATGGAACGCCCCGCCGCTTTTGTGTTCTAAGAAAAGCCGCGTTGAATTCTCATTTAAATTGAAAGTGTGGCCCGGATGCCCCAACAACAAAGTTTCGGGAGCCGGGTTCCGCAATTAGCGTTTCGCCCTTTTGCCGGGCCGCCTATGTTGTGTCGCGAAAGACTCGGGGATGCAATGATTTGCCTCTTCCAGCGCGCCGGTGGTTTGGCGAGAGGAATGGGGCGTCGGAGATGGATGGAAAATTAGGAATGCAACGTCTGAAGCTCGCCACGGGAGTTGCTGTTGCAGCTCTGCTGCTCGCTCATGCAGCTACAACGCCCGTTTTAGCGGACACGATGGAGGCCGCGCTTGTGCGCGCCTATCAGAATAACCCGCAGCTCAATGCCCAGCGTGCATCAGTACGCGTGACGGACGAAAACGTTCCACAAGCGCTGTCTGGATATCGTCCCAAAGTCGCGGTGACCGCCAGCGCGGGCTACCAATATTCCGACTCGTTGACGAAAACGCCAAACGGGGCAGGTGGCCTTTCGCGGCTTGAACTGGCGGGGGCCAATCCGCCGCGCAGTGTCGGCGCCACGGTTACGCAGACGCTTTATAACGGTCAGCAGACCGCAAACCGCACCAGGGTTGCGGAAGGTCAGGTTTCCGCAGCCCGGGAGGGCTTGCGCGTGCTTGAGCAAACCGTGCTGCTCGCCGCCGCAAGCATCTACATGGACTACCTGCGCGACTCCGCGATCGTCGAAGTTCAACGTAGCAACACGCGGGTTCTCGAACAAACCTTGAAGCAGACGAAAGATCGCTTCAACGTCGGCGAGGTGACCAGGACGGACGTTGCGCAATCGGAGGCCCAACTCGCCGCGGGCCGAACGCAGCAACTGACCGCCGAATCGAACCTCGTGACGACCCGAGCGAATTTCCGGCGCATCATCGGCAACGAACCAGAACAACTGATGGCGGCCACACCGGTCGATCGATTCCTTCCGATCACTCTGTTGCGGGCCGTGGATCTGGGGCTGACCGAGAATCCGAACGTGACAGCGGCCATGTTCGGGATCGATGTCAGCTTCCTGGGCGTGAAAGTTGCTGAAGGCGCGTTGTTTCCCACGGTCACGTTGCAGGCTTCGGTGCAGCAGACCTACGAAACGACACTCACGCTGTACCGATCGCTCAACGCGTCCGCGACGGCGCAGCTCTCCATTCCGATTTATCAAGGCGGCGGCGAGTATTCGTTGATCCGTCAATCCAAGGAAACGCTGGCCCAGCAGAGGCTGAACCTGGAGCAGGTTCGCGACCAGACTCGCGCAACGATTGCGCAGGCATGGGGGCAGCTGCAGGCGGCGAAGGCTCAGGTGACATCGGCCCAATCTCAGGTCACGGCGTCGGAGACGGCGCTCAACGGTGTCCGGGAAGAGGCGAGAGTCGGTCAGCGAACGACTTTGGACGTCCTCAATGCGCAGCAAGCGCTGGTCAATGCGCGCGTCGCGCTTGTGACCGCGCAACATGATCGTGTTGTGGCCTCCTACAGTGTCTTAAGTGCGGTCGGCCGTCTGGCGCCTCAGGTTCTCAAACTTGATACGACCGTCTACGATCCGAGCGTGCATTATCAGCAGGTGCGCGACAGCTGGATCGGCGTTCGGACACCGGATGGGCGCTGAGAAGGTCCGGTTCTCCACAAACACGTTGACACTGTGATGAAAGGGCTGTGTCCACAGCCCCTTTACTTGCAATCAATTGTTCCCCTGACATACCTTCTAGTGGGGACCTGTGGCGATTCGTGCCGGACTCGTTTTTTGGCGGGCGCGATCTTGAAAATCATTCCCGCGGGATTGTACGCCTGACAAAGGCGCGGTGATGTGGAGTCGGCGATGACGCAACCGGCAAAGGCCAAGGCGCAAGAACCCTCGATGGAGGAGATTCTGGCGTCGATCAGACGTATCATCGCGGATGATGAAACGAAGCCGGCTGTTGCCGAGGCTGCGCCTCCTGCGCCGAAGCCCGCGCCTTCACGTGGAGCGGCATTGAACCCGGCGCCATCGAGGTTTGCATCAACACCTCCGGCCCCGGCGGCCAGCAGGCCGCCCGTGCAGCCAGCCCCGCCAGCTGCAAGCCATGCTCCGAGTTCGCTGCAAGCGGTCAAACCATCGGCACCACCTCCCGCACCGCCTTCGGGCGCGAAGAACAGCCAGGACGACATCGATGCGATGTTGGCTGGCCTCGACGCTGATACGTCCGCGACCGAAGTTCGTGCGCCTGAGCCGGAAAGCGATGTCTTTGAGCTCACGGAGCAGATGACTATTCCCGACGAGCCGCCTATGGCCGAGCCATCGTCGTTCCATCAGGTCAACCCGCAAAACGACATCGAGTTTTCGGAGCCGCAAGTGCCGGCCTCAACTTATCAAGCTCCAGCTTATGACCCGCCGCCTCCGCCAGCCGAGCAAGAGGTGGTTCAAGCGCGGCCCTTATTGTCGTCCTCGACCATGGCTTCGGTGGAATCGGCGTTCCACACCCTTGCCGGGACTGTGCTGAGCAATAACGCCCGGACGCTCGAAGACCTGGTCAAGGAAATGCTGCGTCCGATGCTGAAATCCTGGCTCGATGATAACCTGCCCAACATGGTCGAAAAAATCGTTCGCGCCGAGATCGAACGGGTCTCTCGCGGTCGCTGAAGCGAATAGGCCCGCGGACACATATCCCACTCCCAAGCTTGCATTGTTGTGCATCTTCTGGTCACAAAAGCGGACATCCGCTTGGTGATCAGCGAGGTCGCAAGGTGTTTGAATGAGCCATTGTTCTGACGGCTTGCCATACACCTTTCGCCGGTTGCCGCAGGCGCGGATTGCTGACAATTGAGTTTATAATTTCAGCTTAATAGTCTGTTTTATATGGTGTTATGGCCCGCAGAATCCATTTCGCCCAAAGCCACCTATCTGACCTTGCTCACCTCAACGATTGTAGCGCCATGATTGAGAAGACGTACCAGCCAGCCGACATCGAAGGCCGTATTGCTCAAGCTTGGGAGCGAGCCGGCGCATTCAAGGCGGGGCAGGCCGATCGACGGGATGCGGAGCCCTTCGCGATTGTGATTCCGCCGCCAAACGTCACCGGCTCCCTGCACATGGGACACGCGCTCAACAATACGCTGCAGGACATCCTGTGCCGTTTTGAGCGCATGCGGGGCCGCGACGTCTTGTGGCAGCCCGGCACCGATCATGCCGGGATCGCGACGCAGATGGTGGTCGAGCGCCAGCTTATGGAGCGGCAGGAGCCGGGGCGGCGAGCGATGGGGCGGGCCAAGTTCCTGGAACGCGTCTGGAAATGGAAAGCCGAATCCGGTGGTACGATCGTCAATCAGCTGAAGCGCCTCGGCGCATCATGCGATTGGTCGCGCGAGCGATTTACAATGGACGAGCAGCTCTCGCGCGCGGTCGTGAAAGTCTTCGTCGCCTTGCACAGTGAAGGCCTGATTTACAAGGATAAGCGGCTCGTCAATTGGGATCCGAAGCTGCTGACGGCGATCTCCGATCTCGAAGTTCAGCAGATCGAAGTGAAAGGGCATCTCTGGCACCTGCGTTACCCGCTGGAGGGGAAAGCCTTCGATCCCGAAGACCCCTCGTCATTTATCGTCGTCGCGACAACTCGACCCGAAACCATGCTGGGCGATACGGCGGTCGCGGTTCACCCGGACGATGAACGTTACAAGCAGCTTGTGGGGCAGCACGTCATTCTTCCGTTGGTTGCCCGCCGTATTCCGATCGTTGCGGACGATTATTCCGACCCCGAAAAGGGCAGCGGCGCGGTGAAGATCACGCCGGCGCACGACTTCAACGATTTCGAGGTTGGAAGGAGGCACGGCCTGCCGCAGATCAGCGTGCTCGATCAGGAAGGTTCGTTGTCTCTGACCGGTAACGAGGATTACCTGCGGGGTCTTCCAGAGGGCGCGGCACAGTTTGCAGAAGAGTTTCATGGCCTGGAGCGCTTTGCAGCGCGCAAGGCCATTGTTGCCCGTCTGGAAGATTTCGGCTTTCTCGAAAAAATCGAGCCCAACACGCACATGGTGCCGCACGGTGATCGTTCCGGCGTGGTGATCGAGCCTTTCCTGACCGATCAATGGTATGTCGACGCGAAGACGCTGGCTCAGCCGGCGATCGAGGCGGTCCGCAATGGTTCAACCGCGTTCGTTCCGAAGAACTGGGAAAAGACCTACTTCGAATGGATGGAGAACATCCAGCCCTGGTGCATTTCGCGTCAGCTCTGGTGGGGCCATCAGATCCCGGCCTGGTATGGGCCTGATGGCAAAGTCTTCGTGGCCGAGAGCGAGGAAGAGGCCGTCGGAAAGGCGCTCGGCTATTATGCCGAGCAGGAGGTCATCACACCGGAGCAGGGGCGCGAGATGGCGCTCGACCCCGCAAAGCGCGCGGGTTTCATTACGCGCGACGAAGACGTACTGGATACGTGGTTCTCGTCGGCGCTGTGGCCGTTCTCCACGCTGGGATGGCCCGACGACAACAAGGATGTCGCGAGGTACTACCCGACGAACGTGCTCGTCACCGGGTTTGATATCATCTTCTTCTGGGTGGCCCGGATGATGATGATGGGTCTTCACTTCCTGAAAGATGTCCCATTTCCAACGGTTTACATTCATGCGCTCGTGCGGGACGAGAAGGGCGCGAAAATGTCGAAGTCGAAGGGCAACGTCATCGATCCGCTGCACCTGATCGACGACTACGGCGCAGATGCGCTGCGGTTTACGCTCGCCGCCATGGCGGCGCAGGGACGCGACATTAAACTCGCGACGCAGCGCGTTGAAGGCTATCGCAATTTCGCGACCAAGCTTTGGAATGCGTCGCGCTTTGCCGAGATGAACGGCTGCGTGTTGCCTGCGGCTTTCGATCCAGCGAAGGCGAAGGATACGTTGAACCGCTGGATTGCTCACGAAACAGCCAACGCCGCACGCGAGGTGACGGATGCCATCCAGGCCTATCGGTTCAACGATGCGGCAGGTGCGATTTATCGTTTCGTCTGGAATGTCTATTGCGATTGGTATCTTGAGCTTGCCAAGCCGGTTCTGACCGGGCCGGATGGCGAGGCAAAAGCCGAGACGCAGGCCATGGTGGCCTGGGCGCGCGATGAAATTCTGAAGCTTTTGCACCCGTTCATGCCGTTCATCACGGAAGAGCTCTGGTCCGTGACCGGCCATCGCTCGCATCTGCTGACCTTGGCTGAATGGCCACTCAAACGAGACGACGCGGCGGCAATCGTTGCGGCTGCAGCGACAGGCGGCTTTCCCGATGCCGGTGCCCCCATGCTGCCCATCGCGGCCCTGGCGGGAGATTCCATGGATCATTTGCGGGATCAGGCCGCGGAAGCCGAAATTGGCTGGGTGGTCGATCTCGTCACCGCTATCCGCTCGGTCCGCGCGGAAATGAATATTCCTCCCGCTACGCTAACTCCGCTTCTACTGGTCAACGCGTCCGATGAGACCAAGGCGCGTGCGCAACGTTGGGAAGGGGTGATCCAGCGCATGTCGCGGCTTGCGGGTATCACATTCGACGACCGCGCGCCGGAAGGTTCGGTTCAGTTGCTGGTGCGGGGCGAAGTTGCTGCGTTGCCGTTGAAGGGCGTGATCGATCTGTCCGCCGAAAAAGCGCGGCTCGACAAGGAGATTGCCAAGGTCGAGGCCGATATCAAGCGGATCGATGCCAAGCTTGGCAATGCCGACTTTATGGCGCGTGCACCCGAAGACGTGGTGGATGAACAGCGCGAGAAGCGCGAGGAAGCCGAACTGCGCAAGGCCAAGATTATCGAGGCGGTCGAAAGGTTGAAAAACGCTGCAGCATGATTGGGGCCGCCGCTTGGGTCGCGGAGCAACAAGCTGGCTTCGAGTTCAAAGGGGCATTTCCAAGCAGCGTTGCTAAGCAATCTTGAACGGCTTGCTGAGAAAACGTGATCCTTTCAGGCCATAACGCCACGGCAGGTCAACTGCCTTGGTGATACCTATGCGAACGCCCGCGACGACTTCCCGCGATCCGGTACCGCGATGCAGGGCGATAGGCTCGGCGTCGAGTGGCAGGCCATTATGTGCGTCGCTGATTGCGAGCGCCTCGCACAGTTTTCCAGGTCCGGAGCAGAGCGATCTGATGTCGTGAAGGCCGCGGCGCCTCCGCATCGCGGCGATTCCGTGGGTCGGTTCCAGCGCGCGGATCAGGACCGCGCTCGCGGAGCCAGCCGGCTCGCACACGACATTCACGCACCAGTGGATGCCATATGAGCGATAAACGTAGGCATATCCGGGCGGTCCGAACATAACCGAATTGCGAGGCGTGGGTCCGTTGTACGAATGCGCGGCCGGATCGGTGTGGTGATAGGCTTCCACTTCCACGATCAATCCGCCAACGCCATTAACCAGAAGGGTCGCGCCGATCAGGTCGGGCGCAACCTCGTGTACGCTTCGGGCAAAAAAAGCGCGTTTAATCAGACTTCCGAGCTTCGTGACTGATGTGATTTTAGGCATTGACGGGGGGTGTAAAGGGGGTGGATTTAAAAGGTAAAGCATTGCGCGCAGGGCGCATGTTCTACCGGGTTTTATGTTCAATAGCATGGCGGTTGGAGTTGCCGCACCCGGCTGGAAAGCATATCTAAAGGACTATCGCGCCAAACTCGCCGCTTAGTTCGAAGACAGGTCTTTTATGGTCGTCGTTATCGATACCGTGTCCGAACAGCAGGTTCGCCCTCGGCATCCGGAAAAGATAAATCGCCCGGACTCGCTGTCGCCGCCGAAACCCGACTGGATTCGGGTCCGTGCGCCGAATACGCGCGGCTATGCCGATACCCACAAGATCGTCAAGGAAAACGGGCTTGTTACGGTCTGTGAAGAAGCGGGTTGTCCGAATATAGGCGAGTGCTGGGACAAGAAACACGCCACCTTCATGATCATGGGGGATACGTGCACACGAGCCTGCGCGTTTTGCAACGTCAAGACCGGGATGCCTGGCGATCTGGACAGTCTCGAGCCCGATCATGTTGCCGAAGCGGTGCGCAAGCTTGGTCTTGCGCATGTGGTGATTACATCCGTCGACCGCGATGACCTTACCGACGGTGGCGCGGACCATTTTGCGCGTACCATTCGCGCGATCCGTTCGCAGTGTCCGGCGACGACCATCGAAATTTTGACGCCGGACTTTCTGCGTAAGGAAGGCGCATTGGAAGTCGTCGTTGCCGCGAAGCCCGATGTCTTTAATCACAACCTTGAAACCGTGCCGTCGCGTTATCTCACCGTGCGCCCCGGCGCGCGTTATTTTCATTCGATCAGGTTGCTTCAGCGTGTGAAAGAGCTGGATCGCGAGATCTTCACCAAGTCCGGCATCATGGTCGGACTGGGCGAAGAGCGCCACGAAGTGTCACAAGTGATGGACGATCTGCGTTCCGCCGACGTCGACTTCCTGACGATAGGCCAGTATCTCCAGCCGACGCGCAAACATCATGCGGTGATGCGTTACGTTTCCCCGGATGAGTTCAATGGCTACGAGAAGGTGGCCTATACCAAAGGATTTTTGATGGTGTCGGCCAGTCCGTTGACGCGGTCATCGCACCATGCGGGCGAGGATTTTGCCAAGCTCAAGGCCGCGCGGGCAGCCGCGCCGCGCTAAATCATGCCGCAGTTTTCCAACAAGCGCCTTGTTCGCCATACTGCCGAGCAGATGTTTGATCTCGTGGCTGACATCGAGCGGTATCCAGAATTCGTGCCTTTATGCGAATCGTTGAAGATCCGGACACGCAAACCCCAGGATAATGGAACGGAAATTGTCATCGCCGACATGACGGTGTCATTCAAACTGGTGCGCGAGCGCTTTACGAGCCGGGTGACGCTTGATCGCCGCAACCTCAAAATCCTGGTCGAGTATCTGCAAGGTCCCTTCAGCCGCCTTGAAAATCGATGGGTATTTGAAGCGCGCGGCAATGAGGCAAGCGACGTCAGCTTCTTCATTGCCTACGAATTCAAAAGCCGGATGTTGGCAATGCTTATGGGCGCGATGTTCGACGCCGCGTTCCAGCGCTTTGCCGCAGCTTTCGAGCGGCGCGCGGACGAGATCTATGGACGGCAGCGCGCGGGCGCTTGACCTTGTTACCTGGCCCTCGCGCCAGTTCAGTCAGCAGCTTCAACGCCTCGACCACCGAACGTTGGCGAACGACGTTACGCCCCACCGCGCCAAACCTTTTCTCACGCGACACGATACGCCCGTCGCGTGTCGCTGCAGCGAAGTGCACAAGCCCAACAGGTTTACCCGGCGTGGCTCCGCCGGGGCCGGCGATGCCCGTGATTGCAACGGAAAGATCGGCGTCCGCCGCTTCCAGCGCGCCGACCGCCATGGCGACCGCCGTTTCCTTGCTGACGGCGCCGAACGTTTCTAGCGTCGACGCCTTCACTCCGAGCATCGTGCGTTTCGCGTCGTTGGAATAGGTGACAAAGCCTCGATCAATGACATCTGACGATCCCGGAATTTCGGTCAGGGCGCCGGCGACGAGGCCGCCCGTGCATGATTCTGCGGTCACGATCATGAGCTTCCGCATCCGGCAGACGTCGAGCAGCGAGCGGGAGAGGGCGCGCGTGTCGCTGCTTGTCATCTCAAGGCTCCGGCTCGTTCGGTCTGGCGTGCAGTCCAATTCATTCGCTTGAAATGTTCTGCAATCAATCGATCCAAGAATCAAATCGATCCAGGAATCAATCAACCCAAGGCAATCGCAGGGTTGCGCTGGCGAGTGCCGCAATGCCTTCCTGACGTCCCGTAAAACCAAGTTTTTCACTCGTCGTCGCCTTCACCGCGACGCGTGCGATGGACAATCCTGTGATTTCGGCAATCTTGGCGCGCATGGCGTCCCGAAGCGGGCCGATCTTTGGCGTTTCGCAGATCAACGTCACTTCAAGATGTGCAACGAACCCTCCACGGGCTTTGACGCGTTGCATGGCGTAATCCAGAAACTTGTCGGACGCGGCTCCCTTCCATTGCGGGTCGCTTGGAGGGAAGTGCGATCCGATGTCGCCATCGGCCAGAGCGCCAAGGATGGCATCGACCAGGGCGTGAAGGCCGACATCACCATCCGAATGCGCGAGGAAGCCACGTGAATATGGCACGCGCACACCGCACAACATCAAATGATCGCCATCGCCGAAGGCGTGAACGTCATAACCACTGCCGGTGCGGATATCGCCGAGCGATGCACCAAGCCGCGCTTCCTCGCGTGCAAAGTCTTCCGGAGTTGTAAGTTTCATGTTGGCAACGTCGCCTTCGAAGGTTGCAACCGTCAATCCCGCCCATTCGGCGAGTGCGGCATCATCAGTGAAATCGTTTCGTCCTTCACGTGCCGCGCGGCGATGGGCCTCAAGGATCGCGTCGAAGCGAAATGCCTGAGGTGTTTGCGCGATGCGCAAGCGAGCACGATCCGGCGTTGCCTCCACGGCGCCCGCCGTATCGATCTGTTTGATCGTATCGGTCACCGCGACAACCGGGATGGCCGCGCCCGTAATTCCGGCGGCGGCGATCGCGCGGGTTATGACCCCCTCCGTTACGAAGGCCCGGGCTGCATCGTGAATAAGCACGACATCCGGCGCCTCCGTTGTCAGCGCTTCCAGGCCGGCGCGCACCAACTCCTGCCGCGTTGCGCCCCCACTGACCGCCGGCAGATAGGTGATGCCGCGTAAAGCCTGATCAAAAATATCAGCATCGTCCGGATTGCGAACGGGTTGGACTGCTGAAATTTCAGGATGGTTACAGAATGGATCCATTGCGCGGGCGATAACTGACCGGCCGGCAATGACGCGGTACTGCTTCGGGCCACCCGTACCGGCGCGCAGACCGCGACCTGCTGCAACGACGATGGCGGCGGTTTTCGGTAATTTCGTCATGAAAAGTCTGTTTTTAGCTCGTTTGGTGGCGGCTTTGCGACTTTGGCTTCAGTCGCAGGCTGGCCTTAGCACGGCGGGACCAAAAACTGCACCATCAGTTGTTGTGCATAAAACCCGCGCAATTTGCTGCGGTGCACTTGCGTGGCCCTCAAGAATGGCTAAACTGTAGGCATCTTTGATTGATGCCCAAAAATTGCGCGGGCGGACGGCCGCAACGGCGCGGCGGTTAGAAATGAGAGCAGCTTTGTCAGGGCCATCCGTACCATTGAAGACCGGCCAGTTTGCCGTTGGTGGCATCGAGATTGCCAATCGGGTGCTTCTCGCGCCGATGTCCGGAATAACTGACGCGCCGGTCAGGCGTCTGGCTGCAGAGCTCGGAGCCGGTCTCGTCGTTTCCGAAATGACAGCGAGCGAAGACCTCGCTCAGGGGCTGCCTCGCTCGAAATTACGATGCGAGGCAACCGGCATTGGAGCGCATGTCGTTCAATTGGCCGGCTGCGAAGCCCGCTGGATGTCGGAGGGCGCGAAGATCGCCGAAGATTCCGGGGCCGATATCATCGATATCAACATGGGTTGCCCGGCGCGCCATGTGACTGGTGGACAGTCCGGTTCGGCGCTGATGCGCGACCTTGACCACGCACTGACGCTGATCGAAGCCACAGTTGCTGCCGTCAAAGTCCCGGTCACGTTGAAGATGCGGCTCGGCTGGGACGATCGTTCGCTGAATGCGCCCGAGCTCGCCAGCCGTGCTCAGGCTGCCGGAGTGCAGATGATCACCGTGCATGGCCGTACGCGTTGCCAGTTTTACAAAGGCTCGGCCGATTGGAGTGCGGTTCGCGCGGTCCGTGATGCGACCAATCTGCCGTTGGTGGTCAATGGCGATATCACGTCGTTCGAACGGGCGCTGAAGGCATTGCAGGTTTCCGGAGCAGACGCCGTGATGATCGGCCGCGGTGCGCAAGGCCAACCGTGGCTTCCAGGCCAGATCGGACGCCGCCTGCAATCCGGTATCGCAGAAATGGCCCCCAAGCTCAGTGTTCAACTCGAAATGATCTGCCGTCTCTACGACGATCTGCTGAAGCACTATGGCTTGCGCATCGGATTGCGACACGCGCGCAAGCATTTGGGATGGGCACTCGACGTCGCTGCGCAGACAAGCGCTTCGCCAGCTGAGACGCTCAAGCGCTGGCGCGGCACAGTCTTGACGGCGGAAGAGCCGAGCGAGGTTCACCGTTCGCTCCATGCCGCGTTTGACGATTTCGCCTGGAGGTCAGCCGCATGAGTTTGACAGCCGAACATCGTGTGCCCCTGCAACCGGGCAGCGAAGCCATTCTGAACGCTCTGCCCAATCCCGTGATGCTGATCGCGCCGGATGGGAAGATCATCGATGCCAATATCGCGGCGGAGGCATTCTTCGAAATTTCGATCCAGCTGCTCCAGCGCCAATCCTTGAAAGAGCTGGTGCCGTTCGGAAGCCCCTTGCTTGCGCTTATCGATCAGGTTCGCCACAGCAACTCTCCGGTGAACGAGTACAAGGTGGATCTTGGGACGCCGCGCATCGGCGGTGACCGCCAGGTCGATTTGCACGTCGCTCCGCTGACGGAGCGCCCGGGTCATATCGTCGTCATGCTGCAGGAGCGGACTATTGCCGACAAGATGGATCGGCAACTCACACATCGCAGCGCCGCCCGATCCGTGATCGCTTTGGCTGCAATGCTCGCGCATGAGATCAAGAATCCGCTGTCGGGAATACGCGGGGCGGCTCAGCTTCTCGAGCAGGCCGCATCGCCCGAGGATCGAACGCTGACGAGACTGATCTGCGACGAGGCCGATCGCATCGTCACCCTGGTCGATCGTATGGAAGTTTTCGGTGACGAACGTCCGGTGACCCGTGGCCCGGTGAACATTCACTCGGTACTCGACCACGTCAAACGGCTGGCGCAATCCGGTTTCGCGCGTGAGATCAAATTCATCGAAGATTACGATCCGTCGCTGCCGCCCGTGCTGGCAAATCAGGACCAGCTCATTCAAGTCTTCCTCAACCTGGTGAAGAATGCCGCCGAAGCGGTGATGGATTTGGGCAGCGATGGTGAAATCCAGTTGACGACCGCGTTTCGTCCAGGTGTGCGGCTTTCGGTACCCGGGAAAAAATCACGCGTTTCATTGCCGCTCGAATTTTGCGTCAAGGACAACGGCCCCGGCGTTCCCGAGGACCTGATGCCAAATCTGTTCGATCCGTTCGTCACGACGAAGCCGACAGGAAGCGGACTAGGTCTCGCGCTCGTTGCGAAGATCGTCGGCGATCACGGCGGCATCATCGAGTGTGAATCCGTGCCGCGAAAAACAGTTTTTCGCGTGCTGCTGCCGATGTTCAATGAAACACAAGACCACCATCACAACAGCAATCGCGCCGACGGGCCGGGAATGTCGCCGAATGCGTCGCATCGTTCGAAATGAGCATCAAGTCAAGATGAAGATGAGGACCGACAATGCCCGCAGGTAGCATACTGGTCGCCGACGACGATACTGCGATCCGCACAGTACTTAATCAGGCGCTGTCGCGCGCCGGCTATGAAGTTCGCTTGACGGGCAATGCCGCGACGTTGTGGCGCTGGGTGAGCCAAGGCGAGGGGGATCTTGTCATCACCGATGTGGTCATGCCGGACGAGAATGCGTTTGATCTGCTGCCCCGTATCAAGAAGATGCGCCCCAACTTGCCCGTCATCGTCATGAGCGCGCAAAATACATTCATGACCGCTATTCGCGCGTCTGAGCGTGGCGCATATGAGTATCTTCCAAAGCCGTTCGACCTGAAGGAATTGATCGCAATCGTGGGACGTGCGCTCGCCGAGCCCAAGGAGCGCGCGGCTCAGCGTCCCGACGAAAACGAATTCAACTCGATCCCGCTGGTCGGGCGCTCGCCCGCGATGCAGGAAATCTATCGCGTGCTGGCGCGGCTGATGCAGACCGATTTGACCGTGATGATTTCCGGTAAGTCCGGGACGGGAAAAGAATTGGTGGCGCGCGCGCTGCATGATTACGGCAAGCGGCGGAACGGTCCGTTCGTTGCAGTCAATATGGCCGCCATTCCGCGTGACCTGATCGAATCCGAACTGTTCGGCCACGAGCGCGGTGCATTTACCGGTGCGAATACGCGAGCGACCGGCCGCTTCGAGCAGGCCGAGGGCGGCACGCTGTTTCTTGACGAAATCGGCGACATGCCGATGGAAGCGCAGACCCGTTTGCTTCGGGTCTTGCAACAAGGAGAATACACGACAGTCGGCGGCCGCACGCCCATCAAGACCGATGTTCGCATCGTCGCCGCAAGCAACAAGGATCTCCGTATCCTGATTCAGCAAGGCCTGTTTCGCGAGGATTTGTTTTTCCGGCTCAACGTCGTTCCGCTACGGCTGCCACCCTTGCGGGAGCGTATCGAGGATCTGCCGGATCTCATCCGGCATTTCTTCACCCTTGCCGAGAAAGATGGATTGCCTCCGAAAAAACTCGACGCGCAGGCGTTGGAACGGATGAAGCAACATCGTTGGCCGGGCAACGTGCGCGAACTCGAAAATCTCGCGCGCCGTTTGGCGGCCCTCTACCCGCAAGACGTCATTACCGGCTCGGTGATCGAGGGAGAGCTGGCTCCTCCGGCGGTTGCCTCGAACGGCGGGTCTCACCAAGGTGTCGATAATCTTGGAGATGCGGTCGAGACGTATCTGGCGTCGCACTTTGCCGGTTTCCCGAACGGAATGCCGCCTCCGGGGCTTTATCATCGCATCCTTCGCGAGATCGAAGTCCCGCTGCTGACGGCGGCTCTCGCCGTAACGCGCGGGAATCAAATTCGCGCCGCCGATTTGCTGGGCCTGAACCGCAATACGCTGCGTAAGAAGATCCGGGATCTCGATATCCAAGTTTACCGGACGGGTGGCTAAGATCCGAGGCCGGATGGAGAGAAGCACCTCGATAAAGTTTTATCGAATCCGGGACTGTTGATTGCGCACCGCATATCGGGACGCATCGGCGCCAACGTGGCTCAAAATGTCACAGGTGTGGGGTTTGCACTCAATAAGCCCTGAATAACTCCGATCGAGGCTTCATCCGGGCATTTCCGGATTGCCCATGCCGCGGAAATGTCGCAATTGAGCAACAATGTTGTATGGTTGCATCAGTCGGCCGCGACCCACACTTCATTTGCCCGAGCTGATTGTCGCCAAAACTCACCTTGGCAAACGTATTTTCGGAATGACCAGCGCAGAAACGTCGGTAACCACGTTCGATCCGTCGTTTGCAGAACGGCGGGGCTGGCCGCTGCGCCGGCTGTTGGTTCCGTTTGCCGTGGGCATTGCCCTTCTCTCGGCGTTCCTCACCTTTGTGGTGCTGACAGAGCTCACCCCGATTCGCGCAACCGACAAGGTCGTCGCGACGTTCCTGGCCATCAATGCCGGCACCATTTTGATGCTGGTTGCTATTATAGCCCGGGAAATCTGGAAGATCGTTCAAGCCCGGCGCAGGGGCCGGGCAGCCGCCCGATTGCACGTCCAGATCGTGGCCTTGTTTTCCTTTATCGCTGTCCTGCCGGCCGTCCTTGTTTCGATTGTCGCGAATGTGACGCTCGATCGTGGTCTCGATCGGTTCTTTTCAGTCCGGACCCGGGCAGTAATCGAGAACTCCCTGATCGTCGCCAACGCCTATCTGCACGAGCATGGGCAGCTGATCCGGGGCGATATCATTGGAATGGCGAACGATCTCTCGCGTGCCCGTCCATTGTTCGATCAGGACCGGGCCTCGTTCCGCGACCTTCTGACGTCGGACGCCACCACGCGTAATCTTCCGGGGGCAATGCTGATCGACAAGGACCGAAACATCCTTGAGACCGCGCAGACAGGCATTCAGCATAACTACACGACGCCGGCATCTGATTTCCTCAGCAACGTTGGCGAGGACGAGCCCCAGATCGCCGTGTTCATCGAGGCGAATTACGTCGCCGCGGTCATCCGTCTACGGGCATTCAGCGACACATTCCTTTACGTCGCGCGGTTGCTCGATCCCCGCGTCGTGGCGCAGTTGCGCGAGACACAGGAGAGTGTCGCGGCGTATTCCGCTCTCGAAGCGCGCCGGTTGGGCATACAAGTTGCCTTTGCGTTGATGTTTACCGTGATCGCGTTGACCATTCTGATGTCCGCGGTCCTGATTGGATTGAATTTCTCGAACTGGCTTGTCGCGCCTATCCGTCGCCTGATGGGAGCCGCCAATCTGGTCTCGACCGGCGATCTTCACGTCCAGGTGCCAGTGTTGAAATCCGAAGGCGACCTCGCGCAGCTTGGCGAAACATTCAATAAGATGACGCAGGAACTGCGCACGCAGCGCGACGAGTTGGTGAGCGCCAGCGGGCTCATCGACAGCCGCCGCCGCTTCATCGAAGCCGTGCTGTCGTCTGCAAGCGCGGGGATTATCGGCGTGGATGCATCGGGCAACATCGGCATCCTCAATCGTTCGGCCGAGAAACTGATCGGCCATTCGGAATCTGAAACCCTGGGACATCCGCTGCCGGAGGTCCTTCCAGAGTTGAATGAAATGATGACGAATGCGCGCGACGGCTCGCAGCGCCTCGTTCAAGGGCAAGTGACAATCAGCCGAAACAACCGCGAGCGAAATTTGTCCGTCCGCATTAGCGCCGAGCAGAATAGCCAGTCACGCGATAGCTATATCATCACGCTCGACGACATTACCGAACTGGTTACCGCACAGCGAACGTCAGCTTGGGGTGACGTTGCGCGGCGTATTGCCCACGAAATCAAGAACCCTCTAACGCCAATTCAACTTTCCGCCGAACGTATCCGCAGAAAATTCGGCAAGGTCATTATCGAAGACAAATCGATTTTCGAGCAATGCACGGACACCATCGTTCGGCAGGTCGATGATATTCGCAGGATGGTCGATGAGTTTTCGCGCTTTGCGCGGATGCCAAAGCCCGTGATCGAAGCCGAAGACGTTGCCGACACCGTGCGCCAGGTCATATTCCTGATGCGGGTCGGGCATCCCGATATCGATATCGAGGTAGAGATCAAAGAGGATCCAATGCCGGCCCGTTTCGATCGCCGGTTGATTTCGCAAGGCTTGCAAAACATCATCAAGAACGCAACCGAGGCGATCGGTGCGGTACCCTCAGGCGAGATCGCTCGGGGCCGGATCGACGTTGTGGTGAGCAGGGAAGACGATGACGTCGTGATCGATGTCATCGACAACGGGATCGGTCTGCCCAAAGAAAGCCGCTCCCGGTTGCTTGAGCCTTATGTAACAACTCGCGAAAAAGGAACTGGTCTTGGTCTTGCCATTGTTGGGCGCGTACTGGAAGACCACGGCGGCCGCATCGAGTTGAACGATGCGTCGAACATTCATCCCGGCGCGCGTGGCGCCTGGATGAGACTGCGGTTTGCGGCTTCGGGACACGCTGTTGGTACCGCGACAACTGAAGCAAAGGCCGAACCGGCTCCGGAACAGGCAGGCATGACACATGGCCAATGAAATCCTGATTGTCGACGACGAAGCTGATATTCGCGATCTTGTCGCGGGTATTCTCGAGGACGAAGGCTTCAAGACACGAACGGCGCGTGACAGCGATCATGCGCTGTCGGAAATATCCAACCGCCGCCCGAGCATGGTATTCCTTGATATCTGGCTGCAAGGCAGCAAGCTCGACGGTCTGCAGTTGCTCGAGCAGGTGAAGCGCGATCATGCGGAAATGCCGGTCGTGATGATTTCCGGGCACGGCAATATCGAGACTGCGGTCGCGGCGATCAAGCGCGGCGCCTACGATTTTATCGAAAAGCCGTTCAAGGCCGATCGCTTGATTCTGGTGGCAAACCGCGCGCTCGAAAATTCGCGGCTCAAGCGCGAAGTCAAAGAGCTTAAACAGCTCGCGCCCGTCTCAAGCACATTGATCGGGCATTCGCCGTGCATGAACCAATTGCGCCAGACGATCGAACGGGCGGCGAAAGCGAATAGCCGTATTATGATCGTTGGTCCGTCGGGAAGCGGAAAAGAATTGGCCGCGCGGACGTTGCATGCGTTGTCTGGTCGTGCCGAAGGCCCGTTCGTCGTCATCAACGCGGCTGCGATCACGCCGGAGCGGATGGAAGTCGAGATGTTCGGAGTTGAGAATACGGAAGAGCAGGGCCGCAAGGCTGGCGCTCTCGAAGAGGCGCATGGCGGGACACTTTTTATCGACGAAGTCGCCGACATGCCACGGGAGACGCAGAACAAGATTTTGCGTGTTCTGGTCGACCAGACCTTCCTGCGCGTGGGTGGGACGACAAAGGTCAATGTCGATGTGCGTATCGTCTCCTCGACAGCGCGAAATCTTGAGGCGGAGATTGCGGAAGGGCGTTTCCGGGAGGATCTCTATCATCGACTATCAGTCGTTCCCATCCGCGTACCGCCGCTATCCGAACGGCGCGAAGATATTCCCGAATTGATCGAACACTTCATGGCGCAGATTTCGGCTGCCAGCGGATTACCGAAACGGCAGATCGGTGAAGACGCCATGGCTGTTCTGCAATCCCACGTGTGGCCGGGGAATGTTCGCCAGCTGCGCAACAACGTCGAACGCGTCATGATCCTTGCGGGTGGTGAGCCGGACGCGGCGATCACGGCAAGCATGTTGCCCCAGGACGTGGGTTCGATGGTGCCGGCGATGCCGAACAGCAACAATGGTGAGCACATCATGGGACTGCCGTTGCGTGACGCACGCGAAGTTTTCGAGCGCGATTACCTCATCGCGCAGATCAGCCGTTTTTCGGGCAATATTTCACGAACGGCAGAATTCGTCGGAATGGAGCGTTCGGCGCTGCATCGCAAGCTCAAGGCGCTTGGCGTCGGGTGACGGTCTTACCCAGGGCCTTCCCTTAGTCTTTCCTGGCCAGTGGCTGGTCATGCCCTTTGCCGCGCTGGATGAAAGTCAATCGCAGGTGGCACTACGGCGCCTGTCGCCCGCCGGTTACGGGAAAAATTTAGGGTTTTTCGCCGTTTTCCTGAGCTTTAAGGCCCTCTGCCGGTAATCCGGCCGGAAGTGGACTTGCCTAAGGAAGTCCCGTGCTTTCTAATCAATGCCTGCTCCCGGAGGGGGATCTCGGGGAGCGAAGGGTTGCGAGCCCCAGTCGGAGCCCGCCGCCCAATAAACAAAAAACGAAACAAGGCTGCGAGATAAGAAAATGGCGGCAGACCGCGCACAAAACCTCCAGGATACTTTCCTCAACCACGTCCGAAAAACCAAGACGCCCCTGACGATATTTCTGGTCAACGGCGTAAAGCTGCAGGGAATTGTCACATGGTTCGACAATTTTTGTCTGCTGCTGCGGCGCGATGGTCATTCGCAACTTGTCTACAAACATGCGATCTCAACCATCATGCCTGGCGCCCCGATCCAGTTGTTTGAAGGTGGTGAGGACGCGCCAGCTTGAGAACCGGCTAATTGGAACATCGGCGTATCGACGAGACCACGGACCGGCCGCAAACTGCAGCGGGTACGCAAACAGGTCGTGTGATTGTCGTCGGTCCCTATCTCCGTGCCCGGCGCGGAGACCCGGATCTGCAATCATCTCATCACGCCAGCCGTGACGTTGAGTCCCGGCTGGAAGAAGCCGTGGGTCTCGCGCGCGCGATCGATCTTGAGGTCGCCGAAGCACTGGTTGCCCCGATTAGTCAGATCCGCCCCGCGACATACATCGGCAAGGGCAAGGCTGAAGAAATCGTCGGCCTTATTCGCGCTCATCAGGCGGACCTTGTTGTGATGGACTGCGCGTTGTCTCCGATCCAGCAACGCAATCTTGAAAAGGAATGGAACGCCAAGGTTCTCGACCGGACAGGGCTGATCCTCGAAATTTTTGGTCGCCGAGCCAAAACAAAAGAGGGCGCGCTGCAGGTCGAACTCGCGCACCTCAATTATCAGCGTAGCCGGTTGGTACGGTCCTGGACCCATCTCGAGCGGCAACGCGGCGGGTTTGGCTTTCTTGGCGGCCCAGGCGAAACGCAAATCGAAGCCGACCGGCGCATGATCGGTGAGCGGATTACGCGGATCGAAAATGAAATCAAAAAAGTCCAGGCGACCCGGCGGCTGCATCGTGCCGGCCGTCGGCGCGTGCCTTACCGCGTGGTCGCGCTTGTAGGTTATACAAACGCCGGCAAGTCGACGCTGTTCAACCGGTTGACTCGCGCGAAGGTGCAGGCTGCGGACATGCTCTTTGCGACGCTCGATCCGACGCTGCGCGCGTTGACCCTGCCGCATGGCGGGAAGGCGATGTTGTCGGATACAGTCGGATTCATTTCCGATCTGCCCACGATGCTGGTCGCTGCTTTTCGCGCGACGTTGGAAGAAGTGGTCGAAGCCGATGTCATCCTGCATGTTCGCGATATTTCCCACGAAAATGCCGACGCGCAGCAGCGCGACGTCGATGCTATTCTTCTGCAGTTGGGTATCGACCCTGAAGCGGGCGACCGCATTCTGGAGGTCTGGAACAAGATCGATCGCCTGAGCGAGGATGAACGCGCCGATCTCTCGAATATCGCTGCGCGGCGGCCCTCGAGCAGACCGTGCCTTCCGGTATCCGCCGAAAGCGGCGAGGGCATCGATGCTCTTCTTGCGGCCATTGAGGATCGGTTGGCCGAAACGAGGGCAACACTCACCTTGACGATCGACGGCGCCGATGGCGCAGGAATAAGCTGGCTGCATCGTAATTCCGAAATTCTGGAAAAGAAGCTGCAGGACGGCAAGTTTGCGATGACAGTCCGCGTCGACGAGACGCGCCGTGATACTGTCATGCGCAGGTTTGGCGCCAAGGCTCTTGAAAATTTCGACCGCAGCGCAGAGTAGCTGCTGCGCAGTGTTCGAACGCGTGCCAGAAGCATACCAGCTAGAAGTATTTTGAGATGATTTCTCGGTTGGCGACGCTTGACCCGTTCCGCAGGAGCGCTAACTGTTGGCCGATAACCAATACCAAAAACCACACGCCAAGGAGAGTACCGTGACCTATTCCGATGTATTGCTGCATATCGATGGAAAATGGCGTGGGAGTTCGTCGGGAAAGACAATTCCGGTGCTCGATCCCGCCACCGAAGAGACCATTGGAACGGTTGCTCACGCCAGCAAATCCGATCTCGATGAAGCGCTCGCCGCAGCCGATAGGGGCTTCAAACAGTGGCGGGCAGTTTCTCCGTTCGATCGTGCCAAGGTGATGCAGAAGGCGGCCGCGCTGATGCGCGAGCGCGCCGATACGATTGCCGTTCTCATGGTCCGGGAGCAGGGTAAAACGCTGGTCGAAGCGAAAGGCGAAACGCTGGCCTCCGCGGACGTCATCGAATGGTTCGCCGAGGAGGCGCGCCGGACCTACGGCCGCGTCATCCCGGCCCGGGCTCCGGGAGTTTATCAACTCGCGATAAAGGAGCCGGTCGGTCCCGTTGCTGCATTCACCCCGTGGAATTTTCCGATCAATCAGGTTGTTCGCAAGCTCTCGGCAGCGCTGGCCGCCGGTTGTTCGATCATTGTGAAAGCGCCCGAGGAAACCCCGGCATCGCCCGCAGAATTGATCCGCGCATTCGTGGATGCGGGTGTTCCGTCCGGGGTCGTCAATCTGGTGTACGGTGTGCCGTCGGAGATTTCGGAATACCTCATTCCGCATCCGATCATCCGCAAGATTTCCTTCACCGGTTCGACCAATGTCGGCAAACAACTTGCGGCGCTGGCCGGTCAGCACATGAAGCGGGTAACGATGGAACTGGGCGGCCACGCGCCTGCTATCGTGTTCGACGACGCGGATGTGGAGACAGCGGCAAAAATCCTGACCGCTGCCAAATATCGCAACGCAGGTCAGGTTTGTATTTCGCCGACGCGTTTTCTCGTTCAGAAGGGCGTGTACAATCAGTTCATTGAGCACTTTGTCGCTGGCGCGAAGAAGATCAAAGTCGGCAACGGCATGGACAAAGAAAGCCGGATGGGGCCGTTTGCCAATCCCCGCCGTGTCAGCGCCATCGAAGAGATGGTTCAGGACGCGAAGGCGAAAGGCGCGCAGATTGCGGCAGGCGGTCACCGGATCGGCAATAAAGGGTATTTCTTCGAACCGACCGTGGTCACGGATGTGCCCAAGGACGCTCGCGCCATGAATGAAGAACCGTTCGGCCCGCTTGCTTTGATTTCCCCATTTTCAACGTTCGAGGAAGTCGCGACAGAAGCCAACCGTCTGCCGTTTGGTCTTGCTTCCTACGCGTTCACCAAATCGACCAAGACTGCGACCGCAATCGGTTCGGCAATCGAAAGCGGAATGGTTTCGATCAACAGCTTCGGGCTTGCACTGCCAGAAACGCCTTTTGGCGGCGTCAAAGATTCCGGCTACGGCTCCGAAGGCGGCACCGAGGCCATGGACGGTTATCTCAACACCAAGTTCATTACGCAAACAGGCGTCTAATTTACGAAATCGAGAGCACAGGAGGTGGCGAAAGTCATTTCGCCGCCTCCTTGCGTTTGGCTTCATTCCACAACGCGTCCATATCTTCGAGCGACGAGTTTGGCCAACGCAACTCCGCGCTCGGCCAAGCTACGTTCGATGTAGGCAAACCGACGCTCGAACTTGGCGTTTGTATCGCGCAATGAGGATTCCGGATCCGCGCCGACATGGCGTACCAGATTGACCAACGCGAACATCAGGTCCCCGGCTTCGGCAGCAACTTCCGTGCTGTCGCCGGAATCCAGTGCGGCTTCGATCTCGTCGGCCTCTTCGCGTATTTTGTTCAGGACGGCGCGCGGATCATTCCAGTCGAATCCGACGGTCGATGCCCGGCGTTGCAATTCAAGAGCGCGCGTTAACGCTGGCACTCCAGCTTTGACGGTTGCGAGCAAAGGCGAGGGGGCCGTTGATTGTGGGCGGCGCGCTGCGCGTTCAGCTTTTTCCTCGGCCTTGATGCGCTCCCACGTCGTTTTGACATCGGACGAGCTGACATCGTGCGCGCTATCTCCAAATACGTGGGGATGTCGGCGGATCATTTTGCGGGTGATGGCTTCCACGACATCGCCAAAGGAAAATGCATTCTGCTCTTCCGCCATGCGCGCATGGAACACGACCTGCAGAAGAAGATCGCCCAGTTCGTCTTTGAGATCGTCAAGATCATGGCGTGCGATGGCGTCGGCCACTTCATAGGATTCTTCGATCGTATAGGGCGCGATCGTCGCAAATGTTTGTTCGAGATCCCACGGGCATCCTGTCGCTGGGTCGCGTAGTCTCGACATGATTTCGATAAGCCGGGCAATATCGCGCGAAGGCGTCATAGGTCACCAAATCCCTGGATGCTTGATCGCTTTATGCCGGATTCACGCGTGGCAGCCAACCAAGGCCGGGGTTTACCCTTGTGATTTTCGTACAATCGGATACCTGTTTCGCCTTGAAAAAGCAGCGCAAACGCCGCGATTATCGATCCATTTAAAATCAAGACGTAAATAGCCGACAAGCGGAATTTCCGCGTCAAGCTGAGTACAGAGTCCACGATATGAATGACAATCTCATCGCTGAATCTGCGCTGGTGCTTTTTTCAGGAGGGCAGGATTCCGCGACCTGCCTTGCCTGGGCACTATCGCGATTTTCTCGTGTGGAAACGGTCGGGTTTTCTTACGGCCAGCGGCATGCCGTTGAACTCGAATGCCGCGGCGCTTTGATGGATGGCATGAGATCGCTGCGCCGGGACTGGGCTTCGAAACTTTGTGATTGCCACACGCTTGATATTCCGACTCTGGGAGAGGTTTCGGATACCGCTTTGACGCGGGAGATGGCGATTGAAATCGGGGAAGGCGGCTTGCCGAACACATTCGTGCCTGGCCGCAATCTTGTATTCCTGACGTTTGCGGCCGCGCTGGCCTATCGACGCGGCATCACGCATATCATCGGAGGTATGTGCGAGACAGACTACTCCGGATACCCCGACTGCCGCGATGAAACGATCAAGACGTTGAACGTCGCACTTAACCTCGGAATGGGCCGGCCGTTCGTGCTTCATACGCCGTTGATGTGGCGTGACAAGGCCCAGACATGGTCGTTGGCGGCTGAGCTTGGAGGCGCGGGTTTGATCGACTTGATCCGCGATCATTCTCACACCTGTTATCTTGGCGAACGCGGTGCAAAACACGATTGGGGTTACGGGTGCGGAGAATGCCCGGCTTGCAGTTTGCGTGCTAAGGGTTGGCATGCCTACGCAGCGACGCGATAGATTGCCTGCGCCGATTACCTGCGCAATAGCGGGCAGGCCTCAATCACATCCTGGACGATGCCGTCTATAGCGAGACATGGCTTGGACGTATCAAGCTTCAACTCATATCGACTGATAAGATCCTCCCGCATGGAATGCCCTTTGACGTGGAGCATCCACGTGCCTCCCGATGGTAAATCGGCAAGGCCATCCCAAATCCTGTGGTCGAATAATCCGTCTGGAAGAATGGGAAGGCCGATGTCAGCAAGCTGGTAAAAGCGCGAGCGAGATGGAAATCTCGGTGCGAGATAAGCAAGCGGCTTCTCCACCAGAAAAAATGTCCCCGGCTTTTGCAAGCTTTCAGCGAGGGGAGCAGGCCGATAGGGTGAGGACCAGGGTCGCCGCCACCAATCTGCCGGTTGGCCCCATAGGGCAATGGCGACCGCGAGACCGGCCGATAAGACGGTTGCATTGGAGTTTTGGGTATGGCCCGGGTTCGATTTGGGGGGCGTCAATGACCGTCCGTCATTCAGCAATCGGAAAATAACGAGTACGATAATTGGTCCGCACAAAAGCTCCAGGACGACCACGTAACGCTGAATCGAAAAAACAATCAGCCATGTCGCGTAGGAGACGATAAAAAAAACGAAGAGCTGAACGTCCTTGCGCTGAAAGATGTGAGCTTGCCGCCATATCCGGACAACAATACTGAGCGGGATAAATAACAACAGCAGCGCGAAGCGCGCGTCTCGGAAAGCAAATTCCGCTGTTCGATTGTCTCCCATCAGCCAGAACAGCGGATAGGCGAGGCCATCCAGGAAACTGCGAGGGAGGAAAGACATATCGAGTATGTTGACGCCCGCGATCTCCGGCGAATGAAACACGCCATTGAACAGTGGGAAGATCGGATTTCCGAGTTGGCGCCACAGCATGAGGCTCCACATCCCGCCACTGAGGATCGCGCCGCCGGCGCCGCCAATTCCAAGACATGCGAGCGAAACGAGAGGCCGCGCCGAAAACACAACCGCGGCAGCAGCGCCGAGTGCGAAAACGACGTTGGTGAGCTTGAACCCGACTGCGACGCCGATGAGAGAACCGGCAAAAACGATGTGGACGTTTCGCGGCTTTGCAACAGCGAACAAAATGATCAAGGCCGAAATGATAGGCAATGCAGTCAGGATGTCGGCAAAACTTGTCCCGACCTCTGAAAGGGTCATCGCGCCGGTTGCTGAGATCAGAACCGAGGCCGCCAGAGCCGCTGCGTTCGCCGCGGTACCGAGAATTCCGCGCGTCAGAATATAAATGAGCGCCAGGTTGAGGCCATGAATGGCGCCCATCGTGAGGCCGCCGTACGGAGGAGGGAGCCCATGCCGCAATAGATAAGCCGGAATATAAACAAGGGGATTGAAATACGTCTGGAGACCCGCCGGAACGACGTCGACCTCATAGCGCCCCGTGAAAAATGCCCAAACATTATATTCGTGATAGTTTTGCCAATCCCAATTGGCGTCCTCGCCGGCAAACCAAGCATATACCGCGCCTGCGAGAAGCGATGCGGCGACGACCACGATCACTTCCACGACAGAGGCGTTTGTCGTTCGTTCCGCGTGGTTCCGGTTCATCAGGTATCCGCAAATCCAAAAAAGCTTTGTACGTCTTCAACTGCTAAAATTAGCTGAAGTTATCAGGCATTGCGCGCGTGGATCATTTTGAGGAAGATGCGGGAAATGCCCACCCAGAGAACGGTCCAACCAGCACCATCAAACAAGCTCGCAAGCCTTCTGTCTAACGGCAGGGTTTTTGCGTTTCCTCTCTCCTGTATCGCCGGATTCCATGAGCAATATTAATCCAAACCCGTTTACGACCCGCCCAGAAATCGACGGCACATTTGGTGTCGTCACCTCGACGCACTGGATTGCGACAGCCGTAGGCATGGCTGCGCTTGAAAAGGGCGGGAATGCTTTTGATGCGGGAGTCGCCACCGCGTTCACGCTTCAGGTCGTGGAACCTCATCTCAACGGCCCTGGGGGCGATGTTCCGATTATCGTCCACGATACCAAGCGCAGTCGAACGGAGGTCATTTGCGGCCAAGGGCCCGCGCCTGCCGGAGCAACGATCGCGCATTACCGCAGTCAGGGTCTGGATATGATTCCGGGAACGGGACTGTTGGCGGCGTGCGTGCCCGGCACATTCGAAGCCTGGATGCTCCTGCTGCGCGATTACGGAACCATGCGCTTGCGTGACGTGATCGAACCCGCGATCGCCTATGCCAAACATGGCTACCCGCTTGTGGAGCGTGCCTCGGCGACGATTGCGACTGTCCAGCAGTTGTTTCGCGAGCATTGGCCGACGTCGGCCGCAGTCTATCTCCCGAACGGACAGGTGCCGGAAGCTGGTGTGCTATTCACAAACATCAAGCTTGCCGAAACATATGCACGGATTCTGGAGGAAGCGGAAAGCGCGGGATGCGATCGCATCGCCCAGATCGAGCGCGCCCGTAAATGCTGGTCGCAAGGTTTTGTCGCCGAGGCGATCGATCGCTTTTGTCGAACGCAGGACATCATGGATGTCAGCGGAGAGGCGCACCGTGGCGTCTTGACGGGCGCCGATATGGCGCGCTGGCAGGCGCATGTCGAGGCGCCGCTGACCTACGATTATGGCCGCTATACGGTTTGCAAGGCTGGCGCCTGGAGCCAGGGGCCGGTCATGTTGCAGCAGCTCGCGCTGTTGAAAGGATTCGATCTGAACGGTCTTGACCCAACGGGGCCCGATTTCATCCACCTTCAAACGGAGTGCGCCAAGCTCGCTTATGCGGATCGCGAAACGTTTTACGGAGACCCGGATTTTACCGACGTTCCGATGGCAGTGCTTTTATCCGACGACTACAACAGCAGCCGACGTAAACTCGTCACCGAAACCGCATCGCTCGAGTTTCGCCCAGGTTCAATTCAGGGGGCGGGTGCGGCCGTGAAGGTGAGGCGCGAGGAAGGGCAACGGATGGCTGTGGGCGCGATGGGCGCGGGCGAGCCGACCGTTGGCCGCTTTGGTGAGGTTCGAGGCGACACGGTCCATTTCGATATTGTTGATCAGGCCGGAAACATGATTTCGGCCACTCCCTCCGGCGGTTGGCTGCAGTCATCGCCGGTGATTCCTGAGATCGGTTTCTGCCTGGGCAGCCGCGCGCAAATGTTCTGGCTTCAGGAAGACCATCCCGCCGCGCTTGCGCCGGGGCGGAGGCCGCGCACCACGCTTAGCCCAACGATGGCATTGCGAGACGGCGAACCTTATCTGGCCTGGGGTTCGCCCGGTGGCGATCAGCAAGATCAATGGACGACGCAATTCTTCCTTCGGCATGTTCATGCGGGAATGAACTTGCAGGAGGCCATCGATGCTCCCGCGTGGCACTCCGAGCATTTTCCAATCTCGTTCTGGCCGAGAACGGCGCGGCCCGGAGTTCTAGTCATGGAGAACCGCATTCCCAAAGTCACCGTCGATGAATTGAAACGTCGCGGGCATATCGTGGAAATCGGGCCGGACTGGTCAGAAGGACGTCTCACCGCCGCCTCCCGGATTGGCCGCAGACGCCGCTCCGCTGCCAATCCGCGCGGTATGCAGGGTTATGCGGCAGGTCGCTAACAGGCGTTTCCCATGACATGGTCGATCATCGCGAAGGACCGAGAGACTGGACAACTCGCCGTTGCAGTTGCCACGAAATTCTTCGCGGTCGGGGCTCGCGTGCCTTTTATTGCGGCTGGAGTCGGCGCGATTGCGACGCAGGCTCTGATCAACCCTTTTTATGGGGTCAACGGCTTAACCCATCTTCGAAACGGACTATCGCCGAGCGAAACCGTTGCGATGTTGATAGCCGAGGATACGGGCCGTAATCATCGTCAATTGCACATCATGAACGCCGCAGGCCGGGTTGCCGTTCACACAGGAGCGGCGTGTGTCGGATGGTGCGGACACGTCGAGGGCGAAGGCTTTTCGGTTGCGGGCAACATGCTGACTGGACCAGATGTCGTCGAAGCGACGGCTGTTTTCTATGCCAAAAACGAAAGACTGCCTTTTCCACGACGGTTAATCGCGGCGATGCGCGCGGGAGAGGCGGCCGGGGGCGACAAGCGAGGCCGTCAATCAGCGGCCCTCCTGATTCATGGCGACGAACAGTGGTCGGACCTCGATCTGCGGGTCGACGATCATCCCGATCCTCTCGACGAACTCGAAAGGCTGGAGAGAGTGAGTCGCGAGCGTTGGGTTCACTTTCGGCCTTTTCTGCCGAACCGCTCCGACCCAGCGGGCGTAACCGATCGTCGCGTTATCGAAGCGGGCATTGCTCAGTCGTTGGCCAGGGAGGCCTGAAGGCGTGATGTGCTGAATCTTTTGTCACGCTGCGAGAAATATGCGCTGGGATAAAGAGCGTTTTCAAGCGAAGTGGATACCGGTTCCAGTTAGGAAAACGCGTCAAAACAAAATGGTAGAGCGCGGCGGTGATTTAACCCAGAACGAAAGCGCTCGAGGCGCGGGTAGGGAAGACCAGACGTTCTGTGGGGTTTGTGATTGTACGGCAGATGATGCGTTTGGTGATGGACACAATGAGCGAAGGGAACCGGCGAATGATTTTTTTGCGGCTTGCGATCTTGACGATGGCCGTTGTGCTTTTCGGTGCGCAGGCGAGCGCACAAACGACCTTACGAATAGGTCTTGCCGAAGACGCGGATATTCTGGATCCGACGTTGGCTCGAACTTATGTCGGCCGCATCGTGTTCGCTTCGTTTTGCGACAAACTGTTCGATATTGACGAAAAGCTCAATATCGTGCCGCAATTGGCGCTGTCGCATGAAACGTCCGCCGATGGCAAGGAAGTCACGATCAAACTGCGTCCGGGTGTGAAATTCCACGACGGCGAGACTTTCGACGCCGACGCAGCAAAATTTTCACTCGATAGACATCTCAATTTTCCAGCCTCGTTTCGTAAATCCGAAATCTCGGCGATCGATCATGTGGACGTTGTTGATCCTCTGACGATCAAACTCATTCTCAAGACTGCCTTTTCGCCATTGATCATGCAGCTAACTGATCGGGCAGGGATGATGGTTTCTCCCAAGGCCGCGAAGGAGGCGGGAGACAAGTTCGGTCTCAAGCCAGTTTGCGCCGGTCCTTATAAGTTCGTGGAGCGCGTTCCTCAGGATCGTATCGTATTCGAGAGATTTCAGGACTATTGGGACAAGGACAAGATCTCTATCGACCGGATCGTCTATTTGCCGATCGTCGATGCCACGATCCGTCTCGCCAATTTGAAATCTGGCGGCCTCGATTTGATCGAGCGCGTACTTGCGACCGATATCAAGGACGTGCGAGCCGATCCACGCCTTAAGCTCTCGACCGCACTTGAACTAGGTTACCAGACGATCACTTTCAACGTCGGCAACGAGAAAAATAAGGGGCCACTCAGCCAATCCGAAAAAGTGAGGCATGCGCTTGCTCTGTCGATTGATCGTGACGCCATCAATCAGGTTGTTTTTAACGGAGAGTTCGTCCCCGGCAATCAGTGGGTCAGTCCTGAACATCCCTACTATCAAGCAAATTTTCCGATTCCTAAACGCGACGTCGAAAAAGCCAAAAGCCTCCTCAAAGAGGCCGGCATTACAGGGCGAATTTCTGTAGACCTGATGGTGCCCAAGGGGGCCGAGCTGGAAGCCGTGGCGCAAGTTATTCAGTCGATGGCCGCTGAAGTCGGGTTCGACCTGAATATTCGTGTCACCGAATTCGCCACTGGTCTCAAGCAGGCGGAAGCGGGTGAGTATCAGGCGTTCATATATAGATGGAGCGGGCGCCCCGACCCTGACGGCAACGCCTACAGCTTTCTGAAGACAAAAGCGCCATTGAATTACAGTTTCTACTCCAATCCGGAAGCAGACCAAGCTCTTGATGGTGCTCGTTTGGTCACCGATCCCATCCAGCGAAAAGCGATCTATGAAAAAGTGACGGCGCTGGAACAACGTGACGCGCCAGTGGTCTATCTTTTTCACTACCGCCTCTTAATTGCACACACGACAAAGCTTGAGGGATACAGGCCGATGCCGGATGGTCTGGTGCGCGTGGTAGGCTTGAAACTGAAATGAACGTCACATGGTTGCGGAGTAAAGCATCGTGATGTTCCTGAGCAGACGGATCCTGCAAATTATTCCGACGCTTTTCTTCGTGTCGGTTCTGATCTTTTCCCTGCAGCAATTATTGCCCGGCGACCCCGCGCTGGTCATGGCGGGTGAGGAGCGTGATCCCGCCGTAATCGAGCAGATCCGCCATCAATACCGGCTCGATCAGCCGCTGCCGGTGCAATATGTTTATTGGGTGAAGGGTGTGTTGTCCGGCGATTTCGGCGAGTCGCTGCGCATCAAAGTGCCTGTGCGGGCACTCATCGTTCAAAAGCTCCCGGTGACCGTTCAACTCGCCGGCATGGCGATTATCATCGCGTTTTTGATCGGCGTCCCGGCAGGAATAATATCTGCGGTCAAGAAAGGAACGGCATGGGATTATGCCGCGAATTTCTTTGCCCTTTGGGGAATTTCGACGCCGAATTTCTGGCTCGGCATGATGCTGATTTTCCTATTTTCGATCGAGCTCAACTGGCTGCCTGCGTCGGGCTATGTTTCGCTATCCGAAGATTGGCGAGCCAGCCTCGCCTCGACAATCTTGCCAGCTTTCGTTCTCGGAAATGCGATTGCCGGGATTTTGATGCGCCATACGCGCAGTGCCATGCTCGGCGTTCTCGACAGCGATTATATTCGAACCGCTCGCGCCAAGGGCCTGAGCGAGCCTGCGGTCATTATCGAGCATGCGCTGCGTAACGCGCTGACACCCATCATCACACTCGGTGCACTTGAGTTGGGGACGTTGTTGTCGGGCGCCGTCCTCACCGAGCAGATTTTCTCCATCCCGGGTTTCGGCAAGCTGATCGTGGATTCGGTATTCAACCGCGATTACGCCGTGGTGCAGGGCGTGGTGCTTGTCACGGCCACAACCTACATCGCGCTCAATCTGGTTGCCGACTTAGCTTATGTTCTCGCCAATCCGCGACTGCGAGTTTAACCGATGTCTGGACTTGCAGAAGTGTCAGTGTCGAACGTTCCGGATCACGGGACCTACAGCTCCCGGCCCAATCTCTTTCGCCGTCTGGCCAGGCGTCCGAGCGCCGTCGCCGCTCTGGTCGTGATCGCATCTTTCGTCGTCATGGCGCTCCTTGGCCCCCTGATCGTACCCTACGATCCGATCGCGACAGGGTGGTCCTCTGTGCGTAAAGCGCCGTCGGCGCTGCATTTGTTCGGGACCGACGATCTGGGCAGGGATGTGCTCAGCCGGGTGATCGCGGGCGCGCGATCCTCGCTGATGGCCGGCCTTGTGTCAGTGGTCATTGCGCTTGGGCTGGGTGTTCCGCTGGGCCTTTTGGCGGGCTATCGCGGCGGATTTGTTGACGGGCTGATCAGCCGGATTACGGACGCTATGCTGGCCTGTCCATTTTTGATCCTTGCGATCGCCCTGGCTGCATTTCTTGGACCCAGTTTGTTGAACGCCATGATCGCGATCGGGATCACGACGACGCCGATTTTTATCAGACTGACGCGCGGGCAGGTCATGAACGTTAAGGTCGAGGAATACGTCGAGGCTGCGCGCGCCATTGGAACGTCACCGCTGAGGATCGCCGTCGTGCATATCCTGCCAAATATTTTCTCGGCGCTGCTGGTCCAGATCACGCTCTCTGTTGCCGCCGCGATCATTGCGGAAGCCGCGTTGTCGTTCCTCGGCCTTGGTCAGCAGCCGCCAGCGCCGTCCTGGGGCAGTATGCTGAATGCGTCCCAGCGCTTTCTCAGCAGTGCGCCATGGATGGCGCTGTGGCCAGGGTTGGCCATCTTCCTGGCTGTACTGTCATTCAATCTGTTGGGCGACGGGCTGCGCGATGCGCTGGATCCCAATGAAAGATAGCTCAGGCAAAAAAGGTTAGTCGACCCGCCGGGACTTGTTGTGTGAGCCCGTCTACCACCATACCTCGACCAATCTAAACAACGAGAAGACATATCGACATGTTGCTCACGGATTTCGACGCACTCACCTTTGATTGCTACGGAACGCTGATCGATTGGGAGAGCGGGATGGTCGAGGCCCTGAAGAGCCTCACGGATCGGGTGAAGCGGCCGCTCACGCGCGATCAAATCCTTGAGGCGCATGCGCGCCACGAGTTGAGCCAGCAGAGCTATACGCCGACAACGCGATACCGGGACTTGCTGCAGGTCGTGTACAAACGCATCGCCGAGGAGTGGGGCGTTCATGTGACTCAAGAGGATTGCGTCGAATATGGGCGGTCTGTTGGGAACTGGCCCGCTTTCGAGGACTCTCCGGGCGCGCTTCAATATTTGAAGAAGTATTTCAAGCTCGTGATCCTTTCCAACGTCGACAACGAGACGTTCCAGGCGAGCAATCGCAGGCTGCAGGTCGAATTCGACGCGATCTATACCGCTGAAGACATCGGATCGTACAAACCATCATCCCGCAATTTTGAATATATGATCGAGAAGCTGTCCGAACGTGGCGTGAAGAAAGAGAAGATTCTTCACACCGCAGAGAGTATGTTCCACGACCATCGGCCGGCGAACGAGCAGGGCCTGAAGTCGTGCTGGATCTACCGGCGCCACACCCAGCAAGGGTTTGGAGCGACAATGAACCCCGGGCAGATGCCGCGTGTCGACTTCACGTTCACCAGCATGCATGAGCTCGTAAAGGCGCATCAGGAGCAGCTGCGGGCCAAATAGAAAGCGCGCTGGCTATCCAGTTAGCCGGTCGTCCATGGGGCTCTCGGCCTTGGGGTCCGGGCGTCCTGGGTGGCCGAAAAGCTTTAAAGCGGGTGCGAATTAGAGGCAGTCCCAGGCCGTGCATTGGTTGCTTCATATGCCTGCCGGCTAATAGCGGATTCGCATAAGGTATATTATGGAATATTTATCGGCGATGTTTCACTTGACGCACCAAGTAGCAATAACAGCTACTTAGCTGGCGAGCGCGCAACATAGTTGCGACACAAAGGCATGGAACGGTCGATTGTTACAATATCGGAGATCGCCATGTATAGCGTAATGATCGACTTAGACGGCAGGTTCGTCCTCACCATGACCGGCGGCAGCATACCGTTTTGGTTTTCCGACCACCGGTACGATAGCTCCCTTGAGGCATGGCTGTTAACGCCTGATCAGCCGTGCGATTTTCGCGAACTATGACTTTGGGCGCGGTCCGCCGCGTGACCACTACCTTGGGGGCCATAGTTTAACTGGGAAAACATCGCACTTTCATAAGCGCCGCTCCTCTTACGGGTTGAGCGGCGTTTTCATTCGCCCTCAGGAAGCGGGCCAATCCGAACCCATTCGCCGTTTACTAAGCCACGAACTCTCTTGAGAATTTCAGCGTCGGAGCTTTTGCCGAAATAGACATTATGACCGTAAAGTAGGCCGTCGTTGCTTTGGTGAGGCTCAAGCCTCCAGTCGAGTTGGTCTAGCTCATCGGCCGAGATTCCGAGCGCGGATGCCACCGCCTCTGCCTGTTCTCGGTCTTGGCGATCTTCCAATAGCGACTTGTTCATTCCGGTTTCTCCACACGCTTGCGCGCCTTTACCACGGCCTTGAAAGCGCGGCCCGCGCCCTTTTCAGTCTCATCCGCCCTATGGTCGGGCACTGTCGGATCCGGCTGCCGGATACCCTGAAGACAAGGCCCAAATCTCATCGCTTGGGCGATTAGCGGCGACGGACGTCATGCCTTATCGCCTCTTAAACATACCCTCTGCAGTTGGCTATGGAAAGTGAACCACACGGCTGGATGGGTACCTCATTAGCGCTGATATTCAAGGGTAATCCGGCAGCAATCCTGCTGCCGAAAAGCCGCCGTCGACCGCCAGAATATGCCCGGTTACGAAACGCGATTTGGTGTCATCGAGCAGAAACGACGCCGCGCCGGCGATCTCTTCCGGCGGCGCGTAACGCCTCTGCGGCACGTGCCTGAGCCAGCCCGCACGAACCACATCGTTGTGCATTTCCTTGACCAGCGGCGTCTCGATCGGACCCGGCGCGATCGCGTTGACCCGGATGTTGTCCGGTGCAAGCTCGCAGGCCATGACCTGCGTCAGCGTCACGACGCCGCCCTTGGAAGCGCCATAGGCCGACCGGCCGACATTGCCCCGCAGCCCCGAAACCGACGCGATATTGACGATCGAGCCGCCGCCATTCGCCTTCATGCGGCGTCCGACCTCGCGGGCGACCGTGAATGTGCCAATCAGATTGATATCGAGAATTTTACGGAAAAGCGCGACGCTGGTGTCGAAGAACGGGATATCGCGGCCGATACCCGCGGAGTTGACCAACCCCCGGATCGGACCAAGGTTTTCGCAATCCTTCAGGCCGGCGATGACACTGGTCTCGTCGGCGACATCCATCTGAACAAATTTTACGGTATTTGGGCTCTGCGGCGCCAGTTTCGACCGGGCAACGTCGAGAGCTTCAGTCGACAGATCGGCGACCAGTAGTTTCCAGCCCTCAGACAACAAGGCTTGCGCGATGGCAAGACCTATACCGGACCCGCCACCGGTAATCACGGCCGTGCCACGGTCAGTCGTACTCATTTTAATCTGCTCCGCGCGTTACCTTGCCAAAGGCGCTACCTCATGCACGCACGCTGGCAAAACGGGCTTGGGGTAACAGCTCTTGGCGTAACAGCTGTTCGAGAATTTTAGCCGGGTTTTTCGGGTCAAATCCATCGTCAATCCCCAACATGGCTGATGACCTGCGGAAACCGTGACATTATGATGGGCACAACAACAATTGAAAAATTTGTCCTGGGAGGAATTGTCTTGAGAGAACGTCAAGTGAACTTGTCGCGTCGTGCCCTGCTGAAGGCTTCCGCTGCGGTGACCGTTATGGGTGGCGTGGCTTCCCCATTCGTTGCGCATGCCCAGCAAGCCGAATTCACCTATAAATTCGCGAATAACCTTCCCGACGCGCACCCGATGAACATCCGCGCCAAGGAAATGTCGGCGGCGATAAAGACCGAGACAAATGGCCGGTTCGATCTGCAGATTTTCCCAAGCAATCAGCTGGGCTCAGATACCGATATGCTGAGCCAGATCCGGTCCGGCGGCGTCGAATTCTTCACGCTTTCCGGGCTGATCCTGGCAACGCTGGTACCGGCCGCCTCGATCAATGGCATCGGATTCGCGTTCCCGGATTATCCGACAGTCTGGAAGGCGATGGACGGCGAGCTGGGCGCGCTTATTCGCGGCGAGATCACCAAGGCCAACCTCGTCGTCATGGACAAGATCTGGGATAACGGATTCCGGCAGACCACCTCCTCGACCAAGCCGATCAATACCCCCGACGATTTCAAGGGGTTCAAGATCCGCGTGCCGGTATCGCCGTTGTGGACGTCGATGTTCAAGGCATTCGATGCGGCGCCCGCCTCCATCAACTTTAGCGAGGTTTATTCCGCCCTCCAGACCAAGGTCGTCGAGGGACAGGAAAACCCGTTGGCGCTGATCAGCACTGCGAAACTCTACGAAGTGCAGAAATATTGCTCGCTGACGAACCATATGTGGGACGGCTATTGGTTCCTGGCGAACCGCCGCGCTTGGGAGGCTATCCCGGAAGATGTCCGGACTGTCGTTGCGAAAAACATCAATGCAGCCGCCGTCAAGCAACGTGCGGACCTTGAAAAGCTGAATGTATCAACGCGCGATGAACTCGCCGCCAAGGGAATGATCATCAATCAACCCGATACCGGTCCGTTCCGCGAGAAACTGCGACAGGCCGGCTTCTATTCCGAATGGAAAGGCAAGTACGGCGATCAAGCCTGGGCCGTGCTTGAAAATGCAGTCGGCAAACTAGGCTGACCGATGCAGATCGGGCAGGCCAGCGCCCGGCGTCACAACGAAGCTGTCGAAGGCGGAGAGGCAACCAGCCTCTCCCTCTCCCATAGCAAGTCGTGGTTGACGTCTGTGGATCGCATGTTCGGCGCATTGGTCGAAATTCCGGCAGCGTTGTTGGTCGCGGCCGAGATCGTCATCCTGTTCGTCGGCGTCGTCGCGCGCTACGGCTTTCGCAGTCCGCTGATCTGGTCTGATGAACTGGCCTCGATCCTGTTCCTGTGGCTCGCCATGCTCGGTTCCGCGATAGCGTTTCGACGCGCCGAGCATATGCGCATGACGGCGATCGTCGCGCAGGCATCGCCGGAAAAACGCGCATATCTTGATTTGGTCGGCACGTGCGCGGCGCTGGCGTTCTTGCTGCTGATCGCGCGACCGGCCTACGAATATGCCTACGAAGAAAGCTTCATTACGACCCCTGCTCTGCAGATTGCCAATAGTTTCCGCGCGGCTGCTTTGCCGGTCGGCATCGGATTGATGGCGATCTTTGCGTTTCTGAGGCTTGCAACGGTCGGACGTGTTCGAACGCTTTTGCTGGCTGCGGCATCTGTCGCGCTCATCCTTGCGGTGTTCTGGATTGCGCAACCGTGGCTGCGGCAGCTGGGCAATCTCAATCTCATCATCTTTTTCGTGGGCGTCGTTGGCTTTTGCGTTTTCGCTGGCATTCCGATTGCGTTCGCCTTCGGTCTCTCGATTTTCGGTTACCTCGCGCTGACGACCCGGACCCCGTTGCTTGTTCTGGTCGGGCGCATGGATGAAGGCATGAGCCACTTGATCCTGCTGTCCGTCCCGCTGTTCGTGTTTCTCGGCCTGTTGATCGAGATGACGGGCATGGCGCGGGCCATGGTTTCGTTTCTTGCCAGTCTGCTCGGCCACGTGCGCGGCGGGCTGCATTATGTGCTGCTCGGCGCGATGTACCTCGTCTCTGGTATTTCCGGATCCAAGGCCGCAGACATGGCTGCGGTCGCGCCCGTGTTGTTTCCGGAAATGAAAGCCCGCGGCGCAAAGCCCGGCGACCTGGTCGCACTTCTGGCCGCCAGCGGTGCGCAAACCGAAACCATTCCCCCTAGCCTTGTGCTGATCACGATCGGTTCCGTGACCGGCGTCTCGATTTCCGCGCTCTTCACTGGCGGGCTGCTGCCCGGGCTTGTGCTGGCGATCACCCTGTCCGGTCTGGTGTGGTGGCGCTATCGCGGCGAGGATTTGCGGCACGTAACCAGGGCAACCGCCCGTGAAATCGGGCGCGCGTTCGTGATCGCCCTGCCCGCGATCGCGTTGCCATTCGTGATCCGTGCCGCGGTCGTCGAAGGTGTCGCAACAGCCACTGAAGTGTCGACTATCGGAATTGTCTACGCTGTGCTCGCAGGCTTGTTGATCTACCGGCGGTTCGATTGGCGGCGGTTGAAACCGATGCTCATCGACACGGCAAGCCTGTCCGGAGCGATCCTTCTCATCATCGGAACGGCGACAGGCATGGCCTGGGGACTGACGCAGTCGGGATTTTCCCGCTCCCTCGCGATGACGATGGCTGGCTTGCCCGGCGGGTCGCTGACATTTATCGCGGTATCGATTGTTGCCTTTATTGTGCTGGGCAGCGTGCTCGAGGGAATCCCGGCGATCGTTTTATTCGGCCCGTTGCTATTTCCGATTGCGCATACCGTGGGCGTCCATGAAGTTCACTATGCGATGATTGTCATTCTCGCCATGGGCATCGGATTGTTCGCGCCGCCGTTTGGCGTGGGCTATTATGCGGCCTGCGCGATCGGCCGTGTCGATCCTTCGGAAGGCATCAAACCGATCCTGGGATATCTGCTGGCGTTGCTGTTAGGGTTGCTTGTCGTGGCAGCGATCCCATGGATATCGATCGGGTTTCTCTAGAGTGTTTTCGAGCGGAGTGGATACCGGTTCGCGTGAAGAAAACACGTCAAATCAATAAATTAGAGCGCGTTTGTGATTCAATCGAAAGCAAACGCGCTCTAGGCCGACAAGCACAATAGAGGCGGCCTGTTACTGATTTTTCTGAGCTGAACGTAAAGGCGTTTCCATGAGCAATTCACAAGGACATTATAGTCTCGGCCTCAAGAAGAACCCGGCGAATTATGTGCCGTTGTCACCGATCAGCTTTCTTGAGCGTTCGGCTCTCGTGTACCCGAATTTGACCAGCGCGGTTTACGAAGGCCGCAGCATTTACCTGGGGCGAAACTTTCGCGCGTTGCCGGCGTTTTGCGTCTTTTCTGACGCGAAAGGGCGTGATGCGCGGCGACACTGTCGCGGCCATGTTGCCGAACATCCCTGCGATGAACGAACTGCATTTCGCTGTTCCTATGGCCGATGCGGTGCTCAATACGCTCAATACCCGCCTCGATGCCGCTGCGATCGCCTTCATGCTTGACCACGGCGGCGCCAAGGTCCTGCTGGTCGATCCGGAGTTTTCGGCTGTCGTTGCCGAAGCTTTAACGCTGACCAAGGAAGCCAAGCCACTGGTTATCGATGTCGACGATCATGCTTTCGCAGGCGGTCGCCGGATCGGTGAGATCGAATACGAGGATGCCGTGGCGTCAGGCGATCCGGATTTTGTCTGGTCGCATCCACAGGACGAATGGGATGCGATAGCGCTGAGCTATACATCGGGCACCACCGGCAACCCCAAGGGAGTCGTGACCCATCATCGTGGCGCCTATCTGAACGCGGTGAGTAACGTGCTGGCGGGCGGGCTGGGACACCATCCGGTTTATCTCTGGACGCTGCCGATGTTCCACTGCAACGGCTGGTGTTTTCCGTGGACGATCGCTGCGACGGCTGGCATCAACGTGTGTCTGCGTAAAGTCGATCCGGCCAAGATTTTCGAACTCATTGCCAAGCAGGGTGTAACGCATATGAGCGGCGCGCCTATCGTTTACAACACGCTCATCAACGCGCCGGGCGCTCCCAGTCAGACATCCGCCAAGACTGTGGTCGGTCTTATTGCCGGCGCCGCACCTCCAGTTGCGGTTTTGTCGGGTGCGGAGAGAATCGGGATCAAACTGACGCATGTCTATGGCTTGACCGAAGTATATGGGCCCGCCGCAGTCTGCGCCGAACAGCCGGGATGGGATAACCTTCCCGTCGAGCAGCGTGCCCAACTGAAGCGAAGGCAGGGTGTGCCCTATCCGCTTCAGGAAGCCGTCACGGTTCTCGATCCCGAAACGATGCAGCCAGTCCCTCGCGACGGCGAGACCATCGGCGAGGTGATGTTTCGTGGCAATATCGTCATGAAGGGTTACCTCAAGAACGAGTCCGCAACTCGTGACGCATTTGCCGGCGGGTGGTTTCACACGGGTGATCTGGGTGTTCTCGATCAGGACGGTTATGTGATCATCAAGGATCGCTCAAAGGACATCATCATTTCGGGTGGCGAAAACATTTCCTCCGTCGAAGTGGAGGATGTTCTCTACAAACATCCCGCAATCATGTTCGCAGCGGTTGTTGCGAAGCCCGACGCCAAATGGGGTGAAGTGCCCTGCGCGTTCGTCGAGCTGAAGGACGGGGCGCGTGCGACCGAAGGGGAAATCATCGCCTATTGTCGTGAGCATCTACCCGGCTTCAAGACACCGAAGGCGATTGTGTTCGGAGAACTACCCAAGACATCGACGGGCAAAATCCAGAAATTCGTGCTGCGCAGCCAGGTCAATTCAGCCAAAGCTATTACAGCTTGAGGGTCTTTTAAGCCGCAGTGATCGTCAGGCGCATGCCGTCGTAACCCGCCACGGCGTTTTTCGGCAGAGAACTGCCGAGGACGTCGTAATCAAGATCGGAATGCATGTTGGTGATCACGGCACGCCGTGGCTTGAAGCGCGAGATCCAGTCCAGCGCATCGTCGAGGCTGAAGTGGCTGGGATGCGGTGCGTAGCGCAATCCATCGATGATCCAGAGATCTAAGTCTTGCAACGCTGGCCAGCTTTCGCTCGGAATGTCGCTCACGTCGGGCGTATAGGCGGCGTTGCCGATCCGATATCCCAATGCCGGTATATTGCCATGCTGCAAAATGAAGGCCGAGAGTGTGAGGTCCCCGCCTTTGCCTGCGATCGTTCGGCTCTCGCCTGCTTCGATTGAATGGCTGGTCAGGATCGGCGGATAGTCGCTGCCTGGTGGAGAGACAAAGCAATAGGAGAATCGAAACAGAATATGATCCGCGGTCGATTTATTGAGATAGACTGGAATCCGCGCGCGTTGGTGAAGAACCACGGATCGTAAATCGTCGATCCCATGGGTCTGGTCGGCATGCTCGTGGGTCAGAAACACGGCGTCCATGTGATCGACTTGCGCGCTGATCAATTGTTCACGCAAGTCGGGCGACGTGTCGATCAATACACGTGTGATGCCCCGGTCCGATTGTTTTTCGGCCAATAGCGAGCAGCGTAGTCGGCGGTTCTTCGGATTGTCCGGGTTACACGCCCCCCACCCCAACGCCGGTCTTGGCACGCCTGCCGAGGATCCGCATCCGAGGATGGTCAGCGTGGTCGTCATCAAGCGTGATCCGGTTTCGGCACTTTGCTGAACAGGTTGAAGAAATTCTCGGTCGTTTGCTGCGAGATCTCTTCGAGAGTGACACCTCGCGTTTCGGCCAGCACCTTTGCCGTTTCGACCACAAATGAAGGCTCATTGCGTTTGCCACGGAATTTTCCGGGCGCGAGATATGGAGCGTCGGTTTCGACCATGATGCGATCGGCGGGAAGTTCCGACGCAAGATCGCGCAGCGCCTGAGAATTTTTGAACGTAAGAATGCCCGTGAATGAAATGGAAAGGCCGTGGCCAATTGCTTTCATTGCGAGATCTCGGCCGCCGGTATAGCAATGCAGAACCGCGCGAAACGATCCCTTGGCCATTTCATCATCGAGAATGCGGCCGCAATCCTCGTCCGCATCGCGGGTGTGTATGACCAACGGCAGTCCGGTTACGCGTGCCGCAGCAATGTGCGCGCGAAACCCACGCTCCTGGGCATCGCGCGATCCGTGTTCGTAGAAATAGTCGAGCCCCGCCTCGCCCAAGGCAACGACCTTTGGATGACTCGCCAGTGCCACAAGCTCTTCGGCAGGTATTCCGTCTTCTTCATCGGCCTGATGCGGATGAGTTCCGACTGAACAATAGACATTGGGAAACCGGTCCGCGATCTCCAGCAGTTTCGGAAGACGCCGGACTCGCGTCGAGATCGTGACAATGCGGCCAATCCCGGCTGCCTCAGCGCGCGCCACTATGCCGTCGAGATCCTCGGCGAAATCCGGAAAGTCCAAATGGCAATGGCTGTCGACCAACATCACGCTTTGCCCGCAGTCGCGTCTGTCGGTTCGATATAACGTGGGAACACAGGCGTGGGTGGCGGCAGTTGTTGTCCCGCCTTGATACGGCCGACCGCCCCGAGCGTCGCGAAAGAACGCGCGTCAGGTGCGATGCCGAGAATGTCGAGCAGCTTGGCGGACAAATCCGGCATGAAGGGTTGCGCCAGAATGGCGATTTGCCGGACCACTTCGGCGGTGACGTACAATACGGTGCCCTGTTTTTTGGGATCCGTTTTGGCAAGCGCCCATGGTGCCTCGCCGGCAAAATAGCGATTGGCTTCGGCGACCACAGCCCAGATGGCGTTGAGGGCCTGATGAATTTGTTGGGTATTCATCGCCGTGCGCGCCAGTTCAAGCATGCCATCCGCCTGGGCGAGGATAGCTTTGTCGTTGTCGCTGAATTCGCCGGGCGTAGGGAGAACGCCGTCATATTGCTTCGCGATCATCGACAGCGACCGCTGGGCAAGATTGCCGAGGTCGTTGGCGAGATCCGCGTTGGTGCGAGCGACGATCGCCTCGTGATTGTAGCTGCCGTCCTGGCCGAACGATACCTCACGCAGAAAGAAGTACCGTAGCTGATCGACGCCGTACTGATCGGCGAGATTGAATGGATCGACGACGTTGCCGAGCGACTTCGACATTTTCTCGCCGCGATTGAACAGAAAGCCGTGTGCATAGACGCGCTTTTGCACGGGAATGCCGGCCGACATCAGAAATGCGGGCCAGAACACCGCATGAAACCTGATGATGTCCTTGCCGATGATATGCAGGTCGGCTGGCCAGTAATGCCAGTTCTTGTCACTCTCGTCCGGAAAACCCACGCCGGTAATGTAGTTGGTCAAGGCGTCGACCCAGACATACATCACGTGATCTGGGTCGCCCGGCACCCTCACCCCCCAATCGAAGGTTGTGCGCGAGATCGAGAGATCCTTCAGCCCGCTTTTAACGAAACTGATGACCTCGTTTTTGCGGGAGTCCGGGCCGATGAAATTCGGCTGGCTTTCGTAGAGAGCCAGCAACTTGTCCTGATACGCGGAGAGACGGAAGAAATAGCTTTTCTCCTCGACCCACTCCACCGGGGTGCCTTGCGGGCCGCGTCGCACGTTATCTTCGCCGACAACGGTTTCATCCTCGGCGTAATAGGCTTCGTCACGGACCGAGTACCATCCGGCATAGCTGTCCAGGTAGATGTCGCCGGACTTGTCCATCCGCTCCCATATGACCTGACTCGACTTGTGATGCGCCGGTTCGGACGTGCGAATGAATCGGTCGAACGAGATGTTCAACCGCTGATCCATTTCCATGAAGCGAGCGGCGTTCCGGGTTGCCAGCTCCATCGTCGTCATGTTTTCATTTTGCGCGGTCTGAATCATTTTCAGCCCGTGTTCGTCTGTACCGGTCAGGAAGAAAACATCCTTGCCATCGAGCCGTTGAAAACGTGCCAAAGCATCGGTCGCAATTGCCTCATAGGCATGGCCGATATGGGGAGCACCGTTTGGATAGGCGATCGCGGTCGTGATGTAGAACGAGGAACCGGAATTATTCGCATTCGCCATCGTCGCGAAAGCCTTTCATGGGTGCTTCAAGAGTCGCTTGCAAGAGTCAGGTTAAACGTCAGCGCGTAACCTCGGCCAGAAGTCCAAATACCGAGAAAACCAGAGGTTTTCGCTCAAGATTGAAGGATTCGGTTTCACGCGCGGCGCGATTGATCTTTTCCCATACCTCGGCAAGCCGTGCAAGCTGGGGCAAATTGGCATTCGCGTCGTCGATCTGGAGCCGCTGGCTCATCCATCGGTCGATGGTATCGATAAAAGCCACGATGGCCGTACGGTCGTTGCTGCCCAGAGCCTCGCCCAACGCATGGAGCGCACGAGGGTCGACATGTGGCAGCGTATCGAGAAGAGCCGCGGTCCGTTGATGCAAACCGAGCGCATCGCCGCCGATCAACGTCAGAGCGCGCGCCACGCTTCCTTCGGATGCGGCAGCGGCCGTGGCCAATGATCCGTCGCGTTCGTCGATCCCCGTGCTTTCGGCGACTGCGCGTACCACGTTTGCCGCGGATAATGGACGCAGCGGTAGTTTGCGGCAGCGCGATTGAATGGTCGGCAGCACCCGTGCGGGTGCGTGGCTGGCCAAAAGAAATAATGAGCGGTCCGGCGGCTCTTCAAGAACCTTGAGCAGCGCGTTCGATGCGTTGGCATTCAACTCGTCCACCGTATCAACGATGCAAACTCGCCAACCTTCAGCCGCCGCGGTTGATCCGAAAAATGAGATCGTCTCGCGTGTTTCATCGACTGTAATGACGGTGCGCATGACACCTTTATCGTTCAACGAACGCTCTAGCGTCAGCAATCCGCCGTGGCTTCCCCCGGCGATCTGACGCGCAACGGGATGTGACGCCTCGACGTGAAGCGTGTCGGCGTTCTGGACATCGACGGCTGCAGGATCCGGATGCGCGAGAACGAAACGCGCCAGTCTGTAGGCGAGCGTTGCCTTACCTATTCCCTTGGCGCCTCCAATCAACCATGCGTGCGGGATTCGACCGCTGCGGTAGGCGGCAAGCAAGGTCGATTCGGCCTCTTCGTGTCCAAACAGGGCCGTCGTTTCGCGCGGTGCACGAACTTCAATTTTCGGATCGGGGGACTTGGTGCTCACGACCGCAGCGCCTTTTCTTGCTGCGTGGAGAGTTCAGGAAAGCGGAAACGCACTGCTTGCCAGATTCTCGCAGCAACAGTGCTTGCGTCCGCATCTGCGTCGATCAGCACACAACGGTTCGGATTGTCCTGAACGATCTGACGGTAAGCGGAACGCAGCTGCTGGTGAAATCCGATATTTTCCGATTCAAAGCGATCTGGTACGCCTGTGCCCCGTCGCTTTGCGGCACGTCCGAGACCGATCTCAACGGGAAGATCCAGCACAAGCGTCAAGTCCGGACGCATGCTGCCGATTGTTACTCTCTCGAGCGCCTCGATCATGGTTAGGTCGACATGTCCCAGATTGCCTTGATAGGCGCGCGTCGAATCCGAAAATCGGTCGCACAGCACCCACAGGCCTCGCGCCAGCGATGGCTCTATCAGCAGCCGCACGTGGTCTTCGCGCGCGGCCGCAAACAGCAGCGCTTCCGCGTCTGCTCCCAGCACCTTTCCAATTCCCGACAATACCAGATGCCGCATGATTTCCGCGCCCGGCGATCCACCCGGCTCGCGGGTTACGACGCAGCCGATATTCGCCGCAGAGAGCTTGTCCGCCAGCAGTTTGATCTGGGTCGATTTGCCCGCGCCCTCGCCGCCTTCAAGCGTGATGAAACGTCCACGAGGTGGCACAGTTCCGCGCGTTCCCTGAGGCATGGTCACAGCTTCTCCGTGCCGGACCGAAACAGTCCGATCACGAGTTCACTGACGCCATCGAATGCGCGGCGGATCGTCGATCCCATGCCGACCGGCTGCACCGTATAAAGCGGAGTTTCGACGGCGACGTTCGCGCCGCGCCAAACTCTGACAACCCCAACAGGCTTTCCCAACTCGATGGGGGCCCGCACCGGCCCTTGGTAGACGATGCGGGCGATAAGCTTGTCACCACCGTTTTTTTGCACCATCAGGCTGACCGGTTCCTGGCTAGCCAAACCAACCGAACGGCTGTCGCCACCGAAAACCTTGGCGTAGCCGACGACACGGCCAGGCTCAAAGAGCGTGCGAAGCTCAAAACTTCGGTATCCCCATTCCAGCAGCTTTTTGGCTTCGGACACACGATCGTCCGGGTCCTCGAGGCCGTTGACCACGACGATCAGGCGCACTCCATCCTGAACCGCTGAGCCGACCAACCCGTATCCACCCTCTTTGGTCGATCCAGCGATCAGGCCGTCGGCGCCTGGCATCGCATTGAGGAGCGGATTACGGTTCTGCTGGCGGATTTTGTTCCAGGTGAATTCGCGCTCGTTGTAGAGTTTGTAGTAATCCGGGTAGGTCTGGATGACATGCCGCGCCAGCTTCGCGATCTCGCGCACGGTCATTCTGTTTCCGGGATCGGAAAGGCCGGTTGCATTGGCAAAGGTCGACTGCGAAAGACCCAGATCGCGCGCGCGTTTGGTCATCATGGCCGCGAATTCGCGTTCGTTACCGGCGAAGCCTTCCGCTAAAACCATGCCCGAGTCGTTGCCGTTTTCGATCGTCATGCCCCGCAGCAGATCTTCGACACCGACGCGGCTATGGATGGCCGCGAACATCGTTGGTCCACCGGCGGGCGCGCCACCACGTCGCCAAGCGTTCTCGCTGACCGTGTATTGATCCGTCGCTTTGATGTCGCCGTTTCGCAGGGCATTGAATACGAATTCCGCCGTCATCAGCTTCAGCATGCTGGACGGCGGCGTGAGCTGATCGGCATTCTTTTCAAACAGGACGCTGCCGCTTTTGGCCTCGATCAGAATGGCCGTCGGCGCGTCGAGATCGAGCCCACCCTCTTCTTTTTTTGCACCCTGAATGCTGTTATTGGCGGCCTCGCCCCCGCCGCTCATGGCCATGCCCAGCAGAACGAGGCCCGCCATCAACGTGCCACGCCAGATGTTCGAGTAACCGAAAGAGCCTTGATTCCGCAAAACCGTAACCGCGTTCATGTTTGAATATTAGAAGCTGCCTTCTACCAGTTGCGCGTCCCCCAAACAACGCCACGGCTTTTCGCCGCGTGCGCATCACGATCTGCGCCAGACGGGCTTGTGTCCGCGCCCGCGGCCTGATCGGATAGGCAATCGCAGAACCCAAAAAGAGAAAACCAATGTCATCCCAACGCATGATCGCCGCCAATGGCATCGAGATGTTCGTCCGCGAAATCCGGATCGGGGCCTCTTGTGTTGCTCTGCCATGGATGGCCGGAGCTCTCTTACTCCTGGCGGCACCAATTGACGGCATTAGCCGAGGCGGGTTTTCATGTCGTTGCCCCCGATATGAGGGGGTTCGGAGGCACTTCTGCTCCGCAGGATATCGGAGCGTATACGATCTTCCATACCGTTGGGGATATGGTTGCTCTGGTCGCCGCCTTGGGTGAGAAAAAGGCCGTCGTTATCGGTCACGATTGGGGTGCGCCGGTCGCGTGGCACGCCGCAATGTTCCGGCCGGATATATTCACGGCCGTGGGTGGTCTTAGCGTTCCCCCACCGTGGCGCGGCCGTGGACGGCCTCTGGAGACCTTGCAAAAGGAAGGCATCGAGAATTTCTATTGGCAGTATTTCCAGCCTCCCGGCGTTGCCGAGGCCGAGCTCGAGCATGATGTTGATTTCACGATGCGGGCGATCTTTTCCAAAGGGTTTTCCGGAGGTGGCATGTCGCAGTTCGTTCAGAGCGGCATGGGTTTCCTGGGAGACCGGGAGATCGTACGAAGCCTTCCGTCATGGATTGCCGAAAGCGACGTTGCCTATTTCGTGCAGGCGTATCGTGCCTCAGGCTTTCGGGGCGGGCTGAACTGGTATCGCAATCTCGATCGAAACTGGGATTTGACCGCACCTTGGCAGGGTGCACGCATTCATCAGCCTTCGATTTTTATCGCGGGTTCACAGGATGAAGTCGTGACAGGACTGATCGGGGCAAAGCGCATCAAGGACATGGATAAAGTGCTTCCAGGCCTCAAGCGTAAGCTAATTCTGGAGGGGGCTGGCCACTGGATACAGCAGGAGCGCGCGGACGAGGTGAATGCCGCTCTCATTGAGTTTCTGAAGCAGGTCAGCTGAGGGGGCGGAAGTCCTCCCTCGCTCAGTACAGCCCTCGTCCTGACAGCAACGTGGCGATGCCGTCCTGGCTTGAACCCCCAGGCGCGTAGGCTGCGACCGGCCGGGTCAGAAGAGACGAGGACGGATGGTTGTCTCCGTCGGCGGTCGGTTCTCTGGAATCCGGCTCGTAAGGGACCGCGCGGGCATTGGCGAGCACGCGCCCGCCTCCGCGTCGGCTGCGTGACGCGGAAAGCTCGGAGGTCGCCGAAACTGAAGCAACATCCTGCGGTGTATTGCCCAGCGTATATGGCCGCCCTTCAGGCAGGGGCACGTCGCCCCGCAGGGCACGCCCTGGTGGCGTGGTGGGGTCAGGGATGAACGGGCGTTCCGAAGCTATTCGAACTGCGGACGGCGGCGGAGCCGGCTCGCCGGTTCGCAATGTCGCCTCGAGCTGCCGGTCGTCGGAACCTTCCAGCGGCGCACGGCCGACATATTCCACACGTACGCGCGCTATGCCATTTCCCTTAAAATCCAATAGCCTGGCGGCATTATTTGAGACGTCGATCAAGCGGTTGCCATGATACGGGCCGCGGTCGTTGACGCGAACGACCAGAGACTTGCCATTGCCCAGATTGGTGACCCGGACGTAACAGGGCATCGGCAAGGTTGGATGCGCGGCAGTCAGCGAGGTCATGTCGAACACCTCGCCATTGGCGGTCAACCGGCCGTGGAAATCATCGCCGTACCACGACGCGAGCCCCTCGGCGCGATAGTTCGGGTCTTCGACGGGGACATACTGCCGGCCACCGACCATATAGGGCTTGCCCACACGATAAGCCCCACCGCCCTTGGGAACCGGCTCGCCGAACTCCACAACGCGAGGGCTAGACGAGACGCCGTATTTGGGATCGACGCGGTTCGCAAACTTGTCGGATACGGCGCAATTGGCCAGAAGAATGCAGGATCCTGCAATAGCTGCGAAACGCGCAGCTCGAGCCACCTGGCCTGTAACAAAGAACCCCATTTGCCCTGACTATCATATTCTCCTTGGTGAAGGCGACTGAACCCCAGCCTTCCCCAAAGTACGCTACGCCGCCCCGGCGCCAGGAACGACCATATCGCTACTGGATCAAGGCAAAAGTTGGATAGCAGGTAAGTGGTAAACCGGAGGTTGCTTTGGTCCTCACCAACGCAGGTCTGATGAAGGATTGCCCCAGTTTCTTAAAGGTTGCGGGGCTCTCAGTCAGTCATAGCCAGCCCTCTTATTGGGTGACCAGCTTGTCCTCCCCGTTCAACGCCCGAAGCTCTCTCAAATGGTGATTCCCCAATTCGAGAAGGGCCATTCGGAGTATGAATTCGAGATCGCGCAGTCCCAGGCTTTTCGCCGAGGAAATCGCCTCCTGAATATTCTCGAATAGCCGAGGCTCTTCCTCGCCATATTTTTTCAGCATCTCTACCCACACGGTCGACATCAGTTCGTCTCTTGTCCACTTGGCCGAAATCGATCACGAAATCAGCGCATATTGGTTTACGGTTGTCTATGGTCCCGACAGGCGCGCCGTAAAATTCATCCCAGTTTAGGTTCAGGCGCGCCCTCAGATTCGGTTCTTCGAGTTCAGCTCGAAGAATTTTGTGGCCGATCGCCAGCGATCGGCTGTCAGGCGTGCTACGCGGCCCTGCTGTTGATGCCGCCTTGATTTGAAGCCCCGTTGGCCCGGGTCTTCATCTCGCTTAAGGCCTCGCGCGATACATCCCATATCCCAACGACAAGTTTACCCAGTTCGGGGCGCGATGTGGCGAGCGGAACCGGTGACCAACCGATACGTCGATAGACTTGGGTCATCCGATCATCATAGAGCCCTATGATTTGCTCGATGCCCGACTGCATCGCGAGCTCGCAAAGCCCTATAAGCAGCTGCGAAGAGACTTGTCTCGACGCCCGTGCTGATGCGCCTGCCGCACTTGGGTGGACACAAAAGCGTGTGCATTCCCAGGCCGTAGGGCTCGATACGTCGACAGGCTCCGAAAAAAAATCAGCGAACTCATTCCGGAGCATCGTCTCGTCCGTTGTCGGAAGAAGCCGCAAAGAACCGGAAAGGCGTCCGCTCTCGTCGACTGATACAATATAGATAGGATCAGCGTTCTCGTCGTACCGATCGATTTCCATCCCATCCTTTACGCGCACATCCCAATTGAGTCGGTCGCGAAAAATGTTCGCGCGTGCGCGAAACATTTGATCAAAAAGATCGGAAAGCTCAGTCCGGTCGCTATTGGTCAATATTTTGATCATGAAGTTCCCCCTGTCCGCGCGAATGAACCGGCAGGGAGAAAAATGTACAACCTTGTATTTTACAAGCTTGACAAGGCTGAAGGGCCTATGAGTGGCGGTGCAACGACAGCTCGCTCAGATTGGTTCTAGATTATTTCCAGACTGATTGCCTTCGCAATGGCCTGGTTCAAATTCGCGCATTCGAGCTTGTTGCGCGCACTCTGCAAATAAAGCCGGACGGCTTCCAGCGAGAGGTTCAATCGTCCCGCGATTTGCTTTTGGGCAAGGCCGTTGGCGACGAGCTGTATGCACTCTTTTTCCCTACTCGATAGCGCTATCTTAATTCCCGGCAGACGAAGACCGCTGACCCGCATCACTCTGTCATGCAGAACATGAGCTAGAAATTGGAAGTCACGCATATATGCAAAACGGAGATCTGTTCCATTCCGTTGTCGCGGCATTCGATGTCAGCGTCACAAGTGCGCGTTCACCGCCGGGGCCGCGGATTGGGAGTGTCATGCCATTCCGTCCAACGTCGTAGCGTTCAGCCTCTCTGAAAAATCGTCGGGCCTCCAGGGATTCGTGATCGACTTCTGACCAGTCGAGCGGAAGAAATCCGCTTCGACCGTGGCGCACCACCGGGTCGATGCGAAAATAGTCGCGCTCGGTGTAACGCTTTACCCATTCGGAGTCATAAGTCAGGAGCAATATCGGATTTGGCTTTTGTACAGCGGGAAGATGGACAGCGTGGTAGACGATGTGCGCCAAGCCGTAAGCGCCACGAAGCTCTGACATCAACGAGGACAAATCATCAAGCGTTGCAGCCTGGGAAATTTGTTCCAGCGTGGCTTCAAATTGCGGGTTGAAAGTGCCCTCCATTTATCCTCCCACCCTCATCAAACGGGGCATGGCCAATGTCTCAGTTTGCGATGAAAGAAAGCCCGGAGAAATCCGTTCGCGCACTCTGTTTTTCGTTCCGCGTTTCCATCCAGATCGGCGCAAGAGAGACTTGCAATCCAGGCTGCGTTCGCTCATGAGAGCCAAACGGAAGGGTGGCCGAGTGGTTTAAGGCACCGGTCTTGAAAACCGGCGTGCCTGCAAGGGTACCGTGGGTTCGAATCCCACCCCTTCCGCCAAGCCCGCATGGCTTTGATTTAATTGTATTTTCCTTAATTTTAGCCATGTCGGACTTGAAGCTGGCTCCAGTGGTTGCTCTGCGCGCCTAAACTACCGCAACTCAAGGGCGATCCGCTCATATACGAAAGGCTATTGCGGGAATCAGTGCGTTTGAATGGTTCACCCCGCCTCTTTCATGGCCCTTCGGACACCGCGATCCGATGCCTCAAGAACAGGACCGCTGACTTTTGCCGTGCGGCGTATTCGCTCAAGCAGATTGTTCGTCGATATCGAATTTCACAGCAATCAACGTTTCGCCATCGATTTCCTGGGGCAATCCCAAAGGGTGAACTTTGAAGCCGGCGGTTTGGACCACGGGCATCCGGAACAGTCGGATGACTGCTGTTACGGCGGACAGACCAAGCTGCAAGCCATACTCCTGCAATCCTGTCAGCAGCTCGTAGTAGGTGTTCCCGTGCCGCTTGTCGCGCGCCACCGAAATTCGAGTCATCTCGAGGACATCGGGTCTCTCAAGGATTTGCCCATCCACGAGTTGGGGAAACACTTCACTGATCATATGGGGTGATAGCGTCGGATACAGTCGAAAACATCCAATGACGTTCTCGTTGTCGTCGAGGGCGACGTGATAAATTGTTTTCTCGTTGTCGTATTGGTCGACTTCGTATTCCCCGTCCTGATCGAAGTCAGACCAGCCGCGTTCGCGGACAAAGATTTCATGACGGAAGCGGAACTGCCGGTCGAGTGTTTCGCGATATCGTAAACGATTGGCGTGATCGATCACTCTGATCATCCGATCCTCCTGCCGTTGGCAGGAGGACGCTCACATCTAGATCAAATCTCGCGTAGGCATAGGACTTGGTATTGACAGGCTAGAACTAAATCTCTCCTCGCTTGATAGAATTCGGCGACAGCCTGGGTTTTCGTATAAGCTTGGAGCTTCCGCATGGCGGAAGCCATGTGCTTGTTCACGGTATCGGTCGAAATCGATAGAATGCAACCGGTATCCCACGCGGTTTTACCAATAGCCGCCCACGTCAAAACCTCCCTCTCGCGCGCTGACAATTTTGGCTGGGGTTGTTTTTCTTCCGTGCGCAGACGCATCAGTTGAATTCATGGCATAGATAGCCACGAGTTCCATGGCTGCGTTTGCGCGCTTCGTGCAATCCACATCCGGCCCTGCAAACGAAATAGCGGCTTCATAACCGTGCATGCCGTGAATAGGGACGCAAAGGCCCTGACGCATATCGTGATCGCGCGATGCGACTTCCATCAACCTCGCGGGTTTTCCGATGAGAAGGTCTGGAGGCGTATCGGCCCAGGCAAAGGCATTGCATTGCGAGCGTGCATGGGCGGCGATCGGATCCGCCTTATGAAAACTCTCATGAACATATTCCTTGAACCATTGCTCAGGCCAATGGCGCAAAAGAACGAGCTGATTAAAATCGTGCCGGAGATAGGTCGGCGCGGCTGCAATAACGAAATGATTGTAGCCGTAGGTCGCCGCCGCGGTTTTGATGCAGTCGACCAATGCGGTGGTGGTTTTCGATCGTTCGAAGAATTCGATCGACGCAAGAACGTCGTCGAAATGCCTGAACTCACTCTGAAGCATTCTCATGTCGTCCCCGAACATCAAGAATGAACGCAGTTAAATTATTACATGCATAAAAGCGATCCACAATTGGTTGCACCCGGATATGTGCCAAAGCTTGCTCAATCCAGCGTGACAACCAGTCACCTCCAGTGTTCAATTCAGATCACCCGGCAAGGACGAGAAGTGGATACGACGACCTGCCTTTGCGTAAGAGGCGTTGTAGCACTTTATTCAAAAGTGCGCGGGTGCGAACACTATGAGCACGCTGTTCGGCGTTTAAACTGTATCCATTATGAAGAACGGACTGCTGAGCAGCCGTTTGGCACCTGATGCAACGTGGAAGGCGGCGAACGAGCCACCGCCCCCAACGTCAGTTCTGCTGCCGCGTCATGTCAATCGATCTGGCGGACAATCCCTCGCAAGTCGCAACTCAGCATTAATTCAGTTTCTTTTCGGCAGTTCTGATTCCGGCCGGGCCTGTGACCTTGATCTCCCCATTTCTTGTCAATTTTCGGCCGTCAAAATCGAAAATCTGGATTTCATTCTCGACCATGCATTGAATGAGAACGGTCTTGTTGTTGTCGCTGAAGACAATGCCCTGGCACCAATGACCGACAGGTGCTTCGGCCACTTGCGTCAGACGTTTATTGTTAATCTGAAAGATCTTCAGCGTTCCGTTGTCACTGTAAAAGGGTGACGACTTTGCCTTGTTCGATCCGTTCATCACGCCGACGGCTGCGTATTGGCCGTCCGGGGACACTTTCAAACTCTCGGGTGTTTGGCCGACGTTGACGGAATCGATCACCCGCGGTGGTTTTGCGGTCGTATCGATCACACTGACGGTGTCGGTATCGCCCGCGCCAATTCCCACATTCGCGACAATCGCGACGTCTCCTTTCGATGAAACATCGATGCCATAGGGTCTCAAGCCGGCGCCGAAATCACGCTTGGTGTATTCCACCTTGTTGCCGTCGATCGACAACAGCGAAATCTTGTTGTCGCCATCCCTGGTCACGAACGCCGTCTTGCCATCCGGCGAAAAGACCACATGGCTCGGCCCCGCTGATTTGTTTCCGAAGTCGATTTTCCCTGCTGCCGCAACCGTTTTTCCATTCACCGTGAAAATAGATACCGTCCCTTCCGCGCGATTTGCCACCAGCGCCAGGTTTCCGGCCCTGTTGATTGACACGCCCGCTGCACCAAGCCCTGCCTCGAGGGTTGAAATCACGACCGGAGGTTTGGCCTTGAGGTCGATCACGGAGAGCTTGTTGTCCGGAGTGGTCTTTGTTGCATCTGCCGGATCGATCTTCATGGCTGCCGTGACCAGCGCGATCAACTCGTCAGGCGCGACGGCAACGCTCATGGGCGGCCCGACGACGCTGGTGGGAGCTTTGACCTCGCCCACCACCTTGGGCGGCGTGACGCTGAGGTCGATAATCGAAACCGTGTCATCCGCCTGCTTGGAAGCATTGACGGTGTTGCCGTCCAGCAAGACGACCTTGCCGTCGTTTGCGGAGACGGCAAGTTGGGCTTGCGCCGCCTGATATGCCGATAACGAAAAGACGAGCGCCATTGCGCTCGCGCCGAATGCGCGACTGAACATGCATACCTCCCACGTCCGACTTTTTTGAATATTTAAAGCATCAGCCCGGAACGTCCGCCGATAAGGCAGCGTATCACCGAAAACTGGAAAATCATCCGGTGTGTTCTATTGATTTTTGCTGCGTAAGCGTAAATCGAGCCAGCTAAAAGGGGTCAATTCCCGGCATGCGCGACCGCCGCTGCCTTCATAACGCCGGACGTCGTTGTTGCATCATTTGCTGATTGCGCCGCCGTATTCATCATCGGTGACATATTCCATCCAAGTTACATGGCTGCCGTCGAGCAACTCCTGGGTCGCGATATGTATCATGCCGTTTTTCTCACTGGCGCCGTGCCAATGTTTCTCTCCGGGCGGAATCCATACTGTGTCGCCGGCGCGGATCTCCCTTATGGGGCCGTCCTTTGCCTGCACGAGACCAATTCCGGAGATCACGTGAAGTGTCTGTCCCAGCGGATGGGTGTGCCACGCGGTACGGGCGCCGGGCTCAAATGACACCCGTGCCGAAACAACGCGTGCAGGCGCAGGAGCTGCAATAATTGGATCCTGCCATACGGTTCCCGTGAAATACTCCTTCGGTGGACGGAGGGATGGGCGCGAGCCCGCGGGATGAATGTCCATAATACCCTCTTGATTGTTATGAGTTCGCGCCAGCTTGATGGCGTTCTCTCGTGATGCTTTTTTAATAGCTATCGGAGTGCCAGTGGAGTTCGAAACTGCCGGCCTCAGGGTTTCCCTTTTGAGGCGGCATACCGTGCCTTCGTCTCTGCGTTCATAGGGTAGAGACCGGGGAGCGCAGCGCCGTTATTCACTTCCTTGACGATCCACGCTTCCATTCGTTCCTGTTCGGGACCTTCGGCTAAAATGTGGTCGAGGTGCGCTTGCGGAATCAGAACCGCGCCATCTTCATCGGCAACGATGATATCGTTCGGAAACACGGCGACGCCGCCGCATGCAACAGGTTCTCCCCAGTTGACGAATGTCAGCCCCGCGACCGACGGAGGAGCGGCCGCGCCGTTGCACCAAACCGGCAATCCCGTGCCAAGAACGCCTTCCAGATCGCGAACCACGCCATCCGTCACAAGCGCAGCCACATTGCGCTTGGCCATCCGCGCGCACAAGATATCTCCGAAAATACCCGCATCCGTCACGCCCATGGCATCCACGACGGCGATACAGCCGGCTGGCATGGCTTCAATCGCCGTTCGGGTCGAGATCGGTGCGGACCAGGATTCGGGCGTCGCCAAGTCTTCGCGCGCAGGCACGAAGCGAAGCGTAAAGGCCGGCCCAACGAGCCGGGGTTGGCCCGGCCGCAGGGGCCGTGTGCCGCGCAGCCAAACGTTCCTGAGCCCTTTTTTGAGCAAGACCGTCGTGATCGTCGCCGTAGAAATGGCTTTCAGCAACTCGATAGCCTGTGGGTTTAGCGGCATAAAACAATCAACTCCCTGGACAAATCAGTTGTATAATTGTGCAGGGGTAAGCGGGCGCGTCAACAGCTACCGGGCCATACGGAGAACGTTTTGCGGGCAGAACCTCGGAGAGATACCGAAGTGGAGCATTTTGGCTCCGAACGTTCGCGATGCAAAACAACGATGTTGAGCTGATTTTCTTCCATCATGAGCAAAAACCCTGAGACAGCGTTTCCAAGGATCTTGCCGAGCGGCGACACCGCGCTCACGGTCGAGTTTGGTCGTGTCATTGATGAGCACGTCAACCGCAGGGTGCTGGATTTCGATCAGCGCGTTGCATTGAAGGGCATCGACGGCATTCGCGAAACCGTTCCAACCTACCGTTCGCTTCTGATTCATTATGATCCGGTTGTTATCGATTTCGCCGCACTGGGCCAAGAGTTGTTGAAATTGGCGGCGAACCCCTCTGCTCTCTCTATAACCAGCCGACGCTGGCGCGTTCCGGTTGTTTACGGCGGGGAATTTGGGATCGATCTTGAAGACGTTGCCAAAGCCCACGATATTTCAACGGCGGATGTCGTTCGCAGGCATGCAGCGGCCGACTATTTTGTCGCAATGGTCGGTTTTACACCCGGTTTCTCTTACCTCAGCGGGCTCGACCCGACGCTTGCTACGCCGCGGCGAAGCAATCCGCGTACGCACACACCAGCGGGCTCTATTCATATTGGCGGAGCCCAGACGGGCATTCAATGCCTCGCCGGGCCAAGTGGTTGGCATCTCATTGGCCGCACGCCGGTCCGGACATTTCATCCAGGCCGCGATCCTGTCTTCCTTATCCAAGCGGGCGATGCGGTCACTTTTTATGCGATCGACCCGCGCGAATTTTCCGAACTCGACCAAGCCGCGGAACGCGGCGCCCCCGTTGCGGAGCTTTTAACTCCATGAGCGACCTTGTCGTCATATCGGCGGGACCTCTCACAACCGTTCAGGATGAAGGGCGGCACGGAACGCAACGATATGGCCTTGCTCCAAGCGGGGCTGTGGATCGTTCCTCACTTGCAATTGCAAACTGTCTTGTCGGGAATCCAGCCTTGAACGCCGCGATCGAGATCGGCCCTTTGGGCGCGGTCTTCAAGGCGCAAAACGGCGCCGTGCGCGTCGCTCTCGCGGGTGCAGGCCGTCACGTTGAACTCGCCGGGCAAACGTTCGATGTCAACCGCACCTTTGTAATTGAAGACAACGCGACCATGCGCCTCGGCCCGGCCCGCGATGGTGTTTTCAGCTACCTTGCAGTTGAAGGCGGCATTCGTGGAGAACCTATATTCGGCAGCCTTGCGGTCAACGTTCGCGCTGGTATTGGAAGTCCGTTTCCACGTGCATTGCAGGCTGGCGATCTGTTCGAGGCGGGCGAAATCCGGCCGTTAAAAATAGAGCGCCGAATTGAAGTTCCGCCACGCGATACCACACCTATCCGCGTGGTGCTGGGTCCGCAGGATGATGAGTTCGACGCATCTGTCATTGCGTCGCTTCTTGGAAGCGACTGGACCATCTCACCTGCGAGCGACCGCATGGGTTATCGTATCGATGGCCCTGCCCTCACGCACAAGCATGGGCACAACATCGTTTCTGATGGAACAGTCACTGGCAGCATCCAGGTTCCTGGTTCGGGGCAACCGATTGTTCTGATGCCAGACCGGGGTACGACGGGTGGATATCCAAAGATTGCCACGGTGATTGGTCCCGACCTCGGCAGGTTCGCGCAAATGCGTGCCGGGCAATCCTTCCGTTTCACGGCTATCGACATGAAAGAAGCTCAAACGGCCGCACGGCTGTTCGCTATCTGGTTGACGTCCCTGCCCGGCAAAATACTTGAGATCGAGGATGTCGGACTGAACCTTGCGGCTTTGCAAAACGCGAATCTGGCTGGTGCGGCGGTCAACGCCACAGATAACATGACGTGGCAAACCGACGAGGGCACGTCCCGCTGATCGGCCCAGAAGTGCACAGGAAGGTAAATTGACGTCATGACGATCGATTTGAATTGCGATCTCGGTGAAGGCTTTGGCCCGTGGACCATGGGCAACGACGAAGAGATGTTGGGCCTGGCAACGAGCGCGAATGTGGCGTGTGGTTTCCATGCAGGTGATTCAGATATCATGCGCCGGACTGCGGAGCTCGCCAAAGCCCGTGGCGTCAGTATTGGAGCGCACCCGGGATATCGCGACCTGCACGGATTCGGCCGCCGTCCGATACCCGGACTAACGTCATCGGAGATCGAAACGTTGGTCGCTTATCAGATAGGCGCGTTGCAAGCCGTCGCTGCGCTGGCCGGGCACAAAGTCACGCACGTCAAAGCACACGGTGCGCTTTCGAATGTGGGCTGTATGGACGATATGACCGCGCGTGCGATTGCCTCCGCGATCAAGGCGGTCGACCGCAATCTGATATTTGTCGTATTGCCGAATTCGTCGCTGGTTCGCGCTGGAGACTCCGCGGGATTGCGAATGGTCAACGAGGTATTCGCCGACCGCGCTTATGAAGACGACGCTTCGTTGATGGCGCGCAACAAGCCGGGCGCGGTGCTGCACGATTCACACCTGATCGCCGAACGTGTGGTGCGCATGGTGCAGGATCGAGCTATCATCGCCGCGTCAGGCAAAAAAATAAAAGTCGAGATCGAAACGGTATGCATTCATGGCGACACGCCAGGCGCTGTTGAGATCGCGCGAACAATTCGCCGAAGTCTCGATGCGCAAGGCATTAAGGTGGCGCCTTTCAGTTAATAAAACCACGCATCAAATTATACCCCGGTTTCGGCAATTTCAGGTTTTGCCGAGGCTGACGGGTGTGCTGCCTGAGCTATCAGATGCTTCAATTCGGGGATGCACGAACCGCAATTTGTCCCTGCCCGCAACTGCGCGCCGATATCTGTCACGCTCCGTGCTTTCCCGCACTTTAGAACGTCGCGAATGCTGTTATCCCCCACTCCGAAACAGGCGCAAACGATCCGCCCGATGCTCGGCGCACCATTCGTTGCGCGACCGGAAAGTAAACCACGGCGATTTTCATCGCTCACTTCGCCAGCTGAAAAATTGGCCTTAACGGCATCCCACGGGATGACGTCGTGCGCGGGTCCAACGAACAGGCATGTTCGCAACTTTCCGGAATCATATGCTCCTGCTCGATATATCTGCTGGGCGTAGTCGTCATATTCGACGACATCCTCCGAAAAAGCGGAAGACCGAAACCAGGATTTCCAGGCATCTGCCTGATGATTTGAGGCGAGAAGATAACCATAGCCACGGTCAACCGCGACCCGTGCCCACCATGTGTCATTTGGAAAGGAAACCCGCAAACGAGACAAGAAGAATCCGCGCTGGACGAATTCATGCGGCGCTATATGGACGGGCGTTGCCTTGTTTTCAGGTTGTCCTGAAAGCCGGTCGGTCACCGGTGCCACAAGCGCGCCGACGCGTGCGGATGAGGAAGTTTCGGTGCTCCAATGAATGGGGGTGAACAACATGCCTCTTTGCTGGCGCTCGGTCACGACAACCCTCAGGATACAGAACCCATAGTCGGTCGCGACGCGTGCGAACGCTCCATCCGAAACGCCGTATTGTACCGCATCGTCCGGATGAATTTCCACGAAAGGTTCGGGAATATGCTGCCCCAGCCGGGGACTGAGCCCGGTCCGGGTCATGGTGTGCCACTGATCGCGAATGCGCCCAGTGTTGAGACGCAGTGGCCGCTTGTCCGATGTGGACTGTTGTAATTCTGGCGCGTCCACAATGGCGAAATGCGCTCTGCGGTCTGCCGAGAAAAACCCGCCATTTGCAAACATACGCGGATGGGATTGTACGTCGCCTTTCACGGCTGGCCATGTCACCGGCGTAAAGGATTCGTATGCGATATCGGACATATCAGCTAGCGCGCCAATATCGAAGCTTCTCTTTCCATCGTTTTCGAACGCCGAAAGACGGGCGTGTTCCCGAAACACATCCGCAACCGTTTCGTAACTGAACGCTTCAGCGAAACCCAGCCGCTTGCCAACCTGGCTCACGATCCACCAGTCCGGCTTTGCTTCGCCGGATGACATGAACGCGCGCTGACGGGATATTCGCCGTTCGGAATTGGTCACGGTACCGGATTTCTCTCCCCAGGCCTGCGCAGGGAGCAGAACATGCACACCGGAATTGATCGTATCGTTTGAAAGTACGTTCTCCGAGATAACGAAGAGATCAAGCTTGGCGAGAGCGGCTTGCACGCCGTCGGCATCAGGCAGAGACACGGCCGGGTTGGTTCCCATCACCCACAAAGCCTTGATCTTGCCTCGACCAATGGCTTCGAACATATCGACAGCCTTCAATCCTTCGCGGGTTGCCATTCGCGGCGCCTTCCAGAAGCGTCGCGTACGATCGATGTCTGTTGGGTTGAACCCCATGTGTGCAGCAAGCTGATTGGCGAGTCCCCCGACCTCGCGTCCGCCCATGGCGTTGGGCTGGCCGGTCAGGGAGAAAGGCGACGCTCCACGCTTGCCAATACGACCGGTTGCCAAATGGCAATTGATGATGGCGTTGACCTTGTCCGTCCCCTGGGCTGATTGGTTGACCCCCTGTGAAAAGGCAGTAACGACCCGTGGCGTGGTCCTGAACATTTCGAAGAACGCGGCAACGTCGTCCTCGCTGAGATCCGTTGCCCTCGCTGTCGCGGCGATATTTCCGGCGATGGATCGCGCGTTTCCCAGGGCTTCATCGAATCCTGCCGTGTGGTTTTCGATATAGCCGCGATCAATCGCTTTGGTATCGACAAGGTGTACAAGCAATCCGCAAAATAAGGCCGTATCGCTGCCGGGCTTGATCGCAAGAAAAAGATCGGCGTCTTCCGCCGTATCTGTCCGCCGCGGGTCGATGACGATGATGCGCGCACCGCGGTTCTGCTTGTTCGCAATCATCCGCTGGAACAGCACCGGATGACACCAGGCTGCATTGGATCCGACAAGAACAAGCAGATCTGCCTGATCGAGATCCTCGTAGCAACCGGGAACGGTATCCGAGCCGAACGCCCTGCGATGGCCGGCAACCGACGACGACATGCACAGGCGTGAGTTGGTATCGACGTTCGCGGTGCCAATAAACCCCTTCATGAGTTTGTTGGCGACATAGTAGTCTTCGGTCAGCAATTGCCCCGAAAGGTAGAAAGCGACAGAGTCAGGCCCATGCTTTGCAATGATGTGCTGGAGCCGCCGCGCAACGTGATCCAGCGCATCGCCCCATGCGACCCGCTCAACCGCGCCGGTCGAGCAGCGTACCATCGGATATAGCAATCGCTCTCCGAGACCGAGCGTCTCGCCCAACGCCGACCCCTTCGAACACAAACGGCCAAAATTAGCCGGGTGATCCGGATCGCCTGCGATGATCGCCCCGTCACCGTTTGGAGTTGCCAGGACTCCGCAACCCACGCCGCAATATGGACAGGTCGTGCGCGTGGCTTTGAACTGGGGATCGAGCGCCGTCATGCGAAATCTCGCATGAGGACTGAGGGCCGTTTTGCTCCACCAGCGTGGGACGTCCGAAAAGTCGGCTCAGTCTGTCGCGTAAAATAATCTAAAACGGATGATAGGAGAGCGTGCCGAATACAATGAGAGCGATCATGAGGAACGCGCCATAAAGCGCCGTCGCATGAAGGCGGTCGTCGCTTTTCGCCGAGATAGCGTGGGCGTCTGCTAGTGTTTTGGCCCGAAACGGCATTTGGTTCATTGACGTCGATCTCCGTGGGATCGCAGTGATCTGACGCTATAATCATGGTGTGCTGTACCGTTTTGCAAGGCAGTTTGAAATAAAATGAGAATTTTTCTCTATTGAACCGCGATTTAGACGATCATTCTTCGATATCGGATGGCTGCGTGGGCTTCGTTTTTCTCAACTCTGCCGTCTTTCGGTTCACGCGGAGATGGAATGACGTTAACCTAAGCGTGCTCCCTCCCGCAGCTAATAAACATCCTGCTGATATCTTCCCGTTTTTTTCAGATTGGCGACGAATGAAACCGCTTCGTCTGTCGAGCGAGCGCCAAACTGTGCCGTGATATCGACCAGTGCGCGCTCCACATCTTTGGCCATCCGCTTGGCATCGCCGCAAACGTAGACATGAGCGCCATCCGCGAGCCATGACCAAAGTTCACGGCCGACCTCGCGCATGCGATCCTGGACATAGAACTTGTCCTTGCCGTCGCGCGACCAGGCCAGCGACAACCGCGTCAGAAGTCCGGACGATTTCATCGCATTCAATTCGTCGCCGTAGAAAAAATCACAATCGCTGTGCTGGTGTCCAAAGAACAGCCAGTTGCGACCCGCTGCGCCTGTCGCTTTGCGGTCGTGCAAAAATGCACGAAAAGGCGCGACCCCCGTTCCGGGACCTATCATGATGATAGGAATGTTTGCATCTTCCGGCAGTCCGAACCCATGCGCTTTCTGAATGTAGACCGGCAACGCGTCACCTGGGGCTATGCGTTCCGCCAGAAACGTCGATGCCACACCAAGCCGCCGGCGTTTGCCGATCACATAGCGAACCGTATCCACGGTCAGCGATAGCTTCCCCGGAGTTGCGTTATGCGATGAGGAGATGGAATAGAGCCGAGGCTGCAAGGGTTCGAGAGCTTCGATAAATGCTTCCGGATGAGGTCGAATGCCGGAAAATTTTTGAAGCGTCGCAAGCACATCGAGATTTGCGGCATCGCCGTCGGGGTCAAGCCCTTGCGCCAGCGCGCGGGCTTTCTCACGTACCGCGCCGCCAGAAACAAAAGACAGCAACTCGAAGAGAGTGTCGGGTGCGGGCGATAGTGAAACATCGTCCCGTAGAACTTCCCGAAGTGTTTTGCCGTGCACTTCGGTGACGTGCGACGCGCCGAGCATGGCAATGATCTGATCGACAAGACCGAGATCATTTCTGGCAAAGACGCCGAACGAGTCGCCGACGATGTAATCGAGCCCGGCGGACTGCAAATCGAACTCGACATGCCAGGTCTCTTTTTCCGACCCAGCCTTGTTGAGCAGTCGCTTCGATACAAACGAGGCCATCACCGGGTTGTCGCGGGATCGGCCCGGCGCTGCTGACGGTTTGGGTCAGCAGGCGACTGGGCCGAATTGAAACAACGGCCGCGGGTGTGCTTTCGAGTTCTTCAAAAAGGCTTTTGAGCATTCGGGCGGTTTCCTTGCCGCCCGGGACGCAAAGATTGAGCCGCGCCTCCTGACGGCTGGCGATCACCTCCGAATAGTCATTGCAATTGTATCCGCACTGCCCGCAATCCTGCTGGGCCATGGCTGCCATCATACGACGACGCAGCGGCCGGCCTTCCGCAAGTTTCATGCGTTCGGCAATCTGCAGGGTCTGGTCGTGCCAGGGCGCTTCTCCGTCATCTCCATCCGGAACGGCGTCTTTCATGACGGCCGCGCCCTGCTCCGCCGACAGCGGCGTCACGCCGCTGCCGTCGAGAGACACCAGCCCCGCCAGGAAACCATTCAACCAGGCGCGCTGTTCCGGTGAAAACGGTGCTGTTTCAGGAATGAGCTGGATTGGCGACGGCGTCATCTGGTTCATTCTGCCGCCTCCGCCATATGCCGCAACGTCTCAACATCAACGCGCTTTGCGAACCGGACGAAGGTTTCGGACTCGCTCGTCCGGTTGGCAAGATAAGCTTTTAATATGCGCTCGACGGCTTGCGGCGCGTCGTCGGCTTTGATGTCGCGGTAAAGCTCGTGTCCGATCGCGCCGTCTGTCCCAAACCCGCCGCCGGCATGGATGTGATAACCAGCCACGGTGTCACCGTCGTCGCCGACCGGCACGCGCGCACCGATCAAGCCAATGTCACCTATATAGTGCTGCGCGCAGGAGTGATGGCATCCGGTCAGGTGAATATTCACCGGCGTGTCGAGCGTAACGCGCGATTCACACCATGCTGCGATTTCGGCGGCATCTTCCTTCGTATGAGACGCCGCGAAACGGCAGCCGGTCGCGCCGGTGCATGCCACCAGACCAGCTCGTAAAGCAGACGTCTCGGTCGCCAGACCGAGTGCGCAAATTCGATCGACGACCGAAGCCACTTCGGAGTCCGGCACTCCCGATATCAAAAGGTTTTGCCAGACCGTAAGCCGGATGTCGCCATCGCCATAAGTACGTGCCAGCTCGGCCAAACCACGAATTTGCGCGAGAGAAAGCCGCCCAAGATTTAACGCGACGCCGATCCAGTTCAATCCAGCCTGTTTTTGCGGGTGGATACCGAGATGGGCCATGCGATCATAAGCAGGACGCTCGGAGACAAATTCCGCATCGACACGCAGCAGCGCATAGCCAAGCTTTTCTTCAACGGATTTGAGAAACTTCTCGAAGCCCAATGCATCGAGGACATATTTCAAGCGCGACTTGTTGCGATTGGTGCGGTCGCCCTGTTCTATAAAAACACGGATGATTGCGTCTGCGACTTTGGTCGCGTCTTCCGGCCGCAATATAACGCCGGTGTCGCGGGCGAGATCTTTGTGGCCGGTAATGCCACCGAGCGCGAGCCGATAATAGATGCCGGGATCAATTCCCTTTGTATCCTTTATCTCGACGGCCTGAAAGGCGATGTCATTGGTGTCTTCGAGCACGGGAATACGCCCTGCTCCGTCAAATGCCACATTGAATTTGCGCGGCAGCCCGTACAGCGACCGGTCATTCAAAATATGAAAGTGCCATTCACGCGCGTGTGGTCGCGTATCGAGCAATTCCTGGGGATCGATGCCCGCGGTCGGCGTTCCCGTGACGTTTCGAATATTGTCAGCACCCGAGCCGCGCGAACAAAGGCCGAGATCCTGGATCGCTTCAATAACATTCGTTGCGTTTCTGGGTTCGATCTCGCGAATTTGCAAATTTGCGCGGGTCGTGACGTGAGCATACCCGCCGGCGAACTTTTCGGCGAGATCGGCAATGCCGGAAAACTGCCAATGCTTGAGTATTCCGTTCGGGATCCTCATCCGGCACATGTAGGAGTTTTGTGTAGGCGCGACATAAAAGATGCCATGATACCGCCAACGGAAATTGTCGGCAGGTTTGGGCGCCTCGTTCTTGCGCGCTTGCTCGACCAATCGCGGGATAAGCATCGAATGGATGTTCGTCGCGCTTGATCTTTTCCTGGTCGTTGAGTTTGCCCCCAGCGGAAACCACCCGATCCTGCGCTTTAAGATGAATGGCGTCGGGCCCCGTCGGCTCCGCACGGGACGGCGCTGAAGCGCGCGCCATTCTCGACGCGCCAAGGCCCGATACAAACCCCTCGAGGTAACGCTTCTGGTCAGGTGAGAAATCGCCGGACATCTATGCGGCCTTTCTCTCGGCGAAAGCACGGACCGAACATCAGATCGCTGCGCATCGAACCGACCGGCGCGCTGGTTCGGATCAGTGCCCAGATACCACAAGGCATCCTGCGTATCGCCAACCAGAACCGCGCCGATCAGCCGGTCGTTCTTCAAGGACGAGCTTTTTATAAGTGCCCAGCCGTTCGTCGTTTAGAACGATGCATTCGCTGGCGGGATCGCCCAGAAAATTTCCGGCGGAAAACACGTTGACGCCTGAGACCTTCAAGTTGGTTGCGACCACGCTCCCGCTATAACTTGCTTGGCGGCCGCTCAACACATCCGCTAACACCCCCGCCTGTTCATAAGCCGGTTCGACAAGCCCGTAACAAATGCCACGATGTTCCGCGCATTCTCCAATGGCATAGACATCCGGCAGCGACGTTTGCATGGTGTCGTCGACCACGATGCCGCGTTTAACCTCGATGCCGGCATTTTTGGCCAGTGAGACGTTGGGACGGATGCCAGCGGCGAAAATCACCGCATCGGCGGCAAGTGTTGTGCCGTCAGCAAGCTCTATGCCTTCGACCTGCGTTTCGCCCAAGATGCGAGACGTACTGGCATTCAAGACGATGCTAATGCCTTTTGCTTCGACAAGACGTTTGAGGAGCGCGGCGGCGGGATCATCTAGCTGTCGCTCCATCAGACGATCCATCAAATGCAACAGCGTGACGTGCGCCCCGGCTTTGACAAGTCCGTAAGCGGCTTCAAGCCCAAGCAATCCGCCTCCGACCACGACGATGCGCTTTTTTTGCGAGGCAAGACCAAGAAGATGATCGACATCGCGACTGTCGCGAAATGTGTGCACGCCATCGAGCTCAGACCCCGGCACGTCCAGCCGCAGTGCCTGTGATCCCGTGGCGAATACAAGTTTTGTAAACGGCACCGACTGACCGTCGGCGAGATACACTTTGCGCTCGCGGACATCGACCGAAGCAGCCGCCTGCCCATAGCTGAGCGTGACGCCATGATCGCGCCACCATCGCGCCGGCTTAAGCTCTATGTCGCCGGATTCGACATCGCCGGCCAGCACCGACGACAACAGCACGCGGTTATAGGCAAGCCTTCCCTCGTCTCCAATAATGGCAATGGCGTACTTGCCTAGCGCGCGCTTGGCGAGCTCATCGGCCAGGCGCGTGGCAGCCATGCCATTTCCGATAATGACGAGAGGTTCACTCATGCGTGCATCTCATGTGCAGCCGCTATGCTGCTTCTACGAAACGATGACGCTCGTAGAGGAATTCGAGAACGCGCTGCCGGCATTTGAGATAGGTTGCGTTCGACGCCAACTCGAGCCGTTTGCGAGGATGCGGAAGTGGCACATCCAGCACCTCGCCTATTTTTGCGCTCGGACCGTTGGTCATCATGACGATTCTGTCGGACAGAAGCACCGCTTCGTCCACATCGTGCGTGATCATCATCACCGTGTTGTCCAGCTTCTGGTGCAGGGCCATGACTGAATCCTGAAGATGCGCGCGGGTCAGCGCGTCCAGTGCGCCAAACGGTTCGTCCAGCAGCAGAACTTTCGGCTCCATGGCAAGAGCGCGCGCAATTCCGACGCGTTGCTTCATTCCGCCGGAGATTTCCGAAGGACGCTTGTCCTTGGCGTGGGCCATCTGGACAAGATTGAGATTGTGCATGACCCAGGCGTCGCGCTCGGTGCGGTTCTTTGTCGATCCGAAAACCTTGTCCACACCCAGCCTTACGTTGTCGTAAACGGTAAGCCACGGCAGCATGCTGTGGTTTTGAAAAACCACAGCTCGGTCCGGACCAGGCGAGTTGACTTCCCGATTTTCAAGAAGAACTCCGCCGCGTGTCGCAGGCGTAAGTCCTGCAACAATATTGAGCAGGGTCGATTTCCCGCAACCGGAATGACCAATGATCGAGACATATTGTCCTTTCTCGATCGTGAGGTTGATGTCTTTCAAAACCTCGGTCGTGGTTTGTCCGCGCGTAAAACTTTTATCGATATGATCGAGCTTGAGATAGTTTTGCATGGTGCCCCCTTCTCAATTTGTTGCGGTGCCGCGGGTCACGATTGTGGCGAGCAGCGCGATCAGGCGGTCCAGCACAAAGCCGATAATGCCGACATAGAGAAGCGCGAGGATGATTTCGCTGATGTGCGATGAATTCCATGCATCCCAAATAAAGAACCCGATGCCTACGCCGCCGATCAGCATTTCCGCCGCCACGATCGCAAGCCAGGAAAGTCCGATGCCGATACGCAGGCCCGTGAAGATGTAGGGTGCGGCAGCGGGGATCATGATCTTGGTGAAAAATTCCAGTGGATTGAGCTGCACGACCGCCGCGACGTTTCGATAATCCTGAGGGATGTTCCGAATTCCGACAGCCGTGTTGATGATGATCGGCCAGATCGACGTAATGAAAATCACGAAGATGGCCGACGGTTGACCGTTGCGGAACGCAGCAAGTGCAAGCGGCAACCATGCCAATGGTGGAATTGTTCGCAAAACCTGGAAGATCGGATCGAGGCCTCGCATCGCCCAAACCGATTGGCCGACCAGCGTCCCCAGCGCGACGCCTACGATCACCGAAAGGGAATACCCGAGTGCTACACGCTGCAGGCTGGCCGATAGATGCCAAAACAATCCTTTATCGATGCCGCCATGGTCGAAGAAAGGATCAAGGATCAATTCCTTGGTATCTCGCAATACGCGCGATGGCGGAGGCAGAGTGGACCCGGCCTTGCGGCATATCAGCTCCCAGACGAGCAGAAGCAGCGCAACCACGATGACAGGTGGAATGACACGAACCGATGCCTCGCGAGCCACTTTCGCGAGCTTATCGGCGAGAGGTTGACGCTTCGGCGAGATGCTCACGATGGGCGCGGATGCTGCTGGAACTTTCGTTACTGGCTCGGTCTTGAGCGCTTGCATGTTCATTGCGTGCTTCTCCGGTATCGAAAAGAGTGGGCCGTCTCACGAAGAGACGGCCCATGGTTCGTTAAACTTCAACACGCTTAATGGTGAGAGACTTCAGATATGCGGATGGATTTTCGGGATCGAATATCTTGCCGTCGAAGAATGTCTCCTTGCCGCGCGATGTCGAAGCCGGAATGTCGGCAGCCGCAACACCAAGGTCTTTCGCAGCCTCGCGCCATAGGTCTTCACGATTGACCTTCGCGATCAGCGCTTTTGCATCCATTCCCGCTTCGTATTTGCCCCAGCGCGTATCTTCCGTGAGAAACCAAAGGTCATGGCTCTTGAACGGATAAGATGCCTGATCGGCCCAGAACCGCATCATGTTCGGGCTGTTTTCGACGACCCTTCCCGTTCCGTAATCGAATTTGCCCTTGACGCGGTCGGTGATGTCCTCAACCGGGCAGTTGATCCACTGGCGTTTGGCGCAAATCGCGGCAACTTCTTCGCGGTTGTCGGGATTCTCGCACCACTGTTGCGCTTCCATCACCGCCATCAACAACGCTTTCGCGGCTTTCGGATATTTGTCGACGTAGGCAGCTCTCAGCGCGAAAGACTTTTCAGGATGCTTATCCCATAGCTCCCCCGTCGTGAGCGCGGTGTAGCCGATGTTCTGGTGGATCAACTGCAGATTCCAGGGCTCGCACACACAGAAGGTGTCCATGGTGCCAACCTTCATATTCGCGACCATCTGCGGCGGAGGCACAACAATGGTTTCGATGTCCTTGTCTGGATCGATTCCGCCGGCCGCGAGCCAATAGCGCATCCAAAGATCGTGGGTGCCGCCGGGAAACGTCATCGCGGCCTTCACGGATTTTCCGGATGCTTTCTTTGAATCGAGAGCTGTCTTGAACGGTTTGGTGTCCAGGCCAACTTTCAGGTCGGCGTATTCGTTGGAAACTGAAATGCACTGCCCGTTCAGATTGAGGCGCGCCATGATGTACATCGGCGTGGGGACGTTATTTTGCGTCACCTTGCCCGATGAGATCAGGTAAGGCATAGGCGTCAGAATATGTGCGCCGTCGATGCCGTTGCCCTCGGAGCCGAGCACGAGATTGTCGCGCGTGGTGCCCCACGAAGCCTGTTTCTGCACTTCGACATCGGGCATACCGTATTTAGCAAAGAGCCCCTTTTCCTTTGCGACGAACAACGGCGAAGCGTCCGTCAGCGCAATGAAACCGAGTTTCGCTGCGGTGACTTCCGGCCCTGAGGCTTGCGCGAATGCTCCGCCGGGAAAATTCAGCCGCATGGACGCCAGCAGCGCTGCGGTGCCCACGCCGGCTTTGAGCAGTGTTCGTCGGCTGACGCGGTTGCGGGTTGTTCCTTGCTTGGTCCCTTTGGTCATCGTGTCGGTCATCCTTTTCCAGTTGGCCCTGAAATCGCCGCCGCGCTTCAGACCGCAGATCCCCAAAAGACAAATGCCGCCCCTGAGAGCACGCGTTGGCGTTTCCCCAGGACAGCGGCATTGCTGTTTGGCCCTTTCGCGGACCCTCGGCCTTCGTCTCAGCCTAACCTGTAGCTATTCAAGCTCCGTGCCAGTTTGAAGTTTGTGGTAACCTGTTGATAAGAAGCTATATTTTGCCGAATCGGAAGTGCCTCCGAAATGCGTCCGGGGGCCTGTCAGTATTTGCAGAAAGATTGATTTATGTGCAGCGCACAATGTTTAGGCAGGGGCTCCGGCGAGCTAATCGCGACGTGGGCGGCGCATCGCAAAGGATGCGAGATAACCCTTGATGTCGTTCGGATCGAAAGCGGGTCCATAGAAGGCGCCAATTCCATCCGATACAGCGTTCGCCTTGGTTGCAGTTGACCCAATCGCGTCATCGTACAGATCCGGCCTGAAGACTGCTTTTGCAACGTTGAGCGCACTTTCGGTATCGATGGTTTGTCCCCACCGCACCATTTGGGCGTAGAGCCATGCGGCCTGCACAGGCTCCGGACGGGCCGCGCCCTCGCGGCCGACCAAAAGATAACGCGCGCTTGCGCGCATCTCGCCGTTCGGCGAAATCTTCAATCGTCCGTCGAGCGTGCGGCGTATGACTTCCGCGTCTACGCCGATCCGGTTGGTGTTGGCGAGGATATCGGCTGCTTCTCCCCGGGTTTCGGGCGATTCAATAAAAGTAGCAGCACGCTGGCACGCGCGGATCAAAGCGCCGAGAACTTTCGGGTTTTCATCCGCCCATTGTTGACGAACGGCCAGCACTTTTTCTGCTGCGCGCACCAGGATATCGGAAACGAAATGCAAAATGTGTCCGACGCCGAGATCAACGGCAACTGAGTTCCACGGGGCACCGACGCAAAAAGCGTCGACCTGCCCGCTAGCGAGACTGTCGACCATATAAGGTGGCGGAAGCACGACCAGACGAATGTCCTCGTCGGGGTCAACGCCACCCGCAGCCATCCAGAAGCGCAGCTGATAATTGTGGGTCGAGAACGGAAACGTCATTCCGAATGTCAGCGGTTCGAGCCCTTTTCGCTGTCGCGCGACCACGACACGGGAAAGAGCCTGCGCCGTAGCCATCGGGTCTGCGGCGTCTCCTTGGAGTTCGGACATGATGGCTGCATGCAGCGCGGGCGATACAGTGATCGCATTGCCGTTCACGCCCAGGGTAAAAGGCGCGACGATCGGCACCTTGATATGGCCAAGGCCGAGACTCGATGCGATTGCGACGGGCGCCAGCAGATGCGCGGCATCGAAAAGGCCAAGATTGAGCTTGTCGCGAACATTCGACCACGAGACCTCGCGGATCAGGTCGACATCCAGCCCCTCCTCCGCCGTAAAACCTTTGTCGACCGCAACGATCAGCGCCGCAGCGTCGATCAACGGAATGAAACCGATGCGAAGAGGTGTGCTCATTTCAACATCTCCGCCGCGGTGATGATCGATTGGGCGATATCGGCGATCTTCTTCTTTTCGCGCATCGCGGTTGACCGCATCAGTACATAAGCTTCATCTTCCGTCATGCCTTTGAGTTTCATAAGCATGCCTTTGGCGCGGTCGATGATCTTGCGTTCCTCGAGCGCCGACTTGGTGCGATCGAGTTCGTCTTGCAAGCGAGAGAAGGCGTTGAAGCGGGAAATACAAAGATCAAGGATCGGTTTGATGCGCTCCTTTTTCAAACCATCGACGATATATGCCGAAACTCCGGCATCGACCGACGCCTGGATCGAGGCGGAATCACTCTGATCGACGAACATGGCGATCGGCCGACGTACTGCCCGGCTGACCTGGAACATTTGCTCCAGCACGTCCCGGCTCGGGTTCTCGAGATCGATCAGAATGACGTCCGGATCGAGCGAATAGATCCGGGCGAGCAGGTTATGCATCTCGCTGATATGTTCGACGGCCGTAAATCCGGCTTCCCGCAGCCCTTCCTGAAGGATGGCGGCGCGGATCGGACTTTCGTCGACAATAATGATCTTGAAGGTCGATCCAGCCGCCATTCAACGCTCATTAGCGGCCAGTCGGGCCATTATCGTGACTGATTCCTGGACGGCCTGCCCGTCGGACCATACCGCCCGGCGCCTATCTTCCCGAAACCTGGTGTTGGCCTTGATATTCAGCGTAATCAGGGCTAGCCCTCCGGTTCTAACCGGACAGAGAATAATGGACAAGGGTGTGGCGCCGAAAGTCAGTTTCGTGTCCTTGGGATGCCCCAAGGCGCTGGTGGATTCAGAGCGCATCATTACGCGACTGCGAGCTGAAGGATACGAGCTCGCGCGCAAGCATGATGGCGCCGATCTGGTCATCGTCAACACCTGTGGCTTTCTGGACAGCGCGAAGCAGGAATCCCTCGGCGCGATCGGCGAAGCCATGGCCGAGAACGGCAAGGTCATCGTGACCGGTTGCATGGGAGCGGAGCCCGAACAGATCGAGAAAGCGTATCCTGGTGTGCTTTCGATCACCGGCCCGCAGCAGTACGAAAGCGTGCTGGATGCTGTGCATCGTGCGATCCCGCCACTGCACAATCCTCATCTCGACCTGGTGCCACCGCAAGGCATCAAGCTCACGCCACGGCACTATGCCTACCTGAAGATTTCCGAGGGCTGCAATAATCGCTGCACGTTCTGCATAATCCCAAAACTGCGCGGCGATCTCGTTTCGCGCACGGCGGACGACGTGTTGCGCGAAGCTGAAAAGCTCGTCAATGCCGGCGTCAAGGAACTGCTTGTGGTCTCGCAGGACACCTCGGCATATGGCATCGACCTGAAATACGCGACAGCGCAATGGAAGGGTCGGGAAATCCGCGCGCGCTTTTTCGATCTCGCCCGCGAACTCGGCGAACTCGGCGCGTGGGTGCGTCTTCAATATGTGTATCCCTACCCGCATGTCGACGAGGTGATCGAATTGATGACGGCCGGCAAAGTGCTGCCGTATCTGGACATCCCATTCCAACATGCAAGCCCCAACGTGTTGAAGCAAATGCGCCGACCAGCGGCGCAAGACAAAACGCTTGGACGTATCAAGGCATGGCGGGAAAAATGTCCGGATCTCACATTGCGCTCGACGTTCATCGTCGGTTTTCCGGGTGAGACAGACTTCGGATTTTGCTGAGTTGCTGGATTGGCTGGATGAAGCCGAGATCGATCGGGTCGGTTGTTTCAAATACGAGCCTGTGGCGGGCGCGACATCCAACGCGCTCGAAAACCCCGTTCCGGAACAGGTCAAAACCGAACGCTGGAATGCCTTGATGGCGCGGCAGCAAAAGATTTCCGCGCGCCGGCTCAAGCGCAAGGTCGGCACTCGTCAGCAAGTCATTATCGACGAGGTCGGCCCAAGCGTTGCGAAGGGTCGTTCAAAAGCGGATGCACCGCAGATCGACGGAAATGTCTATGTTTCCAGCCGCCGCCCGTTACGTGTCGGTGATATCGTCACCGCCAGGATCGACCGGGCCGACGAATACGACCTGCACGGAACCGTCGCCGGCTTTTGAACCGTGCTTGACAGCACAGCTTCTCAGGATGTATGGGCCTGACATGATTTCGATCCGGACCAATTTTCGCGCAGCTTTCCGTCGTCGCTCGTTCGACGATGATGGGTCGCGCCGTGTCCGACGACAAAGCTGAATAAATAGCTTCAGCAAGTTTTCGAGAAGGCCGCACCCATCGTGCGGCCTTCTTTCGTTTTTGCCCGATTTCAAAGCATTTCAGGAGTTTGCGATGACTGTTGCGACGCATTCGTTCGAGTCCCTCATGAACATCACGGCGCGGCCGGCAGTCGTGTTTGTTCGAGGTGAAGGTTCCTGGCTCTGGGATGACAAAGGCAACCGCTATCTCGATTTCGTGCAGGGGTGGGCCGTGAACAGCCTCGGCCACGCGCCGAAAGTGATAGCGGAAGCGTTATCGGCGCAGGCGCAACTCCTCCTGACGCCAAGCCCGGCATTTTACAATTTGCCTAGCATTCAACTCTCGCGCGCGCTCGTCGAGCGCAGCTGTTTCGATCAGGTATTCTTTGCCAATTCCGGAGGCGAAGCCAACGAAGGCGCGATCAAGCTTGCCCGCCGGTATGGAGCTCTCCACCGCTCCGGCGCTTACGAGATTATCGCATTCGACGGAGCGTTCCATGGGAGGACGCTGGCGACAATGTCGGCTTCCGGCAAAGCGGCATTCGCGCCGTTGTTCGAGCCGAAAGTCCCAGGATTTCCGAAGGCTAAACTCAATGATATCGCCTCCGTCGAACGATTGATCACCGACAAGACAATCGGAGTCATGATTGAACCCATCCAGGGTGAAGCCGGCGTGCGTCCTGCGAGCGACGAGTTCCTGCGCGCACTACGGGCGCTGACCAGTGAGCGTGGTCTGCTCCTTATTCTCGATGAAATACAGACCGGTATGGGTCGAACCGGGAAGTTGTTTCATTACGAGCACGCCGGGATCGTACCGGACATCATGACGCTTGGAAAAGGCATCGGCGGGGGTATTCCCCTCGCCGCTCTGCTCGCAACCGACGCGGTATCCTGTTTCGAACACGGCGATCAAGGTGGCACGTTCAACGGAAATCCGCTGATGTGTGCCGCAGGTCTTGCCGTGCTCGCCGAGCTTGATCGCAAGGGCTTCCTGAGTTCGGTGACAGATACCGGACAATTTCTGGCCTGCGAACTGCAGCGATTATCGGTCCGGCATGGTCTCGGCGAGGTGCGTGGCCGGGGCCTGCTGCTTGCGCTCGATTTGAAGCGTCCAATCGGCCCCGGCGATCGTCACACAGGCACTTCGCGACGGCGTCATTCTCAATGCGCCTCGCCCGGACGCGCTGCGTTTCATGCCGGCGTTGAATGTCAGCCGAGCAGAAGTTGTGCAAATGATTTCGATGCTCGATGAGATTTTGCGAAAAATTGGAGCGGCTCGTTGCGTGGGATGAGCCGGCCACACGTAGTCGGGCCGCAGTAAGCGTGCCGCCAATCCGCGCGAGGCGATACCCTAAGTGCGGATGCAACGTGAACAGCGTGAGACAGTCACCGGCCGGTATGTTACGGACGGAAAATCGAAGCCCCTGTCGTTGCTCTGCTCTCAAGATCGCGATGAGCTTTTTGAGCATCCTTCAGGGCATAAGCATGATGAATTGGAACGTGAAGCTTCCCGTTGATCACCGCGGCAAACATCGTGTCGGCGGCTTCGAGCAATTCGGAGCGCTTACCGACATAATCATTGAGCTTCGGCCGCGTCGCGAACAATGAGCCGTGATTGTTAAGCTCCTGTAACGAGAACGGCGGCACGGGACCCGACGCGTTACCGAAACTGACAAACATTCCGCGCGGTTTGAGACATGACAACGATCCCGGGAATGTTGCCTTGCCTACGCCGTCGTAAACCACATCGCATAGTTCCCCACGGCTGATTTGTTTGACCCGTGCCGCAAAATCTTCTTCGTTGTAAAGAATGACATGATCGCACCCATTTGCGAGCGCCATCTCGGCTTTTTCCTTGGAGCCAACTGTTCCAATGACATTGGCGCCAAGAGCTTTCGCCCATTGGCATGCGAGTAACCCAATTCCTCCGGCCGCAGCGTGGATCAGGACGCGATGTCCTGGCTCGACACGGAACGTCTTGTGCAGGAGGTAAAAAACCGTCAACCCCTTCAACATGAGCACGGCTGCCTGCTCATAGGTGATCATATCGGGAAGTTTGACCAATTTGTCGGCGGGGATGGTTCGCTCGGTCGCATAGCCCCCGAGATTGAAATAATAGGCGACGCGATCACCCGGATGGAAATTCGTGACCCCTGGCCCAACTGAAACGACCTCGCCCGATGCCTCATTGCCCGCGATGAATGGCAGAGCTGGAGCCTTGTAAAGTCCTGTACGGTAATAGGTATCGATAAAATTCAAACCAATCGCATGCTGTTTGATCCGTACCTCGCCGTGTCCGGGCGCTGGGACTTCCACGTCCTCATACAGTCAGCACTTCAGGACCGCCCAATTGATGGACACGTACAGCTTTGATCATTTCAGACTCCGCTTCGTTTCCTCCCAGCTTAGGGGGCAGACAATGGCAGGGCAACCCGGTCAGTGTGGCTTGCGCTCCCCGTCTTGAGGTTTGCCGCGCTGCCGGTTGCGATGCGCAAGAATGTTAAAGGCTTCGACAGCAAGTGCGAAGGCAATCGCGAAGTAGATATAGCCACGTGGAATATGAAATTTGAAACCGTCGGCAACCAGCGCGACGCCGATCAGAACGAGGAATGCGAGCGCAAGCATTTTGGTTGTCGGATGCCGTGCGACGAACGCAGCGACGGGACCTGAAGATACGTACATCACGAAGCAGGCGACGACCACGGCTGTGACCATGATCGCCAGATCCTGCGCCATGCCGATCGCAGTAATGATCGAATTGAGCGAGAAGACCATATCGATAATGATGATTTGCAGGATGACCCAGAAAAACGCATTCGCCGGATGGGTGCCGTCCTCGTCGTCGCGCGCCTCAACCTCGCCATGAATTTCATGAGTGGCCTTGGCGATGAGGAATGCACCGCCGCCCATAAGAATAATGTCGCGCCAGGAAAACGCATTTCCCCAAACGGAAAATACCGGTTGGGTCAGGCCTATCAACCAGACCAGTATTGCAAGCAACGCGATGCGAAACACGAGAGCAAGCGTGAGGCCGATTTGCCGCGCACGTTTGGCCTGATGCTGAGGAATGCGCGAGACCAGCACCGATATAAAAATGACGTTGTCGATGCCAAGAATAATCTCGAGCGCAATGAGTGTAATCAGCGCCGCCCAAGTTTCCGGACTTGTAAAAAGTTCGATCATGCCCTCAACCATTGTACTGCGGCTCCGGACGCTCCCGTCAATTGCGAGAGAAATTCCAGAGCCGCGAGGTAAGTCGAATGGCGAGGTCGCTCGCCAGAATATAAAGCGCGATGACGGATAGAATGATGCTGATCGATGCGGGAACCTGAAAATCCAGCGCAATCGCAAATATCGCCGTTCCGGCCCACACCGCCATCAAGATCAAATTGAGTAGACGAAAACGAACGACACGAACGGGGTGAATGACGTGAAATGGCAGAAAGGTCAGAATCAACATTGCCAACACGATCAGCGTCGAAATTGCGGGCGGCGGGCTTGAGCAAAAAGAGATAAAAGGCCGCGGCGTTCCAGAGCGCCGGAAAACCGCGAAAATGGTTGTCGTCGGTTTTCATGCGTTGGTCCGCGAAATAGAGCGCTCCCGTCACGGCAATGGAGCCGCCGAGAAGCGGTGCGGCCAACGGCAATAGCAATCCACTCGCTGTAATCGCATAGGCTGGCACGAACACGTAGGTCACGAAATCGACGACGAGGTCGAGAGTTCTCGCCGGACCAATCTGGTAATTGACGCACCACGTCAAATCGACGCGCGAGGGGACCATCGACTGCGTCGATCAAGAGCGCCGCGCCGAGCCACGCGAACATCGCGGACCAATGCTCTCTGACCGCTTCGAGCAGCGCCATTAAAGCGATGCCCGCGCCGAGCGCGGTCAGCACGTGAATCCCGAAGGCCCGCATACGCGCAGGGTGAATTTCGACTGGCATCTGTTGTTGATCGAGTGGGTCCATCGTTTGCATGTGATTAACAGGAATTTTGAGTCTTTGCACATGCTCGCTTGCGACGCTCCGTCGCGTGGGCCTATGACGCAGGCGGCTCTTCGGACCGGGATCGAGTTGATTGCGCAAGGCGGTTCCGGCGCTTATATCGGAACGATGAATATGGATGATCAGTCCAAGATCCAGTTTGAATACGATGTCGCGGTGATAGGTGGCGGGCCCGCAGGGCTTGTCGCTGCGGTCGCTTTGGCGGGTACAGGCGCCCGGACGGCCTTGCTCGCGAAGCGGTCGCCCTATGGCGACAACCGGACCACCGCCCTGCTCGGTCGCTCCGTCGAGCTACTCGAGGCGCTGGGCGTCTGGCGGCATTGTGAGGCGAGCGCGGCCCCGTTGCGCATCATGAGATTGGTAGACGACACGGGCCGTTTAATACGCGCGCCCGAGGTGCGATTCTCCAGCGAGGAAATCGGCCGCGAGGCGTTCGGATATAACATCGAGAACCGGAACCTGATGGCAGCGCTTGAGCGGCGCGCGTCGGAAATCCCTGATCTTGTCTGGATCGATGATGACGTCGACGGCGTTGTTCCTCAGAACGATGCCGTGGGGATTCACACGCGACAGGGACGGCACTTAAATGTGCGTCTTGTGGTGGGAGCGGATGGACGAAATTCGATCAGCCGCGCGGCCGCCGGAATTTCCGCCAAACGCCGTGTCCTTGGTCAGACTGCTGTTACGTTCAATGTGTCCCACACGCACCCTCACCGCGATATTTCAACCGAATTCCATACCGTAAATGGTCCTTGTGTGTTCGTGCCTCTTCCCGGCCAGCGGTCCAGCGTTGTTTGGGTCACCACGCCGCGAGAGGCGGACACCATGATGGCCATGAGCGATGACGCGCTGGCGCGGAAGGCCGAGTTACGCTGTCATTCCATACTCGGCCGCATGTCGATCTCAGGTGATCGTCATGCTTTCCCCTTGGTGATCGAACAACCGGACCGTCTCGCGGCGCAGCGCGTGGTTTTGGTTGGGGAATCTGCTCACGTGTTGCCGCCGATCGGCGCCCAAGGGCTCAACATGGGGCTGCGCGATGCGGCGGATATTTCCGACATCGTGAAGCATGCTATCAGCGCTCATGAAGATCCAGGCTCGCCGGGTGTGATGTCGCGATATGAAAGCGCGCGGCGCCTTGATGTTCGCAGCCGGTCGTTGGCGATCGATCTGGCTAATCGTTCGTTGCTTAGCGATTTCCTGCCACTGCAAAGCGTTCGCGCTCTTAGCCTGCAGCTCATCGGCTCGTATGGTCCGCTTCGGCGCCTCGCCATGCGCGAAGGCTTGGCGCCTTCGTGGACATAGGCGCGTTCGTAAAATTCGCGAGCGGCTATTGCTTTGACGAGATTACACTAAGGCAGCGCTATTTGGCCGGTCTTGAGCGCCCACATGACCGTGGTCAGCGTGACCACAGAGACGAATGTCCCCAATAAAACCGCTGCTGACGCAGGTTCAATCCATGACTCGTATTGGCGCGCAATCACGAACACGTTGAGCGCAGGTGGTAGCGATGCCATCAAAATAGCGGTTGCTGACCATTCCCGTGCAAACGGTCCGAAGATCGTCAGCAAACCAAATACGATCAGCGGATGAATAAACAGTTTTACAAAAATGACGCCGGGAATTTCCCATGGCACGCGGCTGAACGGCCTTAGCGCGACTGTCACGCCCAACGCGAACAGCGCTACGGGTGCTGCGGCTCCCTGTAGAAATTGCAATGTGTTGTCTACTGCAACAGGCGGCTGAAGACGGAGTGCTGCGGCGGCGGTGCCGCAATAAGCTGCGACGATCAAGGGATGGAATACGATCTGCTTGATGACCGTTACGACGGCGGGGCCAAGCCGATGACGTTTCCCGTCAGACAAAGCCATCAACATTGGCGCCAGCGAAAACAGCAGAACGTTATCGAAACAGAAAATCAGCGCGACGGGCACCGCTGCATTCGCGCCAAGTGTCGCCAGTGCCAACCCGGGTCCCATATAGCCGATATTGCCGTAACCTCCCGCAAGGCCCGCTATTGTCGCTTCTCTTAGCGACAGGCCGCCCATGAGTCGCCCCGCAGCGCCGGATAGCCCGAACGCCAATGCGGTCGATAATGTTGTTGCGACCACGAAAGGCAGATTGCTCAATTGTTCGAACGGCGTTTTTGCCAGAATTCTAAAAAACAATGCTGGCAATGAAACATAGAGCAGAAAGAAATTCATCCAGGCAAGACCGGATTCCGGTAACGCTTTGAATTTACCGCATGCGAAGCCGATGAAAATGAGCCCGAAATAGGGAAGCGCCAAATTCAGGATATCGATCATCAGGATGCGCGGCGCTTTGAGGTTGTTAGCGCGTCGGATTCGCGCTTGGGATAATGTCGAAACAGGTTACTTAATTGATAGGTTTGCCACTAGCATCGGCCACAATCCTGGTCTATTCGACGAGAGATGATAAAAGCGCGTACCGCAAAGTTCCAAATCGGTCAGATCGTCCGCCACCGGATATTTTCATTCCGCGGCGTGATTTTCGATATCGATCCCGTGTTCAACAACACGGAAGAATGGTGGTTGTCTATCCCGGAAGGCGTGCGCCCCCACAAGGATCAACCGTTCTATCACCTGCTCGCGGAAAACTCCGAGACTGAATACGTCGCGTACGTCTCCGAACAAAACCTGTTGCCTGACGATTCCGGAGAACCGATCCGCCATTCGCAGGTCGCCGAAATTTTTGTGAAGGACAAATCGGGTGGCTATCGGCCGCGCAATCCATCCTTGAACTAGGCCGTCTGGATCCAGTCCCCGCGTTACGCAATATGACTCGGCTGTAGTGTTTGATCTAAACAAAAAAGGCGCGCATCACTGCGCGCCTTTGTTTTTCAATCTCGACTTCGAATTACTTCGCTGCGGGATTCGGCGTGGGCGTCACAGCCGCCGTTGGAGGCTGTGCGGCTTCCAGCTTCTGGCGTGCTTCATTCGCTCGCTTTTGCAGCTCTTCCTGCAATTTCTTCTGATTTTCCTCGAACACCTTCGGGTCCGTCGGCGGGCCGTCGTAGGCTTTCGCAAATTCGCCGAGCGGCAACGGCAAGGTCAGAGGAGCTCCGTTCGAATTGATCGCCTGCACGATGAGATTCTGGCCCTTCTTCATGTTGGCGATCATCTCGGGGGTCGCTTCGTAATCGGACATACAGCCGTTTGCGAAGCAAATGACGTATCCGCTTTGCGCCGGTGTATTGTTGTCGATGATGACGCGCGTTCCGTGAACGAGCTGCATGCCAAGCGGCAACGTGACGCGCAGAATCTTTTTCGGCTCGCCTTCCGGCTCAATAATCACGGCTGCCACAACGGGCTGGCCGGATTCGATACGGCCATCCTTGCCCGTGAAGCAAATCTGTTTGGCGTTGGCGTCCTGCCCCTTGAGACAAAACTTGGTCCAGGGTGCATAAATCAGCTGAACCTGCTGTTCAGGCTGAGCCGGCGCAGCGCCCTGAGCAGGAGCCGCGGGAGCCTGAGCGGCGGGAGCCGCGGCTGGCGCGCCCTTCGCTGGCGCCTTAGGGGCGGCTTTGGGAGCAGCAGCCTTCGGCGCTGCCGCCGGGGCGGCGGGCTGTTGGGCATAAGCGGTTGAAACGGTCAGCGTCGCGGCGGCCAGTGCTGCCAGAACCCCCACGCGCGGCAGGGCCGGCACGGCCAAGAAACGAAAATTCATTGCGGAAGACCCTTTCTGAACCGTGGCATTCAAAACCGCTGATGCCAGCGCACATCCCACGTTTGGCGGCTGTCTCAGCGGCAAATAAGGCAGTACCGTGACCGGGCCGAGGGCCCGTCATCGATCGCCCGTCTTCATACATCCACCCACGGAAAGATCAATGCCAGCCGCAGCTTTTGCGTGGATCATCAGGCCGAAGTTCATCGCCTATGCTAGAGAAAAGCGTGCATAGCACCGAATCATCCACCGGTTTGGGGGCCCCATCGGCCGGGTTGTTTCTGGTCTGGATCCAACGGGCCGCCGTAATTGTGCTGGCCGGCGCATGGGCGCTTGGCCTCTTATCCCCAGGAACCTATCCGGCCCGCGCCCAACACCTGACCCAAGACCAGGCCGAAGCCCAGTCTGGCCTGATCTCCGGCAACGGCATCGCCATGCACGGCATGCCGGCCCTTCCTCCGGATTTCTCACATATGCCTTACGCCAACCCGGATGCTCCCAAAGGAGGACGGCTGGCGTTCGGCCTGATGGGCACATTCGACAGCCTCAACCCGTTCATCGTGAAGGGGTTGGCCGTGCAGCAGATTCGCGGATATGTGATCGAAAGTCTCCTCACCCGAGGTCAAAACGAGCCTTTCACCCTGTATGGCTTGCTAGCCCAAATTGTGGATACCGACGACGAACGCTCATTCGTCACCTTCCACCTCAATCCGCTGGCGCGCTTCTCCGATGGCCAGCCAGTCCACGCCGAAGATGTGCTGTTCTCATGGGAGCTGCTCCGCGAAAAAGGACGGCCCAACCATCGGCTCTATTATGCGAAAGTCTCGAAAGCGGAAGCCACCGATCCTCTGACGGTCCGTTTCGATTTCGGCGGTGCCAAGGACCGGGAGTTGCCGTTGATCCTTGGATTAATGCCGATCCTGCCGAAGCATGCCGTCGACGCAGCGGCTTTCGAAGAGACATCCCTCGCCCCGCCGCTGGGATCGGGGCCGTACCGCGTAACGGAGGTCAAGGCAGGCTCGCGGGTGACCATGAGTCGCGATCCGGACTATTGGGGGCGCGATTTGCCGGTCAACAAGGGGCTCTGGAATTTCAGCGAGATACGCCTTGATTTTTATCGTGAAGCCAATGGCGCATTCGAGGCCTTCCAGCGCGGTTTGTATGATTTTCGGATCGAGAACGAGCCGCTTCGCTGGCACAGCGGGTACGACTTTCCCGCCGCCCGCCGCAACGATGTGATTCGCGATGAAGCGAGAACCGGCCTTCCAGAGCCCTCTGAATTTCTGGTCTTCAACACGCGGCGGTCGATGTTCAAGGACATAAGGGTGCGCGAAGCACTGTCGCTGTTGTTCGATTTCGAATGGATCAACCGCAATTATTTTTTCGGACTGTACGCGCGCGCCGGCGGTTTTTTTGCGGGTTCGGAACTATCGGCCTATGAACGGGCTCCCGATGGTCGTGAGCGCGAACTATTGAGACCATTCGAACAGGCGGTGCGACCGGATATTTTGAGCGGCGACTGGCGCTTGTCGGTGAGTGACGCGTCCGGCAGGGATCGTAACGCGCTCGGGACGGCATTAAAGCTGTTTTCGGATGCGGGGTATGATCTCGACGGCACGACGCTTCGCAACCGCCAGACGAAGGCTCCTTTCGTATTTGAAATTCTTGTAACCACAAGGGACCAGGAACGGATTGCCCTCGCCTTTGCCCGCGACGTCAAGCGAGCCGGGATTACAATTTCAGTCAGATCCGTCGACGCGGTGCAATTCGACCAGCGACGCCTCGGTTTTGATTTCGATATGATCCAGAACCGCTGGGACCAATCCCTCTCCCCGGGCAACGAGCAAAGTTTTTACTGGGGAAGTGCGGCCGCCGATAACACCGGCACCCGAAACTATATGGGGGCTCGAGAGCCCGCGATCGACGCCATGATCGCGGCCATGCTGGAATCGCGGGCCCGTCCGGATTTCGTCTCCGCCGTACGAGCGCTCGACCGGGTGCTGATGTCGGGATTCTATGCGATCCCGCTCTATAGTGTGGAGAAGCAATGGATCGCCCGATGGAATGTGATACAACAGCCCCAGACGAACGCGCTGAGCGGATATTTGCCCGAAACGTGGTGGCAACGACCGGCAGCCAACCCACCATAGTGTGAATCGGAAAAGCCACGTGTCAGACCGGACCGATCCAACTTTCTCCCCGCAACACGCCGTGTCGCCAAGTGCCGCTACACACAACGCTTCGCCGTCGCTCGATGACATCTTTCGCCGTCTCGTCGCACGCAATCCCAGTCTTCCAGCCCTTGTCGATCCGCCCGATAAAAGACGCGTGACCACTGAAGCGCCTTCGGGTCTGACGTACGACGAAGCCGATTTGGTCGTCTCCTCGCTGGCCACTGAATTTGTCAATTCAGGCCTTCCTGCGGGCTCGGTTATTGCCGTCCAGCTTCCGAACACGGTCGAGTTCATGCTTACGGTGCTCGCGGCTTTCCGCGCGGGCCTCGTTGTCGCGTTGCTGCCCCAGCTTTGGCGCAAGGCCGACCTTTCCGCCGCGCTCAATCGCACCAGCGCGCGCGCCATCGTCACCATGGGCTCAATCGACGGCGTCAATCATGCCGACCTCGCGATGAACGCGGCGGTGGAAGCGTTTTCCATTCGGCACGTCTTCGGCTTCGGCACCGATCTGCCTGAGGGCATGACACGGTTGGATATTTCGGAAGTCCAGCCGGACAAGTTTGTACCGTTTCCCGTTCAGGACGCCCGGCGCGCGGCCGTGATCACGTTCGACGCAACACCCGATGGACCACGGGCAATCCCGCGCACTCAGCTCAATTTGATTGCGGGAGGGCTCGCGAACTGTCTCGAAAGCGGGGTTAGTCAGGGCGCCACCATGCTTTCGGCAATGCACCCTTCATCGTTTGCTGGTCTAACTTCATCGCTCGTTCTTTGGCTTCTCAGCGGCGGAACTCTTGTGCTGCATCATCCCTTCGATGCCGCCGTTCTCGAGCGCCAGCTCTCCGAAGAAAAATGCACGGCGTTTGTGGCGCCCGGCCCGTTGGTTATGCGGCTTGCCGAAACGCGTATCTTTCATCGCCTGATGTACCTCCGGCATATCATCGGGCTGTGGCGCGCCCCCGAGCAGGTTGCCTCTAGTTCCGAATGGAGCAATGAGCGGATTGCGCTGACGGACGTGTATCTTTTTGGTGAAATAGGTCTGTTCGGCGCCCGCCGTGAAAATGGAGCGCCCGCTCCAATTCTGCCGGGACCGCATGGCGCGCCGCGAAGCGTTGCAGGAACGCCGGTCGCGGGAGAAACGATCCTTACGCCCCATGGCACGCTTGCATTGCGCGGCCCCATGGTTCCGATTGCAGCTTACAGGCCCGTCGGCGAAGCAACGTCTGCGTCGGCCCCGCCACCCGATCAGGTTGATACAGGGTACGCCGCAAGGCGAGATCGATCCACGGGAGGCATCTGCATCACCGCGCCCCCGTCCGGGATCATGTCGGTTGGCGGCTATCGGTTTCTCGCCAGCGATTTGCAGGAATGGGCAAAAAGACTTGCGCAAGGTGCGATGTTGACTGCGCTTCCTGACCGGCTAAGCGGTTATCGTCTGGCGGGGCGCGCCAGCGACAACGCGCGCGCGCGTGAGGCTTTGGCCGGTCTGGGTTTGAACCCGCTTATGATCGAGGCTTTTCGCGACCGGGCAGTCGAGAGCTGAAACGCTCCTCGCTACGAGGGGTGCAAACTTGTGACACCGTTGACGCGCCATTAACAGCGATCGGATAACGTCCGCCGCAGTTTTTCAGAATAGCTGCAGCAATCCGCCGATGTCGCAACCCGCTCCCGTTCTGGTCGTTTCCGATGGCAACACGGCGTGGGCCACCGCTTTGTCGGGTATCCGGGCGTTCCCTTTGATCGAAACGTCATGGGGCAGCGCTGCCGAAGCGATCGACCGCGTACATCCCGCAGCCGTTCTCGCAATCGACGCAGACGAAACAACCTCGTGGTTCGATGCCGTTGCGACAAAAATCGCAACAATTCAGCCCTATGTGCCCTTTATCGCGATCAATCTCAAAACCCCGCATCAGTTTTCAAACGCGATACCATTCTCCGCCGCTGACGGCAGCGTTGCGCGGCTCGAAGCGCGGCTGAGCGCCGCTTTGCGAGTCCGAACACTTCATGACACCGTTCTGCGCAGAAGTTCCAACGATAACGCGGCCGGACAGAACCATGCCATCGGCGATCCGCTGGGCGACGCGACTGTTCTTCTGATCGGACGCGGTGTTTCTTATCCTACTCTCTCGATTGCTCTCGGAGAACAAATGGGAGTGGTCGGTGCACTGAGCATCGAGGCGGCGGCAAAGCATCTCAACGGGCGAGACCTGGACGGGGTCGTCATCGGCGAAGGGTTTAGTCATCGCGTGATCGATGCCTTTCTTGCCGTGCTGTCTGAAGATTCCAGATTTCGTACCCTTCCCGTGATTTTGACCGGTTCGGCTGCTCCGTTTGTTTCTGCACCGGACCTGCCAAATCTCGAGATTGTCGCAGGCGGAGCCGCCGACGTCGCTGCAAGCGCCGTCCCATTGATCCGGCAGCACGCCTTCGAATCTTATCTGGGCCGCGCGCTTAAATCGCTGGATGCGGGCGGTCTGCTCGACGCCCGCACCGGTCTGCTAACGACAACCGCGTTCGACAGGGATTTTTCCAAGGCAATCGATGAAGCGCTTGCCCGTGGGAGCAGCCTGTCCGCAGCACGCTTCGTCCTCGATGCAACGCCCGACCGGATAAAATTCGACGCGTCCCGAATCCTCAGCCGATTGATGCGTCGCATGGACTTCGCGACATTGAGCGACGACGGTTCTATCCTGCTGGTGTTCGCGGATACGGACTTGCGCACGACACATATGATCGCGCGTCGGCTCGCCAGCGTCGTCAAGCATACGCTGCACGGCCTTGCCCGTGAAAGACGCGTCGAGCCAAACGTGACCCTTGTCACCCTGCTACCAAATGATTCGGCAGCGACGCTGCTGGCCCGCCTGCATGGTGAGGGCCAAAGGGCAGCCTGCTGATCGCAAAAAGCATAAGGAACTTCGCTCATCATTCCGCGTTGGATAAGACCTTACCAACGGAGGATGACATGAAGAAATTAGCATTGATCGGCGTCTCGATGGCACTGCTTGCCTCGCCAGTGATCGCACAAACCTCGACGACGGGTGCCGCGCCTGCGGAAGCGAAATTTTCGTCCGTTTCCAAGGATGAAATGTTCAGTTCAAAACTCAAGGGCTTGAACGTTTACAATTCCAAGGACGAGAACATCGGTGAAATTTCAGACCTCGCGCTCAAGAATAATGAGGTCCAGGCTTTGATCTTGTCGGTTGGAGGGTTCCTCGGCGTCGGCGAGCATTATGTCGCCGTCTCGCCGTCGTCTCTGAACGTTCGCTACGACAAGGAAAAGAACACCTGGCGTGCGACGATGAACACCACCAAGGACGCCTTGAAGGCCGCTCCGGAATTTAAATATCCTAAATAAAATTCCAGACGGCGCATCTGGGTATTGAAAATCGAACAGCCGGAAAAATTTTTCCGGCTGTTCGTGCTGTGTCGTTACGCAGCTTTGCGTCCCTGCGCGAGTTCGGCAAGTTGATGCAGAATTGCTGTCGCCCCCTCGATTCTCTCGTCCGGCGTTTCCCATTCCTGAAAGAATACGACCTTCATGTCGGGGCGCACTTTGGCAGCCGCACCATGGGTGCGAATGAAACTGACAAGTCTTTCCGGATGGGCGAACGAATTGTCCCGGAACGCAATAACCGCTCCCTTCGGACCGGCGTCCACCTTTTCGATGTTGGCCCGGCGGCAATACGCCTTGATGGCAACGACCTTGAACAGGTATCGCACTTCCTCTGGAAGCGGGCCGAACCGGTCGCGCAACTCCGCGCCGAAATCCGCGATCTCCTCATCAGTCTCAAGATCCGCGAGCCGTCGATAGAGCGACAATCTCACCGACAGATCCTTGACGTAGTCCTCGGGAATCAGGACCGGCATACCTAGCGTGATCTGCGGCGACCAACGATCAGCAACCGGTTCGGTGATGCCTGCCTTGAGGCTCGTGATCGCCTCTTCCAGCATCGATTGATAAAGCTCGAAGCCGACTTCCTTGATATGACCTGACTGTTCTTCTCCGAGCAGATTGCCTGAGCCTCGGATGTCGAGGTCATGTGATGCAAGCTGGAATCCTGCGCCGAGATTTTCCAGCGACTGCAGCACCTTCAGGCGTCGCTCGGCTTGCGGCGTGATCTGCCGCTGAGCCGGCAATGTGAACAGCGCGTAGGCGCGCAACTTCGAGCGTCCGACACGTCCGCGCAACTGGTAGAGCTGCGCCAGCCCGAACATATCGGCGCGATGAACGATCAGCGTATTCGCGGAGGGAATATCTAATCCCGACTCCACGATCGTCGTCGATAGAAGAACGTCATACTTGCCGTCGTAGAACGCAGACATGATGTCTTCGATAACAGCGGCAGGCATCTGGCCATGCGCGACCGCGACTTTCATCTCCGGAACGTGTTTGTCCAGAAAATCCTTTGCCTCAGCAAGGTCATCGATCCGCGGACAGACATAGAAAGCTTGCCCGCCACGGTAACGTTCGCGGAGCAAAGCTTCACGGATCATCAGAGGATCGAACGGAGCAACGAAGGTCCGCACCGCCAGCCGGTCAACCGGCGGTGATGCGATGATTGAAAGATCGCGAACGCCCGTCAGCGCAAGTTGCAGGGTGCGCGGAATTGGCGTAGCGCTCAACGTCAGGACGTGCACTTCCGCGCGAAGCTGCTTGAGCCGCTCCTTGTGACTGACGCCAAAGTGCTGCTCCTCGTCCACGATCAAGAGACCCAGATCCTTGAACTTGATGTTTTTGCCGAGCAATGCGTGCGTGCCGACGACAATATCGACAGACCCGTCGGCGATCCCTTTCTTGACCTGGTTGAGCTCTTTTGTGCTGACAAGACGGGAGGCTTGAGCGACGTTGACGGGGAATCCGCGAAAGCGTTCCGAAAAATTCTTGGCATGTTGGCGGGCCAACAATGTGGTCGGCACCACGACTGCAACCTGTTTGCCGTCCAGTGCTACCGCAAATGCTGCACGCAGCGCGACTTCGGTTTTGCCAAATCCCACGTCACCGCAGACCAGTCTGTCCATCGGGCGACCGGTCTCCAGGTCGTGGAGCGCTGCGTTGATGGCGCCGAGTTGATCCTCGGTCTCCTCGTAAGGAAAGCGCGCGCAGAATTCGTCGTACGTGCCTTGCTGGATTGGAAATTTCGGCGCTTCGTGCAGGAAACGCTCGGCGGCGACCTTGATCAATTCGCCTGCGATCTCGCGAATACGATTTTTGAGCTTGGCCTTGCGGTTTTGCCAGCCGCTTCCGCCAAGCCGGTCAAGCTCCACATCGGTCTGCTCCGAACCATAGCGTGATAGCAATTCGATGTTTTCAACGGGCAAAAACAACTTGGTGTCTGCTGCGTAGCGCAGTTCGAGACAATCGTGCGGCGCACCTGCCACATCCAGTGTCTGCAGCCCGATAAAGCGTCCAATCCCGTGTTCGACATGAACGACGAGATCGCCGGTTGAAAGGCTTGTGACTTCGGAAATGAAGTTTTCCAGTTTCCGGCTGGCGCGACGAGGACGCACCAGGCGGTCGCCGAGAACGTCCTGCTCGGTAATCACCGCGACGTCGTCGGTCTCGAAACCCGATTCGAGCCCGACAACGGCCAGCGTCGTTTCGTTTCGCGGCGTCGCCTGCACGGTCCGCCAGCTGTTGACGCTGGTGAGGTTGAGCAGCTTGTGATCGCGCAGCATGCTCGACATCCGGTCGCGGGATCCCTCCGACCAGAGCGCAACTACAACTTTTTTCCGGGCGGCCTGAAGACCGTTGATGTGAGACACAAGGGCCTCAAAGACGTTCACCGCCGTATTGGCACGCTCGGGTGCAAAATCACGCCCCTGTCGCATCCCCACATCGATAACGCTGCTGTCGCTCTCGGGCACGGCGAACGGCGTGAATCGGGCGAGCGCATTTTCCGACAGGCGCTTGCTCCATTCTGCTTCGGTCAGATAGAGCTGGTCCGGAGGCAATGGTTTGTAAACAGCTCCCCCGGGCTGCTCCATCACCTCCCGCCTGGCCTCGTAGTAATCGTTGATCTGCGCGATGCGTTCATGCGCAGCATCTTCGCTCTGCGCCTCGATCGCGATCGGAGCGCCGCCGAGATAATCGAACAACGTATCCATGCGCTCCTGGAACAATGGCAGCCAATGTTCCATACCGGGGTGACGCCGGCCCTCGCTCACCGCCTCATAGAGCATATCGTCTCGCCCCGGCGCGCCGAAGGCCGCGACGTATCCCATGCGAAAGCGCCGGATCGTTTCAGTGACGAGTTGAAATTCCGACACGGGAACCAGATCGAGCGCCCGCATGTCGAGCAAGGTACGCTGAGACTCCGCATCGAAGGTGCGGATCGATTCCAGCGTATCGCCGAAGAAATCAAACCGAACGGGTTGATCAAGGCCCGCAGGAAACAGATCGAGGATGCCGCCACGCACGGCGTACTCTCCAAACTCGCGAACCGTCGATGAACGATTGTATCCGTTGTGCTCAAGCCAACCGACGATCAATTCCATGGAAACGACATGTCCCGGCGCAACCGACAAGGCCTGCGCCGCGATCACTTCACGCGGCGGCACGCGTTGCAGAACCGCGTTGACCGTCGTCAGAACGATCAACGGTTTGGCGCTGCCTTTGAGGCGGGAGAGCCGCGCCAGCGTGGTAACCCGCTGCGCAACAATGCCACCATGGGGCGAGACGCGGTCATAAGGCTGGCAATCCCAGGCTGGAAACTGCAGCACCGGCAGATCAGGGGCAAAGAATTCGAGCGCTCGCGCCAGTTGAGCCATGCGCGGTCCGTCGCGGCAAACCACCGCAAGACTGACCGAAGGCGGATTGGGTTTGGCGGCGACGGCGCGCGCGAGATCCGACGCGATCAGACCTTCGGCGCCTTCCGCCACATTGGAGAGCATCAAGGGCGAATCCGGCGTCAGCCGTTCAACGGGCGAGCGCATAGCGGAGGGTTTGCTCATGCCTCCGGTTCCGTCGCGCGAAAGGATTTAATTCGGAGAAAAATCCCGTGGGCGAATTCGTCCGGGATGTCACGCGCCCCGCTGAAAGCTGAATAGAGGTCAGGATCCGGGAGGTCGCCCAGCCGTTCCAGTTCGTCGAGTTCGGTCTCCGTCAGATCGGCGATATGGGCATCGGCGAAACGCCCCAAAATCAAATCCATTTCGCGCGTACCGCGATGCCAGCAGCGATAAAGCAACCGCTTGCGCCGTTCGTTAAGCCCATCGCTCGATCGTGTCGTACCCGTCATACCCAAACCCTGGTTGAACGCCAAAAGCCCGGACATGCCGGGCGGCTTGATATAGCGTCCGCTTTCGTGGATGTCAGTAACTCTCTTTGCGTTGCATTCGGGCCATGCAAAAGCGAGCATCCGCTTTATTTTTTCGAGTCGGTACCGATGCGACCTGAACGTCTCAACCCGCTGTTTGTGCCGGTCACGAGCCTGTCCGGCGTCGGCCCCAAACAGGATAAATTGTTTCGCTACCTGCTTGGCGCGGATGAGACGCCACGGCTGGTCGATTTGCTGCTGCATCTGCCGTCGAGCGTGATCGACCGCCGGGCGCGGCCCAAGATCAAGGATGTCGCCGCCGGAACTGTCGTCACGTTGGATGTTACGGTCGACCGCCATCGCCCCTCGCCGCCTGGCCGTTCGCGAGCTCCCTACCTCGTCTATGCGAGCGACGACACGGGCGATGTGGTGCTGACGTTCTTTCGCGCTCAGCCTGGTTACGTCGAAAAACTCCTGCCGGTCGGCGAGCGGCGCTTCGTATCGGGCACGACACAGATATTCGACGGCACGTTGCAGATCGTGCATCCCGATCGCGTGGTCGACGAAGCCGGACTTGCTAACCTCGCGCTGATCGAACCGGTCTATCCCTTGACGCAGGGACTGGCGCTGGGATCGCTCCGCCGTGCAATCGGCCAGGCTCTGCAAAAGCTTCCGGATCTGCCGGAATGGATTAGCCCCGACGTGCTGAGCCGTTGCGGTTTTCCATCGTTCAAGGACGCGCTCAGCCGCGTCCACATACCGAACGATCTGACCGATATTCTCCCGAGCGGCCCGTTTTGGTCGCGGCTTGCCTACGACGAGCTTCTGGCAGGGCAGTTGGCGCTGGCGTTGGTACGCGCGCAGTTGCGCCGCCCCGCCGGTGCGAGACATACGGGGGACGGACACCTGCGCCGCAAGATCATCGACGCGCTGCCTTATGCGTTGACAGGCTCACAACAGCAAGCCGTGGCGGCGATCGCGGAAGATCTCAACCAGCCGCTTCGTATGCTGCGCCTGCTTCAAGGCGACGTCGGATCCGGCAAGACGGTCGTCGCTTTGCTGGCGGCCGCTGCGGTTGCAGAGGCCGGAAAGCAATCCGCCTTGATGGCGCCGACGGAAATCCTTGCGCGGCAGCATCTGAAAACCATCGCGCCTCTGGCGGCGCAGGCCGGGGTTCGTGCCGCCATTCTCACGGGACGGGAGAAGGGAAAAGAGCGGCGGGACATTCTGGCGCGGCTGGCGGCCGGAGAGATCGATCTGATCGTTGGAACTCATGCCCTGATTTAGGACGATGTCGTGTTCAAGGCGCTGGCGCTGGCGGTCGTCGACGAGCAACACCGCTTCGGTGTGCGCGAACGGCTGGCGCTGACCGGCAAAGGCGCGGCGGTCGACGTGCTGGTGTTGAGTGCAACGCCTATCCCTCGAACGTTGGTGCTGACATATTTCGGGGACATGGAGATATCCGAACTCCGCGAAAAGCCTGCGGGACGGCAACCGATCGACACCCGCGCAGTACCTTCGAACCGGTTGAATGAAGTTATCGATGCGGTCGGCCGCGCGCTGGAAGGCAACAAGCGTGTTTACTGGGTCTGCCCATTGGTCGAGGAATCCGAAAAGATCGATTTTCTGATCGATGCCGAGCAGCGCTTCGCTTCCCTCAAGGGCCGCTTCGGCGATCGCGTCGGTCTCGTTCATGGAAAAATGAAAGGAACCGAGAAAGATCGTGTGATGGCCCAATTCGCCTCGGGCGAGATAAGCCTTCTGGTCGCAACAACGGTGATCGAGGTGGGTGTCGATGTCCCCGCCGCAACGATCATGGTGGTCGAAAACGCCGAGCGGTTCGGGCTCGCTCAGCTCCATCAACTGCGCGGGCGTATTGGACGCGGCTCCGAGGCATCGACGTGTCTGTTGACTTTACAGGGAGCCGCTCAGCGAAATTTCACAGGCAAGACTGCGTGTCATCCGCGATACGACTGATGGCTTCCGCATCGCGGAGGAGGATTTGAAGCTGCGTGGCGAAGGCGATGTTCTCGGCACCAGACAAAGCGGCCTTCCCGGCTACCGGATCGCAAGACCGGAAATTCACGCCCAGTTGATCGCTCAAGCGCGCGACGAAGCATTACGCATCATGAAAGAGAATCCCAAACTCAAGGGATCTCAGGGCGATGCTCTGAGAAGCCTGCTCTATTTGTTCGAGCGCGACGAAGCGATTCCACTTCTCGGCGCGGGATAGCTATTTTCCATTCGTCCGGGCACTTGAGCCGGTTTCGTCACGCTTTCAGTTCGCTTAATTCGAATGAGCAGCTTCCACGGGTGAAGATGGCTCCAGTTTCGCCGCCCGCGCGGCTTCGGCCAAATCCGTCAGCGCCGTTTTCTTACTGGGATCGCCGCCGGGCTGCACCACACCGGCCGACATGATCAGCGTTGCGGCATCCTCGGCACTCATATCGATCTCAATGACGCTGGCTTTGGGGACATAAAAGAAGAAGCCCGTTGTCGGATTGGGTGCGCACGGCAGGAACACCGAAATATATTCCTTCTGACCCGGAAGCTTTGCGGCGACATCGCCGCCCGGCGTTTGCGAGATCAGAACGATTGACCACATGCCGGGCGATGGAAACTCGACGAGGCCGACTTTCCGAAAGCTCGATCCGTTCCCGGAGAACAAGGTCTCGAAGACCTGTTTGAGGCCGCGGTAAATCGCTCGCACGACAGGCATGCGCCCCAACAACCGCTCCCCCAAATCGACCAAGGTACGGCCGATCAGGTTGTGCGCGAGAAATCCCAGGAGCGTGAGCGCAAGGAAGGCAACCACCAGCCCCGAGCCGGGAATGCCCCACGGCAGGTAGGTCTCCGGTCTGTAGTCTTGCGGAATGAACGGGCGAACGAGACCGTCGACCCAAGTCACGAACCACCAGGTCAGATAGGCGGTGATGGCGACCGGGCCAGCCACAATTAATCCAGTCAGAAAATAATTTCTGACTCGCCCCATGAAACCACGCGGAGCTTCCGGCGGCGGCACGGGAGCTACTTCACCGAGCAAGAGCTTCGGCGGCTTTTCAGTCGAAGTCATTCTGGGTCCAGATCATTTGAAAATAACATGCCGCAGTGTAGTCACAATTTGCGACGGTGCCATCATAGCAGGTTTTGAAACGCTTCGAGCAATTTCCGGCCGCAGACAGCACAGCTCGATTGCATTGAATTCGGGCGTAACGGTCGATTATTCGACCGTTACGGATTTTGCCAGGTTCCGCGGCTGGTCAACATCGGTGCCCATAATGACCGCTGTGTGATAGGCGAGAAGCTGCACAGGAATGGCGTACACCAGCGGCGTGACCGTTGCTGGCATATCGGGAAGCGTGATTGTTACAAGCGACTCCATCGCCGCTTCCGCTGCACCCTTCGCGTCGGTCATCAAAATGATTTTGCCGCCGCGCGCAGCAACTTCCTGCATGTTCGATACGGTTTTCTCGAACACGCGATCATAGGGTGCGATCACGACAACCGGCATATTTTCATCGATCAGTGCGATCGGTCCATGCTTCAGCTCCCCGGCTGCGTAGCCTTCGGCGTGAATATAGGAGATTTCTTTCAGCTTCAGCGCGCCTTCGAGTGCCAGGGGATAGCTGGTGCCCCGGCCGAGGTAGAGCACGTCCTTGCTTTTGGCGATATCCCGCGCGAGCTTTTCGATCTGCGGTTCAATCGCGAGCGTTGCGGCCATCAGCCGCGGCACTTCGATCAATCCATGAACCAGTTTGTTTTCGTCGTCGTCGGAGAGAATGCCCCGCGCCCGGCCTGCCGCGATGGCTAGAGCAGCCAAAACGGTCAACTGGCAGGTGAATGCTTTGGTCGACGCAACACCGATTTCCGGTCCTGCGAGCGTCGGCAACACGCTTTCGCTTTCCCGCGCGATGGTCGATGTCGGTACGTTAACCACCGACAGCGTATGCAGCCCCTGCTCCTTGGCATAGCGAAGAGCGGCCAGCGTGTCGGCGGTTTCGCCCGATTGCGAGATGAAGATCGCGAGATCGCCCTTGCGCAGCGGAGCCTCCCGGTAGCGGAATTCCGATGCGACATCGATTTCCACCGGCAAACGGGACAGCCGCTCGAACCAATATTTGGCGACGTAACCGGCATAGCTCGCGGTGCCGCACGCCGTAATGGAAATGCGCTCGATGTTCCGGAAATCGAATGGCAGGTTGAGAGGCAGCGAGATGCGACCGGTCGCCATATCGACATAACGCGCCAGCGTATGTCCGACGACCTCGGGCTGCTCGTGGATTTCTTTCGCCATGAAATGACGATAATTGGCCTTGTCGACGAGGAAGCTCGATGCCCCGGACTTTAAAACTTCGCGGCGGACGATTCCGTTCTGCTCGTTGCGCACCACGGAGGACTCGCGGGTCATCACGACCCAATCGCCATCCTCAAGATAGCTGATGGTGTCGGTGAAGGGCGCCAACGCAATAGCATCCGAACCGAGATACATTTCGCCATCGCCAAAGCCGATCGCAAGCGGCGAACCCTTTCGCGCCCCGATCATCAGATTATCGTGTCCCTTGAATATGAAGCCGAGCGCGAAGGCGCCGCGCAATTGCGGCAAGGCGGCTTTCACCGCGTCCTCGGGCGTCAATCCTTTGGCGAGATACGAATCAACAAGGTGCGCCACGACTTCGGTGTCGGTTTCGCTCTTGAACAAGGCGCCCTGCTTTTCCAGCATCGCGCGCAGCTCGCGAAAATTCTCGATGATGCCATTGTGGACCACGGCCACGTTATCGCCGGCGTGTGGATGCGCGTTGTTTTCAGTTGGCTTCCCGTGCGTCGCCCACCGTGTATGGCCAATGCCGATATGCCCCTGAAGGGGGGACGATTTGAGACGCGCCTCGAGATTTTTGAGTTTGCCCTCGGCGCGCCGTCTCTCAAGGTGTCCGCCCTCGAGCGTCGCGACGCCGGCGGAGTCATAACCCCGATATTCCAAACGCTTCAGGGAATCGACCAAAAGATCCGCAACCGGACCACGCCCCAGAATTCCGACAATACCGCACATGCGGATCAGTCTCTCCAAATAGGTTGCTGGCTTTAGGTATTCCCGGCCTGTGAATCGGGCGTCTGTCGTTAGCAGTTAATCTCTATCGAGAAATAGCATATTGCCGGGCTCAATAATTGTTGCGAATTGAGACAGGCTTAATCGTTATGTTGAATCGACTGCGTTAAGCCGGAGCATCGACTTTACGCCTTGGGCTTTCTGTTAAGAAGCTTCTTTTCGCGAAATCTCTTTGCCCAGCCCACGCGCGCGACCTGCTCGCTGCGCTCGACCGCGAGTTCGTCATCAGCCACGTCGCGGGCAATGACAGACCCGGACCCACGTATGCGCCCTTCCCGATCTTGACGGGCGCAACGAGCGACGAGTTGGAACCAATGAACGCACCAGCGCCGATCTCTGTGCGATGCTTGTCGAAGCCGTCATAATTACAGGTAATGGTGCCCGCGCCGATATTCGCGTTAGCGCCGACATGAGAGTCGCCGATGTAAGAGAGATGATTGGCTTTCGCCCCCGCCTCGATCGTCGCAGCCTTGACCTCGACGAAATTTCCAATGCGCGCGCCATCTCCCAGCGATGTGCCCGGCCGAAGCCGTGCATATGGCCCAACGGAGACCTTCGCGCCGATCGATGCACCGGCGATGTGAGAAAATGAATGGATGACAGCGCCGTCTGCGATGCTCACGCCGGGGCCTATCACCACGAACGGTTCAATCGTAACGTCCTTCCCGAAAACGGTGTCGGCGGCAAGATAGACCGTCTCGGGCGCGACCATCGTCACGCCTGCTTCAAGCGCCGTCTTTCGCAAACGCTGCTGCATCACCTGTTCGGCTTCAGCCAATTGGGCCTTGGTATTGATGCCTCGCACTTCATCCTCGCCGGTTTCGATGACGACCGCTTTCAATCCAAGCTCGCGAACGATAGCCACTGCATCCGTGAGATAATACTCGTTCTTGCTGTTTGCCCGACCGATCTTTTCAATGATCTTCAGCGCCAGCCGCCCGTCGAAAGCCATAACCCCGGCATTGCAGAGCGGGATCTTCCTTTCCTCGACGCTGGCGTCGGCCTGCTCGCGGATCGCGACGAGCCGATCCCCTTCCACCAGAAGCCGTCCGTAGCCGGTGGGATCGGCCGCTCGGAAACCCAGGACAACCAATGCAGCCCCATCCGTCAGCGGCGCGCGCAACCGCTGGAATGTGTCCGACGTGATCAGCGGCGTATCGCCGAAGGCAATCAACAGATCGTCCGCGCCCAGCTCGATGGCCTCGCGGGCGGCAAGAACCGCATGGGCGGTCCCGAGACGATCTTTCTGAGTGAAAGTCTGCACGTCCGGCCGTGCGCGTTTTGCTTCTTGTGCAACGGTTTGGTGATCGGGACCGATCACGACGGCCAGGGACGAGCCGGGACCTTGGGGAGCGGCGGCAAGAACATGAAAGAGCAAAGGCTGGCCGGCGACCGGATGGAGCACTTTCGGCAGCGACGACCGCATTCGCGTGCCCTCGCCGGCCGCAAGAACGATGGTCAGATTGGTCCTGCCGGTCATTTGAATCCCTGCAAAAATTGCATCCGGGCCGGGTCATAGCCGAGCCTGCAAACCGACAAAAGGCTTTTGCTGCCGCTGTCGATGGCAACGCAGGACAACCCTGTATCTGTTAACCTTTTTTCTGTGATTCGCTGCCGGTCGGCGCGAATTGCGGCTGGGAAGATGTGCGCCATTAGAGGTACAATATGGTTCAGCTGCATTCGCCTTAAGGGGGCATAGCGCGTTCCATATGGCAAACGTCCGAAACCAGCTCACCGGTACCACCGCCGGCAACAGTCAGGGTTGGCTCGCGAATCTCCTCGCCGAAGAGCGCGAATTGAACACGCATATGCTGTGGCAATTGGCATCCTGGGGCGCAATGGCGGTTGGCGCACTCGTTGCTGCGTTCTACGCAGCCCATATTCCCGACGGCGCAAGCCGTGGTCCCGCAAGCTCTGTGGATCTCTTTCAACAGACGCAGCTGGTCCAGCAGCTCACCAAGGAAGATCGGGCCGAGACCCGACGGTTGTCCTTGGCGATCGATACGTTGAACGGAGATCGCGACCGGCTTTACGCCCGGGTCACGACCCTCGAGCAAGGGCTGGATTCCGTAACCGGCTCGATTGCCCGTCAGGCGCCTGCAGGATCGCTGGTGGTATCCTCTGCAGCCCAGATCGTGAACCAGCCACAATCGGTCATCGCTCCGTTACCGTTTGCCCCACAAAGCCCGGCGTCCGTGTCGGCCGCGCCCTCTCCGGTCGAGACAACGTCGGCGGCCGGATCAACTGAGCAGAAATCCACGGTCGCCTCCGCGCCGGCGTCCAAAGAGCCTGAGGTTTCAGAACCTATGGCTTCGCCCGATGGTCCCCTATCGTCGGATCAGGCGACGTCCACGCGAGTTGAACCTCGCTCCATTCCGCCCGTTGTAGCGCTCGATGCCGACAAGATGTCGGGGCAATCATCTGTCGTATCTTCGCTTTCCGTCCCACCGGAAACCAACGCGATGGCGGATGCTAACGCCACCGAAACTGCTGTTCAGCGGACGGAGTTTGGCGTGGATCTCGGCGCGGCGAATTCGATCGATGGACTTGCGCGCGCTTTGGCAGGGTGTCAGCAAGACCAATCCGGCACTGATGTCGCTGCTCCATCCGATTATGGTCATCAAAGAGCGGCGAACGGGACTGGGTCTACAATTGCGGCTGGTTGCAGGTCCGCTGAGCGATGCCGCTTCCGCTGCCAAGATTTGCGCCGCGCTCGCGGAGAATGGCCGCGCGTGCGAAACGGCGATTTTCGATGGCCAGCGCTTGGCGTTAAAGGCAACGCCCGAGGAGTTGAACGCTCCGCATCCCGCGCGGAAGCGAGCCGCGCCGAAGCGGCTGCCACGCGACGAATCCTCACAACTTCAACCGGCTATTGCCCCGGCGCATCCGTTGGGTTCTTCGTCAGGATTTCTCGCCAGTCTTAGATCCTGACGTGCCACGCTGAAGCGCATTCTGACAGCAGCGGCCTGTTCATCGTGACTGATCGACATCCAAGGCTGTTGCTAAGCCTGTTGCCACGCACGTCGTTCCGAACCATATTCCGCGCATGAAAAAAGACCCCTTTCGCCTTTCCGCATTAGAGGTGCAGTGGCTTCTGATCGTCGGTTTTCTAGCCGTCGGCTATGCGCTGTATCTTCGTTATATGGCGATCGAATATTCGCCGGTTGCGCTGGCCTGCGATGCCGGCCTGCAAACCATGCTTTGCAAGACACGGCTGCTCGTCACAACGCTGTTTCGCAATTCGGTTTTCGGTGTTACTGCGCTGGTTATCGCAACGCTGCATATGGTCAGACCGTCGATCGTCACGCTGACACTCGGTCTGATCGCCGTGTGTTTCGGGATCGTGCTCTATAACATCGGATTGTGCGGTATCGCCGTGGGTCTACTTATTCTTGGGTTTGCACGGCCCGCGCCTGCCACAGCGTAACGCCGAGCAGGACGTAGGCTCCGCAAGTCCATAGCGACTGCCAATTGTTGGCCCCTTCGTTGAAGGCGATGTACAGCGCCGACAGGCCGAGAACGCCGGCGAAAGCAGATTCCGCGATCGGCCTTTTGCCGTCTGCCGGGCGATTCAAAATCACCAAGGTCAGGAACGGCACGACGACCATGGTCAACGTGGCGAAGGGAAAGTCGCGGTAACGCGGATCGAAGACAAATCCAAGCGCGGTTTCAGCGGCGATCAACACGGTGACGATCAAAATAATGCCAATTGCCGTCGTCAGCAACGAATCCGTTCGGCTGGCGCGCGGTCCCAGAATTTCCAGAAACGTCGGGAGCGAGCGGCCAGACATCAACGCGGTGGCCGAGAGCATGGGAGCCAGGATACCCGCGGCCAGCAGTAACCCCCATTGCAGCCAGCCACCGATCCCGAGGCTTTCATAGATCATCTTGTCGGCACCCAGGCCAACAAGCGCTCCAGCCGTCGTCGCAGAAATGGCCACGGCTACCCAGGATGAGCGGCGCGGAGACCACGGCCGTCGTCGCGATTTGAAGAAGGCCGCCATATAAACCATCAGACACAGAACAAACCCGCCCGCCATCTGGAGTTTCCAGAACGGATAGTTGCTGATCGGCTGACCGGGCGGATACTTCAAGGCCCGCTGGTCTTCGCTGATTAAACCCCAATATCCGCCAACCGTGCCTTCGAGCCGCCGCTTCCACGGCTGATCGTAGGCCTCGATCAAGTTGACGCGAAAGTTCTCTTTCTTTGCCAGATCGAGAATTTCAGAAACCACACGCGCCTGATTGGTGCGCGACGGAAGCGCTCCCTCCCGCATCCGGCCCGTACTCGGCCAGCCGGTTTCGCCGATAAGGATTTCCTTGTTGGGGAACGCGACCGCCATGCGTTTGCGGATCGTATCGACGTGCGCGGCGGCGTATCTGGCGCGAATGGGAAAATCTTCCCAGTAAGGCAGAATGTGGATCGTCACGAAATCCACCGCGTCGTAAACTTCACGATAGCGTAGCCAGAATTCCCACACATCGGCATACGTGACTGGCACCTGCACCTGCGCCTTCACCTGCCTGATCAGGACGGCAAGGTCGGAGGCCGTCATCTCTCCCCGCAGCAGCACTTCGTTTCCGACGACGACCGACGTTATGACGTTTGGAAACGCCTTTGCGAGCGCTACGGCGGTTTCGATCTGCTGCCGGTTTTTGACCTTGCTGGATCCGAGCCAAATTCCCTGGATCACCTTGAGCCCGGCCTTCTCGGCCAAGGCAGGAACCTGGTCGACACCATTGTCGACCGAATAGGTTCGGACGCAGTTGGTGATCTGAGCCAATTGCTCAAGATCCTGCGCGATCTGCGCGGCGTCGATGTGCAGGGATGGATCAAGCGGGTTTTGAGCGCCACGGAAGGGCGCGTAAGACACGCATTCGAGCTTTAGCTGCCGGGTCAATCGGCGCGCGCGAAAGCGTGACGGGTGTGGCAAGCCACCACCAGACGGCAAAAATGACACCAAGGGAAACCAGGAGAAGCGCCAACGGCGTACGAACTGAAATCGGTCCCCCTCCTCCGGATACATCGGTCGATTAGCCGTTCGTCGCGTGTCTGCCAAGCCCCGTACCGGACCGCGAGCCGGTTTCAAACAGAGTTCTGGCCTGACGGGCCTGATCGTGTTCCGGATCGTGTTCCAAATCCTGGCTTGCCAACCAATCGGCATTCGGACCGGCGGCCTGGAGCCGGCCGATTTACCCTTTCAACCTTTTTCGCTCGGCCTTTTTCATTCTCGCTGCCATAAACTTCCGACTTTGCTGGACAAAATTCAAAATGTCCGTCATGTGAATCGGTGTGCGACGGAAAACTGTCCGCCGCATTCGGGACCAATTTTCACGGCATCACGTGGTAAAGCCAGCGTCGGCCGTGCTGCATCGAGATTGTCGGGGAATTCATGTGTTGTTCGCTGTCTGAGTTTCGTCACGCGGTTGTTCGCGCCGTTGTCGTACCCTGCGCAGTCCTGATGATCGGCGCTGGCAGCGCGATGGCTCAAAGCGGCGATCTGCGGCCGCAGGATCAAACACAGAAGCCGCCGGCGGCAGCTGCGGCAGATGCCGCCAAAGACAGTCAGCGCAAGACCGACGAATATGCCGAGGCAGCCCAGGCGATCAACGGTCCTGCCGGCAATCCCGAATGCGTCTGGTTGGGGCGCCGGGTTGTCGGGTTAATGTGGCGCGACGATCTCGATACGGCTTTTCGCCATCTCGACCTCTACGATCGTTTCGGCTGTCCGGGCGGTCAGGTGCAGGCCGCTTTCCGCTGTTTGACGCGGTTTGGTGGAACCATCGATTCCAAGACCCCCGATAGCCTGACGGCGCGGGTTCACGCCTGCTGGATCAATCCCGCCGCGCAGCCGCAGTCTGCTGCCGTTCCAGCCCCGGCAACGCCAGCTCCAACAGCTCCGGCGCCAACTGCGCCCGCCCCCGCGGCGCCCGCAAAATAAAAATCGCTGCGGCAAGGAACGATTGCCAATAATAGCGGTTGCGAGAAAGTTGCGCCCTCAAAACGCCATTTCGTCATACGAGTTGTTAAAAAGCGTGGCATAGGTAGGCTGTCTTTAGCTAAGCTGTAGCGTAGCTGTCTTGGGACAATTGCCATTGCCCTGAGCGAGCCCTCGGGGACGGGTTCGCATCCTGACAATACGGTCCCAATGGTCCGAGTCGAGAATGCGTGCAGTTGTCGCCGTCCTGTTTTGTGTAACAGCTGTTCATGCTGGGCTCTGGGGTTTACTTCGCGATAACCAGGACGCTCCCGATTTCAAGGGCGTGCTGCCCAGCGTCTCCTATGCCCCCTTCGACGGCACCGGACATCCCGACGTCGACAACATTCCAACCGCCGCCAAAATTCGCGCCGACCTTAAGACGCTTGCGCCGCTGACCAAGGCGATCCGTCTGTATTCCTCGACCGGCGGCGTTGAGATGGTGCCTCCCATCGCCAACGAGGTCGGCCTGAAGGTTACGGTCGGCGCGTGGATCGACAAGAATGTCGACCGCAACGAGCGGGAAATCCAGGCGGCAGCTCGATCTGGCCAAGCACAACAGCAACGTCAACGGGATCGTCGTCGGCAACGAAACGATCTACCGAGGTGAACAGAAGGTCGAAGACCTGATCAAGCTGATCCAGCGTGTGAAGAAGTCGACCAATGTGCCGGTCACGACTGGCGAAATCTGGAATATCTGGATTGAGAATCCCGAGCTGGCGTCGTCGGTCGATTTCATCGCCGCGCATATCTTGCCTTACTGGGAAGGCTTCTCGGACAAGCAGGCCGTCGATCAGGCCATGATCATCTACCAGAAGCTTCGCGACGCGTTCCCCGGCAAGCGGATCGTGATCGCGGAATTCGGCTGGCCGAGCGCCGGTTACAATCTCAAGGACGGCAATCCCGGACCATTCGAGCAGGCGGTCACGTTGCGGAACTTCGTCAGCCGCGCCGAAGCTATCGGCATGGAATACAATATCGTCGAGGCCATCGATCAGCCGTGGAAGTTTTTCGAAGGTGGCGTTGGGCCTTACTGGGGGATTTTGAATGCGTCACGCGAACCGAAATTCGCGTGGTCCGGCCCTGTTGTTGATCCCGACTACTGGAAACTGGCGACCATCGCGCTCCTGGTCGGCATTCTGTTGTCGTTGCCCATACTCCGCCTGGCTCGCCCGACGGTCCCTCAAGCCATCGTCCTTTCGGCAACCGCGAGCGGTGTCGGCGCATGGGCGGCAACGGTGTTTGCTTACTGGAATGAACACTACTTCGTTTTCGGATCAGCCTTCGCGCTGACGCTTGGGCTGTGTCTACTTGTGCCGCTGATCGTGATCGCCATGGCTAGAATTGAAGAGATCGCCACGGTGGCCTTCGGCAACAAGCCCCGGCGACTGATCGAAAACGGCCTGCCCGCTCCGGCGGATGGCGTGTTTCCCAAAGTGTCCATCCATATCCCGGCTTATTTCGAGCCGCCCGAGATGCTGAAACAGACCCTCGATGCGGTCGCCCGCCTGGACTATCCGAACTTCGAATGCGTCGTGATCATCAACAACACGCCCGACCCCGCGTTCTGGCAACCGATTCAGGATCATTGCCGAATGCTCGGTGAGCGTTTCGTCTTCATCAACGCCGAGAAGGTGCAGGGCTTCAAGGCCGGCGCACTCAAGATCGCCATGGCGCGCACAGCTTCTGACGCCGAAATCATTGGCGTCATCGATGCGGACTATGTCGTCACCCCCGATTGGCTACGAGACCTCGTTCCCGCTTTCGCGGATCCGCTTGTGGGTCTCGTGCAGGCGCCCCAGGACCACCGCGACGGTGGCCGGTCGCTGATGCACTACATCATGAACGGCGAATACGCGGGTTTCTTCGACATCGGCATGGTTCAGCGCAACGAGCATGATGCCATTATCGTTCACGGTACGATGTGCCTGATCCGCCGCACCGCCATGGACACGTCTGGTGGCTGGGCGGGCGACACGATCTGTGAGGACACCGATCTCGGCCTTGCCATCATCGAGCACGGCTGGACCACGCACTACACCAATAAGCGCTATGGTTTCGGCCTGTTACCCGACACTTATGAAGCATTTCGCAAACAGCGGCACCGCTGGGCCTATGGTGGCTTTCAGATCGTCAAGAAGCACTGGCGCCGCTTCCTGCCCGGGGCAAGCCGCCTCAGCCAGGATCAGAAGCGCGAGTTCTCGTTGGGCTGGTTGAACTGGCTCGGCGCCGAAAGCCTGGGCGTCGTGGTGGCCATTCTCAATCTTATCTGGGTTCCGATTGTCGCGTTCGCGGACATCGCCATTCCCGATAAGATCCTGACCCTGCCAATCATTGCGTCGTTCCTGGTTTCGGCGATCCATTTTCTGACGCTGTATCGCCTACGCGTTCGGGTCAGCATCGGACAGATGCTCGGCGCGATGGTCGCAGCGATGTCGGTGCAATGGACTGTGTCCCGTGCGGTCGCCAATGGCCTGATCACTGAGCACCTGCCCTTCGCCCGTACCTCGAAAGGCGGTCTCTCCAGGATGTCGGTCGAGTTTCAGGCCTTCTGGGAGGCAGTGATCTGCGTCCTGCTGTGGGTCGGCTGCGCCGTGCTGGTCGTAACCAACGCGCAAAAGCAGATTACCGAAATCTATATCTTTGCTGGTGTTCTCATCCTCCAGAGCCTGCCGTTCCTGTCTGCCGTGGCCATCGCGATTTTGGAAAACTCACGTATCAACGCCTTCACGTTCTGGCGTGAAACCGGTATCCGGACTGCGGAGCTGATTGGTTTTCGTCGCGTTGCCCTGCCCTTGCCGGCATCGATGAACCCGCCGCAGGCTGCCATGCAGGACATCCGTAACGAGGTGCCGTGATCGCTGCTGCGCGTTTGCGTCACGTAACCAAATCGTCACAGTAAAAGCAGAAACCGCCGAGCGGCCGGCCCGCGACGTTGTCAAAAAGCCGCTCGTGTGTTTCAAGGGATTGGGGGATCCCAATGCGCTTTTATTTTGCGTCTATTTTTATTCTGCAAATTTTCACAACCGGTATGGCTTCCGCGGCCGACCTTGGCATCGCCCCGGTTCACACACCTGTTTTGAGCCCTGTATTCGACTGGTCCGGCTTTTATGCGGGTGGCCACGTCGGCTGGGGCAAAGCGGACACCAATTATACCGACCCATTCGGCGATGTCGGTTTCGGAGCCGGACCCTTCTCGCTCGCCGTGCGGCCAAGCGGTGCCCTCGGCGGCGCGCAAGCCGGCTGGAACTGGCAGTTCGGAAGCTTCGTGCTGGGCGTCGAAGGCGATCTCTCACGAACGGACATCAAAGGCGGAGGTGTGTTCAATGGCGCTCCGGCAGGCCTGCCAGCCATCCCTGCAGTTTTTCGCTACGACACCAATATGCATTGGATCGGCAGCGCCACGGGGCGTGTCGGCTACGCCTATCAGAACGTACTGCTCTTCGTAAAAGGCGGCGGCGCCTGGACTGAGCAAACACATACGCAAACCATTGCGGTGCCGTCCTTCGCGCTCTCGTCGACCGGCGCGCTCGACAAAACCGTTTCAGGCTGGACGATCGGTGCCGGCATGGAATGGGGCTTCGCCAACAACTGGTCGGCAAAAGCCGAATATCAGTATTACGACTTCGGCAAAGACCGCCTCAACCTATCCATTCTCAATGGATTGGTCCGCAGCGATATCGATCAGACCGTTCAAGTCGTGAAGCTAGGCGTCAACTATCACTTTAACGCGCGCTGAAGTCCGAAACGCTAAAGCCCAAGCAGCCGCTGAAGCCAGCCCACGCCTCCACCGCCGCTGGGCGGATTATTGGCTGGAGGAGGATTGCTGCTGGTGCCTCCGGACTGAGCGATCGCCGTCGAAGTCAGTGACGTTGAAAGCAAGACCGTGAGCGCCGGAGGGGTAACGATTGCGAACTTCCCGCAAGCAGCAAGGAATTTCCGGCGATCATCATCCAGCGGGAGCTCGCCGTTAATCTGCAGTTCTTTGTTGTCATCACGCATACGCAACACCCTGATATTTGCAACTGAACATTAAATACCATGGATTAAATATTTTTATTATTCAACAGTTCAATATAATTAATATTGAGATTTCGACGCCAAAATTGTTATTTAATTTTATGTAACGATTTGAAATTTATGATTTTTATCGCCGTTGCCTGGTTTTTTTTATAAAATCAAACGGACGTGATCGTCGCCGCCGCTACGCCAAAGCATCGCGTCGGTTGGCAGATCGGCAGCAATGGAAGATCGGCGACGGGCTCACATCAATCGAACCATCGGAACAGGCTGGGCGTTCGATGCCCGGAACGCTCGCCGCGCGGATCAGAAGTGTTCGGCGCAAAATGGATTTTGCATGGTGAGCGCGGAGGGACTCGAACCCTCGACCCCATGATTAAAAGTCACGTGCTCTACCACCTGAGCTACGCGCTCACTCGCCGCGCTGTGTAGGGGGCGGGTCCTCCCCGGTCAATAGCCGGGGCGCTCGGAATCGGGCTTTGAACAGAAAACCTGCGCAAAAACCGTGGCTTGACGCCGATAGGCTGCCGCTTTTTCGGGACTGACTGGACGATCGGGCGTTATAAGGCCTGCAACAGGCTAATGGGGCCCTATCCGCGGACTGCTAAAGCGTTTCCTGCTTCTGTCCGCATTCCTTGCAGGTGAATGGCGCGCGGTTCACACCTTTCGGCGCGGAAACGCGATTGGGTGCGCCGCACTTGCCGCATATCGCTTCGATGCGCGTATTGCCCTGCTTTACGACGATGTTCTTGCGTTCCATAGCCTCACGCATGAGGCGTTCTGCCTCCTCGCGCATCGTCTTCTTGTCCATTCAGTCCCCCGTATAAATAAGGGCCCCGAAGGGCCCTTGCTTTATACTGCGTCTTTTGCGGCTTTGACGGGGCGCGCTCGGACGATTTTTCGGGCCGGCTTGGCCTTGAACATCATCGGCTCGCCCGTGAAGGGGTTGGTGCCCTTGCGTGCCTTCGTGGCGGGCTTCTTGATGACGACAAACTTGGCAAAGCCAGGAACGAGGAAGACGCCGGATTTCTTCAGCTCTTTGTAGCCGATCGTGGCGAGCGTTTCCAAAACGCCCTTCACGTCCTTTTTGGCCAATTCACTTTCGCCAGCAATTTTTTCGATCAACTGGGATTTCGTCATCTGGGTAGGCATTTTGTGTCCTGTTCATAGTGAGTTGTGCGTTCGTACAGTATTGGGAAACGCAAACAAACGCGACGGACCTCACGAATAAAGCCGCCACCGCACTCATTATCTTGCTGTTATCCTCTGTTTTTAGCGGTGCGGGAGAGTTATCGACCCAAACGAGGCTTCGGCGTGGGGCGACAAGATGCCGACAAAGCCTTGGCGTCGATACCGTTGGCTGCCAGAGCCTGCAAATCCTTGTTCCGACTTTGGGAGCGGTTTTTCAAAGAATCGAGGCCACAAGAATTTGCGTTTATACCGGCGGCTCAGCCGGCGAGAGCTGCAATTTCGTTCAAGCTATTGATATTACTTGTGTATAAATTTACTATAATGACGGTTCATCACTTGAATAATTTGGTGCGATGCACAATATTCATGGTCTAGGGATAAATTCGTCCTCAAGGGCAACCCTGAGGAGAAGAGTTATGAGCCACGTCGCCAAGATCAGATCCACGTCCGGGACCGGTTGCATCCGGACTTTAGAGGCCGGCGAAGTGCACCTTCTGCGGGAGCATTTGCTGCGGCTTGAACCGCAAAGCCGCCATGATCGTTTCAACGGCAGCATCAGCGAAGAGTTTGTGAAGACATATGCGTCGCGCTGCTTCGGCGACGGGACGATCGTCATCGCCTACCTGCAGGATGGAGTTGTACACGGCGCAGCCGAACTGCACGCGCCTCAACGATCGCTGGACGGCGTACCCGAGATTGCCTTTAGCGTTGAGAAGCGTGTCCGGCGGCAAGGTGTAGGCAGTGCATTGTTCGAACAACTGCTCACCGAGGCCCGCAACCGGGATTACGACACCCTGCGGATCACCACCGGCGGGGAAAACCAGGCCATGAAGGCGCTCGCCTATAAATTCGGTGCGCATCTGTCTTTTCGACAGGGCGAAGCAACGGGAACGGTCGATCTCAATCGCACGCCGGTCGTTGCCAGCGCGCATGGCGAGTTGTTGCCCTATCCGGGAGTCCGATCCAATCCGGCGCTCGTCATCATGCGTGAACACATGCGCAGTGTGCAGACGGCATGGGGGCTGTTCTTTAGAGTTTATGCCGACATGTTGCAGGGCAATCATCATATGGGAATGCGCTGACAATTTTTCGCGCAGCGTTTTTTCTACGAAGCATTGACCTCCCTTTGCATGGCCGCTTGCCGGGTTAGCAGTCGTTTATTTCAGACGAAGCTGTCCAAAGAACTGCACGCCCAATTCATGCCGCCCATGCATGACTTGCACTTATCGCCTTTCAAAAGCCCTTGAAGCTCCGATATGATCTGCCGGCACGTCCAAGCCGGAGCTGAAGGCAATGAGCACGATTGAGATCGACAACGCCAGCGTCGCGCGCCAGCCGCTTGTTCCGCCACGCCCCGCGCCTGCCCCACAAACCATGTCGACGTTCAGACGCATGCTTGAGATCCGCAAGAGCGGCATCGCCACCTGGGGTGAAAGGGCTTATCAGGAAGACGTTCTGCAAGGCCGTTTTCTGGGCCGCAGCAGCTTCATTCTCAACACCCCGGAAACCATTCGTCACGTCCTTATCGACAACTACGAGAACTATACGCGAACGCCCCCCGGTATCCGCGTTCTCCAGCCGATGCTCGGCGAAGGTCTTCTGCTCGCGGAGGGGAAAACCTGGAAACACCAGCGGCGCACGCTTGCGCCCGCATTTACGCCCCGAGCCGTCGGCATGCTCGTGCCGCACATGCTGGATGTCGCCAATGAAACGGTCGCCGAACTTCGCGAGGTGGAAAACCGTCCCGTCGATATGCGCGAAGCCATGCAACGAATGGCTCTCGAAATCGCCGGACGAACGATGTTCTCGTTCGGCATGGCGGAACACGGGCCCGCGCTTCGCAACTTTGTAATCGACTATGGATCACGGCTCGCGCGCCCTCACCTTCTGGACCTGCTGCTGCCGCTTGGGTGGCCGAGCCCGCAGGATGTGGCACGAGCATTCTTCAGGCGCCGCTGGACGCGCTTCGTACGCATGTTGATCACGGAGCGCCGGGCTGTCGCTCGAGCGGACGCCGCGCCGCGCGATCTGTTTGACCTGATGGTCTCGGCGCGCGATCCGGAAACCGGCCAGGCATTTTCCGACGACAATCTCATCGATCAGGTCGCAACGATGATCCTCGCCGGGCATGAGACGACGGCCACAGCCTTGTTCTGGGCGCTCTATCTCTTGGCGCAGGATCCAGCGATCCAGGATGAAGTTGCACGGGAAGTCAAAACCGCGAGCGCCGATGGCGAACCCGCAGCCGATCAATTGAAATTTACGCGCGCGGTGCTCGACGAGACGATGCGACTTTACCCGCCCGCCTATCTCATCGCCCGCTCCGCCGCAGGCAACGACGAGATCGACGGCAAGCCCGTTCGAAAAGGCGACGTTATTTTCATTGCCCCATGGCTGCTGCATCGCCATGAAAAGCTTTGGGACAATCCCAATGCATTCGTGCCGCAGCGTTTCATGACTGGTACGCCGCCGGATCGTTTTGCCTATCTGCCATTCGGAGTAGGACCACGCGTGTGTATCGGTTCGCATTTCGCGTTGGTCGAAGCAACGCTGGCATTGGCAAAAATTATCGGTAATTTCCGGGTTGAGCTTCTCAGCAAGCAGCCCGTTATGCCTGTCGGTGTGGTAACCACGCAGCCCGATTATTCGCCGATGTTTCGTATCACCAGCCGCTAGAGCGTTTTCAAGCGAAGCATGCCGCCGGACTTGATCCGGTGGTGGATACCGGTTCGCGTTACGAAAACTCGTCAAAAAAATGATGGAGCGCGACGATGTGATTTAACGCAAATGCGCTCTACGAAGCCACTCAATGGCGCGCATTGCTACGAAGCGATACTCTGGACACCGCACCAATCGGCAATAAAAAGAGCAATAGTCCGGGTCGTTTTCTTGAGCGACTCAAGCTCAACACATTCGTCGAAACCATGCATCCGTCTGGCGACCGCGCCGAAACACAGGCACGGAATGCCCTGGTGCGCGTAATAGCGCGTGTCGGTAATCGCCGTGAATTTCAATTCCTGCAGGGAAGTTCCGTAACCGTTTTCGCAAGCGTCGCGCAGCACACTTTCGGCATCCTCTGCGCCGGTGAGTTCGAACCCCTCCGACATAAACCCCGACCATTCAATCTGTGGAGGATTGTTCGCAAGGTATGCGTGCTTTCGTGCTGCTTCGTCCACGCATCTCAGGATTTCGTTCCGGCAATCGTCCAGATTCCATCCGGGCAAAACCGCGATCCGACAGTCCAGGTCGCACCAGGCAGGAACGCTCGAAGCCCAATCCCCACCCTTGATGATGCCGGGATTGAAATTGAGCGGATGCTTGACCGAACCGAACAAACGATCGCTGGCAGCGCGCGCGTTCCATTCGGCCTCGAGCCCTTCGAGCGCCTCGATCAGATACGACGCGGCCTTGATCGCGTTCGCACCGGCGCCGGCCTCGAACACATGGGCGGGCCGCCCTTTGACCTTAATGCGGAACCAGATAACGCCGACCTGGGCCCGAATGAGTTTACCGTCCGTCGGTTCCGGTATCAGGCAACAATCTGCCCGATAGCCGCGCTGGATCGTCGATAACGCGCCAAGCCCGGTGCTTTCCTCTTCGATGACGGACTGGAAATGGATACGCGCGGCCGGGCTCAGGCCCGCGTGACTGATCGCATCCAGCGCATAAAGCGCGGCAATGGTGCCGGACTTCATATCCCCCGCACCACGCCCGTAAAGCCAACCGTCCCTGACCTCCGGCGCAAATGGAGGCGAGTGCCACATATCGAGCGGCCCCGGAGGCACGACGTCACAGTGCCCTTGAAGAATCAACGAGCGGCCAGCTTTTTCCGTCTCGGCCGCAGGCCGGTGCGTGCCAACCACCGTACGCGCTTTGGAAAAGTCAGTTTCGACCGGCCCGTAATCGCGCAAATGTTTGAGGTCGTCGATCTCGATGCGCCAATCATCCACCTCATATCCGCGCTGGCGCAGAAGATCTCCGATCATGTCCTGGCACGGCGCCTCGGCGCCGCGCGTACTTGGTATAGACGAAAATCTGATCGTGGTTGCGATCTGCTCGTCGAAATGAACATCCACAGCTTCGAGAATTCGGCGCTTCTCGTCTGCGGTTGTCATGCGGCTCAGATCCCTTCGAACAGCGCCGTGGAAAGATAGCGTTCCGCGAAGGAAGGCACGATCACCACGATCGTTTTACCTGCGCTGTCCGGACGTTTGCCTATCTCGATCGCCGCGGCGACCGCCGCGCCCGATGAGATACCGCCGGGGATACCCTCCGTTCGCGCCAGCGCACGGGACGTTTCGATGGCTTTCGCACTGTTGACCTGGACGATTTCGTCAATCACGGAGCGATCCAGAATGTCCGGCACGAAGCCCGCGCCGATCCCCTGAATTTTGTGCGGCGTATGCTGGCCACCCGAAAGCACCGGGCTTTCCTCCGGCTCGACCGCGACAACACGCAGAGAAGGTTTGCGAGGTTTCAGCACCTGACCGACACCAGTAATTGTGCCGCCCGTGCCGACGCCGGCGACGAAAAAATCGATGTTGCCGTTGGTGTCGTTCCAGATTTCCTCAGCCGTCGTGCGACGGTGAACATCCGGATTGGCCAGGTTTTTGAATTGCTGTGGCATGACCGCGTTCGGGGTTGCCTGAAGCAGTTCTTCGGCCTTGGCGATCGCACCTTTCATCCCTTGGGCAGGTGGCGTGAGAACGATTTCAGCGCCCAAAAAAGCCAGCATCTTGCGACGCTCGATCGACATCGACTCCGGCATCACGAGCTTGAGGCGATATCCTCGCGCGGCCGCGACGAATGCCAGTGCGATACCGGTATTGCCCGATGTCGGTTCGATCAGAACTGTATCCGGCTTGATCACGCCCGACTTTTCCATCGCCGAAATCATGGCGGACCCGATCCGGTCTTTCACGCTGGCAGCAGGATTGAAATACTCAAGTTTCGCAAGAATTGTTGCTTTAACGCCCTGCTGTTCCGGCAGTTTGTTCAACCGAACGAGGGGCGTATCGCCGAAGGCATCGGCAATGCTGTCATAGATACGGCCCCGCCCCGGGCGATGTGCGGCTTTTGCGCTGGTTAACGTATCCATTAGCATTCTCCCATTTTTAAGACTGCAAGAGTCTTATCAGTCACACGGGCATATTCAAGCAAGCGAGCGCGATGAGAGTCGAGAACGCCTATCAAAACAACCTGATAGGAGTCAGTGATGACCACTTGCGACTTTGCGAATAACAAAAAATTCTATGCTGGTATTGCGATGCAAAATATTATTCTTGAAACTAACGCATTTATGTTGCGCCCTCGTCACCATAACGGTGTAGGATTCGCGTAGACCGTCCCGAGGGGAGCCATCACGATGTCGGCACTTGCTGAAGTCACGTCGTCTGACTCGCCCGGCCATGCGCGGCGCGAGCGAAAATTTCCCACGTGTGCCGCATGTGCGGATTCCGTCATCGCGGCGGAGGCGTCGGCTTTCGTGACGGAAGACGAAATCTGTCACCTTTGGATCTGCGAGAATTGCGGTTACGGCTTTATCACGAAGCATTCGACGAAAGGCTGCAACTAAGCATTTGCGGCAAGCCAACCGGATCTAGCGGGGAGAAATATCTCCTCGCGCCCAATCGGTTCGCGTTCTTTCCGCAAACTCCGCGAAATTTCCTCCCGCGATAGCGTTCCGCATGCCGTTCGTCAGGCACTGATAATAAGCGATGTTGATTTCCGAAAGCAGCATCGCACCCAGTGTTTCTCCAGACTTCACAAGATGATGAAGATAGGCGCGTGAGTAGCTACGCGCCGGCGGCCATGAACTTTCTTCATCCAGCGGCCGCGGATCATCGGCATGACGTGCGTTGCGCAGGTTCACACTTCCAAAGCGCGTGAACGCGACACCGTGTCGCCCGTTGCGCGTCGGCATGACGCAGTCGAACATATCGATACCGCGCGCCACGGCGTGGAGAATATCATCCGGCGTCCCGACACCCATCAGATAGCGAGGTCTGTCTTCCGGCAGGACGGGCGCCACCTCTTCGATCATGGCCAACATCACGCTCTGCGGCTCACCAACGGCAAGACCGCCGATCGCATATCCATGAAAGCCGATGTCCATCAGGGCACGAGCACTGGAACGCCGCAAATCCGGCGCATCGCCGCCCTGCACGATTCCAAACAACATTCGCCCAGCGGGGGCGTTTTCAAAGGCACGCTTGCAGCGTTCCGCCCAACGAATCGATAATTGCATCGCACGATCGATGTCGGCCCGTTCTGCAGGAAGCCGGACACATTCATCAAGTTGCATCGCGATGTCGGAGCCCAGCAGCATCTGCACCTCGATGGCCCGCTCCGGCGAAAGCTCGACGCTCGCGCCGTCGATGTGCGAACGAAACGTCACTGCCCGCTCGTTGACTTTGCGCAGTTGCGCCAGCGACATCACCTGAAAGCCGCCGGAGTTGGTCAACATGGGACCACCCCAACCGGTGAATATCTGCAGGCCTCCCAGACTGGCGATACGCTCGGCCCCCGGCCTCAGCATCAAATGATAGGTGTTGCCCAGGACAATATCGGAACCTGCGTCGCGCACATCGCGCCAGTGCACCCCCTTCATTGCGCCTTGCGTGCCGACCGGCATGAACGCCGGGGTGCGAACGACACCGTGCGGCGTGGTCAGCGTGCCGGTTCGCGCCGCGCCGTCCCGCGCAAGGAGGGTAAAATGGTTGGGGAGCGACATCGTTTAAACCTTAACCCTCAGCGCCAGCCCGAAACAAAAGCGACGCATCGCCATACGAATAGAATCTGTAACCGCTCGAAATCGCGTGGGCATAAGCACGCTTCATCTGATTGAAACCACTGAAGGCCGACACCAGCATGAAGAGCGTCGACCGCGGCAAGTGAAAATTTGTCAGCAGGACATCCACGACCCGGAAACGATAGCCGGGCGTTATGAAGATCGCGGTTTCCTTCGCGAACGGCTCCACCGTGCCATCTGCCTGTGCCGCGCTTTCGAGCAGCCTGAGCGATGTCGTGCCGACCGCTACGACGCGTCCGCCTCGCGCATGCGTGGCGTTAATTGCGTCGGCAGATTTTTTGCTAATCGTGCCCCACTCCGCATGCATGCGGTGATCGGTCGTGTCGTCAGCTTTCACTGGCAGGAACGTGCCCGCGCCCACATGCAACGTCACTCGCTGAATTCCAATACCGCGGTCCCGCAAAGCCGCCTCAAGCTGCGGCGTGAAATGCAGTCCTGCGGTCGGCGCGGCAACAGCGCCCTCACTCGCGGCAAACATGGTTTGGTAATCGGCAAGATCCCGTTCGTCCGGCGCACGTTTCGAGGCGATATACGGCGGCAGCGGCGTTGCGCCGATCTCCGCAATCGCCTGATCGAGAACGGGGCCGTGAAATGCAAATGAAAGGGTGATTTCGCCGGCTTCGCTTTTCTGCTCTACGATCGCATCGAGGTTGCCGAGAAGGCACACACGCCCCTCATTGCCAAAACGGATGCTGTCACCTTGCTGAAGTTTTTTCGCCGGCTTGACGAGCGCCTGCCAGCGCGAACCATCAAGGCGTTTGATCAATGTCGCCTCGATCTTTGCGTCAGCGCCCCGGCCAATACGGCGGCCGGCCAATTGCGCAGCGATCACTCTGGTGTCGTTGACGACCAGCAAATCTCCCGGACGCAGGCATCGGGGAAGGTCACGCACAATACGATCATCGAGTTTGCCGTTCGCGCCGACAACAAGCATGCGTGCCGAATCTGCGGACTCGCTGGACGCAGGGCAATGTTGTCAGCCGGCAGATCGAAGTCAAAAAGGTCTGTTCGCATGATTGCTCGACTATCCGTGGTCAGGATTCCCCGGCCACGGACCGCTCGTCGATGAGAGGCAACTACTCCGCGTCCGCGGCCATGTGTGCCTTCACGATTTTATCGGGGTTTTTCACGGGCTCGCCGCGCTTGATCTTGTCGACATTTTCCATGCCGGACGTAACCTTGCCCCAAACGGTGTATTGGCCATCGAGGAACGAGGCGTCGTCGAAACAGATGAAGAACTGGCTGTCGCCCGAGTTCGGATTGGCTGCGCGTGCCATGGAGGCCGTTCCCCGCACATGCGGCTCATCGTTGAATTCGGCCTTCAGCTTCTTTCCTGAGCCACCGGTCCCCGTCCCCTCCGGGCAGCCCGTCTGGGCCATGAAGCCTTCGATCACGCGATGGAAGACAATGCCGTCGTAAAACCCATCACGCACCAATTCCTTAATACGCGCCACGTGGCCGGGTGCGAGATCCGGACGCATCTCGATGGTGACGGGTCCCTGGGTGGTCTCCAAAATCAAAGTATTCTCGTTGTCTGCCATGATCTCTTCTCTGTTGATTTCGTTCGTCGAGAGTCAAATCTGAACCGAAACGGACGACCCGCAACGGCATTTCCAAGTTCATAGGTAAACGGCATCGGCGTGCAACGCTGCAATGCGGCCGCCAGCGCCATCCGATAGATCAACCGGTCGTTTTCCGACGCGTATTCCGATTCAAAGGTCACTTTGGGGTGACCCAAAATTCCTCCATCGCGATTGAAACTCACCATAACCGTGGCCTGCATGCCGGCGCTGCCCTGTTCGAACACCGGCGGCTTCCAGCAAGATTTCAAACGCGCATACAGCTCTTGTAATGTGTCGATCTTTTCGTTCGCCGCTTGCACCGGCGCGTTCGAAACGAACACGATGGTCAGGCTTGCCGCAAAAATGGCTACCGAAAAGGCAATGCGCCTGTATCGCTGCATTGCGGGCGTTACTTGATGTCGGAAGCGACCTGCACCTTCACCATCTTGTCCGGATCGGCAACAGGTTCACCGCGCTTCATCTTATCGACGACGTCCATGCCCGACACCACCTCGCCGATTACGGTGTATTTGCCGTTCAGCGAAGCGCCATCCGCGAACATGATGAAAAACTGCGAATTGGCTGAGTTGGGCGAGCTGGCACGCGCCATGCCGACGATCCCGCGCTTGAATGGCACGCTGGAAAATTCAGCAGCGAGATCGGGATATTTTGATCCGCCGGTGCCGTTAAAGTTTTTCCCGTCGCCGGTTTGCGCCATGAAGCCTTCAATCACGCGGTGGAACGGGACATTATTATAATATCCCTCGCGGGCGAGCGTCTTGACGCGCTCGACGTGCTGCGGCGCCAGATCCTGCCGAAGCTTGATCACGATGCGGCCCTTGGTGGTGTCGATCACGATCGCATTCTGCTTGTCCAGATTGGCAGGCAGTTGCTGAGCGAGCGCGGGTGCCGCGCAGACCAGCGCAGCGATGACAGCGAGAATTCGGATCATAAGAACTCCAGGTTTGGTCGAGATATTGGTTTTGAATTTTGACGGCGCGAAGACGGATGTTGCCAGCATCGAAATGCCGCGTAGAGAAGCGCGCACCTAGCGCTAAGCGGCGAACTTGCTTTTCAGGCGCGAAGCGACAGTTTTTGGAACGAAATTCGAAACATCGCCACCCATCTTTGCGATCTGGCGGACCAGTGTGGCGGTGATCGGGCGCACCATCGGCGATGCGGGCAAGAAAACCGTCTGCACGTCACGGGCCATGGTTTCATTCATTCCGGCGATCTGCATTTCATAATCCAGGTCTGTGCCGTCTCTCAGCCCGCGAATAAGGATGGTCGCGCCCACCCGCTTTGCGGCCGTGACTGTCAGGTCGTCGAAAGTGATGCAGTCGACCGCACACCCCGCTTTTGCGGCGAGCGGCGAAAAAACCTCGCGCACCATCTCAAGCCGCTCCTCGGTCGAAAACAACGGTGTCTTGCCGGGGTGAATACCAACCGCGACCACAAGGCGGTCGACCAGGCTGACAGTCTGACGGACCACATCGAGGTGGCCATTGGTAACAGGGTCGAATGACCCGGGATAAAGGGCGATGCGCGGCATTCCCCCCTCTACCTCGCCTCGGCGGGGCCCGCAAGCCGATCGGGTTCCTCGTTCCTCGCCGTTTTATTTTCGAACGGCCTTCGAACCAATGTGGGGGCTGGCGCGTCTCATTCACATGAGCCAGCTGGCCAGCGTTAACGGCCGTTTTTCGAGTTCTGTTTCGTCGGGGGCCTTGCCACGAAACACTTCAAAGCCAGGACGAAGCCATTTTCTAGTTGCGACGCAGGCAAGCTGAAACAGCGGCCGGGTACAACGCTACCCAACAAGAACCGAGCCGGATGGGTCTCGGTCAATCAACAGGGGACGATCATGATCAAGGCACTTTCGGCCATCGCCATCGCCGCTTTCATTGCAGCTGCTACGACGATTCTTCCCGGTTTTGCCCCTCAAGTAGAGGCCAGCGTTCCCGTCGCCATGGCCAAAGGCGACCGGCTCGATATTCGCGCCGTAGGACCGGATTGCTCGCAACAGGCTTGGCCGAACTTTGAAGCCTCTTGCCTCCGAAAGGCTGGCTCCAAGACCGTTTTAATGACCGAGGCGCGCCTCGTCACCACAGACCGGCGCTAAAGCCCTTCTCGAACCACCAGACCTCCGGAAAGCCGCCCGCGTGCCCGCGGGCGGTTTTCTTATGCACCGTTGCCGTTTTCGGCGTCTTCCGTGAGATGCTCGACCGAGACAACGTGTTCGTCCTCAGCGGTGTCGAATACGATCACGCCCTGGGTCGAGCGGCCTGCCACGCGAATGCCCTCCACTGGACAGCGGATCAACTGGCCGGCATCGGTCACCAGCATGATTTGGTCGCTGTGTTCGACCGGGAACGACGCGACGAGCTTGCCGTTGCGATTGTTGACGGACATCGCGACGATACCCTTACCGCCGCGCCCAGTCGTGCGGTATTCGTAAGATGATGTGCGCTTGCCGTACCCGTTGACCGAGACCGTCAGCACGACCTGTTCGTGCGCCGACATTTCCACATAACGCTCGGAGCTGAGCTGGATTGCGCCGGATGTCTCCTCGGTGTCGCTTTCGATTTGGTCGTCCGTTGTGGAATCTCCCGAGACCGCGCGGCGCATTTTCAGGTAGGCCGACCGCTCTTCCGAGGTGGTTTCGACGTGGCGCAGGATCGAGAGCGAAATCACGGTGTCCTTGTCCGCAAGCGCAATTCCGCGCACGCCCATCGAGGTGCGGCCCTGGAACACGCGAACATCCGTAACGGGGAAACGAATGCACTGGCCGCCCGATGCGGTGAGCAACACATCGTCGTGTTCGGTGCAGATCTGAACGTCGACGATCGCCTCACCGTCATCGAGCTTCATGGCGATGATGCCGGAACGGCGTACATCGACGAAATCCGACAACTTGTTGCGCCGGACATTACCGCCCGTCGTGGCAAACATCACGTCCAGGTTCGCCCAGGACGATTCATCCTCGGGCAGCGGCATGATCGTGGTGATGCGTTCGCCCTGCTCCAATGGCAGGATGTTGATCAGGGCCTTGCCGCGCGCATTGGGCGCCGCCATCGGCAGTCGCCAGACCTTTTCCTTATAAACCTGACCGCGTGACGAGAAGAACAACACCGGCGTGTGGGTGGATGCCACGAACAAACGGCTGACGAAATCCTCGTCCCGGGTTTGCATGCCGGAACGGCCTTTGCCGCCGCGCTTCTGGGCGCGATACGTCGAGAGCGGCACGCGTTTGACATAGCCGTGATGTGACACAGTCACCACCATGTCCTCGCGCTGGATCAGGTCTTCATCTTCGACCTCACCTTCCTGATCGATAATGACGGTTCGGCGCGGCGTCGCGAACTCTGCTTTCACAGCCGTAAGCTCGTCCTTGACGATTGTCTGAACGCGTGCGCGGGACCGCAAAATTTCAAGATAGTCGGCGATCTCAACCGCAAGCTTGTCCAGCTCATCCGAAATTTCATCGCGCCCCAGCGCGGTCAAGCGCTGCAGCCGCAGGTCGAGGATAGCCTTGGCCTGCTCCATCGACAGGCGGGCGGTGCCGTCTTCTGAAAGGCGGTGGCGCGGATCGTCGATCAACGTGATCATCGTCGCGACATCCTTGGCCGGCCAATCGCGCGACATCAGGATATCGCGCGCCGTGGTGGGATCCGGCGACGTGCGGATCACACGGATCATCTCGTCAATATTGGCGACCGCAATCGCAAGTCCCACCAAGATATGGGCGCGATCACGGGCTTTGTTGAGCAGGAATTTGGTTCGCCGCGTCACGACCTGCTCGCGGAACGCGATGAACAGCGTCAGCAGATCCTTCAGGTTCATCACCTTCGGGCGGCCGGCGTCGAGCGCAACCACGTTGGCTCCGAAACTCGTCTGCAGGGGCGTAAACTTGTAGAGCTGGTTCAGCACCACATCAGGCATCGCGTCACGCTTCAGCTCGACGACCACGCGATAACCATCGCGGTCGGATTCGTCGCGCAAATCGGCGATGCCTTCGATTCTCTTTTCGCGCACCAGCTCCGCGATGCGCTCGACCATGCTGGCCTTGTTCACCTGATACGGTATTTCGGAGACGATGATCGCTTCGCGGTCCTTGCGAATGGTGTCGATCATGACCTTGCCGCGCATCATGATCGATCCGCGGCCGAGGTGATAGGCCGCGCGAATTCCCTGACGTCCGAGGATGATGCCGCCGGTCGGAAAATCCGGACCGGGAACGATATTGATCAAATCGTCGATGCTCAGTCCCGGATTATCGATCAACGCGATGCAGGCATCGACGACTTCGCCGAGATTGTGCGGCGGTATGTTGGTCGCCATGCCGACGGCGATTCCACCTGCGCCGTTGACGAGAAGATTGGGGAAGCGCGCCGGAAGAACCTGCGGTTCTCGTTCGGAGTTGTCGTAGTTCGGCTGGAAATCGACGGTATCCCTGTCGATATCTTCAATCAACGAATGCGCGATCTTGGCGAGGCGGGATTCCGTATAACGCATCGCAGCGGCCGTATCGCCGTCGACCGAACCGAAGTTGCCCTGCCCGTCGATCAACGGTGCGCGCATGGAAAAATCCTGCGCCATGCGCACGAGCGCGTCGTAGACCGACTGGTCGCCGTGTGGATGATATTTACCGATCACGTCGCCGACGGTACGGGCAGATTTACGATAAGGCTTATTCCACTCGAAACCGTTTTCGTACATGGCGTAAAGAATGCGCCGATGCACCGGCTTCAGACCGTCACGCGCGTCCGGCAAGGCTCGCGCCACGATCACGCTCATCGCGTAATCGAGATAAGAGCGCTTCATCTCATCGGTGATCGAAACCGGACGGATATCGACGGGTCCGGTGGAGCCGGAATCCGGATTGTCTTGGTCGGCCAAACGCAAAAATCCCTAAACTAGCGTGGAGGATCAGAACTCCCTGCGCTCTATCGCGCAGTTTCGAGGAAGCCCCTGACCCAAACCAAAATTCGAATTCGCTTGTCTCCTGGTAGATCGGCACTTGTTCCAAGGGTACGACCAGGGAACGTGACGTGCGAATTCAGGACACTTGCGCAGCGCCAAACATATAAGCGATTTAGCGCGTCTAACCAACCTTTTTCGGGACTTTAACGCACCAAAAATAGCAGTGAATTCAGCTGCTTATATTTTGATGCGGGGGCTGCGGACACGCATTCGCGCGCAGCCCTCACCTCTCATGAAAATGTATTCTTCGGCCCTGGTTTTTTTGCTGATACTCGCGGATTTCATTTAACGCCGCGACGCGGCGCGAACCGTTACGGAAGACAGCGCTACCTAGTCGTATTTGCCGGCGCCGCGCAAACCGCGGCGCCAACATTAAAGGCATGTTTGGAGAGCGTTTGCGGCGTGACGTGGTTGCCGGATCAGAACGGAATTTCATCGTCCATGTCGCTGTTACCGCGAGCCGGGCCACTGGCGACCGCGCGGCGAGGCGCTCCGACCGAGGGGCCACCCGATCCGAAATCCCCGCCCTCGTCGGCTCCGAATCCACCACCGCCGCCGGAACGTCCATCCAACATGGTCAGCGTGGAATTGAAGCCCTGCAACACAACTTCGGTTGAATACTTTTCGACGCCGCTCTGATCGGTCCACTTGCGCGTTTGCAGCGCGCCTTCGATGTAAACCTTGGCGCCTTTCTTGAGATACTGTTCGGCGACCTTACACAGGCCTTCATTGAAGATCACGACGCGGTGCCACTCCGTTTTTTCCTTGCGCTCGCCCGTGCCCTTGTCACGCCAGGTTTCGGAGGTGGCAATTCTCAAATTGGCGATCGGACGCCCGTCCTGCGTCCGCCGGATCTCAGGATCAGCCCCGAGATTTCCGATCAAAATGACCTTGTTTACGCTTCCCGCCATCGCCGCTCTCCACTTTCACGCGCCCACAATGCTGTCGCAGGGCCATCAAGCGGCCCGTGGGGATTTTAAATCTCGAAATGACCGTATACCCGCTCGCTCGCCCGCCGGGGGGCACCCGGCAGGTTATCCACACTGATCGAACGGAGCTATTATGTTCCTATTTTGTTCCTAAATCTATATTAAACTTTGAAATTGCATTCCTGATGGAACGACGAGCCGCCGGGCAAGTTAGAATGTGGCGGAACTGAGTTGAATTCCGTGGGGCATTGGGGCGAAATAAGCTAAACAAATCCTAAACTTACAGTTTCGCAATTAGCGCGGCGGTGTTGTATTTCGGAGACGGCTTTTTGCGCCCATCGTAGTTATAGTCTTTGGCAACGTCGGCCAGTTATGACGACGAAAATCAACCGATCCGCCTTCGACGACTTGTTCGGCGATTGGGGTGGTGGGGACAAGTGGAGAAGAGTGATGAAGAAGATTTTGCTGGGTAGCGTTGCGCTGCTGGCGTTGGGAACGGCTTCGGCCTTCGCAGCCGACCTGTCCGCCCGCCCCTACGCCAAGGCGCCGGCCTATGTGCCGGCTCAGATCTACAACTGGACCGGGTTCTACATCGGCGGCCACATCGGCGGCGCGTTCGAGACCGGCGGCATCGGCGGCGCGTTCGCCACCACCGGCGACCGTTCCTCGTTCCTCGGCGGCGGCCAGATCGGCGCCGACTATCAGTTCGCACCGAACTGGGTGCTGGGTATCGAAGGTCAGTACTCCTGGGTCGATCTCAACCGCACCGGCACGCTGGGCACGCTGGTTGTCAACGAGCGCAACCATGGCCTCGGCTCGGTCACCGGCCGTCTGGGTTACACCTGGGGTCCGGGTCTGCTCTACGTCAAGGGCGGCGCAGGCTTCCGCGATTCCGGCAACGTGACCGCGGCGATCGCCGGGGTGCCGGTCGGTGTCACCACCAGCAACAACGACGTCGGCTACACCGTCGGCGCGGGTCTGGAATACATGTTCGCCCCGAACTGGTCGACCAAGCTGGAGTATCAGTACTACAACTTCGGCCACACCAACTTCACGGTGCCGACGCTTCCGGTGGCCACCACGGTCAACTTCAACCGCGATGTGCAGACCATCAAGCTCGGCGTCAACTACCGCTTCAACTGGGGTGGCCCGGTCGTCGCCAAGTACTGAGCGAAGTACTGAGACGAGTACGAACGCACGATACCAAGCCAATCGGGACGATCACGACCTGAGGGTAAACCTCGGTCCCTCTCCCGCCCATCTCGACAGCAAAGCCCGGCTCACCAGCCGGGCTTTCTTGTTATCGTCCGATCAATGAGTATCCGCCGAGGCGGTGGACAGCTCTTGTCTTCTCGCGACAGCCGCCCAGATAAGTCAGGTCATGAGCCCCAAGCCCGACAATGGGCCGGAATTGGATCGGCCTCCGCTGGAAAATCCGTGTCGTTCATGATACGTTCTGTGGGTTACTTCTTCGACTCACCGTGATGGCCTTCTCCGGATGAAGGTCCCGTATACGATAAGACCAGCCGGCCCTGTGATGGATGATCCTGTGGCGCGGATAAGAGAAGACATTGCTTTCGGCTAACGACGCGGCCGTCGCATTCGCAAACAAGACAACCTGAACTGCGCGTTCTGCGCCCCGGAAAAGTGATGGATGAAGTTATAAAAGCGACACGAAAGACAGTTGCCAACAGTCGCTCGATCACGATCCGCGGGGCGCGCGAGCACAACCTCAAAAACGTCAATCTCGAAATCCCTCGCGACAAGCTCGTCGTGCTGACCGGGCTTTCCGGATCGGGCAAGTCGTCCCTCGCCTTCGATACGATTTATGCCGAAGGACAGCGGCGGTACGTTGAATTGCTTTCGGCTTACGCGCGGCAATTTCTGGAGATGATGCAGAAACCGGACGTCGATCAGATCGACGGTCTGTCTCCGGCTATTTCGATCGAGCAGAAAACAACATCGAAGAACCCGCGCTCGACGGTCGGAACCGTAACCGAGATTTACGACTATATGCGCCTGCTGTGGGCGCGCGTCGGTGTGCCCTATTCGCCCGCGACAGGGTTGCCAATTGAAAGCCAGACCGTTTCGCAAATGGTCGACCGGGTTTTGGCGTTGCCCGAGGGAACGCGCCTCTATTTGCTCGCTCCTGTCGTTCGCGGCCGCAAAGGCGAATATCGCAAAGAGCTTGCCGAGTATCTCAAGAAAGGTTTTCAGCGCGTCAAGATCGACGGCAAGTTCCACGAACTTGCCGAAGCACCCGTGCTGGACAAGAAGTTTCCGCACGATATCGATGTGGTGGTTGATCGTATCGTCGTGCGCGCGGATATCGCACAGCGACTCGCGGAATCGTTTGAAACCGCATTGAAGCTTGCCGAAGGGCTGGCCGTTGTCGAATTTGCCGACGCGCCAGCTACCGGCGAGCCTGAGAAAAAGGTTGAAAAGAAAACCGCAAAGATTTACGACAAGAGTGGCCCGGAGCGGATGGTCTTTTCGGAGAAATTTGCTTGCCCGGTCTCCGGCTTCACCATTCCCGAAGTTGAGCCGCGACTGTTTTCTTTCAACAACCCCTATGGCGCGTGCCCGGAATGCGGCGGCCTCGGTGTCGAACAGCACATCGATGCAGAGCTTGTTATTCCCGACAAGGAATTGACCTTGCGCAAGGGCGCGATCGCTCCCTGGGCGAAATCGTCCTCACCCTATTATGTGCAGACGCTGCAGGCGCTCGGAAAGTTCTACAAGTTCACGCTCGACACCAAATGGAAAGACCTTCCGAAAAAGACGCAAACGGCCATTCTCCACGGGTCCGGCGACGACGAGATCAAGTTCTCCTATGAAGACGGTGTGCGTTCATATGACACGAAGAAGCCTTTCGAAGGCGTCGTGACGAATATCGAACGTCGTTTTCGCGAGACCGAGAGCGAATGGGCTCGCGAAGAGCTCGGGAAATACTTCAGCGACGTGCCTTGCAAAGGCTGTCACGGTTACCGGCTCAAGCCGGAGGCGCTTTGCGTCAAGATTGGCGGCAAACATATCGGCGAAATTTCCCAAATGTCGGTCAAAAAAGCCGGCGAGTGGTTCGAGGGCGTGCCCTCAATGTTGAATACGCAGCAGAATGAAATCGCCGTCCGCGTTTTGAAGGAAATTCGCGAGCGTCTATCGTTCCTGCTCGATGTCGGCCTGAATTACCTGACGCTCGCGCGTTCATCCGGCACATTGTCCGGCGGCGAAAGCCAGCGTATTCGGCTGGCGTCGCAGATTGGCTCCGGCCTCACGGGCGTTTTGTACGTGCTGGACGAACCCTCGATCGGCTTGCACCAGCGAGACAATGCGCGCCTGCTCGATACCCTGAAGCGGCTGCGCGATCTCGGCAACACGGTCATCGTCGTCGAGCATGATGAAGACGCCATCCGACTGGCGGACTACGTCGTCGATGTCGGGCCAGGTGCAGGGATTCACGGCGGCCATATCGTAGCCAAAGGCACACCCGCCGATGTGATGAAGGATCCAAATTCGCTCACCGGAAAATATCTGACCGGCGAGATGTCCGTGGAGATACCCGAGCGCAAGCCGCCGAACCATCGCCGGACCATCAAGGTCGTGAATGCTCACGGCAACAATTTGAAAAACGTCTCCGCCGAGATTCCTCTCGGCCTGTTCACTTGCGTCACCGGCGTATCCGGCGGTGGGAAATCGACCCTTCTCATCGATACGCTCTACAAGGCGATCGCCCGCAAGCTCAATAACGCCAGCGATGGCCCTGCGCCGCACGATCGGATCGAGGGCCTCGAACATATCGACAAGATCATTGAAATAGATCAGTCGCCGATCGGGCGTACACCTCGCTCAAACCCAGCGACCTATACCGGAGCATTTACTCCGATCCGCGAGTGGTTCGCTGGGCTTCCGGAATCCAAGGCGCGCGGATACGAGCCCGGCCGCTTTTCGTTCAACGTCAAGGGCGGGCGCTGCGAAGCCTGTCAGGGTGACGGCGTCATCAAGATCGAGATGCACTTCCTGCCGGATGTCTACGTCACCTGCGATACCTGCAAGGGCAAGCGATACAACCGCGAAACCCTGGAAGTGCTGTTCAAAGGCAAATCGATTGCCGACGTGCTCGATATGACGGTCGAAGAAGCCGCCGAATTTTTCAAGGCGGTGCCGCGCGTGCGTGAAACCTTCAAGACGCTGCATCGCGTCGGGCTCGACTATATTCATGTCGGGCAACAAGCCACGACGCTATCCGGCGGCGAAGCGCAGCGCGTCAAGCTGGCGAAAGAGTTGTCGAAGCGGGCAACCGGGCGCACGCTTTACATCCTCGACGAACCCACGACGGGCTTGCATTTCCATGACGTCGCCAAACTGCTCGAAGTGCTGCACGAACTTGTCAACCAGGGCAACACCGTGGTCGTGATCGAACATAATCTTGAGGTCATCAAAACCGCCGACTGGGTTATCGACCTTGGGCCAGAAGGTGGCGACGGCGGCGGTGAGATTGTCGCCTGGGGACCGCCGGAAGATATCGTCAAGGCGCCGCGCAGCTATACCGGGAAATTTCTGGCACCCGTCCTGGCAAAAGCCGGCAAACCCCGGAAACGCAAAAACGCTTCAGTGGAGACAGGCGAAGGAATGGAAACGGGAGAGGCCGCCGAGTAAGGGGCGTTCAAGTTCCTCGGCATTTGCGCGAGCCGCGTGAGTATTAGCCCTTCAGATGACCTCGAATAAACGCGCCGGCGCTGGCGAGTGCCTGGCGGCCCGCTTCAAGATGGGCATTCCATAACGGCCACGCATGAATCATGTGTGGCCATATCTGAAGAACAACCTCGACATCTGCTGCTCCGGCCGCGGAGGTAAAACGGGTGGCGTCCTCAAGTAACGTCTCGGACGAGCCGACTTGAACAAGTGTCGGTGGAAAGCCTCTTAAATCGGAATAGAGAGGCGACACACGCGGATCCTTTCTGTCCAGCTCCGCTGGAAGGTAGGCTGCCGCCAGTTCATCGAGATAGACTTTGTGAATGATGGGATCGACTGCATCCTTTGTCGTCAAGGTTTCCCCTGACATGGTGAGGTCGGTCCATGGCGACACCAACCACGCACACGATGGCCCCGCCTCTCCGCGCGCACGCAGCCGATTGATCAACGCCACCGTCAATCCGCCGCCGGCGCTGTCGCCGCCGATCGCTACATGGCCAGCCGGGATTCCTTGCGCGCGCAAGTAGCTCCATGCTGTCATCGCATCGTCGAATGCGGCAGGAAATGGATGCTCCGGTGCGAGCCGGTAGCCTACAGCCAGAGTACGCGCGCCACAGGCCCTGCCAGCTTCGGTCACCATGCGGCGATGACTTGGAATTGAGCCCGAGCAATAACCGCCACCATGAAAAAACAACAGAACCCGTGATGGATCGCTGCCAGGTACGATCGACCATTCTCCGCTCGGTCCTCCAAGATCGGCCTGCGAAAGCGAAACGTCCTCAGCTGGAGGCCAGACCGAACCTACGTCATCCAGCCGCTGGCGCCGCTCGGCCCAACTCACGGGACGGGGCTTCGAACCAAGCAATGCGCGAATAATCTCAATCTCGCTTTGAACCATGATGCGGCCCTTGGTTCTCGATATTCTAGCCAAGACAGAGGAAGGTTCAAGAATTGAAACGAAACCAGTTTCAAGGTGCACGCTTTCGCGTCATGGCTTCCAATGTTAAACTTGCGGTAGCCTGGAATTTTTTCGGATGATGATTGTTATCGTACTGATGGCGCAGCTTTTAAGAAAATCATATGCCGCAATACGGCGGCATTTTTGCATCTTCGCAGCGGCTGGATTTTTCGGTGTTGGCTTAGCGGCATTGCCTGCGCTTGCCGAAGATTGCGCGTTCAAAACGCCTCCGGACATTTTCGTTGGCAAGGAGTTGATGATCACCGATCTGTCGGTGGTGAACGATTCACGTACCAAAGGCGCGGTAGATTCGTGGTCGTTTGGTCATCTGATGAGCGCAATGTCGCGCGACGACAAGCGCGGCGCCGGTATTTTTGTGAAGGAATGGCTACGAAGCTGGAGCGCCGCATCCGATTTCAACGGCTTTCCACTGTCTGCCCGTCCGGCTGTTGCAGAAAAATTGATCCAGCCATGGATGACCCTGGACGGGGCTCAATCGTTCGAAAGCTGGGTGCCTGATCTAGCCCACGCACCGTTCCGGTTGCTCGCGATCGTGTATCGACCGGATCTCGGAATCGTGACGAAAGACAATGCCATCGTCAATGCAGGTGAAGCGCGGTTTGTGTGGACCGCAATCGATCCGAGCGGCGAATCCGGTCTCGATCACGCGCCACCCCTGCCCTTCACTCTGATTTTTGAATACGCCTTGCCCGCATCCGATCGCGATCAGGTCAAGGCCTGGGCGGAACGCTGGCACGCACTTGGAAAATTGCCGTTCGGCTCCCAGTTCAACTCAACGCTGCAGGACATCACGGATCTCTTCATTGGGCCTCCCAACGCCAACGCGAGTCATATTGCCAGGATACGTACGAACGAAGGGCTCGACCTCCCATGGCAACTTCGCGAATTTCATCTCGATCAAGAACGACGTGCACTGGTGAATGCACCGGTGAGCAACACACCCCATCTCAGCCTGGTCGATCAGGCGAGCGAGCTATCGGCCTATATTAACGCCAATCGCGGCGACGATATTCCGGCACGTTTCCTCGGCGGTAACGCGGATATGCCTGACAGGGATTTCCGTTGGCCGCGCATGGACATTTCCAACAACGTTTTACGGCATAACTTCGCGATGCTCACCTGCAATGGGTGTCATGCCGCAGAGACAGGCCGAAAAGCTGATGAAGATAATGTGCCGAATAACCTCCACGCCGGTTTTCGGCACATCAGTGGCCGCAGCAAAGACAGCGAAGCTACGCTTTCGGAATTCTTGACCGGTAATCCTGCCGTGGTCACGGATCCGACCGGAAAGCTGCAAACCTTTTGCGATCTCAAAATGCGCGAGAAGGCCCTGTTTGAGGCGCTGCATCCTCCGCCACTCGCGGCAACGAGCACATCCCAATCCGATGATCTATCGGTGGCGCGGTCACGAAAAGACCGCACGGACTGAAGAACTACTAAATAGGCCACGCCTCAAAAATGAATGCCTGGAAATCGATTGGACCACTATGACGACAGACTCAGGACAAGGTTCGAGCGACGCGGTCCTCGACAACACCACGCTCCAGCGCTTCGAGCTGCATATCGATGGAGCTATCGCTTTCGCGAACTACCGCCTTGTGCCAGGTGCGGTCGTGATCACCCACACCGAAACGCCACGACAGTTGCGCGGACAAGGCGTGGCTTCCCGGCTTGTCGAGGGAGCGCTCGAGCTCATCCGGACCAAAAACCAAAAAGTTGTCGCCGGATGCGGTTTTGTCGTCGATTACCTTGCAAAGCATCCGGCGTGGCAAACGCTCCAAGCATGACGACCATGCGTGCGCTTGCGTCAGGTTTACAGCGATGTTGTTCGCGGCGGTTCGCTCGTCTGCTGATGCAGATTTCATGTAATCCGGATCGACATATCCGGTAATCCTTCCAGCTTGCAGAGCAGAACATCGCCTTTCACGACAGGGCCAACATTCTCCGGCGTCCCGGAATAAATGATGTCGCCCGCCTTGAGCTCGAACGCCTCGGACAGCTTCGATATTTGTTCGGCGACACTCCAGATCATCTTGTCGAGGTCGGAGTTCTGGCGGACCGTGCCGTTTACCGCGAGCGAAATCGCTCCCTTGGTAAAATGCCCTGTTTTGCTTGCGGGATGTATCGGGCCAAGCACTGCGGCGTGATCGAAGCTTTTACCGATTTCCCACGGCTTTTTTTCTGCCGACATCCCGTTTTGCAGATCGCGCCGCGTCATATCAAGACCCAGCGCGTAACCATAAACGTGATCCAACGCCTTCTCTGCCGGGATATTTGTGCCGCCAGATTTCAGAGCCGCAACCAGCTCCACCTCATGGTGGTAGTTCTGAAGTCAAGGATGGATACGGATGATCAACAACAGCACCGATTGCGACGTTTTGAATGGCATCCGTAGGCTTCTGAAAGAAAAATGGGGGTTCGCGGGTCGGATCCGAGCCACGTTCGATCGCATGTGCGGCATAGTTACGTCCGATACAATAGATACGGCGAACCTGAAAAACCTCGCCCTCGCCGACGATCGGGATATACACGGCATCTACGTTGAACAATGGTTTGGCGGACGCTTGCGCAACGGCGGGGTGAGCCGAAAGGGCGGCGCCGGACAGCGCAGCGACACCGGTTGCTAGAACATTTCTGCGGTCAATGATCGTCATGGTCGTTTCCTGTTTCTTGTTCTCGATCTCAATCTTCAAATAAGCGAAACCGCTTGCGACATCCAACTTCGCGAAGTCCAGCTTCGCGAGGTCTATGACGCTGGCTCCATTCCTTTGCTGGTGATAAATCCCGCTCCCTGCTTGCTCTGTATCAAGTCAATAAGTGCTTTCGCGGCCTCAGGCTGCTTTGCGGCCGCTGCCACGGCTGCCGAATAGACCGTGTAACTTTGTATTTCGGTCGGCAACGGACCCACGAGCTCCACGCCTTTCACCGGAAGGATTTCGCTGATTTGCTGAATCGCAATATCGGCTTCGCCGCTGAGAATGCGGTCGGCTGAATAACCGCCTTTGACGAGAAACGATTTGGATCTGATTTCAGGGCCAATACCGAGTTTGTCGATAAGATTTGAGATGTAGATACCACTCGTTCCGCCCGACGCCGGATCAATATAGGCAACGCCCTTGGCGCTCAACAACGCGTGCTTGAAACCATCAACCGTACGGATATCGGGTTTAGTTGTGCCTTCCTTGACGGCGACTCCGACGCCGACGCGGGCCAGATCAAAATGAGCGTTTGAGATTTTTGTACCCGAACGGAGAGTTTCCAGCGCAGCGGAAGGTGCTATCAGCAGATCGAAACTCTCCCCCTGTTCGACGCGTTTGATCAGACCACCGGCAGTATCTGCTTCAAACTGGATGGAGTGGCCCTGCTTCTCAAACTCCGGAACGATGCCGAGCAACACCTGTTTGAATGCTCCGGCGGTGAGCACCTTAAGCGTATCAGCATGCACCGCAACGGGAGAGAACAAAATTGCCGCGCTCAGTAGCGCAACGGCGGTCTGCCGCCACGGCAAAATCCTCATTTTTTCTGTCTGCTTCAGCACTTGTAACACCTTGTCAAACCGGTTCGTTGTTTCGTTGAGTTGGATCGAGATTCATCGACCGCCAGCGTCATCGTCCATTCGACGTTTCATCACTCATCTTCGAACAACCATAACCAAAATAAAAGGCCCATCAACATGGGCCTTCTAATCTCATTTCAACGTCGCGGCGTCAGAGATCAGGTCTTGAGGTCGGCGGGCACCTTGCCCCCATTTTCTGCAAGCTTCTTGATCACTTGTTTGTGCAGCCAGATATTCATCCCGGCAAAATCATTCATATCGCCATTAAACTGCAGCTCTTTGGCAAGTTCTTTACGGGCCGCAAGACTCAAATCCAGATTGAGCGCTTTCATCAAGTCCACAATCGAAGTGCGCCATTCCAGCTTTTCTTTTTGCGCAGCCACTGCTTTATCGAGAATCGCCGCCACATCCACGGTCTGAGCTGGAGTAACGGTCCCTCCTGCTGCCGGGGTCGCCGGCGGGGCCGATCCCGGCGTGGCGGGTGAGGCATCCGCCTTTGTTCCGAAAATAGCACCCATAATTTTTCCAAATATGCTCATGAAGTCGCTCCTAAAAACTGACTAAGTAATTTGACGTTCTGAGAAGCGTCCGCGAAACGCCGCAAACGCCCGTCAGAATGCGGACTTTAAACACGCGCTCTGAGCTTGCCAATGCGCGAAAAACACGCACTTTCACCTCACTCAGTCGTCGCGAGACAGAATCAAGCCACATTGACCGCCCCGAGCATGGCTGCGGACTGGGAACTCTTCACCGAAGCGTGAGAACGAATTGGCCACCGTGGCGTTAGTCTCCGACAATTGTCGCATCACCTCTGCGCCACGCGCTCGGACGTAATTTTGCTCCCATACCATTCCAACGAAGGAGGATTTTGATGAGCGCTCCCTATTTCGGACCTAGCGCAGGTCTCGCGGCCAACGATGCGGCCAGCCAAAGTCTGCCAGCAATAAGAACCATTGGTTTTTCCGATTTAGGTGACGCGCTGCAACAAGGTTGGGATGATTTCAAATCAGTGCCCAGTCACGCCGTTATGCTCTGCCTGATTTATCCGGTTCTTGGGCTCGTGCTCGGACGCCTTGTGCTCGGCTATTCGGTCCTGCCTTTGCTGTTTCCCTTGGCGGCGGGTTTTGCACTGCTCGGGCCCTTCGCCGCGCTCGGCCTTTACGAACTCAGCCGACGCCTTGAACGAGGAGACGACGCCTCCGCATGGCATGCGATCAGTGTGCTTCGTTCGCCATCGTTTGGCGCGATGCTCGGACTTGGAACGATCTTGTTGACTTTGTTTGTGGTGTGGGTGGCCGCAGCTCAATCGATTTACATCGCCAGTTTCGGATATACGCCCGCGGCCAGCGTACCTGATTTTCTTTCAAGGGTTTGCACCACGCCACAAGGGTGGATGTTGATTTTTCTTGGATGCGGTGTCGGCTTCCTGTTCGCGTTGGTAGCCCTTTGCATCAGCGTGGTTTCCTTCCCCTTGATGCTGGATCGCCACGCCAGCGCGGCAGACGCGATCCTGACCTCGCTTCGTGTGGTCAGAGCGAATCCGGCAACGATGGCGGCCTGGGGCTTGATCGTCGCGGCGCTTCTGATCCTGGGCTCAGTGCCCGCTTTTCTTGGGCTGACCGTGGTGGTCCCGGTTCTTGGCCACGCGACATGGCATCTTTATCGCCATGTGATCGCTTGAAGGCTTTTTTCGTTGATGGCTGCCGCCTGACTCCCTTCCGCATCGCAGCAAATCTGCTATGAACCGCCTCGATGTTTGACGCGATCACTTTCGCCGGCGGCGGCAACCGATGTTACTGGCAGGGCGGGTTCTACGAAGCTGCGGCTCAACGGCTGGACCTGCGACCCAAGCTGGTCGTCGGCGCCAGTGCCGGCGCGTTCGCGGCGACCTACAGCCTACTCGGCATCGGGCCAGAGGTACGGCGCAGCGTTATCGGTGCTTGCGGCCCTCACCTAAAAAACTTTGACATGGCTGCCTGGCGTCGCGGCCACCCACTTTGCGCCGTCGGCCCTATGTACGAGGAGTTGTTGGCGAAGACTGTCGACGATGAGGCTTTACGTCGTCTCAACGCTATGACCGATTTCCACATCGCCATCGCGAGGCTCCCTCGCCGGCTTTCCCCGGCGTTGGGCGCCGCGATTGAAATCGGCGCCTATCAGATTGAAAAGCATCTTTTCCATCCCGTGCATCCGCGCCTGGGTCGGGCATTGGGGTTCCGGGAAGAGTTCGTTACGGCACGAAGCCTCGGTAATGCGCAACTCATGCGTTACGCACTCATCGCAAGCGGCGGAGTGCCCCCCTTTATGCCGGTGACGCATATCGGCCGACAGCCTGCTTTTGACGGTGGTTTGGTCGACAATGTGCCCGTGAAGCCGCTCGAGCCCATCGAAGTCGCGGGCGGACGTTCTCTGGTGCTTCTGACGCGCATGTATAAAAAGCTGCCGTCAATCCGCAATCGTACCTACGTGCAACCGTCACGAAAAATTTCCGTGGGGCAGTTCGACATCACCAATCCCGATGGAATCCGGCAAGCCTTCGAATTGGGTCTCAACGATGGAGACACATTCGCGCTATCGCACGGGAGATAAAGGGCGTACCCGTAAAAATCATTAAGTCGCCAGCGAACCATCAATGCTGATGCGAGGGTGCGCCTGCAGCGCCGATCGAACCCACGTTGAAATTGACATCCAGAGTCCCCGCTTTTTCAAAAGTCAGCGTGGCCCTGAGCGCGTCGCCCTGCTTGAGCGGTTGTTTGAGATCCATAAACATCATGTGAAAGCCGCCGGGTTTCAACTCGATTGTCTCGCCTGGCTTGATCTCCAGACCGTTCGCCAAAGGCCGCATCTTCATCACACCGTCAGTCATCGACATTTCGTGAAGTTCGACATGACCAGCAAACGCCGCGCTGATACCAACGAGACGATCCGCACTTGAACCATTATTGGTGATCTTCAGATAACCACCGCCAATTTTTGCGCCGCCGGGTGTGGCACGCGTCCATGGCGACACCACGAGCATATCGCCGGCCTTATAGGTGTCGCCACCCGACCTCGGCATGACCATCGCACCATGGTCTTCATCGCGGTTGGTTTTGGCCTGGGCTACGACAGCCGTCTCGGCAACGATTTTTAATTGAGGTGCCGGTGCTTTAAGATCATGCGCGTGTTGTGACCCGCCCGGAACGTCGGTCCATTTTGCTTCTCCCTTTGCACATCGCTGAACAGTGGGAAAATAAACCGTCTGCCCGGATTTGAGATCGGCGCTTACGAAGCCGGTAAAAACAAACTCATCATAGCTGTTGCTCGGCAGGCTGCCTTCTGACCATTCGATCTCGACAACGTTGCCTTTTCCGGGGCGTGAAATACTTTGATCGTTCATCGCAACATCATTGCGCGTTGTTTTGACCGCCCAGCCGGGTTTCGACACCGGCTCCACATCAACGATGCCATCGGGTATGCGAATGCTTACGGCTTGAGTCGCCTCACCCGCGCAGCCGTGAGGTATTTGCAACACGCCTTTATAGGACGCGTTTGACCGGGCTTCGCTTGTTGCAAGCGTGACATGGGCAAATGCCCCTTTAGGAAATCCACCTAGCGCAGCCAGCACGGCTCCGACGCCGACGAGCGAATGGCCAAAGTGAAATCGGATCATGACGTCCTCAAAGAACTCGTGAAAAGGAATCGTACGGGGTGGCAGCTGAGCCGTTCTACCGCTGAATGAACATAAATGGAGACCGCCATCTCACAAATTTACGCTCTGCGAAGCGGCAATACCGTCGCCGAAAAAATCATCTGCCAGACCAACGAACGGATCGCGAACCCAGCGTTCGAGCTAAGAACGAACGATAAATCAATACTTGTCAGAGTGTCATGCAGAAACGCATGATGCTTCCTATGAAAAGAGACTCTCATAGAAGCGGCGGTTGAGCATTGCTTTAAGGGAGAACCGGGCATTTATCCGATAAATGGCTTCGAAATCCGCATCTGCGGCGATTTGGATTCCGCCTCGGCCGCTTTCGCCGCTCGTTTCCCCTACGTTATATTTTGGAACCAACGCCGAATAGTTAATCATTCCTTATCACGTCATGCATTTTTGGACTAGCTGCATCGCAACATAAGGTATGTTGCACTGCAGATTCGTCGTTTATATGAAGGCTTAGCGGTGAGGCTTTGGCCAAGAGCTGAATCTGTATGAGAAGGAGATTGAGATATGTTGATGTCATTTATCCGCGTGATTCAGGCGTTTAGGGACTATCAGCGCAACCTCAGCGAGCTGTCCCGCTTGAGTGATCGTGAACTTGCCGACATCGGCCTCGATCGTTCGGACATCCCGCGCGTTGCCGCTGGATCCTACAACAACTGAGCGTTTCCCGAGACTGGAGAGACGGATGACGCCCGCTGCATAGCGGGCGTTCTCGTTTTATCACCACCAGACGTGGCCGGAGAGCAGGACGTTTTTTCGTCCAACGTTTAGCCCCTGCAATGCTGCGAATAGCCCCCAAAGCAGATTCCACTTTCCAGGAAAATGCTCTAGGTGTGGGCCATGACGAGCGGACCCCAACACATCTCTGAACCTGTTCACGTGATCGGCGCCGGCCTGGCTGGCTCCGAAGCCGCCTGGCAAATCGCCAATGCGGGCATTCGCGTTGTTCTGCATGAAATGCGGCCCATCCGCATGACGGATGCCCATCAAACCGATGGTTTCGCGGAGCTGGTTTGCTCCAATTCCTTCCGCTCGGACGATGCGTTGAACAACGCCGTCGGGCTCCTCCATGCCGAGATGCGACGGCTGGGTTCGCTGATCATGCGATGCGCGGATGCAAATCAAGTCCCCGCCGGAGGGGCACTCGCAGTCGACCGGGACGCATTCTCGGCCGCAGTCAGCGAGGCATTGAAGCAACACCCCTTGATCGAGATAAGCCGCGGCGAAGTCGACGGACTGCCGCCGGCGGACTGGAGCCAGGTGATCGTCGCGACCGGTCCCCTGACCTCCCCCTCACTGGCGGATGCCATACGCGAATTGACCGACGAAAATGCGTTGGCTTTCTTCGACGCCATCGCTCCGATCGTGCACCGGGACTCGATCGATATGTCCGTCGCCTGGTTCCAGTCGCGGTACGACAAGGTCGGCCCCGGAGGCAACGGAGCCGATTACATCAACTGCCCGATGACGCGCGAACAATACGACACGTTCGTGGACCAACTCATCACTGGCGAGAAAACAGATTTCAAGGAATGGGAAACGAACACGCCCTATTTCGACGGATGCTTGCCGATCGAAGTCATGGCGGAGCGCGGCCGCGAAACGTTGCGCCATGGGCCGATGAAACCGGTAGGACTGACGGACCCCAATCATCCGACAGTGAAACCTTATGCGATCGTCCAGCTGCGTCAGGATAACAAGCTTGGTTCGCTCTATAATATCGTCGGCTTCCAGACCAAACTGAAACACGGCGAACAGACACGAATATTCCGTGGCATTCCCGGTCTTGAACAAGCGGAATTCGCCCGCCTTGGCGGCCTTCACCGGAACACGTTTTTGAATTCGCCAAAACTGCTGGACGGGCAGCTACGGCTGAAGGCGCAACCGCGATTGCGGTTCGCAGGGCAAATGACCGGATGCGAAGGCTATGTCGAGTCCGCCAGCATCGGCCTTCTCGCAGGACTGTTTGCCGCGGCACAAACGCGTGGCGACACGCTTGAGCCGCCTCCGCCGACCACGGCGCTTGGCGCTCTTCTCGGCCATATCACCGGCGGTCATATCGAGACCATCGACGCAGGACCACGGTCGTTTCAACCGATGAATATCAATTTCGGATTGTTTCCACCGATGGCGTCCGCACCCACACGCAAGCCTGACGGCACGCGACTTCGCGGCAACGAGAAAACCGTCGCAAAAAAACAAGCGATGAGCGCTCGTGCCCTGTCCGATCTCGATGGGTGGATCGCCAGCATGGCACGGGCTTCGGCCGCCGCTTAATTCCGTCGGCGCCACGACCTTCAGACAATTTCTGTTTTAATTTTCGATGTTCCAGGACTGCGTATGAGTTTACCAAAAGAAGATCGCGCGGCGTTATCGGACAAGTGGCGCGAAGGCGTTCTTCTCAAGCGCGATGTATTCTCGACGGTCGAGCGCGGCCAATACAGGACAGCGCAAGGTGAAGAAGTCAGCGCGGTTCTGCGGCGCCTCGATCAGGTGCCATGGTGGTCGTACGTCGTGGCGCAGCATTTGTTCAATCGCGAGCGACGCGCGCTCGGACTGGCGCGAGACCTCGACGTAGGACCGCCATTGCTTTGGTCCGGACGGCAGGCTCTGGTCCGCGGCTTCATCGACGGTGTGGCGCTTCATCTTGCAAGACCATTCGGAGACCTCGCGTACTTCCGGTCGGCAAAAGCCGTCCTTCGCCGCATGCATCGCGCCGGTATCTGCCATAACGATCTCGCCAAGGAGCAAAATTGGCTTCGGGGAGTTGATGGTCTCGCCTATCTGACGGACTTTCAACTTGCGGTCTGCTTCAAGGCTCGCGGCCGGCTGTTTCGCATCGCGGCCTATGAAGATCTGCGTCATCTTCTGAAACACAAGCGAAGCTACGCTCCCGATGCTCTCACGCCGAAAGAGCGAAAAATCCTGGCGCGAAAGTCCATATTTGCGCGCGTATGGCTCGCGACCGGAAAACGGGTTTACCGCGCGATCACGCGCGGCATCTTCAATTTCACGGACCGCGAAGGCGGCGGCCGCAGACTCGTCAACGACGCACCGGTTCTGGTGCAGCAGATCAAATCTCATCCCGACGTCCGCGATGCAGCGATCGTCGCATTCGCGGACAGGCGCACAGGCGTCGGCCTGTATGCGTTCGTTGAAACGAACGCCGCAAAACTTGAAACAGAGTTACAATCGGCTTTCAACGCGTCGCGGAATGGGCCTAAGCCGCCGGAGCACATTCAGGCCGTATCCGCGTTGCCACGCGATGCGACGGGCAACGTGCGAACGGAAATCCTGCAGCTGGTCGCCATGAATCAGATCGATTTGATCGAGCCTTTGCTCACAAGCCCGGCAGATCGCGAATTCATGAAAAGCATTCTCGACCAGCGAAAAAACCTGCGGGACCGATTTAGTTTCTAGCGCGTTTTCAAGCCGCGCGAGGCTCGCCAGAGCGTCCATAGGGTCGCCAAGCGGGAGGGATGAGTTTGGCGAAACGGATCGAAATCCTCGCGTTCCGTGTTTCGCAATTTACGATCAAGCAGCACCAGCGGCAAAAATGCCGGACGCGTCTCCGCCGGAAGTGCTGAAACAGACCCGAGCGCCGAGGCCAGGTGACCTCGTGCCTCCCGGGCGAGATAAGTCAACACGGTGCGCAGTTGAGGCGTGGCCTTGCCGGCAAAAACATCCTCGGTCGAAACCGCGTTCATTTCCAAAAGCTGCTGAGGAAGATAGAGCTGACGGCGGGCCGCATGCCGGGGCAACAGACCGATCATGCGCACGATGCCTTGCGCCAATCCTGCGTGACGGATCAATTCATCGGGCACGGGCATCGCTCCGCAAATGCGGGCCGAAAGCGAAAACAGCGGCGACGTGGTCTCTGCCAGATAGACTTCCAACGCGTCCGCCGTCGGCATCGGATCGTCATAAAGATCGAAGCGGTAGCCCTCGATCATGTGCAGAAGATCGTGCAAGGGCAGCTTGAATATTTCAATCGCTTTCAGAAGCTCGGCCGCGATCGGGTGTCCTTCGACCCCGCCGTGCCCACTTCCGTTCAACGTGTCGATCCACCATTGCAGGCGGATCTCGCCCGGCAGCGATTGGCTGATATGGTCGCGCACATGAGCGATGTCGTTATTGAAGGCGTAGAGCGCAAGTAACGCGCGGCGGCGCGCCGGATCGGCAAACAACGTTGTGGCGTAGCGATCAAAATCATGCGACCGCACCTCGCCCGCGCAGAACGCTGCAGAACTGTCTTCGGACGGTTCGCCGCTCATGCCACGGCGATCAATGCGGCCGCGACGCGTCTGCGCTCACCGATCATGATGTTGTAGGTGCGGATCGCCGGACCGGTCTGCATGGCATCAATTCCGATGTGCACCGCGCGAAAGGTTTCCCGCAGCCGGTTTGAAGGTATCCAGAGTTGCGTCCCGGTTCCGATAATCAGTGTATCAATCGCATGTGCGGAGGCGAGTACACGCTCCAACGCGCTCCCGTCGATTTCATCGGTCCCCACAACCGGCCATGCCCAGATCAAATCCGGCAGACAAAGCAGCGACCCGCGATGCGACATATCGGCGAAGCGAAATCCGCCATTACCATAGGCATCGATCGGCGCCGAGCGCGGAAGATGCAAAGCTTCCGACGATTCGACGCTCCGCTTCGCAGGGTCATCGTGCATCAAAGAGCCTCTGGGTGAACTTGCGAATCTGCAGGAACCTCCCGCGCGATGCGCCAGCCATCAGGACTTCGACGGAGGATCCTCTTCACCGCCATGGCGATTGGAGCCCACGCCGAGATAGATCAGGATCGGCGCAGCGATGAAAATCGACGTATATGTGCCGACGAGCACCACGCCGAACATCATGGTTGCGGTGAAGCTGTGGATCGCCTTACCGCCGAACAACAACAGGGCCAGAAGCGCCAGCGTGACGGTGACGTGCGTGATGATCGAGCGCGACAACGTCGAATTGATCGAAGCGTTAAGCAACTCCGGCATCGGCATTTTCTTGTACCGGCGCAGCATTTCGCGAATACGATCGTAAATGACGACGGTGTCGTTCAGCGAATAACCCAGGATGGTCAGCAGCGCCGCGATGCTCGTCAGATCGAAATCGATCTGGGTGACCGACATGAATCCAATCGTCAGCACGATATCGTGCACGTTCGCGATCATGGCGCCGAGCGCGAACTGCCATTCGAAGCGGAACCAGAGATAAATCAAGATCGCGACGATCGCGAGCATCAACCCGATGGTGCCGTAAGCAAGCAATTCGCTCGAAACGCGGGGTCCAACGACTTCAACACGACGATAGTCGACGGAATCGCCGAGAGTCTGCCGCACCTTCTGCACGGCAGCCTGCTGCGCTTGATCGCCACCCGGCTGCTCGGCAATGCGGATCAGCACGTCCGATGGGCCGCCAAACTGCTGGAGCTGGACGTCGCCCAAACCAAGCGCACCAAGTTTGGAGCGTAACGATGCTATGTCCGCCGGACCGGATTTATTCTGGATTTCGAGCAGCGTACCGCCGCGGAAATCGATACCGAAGTTAAGGCCGTGCACGAAATAAAGCGTGATGGCGACGATCGACAGCACGGCGGAGATCGGAAAACTGATACGCCGAAAACGAATGAAATCGAATTTCGTGTCGTCCGGCACGATACGCAGCGAAGGAATGAAGCCGTAGACGCTCAATACCGTCAGAATGACGATGAACACAGCCAGCGCAATAACAATCCAATGGGTCACAGCCGGAACTCTCTTTTCAAATCGGCACGGTCTGCGGACGCTTCCACCTGACCCACCACGCAACGATCAGGCGGGTCACGGTGAACGCAGTAAACACCGTCGTCACGATGCCGATACCCAGCGTCACGGCGAAGCCGCGGACCGGCCCGGTACCGATATAGAACAGCACGGCAGCGGCAATGAAGGTGGTGATGTTGGAATCCATAATGGTCGCCAGCGCGCGGCTGAAGCCCGCGTCGATCGCCGATATCGCGTTGCGGCCGCCTCGTATTTCTTCGCGGATGCGCTCGTAGATCAGCACGTTGGAGTCGACCGCGATGCCCACCGTCAGCACGATGCCTGCGATACCGGGCAAGGTGAGCGTCGCATTGAGAAACGACAGCAGACCGAAGATCATGGCCACGTTGATCGCAACCGCGATGTTGGCGAACAAACCAAACAATCTGTAGGTCAACGTCATGAAGACGATGACGAGAATCGAGCCGACATAGGAGGCCAATTCGCCGGCCGCGATGGAGTCCTGTCCCAGCCCCGGACCGACCGTGCGTTCCTCGATAATGGTCAGCGGCGCAGGCAGCGCGCCCGCCCGCAGCAGGATCGAAAGGTCATTGGCCTGCTGCACGGTGAAGTTGCCCGAGATCTGTCCCGAGCCGCCGGTGATCGGCTCACGGATCACGGGCGCGGAGATCACTTCATTGTCGAGGACAATCGCAAAGGGCTGGCCGACGTTATCCGATGTCGCCTGCGCAAATTTGCGCGAGCCGGAGGTATTGAAGCGGAAGCTGACGATCGGTTCGCCCGAACGTTGATCGAAACCCGGCTGCGAGTCCGTAAGATCGCCGCCCGAGACCAGCACTTGCTTCTTGATCACATACGGGACTTTGGGTGCCTGCGCGCCCATCAGGATTTCAGAACTCCGGCGGCACACGTCCTTGAGCGGCCTGATCCGGCGGAACGGTGGAGTCCACCATTCGGAAATCCATCTTCGCGGTCTTGCCGAGGATTTCCTTCAAGCGGCTCGGATCCTGCAGGCCGGGAACCTGCACAAGAATACGGTCGACGCCCTGGCGTTGAATCAGCGGCTCGACCGTTCCCAACTCGTTGACGCGTTTTTCAATGATCTGGATCGATTGCTCGACCGCTTGCCGCAACCGTTCGGTAACCGCGGCTTGCGGGATGGTGAGGCGGAACAGTCCGCCTCCGGCATCGCTGATCTCGACGGAGCGCTGGCCGCTCGAACCGAGAAGCCCGCTCAATGGTTGAGAAAGCTCGCGAAGCTTGGTGAGCGTCGCCGGGCCGTCCGCCTCCGCGACGCGAACCTCGACGTTGTCGCCACGGACGTTGATGCCGCCGACAAAGCGAATACGCGCATCGCGCATGGAGCGGCGCGCATCATCGGCCAGCTGGTTCAGCTTGTCCTTGCGGACCGAGGCGGCGTCGACCTCCAGCAGAATATGGGATCCGCCCTGCAGGTCGAGGCCCAGCACCAGCCGGCGTTGCGCCCATTTGGGCCACCCTTTCACGGTCGCTTCCGGGAAAAAATTCGGAACAGCGCAAAGGCATACGACAAATGCCGTCAGGACAATCGCCAGCGCCTTCCAACGCGTGAAATACAACATCGAGCTAACCTGTCAGACTGTGGCGTTGAGCAAAATAAACTGAGCTCTGATCGGAGCGGCAGCTCAGCCTGCAGCGGTCTCGTCTTTCGCGGGTTCGCCCTTGGTGCGAACTCCGGAAACCATCTGGCGCATCTGGCGCACACGGACGCCGTCTGAAATCTCGATCTCGATCTGGTCGTCGTCGAGCACCTTGGTCACCTTGCCTACGATCCCGCCGCTTGTAACCACGGTATCGCCCCGGCGCAGGTTTTTGACCAGTTCGTTGTGGTCCTTCACCTTCTTCTGCTGCGGCCTGAGAATCAGGAAGTACATGATCACGAAGATCAGCGCGAAGGGCAGCAAAGACATCAGCATGCTGTTGGCGTCGCCACCGGCGGCGGCCTGGGCATAGGCAGGAGTAATCAACATTCGAACGATCCTCAAAAGCTTGGAAAAATGGCCCGATCCAGGCGAATTCGCGCGGACTATAGCGGCGAACCGTCCAATTGCAACGCCACTCCGGTCTCGTTCCGCGCGGCTTGCGGCAGCCCTCGGGCGTCGACTAGGGTGCGCGTCTGGAAAGGCAAAAGATGTCAAAAAAGCCCAATAAAACAGCCATTCGCAAGCGCTCGAAGGCGAATTCCCGCCCCTGCCCGCCGTGCCACGGCAAAACGGCCCCGCGCCTCGTCCACAGAAGCTTATGAGCCGCGTATCCTTGCAGCTCTCGAGGCGATCGCGGCAAGCCTTTCCGCAAGATCGAACGAGCCTGGCAAGGCCAATTCTCTGAACGCCGCGGCAGCCTTCGTCTGGCATCCGGAAGGCCGCCTCGCCCCCGTTGCCCGCGTCAGCCGCGTCGATATGAGCCTGCTCAAAGGCATCGACCGGGTTCGCGACATCCTGATCGAAAACACCGAACGTTTCGCGACCGGCTTGCCGGCCAACAATGCCTTGTTATGGGGCGCCCGAGGCATGGGTAAATCCTCGCTGGTGAAAGCGGTCCATGCCAGCGTCAATGCCCGTCCGGACGTCAACGGCCGGTTGAAGCTGATCGAGATTCATCGCGAGGATATCGAAAGCTTGCCGCTCTTGATGACCCGGCTACGTACGTCGAAGCTTTGCTTTATCGTGTTCTGCGACGATCTCTCGTTCGACGGCAACGATGCATCCTATAAATCGTTGAAAGCGGTTCTCGAAGGCGGCATCGAAGGCCGTCCCGATAATGTCATTCTGTATGCGACGTCCAACCGCCGTCATCTGTTGTCGCGTGACATGATCGAAAATGAAAAATCGACGTCGATCAATCCGGGAGAAGCCGTCGAAGAAAAAGTCTCGCTGTCGGACCGTTTCGGTCTCTGGCTTGGTTTTCATAAATGCAGCCAGGACGAATATTTGACAATGGTCAGGGCCTATTGCGGGCACTTCGGAATCGCAACGAACGATCAGGAGCTCGAGCGAGAGGCGCTGGAATGGTCAACGACACGCGGCTCCCGGTCAGGGCGTGTGGCCTGGCAATTCGTGCAGGATATGGCTGGCCGCAAGGGCGTACGTCTGGCGACGTGAAACTCAAAAACAATTCTAGTGTTCCGAATCCGACCCTGCCTGACGAGGGGGGCACGCTCTGAGCGAATGCCGGATTCAAGGAACACTAGAACTGGTGAAAAGCGCGATGGTGGATAACGATGCGAACGTGACCGACGATCGACGTCCGTCGCCTGAAATGCCTCAGGCGCCGTTCAGGAATTGCAGCGGGTCGACGGGCGAAGATCCCTTGCGAATTTCGAAGTGCAGCTGAGGTGAACCGACCTCACCCGATTGACCTGACTTCGCGATCACCTGGCCACGCTTTATCGTGTCGCCACGCTTGACGAGAAGTTCGCTCGCATGGGCATAGGCGGTCACGTAACCGTTCGAGTGCCGAACCAGAACGAGATTGCCGTAACCCTTCAATTCATTTCCGGAATAGGCAACGACGCCATCTTCCGCTGCCTTGACCGGCGTTCCTTCTGGCACCGCGACGTTGATGCCGTCGTTCTGTTTGCCATTGGTCTTCGCGCCGTAGCTGGTGATGACGCGACCGCGCACGGGCCAACGGAATGTCGGCAAGCCGCTGGTCGTTTCGGCAGCCTTGTCAGCAGATTTTGCTGGCTCGGCGTCGCCAAGCGGAGCGGTCGGAACTCGCCAAAAGAGCTTTTTGCGCCGGCTCCGCTGAGGCCACGACTTTCGCGCCAGCAGGCAACGGCTGCGCAGTTTTGGTTTCATTCGAAGCGACGACCGGCTGGGCCGTAGTGGGCGCAGCGGCGGCGGTTCTCGCCGGCACATTGATCTTAGTGCCCAATTTGACTTGGGCATTCGGCGCAAGATTGTTGGCCTTCGCCAATTGCGCCACGGGAATATTGTTACGGCGCGCGATGCTGATCAGCGTATCGCCGTGATTGACCACGTGAACGCTGGCGGGAACGTTGACTGTTTTCGTCGGCGGCGCGGAAGCTATCGCGGGAGGATGCGCGACCGCGGCGACCTGACGCGGGATAATCAACTGCTGCCCCGGCTGCAGTGCGCGCGGCCCGACATGTGATTGGCCTGCATGATGGCTGCAGCCGATACGTTGTAGCGGTGAGCGAGCCCATCCATCGTATCGCTGGTGCCGACGATGATCGTTACGCCCGAAGCCGCCACCTGTGCAGGAGGGGCTACCGGAGCAGGAGCCGGCGTTGCGGCAACGGACCGCGGGGCCACAGTTGCGGTTGTCTCGATAGGCTTGGCCGGCGGCGTGTATGAGGCCATGCCCCGCCCGCCTCCACCTGAAATGCCCCCGGACGGATAAGATTGCGGCGCTGAAATCGGCGGCAAAGCCGACGAGCTATATTGCGGCCGATTGTACTGGGGAAGCTGGCGGGTCTCGACCGCTCCCGAGGGAGCATAAGGTTGCTGGACCGAGCCGGTCGTTTCCGGCGCCCGAGAACGGGACGGGCTGGAATAAGAACTCTGGGAAAAGCGCGAAGAGGTATCGGCGCTACATCCGGCAAACCCTACTGAAACCAGCGCCAACGCCGCAACTTGCGACGCACGGCGCGAGCAAAGCAACTCGACTACCCGGGACATGGTTACTCACTCGGTACGCAACTCACACTCAATTGAGTAAACACATGCCCAGTAAACAACCCTTTAACCCTGTCTACCCAGGCTCTAATCTGCGGTGCTTTGTGGCTTCGGCTTGCGATAGTCAGCGCCCGCGCGCTCCTACATCTCCGCAGCAACTCCGGGCAATGCCGGCACGAAACGCACGCCGATCAGCGAGGAGCGATCGATCCGGTCACCAGAGAGTTTGAGCTTGACCAGGGTCTGACGACCCGTTGAAGGCCCCACCGGGGCAATCACCAGCCCTTCCGGTTCCAGATGGCGCATCAGGCCTTCCGGTATATCCGGCACGGCCGCCGTTACGATGATCCGGTCGAAGCGCCCGACATTGTCAGGAACATTGAAACCGTCGCCCACCCTGACTTCCACATTGTCGTACCCGAGCTCGGCAAGCCGGCGTTTTGCCCGCTCGGCGAGAAAGCTAAATCTCTCCAAAGTCACCACATCATGAACAAGGCGGGAGAGAACCGCGGCCTGATATCCCGAACCGGTTCCGATCTCCAGAACCCGATGCTTTTTTTGCAGCTCCAACTGCTCCGTCATGTAGGCAACGACGAAGGGCTGGCTGATGGTCTGGCCGCAGGCGATCGGGAGCGCGGAATCGAAATAGGCGGCATCATGATCGCCCTGCTCGACAAACCTTTCGCGGGGAACATCTTCCATTGCGTGCAGGACGGCCTGATTGCTGATGCCGCGGCGGCGCAGGGTCAATTGGAACATCATTTTTTCGTGCGGTGCGTGCCCGGCCGACGTCATTGCCCTTCCCCCACGGCTCCCGTCCGGGCACAAATCCCGGCGAACAAACCGAATCTGGGAGATCTTACAGGATCCCGCGCGGACTGTTCCCTCCGTTCCACCTGCGCCGCCGGCGGGGCTACAAGAATCACACGCCATTGGGCGCAATATTTGCTTGTTGCCAACGCGCGAACGCATGGACATATTCAGGTGTGTTGGATGGCAGCGGGATATCTTAGATGACGGCGCCGGCAGCCTCTCGGGGCTCGGTTCTTCTGGTTGAAGACGAGACGATGATCCGAATGCTTGTCTCCGACATGCTGCTGGATTTGGGCTATCTGGTTGCCGCGGAAGCAGGCGACATCGATCAGGCCATCAAGCTCGCGCAATCGGCCAAATTCGATTTGGCAATTCTCGACGTGAACGTGAATGGCAAGATCATTTCCCCGGTCGCCGAAGCAGTTGCCCTGCGTAACCTTCCGTTTGTGTTTGCGACCGGGTACGGCGCGGACGGACTTCCGGAAAAATACCGGGACCATCCGGCCCTGCAAAAGCCGTTCAAAATAGAAACGCTGCAACAGGCGATTGAAGCCGCGCTGCAGAGCAAAGCGAGCTAGCGCGTTTCAATAGAGAGCGACGGATTCCACCCGGAATACCCACGCTTCGACACTTCGCTACTTGAGAGCGCTTGCAAGCTTGCTGGAATACGCAGCCGCTGTCAGGTCGAGATGCAACGGCGTCACGGACACATGATGCATGGCCAGCATCGCGAGATCAGTGCCCTCGCCCGGCGGATCGATATTCGCAAGACGCTCGAAGCCGATCCAGTAATAGGGATTGCCCCGGCCGTCGCGCCGTTCATCAATGCGAAGAAAACCCTGGTTGCGCTTGCCCTGCCGCGCCACGGTAACGCCCTTCACATCTTCAGCCGCGCAGTTTGGAAAATTGATGTTCATCACGGTGTCCGGAGGGATGCCGGTGGCCAACACCTTCTTGATGATGTCTGGAGCCAGTTTGCGGCTGGTTTCCCAATGCGGATTACGGCGGCTATCGACGCCAAACTCCTGCGACAAGGCGAACGACGGAATGCCGAGAATAACCCCCTCCATCGCGCCTGCAATGGTACCGGAGTAGATGACGTCCTCGGCGACATTGCGCCCCTTGTTCACGCCCGACAAAACGAGATCGGGGCGCTTGTCTCCGAGAATGTGCCGCGCGCCCATGATGACGCAATCCGTCGGGGTGCCGCGCACGGCAAAATGACGGGGGCCGACCTCACGAAGGCGCAACGGATCGTTCAGCGACAGCGAGTGAGAAACGCCGGATTGATCGAGCTCGGGCGCGACGACCCAAACGTCGTCGGATAATTCGCGCGCAATCTCTTCCACGATCTTCAGGCCATAAGCATGAATGCCGTCGTCATTGGTACACAGAATTCGCATTGGCTAAACGCCCTTTTCGATTGTCTTCGCGCCGCCCATATAGGGCTGCAGCACATCCGGAACCGCGATCGATCCATCAGCCTGCTGATAGGTTTCCATTACGGCGATCAGTGCACGGCCTACTGCCGTGCCCGAACCGTTGAGCGTGTGGACAAATCGAGGCTTGCCGTCCGCGCCGCGATAGCGCGCATCCATCCGCCGCGCCTGAAAATCGCCGCAGACCGAGCACGACGAAATTTCCCGGTACATTCCGCCTTCGCCCTGCCCGGGCATCCATACCTCGATGTCATAGGTTTTTTGTGACGCGAATCCCATGTCGCCGGTGCACAGCGTCATCACGCGGTAATGCAGATCGAGCTTCCGCAGCACTTCTTCTGCGCAGGAGAGCATGCGTTCGTGCTCGTCCTTGCTTTTGTCCGGCGTGGTGATCGAGACCAGTTCGACCTTCGTAAATTGATGCTGGCGGATCATGCCGCGAGTATCGCGGCCCGCGGCACCCGCTTCCGCCCGAAAGCATGGCGTCAGCGCGGTGAGCCGCATGGGCAGCTCTTTCTCGTCAAGGATGGACTCACGCACGAGATTGGTTAGCGGCACCTCCGCCGTGGGTATGAGCCAGTAATTCGCGTCCGGCGGCAAATCGTCGATCACGCGCTTTTCGAACACGAGCAGATCGTCGAGCTGCAGCTCAGCGGCGGGCTTGTTCAGCTCCTTCACGGCCATATCCACCGCGCGGACTCTGATCTGCTGATAGATCTCGGCCTTGCCGACCGCGGGAGCTGTCCCAAACTGGTCGTCCCGGAATTTCGGGAGCTGCGCGGTTCCGAACATCGCGTCGTCGCGCACCAGCAGCGGCGGGTTGACTTCGGTATAACCGTGCGTGCCGGTGTGCAGATCGAGCATGAATTGGCCAAGCGCACGTTCGAGCCGGGCAAGCCCCTTCTTCAGCACAACGAAGCGCGCACCAGAAAGCTTGGCAGCGGCCTCGAAATCCATGAAGCGCAGGGCTTCTCCGAGTTCGACATGCTCCCTGGGGTTGAAAGAATAATTTCTTTTCGCACCGAAATGATGATGAACGATGTTGTCGTGCTCGTCGGCGCCATCCGGCACTTCGTCGAGCGGCAGATTGGGGATGGCCGCCAGTGCGTCCGACAGATCCTGCTCCGCGATCTTCGCCGTGGATTCAAGCTCGGGCAACCTGGCTTTAAGTTCGCCGACTTCGGCCATCAGGGTTGCAGCACGCGCCTCGTCCTTAGCCTTTTTGGCGTCGCCGATTTCCTTCGATGCCGCGTTCCGACGCGCCTGAGCCCGCTCGGAATCCGTGATGGCAACGCGTCGTCTGTCATCGATCGCCAACAAAGAGGCCGACAACGGCTCCGCGCCGCGCCGCTTTAACGCGGCATCGAACGCCTGCGGATTGTCTCGAATCGATTTGATGTCGTGCATGGGAGATCTCGTTTCAACGGCGGCGCGCCTCGCCCAGGCGGAGGCATCCAGTACCCCGAACCCGGGCGGTTGAAAACCTTAAACGGTGCGGAATACTGGATTGCGCGCATTGCGACCGCTGACGGCAACGAATCGGCAAGAATTCGAAAGGAATCATAGCAAGTTAAGCGGGCGTTGGAACAGATAGTTGCTATTCAGCCGGCGTTGCGCCCGGCGCATCCGCCGGAGGGGTACTGGCAGATTTTTGGGTTGCTGCTTTTTTCTCGACCATGCGCACCGCGATAATCGAGCCTTCGTAGAGCAGCAATAATGGCAGCGCCAGCGAGGCCTGGCTGATGACATCCGGTGGCGTCAGCACGGCCGCGATGATGAAGGCCACCACGATGAAATAGCGACGCTTCTCCCTCAATTGCTTCGACGTGATGATGCCGATCCGGCCCAGCAGCGTCAGCACGACCGGCAGCTGAAAAGCGATGCCGAACGCAAAAATCAGCGACATCATCAGCGACAGATACTCGCCGACCTTGGGCAGCAGCGCGATTTGCGCGGTGTCGGAATTACCCAGCTGCTGCATGCCGAGTGAAAACCTCACCAGCATCGGCAGCACGACAAAATAAACCAGCAGTGAGCCAAGCGCGAAAAAGAACGGCGTCGCGATCAAATATGGAAGAAAGGCCTGGCGTTCGTTGCGATAAAGGCCCGGCGCGACAAACATGTAAATCTGTGCCGCCACGACCGGAAAGGAAATGAACCCCGCTCCGAACATCGCAAGCTTCAACTGCGTCAGAAAATACTCGAGCAATGCGGTGTAGATGAATTTCGAATTCTCGGGGCCCGCGATCCAAACGAAAGGCCAGACCAACACGTTGTAAATCTGCTTGGCGAAGAAAAAACAGATGATGAATGCGACACCGAATGCCAGCAACGCCTTGATCAGCCGCGAACGCAGCTCGATCAAATGCTCCATCAGCGGGGCCTTGGTGGCTTCGATATCCTCGTGAGTCATGACGCCTTCCCGCTTCCGGGTGACGGCTCTTGCGTAGCTTGCGGCGGCGCAATCTGCGGCGCGTGCGTTTCCGCCTCGATAAAGGTTTGCGGCGTCGGCGGTTCAGGGGTCGTCGGCGTCATCAAGGGCTGATCGATCTTGACCGCGTCTTCCACATCCTTCGTCACAGACGACAGGATGTTGCCGCCCGAGATGCCCCTCGCCGCTTCCGAGACTTCATCGAAGGATTTCTTGAGGTCGGCCATGTCCGCCTCGCGCATGGCTTCCTTGAACTGGCCCTGGAACTCCGAGGCCATACGGCGCGCTTTGGTGACCCACTGCCCGATCATGCGCAGGACGCCGGGCAGCTCCTTTGGGCCAATGGCGATCAGCGCGACGACGCCGATCACGACCATTTCACCCCACCCGATATCGAACATGAAAAAATCCGCTCACGCGAACCGATGCCGCGCCTTCACTCCGGGATAGCCCCGATCACGACAGCTCGAACCAAACAGCGGTCCTGATTGAATTCAGACGACTTTGCTGCCGACGTCGGACCGCGGCGCTGGCTGGGCCGGCGCACTTTCGATCGTCCTGACCGGTTCGGGTTTCTCGGCGACATCGTCGTCTTTCATGCCCTTCTTGAAGGCCTTGATACCTTGCGCGACGTCACCCATCAGGTCGGAAATCTTGCCGCGACCGAATAGCACCAAGACCACGCCAATCACGACGATCCAGTGCCAAATACTAAACGAACCCATCCTGCAAACCTCCACCGTGGAGCATTTCCGGCGAAACGGGGTACGATCGCCGTCGAAAGGCTCACTACCAATCTCGTGTACGTATTCCGGCCGCGAAACCGGCCGCATTGCGCGAAATACGCCTGGCTGGCACGCCCAGCTGTCTCACCCCGGAAACTAGGCGCGGGGGGTGTCAAAAACAAGGACTTAACGGTTGCCCGCGACCGGTTGAAGCGGCCCATTGCGAGCAGCGTTAACCGGCTTGGGACTTGGCTTGGGACTTGGCTTGGGTCAGGCCGCCCGAGCGGGCGTGCAAAGGAGCCTAGGTCTTCTCAGGCTCAACGGCTGGAGCCAAGGCCAGATCCAGATCGCCGGGCTCCAGGGGATCCTCATCCTCACGCAAGGTCGGATCATCAGACGGTGCCGGAACGCTGAAGCCGGACGGCAGCCGGGAATCCAGCAGCCCCGTTCCCTTGAGTTCCTCCAACCCGGGCAGGTCGCCAAGGGCCTCAAGGCTGAATTGAGAGAGAAAGGACTCCGTCGTGCCGAACGTCAGCGGACGACCGGGGGTCTTCCGTCGCCCGCGCGGGCGGATCCAGCCGGTCTCCAGCAGAACATCGAGCGTCCCCTTCGAAGTCACCACGCCGCGAATGTCTTCGATTTCGGCACGGGTCACCGGCTGGTGGTAGGCAATGATCGCCAGCACTTCGATCGCAGCGCGCGACAGCCGGCGCGTTTCAGTGCTCTCGCGAGTCATCAGCCACGACAGATCGTTGGCCGTGCGAAACATCCACTTGTTACCGATGCGTACGAGATTGACGCCACGCAAGGCATAATCCGCCTGCAACTGTTCCAGCGCGACCTTGACGTCGACGCCTTCTGGCATGCGCTTGGCAAGCGCCGATTGATCGAGCGGCTCGGCGGACGCGAATAGTAAGGCTTCCAGAAGCCGCAACTCTTCGGGACGTGCGCTGACATTCTCGGAAGGCTCGTCGACTTCGACGATGCGTTTTTCCGCCAGACTTGCCATGGCTCGGTCTCCTTCTTCCACTAAACTCTACAGTACCGGGGCCGACATCGCGTCGGACGCCGGCGGTTGCGACGGGCGCTTACGAAAATAGATTGGGGCGAACGGCTCTTTTTGGTTGATGTCGACCTGGCCTTCGCGAACGAGCTCCAGGGTGGCGGCGAAACTCGACGCGAACACCGTTGCGCGTTGCGACGGGTCGACCACGTAGTTCAGCAGATAGTCGTCCAGGCAGCTCCAGTCATCGGCGATGCCGACGAGGCGCTCCAGCGAAGCCCTCGCCTCCGCCAGCGACCAGACCGTGCGCTTGGCGAGATGAACCGTGGCCAGCACACGCTGCTGGCGCTGGGCTGAATAGGCGGTGAGCAGATCGAAAAGCGTCGCAGTGAATTTCGGATGTTTGATCTCGGCGATATGCTCGGGCGCACCTCGCGGGAAGATGTCGCGCATGAGCTGCGGACGGGTCATCAGGCGGTTTGATGCCTCGCGGATGGCCTCCAGACGGCGCAGACGATTGGCGAGCGCGTTTGCCATCTCCTCCGCCGACGGACCGTCAGCGGTCGCGGGTTCGGGCAGCAAGAGACGCGATTTCAAAAACGCAAGCCAGGCCGCCATCACCAGATAGTCGGCGGCAAGTTCCAGCCTGATCTTTCGCGCGGCTTCGATGAAAACGAGGTACTGGTCCGCCAGCGCCAGGATGGAAATCTTGGCGAGATCGACCTTTTGCTGCCGGGCAAGCGCCAGCAGCAGGTCCAACGGTCCTTCATAGCCCTCGACATCGACAACCAGCGAAGGCTCGTCGTCAGCGTTCGGCGCCGGAAGGCCGGTTTCGAATGAAAGAATTTCTGCGCTCATGCGCTCAAGCTTCCTGCCCGTTCCAACAGCTTATTGAATTCAACGCGGCCTGCTTCGCGATCCCACGACGGGTCCGGCCTGCTGCGCAACGCCTTTGCCTTGTTCGCTCGGGCCAGCGCCGTCTTTGCCAAAACAGGCGACTCAGCTGCCACCTGACGCATTTCATCGATATTGCCATTACAGTGCAAGACGATGTCGCAACCTGCTGTAATTGCAGCTTTTGTTCGCTCCTCGATCGTACCTTCGAGCGCGTTCATGGACACGTCATCACTCATCAACAAACCCTGGAACCCGATCGAGCCGCGAATCACCCGATCTACCATTGTCGCAGAAGTCGTCGCCGGTTGGGCGGGGTCCAGCGCGCTAAACACAACATGTGCGGTCATCGCCATGGGCAAATCTGCCAGCGGACGGAAAGCCGCGAAATCCGTGCGGTCGAGTTCCGCTTCGGTCGTGTCCACCACGGGCAACCGTAGGTGGGAGTCGGCGGTCGCCCGCCCGTGCCCAGGAATGTGCTTCAATACCGGCAACACCCCTCCGCGCAAAAGACCATCGGCAACGGCGCGGGATATCGCGGCGACCTTGTCCGCATCCGTTCCATAAGCCCGATTGCCGATCACGGCGTCCGCGCCGGGCACGGGAACATCCGCCAACGGCAGGCAGTCAACTGTAATGCCGAGATCCACAAGGTCCGCGGCAATGAGCCGGCTGCTGAGCCATGCTGCCCGCAGTCCCGCCTTCAGATCCTGATCGTAGATTGTGCCGAACGTCGCGCCGGGCGGATAAAGCGGCCAATGCGGAGGCCCCAACCTCTGGACCCGGCCGCCCTCCTGATCGATCAGGACAGGCGCGTCAGCATCGCCAATCGCTTCGCGCAGTTGGCTCACTAACTCAGACACTTGCGCGGGGGTTTCAACGTTGCGCTTAAATAAAATGAAGCCCCATGGGCGTGCTGTGCGCAGAAATTCACGCTCGTCCGCTGACAGGACGAGACCGGAAACACCCGTGATGAATGCGCGCGTTGTCATGAATGGAGCGATGAAAGTGGTTGTATTGAACGAAACGGCGGCGCGGAGCGCCTGAAGCCATGCTTCAAGAAAACGCGACAAAACAAAAAGTTAGTTCCCGGAGCTGTCGCCAGAACCAAGCAGGCTCTAGCCCGCCGGAGAGCCCAGGGTCAAGGAATTGGCCGTTAATTCCTTTGGACGATGCACTGTCCGCCGGCGCTTTTCAGGCTGCCGCAAAATTGCGAGGCCTCTTCGGGTGCGCCGAAGGGACCAACCATCGCGCGGTAGTAGACGCCTTTGTCACCAAGGTCGACGCGCTTGATCAGGGCTGAACGCGATCCCAGAACACCTGGATACTTGCCCTGCAGAGATCGGAACGTAGACTGCGCATCAGCTTCGCTTCTTTGCGAGGCAAGTTGCACGACGTAGCCCGCCCCCGAGCCGGCCGTCGCTGCTGCCACAGGCGCCGTAGAGGCTGTTCTGGTCGGTACTGCGGCAGACTGAGGCGACAATGGCATCGGCGCGTTGGCAGACGTTCCGGCGGCGTTAGGCGCATTGGCAGTGCGCGGAGCCAGGGACGTTGGCGCAGGCGGCTGTTTTCCGGCAGCAGGCGCGACTGCGCCTTGCGCCCCCGCTACGTCGGCTGCCTGATCACCCCGAATACTCAACGTGCGGACCTTCCGCGGTTCGTCGGCTCCCAGATTGCCATTTGGCGATCCTGCCGGCGGCGGACGATTGGCGGTGGGCGCGGCGATGTCACGTTCCCAAGTTTGGATTTGGCGTCAGCGCCGGAAATACCACCCTGGGACCGGACTTGGCGCTGTTCACATCGACCGGCTGTTCTTCCCGCGAGACGATCCGTTCCGAACCCGGCGCAGCGCCGACGCGGTCTTGAATCAGCTTTCCTGACCCGTCTCCGGACTGACTGGGCGGAATGATTTTGTTCGGCCCCGCGTCTGCCTTGATGATCGGTGCCTCGCCGCTGCTGCGCGGCGTTGTGGTGTATGTGTGATAGGCATAGGCCGCTGCCGTCCCGACAAACCCCAGCGCGAGTATGACTACCACCGCCGTCATACCGCGCCGTCGCGGTTTTCTTGTCTGGGGCAAGTCGTCATCGCTCGAAACGCTGACCGTAGGGATCCTCCGGATACCGCTCGGCATGCTGGTCGTAGCGCTGGTCGTCCGCATGATCAGACGGCCCGTAGAGTGCATCGTCGTACCGCTCCGGGTTGGTCGCCGGCATGTAATGCGCATCCTGACGCGGCAGCTCCTGACGCGGCGAACGATAACCACGATCGAAGCCGGCTGGAGCGGCGGCCGGACGCTGCGGAACGTACGGCGGCTCGGCCGGATACTGCGAATTGGCTTCGGGATACGTTTCCGAATATCGCTCGTCGTCGTAATGGGGCTCGGGCAGCGGTGCCTCACGCCGATTCACGCGCTGCATCCAGGACGGCGGACCTGGGCTGGCCTCTATTTCAGGGTCGACGTGTTCGTGTACTTCATCGTCGAGGTGATCCTCGACATGATCATCAACATGGGGAGCCTGTCCCTGCCCCGCATTGCGCTCGTCACGCCCAAAGCTTGAAAAGGGATCAGCCTGGCCAATCAGCCGCGCGAGCTCAGCCAACGGATCGCTCTCGCCGGCTTGCGAAGGCTGTGGATTCGCGCGGTCGTAACTGCCGTCCGCGCGAAAAGGCCTACCTGGATATCGATCCGCCATCGTGATGTTGCTTCCCCTTCGGGAAAACCGCCGGTCGCCATTTCGGACAACGTCGGCTGCCGCTAACCGCCATCACAGTCCCCATGTGACCGGCGTATCCCCTTGCTTATCGCATCTCGTCTGGAGCATCGACGCCGAGCAAGGCAAGGCCGGATGCCAGAACCGAAACGACGCCCTGAACCAGAGCCAGTCTTGCGACAGTAATTTCTGCATCATTAGTTATAATGAAGCGTAAATGAGGCATATCCCGCCCCTTGGTCCAGAGCGCATGAAATTCGCTCGCCAGATCATATAGGTAAAATGCGATTCGGTGCGGTTCATGCGCCAAAGCCGCCGCTTCCACGATGCGTGGGTAAAGCGCCAGTCTTCGCATCAATCCAAGCTCCGCCGCATCGTCCAGACGCCCAAGATCGGCGTCACGCAGCAGCTTTAATCGCGATGCCTCGCCTTCGGGGAAATGCGGCAGCGCCTCGCGTGCATTCCGGAAGATCGAGTGTCCGCGGGCATGACCATACTGCACATAGAACACCGCGTTATCACGGGACTGCTCGATGACCTTGGCAAGATCGAAATCGAGCAGCGCATCATTCTTGCGGAACAGCATCATGAAGCGAACCGCATCCGATCCGACCTCGTCGACGACCTCGCGCAAGGTGACGAAATCGCCTGCGCGTTTCGACATCTTCACCGGCTCGCCGTTACGCAGCAGCCGGACCAGTTGAACGATCTTGACGTCGAGCGAGCCCTTCCCGCCGGTCACCGCAGCGGTCGCTGCCTGTACACGCTTGATGTAGCCGCCATGGTCGGCGCCCCACACGTCCACCATGTTGTGGAAGCCGCGATCGAACTTGGTCTTGTGATAGGCGATGTCGGAGGCGAAATACGTATAGGAGCCGTCCGACTTCTTGAGCGGCCGGTCTACGTCGTCCCCGAAAGCCGTCGCACGGAACAGCGTCTGCTCGCGATCTTCGTAGTCTTCGACCGGCGCGCCTTTCGGCGGCGGCAAGCGCCCTTCATAAACATCGTCCTTGGCGCGGAGGTTCTCGATTGTCTCGCCGACGCGATCATGTCCGCCGTCGATCAGCGAACGTTCGGAGAAAAACACATCGTGCCTGACGTTCAGAGCTGCAAGATCGCCCCGGATCTCGTCCATCATCATCGCGATGGCCTTGGCGCGAACGGCCGCCAACCACTGGCTTTCCGGCTGCTTTAAAAGCCGGTCGCCGTACTCTTTTGCGAGCGCCTCGCCGACCGGTTTCAGGTAATCGCCGGGATACAGTCCTTCCGGAACCGCTCCGATGTTTTCACCGAGCGCTTCGCGGTATCGCAGGAAAGCAGACCGCGCGAGCACATCGACCTGAGCGCCGGCATCGTTGATGTAATATTCGCGGGTCACCTCGTAACCTGCAGCGACCAGCAGGCTCGCAAGCGCATCGCCGAACACCGCGCCACGGCAATGTCCCACATGCATCGGGCCGGTCGGGTTGGCGGACACGTATTCGACGTTGACCTTCTCGCCGGCTCCGATGCCGCTTCGGCCGTATTGATCCCCCGCATCAAGCACGGCGCGCAAGGCATTGGTCCAGGCCGTGTTCTTCAGGGTCAGATTGATGAACCCGGGACCCGCGATCTCGACCTTAGCCACCAGATCGTCGGCGCGCAGTTTTTCGGCGAACTTCTCCGCGAGTTCGCGCGGCTTTGCCTTCGCGTCCTTCGCAAAAACCATCGCAGCATTGGTGGCCATATCGCCATGGCTGGCGTCACGTGGCGGCTCGACCACCACCCGCGAAAGGTCCGCATCGGGCGGCAGCACACCCTCGGCGGCCAACGCACGGCATATTCCATGAACACGCGCGAGCACGTCGGCGAAAATGTGCAAATTCTGGGCTGAATTGGCCATAAAACTCATGAATTCCAGTGAGCCCGCGGGGGCCAGATCATGCGCCGCCTAACGCAAATCCGGGGTCAAGTCAAAGAGGCGGATATGCTCGACGATCGCGAAACGGTCGGTCATGCCGGCGATGAAATCGGCGATCTTGCGTGCCCGGTCCGCCTCCCCGCCTTCCCCCTCCGGGGGCGACCATTCAGGCGGCAAATCCCGAGGGGTTTTCTGGTAGCGGGCGAACAGATCGCAGACGATCCCTTCCGCATCCTTCATGATCCGCGCGACGCGCGACTGGCGATACATGCGCTCGGACAAGAAGGCCTTGATCGACACTTCGAGACTGGCTGCCACGGCACCGAATGCGACCATTGGCCCTTGATGATGCCTCACGTCGTCAACCGAGGCGAGGTGCGCGGCCATCAAACGCCGGCTGGTTTCCGCCACCACATCCTCGATCAAATAGGAAATCAGTTCGCGGACCAGTTCCGCGCCGAGCCGTACCCGCTCAAGCCCCGGATAGCGCGCCGCGATGCCCACGATGATCTCGGCCATCGCCGGAATAGCCTTGAGATCCTCGACGACAAAAAGACCGGCACGCAAGCCGTCGTCGATGTCATGTGCATTGTAGGCGATATCGTCTGCGATCGCCGCGATCTGTGCCTCGAGGGATGCGTAACTCCAAATTTCCAGATCGTGGAGAGCGACATATCTCGAGATTTCGGCCGGCACGCCGTGCTCGCGATAGCGTCCCACCGGTTGGCCATCGCGGTCTGCCAGCGGGCCGTTGTGCTTGACGATGCCCTCCAGTGATTCCCACGTCAGGTTGAGGCCATCGAATTCCGGATAGCGATGCTCCAGCTGCGTCACGACACGCAGCGCCTGCGCATTGTGATCGAAGCCCCCGTGCGCCCTGAGGCATTCGTCCAATGCCCGTTCGCCGGCATGGCCGAACGGCGGATGGCCGAGATCATGAGCCAGCGCGAGCGTCTCCGTCAGATCTTCGTCGACGCCGAGTTGCCGCGCCAATGCCCGGGCAATCTGGGCAACTTCGAGCGAATGGGTCAGGCGGGTTCGGAAGTGATCGCCTTCGTGGAACACGAAAACCTGGGTCTTGTGCTTCAGGCGGCGAAACGCTGTCGAATGGATCACGCGGTCGCAATCCCGCCGGAACGGGCTGCGGGTGCGGCTCGGAGGCTCGCTAACCAGCCGCCCCCGGCTCCGATCCGGGTCGCAAGCGAAGCTCGCGCGTGGCGCGGCCATTCCGACAGACACGCTGTTTTTCACCTTTCCGGCATTTGATTCTGGGACGTGAGGCACTTAACTATGGGTTGCGGGAGATTCAAACCTTCCGCCGGGCGGACCGCCCAGAACGAAGCATTTGGAGCACTTCATGACCGCAAGCGTGACGATTTCCGAGCGGGCCGCCAGGCGAATCGGAGAAATCCTTCGATCTGAAGGCAATGGCGCGATGCTTCGCATCAGCGTCGAGGGTGGCGGCTGCTCCGGCTTTCAGTACAAGTTCGACGTCGAGCGGGACAAGGCCAGCGACGACATCGTGATTTCGCGCGAGAATGCGGTCGTGCTGGTTGATCCGACCTCGGTCAACTTTCTCTCCGGCTCCGAGGTGGACTTCGTCGACGATCTGATCGGAGCGTCGTTCCGGATCAATAATCCGAACGCCACCGCGTCCTGCGGCTGCGGCACCAGCTTTTCCATCTAACCTCTTTCGTCCTCATCTTTCGTGATATCGAGCGCGCGCTAAGCCTTCGTTTCGCTGGCCTTTCGGGCTGTCACGTCGCGGCTTTCGTGATACGGCAGGGCATTGAATTTCAATCATGTGGCCGGTGTGGAAACCATGCGGATAGCAACCTGGAACGTGAATTCCGTCAGGCAACGGCTTGACCATCTGCTGGCCTGGCTGAAGGAAACCAGCCCCGACATCGTCTGTCTGCAGGAGATCAAATGCCTCGACGAGGCATTTCCCAGAGAGCCTATCGAGGCGCTCGGCTACAACGTCGTCACTCACGGTCAAAAGACATTCAACGGGGTCGCGCTGCTCTCGCGCCTGCCGTTCGACGAAACCAGACCGGGGCTTGCGGGCGATCCGGACGACGTTCATGCGCGTTTTCTGGAAGGCGTGGTGTCCGTCAACGGGAGGATTTTACGTATCGGCTGCCTCTATCTGCCAAACGGCAATCCCGTAGATACGGAAAAATATCCGTACAAACTCAAATGGATGTCGAGGCTTATTGAGTATTCGAAACAACAGCTCCGGGGTGAAGAACAGTTCGTCCTGGCAGGCGATTTCAACGTGATCCCCGCGCCGCGCGACGTTCACAATCCATCGGCATGGGTCAACGACGCGCTGTTTCTGCCGACCACGCGGGAGAAATTCCAGGCGCTTCTCGACCTCGGCCTCACCGATGCTTTCCGGGCAGTCAGTGACGAACCGGGGCAATACACATTTTGGGACTATCAGGCGGGCGCCTGGCAGAAGAACAATGGCATTCGCATCGACCATCTGCTGCTATCGCCGCGCGCGAGCGACCGGCTGACGGCCGTTGGAATTGACCGGCACGTCCGGTCATGGGAGAAGCCGTCCGATCACGTCCCCGTCTGGATCGATCTGGATATGGGCTGAGCTTTCGAGCGACGCGCGGTGCCGGACTCGAACTTGATCCGGTGGTGGCTACCGTTTGATTGGAAGCGCACGTATCGCAGGTAACGCTGCCCAATATTCATTGCTGCCGTCACCCCGGCCAAGCGAGTTCACGAGCGCGAGCCGGGGTCTAATAATCGTTGTCGGCTCGTTGTTTGATTACGCCGGTCACTGGCCAGCGAGTCGCTCCCAATTGATTCCGGGCGTACTGGATTTCGGCTCTCGCTGCGCTCGGCCGGAATGACGGCTGGTGGTGGAATTCAGGCACCGACCAATCAAATGCGCGATGAAGGCAGCCATGTTGCCCGTGCGTCACTGATACACGCGGCCGCCTGCCGTTTCTCTCCGCGTCTCGACCACCAAAGCTTACGTCAGCTTCAAGGGCCGGATGTGGTTGGTTCCTCGCGCGTTTTGCGGCGAGCGCATGGCCATTCGGCCTCTGACCCGCGACGGTCACTTCGGGATTTTCTTCGGCAGCAGGCAGGTCGCCAAAATCGACTTGACCGCTGACAAAACTGTCAGTCATGTCTCCGAACAGGTGTCAGCTATGTCTCCGGGCTGAACACTTGACCCGCGTGTGACGCAGTGTGTGGGACAGGCGTAGCGCAAAAGTCAAATTGCCAGCAACGGGGCGGATCGCCGCGCAGCGACGCGAACGCCCTCGATCAGAACGCGACCCGCACCCCGCCCTTGGCGGTGCCGATGTGGCTCTGGTCCGACATTGCGATGCCTTCGACCGCCGCGAACAGCGCGACGTTGACGGCGGCCTGATAGTCGAAGCCTAGGCCCAGCACGCCGCCGACCGCACTGCTCTTGCCCGGTGCGGCAAAGGCGAAGTTCTGGCCGATCAGCACGGTGTTCACGGTGGTGTCGCCTGCCCGCTGCAACGCAATGATGCCGCCATGGGCACTGACCTTCAGCGACATTGGTCTGTCCGCCGACATCCATCAGCCGCGACACTTCCAGCTCGCCGCGCTCTTCGAAGTCCTGCAAGCGTGCGCGAACCGACCGAGAGATTCTGCGCCGAGCCGGCCTCATTGTAGCCATCGAACATGCCGGCGACATAACGCAGCCGTGCGGTCGGCGTCAGCGTGATGCCGTTGCCCATGTTGATGCGATAGCCGTAGGCGACCTCGGGGCTGACGAACCAGCCGTTGTAGCTGGCGGTGGCGATGGCCAAGACCCGCGATGTTGTCCGCCACCTGACGGGTAGACTTGTTGTGGATGCTGCCGGCCTGCACCGTGACGTCGAGGAACTGCGAGCCCCATTCAAAGCGGCTGTAGCCGCCGCCGAAGCCATAGTCGCTGTCGACCTTCTGCACGTTGTTAGCAACCGAGAGATTGCCCGCGCCGCCACCGGCGAACGCGCCGAGCAGCCAGTTCGGACGCACGCGGCGATCGATGCCGATGGCCCCGCCATAAGCGGTGGAGGTGGAATGCAGGGTCTGATCGGTGGCATCTTGTGTGCGCTGACCGCCGAAGCCGTTGGTCCACACCACGTAAGGCGCATCGCTCCACTGCGCGGCCGGGGCCTTGGTGAACATCTTCGCGTTCGCATTGCGCGCACTCGTCTCCTCCGGTGCATAGGCCATCGCCATCATGCCATTGGCGGACGAGGTGAGACCATTCAAGCGGCCCGCGACCAGCGACGACGCGCCACCGGCGATATCCATCAGCAGCGATCGGCCTGCGCGAACGCCGTGCCATCCAGCGTCGCGACCTGCTGCGTGGTGGAATTATACACCGCAAGCCCGCGCGTGTTGACCGTACCGGTGAAGTTGCGCAGTGCCACCACCGAAGCCACGCCGCCGCCACCCACAACATTCACTACGTCCGCGCCGCCGCCCATATTGATCGCACCGAAGATCTGCGAGCCGGGCAGCAGCGTCAGCGTGTCGGCATCAGCGCTCAACTGGATCGCGGTGCCGTTGGTGCCGGTGATGGTGCCGGAATTGATGATCGTGCTGGCGCCGCCGGCGAGAATGCTGAACGCTCCGGAGATCATGCCGGAGTTGTATTCACATTACGCCGAACCCGAGGCGAAACGAGTTATGACGGAGCCACGGCGTTGCCTGAGATGGTGCCGGTGTTATCTGGGCGGTTGACGGTAGATGCCGCATGCCACAGAGTGTTGCCCGAGATGCTGTCCGGAGTTGGTTGAAGTGAGCGTTGGGGCGCCATGAATGCCGGTCACGGAGGGCTGCCGGCGAGATCGATACCCGAATTAATTACGTTGGCGTTATTCGACGACCTGGATGCCGTGGCTGCTCCCGCGAAATGGTGCCAGAGTTCGTCACGGTGGCGGCGTTAGTGGCAAAGATGCCCTGGCCGGCAGTGCCGTGATCGTGCCCGAGTTGCTGACGTAGCGATATTGGCGTGCGATGCCCACAGTCACTGTCGCCGAAATTACGCCCGCGTTGTTCAATATTGCGAGTTGACGTTGATATCGCTGCCGCAGGCCGCCGTCACCGATGCCCCGGACAACACATTGATGGTATTGCCGGTTTCGAATCCAGTGCCGTAGCCGATCCCGGCGCTACTCGTCGTCGTATCCGAACACGTTACGGTCACGTTGTTGCCGGTCGCGGGCGCACACGCCGCCTCGGCGCGATCAGCAAGCACGAACGGCGCGGCGAGCAGCGCCAACCCCAAAGCATGACGATGAAGGAAGCTGTGGGGGCCTGACGTGGTCATAAAGATGGATTCCCGGATGTTGCTGCGCGCGATCCGGCAATTGGCAGCAGCGCCGATCCAGGACTCACAAGCGAAGCGATTTGAAACTGCCGTAAGAGGTAATTAAGTAAACTCGCCTCGTCTAATATCTGGAACCATCACTCGCCATACAGGCAGCGTATGACGTCACTGAGCGGCAGGTTTTCTGCGAGATCGTGCGGATCGGCGATCGCGTGCAGAATGCAATGCGGCTCAAGAGCTGTGGAAAACGCCGAGCGCATCGTCGCTCCTGCGCTTCTCCACACCCACCACCGTCACCCGGGCCAAGCAAGCATCGCGAGCGCGAGCCGGGGTCTAATAATCGTTGTCGGCTCGTTGTTTGATTACGCCGGTCACTGGCCAGCGAGTCGCTCCCAATTGATTCCGGGCGTACTGGATTTCGGCTCTCGCTGCGCTCGGCCGGAATGACGGCTGGTGGTGGAATTGAGGCACCGACCAATCAAATGCGCGATGAAGGCAGCCATGTTGCCCGTGCGTCACTCAGACACGCGGCGGCCTGCCGTTTCTCTCCGCGTCATCGACCACCAAAGCTTACGTCAGCTTCAAGGGCCGGATGTTGTTGGTTCTGGCGCGTGTTGCGGGAACGCATGCCATTCGGCCTCTGACCCGCGACGGTCACTTCGGGATTTTCTTCGTCAGCCGGAATGACGCCAAAATCGACATGACTGCTGCCAACAACCTGTCAGTCTTCTCTCCTCAGGTGTCAGCTTGCCCGGGCTGAACACTTGAGCCTGCGTGTGACGCAGTTGTGGGACAGGCTACGCAAAAGTCAAGTGCGAGCATGACGGCGGAGCGTGCGACGCGGAGGTCCTGCTTAGAGCGCCACCCGTTCCTTAGAACGCCACACGCACGCCGCCCTTGGCGGTGCCGATGTGGCTCTGGTCCGACATCGCGATGCCTTCGACCGCCGCAAACAGCGCGACATTGACGGCGGCCTGATAGTCGAAGCCTAAGCCCAGCACGCCGCCGACTGCGCTGCTCTTGCCCGGTGCGGCAAAGGCGAAGTTCTGGCCGATCAAGACGGTGTTGACGGTGGTGTCGCCTGCCCGCTGCAGCGCGATGATGCCGCCATGGGCGCTGACCTTGAGCGCGTTGCTCTGCCCGCCGACATCCATCAGCCGCGACACTTCCAGCTCGCCGCGCTCCTCGAAGTCCTGCAAGCGTGCGTGAACCGACCGAGAGGTTCTGCGCCGAGCCAGCCTCGTTGTAGCCATCGAACATGCCGGCGACATAACGCAGCCGCGCGGTCGGCGTCAGCGTGATGCCGTTGCCCATGTTGATGCGATAGCCGTAGGCGACCTCGGGGCTGACGAACCAGCCGTTGTAGCTGGCGGTGGCGATGGCCAGACCCGCAATGTTGTCCGCCACCTGACGGGTGGACTTGTTGTGGATGCTGCCGGCCTGCACCGTGACGTCGAGGAACTGCGAGCCCCATTCGAAGCGGCTGTAGCCGCCGCCGAAGCCATAATCGCTGTCGACCTTCTGCACATTGCTATCCACCGAGAGATTGCCCGCGCCGCCACCGGCGAACGCACCGAGCAGCCAGTTCGGACGCACGCGGCGATCGATGCCGATGGCCCCGCCGTAAGCCGTGGAGGTGGAATGCAGGGTCTGGTCGGTGGCATCTTGGGTGCGCTGACCGCCGAAGCCGTTGGTCCACACCACGTAGGGTGCATCGCTCCACTGCGCCACCGGGGCCTTGGTGAACATCTTCGCGTTGGCATTGCGCGGATTGCTCTCGTCCGGCGCATAGGCCATCGCCATCATGCCATTGGCCGACGAGGAGATATTATTGAGCCGGCCCGAGACCAACGACGATGCGCCACCGGCGATATCCATCAAGCCGCGATCGGCCTGCGCGAAGGCCGTGCCATCCAGCGTCGCGACCTGCTGCGTGGTGGAATTATACACCGCAAGCCCGCGCGTGTTGACCGTACCGGTGAAGTTGCGCAGTGCCACCACCGAAGCCACGCCGCCGCCACCCACAACATTCACTACGTCCGCGCCGCCGCCCATATTGATCGCACCGAAGATCTGCGAACCGGGCAGCAGCGTCAGCGTGTCGGCAGCAGCGGAAAGCGAGATCGCGGTGCCGTTGGTGCCGGTGATGGTGCCGGAATTGGTGATCGTGCTGGCGCCACCGGCGAGAATGCTGAACGCTCCGGAGATCATGCCGGAGTTTGTGACGTTTGCCGACCCCGAGGTGAAGATCCTGAACCTCCGAGGCCGAAAGCGCCCCGGAGTTATTGACAGTGGCAGTCGCGGCACTGACGGCGGTGAACCCAGAGATGGTGCCGGTGTTAGACACAGTCGCGGCGGTGTGGACGGAGATGCCGGCAAACACCCACCGAGATGGTGCCGGAATTAGTCACGTTGGCGTTATGTGGAGACCATGGATGCCGTTGGCATGCCTCCCGGCGATGTGGCAAGAGTTAGTCACAGATCGTGCCGCTGTTCGTCACATGGCTGTGCGACGATGCCCACGCCTGTCGCAGTGCCGGTGTTCGTACGCCGATATTGTCACCCGAATCGTGCCGGTGTTGTTTACGATAGCGGTATCTGCGATGCGCCGCCCAGTAGCCTTTGCCGAAATTGTGCCCGCGTTGTTCACTATTCCGAGTCTTAATACTGATGCCGCTGTGCCCCCCGTCACCCGTGCCCCGGACAACACATTGATGGTATTGCCGGTTTCCAATCCCGAGCCGTAGCCGATCCCGGCGCCACCGTTTGTCGTTCCCGAACACGTTACGGTGACGTTGTTGCCGGTCGCGGGCGCACACGCCGCCTCGGCGCGATCAGCAAGCACGAACGGCGCGGCGAGCAGCGCCACCCCCAAAGCATGACGCTGAAGGAAGCTGTGGGGGCCTGACGTGGTCATAAAGATGGATTCCCGGATGTTGCTGCGCGCGATCCGGCAATTGGCAGCAGCGCCGATCCAGGAACTCACAAGCGAAGCGATTTGAAACTGCCGTAAGAGGTAATTAAGTAAACTCGCCTCGTCTAATATCTGGAACCATCACTCGCCATACAGGCAGCGTATGACGTCACTGAGCGGCAGGTTTTCTGCGAGATCGTGCGGATCGGCGATCGCGTGCAGAATGCAATGCGGCTCAAGAGCTGTGGAAAACGCCGAGCGCATCGTCGCTCCTGCGCTTCTCCACACCCACCACCGTCACCGGGGCCAAGCGAGCGTCGCGAGCGCGAGCCGGGGTCCAGTAAATGCTGTCGCTTGTTGGTTGGCGCATCGTTGCTGAAAGACGCCTATTTTAACGGGCACAATATTTCCCAATTAACTCCGGGCGTACTGGATTCCGGCTCTCGCGTCGCTCGGCCGGAATGACGACGGTGGATGCGCGCGCCGGAATGACGTGGTGGGTAACGCCGATGCCTCGCATCCTCTCCGCGTCGTTGCCGGGCTTGACCCGGCAATCCATCTTTTTGGAAAAAGCCTTTCGCGAAGCAGATGGACACGCGGGTCAAGTGTTCAGCCCGGACAGATCACTGACAGGTGTTCGGAGACATAGCTGACACATCATGATTGGCTGGCGAGGTCTTTTGGGGAGGCCTTTCATGCCATGGCAAGAGGTGTCGGCAATGGATCAGCGGCGTGAGTTTGTGCGCTTTGCGATGCAAGAGGGTGTGAACCGGCGGGAGTTATGCCGCCGGTTCGGGATTAGTCCCGATGTCGGCTACAAATGGTTGGCGCGATCGGTGGCCGGTGACAAGGAACTGGCGGATCGTTCGCGCCGTCCCCATGAGAGCCCGAGGCGTTGCGATGCATTCACCGAAGAGCGGGTGCTTGCGGTGCGCGACGACCATCCGGCATGGGGTGCGCGCAAGATCGCCCGCTGCTTGGCACGCGATGGCCTCGAGCCGCCGGCGCTGTCCACAGTGCACGAGATCTTGTGCCGCCACGGGCGTGTTCATCCGCCGCCGGGCGGGCCAAGGGCTTGGCGGCGTTTCGAGAAGGAAGCACCGAACTTGTTGTGGCAAATGGACTTCAAGGGCCATGTCGGGCTGGCGAGCGGCGCGCGGTGCATCCGCTGACCATGATCGACGATCATTCGCGTTACGCGCTGTGCGTCAACGCCTGTGCTAACGAACAAAGCCGCACGGTGCAGGATCAACTGACCGCGACCTTCCGCCGCTACGGCATGCCGGACGCGTTCTTCGTCGATAATGGCACGCATGGGGCAATTTATCGGGCGCGGGTTGGACCAGGTTTGGCGTCTGGCTGCTCAAGCTCGGTGTCGATCTCATCCATGCAAGAGCCTATCACCCGCAAAGCCGTGGCAAGAACGAGCGCTTTCATCGCACGCTGAACGCCGAAGTGTTAGCGTTACGGCGCTTTCGCGACTTCAAAGATGCGCAGGGCGCCTTCGATCTGTGGCGCGACATCTACAATCGGGAGCGACCGCACGAGGCGCTCGACTTTGATGTCCCGGCCGACCGCTATCGCCCCAGCGCTCGCGCCATGCCCGATCGCCTTCCCGAGATCGAATACGACAGCCACGAGATTGTGCGCCGCGTCTCGACCACCAAAGCTTACGTCAGCTTCAAGGGCCGGATGTGGTTGGTTCCTCGCGCGTTTTGCGGCGAGCGCATGGCCATTCGGCCTCTGACCCGCGACGGTCACTTCGGGATTTTCTTCGGCAGCAGGCAGGTCGCCAAAATCGACTTGACCGCTGACAAAACTGTCAGTCATGTCTCCGAACAGGTGTCAGCTATGTCTCCGGGTGAACTCAAGCCCGCGTGTGACGGCTGTGGATGTGGTCTCCGTCACGGCGATAGTTTCCTCCTCATGGTGAGGAGCGCGGCGAAGCCGCGCATCTCGAACCACCAGGCCCTATGGCCGTCTTGAATTCATGCGGCCTCGCCCTTCGAGACGCAGGCTTCGCCTGCTCCTCAGGGTGAGGAGAAAGAGCGAACGGAAACGATCCGCAGTTTTTGCACTACGCCTCCACACCCACCACCGTCACCCCGGCCAAGTGAGCATCGCGAGCGCGAGCCGGGGTCCAGTCAACGCTGTCGCTTGTTGGTTGGCGCATCGTTGCTGAAAGACGCCAGCATTGGCTGGCGCAATCCGTCCCCAATTAACTCCGGGCGTGACTTCCTTCCGGCTCTCGCGTTGCTCGGCCGGAATGACAGCAACGGATGGACAGGCCGGAATGACGGCTGTGGAGGAGCGGGCCGGAATGACGACGGTGATGGTGGCAATCAATGAAAGCGCTCTAAGCCGTGATCGCGCGGCGGGTCCGCGACATGAACCAGCCGACCGAGCGAAGACCTGCCCCCGCAAACGCAATGACGAGCATCAGCAGATGGACAACCTGATCCTGACGCCCCGGCTTCGACACCAAACCAACCAGAGTCAGCACGAACACCAGCCAGATCACGTGCATCCCGGTTCGATGCAATAATCGCCACGCTTTGGGGCCGATCCATCTCACGGCCGCGTCGTTTGAGGTCACAGCCATCAACGCCAACAGGCCATAAGCCAAGCCGCCCGCAATGAGGGTCGCCTTGCCCGGCTTGACCCCTTCAATCCAGATGTAAGCCGACAAGGCGCCTAAATGGATGAAGTGAGCCAGCGCAAAGCCCAGTCCCAGGCCACGGCGATTGACGAGCAACCCTTGCCACACGGGTGACCTGGTGATCCGCCACAGCGGACCGATACAATAGGCAACCATGAACAGGCAAAACGAAAGCCGGGCCGTATAGCTCGTTGTCCATTGAAGCCCGTCATGCCCGAAGCCATAGACGGCAAAACAGGTCAAAACCACGAGCGTCGCGGCCAGTCCCTCCACGGCGACGATCTCCATCGTCCGCCTCTTCACCCGCGCCTGTTGCTGTGTCCGTTCCAATGTAGCCTCTCGACCTCGCGCCACTCTCGCGCACATACGATGCAGGGCCGGACTAAATCGATATTGCAGATGAATTCAAGCCGTCCGGCCCGCGCGCCAGCGGCAATCAAACGCGGAAGCGCCGAGGCGGCACATTCGCTGCACAAGTTTCAATGAGGGATGGTTCACAACGGCCTGAAACGGCAGGCCCACCAATACCAGCTCTAAGCGTCAGTCACGACGGCCCTGGACCCAGCGCTCCAGCATCTGCAAAGCCATGGCGCGATCGCTTTCGGAGGCTTTCGCAAGCGCGGAGTTGTAGCTTTCCTTGATCCAGATCTCGTCCGTCGTCGCGCTGTCGCGCGCCAGGGTCAGCCACATCAGGCCGCGCGCGGCCTGCCGCTGCAAGCTGATGCCGTTGAACAGCATCTGTCCGAGCAGCGCCTGAGCCTGATGCTGCCCCTTTTGAGCCGCCAGACCGAGCCAACGTACGCCGTATTTCGGATCGCGCGGAATTCCGATGCCGTCGAGATATAGCCGCGCAAGATTGTACTGCGCTTCGGCATTCCCGAAATAGGATGCCGCGTAGGAGAACATTTCCCGGGCGCGTTCCGGATCTGCCTTCACGCGCGTATCAGGAATGCCGTCGAGGTAATAGCGGCCCAACGCAACGAAAGCGTTGGCAACGATCGCGGCTTGCGGAGCGGACGGATTGTCTTCGGCATGCGCATTGGCGATACGGCTGAAGTAGTCGAAGGCGCGAAGATTGTCCTGAGCGACGCCATCGCCCGTCGCGTACATCTGGCCGAGTTTCCACTGGGCAACGGGATGGCCGCCTTCGGCCGCGTATTGCAGCGACGACAACGCCGTGGGCGGCGGCACCGCCACGGCTTTCTTCAAGGCCGCCGCAGCGTTCGGCGAAGCTGAAACAACCGGCACCGCAGCATCTGCACCATTAACGGCCGTACCCTCGAAGGTACGACCCGGCGTCGCGATCATCGCGGCGCCGATCACCAAAGCAATGGCGATATGGTCAGATATCCGCATATTGTTGTTTCTCGTGGGCTCCGCCCGGATGCGTGACCGCACCGGCAATCGCCGGTCCGACCTGCTGCGCGTATTTCCAAAGCACTCCGGAGGTGTGATTGGTCTCGCGCGCTTTCCAGGACTTCTTGCGCTCGGCCAATTCCGCCTCGGACAATTTGACGTTCAAGGTTCCTACATCCGCATCGATCTCGATGATGTCGCCGTCCCGGATCAACGCGATCGGTCCGCCCACCGCGGCTTCCGGTCCGACGTGTCCGATACAGAAACCGCGCGTGGCGCCGGAGAAGCGGCCATCGGTGATCAGCGCGATCTTTCCGCCCATCCCCTGTCCGGTCAGCGCGGCCGTGGTCTGCAGCATTTCGCGCATACCCGGACCACCGCGCGGCCCTTCGTAGCGGATCACCAGAACCTCGCCTTCCTTGTAGGTTTTGTTCTTCACCGACTCGAACGCCAGCTCTTCGCTGTCGAAACAGCGGGCCGGGCCGGTGAATTTGAGGTTGGACATTCCCGCAACCTTCACGATCGCACCTTCCGGTGCGAGATTTCCTTTCAGCCCGACAACGCCACCTGTGACGGTGATCGGCTTGTCAGCCGGCCGAACCACATCCTGATGCGGATTCCATTTCACGTTCTTCAAATTATCGGCAATCGACCGTCCCGTGACGGTCAGACAATCGCCGTGAAGGTAGCCGTGATCCAGCAAAGTCTTCATCAAAAGCGGTATGCCACCAGCTTCGAACATGTCTTTGGCGACATAGCGGCCACCCGGTTTCAAATCCGCGACATATGGTGTTTTTTTGAAGATTTCGGCGACGTCGAACAGGTCGAACTTGATACCCGCCTCGTGAGCGATCGCGGGCAGATGCAAGGCGGCGTTGGTTGAACCGCCGGAAGCGGCAACCACCGCCGCAGCGTTTTCCAATGCCTTTCTGGTGACGATGTCGCGCGGCCGGATATTCGACGCAATCAGCTCCATCACCTTTTCGCCGGCAGTGGTGCAGAACGAGTCGCGAATTTCATAAGGCGCGGGAGCGCCCGCCGAGTAAGGCAGCGCAAGTCCGATCGCTTCGGAAACCGTGGCCATGGTGTTCGCCGTAAACTGGGCGCCGCACGCACCCGCCGACGGACAGGCAACCCGTTCGATTTCGTCGAGATCAGCGTCCGACATTTCTCCGACGGAATGCTTGCCGACCGCCTCGAACATGTCCTGAACGGTGACTTGCTGGCCGCGGAAATTACCCGGAAGGATCGAACCGCCATAAATGAAAACCGAAGGCACATTCAGGCGAACCATCGCCATCATCATGCCCGGCAAAGACTTGTCGCAACCCGCAAGCCCGACCAGCGCATCGTAGGAATGGCCGCGCATTGTCAGCTCGACGGAGTCGGCGATGCATTCGCGCGACGGAAGCGACGACCGCATGCCGTCGTGACCCATGGCGATACCGTCGGTCACGGTGATGGTGCAAAACTCGCGGGGCGTGCCACCTGCGGAGGCGACCCCCTTCTTCACGGCCTGCGCCTGTCGCATCAGCGAGATGTTACAGGGGGCAGCTTCGTTCCAGCAGGATGCGACACCGACGAACGGCTGGCGGATCTGGGCGGTGGTGAGACCCATGGCGTAGAGGTAGGACCGATGGGGAGCCCGCTCCGGCCCTTCGGTGACATGGCGGCTTGGCAGCCTGCTCTTGATGTTGGTCTTCGCGTCCATTTCGCCTGCATCCCCCTGCCATTTGCCCAGTCCCCGACCGGAGGACTTTCTACGGCGCTCGTCGTTGCCGCGGCATCTGGCCCGCAACATACGAATTCACGGAGGGGTGTGGCTAAATCGCGGCGGACACAAGAGCTTCGTGCGACGACGGTTAAATGTTCGAATAGTGTTGCGAACGCGCCACATCCGTTGCCGAGGTGCAACCCTCCCGGCGACCGATCTGACCCCATAAATCTTGGGTCGAACGCGGACGCCTACGGGTTCACGGCCGCGTTCGGCTGGTCGCAAACAAAAAGTTGATCGGCCGCGCCAAACCACGGGAAGCGCGTTGCAGCGCACCACGGATCAACCGATGCCGGGACGCCCGGCCCCAGGTGCCAGCGGGCCCTTTCTAGACGTTGAGAACCCGCCCGTAGGCGTCCAGGACGGCTTCCTTCATCATTTCCGAGAGCGTCGGATGCGGGAAGACCGTATGCATGAGCTCCTCTTCCGTCGTCTCCAGGTTCATGGCGACCACATATCCCTGAATGAGTTCGGTCACCTCGGCTCCGACCATGTGCGCGCCCAGCAATTGTCCGGTCTTCTTGTCGAAGATGACCTTGACCATCCCCTGATCCTCGCCAAGCGCGATGGCCTTGCCGTTGCCCGCGAACGGGAAGCGGCCAACGCGGATTTCGCGGCCCCCTTCCCTGGCTTTCGCCTCGGTCAAGCCCACGGAGGCGACCTGGGGATGGCAATAGGTGCAACCCGGGATCAGGTTCTTGTCCATGGCATGGGGATGCAGGCCTTTGATGGCCTCGACGCAAATCACGCCTTCATGTTCAGCCTTGTGGGCAAGCATGGGCGGCCCTGCGACATCGCCGATGGCATAGATGCCCGGCACGGTGGTCTTGCCCAAACCATCGATCACGACGCAGCCGCGATCGGTTTTCACCCCGAGCTTTTCAAGCCCGAGGCCCTCGATATTTCCGACGACGCCGACGGCGGAAATGACACGCTCCACCTCGACGGTCTGGATTTTGCCCTTGCCGTCGTCGAGCGTCGCGACGACGCTGTCGCTCTTTTTCTCGAGCTTGGTCACCTTCGTGCCGGCGAGAATCTTGATGCCCTGCTTTTCGAAAGCCTTGCGAGCAAAGGCGGCGATTTCCGCGTCTTCGACCGGCAGGATCTGCGGGAGCACCTCGACCACGGTCACCTCCGCGCCCATGGTGCGATAGAATGAAGCAAACTCGATACCGATCGCGCCGGAGCCGACGACCAGCAGCGACTTCGGCATTTTCTCGGGCACCATCGCCTCGAAGTAAGTCCAGACCAGCTTCTTGTCGGGCTCAAGACCCGGGAGCACACGCGGACGTGCGCCGGTCGCGAGAATGATGTGTTTGGCTTGATAGCTTCCCGCGCCAAGCGCGCCTTTGGGCGCCTCGACGTTAGAGGCCTTCACCGTGAACTTGCCGGGCGCATCGATGGTCGCATCGCCCCAGATCACGGTGATCTTGTTCTTCTTCATCAGGAAGCCGACGCCGTCGTTCAGCCGCCGGGAAACTCCGCGCGAGCGCTGCACGACCGCCTTGGCGTCATAGGACACTTTCTCAGCGGACAGTCCGTAATCCTTGGCGTGCTGCATGTAATGATAGATTTCAGCGGAGCGCAGCAACGCCTTGGTCGGAATGCATCCCCAGTTCAGGCAGATGCCGCCGAGATACTGCTTCTCGACGATGGCGGTCTTGAAGCCGAGCTGTGCCGCACGAATGGCGGCGACATACCCCCCGGGCCCCGAGCCGATGATCACGATATCGAATGATGTGTCAGCCATCGTCCTGCTTCCTGCCCTGGACCGCCGATCTTATCCAATTGCACCCAAACGGGCATGGATAGAACGGCGATCGTCAAATCTATCTAACGCTCGGACGTGCGAGCATCCACGACTTTTCTGATCTTCGCAAAAACATCATCCGGATTTTGAACATCGCGCACACTAATGCCGCTTGCAGACACGCTGCCGAATCCAAATGCGGTAAACGAGTTAGAAGAGGGTGTCGTCCCGGTCGCCAGCGTCGCGAGATAAACCGTGCCGAGATCGCAAGTACGTTGCAGCATCCCCTTTTGCAAAGTCACCTCTTTCACGTCCTGGAATTTAATGACCTTCCGGTTGACGGAAAAAAAGCCCTCATCAAACTCAACGCGGTCCGCATAAAAGCGGTACTCGGTGCGCGCATAGTTCAATTTCTTGCCGACGTAGCTCACGATCAGGATGCCGAAAAACGCCAGCGCACCAAAAACGATATACGCAGGTTTCCCGCCGATCTCCGAACTCGACGTGAGACTGGAAAACATGCCGCCAAAAAATGCGCCACTCCAAAACGTCATGAACAACTGGAGCGGCAGTTGCGTTAACAGAGTGATCCAGCCGACAAAAACAGGGGTTACCGAGAAAAGCGGACGGTCTGTAGCCATACTAAGCAAGCACTTTCAAAATCGGACGTAAGCCGTCACACCAGCATCATGATTGGATTTTCGATCAACGTTCGGAAAGCGCTGACGAGCTGGGCGCCAAGCGCGCCATCCATCGCGCGATGATCGCAAGACAGCGTGACGCTCATGATGGTTGCGACCTCGATCTTGCCATGTCGAACCACCGCGCGTTCTTCGGCCATTCCCACCGCGAGAATGGTGGACTGCGGCGGATTGATCACCGCCGTGAAATCCTTGATGCCATACATGCCGAGGTTGGAAACGGCGGTGGTTCCGCCCTGATATTCCTCCGGCTTCAATTTACGGGCGCGCGCGCGGGCGGCGTAATCCTTCATTTCCGATGAAATGACCGATACGGGTTTGAGATGCGCATTGCGGATCACCGGCGTGATCAGCCCGCTTGGGATGGACACCGCAACACTGACGTCGGACACCTTGTGACGAAGCATCGCGCCTTCGGTCCACGTCACATTAGCGTCGGGGACACGTTGCAGAGCGACCGCCAGCGCCTTGATGACGAAATCATTGACGGAAAGTTTGTAAAGTGGCTTGCCGTCCTTGTCCTTCGGTGCGGTCGCGTTGATTTCCTCGCGTGCGGCGGCCAGCTTGCCGATATCGCAATCGGTCGTAAGATAATAATGCGGGATGTCCCTTTTCGCCGTCGTCAGGCGTTGAGCGATCACCTTGCGCATATTGTCGTGCGGGATGGTTTCGTAACTTCCCTCGGCGAACAGCGACCGGATCTGCTGATCGGTCGGACCGGCTGAAGGCGCAGAAACCCCGGAGGGCGCACCCGGGGGCTTGAGACCTTGTCCCGATTTGGCTTTTTCCACGTCCTGCGCCACGACGCGGCCATGAGGTCCGCTCGCCAGCACGCGCGACAGATCGAGGCCAAACTCCTTGGCGAGACGACGCGCCAGTGGCGATGCGAAAACCCGCTGCCCCGGCGCGGGTGTCGCTGCTGTCGGCGCGGCCTGTGCCGCAGGAGCCGACGATGCCGATGCAGCCGCCGGTTTGGGCGCCGGTGCTGGCGCGGCTTCCGCAGGCTTGCCGGTCTTCACATCCGCTTTGGCCGGTGCTGGTGATGCAGCGTGTCCGGACGCGGCAGATTTGACGTCTTCGCCTTCGCTGGCGAGCACGGCAATGACGTTATTGACCGGCACATCCGCCGTTCCTTCGGGCACCAGAATTTTTGCGATCGTGCCTTCGTCGACGGCTTCGACTTCCATGGTCGCCTTGTCGGTCTCGATCTCGGCGATGACGTCGCCGGACTTGACCTTGTCGCCCTCTTTCTTGAGCCACTTGGCGAGGTTGCCCTTTTCCATCGTCGGCGACAGAGCAGGCATCAGAATGTTGATCGGCATGGGAGGCCTGCTCTTTCAGCGATAACAAACGGCTTTGGCAGCGGCGACAACATCAGCCACCGTCGGCAATGCAAGTTTCTCGAGGTTTGCCGCGTAAGGCATCGGCACGTCCTTGCCGGAGACCCGGCCAACCGGTGCGTCGAGATAATCGAAGGCATGCTCCATCAGCCGCGCGGCAATCTCGGCGCCCACGCCGTTCTGTTGCCAGCCCTCCTCGACCGTGACCGCGCGCCCTGTCTTTTTGACAGACGCAACGATTGTTTCGGTATCGAGCGGACGCAAGGTGCGGAGGTCGATGACTTCCGCTTCAATGCCTTCCTTCGACAGCTCGTCGGCGGCCTTCAGTGCATAAGTCATGGCGTGCGACCACGAAATAATCGTCACGTGCTGGCCTGCGCGCGCCACGCGCGCCTTGCCGATCGGCACAACATAATCGTCGAGCTTGGGAACCTCGCCGCTCTGTCCGTAAAGAATTTCGTGCTCAAGAAAGATGATCGGATTCGGATCGCGGATCGCAGCCTTCAACAGGCCTTTGGCATCCGCTGCCGAATAAGGCGCGATCACCTTGAGGCCAGGGATTTGCGAATACCAGGCGGAATAGTCGTGGCTGTGTTGAGCGGCAACGCGCGCCGCTGCGCCATTCGGCCCGCGGAATACGATCGAACAGCTCATCTGTCCGCCGGACATATACAGCGTCTTGGCCGCCGAGTTGATGATCTGGTCGATCGCCTGCATGGCGAAGTTGAACGTCATGAACTCCACGATGGGTTTAAGGCCCGCAAATGCGGCACCGACACCGACACCGGCAAATCCGTGCTCGGTGATCGGCGTGTCGATCACACGCCTGTCGCCGAACTCCTGCAACAGACCCTGGGTGATTTTGTAAGCGCCCTGATACTCGGCCACCTCTTCACCCATGACGAAAACATCGCCGTCACGCCGCATCTCTTCGGCCATCGCATCTCGCAACGCCTCGCGCACGGTCATCGTGACCATTTCAGTTCCTGCCGGAACGTCGGGATCTTCGGCGACTTCCATACGCGCCGCCCCTGAAACATGCGGGGCGTTGATCATCGGCTTGCCTTCGCCGACGGGCGCGCGCGATTCAGCGACCTCTTCGGTCACATTCTGTGCCTCCTTAGCCGGTTTTGGCGCGGGCGCCTTGCCGAGATCGGCGGCGCTCTCGCCTTCGCCGAGTATCGTCGCAATCGGCGTGTTGACCGCGACATCGGCGGTGCCTTCCGGGATCAAAATCTTGCCGAGGGTCCCCTCATCGGTTGCCTCGACTTCCATCGTCGCCTTGTCGGTCTCGATCTCCGCGATCACATCGCCCGATTTGATGGTCTCGCCTTCCTTCTTCAGCCACTTGGAAAGGTTGCCCTTTTCCATCGTCGGCGAGAGCGCTGGCATCAAAACTTGAATTGGCATGGGTGCTCCAGAACTCGTGCGGGCTGCTTAGCGGTAGACATCGGTGTAGAGCTCGGAAACATCCGGCTCCGGATCATTCTGCGCGAAATCCGCCGACGCATTGACGATCTCGCGCACTTCGGCGTCGATCGCCTTCAATTCCTGCTCGCTGACTTTCAACGCCAGCAACCGATTGCGCACCTGCTCGATCGGATCCTGATCGTGGCGAACCTTCTCCACCTCTTCGCGGGTCCGGTACTTCGCCGGATCGGACATCGAATGGCCACGGTAGCGGTAGGTCTGCATTTCCAAAATGTAGGGGCCTTTGCCCTCGCGGCACCACTTCACGGCCATGTCGCCCGCGGCTTTCACGGCGCGCACATCCATACCGTCCACCTGCTCGCCTGGGATGTTGAACGAAACGCCGCGTTTGGAGAAATCCTGTCTGCGCCGACGAACGCGAGACCGACGTTCCCATGGCGTAACGGTTGTTCTCGATCACGTAGATGACCGGAAGCTTCCACAGCTCGGCCATATTGAAGCTTTCGTAGACCTGGCCCTGGTTGGCCGCGCCGTCGCCGAAATAGGCGACGCTGACGCTGTCATTGCCCCGGTAGCGGTTCGCAAAGGCAAGACCCGTTCCGAGCGAAACCTGCGCCCCCACAATGCCGTGTCCACCGTAGAAATGCTTCTCCTTGCTGAACATGTGCATGGAGCCGCCCTTGCCCTTGGAATATCCGCCGCGGCGCCCGGTCAACTCGGCCATCACACCTCTGGCGTCCATGCCGCATGCGAGCATGTGGCCATGATCGCGATACCCTGTAATGACCTGATCGCCCTCTTTCAGGGCCATCTGCATGCCGACGACGACAGCTTCCTGCCCGATGTAAAGATGGCAGAACCCGCCGATCGCACCCATGCCGTAAAGCTGCCCGGCCTTTTCCTCGAAACGCCGGATCAGCAGCATGTCGCGCAGCGCGCTGAGTTCCTGATCTTTCGTAAAATGGAGATTTCGATACCGGGCGGGCGCCGTTCCCCGCTTCCTGAACGGCGCTTTTTTTGGCAGCGGCCATGTGAAATCCGAATGAGAGATGAAAGGAGTGGATGGTTCTCTCTACCTTAAGTCAAACCACCGTAAAAGGATTGTGTGTCGAGCGCAGACAAACTCATCTCGCACTGCAGCGATGCCGCGAAATTTGTGGAAGCAATCAGGGCGCTTTTTGAAATTTAAGCGATCAATTCTGGTTGGTCATCTTCACCAGATCGCGAGGGTGCACGTAATCCAGTTGATAGCGTACGCGCTCATCGAGCATGTCAGGATCGACCCGATCCGAGCGCAACAGCGAGACACGCTGCTCGGCATCGGCGCGCTCTTTCTTGAGGCGAGCCAGCTCATCGGTCAGAGCGATGATTTCCTGATCGAGCTCAGCGCGCGCGGTCAGACCATACTTGCCGGTATAGGCGTTGACGCCAAAATAACCGATCAAGGCTGCGGCCATCATATAGAGGGCCAGCCCCGTCAAAACTGCCTTGAATTGCGCGCGTGAAACCATGGTCCATGGTGCGACAGGCGCAGTTAACGCCCTGTTAAACGCAGTTTTACGGATCGGTTGTCGCGCTTGGTTTAAGTCCGACGAGACCGATCAGAAACTCAGAAATATAGAGGGCTACGTAGGCGCGTTTAGCAGCCAAGGCTGCTAAGCGACGCCGAGAAATTTCCTGATGAAATGCGTCGTTGCGATCAGGTCTTAAGCTTTCAAACGAGTTCCAGCGCTTTTGATGGCGGCAAGCGCCGGCATAGCGGGCCTGGGCTCCCAGTTCCTGCTCGATGCGCAGCAGCTGATTGTACTTCGACGTACGATCCGAACGCGCCAGGGAGCCAGTCTTGATCTGTCCGCAGTTGGTGGCGACAGCGAGATCGGCGATCGTCGAATCCTCCGTCTCACCGGAGCGGTGCGACATCACCGCCGTATAGCCGGCCTTGAACGCCATCTCGACCGCAGCCAGCGTTTCCGTCAGCGAGCCGATCTGATTGACCTTGACCAGAATGGAATTTGCGCGGCCGTTCTTGATGCCGTCGGCAAGGCGCGTCACGTTGGTCACGAAGAGATCGTCGCCCACCAGCTGGCATTTGCTGCCGATCAAATCGGTCAGTTCCTTCCAACCGTCCATGTCGTCTTCCGACATGCCGTCTTCGATCGAGACGATGGGATAGCGCGCGACGAGATCGGCCAGGTATTTCGCCTGTTCGGAGCGGTTGCGCGTCTTGTTCTCGCCGCCGTAGACGTATTTGCCGTCCTTGAAAAACTCAGTCGAGGCGCAATCGAGCGCCAGCATCACATCGCCGCCTGGCTTGTATCCGGCCTTGCTGATGGCCCCCATCACGAATTCAAGGGCTGCATCGGCGGACGGCAGGTTCGGCGCGAATCCGCCCTCGTCGCCGACGTTGGTATTATGGCCCGCCTTTTTGAGATCCGCCTTCAGGGTATGAAAGATTTCAGCTCCACAGCGCAACGCTTCGGCGAATGACTTGGCGCCGACCGGCATGATCATGAATTCCTGAAAATCGATCGGGTTATCGGCGTGGACGCCGCCGTTGATGATGTTCATCATCGGCACCGGCAACGTGCGCGCGGAGGTGCCACCCACATATCGATAAAGCGGAAGGTCGCTGGCCTCGGCCGCGGCCTTCGCGACAGCCAGCGATACGCCGAGGATCGCGTTTGCGCCGAGCCTGCTCTTGTTCGGCGTACCGTCGAGCGCGATCAGGGTCTCGTCGATCTGAACCTGACGTTCCGCGTCCATCCCGCCGACGGCATCGAAAATTTCACCGTTCACTGCGGCAACAGCTTTCTGAACGCCTTTGCCGAAGTAACGGGATTTATCACCGTCGCGCAGCTCCACCGCTTCGTGTGCGCCGGTCGATGCGCCTGACGGCACCGCGGCCCGCCCCACGGACCCGTCTTCCAGCACCACATCGACTTCAACCGTGGGATTGCCGCGGCTGTCGAGAATTTCGCGGCCGATAATGTCGACGATGGCGGTCATGGAAATGCCTTCTGATTTGCGGGGGCGCTGCGGATTGGTGGTGCTTCTACAGGAAGGACCGAAGCGGGAAAAGACCGAAGGGCCATTCGAAACGCGATCTGACTGGAATATCCGAAAAGTCAGAATTTTCATTTGATTTCATGCGCTTACAAATGAGGCCGGGCTTAATCGAAGAAACGCTCCTTCAAACCGGTTTGCGCCTTTCCACGACATGGCCATCGCACCAGATCGCGTGACCTGACCGCCCGGATTGGCTATCAGGAGCGCCACGGAGATAACGATGCCACGAAAACAGAACTCTAAGCCCGCGAACAACCTGCAGCTCGGCAAAGACGTTGGAACGCCGCGTTCGCCCCAGCAGGCGAAGCTCGACCGCGTTCCCAATCCTCACGCGGATACAAACTATCTGGTCCGTTTCACCGCGCCGGAATTCACCACGCTCTGCCCCATCACCGGTCAACCCGATTTTGCGCATCTGGTCATCGACTACGTTCCCGGCGAGTGGCTCGTGGAATCGAAATCGCTGAAGCTTTATTTCGCGAGCTTCCGCAACCACGGCGCATTTCACGAGGACTGCACTGTTTCGATCGGCAAGCGGCTATCGAAAGAGATCAAACCGCGCTTTTTGCGGATCGGCGGCTACTGGTATCCGCGCGGCGGCATCCCTATCGATGTCTTTTGGCAAACCGGAAAATTGCCGAAGGACCTCTGGCTTCCGGACCAGGGTGTCGCGCCCTATCGCGGACGCGGCTAACCAGCCGGCGAGCCGATCGTATCCTCTGAACGGGATGAAGCGGTTAGTCGCCGGTCTTTGCAAGCCGGTCGAACGCCATCAGCTTTTTGATGAGCCCTTCGAACTCTCTCAAAGGCACCATATTGGGACCATCGGAAGGCGCGTGATCGGGATCGGGATGGGTCTCGATAAAAACGCCGGCGACGCCGACGGCGACCGCAGCACGCGCGAGCACCGGCACGAACTCTCGCTCTCCGCCCGACGAACTTCCTTTGCCGCCCGGTTGCTGCACTGAGTGCGTGGCGTCGAAGATCACCGGCGCGCCGGTGGTTCGCGCCAGGATTGGCAGCGCGCGCATATCCGAGACAAGCGTGTTGTATCCGAACGACACGCCTCGTTCCGTGACCATGATATTGCGGTTGCCGCCGCTCGTCAGTTTGGTCACGACGTTTGCCATATCCCACGGGGCCAGAAACTGGCCTTTCTTGACGTTCACGACCTTGCCCGTCGCGGCGGCAGCCAACAATAGATCCGTCTGCCGGCACAAGAAGGCGGGAATTTGCAGCACGTCGACGGCCTCCGCCACGCGCGCGCATTGATCCGCTTCATGCACATCGGTCAAAACCGGAAGACCGAGGGAAGATTTGATCTCGGTAAAGATCGGCAGCGCCTGATCGAGCCCCATTCCGCGCACGCCGGACACGCTGGTACGGTTGGCTTTGTCGAATGAGGTTTTATAAACGAGGCCGATCTTGAGGCGGCCAGCAATCTCTTTCAGCGCCGAGGCCACTTCCAGCGCGTGCGCGCGGCTTTCCAGCGCGCAGGGGCCGGCGATAATCGACAGCGGCAAAGCATTCCCGAATTTGACCGGGCCGACTTCTACAATTGGGGCCGGCGATACGCTCCCGCTCACGTGCTGTTCCTTCCCTTAAAAAAGCGCTGCCGGGTGCGATTGCCCGCCAAAACGTCAGAATTTGGTCGCGAGCGCGCGCTGCGCCGAAGGTCGCCTATCTGCCAAAAATCAGACCAGACGGCTCTGGACCACCGCTGCCTGAACGAACGACGCGAATAGCGGATGCGGCTGGAACGGGCGAGACTTCAATTCCGGGTGGAATTGGACGCCGATAAACCAGGGGTGATCCTCGTATTCGACGATTTCGGGCAACACGCCGTCCGGCGACATTCCGGAAAACTTGAGCCCATGCTGCTCGAGCCGGTCCTTATAGGCCGTGTTGACCTCATAGCGGTGACGATGCCGCTCCGAAATCTCCAGCGCATTGCCGTAAATGGCCGAGACCCGGCTTCCCTTTTTCAAGGCCGCCGGAAAAGCGCCAAGGCGCATGGTGCCACCGAGATCCCCCGCCGCATGACGCTTCTCGAGTTCATTGCCGCGCAGCCATTCCGTCATGAGGCCGACGAGCGGTTGGGAGGTCGGTCCGAATTCTGTCGAATTGGCGTCTGCGATGCCGCCGAGATTACGCGCCGCCTCGATGACGGCCATCTGCATCCCGAAGCAAATTCCGAAATATGGGACATGGCGCTCGCGTGCGAAACGGGCCGCCCGAATCTTACCCTCAGCTCCTCGTTGACCGAACCCGCCCGGCACCAGAATGCCGTTCACGTGTTCGAGGAAAGGCGCGGGATCTTCGTTTTCGAAAACCTCGCTCTCGATCCAGTCGAGATTGACCTTCACCTTGTTGGCAATGCCGCCATGCGCCAAGGCTTCGATCAGCGACTTATAAGCATCCTTCATGCCGGTGTACTTGCCGACAATGGCGATCGTCACCTGCCCTTCCGGGTTGCGAACGCGCTCGTTGATCTCGTGCCAGCTGGTCAGAACCGGCGGATGATCGGCCGCTAACCCGAAAGCGGCCAGAACTTCATCGTCCAGACCTGCGGCGTGATAGGCTTCCGGCACGGCATAGATGTTGTCGACATCGCGGGCCTCGATCACGGCGCTCTCGCGCACGTTACAAAACAGCCCCAGCTTGCGGCGCTCTTCTTTCGGAATCGGCCGGTCAGTACGGCACAGCAGGATGTCGGGCTGGATACCGATCGAACGCAGTTCCTTGACCGAATGTTGGGTCGGCTTGGTCTTCAATTCGCCGGCGCTGGGAATGAAGGGCAAAAGCGTCAGGTGAATGTAAATCGCCTGATCGCGCGGCAAGTCGTTCTTGATCTGCCGGATCGCCTCGAAAAACGGCAGCCCTTCGATATCGCCGACGGTGCCGCCGATCTCGCAAAGCACGAAGTCGTAGTCGTCGTTGCCGCTTCGGATGAAGTCTTTGATGGCGTTGGTGACGTGGGGCACCACCTGGATCGTCGCGCCGAGATAATCCCCGCGCCGTTCCTTGGTCAGGATGTCCTGATAGATGCGGCCAGTGGTGATGTTGTCCTGCTTGGTCGCCGGCCGGCCCGTAAACCGCTCGTAGTGGCCGAGGTCCAGATCGGTTTCGGCGCCGTCATCGGTCACAAACACTTCGCCGTGCTGATACGGCGACATCGTTCCTGGATCGAGATTGAGGTAGGGGTCGAGCTTACGAAGACGGACCTTGTAGCCTCGCGCCTGCAAGAGCGCACCGAGTGCCGCTGATGCCAGACCTTTGCCGAGCGAGGAAACCACGCCGCCGGTGATGAAAATGTACCGCGCCATGGGACTTTACCTTTAACGCTCGGCGCGCGATTCGCAAAACGAATTGCGTTTTTTCGCGACTAAAATGCTACGCTGTGGGTGACTTCAAAACTTAAGCTAACTCAAAGAGTTCAGACGACCATCTAAGGTCGTCTGAGAAGCAAGGCACGTGAGCGGTTACATTATTGCGAGCGCGGAGCTTGTGGGGCCTGCTGCTCCTGCTTCTGCAGCTGATCCAGAACACCGTTGCCAGAGGGCGCTACCGGCGTCGGCGAGCCAGGCTGCGAGATCGGGGCCGGACTGGTGTTGATGATGGAGCTCGGCTTGCGGTCATAGCTTGCAAGCCATGACAGTACGAGGCTGGTCAGGAAGAACCCGAATGCCAAAATCGCTGTCGTCCGGGTCAGCAGGTTCGCGGTGCCACGGCTGCTCATGAAACCGCCGCCGCTGCCGATCCCGAGGCCGCCGCCTTCAGAGCGCTGCAGCAGCACAGCCCCGATCAGGGCTGCGACGATCATAAGGTGAATAACGATAATGACGGTCTGCATCGGATCCTTCCATCACAAACCATTCGCGCCCGGCAGGCGGCAAAATGCGTTTGTGGGAGTTGAAGTTGCCGGGGTGTCTACACGATGAAAACATCAATTGCCACCCCCGGCCAAACCCATCCTTGATTAGAGCGCCTGGTTTCACCTGTCGCGATCTATCGTTTTGTTTTGACGCGTTTTCTTGATGCGAACCGGTATCCACCACCGGATCAAGTCCGGTGGCATGCTTCGCTCGAAAACGCTTTATGGACAGGCGTTTGCGATCGCAAGGAAATCCACGGCTTTCAGGCTGGCCCCGCCGACCAGCGCCCCGTTCACATTGGATGCTGACATCAGTTCAGCGGCGTTTGAAGGCTTGACCGAGCCACCATAGAGAATCCTGACGTCTCCGGCGGCCTCTCTGTTAAGCCAATCACTTAGCTTGTCACGTATAAACCCATGAATTTCCTCGATATCCTCCACCGTTGGAATGCGTCCCGTGCCGATCGCCCAGACCGGTTCGTAGGCAATCACCAGATTTCCCGCCGATGCTCCTTTCGGCACCGACCCGGCCAACTGCGTCCCGACGACGTCGAGCGCCTTGCCGGCGTCGCGCTGCTCCTGGGTTTCGCCGATGCAGACCACTGCCATCAGCCCGGCCCGCCAGCACGCCTGGACCTTGTCGCGGACCACATCGTCCGTCTCATGATGATCGCTTCGGCGCTCCGAGTGACCAACAATCACCGCCGCCGCTCCTGCATCCGCTAGCATCTCGGCCGAAATATCACCCGTATGGGCGCCGGATGAGGCGGAATGGCAATCCTGACCGCCGAGCATCACCTTCGAGCCCTTAAAAATGCCGGCCGCGCTCCAAAGAAGTGTCGCGGGCGGGCAGATCATCAAGTCCGCTTTGCGCGACAAGTCGTCGGCCCCTTGCGCGATAGCCGCGAATTCGATGGCGGACGATTTCAGCCCGTTCATCTTCCAGTTCCCCGCGATCAGCGGACGCAATGCTGTCGTCATCAGCCCCACTCACTCCGGTTTGCTCATGCGGTGCGCTAGCAGACGCGGCCTGCTTCAACCATTGTAAAGGCGCACTATCCCCAAACGTTGAAGCGTGCGCGCACAATTGAATTTCACAAGATGGCAGCGCACGGCGTGAAATCTGGGTCGTTTTGCATGGCTACCGGATGATTACCATGCTCGCGGGATTTTTGGTTCTGAGGTTTATCGAACAACTCACCACCACGGGCAAAGTCGTCGCGGAAAAGCCATTCCGCTACTGCCGGTCCGGGCAGGACTTTCCTATACCGTCCCCTGTCCGCCTCCAATATCCCGCCACGGTTGCAGCCCTGCAACGCCCACTTTATGGTGCAAAACGTAACCGCGACGAGTATAACCCGCGCCGGTTCCCCCTCTCCTCAAAACAAGATGGATTCAATGCTTCGAGGAATGCGAAAAGCGTCATCCAATTGGGTCGGCAAGGCCATCATGGCCACCGTCATGGGCGTGCTGATCATCAGTTTCGGCGTCTGGGGCATTGCAGACATTTTCAGGGGATTCGGGCAGTCATCGCTGGCCAAGATTGGCCACACCGAGATCACGACCGAACAGTTCCGCCAGCTTTATACCGAGAAGCTGCAGCAGATCGGCCGTCAGTTCGGGCGTCCGCTCACGCCGGAGCAAGCGCGCTCGTTCGGAATCGACCGCCAGCTTCTTCAGCAGACCATCGCGGAGTCCTCGCTCGACGAAGGAGCGCGCAGAATGGGACTCGGCCAATCGGACGCCGACGTCGTTCGCGCAATTCAGGAAGATCCTAACTTCAAAGGCGCAACCGGCAGTTTCGACGCCTCTCGCTTCGCGCAAATGATCCGCCAGTTCGGCTACAACGAACAGCGTTATATTGCCGAGCAGCGTCGTGTTTCGATGCGCCGCCAGATCGCAGGAACACTGAGTGCCAATTTGGAACCGACTAAGACTCAACTTGATGCGCTCAATAGATTCCAGAACGAGCAGCGTTCGATTGAATTCGTGCGGTTGACGGCTGCGCAGGCTGGCACGATCGAGCGCCCCTCGCCGGAAGCGCTGGCAGCCTATTTCGGTGACCGGAAAACGCTGTTCCGCGCACCTGAATTCCGCAAGATCGGCGTGGTGATCGCCACGCCAGACGAAGTCGCGAAGTGGTCGACGGTTTCCGAAGAGGATGCCAAAAAGGCTTATGAACAGCGGCTCGAAAGTCTTTCGACGCCGGAAAAACGCCAGCTGGCGCAGATCGTGTTTCCGAATGTCGACGAGGCGAAAGCCGCGCGCGACCGGATCGCCGCCGGACTGTCCTTCGAAGATCTGGCCAAGGAACGCAAGCTCAGCGCCGCTGACGTCGATCTCGGAACCGTCGCCAAATCCGCGATCATCGACACTGCAATCAGCGATGCCGCCTTCGCACTCGCGGCCAACAGCGTCAGCCAGCCCGTTCAAGGCCGCTTCGGCGTTGCTTTGTTGAAAGTCTCGAAGATCGAGCCGGGCTCGACCCCGACCTATGAACTGGTCGCGCCCAAACTCAAGCAGGAACTCGCCCTAGAGCGCGCGAAAGCCTCGCTCAGCGAGATCTACAACAAGATCGAGGACGAGCGCGGCGGCGGCGCGAACGTGGTGGAAGCGGCGCAAAAAGTCGGGCTCAAGGCCACCACGATCGATGCCGTGGATCGTTCCGGGCGCGGACCGAACGGTCAACCCGCGGCGGGACTGCCGCAGGGGTTCGATCTCATTACCGCCGCGTTTGCAAGCAACGTGAACGTCGAAAACGACCCGCAGCAATTCAACGGCGGATATCTGTGGTTTGAAGTGCTGGATGTCGTTGCGTCGCGTGATCGTAACCTCGATGAAGTCAAGGATCAGGTCGAAGCACGTTGGAAAGACGATCAGATCAGCCAGAAACTACGCGACAAGGCGAAAGACCTGCTGTCCAAACTTGAGGGCGGTTCCAAGCTTGCGCGCGAGGCAACCGCCTTGGGCGTGAAGGTTGAAACGGCAGCGTCGTTCAAGCGCGCGGCCACTGTCGATAAAGTGCCTCCCGCAGTTGTCGAAGCAGCGTTCCGCACCCCGAAGGACGGCTTTGGCCAGACTGAAGGCGCGAACACGACGGAGTTTGTGGTCTATCGTGTCTCCGACGTGACCGTCCCCGCCTTTGATGCCGCATCGGACGACGCGAAAAAAATGAAAGATACGCTGCAGCGAACGCTCAGTGACGAGCAAATCGGTCAGTACATCACCAGGCTGGAATCGGACATTGGCGTCAAGATCAACGAAGCGGCATTCGCGACCGCGACCGGCGTAGCGAGCAACTGACGCCATGGATGAACTCAAAGCCATTATCGGAAAGATCGCTACCGGCGCGGTGCTGTCCCAACAGGAATCGGCGCGAGCTTTCGACCGCATGATGTCCGGCGAAGCCACTCCTTCGCAGATGGGTGGCCTGCTGATGGGCATGCGCGTCCGCGGCGAGACCGTCGACGAAATCACGGGAGCGGTCTCCGCCATGCGCGCCAAAATGCTGCGCGTGAAAGCGCCAGCCGATGCCGTCGACGTCGTCGGCACCGGGGGTGACGGGTCGGGCTCGGTCAACGTCTCCACCTGTACGTCGTTCATTGTAGCTGGCGCAGGCGTGACCGTCGCCAAACACGGCAACCGTGCCCTGTCTTCCAAATCCGGCGCGGCGGATTGCCTCGCGGCGCTTGGAATCAAGATCGATCTCACGCCGCAAGAGGTGGGCCGCTGTATCGAGGAAGCCGGTATCGGCTTCATGTTCGCGCCGACACATCATCCGGCCATGAAAAACGTGGGCCCCACCCGCGTGGAGCTCGCAACCCGAACGATTTTCAATCTACTGGGCCCCCTTTCCAACCCCGCGGGCGTCAAACGCCAGATGGTCGGCGTTTTCTCCCGGCAATGGGTCGAGCCGCTGGCTCAGGTGCTAAAGAACCTCGGCGCGGAGTCCGTGTGGGTCGTCCACGGCTCAGACGGCCTCGACGAAATCACCCTCACCGGCCCGACGTTTGTCGCCGCTCTTGAAAACGGGGTCATACGCACGTTCGAGGTCACTCCCGACGATGCCGGATTGCCACACGCCGAAGCCGGCGCATTGAAGGGCGGAGACGCCGAAGACAACGCAAAAGCGCTGCGCAATGTGCTGACCGGCGTTCCGGGGCCGTTTCGCGACGTCGCGCTGCTCAACGCGGCGGCCACATTGATCGTTGCGGGGCGCGCGAAAGATCTCAAGGAAGGCGTCGCGCTCGGTAAAAAGGCCCTCGATAGCGGCGCGGCGAACAAGAAGCTTGACCACCTCATTGCTATTTCAAACGCCTGATCGAGGAGCGTCCGATCGTGTCCGATATTCTCGCGAAAATCGAAACCTACAAGCGCGAAGAGATCGCGGCCGCCAAACGCGCGCGGTCTCTAGCCGAGATTGAGGCCGCGGCAAAAACGGCCTCGCCCCCCCGCGGATTCGTGAAAGCCATTCGCGCCACGCTCGCCCGTGGCGACTATGCGCTCATCGCCGAAGTCAAAAAGGCATCTCCGTCGAAGGGCCTGATCAGGGCCGACTTCGATCCACCGTCGCTGGCGAAAGCTTACGAGGCCGGTGGCGCGACCTGTTTGTCGGTATTGACCGACACCCCCTCGTTCCAGGGACATCTGGATTACATGGTCGCAGCGCGCGCGGCAGTTGACCTGCCGGTGCTTCGCAAGGATTTCATGTACGACACCTACCAGGTGGTTGAGGCGCGCGCGCACGGCGCGGATTGCATTCTCATCATCATGGCGGCTCTCGATGACGCCGCCGCGAAGGATATCGAGGATGCCACGCTCGCCCTTGGAATGGATGTTCTGATCGAAGTGCATGACCGCGCCGAGCTTGATCGGGCATTGAAGCTGAAGTCGCCGATGATTGGCATCAACAACCGCAACCTGCGCACCTTCGAAACGACGCTGGAAACCAGCGAACAGCTCGCGCCGCTGATTCCGAACGACCGGATCATCGTTGGAGAAAGCGGCGTCTTTGCTCCGTCCGATCTCTCCCGTCTTGAGCGCGTTGGCATTTCGACCTTCCTCGTCGGAGAGAGCCTGATGCGGCAGGCCGATGTGACCGGTGCCACGCGAACGCTGCTTGCGCGTCAGCCGGCCCAGCGCGCCGCCGCGACGCATTGAAAATGGCGCAAACGGCCAAGCGCAAGAACCACGCCCTCACCCATCTGAATACGAGGGGCGAAGCACGCATGGTCGATGTCTCCGGTAAACGTGCAACCGAAAGGGTGGCGATTGCCGAAGGCCTTGTGATCGTATCGAAAGCTACGCTTGATTTGATTGCGAAGGGTAACGCCGCTAAGGGCGACGTTATGGGAAGCGCCCGCATCGCCGGCATCATGGCGGCGAAACGAACGTCCGAGCTCATTCCGCTTTGTCACCCGTTGGCCTTATCGAAGGTGACGATCGACATCGAGCCCGATCGCAAATTGCCGGGATGCCGCGTCACCGCAACCGTCAAGGTCAACGGCCCCACGGGCGTCGAGATGGAAGCCCTCACCGCGGTTTCGGTTGCGTGCCTGACAATTTACGACATGATCAAGGCCGTTGAGCGTGGCGCACGTATCGACGCGATCCGCTTGATCGAAAAGATGGGCGGTAAGTCAGGCCACTATCGCGCCCAGCGCGCCCGTACCGGAAAATAGCAGGAGTATGCCTCCATGGCGTTGATGCCGGTTGCAGATGCGCTCGCCGCGGTCCTGTCCGGGGTCAGCGCGCTGCTGGAGGAGCACGTCCCGTTGGATGAGGCCTATCATCGCGTGCTGGCCCGCGATCTCGCCGCGCGCCGGACCCAGCCGCCGAGCGCCATGTCCGCGATGGACGGTTACGCCCTGCGCGCCGCCGACGCCACTGCCGTACCGGTTCGTCTCAAGGTCGTCGGTGAAATCGCGGCCGGCCGGCCATTTGATGGAACGCTGCATGCGGGCGAAGCCATCCGAATTTTCACCGGGGGAGTGATTCCTCAGGGCGCGGATGCCGTCGTCATTCAGGAAGACACAGTCGCCGAGGGTCATGCGGTCGTGATCAACGAACCCGCGATAGCCGGGCGCCATATTCGGCCCGCTGGAATCGATTTCCGCGAGGGAGAGACCTTGCTGACGGGCGGCACACTTCTGAGCGATCGTGCTTTGTCTCTGGCCGCCGCAATGAATTACACACACATCCCGGTCCGCATGCGCCCGAAGGTGGCGATTTTTGCCACGGGGGACGAACTGGTGATGCCCGGAACGGAGCCCGGACCCGGACAAATCGTCTATTCCAACGGCTATGCCCTGCGTGCGCTCGCGCGCGCCGAGGGCGCCGATGTCATCGACCTGGGGATTGTCGGCGATACCGTTGAGGCAACAGCCAGCACGATCAGACGCGCGCGCGAGCGCAGCGCCGATATTCTTGTGACGACCGGCGGCGCATCGGTCGGCGACCATGACGTCGTCAAACGCGCTCTGGATGCCGAAAACGTGGCGCTGGCCTTCTGGAAGATTGCGCTGAGGCCGGGCAAACCAATGATGCACGGACGGCTTGGGCAGATGCGGGTGCTCGGTCTGCCCGGCAACCCGGTGTCGTCCTATATCTGTGCGTTCCTGTTCATGGCGCCGCTGATCCGGGCATTGTCCGGACGCAACGACATCGACACGCCGATCGAAACCGCGATCCTCGGCACCGGCCTTCAGGAGAACGATCAACGGCAGGACTATCTCCGCGCCCGCCTCAATCGCACTGCCGAGGGACTTACCGTCGCCACCGCTGTCACTCGACAGGACAGTTCCCTGCTTGCCAATCTGTCCGCTGCGCAAGCCCTCATTATCAGGCCGCCGCATGCGCCTTCCGCTCCTGCGGGGTCTCCGTGCGCCATACTTAAGCTTCCCCTTTAGCCGTCTCGCATTTTGTTGACCTGAAATTAAGAGGTTGCGGAACACATATGGAACATATAGTGTCCGTTCATGATTTGTTTCGGCCGAGTCTCGCTTCGCGATCCAAATGATCCGAATCGTTTGATCGAGCCTTCTTGGGGGATTGGTAAATGCTCACACGCAAGCAATATGAACTCCTCCGCTTCATCAATGAGCGTCTGAAGGAGTCCGGAGTACCTCCGTCTTTCGACGAGATGAAAGACGCGCTGGATCTGCGCTCCAAGTCCGGAATTCACCGCCTCATCACAGCGCTGGAAGAACGCGGCTTTATTCGCCGCCTCCCCAACCGGGCTCGCGCGATTGAAGTTATCAAGATGCCCGAGCAGGCAGCTGCTGCTGGAGGTGTCCGCCGGGGCTTCACGCCCAGCGTTATCGAAGGAAATCTGGGCAGGGTGATCCGCAGCACGTCAGAGGATGAAGGCGGCCGTCCCGTTGCCATCCCCGTGATGGGCCGCATCGCAGCCGGCACGCCGATCGAAGCGCTTCAGACCCGCAGCCACACCATCAGCGTGCCACCGGAAATGCTGGCCTCCGGCGAGCACTACGCGCTCGAAGTGCGAGGTGACTCCATGGTGGATGCAGGAATTCTCGATGGCGACATGGCGCTTATCCAGAGAACCGAAGGCGCGGATACCGGCGATATCGTTGTCGCACTGATCGACGAAGAGGAAGCAACCCTCAAGCGCTTCCGGCGTCGCGGCGCGTCGATCGCGCTTGAACCCGCAAACGCGGCCTATGAGGTGCGCATTCTTCCTCCGAATCGCGTGCGCATTCAGGGAAAACTGGTCAGCATCTTCCGCCGATACTGAACGATCGAGCGGCTGCAACGACTGGGTTTCTCAGATAACAGCTAGCTGGTTCTGAGCGCTTCCGTTCCGGATTAAATCACCGTCGCGCTCTTAAGTTTTGTTTTGACGCGTTTTCTTCACGCGAACCGGTATTCACCACCGGATCAAGTCCGGTGGCATGCTTCGCTCGAAAACGCTCTAATCTTCCGTTTGCTGGTCGATGTCCGCGGCAGGCGCAGCCTCGACCGGACGCTCGTTGGTTGTCCGGCTGGTTTGCTGAAGTAGTTGCCCCTCCTCCGCTATCGTCGAGGCAGGCGACCAGGGACGATCGACGCCGCCAGGTTGCTGGGCGTCGACGACGAATCTGCCCGATACGCGGCGCAATGCAACAGCCCCGAAGCGGCGGGCTTTGGTCTGATCGATGCCGAAGGCCGCGCAGCCCTTTGGCGCCGGATTTCGGGAAACCACAAGCTCCGCTTTGGCGCAGTCATCTGCAAACGCATCTGGCCGGTTCGCCATGGCGGCAAATCCGCCATCGCGCATTTCGACGACACAGCCGGCTTCGTCACACGACACGCCTTCCGTGAGTGATTGGTCGTTGGGCGCACGGGCATCGGCATCGGCCGCCAGCCACTCGCGAATAAGAAATGCATCCTTGCCCGTGCGCATCACACGCAACTGCCCGTCCTTGGCGCGAACACTGACGGTGCGCGCGTCGGAGGAAACCAGAACATCCGGTTGCGGCGTCTCCAAGGCCCACACGACTGCGCCGGCAATCATCGCGGCTCCCGCCCAGCGCAAAGGCGTTCTAAGCATACACAGAACGATCATGCCGGCAGTCGCGATGGAGAGCGCCCCCGTGCCGAATGCAGGCATACGGCCAATCGCGCCCGGCAACGCCGCCACCCATTGAGAGACGACGATCATCCAGTCGATGCCGATATCCATCAGCCGCCAGAAGACACCATCGAACCCGAACGGCATTGCAACCAGTCCCAGAAGCCCCGCGGGCATCACCACCGCCGAGACCACCGGCATGGCCCCGAGGTTCGCGAGCACGCCATAGGGTGTCACCCGGTGGAAGTGGAAAGCCGCATAGGGCGTGGTGGCAAGCCCCGCAATCAGCGAAGCAAGGGTCAACGTCATGAATTCCCGGCCACCCCACGACGCGGCGCGCCCGATGATGGAATTCTCCGTCCGGGCAAAAATAACGGGCATGCCGTTGGCAATCAGCGCCACCAATCCAAGCGTTGCAGCAAACGACATCTGAAAGCTCGGATGCACCAATGCTTCGGGCGCGATTACGAGGACGGTCATCGCCGCAATGGCAAGAGTGCGAAACGTCACCGCGCGCCGGTCGGCCATGATCGCGATTAAAACCACCGCCGTCATGAGAAACGATCTTTGGGTCGCGACTTCAGATCCGGACAGCACAAGATAGAAAGCGGCCGCGATCAAGGCGGCCGCGGCGGATAGTTTTTTGATCGGAAACGTTACGGTCAAAGCAGGGACCAACGCCAGCAACGCTCTTATCACGAAGAACACAACGCCCGCGACAACCGCCATATGATAACCCGAAATGGAAAGCACATGCCCCAACCCGGAAATGAACATGGCATCGTTGACCGGTGTCGTGATGGCATCGCGGCGGCCGGTGAGCAGTGCCGTGGCTATCGCCCGGGAATCGCCGCTTAAAACCGTGCGGATGCGTGCATCAACCGCATCACGCATGTCCTGCAGCGCCGCTGCATAACGCAACCACGCGCCCCCTCCCGAGGGAAATTCGGTAGTCTTGATCGAACCCGTGACGAAGCCCGAAGCACCGATCCCCTGAAAATACATATCCCGCGCGAAATCGTATCCGCCAGGCCGGAGCGGCGCCAACGGCGGCGACAACCGCGCCTTGAGTTCGACAAAACTGCCTACGGCAGGTCCGCTGCCCTTCTTGACCGACAGCCGGACACGTTCGATTTTGGCTTGCCGCTTGCCGGCGTCCATTTCCTCGACGCGCAGAACGAAACGATCGGTGCGGTCGCGTTCCTCATGTGTCTCGACGAAACCTTTCAGCGAAACCGAACTGAGCGATCGAGTCAGAACGTGATGGGAAACGTATGCGGTCCGCAGCGTCGCCGTGGCAAAGCCCGCGGCAATCGCAGCGATGATAACAACGAATGGAAACACTGCATGCCGGTGCAGTAACGCACAAAGAACGCAGAGTGCTGAGGCGGCAACGACCGCGACCCAGATCGCAGGTTCACGATCGGAGGCAAAATAAAAGGCAATCCCGGTGCCGAACCCGACGGGGACCCAAGGGAAAATGCGGCCCTCGCGAACCTCACCGGCCACCCAATGAAGCACACGCGCTTTCAGTCGGTCCCATAATGCGTGACCACGCGGAATGAGGCTGTCCGTCGGCAACAGATAAAACCTGTTTGTCGCGCGATTTAGATCACTTTCCGGCGGCGTCATCACGCTTAGTCAGCATCCTGCTCAACTGGCTGACAATTTGGCCCAGGTATCGCGCAGGCCAACGGTTCGGTTGAAGACAAGCTTGCCTGCAGTGGATTCCCTGTCGCGGCAGAAATAGCCTTGGCGTTCGAACTGGACAGCGCCCTCACTCGTGTCGTCCGCCAAAGCGGGCTCGACCATGCAACCGGAAAGCGTTTCGAGTGACTCGGGGTTGATCTGCGACGCAAAATTTGCGGCGTCCGGTTGCGGCGCGGCAAACAGGTGATTGTAAATTCTCACCTCCGCCGGCACAGCGTCCGCCGCGCTGACCCAGTGCATCGTCGCCTTGACCTTACGGTCGTCGGGCGCATTGCCGCCCTTGGTCGCGGGATCGTAAGTGCAGCGCAATTCAATGATTTCCCCGGCGGCGTTCTTGATCGCCTCTTTGCAGGTGATGAAATATCCGTAGCGCAGGCGCACTTCCCGCCCCGGCGAAAGCCGAAAGAATTTCTTAGGCGGATTTTCCATGAAATCGTCTTGCTCGACGTAAAGCTCTCGGGAGAACCGGATACGGCGCGCCCCCTGCGACGGATCATCGGGATGGTTCACGGCATCGAGCTCTTCGGTCTGACCGGCCGGGTAGTTTTCGATCACGACCTTCAGCGGACGCAACACAGCCATACGCCTTGGGGCGCTCTTGTTAAGTGTTTCGCGAACCGCGAAATCGAACATGCCGATATCGACCGTGCTGTTCGCTTTAGCCACACCGATCCGCTTGACGAATTCGCGCAAAGCCGCTGCGGGGACACCACGCCGCTGCAGGCCCGCGAGGGTCGGCATTCTGGGATCGTCCCAACCGGACACATGCCCCCCGCGCACCAGCTCCGTCAAAACACGCTTGGACAGCAACGTGTGCGTCAGATTGAGCCGCGCGAATTCATATTGCCGCGGTCGCGACGGCACCGGAAGATTGTCGAGGCACCAATCATAAAGCGGTCTGTGGTCTTCGAATTCCAGAGTACAGATCGAATGAGTTATGTGCTCGATGGCGTCCGATTGACCGTGGGCGAAATCATAGCTCGGGTAGATGTTCCAGGCCGTGCCTGTACGCGGGTGATGCGCATGGAGAATGCGGTAGAGCACCGGGTCGCGAAGATTGATGTTGCCTGAGGCCATATCGATCTTGGCGCGCAGCACCCGCGCGCCATTCGGGTACTCGCCGGCCCGCATCCTCGCGAACAAATCGAGATTTTCTTCGACCGGCCGGTCGCGGAACGGGCTGTTCTGGCCCGGCTCCTTCAACGTGCCGCGTGTCAGGCGAATTTCGTCCTGGGACTGATCGTCAACATAGGCCTTGCCTGCGCGTATCAGATGCTGCGCCCAGCCATAGAGCTGTTCAAAATAATCGGAGGCATAGTGAAGATGCGTTCCCCAATCGAACCCGAGCCAGCGCACATCGCGCTGAATGGCGTCGATGAACTCCTGTTCTTCCCTGGTCGGATTGGTGTCGTCAAAGCGCAGATGGCAGCGCCCCCCGAACTCTTCGGCGATACCGAAGTTCAGGCAGATCGATTTCGCGTGGCCGAGATGGAGATAGCCGTTGGGCTCCGGCGGAAAGCGCGTCACGACGCTTTTGCATTTTCCCGAGTCGAGGTCCGCAGCAACAATATCACGGATAAAATCGCGGCCCGCGTCCGCCGCCGAATCGTCAGTCATGGTCTACCTTTCAAGCTGAGACCTATGTGCCAAATCGGCGGGCCATCGCCAAGCCCCAGGAGTGCAGAGGGACGCCAAGGCCGTATACTCCTTCGAACCGGCACGCGCGGCGATAAAAAGACCGTTTTGCTGGTCATCGATCCGTGCGGTTCCAAGGCTCCATATCGGGATTTACGCGCCTTTTTGCGCACCTTACAGCTCGCCAGCGGACACCAATTCGCCCTGAGACAGAGGGCTGACGCCGTGATACATGGTCGCCGATGACCGTCCTCCCGAGACCGATACACCTGAAATGACCGCACCCATCGTCACCCGCTTCGCTCCGTCGCCGACCGGCTTTCTGCATATCGGCGGTGCGCGCACCGCCCTTTTCAACTGGCTTTACGCGCGCGGGCGCGGCGGCAAGATGCTGCTGCGAATCGAAGATACCGATCGTGAGCGTTCCACTGACGCCGCAATCGATGCCATTCTCGACGGGCTCAAATGGGTCGGAATCGAGTGGGACGGCGATACGGTTTATCAGTTTGCTCGCGTGGCGCGGCACCGCGAGGTCGCAGAGCAGCTGCTCGCTCAGGGTAAGGCCTACCGATGTTATGCGACGTCGGAGGAACTGGCGGAGATGCGCGAAAAGGCCCGTGCGGAGGGCCGCTCAAAGCTCTACGATGGACGTTGGCGCGATCGAGCACCCTCGGAGGCGCCCCCGGGCATGAAGCCCACGATCCGGCTCAAGGCGCCGTTGACTGGCGAGACCGCGATCGACGACCAGGTCCAAGGGCGCGTGACCTGGCAGAACGAAAATCTGGATGACCTCGTTCTGCTGCGCAGCGACGGTAACCCCACCTATATGCTCGCGGTCGTTGTCGACGATCATGACATGGAAGTGACTCACGTCATTCGCGGCGACGATCACCTCATCAATGCGGCCCGCCAGAAGCAGATCTACGACGCGCTCGGCTGGCAGGTGCCTGTCATGTCGCATATCCCGCTTATTCACGGCCCCGACGGATCAAAACTGTCAAAACGCCATGGTGCGCTCGGAGTCGACGCCTATCGCGCGCTGGGGTATCTGCCGGAAGCGCTGCGCAATTATCTCGTTCGGCTGGGATGGAGTCACGGCGATCAGGAGATTTTCTCCACCCAGGAAATGATCGAGTTTTTCGATCTGCCCGCAATTGGACGCGCGGCTGCGCGTTTCGACTTCGCCAAGCTCGAAAGCCTCAACGGCCACTATATCAGGACCAGCGACGATAAAGCCCTCCTCACCGCGTTCGAAGATGTCTTGAACTACATTCCTGACGGGGCCGCCATACAAAGCAAGATAACCGATATGACCCGCGCGCAATTGCTGCAGGCGATGCCCGGCCTGAAAGAGCGCGCCAAGACATTGGTCGAACTCGTCGACAGCGCGGGTTACATTTTCGCGGAACGGCCCCTCGCTATCGAAACCAAAGCGTCTGCCATGCTGACACCGGAGGCGCGGCAATTGATCGGAGAGCTCAGGAGTGCGCTGGCGGCCGTGCCGGTCTGGGATGCAACCACCACGGAAGCCGCGGTGCGGACCTTCGCCGAGCAACATGCGCTGAAGCTAGGCGCGATCGCCCAGCCGCTCAGGGTAGCGCTCACCGGAAAGACCACGTCACCCGGTATTTTCGACGTCCTCGCCGTTCTGGGGCAAAAAGAGTGCCTCGCCAGACTGGAAGATCAGGCTCAACTTAAGCCTTAACCGAGCGGGAATACCCACATCTTGCAGCGCACACAGCAATAAGCTACCCATTAGTCCCGGCGCTTCCGGTCAGTTCGCTGCACTCTGCCTTGGCCGCACAACTCGTCTTATTAACGATCACATCCGGGGACAATCACGATGGATGCAACAACCAATAACAAGCTCGCCACGCTCAAAATCGACGATAAAAGCGTGGAATTTCCGGTTTACAGCGGATCGGTCGGCCCCGATGTCATCGACATCAGCAAGCTTTACGCCCAGACGGGGATGTTCACTTATGATCCCGGATTCACCTCTACTGCAAGCTGTGAATCCAAGATCACCTATATCGATGGTGACGCCGGTGTCTTGCTCTATCGTGGATACCCCATTGAGCAACTAGCCCAGGGCGACTTCCTCGAGACCTGCTATCTGCTGCTCTATGGGGAACTGCCCACGCCTGAGCAGAAGAAGGATTTCGATCACCGGGTGACGAACCACACCATGGTGCACGAACAGATGGCCCGGTTCTTCCAGGGCTTTCGACGCGACGCACATCCCATGGCTGTCATGGTCGCTTCCGTCGGCGCGCTTGCCGCATTCTACCACAATTCAACGGACATCAACGATCCGCGCCAGCGCATGATCGCGTCCATGCGCATGATCGCGAAAGTGCCGACGATCGCCGCGATGGCCTATAAATACACCATCGGCCAGCCGTTCGTTTATCCCAAGAATTCGCTCGACTACGCGTCGAACTTCCTTCGCATGTGTTTTGCGGTGCCCTGTGAGGAATACGAGGTCAATCCCGTTCTGGCCAAGGCGCTCGACCGCATCTTTATCCTGCACGCCGATCACGAACAAAACGCATCGACGTCGACCGTTCGCGGCGCCGGCTCCTCGGGAGCCAATCCCTTTGCCTGCATCGCGGCCGGCATTGCCTGTCTCTGGGGACCCGCGCACGGCGGCGCCAACGAGGCGGCACTGCAGATGCTGTCCGAGATAGGATCCGTGGATAAAATTCCGGAATTCATCCAGGCTGTCAAAGACAAGACCAGCAAGATCCGCCTGATGGGCTTCGGACACCGAGTTTATAAAAACTATGATCCGCGCGCGAAGCTGATGCAGCAGACCTGTCACGAGGTTCTGAAGGCGACCGGACACCAGAACGATCCGCTGTTGAAGGTCGCGATGGAGCTGGAAAAAATCGCGCTCAGCGATGAGTATTTCATTTCCCGGAAGCTCTATCCAAATGTCGACTTCTATTCGGGCATCACCCTGAAGGCGATCGGCTTCCCCACCTCGATGTTCACAGTCCTGTTCGCGGTCGCCCGCACCGTCGGCTGGATCAGCCAGTGGAGCGAGATGATCGAAGAACCGAATTACAAGATCTCGCGCCCACGCCAGCTCTATCTCGGCAAAGGAAAACGCGACTACGTGCCGCTCGACAAGCGCAAGTAACGCAGTTCCGCGTTATCGAAATTTGACCGGCCAACGCAATCCGTTGCGCTGGCCGTTTGTTTTAAGTCCGGAAATATGGCGATTAAATCGCGCGGGTGCGCAAACTAGCCAGAACGATATCGGCGGCACGCTCGCTCGGCGTTTGGTCCCCTGTCGACATGATGGCATCGAGCCGGCCGAAGGCCTCGACCTGGCGCCTGCGCAGTGGAGTATCTCCCATAACGTCGATCAGCGCCGGCGCCAGTTTATCGGCCACACATTCTTCCTGCATGAATTCGGGTACGACGCTTTCACCGATGACGAGGTTGGCAAGAATGACGGTTGGAATTTTTACCATCCGCCGCGCAACCCACGCCTCGATTGCCGTTCCCTTGTAACCAGCAATCAGCGGCACGCCGGCCAGCGCCAGCTCGAGTGTAACGGTGCCGGATTTGGCGAGTGCCGCGCGCGCGATGCGGAACGCTGCCTTCTTGTCTTCGTCACTGACGACGATACGTGGCTGCACGGGCCATGTTTTCAATTCTTCATCGACGGTTTCGCGCAGGTGCGGCGTCGTCGGCAAAACCAACTCAAAAGGCATTCCTGCCGAATGCAAACGGCCGATGGTCTCCCCGAACACCTGCATGTGATGACGAATTTCGCTTCGCCGGCTACCCGGTAGCACCAGCAGAACTGGAGGGGACCGTTCTCTACGGCGCTGATCATCCGCACTCGGTCTGAGCGTGTCGATGTTTTGCACGAGCGGATGTCCGACATAAGTGCATGGCGGACCTCCGAGGGTGCGATGTGCCTGCGGCTCAAACGGCAACAACGCCAAAACGTGGTCGATGTATCGGCGCATGGCGCGCGCGCGGCCCGGCCGCCAGGCCCATACCGATGGTGACACATAATCTATGATCGGGATCGATGGATTCGCGGCCCGGACTTTGCGCGCCACGCGATGCGTAAAGTCGGGGCTATCAATGATGATCAGAACGTCGGGTTTCGCAGCAAGAACGGCTTGCGCCACTTCACGGATGCGGCGCAGGATCAGCGGCAATCGCTTCGCGATCGCCACAAAACCCATGATCGACAATTCCTCAATTGGGAATAGCGAGATCAACCCCTGAGCCGCCATATCGCGGCCACCCACGCCCACGAATGTTGCGCCATCTCCGCAGCGCGCGCGCAAAGCCTCTATCAAACTGCCGCCGAGCCGGTCACCGGATTCTTCCGTTGCGACGATAAAGACTTCACGCGGTTTGGCTGAAAGCTCCGTCACGCGGAAACGCCGGTTACGAAAACACCCGCTTTATCGGCAATGTCGACGATCTTTTGCGGCTCGGCGACGATGGTCTGCCCCGCAACGATCGCAGCGCCGGAGAGACCGGCAGCAACAACACCTTCGATCGTTTTCGGACCCAGGGTCGGAAGGTCGAACCTCATGTCCTGATTGCTCTTGGGGCCTTTAACGAGAACCCCGCGACCGGCCCTGGCGCGTATTCTTCCCTGCTCACGCAATCGGGCTATCCTCGCCAGCAAACCATCGGTTCCTTCGATGTCCTCGACGCCGACAACGTGCCCGTCGATAATGACGAGTGCCTGTCCGATATCGAAGGGGCTCATGGCATGAAGCGCGGCAAGGCCTTTTTCAATATCGCTCTGGTTGACGGCATCGGGAGCGGCGCGCCCTAAATTCCCCTCCGGCATCAACAGATCCGGCGCGACGTCCCCGACTCCCACGAGATGGAAACCGTGCTGCTCGAAAATTCGCCCAATACCGGTGAGCAGATGGTCGTCCCCCCCGCGCAGTGCCGCGGCAATGCTGGAAATAACGCGGACCGTTCCCCAATCCAGTCGGATTTCTGACAACGCAGGGCGAACAAGCGCTCCGATGAATACGACGTCGCGGCAATTTTCCGAACGCAGGAGGCGTGTCAAACGCCCCACCTGCCCGAGAGCGATCCAATGGTGACGATATGCAAGGACGCGCTCAGGATCGCAGTAACCCCGGATCGCAAAAATTACCGGCGTCCGCTTTTGATGAGCCAACGAATCTGCAACGGCGAACGGCAGGCTGCCTGCACCGGCGATGACTCCGATTGACGCGTTCGTCCCGGACTCTGTCGTCATTCCAAACCGTGGCGCTGATTCTCCGGCTGCTTTTCATAGCTCTCGTAGGGCATGCAAAGCGGCCGCTTTTTCCCATCCGCGATAAACGCAAGCATCTCCGCAATGGCCGGATCTTCGCTGGCCCATCGTTGCGCCCGCACGAGCCTTTCGGAGAACACTCCGCCGGTATGAAACAGATCCTTGTAAAACGCACGTATCACTTGAAGGCGAGCATGAGAGAACTTGCGGCGGCGCATGCCGACCACATTCAGTCCTTCAAGATGAGCGAATTGACCGCTGACAATTCCGTATGGAATGATGTCGCCGCGCAAACCCGAGACCCCGCCAATCATAGCTTGCGGGCCGATACGGACAAACTGGTGAGCTGCCGATAGCCCGCCGATATAGACGAAGTCCCCGACCTCGCAATGACCGCCGAGCGTGGCCGAATTTGCAAAGATCACATCGTTTCCGACAATGCAGTCATGCCCGACATGGCTGTAAGCCATGAAGAATCCCCGCGCGCCAACTTTCGTCAGCCCTCCACCTTTCACCGTACCCGTGTTCATGGTGACGGATTCGCGGATCGTGCAACCCTCGCCGATCTCAAGCCGCGTCGGTTCACCCCGATATCCCAGATCCTGAGGCGAACCGCCAAGAGAGGCAAACGGGTAGATCGAGCAACCAGCTCCGATTGTCGTATGTCCAGCGACGTGCACGTGGGACAGAAGCCGGCATTCCGGCCCAATCGTCACATTGGCGCCGACGACACAATAGGGTCCGATCGAAACCCCCTCGCCGATAACCGCTCCGTCCTCAATACGGGCGGTGGAATCGATCATGCTCATCAATCAACTTTCCAGCAACCGAACGAGTTTTCCAAAAAGCGGGTTCGGAGCTCGTTTCCGGAAACACCGCGTTTCCGCCAGGGAATACGACGAAATGCGCCGCGAGCGATATCATGAATTGTTACGACTGCTAACGGCCGACAACAGGCTGGCTGGAATACCTCAGTCGGCCAGCATCGCTCCAATATCCGCTTCAGCCACGGTCACTCCGTTGACTTTCGCATCTCCGTGAAACCACCACATGTCCCGTTTACGGTTGATGAGACGCATGTGGTATTCAATCGTGTCACCCGGCGAAGCTGGTTTGCGAAACTTGCACTTGTCGATCGTCAGAAAATAGACCGCGGTCGGGCGATCGACCTCTCCGGTCGACAGCATGCCGATCACGCCAGCGGTCTGTGCCATGCCTTCGATCATCAGCACGCCCGGAAAGATCGGACGCCCGGGAAAATGGCCGGTAAATTGCGGTTCGTTGATCGTGACGTTCTTGATTCCGACTCCGCTGAAATCGTTGCGGACATTGATGACCTTGTCGATCAACAGAAACGGATAACGATGGGGCAATGTTTTGAGAATGAGGGCGATATCAACCGCCTCAATGGTGATCGACGCCTCCATCAACTCTTTTCCTCTTTGCCTGCGCCCAACGCTTTCACCTTCGAATTCGGCGATCCCTCGCGTCCAAGACGTTCCAACTCGAAAATCTCACGGAAAAATTGCTTGATCGGCTTGGCAGGTGATCCGCCCCACCGCACGCCGGGTGGCACTTCACCGACCACGCTGCTTCGTGCCGCGATCTGCGCACCGTCGCCAATGACGGCGTGGTCGCTGACACCAACGCGCGCACCGAGCACGACACCGTCGCCAAGCACCGAGCTGCCGGCAATGCCGCTCTGACTGACGACGATACAGTGGCGTCCGATGGTCACGTTGTGGCCCACCTGTACAAGATTATCGATCTTCGTCCCCTCGCCGATCGTCGTATCGCGAAGTGCCCCTCGGTCGATGGTCGTCCCCGCCCCGATCTCGACGCTGTTCTGGATGAGAACTCGGCCCGTTTGAGGGATTTTGACGTGCCCCTCGCTGCTGGAGACAAACCCATAGCCATCCTGACCAATTCGGCAGCCTGGGTGGATGATCACATCGTTGCCGATCAAGGCGCAGAGGATCGATGCGCCGGCACCGATGCTGCAATCACGCCCGATCTTGACGTTCGCTCCGATAACCGCATTTGCGCCGATCACCGTGCCTGAACCGATTTCCACGTCAGGCCCGATCACAGCCAACGGATCGACCACCACACCGTCTTCCAGACTTGCTGTCGGATGAACGACCGCAGACGGAGCAACACCCGTGTTGTCGAATGACGACTGCGGACGAAGGGTATCGCTATGAAATTCGCGCGCCACACGCACGAACGCGCGGTACGGGTCTGCCACACGCAGCACTGTCACGTGAGCCGGAACGCTGGCTTCCAGCCGCTCGGTCACGAAGCAGGCCCCTGCGTGCGTGCCGGTCAGTTGATCCAGGTATTTCCGGTTATCGAAGAACGTCAGATGGCTGGGGCCAGCCCGATCCACAGCCGCAAGACGATTGATACGCTGGCCCGAGCGGCCCGCGTCCAGAAGCTGGGCCCCGGTCAACGCTGCAATTTCAGCCAGCGTTGACCAGCCCGGTTGTTTGAAAAACGTCAGCTGCGTCATTCCACCCGCCGAAGTCGGGCTCGTGGTCGAGCTTAGAATGAGGTTCCGCCACCGAAACGGAACTGCTGAACGCGATCATAAGTGCCCTTCGTCAACGGTATCGCGTAGTCGAAGCGCAGCGGACCGAATGGCGAAGCCCAGATCAAGCCGACACCAACAGATGATCGAACCGTGTTCTGGTCGCTAAACTGCAGCGCATAGGGCCCGACTTCGCCGGTCTGCGCCCAGGATGTCGGTCCTTTGTAATCCCACAGCGAGCCGGCGTCCGCGTACAGCGCGCCCTTCAAGCCGACTTCCTTTGGCAAGAACCAGAAAGGAACCTGCAATTCAGCTGACGCACCCCAATACATGGTGCCACCCAAGGCGTCATTGGTCGTCCCATAAGTGATATCACGCGGGCCGATACCTTGGGGCGCAAAGCCGCGAACGAGCTGCGGTCCCATCTGGAAGTGATCCAGCATGCGCAGGTCATCGCTACCGAGCTTGTTCATGATGCCGCCTTGCACGTGGATCAAGCCAACGATATCAGCCACCAGCGGCTGGTAGTACTTCACGTCGCTGGTGGATTTCAGGTAGTGCACGTCCCCGCCCACGCCTGCGAAATCCTGGCGGAAGTCGACCATAAGGCCCGAGGTCGGGTTCTTGTTGTTATCGAGCGTGTTGAACGACAGCGTATACCCCAGAGCCGACGTCAACGAAGCTCCGGATGCAAGCTCCTTGCGGACCGGCAAGGACGATTCACCGTCAGCGTAACAGCCCAGGCTGTTAAGAGGGAAACCTGCCAAAGGCTGGTTGGCATTAATGAATGCGGTTGTTGGGAAGAAATTCGGGCTTCCCACGATGTTGTTACAATTCGCCAGATTCCCCGGCAGTGAAATTTCCTGGTTGAACAGCGAGTAACGCACCTGCAGCGTCAAATCCTCACGCAACTGGAAGCCGAGCCGCGGACTGAAGCCAGCTGTCTTCGTGTTGTACGAGACATAGCTGTTGGCAAGTTGCTCGCGCTGATAAATGTCAATTCCGAACGCAACACGGTAGTCGAGCAGATACGGCTCGACGAAAGACAACGAATAGCCGCGTGCGTATTGTCCGTATTGGAGCGACGCCTTTGCATAGAGGCCGCGGCCAAGCAGATTGCGCTCCGAGACGCTGACTTCACCGAGGAAGCCGTCCGAAGTCGAATAACCGCCGGATACCGAGAACTCACCCGTCGACTTCTCTTCAAGCTCGACATTGAGGACAACGCGATCGCTCGAAGAGCCGGGCTCGCTCGTGATCTTCACGGTCTTGAAGTAATCGAGGTTCTTCAGACGGCGTTCGGCGCGATCAACCAGCGCACGGTTGTAGGCATCGCCTTCGGAAATATCGAACTCACGACGAATCACGTAGTCGCGCGTGCGCGTGTTTCCACGCACGTTGATTCTCTCGATGTAAGTTCGCGGGCCCTCATCGATCGCGAATACGATGTCGACGGTGCGCGCATCGAAGTTACGTTCGCCGCTCGGACGAATGGTCGCGAATGAATAACCGCGACGCGAAGCCTCGATCGACATGTCCTCAACGGACTTTTCGATGGATTCCGCGTTATAAACGGAGCCTGCACTGACACGGGACAAGCCGCTAAGCGAATTGCCGTCCAAAGACGAAATACTGGATCGGAACGAGACCGACGCCACCCGGTATTGCTGACCTTCTTCGATCTTGAAGGTCACGATGAAGCCCTTGCCCTCCGGATCATATTCCGTGAGCGCAGCAACGACCTGCACATCAGCATAGCCGTTCTTCAGATAAAAACGGCGAATCAGGTCGCGATCCGATTCGACACGATCGGGATCGTATACGTCGCCTGACGCCAGGAAGCTCAGCAGATTGGATTCGCGAGTTTTGATGATGTCGCGAAGGCGGTACGACGTGAACGCGCTATTGCCCACAAAATTGATGGTTTTGACGCCGGTCTTGAGACCTTCGGTAACCTCGAAAATCAGATCGACACGGTTGTTCGGCTGCTCAATGACCTGCGGAACGACGCGCACGTCATAACGGCCCGATCGACGATAAATTTCCGAGATACGCTGGGCGTCGGACTGAACCATCGGGCGCGAGAAGGTTCCGCGCGGCTTCGACTGGATTTCAGCAGAGAGTTGATCGTCCTTGACCTTCTTGTTGCCTTCGAAGGCAATGCGGCCGATCACCTGGTTTTCCACGACCGTAACGACAATCCGGCCGCCAGCCTGATTGATCTTCACGTCCTGGAACAAGCCCGTTTCATAAAGGGCCTTGAGACCATCGTCGATACGCCCGCTATCCAGGCGTCCGCCGGGGCCGGGTTTAAAGTAGGACCGAATGGTCTCCGCTTCGACGCGCCGGTTTCCTTCGACGACAATCGAAGACACCGTTTGGGCGACAGCCGACGACGACGTAAACGCCGCCGTCACCACACCGGCGAGCGGCAGAGCGATCATCATCAGGGCAGCAGCAGCGCCTCCCCGTAGCACTCGCATTCCAACTTTCATGCGCCAAGCGACCTTATCATTCCATGCCGATCCGCTCCCCAGCGCACCGACAGATTCCCCAATTCTGCGTCGCTTGTAGCCAATTTTACCAAATTGGCAAACGGCGTTTCGCAGTGCAATTCCAATTTCTCACCAATACGTTGCCCGTTGGCAACGCATGCGAAGGTCAACAAAAAACTGTTCACAAGCCCGGCAGATGCAAAACGTCGTTATAGAAGGTAAAAATCATTAACATCAGCACCAAAGCCAGCCCAAACCGGTACCCCATCTCTTGTGCCCGGTCCGACAACGGACGCCCGCGCACAAACTCCACCATATAGAACAAAAGGTGACCGCCATCGAGCAGAGGAACCGGCAACAGGTTCAGCAAACCAATGGAGACCGAAATAATGGCCACGAACTGAATGAGTGCAGTGATTCCCTGGGTCGCAACCTGACCGGAAATCTGGGCGATTCGGATCGGACCTCCGAGCTGGTCGGCCGCTTCCCGACCGGCAAAAATACCGCCTATATAGGCCCCGGTCCGTTCCACGATGAACCAGGTTTCCTTGACCCCCAGCCAAAGCGCGGTAACGGGATTCACAGGCTGGGTCGTCACCTCGGTCGGCGATGTCGCCTTGGATATCCCAAGAACACCGCGCCGTTGCTTATTACCGAAACTGTCTTTGGACTCCTGCAGCTCAGGAGTAGCGATGATCGTCAGCGGCGAACCATGGCGTGTCACAGTGAACGATAATTTATCCCCGGCGCTGATTCCGACGATGCGCTGCATATCGATGAAGCTTTCGATCACCTTGCCGTCGATCGCTGTCACCACATCGCCCGGTTGAAAGCCCGCCCGCTCAGCAGCGCTTCCCGGCTGCACGGTATCGACCTGCGCGGTGGTGCTGGGTTTACCGAATATAGCGAACAGGCTTGCGAAGATCACAATGGCCAGAAGGAAATTCGCAATCGGACCTGCGGCGACGATCGCGGCGCGTGGCCCAACCTTTTTGAAATGAAACGTCTCAGAGCGATCAGCGGCGCTCATTGCGACGAGCGCCTCGCTTGATGGCGTACTCGCCTCGGTGTCATCGCCGAAAAACTTGACGTATCCGCCGAGAGGAATCGCCGAAATCTTCCAGCGCGTGCCGTGCCGGTCGTTGAAGCCGGCGAGCTCCGGTCCGAAGCCCAACGAGAATGTCAGAACTCTTACGCCCGCCCAGCGCGCGACGAGGAAATGTCCCAACTCGTGAAAAAATACGACGATCGTCAGCACGAACAGAAACGGCACAATGAAGCCGATCACAATATGGCTGACCTGACTTAGCGTGTGCAGAAAAAGATCGACCATTCTATTCCTTACTGGAGCACGACGCCCCTTGCCTACTCTCTACACTGAATATCATGTTCAAGTGCTATTTCAGCTCGGCACATGCCTGTGTCGTCCCGCGTCGCTCTTCAACACGAGAACGCAGGCTCGGGATATTAAAATGAACTCACGAGCCTGCATACTAGGATGCCTTTGCGGCAATTTGAGGCAGCAGGGATGCCGCTATATCCCGGGCGTTATGGTCAATGGCGAGTGCGTCGTCGACCGTCACCGGCGCTTTGGTCAATCCGCGGCCGGCGCCTGCGTCGATCGTCGCCTCGACAAGCCTCGCAATCATGCCGAATTTGATCTTGCGGTCGGCAAACGCCGCAACCGCGATTTCGTTGGCCGCGTTAAAGATGGTTGGCGCACCGCCTCCGGTTCGCAACGCCTCATAGGCGAGCCGCAGCCCCGGAAAACGTTTCAAATCGGGAATTTCAAAAGTCAGCTGACCGATCGCAGCGAGATCGAGTCTGGCAGCCGCGCCCTCCAGACGATCAGGCCACCCCAGACAGTGTGCGATCGGTATTCGCATATCCGGCGCGCCAAGCTGAGCGACCACCGAGCGGTCGGAAAATTCCACCATGCCGTGAATGATCGACTGCGGATGCACCAGGACATCGATTTCGTCGGCCGACAGCGCGAACAAATGCGCAGCCTCGATGACCTCAAGCCCCTTGTTCATCATCGACGCTGAATCGATCGTGATCTTCTGACCCATCGACCAGTTCGGATGCTTGAGCGCTTGCTCCAGCGTGGCCTGCTCGATTTGCTCGATGGACCACGTTCGAAACGGCCCCCCCGACGCGGTGATGATGACCCGGGTCAATTCCTCACGATTTCCCGAACTCAACGCCTGGAACAGCGCATTATGCTCGGAATCAGCCGGCAAGATCTGAGCGCCGGCTTTCACTGCGCGCTTCATGAAGATTTCGCCGGCACACACCAGGCATTCCTTGTTGGCAAGCGCAACGGTAGCGCCGCGATCCACGGCAGCCAGTGCGGGTTTCAGCCCGGCCGCACCGCTGACAGCCGCCATGACCCAATCGGCCGGCCGAGCAGCAGCCTCGACGACCGCTTCGGCACCCGCTCCGCACGCAATGCCCGAACCCGATAAAGCAGCGCGCAAATCGCCGAGCAGGTTTTCGTCGGCAATCGCCGCGTAGCGAACGTTGAATTCGCGAGCCAGGTTGGCCAGAGCCTTGACGTTGCTATTTGCAGTCACCGCCTCAACGCGAAACCGATCGCGACCACGCCGCAGGAGATCCATGGTGCTGTCACCAATCGACCCGGTCGCTCCCAGAACAGTCACGACGCGCTCTTGCCGCCGCGCCGTATCGATCATTTTCAAAGGGACTGCACTCATTGTCTTCACCACACCATAAGGCCGCGACCGACGCCATCGACGCCTCCGCGCACAAAACCGATCAAAGCTGCGAATACAATGGCAGCGACGAAGCCGTCGAGGCGGTCGAGCAATCCGCCGTGGCCGGGAATAATATGGCTTGAATCCTTCACGCCGAACTTGCGCTTCACTGCAGATTCAAACAGATCCCCGCCTTGCGAGACCACCGACAGCACCGCAGCCAGGATAAGCATAGGGCCGATCTTGCCAAAATCGATCGCGGCGAAACCGCAAGCGATCGCGAGGCTACCGACCAGACTGCCAGTGGCCCCTGCCCATGTCTTCTTGGGACTGACGCGAGGCCACAATTTGGGTCCGCCTATTCCACGGCCAGCGAAATAACCGCCGATGTCGGTCACCCAGACAACCAACAGAACGAATATGAGAGCCAGAAATCCGCTCGCTGGATCACGGCGGACCAGCACAGAGGCCAACAGCGCAAGACCGGCATAGAGCAGTCCGGCAGACACCCATGAGCGCAGAGCGCGTCCCATGATTGCGGCGCCAACAACTCCGATCCCGAGCACACCAATGGCAACGTCGATTCGTCCCAAGAGCAAGCTCACTCCCGACGCGAGCAGTGCAGTTACGCCGACGGCGACAGCGGGAGCATTCCGCAAAGCCCCGACAACCATCAGCCACTCAACAAACAGACCGAGGGCCGTCAGCGTCACCAATATCCCCCACGGCCACCCGCCGAGAAAAACGATTGCGATTGTGGAGGGCGCCAGTATGAGCGCGGCCACGACGCGCATCATCAGGTTACTCGAGCCTTGATCGGCGGCTTTTGGCGTGGCGTCGTCGGACACGCTGGTCATGATCCGGTTTTGGCGGCAAGGCCACCAAAACGCCGCTCTCGCCTTGCATATTCGGCAATAGCGCCTTCAAGTGCGGCCTTGTCGAAATCAGGCCAATGAATCGGCACGAAGACCAGTTCGCTATAGGCCGCCTGCCACATGAGAAAATTCGACAGTCGTTGCTCGCCGCTCGTTCGAATGATCAGATCCGGGTCCGGAATATCCGGCGCATCGAGATGCTGGCCAATTGCGTCGGCAGTGATTTGTTCAACGGTACGCTTGCCTTCAATGACTTCCGCCGCCAGGCGCTGTGCCGCACGGGCGATTTCCTGACGGGAGCCGTAGTTGAATGCGACGACCAGCGTCAGCGCCGTATTGTTTTTCGTAAGGTCTTCCGCCTCAGTGAGCAGCGCACGAATATCCTGCTCCAGATCGTCACGCTCTCCGATAATACGCACCCGCACGCCATCGCGATGAAGCGTGGCCAGATCGTTACGGATGAAGCGCCGGAGCAGGCCGAACAAATCGCCGATCTCCGTTGCCGGGCGAGACCAGTTTTCCGAGCTGAACGAAAAAATCGTCAGATAGGAGATACCCAGTTCATGCGATGCCCGCACCACGCGGCGCAACGCCTCGACCCCGCGCCGATGTCCCTCGCCGCGCGGCAAGCCGCGCGCTGCGGCCCATCGTCCGTTACCGTCCATGATGATCGCAACGTGCCGCGGCGTTTCCGGCCGCGCCTGATCATCTGAATTTGACGAAGGGCCTTTCGACATCGGGTGATTCCTCAGACGGTGAGGATTTCCTTTTCTTTGCCGGCAAGCAACTGATCGATCTCCGATATCGTGCTGTCCGTTGCTTTTTGAATGTCGTTGGCGAAACGCTCCTGATCGTCCTCGGAAATCTCGTGGTTCTTCTCGAGTTTTTTGACCACGTCGAGTCCGTCCCGCCGCACATGGCGAACGGCAACGCGAGCCGCTTCCGCATATTTATGCGCGACCTTCACCAGCTCCTTGCGCCGCTCCTCGTTGAGCTCGGGGATGCGCAGACGCAGAACTTGACCTTCCGTCGCGGGGCTGAGGCCAAGGTTCGAATTAACGATGGCCTTTTCCACCGCATGAACCATGGACTTGTCCCAAACCTGAACCGAGAGCAGGCGTGGTTCGGGAACGCTGACGGTCGCGAGCTGGTTCAACGGCATGTGGCTGCCGTAGGCCTCGACCTGCACGGGCTCCAGCATCGAGGCAGCCGCGCGGCCGGTTCGCAATCCGCCGAGTTCGTGCTTGAGCGATTGGGTTGCGCCCTGCATCCGACGCTTTAACTCGTTGAGATCGAAACTCCCGGTCGCCATGGTCTTTCCCTTTGTCTATCAAATTCTCTCAGAGCAGCCTGCTGCTCGACTTCAAAGCATGCAATCACGCCTGCAAAAGGCTCACGCTTTCCTCTGCTTGCTACCCGGCAACGATGGTCCCCCGGCCGGCTCCGCTGAGAATGGCGCCCACCGATCCCGCATCCGCGATCGAAAACACAATGATAGGCACCCCGATTTCCCGGGCAAGCGCAAAGGCAGTTGCGTCCATGACCTTATAGCCACCTTCAAGAGCCTGAGAGTGAGTCAGACGGTCGAACCGCTTGGCTGTTGGGTCTTTTTTCGGGTCCGCGCTATAAACGCCATCGACATTGGTGGCTTTTAGCACCGCCTGGGCGCCGATTTCGCCAGCGCGCAGGACTGCGGTCGTATCGGTGGTGAAAAACGGGTTACCGGTTCCCCCACCCAGCAGCACGATACGACCCTCGGAGAGATATTTGTGGGTTGCACCCCGGGTAAACAGCTCACTGACCTCGGGCATCACAAAGGCGGACAGCACTCTGGCCGACTGGCCTTTACGTTCCAATGCCGCTTCAAGCGCCAGACAATTCATCATGGTCGCGAGCATGCCCATGGTGTCGCCGGTCGGGCGCGACACGCCGCGGCCGGAAACATCGACGCCGCGAAAAATATTGCCTCCGCCGATCACAACGGCGATCTCGACGCCGAGGTCACGCGCCTTGATAAGATCGCCTGCAATTCTATCGAGAGTTGGCTGATCGATACCGAAGGGTTGGGACCCGGCCAGATACTCGCCCGAGAGCTTCACGACGACGCGACGATAGACCGGCTCACCCATGATGCGCGTTCCCTTCGAGCGGTGTCGGACGGCTGGAGGCGTTTTGCCGGGGGACCACGCTCTGCTTCGGTATTCTGCGCTTTCTCATCGCACACTCGGTGCCACGATGAGAAAAGCGCGAGCGCAACCGTATCCGATACGATCGCGCTCCGTAGATTTTGTCTTGTCGCAGCCGCTAACGCAAACGGTATCCGCGAAAACGCTTTGGTTAACCCTGACCGGCGGCAGCAGCCACTTCAGCAGCGAAATCGGATTCCTGCTTCTCGATTCCCTCACCCAAAGCATAGCGGACGAAGCCCGTAACCTTGATCGGAGCACCGACCTTGCCTTCGGCTTCCTTCACCGCCTGCGCGACGGATTTGCCGCCGTCGTGGATAAACGCCTGCTCGAGCAGGCAGACTTCCTTGTAATAGGTCTTAAGGCCGGACTCGACGATCTTTTCGATGACGTTGTCGGGTTTGCCCTGCTGACGGTATTTATCGGCCAGCACGTCTTTTTCGCGCCGCACCACATCGGGATCGAGGCCCGCTGCTTCAAGCGCCGCCGGGTTAGCAGCCGCGACATGCATCGCGAGCTGACGGCCGAGCGTCATCAGCTCATCAGACTTGCCGGACGACTCAAGCGCAACGATGACTTCCATCTTGCCGAGACCATCAGTCACCGAGTTGTGCAGGTAGCTGGCAACAATGCCTTTGCCCACGGACAGCTCCGCCGCGCGACGCAGCGTCATGTTCTCGCCGATGGTGGCAATGGCATCCGCGATGGCGGTCTCGACCGTGGCGCTGCCGACTTTGGCAGCTTTGATCTTCTCGACGTCGACACCCGAATCGAGCGCGACCTGACCGATCATTTTCACGAGGCCCTGGAACTGCTCGTTGCGGCCGACGAAGTCGGTCTCCGAGTTGACCTCGACCAGCACGCCTTTCGTTCCTGCAATCACGGCGCCAATTAAACCTTCAGCCGCGACGCGACCGGCCTTCTTGGCAGCCTTCGAGAGGCCCTTCTTGCGCAACCAATCAACCGCCGCTTCCATGTCTCCGTTGTTTTCGGTGAGCGCCTGCTTGCAATCCATCATGCCCGCGCCAGTCTTGTCGCGGAGATCCTTCACTAATGCTGCCGAAATAGTCGCCATTTTGAATATCCTCTGCATGTGAACGCAAGCACATCGCCATCATCGCCGCGATGGGGCTTACGTTCCGGACACGAGCGCTTTCCAGCAAGGCAAAAATCGCCCGAGAAAACACATCAACACAAAAAGAAATGCGTCATCGTGAGCTTGTAGACGCGATCACGCTCGACACGTTGCGGAAGTTCCGGCTGCCGGCGTGTGCCGGCAGCAAACTTTACTTGGAACGCGATTCCGGAAATGATTTTCCGGCATCGTGATCGCGGTCCGTTACTCAGATTCCGCGGTGAGTTCCTTGGCCTTCACGACCCAGCTGTCCGCACGTCCTGGAAGACCTACTTCTTCGCCGATCCGATGTGCTTTCGCCTGGTCCAGCTCCGCGAGCTGCCAGTAATGGAAGATGCCAAGGTCGTTGAGCTTCTTCTCGATAGCGCCGGAGACGCCGGTCAGCTTCTTGAGATCGTCGGCAACGCCGCGTGGTCCGGCGAGGCCCTGGAAGCCTTGGTCCTGCGCAGCGGGAACTTCTTCACGCACCGGATTGGAGAGCGCGCCGATATCGACGCCCGATTCACCCTGCGCGCGCGAGATACCGTCGATCGCGGCACGCGCAATGAGGTCGCAATACAGGCTGATCGCGCGGCCCGCGTCGTCGTTGCCTGGAACGAGATAGGTAATGCCCTTGGGATCGCAGTTGGTATCGACGATCGCGGCCACCGGTATGTTCAACCGCTGGGCTTCCTGAATCGCGATATCTTCCTTGTTGGTGTCGATCACGAAGATCATGTCGGGAAGACCGCCCATGTCCTTGATGCCGCCGAGCGAACGGTTGAGCTTGTCGCGTTCGCGCTGCAGATCGAGACGTTCCTTCTTCGTGTACTGCTGGCCTTCCGTCGAAGCCAAAATCTCGTCGAGATGGCGCAAGCGCTTGATCGAACCGGAAATCGTCTTCCAGTTCGTCAGCGTGCCGCCGAGCCAGCGCGAGTTGACGAAGTATTGCGCAGAGCGTTTGGCGGCTTCCGCCACGCCATCCTGCGCCTGGCGCTTGGTGCCGACGAACAGAATACGGCCGCCCTTGGCAACCGTGTCGCTGACAGCCTGCAGCGCGCGATGAAGCAGCGGCACGGTCTGCGCGAGATCGATAATGTGAATGTTGTTTCGGGCACCGAAGATGTAATCCGCCATCTTCGGATTCCATCGGTGGGATTGGTGACCAAAGTGAACGCCAGCTTCAAGCAGCTGACGCATCGAAAAATCGGGAAGCGCCATTGTGTATTCTCCGGTTGGTTCCTCCGGAAACGTGTGAGCATAACGAGCCTCGCGGCCCGGATGCCACCGGACGGCTTTTTGAGCCATGTTTCCGTGTGAGATGGCGCGGTATATAGCGGCCAAGAACAGACGCGTGCAAGGAAATCCGGGAGCCGGCGACCCGTTTTTGGGCCTTTAAGGCCCCTAAAATGGCATTTTCAGAGGGTTTGGACGTCCACCACCCCAGTCACGGCCTTGAGAGCCCCCGCAATTTGCGGCGAGACGGGGAATTGGCCCGGCAACCGCATTTCCACCTCGGTCTCAAGATCCAGCATCATGACGAGGGTCACCTCCCCGTCCGCCGCCGCTCCGGGTCTTGCAGAGGCCCCGATTTTGGCCGGACCGGCACGCATGTTGCCCGGTGCAGGTGATGCGTCCGTCATCGCGAGCCGGCGGGCAATCGATTCCAGCGGCTTGGTGTCGCGCACGAATATTTTGAGACCCATCGATGTCTTGGCTGCGGCCTGATCCAGCAATTCGACACCATTGATGCGCGCGCGGACTTCATCACCCTGTAGTTCAGCGCCCAGCTGCAACAACACCGCAAGACCGGGCTCCAGCATCTCGCGAAACTGGCCAAGTGCTTCTGAGAAGAGAACCGCCTCGAAATGGCCAGTGGGATCGGAAAGACCGATAATGCCCATCTTGTTGCCAGTCTTGGTCCGGCGCTCCATACGCGAAACCACCGTGGCGGCGACCTTGCCTGCGGTCCGTCCATTCTTCACGGCCTGCGAAAATTCGGCCCACGACTGCACGTTCAAGCGCTTGAGCACAATCTTGTAGTCGTCGAGCGGATGCCCCGACAGGAAAAATCCGATCGCATCGTATTCGCGCTGCAGCCGCTCAGCTGGCAACCACGGTTCGATCACGGGCAAAATCACCGTGGGTGCATCCGCCAAACCGCCGAACATATCGTTTTGTCCGAGCGTTACGGCCTCGTGGCTGCGTTGGCACGCCGCAAGGATCGCATCCGCGCCCAGAAAAACGCGCGCGCGATTGGAATCGAGTTCGTCGAATGCGCCGGCTGCCGCAAGACTTTCCAGAACTCTTTTGTTGATGGCTCGGGGACTGACGCGGACGGCAAAATCCGCGATCGAGGTAAACGGTTTGTCGCCACGTGCTTCGACGATCAACTGCACGGCTTGCGCACCGACGCCCTTGAGAGCTGCAAGCGCATAGAAAATCTTGTTTTCGGCGACCTCGAATGTCGCACCCGAGCGATTGATCGAGGGCGCCTCGACCTTGATTCCCAGCTTTTGCGCCTCGGACCGAAACTCCGACAGTTTGTCGGTATTTCCCATGTCGAGCGTCATCGACGCCGCGAGAAATTCGACGGGATAGTGCGCCTTCATGTAGGCGGTCTGATAGGACACCAGAGCATAGGCGGCGGCATGGCTCTTATTGAAGCCGTAGTCTGCGAACTTGGCGAGAAGTTCGAAGATCGTGTCCGCCTGCCCTTTTTGAATGCCGCGCTCGACCGCGCCTGAGACGAAGCGTGCGCGCTGCTGCTCCATTTCCGAGCGAATCTTTTTACCCATCGCGCGCCGCAACAGATCGGCTTCGCCGAGCGAATAGCCCGACATCGCCTGCGCGATCTGCATCACCTGCTCCTGATAGATGATGACGCCGAATGTCTCCTTGAGGATCGGCTCGAGCATCGGATGCAGGTATTCAGGCTCTTCGTCGCCATGCTTTCGGGCGCAATAGGTCGGAATATTGGCCATCGGACCCGGCCGATAAAGCGCGACCAGCGCGATGATATCCTCGAAGCGGTCGGGACGCATATCGACGAGCGCGCGTCGCATGCCCTGGCTTTCAACCTGGAACACGCCGACCACATCACCGCGCGCCAGCATTTCATAACTGGCTGCATCGTCGAGCGGCAACATGCCGAGATCGAGTGAAATGTCACGCTGCTTCAGCAGCTTCACAGCGACGTCGAGCACTGTCAGCGTCTTCAGACCGAGAAAGTCGAACTTCACAAGTCCCGCAGGTTCGACCCACTTCATATTGAACTGGGTCACCGGCATGTCGGATTTCGGATCGCGGTATAGCGGCACCAGTTCGCTTAACGGGCGGTCGCCAATCACGATGCCCGCGGCATGGGTGGAGGCATGCCGCGTGAGACCTTCAAGCTTCAGCGCGATATCGAAGGCACGCGCAACAACCGGGTCTTCGTCGCGAAACGCCTGTAACTTCGGCTCACTGTTGATTGCGGCCGCCAGCGTCACGGGAGCCGCCGGATTTTGCGGCACCAGTTTTGTCAGCTTGTCGACCTGCCCATATGGCATCTGCAGCACGCGACCCACGTCACGCAATACGCCTCGCGCCTGCAATGTACCGAAGGTGATGATCTGCGCGACCTGATCGCGACCATAGCGCTGCTGCACATAACCAATGACTTCGTCGCGCCGGTCCTGACAGAAGTCGATGTCGAAGTCGGGCATCGACACGCGCTCGGGATTGAGAAAGCGCTCGAACAGCAGTCCGAACCGGAGTGGATCGAGATCCGTCACGGTCAACGCATAAGCCACCAAGGAGCCTGCGCCGGAGCCACGACCCGGTCCCACCGGAATGCCTTGCGACTTCGCCCATTTGATGAAGTCTGCGACGATCAGAAAATATCCCGCGTAGTTCATGCGGGTGATGACGTCGACCTCGAAGCTCAACCGGGACAGATAATCTTCTTCTGTCAGCCCCTGCGCGACGCCGTGCATGGCGATGCGGTGCTTAAGCCCCTCCTCCGCCTGACGCCGCAATTCGGCGGCCTCCGCGCTGACAGCATCGCCCGCGTTGTCGGCGCCAACCGTAAAGCGCGGAAGGATCGGCTTGCGCGTCGTGGGACGATAAGCGCACCGCTCGGCAATCTCGACCGTCGACCCAAGCGCCTCTGGAATATCGGCAAACAGCACGGCCATTTCGGCGCGGGTCTTGAAGCGATGGTCAGGCGTGAGTTGAATACGGTCGGTCTCCGCGATCAGCCTGCCGCCCGCGATACAGAGCAGCGCATCGTGCGCCTCGTAGTCGTCCGCGGCGGCAAAATACGGCTCGTTGGTGGCAACCAACGGCAAGCCCTTGCTGTAGGCCAGATCGATCAGGAACGGCTCGGCCCGTCGCTCGCTGTCGAGCCCGTGGCGTTGCAGCTCGATGTAGAGCCGATCTCCGAAGACATCCGCCAAACGGTCGCAACGGCTTGCGGCGAGCGCGGCTTGATCGGCGTTGATCGCCAGCGAAATCGGACCGTCCGGCCCGCCCGTCAAGGCGATCAAGCCCTCGGTCTCGCCAAGCAGCCAATCAAATTTGATGTGGGGTGTCTGATGCACTGGCGTTTCAAGGAACGCTCTTGAATTCAGGCGCATCAGGCTGCGGTAGCCCGCCTCGCGCGCAGCCAGCAGAACCACCCGAGCCGGTGACGCCGCGAGCGTACTTCGCGATCCGGCTTCCAGATCCCCGAAATCGATCGCGAGCGCACATCCCACAATCGGTTGAATGCCGGATGCTGCCATCTTGTCGGAGAATTCAAGCGCCCCGAACATGTTGTCGGTGTCGGTCAACGCCAACGCGGGTTGATGGTCGGCTTTTGCCAGATCCGCGAGGCCTGCGATCTTGATCGATCCTTGCAGGAGCGAATAAGCAGAATGGACGTGAAGATGAACGAAACCGGCGGTCATATGAGGCAGTCAGCTGGAGGATACCCTTTATGGGTCAGGCCTGCCGACAATCGAGGAGGCCCGCAACTGGCCGCGCTCAGTCTGTCCGAACTCGGCTCCTTGATCGTGAATGCTCGCGTCGGCGGTGTCCATGCCCCGCAGCCAAAGCGGCGGAGCTCTCCTGCTTTTCCCCAACCAGAGTAAGGCGAACGGAGCAGAATTTCAGAGTTGTGGAATGACCTGCGCCCAAATCGCAACCATCCCCACGAACAACACGATTGATGCCAAGGCAGCGGCTTCTTCGACAAACATTCTCAACATGAGAAATCTCCATCCCCTGGCTAAGGTCAAATCGTCTCGGTTTGGCGGTTGGGACAGGTTACCGAGAGGAACGTATAAAGAACATTGTTCCTTTTTTGTTCTCAGAGTCAAGGGCACTTGTAGGAAGGGATAAAACGGGAACATTTGTGCCTAACAAAGCGTATACGCTGTGCTTTTGATCTTCGCCCGCGCAAAGTACAAACTTACCTTGACGCAATTACGAACCAGCTGCTTCTACAAACGAACATAGTGCCGCGAGTCGGCAATGGAGGTTGAGATGCGAAGACTATTGCTGACGACGGTCGCGGTTACCGGTTTTTCCATCGGCATAGCGATGTCCGGGTCGCCCGCGCTGGCCCAACGGGGGCTACCGGTTTGCCTGCACTCGAAGGACGACCTCGTCGAATGCCGCTTCACCTCTATGGCGCAATGCATGGTCACCGCAAACGGCATCGGAGCTGACTGCTTGCCTAATCCTGCTTATGCGCGCGGCCCGTCTTATGGAGGAGCACCTTACGACGACGCACCGCCTCCCCGGCGCAGGGTTCGCGGAGGCAATCCGGACCAGTACTGATTTTCGGCCCTCAGGTTCAGCGGCGGAGATATTCGCAATCGCATCGAACCACACGCGATTGCGCTTTATCGGTTAGCCCTAGCTGATTGCGCGGATCGTTCATCTTTTTGACCGGGGGAAGGCTGACGTCTGAGCAAACAACTGCTCTCGACATCGAGCATCAGTCCAGTTCGACCACTTGGCCGTCCTCGAGTGACACGCGCCGGTCCATGCGTGCGGCAAGATCCATGTTGTGGGTCACAATCAACATGGCGACCCGCGTGGCGCGGACCAGCTGCATAAGCGCGTGAAAAACGTGATCGGCCGTATGCGGGTCCAGATTTCCGGTTGGCTCGTCAGCAAGAAGCACGCGCGGAGCATTTGCGACGGCGCGTGCAATCGCGACACGCTGTTGCTCGCCCCCTGAAAGCTCAGCCGGCCTGTGAGCCATGCGTTCGCTCAAGCCGAGGTAGGACAGGATTTCTTTTGAGCGCGACGTCGTCTCGGAACGCTTGAGCCCCCGGATCATTTGCGGAAGCATTACATTTTCGAGGGCCGTGAATTCGGGCAGCAACCGATGGGATTGATAAACAAAGCCGATGTCGGTTCGGCGGATTTGCGTGCGATCGGAATCCGACAATCCTGATGTCGGTAAGCCGCCGATATAAACTTCACCCTCGTCAGCATGCTCCAACAACCCCGCAATGTGCAGCAAGGTCGATTTTCCCGAACCGGACGGCGCAACCAGAGCGACCGATTGACCAGCCCACAAAGCGAGCCTTGCACCATCGAGGATAGTTAGAATTGCCTCGCCCTGGCGATATTGCCGGCGAATGTCGTGGAGATAAACGACCGGTACATCCTCTTCGTCGCCCTGCGCCATTGCCAGCCGCCTATCCGTACCGAAGCGCATCGACTGGATCGAGACGCGCCGCACGCCAGGATGGATAGAGCGTCGCCA